>NZ_CP152018.1:2390000-2705000 GCF_038620285.1 Sporosarcina sp. FSL K6-1540
GCGGGTAAAAGCCCCGTAGTTGAAAGTCCATTCTCTCCAGAGTGTATCCTGAGTACGGCGGAACACGTGAAATTCCGTCGGAATCCGGGAGGACCATCTCCCAAGGCTAAATACTCCCTAGTGACCGATAGTGAACCAGTACCGTGAGGGAAAGGTGAAAAGCACCCCGGAAGGGGAGTGAAATAGATCCTGAAACCATGTGCCTACAAGTTGTCAGAGCCCGTTAATGGGTGATGGCGTGCCTTTTGTAGAATGAACCGGCGAGTTACGATTCCATGCAAGGTTAAGCAGTGAATGCGGAGCCGCAGCGAAAGCGAGTCTGAATAGGGCGATAGAGTATGGGGTCGTAGACCCGAAACCAGGTGATCTACCCATGTCCAGGGTGAAGGTAAGGTAACACTTACTGGAGGCCCGAACCCACGTACGTTGAAAAGTGCGGGGATGAGGTGTGGGTAGCGGTGAAATTCCAATCGAACCTGGAGATAGCTGGTTCTCTCCGAAATAGCTTTAGGGCTAGCCTCAAACTTAAGAATCTCGGAGGTAGAGCACTGTTTGGACTAGGGGCCCATCCCGGGTTACCGAATTCAGACAAACTCCGAATGCCGATGATTTATGTTTGGGAGTCAGACTGCGGGTGATAAGATCCGTAGTCGAGAGGGAAACAGCCCAGACCACCAGTTAAGGTCCCCAAGTATTCGTTAAGTGGAAAAGGATGTGGCGTTGCCCAGACAACCAGGATGTTGGCTTAGAAGCAGCCATCATTTAAAGAGTGCGTAATAGCTCACTGGTCGAGTGGCGCTGCGCCGAAAATGTACCGGGGCTAAACGAATCACCGAAACTGTGGATTGACATCTTAGATGTCAGTGGTAGGAGAGCGTTCCAAGGGCGTCGAAGCTAGACCGTAAGGACTGGTGGAGCGCTTGGAAGTGAGAATGCCGGTATGAGTAGCGAAAGAAGGGTGAGAATCCCTTCCACCGAATGCCCAAGGTTTCCTGAGGAAGGCTCGTCCGCTCAGGGTTAGTCAGGACCTAAGTTGAGGCCGAAAGGCGTAGACGATGGACAACAGGTTGATATTCCTGTACCACCTCCCCGCCGTTTGAGCAATGGGGTGACGCAGTAGGATAGGGTGAGCGCGCTGTTGGTTATGCGCGTCTAAGCAGTGAGGTGTGGAATGAGGCAAATCCCGTTCCTATAACATTGAGCTGTTACAGCAAGGGGATTTATCCCTGAGTCCCTGATTTCACGCTGCCAAGAAAAGCCTCTAGCGAGGCGGGAGGTGCCTGTACCGCAAACCGACACAGGTAGGCGAGGAGAGAATCCTAAGGTGATCGAGAGAACTCTCGTTAAGGAACTCGGCAAAATGACCCCGTAACTTCGGGAGAAGGGGTGCTCTGGTAGGGTGTTAAAGCCCGAGAGAGCCGCAGTGAATAGGCCCAGGCGACTGTTTAGCAAAAACACAGGTCTCTGCAAAACCGCAAGGTGAAGTATAGGGGCTGACGCCTGCCCGGTGCTGGAAGGTTAAGAGGAGAGGTCAGCGCAAGCGAAGCTTCGAATTGAAGCCCCAGTAAACGGCGGCCGTAACTATAACGGTCCTAAGGTAGCGAAATTCCTTGTCGGGTAAGTTCCGACCCGCACGAAAGGCGTAACGATCTGGGCACTGTCTCAACGAGAGACTCGGTGAAATTATAATACCTGTGAAGATGCAGGTTACCCGCGACAGGACGGAAAGACCCCGTGGAGCTTTACTGTAACCTGATATTGAATTCCGGTGCAGCCTGTACAGGATAGGTAGGAGCCTTGGATTCCGGAGCGCTAGCTTCGGATGAGGCGTTGGTGGGATACTACCCTGGCTGTATTGGACTTCTAACCCATGCCCCTTATCGGGGCAGGAGACAGTGTCAGGCGGGCAGTTTGACTGGGGCGGTCGCCTCCTAAAGAGTAACGGAGGCGCCCAAAGGTTCCCTCAGAATGGTTGGACATCATTCGTAGAGTGCAAAGGCATAAGGGAGCTTGACTGCGAGACCTACAAGTCGAGCAGGGTCGAAAGACGGGCTTAGTGATCCGGTGGTTCCGCATGGAAGGGCCATCGCTCAACGGATAAAAGCTACCCCGGGGATAACAGGCTTATCTCCCCCAAGAGTCCACATCGACGGGGAGGTTTGGCACCTCGATGTCGGCTCATCGCATCCTGGGGCTGTAGTCGGTCCCAAGGGTTGGGCTGTTCGCCCATTAAAGCGGTACGCGAGCTGGGTTCAGAACGTCGTGAGACAGTTCGGTCCCTATCCGTCGCGGGCGCAGGAAATTTGAGAGGAGCTGTCCTTAGTACGAGAGGACCGGGATGGACATACCTCTGGTGTACCAGTTGTCTTGCCAAAGGCATCGCTGGGTAGCTATGTATGGACGGGATAAATGCTGAAAGCATCTAAGCATGAAGCCCCCCTCGAGATGAGATTTCCCATTACGCAAGTAAGTAAGATCCCTCAAAGAAGATGAGGTTGATAGGTCTGGGGTGGAAGCACGGCGACGTGTGGAGCTGACGGATACTAATCGATCGAGGACTTAACCAATTTTGAAAAGGGCTTGATTACCCTGATTCTGTGTAGCACAATGTCTGTTTTATTCAGTTTTGAGCGAACAAAATTAATTATTTTGTAAAAACGCTTGCAAGTAACAACAAGGTATGATATAATTAATCTTGTCTTGTGGAAAATAGTTCAGTGACGATTGCGAAGAGGTCACACCCGTTCCCATACCGAACACGGAAGTTAAGCTCTTCAGCGCCGATGGTAGTTGGGGGTTTCCCCCTGTGAGAGTAGGACGTCGCTGGTCTGTTAGTCCAAAAGAAGATACTTAATGTATGTTCTTAATATTATTCCGCAGTAGCTCAGTGGTAGAGCAATCGGCTGTTAACCGATCGGTCGTAGGTTCGAGTCCTACCTGCGGAGCCATTTAGGAGAGCTGTCCGAGTGGCCGAAGGAGCATGATTGGAAATCATGTAAGCGGCTAACGCTGTTTCAAGGGTTCAAATCCCTTGCTCTCCGCCAGATTCATATAAATGATAAATTAAGGCCCCTTGGTCAAGCGGTTAAGACACCGCCCTTTCACGGCGGTATCACGGGTTCGAATCCCGTAGGGGTCACCATAATTTTTTAGAAATTCATCATTAAGCACGTAGACTTTAATTCAGTAATTCGAGCATAGCACACTCTCGTTAAAATTGGGAGAAGGAAGGAGCGTACATTAGTACGTGACTGACTGAGCGAATGAAGCTGACAGAGAGATGCGCCGCTTATCGCAATTTTACCCAGGAGGATTAGCTCAGCTGGGAGAGCACCTGCCTTACAAGCAGGGGGTCGGCGGTTCGAGCCCGTCATCCTCCACCATTAAGTTTTTTAAGCAGATTCACCGCTTAAAGAAACTTACATATATTTAATTATATAAATACTATTGTCGCGGGGTGGAGAAGTGGTATCTCGTCGGGCTCATAACCCGAAGGTCGCAGGTTCAAATCCTGCCCCCGCAACCAAATTTTATCATGATACAGCAGATCATATAGCTGACATGTAAATGATTAGCTCTTTATCAAATGAATACATTATATTGTTGTCGCGGGGTGGAGAAGTGGTATCTCGTCGGGCTCATAACCCGAAGGTCGCAGGTTCAAATCCTGCCCCCGCAACCAAATGGTCCCGTGGTGTAGCGGTTAACATGCCTGCCTGTCACGCAGGAGATCGCCGGTTCGATCCCGGTCGGGACCGCCATTTTTATTTTTCTTATAAGGTTTAGAATAAGCTAATATCTTAATGTAAACCAAATATGTGGCTCAGTAGCTCAGTCGGTAGAGCAAAGGACTGAAAATCCTTGTGTCGGCGGTTCGATTCCGTCCTGAGCCACCATTTTAATATTTGTGCCGGAGTAGCTCAACTGGTAGAGCAACTGACTTGTAATCAGTAGGTTGAGGGTTCAAGTCCTTTCTCCGGCACCATTTACACCTATATGGTGGGGTAGCGAAGTGGCTAAACGCGGCGGACTGTAAATCCGCTCCCTACGGGTTCGGCGGTTCGAATCCGCCCCCCACCACCAGTTTTAGGGGCATAGTTTAACGGTAGAATAGAGGTCTCCAAAACCTTTGATGTGGGTTCGATTCCTACTGCCCCTGCCATTTTTTTTAGTATAATCTAATATTATGGCGATTGTGGTGAAGTGGTTAACACATCGGATTGTGGTTCCGACACTCGAGGGTTCGATTCCCTTCAGTCGCCCCATTTATCTATCCAATTAAAACAAACTTATATATCATGGCGATTGTGGTGAAGTGGTTAACACATCGGATTGTGGTTCCGACATTCGAGGGTTCGATTCCCTTCAGTCGCCCCATTTTATATTCAATTAAAACAAACTAGATATCATGGCGATTGTGGTGAAGTGGTTAACACATCGGATTGTGGTTCCGACACTCGAGGGTTCGATTCCCTTCAGTCGCCCCATTTATCTTTTTGGGGTATAGCCAAGCGGTAAGGCAACGGACTTTGACTCCGTCACTCGTTGGTTCGAATCCAGCTACCCCAGTTTCGCGGAAGTAGTTCAGTGGTAGAATACGACCTTGCCAAGGTCGGGGTCGCGGGTTCGAATCCCGTCTTCCGCTCCATCATCTACGGCGGCATAGCCAAGCGGTAAGGCATGGGTCTGCAACACCCTTACCACCGGTTCGATTCCGGTTGCCGCCTCCAATTTTCTTATGTATCGTTGTTCGTAAACTAAATAGTGTTATGCCCGAGTGGTGGAATGGCAGACACGTCGCACTCAAAATGCGATGCCGTAAGGCGTGCCGGTTCAAGTCCGGCCTCGGGTATCAGATGAAAAACACAACTTCGGTTGTGTTTTTTTGTGTTTAATTTCTACTATATAAGTTGACTTAACTGAGCGAACGTGGGCTTTGGCTACCCCTAGCACTTTAAAGAATTCAATGTAATTTAATTCTTTATTTCAATATATATTTAGATAAAAGAATAGAGAGTAGGGGAAACATTATGCCATTAATTGAACACCAGGAGTTCATTCAAGCCTCGGTAGAACGTTGCTTTGATCTTGCACGAGACGTGGATATTCATACCCGTACAACAGAGGGGACGAAAGAGAAGGCTGTCGGTGGGGTGACAACAGGTTTATTGCTGGCCGGGGATATTGTTACATGGGAGGCCGTTCATTTCGGTATAAGACAAAGACTAACTGCCAAAGTAACGGTGATGGATATACCGTATATGTTTGAAGACATAATGGTGAAAGGAGCATTCCAATCTTTTCACCATATTCATGAGTTTATTGAGAAGGATAATGGCACTCTGATGATTGACAGATTTCAATATAGATCACCCTGTGGAGTGATTGGTGTTATTGCGGATAAGTTGTTTTTGGAAAGCTATATGAGAAACTTTATTGTGAGTCGAGCAAGAGCTCTGAAGCATATTGCAGAAAATGAGTAAGAGGCATTTCATCAGGAAAAGTCGACTTGATAAACTTGGTGGCACAAGTTTTCTAGAGAGTGGAACCTGGACGTTACTAATAGATGGTGAGAAAACACAGCGGTTCAAAAATGGGTAGTAAACAAAATCGCTCCTTACCGCCGAAGCGTAAGGAGCGATTTTCATAGAGGGGATCCGATGACACTAGTTTGGGTTGTCCATTGCAATTGCCTTGGTTGGTCATTGGGGATTGGTCACAAAGTAAATGGTGACAGGTTATTGGTTTGCCTGCAATTTAAATTGGATTGATCCCTACTCTATGCCCTGGAGAGGAGTCTCACCTTTCCAAGGGCATTAAAAGTACTTCGTATCATCAAATTTCAAGACAATCGAATAGTTTTTTGCATTAATAGAATTAGATAACTTATGTGCATCCTTTTCTGCTTGCAATGATTTCACCCGATAATCCTCAGGATCGAATAAAGCAACACGGTATACGACCGTACCTTCAGAGTAGCCGTATTGAATCTCTTCTTTTTCTGCCATAGAGAGTTCTTTGTAAAAGCGGGCTTTTGCACGTAATTGTATGGCAAGTTCAATCGCTTCGACAATCGCAAGTTGTTGCCCTTGGAACTCGATTTCATTATCGATATTGGCACGATACATGAGACGGTCGAGCACTCGACTATCTAAACGGACTTCATCCAATTCTGTTTCTACGATTTTAAGGCTACGTGGTCCTTGATCAGGGGTGTTGCCTTTTTCTACATTCGTAAAGGCTACGCGTCTCATTTCATCTTCAAGCTCATGAATTCGTTTTGTTAAAACACTTTTTAATTTTACAGCTTCAGCGAGTGTTATGTTGCTCACTTGTTCATTCCCCCCATTTAGAAACATTGTCAGTCAACTATAATGGAAGTTTGTCCCTCGTGCAAAACATATGAACGAACATCTCCACCACTAAGACTAGTAAACATGTTCCCACATGCTGTTGTCAGTTCAAACGCTTCAGTAGCATCCATGGACGGGCGTAGGAAGAAGATATGTAACGCGTCTGTCGTATCTTCTGTTACAGCGCTGCGTATAGAATCGACATATGGGCTACCGAATGGGCTATAATCATCTTTTAACAGTAGAATGTTTTGTAATGAATTAAAACGACCATTCAATCCATCATATCCATCCTCTTCTGTCCCTGAAGTAACGACTATATCGCCGACAATTTTTTCGAGGTCATAGATGCCTACTGGAATTTCGTGCTGCAAGGAAAAGAAGTTATTCAAGTCGACAGCATTGTGGAATGGATCGATGTAGTTTTGCTTCTTAATCCGGCGCATAAGTGCTTCTGTAGAATGACGGTATCGATTAGGGTCTGCGCCAAGTGCTTTCCACACAGTACGCCATTCTTTAATGCCAGGGAATTCGGGGACGGACTTGTTCTCCAGCTCAAAGAAAAGTTGCTCTTGGAATAATTGCAATTTTCCTTTTAGCATTTGAGGCGATTCTGACACTGTAATTTTGGTATAATGATTAATGCCCAATTTTAATCCGGGTACGGCACCTAAAAGCTTCATATCCATTTCAATAATCAATGACTTCACCCTTTATATAGTTTAATTCAATAGTAGCATAGTGGAGGCGATACAGTGTGAATGCTGTTCAGTTGCAACAGTCAGTGAGGGACTATGCGGAGTCAATCGGCATCGACAAAATTGGTTTTACAACAGCTGCACCATTTCGTGAGTTGAAAAACCGCTTGAAGCGGCAGCAAGAACTAGGCTATCAGTCGGGTTTTGAAGAAAAGGATTTAGATAAACGGACAGAACCTGCTCTTTTGCTTGATCAAGCAGAAAGCATTATTGCAATTGCTGTAGCTTATCCATCCAAAATGGCAGATTCTCCGAGAGGAAAAAAAGGCGAGCGCCGGGGTATTTTTTGCCGTGCATCATGGGGAACAGATTATCATACAGTCCTTCGTGAAAAGCTGAGACTGCTTGAGGAATTTATACTAGAACATGCACCTAAAGCAAAGGTTCGCTCGATGGTAGATACGGGTGAGCTTGCAGACCGCGCTGTTGCAGAACGGGCGGGGATTGGCTGGTCGGCAAAAAACTGTTCAATAATTACGCCGGAATTCGGTTCGTATGTGTACCTGGGTGAAATGATTACCAATATCCCTTTTGCGCCGGACGTTCCAATGGAAGATGAATGTGGGGATTGCACACTTTGTCTTGACGTATGTCCAACTGGTGCATTGATTCAGGGTGGTCAATTAAATGCGCAGCGTTGCATTGCTTTCCTTACACAGTCGAAAAAGCCAATCCCGGAAGAATTTCGTGCGGAGTTTGGTAATCGGATATACGGGTGTGATACATGTCAAACGGTATGTCCGAAAAATAAAGGAAAGCATAATTTGCATCAGCAAGCATTCCAACCGGACCCTGAACTGGCGAAGCCACTTCTTCAGCCTGTGCTCAGGTTGTCGAATCGAGAATTTAAAGAGAAATTTGGACATGTATCAGGATCTTGGCGCGGAAAAAATCCGATTCAGCGAAATGCAATTATTGCACTCGCACATTTTAAGGAGGAGTCTGCGGTACCTGAATTGATCAGTATGTTAGAGAACGATCCAAGGCCCGTCATTCGTGGTACGATTGCATGGGCACTTGGTCGAATTGGTTTGGAAGAAGGATATGTAGCGATTAAGGAAGCATTATCGAAAGAGGAAGATCCGGAAGTGCGTGCTGAATTAGAAAAGGCAGCGGATACTTATATATTAAAGAAATGAATGCCTATATAAACTAAACGAAGGCTCCTTACAAGAGGCAGCAGAAGTAAATTCAATGGGGTTCTATATTTCAACAAATCTATAGTAAGAAAAAGTTTAATTGGAGGAATCACTGAGATGGCCATACACGTAGCGTTATTTGAACCACAAATCCCTGCAAACACAGGGAATATTGCAAGGACATGCGCAGGAACAGGAGCGAAACTTCATCTTGTGAAACCGCTTGGATTTTCGACGGATGACAAAATGTTGAAACGTGCGGGGCTCGATTACTGGGAGCACGTCGACATTACATATCATGAAGGAATTCGTGAGCTATTCGCGGCGAATCCCGATGCTGTTTTTTACTTTTTGACAAAACACGGTGAAAGGACTCATACTGCATTCGATTATTCTGATGGTGCAACAGATATATTTTTCGTCTTCGGTAAAGAGACGAGCGGACTTCCTGAAGAAATTTTAGAGGAGAATAAAGAACGGTGTCTACGAATCCCGATGAACGACAACATTCGGTCGCTTAATTTATCGAACACGGCGGCGATACTTATATATGAAGCACTTAGGCAACAATCTTATCCAGGATTGGTATAAAAAAAACGGGGCAGCCTGAAGGCATGTCCCGTTTTACTTATTGTTATTTTTTTAGGCCAGGTATCTTAACCTTGCCCGGTTTATCATCGTATCCGCCTGTGAAAATTGCAGATAGGAATGCAAAGCAAACACCTATAATTAGAATTACTGTCATGATAGGTACCTCCTGTAAATTCATTAGTAGCTTCGTTAAGTATACCCTATTTTAAATGGAATTGAAACGACCGTCAGGAAAAATTGTGACAGAGCCAAGAAAAATGAAACTTTTTGTCGGCTTGTCCGTATATAACATAACGACTTAAATAATATGGAGGTAGAATATAGTATGAAAAATTACTCGACAGGAATGAAATGGATCACGGCAATTGCAGAAGGTTTTCTTGCAATTCCAATCATTGGAGGAGTTTTTGTTATAAGCTCCGGATATTCAGTGCTGGGTGTCATGTTCGTTTTACATGCAATTACGTTACTGCTTTCAATTCGGGACATGCAGGGTAAGGCAGCACCCATCCTAGGTCTCGTCACGAGCATAGTGAGTGCTATTCCGTTCATTGGCTGGTTCATGCACCTACTAACTGCAGGAGCGCTCGTAATGTCAGCTATCACTTCTAGACGCTAAATCAATATGTAAGAAATACCCTTCCGAATACTAACGGAAGGGTATTTTTTAATGTGGTAAATAGAGCAGCTGATAGGTGAACAGTACTGCGAAAATATATAACAGGATAGGAACTTGTTTTCCTTTCCCTTTCACAACTTTCAATAGCGGGTATGTGATGAAACCAAGAGCGATTCCTGTCGCAATGCTCGATGTGAGTGGCATTGTTAGAATAACGAGGAATGCTGGGAATGCTTCATCGAATGAATCCCAATCAATATCTTTCACTGCGCCAATCATCAAGCTTCCGACGATAATCAAAGCAGGAGCTGTGATTGCAGATACACCAGACAATGTACTGACGAGTGGACCGAAAAATGCCGCGACAAGGAAGAGGATAGAGACAGTCAGTGATGTCAATCCTGTCCGGCCACCTACTGCAACACCAGATGAAGATTCGATGTACGCCGTTGTTGGGCTCGTACCGAACATTGATCCGAATGTTGTTGCAACAGAATCTGCAAGTAATGCATGACGTGCACGTGGCAGCTTATTGCCTTTCATAAGGCCAGCCTGTTTTGCAACGCCAATCATCGTGCCGGTGGTATCGAACAAGGTAACGATGAGAAAGGCAAAAACCACCCCATACAAACCATGTGAAATGACGTCACCGAATGCAGTAATCGGATTCCAAACAAGAATCCCTTCCGGCAATTGAGGCATTTTCCATAAGGCACCTTCAAATTTGAGCTGACCCGTAAAGACTGCGACAATTCCGGTTAGAACCATTCCAATGAAAATCGAACCATAGATATTCAAAGTCATAAGAATAACCGTCACGAGAAGGCCGAACAAAGCGAGTAGAACGGGCGGAGACGTAAGGTCGCCAAGCTTAACAAGGTTCGCCTCATGTGGAGCGACGAGTCCAGAAAGACGCAAGCCGATAAAGGCGATGAATAACCCTATCCCAGCTGTAATCCCGAGCTTTAGACTCTCAGGAATTGATTCAATTAATTTTTCACGGAAAGAAGTCAAGGACAACAGAACAAATATTAATCCAGCTATGAATACTGCAGAAAAAGCAGTCATGTAGTCGAGTTGACCATCAGATGCGAGAACAACCGATGTAAAATAAGCATTCAATCCCATTCCTGGTGCAATTGCAATTGGATAATTGGCGAAAAGTGCCATCCAAAGTGTACCGATAACCGCAGCGATAATTGTCGCAATGAATACTTGCTCAAATGGTACGCCGGCGTCAGCAAGAATAATCGGATTGACGATGACAATATAGGCCATTGTCAAAAAAGTTGTCATACCTGCCAATACTTCCGTTTTCACAGTGGTATTATGTTTTTTTAAATGAAACAATGTAAATCTCCTTTCAGAATACGAACGAAATGAAGTACATTTACAATAATATTCGTTTTTACGTTAAAATTCAACTCTGAAATGCAATCAGGTAATTCGTAATATTCGAATGCCGCTTGTACAATTAAAGAATAAGTTTCGAAAGGGGAAATTCAAATGACAAAACGATTCAACGGAACACTTGAGCTAGCAAATGGTGTGAAAATGCCACAATTAGGACTTGGCGTCTATAAGATGACGGATCCGGGTCAGACTGTCGAAGCAATTACATACGCAATAGAAACAGGATATCGCGCAATTGACACAGCGGCAATCTATGAGAATGAAAGGGAAACGGGGGAAGCGGTCCGTCACTCTGGTGTTCCAAGGGAAGAGCTGTTCATCACATCGAAGGTATGGAATACTGATCAGGGCTATGACGGGACACTCCGCGCATTCGAGACTTCATTGAAGAAACTAGGCTTAGATTATTTGGATCTATATTTGACACATTGGCCTGTGTCAGAAAAATATGTCGACACTTATAAAGCGATTGAACGGTTGTATGACGAAAAACTGATCCGTACAACAGGTGTCTCCAATCATCATGCCCATCATCTTGAAAAAATCCTTGTAAAAGCAAATGTTGCGCCAATGGTGAACCAGATTGAACTCCATCCGTATCTAACACAGGAACCGCTCCGTGCGTTTTGCGAAGAGAATGGAATTGCTGTGACGTCTTGGTCACCGCTTGCACGTGGGAAGCTACTTGCAGAACCAACGCTTCTTACTATCGGCGAACAGTACGGTAAAACACCTGCGCAAGTTATTATCAGATGGCATTTGCAAAATAATCTCATCGTTATTCCAAAGTCGGTGACACCTGAACGTATAAGTGAAAATAATGAAGTTGCCGATTTTGAACTGTCATCTGAAGAAATGGCATCGATTAACGCACTTAATCGCGATGAGCGGACGGGAACCAATCCGGATTCATACTAATTTCATTAGCGTGCCTGATATGTGTCATAAGTCTTAATGCTATTCATAGTATTGCAACTTTTAGCACAAATACTACATTCAAAATGAGGTATTTTATGGTATGATGAAAAAAAGGGTGTAGGAGGAATTGATTACCATGTTCAGAAGCAAGAAAAAGGGTATCGAGGATGATCGTCTTCAACTAGAAATTGACCGTTTGAAGTTGGCGTATTCAGATAAAGAACAACAGGATCAAGGACGTTTAACTGACTTAAAAAGCGAGCTGAATGCTGCTGTTAATCAGCATGAAAAAGTAAACGCGCAACATAACGTATTAGGTGAAGCAGTTAGTCAGATTGAGACAAGGTTTGAAAACGTAGGTGAACTAAGCGAAAGAACTTCGGAAAAGTCACAGGACTTGTTTGAAAAAGGTCGTTCACTTGAAGAACAATCTCATAGCATGGTTAAAGAAGCATCAGAAGGAACGAAAGAGGTAAAGGCGACAGCCGATGTAATCAAAGATTTGGGAATCCAAATTCAAGCTTCCGAACAGAACATGACGAACTTAAGCGCTAGATCAGTTGAGATACAGTCAATTGTCGGCGTCATTGAAGATATTGCAGCGCAGACAAATTTGCTTGCATTGAATGCGTCAATCGAGGCGGCACGGGCTGGAGAATCCGGAAAAGGGTTCGCGGTCGTTGCCCAAGAAGTAAGGAAACTTGCAGAAAGCACGTCGGATAGTACGGCAAACATCCAAACATTAACTTCTTCACTTCGCAATGAAATCGAGCAAGCGCTTGCCGCTACAAGGAAAAGTGCTGAGCTCGTTGAAAAAGGAGTCGAAGTAAGTTTGGCAACTGCATTAAAAATTGAAAGCATCCTAAGCACGATTGAGGTAAGCCAAGGTGACATTGGTGCTATTCAAGAAATGATTGAAGAACAGAAAAAACTGTCCGAAGAAGTGAAACATGAACTTCACGGTGCGAAAAGTTTATTCTCACAAGCACATAATCTAATTGTGGAACATATTGAAGATGCAAAAGAAGTTGATGAGCGTCTTGAGAATGGAATCCGTCAACTAGCGTTTTAATTTGATTCAGTACGAGCGAACTTAGGAGTACCTAGACTAAAAATGCCGCGTTCTGAGGATGTCACAAACTAAGTGCAATTTATTAAAAAAATGCCATGGAGAAATACTCTCCATGGCATTTTTTAGATATTTTTCATTTCAATAAGCGTCTGTTCTTCTGTAAATGGATGGATGAACGATAACGCAGTTGCAGTTAACCGATAATGACCGTCTTCCGTTTCACTGCCGTCATATAGTGTATCGCCTGTAACTGGGTATCCAATATGTGATAAATGTACGCGGATTTGGTGTGTCCGACCGGTTTCAAGATCAGCCTCTACAATGGAAGTCTCTTCTTTACGTTCAATAAGTCGGAAGTTTGTAACAGCAGCTTGTCCAGACATTGAAACAATTCGTTTGGCTGGATGATGGCGGTCTTTTCCAATCGGAAGTCTAATGGAACCTTTAGGTCGTTTCAAGTAACCGTCAACTTCTGCCGTGTATTTCCGCGAGATGTCGTTATTCTCAATCATACGGTCGAAGAGTGCCTTCGCAATTGGATGCTTCGCAACGAGAACAACACCGGAAGTTCCTTTATCAAGACGATGGATATGCTCGGCATAATCCCCGCCATTGTTTTTAACATATGCCATGACAGCATTCATCAGTGTACCTTTGTCCCTTGGACCATCGGGATGTGTTGTCATGCCAGCAGGTTTAACAGCTGCCAGGATATGCTCGTCTTCAAAAAGTACGGTAAGTTCAACTTGTTCATCAGCAATATACGTGGAAGCTGCATCAGGGAAAGTAAACACCAATTCCGTACCTTCCGCGAGAGGTAAGCGCCAGTCGTCTACGGGTTCGCCGTTCGAATCTAGTACACTCTTGGCCATACGCATAAGGTGGACCGTCTTTTTACCGCCTTGCCATTTATCTTTGAGCAAGTATTCAACCGTCATATTGTCTTCTTGTGTTTTATAATGAAATAAAGCCATTTAAATCATTCCTTCCAGTCGTGGGCCTACAGGATGTAGGTCATGAAGCGTGAGGGATTGTACTTCATCCCTCCTAGTTGCCGCAGGACGCAGCGAACTTAGACTTCGTTCCATATTATTTGCCTTCGAATTCATTGAAAAATGCACGGATATTTTCCTCGGGTTGTGCACCGAGCATACGTCCGACTTCTTTACCATCTTTGTAGTGGACGAGGGCTGGCCAACGTTCAATTTTATAGTCTGTATCCATTCCGGCTTTATCACCAAATTCCATCATGTTATATTGCAGTACGTTGACATCCATCTCTTTTGCAATTGGCATCAAAACAGGTGTCATTTCCATGCAAAATTGACATTCAGGGTGGAAATAATAGGCCGTTACTGATTCACCGGCCTCGATTTTTTTGAACAGAGTATCTGGCAAGACGATGTTGCTGTAGTTTTCATTGCCGATCAAATCGATTGTTGGTTTTTCAAGATTATCCGTTCCATATGGATTGTCTTTCATTTTTGCTTGGTCCGCTTTGTTCGATAATACGACAATGAGGATGAAGACCGCGACAATAGCACCGCCAATGATTAATAATTTTTTCAAGTTACTTCGACTCCTTCTGCCATTTCATCATGAAAAGGCTTGTGATTAAGATGATTAAAAATGCCGTAAGCGCCAAGAAGGGAATTGTAATAAATCCAAGATAGTTGATGTACTGTCCGGTGCAAGATACATTCCCACAAACCGGTGCGCTATTGCCCAAAAAAGTCAGCTTTTGAATTCCATAATGATAGAGGGAGATACTTCCACCAACAATCGAGAAAACAGCTAGAGTCAAGGCAATTCGTGCGTTTTTTTGGAACAGGGCGACACCTGAAATGAGTACGATTGGATACATCAGAATCCGCTGGTACCAACAGAGCGTACAGGGCTCATATCCGCGTACTTCCGAAAAGTATAACGAACCGAGCGTTGCGACAAATGAAACTGTCCAAATAACAATGAGACTGTTTTCTAGTCGTTTTTGCATACAATCATCTCCTGCTTGGTAAACTACATACACATTTGATTATAGGGTGTCGTATTAAACAAGTAAAACATTATTAACTGTAGGGGCAACTGCGGTATAATGGAGAGATACAGGTTGGGAAGAGGTGTTTCGGATGAGTGAAGAATTTGATTTGTCTGAGTTTGAAATAAGTATGGTTATTCGTCAGATGAAATTTGAGGATATAACGAGGCTTTTAAGTATGCAGGAATTATGTTTCCCTGGTATGGAACCGTGGGAAGAGGGGCATCTAAAGAGTCATTTAGAAAATTTTCCGGAAGGACAGATGGTTGCTGAATTGGATGGGGAAATCATCGGTTCATGCTCCAGTCTAATCATCAATTTCGATGAGTATGACGACCGCCATACATGGGATGATGTCACTGATGAAGGGTACATAACAAACCATAATCCCGACGGTTATAATATGTACGGCATCGAAGTTATGGTGCATCCTGGCTACCGCCGTATGAAGGTCGGACAGCGTTTGTATGAAGCACGTAAAGAACTTGCGAGAGAGCTCAATTTGAAGTCGATTATCCTAGGTGGTCGGATCCCGAACTACCATAAATTTGCCGAAGAAATGTCGCCGCGTGAATATGTAGATTCTGTGTCGCGCCATAAAATCTATGATCCTGTACTGACGTTCCAACTGATGAATGACTTTACGTTGATGAGGGTTAATCCAAACTATCTACCGGACGATAAAGCATCGAAGAAATATGCAACACTTATGGAATGGAATAACGTTGATTATAAACCGCTGACGAAGCGTCATTTCAAGACAAGTTATCCAGTACGTATTTGCGTTGTCCAATACTTGATGCGCAAGATTTCATCATTCGACGACATGGCTCATCAGTGTGAATATTTCGTTGACGTCGCGTCTGATGCCAACTCCGATTTCGTCGTCTTCCCTGAAATATTCACGACTCAGCTTATGTCATTTATGGATGAAATATCGCCGAGCCAAGCAGTACGTAAAATGACTGAATATACGCCGCAATATATTGAGATGTTCATGAATCTTGCAGTCCGTTATAACGTGAATATCATTGGTGGATCTCACTTTGTCGAGGAAGAGGATGAAGAAATCTACAATATTTCGTATTTGTTCCGTCGTGATGGGTCAATCGAAAAACAATATAAGATTCACATTACGCCAAATGAACGAAAATGGTGGGGAATTAGTGCAGGAGATGCGGTTCGCGTCTTCGATACAGACTGTGGGAAAATCGCCATCCAAATTTGTTATGATATCGAATTCCCCGAATTGGCACGTATTGCAACAGATATGGGTGCCAATATTATCTTCACACCATTTTGTACAGAAGATAGACAAGGGTATCTGCGCGTCCGTTATTGTGCCCAAGCCCGAGCGATTGAAAATCAGATTTACACTGTTATTTCTGGCACGGTCGGAAACTTGCCACAGACGGCAAATATGGATATCCAATATGCACAATCAGCTATATTCGCTCCATCCGATTTCGAGTTTGCTCGGGATGGCATCGTAGGAGAAACGAATGCAAATTTAGAAATGGTACTTATTGGAGACGTCGACCTCGAGATATTACGTCGCCAGCGTCAGGACGGTACCGTGAAGCAACTAAAAGATCGTCGTCATGATGTGTACCATATCGAGTATAAGAAGGATTGAAAGCAAAAATGCCACGCATACCGGTAAACCCGGTGTACGTGGCTGTTTTTTGTAACGCAAAAAGTAGTTTCCGACTTACTAGGAATTCCATGGCGGTGATAAACTCGTTTAAGACGGTGATAAACGGGTCCATGGCGGTGATAAACCTCCCGATGACGGTGATAAAGCAAATCAACGCGGTGATAACAATCAATATACATATCAAAAAAAGGGCTGTTCTTGTTAGTCGATAATTTATCGACTAACAGATCAGCCCTTCTCATATAGTGACTCTTTACTTATTTCTTCTTCGAAGGATGATTGCGCATACTTTTTGTTATCTTTTTCCACTTATTCCGTTCTTCGGATCGAGCGGCGGCATCCATTTTTCGTTCAAGGAATGCCAACTCTTTTTGGAGTTTCAGATAGCTCGCATAGCGGTCTTCAGGTAAAGCACCTGTAGCAAGTGCTTCCTGTACTGCACATCCGGGTTCATTGTTATGCTGACAGTCATTGAACTTGCATGAATTGGTGAATGCTTCCACGTCTTTAAAACCTGAATCCAGGCTCTCGCTGTTGTCCCACAGCTGAAACTCTCTCATCCCTGGCGTATCAATCAGTACACCGCCGCCAGGAATCTTAACGAGTTCACGATGGGTTGTCGTATGCCGGCCTTTATCGTCATCATCACGGATATCTTGAACGAACATCGTTTCACCGCCGTAAATGGCGTTTGTAAGAGAGGATTTTCCTACACCTGAAGAACCTAATAAGGCCGCTGTTTTTCCGCCATCTAACAGTGCGGTCAATTCGTCAATTCCTTCACCGGTTACATTGCTCACGGCGAAAACATCAGCGCCCATAGCTATATTCCGTGCTTCTTCAATGTAGTAGGAAGGGTCATCACATACGTCTTTCTTTGTCAATACGACGACGGGACTTGCGCCTGAATCATAGGCGGCAACCAGATAACGCTCGAGTCGTCTAGCATTAAAGTCTTTATTCATCGACATGACCAAGAAAACGATATCGATATTTACTGCGATAATTTGTTCGGAAATCATTGTGCCAGCGGATTTTCTGGAGAACAGAGATGTTCTCGGTAATATGTCATGGATAATACCACGTTCTTCACCAGGCATTTTTTCCACTGCGACCCAATCACCGACAGCTGGAAAGTCTCGTCGCTCATCGGCTTCGTACTGCATCGCACCCGAACAGACAGATAGCCATTCACCTTCAGCTGTGACAACCCGATACATTCTTTTATGCTCGAGTGTGACACGCCCAGGCGTACATTTTTTCATTTTTAATCCGTCTTTTATATCATCCCAGTTCGTTTCATGGGATAAATTCCAACCGTACTCGTTTAAATTAATCAATTTATATTCCTCCTGTTATGTGCGTACTAGAAAAGCGCAAGGCGCCTGTAGCTAGACAATAAAAAAGCCGTGGGTCCTTTGATCGGACACCACGGCTTTCACGCGCATAACAGAATAAGCATGCTTATTATAAAAGCACGGCAGGTGAAAGTATGGGTCCGATCAAATTAGCAATAGGTACAATGATAATAGCCATAAAACTTCACCTGCTTTCTGTAAGTTGAATTAATAATAACAAGACGCAAGAAGAAAGTCAATACAGACTTTTCAGGTCATTTGAAATATAGCTGAGAAGGTGGGAGCGTATCGTATCGGACAAAAAAAGCGTCCTCCATAGGGAAGACGCTTTTAGTTAGGATTCCATTGACAATTCTGAAGTGCTGTCAGTGGAGTCCTGTTCATATTTGATGACTTCTAGGTAGAGAATATGATGACCATCCACATCTTTCACCATGAATTCAAACCCTTGTTCAATAATTTTTTCACCTTGGATTGCTTCGAAGCGTTGGGTCATGATCCAGCCGCCGATTGTATCGATGTCCTCTTCGTTAATGGAAATACCGAGAATGTCATTTACATTTTCGATGCGCATCTTCGCGTCTAAAATGTAATGGTTTTCCCCGAGAATTTGAATTTCTGGTACTTCATTCATATCGAATTCGTCTTGAATATCACCGACGATTTCTTCTAAAATATCTTCGATAGTTACAAGGCCTGAAGTTCCACCATATTCATCCATTAGAATCGCCATATGAATGCGTTCTCGTTGGATTTTGAGTAGAAGGTCGGCGATTGGTATCGATTCGATGACATGTATAATCGGTTGCATATAATTAACAATTGGTTGATGGCCAGCTGTGTCTGGTTCCTTAATGAATGCTGTCAATAGGTTTTTCATGTTGACCAGACCAATAATATGGTCTTTATCGCCATCCGTGACAGGGTAGCGTGTATATTGTTCAACACCCATCACATCGAATACTTCACGTAATGTCATATCTTTTTCGATTGATATCATTTCTGTCCGAGGGGCCATTATTTCATTGGCAATCCGGTCATCAAATTCGAAAATCTTATTGACATATTTATATTCGGCTTGGTTAATCTCGCCGCTTTTTAAACTATCTGATAAAATCATTCGAAGTTCTTCTTCTGTATGAGCGACTTCTGATTCAGAAATCGATTTATAGCCAAGCAGTCCAACGAAGAAACGTGCAGAACCATTCATACCTTTAATAACAGGGTACATGAGGCGATAAAATAAAATAAGCGGTTTTGCAAATAACAATGTAATGGCTTCCGCTTTTTGAATCGCGATCGTTTTAGGAGCCAATTCACCTATAACAACATGCAAAAATGTTACCGATGTGAATGCGATAATGAATGAAAGAATACTGGAAGTACTAGCTGTTAAATCGAAATAAGAGAAAATCGGTTTTAACATTAGTTTTACAGTTGGTTCCCCGAGCATCCCGAGTCCGAGAGCAGTTATCGTAATCCCCAATTGGCAAGCGGACAAATATTCGTCCAGATTACTAATTACCTTTCTCGCAATTACGGCACGCTGGTTACCCTCCGCAACCAGTTGGTCAATCCGTGTTGATCTAATCTTCACAATTGCAAATTCACTCGCAACAAAAAATGCGGTGAGAGCGATCAAGACAGCAAATGCTGTCAATCGTATGGCAATATCCAAATAATTACTTTGTTCCGAACCCAAATGAGGGGGAGAACAAAGTGTACACCTCCTATAGTGGTAAAATCCTTAGTTAACTCTATGATAATTTATTTTCAAGAAAAAAACAAATAGATACTCTTGTCTTACGTATATTTGCTGGTAAGGCGGTATAGCAGGACTTCTGAAAAAGGATAAGAAAAAGTTCATAGAAGTTGTTCAAGCCTCAATGAAATTCGGGGTGTGGATTGTAGAACGCTTGACGCTTTGGGGATGCCTGCGCTAGGGTGTTCATTATCGAGGAAAATATGATTTTGAGATGTATATGCCGAGATTATACTGTGATTACTAGTTGATACTATATAAATTGAAATAAAGAATTCCATTGAACCGCTGCGACGCTCGGGGATGCCTCCCGCCCTAAGCCAAGCAGCTTCGCCGCCAGTCTTATGGCTTCGGCTACCCCTGTTAAGGCGCCTTCGCTCAGTATATATACCAGATTCAACATATATAATTATCTGGGATGAAATGCGCTTTCTCAAATAGACCATCCAGCGAAGGCGCGACTTCGTGGTAGCCGGAGCGATAAGACTGAAAGTGGTCTTCTTTCTGGCTTATCGCGGGAGGCATCCACAAAGCGTCGAAGCGGTATTGGTAGGAGTTCTATTTCACTCCAATTATTGGGACCTTCTCAGTGGCCTACCAAAAGCTCTTGTAAAGCGCATACGCTGTATTCATTTGTTTAACATATATAGTAGCTGTTATTCATTACGTATTTCTCTGTTGGTGTCATATTCAATTTAACTCATTCATATATTTATCCAATATTAACGAACAGTAAGATTCTCACTGACTTGAGGATTACATCATAGAAAATGGTTGAAGTAATTCTGTTTTCGAAAAGTATTGACAACTCTGAAATGGAAATGATAACCTACAAGTAGTTAGTTACTCGAAATAGAAAGGGAGGTACGGAAAATGAAAAAAGTATACGTGTTCCAAAACAACTACAATAAAATGAAACCGTACCTATCCGTGTTTTAGTTTTTAACACTAAATAAACCCGGACCGGCGCGCTTTGCCGTTCCTTTTATGAGCACACGCTTATCTTAAGAAGCGTGTGCTCTTTTTTTGTTTTAATCTAAAGAGAAATTGGTGTTTCCACGCATTGCGTGTTGCATAAAGTTGGACTAACTAATAGGAAAAGGAGTGTTGACGATGTTAATCATCAAACAACAAAGGAAAATATTGAAAAAGGAATCTCTCGAAAGCGGATAGCTGTAAGAGAATAGGGAAGAAGGTTGATTGAATTATGTTTTCAGTGCTATTTAAATTAAAATGGTTTTTTAAAGAAAATCGTAAGAGGTACACAGTTGCGCTTATTCTGCTGATGGTGACGAATATTCTTGTTGTTATTCCACCTTGGCTAATCGGGCAGGCAATTGACTCGATCTATACACAGACGTTGACAGCAAGATTACTTGTTATATTTATTGGTTCTATGTTTTTAATTATGCTTTTCAATTATGCAAGTAACTATGTTTGGCAATACCAATTATTTGGCGGGGCTTATGTAATCGAACGACAATTACGGGGAAAGCTTATGCATCATTTTCTGAAAATGACCCCCACGTTTTATGAGAAAAATAAAACAGGCGATCTGATGGCCCGTTCTACAAATGACTTACGGGCAATATCTGAGACGGCAGGTTTCGGCATCATGACGCTTGTCGATTCGACGCTCTATTTACTGACGCTAGTCTTGACGATGGGCTTTCTCGTGTCGTGGAAATTGACGCTTGTGGCGATTTTACCGCTTCCGATTTTGGCGTTTATCATGCAGGTTTTAGGAAAGAAAATTCACGAAAGATATATGACGGCACAGCAGGCGTTCGGTGATTTGAATGATAACGTCTTGGAAGCAGTCGCGGGTGTAAGGGTTGTTCGTGCATACGTCCAGGAACGTGCATCTGAAAAAGGGTTTGCTGATATGACGGAAGATGTCTATCAGAAAAACATGCACGTCGAGAAGATTGACGCGCTGTTCATGCCAATTTCGAAAGTACTGACAGGTCTGACGTATATGATTGGGCTCGGTTACGGGGCCTACCTTGTATCCATTGGTGATATGACGCTAGGAAATCTTGTTACCTTTAATGTCTATCTTGGGATGATTGTTTGGCCGATGTTTGCAATTGGTGAATTGATTAACGTTTTACAACGCGGAAATGCGTCACTCGACCGGGTGACAGAGACGCTTGATTATGAGGAAGATGTGAAGGATCCTAAACATCCCGTGAATGTTGAACAACCTAATAGTGTAGGTTTCCAGGATGTTACTTTCACTTATCCGACGTCGCATTCGGTCAACTTGGATGCTATTAAGCTCCATTTGAAACGTGGCGATACGCTTGGGATAGTTGGAAAAACCGGTAGTGGAAAGACGACATTCGTCAAACAGCTACTGCGTGAATATCCATCCGGAGAAGGGGAAATCGTCTTCTCGGGAGTACCAATGCAGTCAATGACAAAAGATCAGGTAAGGGATTGGATTGGTTACGTCCCGCAAGATCACGTTCTGTTTTCACGGTCAGTCAGGGATAATATCTTATTCGGACGACCCGATGCAACCGAAGCGGACATTGCGGAAACGATTCGTCTGTCCTATTTTGAAAAAGATCTTGAAATGCTTCCTGAAGGACTTGAAACACTTGTCGGAGAGAAGGGTGTTGCATTATCCGGAGGGCAGAAACAGCGAATATCCATTGCACGAGCACTGGTGAAAAATCCGGAGATTCTTATTTTAGATGACTCGCTTTCTGCGGTCGATGCAAAAACGGAAGCGAAAATCATAGAAAATATTCAAACGGAACGTTCTGGAAAAACGACAATTATTACAACACACCGACTGTCTGCTATTCAGCATGCAGACTGGATTATCGTACTTGACGATGGGCGTGTTATTGAAGAGGGAACACATGAGGGCTTACTTGGAATGAACGGCTGGTACAAAGAACAATTCGACCGCCAACAGATTGGGGAGGTTGAATAATATGGGTACCGGTAGACGCTTACTCCACTACGCACTTGACTATAAAAAATTATTACTGACAGGTATTATTCTTCTCGCGTTCGCAGTCGCTGCGGATCTAATGGGACCAATGATTGCCAAGAAAATCATTGATGACCACATTGCAGGGGCTACTGGCGGGGGCATGGATTTCGCTCCGATCGCCAAGCTACTTGCCATCTTTTTCGGGCTCGCCGTGGTAACTGCGATACTGAGGTATTTCCAGTATTTATTGATGCAACAGGCGGCAAATCGTATCATACAGAAAATGCGTAATGATCTGTACGAACATATTCAGACATTGCCAATCCGCTATTTTGATAATTTGCCTGCTGGGAAAGTTGTTGCAAGAATTACAAATGACACGGAAGCGATCCGTAACTTATATGTGACGGTCGTTTCACAGTTCGCAATTAGCGGAATGTACATTACAGGAATCTTCATTGCAATGTTCATTTTGGATCCTAAAATGGGTGCTATCACGTTATTTGTCTTACCAATACTTTATATTTGGATGAAGGCATACAGAAAATTCGCTTCGAAGGTTAACCATATCATCCGCGGAAAAGTGAGTGACATGAATGCGATGATTAATGAATCAATAAATGGCATGACAATCATTCAGGCATTTCGTCGTGAAAAGCAGATGGAAGAGGAATTCCGTGACTTGAATGATGAACACTTCCGCTATCAGAACAAACTGCTAAAAGTGGAGGCGGCGACTTCACATAACCTTGTCGACGTAATCCGGTCATTGACCTTTGTGTTCTTTATCTGGTATTTTGGCGGTGCTTCGATCTCCACAGAAAGTTTCATTTCAGTTGGGATGCTCTATGCTTTCGTAGACTATATTACACGGTTGTTCAACCCGGTGACGGGCATTGTAAACCAGTTCGCACGTCTCGAGCATTCACTTGTGGCGGCAGAGCGTGTCTTCAAATTATTGGACCGTGAAGGGGAGCCGGTAAGCGACGACAAAATCGCCCGTTACCAGGGAAATGTCCGCTTTGAGAATGTCTGGTTCGCTTATAAGGATGAAGAATATGTCTTAAAGGATCTTTCATTCGGAGCAAAGCAGGGAGAAACGGTCGCACTTGTCGGCCATACTGGATCGGGAAAAAGTTCAATCATGAATTTACTGTTCCGCTTCTATGATGCTTCGAAAGGGAAGATTACGATTGACGGACTAAACATCAGTGACATGCCACGTCAGACGATTCGTGATCATATGGGTATTGTTCTGCAAGACCCTTACTTGTTTAGTGGGACAGTCGAGTCGAACATTAGCTTAGGTGACTCACGCATTACACGCGAAAAAGTGCAACATTCGCTAGATGCAGTCGGTGGGGAACTGGTATTGAAACATTTGCCAGGCGGAATTGACGAGCCAGTTGTGGAAAAAGGGAGTACGCTCTCTTCTGGACAGCGCCAGCTTATTTCATTCGCACGGGCGCTTGCGTTCGATCCTGCCATTCTTATTCTGGATGAAGCGACGTCCAACATCGACACGGAAACAGAGGAAATCATCCAACATGCGATGGACGTACTGAAAAAAGGGCGTACAACGTTCATCATTGCCCATAGACTCTCTACTATTAAGAACGCGGATCGTATTTTAGTGTTAGATCGCGGGGAGATTGTTGAACAAGGCTCACATGATGAGTTGCTTATGCTTGGTGGGCAATATGCTCAAATGTATAAATTGCAGGCGGGAACTTCTGGTACTCCGAAAGTTGAATGACAAGGATATGACGAAGGGGACTTCCGTGTAAGTGGGAAGTTCCTTTTTTCTTTGTGATTAAGCTCCAAGTGACTGCTTTATTGTTGCCCGTACTACCCGGTGTGTGGTCCAGCTGTTGCCACAATTTGAAGGGTACAAATGGTGTCAATAACTGGCACGATGCATTTGAGTTGTTGAAAAACTATTCTGAAAGACGTATCTTTAGAGTAACGAAGTATCTCGTATGGAAAGTTGGAGTAGCATGGGGAAATGGTATGCGGATTGGAAGTTGAAAATATCTTCATTCAATAAAAACGTCAGGCTGTTCATGCTAGCGAACGTGCTCATCCAGATCGGGATGGGTGTATTCATGGTCATGTACAATCTCTATATAAAAGAGTTAGGAATGCCTGAAACTATCAACGGAAAAGTCATTTCTATGACGGCGTTGGCTTCGGCAATTATGCTCGTTCCAGCCGGATTTCTAAGTGATAAATTCGGTCGGAAATGGATGATTGTCGGCGGTGCAATTTTCGGAGGAATGACATTGTTTTACCGAAGTGTCGCTGTTGCTGAAACGCCAATTATTTACGCAGCATTTCTGACGGGGTTATTCATGGCATTCGTGCAAGTTTCGGGTGTGCCATTTCTCGCTGAAAACTCAAAGCCCGCCGAACGGGTCCATATGTTTAGTATCCACTTCGCCCTCATGACGGTTGCGAATGTTATCGGCAGTTTGCTTGGGGGCGTTATCGCTGACGTACTAGAAGTCCTCTTGGCTCTCGATGCAGCTGATGCGATTCGTTGGGCGCTTCTAACGGGGGCAACCATTTTTATAATTGGTTTACTTCCCTTATTTAAACTTCAAAACAAGCCGCCTAAACCGGTGCAAGTGAAGAAAACGTCCGTTGAACCTGTGGACGAAGAGATTGAGAAAGTCGACAGCAGCTTCAGACGGAATATCATTCTGATTTTCCATTTCTCATTTGCGAGTTTGCTGATTGGTTTTGGTTCAGGTCTTGTTGTGCCGTACTTGAATTTATATTTCTCAAACCGATTTGATGCCTCAAATGCATACATTGGTCTTATTTTATCACTTGGATCTGCGATGACGGCGGTAGCTATGCTTATTGGTCCGGCATTAGTGAAAAAGGTTGGGAAAGTGAAAGCACTTATCCTATTCCAAATGCTGTCTATTCCATTTTTACTATTAACGGCCTATACGACATCCCTGTTGTTAGCATCACTCGGATTCCTTATGCGCCAGGCACTCATGAATGCGGGGAATCCGATTCAAAGTGCTATTGCAATGGAAATTGTTGCGGATAAATACAAAGGGCTTGCTAACTCAGTGAACCAAACTGTATTTAATATTGGATGGGCAGCGATGGGGCCTGTAGCAGCGGGGCTTGTTATTGCAAGTGGTTCGTATTGGGGCTATGCCTATGCATTCACAATCACAGCAGGACTCTATGTTGTTTCCTCGACGTACTATTACTTCATTTTTGGCAGAAGAAATTTGTCGTAGGAATAGGGTGTCAGAAAAATCTGGTTCATTAGTGGTATAATAAATAAAAAGGGGTGTTCTTATGGGCATTACCATTATAGCTGTTGTTGCCATTGTATTGGGACTCGGAGGTATGGTGTTGATTGGTTTTGCAATCTACAAGACACTTTTTAATAAGAAGAAGTCAGGAAATATGTTTACGCCTTTTATGCCTTATGACGATATGACGAGGGGAACAAATGACACGAACAGTAATAAGTACTTGGAAGAAGATACAAGGCACGCGGTTGGCATAGAGGAAACGAGAAATGTAGAATAACAAAACTCCCTGCATACAATATGCAGGGAGTTTTGTTATTCACCGCGTCTGGCTTGTGTTTCTTTCCAGGCATTTTGTTCTTCTGGTACTCGACTCTTATCTTCAAAGACATTTTCAGTTTTCTGATCTTGTACTTTTAACTGTTCCTTTTCTTTACGCAACTCTTCAGGGGATTTTTCTTTATTCATACTGCGCCTCCTTAATACGTCATGGAGGACAGTATTCCCGAAGTTTTCACGAATCAATCATAGACGTGAAAAATCATCAATTCATGAATCATTTTTTTCAAATTGTCTTCTTCAGGAGGCGTTTCTCCTGTCCAAACAATGACACCCTCAGGTAAATAGTCACCGGTATACCTCGTATTGCGGAAGAAAAATGAGAATGTCCAACCCGGTAATTGTGTATTGTCAAACATCGGTTTAAAACTGAAATGTTGTAGCATGTAAATAACTCCTCTCATAAGACGCTACCCGACCGCATAATATCAAGAAAAGAAAGCGAAAGGGTGCTGACTTGTTTGTTGATAAATTAAAGCAGGCCATCGAGGATGAGTACAAAGATTATTATTTTTATAAATCAATGCACGACATGACCAATGATCCGCTTTGGCAAGACTTCCTCAGACATATGTATGAAGATGAAAAAAGCCATTATGAAATGTTTCAACAGCTCTATTATATGATGACGGGGACATTTGTACCAAATCCAAAGAGACCGTTGCCTTGTTATAACTTAAAAGAGTGTGTTCAGCGGGCATTGGTGAGTGAGCTTGAAGCGGTTGAAATGTATAAGGAAATGCTACTAACCGTTCCTTTTCAACAGGCCTACAATCCATTTTTCATCGCAATGCATGATGAAATGGAACACGCTATTCGCATGTCGACAATGTACAACGCACTAAGATAAGTCTTTGAATTTTTCCGTTCGGTTTAGTTCTGCTATAATTAGGACTTAACGATACGGAAAAAGGTGAAGCATTTGGGTATTTTATGGACATTGTTATTCATGGCTTTTATTGGTGCATTAATCGGGGGACTTACAAATCATCTGGCGATTAAAATGCTGTTCAGGCCACATGAAGCGAAATATATTGGGAAATGGCGTTTGCCATTCACGCCGGGATTGATACCGAAACGGCGCGATGAACTGGCAGTGCAACTCGGTAAGACGGTGACGAATTATTTATTAACACCGGAAACGTTCAGAAAGAAATTATTGACGCCTGACATGGAGAAGAAAGCAGAGGATTTCCTCCAACAAAAACTTGAGCAGCATATCCTTCTCTCTGATAAAACATTGAATGACTGGCTTAATACTGCCGGCGCGATGAATGTTGCAGAGAAAGCAGAGCGGAAAGTGTTGGAAGTACTCGATGCCCAGCTTAACGCCGTTCGTGTAAAAATGACGACGGGATCGGTAGAAGAGGTGCTACCGCAAAAGTGGCGGGTAGAAGCTGCAGGGCGCATTCCAGCCATAACAACCTATATTCTAGGAAGGTCGGAAACCTACTTCGAATCAGATGAAGGAAAAGCAATGTTCCATAAAATGATTGATGATTTCCTAGCATCAAAAGGTACACTTGGAAGTATGGTAAATATGTTTTTTGGAGAATCAGAATCGCTTGTTGTAAAAGTACAGCGTGAAGCACTGAAGTTTGTCGCAGCACAAGGGACGTACGATCTTGTGAACACAATTATACTTAATGAATGGGAAAAGCTTCAAAAACGTCCCGTTGAGGAACTTCTCTCAGGATTTGATTGGGATGGGTTGTTCAATTCAGTCCGATCTTATGCAGAAAAAGGACTTGTACTGGAAGCTCGCTTGAATAAGACGATACAGGATTATTGGCCTGCAGGGGCGGAATGGACAGCTGTTAATCTGACGCCGGCGCTGACTAGCTTTGCATTCGAACAGGCAGAAAAACAAATGGAGATATCGCTCCACAAACTTAAATTAGATGATATGGTTAGAGAGCAAGTCGATGCGTTTCCAGTTGCAATACTGGAAGATCTAGTGCTCGGCATTTCAAGACGCGAATTCAAGATGATCACCGTACTTGGAGCATTTCTCGGCGGTTTGATTGGAATCGTTCAAGGCCTTATTGTCTTGGCAACAAATTTATCCTAGGGGGAACAATACATGACAGTGAATATTTACGATGATTTAAACAAATTGGAAGCAACATTCCGAAAAACTGCAGAGTTTTTAGAAGTACAGCAAGCGGTAGAAGAAGTGAAGGTGGATGACGATGCACTAGCGTTGTTCAAAAACTTCCGTAAAATCCAATTGAGCCTTCAGGAAAAACAGATGCAAGGTGAAGAGCCAGTAGCTGAAGAGCTTGAGTATGCTCAAAAGACTGCACAACTTGCGCAGCAAAATCCTAAGATTATGAAAATGCTTGAAGCAGAAATGAAATTGAGTGGCTTGATTGAAGAAGTAAACCGTGTACTGATGAAACCAGTACAACAATTATACGAATCCATCTAAAAACCGGCCTAGGCCGGTTTTTCTTCTTTCACTCCGTAAATTTGCTATAATGATTTTATGTTTATCTAGAGAAAAAACTTCGGTTTTATAAATAGAAAGTTGGGTACTTACAATGCAAAAAATCATCATGAAAGAAAACTACGAACAGGGTTGGATTAGGATGTTTACGCATCTAGCAAACCTTTTCTTTGAACAATCGAAAATAGTCGATGAAGATGAAGAGGGTGCGATACTGGCAAATTTGACGTTGGAACGGACGCTTGATGGACAACTTGTCGGAAAGGCAATCCTTACATGGGACGGTGTGGAATATTCTGCTGAGTTTTCTGAGATAGAAGAGACGGACGATGATAAAGCGATTACCCGCCAGTTAAAGCGGATTTATTCACACGTTTTCCTTGAAACGCTTGAACAAGCAACAGGGATGCATCAATCGTGGGGAATTCTGACAGGGATTCGCCCGATGAAACTGTACCATAAATATCGCCACGAAGGACACAGTACGGAAGAGGCCCAGCAATTGTTAATGAATCGCCATCGGCTCTCGAGCGAAAAAAGCGAACTTCTAGCAAAAATAGCGAATGTGCAGTTGCGAACGGTGCCTGATTTACACGAATTAAAAAATGAAGTAAGTATTTATATAGGCATTCCATTTTGTCCGACGAAATGTGCGTATTGCACATTCCCAGCCTATGCGATTAATCGAAAAAATGGACGAGTCGAAACATTCCTAGACGGATTGCATGAAGAAATCCGAGAAATGGGAAAATGGTTGACAGAGCGAGACATGGCCATTACGACGATTTACTTCGGTGGAGGAACTCCGACATCTATAGAAGCGGAAGAAATGGATGCGCTATATGAAACGATGTATGCTTCATTCCCTAATATGGATAAAGTCAGAGAAGTAACGGTAGAGGCAGGTCGTCCTGATACGATTACGCCCGCTAAAATCGAAGTTCTGAAAAAATGGGGTATTGACCGGATAAGCGTCAATCCGCAATCCTATACAGATGAGACACTAAAAGCAATCGGTCGTCACCATACTGTTCAAGAAACAGTCGATAAGTTCTGGTTGTCACGCGATATGGGCATGAAGAATATTAATATGGATCTCATCATCGGTTTGCCAAATGAAGGAATGGAAGAATTCAAGCATTCACTTGCAGAGACTGAAAAAATGCAACCTGAATCGCTGACAGTTCATACATTGTCATTCAAACGGGCATCTGAAATGACTCGTAATAAAGACAAATACAAAGTTGCTAATCGTGAAACAGTCGAGCAGATGATGAAACTCGGAGAAGAGTGGAACGCTGCAAATGGCTATGAACCGTACTATTTATACCGTCAAAAGAACATTTTAGGCAACTTGGAAAACGTCGGGTACGCAAAGCCTGGTGAAGAAAGTATCTATAACATCGTTATTATGGAAGAGGTACAGACGATCATTGGAGTAGGTTGTGGGGCTTCAAGTAAGTTCATTGACCCTGAAACGGGGAAAATTACGCAGTTCTATAATCCGAAAGATCCGGCAGCTTATATTCTGACGTATGAGGATTCAATCGTGAAGAAGCTCGCTCATCTTGACGCGATTTTTCCAGAGATGGTTAAGTAGAAAAGCGCAAGTGCCTTGATAGACCCTACTCTAGGTAGAAAAACGTATACTTTCTTAGCTCTTAAATAAAGGGTTTACTGAAAAAACACCGAATCTAAGAAGTGAATGGTAATTCATTTCTTACGAAGGGGTGTTTTTTTATGTATACAACTGTCGAATTAAAAAAAGAGGGACGCCTTGCGCATCTTACGTTGAATAGGCCTGCGTCGATGAACGCGATGGATAGTGTCATGATGAAGGAACTAGCAGATGTTTTCGAGGAATTGAAAAGCGATGTGTCAGTTCAAGTTTTGGTAATCCAAGGGGCCGGTCGTGCATTTTCTGCGGGTGGGGATATTAAAGCGATGTTAAATCCGGATAGCCCAATGGATATTGGTAGCGTAATGGTAGACGTGTCACGTCTTGCGAAGGCACTTTATACATTACCGCAAGTTACGATTGCGGTCGTCCATGGTGCGGCGGCAGGACTTGGATTTAGCCTTGTGCTTGGCTGCGATTATATTATTGCGGAAGAGGAAAGTAAACTTGCGATGAACTTTATCGGCATTGGTCTAATTCCAGACGGGGCAGGTCATTTCTTCTTAAAAGAACGCGTAGGTGTGCCTCAAGCGAAAAAACTCATTTGGTCAGGAAAAGTGATGAATGGTCAAGAAGCACTTGAAAAAGGACTCATCGATGAAGTGACTGCACAAGGTACTGGTGCTGAACGCGGCGAAGCGTTTGCTCATAAACTGCTTGCGTCGCCGATTGCAGCAATGATTGCATCGAAAAAAATTCTGCATGCGCAAAAAACGAAAGAACTTGAAAGCATATTGGCAATGGAAAGTGAAGCACAAGTGGCAATGCGGAAAACAGCAGACCACCTAGAAGGTATTCAGGCATTTGTGGGAAAACGTAAGCCGGAATTTATAGGGAAATGATTTTTATGTAATATGGACACTGGTTTAGGGGTGAGTTTTTACGCCATCCTGAATCAGTGTCTTTTCATGTACTAGACATTTTGTGCAATTAACATGTGGCGGTCATAACACGGCTGATGCCGGTCATAATGGAAGTCGTGGCGAGCATAACAGTGCTCATGGCGGTCATAACTGCACCTATGGCGAGCATAACAAGCTCCATGGCGGTCATAAGGAAGAAAGGAAATCAACAATTTGATCCAGCGCTTGCAGTCTGAATCAGCCTGCGTAATTAAAAAAGTACCAAGCATGCATCCGTTGAATAAAAGGATCAGTGCTTGGTACTTTTTATTTTATTTTGAAATGAACTTACTTATATTTATCAAGCATTTCACGCCACGAAAAGTACCCTTTTTCAACAGCGCGAAGTAACAGCTCAGCCGTTGCAATATTCGTAGCGAGTGGGATGCCATAGACATCACAAAGGCGTAATAACGCACTGACGTCGGGTTCATGTGGTTGAGCAGTTAGTGGGTCACGGAAAAACAAGATTAAGTCCAGCTCGCCAGTTGCAATCATTGCACCAATTTGCTGATCACCACCCAAAGGTCCCGAATTAAGTCGGGTTACAGATAAATTGGTTTCGTCCATAATTCTTTTTCCCGTTGTACCGGTAGCAAATAATGTGTATTGCGAAAAGATATATTCGTAGGCAATTGTGAAATTGACCATTTCATTTTTCTTTTCGTCATGGGCAATTAATGCGATTTTCATTTCTCAACACCCTGTCTATTTGTATGATGGAAATGCTTTGTTTCTGTTTAGGATTACATAATAAGTGAAGGGAAGTAAACATCTGAAGTGCAATTTTATTTAGGAATGGAACAATATTAACTTACCTGCCGGAGATGCAAGGCGATGTGTCTTTTCAAGAAGACCCTTATCCTCAAGCATTACTTGGCCTTTTTCTTTTGCTGCTTCGTCCGTTTCAGCTGTGAATGTATCTTCTGTAATTAATTCCCCCGTTGGTTCAAAAGCTGTTAGTTTATATGTTCTCACATAATTCACCCTTTCCACTCTATTTCATTCATTATACTATGAAATATTCTAAAAGGAAATTTGTAAAGGTTGCTTGACATCTCGAGTGCAGTAAAGTAACCTTTACGTAAAGTTACCTTTACAATTGTCGGTGTCTTGACTCTGGGCGCCCTACGCTTTTCGTATGAAGGGGGGAGCATTGGAATGAATAACTTGATAAAGGAAATGCGGACTGCAATGGGGCTAACGCAAGATGATCTGTCGGAGAAACTGGAAGTTTCGAGACAGACGATTATTTCCCTCGAAAAAGGTAGATATAACCCATCACTGACATTAGCGTTCAAACTTGCGAAGTTATTCAATTGTCGCATTGAAGATATTTTTACACCAGAGGAGGATTGAAAATGTACGAAGGGTTTAATATATGGGTATTTCTTGCAGGGCTGCCGCTTGCTGTAGTCATTATTTTCATTACTATGTTAATAAATCGGAAAAGGGGAAAGAAAGAACGATGGTTTGACGAACGATATAGAACGATTCATCAACATGCCCGTTCAATTTCGTGGTGTGCGACAACCGTTGCGATACTCATTGCTTGGGCAGTTATCATTATTGTTGAAGGACCGCAACTTGCATTTTTCATTCTAACGGGAATTTGGGTAGTGCACATGGCGTCGTATGCGATTGGTACAGCAATCGCCAGTAGTAAAAACTGAAAAACAAAAAAAGTGAAACTTCAGAGTGCTAGATACGTATAGTTAATATTGGGTAAAACGAAAGGGGTAATCAAATGTCATTGCTACTTGAAAATGTAACGAAACGATTTGGAGATTTCACGGCGGTTGATGATTTGACGCTGTCTGTAGGTAAAGGCACGATGTACGGTTTTCTTGGAGCGAACGGTGCAGGTAAGACGACGACATTTCGGATGATTCTTGGTCTATTAAATGCGAATGAAGGACGGATTACGTGGAATGGGAAACCGATTTCTTACGCAACAAGTCCTGAGATTGGTTATTTACCGGAGGAACGCGGCCTTTATCCGAAAATGAAGGTGGAAGAGCAACTGATTTTTCTAGCACAATTACGTGGTATGACAAAGTCGGATGCCAAGACAGCTATGAATAAATGGCTGGAACGAATGGAAATCACTCACTATGCCAATAAAAAAGTTGAAGAACTATCAAAAGGAAATCAACAAAAAATCCAAGTAATTGCATCTCTCATGCATAATCCTCAACTGTTAATTCTAGATGAGCCATTTTCAGGGTTGGACCCGGTAAACGTTGAGATGTTGAAAGAGGCGATAATTCAATTTCGTAATGATGGTGCAACTATCGTATTCTCGAGCCACCGCATGGATCATGTCGAAGAATTGTGTGAGCAACTTAGTATCATCGATAAAGGTAAGCAAATCGTGAGCGGGACACTCCGCGATGTGAAGCGGTCATATGGCAAGCAGAACGTACGCATAAATTCAGACAATGATTTAGCACATCTGAATGCGATTGCAGGTGTTACATCTGTCCATAAGTCGGTTGAAGGGGCACTCTACCAGGTCGAATCTGAACAAGTGGCCAATGATTTGTTGACGGCCGCATTAAAGTCGGGCCCGATTCGCCATTTTGGGATTGAGGAACCTTCGCTACAAGACATTTTCATCGAAAAGGTGGGGAAACAGCATGCGTGAATTCATGATCATTTTTAAACAGGCATTTACGACAAAAGCGAAAACGAAATCGTTCATTATAACAACATCCATCATGATTGCGGCGGTTTTCCTTTTTGCTAACATGGAAAAAATCATTGATACCGTTAAAGGTGCCACGGGCGGAGATAAAGATTCTGCGGAAGTGCTGCAAGTACTCGATGAAAGCGGTGTTCTTGCGGAGCGGTTGAAAATGCAACTAGAGTCAAATGAATCAGGTATTAAGGTAGAACTGTCCAGTAAATCGGAAAATGCGCTTACAGAACAAGTGAAAGAGGGAGAAATCGATTCGTTCGTGACGCTTGGACTTGATGTCACAAATACAATTCAAGCGAACTACATCTCGATGAGTGCCATGGACTTTTCTCTTCCAATGATGCTAGAAGAAGCACTTAAGTCGATTCAAACGGAAATGAAAGCGGAGGAGCTCTCACTGTCTGGTGAGCAAGTACAGACACTATTCGCACCTATCCAATTTGAACAGCAATCTGTATCTCCGTCAGCGAAATCACAAGAAGAATTGAGCCAGGCACGTGGTCTCGTCTATGTACTCATGTTTCTTATTTACTTTGCAGTCATCGTTTATTCAAGTATGATCGCGACAGAAGTTGCGGCGGAAAAATCATCGCGTGTGATGGAAATTCTTATCTCAAGCGTATCACCAGTTAAACATATGTTTGCAAAAGTACTTGGCATTGGATCGCTTGGTCTTTTGCAAATGGTATTATTGGGTCTGGCAGGATATATTGCATTGAAAACAACAGGTTCTGAAATGGCAGATGGCTTCTTTTCCGTCTTCGGCTTTTCGAATATGAATGTGGGAACGCTTGTCTATGCGCTAGTTTTCTTCCTGTTGGGCTATTTCCTCTTCGCGACGCTGGCAGCTCTTCTTGGCTCACTTGTCAGCCGCACGGAAGATGTACAGCAGATTATCATGCCAATGACGTTGCTAATCGTGGCAGGGTTCATGATTGCGGCAACTGGGCTAGGAAACCCTGAAATGGCCTATATAAAATATGCTTCGTTTTTCCCGTTCTTTGCGCCACTCGTCATGTTCTTACGCGTTGGTATGTTGGAGTTACCAGTATGGGAACCGCTATTGTCAATTGCGATTATGCTTGTGACAATTTTCCTTTTGGGCTTCTTCGGAGCACGTGTTTACCGCGGTGGTGTTCTCATGTACGGACCGTCTCGTTCGTTGAAAGATATTAAAAAAGCAATCCAGCTCGGAAAAGAATAAGTGAGATATAGAAAGACTCTGATTAATTCGCAGAGTCTTTTTATTTATGGTAAAATAGGAACAAGTATTCGCCGAATGAAGGAGGGACTAACTTGTCAACAATCCGATTTATCCACACAGCCGATTTGCATCTCGACAGCCCGTTCAAAGGCATGACTGGCTTACCAACAGATCGCCTGAATAATTTACGTGACAGTACCTTTGCAGCATTTACTAAGTTGATTGAGCACGCAGTCAAAACGAAACCGGATTTCATGTTAATCGCGGGTGATATTTACGATGGGGAAGATCGGAGTTTACGTACGCAGATGAAGTTCCGGGAAGGGATGGTGAAATTGGATACAGCAGGCATTCCAGTATTCATTTCACATGGCAATCACGACCATCTTGGCGGAAGATGGACAAGATTTGACCTGCCTCCGAATGTGCATGTTTTCGATGAGCATGTTGAAACAGTGCGTCTGACCGTGGATGGTCAAGAAGTGTTGATTTCTGGGTTTAGTTATCAGGAAAGGCATATCCGTGATAAAGTGATTGACCGTTATCCTGTAGCTGAAGGTCAGGATGCGATACATATCGGGATGTTGCACGGTAGCTTGGCGGGAGATGAAACACATGCCGTTTATGCCCCATTCACTAAAAATGAGTTGCTAGCTAAGCGGTATGATTACTGGGCGCTCGGGCATATCCATGTGAGGCAACAGCTGCATGAAACGCCTCCAATCGTTTATCCGGGAAATTTACAGGGGCGTCATCGCAATGAGCGTGGTACAAAGGGATTCTATGAAGTTGAACTCTCGAAAACAACAGCATCTCTTCATTTCATCCCGGCATCAGCAATTGTCTTTGATAGACTCGAATTGCCTTGTGCAGGAATGAGTCATGCGAATGAGTGGCTGACGGCATGTTCGGAAGTGCTAGAGTCATTTAAAGAGCACAATGGCGCGGGAATTGTGGAGCTGTTGCTGACTGATATCGATCGTGAAGCTGCGAATCTATTCAGTCAATCGCCGGAGGGAGAATGGTTGGAGGTCCTGCGTGATTATGTGGGTGAAAGCGAACCCTATGTCTGGGTGCAGAAGATTACATTTGCGAGTCAGTTGAATCCATCTATTGCATCAAGTGCACTGATGCAATCAGTTGCTGGGATGATTGATGGTTGGACGACGGAAGACTGGAAGGATGTTTTAAAAGATGTTTACCAGCATGCGCGTGGCGTCAAATATCTGGATGTTTTGACTGAAGATGAAATAGATGAAGTGAAAGCCGGAGCAACAGCATTGTTGGCGGCGGAAATGTCAGGAATGGAATGAGGTGTTTACATGAAAATTGAAAAACTAAACATTTATGGATTTGGAAAACATGAAAATGTCACGGTGGATTTTGGACAAGGGATCTCTGTAGTTTATGGATTGAATGAAGCTGGGAAAACGACTATTCAGCAGTTCATCCTGCATATCTTATTTGGATTTCCTGCGAAAAATAATGCGCTTTTACGCTACGAACCGAAATCGGGCGGCAAGTACGGTGGGCAAGTTCATATTATAGATGAAACATATGGGAAATGCATCGTCGAACGGATCCGTGGAAAATCTGCTGGTGATGTTACCGTCTATTTCGAAGATGGAACAAAGGGTGGAGAAGAGCAATTGAACACGCTACTTCGCCAGTATGACCGTGCTTCATTCGAATCCATATTTTCATTCTCTTTGTTACAGTTGCAGGGATTTGAAAAAATGGATGAAGACGAATTAAGCAGGACACTTCTTGCTTCGGGGACTACTGGTGTTGACTCTTTGTTACAGCTTGGAAATCGAATGGAAAAAGAACTGGGAGATTTGTTCAAAAAGTCGGGAAGAATTCCGGAGATGAACGTCAAGATCATGGAACTTCGGGAATTGGAAATAGAGTTGAAAGAAGAGCAGGAAAAAGTGGGAGAATATGCACCCTCGATTGAACGAATACGGGAAATCGATGACTTGCTTACAGAGTTGCGAGGACAGGAAGCGGAACTTATGCAAGAATCACAGAAGCTCGCTCTCGTGCGACAGCTACTCCCCCTTCATCAAAAGAAACAAGCATTGGATGCAAGACTATCGCAATTAAGTGAAATAAACTTTCCCACAGATGGTATCAGGCGCTATGAAATGCTTGCGGGGAAGTTAACGGAAGCCGAAGCTACTAAACGACGATTGGAAGAAGAATTAGCAGAGCTAATGAAACGAATGCCTGAACAGCACGAATTTGAACGCATTGCTGAACTTGAAATTTTACTGGCGAAAGAAACAGAGTGGCATAGATGGCAAACAGCGGTTACTTTTGAAGAAGAAAACGTGAGTCAGCTAACTAGTTCAAAGAGACGTCTGCTTGATAGACTTGGTGTCAAAGGGCTTGAAGCGGAAAATACTATTTTGGATGCAGATGTTTCAATCCAAAAGGAAGAACAGATGCACAAAATTATTCAAGAACTTACTGAAGGCGATCAGCAAATTGGCTTTGTGAATCGCCAACTCATCCAAGTGGAAAATGAGTTAGGTGATACGGAAACTGAAATTGGTGGAATTGAACGCACTGCACCTGCCGTAGAGGAATTAGAACGTGTACTGCAGTGGCCGAAAATTCGTCAGCAACTTGCTGAAGCGAAAGCCTATATTTCACTAAGCAGAAGACCGGTTGAACAGAAATCACTGATGATACCTGCACTTCTTGTCGTACTTGCTGTCGCGTTCATCGTTTTCGGTTTCATCCAAAAAGAATGGTTCATAATTATAGCTGGTGTTATTGTTATAGGATTAGGTATTCTAATTTATTCTGAAAAACAGCATCAAACGCCGGATTCAGCAAAACTGAAGCAGATGGAAAAAATCATTGCCGCATATGATGGAAATGAGCATCAAATGGAAGAACTGACAGACCGAATTGGCATGTATAAGCGCAAGAAAGAAGATTTACAAGAAGCGTTTATGGTACTTGAAAGGAAATTTCAATCGTTGACATCCGAGCTTGAAAATACCTATAGCAATAGACGGAAAATCGAATTGGAACTGGTCGATTTTTTAGGACTTTATGGTTTCGATGAAATACCTTCAACCGGGATTATCCCGGAATTATTCCGTATGATTCGAGAAGTTCAGGAAGTTACTAGAAAGTTGAATGATGCCTTGTTACGGCGACAAACGATTCAACAACAGATTGCTGAAAGGGTAGCAGAAGCTGAAAAAATAGTGCGGAAATTTGCACCACAAGAAACAGTTTATGAGATGCTGAGAAGGGAATTCATTCACCTTAATGAACAGGCAGAAACAATCAGGTCATTGACAGTTGCTTTGGAACGCAAAGAATCAGCGCTGAAAGAGACATCCAGCCTTGTAAACTCGTTGCTGGAAAAAGTACAGGCTCTGCTTGCTGAAGCAGCAGTAGAAACGGAAGAGGCCTTTTACGCCGCATACAATAGCCACCTGGAAGCGTTTCGTTTAAAGGGGCAACTTGAGGATGTCAATGCTCAATTAGCATCATATGGCCCTCTTGAATTGCCTGATGGCGTTGTGGATGAAGAGTTGCGAAAAAAAGTGAATGATATTAGCGGAACACTATCGTCGATTAGCGAGAGGCTAAATGTCTTAATCAATGACAAGGCGGCACTTGTTAACAAAACGGAACGACTACTGACAGATGAAAATTACGGTCGTAAACTGCAACACTTCGAAATGAAAAAATCGGAGCTCGCAGAACTCGTAAAAAAATGGTCTGAGCGCAAAGCGATTACTGAAGCAGTCAGACGAACGATGTCGGAGTTGAAAGAAAAGAAATTGCCAGAAGTACTTGAAGCGGCAGAAAAAATGTTCTGTGAACTGACGGGTGGGAATTATGAATCACTGAGTGTAACGGAGACGGGTCATTTCGAAGTAGTAGCGAAAAATGGAATGCGTTATCCCATTGTAGAGCTGAGCCAGGCTACAAAAGAGCAAGCCTATATTTCGCTTAGATTGGCGCTTGCGGCATCTATAATGAATACCGCACCTTTTCCACTAATGTTGGACGATCCATTCGTTCACTTTGACGAAGAGCGACTTTCGCGTATGATTGAACTACTAGACAATCTACAAAACAAGCATCAGTTCATTTATTTTACATGCCACGAAGCGATGAAGGATAAATGGCAGGGGGCAACAATACTAAACGTTTCCGATATCGGAAGCGAACAGGGAGCGATGGTCTTATGAAGAAAATTGCAGAATATAATGCAGGCGAGCCGTTTGATCTTTTCTTGCTAATTAAGCAATCAACAAAAGGAGTTACCACACAAGGTAAACCGTTTATGACGCTTATTTTGCAGGATAAAAGCGGTGATATTGAAGCGAAGTTATGGGATACAACAGATGAGCACGCGAAAACATATGCCGCAGCATCGATTGTCAAAGTTGGCGGGGAAGTACATGAATACCGTGGGAAAAATCAGTTGCGCATTAAAAGTATACGTCCCGTAAAAGAGGATGAAGGGGTGGCGATTGCCGACCTAGTTCCGTCATCGGCAACAAGTAAAGAAGTGCTATACGAAGAGCTGATGCAGTATTTCTTTGAAATGCAAAATCCACAAATTCAACGAATTACGCGTCATTTATTGAAAAAGCATCAGACAGCTTTCATGACGTATCCTGCTGCGACAAGAAATCATCATGATTATGTATCGGGTCTTATTGATCATGTTGTTTCCATGCTGAAACTTGGAAAATCGTTAGCGGATCTGTATCCATCACTCAATAAGGATTTATTGTACGCGGGAATTATCTTGCATGATGTTGGGAAAGTAATTGAACTTTCAGGTCCAATTGCAACTCAATACACGATTGAGGGGAATCTGCTAGGTCATATTACGATTATGGTCAATGAAATTTCAAAAGCGGCTGACGAACTTGAAATTACAGGTGAAGAAGTTATGCTGTTGCAACATATGGTTTTATCTCACCACGGTAAGGAAGAATGGGGAAGCCCGAAACGTCCAATGCTGAAAGAAGCGGAAATTCTTCATTACATCGATAACATCGATGCGAAGATGAATATGTTGGACCGCGCACTTGGCAAGACGGCTCCTGGTGAGTTCACTGAAAGAATTTTCCCGCTGGATAACAGGTCATTTTATAATCCATCAATTGACTAACCAGTAAATAACGCAATCAACCACAAGGCGCTCCGAGTACAGTTGTTTTAGATCGCTTTGGATTAAACGGCTCCTACACAATTACCGTGATATCTTAATCTATAAGGATGCGACTTTGTCGTATCCCTATAGATTTTTTCGGTAATCGTATGGTGGTCATTCATCCGTCGCCCTTCTAAGACACAAGTACACGAAGTGCTAAAGCTTTTTGGGATGAAAGAATAGTTGGTTCTTATCTGGGTAAAGGCCGCCAAAGATACAATTTTGGCGGCTCACTCCTTCTTTATGGTTTTTTCTTTTTTATTGTCTAGGAGGTTATAAAATCTCGTACCGTGGATGAGTTAGAACATTGAGATTTTACGTCCAGACACTAGTACTTTAGATCTTTTAATGAAGTGTCAATTTCTACAGGATATCACATGTTGCCAAGCCTGATTTTGCTAAGAGTCAGTAAGGAACGCATTGTAGAAAATGTAAGCGTGCCCGAAATTGTATCTTCGGGCACTTATACCTTCTGTGAAAAGTTATCTATTCTTATTTTCCAAGCAATTGCAATTTTTACTAGAACGTTGTAGGTACGCGACAGGCAACTAATCGCAACAGAATTATCGAAAAGGGGGTGGCTAGAAGTGACGAAGTCACTTCTAGCCACCCCCTTTTCCCACGATAAAAATGTAGTGATTAGTTTAGCCGAAAGCGAGCCGAAAGCGAGCCGAAAGCGAGCCGAAAGCGAGCCGGAAACGTACTAGTCCAAATGAAGACTTTTGCACCTACCTTACCAGTATCTTATGCAAGAAAATGGTTAATCAACAGACGTGGAATAACATATATTGAACTAGCAAACACCTCCGAAGGACAGGCGTCTTTTGGAGGTGTTTGTTTGTACATTTAAATACCCCAATAAAAAAAGACCCCTGAAAAGGAGTCTTGAATTGTTATTAGTATTACTTAGATTCTTTATCTGTTTCTGTTTCTTTTTCTACTTTAGGTTCTTCCAAGAATACATCAAGTGCTGATTTCAAATCTTTATCTTCAACTTTTACATCAGCATCTTTCATTAGCTTAGATACTTTCGGGATAATTGTACTTGGATCTGCTTTCTCAAGTTGTATTTCTTTAGTGAGTTTTTCTTTCTCTTCTTTAGTCATTTCCTTAGCTTCGATGTCACGTTTTTCTGTAACTTTAATAATGTGGAACCCGTGTTCCGATTGGACCGGCTCACTGATTGTGTTCACTTCAAGTGCATATGCAGCATCCCAGAATTCTTTGACCATTTTACCGTAGCCAAACCACCCAAGATCCCCACCGGATTCTTTTGCAGCCGGTTCAGTCGAATTCTTTTTCGCTACTTCAGCAAAATCAGCTCCGCCTTCAAGTTCCTTTTTGACTTTAAGTGCAGTCTCTTCATCCGCAACTAGGACGTGTTTGGCATTCAATTCTGTAGCCATCATTTTAACGCGCTCTTCGATTTCCTTATCTGTTACTTCAACGCCATCAGTAAGAGCCGCTTCTTGTAACATGTTGATACGAAGGATTTTTTTCAAGCTCTTCTCAGTGTGACCTTGTTGAGCGATATAAGCATCGAAACCTTCACCTAATTGTTCTTTCATTTCATTGATTGCTGTATCGACTTGCTTATCAGAGATTTTATATTTTGCATCTAATACTTTTTCAAGGACGAGTAGTTGTAATGTTTGTTCACCTTGAGCATCCTTCATTTCGTTATAAAGTTCACTTTGTGTTACATTTCCGGCTTTTGATTTGACAAGAACTTCATCACCGGCATTCTTGTCGCTGCACGCTGAAAGTGCAAGTACAGATGCGGCCATTGTAAGTGCTAAAATAGTTTTTTTCATTTTGAAATCTCCCCTAACTTTTATGTGCAACAGTAGACACTATACCATAAAAACGTATCTAAAACAAAAAGGTTCCCCTAGAATATACTGCCTACAACGAGCCAATTGTTTTGCATAGGATACATAGAGAGAGGGGGTGCTCCTATGAGCGGATATGACCAAGGTTCCCATGGTACTTCGGGATTTGCGTTGATTGTTGTTTTGTTCATTTTATTAATCATTGTCGGTGCAGCCTTCCTGAATTAATTCCAGAAAAGCTCAAGGCGTTAGGCGCTGAGGGTATCGATAATGGAAAAAGTCCATTTCCCGTAAAAAAGGGAATGGACTTTTTTATACTTGTAACAGAATCTCGACGTAAAATGACACGATTAAAATGGTTACAAGAACGTTAACGGTTGTGTATATTTTCTGTTGCTTCTCTTCAGGGATTTCCTTAGATTCGCATAGTGCATACGTCATTTTATTGATTTGAAACAGATATAATAACGAGAACAGAATTGTAATAATAAGGATCAAATCTATTCCTCCTCTTTAACTTCCCAAGGCAATCATAGCAGAAGTCCTTCTAAAATGAAATTAATTTTCCTCTGCGCTAAATACTGGGTTTTTAAGTTCTTCGTTACTTTTCGTATGATTAATAGCCATCATTTCACCGGTGGAGTCATCATATGATTCTTTGATTTTCTCAAAGCCGCGCTCAAATATTTCCATAAAATCTTCCCCATAAATATTTCGGACAACGGACATTACTTCGAGAAATTCTGGGAACTTTCCGTAAAGGTCTTTAATAGGGAGTGATCCCTCTAAAATATCATGTTTAGAATCATAGTAGTTCATGTTCATCTCGAGTATCAGTTTTTCCCCTTCTTCTGTAACTTCAACATATGTATTTCTTCTGTCATCATCTTTTTTATAAAACCGTAAATAATTACGTTCTTCTAGCTTCTTCGAAAAGTTGAAAGCTGTCGAAACATGCATGACTCCAAATTTAGCGATGTCAGAAATGGTTGCGCCTTGAAGATGGTAAGAAATCCATAAAATATGATGCTCATTAATATTCAAGTCATAAGGTTTTATCCACTGCTGCCAATCTTTTTCTACTGCTTTCCAAAGAGCTTTAGACATCTGTGCAACCCTTTGACTGAAAATCATTGCTTCTTTCGGAGAGTACTTTTGCTCTGACATTGGAAACACCTTCTTTCTATATTTTCCCGCTTCTTTTATTATAGCAGAAAAGCAAAGAAGAGAAAAGTAAAAATTGTGAAAAAGCTTTCGATTCAATAATAATATTTGGGGAAATGGGTATGAAAATAAGGAATGCGGCCGTATCCACTAGTTAAAACCTATATAATGTAGGTCTCTCGTGGAGGGTTGACTGCATTCCTTACTGGTGGATAGTATTTACTTTTAACTTTTAACTTGAATTAGCATTCAACCCCAGCTTTTATAAGTGGGAACAAATTCCCTGCTGGTCCAAGCCTCCGAGGGATATTACAAATTTTGGACGCAATTACGCCTAGGCATAATTGACATTACTTTTGCTGTTTTGCGAAGTTCTGCTCAAGCTCTTCAATAGCGGTTTGGATTGCTGCAATTTCTTTTTCCATGCGTTCCCGATTAGATTCCGTTGATTGTTGCCACTGATCTACTGAACCTTTAATTCCATCAATTGCTGTTGGAACTGTTTCTTTTGCTTCTTTCGTAAGGTGGGAAATGGACTCTTTTAAATCATCGACTTTTACTTTTACATCTTTGAACAAAAATTTCATGTCGCTTGAAGCATCCCTGACGGATGTCCGAAGTTGACTTCCCGATTGGGGAGTCGAATACAATACCGTAACAGCAGCTGCAACTGAACCTGCTGCGAGTCCGATGAAAAATGTAGATGCTTTCATTGTATAATACACTCCTTCCTGTTATGAATAGTATTCCTTACTCTAGTTTTATTAAAACATTTAAAAAGTGCCTGAGCAATAAAAACAAGCGCAAGTGACCTGTTTAGACGCTACTTTATATTTTAAACTACATGTGTTGAGTAACCAGTAAATGACTGCTTACTCCTTTTCTATAGCATTTCCTTTTCGAATTAGGGGCAGTGTCACTTTCAATATAGCGTAGCACTGTTACTTGTATGATCTTTTCTTTAGTAAAAGCGGAGGGGTGCCCGAAATTTCATCTTCGGGTATATTATACAGGCGACAAAAAAAGCTCTCCTCGTGGAGACGGAAAGCTTTCGCTAAAATTTCAATTGGAAAATGCAGTTTTAAACGAGGAGCGTTTGACCAAGCCCTTAACAATCGGGTATATCAAGAAAAATGCAATTCCGTTCATCGCAACAGCTGGAAGTACAACCCCCAAGAACAAACCACCGAACGGTAAATCTACTCCAAGAATGAAAATGGCGATTGAAAGGAAGATGCTTCCTGACAATACAGTTCCAATACCTGCGACAACAGTGGAAGCAATCAAGTTACCTGTAACTTTTTTTAGTGAGATAATAATAGCGTAGATTACGAATGCGGTAATGAACTTATCAATTACATTGGGGATGAATCCGCCAGGGAAATTTGAAAAAATACCTGATATAATACCTGTTGTTCCAGCAAGTAACAAAACATTGCGTACTTCAGGGAACAGGAATATGCTGATAAACATCATTGTCAGCATGAAATCCGGTTTCATTCCTCCAGCAATCGGGGGAATAATCAGGTAAAGTGCAGCACCTACAGCAGTCAATAAAGACATTAACACAAGACTTTTCGTTTTCATTTCTAATCTCTCCTCGGCTCATCTAGTATTTTGTGTTTTTCCTGTCGTATCCTCATGATCGACAGCGAAAAACTTATTATGAATCATACACGGTATTCAGATAATTCACAAGCTTATTTTTGTAATTTCATTCGAATTCCAGCTGCAACTTCCTGAATTCGTTCCATACTTGTTTCAGATTCCTTCGTTTCAAACGTAAGTTGGAAGCCGTCAGTTTCATCATAGCGAGGGATGAGGTGTAGGTGTGAATGAAAAACGGCTTGTCCCGCATATGCGCCATTGTTTTGTAGTAAATTCATTCCAGCTGGTTTGAATTCATCTTTTATGGCATTGGCGATTTTGGGTACGACGGAAAATAGTTGTGCCGCTTCTTCAGCAGTTAAATCATAGATATTTTCACGATGTGTTTTCGGGATGAGAAGGACATGCCCTTTCGTTACAGGTACAATATCCATGAAGGCAAGAACGTGCTCATCTTCATAAACTTTAACGCTAGGGATCGTACCTTCAATGATTTTACAAAAAATACATTCAGTCATTTTCAACACTCCTGTTCATATTTTCATGAATGGGACAAGTGTAGCATAATTTTAGATATAGGTTGAAATATTGAATACGGTAAACTAGCGTAGGAGCCTTACAGGGCGAGACGAAGGCAGTCTAAGTTCGCGACGTCGTGTCGCAACAAGGAGGGATGTAGGTCAATCCCTCCCTCCCCACTGCATGACCTGCATCCTACAGGTCCAAGCTTTATTCGATTGCAATCATTCAATACTATATCGGTTGATATGAAGGAAAAAGCTTTTTGTAGCGTTTTTTGCTAAAATGAATGAAAGAATGGAGGATGGATATGGAAATTCTTGAATTACAAGACGTAACAGGCGGTTATACACGTAAACCTGTTCTGTATGATTTGTCATTTAACATCGGACAAGGTGAGTTAGTAGGTTTGATTGGACTAAATGGGGCGGGAAAAAGTACAACCATTAAACATATTATTGGATTAATGAATCCTCATAAAGGTGAAATTCGTGTCAACGGGGTGACATTCAGTGAGGATCCCGAAAAGTATAGAAAAGCGTTCACTTATATACCGGAAACGCCGATACTCTATGAAGAATTGACGCTTAGGGAACATCTTGAACTGACAGCAATGGCATACGACCTTGATAAAGAAGTGTTTGAAGCACGGTCTGATGAGTTACTCCGGGAATTCCGAATGGAGAAACGTCTAAACTGGTTCCCAGCGCATTTTTCAAAAGGGATGCGTCAAAAAGTAATGATCATGTGTGCTTTCCTCGTTAATCCATCTTTATATATTATTGATGAACCATTTGTGGGTCTCGATCCAATCGGCATCAAATCACTTTTAGAGCAGATGACGCAGAGAACAGAAAATGGGGCTTCCATTCTCATGTCAACGCATGTATTGGCAACTGCGGAAAAATATTGCGACAGGATCATCTTGCTGCACGAAGGACGGGTGCGAGCAGAAGGAACGATGGATGACTTGAGAAATGCATTCGGACGTCCTGGCGCGTCACTGGACGACTTGTATATCGCGATGACAGAGGAAACCGACAATGAACAATTTGCGTGAAATATGGGGATCTCGGTTCGTCCATTATATAACCGAGCTCCAAAAGTATTTGAAGTATGTATTTACAGGCCATTTGGCAATTGTCCTTGTTTTCACAATTGGGGCGGGGGGCTTTACGTATAGCGAATGGTTGAAGGAAGTGCCAGCGGAATTCCCTGCAGCGTTGCTTACGGCTCTCATACTTGGATTAGCGCTCACCTTTTCGCCGCCAGTGACGCTATTGAAACCTGCTGACACGGTTTATTTCCTACCACTGGAACAAAAGCTTATTACGTATATGAAACGGGCTTTGAGTTGGAGCTTCTATTCCCAATTGCCATTACCATTTATTTTATATATTGTGGCGTTGCCGTTACTTTCAGCTACAGGGACCGGTTCAAAGATGGAATACATCGTTATCGCAGTTTTGATACTAGTTATTAAGCGAGTATTCATTGAGTCGGAATATAATTTCAGACATGTTTTGGATGGAAAAGGGATCTGGCTAGATAGGGCCGTCCGGTTTTTATTGGCGGGAACCATAATTTATGCAGGTCTTGAAGGAAGTCTAATTATACTTCTGATTATTGGTGTACTCATTGTACTGTACAACTTCTATTGGCGAAAAAAGAGAATGCTAAAACCATTCCCTTACGATCATTTCATATCACTCGAACAGAATCGGATGATGCGTTTTTACCGTTTTGCCAATTACTTCACAGACGTCCCGCATTTGAAAGGATCCATTAGTAGAAGAGCATGGCTCGGTTTTGCGATGGGATCCCCGAATTTCGGTAAGCCTGTAGCACAACCGTATTTAATCAGACGTACATTTATACGCACGGATGATATTTTTTGGCTCTGGGTAAGGCTCACTGCTTTATCGGCGCTTGGAGCGATTTTCATCCCGTTTCCGATTGTTGTATTTATTTTCGCAGGAGCGCTTGCATTTGCCTCTGCCGTACAACTTATCCACGCATTGCGGGCAGGGGACGATTTTCGGATGGATATGCTATTTCCTGAAAAGGAAGACACCCGCCCGGATGCTATTAAAAGAATCGTTCGTACAGTCCAATGGATTCAGGCGGCAGTAGTCACATGCGCTGCACTGTATCTCTATGGGGTTTCTGTAACACCTCTTCTTGTCGGGGCTGTCATTCTCATCATCTCTGAGGCTACTATCAGATTGACTGTAGAGAAAAAAGAATATGACTAAGAAAAGTCGCCCCGTTTGCAATCATTTGCAGACGGGGCGTTTGTTTGTAGAAAAGGAAGTATGAATTTCTCGTCATGGAACAGCGTCTAGACTCGAGTGGGCTAAACGGCGCCTTACGCTTTTCTTTGATAAATTATGACTAAATATAAAAATAGAATATTCCAATAAACCTTGCAACTTATCTCTGAAATTAGATATACTAAATAAAAGGCATCAGGGGTGATAGGGATGGAGAACAATTATTCATATGCCGAGTTTTTAAAAGCTGTAGGGAAAAACAGTACTTCGCTCCAAGCGGAAAAACTGCTGAATGAAATTTATTTAGATCTTTTTTTGAAACATATACACAGAGAGCAGACAAAGAGTAGGTTCATGGGATTGATTGACCTTGCGCTTGACAGTAGGGATGAAAGCGCATTCCTACTGTATTCCAAAAGACTGGGCAAACTTGAAGAGAATGATTGAAAAATGCAAGGACGCTACATGTTGAGTAGACATGCAGCGTTTTTTTGTGTGTGTTTATAAAAGTGAAAATTAGTGGAAAAACGTACGTTCGCTTTTTACTCGTCAAAAGATGGGTAAAGTGATAAGATAGATGTAACTGATAGAGGAGGTTTTTCCGATGGTCGGAAAATTCAATTTGCAAGCCCCTTATACACCACAAGGCGATCAGCCGTCTGCAATCGCACAACTATTAGAAGGACATAACCGAGGTGAGAAGCACCAAACTTTGCTCGGTGCAACCGGGACTGGAAAAACATTTACCGTGTCGAATGTCTTGACGGAGATTAACAAACCGACTCTCGTTATCGCTCACAACAAAACGTTAGCGGGTCAATTATATAGTGAATTTAAAGAGTTTTTTCCTGACAATGCAGTCGAATACTTTGTCAGTTTCTATGATTATTATCAGCCAGAAGCGTATATCGCGCATACTGACACCTTCATTGAAAAAGACTCAAGCATCAATGATGAAATTGATAAATTACGTCACTCTGCAACATCTTCCTTATTTGAAAGGAATGACGTACTCATTGTTGCATCTGTCTCTTGCATTTATGGTCTAGGTTCCCCAGAAGAATACAGCGCACATGTTGTTTCTCTTCGTCCAGGTATGGAAATCGGACGCAATGAACTGCTTCGCAGATTTGTAGATATTCAATACGAACGCAATGACGTAAGTTTCACTCGAGGTACGTTCCGGGTACGCGGCGATGTTGTTGAACTTTTGCCAGCATCCCAGGATGAACATTGCTTACGTATCGAGTTTTTCGGTGATGAAATCGAACGAATTCGCGAAGTGGATTCACTGACAGGCGAAATCCTCGGTGAACGTGAACACGTTGCCATATTCCCCGCATCTCACTTTGTTACTGGTGAAGAAAAAATGGTGAAAGCAATTGAAAACATTGAAATTGAACTGGAAGAACGTTTGAAAGAGTTTCGTGCCCAGGACAAATTATTGGAAGCGCAACGTCTTGAACAACGGACACGCTATGATCTTGAAATGATGCGAGAAATGGGCTTCTGTTCGGGTATTGAAAACTATTCCCGTCATTTAACACTCCGTCCTGCAGGAGCGATACCGTATACATTGCTTGACTATTTCCCAGATGATTTCCTCATTATTGTAGATGAAAGTCATGTCTCATTGCCACAAATCCGTGGTATGTATAACGGTGACCAGGCACGGAAAAATGTCCTTGTTGACCATGGTTTCCGTTTGCCTTCAGCACTCGACAACAGACCGCTTACATTCCAAGAATTCGAAAACCATGTCCACGAGGCGATTTATGTTTCTGCGACACCAGGCCCTTACGAAATTGAGCATACTCCTGAGATGATTCAACAGATTATCCGCCCGACTGGTCTACTAGATCCGACGATTGAAATCCGTCCGATTGAAGGGCAGATTGATGATTTGATAGGTCAAATAAGAGAACGGACTAAAAACAATGAACGTGTTCTAATTACGACGTTAACAAAAAAAATGTCCGAAGATTTGACCGATTACTTGAAGGAAATTGGTATAAAAGTTCAATACCTTCATTCTGACATTAAAACACTTGAACGAATTGAAACGTTAAGAGAACTGCGAATAGGCACATATGATGTCCTTGTGGGTATTAACCTCTTAAGAGAAGGGATAGACATTCCTGAAGTATCGCTTGTTGTAATCTTGGATGCTGATAAAGAAGGGTTTCTACGTTCTGAGCGAGCACTTATTCAGACGATGGGTCGTGCTGCCCGTAATTCCAATGGACATGTCATTTTATATGCAGATAGAATGACGGACTCCATGGCGAAAGCAATTGGGGAAACGGAGCGACGTCGGGACATTCAACGAAAATATAATGAAAAACATGGCATAACACCTACGACAATCAAAAAGGAAATCCGTGATGTGATTCGTGCAACAGCAGTATCAGAAGAAGCTATTTCCTATTTAGAAAAAGTAACACAAGGCAAGAAGTTGACAAAAGACGAAAAAACAAAGCTGCTTGTAACTTTGGAAAAAGAGATGAAAGAGGCAGCGAAAGCACTCGACTTCGAACGTGCTGCTGAACTAAGGGATACAATCATGGAATTGAAGGCTGAAAGGTAGGGTTTTTATGAAGAATAAAGAAATCATCATACAAGGCGCACGAGCGAATAATTTGAAAAATATTAACATAAATATCCCTCGTGACAAATTGGTCGTCATGACAGGTCTTTCGGGGTCAGGGAAGTCCTCCCTCGCTTTCGATACAATTTACGCGGAAGGGCAGCGAAGGTACGTTGAATCATTATCTTCTTATGCGCGACAGTTTTTAGGTCAGATGGACAAGCCGGATGTGGATGTCATTGAAGGGCTATCACCGGCAATTTCAATTGATCAAAAGACGACGAGCCGCAATCCCCGCTCGACCGTAGGAACTGCAACGGAAATATACGACTATCTACGTCTTCTTTATGCACGTGTTGGCAAACCAATCTGCCCGATTCACGGAACGGAAATTTCGTCCCAAACGATTGAGCAAATGGTTGACCGCCTTATGAAATTACCAGAACGTGCGCGTATTCAAGTTCTGGCACCGATTGTTTCAGGTCGTAAAGGAACACATGTGAAATTAATCGAAGATATTAAGAAGCAAGGGTATGTACGAATTCGAGTCAACGGTGAAATTATAGATCTTGACGACAATATTGAATTGAACAAAAACAAGAAGCATACGATTGAGGTTGTCATCGACCGGATTGTTATGAAGGAAGACATTGCGCCACGTCTGAGCGACTCTCTTGAATCGGCTCTACGTCTTGCGGATGGTACTGTTTTGGTTGACGTCATGGACGGGGAAGAAATCCTGTTCAGTGAACACCATGCTTGTCCATTATGCGGTTTTTCAATTGGCGAACTTGAACCAAGAATGTTTTCGTTCAACAGTCCGTTTGGCGCTTGTCAGGAATGTGATGGACTGGGGACAAAGCAAGAAGTCGACCCGGAATTAATCGTGCCAGATCCAACGCTGTCGTTAAAAGATCATGCAATTGCGCCATGGGAGCCGACAAGCTCTCAATACTATCCGGAACTTTTAAAAACTGTCGCGAATCATTTTGGCATATCAATGGATGTACCGGTAAATGAATTGCCAGACGATGAACTTGATAAAATATTAAATGGCTCGAAAGATGAAAAAATTCGATTCCGTTACACAAATGAATTTGGTGGAACGCGGGATAGCAATATTTACTTTGAAGGTGTTTTGGCAAATGTAGAGCGCCGCTTTAAAGAAACTTCTTCAGATTATATCCGTGAACAGATGGAGAAGTATATGTCACAGCGGCCATGTCCTACTTGCGCTGGCTACCGGTTGAAGGAAGAGTCACTTGCGGTAAAAGTGAATGGCGTCCATATCGGAAAAGTGACGGAATTGTCCATTACTGAAGCAGACGAGTTTTTCAAAAACCTTGTGCTATCTGAAAAAGATACACAAATTGCGAAGCTTATATTGCGTGAAATTGAAGAACGTCTTGGATTCCTAATTAATGTTGGACTCGATTATTTGTCATTATCGAGGGCGGCAGGAACGCTATCCGGCGGCGAAGCTCAGCGAATTCGATTGGCAACGCAAATTGGTTCAAGGCTGACAGGCGTTCTTTATATTTTAGATGAACCATCTATTGGACTTCATCAGCGAGATAATGATCGGCTCATTGGTACATTGAAAAGTATGCGCGACATCGGCAATACACTGATTGTTGTTGAGCATGATGAAGATACGATGATGGCTGCCGATTATTTAATTGATATCGGACCTGGTGCTGGTGTTGCAGGGGGAGAAATCGTTTCTGCAGGAACACCTGAAAAAGTTATGAATGACCCTAACTCACTGACAGGTCAATATTTGAGTGGTAAGAAATTTATCCCGCTCCCATTGGAAAGACGTAAACTGGACGGACGAAAAATCGTCATTAAAGGTGCATCTGAAAATAACTTGAAAAATGTAAATGTAGATATTCCGCTCGGACAATTCATCGCCGTAACGGGTGTTTCAGGATCAGGGAAAAGTACGCTAATCAATCAAGTTCTTTACAAAGTACTCGCACAGAAATTGAATCGTTCCAAGCAGAAACCGGGACAATATAAAACTGCTATAGGTCTTGAAGAGCTTGAAAAGGTCATTGAAATCGACCAGTCTCCAATTGGACGGACGCCTAGATCCAATCCTGCTACTTATACAGGCATGTTTGATGATGTACGGGATATGTTTGCATCTACGAACGAAGCTAAAGTCCGCGGTTATAAAAAAGGTCGTTTCAGCTTTAACGTTAAGGGTGGTCGTTGTGAAGCCTGCCGTGGCGATGGAATCATTAAAATCGAAATGCACTTCTTACCGGACGTCTATGTACCTTGTGAAGTTTGTCATGGGAAACGATATAATAGAGAGACACTGGAAGTTACCTATAAAGGGAAAAACATTGCGGACGTACTTGCTATGACAGTCGATGATGCACTCGTGTTTTTTGAAAATATACCGAAAATTAGCCGTAAGCTTCAGACGATTGTTGATGTGGGACTAGGTTATATTAATCTAGGCCAGCCGGCAACAACATTATCAGGCGGGGAAGCACAACGGGTGAAACTTGCTTCTGAGCTGCACAAACGCTCCAATGGAAAGTCGTTTTATATTCTTGACGAACCGACGACGGGTCTTCATGTCCACGATATTGCCAAACTACTTATCGTATTGCAGCGCCTTGTCGATACAGGAAATACGGTACTCGTTATCGAACATAACCTGGATGTCATTAAAACCGTCGATTACATTATCGACATAGGGCCTGAGGGTGGTGATAAAGGCGGTAAAATTATTGCGACAGGTACTCCGGAAAAAGTAGCGGAATCGACAGTATCCTATACAGGTTATTATTTAAAACCGGTACTTGAGCGAGAACGAAAACGAATGGACATGATGATTGAAGATGCAGAAAAGGTTTCGAAATGAAACCTTTTCCACATCCATTCGTATATATAGTATGTTGAACAAATGAATACCTATATAAACTGAGCGAAGGCGCCTTATAAGGGGAGCAGTAGCGAATTTAATGGGATTCTTTATTTCAACCTTTAATAGTTAGTCATAAAATAACGGAGAAATCCGGAACACCACAATACTAGGAGGCGTAATGATGCAAAATGAACGGAAACGGATTTTAGCAATGCTGGAAAACGGTACGATCACGACCGAGGAAGCATTGACACTTCTAGAAACATTAGGGAAAACTGGTCAAGTGGAAAAAAGCCCAGAAGCTAAACAGACCACTGTAAAGGCACAAGAATTGGAAAAACAATATAGTGAACCAAAACAGCAAGAAAAAGTAGATCCATTCGAAAAGGCTGAGCCTATTATCGAAGACAAGGATCAAGATCAGCCTTCTATGGATGAATTCCTTGAAGATTTGACTAAAGATTTTACCAACGTCGGGGATAGATTCATGCAATTCATGCAGAGCGCTGTTCAAAAAGTGAAATCGTTCGAATTTGATTCTCCATTTGGTAATACGGTTACGTTTGACCATACAATAACTAAGCCGGCAACCGAAATCGACGAAGTTATCATTGATATCGACAACGGAAAAGTGACAATCCATACTGGTGAAACAGAAGAAATACGGGCAGATTTCACGGTGAAAACCTACAATAGTGAGTCAGAAGAAAAAGCGAAAAAAGATTTTCTTGAAAAGTTATTGTTTGTTAATGACGAAGGGAAAATAAGAATTTCAAGCGATTTGAAAATGGTTCAAGTAAATGTTGAATTATTCATTCCGAAAAAGGATTACGCGAGAATTTCCGCACGTTTGCTGAACGGCTCATTTAAAATGAAAGATGCCACTGCTGAAAAGGTAAAAGTGAAGACTGCAAACGGGAAAATCGAGATTGCTGGCTTGACGTTCAAAAATGGTGAATTTGAAACTGTGAATGGCTCAATCGGTCTAAACGATGTGACTGCTACTACAATTGAAGCAGAAACACTCAACGGCCGTGTGTACATCGATGGCGCTGTGAAAGATGTGGAGGCACAATCTTTAAACGGACATGTCGTGGTTACAACGACAGATCTTGCAGCTGAGAAAATCGAAGCAAAAACAATGAGCGGTACAGTTGAAATTTACATTCCAACAGGAGTCGCTCTGTCAGGTGAAATTGCGTCCAATATGGGCCGATTGGACTTAAAACTTGAAGATGTCGATCGGACTGTCGAGCAGGAACAATTGCTACATCGGACAATTCGTTTTAAAAAGGACGTAGAAGGAAATCCATCTCCGTTACACATTTTTGGTGAAGCGAAAACGGGTTCTGTTCTCGTTTGTTATAACGCGAAAAAAGTATAAAGAAATAAAAAGGACTGTTGCTACACCGAAATCGGTGTAGCAACAGTCCTTTTTAAATGAAATGAAATTGCCGATTATATATTCGGTACTACCTATTTGGAGTTAACTAGGTGGTATACCTCAATAGTATAATGAACAAATCTAGCGAAGGAGCGACAAACGTGAGGCCATCACCAAGCGATAAAGCGGTATTGGAAGAACATTCTATTTGATAAGTGCTGATTATAGAGCCATTAAATCGGGAAAAGAGCTCTGTCGGTTTTGATAGTTACCACGACAATTGCTTACTCCCTATCAAAAAATATTTATTCTATTGATAAATCTAAGTTGATAGTGCGTGAGCAATTGCCCTTGCACACTGAAGTCTATATGCTTTCTTCATTAATAACACGGCTTCTTCTCAATTTGTCATGAATCCGCACTCAATAAGTATCGCAGGCGTCCGGGTTTCACGTAGGACAGCGTAGTTCGCTTTCTTCACGCCGCGGTCTGTTCGATTACAAGCTGTAAAAGCGGAATTTCCGCAATAGTCCATCTGTTTAGTGTGTTCCCGCTGTCTTGGGACCGTGCCCTGCATCAATCATTATTGTCGTCAAAATCTTCCCTTCCTTATCCTCTATATAGGGAAAAAGGGTTTAGAGGTGGACAGTTTCGGCACTAAATCATTTCATTTGAAAAAGAGCATGGTAAAATAGGCTATAGACGTTTGGAATATATAGAAAAGGGGCGAGTTAATGTCTTATGTAACAGTAAAGGACGCACAAGAAAAACTTTTTCTTGAACTATGCGCAGGCGAAGCCGGCATCGAGCGTGAGATACATACGAGTGATATTTCAAGACCAGGCCTTGAAATGGCTGGTTATTTCAATTACTACCTAGCGGATCGTGTTCAACTATTGGGCAAGACAGAGCTATCATTTTTCGCGAACTTAACCGAAGTAGAACGGATAGATCGGATGAAAAGACTCTGTTCAGAAACTACGCCGGCCATCATTGTGGCACATGAAATGGAAGTGCCGGTTGAATTGATTGAGGCTGCTGAAAATCAAGGCATTCCTGTCTTGAAAACGGATGTTCCAACGACGCGATTTTCGGGAATGCTGACGAATTATCTAAGTGGCAGACTTGCACCAATGACAGCCATTCATGGAGTGCTTGTAGATGTTTATGGAATAGGGATACTGATCACGGGTAAGAGTGGTGTAGGTAAAAGTGAAACAGCGCTTGAACTTGTGAAAAGGGGCCATCGACTTGTGGCTGATGACCTTGTGGAAATTAGACAGGTAGCAAAAAATGTGTTGATTGGAAATGCACCAAAACTACTTGAACATATGCTTGAAATCCGTGGAGTCGGGATTGTAGATATGATGACATTGTTCGGAGCCAGCGCCGTGAAGAGCGATAAACGAATTTTAATTATCGTCGATCTTGAATTTTGGGATCAGGATAAAATTTATGATCGACTTGGCATTGATGAAGAAAAGATGAAAATTATGGATTCGGAATTGACGAAGCTGACTGTGCCGGTAAGACCTGGGCGCAACTTGTCCGTTATTATTGAAGTTGCGGCAATGGATTATCGAATGAAAAAACTTGGAGTCAATGCAGCAGAGGAGTTTACAAAAAAACTTGCTGATGAAATTAAAGTGAATCGAAAGTAAATGATTGATAGAGAAAGGATAGGTTAATACATGTTTAATGTACTGGCAATAAACCCGATTGCATTTTCGCTAGGTTCGCTTGAAGTCAGGTGGTATGGGATTTTAATTGCGCTGGGGATTGTCCTCGCATTCATTGTTGTTCAAAAGGAAATGGTTAAGCGCGGGATGCATCCGGACTTTTTGACGGATCTGCTCATTTGGGCCGTTCCAATCGCGATTGTTAGTGCGCGAATCTACTATGTTATTTTCTCGTGGGATTATTATAAAGACAATCCGGGACAAATTATTCAAATTTGGCAAGGCGGCATCGCTATCCATGGTGCATTAATTGGTGCCTTCATTACGACATACTTCTTCACGAAAAAGAGAGGTATTTCATTCTGGAAAGTGGTCGATATCGCAGCAGCTGGACTGCTGATTGGTCAAATTATCGGTCGTTGGGGCAATTTCATGAATCAGGAAGCGCACGGAGGTCCTGTTTCAGAAAAGTTCCTTGAAACAACGATTATTCCTGATTGGATTATGAACCAAATGACGATTGAAGGCGTGACGTATCATCCGACATTCCTTTATGAATCTATGTGGAATATTGTGGGACTTATCATCATTATCTTGTTGCGCAAGGTGAATTTGAAGCGCGGCGAAATGTTTCTATTTTACCTTGTCTGGTATTCTGCTGGACGCTTCTTCATTGAGGGGATGCGAACAGACAGCTTATATGTCATCGGTGAACTTCGGGCGGCGCAGCTAGTATCGGTTATCACAATCATTGTTGCTATCGCGGTATTCATAGTAAGAAGATACGTTCAAAAAGTAAATGTGAAGTATCAAGATAAATAAGAAGGAGTTTGGGGAATGGGGACGCTTCAAAATGGATTAAAGGCAGGACTTCGGACAACGTGGACGCTGGGGAAAATCATCTTTCCAATCACAGTACTCGTCGTCATTTTACAGCATACACCCGTGTTACCGTGGCTTATTAAACTTGTTGCACCGTTTATGGGGATATTCGGTCTTAGTGGAGAAGCTGCAATCCCGTTAGTGCTTGGTAATGCACTCAATTTATATGCGGGAATTGCAGGGGTTTTATCGTTGGAAATGACTGTGAAGGAAGTATTCATCATCGCCATCATGTTGTCATTTTCACATAATCTATTCATTGAAACAGGCGTTGCACTGAAAGTCGGTGTGAAGTTATGGATTGTGCTCGTGGTACGTTTTGGGCTTGCAGCGATGTCAGGTATTATCATTAACTTGATGTGGCAAGGCGGAGGAGAGACAGCACGTTACGGAATGACTCCGAAAGTTACGGATATACCAGATGGTTGGTTAGAAATTGGACTGTTAGGTGTTCAGAAAGCGTCATTTGGAGTTCTTCAGCTTGCCATAATTGTTATTCCACTTATGATTATTGTTCAGTTCTTGAAAGATCGTAATTATTTGCAGAAATTTTCGGAGAAACTGGCACCCTTCACGAAAGTAATTGGCGTACAATCCAATGCGTCGATGACACTTGTTGCCGGTTTGGTTATCGGTCTCGCTTATGGTGCTGGCGTTATGATACAGGCCGTACAAGAGGATGGTGTGAGCAAGAAGGACGCAACACTGGCATTCATCTTTCTAGTCGCCTGTCATGCAGTTATAGAAGATACACTGATTTTTATCCCACTAGGCATTCCGATTCTGCCATTACTGATTATCCGGGTCGTAACAGCTTTCGTGTTGACGATCATTGTCGCATATGTCTGGAAACGGGCTGAACAACAGAAAAAAAAGGAGGTTCCGGTTGCAGATGGCTAAACCAATTACTACACTACTATTTGATTTTGACGGAACATTACTGGATACGAATGAATTGATCATCCAGACATTCCAATATGTCCTTGGTAATCATTACCCGGGGAAATATGAACGAATCGATATACTACCGTTTTTAGGGCCAACATTGTATGAATCATTCGATTCGGTTGAACCTGAAAAGACGGAGCAACTGATTGAAGAATATAGAGCATGGAATAAATCAATGCATGACGAACTTTCAATTGAGTTTGACGGTGTTTCTGAAACGATGAGGTTGTTGAAGGCAGCGGGCATGAAAATGGCGATTGTCTCGACCAAGAGAAAAGATATGATTATGAGAGGGTTAGAACTCCTTGATGTGGAAGGGGTTTTTGACGAAGTCATTGCAATGGATGATGTAACGAAAACGAAGCCTGATCCAGAACCGATTTTACTAGCACTCGAACGATTGGGAGCCAACGCGGATGAAGCCCTTATGATCGGGGATAACTACCATGACATAGTTGGTGGGCAAAATGCAGGGGTCCGTACAGCGGGTGTCGCATGGTCGGCAAAAGGGGAAGCCTTTTTACAAACATTCAACCCAGATTACATGTTGCAGCATATTTCGGAACTACTCCAATTGGTTAAAGGCGAAAAAGATTGAGACGTACTGAAAGGTATCCCGCACGAGAGGGAGCAAATTCACTTTGGCATATTTACAAGACGGTTCCTTTTTTCAAAGTTGCAAAAAACTTTGCTGTTATCCAATTATCGAGGTACACACCTTTCATCCCGATGAAGAACTTTTTGTTCCGCACATTTTTGAAAATGGAAGTTGGGAATAAGACATCTTTCGCCCTTATGGTGATGCCTGATGTCATGTTCCCCGAGAGGATAAAAGTCGGTGACAATTCAATCATTGGCTTCAATACGACAATCCTTGCACATGAATACTTAATAGATGAGTATCGTATAGGAGATGTCATTATTGGAAAGAACGTATTAATTGGAGCAAATACGACAATTCTTCCCGGAGTGGAAATTGGAGATGGGGCAATTATTTCTGCTGCTTCTCTCGTAAACCGTGATATCCCACCAGGTGTGTTTGCTGGTGGCAATCCGGTTAAGATCATCTTTACACTGGAGCAGATGATTGAGCGACAACAAAAAAATGAAAACGGATAGTGCCGATGTATCTTATGGTATAATGGGGGACAATACGAGAAGGAACGTGCTTTGCGTTCCTTCTTATTTTTTCGGGGGAATATGATTGGATAAACTACGTAACAAGCATGATAAAAAAATTATTTCGTTCATTCCAGACGGTGAATTTTATTATAATAAAGCGATTCAGGCGATGCAACGCGATCGTTTTGAAGATGCACAGCGGTATTTGAAAAGAGCATCAGAGCTTAGTCCTGAAGATTGGAAAATCCTCATGGAATATGGCGTGCTCGTCATGGAAGAGGGACGTTTTGAGGAAGCTCATGAACTGCTAATGACTGCAAACTCATTCGCACCTTCGGAAGAGGAAATTATATTCTATTTGGCAGAAGTGCATGCCCATCTTGGTATGCTGCGGGATGCAAAAATGTATGCGGAAAAATATATATTAATTGATCCTGATGGTCCATTTGCTGATGATTCAATGGAAATTATTGATTTCGCAGAACAGGAAGAGTCATTTAATGATGATGAAATGCCGGACGGTGAAGTATTCTTTTTACAGGAAAAGGCACGCCGACTTATGGAGTCAGGTGAATTCAAGGCGGCCGTGGAATTACTTGAGTCGATTATTGTCGATTATCCGGAGTTTTGGGCGGCTTATAACAATTTAGCTCTGGCTTATTTTTATATCGGGGAAAACGAGCGAGCTAGTAAGTTACTTCATGATGTTTTAAATCGTAATAAAGGAAATATCCATGCACTTTGTAATCTGGCGGTCTTTTATTATTACGAAAAGAAGGAAGAGGAATTGGAGTCCCTACTTGCTTTACTTGTGAAAATTAAACCGTATCAATTTGAAAATCGCTATAAACTCGGCGCGACATTTGCGCTTATTGGCAGACATAAAGAAGCTTATAATTGGCTTAGAAGTCTACAAAAGAGAGGGTTTGAAGGGGACACAGGCTACTACTTCTGGCTGTCCCATTCCGCTTATTTCTCTGGACATGAAAAAGTGGCACGAGAAGCATATGCAAAGCTGATTGAACTGGATCCATCGAAGGCTGGTTACGAACCGTGGAATGGTGTCCAAGAGATTATCACGTCTGATTCACTTGAGCAGGATAGGGAGTTTCTACTAAGTAAAATTGCCAACACCTACAGAAGTGAAAGGATGTTTGGTTTTTATCTTCTTGGAAAGTCAGGTCACAAGCAGGAAATTATCTCACATCCATCTTATATTGAAATGGAAAAACTGAGTGACTACGAGCGGCTTTTTCTGGCAAGTGGTCTCGATTATGAATTCATGCCGGAAACCAACTTTGATAAGTCATTTATGCGAGCGCTTGAAACGACCGACTTACTTTACAACAAATATTGTCCGCTCGATAAACAAGCATCTCATCTGTTTCAAATGTGGTTCACACTTTGCGAAACTGCATTAAGTCGATCTTATTTGTTTAGAAACCCGGCGGCACTTGCAGCTGCAGCAGATTATATGTTCCAGTCATCCCGTTATCCGGATGTAACCAAAACAGCGATTGCAAAGGAATTCGGTATCTCAGTTCCGACACTGACAAAGTATGTCGGAGAATTGATTGAGTATTTACCACAGTTTGATGCCTAATGTCCTACGCTTGTCTTATTATATATGTTGACATAAAGAATCCTCTCAACAACGCTCGGCGCTTGGGGATGCCTCCCGCAATAAGCCAGACAGAAAACCGCTGTCAGTCTTATTGCTTCGGCTACCCCTATGAGGCGCCTTCGCTGGAGATTATATAGAATCATTAGTTCGACATATATTGGTAAGAGAGTATACGTTTTTTTGACTTAGAATAGTGTCTAGCTCCAGCGCCTAGACCCTCGAGTCGCTTCAGTCCTTAAGTTAAAGGCAAAGAGCGCCTTTATCTTAAGGCCCTCCAGCGCTTTTCGGGTCTACCAAGGCGCTTGCGCTTTTCTTGGTGTCTAGCTCCAGGCGCCACCCCCTCGGGTCATAAGCCATTTTGCTGTGGGGTCTGAAGTACGCCTCCTCGCAAAACGTCTTATGCCTGTCGGGGCTGGACGGCGCCTTACGCTTTTCTTGTAAGCAGAAAAGTTGAATGGAACTTACGTATCCTATACGATTTGGTGTGTAAATGTTGTAGAGGAGGAAATTCACATGACAACTGAAAAAATTTATGATGTCATTATTATTGGTGCCGGCCCTGCGGGGATGACGGCTGCTGTCTATACATCTCGTGGGAACCTTTCAACGTTAATGCTTGAACGGGGAATTCCAGGCGGTCAAATGGCTAATACGGAAGAAATTGAAAACTACCCAGGATTCGAACATATATTAGGTCCGGACCTTTCTACAAAAATGTTTGATCACGCGCGTAAGTTTGGTGCTGAATATGCTTATGGCGATGTTACAGATGTTATTGATGGAGAAAGTTACAAGACGATAGTCGTCGGGGATAAAGAGTATAAAGCCCGTGCGATTATTATTACGACAGGTGCTGAATACAAAAAAATGGGTATTCCCGGAGAAGCTGAACTTACAGGCCGTGGCGTAAGCTATTGTGCGGTTTGTGATGGGGCATTCTTCCGTAAGAAAGAGCTCGTTGTTGTAGGCGGTGGCGACTCTGCCGTAGAAGAGGGAACTTATTTGACACGTTTTGCAGATAAGGTGACGATTGTTCATCGCCGCGGTGAATTACGTGCACAAAAAATTCTTCAAGACCGTGCATTTGCAAACGACAAGATTGAATTCATCTGGAATTCATCTGTGAAAGAAGTAAATGCTAGAGAAGGAAAAGTTGGTTCCGTTACACTTGTTTCAACTGTTGATGGTTCTGAAAGGGTATTTGAAGCGGATGGCATGTTCGTCTACATCGGAATGGACCCGTTAACTGCTCCATTTGCTAAACTTGGTATTCTTGACGAAAATGGTTACGTTGCAACAAACGAAATCATGGAAACATCTGTACCTGGTATTTATGCTGCAGGGGATGTTCGTGAAAAATTATTGCGTCAAGTTGTAACGGCTACTGGAGACGGTAGTATTGCTGCGCAGGCTGTCCAGAAATACGTTGAGGAATTGATGGAGAAATTAGGCGCAAAAGCTTAATGTAACCTTAATGTAGCTGTAACAGAAATGCAATGTCTAAAGGGTATAGTAAAAGTATCAATTGACCCCCCTTTTGATAAAGTAAATTTTGAAAGGCAATTTATCGGTTTATCCGATGGGTTGCCTTTTTTTTGTCGTTTTACAACGGTTCGATGTATAATGATACTATGCGTTTATAAAAAGTGGGGTTAGACAAATGCAGAGAATCGTAAATTTACTTGTAGTAAAAGATAATCATGTATTACTGTTAAAAAAACCTCGTCGCGGGTGGTATGTAGCTCCTGGTGGAAAGATGGATCCGGGTGAATCGGTTTACGAAACAGCCGTCAGAGAATTCACGGAAGAAACCGGTGCTGTACCGATTAGTCCATTGTTAAAAGGCGTCTACACAATGATGATTACAGATGAAACTGGGGAGACTGTGAAAAACGAATGGATGCTCCACACATTCATTGCTTTTGACTTAGTGGGTAAACCGTTTGAAACGACAATTGAAGGAGTATTGGAATGGCATCCTGTTGAAAGCTTAGAGACACTTCCGATGGCAGAAGGGGATCGAACCAATTTACTGTTTGCAGTATCTCAGAGTGGGATACAGTATGGAACGTTCTTTTATACCGAAGAATTTAAACTCTTGAAAGAGGAAATCCAAAATTCTGTGGAAGGTGATGGACAATGACTGAAATAGGGAAGCCAAGCAGCGATATTGAAATAGTTATTATTACGGGGATGTCGGGTGCAGGTAAGACGGTTGCAGTGCAGAGCTTTGAAGATCTTGGATTTTATTGCATCGATAATTTGCCTCCAGAGCTATTAGTTATGTTTCTGAATTTGATGATGAAATCGGAAAATCAAATGAAACGGATAGCCGCTGTAATGGATACGCGTGGAGGTGACCTATTTGATTCGCTCATTGGAGCTCTGGATGACCTTTTGGAAATGCAGGGTGTATCATCGCGAATATTATTCCTTGATGCAGACGATGAGACGCTTGTTCGACGCTATAAGGAATCGAGAAGGTCACATCCATTATCGGCAGGCGGATTGCCTCTAGCAGGTATAAAGAAAGAGCGCCTGCTGTTGTCTGAGATGAAAGGCCGTGCACGCTCGATTTTCAACACTACAAGTTTAAAACCAAGGGCATTGAGAGAGAAAATAATGGCTGAGTTCTCCTCTAAGGATGATCTTGGTTTTACACTAAACTTCCTCTCTTTCGGTTTTAAGCATGGCATGCCAATTGATGCAGATGTCGTGTTTGACGTGCGTTTCCTACCAAATCCTTTCTATATTGAGGATTTGAAACCGAAGACGGGACTCGAGAAAGAAGTCTATGACTATGTACTGAAATGGAAAGATACTCAAATCCTTATTGAAAAACTCACGGACTTATTTAAGTTCTTAATTCCACAATATAAAAATGAAGGAAAATCACAAGTTGTGATTGCATTCGGCTGTACAGGAGGTCAACACCGTTCTGTAACACTCGCTGAATTTTTCGGAAGCCGGTTCAAAGACGAGTACCGGACACTCATCACCCATAGGGATATTGAAAAAAGAAAGGATTGACGCTATGCCGAAATCCGGGAACTTGAAGAAAGTCGTTGTGTTAGGCGGCGGAACTGGTTTATCCACTTTGCTACGCGGATTGAAAAATTACCCTGTCGATTTGACTGCGGTCGTTACAGTAGCTGATGATGGCGGCAGTTCGGGCAGACTTCTTGACGAATATGACATACCACCTCCGGGTGATATTCGCAAAGTGATGGCAGCGCTTTCAGATGTTGAGCCATTAATCGAAGAAATGTTTGAATACCGCTTTGCTACTTCAGAGGATTTGAAAGGTCATTCACTCGGCAATCTTATGCTGGCTGCTATGACGGATATCACAGGTGATTTCGCACGTGCAGTCGAACAAATGAGCAGGGTGCTAAACATAAAAGGGAAAGTATTACCAGCCGCTAATCAGCGGATCACATTGCACGCAGAACTCGAAGACGGTACAATCGTGACGGGTGAATCGAAAATACCGGTTTACGAACGTAAAATTCGCAAAGTGTATTTATCACCACAAGAAGTTGAACCGTTACCTGAAACAATAGAGGCAATCAATTCTGCTGACCTGATCATTATTGGCCCAGGTAGCCTATATACAAGCATCTTGCCCGCACTGCTTGTCCAATCAATTCGTAAAGCGGTCTTGTCATGTAAGGCAAAAAAGGTGTATATTAACAACTTGACGACGCAAGCAGGAGAAACACACCGCTATACTGCTTCGGAGCATGTGCAGGCATTGTATGATCATGCGGGTGAACCTTTTATCGACACGGTTTTATTGAACGGCACAGAATTTTCTGCGTTGCAGGGTGGGAAAGAATGGACGGGACCTCCCTGGCCTGTCGAAAACGATTTGGAAACGCTTCAACAACTTGTACCAAATATCGTAGTAAAAGACATTTGCTTATTATTAAATGGAACTATCATACATGATTCCGAGAAAGTAGCTAAATGGCTTATAGAATATATGGAAAATGGGATCGAAACGGAACAGACGTGATCGTCGCCGAGAAAGGGGAAGAATCATGTCTTTTGCTTCAGAAACAAAAAAGGAAATGACACAGATAGAAGCGGATGACTGTTGTATAAAGGCGGAAGTAGCGGCGTTCATTAGGATGAATGGTGCACTTTCCTTTTCTAATAAACAGTTAAGTTTGGACGTACAAACTGAAAATGCAGCGATTGCCAGACGCCTGTATACGAATTTAAAACGGTTGTATCCTTATAAAGTAGAGTTGCTTGTTCGAAAAAAGATGCGCTTGAAAAAGAATAACGTTTACATTTGCCGAATTCGAGGTGGAGCAAAAGCTCTTTTGGAAGAACTTCTAATCCTGACGGGAACATTTCAATTTAAAAATGAAATCTCAAAGGAATTGGTTAAAAAGAGATGCTGTCAACGCGCTTATCTGCGGGGGGCTTTTCTGGCAGGGGGTTCCGTGAATAACCCGGAAACATCTTCTTATCACCTTGAAATCTTTTCGATATATAAAGAACATAGTGAAGACTTAGTCGATTTGATGAACAAATACCATTTGAATGCGAAGTCGATTGAACGGAAAAAAGGGTATATTGCTTATTTGAAAGAAGCTGAAAAAATATCGGATTTCCTTAGTATTGTCGGCGCGCATGTGAGCTTAATGAAGTTTGAAGATGTACGAATTATACGCGATATGAGAAATAGTGTGAACAGGCTTGTGAATTGTGAAACCGCGAATATGAATAAAACAATTGGTGCAGCACAGCGCCAAGTTGAAAATATAAAGTTTATTGAAAGTACGATTGGACTTGCTGAATTACCAGATAGATTACAAGAAATCGCGAGGCTTCGGGTCGACAATCAGGATATTACGTTGAAGGAACTTGGAGAACTGGTTTCGGGTGGAATGGTAAGTAAATCAGGTGTGAACCATCGCTTAAGAAAAATTGAAGAAATTGCGGAAAATCTTCGCAATGGGGGAATCGGTAGTCGGTAAATCCGCTGTCGAACCAAGAGAGGAGCTGGCGCTGTCATGGCAGAACGAATAGTTGAAGTGAAGTTGAAATCAGGATTACAAGCAAGGCAAGCAGCACTTTTTGTCCAAGAGGCAAATAGGTTTTTGTCCGATGTATTTTTGAAAAAAGAAGAACGCCAAGTAAATGCTAAAAGTATAATGGGGATCATGAGCCTAGCCATCGCGCGCGGCACGACTGTTACGTTGATTGCAGAAGGAATTGACGAGGAACAGGCGTTGGAATCACTAGCAGTACTTGTTGAAAATGGAAATTAAATAAAATAATCACCGTTAGCGCTGTCAAACGACAAGTGGTAACGGTTTTTTTATGGAGACTGGATTGTATTAGTCATGAGGATAGGGCTTGAAGTCATGGTAGCTTGGTGAACTGTAAGGGGAAAGCCGGGAACTGTCACGGCATCCCGTCAAACTGTGAGGGGAAAGTCGGGAACTGTCATGGCATCCCAGCAAACTGTGAGGACAAGATCGAACTGTCATGGCATTCCAGTAAACTGTAAGGGGAAGGCCGAACTGTCATGGCATTACTTCAAACTGTAAGGGCAAAGTCGACAACTGTCATGGCAACACGGTAAACTGCGAGGGCAAGGTCGAACTGTCATGGCATCCCGACAAACTGTGAGGGCAAGATCAAACTGTCATGGCATTCCGGTAAACTGTAAGGGGAAAGTCGGGAACTGTCATGGCAACCCATCAAACTGAGAGGGTAAAGTCGAAAACTGTCATGGCATCCCGGTAAACTGTGAGGGCAAGGTCGAACTGTCATGGCAACCCATCAAATAGAAATTGACTACTCCATTTAATTATGCTAAATTATTTTCAATCAATATATAATGTACGGCTATGAAGAGAAGAGTAATTTTGATTAATTATTTTCAGAGAGCTCCGGTAGGTGGGAAGGAGTAATAATGATCTTAATGAAAAAAAGTCTTGGAGCTTCGCACGGATCTAAGAGCATTCTTAGTGATACTGCGACGGGATCTCCCGTTAAAGAGATAGGGTATAATCAATTATTAGAAAATTGACGTACTCGAAGAGGTTGATATGGCGACATATCAATAAACTGAGGTGGTACCGCGGAGCTATAAACTCCCGTCCTCAAGACAAATGTCTTGGGGGTGGGAGTTTTTTTGTTGTTTGGAAATATAAATCCATAATTAAAAAAGCATTATAAACAAACTAAAAGAATGGAGTGAAAAGAATGAGCAATGAACAAATAGCTTTAAGAATAGAGAAATTAGAGACTTTAAAATCGCAAGGGATTTCAGTATATCCTGAAAGGTTTTCTACAAATAATGAAATTTATGCAGCTGCTCAACTCGAAGACGGAACTTCTGGGGTCCGAGTTGCTGGAAGAATAATGAGCATTAGAAACTTCAGTAAATTAAGTTTCATTACTATTTCAAACATACAAGGAAGCTTACAACTTCTGTTGAAAAAGGATGAGATTGGTGAGGAACCTTATAATCAGTTTCACAATTTATTGGATATGGGAGATTTTATCGGTGTGGAAGGATGTATGTATTCGACTAAAACGAATGAGAAAACACTTCGTATCGAAAGTTATGTGTTTCTTGGGAAGGCGTTACGGACTCTTCCAGAAAAATGGCACGGTTTAAGCAATGTTGAACTTCGATATAGACAGCGTTATCTAGATTTAATGGTGACAAAAGACACACAAAGTCGCTTACTAGCTAGAACCAAAATGGTACGTGCCATTCGCAGGTTCTTTGAAGACCAGGAATTTTTAGAAGTAGAAACACCAGTTTTACAGCATACTTTCTCTGGGGCGTTAGCTAAGCCTTTTAGGACCTATCATAACTCTTTAGATACAGAGCTAAATTTACGTATTGCACCGGAAACCTATTTGAAAAGGTTAATTGTAGGTGGATTTACCAAAGTTTTTGAATTTGCAAAGTGTTTTAGGAACGAGGGGATTAGTCCTCAACATCTTCAAGAATTTACAATGGTTGAAGGGTATGCGGCATATTGGAATTATGAGGATACAATGAAATTAATGCGTAATATGGTTCTGTTTGTCCTGGATCAAATCTTTAATACGACTACCATTACCATCCAGGGTCAAACAATAAACTTTTCACTAGAATGGGACATTGTCTCTTTCAGGGATTTAATCTTAAAAGACACAGGGATTGATATAGATCTTTTTCCTGATGTTAAGGATTTATATCAAGAAACATTGAGGGGTAATATGGATTTGGAACATCCTGATATTGAATCTTTAGGGAGAGGTAATTTTATTGATCTTCTTTACAAAAAAATGTGTCGGCCACAACTAGTTAAACCGACATTTCTAATCCGACATCCTATTGACTTGTCCCCACTAGCTAGGGCCAATGATCAAAACCCTGCTCTTACAGACCGGTTCCAATTAGTGGTGAATGGTGCGGAAATTATTAATGCCTATTCAGAGTTGGTTGACCCACTTGAACAAAGAAGAAGACTGGAGGCTCAAGCTCTTCTTAAAAGTAATGGAGATTTGGAGGCTATGGAGATGGATGAAGATTATCTAACAGCTATGGAATATGGAATGCCACCCATTTCTGGTTGGGGATTTGGAATTGAACGATTATTAATGGTACTAACGGATAGTGATACGATTAAAGACTGTGTTTTATTTCCATTAAATAAAAAACTATAGTCGATCCTTAATAATATTGAACAATAAAGTTATTAAGATACAGTTCCTTGTTTCACTAACTGGCACTTTACTTGAAGATCATTGAGCTGATAAAAAGGTATATTTGGAAGGATGCAGAAATAGTTACCGTAAGGGGAGGTAGCTTGGATGAAGAATATTTCTAAGTGCATTTTTATCATCTGTTTAATGTTGATGTTAGTTTCTTGTGAAAACAGTAGTGGTCTTATATTCAAAGGTGAAGGTGTAAATTGGAGTGGCGAACTAATTACTGAATATAGTTTTTGGGGAAAAGAGATTCAGAGTATAAGGATTACCTATAAAGGTGAAAATCCTGAACAGCTAAACATACCTAATTTTAATGTAGAAAGTACTGATTTCTTGGGTTGGGGTATAGGCGATATAAAATTAGATGAAAAAGGGATTTATTATAGTGGGGATGTTATCGAACTGGAAACTAAAACTCCTTCTTCGTCTAAGATAATATTAACTTTAGAAGGCGAAGAGTTGAAACTATAACATTAAGTTCAAGTTCATAAAACATAGTTCTATTTTATTGAGTAATGGAGTCAAGCACTTCCGTGAAGTGACGTTATTTTAACCTGGTGTGTACAGCATATACAAGCCGACTAATGAAAGGATTTTTTATATGAGACGATGGGGGAAATATATAACTTTAGCTTTTTTGGTATTTCTTTTCAGTTATCTTAGAAGTGTTTTTGAATTACCTAAAAATATTTATTTTATTTTTGGAGTTCCTCTACTTTTTGGAGGGGTATTATTAACCCTTTATTTGTTTGAAAAAGGTAATAAAAACAAACAATGATTTTTGTTCAACTAACGATCCAGGATAATTGAACAATAAGCTGATAATTATGTTTTACTTGAAATATTAAATATCATTTGTTTAACGGATAGAATCGGAAGGGATACTTAGTATTTATTTAAGAAATGGAGAAATAATGGAGACATTAACTAATAGAATTAAAAAGATAGATAATATGATAAATGATATTATGGGAGAACATACAGTAGGCATGAGTGTGTCAATCGTAAAAGAAGATAGAGTGATCTTTTCCAAAGGATTTGGTTATTCTCAACTTGAACCAGTTAAAAAGCCGATTGATGAGGACACCATCATGAGTATACAGAGTGTAACAAAGAACTTTGTTGCAACCTGTATCTTGCAACTGGCTGAAAAAGGATTAATTAATCTTGATGTACCACTTGTTGTTTACTTACCATATTTTAGAACACAAGACAAACAATTGAGTGACCAAATCACAGTAAAACATATACTAAGTCATACGGCTGGATTTCCGTCCGATTTAGGCATTGCAAATTTAATTGCTCCCAATGTGATGGAAGTTTATTCAGACACCCCAACTGAGTGGAGTGAAGCTTTAGCTCATTACAATTTGTCAGAACAGGAGATAGCAAGCATACAATCTAGAGAGGATATCACTCGGTGGTTTCGTAAAGTAGACCTAGAATATCTTCCAGGAGAGGGTTGGAATTATTGTACCGACGCCTTTGTTATTCTTGGTGATCTAATCGAAAAAGTGACCGGGGAAAATTGGGAGTTTCATCTGAGGAATAATGTACTAACACCGTTGCATATGAAGCGGACTACATGGGATTCCCAAGCCGTTATTGAGGATAGCAACTATGCTAAATATTATTTAGGGTTTGAAAAAAATGAAACTCCCTATCCAATGAACCCGGTTGCGGCACCCATAGGTTTTCTATATTCAACAGCAAATGAATTAGCTTCATATATGTTGTTTCACTTGAACTTTTCATCACCTGCTAATCTAGAGCTGTACAGTAAAAAACAAATGCAAAAACCAGTAAGTCTCGTATCAAAACCTTGGAATAATGAAGATAATACGATTTATTATGGAATAGGCTGGTTTATAGAAAAATATAAGGGGCAAACAATTATAGAACATGGGGGAGGTCAATTAGCAGTACGAGCGTTACTTTCGTTAGTACCGGAAGAAAGAATGGGTGTAGCTGTATTGTTAAACTTTGATAGTACTATCCATCGTCTAGTTAGTCGTAGAATTATCGATATTCTGTTAGATATATAGTAAGGATGATTTTACAAGTATCAAAGGTGGATTTGAATATGATTATTATACAAATCAGCTGCCTTTTCCGTGAACAGGTGTTATGTCTACTGAGGTGCATGTAGCATACACCCTTGCTTATTTATTTTATTCAAGATAGGAAAGAACGATTTTTCGCTTCACTCAAAACCGGAGAAAAACCAAAAAAAGAGCATTTGAGTTTTATTAAAGGTCAAGAGTTAAAGTGAAAACTTATAAATGACAATATCTCTATAGAATGTGCAACGTTACATAGAAAATGAAGCGGACCATTTGTTTGTAATTAAAGACAACGAGAAAGTTAATTTAGTTATTCGAAAAATTGTTCATATTGCTGAAAGTTATTAAACTAATGGATTCGTTAGGCGAAGAAGAATACTTCAAAAAAGGACCGTAAATGGTCTTTCTTATTAATGAATCATCAACAATATTATTTAACTTCTATATCACAATTATGCTTCCATGTGAAAAATTATGCGGATGAATACTTTTTTTCTTTTGGCTAGTCGTTCTTCATACTGTTTGCTTCCGTACATTCGTTTACCCCACGCTCGCATTGCATAAGATGAAATTGTCCATTCCGACAAACCTTTCGCCATGTTGAATCGGTGGAATTCGTCAATGACTGATTGAGTCGATAGAATTGTTTGCGGCTTGGCTAGATTGGTAACCCTTAGAATGTCGTTTATTAGCGCTGAATCAATTTGTTTTCGTTTTTTCATATTCTCATCACCCGGTCAATTATTTCTGTGGATGACTGTAACCGGTGCGTTTTGAATTCGTGGTGATTGGGAATAGAAAATACCCGCCATTGAATGAACAATGACGGGTAAAATTGTTGTAATCATATGCCCTCGGCGAGAATCGAACTCACATCTTAAGCTTCGGAGGCTCACGTGCTATCCGTTGCACCACGAGGGCGTTACAAATCGGCTATCTTTTGCAGCAGACTAGACTTATTATACTGGTGTAGGTCAATGAATGCAATGCTTATTTTGAAAGCGTTATATTTGACCTTCGTTGACCATACTATGTATGATAAAGTTACAGTTGAAACGAAGTTATGTTTCAATAGGTAGACAACACTATCCAGCTTGAAGGAGGAAATAGAATGAATCTAATACCTACAGTAATTGAACAGACTAGCCGCGGTGAGCGTGCTTACGACATCTATTCACGTCTATTGAAAGACCGTATTATCATGCTTGGAAGTGGAATCGATGACAACGTTGCGAACTCTATCGTTGCTCAACTCCTATTTTTAGAAGCAGAAGATCCGGATAAAGATATTTCCATCTACATTAATAGCCCCGGGGGAAGCGTCACTGCTGGTATGGCGATTTTTGACACAATGCAATTCATCAAACCTGACATCCAAACAATTTGTATGGGAATGGCTGCATCTATGGGATCGTTCCTACTAGCGGCGGGTACTAAAGGGAAACGTTATGCGCTTCCTAACGCAGAAGTAATGATTCACCAACCATTAGGTGGAGCACAAGGGCAAGCAACAGAAATTGAAATTGCTGCAAAACATATCCTTTTCACTCGTGAAAAACTAAACTTGATTCTTGCTGAGCGTACTGGCCAATCGGTTGAAGTAATTGCGAGAGATACGGACCGCGACAATTTCATGACAGCTGAACGTGCGAAAGAATATGGTTTAATTGACCATATTATTACACGCAGTGACATGAAAGACGGAGCTAAAACTAAACCTGAATCTAAATAAGTTCTACGAAAGCCGGCTTTCCACTATGGGAAGCCGGTTTTTTGGTGGCTAAAAAACGTTGCCGCAGAATAAATGAAACCTTTTCAATCGTCATACTGTATATACTACTGTAGAAAAAGTTTCGGCACGGTGTTCGAGAGGGTAAATGAAAGTAACTAACTCGTGAGGAGTGTTAACATGAAAAAAGTTTTAGGACCAATTGCGGTAATCGTAATCATACTTGCAGTTTTGGCTATGATACTGGTTCCAAGTTATAACAAATTCGTTAATTTAGAAGAAGATGTGGACCAGGCGTATGCACAAGTTGAAAATCAACTACAACGGAGGCTCGATCTGATACCGAACTTGGTAAGCACGGTTAAAGGTTTCGCGAGCCATGAAAAAGAGATTATCAGTGACATTGCAGATTCCCGTGCAAGACTTGCCGGAGCAAATGGGCCCGCAGAACAAGCGGATGCAAACGCTGACTTAGCGGGTGCGCTTAGTCGTCTTCTTGTCGTCGTTGAGAATTATCCTGATTTAAAAGCAAATGAAAATTTCACTAAGCTGATGGATGAACTGGCCGGAACTGAAAACCGTCTGGGCGTTGCGCGTAAGGATTATAACGACGTAGTCGCCAATTACAATAGGCAAGTGAAAAGATTCCCCGGAAAAATCGTTGCATCTATTTTCGGATATGATGAAAAGGAATACTTTAAAGCCGATGCAGCTGCAAATGAAGCGCCGAATGTCGATTTTGGAGATGACAAGGAATGATTAGAAAAGCTGTCCGCATACTGGTGACGGCATGTCTGATTATTTTTACATCGTTAAACTCAGCAGTGTTTTCGGCTGATGCTGCTGTTCCGGTCGTTCAAGATACTGCGAATGTGTTGTCCGCTGAACAGAAAGCGGAACTTGAGCAATATGGGATTCAATTAAATAATGCTACGACAGCGGAACTTGCGGTATTGATCCTCCCGAGCATAGGCGATAAGCCAGTTGAGGAATATGCAGTAGAGAAGCTTAGGGAATTTAAATTAGGCAATAAGGAAAAAAATAACGGAGCTTTGCTAGTTGTTACAACAGAGAAAAATTCCGATGGTAAACGACATTTCGAACTATCGGTCGGGTATGGATTAGAGGGTGCCCTTCCGGACGGAAAAGTCGGAAGTATAATGGATGAAGTAGCTGTTCCTTATTTGAATAAGCAACAGCCTGACATGGCGATCATGGAAGCATATAAATCATTCTACAATGAAATCGCAGCTGAATATGGATGGGATGGCGCGGATGTGCCCGTCACAACTATAGATTCCGACTCAAGTGATGGGGGATTCGGTATTCCATTCCCCGTCATCCTTTTCATCATTATTTACATTGTCTTCCGTGTCATCAGTAATAGAGGAGGCCGAGGAGGCGGAGGTGGTTCGGGCGGACGGCGTAGCGGAGGGCCAATTTTCTTCCCTGGTTCTTTTGGGGGCAGAAGTGGTGGCGGTAGTTCCGGCGGCGGTTTTGGTGGTTTCGGTGGCGGTGGTTCCGGCGGTGGTGGCGGAGCAGGCCGAAGCTGGTAAAGAATAATGGGCGGCATGCACAGGCAACATCCTGTGCATACCACCTGTTATTCATTTATACTAAAGGTATTATAAAAGTAATGAGGTGCATTAAAGTGCATGTGACATTTTACACAAAACCAGGTTGTCACCTTTGTGATGAAGCTGAATTAATGATGAAACTTGTCCAAGAGGATTTCCCGCTGACGTGGACGATAGTAGATATAGAAACTGATGATGAAAGTCATGAGAAATATATGTTTTTGATTCCTGTCATTGAAAAAGATGGCGATGTGATGCTTTACGGGTCAATTGGCTACGCTGATATCATTGATTTATTCTGATAATTAATGCTGTATTGTTTGTAAAGTCGAATGAAAAGAGCTATAATGAAGTTAGAAATATTTTTTTGCTTTATGTGGGACGCTATTCAGTATGTAGGGTCGTTAAATGTCCCTATGGTAAAGAGGAGGGCAGCCATTGGACGTTTTGATGGATGCACAGAGTAAACTCGTACCAGAAATGATGGAGTTAATGCAGCAAAGATATCGGATATTAAAGCTTGTAAAAATGGCTGGTCCAATTGGAAGGCGTCCACTCGGTCAGATGGCTGGTTTATCGGAGCGGGAAACGCGAACCATGATGGATACGCTAAGGGGTCAAAATCTGATTACTATTGCAAAAGACGGAGCTTCAATCACCACTGAAGGATTGACTGTCTTACTTGCTCTTGAGTCTTCAATGGAAGACTGGTCGGGACGTACGTCTATTGCAAAGAGACTAATGGAATTCCTTGGCATTCAATCAGTCAAAGTTGTTGCAGGTAACTGCGATACCGATACCGCTTCGAAAAGCTTACTTGGTATGGAGGCAGCGAAACAATTTTCTTCTAAAATTGACGAAGGCAAAGTAGTCGCCGTCACTGGAGGAAGTACAATTGCATCGATTCCACTTCATATCGAAAAGTTTAGCGGTACCAATAATCTGCTATTCATCGCTGCAAGAGGCGGTGTAGGAGATGATATTGGTTTGCAAGCGAATGTCATTGCGGCCTCTTTCGCCTCGGCATGTGGAGGTACGTATAGTACATTTTATTATCCAGAGTCGTTAAGCGAAGAAGCCCATGAAGCGTTCCGAAAAGAACCTTCCGTCTTGAAAATGCTTGAACTTTATGACACAACAGATTGTGTTCTGCATGGAGTAGGCGACGCGCAAACTATGGCAATTATGCGTAATTCGCCTACAGAAGAGCGAGATATGATTCAAGACAATGGAGCTAAAGGCGAAGCATTCGGTTATTATTTTGACCAGGATGGTAACGTTGTCCACAGATTACGGACAATCGGTATCCAAACTGGCCATCTCGAGAAGATTCCGCTTATCATTTCAGTCGCAGGCGGCAGCAGTAAAGCTGAAGCTATCTTGGCTTATATGGCAAGTGCGCCTAAACAAACGATTTTAGTAACTGATGAAGGTGCAGCAACTGAAATGCTGAAAATACTCGTCAATAAATAAACGCATAAATGACTAAGACGGGTATTTTCAGGGAATAGGTTTAGATGGGCTTTGTGTAAATGTAGCTATAAGAAATTTTTTAACTATAAACTAAAAAACAACATGGAGGAATATATTATGACTTTGAAACTTGCGATTAACGGATTTGGACGGATTGGACGTAAAGTATTCCGCGAAGCTTTGAAACAAGAGGAAATTGAAATTGTAGCAGTGAACGATTTGACGGATGCAGCAATGCTTGCACATCTTTTGAAGTATGACTCTGTACATGGCGTATTTGACGCGGAAGTCAGTTTTGATAATGACACGCTTATTGTCGATGGCAAAAGAGTGAAAGTATATGCAGAAAAAGATCCAGCAGCGCTACCATGGGGCACACTTGGGGTTGACGTTGTCGTTGATTCGACAGGCGTATTTACGGACAGAGCTGGACTGAACAAACACCTTGAAGCGGGTGCGAAAAAAGTTATCTTGTCATCACCGGCAAAAGGCGATATCACGACACTTGTAATGGGTGTTAACCACGAGTCATACGATCCGGCAAATGATAACATCGTATCAAATGCATCATGTACGACAAACTGTCTTGCTCCAGTTGTAAAAGTACTTCACAACGAATTCGGTATAAAACGCGGTCTAATGACAACAATTCACTCGTACACAAATGACCAACGCATTTTGGATTTACCGCATTCGGATTACAGACGTGCTCGTGCAGCTGCAGAAAACATGATTCCAACTACGACAGGCGCAGCTTCAGCTGTAACAAAAGTTATTCCTGAATTGAAAGGGAAACTTGACGGTATGGCTGTCCGCGTTCCAACACCAAACGTTTCACTCGTTGACTTTGTCGCTGAACTTGAGAAAGATGTGACAATTGCTGATGTGAACAATGCATTGAAAAACGCGTCTGAAAATGAGCTGAAAGGTTTCTTGGCTTATAATGAACTCCCACTAGTTTCTAAAGATTATAACGGAAATACTTCATCATCTACTGTAGATGGTCTTTCAACGATGGTCCTTGAAGACAACATGGTGAAAGTAATTACTTGGTATGACAACGAATCAGCTTATTCTGCACGTTGTGTGGACTTGGCACTTTATATGTTTGGTAAAGGTCTATAATTCAGTTAAATATAGCCATAAACAATAAAACCCCTTATAATGTAGTTGGGTAAGAGGAGCGGGGGTTACCCCGTTCCTCATTTTTTTTTAGTATATATGGAGGTGGGCGTTTTCATGGTGTCGAAAAAGACGATGAAAGATATGCAGCTTGAAGGGAAACGCGTTTTTTGCCGGGTAGATTTCAATGTACCTATGGAAGATGGGAATGTAACGGATGATACAAGGATCCGTGCAGCAATTCCGACCATCAATTATATGGTAGCTCAGGGTGCGAAAGTTATTCTCGCGAGTCATTTAGGACGTCCAAAAGGCGAAGTGAATGAAGACATGCGGCTTACTGCTGCAGGCGAAAAACTTGCGGAATTGATTGGCAAGCCGGTAACAAAGCTCGATTCATCCATTGGGAAAGAAGTGGAAGAAACCATTTCGACAATGAAAAACGGCGATATCATTCTGCTTGAAAATGTTAGGTTCCATGCTGAAGAAGAAAAGAATGATGCAGGACTAGCGAAGCAATTTGCGGAACTCGCTGATGTTTTCGTCAATGATGCATTCGGTGCTGCACACCGTGCACATGCTTCTACTGCGGGCATAGCGCAACATATTCCGGCTGTATCTGGCCTCCTTCTTGAAAAAGAATTGGACATTCTCAGTAAGGCATTATCAGAGCCTGACCGTCCGTTCACAGCAATTATTGGCGGAGCCAAAGTGAAAGACAAAATTGGCGTCATCGATCATCTATTAGACAAAGTGGATAACTTGATTATCGGCGGCGGATTATCATATACATTTGCAAAAGCACAAGGTCATGAAATAGGAGATTCGCTCCTTGAGGAAGATAAAATCGACCTGGCGAACTCATTTATTCAGAAAGCCAAAGAAAAAGGCGTTAATTTATACTTACCAATCGACGTTGTTATAGCGGATGCGTTTTCAAAAGATGCAGAGACAAAAAACGTGAATATCGATTCCATACCAGAAGGATGGATGGGTCTGGATATTGGACCAAAAACAGCTGAACTTTACGCAGACGTTATTAAAGAGTCGAACTTAATCATTTGGAACGGGCCTATGGGTGTGTTTGAAATGGAGCCGTTCGCGGGTGGCACACAACGAGTTGCAAAAGCGATGGCTGAAACAAAAGCATATACAGTTATTGGTGGGGGCGATTCAGCCGCTGCTGTCGAAAAGTTCGGCGTAGGAGATAAAATGGATCACATTTCAACTGGTGGAGGCGCTTCTCTTGAATTCATGGAGGGAAAAGACCTACCGGGCCTCACTGCACTGAACGATAAATGATCGGGGGGAAACATTTTGCGAAAACGAATAATTGCGGGTAACTGGAAAATGTACAAGTCTCTTGAAGAAGCGAAAAGTTTCGCGATAGAAGTGCAAGAAAAAGCAGCAGCTTCAGAAAAAATGGAAGCGGTTATCTGTCCACCCGCTTTATACCTTTCAGAACTTGTACAAATTACAAAAGGTTCAGCAGTAGGTATTGGTGCACAAACGATGCATGACGTAAAAGAAGGTGCTTTCACGGGCGAAATCAGTCCAGCGATGCTGTCAGAAATCGGCGTTGGCTATGTTGTCCTGGGTCATTCTGAGCGTCGTCAATACTTCAACGAAACAGATGAATCCGTCAACAAGAAAGTCCATGCTGCATTTGACTACAAGCTTACGCCAATCGTCTGTGTGGGAGAATCACTTGAAGATCGGGAAAGTGGACAAACAGTTGAATTAGTAGCGGGACAAGTGAAAAAAGCATTCGAAGGCGTCAGCGCTGATTTAGCGGCACAAGCAGTCATAGCTTATGAGCCAATCTGGGCTATCGGTACAGGTAAAACAGCAACTGCACAAGATGCCAATGAAGTATGTGGAGCAATCCGTACGACAATCGGCGAATTATATAATGAAACAGTTGCAGACCAAATTCGTATTCAATATGGCGGTAGCGTTAAACCGGACAATATTGAAGAACTTCTCACAATGGAACATATCGATGGCGCACTTGTCGGCGGCGCAAGTTTGGATCCTGCATCATTCTTGAAATTGCTAGAGGCTGGAGCACATGAGTAAAAGTCCGGTAGCGCTTATCATTTTGGATGGCTTTGGCCTTCGTGATGACAAGCTAGGAAATGCAGTTGCACAGGCGAACAAGCCGAATTACGATCTATTATGGAACAACTTCCCGCATTCAACGCTGACAGCTTGTGGGGAGGCGGTAGGTCTTCCTGAAGGACAGATGGGTAACTCTGAAGTAGGGCATCTGAATATTGGAGCTGGTCGCGTCGTCTATCAAAGTTTGACTCGTATTAATAAGTCAATCAGGGAAGCTGACTTTTTCGATAACGAAACGCTTTTGAGAGCAGTTACACACGCGAAGGAAAACGGCTCAGCACTCCATCTGATGGGGTTACTATCCGACGGTGGTGTACATAGCCATTATGAGCATCTATTCGCGCTTCTTCGCCTAGCGAAGTTGAATGGACTTGATAAAGTATTTGTCCATGCCTTCCTGGATGGTCGTGATGTGAGCCCACAATCTTCTCTTGATTACATTGAAAAGACTGAAACATTCATGCAAGAGTTGGGTGTTGGCAAGTTTGCAAGTATTTCAGGACGGTATTATGCGATGGATCGTGATAAGCGCTGGGAGCGTTTGGAAAAGGTCTACCGTGCAATTGTTGAAGGCGCTGCTTTAACGGCAGCTACGCCGACTGCAGGCGTACTAGCGTCGTATAAGCAAGGCGTTCATGATGAATTCGTTGTACCTTTCCTTATTGAAGAACTTGGTAAACCGGTTGCGACGGTTGAAGATGGGGATGCGGTTGTATTCTTTAATTTCCGTCCAGACCGTGCCATTCAGCTTTCACGCGCCTTAACAGATTCTACTTTTGATGAATTTGAAACAGGAACGAAAAGATATAAAGATTTGAAGTTTGTGACGTTCACACATTATAGTGACGACATTGTTGCAGATGTCGCTTATAGTAGTGACAACTTGGAAAACACTCTTGGAGAAGTTATCGCCCGCAACGGTTTGACACAACTGCGCATTGCAGAAACCGAGAAGTTTCCACATGTCACTTTTTTCATGAGTGGCGGACGAGAAGACAAGTTCATAGGTGAAGAACGAATCTTGATAGCTTCACCGAAAGTTGCAACGTATGACTTGCAACCGGAGATGAGTGCTTACCAAGTGACGGAATCGCTTATTGAAGGAATTGAGGAGAATCGTTTTGATGCAATTATTCTCAATTTCGCAAATCCCGACATGGTCGGGCATAGTGGAATGCTGGAACCAACCATCAAAGCGATTGAAACGGTTGATATATGCCTTGGCAAAATTATCGACGCAATCCATGCTAAAGGCGGTACGGCAATCGTAACGGCTGATCATGGAAATGCTGATGAAGTAACTACGCAAGACGGGGCTCCGATGACGGCGCACACAACGAATCCGGTTCCGGTTATCGTTACGAAGGCGGGAATTAGTTTGCGCGAAGGCGGTAAACTCGCAGACTTGGCACCAACAATGCTAAAATTGTTACAAGTAGAACAACCGGTAGAAATGACCGGCACACCATTATTTTAAAAAGGGGAGAATGACATGCCAATCATTACACTTATCCAAGCGAGAGAAGTACTTGATTCACGTGGAAATCCAACAGTAGAGGTTGAAGTATTTACGGAAAGCGGTGCATTTGGTCGGGCAATCGTTCCATCTGGCGCTTCAACAGGCGAATATGAAGCAGTAGAACTACGTGACGGTGATCCGGATCGCTACTTGGGCAAGGGTGTTCTTCAAGCGGTTGACCATGTTAATGAAGTTATTTCGGCGGAATTGGAAGATGCGTTTTCAGTTCTTGATCAAGTGACGATTGACAAAGCGTTGATTGAAATTGATGGTACTGCCAACAAAGGTAAATTGGGCGCAAATGCAATTCTTGGCGTATCGATAGCTGTCGCACATGCTGCTTCTGATTATCTTGATATTCCCCTTTATCAATATCTAGGCGGCATTAACGCAAAACAATTGCCAGTGCCAATGATGAACATTCTAAACGGTGGCGAGCATGCGGATAACAACGTGGATATTCAAGAGTTTATGGTAATGCCAGTCGGCGCTACTTCATTCCACGAAGGTCTTCGTATGGGCGCGGAAATTTTCCATACCCTTAAAACTGTTCTACAGGCAAAAGGCTTGAATACATCAGTGGGTGATGAAGGCGGATTCGCTCCGAACTTATCTTCCAATGAAGAAGCTTTGTCTATTATCCTTGAAGCAATCGAAAAAGCAGGCTACAAACCAGGCGAGGAAGTTCTCCTTGCAATGGACGTTGCAGCATCTGAGTTTTTCAATAAAGAAGATGGTACGTACAATCTTGCTGGCGAAGGTATCGTAAAAACATCGGCAGAAATGGTTGATTGGTATGAAGAGCTTTGCAGTAAGTATCCAATCATCTCTATCGAAGATGGTTTGGATGAAAATGACTGGGCGGGTCATAAACTATTGACGGACCGCTTAGGCAAAAAAATTCAACTTGTCGGAGATGACTTGTTCGTAACGAACACAGAAAAACTGGCACGAGGAATTGAAGAGGGTATTGGTAACTCAATCCTTATCAAAGTGAACCAAATCGGTACATTGACGGAAACGTTTGATGCGATTGAAATGGCGAAGCGAGCTGGCTATACGGCAGTTATTTCCCACCGTTCAGGTGAATCAGAAGATACGACAATTGCTGATATCGCAGTTGCAACAAACGCTGGACAAATCAAAACAGGTGCACCATCTCGTACGGACCGCGTTGCGAAATACAACCAATTGCTTCGTATTGAAGATCAGCTAGATGATACTGCTGAGTATCTTGGTGTTAAAACGTTTTATAACTTGAAGAAATAATGATTGCTAAAAACCCGCTTCGGCGGGTTTTTCTTTGGTTTTTAATAGATTGAGTGGAAACTCACTGAGTGACTATGAGAACTTCTGTCTTAAAATTAGAACAATAGGTTGTAACACCAGTCTGTTTTTGGTAAAATAGAACTGTTGTGAAGTTCGAATCGGGAGGTGGAACAAAATGCATACTTTGCTGATGACACTGCTCGTAATCGTAGCACTATCATTGATCGTAGTCGTATTATTGCAATCTGGGAAAAGCGCAGGTCTATCAGGAGCCATCTCTGGCGGAGCCGAACAACTTTTCGGAAAACAAAAAGCACGTGGACTTGACCTCGTACTTCAACGGGTCACTGTTGTACTTGCCGTTTTGTTTATCGTATTGGCAATCGTCATTATGAAAGTATAATCTTAAATAGACCATTATCGCCTGACCTTCCGACTGGTCGGGCGTTTTTTATTAAAAGTAGGGAAGTATAAGTTTTCTACTGGGGTCGTTGTCTAGACTCCAGGCGCCAGCCGCTCGGGTCATAAGCAATCCAGCTATGTGGCAAAGAGCGCCACGTCGCTGGATCGACTTATGCCTGTCGCGTCTAGCGGGCGCCTTGCGCTTTTCTTAGTGTCTAGACTCCAGGCGCCTAGCCCCTCGAGTCGCTTCAGTCCTTAAGTTAAAGGCAAAGAGCGCCTTTATCTTAAGGCCCTCTAGCGCTTTTCGGGTCTACCAAGGCGCCTTGCACTTTTCTTAGTGTCTAGCTCCAGGCGCCAACTCCTCGGGACATAAGTCAGTCAGACTATTCGGCAAAGAACGCCGCTTAGCCCGCCCGTCTTATGCCTGTCGGAGCTGAACGGCGCCTTGCACTTTTCTTAGAAAGGATGATCTAAATGAGAATTGCACAACCGAAACCATTCTTTTTCGAAAGAGGGAAGCGTGCAGTTTTACTGCTACATGGATTTACAGGTACCTCAGCGGACGTACGGATGTTGGGACGGTTTCTTGAAAAGGAAGGCTACACCTCGCTTGCACCCCATTACAAAGGCCACGGTGTTCCCCCAGAAGAATTGATCCACACAGGTCCCGAAGAGTGGTGGGAAGATGTTCTTACGGGTTATAATCAATTAAAGGAAGCTGGATACGATGAGATTGCAGTTGCTGGATTGTCATTAGGAGGCGTATTTTCGCTCAAATTAGGGTATAACAAGCCAGTGAAGGGTATTGTTACAATGTGCGCGCCAATGTCGATGAGAACAACTGACATTATGTATGAAGGTGTCCTTAAATATGCACGGGAGTATAAGAAGTTTGAAGGGAAAGCCGAAGAAGACATCGAAAGAGATATAGAGGCATTACGTGCGCAAAATATGCCTTCTCTCGAAGAACTTCGTGCACTTGTCTATGATGTACGAGATCATATCGATCACATCTATGCACCGCTATTTGTTGTGCAGGCTACAAACGATGATGTTATCGATACCGATTCCGCAAACATTATTTATGACAATACCGAATCAGACATAAAAAATATTAAATGGTATGAACAATCGGGACATGTCATTACACTCGGACCCGAAAAAGTGAAACTTCATGAAGATATTTTGAAATTCTTGGAATCATTGGACTGGAATGAGTGAAAGATAAGACCAATGACCATACTATAGACTTATAAGGAGTGATGCAATTGGATAGCTTAGAACAAGACATACAGCAAAAATTGCTGTCTCTAATGAAAGAAGAATCGTATAAGCCGCTAACCGTACAGGAAATCCAGGAAGTACTGGGATTTGAACAGGCGGCGGAGTTTAAGGAACTAGTGAAAATGCTTGTTGACCTTGAACAAAAAGGGCAAATTATTCGCTCGAAATCGAACCGTTATGGCGTGCCAGAAGGCATGAATCTCCTTCGTGGAAAATTCATCGGGCATGCAAAAGGATTTGGTTTTGTGGCACCGGATGTAGAAGGAATGGATGATGTATTCATACCACCACATGAAGTAAATGGCGCGATGAACGGAGATACTGTTCTTATACGTGTCGTTAATGCCACATCAGGCGGTAGACGTGAAGGTGCAATTACACGTGTCGTGGAACGAAAAACGACAAAGGTAGTGGGCATGTACCAGAACAATAAAGGCTTCGGTTTCGTTGTTCCTGATGATAAAAAATTACCAATGGACGTTTTCATCGGTAAAGGAGATTCACTTGATGCGGTTGACGGTCACAAAGTCGTTGTTGAAATAACAGACTGGCCTGTAGACGGGAAATCAGCAACAGGTATGGTGACACAAATCCTTGGTCACAGAAATGATCCTGGCGTGGACATCTTGTCTATTATTCATAAGCATGGAATTGAAGTTGACTTTCCGCAAGCAGTACTAGACCAGGCAAATAAAATACCTGAAGAAGTTCAGGAAGAAGATTTGTTCAAACGTCGTGATCTCCGTGAAGAACTTTCGATTACAATTGATGGCGCGGATGCCAAAGACCTTGACGATGCCATTTCAGTTGTGAAAAACGACAATGGTAGCTATATATTATCTGTTCATATTTCGGATGTCAGTTATTATGTGACGGAGAATTCTGCAATGGGTGATGACGCTTATGACCGTGGAACAAGCGTGTACTTGACGGATAGAGTTATTCCGATGTTGCCGCATAGATTATCGAACGGAATCTGTTCATTGAATCCAGGTGTCGATAGGCTTACGTTATCTTGTACAATGACGATAGATCGCAACGGGAAAGTCGTTGAGCACGAAATATTTGAGAGTGTTATTCGCTCGAAAGAACGTATGACTTATAATGAAGTTTATAAAATCATCGAAGAAAAAGATGAAGAACTTTCAGAGAAATATGCACATGTTGTTCCTATGATTAACCATATGGCAGACCTCGCGGCTATTTTGAAACAGAAGAGAGAAGATCGTGGAGCCATTGATTTCAATTTCAAGGAATCGAAAATCCTTGTTGATGAAAAAGGATGGCCAACGGATGTTGTCATTATGGAGCGTACTGTATCAGAACGCCTGATAGAAGAATTCATGCTTGCTGCGAACGAAACAATCGCGGAACATTTCCACTGGCTTAAAGTACCGTTCATTTACCGAATTCACGAAGATCCGAAAGCTGAGAAATTACAACGTTTCTTCGAATTTCTAACGAACTTTGGTGTTGTTGTAAAAGGAACGGGCAATAAGGTCCATCCAAAAGCGTTGCAGGAAATCGTTGAATCAATTGAGGGTCTACCTGAAGAAACAGTTATTTCGACAATGCTCCTGCGTTCAATGCAACAGGCGAAGTATTTAGATCAAAGTCTGGGTCACTTTGGTTTATCCACAGAATTCTATACTCATTTCACGGCACCAATCCGCCGCTTCCCAGATTTGATTGTCCACCGTTTGATCCGGACATATCTAATTGAAAAAGACATGTCGACACAGACACTTGCGCATTGGAGTGCGATATTAGCTGATATTGCAGAGCATACATCTGAACGGGAACGTCGTGCAGTTGAAGCAGAACGTGATACAGAGTCACTGAAAAAAGCTCAATTTATGCTCGACAAAATTGGCGAAGAATTCGAAGGCGTTATTTCATCGGTTACAAACTTTGGTTTGTTTGTCGAACTGGAAAACACAATCGAAGGACTTGTTCACGTTAGTCATATGACAGATGATTATTATCGATTTGACGACAGACAAATGATGATGATTGGTGAACGTTCTGGCAAACAATACAGACTCGGCGACGAAGTAACCGTGAAAGTTATTGCTGTGAAGCCTGAAGAATCGACAATCGATTTTGAAATCGTTGGCATGAAACAAGACTTCCGTCGTACACGTAAAGAAACTCCAAAAGTCATCCATGCAAAGAAAAAGGATGGCGACAATAAATCTGGAGATAAATCAAAAGATAAAAAGAAAACAGGCACATATAGTAAAAAGAAAAAGTTCTATGAAGGCGCAGCGAAAAAAGCGGGTACTAAACCTAAGCCTAAAAAGAAAAAGTAAAGAAGGAGCGGTCTAGGCCGCTCCGCAGTTTTGCTTCCGGCTGTATTGTCACAAACTTTGAAAGGTTGCTTACCTGCGTCCAGCAGGCATAAGCGCTATTCAAAATTTGGATGCAATTACGCCGGGGCGTAATTGATTAAGGGGTGAAAGAAATGGCGAAAGGCCAGGGGAAGGTAGTCGCCGTTAATAAAAAGGCGAATCATGATTTTGCAATCGAAGAAACAATTGAGGCAGGTATTGTTCTACAAGGTACTGAAATCAAAGCAATTCGTACCAGTAAAGTTCAACTGCGTGATGCGTTTATAAGAATCCGCAATAACGAAGCGTGGATTACCAATATGCACATTAGCCCATATGACCACGGGAATCAGTTCAATCATGATCCGGTGCGTTCTAGAAAGTTACTTCTTCATAAAAAACAGATTAGCAAATTGATTGGACAAACGAAAGAACAGGGATCTGCGATTGTACCGATTAAGATGTATTTAAAAGACGGCTTTGCAAAAGTGTTAATTGGTGTTGGTAAAGGGAAGAAAGATTACGACAAACGCCAAGATCTGAAGAAAAAAGATGCGAAGCGTGAAATCGATCGTGCACTTAGAGATAGACAGAAATATTGAAGTTTTGATGGAAATGTGGTATACTAATTAATGTTCAAGTAGTTCAGAAGCCTTTAAATAGGTTCTCCTGACATCCCTTTGGGGACGTTACGGATTCGACAGGGGTCGTCTTAGCTTGAGTTGCGCGTCGGAGGGCTCGGCTCCGTCAGAAACGGCACCTTATAATAACAGGCAAAACTAACAACAACCTAGCATTCGCAGCGTAAGCTGTTGAATCTGCCTTACATTTCCATCGCCCATGTGGCATTTGTAGGGCTCAACCTTTAGTGGGATACGACGGCTGTTGCCTCTTGAGGCAGTCGGAAGAGACTTCCAAGATAGCGTACATGACGCCCTGATTGCCGGCATAATGCCACGCGAATCCAAATAGACAATCTACACGCGTAGATGCTTAAGTGTTAGAGCCTCTGGACGCGGGTTCGACTCCCGCCGTCTCCATATTTAAAACTGCTATAAACGCAGTCGTATCAACGGTTTTGAAGACTAGGGATATTGAACGGGAGTTGAACTCTTGTTGAATATCCCTTTTCTGCTCCCTACGGTAAATTATCATATTTCATGGTTCGTAGACCTTCTAATCAAAATGATTGGGAGGTTTTTTGTATGTCTAGAGGTAGAAAAAATGGAGTATTTGCAGTAGGTGGTGATGTTGTGGTCATGCCGACGAAGGTGAAGGTATTAGAACGAGAAGGAATGCTAATTGAGGCGGCACTTGATACCGTATTTCAGCAAATGAGGATTGCAGGGAACAGACAACGTACAATTGAAAGCTATCAGTACATCTTTGTACAGTTTGCTACGACTTGCAAGATTAGGTATGTAGAGGATATTACAATGGAAGCTCTCTATTATTACCTTGATGTACTAGAGGTTAGTTCTGCAACAAAATTGATTCGCTTAAAGTCCACGAAGGCAGTTCTCAGCAAGTTTTTTAATAATGGTTGGATTAAGGAGAAATTTTGGAATAGCATTCATATCAAGATTGATAAAGAGGTCAAAAAGGGAGCAAAGGAATCTGACATTGACAAGCTTCTAGAACTCATTGACCAGACATCATTTGTTGGTTTTAGAGACGCTGGGGCGATTAAGTTGATGTACAAGACTGGTATTCGTATTCGGACGTTAGGCGAGCTTAGGGAGCGTCATATCGACTTTGAAAATCTATGTCTGAACCTAGATGGCTCAACTTTGAAAAATCATAAGTTCCTAAAGCTGCCCATTGATGAGGAGCTTGCAGATATACTTAAAATGCTTATCAAATTAAATAATGGTATCCGCTCCCACTTTGGAACAGATAACCGAAATGTTTTTATCACGCAGAACGGTTTGCAAATGAACACAAGTAAATCATCGAACTGTGCAATCTCTAAGCAGCTTAACAAATATGCTAAGCGTTATGGACTTGAGAATATCAATGCACATGCCATTCGGAGAGGGTACGCCAAGTGTTTATTAGACAAGGGGGCAAGCATTGCACTAATCAGTAAAGCTTTAGGTCATTCCGACCTAGCAGTAACTACTCAATACTTAGATTTAGATGTAGAAGAGGTAGCAAGCAGTTTGAGAGACTACCTATGATAATTTAACTATTTATTATAATAGTGGAAGAAGTAGAATGGCTAGATTAAACGCTTAAATTTAAAGAATACAGTCTTTCGTTAGATTGTATTCTTTTTATTTTCTATTGTTTATGATGGCTTAATGGAGCAGTAATAAATAATTATAGTGTCGGTTATTACTATTTAAGTTACAATAATAGTAAATGTAACCAATTGTTGATACGGATTTTGGTTATCGAATATTGAACTAACGGGGCATTTTAGCGGAAGAAGTGGTTAAACAATGGGTATCTTGAATAGGCGTTTAAGGTTATGCTCAAGTAAAGTGTTTTGATAGAGGAGATATAATAATGAAAAAGAGAAAAGCTGGAATTTTGCTCTATGATTTTGTAGATGTTTTAGACTTTGCTGGTCCAGCTGAAGTTTTATCATTAACCGCCAATAATAAAGCTGAGCAAGCATTTACCCTTTACAAAAAGCAGTTGTTACCAACGAGACCGTTTGAAGTAATGACTATTACAGACACAGGAATGCAAATAAAAACTCATTCAGGGATAAAAGTAGAACCTGATTTTAGCATTGATAATAGTCCTGAATTAGATATTCTAATAATTCCAGGTGGACCTTTAAGGGCGGTACAATCTGTGGTTAAAAACCAAAAGATAAGAGATTGGATTATTAAACATAATAGTATTGAATATATATGCTCAGTCTGTACTGGAGCATATATATTAGGCGAAACTGGTTTGTTAGATGGAAAGAAAGCAACGACTCATCATTTAGCATTGAAAGTATTACAAGAAAAATACCCTGATATTCGAGTAGTATCAGATAGCAAAGTTGTACACGATAGTAACCTCATAACTTCTGGTGGAGTTTCTTCAGGAATTAACATGGCACTATATCTCGTTGAGCAAATTATGGGAAGAACTACTTCTGAAAGAACAGCTAAAACTATTGAATTTGTACAATAAATAATTTCGCTAACGGGTGCTTAGTTGAACAACAGTAATGCTTTTCTTGTTGAACTAACGGGGCAGTTTAGTTGAACAAGGTTGTTTAACTTATGTTCAACAATCGGGCAATTTTCTAAGACGAAAAATGTAACATTTCTTGAAAATACTTGTCTGAGTTTTAAAGGAGGAATGTGGCAATGAGAAATAAGATTATTTTATTCTGTTTTACCGTAGTTGCTAGTCTACTATTTGCCTGCGGTTCTGAGAATCCGAAAGTCAAAGCAACTTTTGTAGGAACAATCGAGGAAATCCATAGTAGCGGAACTGCTTACGTTTCTGAAATTGAAGCGAACGATAATAAACTTTCAGGAACTGTTGAAATTGATCTCCCTGCGAATGCAGAAGAACCGTTCCAAGTAGGTGATAAGGTGAGAGTCGGATATGATGGTACGGGTTTGGAAATAGCTCCAGTGAGAATTTCTACAATCACTATAGAAAAAGTGGAATAATCTTCATTTTTCTTCTTAAACTAACGGGGTGCTTTACTTCAAGAAGGAGTAAAGCATTTTTCCTTATTGAACTAACGAAGCAGATTAATTGAATAAGAATGGTATAGTTTTACTTATGAGGTATAGTTTTTCCTAGTTAAATGAAATGGGGGGAATAAAATGAGAAAGTTTATAGTTTTGGGGATTTTATTGTTACTATTTTTAGTTGGTTGTTCAACTAAAACAACTGATGAAAAAGTTGTAACCGTTGTAAGTAATTACTTACAAGCTGTAGAAACAAAGGATATATCATCAATGGTAAAATATGCTGATGATATAAGATTTCCAGATAAAGCTGAGCAAAAAGAGCAATATTCAAGTATTTTTGACGAAGATATTCACTCAGATGTTACTGATACTAAAATAGTAGAGCTTAAAAAGGTAAACGAAACGGAGTTTGAAGCAACTATCGAACTGATTGAACAGGGAGATTTAACCAAATTAACTTTCCCTGTTAAGAAGCAAAAAAGAAGTTGGAAAGTTATTGTTGGACAAGATAGATAGCAAATGAAGACTATTCTTCTTCAAGTAACGGGTGCTTTACTTCAATTAGGGGTTAAGCACCCTTTTCTTCTTCAACTAAAGGGGCAGTTTAGTTGAAGAAGGAATTCTATTCAAGGAGGAGTTTTAATGAAAAAGAAAAACTATGTTATTGCATTTATTGCAGGGGTAGCAGTGACTCTTTTTATATTACCTTTACTTTATGCGTTAGGTGTTCCATCCTTTGATGTTGTGTTAAATTCTTTATTTGGTAAAGATAGTATACTGGCTATTATCTTTTCATTAGTTCTTATTATAATAATTTTGTTTTTGCTTGTTAAATATGTAAATAAAAAAGGATAACGTCACGTTTTAGCATTAGTAGATTTCAAACTAACGGGTGCTTTAGTTCAACAACAAGGGCTTCTTAGGGAGCTCTTTTTTCTTATTGAACTAACGGGGCAGGTTAGTTAACAAGGAGTTCCATTTTTTAAACAAAAATAGAGTTCAATATGATACGGTTAAATAAGAACTTGTGTAGGAATTTAATGGGGGCAAAGGTATATGTTGAAAATACTAAGAATTATCTTATCGGTTATTGTTATGGCACTAGCAGGTTATAGTCTAATTACTAAAAACTTTGAGTTTATGTCATATATGATGTTTTTCCTAGGCGTACTTATGTTGGTTACCGGAGTTGCGGAACTACAAGCAAAACGGAAAACTAATGCGATATCTTCTATCCTTGCAGCAGCATTTTTATTTTTTGTCGCCATTTATACTTTTTAAGCTAGAAGCAGGTTAGTTGAACAATGAAACAACTACAAAGGAGTGAGAATATGATTGTTTTTCAATTAATAGGAGTCTTTTTAATGCCTATCATGTGCGTTATATTTTGTTTGAATTTGGTTTCTATATTGAAAAAGGTAAAACACGATGAAAAAACTACGGTCAATACTTTTTGGCTTACAATATCGTTTACTCTTATTATGTGGAGCATTGCAGTGCTAGCAGCAGTCAGTTATTAAGCTAACGGGTGCTTTACAACAAGAAGGAGTAAAGCCTTTTTTCTTATTGAACTAAAGTAGCAGGTTAGTTCAATAAGAAAAGTCATACTTAGCCATATTATGAAGTGGTGTTACGAGATAGTAGTAGGGGCAAGGTAATAAGCTACGTAGTACTAGACGTACCCGAAGTTTATCGGAGTAAATAGTATGACTTCACTTTATCAATATTTAAATAATGATGCATGAAAGAAATGAAAAGGAGTTGATGAAAGTGATAGAAGACCTATCCAAAGAAGAACATGGTATGAGTGGAACCGTCCGTTCTAAATTATTTGATAAGAACTTAGAAGTGTGGATTGAAGAAGATGTGAGCGTTGAGTATGTCAATTTATGTGCAAAGTCTCTCAGTAGTATAGATGATAACCTTATAGAAGATATATGCAAAGCAGCCATCACTTACTCCGAAGACTTCTGTGAAATGGTTGGACAAGTGCCTCCTAAAATTGAAAAGATGAGGGACATCCTTCAGTATGTAGAATTTGGCTCTATGCTTGTAGATGAGCCAGAGGATAATTCGGTACCAGTTGTCCATTTAATAGGAGGCTGCGAGTGGGAACCAGAGCATGGGATTGAAGTCATTATCCGCAATGGAGAATTAATCTACCTGGGAGCTTACAATGGTGAATGGGCGTGGGGAGAACTGGAACACTATGAGGAAGACTATAACTATGCCTTTGTGGTAAAACAAAGTGTAGAAATAGAAAAAGAGAACTTAGATTAACATTAACAACTTGTCCTTTGTTAAAAATGAATTTGGATATGCTTCTCCAAGCTCATTTTTCTATAAAAACCAACCATTAACTTTAACATAGCCATAGAGAAAAGAATTATCGTAGTCGGCATGATTATCCTTTAATAACATCTGATTTTCATAATCCTTCTTCAACTAACGAAGCAGGTTAGTTGAAATAGGAGATAAGGTTGGTTCTGTTAGAATGTGGTAAATTATATATGGACTAAAAAATAGGAAGGAACGATTCACAGTGAATATTGAGTGCACGCGATATCGAGTAAAACAAGGTAAAACAGAAAAAGTAAATGAGTGGTTAGCTTTCTTGAATGAACATAAGGAAGATGTACTAGTTACCCTTGAAGGCGAGAAAATGTACATAGAAACGATATTTCGAGAAGTTTTAAGTGGAGAAGAATATTTGTATTGGTATTCTGTTCAAGGGACAGGTGGAATTGATGTCGATGAATCAGAACATTGGATTGATAAAAAACACATTGAATATTGGGCTGAATGTATTGATGGAACCTATAAACCTGTAGATTTACAAACTGAGGTAGTGATGATTCCTGAAAAAGTAAGAAATTCTATGAAGTAAGCACTTATTAAACTAACGAGGTGCTTTAGTTGAAGAAATAAACTTATTCAAAAATAGTAAGCATCGGTTGTAGCACCGATGCTCTTTTGTCGTTGAAATAAGTGTTATTGCTAATAGCCCTATTCTCTTTTGTCCCTCAAAAGAGAATCCGTTACATTTATTTAGCTTCTTTTATTTTGGCATAGATAGTTCAACGAGGTGCGCCAGTCAATTATACGATACCATTCACACTTAATCCCTTTTCTTCTCTCTCAGCAAAAAGGCTTAAAGCCTTCTTAACTTGTTTTTCATCCTGCCCTTTCCTTCCTATGTGTTTCCCCTGTGCCTTAGCACTTTCTCTTCCTTCTGCTGTCCTATCATTGATTAAGACACGTTCAAATTCAGCGATAGCACATTACAGTAGAAACGTACTCAATGAGTCGTCTACTTCCTCTTGAGTTATCCCGATATACAATAAAGTTGTGCTGGGTTTGTCATGATTTAATATATATTGTAGTTTTGCAATATCTTTTTCCTTCTTATAAAACCAGAAACCAAAAGTTTTCCTACATGTGTGTAATCCCACTGACTCAATATCAACCATCTCAGCAGCCTTTACAAACTGCCTATAAGCTTGTGTAGTACTGATAGCATTGTCACCTTTACGACTAGGGAAAAGCCATTTAGTGTTTCCTAACGTATTTATGTATGCGTTCAGTTCATCGTAGATATTAGATAGATTAATTTCACGTTTCTTTTTGGTCTTACCTTCATATATTACGACACGCTTCTTTCCTTTTATATCCACTACTTTGAATTTTAGCAAATCCCCAATTCTCAATCCTGTATTAATTCCAATTAAAAACATTATATAGTCACGTTCACCACACCATTTTTTAAGTGACCATTTCATATCTTCGATTTTTTCCAATGACCGAATGGGTTGCACGTCTTTGATTTCAGTTTTCTTATTGACTGTCATTTTTTCTCCTCCTAATAAACTCAATGGATTCAACGATTTGAATGTAACATATTTATTGTTAATCCTAGAATAGCACATAAAACAAATAAAACTAATAAAATCAATAAAATGAATGTAACTTATTGTCTATTAAGTTACATTGAGTCGGAATAATGGAATTGTATGGATTGTCGACAGTATTAGTATTGAGTTGAAATAACAGGGAGAGGCGGCAGCAAGCAAAGCGGAAGACGTGTAAATATTGAGTTACCAATGGAATTATTGTTACTTATGAAGGAGTAGAGAAAAATGGAAAAGAAAACAGAAGTAATGTTAGAAGAGTAATTAATTAAAGCAGCAGAAAGATTAATGATTAGGAGTAGTTAGAAGATGCTTCACTGTTGGACACGAATCAATGGAACATTTACCGTCTATATAATCTTGAAAATGGGTTAGCGCAATGATTAGAGCCGATGGGATAGATACGGCAGGGAAAAAGGAATTACGACAGATTCATAAATGTAAAACAGTTGAGACGATTAACGATGAGTGTTTTTTTATTTGTTAGGGGGGTGCTTTACAGTTAAAGAAGGGTTGATATTTGAACAATGGTGCGGAACTATTCTACGGAGAAACCCCTTTTTGAGAGTTCACGATACGAAACTTAGTTAAATGATAACTGTGTACTTTTAAAAAAATTCAAATAAAGCTTTACTTAACGTTAAGTTAAGTATATGATGAAATCATAGTAAGTAAGGAGGAAGTTGAGATGAAGAATAATCTTAAGCAAATAAGAAAAATTAAAGGAATAACTCAAAAGGATTTAGCTGAACATCTTCAAGTGAGTAAAGCAATGGTTAGTATGTGGGAAAATAATCCTGATGAAAAAATTCCGCTTTTGAGAGTCAAGCAGATATCCCATTATCTTAAAGTGAATGAGCAAGAGTTATATGCTAATGAGTTAAATATGGAGGATATTGAAAAGGATGCTATACAAGAAAGAATTGAAGTATTGGCGGAGAAATATGCAGCAACATCCGAATCCCAGAGTTTAGAACACATAAAAAAAATTGGGCAGCAACATAAAATAATATCAAATGAATTAAATCTGATTTTTGATGAACCAGATAAGTTAGAGAATGCTAAACGTTTCTTACAAACCATAAATGACACAGCACTAGAAAAAGTATTTGACCGAAATATTCATCCATTTGCTTTAAGCGCATTTCTCAATAGGCTGTTGTTGTTAATGGAAGAAAAGAATCCGTCAAGGCTCGAATATTTATTTAAAGTACTTGAATATTTAACACTACTCGATGAAGAAAATCACCTAGATGTAGAAAGAACCTGGCTAAGTCAGTATGAAGATGATTTACCAAGATTCCATGAATTAATGAAATCGTAAATATACAGTAAAGGTAATAGTAACCTGTTTCATAATAGTACACAGTTCTTACTATAACTATATAGAAAACTATGTACTATCAAAATCAAAAGTAAGCATAAAAAGGGGGCAAGTAAATGGTTTTAATGAGCTTGGTAGAAGAGAAGACAGAGGAAATTGGAAAGACTGTTATGGATTTTTTAGAAATCATCCATGGTGAAGGTGCATACGAAATTAGATTTATACCTGTGGATAGAGCATTAGGCAAATCAATTAGTATTATGAAATATGGAAATGACATTTACAGCAATAACAGTAAGGGGGTAAAAGTGAGAGTTTGTGATGCTAGCCCCAAGAGTGTTGGGGATTGTCTTAATGGAAGCCTAATGCATGCAGGGTGGACAGGAGTAACATTTACAGTTAATTCTCCGGATTTTGACCAAATGAAATCTTGCACAGCAACTAATGAACATATCAAGACTGGAAAGATTAATGCTCAGTTTGTTGATATTGATGCGCCAAAGGAACTTAGGCTCAATGCGGAATTGTTAAGGTTATGGAAACGAGAAACAAAACATAGAATACTTAACTTTGGGCTAAGACCTGCAATAGTTGTTGAAACTAAAAATGGTTATCATGTCTATTGGTTATTAGATAATGGTCAATATAATTCATTCAAATACATTCAAATGCAATTGGTGCAGTATTTTAATGGAGATAAAAATTGTATAAATGAATCAAGAGTTTTAAGACTACCATATTTCAAGCATTTAAAAAATATAAATGAACCATTTATGGTGAAACCACAATTTAGCGAGCTCAAAAATAGATATACCCAAGAGGAAATGAAAAACGCTCTGCCAGAATTAGAAGAAGACATCCTGAAAAAGATTTTGCGGGAAACTGGAGAATTTGATTTAAGTGGAATAAGTTCTGTTAGAAAAGGCGATATTATTGGACTTATAACAACTAGGATTCCTGAAAAGATAGTAAATCAATATCAAAATAAGATTACCATGCATTGCTGTATGCCTGAACATGAGGATAGAAATCCTAGTGCATTCATTAATACAGACTGCATGTGGTATCATTGTTCGGGTTGTGGAACCAGCATGAAATTACGTGAGCTAGTTGAAGAATTAGGATGGAAAGACATAATTGATGTGTGGGACAAATACGACATTGACATTTTAGAGGAAATAGAAAAAATACATAAACTGATGGTTGATGTTGAAGACCTGCAACACTTAACTATGACTGTCGAAGAGGAATTACAAGTAATCCATATCACTGGGAAGGTAATTGAACAGCTGAATACCTACGAACAGACTCCTAATGAAAGACATAAGAAATATTTGCGTGACATAGCACAAGTTTTACTTAAAGCTTATAAGGACAAGCCATATCTAATACCCCTAGACATGGGTGGTGGGAAATCATTATTAATAGAGATATACCTTCAGGTAATGATGAAGAGAAATAACGACTTTGGTGCTGTAGTTGTTCTTGGTCGAATAGAAGATGTTAAAGAGATTGTAGAGAAGTTGAACAAGGCTATTGGCTATCAGGTGGCTTATCCGTTGTATGGTTTTGATAAGCAAGAATGTCTATTGAATAGCCGAAAAGGAAAAGACTTTAACCGTTGCCCAGCAAGTATGGGGAAGACATGTCCTTTTACAAAAGAATGCCGCTATTGGACACAAAATTCGGAACAAGAGAACTATCCTATTGTAGTTATGACCTCTGCGAGGTTAAATCTGAAACATGATAGTCTAGATACATATAATAGCTACAATAAAAAGGGGAATGAGAGTGAGAAAATAGGAAAGAGAGAAATGCTTATTATTGATGAGAAACCTAAATTAACCAAAGTGGAAACCTTGAATTTAAAAGGATTCAATCTTTTTACTGGCAGTATCCTTGAAAAGTTAGAGGGTTTTGACTTTAACGGGAAATTAAAAGCATATTCTGAATTTAAAAATCTTGTAGATAAGGTAAAGCCGATTTATAGGTTTGATGCAGTGGGAAGGGAGATATTTGAACCCTTGGATTCAAACTTTGGACTTACTGAAGTTTTTTGGAAAGACTTTAACAGTATATATGATTACCACGATGATGCTTTCAAAATACCAGAAATTCTAGAGAGCATTGTAAGAACAGGTGGTCATCTAGAAGAGATTGACAATGAAAAAGTTTCAATTACAACATCAACCACAATACCTTATACGAAATTCGGTAAATATAAAACAGTCATTTTTGATGGAACAGCAGACATTGACATTGAATATCAACATGAAAAATTCCATGTTATTAATTTAGAACCAATTAGAACTTATGAAGGACTTACATTTTTTAAATGTAATCAAATTAATGGCTCAAAAACAAGCATGCAGAGTGAAGATAAGTTACAGGCATTCATTAAAGATGTAAAGGCAATTGCGGATGAAAATCCTGAAGAGATAATTTTTGTTCCTGTATTTAAGGATAATAAGTCTTACATAGAAGAATATTTACAAGAATACATAGACTCTAATCGAGTTATAGTTGCTCATTATGGTTCCACTAGGGGAAGTAACAAGTACAAAGATTGCAGTATTATAGTTTTGGGTGGCATTCTTCATAAGACAGAAAACTATTATATTGGTAAGGCGAATGCAATGTATGTGACCATGGGCGAAATTCTAGAAGATATTTCTAGCTCAAACTTTGGGAAGATGAGACGATTCAATGACCATAATATTGAATTGATTAAACTTCTGGATATGCTAGTGGATTACTCACAAGAAATCAAACGCAGCAGTCAACGTGATAATTCGAGTAATGTTAAAGGGAAAGTATATATTTTTCATAATGATGAAATTCTCTTAGATATTATTGGATTTAAGTTTCCTGGAAGTAAAATTGAGAAATGGTCACCTAAACATATTGTCGAAGATTATATTTTTGGGAAGAATAATAACAAGAGTGTACAGGCTGTTTGTTACTTCCTAAAAAGTTCAGCTGAAGAAGCAATTTATTTTACTGATATTCGAGAAGCTGTCGGTTTATCACCGCAAGCATTTAGTAATACGTTAAAGAACCCATATGTAATAGCGTTTCTTGAAGCGAATGGTTTTGAAGAACGAAAAGATGGAAGTAAGAAGTTTTTTATGAAAGTTAGTTGAATAAATAATAGTACATAGTCTACCCTATAAACTTTATAGGGAACTATGTACTATTTTTTTTTGAAATTATAAAAACATGAGTATTATATTGACCACTTGGGTATACTAAATAATTTATTTGTATTTCATGTTTAATCCTTTTAACTATTGACTATGTTAGTTAGTAAGAAATCTTAAAAGGAGGGTATGGTTTTTCTTCTTCACAACTTAATAAACAAGGATTTTACAAAGATTTAGCAGGTGCGAACCACAAGCGAACATGAAAACGTTAGGCGATTCGCACCAAGTTAAACTCTTTACGGTTACTTACGCCCGTAATATCGAGACAGTGAGGATTAGATACAGCCTAATACACTCGATAAATTCATAACTATACAAGTTGCTTCTCATTTATACATCATTTCGGCTGTAACAACCTGTACATGTGTATGAATGGTAAGTCCCTCACCACTTATAGTGTTTAGTATGTACTTTAGTAACAACCTGTATATGTGTATGAATGGTAAGCCTGTCATTATAGATAGTGTTTGCGTATCTAAATGTAACAACTTGTACATGTGCATGAAAAACGATAAAGAGAATAGAGGTTAGTAAAAGTGAATAAGGAAAAAGTTCTGATTAAGGCAATCAAATACAGAATTAAATTCAACAAAGACATATATAGAATACTATCTGTCATACAGTACGATGTATTCAGAATAAAAAATAAAGCAACATCGATGGCTTGGGACTGGCAACAATTTTCCTTTGGATATAACGAGAGATTTGGGGAATTCCCGAAAGAGAAAGATTTTCTTGGCAAGGTATTATTTACAGACATTTACCAAGAGTTAAGGGGGATGGGTGAAAATATAAGTTCTTCTACTTATAACGCAGCTATCAAAGAGTCTGTAGATAAATTTAAAGAGCAACGATTAAGGATAACAAGAGGAGAAGAATCCATAGCAAACTATAAGAAAACAGGTTCAATCCCTATTAGAGAAAGTCAAATTAAAGGTATTGAAAAATTGAACTCTAAGACGTACATGTGCAATATGTCACTACTATCCACCAAGTATGTAAAAGAGTTGAGGATTGAGCGAAATGATAAAACCATAAAAACGCAATTTCCTATTACCCTTATGTCTGGAGGCAGTGCAAGTTCTATTTTAGATAGAATTATAACAGGAGAGTATAAACTACGTGACAGTAGAATCACGATGGATAGAAAGAATAGATTCTTTTTAGCGGTAGTTTATCAATTTACACCAGAAGTAAAAGATGGATTAAATAAAGATAATATTATAGGGATTGATATTGGTGTAGCTGTTCCTGCATATCTAGCAGTTTCAAATGACGGATATTACAGACAGCCAGTAGGAGATGCAAAAGAAATAAGAAATTTCCAAAATCAGATGGAATCAAGAAAGAGAGCATTGCAAAGGTCTAGAAAGTGGGCAGGGGATGGGTCAGTTGGACATGGCACTAAGACTAGAATTAAACCGCTAGAGAAACTTTCGGGTAAGATTGCGCGATATAAAGAGCATAAAAATCATGTATGGAGTCGCTACATCATAGAAGAAGCTGTTAAAAATGATTGTGGAACTATTCAAATGGAAGACTTGACAGGTATCGCAGTTGATTCGCCTTTCCTTAAAACATGGAGTTACTACCAATTGCAAGAAATGATAACTTATAAAGCTAAAGAAATTGGAATTGATGTTGTAAAAGTGAAGCCTACTTATACATCTAGTCGATGTAATAAATGTGGCAACATTCATTTTAAGGAAGACAAGAACAGTTGGAGAGATACGCAAGATAGGTTTAAGTGTATGTCATGTGATTGGGGACATAAATTTTATGTCAATGCAGACTGGAATGCGGCTTTGAATATTTCTGTGTTTGGGATTGAAGATATAATTAAAGAACAGTTGGAAGTGCAGAAAAAGCATTCAATTGATGTAAGTGAGATGCAAAAGGAGATATAAAATAATCTCTAAATGCGAATCGATTTGTGGAATAAAGGTTTGGAAGAAAGAGGATATATATTAGTTGAATAAATAATAGTACATAGTCTACCCTATTAACTTTATAGAGAACTATGTACTATTTTTTGTGAATCAATTTAAAGGTTTTTCATATGGGAACATTATTTATACTAATATTATTTATAGCTCTCTCACTAATTTTTATGACGTCTGCTTCTATTTCCAAGTGATGAATTTTTCTATGGCAGTTCGGACATAAAGCAACTACGTTGTTGGTGGTATCACTACCACCCTTGGACAAATAATGAATATGATGTACTTCTAAAAACGGTTCACCTTGTTTATCCAGAAAAGGAGCATTCATATCGCATAATTGGCAAATTCCGTTAGAAACTCTTCTAGCAAATTCCCTGATATAAACACTTCTAGTATAGGCAGATGTCTGGGTTGTAGTTAAACTGTTATTTTCTTTTGCTTCTAGGTTAATAATTTTTTCTTTTAAATACTTTAATGAGATACTTTCAAAATATTTTAATCTGAGAATATAATAGTCATTGTAAATATTGGGAAAAAACATCTTATACTCATAATTTCTTATCTCTCTCCATGCCTGTTGGTCGCTTTTAATTTGCCCGATTGAATTAAACCTAGTAGACCAAATTTTATCAAGTGTTATTCCATTTACCTTTGCTTCATTAACGATACTAGCTGCTTGTGCCTCTGTGTTTGCTAGTAATATTTGGTGCCTAAATAAAATGCTGTATTTTCGTCTAGTTGTTTGTAGAATCTTATTCTTTAAATTTATACAGTCGTCATAATCCTCGATAAAAAATATTAATGAGCCAGTATAAAACTTGAAAGAAGGGTTAAATTTAAGTTTCTCTAACTTATTACAGAATTCTTTAACTTCCTCGTAATTTTTTAGATAATATAGCATCATCTTAAGTTCTTCTGTTGAAGGTTTTCTATTCTGCTTTTTTAGTAAATCTAAATACAGTAGTACTTCTGATAAATCCATTTCAATATTCATGAAAGTCCCCCTTTGTTTCATTAATTATTATATAATATATCATTGTGAAATATTGAAACAACTCCAGTGTACCAAATCTTGAACAATAAGACTTGGGCTGACATGGGACTTAAATGGACAAGTAAACTGCATCATCAGAAATTGAATTGTCATGACGTTCAAGAAATTAAAAAACTTATAGCAATAGGAATGAGAGTGAAGGATATTGCAGAAAAGTATAAGTCTTCAGTCTCGAATATCTCGAAAATAAAAAACGGTATTTATTGGAGTGAAGTTTAATCATTATTAAAATCTGAATGAAATCACGATTTTATTGACTTAAGTAGACATGTTCTTTTTTGACCATGTTTTCTAAACCCTGTTGACTAATATCAACAGGGTTTAGGGGTGACGCGGGGGTTCAAAGCTTTTTCAAAGGCATATAATCAATCTCAAAGGTATCAAGGAATTAAACGGAATTTGAAACGAAAAAATGCATTGTTTCACAATTAGTTGTGTGAAAATTAAAACTCTTCATGTACTCCCTATTATTACTGTATGGTATGATTATCTTAATAAATTATATTTAATAAAAACTAAAAATCATCTATCTATAGTTTTAGACGCAGTAACATTCATCCCCTCATTCATTTGTTACTTCAGTTGAAGGAAGAACTTTAAAATCATTAGTAATATAGGTACAGAATCTAAATTGGATACAAAATATGGAGGTATATTTATATGAAAAATTTTAATGATATGTACAATAAATATTCTGTTTGTATTGTGAGAATAACAGTAAAACTCCCAAATGGTGATTTATCTTCAGGAACCGGGTTTCATATTGGGAAAGGTTATATAGTTACTGCTAGGCATGTTATAGAGGACAATGAAATCGAAGAAGTTGTGGGTGAATATTCAAATAATTTGGAAGTGAAAAAAGTGGTTTACCCGAAAGATATACAGATTGACCTTGCCCTTCTAGAAACTGATTTTAACTTAGATTACTACATTAATAAAGTTGAAATTGTAGGTAAAGATGTTGAGAAAATTGACCATATTGAAATTGGGGGTCATTTAGATGATTGGATAGGCGAAGAGTTTGTATTAACTAATGTCATATTAATGGGGTTTCCTCCTATTCCCTTATCTAAAACACCTATTCTAGTGGCAGTTAAAGCCGAAGTGAACGCAATAATAGATAAATACATCGGTCCACATCCACATTTTATTATATCTTCTGTTCCTAGAGGAGGCTTTAGTGGAGGACCAGTAATAAGTGAGTATGGATTTCTTTTAGGCATTTTAACAGAGTCTTTGGGTGAGCAGGATAAACCAACTGAAATTGGTTTCGCCTCAGCTATATCAATCGAACCTTTACTTTCTTTAATTCACGAAAATAACATTGATATTGGTGAAGGAACTTTATTTATCAAAGAACTGTATGGAGAACCATTGGATAAGCTTGAAATTGAAAATAAAGTTAACTCGGAACCTTTTAATGAATTAGCACCTAGTAGCGGAGAGTGGTAATAAATAAGTCGTAAGACCTAATCGAATGATTTTAAATGGAGGTGAATTTATGATAAGAAATCTACTGGTATTAAAACAATTAGGAATTCATGGGAGTTTAATAGATATCCTCGCTAAAAATTTTTCAGAAGATGAATTTAAGATATTATTTAAAGGTGAGACACTAGAATTACAATTTAAATACAATATATTCAAGGATGAAGAATTGGATGTTTTTTCGAATTCTAAAATTATGGATAATGCTAGAAATTTTGCTGACAATCTAATTGAGGATAGTAAAAAACAAAACATCAAAATTATATCTTATTACGATGATGAGTATCCTGCCATATTAAAAAAGATTGAGAAAAGACCTCTGATAATCTATGCGAAAGGAAATATTGATTTACTAAAAGCATCGAATTTAGTGGCGTGTGTTGGTACACGAACCCCTAGTTATTCAGCTGTTAATTCTGTGAAAAATCTAGTAAAAGGGCTAGTAGAGGATGGGGAAGTAATAGTAAGCGGCTTAGCAAAAGGGATTGATACTGAAGCTCATAAAGCTTGTTTACTTCACCAAGGTAAAACTATAGCAGTTTTAGCACATGGTTTAGACATCATCTATCCACCTGAAAACAAAATGTTAGCTAATGAAATTTTGAATAATAATGGTGTTTTATTATCAGAATACCCTTTAAATACAAAAATAACAAAAAAAAATTTTGTTGCTCGAAACAGAATCGTTGCTGGGATGTCACAGGGTGTTATTGTATTTGAAGCTGATGAAAATAGTGGAACTATGCATACGGCAAGATTTGCATTTAGACAAGGTAAAAAACTGTTTTGTCCGTTGTTTACCGATGTAGATAAAAAAAACTTATCAACTGGTGTTTTAAATTTACTTGATTCAAAAAGTGCATATCTGGTTAAGGATTCATTGGAAATTATCAGTATTTTAAATGCTAAGAATAGCAATCAAGACAAGGAATCTATAATAGATAATAAAGAAATTTTGATTTCTATGAGGTCAAAGGAAGTTATTACATCAAATAAGAATGAGAAGAGTCAAACCCAAAACACATTTCTTGAAATAGACATTGAACTCTCTGAAGAACTAAGATTGTTAGCAATTCATAAAGATATTACCGTTAAGGAGTTAATATCGTTTTTAGTTAAAAAGTATAAAGAGAGAAAAGAGGAGGAAGAGCGATGAGTAGAATAATAATATTTCCTACAGCTACATTAAAAGATAGAGAGGGTGAGATTTACCCTGGTGTAGAAGACTTGCTAATCAAATTGAATAGTGAAGGGAATAAAATTATTCTTCTATCTCACCGCTCAACTAACTTGAAAGATATACTAGATGATTACAAATTCACTGAGTTTATTAGTAGAAGAGAAATCAGGTCATATATTAGTAGTAATGACGATGATTTGTATATATTGGTTGGAAGCTCAGATGTGGATTTGCAGCTTGCTGCAAATAAGAAGGTTCTATTGATTAATCCGTTATGGTCACATGTTCAAGAAGAAAAAGCAGTAAGATATGGATTCAGTGTAAAAAATCCGGAAAATTTACATAAAGTGTTAAGGATACTTAAAAATCAAACTGCCTGGTACTACACTTTGAATGTCGAAGAGGGTACAATCGTGTATTCACTTTCGAGAGCTAACTATAAAGGCTTTATTGAATCAGAAGATGAAGTAGAGTTAATTAAAGCATTTGAAAAGATATTGAAAAATGGAAACAAAAGGTATTTTCAATTACTTCTTTTGCATTTCTTAGGTTCAATAATCAATAATCCTGAATTCAAAGCTGTTGACATCTGGGCAATTATGCCTTCTTCTTCAACTGAATTAAATCAAGATATGCTATTCTTCAAAGAGAGAGCAAGAGAAATGATGGGGAAAAAACGTAAAGAACCACTATTCGTAAGACATACACCGACATATAAAAGCAGAGGACAGGGCGACTCAAAACGGATACCATGTGATAGACACTTTGAAACTATAAAAATAAATCCTGAGTATGAAGGAAAGTTAAAAGGTAAAAACATTTGTGTTTTAGACGATTTTCTTAATAATGGTACTTCATTTGAAACGCTAAGAAATTTATTGAGACATGAAGGAGTCGAGAAAATAATTTTCGTTTCCTTAGGAAAATTTCAAAGATGGAGTGGAATTGAATATCATAAACAAGATTATGTGATAACTGGGGATGTATACGATGAAGGATATTCTTATACTCTTAATAGTACGAGCGGGATACATGGCAGTTTTAATAGACAAGCAAGAGAAGATATTCGAGAACTATACAATATTATTACTGAATGAACTTCTCTGATTATTAGTCCGAATTTGAAGTGTCATCAATTACTTCTTTAATAATAGGAACTGAAAAGTCCTGTTTACCACCAATTCATATATAAGGTGGAGAGATAACTGATGCTTTTCAAGATAGGGTGAACCAATTACCTAATAAAGAGATAGAATGGTTGGAACTTTGTTATTTTACTTTCACTTTAAATTTCAAAAAAATAGTGTGAAAATTATGTTCATTTTAGAATATACAAGTATTAACAAAACTAAGATCAAATTTTTATTTGTAATGTAATACCTAAAAATCTGACATACTCACGACTATTGTTTGACTATTCTTATTGTAATAAAACCGTTAGATAAAAAATGGAGCAATCAAATGGTATAGCTGCTCCTGTTAATTGATTTATTTGTTTTCTACTTAACGGGTCGTAAAGGGGATTCGAAGAGGAAGTAAATCCTATTCTAGTTGCATAGGTAAACGATTCTATTTTATACAAGAAAAAATAAATCTGAAGAAAGACATTTTATTTAAGGTCTTCCTTCAACTTTTATTGTACGCTGATTTTTTCTGCAACTACAATTTTAAATGTGTGAATGTCATTTATAATCAATTCGATACATTCTGATAGCACTTCATTAAAGTCTGGGAATATAACTGTTGCTTCCCCATCTTCTATTAAATCTTCATCAGGGAAGTCAGTTATTTTACAGATTCGCCCTATTCTATCTACGTCATTTTTATCACTTAAAATAGTCAATTTATAAGTATGCTGCAATTCATTAGCTAAAGCATCATTTATGACCCATAAGTCCGTTCTTTCACTCGGCTTTTTATTAATTAAGTTCATTATAATATCCGATAACACTTGTGAAATTGAAGAGTTTATTTCAATTGGCGGAATTGGCGTTTCTTGTAAATGAGCGAACATTAAGGCTACTCTTGTTTTATTGAATATGGTCTGACCAGTGAATAGATGATAAAGTGTGCATCCTAACTGGTAAACGTCTGTCTGTAGGTTAGTGCGTTCGCCTTTCCACTGCTCAGGAGCGCAGTAAGGAGGTGATGTAAAATTATTTACGGTGTGATTACGTGTTGCGGCATCTACAAATCTTGCTAAACCAAAATCACCTACTTTGGTAATACCATAATTAGAAATAAATATATTTAAAGGTTTGATATCGCGATGTTGGATGTCTTTTTTATGGGCATAATCTATTGCATTAACAGACTGCCATGCTATGAATAGTGCTATAAAATAGTATGTTTGGCTATCAAGAATAGGTTTAAATTTCCTGATGAACTTATCAACATCATACCCTTGAACATACTCCATCACTATGTAAGAATATTCTAGGGGTCCTTCATTATGTTTGCCAAAGTCTAGTATACTTAAAATATTTGGGTGACCTAATAAACTAGCCCCAATTTTAGCTTCATCTTCAAATACTGCGATTGCATCTAATTCTCCTTCTAACATTTTAAGATTAATGGTTTTAATCGCAACAGCTCTTTCTAACTTTATGTCTTGTGCCAGCCAAACCTCAGACATACCTCCAGGGCTAATAGGTTGAACGAGCTTATAGCGACCAGATAATAATAATTCTGGATAGAACATTTATTTAACCTCCTTTACTAATTTAAGTTAATTGTAAGTCATAAAAGTGAGATTATCTATAGTACATTTTTTGATTAATAAATATTATTTAGAATCCATGCTGATTTTTGGATTTTATAGGTAAATGCTATATACTAAATTACAGAAGGTCTTTGAACCAAGTTCGTAAATATGTAATACTCCCTAGCGAGTAAAACCGTCAAATAAATAAGTATGGAAGCGGCACTAAACCCTTATGACTCTTAGCTCCGGCATAATGCCACGCGAATCCAAATAGACAATCTACACGCGTAGATGCTTAAGTGTTAGAGCCTCTGGACGCGGGTTCGACTCCCGCCGTCTCCATATTTGTTGTCACAGCAACGTTTAAGCGATGTGTGGCAACAACATATATAACAAAAACGACTTCATCTTTTGATGAGGTCGTTTTTTGTTTGGGTAAAATTCAGGGGTACCTATGCGTTGCGTAAAGACAACCAATTCGTGTATCTGAGTCGTGTCTGTGAGTATTTATTTTGAAGGATGTGGAGAAGTGGAATTAGGAAGCCAGAAGCTGAACCCATTAATATTTACATTCCCAGTATTAGAATGAGGACTCTACTTTTAAGCAAGATAGAGCAAAGGTTTTAGTGAAGGTAAACGAATACAAGAATTTATTTTGCATAATCCCTATATTGTTCCAAAAAGATGATACTATTGTAATGCGAGGGGGATATTATATGAAGAAGTGGTCTTATTTACTAGTTATTTTACTTGTATTTTCTTTGCACAATAATGCAGAGGCGCATTCAGGACGAACGGATAGTAGCGGAGGACATAATTGTAGTCCGAAATCTGTCTCAAAAGGGTTATGCACTAGCTATCATTATCATAATGGTGGAGGAAGTACAAACACAGCACCTGCTAAACCAGTTTACAACCCAAAGATTTACTATGATAGTGGTTACAAAGCTGGTTATGGCAAAGGACATGAAATGGGGTACAAAAAAGATTCACCTGAACAGAGTTCTGATGATTCTAACACGGACTATGTTGAAGGCTGGTCAGCTGGATACCAAAAGGGTCTAGAAGATGGACTAGCTAAAATTAATAAAGAAGAGCAAGATGCAAAAGATAAAAAAACTGGAAATGATCAAGGGGAAAAAGACGGTGCAACTTCATTTTTAGATGGGAAAAAAAACAATGATTTTTTATATGCTTCCGGGAGTTCGGAGCTTTATAAGAGTTCTTATATAGAAGCATTTGCTTCTTCGTGGCAATTAACAAAGAATAGTAAAGATAGTTATGATAAGGGTTATGAGCAAGGATTATCGCAAGATGAAATAGTTATCCCAGCTGTTTTTCAAACTGACATACTGACACCTGAATTTGAGAAGGGTCACAAAGCAGGAGAAGATGAACGAGATAAAAATGAAATAGCGAAGTATGGAAAGGAAGGACAGGCTTTAGGGTACGAGGTAAAAGAGTTAGCTATAACTGCGGATATTAAAAAAGATATTTATATCGAAGCATTTAAACAAGGATATGAGAGTGGTCTGCAAAAACGGAAAGAGGAAGTTGTAGAGGAAGGCTATAATTACGCTTTTAAACGAATGAAGTTTGCAAACTCTCCTTATGAAGGAAAAGAACACTTTTCGGAATGGATCAAAGAAGGTTACGACAACAATGAACTTGCTGTAGAAATAAAAACTAAATCAATTGAACTAGGCAAAGAAAATAAAGCATACACTATCCCGAAGAAATATATGGTTAACGATGATGCGATTGCCTTACACGATAAACTTTTCTTGAAAGGACAGAATATCCAAGAAGAAATAGATAGGAATAATCGTAACACTTTACTGACAACTGGTGCTATTGGTATTCCAGCGGTAGGTGGTGGAATATATTTATGGACTCGAAAACGTAAAAAGAAAATAGCTTAATTGTAAAGATGGTTTCATAAGATTTTTAAAAATATATTTATGAAATCATTGGAGAATAGGAAATATGTGCTATAAGTAGTATTAACCGTTACGCGAGGCGACACGATAAGGACTAAACCATTTCAACTTTGTGTTAGCGTTAATGTGCAACCATAAAAGCTCCTATAATCATTTGGGGAGCTTATTTGCGTTGAGAATTAATTGATGAATATTTTATACAGGCTATCTAATCGTTGCTACAAAGTTGTCTGTGAGCGTGTGAAGGCTTAACAATAGGACTCGCATTTATAAGAATCAATCATAAAGGCAAGTCCCTTACCATCTTTTTAATTATTGTTTTCTGGTATTTTTAAAAATAACTTCAGTTGTAATAATTGCTAATATTATTGTTATGATTATTAAAAAAAGTTCAATAAAAATATTATCAAGATACATTCCTGATGTTAAAAAAGCTTGTATTTTTATATAAACTACAATAAAAAAACTAACACTATTTTTTCGAATATGTATTACCTAAATTACTCAAATTACCCGCCCTTTCATCGGAGTTATGTATTCATTTTTTACTGAATATGTAATTCAAATGGCTTGCTAATTTAATGACTGAATAATCGCTCGACGGATATATTCTAACACGTTAACAAATATTTAGTGAGTGCAGCCTATGCACGGTGCAAATCAGACACGATTCAGAATTAATTCGAATTGTGTGATACACAGGCAGACAAAACATTGAAGAAATGAACGAACTAAAAGATGAAGAAATCATTCAACATGCAAGTGAGGGTGCTACTTCAATAGTGAATCGTAACTATTCTCTGAATATCATTCTAGACGGTTATGGTCATGACACTAAAGAAGTAGAACTTCTTGTAAAGGATGATTCTATAGTGCAGAAGTTTTGAAATAACCCTACGGTGAATTTAAAGTAGACCTGCCATCAGAGCATTTGCTGGTAGTTTTTTTATTCTTGTATTTTAACGCCTGTTTGATATGGTGGTGGAAGGATGGTTATGGAGGAAATTATGACAAACATCAAAGAATTAGCTGGGCTTCTAGTTTTAGGCTTATTTTTCAGCCTTTTCACTTGGGTAATGATCGATTCTTATCTGGATGAGTACGATTTAGCTTCAATTCGATCAGCAGAAGCGACAGTCATTGAAAAAACAGCAAGCAAAGGGTTATTCACCCCTCCTACCTATTTTGTTTGGGTCGAACTTGCTGGCGGAGAAGAGATTAAATATCGCAACCGTGTTTCCAAAAGTCAGATAGAGAACATTGAAATTGGCGATACGATTAATGGTTATTTGACAGGTGCTACAACCTTTTCGACACTGCGCGATATACTCATTGATGGCCTCTATTACTTGATTGCTATTTTTGTTTTTGCGTTTATAGCTTTCTGTTTACTCGTGGCCTTTTTCTTATCCATTCCTGCATTGGAGCGCTTAGAAGAGAAGATATCTTCTGAGCGATTTAAAAAAAGGAAAAGAATGAGGAAAAAGAAACGAAAGAAAAAAGTAGATTCGAGACAAAGGGCTTGGAGAAATGCAGGTATTGTCATTGTAATTTTTCTTTTCATTGCCAAAAGTTTTGTAGTGAACCTGATTCGAACAGTGCAGCCATTCGGAAAGACAAAAACGGAAGCTACAGTCGTTGACCAATTCGAGTATACGACTTATCGGAAATACGAAGACTCAATTCGGGATTTAACCATCTCTTATAAAGATCATACGGGCAGAACTTTTGAAATGGCCAAAGACGTAACGCGACACACCTATCGGCAATATGGCATAGGAGACAAACTACCAATTAGCTATCGAAATGCCGATCCGTATGATGTGTTTGTTCGAGGGAATTCTATATGGGATTACCTTCTGTTATTTACATACTGGGAATTGTCTGTTTATATTGGTTTGATTGCTGTGAGTGCATTCTCTATTTGGGCTTTTCTAGATGATCATAAAGGAAAAAAAAGGTTTTGGCAAAAGTTTAATAGGAAGGTCGATAAAAAGTAAGATAGGCAAATGGATAGGATGCGGATATGCTGGTTTAGCCATGCATTTCTTTTTTGAATATTGCATATCTGTGCAAGAAACTTTTATGACAGTTTTTAAAAAATGCGATTTGATTTTAGCGTAGTGGATAGTCAACATTTGCAAGTCTTTAGAGGCAGGTTCGACTCCCGCTGTCTACATATTTGATGTCACAGCAACGTTTAAGCGATGTGTGGCATCATTATGGCAACAACATATATAACAAAAGCGATTTCATCTTTTGATGAGGTCGTTTTTTGTTTGGGAAGAAAACGTTTTTTTACTCATTAGAGTAAATTAGGCTGTGTAAAGGGGGGAAATAGCTTTTATGAGTATAAAGCTATTTGAAGTTTAGGGAGTGTTTATTACATGCCAAGTTTCGTTGTGATGCAAGACCGGACATATCCAGAAGAAAAAGAATTAGTGATAATTTAGTCGCTGCAACAAGATAGCAGTGGAAAAGAACGTTAATCAAGGCTTAGGAAAATGAAAGGTATCCAAGTTTCGGAGTACCTTTGTCGCACAAAGACAAACCATTGACGCATTATTCTATTTATCTGATTTTTATACTACGATTATAGTGAATTAACTGATTATTTTTACGTGCCTTAAATTTAAAACATATCAACTTTGTAATAATGCATCGAGCAGCCACTAAAAACTTTGAAAAAAAACATACTATAAATGCATATAAAAAGGAAGTTGCAAAATGATTAGTTGCTAGACTTTTTTTTTATTAAAATACCCAATTCAAGTAATATAAAAGTATATTGCACGGGAACTCATTAAATCAACTTCTCAGGATATTTACAAAATAGTAAAGTCAATCAAGCAAAAGTATATCCGTGCAGGTACCTTATATGTCTATTTACAAGGATTTCTTACAACGATTTTTAAAATGTGGTAATATTATACTAATGAAAAAACTAAAATGTAGAACTAATTTACCATATTGATATAAAATATGCTGACGCAATCATAGATTGTGTCCTAACAGACTGAGGCTGGTGTACTAATGATCATATATGAATCAACAAAAGAGCAATTTGTAGGGGATATTGTAAATGAATTGCTTATTGATCGATTATACAATTCTTTTCAGGAGAAAATTGGTCGGACATCAAAGGCTGAGATTCGTTCATGGGAGAACTCATTACAAAAGATGTCAAATGTAATGCAAGACGGGGACATTCCGAATGATGCTTCAGTAGCAATAGAGTTTAATATTCCTAATACATCTAAGCGTGTGGACTTTTTAATTGCTGGGAACGATGGAAATCAGGATCATGTGGTCATTGTGGAATTAAAACAGTGGGAGAACGTTGAAAAGATTGCCACTAGAGATGGCATTGTCAAAACGTTTGTCGGCAAAGCGAATCGAGAAATGACGCATCCATCCTATCAAGCGTGGTCTTATGCAGCGCTGATTGAGGATTTTAATGAAAATGTCCAAAAGCAAGAAATCCAATTAAAGCCCTGTGCATACCTACATAACTATCGAAAAGTCGAAAATGATCCACTAACGGATGCCCATTATGAGGATCATCTCGAAAAAGCACCTGTTTTTACAAAAGGGGAAATTGAGAAACTTCGTACGTTTATAAAGAAATTCATTAAAAAAGGTGACCAGAACCAATTACTATACCAAATTGAAAACGGCAGAATCCATCCTTCAAAATCATTGCAAGATGCATTAAACAGTATGTTAAAAGGCAATGAAGAATTCATTATGATCGACGAACAAAAAGTGTTCTTTGAAGAGGCGCTTCATCAGGCAATGGATAGTGTTAAAACTGTCGCAAAGCAAGTTATGATCGTGCAAGGTGGGCCTGGGACAGGGAAATCAGTCCTTGCCATTAACTTGTTGGTAAAACTAATTGATCGAGGACTTGTAGCAATGTATGTAACAAAAAACGCTGCGCCGCGCAATATTTACTCGATAAAACTAAAAGGAGATTTTAAAAAGACGCATATTGATAATCTATTTAAAGGATCCGGCAGTTTTACAGAAGTAGAAGAAAATGAATTTGACGTACTGATTGTAGATGAAGCGCATAGGTTGAACGAGAAATCAGGGATGTTTCGAAATAAAGGTGAAAACCAGGTGAAGGAACTAATCAAAGGTTCCAAATTCACGATATTTTTTATTGATGAAAATCAAAAGGTCACACTAAGCGATATTGGTAGTGTCGATTTGATAAAGCACTATGCTGAACAATACAAAGCTAACATAATTTCGTGTGATCTAACATCCCAGTTCCGTTGTGATGGTTCAGATGGCTACATCGCCTGGCTAGATGATGTATTGCAGATAAGAAATACAGCCAATATGCATGAACTAGGGATGGATTATGACGTCCGACTTTTTGAAGACCCAAATGAAATGCTTGCGGAAATTGAAAAACTTAATAGAAGAAACAACAAATCTCGTGTTATGGCAGGTTACTGCTGGGAATGGCCAAAGCAGAATCGACAGGACGTCAATTATAACGACATTGCCATTCCAGAACACGACTTCGGCATTAGCTGGAACATCGAAAATACCTGGGCCATCGAGAACTCATCAGTTAGGGAAGCTGGTTGTATTCATACTGCTCAAGGATTAGAGTTTGACTATGTAGGCGTCATTATCGGCGATGACATGCGTTATGAGAACGGACAAATCATCACAGATTACACAAAACGTGCAAAGACAGACCAATCTTTAAAGGGTATAAAAAAGATTGCTAAAGAAAATCCAGAGGAAGCGCATGCATTGGCAGATCCTATTATTCGAAATACGTATAGAACATTAATGACGCGTGGTCAGAAGGGATGTTTTGTATTTTGTACGGATTCTGCGCTGCAGGAATACTTGATTGAGCGGTTGGAGAAGGTGACGTTTTATCGGAAGAAGAGGCAGGAGACATTGTACTTGGTAGATGAGCGGGAGGGGTATGGGCATTAGAAAGTCTTAAAACCAAAGTATCAGGTTTGGAGTTGAATTATTCCAAGACAGCTGATTGTACTACACATCAACGGTCGTATTGGGATTATATTATTTAGAGAAGGGATTGAGTAAAATTAATAAGTATAAAGATGAGTGGTGGTACTCAACAACAACTATTTTCATTCTAACTGTCTTTGGCATTTTAATAGTTCCGTTCATTTTAGCCATCGTTCTTTTAGTTATTCAAATACAAAAACGAAATGAATTTAATAAAAAAATTCAAGAAAATGAATTGCTGAATATGCCTATTAAAGAAAAAGAGGCCAAGCTAGTAGGGCTTAATGAATCCTTGGTAAGTAGCCAAAAACTCATAGACGAAAACAATACTGTCATAAATAATCAGGAATCATTTATTCAATCTTTACGCAATGTTTTTGATGAAGAAATAAATAAAGAGCGTGAGACCATCTTAATTAAAGCCAAAGAAGAAGCTGAGGAAATTGTTCATGATTCAACAAAAAGCATTGCTGATATTGTTGAGAAAGTGACTGAATACCAATCCAGTGTAGAAATACTTACTAAGGAACGAACAGACTTGGAAAAGGAAGTGCAACGCTACAAGAATCAAGCTAGGAAATTCAAATCGGATCTTCTTGGATTGAAGAATTTCAATGAGCGATTTCCACATACGATTAATTTTGATTCGGTATATCACCAACTGGAGCAAATGAACAAAGAATTGGATGAAAAAAGATTACTAGGCACAGTCATCAGATTACACTTACATTCAGATAACTCAAGAGAGCTAAGAAAGTTATCAAATGCAACTAACAAGGAAATCCAAAACATATTAAGTAAATATGAAGACAGATATACAACTAAAGGAAATAAAACCATTTATAATTTAATGGTTATCGCTCTTCAAGCTGAGATTCAAATCCTACTATTACAACTAAAATTTAACAAGCTTGATGACTCAATTAACGCAGTTAAAGATATTATAACAAAGTATTTATCAATAAGTGCATCGGGTAACATGGCGATTCTACCAACCGTGACAAGGTTTTTAAATGAGATGGAGCCATTGTATATTGAACTAATTAATATTGAATATAAATATTACGTATACAGAGAGCAAGAAAAAGAAGAACAGAGAATGATTAGGGAACAAATGAAGCAAGAGGCTGCAGAGAGAAAGCTACTTGCGGAAGAGAAGAAGAAATTGGAGAAGGAAGAGGAGAAGTTCTCAATCGAAATTTCTAGAAATAAAAAATTGTTGGAAGAAGAAACAGATCAAGAGAAGGTACGACATTTGGAGGAAAGACTCCAGGAACTCGAAATCCAAGTAAAAGAAATTGAAGACAAGAAAGATGAGATTACTAGCCTTGCCCTTGGTAAAGCGGGATATGTCTATATCATTTCAAACCTTGGTTCGTTTGGCGAGCAACTGTTCAAGATAGGTATGACAAGAAGAATGGATCCTCAAGAAAGAGTAGATGAACTCGGTAGTGCTTCAGTCCCGTTCAAGTTTGATGTACATGCAATGGTATTTAGTGACGATGCCGTTGGTTTGGAAGGGAAATTGCATAAATTGTTGAGCCGACAGAGGGTCAATAAGGTTAACTATAGAAAAGAATTCTTTAAAACGGATATCTCAAGTCTTAGGGAGATGATTGAAGAAATAGATCCAACTGTTGAATTTGTTACAACGATGTTGGCGGAGGAGTATAACCAGACACTTGCGATGGAAGATGCTGAGTTGGTGTCATGATTCTTTGTAGAGTTGCCTGTGCAACAAATATTCACGACTGTTTGATTTAACATGGATATTTGAACAAACACAATAGTTCCTTGTGCAGCGTTTGGAGTGAGTGCTGCCTGTGTACGGCGCAATACGGACATGATTCAGAATTGTCTGGTGCACAGGCAGACAAAACTAATTCAAAACGATTATTCTAATAGGATTTATCTTCCGAAAGTTAATCTAGCCATTACTCAGTTCTTAGGTAATAGAAAATGAAATCACGATTTAATTTGGAGTGAAAGAAAGGGGCCAATTCCACCCCATTATTTTTATTCGCTCTTAGAGCTGAATTATTAATCTTCAGACAACCTGTTCTTTGAAATGTAAGGGGAAGATTTGTATGGAAGAAAGGATTTTATTAGTTCTATTTACCTTTATTATACTAATCATTTTGGCAAATAAGTTCTTTGGAACACACTTTATAAAAATGGTTCTACATATAACGTTGTATCTGTTTGAAATTATTTTAGTAACCTATTTGATGAATATAACTTTTCTAGAGTTGGATTTATTTAACCCACCTTCAAATTATTTTGAAGCTTTAAGAAACTATATGTTCTTTTTCAGTATTTATCAACTCGTTTTGATAGTAACTTTTAAACTGTTAGATTCTACAGAGGTGGATGCATTAAATACAATAAAAAAGCATATTGATCAATCTCAAGTATTTGCTGAATTTAATAAAGAGATACCTGATAACCACAAAGAAAGTTTGCTGTATTTAATCAAATCTAAGAAAGTAACCTTGAATAACAAATATCGTAATTTTAGTAGAAGAATATTAGATTTAATTGATGGCTATAATAAAGGAGATTTACCTAAAGATGAGTTTAGATGTATTTTAAAATTGGAATCTCTAGAATTGGATTTGCATGTAAAAACATTGGGTTATGGTTGGAGCAATTCGGTTTTATTGAGAATCTCCAAATAGCATTTTATGATTTTAAATTCATAATTATCGGCCCTGACTACCTAATAGTACTGATGAAAGTTCTCAGTTAAATTTGAATTGCTTTAAAATCCGACAATGATCTCCCCATACGGGACGTCTGAGCTTGAGTTACGGGTCGGAGGGCTCGGCTCCGTCAGAAACGGCAACTTATAATAACAGGCAAAACAAATAACAACCTATCATTCGCAACGTAAGCTGCTGAATCTGCTTAGTAGTTCCATCGCCCATGTGGCTATTGCAAGGCTCACTCTAAGTGGGATAAGATGACTCTTGCCTCCTCAGGTAGATGAATGTTGTGAATTTTTGAATTATATTTTGTGGTATGTATAGCTGATATAGTATTTTGATTATTTACAATGATTGATGTTTACCGAAAGATAGAGTAGTCTATAAAAGAGAGCATTCGTTCCTCGTCTGTTACTTTAAAGTATAATGTGAATGGTGGTGATAAAGATGGCTGTTAAACATACACCAACTGGAATTGTGCATAATGGTACAAAAGGCGGAAATACTGGTTGCGGATTCAACACAAGTGAAAATTCTAGCCACTGGGAAAATACAAGTTCTAAAATAACTTGTGATAAAAATGGTTGTAAGAATTAATTATACATAATAAAATGCTAGGAACTATACAGTTGCGTATTGATAAGCAGCAGTAAAGTTCCTTTGCTATGATGATAGCCATATGCATTCCCTTGATCTATATGGATGAGTGAGTGCTGCCTGTGCACCGTTAAAAACAGACACTACTCAGAATTGATTTGAATTGTGTGATGCACAAGAAGACAAAAATAAAGTGGCCTATCTTTGCTTATTCTTCTAATTCAATTCTTCAGCAGCCTTCTTCATTAACTGATAAGTAACAGGGTTACTAAAGTCTAATTCAGTTATATCAAGGCTTTCAGTGGCAAAATAAAGATGCTCTAGCCAGTCGTTGTTATTACACTTTATGGCTTCCACACATTCTTTTTCAATGTGTGGAACACTTATTTTCTTCCCCAATTGCTCAAAAGTTTCAATAGCCTCTAGAGCTCCTGGCCAATTTCTATCTTGTAGTAAGCTTGCCAGTTTGGGCAATGCTTCTTTATTCCTCGGGTATCCCATATCCTTGATAATTCCTACACCATTTTGCCAACATGGTTTTCCGTATTTAGGAATTATAAAACCAACCTTTTCCGGCTGTATCTCGGAGAGTATCTCCATTGCCTCATCTTGAATTTCTTGAGGTAGGTGCCAATTCAAATTATAAACATAGTAGATAATTTCTTCATCTTCAAGATTTAAATAATCTGGCATAATCATACTCCTTAATTGCTTAACGATACTGAAATCGCCTGCAAAAGTTTTGTGACCTCATGCGGTTTTTGTTTTGAATCAATCCAGCCCTTCATAGCAGAAGATTTTACAGGTTTAATAGATACATGGTTTTATTGCATCTACTACTGCCTTCAAAACTTTCGTTCCGGCGACAGCTTCTTTGGTGGTCGCAGTAAATTTCCCCTTTGGCATATTTAAATAATAAGATAATCCTCCCGTATCTTGTGCTCTAGGCGTAAGCTTATAAGCCGTAGAGGATCCCCCTCTATAGATAATTGTTGGATTTTTACGTTTTAAACGTGATTCTACTTCAGCTACAATTTTGTCCTTTGATACGGCAACAACGGAAACTAAAGCCACTGCGAGCGCCATCGCAATTAAGTGTTCAAAAGCCCATGTGGAACTGGGATTAGCAATGGAATAGCAAACACTGCGTCTACAGTAATGAGTGCTGCCTGTGCACTGTTAAATTAAGACACGATTCAGAATCAATTCGTATTGTGTGATGCACAGGCAGACAAAACTTTACATCAATGGACAAGCCAAAATGTTAACTGATAATAGAGATAAATATTGACGAAATATTATGTTTTCGTCTACACTTTTCATAAGGAAGCTCCTTTCTGTAGAGTAGATAACTGATTAGTCGTCAGTTTCATTTTACAGAAGGAGCCCTTTTTTCGTATTAATTTAACTTTATTTCTGATTCCAATCCTTTTTTACGTTATTTTACTGCTATGCAACGCTAGTGGGCAACTGGTACTCTTGTAGAAGGGGAGTCAATCCGCAACTCTTTTCCCACCAAACAATAAAAGAACATTTCATTTAAAAATGAGAGGATGAGTAAAAATGGATAATTCACAAGAGAGAATCTGTAAGTTTCTAACTCAAAACAAGTTAAAATTCATCAGTGAAGATCAAGTAGCTAAAAAGTTCGGATACAAGAACATACTGACTTTTTACATTGGGAAAGAAGGATGGTCAGCCTATGGTATTGATGGAAGAGACTTTAAAGGTCGAAACCATCAAACATCTAAGGTTGGATTTCTTATTACTGAGTATAAAGAATTTGAGGATGGTGTATATTAAAAAGCTGAATTTATGGGAGGGGAAAGAGTTATCTAATAGAAAATAAAAGCAACATTTTAAAGCGCTAATAGAACTTTGTGACACCCGTTTAACCCCTATAATGGGGCTTTAGCAAGTTCATATATTGGGGTAGGCGGTACGGGGCTATTCCCCTTGCAATTATTCCTGAACCATTGCCATATTGAGTAAGTGCTGCCTGTGTACGTTGCAATAATATAGTTAGTGGTAGAAGTAGAAGGAATTTAGAATGGAGTTGATTTTAAATGGGGTACCCTGGAATGCCACCCGGGTTTTGGGTAGAACTTATTAAAATACTATCAGTTGCTATTTTACTGGTTGGCGTTATTCCAGCTGTTTTTCGTTATAGAATGGGTGCAAGTAAAAAGAAATGGTTTTCATATAATCATATAAATGAATTTCATAAAAAAGTCGATTGGACACTCCGTATAGTTTTTGTGATTTTTTTAATAACTAGTGCAATCCTTTTTACTAGTCAGCCCTTTATAACATATATAATATGTGGTTTTTTTATACTAACTCAAATCGGTGTTCAAGCATATATAGAATGGAGATTTTCGGATAACAGAAAAGACTTTCAGGTATCACTAATCCAGCTTACCTTAACTTTTATTACCTTATTTGGATTCATCTTCTGGTTAGAATATTTTTCATAGGAACAATTAGTTTAAGTAGATTTAATAAAGCAAATGAGCGCGATTGTTGGCTAAATACTTTTTTGAAAGGGGAGCTTTGGCTACTCTTTTTTTGTGTTGTTTGCGGTTTTCCCTTAGTTAGTGCTGCCTGTGCATCACACGATTCAGAATTAATTCGAATTGTGTGATGCACAGGCAGACAAAACTTGGAGTTTAATTCATTCTATGTTTTTTCTTATTCTTTACTAATCGTTCTAGAAATGATATTCTAAGAGAAGTTAAATTAGTTGCAGTTAAATGTCCTATAATTAGAATGTTCATTCTTGTTAAGGTGCTCGTATTTAGGGAGGAATTATGGCTAGAAGTAAAGAGTTTGATGTAAATCTAGTATTAAGAAAAGCCATGGAGCTTTTTTGGCAACAAGGGTATGAAAAAACATCTATGCAAGAGCTAGTAGACTATATGGGCATTCATCGCAGAAGCATCTACGATACGTTTGGCGACAAACGTACATTGTTTTTGAGTGCCTTATCTCACTATGAAGAGTTAATTACTAGTGAAACGAAGAAGAGAGTAGGTTCAAAATTACTGGTAAAACAAGGGATACGAGAAGTGTTTAACATGATAATTTACCCAAATCTTAATTTGCCAAAAGGATGTTTGTCTGTAAATGCAGCTGTTGAATTATCTTTGCTTGACGAGGAAATTGCAACAAAGATTGCAGAAATGTTTACAAAGACAGAAGCTCTCTTTTATGAGCTGCTGAAACATGGGCAGAAAAACGGAGAAATATCTAAGAATCATGATCCTGAAGTATTGTCTCTTTTTCTTCATAATTCACTTGTAGGGTTACGCGTATTAGTGAAGATTGAGGCTGATAAAAAGAAATTAGAAAGCATTATTGACATGACACTTTCAGTGTTAGACTAACTTTCTTTTTTTTTACATTTCTAGAACGAACATTCTAGAAATGCAGATGAAATTGCAATTAATTTATAATTTATCAAATCAATCCGAACTCACCGTTCGAAAGGGGAAAAATGATGTCGAAATTTACAATTCCAACTGAATCAAGTTATATCGAAGCTGGAGGGATCCGATTTGCCTATAGAAAGTTTGGCCAAGAAACAGGAATTCCGCTAGTTTTCTTCATTCACTTCCGCGGAACAATGGAAAATTGGGATCCTAATATGATTGGTGTTTTAGCTGAAAGTCGACCTATTATTCTTTTTGATAATGCTGGTGTCGGTGAATCCAGTGGTGAAACTCCGACTACTGTAGCTGAGATGGCAAAGGATGCAGCGACTTTCATTAAAGCACTTGGCTTAGAGAGAGTCGATATCCTTGGTTTTTCAATTGGCGGATTTGTTGCACAGGAGTTAGTATTGCAGCAGCCAAATATGGTACGACGCATCGTCTTGGCGGGAACTGGTCCACAATCTGGTGTCAATGATCCTAGAAAAGACGTGTATGAAGCGATGACTCAAGTTGGTGGAGATGAAAATGATGCTCTGGAGAATTTCTTGCTCCTATTTTACGGTCCGACCGAAACGAGTCGGACGGCTGGAATATCTTCATTAAAACGAATCTTGAGCCAGAAAAAAGTGGAAAGTTCACCTCAAGTGCTCGATGCGCAATTACAGGCAATCTCCCAATGGACTGAGCGGGATCCTGAACAGAAATACGACTGGTTGCAGAAGATTACGCAAGCGGTACTCGTGACTAATGGGGTTAAAGACGTCATGGTTCCGACCGAAAACAGTTATATTCTTACGGAAAACTTACCTAATGCACAACTCATTATTTATCCAGACTCCGGACATGGACATCTATTCCAGTACCCAGAACAGTTTGCTGGACATGTAAAGCTATTTCTTGATTCTAAGTAATTAAGGGGTAGAAGACAATTAGTCATAGATAATCAATTATTACTAACCACTTTATGCTTAGAGTGTATGACAACAAAAAAGGAGAATGAAAATGAAAAAATTATTTGAAGAGGTTCGTATTGGAGAAGTTATATTGAAAAATCGTCTAGGTATGTCACCAATGACGAGAAATAGAGCTTTAACTGATGGTACCCCAGGAGAGTTAGCGGCTGAATATTATGGCCAACGTGCTTCTTTTGGTTTAATCATAAGTGAAGGTACACAACCTTCAAATGATGGTCAAGGGTACTTAAATACACCTGGGATTTATACACCATCTCACATAGAAGGTTGGAAGAAAATAACGAGTCGTGTACACAATGAAGGTGGCCGCATATTCATTCAGCTCATGCATGTAGGGCGTGTTTCACATCCTGACAATACACCACATCATCGACAAGCAGTTGCACCTTCTGCTATTGCACCTGGCACAGAAATGTTTACAGCTGAGGGGATGAAAGATATCCCGACGCCTAGGGAATTAGGTCAAAATGAGCTAAAAGAAGTCATTCAAGAATTTCGTACAGCCGCAGCCGCAGCAATTGAAGCTGGAGCTGATGGAGTCGAAATTCACGGGGCAAATGGGTATCTAATTCAACAGTTCCTTAGTGAGAACTCAAATCATCGTCAAGATGCCTATGGTGGTTCAATTGAAAACCGGGCTCGATTTGCAATTGAAGTAACTAAAGCAGTCATTGATGAAATTGGTGCAGAAAAAACGGGAATTCGGTTCTCTCCTCAAGGGACATTGAACGGAATTGAGGAAGGTGATACAAATATTGAGATGTATCGATATTTAATAGGGGAATTAAATAAGCTTGATTTGGCTTATCTTCATATTATGTACTTTGGCAATGAACCCTTATTACAAGAAGTACGTCAATTGTGGACACAACCACTAGTGGTAAATAGAGCGGGACGTCCACTTGAACAACTTACTGTGGACTTGGATAATGGTCTAGCAGATGTCGCAACAGTAGGGATTTGGGCACTAGCAAATCCAGACTTCATTGAGCGTATAAAGAAAAACGCTCCCCTAAATGAACCGGATGTAACTAAGCTCTATGCTGGTGGTGCACAGGGTTATACAGATTATCCTAAAATGGAAGAATAAAAATCTCAATAGCAGTAAGAATAAGTGAAATGATGAATGGCGTACAACTAAAAATTGTACGCCATTAGATTTTTAAGTGGAAAGGAAGCTAGAAAAGTATGAAAGCTGCTCAAATGCAGAAATACTCAAAAGGAATTCAAGTGGAAATAAATAATGTGGAAATACCGGAAATCGATAATAACGAGGTGCTTGTTAAAGTAAAAGCAGCAGGTGTAAATCCATTAGATATTCTGATTTTAAATGGCAGTGTCCGAATGATTGCTGATTATGAGTTTCCACTAACATTAGGCAATGAACTATCTGGTGTTATAGAGGCGGTTGGTAAAGATGTTGTTGATTTTCAGGTTGGCGACAAAATTTATTCGAGATTGCCGGTGAATAAAATAGGAGCTTTTGCTGAATATGTGACGGTCAAAGATGATGCTATAGCTAAAATGCCTGAAAATCTATCCTTTATAGAAGCGGCTGCGGTCCCCCTTACTGCTTTAACAGCTTATCAAGCATTGAAGGATGTACTCCATGTTCAGCCTAATACAAAGCTATTTATTCCTGGAGGAACCGGTGGCTTTGGTGCTATGGCAATTCCCATTGCTAAATCAATGGGGTTATATGTGATTACAAGTGGCAGTGAAAGAGGTCGATCACGTACACTGTCGATTGGGGCAGGTCAATTTATAAATTATAAGGAAGAAAACTATGCTGAGGTTCTATCCAATATAGATTATGTGATAGACACCTTAGGTGCAAATGAAATAAAAACGGAACTTAGTATTTTAAAACCTAAAGGGAAATTAGTATCATTGAAGGCTGCACCCAATTATCGCTTTGCCGTTGAAAATAACCTTCCAATGTGGAAAAGAATGTTATTTGGTTTAGTGGGTGCTCGTTTAGACCGTTTAGCAGCAAAAGATAAAAAAGAATATCACTTTTTATTTGTGCAAGCCAATGGAAGACAGTTACAAGAGATTACTAGTCTTATTGAAAATGAGGATATTACGGCTTCAATTGATTCAACTTATAAATTTGACGACATTAATCAGGCATTACATAAAGTTTCTACTGGCCACTCGCAAGGTAAAGTTATTGTAACTTTCTAAGGGAAGGGGCGAATTTGATATCTATCAGCTTATCATTTACCCAGACGATGGACATCTTCACCTGCGTAGTTGAAAAATACGCTTAAAAATTTAAAATTTATTATTTAGGAGACGTGGATAATGAATCACTTAGAAAACTTAAAGAAAATGATGACGGGTGAAATACCTGAACCCCCAGTTGCACAAGTACTTGGTTTTAAGGTGGTAGATGTTGAAGAAGGTAGAGTTGTTATAGAAATAGAAGCTTCTGAAAGATTGCATAATCCGATGGGCACGCTGCATGGTGGGATACTTTGTGATATAGCTGATGCTGCGATGGGATATGCTTTTGCTAGTACGCTTGCTGAAGATGAACTTTTTACGACAATGGAAATTAAATTAAACTTCCTTAAACCTATTTATGAATCGAAACTTCGAGCTGAGGGAAAATTAATTAAAAAAGGCGCCACAGTTGGACTACTGGAATGTCATGTATATGATGAAAAAGGAAGTCTTGTTGCTCATTCAACTAGTACGTGTATGATTTTAAAAGGAAATTCTAAACAAAAAAGAGTAAAGAAATGAAGTTTTGAACGAATAGAGAATTTAACTCTTTTTTCACGAATCGTTTATGTATACAAATAAAACGAAGATTAAATTCACGAAGGGATCTGGTGAAGAAAATGAATAATTTTCTAGCAATGGTATTAGATAAAGTAAATGATCAAACAAAGTTAGAATTCAAACAATTAAGTATGGATGATCTTCCGGAAGGGAAAGTAACCCGGATTTCAGGATTTGGTCAGTAATTTACCCATAAAAAGTTAAATTAGATGTGGTAGTAAAGGATGCCATTACTGTATAAGTCAAAATAAATACGTAAAACTTCGTATAGTTTTCCGACTAATATCCGATGACCGTTTCTGAAAAACGAAAAAGTTAAAAGGCGTTTGGGAATAAGCGTATTCCCAAATGCCTTTTACATTTATTTGTTCTTTAAGATTGTGTTTCTTATTGCAGGAAATCCTCAGTCGAAGTTATAGCGCAATACATACCGTTAAGTGCGCCGACAAATGCATAATGAACCTGTTCTGCTGGAACGGCCTTACCTTCATAAGATAAGTCCCTTGTCGCACATGCATCTTCAATAAGAGTTGTTTCATAGCCTAAATCCACTGCAGCTCTAACTGTTGCATCAATACACATATGAGTCATCATACCGACAACCACTACCTTTGTTATTCCTTTTTCTTTTAATTTGCTTTCCAAATCAGTCTTTAAAAAACTATTAGGGAAATGTTTGATGATAATGCTTTCGTTTTCCAAAGGATGAACAGTTTCATGTATTTCGGCACCTTCCGTATCTGGAAGGAAGAATCCTAATGCTGGATCAGCTGCGATATGCCGAACATGGAAAATGTTTTCATTGTTGTTCTGTCTAAACGATTCAAGAACTTTCGCAGCATTAGCGGCCGCTTTATCTGGATTAACTAATTCCATCTTTCCATTTGGGAAATAGTCATTTTGAATATCTACAATAATTAGAGCTGTGCTCATTATTCTCCACCTCATTTACAGTATTTTGATACACTATAATCATAACTCGTATATTGATTTGTATCGATAAGTTGATGAAACACTTTTGTCTCAAAAAATTTCACGGTGAAAGGAATGTATTATGGAACTTGATAACATTGATTTTCAGATCCTTCAATTATTATCCAATAATTCACGTATTCAATGGAAAGACTTAGGTGAACAAATTCATATGACGGGACAAGCAGTAGGGAATCGTATTAAAAAACTTGAGGAAAGTGGTGTAATTAAAGCTTACACTCTACTAGTTGATGAAATGAAATTAGGATTTTCTTATACAGGGTTTGTAATTATTTATATGAAATCAGCAAACCATGATTCATTTATACGTTTTATTAATAATCAAAATGTGGTAGTTGAAGCTCACCGAGTATCGGGAGAAGGCTGTTACCATTTAAAAGTAAAGGTAGATTTACATGAAACGTTAAATGCATTTTTAGATAAAATTTTAGAATTTGGGAACTATAAACTATATCTTTCAATTAATGAAATCAAGCATACGCATCCAATCAATGCTAAATAAGTTGGTTATTTATCTCGGATAGGGTCGTAGTAAACTTTCACAATTTCTAGTGGTGAGCTTCGTTTTATTTTATCTAAGGACTCATGCAAGTTGAAAAAAGCAACTGAGAGTAACGGATTACTCAAGGTTGCTTACAATTTACTTGTTATTAGATTCGAAGCGTTTATAAGGGAGTATAGCGACAATGCCCAAAATAGGTCCAATCGCTAAGAGTGTAACTACCCATTCCCAGCTAAAGATTTTTTGGGAAATAGGCATTAGTTTAATCGAGTTGAGGCTTCTTTAATTTTGTACTTGAAATAACAAACGCGATGACAAGCACAACTGCGGCAAATGCATACGGCATATCGATGTTGATATCAAATAAAATACCGCCAATAATCGGTCCTATTATGATGCCTAAGCTAGTGTAAGCAGAGTTCATTCCCGCAATATACCCCTGGTTTTCCCCAGCGATTTTTGATAAAAAGGATGTCACAGCAGGGCGTAAAATGTCACCAGAGAAAAACACAATGCTCGTAATGACAATCATCGTCCAGTAACCGTCTATTAAAATCGTAATAAAGATAAAAATAGCGGAAGATAGTAAGGTTAAATTAATCAGCATTCGTTCACCAATTACATTGACCATCTTATCAAAGAATAAAATTTGAGCGACAACTCCAGCGATTGAGCCGACTGTAATAATGATCGAAATATCACGGACCGTAAAGCCAAGCTTTTCGTCGACGAATAAGCTAAACATCATTTCATAAACGGCAAGTCCAAACGCTAGTACGAACACGACCAGTAGTGGTGTGAAGTACTGTGGCTGAAAAGATTTTTTAAACTCCTGAATAAACGCTGGTCGTACACTGTATGCCCGATTTTTTTGTAGCTGCTCTGTTGAAATCGAATCGTCTAATACAAGGGAAATAACAATGGCAGTAATCAATGAAATGGCAGCAGCAAAGAAGAACGGTGCGCGTATCCCAAACTCTGCAATAAATCCGCCAATTCCTGGTCCAATTATAAATCCTAAACTAATCGCAGCCGATTGATAACCTAACGCTTTTGCACGATTTGCTAGCGTCGTTTTATCGGCAATATACGTAACAACAGCGGGCATAATAAAGGCGGCACCTACACCGCCAAGTAGACGGCTCACAAATAATAGCCACGTTTCATTTGAAAAGCCAAACAGTGCCTCTGAAAATGAAAATAACAAAAGACCGATGACCATCATTTTTTTACGGCCGATTGAATCGACCCATGCACCTGTAAAAGGGGAAGCCAGAAACTGCGCAAGGGCCATCGCGGCGAACAAGTAACCGACAACGGAACCACTTAATCTTAGGTCCTTCGCAATCGATGGCATAACTGGTGCGGCAAGTCCCATCCCCACAAAAGCAATAAATAAACTAGATAATGCAAGTGCAATAGACACTTTCTCTTTTCGATTCATAATTGATTACCTCTATTTAATGGTCAAACAATTCACGGTCCTATTTGTTGGAGGATGAAATGGATGCATTCACTTTCTTCATTGTTTGTAATACATTTTGCAATTGTTCTAAATCGATGTCAGCGAAGTGCTCTGTCATAAATTCTTTATCTGCTTCATCGCTTAATGCCTGATAAGCGAGACCTTCTTTTGCTAATACGATGAAAAACTCGCGATGATTAGTTGGATTGGCCTCACGTTTGATAAAATTTCGTGCCTCGAGCTTCGATAATACTTGGCTCACAGCACTTTTAGAAATCGCGAATTTCTGGGCGATTTCATTTGCCGTGATACATGGATTGTCCTTCACAAAAAATAAAATCGTATCTTGCTGTGCAGTTAAATTATAAGCATTGAACTTTTGCGCGTTTTTATTGTATAAAGTATAATTTAAGTAATATTCACTAAAAACGACAATCAGTTCTTTAAACATTATTTGATGATTTGCAAGCATAATATCCTCCTTATACTTCGGTTAAGTAAACTAAACTTAACTGATGAAATGTATCTTATATGTTAAAGAACTTTTTGTCAACAATTTTTTCAATTCACAAAGAACGTCTAGACGGTACATTTGGATATATGAAAAATTTGAGAAGAGCTTGTTATGCACCAAAAGCGAAAGATAAATGCCAAGCACTACTTACGGGAACGAAATTCACCAAAAGTCAGTGGAAATAATTCAAATAAAAAATGGTTCCAATCATCAAATACTGATGAATGGAACCATTTTTTCTTTGACTCTTCAGGATTAAGTCAACCTTGCAATATACCTGGAATTTCACTCTTTTATATTTCCTTATTATGATCTCCCCATTGGCACATCGTCTGGATAATAGGCCAAAGCGTTTGCCCCTTTTCAGTCAGGCTATACTCAACCTTTGGAGGGATTTGTGGATATTCCTCACGATGGACTATACCATCAGCTACCATATCCTTAAGTGTAGAACTAAGCGTTTTATAAGTTATTTTCCCCATCATACGCTGAAGTTCATTATAACGAACCGGGCCATTTTTCGATAAATTGTAAATAATTAGTAGCTTCCATTTCCCGTTAATAATAGAAAGTGTGTAACCGAAAGAGGTTTCTTCGTTGTCAGCAACAATCATTTTAGAATTATTCATATCTACACTATCCTCCTGGATAGTATGCGTCATAAAAGTGCATACTTGTTTGTTGGTTCATATCCACTATATAATATATTTAGATTCAAGTAAAGGAATGCTTTACAGGCAAAACATATATTGAACCTCCCGCACTTTAAATTTGTTATTGAGGGAAAACTATATATGCGTGAATTTCTACAAAGAAAAATCAATAGGAGGACAAAAAATATGTTAGCACAACAATACCAAAACAACATAGACACATTACTAAACAAAATCCAAGAAGCTGAGGCAATTGTGGTAGGTGGCGCTGCTGGAATGTCTGAGGCTATCGGACACAGTTTTTATCATACTGATGAAAATTTTCTGAAGCATTTCGGGAAGTTTGCAGATAAATATGGTATTAAAAACCTTTTTGATGGCTTTTATTACCGTTTTTCTACAAGTGAAGAACGATGGGCTTTTCTTGCTACTGAAATTAAATTTTTACATGATGCCGAAGCCGGTCGCCCCTACCTTGATTTATTGCAACTCCTTCAAGGAAAAAACTATTTCGTTGTTACAACGAATCAAGACGCACAGTTTTCCAAGACTTTCCCCGATGAGAAAGTTTCCCCAATTCAAGGGGATATGCGTTATTTTCAATGTGGCTCCCGTTGCCATGATCATGTTTATTTTAATAAAGAGCAAGTCGAGAACATGTATGCAAACATAAAGGGAACTAGCATCCCGACAGAGTTAATTCCAGTATGTCCAGAATGTGGGCAGGAAATGGAACCATGGGTGCGCTCTTATGTATTTCTGGAAGGAAGCTCTTACCAAGGGGAATTAAGAAAATACAATGAGTATCTTATTGAAAACAAAGATAAAAAAGTTCTCTTTCTTGAATTAGGTGTTGGAACAATGACACCCATGTTTATTAAAGAGCCGTTTTGGAACATGACTTACAGTTTTCCGGATGCCTACTATATTACAATAAATCCTAAAGATGCGGTCGTTGCTCAAGAGTTAAGTGAAAAAGGACTTGCCATTAAAGAAGATATTGCACGTGTCTTACAAGATGCTTTGAACGGAAAGGGAAAAAGAGATTCGGCTATTTGATAAGTAGGGAGCAATTCGACTACGCATTACACGAATTCATTAAGTAAAATAGATTCATCAAAATTTTATATAAATGGAGGATCATATGGAAGAGAACTATCAAAACGTTTTAAGCAAAATCAAGAATGCGGACAGTGTTCTAATTGGCGCAAGTAACGGCCTCGCTATTTCGGGAGGTACTAATATTTTTTCAGAGGATTCGTCCTTTCTGGAGCATTTTGGAGATTTCCGCAAGAATTATGGTTTTCGTAGCATCCTACAAGGAGCTTTTTATGCATATCCTTCCGAGGAAGAGAAGTGGGCATTCTTCAGCCGTATGTACGCCTACTTTTTAAACAACCAGGAAGCAAGTCCTGTTATGAAGCACCTTTATGAACTGGTGAAGGATAAAAATTATTTTGTGGTTACCTCTAATACAGATTCTCATTTTACGGATGCAGGATTTCAGAAGGAACGCCTTTTTGAAATAGAGGGCAATAGTCGGTATTTGCAATGTTCTCATGGGTGTCATCATCAAATTTACCAAGCTGACGAAATATTGAGTGAAATGGCCCGGAACCAAGAAAACGGAAAAGTACCTTCAAACCTTATTCCTAAATGTCTAGAATGTGGTGGCCCAATGCAAGTCCATGTCGAGGTCGATCGTAATTTTCTAAGAGGTGAGGCATGGCAAGCCAGCTTTCAGGCTTATCAGGATTTTATCGATAATGCTCATGGTGAAAAAATAGTCTTACTGGAATTAGGTGTAGGTGCAAGAAATCAATTGATTAAAGCTCCATTTATGAATTTAGCTAACTCAGAGATAGACGCTACCTATATTACCTTTAATAAGGGGAGTGAGCTTTATATTCCAGATGTCATTGCTGATAAATCCATTGGTATCGACGGCGATATCGCGGATGTGTTAGAGCAATTAGTACAGCTTAAATAAGCTGATTTGCCTTAGTAGAAAACTAGGGGGAATGACTAATTTTTCTGTCAACTATTCTGGATAAACCTGTCTGCCAGCTCATCAAAGAGCCTTATGAACGATGGTATACATTCATGGAGCAAGAAGTTTAGGCGTAGAGAAGGTCCATACTGTTGGGGTAACGACGGATATTTGTGACTTTTTAACAGTTGCAGGAGCAGACGCAGAAGGATTCAAAACAGTCATTCATAAAAGAGGGGTAGCAACATTTACTGATCTGGGAGAAATAATGGTAAACCATATAAAATGTTGCTTCCATACTCAAATTATTGAATAACTACAAATTCAATTAGGACGGTGAAAAAACATGTTGGACTTGTTACCACGAATTAATGAATTAGCGAAAAAGCAGCGTGAAGAAGGATTAACAAATGCAGAAAAAGCCGAGCAGCAAGTGCTTCGTGAAGATTATTTAGGTGCTATACGCGGGCAAGTTCTCCATACTTTCTCAGGAATGAAGATAGTGGATTCGCTTTTAAATGATGTAACGCCTGAAAAAATTCGTAAATTAAAAACAAAAGATTAAAAGTGTATGGAAAGGAATGGGTAACTTTCTGGATAATGAAGTGTTAGATGAATTTTTGCAGGACTTAATTGAGCACGCGAATTATAAATTGTCGATTGTCATTAAGCTGTACCTGTTAAGTGCAATTTTTTCCCTAGTTCTTTCATGGTAATACGGCTATTTTTGGATAGCTCATTTTAAATTTGAAAGTCTGTTGTATCCATTAACTTTCAATCCTTTCATTAATAAAGTTAAACACTAAATATACTTTATTTATGTTGTGTATTTATTTTTTACACAGATGCAAAATTGACGTAACCAATTAAAAGGAGAGATTCTACTATGAATATTCATCAGATTCGCAATGCAACATTAGTCATAGAATACGGAGGGAAAAAATTTTTAATTGATCCATTTCTTGCAGATAAGGGCACATACCCAGCTTTTCCAGGTTCAGCAAGAGAGGAATACAATCCTTTGTTTGATTTACCTGTTTCAATTGACTACCTCATTGATGTAGATGCTGTCATTGTTACTCATCTACATTTAGACCACTGGGATGACGTAGCAAAAGTGGTTTTACCAAAAGATATTAAACTATTTACGCAAAATAAGGAAGATGCGGAAGAAATTAAGAGCGCTGGATTTGTAAATGTGGAAGTTTTAAAAGATAGCACCACCTTTTTTGAAGGGATACAGCTGATAAAAACAAAAGGAGAACACGGTCGAGGTAAAACACGGGAACTTATGGGCAACGTAATTGGTCTAGTTTTCAAAAATGAAAAAGAAAAAACCTTATATCTAGCAGGGGATACAGTGTGGTGTACACCTGTTCAAGAAGCAATTGAAACGCACAATCCTGAAGTGGTTATTTTAAATGCTGGAGATAACAAGTTCTTCGAATTAGGCTCACTTATTATGGGGAAAGAGGATGTCTACGAAGTACACAAAGCTATACCAAGCGCTAAAATCATAGCTAGCCATATGGAAGCTGTCAACCACTGGGGATTATCCAGGAAAGAGCTGAGGAAATATGCGGTTGAAAAAGGTTTTTCTTCCCAATTACTTATACCAGAAGATGGCGAATGCAACGACTTCTTAATAAAGAAGTGATTATTAAACACGGGAAGGGGTTTTTATATTGAGCCAAGCAAATTCAAAGTTATGGACTAAAGATTTTATTATTCTTTCTTTAGTCAATTTCTTTTTGGTCCTAATATACATGTTGTTAAATGTAATAATTGCGCTTTATGCTGTAAACGAATTTAATGCATCTACTGGACAAGCCGGCGTAGTAGTCGGCATCTTTATCATTGGAGCATTAATAGGTCGACTGGTTACTGCAAAAATTATTAACAGAGTTGAATACAAACGAATATTAATTATTGGGCTTATCTTTTTTACAATAACAATACTGCTTTACTTTATAGATTATGGTCTCCCCTTATTAATTGTTAGCCGGTTTTTAAATGGACTAGCTATGGGAATAGCAACTACAGTAATTGGTACAATAATTGTTCTTGCCATACCGCAGTCAAGAAGAGGGGAAGGTATTAGTTACTTTGCTGTTAGTACAGCATTAGCTACAGGACTGGGACCTTTTTTAGGTCTATATATGACTCAACATACTGAATTTAATATCATTTTTCTTTTCTCCCTTTTACTTGGAGTCGCTAGTATGATAATCGGCTTCTTAGTTAACGTACCCATGGCTCCGAAAACAACAGAGGAAAAACGCGGAGGATTTAAGATTTCGAATTACATTGAACCAAAAGTTGTACCAATAGGTATTATTGTTCTTTTAATGACTTTCAGCTTTTCAAGTGTACTTTCTTATATAAACCTTTATGCTATTGAATTGGATTTGGTTAGTGCTGCTAGCTTTTTCTTCAGCATTTACACCGTCAGTGTATTGGTATCTAGACCATTTACTGGAAAATTGGTGGATCGTAGAGGAGCAAATTATATTATGTATCCGGCTTTTTTACTTTTTGGAGCCGGATTGCTTCTTCTTAGTACAGTGGATAATTCGTTAACCCTATTATTAGCGGGAGGGTTAATTGGTCTGGGTTTTGGAAATATTTCTTCTATCAGTCAGACTGTAGCCACCTTGAAAGTAACACCTGAACGCATAGGATATGCTACCGCTACTTTCTTCATCTTTTTTGATATAGGGAATGGAATAGGTCCGTTTATTTTAGGGGTTATAATTCCTTTCACAGGGTATTCAACTATGTATGCGATTCTAGGAATTATGGTCTTTGCTGTATCCTTTCTTTATTATTTTTTACACGGGAAGATGGAAAGAGAAAATCGAATACTCTCATTAAAAGACAAAGATCATTAATGAATTCAGTTTTTATAGGAAAAGGAGTCATACTTGGCTCCATGCTAAAGGGAGAAGAAAAACTGTCCATAAAATGAATGGCGGCGGATTAATTGGGACCATCCTGGTTGATGAAATACCAAGGGTGAAGTGAGTGGGTATGTTTCAAATCCCCATGCATATGCAGGGCTGTTGGCCAGGTTTCCATTGTAACGGGGGAAAACAGTGAGGGTTTTGCCTCTTATCTACTGCATTCAGAACAAATCGCCCCTCTGTTACTGTAGGTGTACTAGTAAATCCGGACTTGACGATTCAAGTTGTTGGTGGTTTTATTATTCGGCCGATGCCGAACACAAAAGACGAGACAATTTGTTTCATTACAATTGGGCAGAGGCATGGATTGGGGATTGGTGGAAATGGTGAACCTTGGTTTGTAATTGGTAAGGATCTTGAAAAGAATGTACTATATGTTGGACAAGGCTTCCACCATGAAATGTTATATTCAGACAGCATCATTACTGATAATGTTAGCTGGATTTCAAAGGGATCTATACCTGATACATTTGAATGTACTGCCAAATTCCGCTATCGCCAGCCGGATAATAAAGTAACGGTAGAACGGTTGGATGAATCCAAAGTTAAAGTCACTTTCCACGAACCAATTCGTGCCATAACGCCTGGACAAGCAGTTGTCTTCTATCAAGGAGAAGAATGCCTCGGTGGAGGAACCATTAACCAAGTGTATCGTGACGATAAACAACTAACATATGTTGGCTAAAATGGGAGGGATCATTAATGGCAGACATTTCTATTTTACTTGCATTCGGTGCAGGTGCACTAACTTTCATATCGCCTTGTGTATTTCCACTTTATCCTACATTTTTATCGTACATTACAGGAATGAGTGTAGCTGAAATACAACTGGGTGAATTAAAAGGACAGCACAAAGCAATTTTGCATACAATTTTCTTCTTATGTGGATTTTCAATCATTTATTTAGTATTTGGTTTTGGAACAGTAGGAAGTGCAACTCTCTTAGAGACGTGGTATTTTCAATATGGAGATGTAATTCGACAAATTGGTGCTATTTTAATGGTGCTCTTTGGATTGATTACGATTGGGTTACTCCAACCAAAATTTTTGATGAAGGAACATAAACTGCATATTCAAAATAAACCAGCTGGTTATTTAGGTTCAGTAGTAATTGGATTTGCTTTTGCAGTGGGGTGGACACCTTGTATGGGTCCAATTTTAGCAGCTACATTAGCACTTGTAGGTGCAAATCCATCACAGGGTCTATGGTATATGGCAGCTTATGTGTTAGGTTTTAGTATTCCTTTTCTTTTAATGGCATTCTTCATTACTAAATTTACTTGGATAAAAAAATATAGTGGCCCTGTAATGAAAATTGGCGGAGGAATTATGATAGGTATGGGAATTATTCTGTTTTTTGATAAACTTACAATTATCAATTCATTAGTACAACCGATGTTCGGAGATTTCCAAGGATTTTAACCTATCGAGAAATAAAAGTGTGTTAATTGAATGGAAGCGTCAAATAAAGTCCAACTGTTAACCCGGGGCATGGGCTAAATCGTGCGGGAATGAGCTATTGAAACATGAAATGATTAAATTCACAACAGGGTTTGTAAAATCACTGGCATAAAATTAGCATACTATATGATATAAAACGAATATTTTTTGCAATCTTGAAGTCGTGCTCCATCGTGAGTACGGCTTCTTTTCCTGTGGACGGATAGAGGTTAGAATACGTGTAGAGATCGTTGCTACGTCGATATGCTACCATAGATATGATGATCCCTTTTAATTGACGCTGTGCAATAAACAATAATGAACAACTCACCAAATTGTATAAAAATATAGGAAGATTAGATATTGATGTAAAATCCTAATCCACTCCTTATAAATATGTAATTGTAGTGAATTGCCGTAATAGTATCGTGTACAGTGGTCGCCCCCCTTAAAACGGACAAAATAGGGTATAGAATATACAAAGCCTTATTATTCTATTTAAAGGAGAGGTTATTATGTATATTCGGAAAAAGTTAAAAAAGCGTCGTTCAACATTTGAAACAAAATTATATGCGGTTACACAAGTGATAGAGTTCAACCGAAACAAAAGGCTTGTTGCCGAAGAAATTGGCTTCAGTGTAAATTCAGTAATTAATTGGGTCAAAACCTTTGAACAGCACGGTGAGACTGGTCTTCAATCGAAAAACCCAGACTTACTATCAGATGATAGGATTGAATTAGAACGCCTACGTTGCTTTAAGACGAAATATTATCAACAACAAGAGGAGATTGAAATTCTAAAAAAGTTCCAGGTCTTTCTCAAGGAGAACGAAAACAAAAGTCATATGATGCCATAACTTCTTTGAGAAAGGAATATTCGGTTGAAAGACTTTGCAAGACACTTGGTGTATCAAAAAGTGGGTATTATGATTACATGAAGCGCCCACAACAAGGACCATCAGAACGCGATCTTCGAGATATTAAAGCTATAAAACGAACGTATAATAAGAGCAAAGGTACTTATGGTTGTAAACATATTGCAGGAGAACTTAAAGAAAGAGGCCATATTATAAACCATAAACGCGTGGCCAGATTAATGCATGAATTGAATTTAGCATCTAAGATAAGAAAGGCAAGAATCACTAGAGAAACAAGAACAAACCTTGTTGGCCATGTTTATCCAAATATATTAAATCGAAATTTTGATGTAGATTCTCCGAATCTAAAATGGGTTATGGACCTCACCGAAATCAAAGCAGAGGGCGCAAAACTGTTCATTTCAGCTATTGTTGATTTGTTCAATCGAGAACTAATTGCGCTGGCTGTTGGTTCCAGGCCGATTTATGAGCTAGTGGAAGCTACTATTAATATGGCAATGAACGAACGTGATCTTCAGTCAATGAAAGGCATTCTCTTCCATACCGATCAAGGAAGTGTCTTTACATCACTTCAGCACCATAAGAAATCAAAGGAACTTGGCTTTACGCCAAGTATGTCGAGAAAAGCAAACTGTTGGGACAACGCGGTCATTGAAAGTATCTTTTCTCACTTCAAAACCGAATTTGATTTTCATTATCCTTTGAATAATTATGCACAGGCTAAAATCGACTTACTGGCCTTCCGCAACTACTTTAACGATGAGAGAAGCCAAAAACGTTTAGGGTATAAGACACCTAAAGCTTTCTTGGAAGCGCACTTGTTACCTCAAAGCTAGTATTTAACTGCGTCCGATATATAGGGGGCAAACCACAGGTACCTAAAATTAAATCGCTACAATACAGTATTCTTTTGCCTTTTCTTCTCGCGTTAGACGGTTCCAATGACTTCCGTTCTTCCCCTGAATATGATTACATGATAGTGTAACCATTGTTTTCAGCTCCTCCTGTTTGGTGGGGATCGTATATCGGGAGTTCTGTGATTGGCACTTCTCCAATACCCTGAAAACAATGGTTTTTTCATTCGCCAACTAGCTAGTAACATAATAGGTACGCGAAATTCAAACATGTAGCTGTTTTGTTATCAATCTTCGTTTAGTCCAAATCAATGTAAATATCAAAATTAGCTCAAATGCGTTCGTCACTGCTCCACTATCTATATTTATAGGTATAGCACTTCCAATAGTCATAACAACGGCACCTATAAAGAAAACTGGCCATTTCGTTTTTTTCCATAAGATCGCACTTGCCACAATGAGAATTAGTGTAACTAATAACACCATAATAGGAGGGCCTGTCGCTTCTTCTACATTTGAATAGCTGATGGCTCCGTATTCTTTCACTACTTCAAGTTCCAACCCCATCACTTCTATCGAAAATTCTAATACGATTAAGCCAACTGTATAAAGAATACCTAAGATGACTAGCCACTTTTTCTTTGCCCATTCAATTCCACTTTCCCGTAACGTACCAATCGAATACATAACGAGTAAGGGTGTTAGTAAAGCATGTAAGCAAAAACGAGAGAAGTTTAAGCTTTCTAGTAACTCTCCTTCACCAATCCACTTACCTGTTGGCAGTAGCAAGTTATCATAAATAAGCGGCAATATTACTATATAAATAACACTAGTCCATCTTGCTAAATCTTGTTTTCTAATGCCGTATAATCCCCAAATCAATAATGTCGCATATAAAGCAGCATAAAGAAAATATAAAAACGTATCCATTTAATCCACCTCCTTTCTAATCCATTCCCAAAGCCCATTAGTTATAACCAGCAAATTTAATAAGGGTACCCACAAGCGTTTCGTAAGCTATGGACCGTCCGAAAAAGAAGAAAGCGATATGATGGCTGTATTACTTGCACATACACCCTTACGTCGAGAAGGCGAAGCTGAAGAAATCGTTAAAGTTGTAGGTTTCTTAACAAGTGATGCGGCATCTTACGTAACAGGTATCGATAAATCAAAAAGCAGGCATGCCAGCACATGTCTGCTTTTTACGATGTATGAGATCCGTCCGTGTGAACGTCCATGGCGGCCGGTATATACTACTGAAATCAACAAAGCAGCTCTGACTCAGACAAAGGGAGGGGATGCAAATGTGGGGTACACGTTACTCATTCATTCAAAGATAAAAAAGCCTAATCCCTCCGTATCTTAGGCGAGGAATTAGGCTTATCATTTTCAACAATAGCACCCGATGATTGAATAAGTATGTTCATCACCTATTTTCTTTCTTGTCCCTATTGGTGAAAAACGTAGACATCAAAACTATAAAAACAGGCAATATACTCCATAAAAAGAATCCCCAATTATGTGTAATTAAAGATAATACTAAGAAAAAAGCAAGTGCTACAATTGAAATGTAAACCGTACGTTCTTGATATTTATTCAACATACACACCCCTTTTTGGTATTGGAAATATTTTGCGTGAACTTTAACATACATTCTCCATTTAATGGCTCTATCACTGCACAAATTTATTTCGTTATCGTGCACGTTTTTGAGACTGCGTTATTCAACAAAATGACTCTATTCCTAAATCGGTACAGAACCTCATTCTAGAAAAGAGCCTATTTATCGAACAAGTTGAAACTTACTTTTTAGGCATAGCGAATGTCGCAGAAATACCATTGATTTCTTCGATTTTCTTAAATATTTCATTAAGAACTTCTAATGCTCTTTCATTTGATTCATACTTCCCTAAATCTTTACTCCATTCGTCTAAAGACGAACCGCTAACAAAACCTTTTATTTTTTTCCCGTTTACAGTAACTTCTTTTACATTTATCAAACTGTGCTTATCTTGTGTAGAAATCCATAACATAGAAAAACTCATCCCCTTCGTTCAAATTTATCCAAATTATACCACGATTTAGCCCGATTATTGAAGACAGTTCTTCTTGAAATTCAATCAAACGAGTACAATATGTATGTAAGGGCCTATTTGACGCTTACGGGACAAGTCACTCATTCAATCATGAAAGTTCATACAAACTTGTTTGTTCCATTAATGATCGGGTGAATACACTTTGAAAAGATATGAACAATAACTCCATCTTTTTTAAACGCTAAATGAGGCAATGCCTATGAAAATATTGGATGTAGATTTATTTCAGGATGGGCTACAGCGCAACATTACTATGTTGGACAGGCTAAGCAGTGAAATGGAAGCGATCCACCTTGCAGTGGAGGGTCTAGTGCATATGGAGGAACAATTTAAAGGAGCGGGTGGTAATGCCATCCGTTCCTTTTACCAGGAATGTCATTTACCATTTCTTCATTTTTTTCAGTTGTTTTCCGAACAGTTCAAACAAGTACTTCAGCAGATGGAGGCAGCACTTCATTCACTCGAACCTGATTCATCTGGGTACATAGTAGAACAATTCCTTGAGGGAGAGCTAGAACAGGGCCTTACGCTTATTGGTCATCTCACGGATAGTTTGACGGATGAGGCAAACAGTATCATGGATCAGGTGAGTGATATTGTCGGACTGCCCCACTTAGATGATAGCGGAGTGCAGGAGGGAGTCATTCGTTCTAAGAGAAAACGTGATGATACCAACTCACAACTGTATGAATTTGATGCAACTCAGACTACTGCACTACATCCCATTGAACAAGATTTGCAGACGATGAACACGTGGCTTACGGATATGGAGGGACTGTTCCAAGCAGGAGTAAAGGACATCAGCTTCGTGCCGAGCCAATGGAATGTTCTGACATTTAGAAGTGAAATTAGAACAGAACTGTTCCCAAAAGTGTACTTAAATCCAAATGACTTATGGGTAAAGGAACATCAACAGCTGATTGGTACGATGATTACTCCAGCGACTTTTCAAACCCTTGAAGGGAAAAAAGTGAACACTGTCGAAGAGAATCTGGATGAAAATGGTTTACTCATTAAAGAGTATGTTGTTGGCCAAACAGTTTACTATGAAGTTGTTTCCCAAGTTGACTATAAGGAAGAAGAGACCGTTAAAGTCGATAAACCGAAAGAAAACAAATTACTTGATTCTTTTCAGTTTGGGTTAGATTTAGCAGGGCTTATACCTGTTGTTGGTGAAGTAGCAGATGGCGTAAATGGTGTTATCTATACGGCAAGAGGGGATGCATTAAATGCGGTCCTTTCTTTTGGAGCGATGATTCCAGTTGCTGGCTGGGCAAGTACGGGTGGGAAATTAGCCTTAAAAGGAAACGATTTAAATCAAGTAAGAAAAGTGGTAAGTACAGAGAAGGTGGCGTCCATCTATTCCCCAATCTACCAAGATGTCGTCAACAGTCCATTAGGAAAAACTCAAAATCAACTAGATATCTTAACTAATACTCATTACCAATTGGGTAAGCCAAATGCCCTTGCATTCAATATGCCATTTCCAAAAACAGATATTCCTACGAGTATCAAAGGTGGAGATGTCAATGTTAAGGTTGAAGTGAAGAATGTGGATGTTGGGGCTAAGGGTACGGATAAAAACATTACGCAAGGTGCAAGATATGGGGAAAGGAAAATTTCCGATGAGACATATGCTAAAGTAAGAAGAGCATCGCCATCTTCTAAAATACAAAAAGAAGTTAATAAAAATATTGATGATATTATTGGAACTGAGGATTTTGCTTTACCCGGAAAAATAATTGAAAAAAAACTGCATGCAGATCATATTGTTTCTCTAGAGAAAATAGCTCGTTTGGAAGGTTTTGAGACATTGACTTACCAACAACAGAAGGAAATTGCCAATTTTGTAGAGAATTTTAAAGGTCTTAGTGAAGCAGCTAATACATCTAAAGGTTCAAAATCATTTGCAGATTGGAACATCTACAAAAAAGAAAACATTTTGGTGAATCCTGTATTTAGGGAAAAAATGATATTAAAAGAAAAAGAACTAGAAATTGAGATACAAAAGATGACAGATGAATTTAATAGGATAAATAAAAAGGAGTGAATTCGGGTGGATAAGTTATCTTCATTAAAACAATACAGAAAATGTATAGAGTTTGTATCTAACAAAAACTTACTCAATATAGAAAAGGAAAATATGCCTGAAAAATGGATAGAGATATTTAAAGAAACAGATAAAGCTAGAAAGAAAGATAAATTAATAGCTTTATGGAATGATGTGTGTGAAAAAGAATTGAGCAATACTATATCATACTTGAAAGAGAATTTATTAGAATTTGAACTAATTGTAGATAATGGACAATATGCAGTACTATACAGCGTAAAGAGTGAAAATGACGAAATTCTTTATTACGAAGGTGGTATACCGACCAGTTCTATTTATATTTCAGAAATGCAACAAGATTGGTCAAATGTTCCAGAATCTATTAAGAGGTTCTATGAAAAGTTACACAATGGGTTTTATTATCTGCCAAGTAGAGCTATGGGACTAGTACCAGTGGAAAGCAGTACTCATTTTGAGGATTATGAATGGGGAATACTTGAAGAATTAGATGAACCATTAGGAATTAATATGGCTACAACATATGGTTTTTTTGAAAACGGCATGGGAGGATATGTTGCTATAGATTTAAACAACTGTATCGATGATGTAGCGACATTATGGTTTACCAATGATAAGCCTGAATATAATGTGGATTTCTGGGATATTGTAGATGAATGGATTGTAATAGGGCTTCAAGATAATTAAAAAAACATGCAAATAATTAGAAATAGCAATATTCTATTAGTCTACCACTCACAAAGTAATCTTACTGAGGTTAGTCAAAATCTATAACTCATGTAGATTGTACCAAAGAATACTTGGGTTATGAAAAATAAATATGATAACTGGCGATATGACATTTGAAACATACGAAATATTGTTGCAGGGAACTAGCCAAAAACTTACGTAATTAAACAAGCTCGTGGGTTTACAGATAGAATTAGTAATGAATTACTTTATATAGCTAACCATAAAGCACCTGATTGCCTTTTAGGCAACGGGTGTTGTTTTTTGTGAGCAATTTAAGGATAAAACAATGAATGAGACCAGCTTGAAATTCAGAACCCATGAAGGGTACTGTTAATGGTAACTGAACAAAAAGTTGAGGGACCAATAATTGAGATGCCTAGTAGATACCATGATCTAGGAAACAAAAGACAGCATCCATTTGGAAATAAGGGAGGAGTTGGCGGCGGAGAAGCTAGGCAGGAATTCAATAAATGGCGTAAAGAATATTGGAAAGTAAGATATGCCAATGAAATGATTAAAAGGGGGATAATTGAATGAAAATAGAATTGTTAAATGCGATTGATGAAGAGTTTGAAATGTGCCCTGAAGCCTTTGGTGGGCCCGTTAATATAGAGGAAGTAATACAAGCTGAAGATGAACTCAAAGTAAAATCACCAGAGGATTTTAAAATGTTTCTTTTGAGATATGGTTCGGAAGCAGTTGGTGAAGCAATTGTTTTAGGATTGAGAGAGGCGGAATTTTTTGCTACACCATCATTTGTAGAGAAATCTCTACAGTTTAGAAATATTCTTCCCGAAGGGCATGAGAGTTTTATTGTTATTGGAATAGACGGTGTAGGAAATTCGGTAGGTTTTAATTCTTCTAATACAGAAATTATTACATTTGACTTTGATTTTGGTGGAAAAGAAATAATAGCAAGAAGTTTTGAAGAATATTTAGAAAAAGCGATTCGAGAAGATTTGAATATACATTTTTAATCAAGAGTTTATAAAAATGTTCTATTGGAAAGTATTATGAAAAAATAAATTGTGCGGATGAAAGCAATAAATTAAGTGAGATGACATTTTTAACATACGAATTATTATTACTGGTAACAAGACAAAAATTTACGAAATTAAATAGGCTTGTTGGTTTAATAATGAATTACTTTATATAGCCAACTTTAAAACACTTGATTGCCTTTTAGGCAACATGTGTTTTTGTTTTTTTGTGAGAAGTTTAAACTTTGGACGGCATGGATGATGCTTTACTGAAATTCATAGCACATGAAGGTTGTACCATTATGAAGTAGTGTTGTAATACTTAGGCATTTCGAAAAGTACGATAATTAGACGAGATGACATTTTACATATCCAATATCGATGTAGATTTATAGTGCGACAACTGAATTTTCATGCCAGGACTCGAATTAGATTTCCCAATCGTTTCTTTGGGTGAAGATTTAGCAAGGAAGGACGAAGAATGGTCGTCTGAAAATTAGTGAAATCCAAAAGCGAAGGATGTGCATCTCCTTCAAATCAATAGTTACCGCGTACTTTTGACGAGGGGAGGGACGGTATGATAATTTATATACCGCAAGATCCGCAATAGGATGAGACATATACGCTTTTTGAAATGATTGGCTTAGAAGTGATGTGAACTACTTTGTAGCAGTTGGGTGTTAGAAATGCCAAGGTAACTATGTAAGGGAAAACTTGATTGTTCGAACTTTCATGTTTGTTTGACGCACAGGCACCTCGATTTAAAGCTCGTAGTCTATAATCATCTTTTGCAACATGATCCAATAAGATTTTTTCAATAAATCTTTTAAACCATAGTTCAGATTCAGATGATAGTTCTTCTGAGTAACTGATTTTTACTACTCGATATTGTTCGTTCATTTAGTTCCCTCCAGTCTTATTTTTGTATTCATCTTTGACTGGAAGGGAACAAGTGCAAGAGGGAGTCATTCGTTTTAAGAGGAAACGTGATGATACCATCTCTCAACTTTATGAATTTGATGAAACTCAGACTACCGCACTACATCCCATTGAACAAGATTTGCAGACGATGAACACGTGGCTTACGGATATGGAAGGACTGTTCCAAGCAGGAGTAAAGGACATAAACTTCGTCCCGAGCCAATGGAATCTTCTGACGTTTAGAAGTGAAATTAGAACGGAACTGTTCCCAAAAGTGTACTTAAATCCAAATGACTTATGGGTAAAGGAACATCAACAGCTGATTGGTACGATGATTACTACAGCGACTTTTCAAACCCTTGAAGGGAAAAAAGTGAACACTGTCGAAGAGAATCTGGATGAAAATATAAAATACCATATGTATGAAAATGGTTTACTCATTAAAGAGTATGTTGTAGGCCAAACAGTTTTCTATGAAGTTGTTTCCAAAGTTGACTATAAGGAAGAAGAGACCGTTAAAGTCGACAAACCCAAAGAAAACAAATTACTTGATTCTTTCCAGTTTGGATTAGATTTAGCAGGGCTTATACCTGTTGTTGGTGAAGTCGCAGATGGCGTAAATGGTGTTATCTATACGGCAAGAGGGGATGCATTAAATGCGGCCCTTTCTTTTGGAGCGATGATTCTAGTTGCTGGCTGGGCAAGTACGGGTGGGAAATTAGCCTTAAAAGGAAACGATTTAAATCAAGTAAGAAAAGTGGTAAGTACAGAGAAGATGGCGTCCATCTATTCGCCAATTTACCAAGATGTCGTCAACAGTCCATTAGGAAAAACTCAAAATCAACTAGATCTCTTAACTAATACTCATTACCAATTGGGTACGCCAAATGCCCTTGCATTCAATATGCAATTCCCAAAAACAGATATTCCTACGAGTATCAAAGTTGGAGATGTTAAGGTTGAAGTGAAGAATGTGGATGTTGGGGCTAAGGGTACGGGAAAAGGTATAGTCAACGAAGTTAAAGAAATTGACTTCGGAAAGCACATAATAAAAGGTGAAAATGGTAAGAAACAACTACTCCCAAATACTAAGTATGTAACCAATAATAACTACAAATATACTACTGATGAACTTGGAAGTATAGTAAATGTAAATGCTCCTGAACTTGTATTGAAAAAGGCTGATAGAAATAAATATGCCCAGGCAAATGTAGGGGGAAAAGACAGATTACCAGATGATGATGGCGGACATTTAATAGGAGCACAATTTAATGGTCCTCCTGATATTGATAATCTTGTACCACAAAATAGTCAAATTAATAGGAGGGGTGGAGTTTGGTACGAAATGGAGACTGAGTGGGCCAATGCATTGAAAGAGATACCACCGAAGAAAGTTTCTATTAGCATTGATCCAATCTATTCTAATAATTCAATGCGACCTGATTCCTTTATGGTCGAATATGAAATTGAAGGACAATTCCCAGTGATTCGTGAGATTGCAAATAAATCAGGAGGCTGATATTGATGAGTTTTGAAATAGAATTAAACAAGTTATATAATAAAATTGCACAACAGGTTAATGATATGATTCCAACTGAATGGGATAATTTCTATTTTAATGGTGAAGTTAAGGAGAGAGAAGGAGGAGTTTTCTTCTTTTTTACACCCCAAGGTGAGGAGCAACACGTTTATTCACATTATATTCCAAAATTATATAGTATAGATAAGAGGGCTTATAATAAAGAACTACATAAATTATTGCAACTAACTGTTGAACTTCAAAAAGTTTTTATTGATAACGACCAAGAACCTTGGTTTTCAGTGACATTATTAATAAATGATACAGGAAAATTAAATGTACATTTTGATTATACAAATTGGCATGAAAGTGAATTTGGCCCAACAGCTAGAATTAAGTATTTTGAATATAAATATGTAAGCCAAAACAAAGAACAGCCAGATTTAGATTTAATAGAGAGAATGAAGGAATTTGAAAAAAAGTAAACAATAAAGCACTTGATTGCCTTTTAATAGGCGACAAGTGCTTCTTTATATTTTTATACTTATTGTAATTAAGTGGGCGTTAATCCGAGACCTAGTACTTTTCACAGCTCTATAATAAATTCGTCTTCTACTGAAAGTGACTTCTTACTCCAAGGAAAACAAAGTACTAGATACTTTTCAGTTTGTCTTAGATATTGCCGGGCTTGTGTGAAGTAGCAGATGGCGTAAATGGAGTTATCTATGCTGCGAGAGGGGATACATTAAATGCAACCCATTCTTTGGGAGCGATGATTCCCTTCGCTGACTGGGCAAGTGCGGGTGTGAAATTAACCGGAAAAGCACAAGATCTAAATCAAGTAAGTAAAGTGGTAAGTACAGAGAAGATGGAGTCCATCTATTCTCCAATTTACAAAGATGTCGTCAACAGTCCGCTGGGCAAAACTCAAAATCAACTAGATCTCTTAACTAATACTCATTACCAATTGGGTACGCCAAATGCCTTTACATTCAATACGCCATTCGCAAAAACGGATATTCCTACGAGTATCAAAAATGGAGCTACCGATGTTAAGGTTGAAGTAAAGAATGTGGATATCGTGACTAAGGGTACGGGTAAAGAAACTTATCAATATCTAAAGGACTATAAGAATAATAAATATTTTACTCGAAGTGTAGAGTATAATGCAGGTAAAGATGGCACAGGGTTTACTTATAAGGTATATCAAAGAGGAGATATTAATTGGGATATGGTCCGAACACAAGGTGCTAAAAAAGGTCGCGGATTAACAAATGCTGAAGCATCTGCGAAATACGGACTTGCTCCTATTCTTGATGATGCAAGTAGTGTTGCAACGTTACATCATTCACAACAAAAAGGTATTGGGCCATTATATGAAGCTTCAACTAGGTACCATAATATCAGTAATGCTAAAAGAGCTCCACTACATCCTTATAAAGGAAAGTTAAACCCATTTTATCCAATGGATGAGACAACTAGAGGAGCATTTCAAAAAGTAGATTCTATTAATTATTTGAAAATACGAGGAGAAGAGACACTAGGAGGAAAATAATATGAGTTTGCCTGAGAGACTAGATGAAGTTCTAGGAGAAGAAATATATAAACGTGAAGATAGCAATCTAGTACAAGATGCTTTAATAAGGCTAGGTGTAAACGTATCAGATACTTTCCAAGAATTTTATATCCAGTATGCAGGATCTTTTTGGGAAGAGCATGTACCCTTTGAATTATTAGATATAGCAGATGAAGAAAATAATATTGAATCATACACACTCATTTCTAGAAAAGAACATGGTTTTCCGAAGCAGTATCTGGTTTTAAGTGAAATGTCAGCAAATGCTGTATTAGTGCTGGATACTGTAACAGATAAAATTTATATAGTTAATTTTGAGGGCGGAGATGAACTGCTTTTAAAAGGAGAGCTAAAGGAAACTTGGTCATCGTTTTTTGATTTCTTGAAGGCATATTTTAATTGTTAATTGTGGATCAATAAAAGATACTGAAATTGTAGGTTTTTAAAACGGAGAGGTGATAATTGCCTATAGTGCAACTGGATTTAGTTATTCAATTGGAACAAAGATGGGTCTAGGAACCTCAGTATCAGGTTTATTGTTTTCGGCAGTAGGTTGTTTTAACAACGATAGCAAGTGTTTTAGAAAGGGAAAAGTGTTGGTGAAGAGTTGACGAACATAAAAATTAGAAGTGCGACAAACGTTTTTTGCATTTTAAATGCCATCTCCTTTACCGTAGGTTACTATACTTAAAAATACATATTGTGAGGTGGGAAAATATAGCTTTAGCTATTATTATTACACTATCGTTAGTACTTGGAGCGGCGGTAAATTTCAGATACCTGCGCACGAAGCTATTCCGATAATTCACTACAATTATATATTTAGTAACTGGAGATTAGATAAGTGCATGATAATCTAATCTCCATTGTTTTTTTATGCAAGTATGTGAATTGTTTGTTATTTATTAGTTGCACAGTGTACCTAACATTATATCTGGAAAAGAGATATGCTTGTTACAAGCTAAAATGAAAGAGGTATTATCATGCAATATATAGTTTTCGATTTAGAGGCAACGATGTCACATACAACAGATATGCCACAGTATATAATTGAAATTGGCGCTGCCAAAGTCTCGGATGTCGAAGGTGAATTAAAAATCATTGATAGGTTTCAGTCTTACGTAAAACCCCCACAAATGGATTTACTTGATAAGAGAACATTGAAATTTGTAGGGCTAACTACTGATCAGTTCATTGATTCACCGAACATGGTAGAGGTAATGCAAAGATTTCGTAAGTGGATAGGCGAGGAAGATTACTATCTATGTAGTTGGAGCAATAGCGACCTTCGACTCCTTGTCAATCACTATGCGAAGGAAAGATATGATTTATCGTGGGTAAAAAACTTTAATGATATACAAAGACCTATATGTGTGGATGTTTTTCAAGAAAACAGACAAATTTCACTGAAAGAAGCATTAACGATGAGTGGAATTGAACAAGATGGAGAACTTCACTCTGCTGGTGATGATGCGGTTAACACAGCAAAACTTCTTGTGAAAAATATAAAAGATATCGTAGCCACTACATCTGAAGATCCGTTTGCTCAAATAATTTGCGCTCTGTATAAGAATTGTTTCATATGTGGTAAAACTACAAGGCATAATGACCTTCACTTGAATGAAAAAGGCAAGAAGACTAATAGATGTAATACTTGTTGGGAAAGAATAAACGAAGAAAATCTAGCGAAAGAGTTAGAGGGAAAAGCCAATATCAAAGTACAATAAATCGGGTGCCTGTGCGCCACACAGATACAAGCAATTCACACCTCTGAATTAATATAAAAAAAAGCAGACGTTCTACAATTTTCCTGATTTTTACTATATTATAATACAATTATAGTGAATTAACTAATTAGTTCTGCGCACAGTTACCTGAGAAATTCAAGATCTCCGTATATTGTCGGATTATACGAATAGTTTAAAGGGCTGAGATCTATAAAATTCAGCTCATTTTTTATGAGGCGCTTAATTACAAGAAAAGTTTGCAACTTTAGAAATGAGTGAATCGTCTAGATAACGGATCAAACAACGAAAGCAGGTGCACTTCATGGGTTATCAATGGTTGGGATGGGCACAACTCATTCAAGCCTTATCGCAATCCAGCTTAGCCTTTTTAAGTAATATTTACGATATCGAACGCTACGAAGAATTACGCATGATTTGTGCAGAAATCAAGGAAGAGCGTACGGGATTAGACATGCAGGAAATCAAGGATTTATTCATGAATGACACAGGCTATCAAACGCCTAAAGTGGATGTTCGTGGGGATAGTTTTCAAGTGATGAAAGTGTTATGAGTAGCCTTCCTAACGATTTTTATAAAGATGTTGATGGTCATATGAGTGAGTTGGAAGAGTATGATGTTGTTTACCTTCTGAAAACAGAGTTTAAATAAGGGTTTTAGACAATTATGGATATAGTGATGGAATGCTATCCTTTAAAATACATTTTTGCGAGGTGAAAGATATGGCTCTAGCTATTATTATTACACTATCGTTAGTACTTGGAGCAGCGGTAGTATTGATTTGTGGGAAAGGGAATTTCAAGGGGATGATTGCTCTGTTACTTATGTTATGGGCAGGCGATTTCTTGTTTCTGTATGCAAAATTTGTAGTGGGTGACCCCTTTTTAACGTCAATTATTTATTTACCTGCGATGATTTTGGTGGGAATTCCCGTAATTGGGTTGATTATTATTGTTGTGAAAAGTAATGGAGGAAAAGATAGTGAGAAAATAGTTCGTGCGATTGTATTTTCCATAACGATGACAATTATCATTGTTTTTGTACCGTCATTAAAATCAGAGGGTAAATTCAAATTATATCAAAACGATTTTTATGCCGTTTCAGATGCGGTTTTTCAAGCGTACGACGATGGTAAAGTATCAGTTGGAGATCATTTTTCTTCATGGTCATCTAACACAAGCGATTTAGAAAACACGGATTCTGTTTTTTCTAGCAATGAAATTGTGAAGAAAATGGAAAAATTAAAACAGTCCGCTGGCGTATATGGTTATGATTTTGTAGATAAAGATGTCATCTATTTCAGTTTCGGTGCTGTTTTCCAATTAATTAGCGGAATTGCGATCAGTAGGAACGGTAAAGATCTTTCCACAGATGAAACACTGGAATCGCAACCCTATGATGGTGTTCCTACGTATAGGTATATAATGGATGGTGTCTATCATTTTACCGATGGGTTATAAGTAGTTATTTCTTTGGTAAATACTTATTCGTTCTAATAAAAGTACGAGGGGGTTTTTGTATGGAATTTTTTTGGATTGTACTAGGGGCATTATTGGGAACCAGTGGTTACGTGTGTCAGTTGACGTATATGAAAAATTTACACGAAGGAAAGGATATAAAAAATCCAAGGTTATTAGGCATTCTATCTATATTTTTTGCCCTTGTAATCGTCATGATGTTTATTGTATTTGGGTTGATGTGATTTAGTGATAAGATAGTTATTAAACTGGTGATTATTGTAAGACCCAAACAAAATATATTCTATTTATATTTTTAAAAATTTCAGGTACCTGTGTGCGAAACTATTGTAGTAATTAATTTAAATTACATATTTATGAACTGAAGATTAGATAGGTACATGATAACCTAATCTCTATTGATTTTTTAAGAAATTGTGTGAGTTGTTACTTGTTTTTTATTGCGCAGGTACCATACACTCAGGCAGTTTTTATCCTATTAAACTATCGGACAGATTAGTTCAATAAGAAGTAGACTATTGGAGAATTTCACTAATAAATTGATTGTGGGGATCTACTTGATTATTAGAAAACTTTTTTCGGGATTAATTGCTGGTATTTTGCTCATGTTAATTTATTTTCTATTAGAACAGTCTGGATTTGTCCTCTTAATAGGTGTTTATCTCTTACCCATTCTTTTGATTTATGGAGTGCTATCATCTATTCTTTCTGATTTCGTTACAAAAAGACTAAGAGGATTGCTCAGAGGAAGTTTGGCGCTATTCATTCATTTATTCTTTGCTGCTTCGTTTGTTTTAATGCCAATCTTAGAAATGGAAAGGAGATTTAATCGCTTAGTTTTAATTACCGCTCTTTTATCATCAAGTCTATTTTGGTGTATAGATGAGTTCCTTAGGTCTAAAAGAGCTAAAGATATATGCGAAAAGATAGATGAATTAGAAATTTATTGAATATCCATTTTAACATTCAACAAACGCGGCAGTTTAGCTTAAAAAGGTATCTATTGAAGTTGATAGATTATCAGTGGAGGTATAAAAAATGGAAGAAAGAAATTTTGATACTTTAAAGTTATTTCAAATGTTTTTTGCAATTCTTTTTATGTTACTTATTATTTATGGTAAGGTTACGGGAAAATATAACTTATTACCGTTGACGTTAATACTTATGAGTGTAATGTTCCTTATAATAGGAATACGAGAATACAAAAAAACACAGAGTTTAATGTGGGGGATCTTCTATTTATGCACTTCGTTATTCATTTTATTCGTTGGAGTTAAGGCATTATGATTAATTTAATAGAAGTAAAGTTCAACTAACTGGTATTTTGGTGTAACAACAGTAATGCTTTTCTTATTGTGCTAGCGGAGCTTTAGTTCAATAAGAAAAATTGGAACATTTATTCGTTTAAACGTATTAAAGTAAAAGGGCAGGCTAGTTTAAGTGTTCCCCCTATAAGCTGTTAGAAGAATCCAAAGGAACTTTTATTTAGATATTAATCAATCACTATATTCCCATCTTTATCTAGTAAAGGAGTCATTCCACTCAATCCCAAACCACTTGTCATGAGATAATTTACACCTGTTTCAGTATCCACTACAATTTTAATAAGGCCTCCGCTTAGATGTTCTTTTAATTTTACTTTAAATCTTTTTTTCATTTTTACATACCCCTTCCAATATTTATCATTTTACATGAAGTTATTAATAGGTACCATTTTGTACCCAGCAGATGTAGGTATCATTTAAAAAATTATATATAATGTCCATCTTGGGCTCACCTAAAAAGGAAACCTTCAATTTTAAGGTTTCCTTACTCATTATTTAACTTATTAAACTTCTTTTTGTAAGTGGATTAAATGTGGATCGATACAGTAAAAATGCTATTATGTTAGTAGTAGATTCACATTATAAATACATAAAGAAGGAAGTTGTGAAACGTATGGCAATTGCATCGCATTCTGTAATCATTCCAGCACCTGTAGAGAACGTATGGGAATACGTTAGTCAAATCGAAAACTGGGCAGTAATGGTTCCTGCCTATAAGGAGCATGAACAAATTGATGAACAAAAGTCGGTTTGGACATTCGAAGGGAATATTAAAGGATTTAAAAAAGCTGTAAAAATGGAGTTAAACATAACTGAATTTCATGAGCCAACGATGATTCGGTTCGAGTTAAAAGGGTTAACGGACAACTTTACAGGCAGTGGCCAGTTTACTGCTGATGAAACGGCTGGGCAAACAACGATGACAGGGACAGTTGAAGTAAATGCAGGCGGCTTAACAGGCGCTGTGTTGACACCTGTTATTAAAATGGTGTTGCCGAAAGTGACAACACGCTTAACGGAGAAAATTGCACTCCAAGTTAAACAGGAAAAGTTGTCGGTTCGGTAAAGAAGGTTTTACTTATTGAGGTGACAGGCAATCATGCAATCGTGAAAGTTTGAACAAACATGTTTGTTAGAGTGCCCGTACTTTTATATAAAAGAGGTATTGTAGGAGAAGTTGAAGTGTGTGGTGCGCAGGAACTACCACAATTCGAAGGGCGTGAATTGTGTGGAAACCAGGCATCAAACTACCGTAATCAAGCACATTATTCCAGCCACTCATTTTCACTTTAATCCAGTGAAATAGCTGAAGTAATGTGCCTATTCTTTTGCGACCTGTTAAATCAAGTACGGCAATTCCACTAATAGTGCTACGATCTTTCTCCATAAGCCAAACAATTGCGTCGGCAGTATTATGGCTGAAGCTCCACCAGATCCTTCACAATTCCGGCATTTTTTTTACAACTTTGGGGTAACTGAGATTTTATTTGGCGGTCCTATTGGTATTGGCACGATATTGATAGCACTGTTTTTGTGGCAAATGATTCATTACACCTTACCGAAATGCAGAAGATTTTTGCTGAAAATCATTGATGAACAAGAAATAAAAGTTTTGCTTTAGTATTTCTTCTAAGCACGGGCTACTCTGCCGTGCTTTTTTTGTTGCCTTTCAAAGGTTTATTGTGTGTAAAGAACGGGTGGACTAGCTATTTTAGTAAAACTGAATATCGATAGACATTTTGAAACGCTGAGTGTCACTCTTTTTCTGTTGATTAAGTAGAAAAACCCATACTTTAAATGAGATGGTTGATTTTCGGGAGGGATTTTAACGCTAGTGATCATACATAAAAAAACAGTATCTATTATACGGATACTGTTTCTTTATGAAATAACGGACACTTTAACCTGTCCTTAGAATCGTTTATTTTACTAAAAATGATGAAAAAATAGTTTACTTTTAGTAAAACACAGAATATAATGAAAGTGTTCAAAAAAAAGGGGGGTATATTATGAAGTTTATAAAGTTTAAATCTGTTTTCTTTTTACTTATTGCAGTTATGTTGCTTTTAGTGGGGTGTAGTTCATCAGCTGGCGAAAAAAGCGGTACCACGAAAGATGGTAAAGTTAAACTCCGTTTCGCCACTTGGGACGTTGGCGATGACGTTACCCTGCAGCAAGATATGATTGACAAATTCAATGAGTCACAAGACGATATCAAAGTTGTTTTAGAGTCTTATGGAAGTGAATATGATACAAAAATCACAGCTGGTATGGGGGCAAATGATGCTCCAGACATTATGTATATGTGGAACTACCCGCAATATAAGGATGCGTTAGAACCACTCGACTCCTATCTTGAAAAAGAAGGTGCTGAGTACAAAGACAATTTCTATGAAACACTGTGGAACTATAATTCAGCAAATGGAGAAATTCTGGGATTACCAGTTGGTTATACGACACATGTTGTTTACTACAACAAAGCATTATTTGATGAAGCGGGTGTCGAATATCCAAAATCGGGTTGGTCTTGGGAGGATCTTCAAGACACAGCTAAGAAAGTAGCAAACAAGGATTCAAAAGTAAGCGGTTTCGCGTTCTCAGGAAAACCGGATCCATACGATTTCGAAATGTTCCTATGGAGCAATGGGACATCTTATGTGGATAAAGAAGGGAATTTGAAAGGTAACTTAAACTCAGAGAAATCAGTAGAAGTATTTGAGATGTTCCAGAACATGGCGAAAGATGGCTATGCTATTACGACAGAAGGCTCTGGAACAACAGAAATGAAATCTGGTAAAGTTGCAATGTTCGTCTACGGGGCATGGGGATTAACGCCGTTAAAAGAAGCGGGCATTGACTACGGTGTCGTAGAATTACCAGCATTTAAAAGTGGGAAAAGCGTCAGTATCTTAAGTTCTTCTGGTATCTCAATCTCTAAAAACTCAAAACATAAAGATGAAGCATTCGAATTTATCAAATTCTGGACAAATGAAGATGCGAATAAGGAAAGAATTGGTTTTGAACTACCTGTTTTGAAATCAGTCGTAGAAAGTGAACAACTTGAACAAGATGAAGTGAAAAGTGTGTTCTATTCTATGCTTGAACAGAGTGATGGCTATACGCCAGCATCTTTCATCGTTGAAGACTGGAGTAAAGTATCCGAGAATTTGCAATATACGTTTGAATCGATGTTAAATCCAAGTACATTAATGAACCCGAAAGAGGCATTAAATAGTGCTGTAGAGTAAAAATATTAATCTTTAATGCGGTAAAGCACTTTTTAAGTGCTTTACCCTATTTTCTAATCTGATGATGGGGGCATTTTATGCGAAATATAACAACGAAGAAAACGAAAAGCTATCAGTTAGTAAATAGAAAAGTGCCCTATTTATTTATTTCACCGTGGATCATTGGTTTTTTGGTATTCACCCTGGGACCACTGATTCTCTCATTAATTATGAGCTTTTATAATTGGCCAATTACAAGTGAACCAACATTTGTAGGGATCGATAACTACAAAACAATGTTCACTGCAGATCCGCAGTTTTATAAATCTATAATTATTACCCTTAAATTTGCTGCAATATTTGTACCCTTAAACTTAGCTATTGCATTAATTTTAGCACTTCTCATTACTCAACCATTAAAAGGAATGAAATTTTTCCGTACGATTTTCTACTTACCTGCGGTTGTTTCAGGTGTTGCCATTTCGATTATTTGGGGTTGGATTTTCAACTCAGAGTACGGAATTTTAAATTACTTACTATCGTTTCTTGGCATTGAAGGTCCAAGATGGCTTGTAGATCCGAAGTGGGCACTTCTCACAATTGTCATTGCGAGTGCTTGGGGCGTCGGAATTATGATGCTAATCTTTTATACCAATATAAAAGGGATCCCAGCTGAATTATATGAGGCGGCAGCGATTGACGGTGCTGGTCCGTTCCGTCAGTTTTTCAGTATTACGATTCCTAGTATTACGCCGACCATTCTGTTTAACGTCATTACATCAGTCATCGGAGCACTGCAGCAGCTGACCTTGGTCTTACTGTTAACTGGTGGTGGCCCCTTAAAGTCCACCTATTTCTATGGTTTGTACGTGTATAACAACGCTTTCAAACACCATCAACTGGGATATGCAAGTGCAAACGCATGGTTCATGTTCATCGTGATATTAGTCTTAACAATGTTAATCTTTAAGACATCATCTGCATGGGTGTTCTACGAAAATGAAGTGAAAAAAGAAGGGAAGAAAGGGAGGAGAAAAAAATGAAAATATCAAAAGGATATAAAATCATCATGTACAGCCTTCTAGGACTATTTTCACTTTACTTCGTATTACCATTTGTGTGGGTAATCCTTTCTGCATTAAAAACAGAAACCGAAGTGTTTAGCTATCCTCCAAAGATTTTTCCAGAAGTACTTCAGTGGAAAAACTTTGTTGATGCTTGGACTAGTCAACCATTCGGCGTCTATTTAAAGAACTCCGTCATCGTTACAGTGATGACAACGATAGGTCAGCTACTATCCTGTTCATTAATTGCCTATGGATTTGCTAGATTTGATTTTAAATTTAAAAACACTCTTTTCGTCTTGATGCTTGCGACAATGATGATTCCTTGGGACGTCACAATGATTCCGTTATATATGGAATTCAAAATGTTTGGTTGGATTAACACATTAAAGCCATTGATTGTCCCATCATTTTTTGGATCGGCATACTATATCTTTTTGTTAAGACAATTCCTTATGAGTATACCGAAGGATCTTGAAAATGCAGCAAGAATCGATGGTGCAAATGAATTCCAAATCTTCTATAAAATATTCATACCTGTTATGAAAGCTCCTCTGATCTTAATCGCGGTGCTCAATATGTTATCAGTATGGAATGACTACCTGGGTCCATTAATCTATCTTCAAGATCAATCGAAATATACATTAGCACTAGGATTAGCAGCATTTAAAGGAGTTCATGATCTTCAAATTCTACCAATTATGTCGATTACTTTAGTCATGATCGTTCCACCAGTTGTGATATTCCTATTTGCGCAGAAGTACATTGTTGAAGGAATCAGTGGTTCTGTTAAGTAAGAAATACTGAAATACCAATATAGTATTATATGGGGGAAGATAATATGCGTCGCGAAATGAAGAGATGGGAAGATATCAGGATAATGGGTATCAATAGACTTCCCGCTCATGCTGATTTTTATAGATATGAATCGAAAGAAAATGCACAAACATTTACGAAGGAAAATAGTATAGGCTATACATTACTAGATGGCGTATGGAAGTTCTTATTTTTAAATGCACCTGAGCTTTCACCGAAAGGCTTTGAAAAAGAGGACTTTAGCATCGATAGTTTAGACGATATGGAAGTTCCTTCAAGTTGGCAAATCAAGGGCTATGGCAACATGCATTACACAGATGTTTTATATCCGTTTGCTATCAATCCACCGTTTGTACCACAGGAAAATCCAACGGGCATCTATTTTAGAGATCTTTTTGTTTCTGACTTAGCAGATGATGAAGCACTTATTTTAAAATTCAATGGCGTGGATTCTGCATTTGATTTATATGTCAATGGACAGCATGCTGGTTTTAGTAAAGTTTCAAGATTACCGTCTGAATTCGATATCACAGAATTCGTGAAAGTTGGCAGTAATCGTCTCACTGTTAGAGTCTACCAATTTTCTGATGGAACTTATATAGAAGACCAGGATATGTGGTGGCTGTCTGGTATTTTTAGAAGTGTTGAACTGTTTAAAATCAACAAAGAGACACTTTGGGATGTCCATGTTGAAACACTTCCCGATGAAAACTATGAGAATTTCACATTAAAAATAGGCGGAGCATTTTTAACAGACCAGGTAAAAGATGTAGTAGCTACGCTTTACCATCATGACAAACAAGTTGACCAGTTTGACATGGAAGTCGTTGACGGGAAATTCGAAGTAAGTAAAGTTCAGGAAAAACCGCTTCTATGGAATGCAGAGGAACCAAACCTCTATACACTTCACCTCGAGTATAACTTGTTAGGTGAAAAGGAGGTTGTGCCACTGCGCATAGGGTTCCGTGCCATTGAGGTGAATGACAATGAAATCCGTGTCAACGGAAAACGCGTTTTCTTTAATGGTGTGAATCGCCACGACGCACATGCGAAGACTGGTAGAACAGTCAACTACGAGGATATGATTCAGGATATTAAAATGATGAAACAGTTCAATATCAATGCTGTTCGTACAGCGCATTATCCAAATAATGATGTATTCTATGACTTGTGTGATGAATATGGTCTTTACGTCATTGACGAAGCAGATCTTGAATGTCATGGTTTTGAAAATACCGGAAATTACAATTGGATTTCTGACAACGAACTATGGGAAAAGCAATATGTAGATCGAGCAGTACGTATGGTACAAAGAGACCGTAACCATCCAAGTATCATCATGTGGTCACTCGGAAATGAATCAGGTGCTGGAAGAAACTTTACGGCTATGTACAATGCCATCAAGATGATTGATTCTACTAGATTAGTTCATTATGAGGGAGACAGAAATGCTGCATACAGTGATGTGTACACAACGATGTACACTCGCTTAAACAAACTCGAAGAAATCGGTAAGGATTCAGAAGGCAAGAAGCCTCATATTTTATGTGAATATGGACATGCAATGGGGACTGGCCCTGGAGGCTTAACGGAATATCAACAACTGATGAGAAAATATCCTAGATTGCAAGGTGGCTTCATCTGGGAATGGTGTGACCATGGAATTGAAACGACAAACGACAAAGGTGAAATCGTTTATTTATATGGCGGAGATTACGGCGACTTCCCGACAAACACCAACTTCTGTATTGATGGGCTTGTGTTCCCGGATAGAACGCCGTCACCAGGACTTTGGGAATATAAAAAAGTAATTGAACCAATTGTCACGGAGGAAGTAAACCTAGCTGAAGGTGAAATTCGTATTAACAATCTATACGATTTTAGAAACTTAAGCGGAGTAACCCTGCGTATTGAAGTAAAATCAATTGGTACACTGATTGAATCACATGACATGCAGTTACCAAGTATCGGAGCACATGAATCGTTGGCTATTACGCTTCCAGTAGATATAGTAAAAGCTGCCCAGCATGACGATGTTCGGATCTACTTAAGCTATCTGGAGACTGAAGATACTCTCTATGCGGGTAAAAATCATGAGATTACAAAAGAAAGCTTCTTATTAGCATCTACAAAAATTGAAAAAGAAGTGCGGTCTATCACTTCATCAGGATCTGACTTTGTCATTAAGGATGAAGGTGCTCTGCTGAAGGTTGAAAACGACCAGTTCGAGGCTGTTTTCTCAACTGTGTATGGCACACTAGAATCGTTCAAATCTGAAGGGGAAGAAATTATTAACAAAGGACCTGAAGTAACCCTTTGGAGAGCGATTATCGACAATGATATGTACAAAAAGGATGACTGGGTCAATAAGTACTTCCTTAAAAATACCAAAGAACAATTAGCAGAAGTGACGTACGAAGTGACAGCAGATTTCACGGATGTCAAAATCACGAAGTACTTATCTACTGTCAATCAAGCATGGGGCTTCCATCTGACATATCACTATCGTCTGACGAAAGATGGTGCCTTGAATATTGATTTGCAAGGTGAAAAAGTATTACGAGGTCATGAAATTCCAGAAATGCTGCCACGCATCGGCGTAACGATGCATTTGAACGAGGATTACAACAAAGTTAGCTGGTATGGTCGCGGTGATTCTGAATCGTACCAGGATACAAAACGCAGCCAACCAATTGGTTTATATAATAAAACCATTCAAGACATGCATACCGATTATGTATACCCGCAGGAAAATGGTTCACGGTGTGATAGCTCTTTCTTAGCTGTAGCAAACGATAAGCAAGCATACTTGATTAATTTTAAAGAAACGTATGATTTTACAATACATGATTACGAAACAAGTGCGCTTGAAGAGGCCAAACACCGCGGTAATATTAAGAAGTCACCATTTACAGTGCTGACTATTGATTACAAGCAAAGTGGTGTGGGAAGTAATAGTTGCGGTGAGGAGCAGTTACCTCCATACAGAACAGTGATTCAGGACTTCAATCTTCAATTTGAACTTAGAAAAATAGACAAGAGCAGCCTAGTGGAAGAGAGTAAATTTTTCGCGGTTCAGTAAGAAGTATGCAGGGGAAACCCTGCTTCTTATTTCGATCAATTACGCCTCGGCGAAACTGCGTCCAGATTTTTTCGAGCTAGAGGACTACAGGAAGTAGGTCATGCAGTCGTTGCGACAGGACGTCGCGAACTTAGACTGCCTTCTTAAGCTCCTCTGAAAATCTGTGACATCCGGCATCCATCCCGCCACTTATAGAAGTGGCGGACTTCTGCTGATTCAAGTTAAACAAAAGGAGCGAAATTCCATGAAATTAAATATAAAAGAAATCCCTTTTTCTCGATTTGGTTCATATTTTTGTGTATCAAAGGAATTGGATACAAACGAAGTTTATATACGTGATGTTCATGGCGGAGATGATGCGCCATCAAAATTATTTAAATTGGATTTGTTACAGGATGGAGTTGAACAAGAATTTGACATCGCCGCTACAGAAACGTCCTTGCGCTTTTTTCTAGTAAAAGATACAGAGAAATATGCAGAAATCAATATTCCGGAAGAAGATGAACTTCATATTGAGGCAAATGGGGTTGAAGTTCGTTTACAAGCTAGTAAAGTGAAGTACGATACCCTTCACGAATATAAGGATGGCATGTATGAATATCATATCTATCCGAAGGAATTAAAGCTGATGATTAGCAAGCTTTCAGGCGAGATGTCTGTTGACGCACCGTGGAATGTGATTGGCAATGATTATATTGACATTCGTATAAGTAATGGCCACTTCGTCATCGAAAGCTATCGCACTGTGTTTAAACCGAAAGAGTATGCAAGCTTTCAAGCAGGAAAAGAAAAGGTTGAGCATCTCTATCAGGAGTGGGTAGAAAATAATACCGAGAAAAATGAAGTATACCAAGCTTCAATTGATCGTGCGGCGTATATTACTTGGTCAAGCATCGTTCACCCGGATGGACTATTAAAAAATTATGCCATGTATATGTCAAAACTTTGGATGTATAACATCTGGTCTTGGGACAATTGCTTTAACGCATTACATATAGGTGCGAAGTATCCGGAGTTATCCTATTCTCAGCTGAAGATCTTTATGGACGCGCAGGACGAATCAGGCGTATATCCAGACTTTGTGAATGATAAGTTTGTGTCTTATAACTGTATTAAACCACCGGTCTTCGCATACGCTTATGAAAAATTAATGGAAGTAAATGACTACTTTAAGGAAGAAAGTCGTCTAAGAGAAGTGTATGAATCTACTAAAAAAGTAATGCTTTACTTCGATTTATACCGAACGTACGAAGGGAGACTTCCACATTATAAGCATGGTAATGACTCGGGTTGGGATAATTCCTCCTTGTTCCATAGTGGAATGCCGGTAGAGGCACCAGATCTCACTAGTTTTTTAATTAGAACGTATGATATTTTAACGAAATTTGCTGGTCTTCTTGGCGAAGAGGAAGAAGCAAAGCAATTTACTGGAAAAGCAGACACACTTTTCTCCTTATTAATGGAGCGCCTTCATGATGAAGATGGCTTCTTTGGTCGTGTTGGTAAGGATGCTAAGAAAATTGACACACGCTCCAGTCTAATTTTACGTTTACCGGTTTTAATCGGATATCGCTTAGAAAAACAAATCATGGACCAACTTGTAGATGACCTTGTGGAAAACTTTGAAACGAAATATGGATTTGCAACGGAAATGCCATCAAGTCCATTATATAAGGAAGATGGTTATTGGCTTGGACCGATTTGGGCCCCTGTTACTTATCTTTTTATTGATTCATTAAAGAGTTTTGGCTACGGTGAGGTTGGAGAAAGAATTAAAGAAAAATATCTAAATCTCACGCTTGTTGGCGGTATGGCAGAAAACTTTGATCCGCATAGCGGAAAAGGGCTCGTCGATACTTCCTTTACGTGGACATCAAGTGTGTTCCTATCGTTAATCGAAAGTAAGTAGGTGGAGGATACAATGCGGAAATATATTGGAGAACTAGGGCTCGCGGTTGTCGCCGTTATTTGGGGAAGTGGGTTTGTTGCAAGTGCAGTGTCACTCGAGCACTTTACACCATATCAAATACTTGCAATCCGTTTCCTTATTGGTATTATTTTGTTAAGTCTTGTCTTTTTTAAGAAACTAAAGAATATTAAAAAGAGTACAATTATAAAAGGTTCCATCATTGGAATCTTTTTATACTTGGCATTTGCTCTACAAACGGTTGGATTGGTATATACGACGCCTTCGAAAAATGCTTTTTTAACCGCTGTCAATGTAGTCATTGTACCATTTATTGCGTTTTTCATTTTTAAACGAAAAATGGACAAGTTTGAGTTGTTTGGTGCATTACTTGCGATCATTGGCATCGGTGTGTTATCACTACAGCTTTCGGGTGGCATTAATTTTGGGGATGTACTTACATTATTATGTGCAGTAGCGTTTGCGTTCCATATTTTTTACACAGCGCAGTTTGTAAAGAACGAAGACCCCGTACTATTAACAGTGGTTCAAATGGCAGCTGCAACAGTGTTAGGATTTATTGTAGTCCTTTTCAAAGGAGAAACGAATTTTGTAGCAAATTTTGAAGGAGTATCGGCTGTTTTATATTTGGGTGTATTCTCCACCACGATTGCTTTTTTACTGCAAACAGTCGCTCAAAAGTTCACAAGCGAAACAAAGGCGGCAATCATTTTATCGACAGAGGCATTCTGGGGGATGGTTTTCTCCGTCATTATTTTAAGCGAGGTTTTAACCGCCAAAATGGCTATCGGAGCGATACTAATCCTTGTAGCTATTATTATTTCGGAAACAAAGCTGAAATTCCTCAAAAAAAATTACCGTAAAGAAGCAGTGTAGCAAAAGTGTTTACGAAGAACGGCTTTTGCGAACCAAAGCAAAGTGTTGAAAGCAAGTCGGCATAAGTTGGAATTAATTTATATATAGAAGTAAAAAACAAAGTAGGTATAAAAAATGGCGACGATTAAAGATATAGCATACTTAGCGCAGGTTTCTATGGCAACGGTTTCTCGAGTGTTAAATTATGATGAAACACTTAATGTGACCCCAGAGACAAGAAGACGAGTTTTCGAAGCAGCAGAGGAATTAAACTATGTTAACACCTCAAAACAGAAAAAGGCGAAAAAGAAAGGGAACATTGGGCTCTACTATTCGTATTCGCTTGAAGAGGAATTGGTTGATACGTATTATCTTTCGATTCGGGTAGCACTAGAAAAAAAGCTTAAGAGTATGGGAATGGACTATTTTAAAATCACCAAAGATGACACTAAAAGAAGTCTTCCGAAATTAGACGGAATAATCTGTCTGGGGACTTTTAAAAAAGTAGATATTGAATTGATAAAAAGCTTTGATAAACCGTCTGTGTTTGTAGATGCAAACCCCGATGAAGATTGTTTTGACGCAGTAGTGATTAATTTTAATTCGGCAACGAAAAATGCGCTCAACTATTTAGTAGATTTAGGTCATAAAAATATTGGTTTTATCGGTGGCATAGAGACTGATATGTTTGGTAATCGATTCAAGGACTTACGGCAGGACGTCTTTGAAGCCTATTTAAAGGAAAAAGGAATTTACAAAGAGGAATTCGTTAAAATTGGAGGCTACAATCCAAAAGATGGCTACCAGATTTTAAAGGAAATGCTTAGTCAAAATGAAAAACCAACAGCTTTATTTGTTGCAAATGATTCAATTGCAATCGGGTGCTACAAAGCGGCCTATGAACTGGGTGTTAAAATCCCAGAGGATCTCAGTATCGTTGGTTTCAATGATGTTTCATCTGCGCAATACATGGTTCCACCGCTTACCACAGTTAAGCTGTACACAGAAATTATGGGAGAATCCGCAGTCGACTTGCTGCTAGAGCGGATCGCAACGAAACGGGAAATATGTAAGAAAATAACGATTCACACGAAGCTGATTGAAAGAGACAGTGCAACGAAAGTGAAGAAATAATCCAGAGAATCACGAGACATAAGTTTCGTGATTTTTTATTGTATTTTTTAAAAAATTTAGTAATGGTGTCATCAAACAATTAATGAAATGGACAAAGGTGGATTTGTACATTCACTTACTCTTTTTTTAGTAGTAGAACAGCGCATGACAAAACAATAGAATCTGGAAGACCGTGGAAATGTGAGAAAGACTATGAGGAGTGAAGATTCATGGCATTTTTTATATTGATGTTGAAGGAGTTTGAGGACGAAGATAGGGTAGTATATCTATATGGAACAAATGAGAATTCGATGGGACAAATTGAATATGATAATAAAAATAGGGTTATAAATCAGTTTTGTCCAATAAATTCATAGGAGTTTGCTGATGATTTCTTCTTTAAGCGGTCAGGAAGACGTATTTCAAGAATGATTATTAAAGAGAATGAGAACCTTGTTGATTGAATCACTATAGAATCTTGAGAATTGCTTATGATTTTGTGATTTTTTTTTCGAATTTATTTTGCAAGAAATATAGTATAGCATTTGAACCTTGATTGGCTATATGCCTTTCAAGGTTTTTTAATAATCATTTGATTTATATTTACACACGAAAACTCAAGAATAATCTAACGAATAGTCAACAGGTCAAGAAACTGAAAAAGACAATGAAGAAAACAGTGCTGGAAGCCAAAGGGATCAATGGAAAGGAAACTGCCTCTGACAAGGCAAATCAATGGGCTGCCTTGTCGTCAAAAAATACACTTAAGACGGATTTGGCGCAACATATAGTAGCTATGGCAGGCCTTCCTGTGATGACGGGTGGTGAATGGTCATCCCTACAACGATGCTTGGCACGCTGTTAGCTGGTGAAGATCGGATTGAGTTTAGCTATATATTTGTGGATGGACCGAATCTGCTTTATGAACTAGGTGTTTTATCATTTTCTTACACGTAAATTTATGGAAGACTGATTGCCACCGTGAATGGAGACCTTAATACCAATGAAGAACAAGTAAACGGGTTCATACCGAGAGCAAGGAGCAAAGTGCAGAAGAAGTCGCTCAACTAATTTTGAAAATACCCTAAGCTCGGACATTCTCGATAAAGACATCTACATCGAGACGACAGAAGGTGCGAATATCCTTCTTAATGCGTCAGATAGATATCACGATTCATTAGCAACGTGTTAAACTATAGGCAGATGAATTTCGAGGTATAGTCCAAAAAATATTCTTAGAATACACTATAAATGGATTGATATTCATCAAAGCTGATGCCATCCTGTTATGGTGTCTATGCTTGTACATATATGTGAATTAACGCGTATATTTGTAAAACAGGAAACCTGCAAGGATTTACAGAGAAAATAATAGGATGGTGCTTCCATGATTGGTATGGGCTATCGGACGATAAAGACTGCTGTAGGAGCAGGGCTGGCCATTTGGATTGCGAGTTTATTGGATTTGGAATTTGCAACATTTGCAGGAATTATTGTTATTATGTGTATCGAGAAAACGAAGAAAAAGACATTAATTACAATGAAGGATAAATTCTTGGCCTCTCTTTTATCTTTGATTCTTGGTGCTTTGTTTTTTGAAGTATTAGGTTATAATCCCATTGTTTTTTCCTTATTTATTTTATTATTTGTTCCAATCCTTGTAAGAGCTCACATCCAGGCTGGTTTTGTCACAAGTATGGTTGTCGTATTACATGTTTATACGGTAAAGGATGCTACCTGGGCTCTGTTTCTGAATGAGCTCTATATTATTTTCATCGGTATGGGAATTGCTCTTCTCGTCAATAGTTTCATGCCAAATTTCAAGCGAGATATTGAAAACTTTAAGAAGGAGATTGAACAAAAGTTTGAAATTATTCTCTTTGAATTCTCTGCCCATTTAAGGGATAGTATGCGGAAGTGGGATGGGAAAGAGATTCTTGAGGTAGAAGATTTGATTAATCAATCTAAAAGCATTGCCATTCAAGATGTAGAAAATCGTCTGCTGCGAAAACAAAATATAGATTATTATTATCTGGAAATGCGAGAGGATCAACTGGAACTTCTAAAACATATGATGAAAATCGTTGCTATTTTCTCTTCATTCAGCCTAGACGTTAAACAGAAAGAAATGTTTGCAGAGTTCTTGGAGAACTTAAGTCGAAACGTTCATTCGGGAGATACAACGGACATTTCATTAAATGAGTTAGAGGAATTAAATGCCTTAATTCGCGAGATGGAGTTGCCGAAGACAAGAGAAGAATTTGAAATACGGGCGAATCTATTTTATTTGATTTTTGAAATGAAAAACTACTTAAACATAAAGAAAAAACTTTTTGCAAAAAGAATTCGATAGTGGAAAGTGCCTGTGAGATGATATTCATCACGATTTCATAGAATAAACGGCGGATATCGATTATATAACGCTCTGTCGATATCCTCTGGATTTTTAATTGCAAGTAAGTGTTGTTGCCATACATTCATGAGGTATTGGTTCGCCCCGCGCCGTCTGCATAGTTTGTTTCATTGATTTTCAATTAACGTCAAAACCCTTGATTCAGCAAGGCTTTTGACGTTTTTTATATCATACAATTTCATTGAGTATTTTAAAAATAGTAGCACAAACCATGTCCGTGGTTTGTGCTACTAGTGTAAATTTGTTTAGCTTTTATTTTAAGTGCTGACTAATAGACACCACTTTGTTTTAATTCCAAATCATATATTGCGGGTCTGCATTTGTTTCATTCGTTTCTGAAAATATAAACGTCCATGGCATAGAAGTATTGCCGGCAATTTCACAAGGTAAGCTAAACGTAGCATTGGTCCGTTGTATGCCTTTTTCATAATAGGAAATGACTGTATTGTGTAAGCGGAGATTTATGTCCTCAAAATTGTGAATGAGTACGGCAATCAGCTGTTCACCTTTATGATTGCGAGCGTTCCATAAAAATAACAAATGGACACCGCCTTGTAGTTGTTTTGTTTGTTGTTGGAAATGATGAGTAATTTTTTCGCGATCAGCAGGGGCAATTGTTTTGTCCCATGCAGGTTCAAAATAGAGCTTTTGCATCGTCATCGCCTCCAGTTACTCTTCCAATGTATTTAGTTAGTATTATTTGGGACGCGGAACCTATCTCCGTGTCTCGTGCTTGACTTAGTCTAATTCTAAAACTGGCTGTACTAAACGACGGACTTCATCCGTTGAATTTGTATTCATTAATTGGTTTCTTAATTCAGCTGCGCCTTCAAATCCTCGAATATAGATTTTGAAAAAGCGATGAAGTTGCTTAAATGAACGAGGTTCGATTTCGTTTGAATATTTATCGTGAAGATCCAAATGTAAAAGTAATAAAGTGAGAAATTCTTTCACACTATGTTCTTTAGGTTCTTTTTCGAAAGCAAATGGATTGGTGAAAATGCCGCGGCCAATCATGACACCATCAACGCCGTATTGTTCCACTAATTTTAATCCTGTTGCGCGATCAGGAATATCTCCGTTAATGGTTAACAACGTATTTGGAGCAATTTCATCGCGTAGTTTTTTGATTTCAGGGATTAGTTCCCAGTGTGCATCTACTTTACTCATCTCTTTTTTTGTACGAAGGTGAATGGAAAGATTCGCAATATCTTGTTTCAATACATGTCCTAACCAATCGAGCCACTCGTCAACATTTGTGTAACCCAACCTTGTTTTAACACTAACTGGTAATCCACCTGCTTTTGCTGCTTGAATAATTTCTGCTGCAACTTCAGGATGTCGTATTAATCCAGCACCCTTACCATTGGCTGCGACGTTTTGTACGGGGCATCCCATGTTTAAATCGATACCTTTAAACCCTAGTTTTTTCATATCAATACTCATCTGTTCAAAAAATGCTGGTTTATTGCCCCAAATATGAGCGACAATCGGTTGCTCATCTGCTGTAAACGTTAACCTACCACGTACACTGTCTCTTCCTTCAGGGTGACAATAACTTTCTGTATTTGTGAATTCCGTGAAAAATACGTCGGGTTTTGCTGCTTCACTAATGACGTGGCGAAACACCACGTCTGTGACATCTTCCATTGGTGCTAATATAAAAAACGGCTTCGGTAAATCAAGCCAAAAATTATCTTCGTTATTCATTCTATATCCTCCTGTTGCAACAAATAAAAACCATATTTATCGATTGCATAATCCTTTGCCCATTATACATATTATCATTTCTTGTAGTTGGATGCACTGATACACTTCCCAAATATGAACCCAAAAGAGAAGTCGTTTTTCGCACGGTATTGTATATGGGAGATATTTCAAATGGTGTCATAGTGTACCGGGCATGCTAATTGAAAAAAACTGCGATGCAGAGGGGGATTTTATCACAGAAACAACCAAAAAATAACTATGATATAATTATTTGTAAAAGAAAGTGTCGATTCACTAAGGGTGCAATTAAAAATATAGGAGGACAGTATGATCAAGCAGGCTTTAGTTTATAGTGTGTCGTTTTTTATATTCCCAACAGTTTTACAATTTTTATTCAAACCAGAGATAAACTGGGTAGACAATATTGGACTTTCTATTTTTGCATTCTTTGGTTATATTTTCTTCGCATGGATGAACAAATCAGCAAAGAAAGATAATAAATAGAATATCTCGCTATCTCGCTATCTTGCAATTGGGCGCGATAACTGGATAATAACTGGGACATCTAGAATTGGCCCAGATTATAAATGGAAATCAGGAGATCAGAAAGGGTACTGATATGAGACTAATTCAGTTTGTATATATAGTGTTACTATGGGGGCTACCCATTCTGTTTGCGTGGCGTTCTTTCAACAAAATGGAAGAAGAGAAACGGCGCGTGGTTATAAAAGAAATTAAAGAACCTTTATTTTTTTTTGGAGCTGCACCTATAACTATTGGTTTGCTTGTGTTTTTTACTGGTTCTGTTTCGGCACCGGGAATAAAAGTCTTACAACATTCGGGAATGGGTTTAGTGTTCCTTGGTTGGTGTGTAGCGTGGGTGGAGGAATTGGTAAACAGAAATAAAAGTACGTTGAAAAGTATTGCTATGATTGCCATGGGGATATTCGGAATGGTCGCTTATATTTATCTGTATTAAACAAACGGCACGATTGTTGGGGAAAGCTTTCTCACATTTATATAGAAAGATAATTGGAGTTTATGAAGAGATGTATGTATGGTATTGGACCAAAATTTTGGTTAGGGATACTGTTTATATTGGCTATAGTGAAAGGTACCAGGTTCTCGTTCAATTCTGAATTGCTTAAGAACCTGGCACTCGACACTGTGAAGGAACCAAAATGCATAACACTTTATTAAAAGGGTAATTATTTTGATAAGGTAGTATGTATTATATTGAAATCATTTAACTAAATGGTTGAATGTGAAAGTGGGAACTGATATATTAAACTACATGGTTAACCATAATGAAAATCAATTAAATGAAATATTTCATGCTTTAGCTGATCCAACAAGAAGAGAAATCATTCATATGATGGCTCAAAAAGAAAGAACAGTTTCAGAGTTAGCAGAGCCTTTTGATATGTCTTTAGCAGCTATTTCTAAACATATAAAGGTTCTTGAACGAGCAAATTTAGTAGAAAGGAACATAACCGGACGAACGCATATATGTAGCATAAATGCAGAGTCACTGTCTCGAGCTTCTGAATGGCTCCGTTTTTATGAAAAATTTTGGAGTAATCGTTTTGATATTCTGGAAAGTGAGTTATTGAAAGCCAAGAATAGAGAACACTAAATCATGGGAAGGGGAATTTTATGAACAACATCTCAACAAGAACATTAATAATGAAAAGAGAATTCAATGTAAAACGTGAAAGGGTTTTCGACGCATGGCTGAACCCAGAAATGATGAGAAAATGGTTTTTTACATTGGAAGGCACGAATAAGGTGACACGAAATAATCCTCAAGTAGGCGGTACTTGGGAAATTGTTGACCATCGGGAAGGACAAGATTACCGTGCGATTGGGGAATATCTCGAAATTGATCCTCCGAAAAAAATTGCGTTTACTTTTAAGATGCCACAATTTAGCGAATTAGAAGATACGATTACAGTTGAACTACAAGAACTCCAGCAAGGCTGTGAGATGACGTTCACACAAGTGATCCATGTTTCTCAAGAAGAGAATTGGACAGAGTCAGATGTAGAAAAAGCTCTTGGCGAAACGCATGATGGCTCTGAACATGGCTGGAATTATATGTTTATGGGACTTAAAGAATTAGTTGAGACAGGGAAAGTCAGCTATACAGGTTAAAAACCGTTTGAGTAATTAGTTGAAATAGGGAGACAACATTACAATTTATGTGAAGAAGGGGAAGTTAAATATGAAAAACGTAACACCATTTTTAATGTTTCAAGGCGGTATTGCAGAAGAAGCTATGAAATACTACATATCACTCATCGAGGATTCAGAAATTAAAAGCATTGCTCGATACGGGGCTGAAGGACCTGGTAAAGAAGGTACAGTTATACATGCTGTATTCTCGTTAAAGGGGCAGGAGTTCATGTGTATCGACAGTCATGTTGACCATGAGTTTTCGTTTACCCCGTCTTTTTCTATCTATCTTACTTGTGAGACCGAAGAAGAAATTGACAGCCTTTACGATAAAATGATGCAAAATGGCACAGCACTCATGCCTATCAATAACTATGGGTTCAGCAAAAAATTCGGATGGCTGAATGACCAATTTGGCATATCCTGGCAGTTGAACTTGCCAGAGTAATCTGTTTGCCAATGGAGTGTGAGATATTTTACAAACGGGCGCTTATCTCGAATAAAGATCAGCGCTCTTTTTCATTTATAGAAATCATTTAGGGAGGATGTATCATGGCGAAACATCAGATTTATACAATGAGTGTCGCAAGAGTCTATCCCTGTTATGTTACGAAGGCGGAGAAAAAAGGACGTACGAAAACAGAAGTCGACGAAATCATCCGTTGGTTGACAGGGTATAGCCAGGAAGAGTTTGAAGCGCAGCTAAAAAATCAGCCAGACATTGAGACCTTCTTTGCAGAAGCTCCCCAACTGAATCCTTCGCGGGCTTTGATCGAAGGTGTGGTCTGCGGTGTCCGAGTGGAGTACATCGAAGAACCAACTATGCGGGAAATTCGCTATTTGGATAAGCTGATTGATGAGTTAGCAAATGGCAAAACGATGGAGAAAATTTTGCGGACATAATAATTGAATATGAAGAAACACTTGTAGCATTGGAATAAAATTTAATTAATAGTATCCCGAAAAAACTCATTCTGGGGAAAATAAAAAGAATCCATTTTGAAAAAAATGATCAAAATGGATTTTTTCCTTATGAAATAGATTATTAATTTCTATTCAAATGATAGATTAGTTGAACAACGCCGGAGGAGAAAGTTCTTGTATTAATCAATTTTAAATTCAACCTCTGTTTTATATCAATAAACAACGGTCTTCCTTCTCCCAAAACAACAGGATGTACAGATAATCTAAATTCATCAACAAGTCCTAAATCGATAAAAGTTGTAATAAGACTTGCTCCACCGTATAACCAGATATCTTCACCGGGTTTATTCTTTAATTTGTTTATTTCCCTTGGTATATTTTCATTTATGAATATTGCTTTATTATCAATCCCTGTTTGTGTTCTGGAAAACACATATTTCTCTTTACTGTGAACCAATTCCCACATTTCTTTTTCAGTATTAGTATCTTCATTTTTTGGAGTATATTGTCCCCATAAGTCGTAACTTTTTCTTCCATATAAAATAGTATCAATTTGATTTAGGAAATCATTAAACCCCATATCAGGATCCATGACACACCAATCAACTTCCCCATTTTTCCCTTCAATAAAACCATCTAAAGTAACTGCTAAATCTAAAATTATTTTTCTTGTTCTTACGTTATTGGACATAATTTTTCCTCCCTTAATTGCTCAACTTTCTGCCCGGTTGCTGAATTTCGTTATGTTATTTTCAACATATATATTCCTACTAAGCCAACAGATGCTTATATACAGTATACAAAGAAGTAGTGCTTAACGCTTGCAAAGTTAAGCACTACTTCTTTTTTATGTTTAAAAACAGCTTATATTCAGTGATGATCTACAGTATTTATAGTTTTTATAGAAAAGGTTTTCTAAAATAAATTATTATCAGTTCTTGAGGTGATGTTGATGAAAGTTCAAGAAGTTTTAATTGATAATATAAAAAGAAATGTGCTAATTGATGAAAAAATAGACTGGTATTTCCTGGAGTTATATACCTTAAGAACCTTGATGAGTAAGCGTCAAATATGCGCTTACTCTATTTTGGCGATACTTAATTACACCAGTGATATGTTAGATGAATAGAGTGAACGAATACATAGTACCACAATCTAGTCTGAAAGGCAGTCGTTTTAGACGGCAGCCTCCTATACAATGAAAACTACTTACAGGACTGAAAGGATATGAGCAAATGAAGAAAAAACTACTTATTCTATTCTGTGCACTATTGTTGGTATATAGCCTGCCTTTATCCGGCACGTTCGCTGCAAGCACAGAGCGATTTTCAGATGTACCGTCATCAAAGCATTTTGCAGAAGCTGTTTATGATCTGGCAGAACGCAATATTATCGGAGGCTATCCGGACGGCACATATAGACCCGGCAATTCTATCACGAGAGGACAGGCGGCCGCAATCATCGCAAAAATGATTAAATTGGACACTTCGAATGCAAAGAATCCGGGGTTTAAAGACGTCTCGAAAGCGAACGGCTACTACAAAGCCATCGCAGCTATGGCAGAAAAAAGCATCATCAGCGGCTATGGAGATGGACGTTTCGGTCCGAACGATCCTATTACGCGGGCACAGATGGCTTCGATACTTGTCAAAGCGTTCGATCTGCCACGCTATGACTTCACGTCGTATAAAAGTCCATTCGAGGATGTTAAACGAGGGGCAGGTCATGATCCGAACATTCTTATCATCTATAGACTCGGCATCACGACAGGAATGTCTACTGACAGATTCAGCCCGAACGAGTCCATCACAAGAGGACAAGCGGCTAAAATGCTGAAGGCTACAGAGGAAGCAAAGTCGCCGATTGTTACGTTGCGGGCTAGCGACTACCAATGGGAAGAATTTAAAATGTACGATTCCAATCATGAGGATTACGGTTTGTTCAATGCGGTTGTAGGACGCGATACAGCAAATAGCTATACTGCGGATAAAATCCATTTAGTCCCGCTCCAAGAAGGGACGGGAACATTTAGTGTCGCTTTAGTGTATACGGGAAATCCGGATAAGAAATACTACCAAAAGTATTATGTGCACATCAAAGAAGTGGATGGCGAGCTGAAGTTGACACTGGAAGAGACAGACGATTTTCTAACTACACCAGCAATAATCAGTGTTAAAAAACAAGTCCAGAACGTTTCGCTCTCCACAATGGACGGAAAGAAGCTGTCTGACAATGTGGATTTCAGAAAATGTCTTTCGACCAATCGCTCTGTTTGCCGCGATACCGATCAGACCGATACTGAGGGTAAGTATAATAATATCCGCATTCCGATCGATAAGCCAGGTCAATATATTGCCACTGTCCATTTCGCTGGCGGAGAAGAAGTAAGGTACGGGATCGAAGCGGTAAGTTCTGCTCCGAACTTTTACTATAACCTCCAAGTATTGGAGGAGAAGCCGACTGCGTCAGTAGATTTGGGAGCGACATACAACATAGGAAAGCATATACTACCGAAAGATGCTGAGCAAATTGCCACGGTCACAAGAGACGCGGGAACCAACTTGTTCCATGCAGTAGCAAAGAAAACAGGCTCCTTCGATATTAAGCTACCAGACCACAAAAAGACTGATCTTATAAATATCGGTGTACGTGTTCAGGAATTGGGTCCCATTATTCATGTCGAGATATATGAATCGATCGACACGTATATGTGATTGAATGAGGACTACTAAAAAAGCAGACATGCTCAGCATGTCTGCTTTTCGTAATGCATGTTACCGGTCCGGCTGAAAGTTCACTGCTACCATCAGTACATACTGCACTGAAATTAACAAAACAGTTCTACCACAAACTAAGGGAGGACATACAGATGAACATGAATGAAATAAAGGGACTTTAGAAAACGGACTTACTATTGACAAATATTCCACTACTAGGCTTATTTTACGGTTTAATTCCTCTAGAATCTTTTCCTATGGCTCTAATAAATAGTGTTGGATAAGTTGATGAAATTCTCATGCAGTATTCTTAGATTGCTTTTCGACGCGCATGATTTCAACCAATCCTACCGTAATTAAAGCAATGAAAAGCTGGTTCTAGATCCCTTTAGGTGAGAGGCTGAACAGATGATCTAGCTCGATATACCAACGACTTTTATACATGTCCAATATCTATTTCTCAGTCAATTCCAATCGACTGGTTAGCAGGCTATATATGGAACCTTCCTTGTCCGTAAACTTAAACAGTCGCAGTATTTCCGGGCGAGTTAGTATGGAGACAAGGTCAAAGCGCGTGACAGAATCCAGCTCCATTTCGATTAAGGTAGCCAGTTTAGCGCGGATTCTTTGTTCAATTTCCTCACAACTTCTCCAACGGAATATAGTTGCAAGAATCAAGGATTTGACTAATGTGTATTCAGATAACTTGTCATAGACATAATTGACTAATGGACACGCCAATACGCCTCGGGGCAATAGAGATTAGTATTGACGAAAGACTATGTCTTGGTCTACACATTACACATTACATATGAAATACTCCTTCATTTATAGTGTAGGGAACTGATATTGTTGTCAGTATCTATTCTACAGAAGGAGCATTTTACTGTATACTCATATAGATTGCTATACTTATAAAGGTTGTAATTACTTTTATTTACTGTCGAGCAATGCTATCGGGGACTTGAAATTACCATGTCAATGAAAAACAATCGAAAATAGGTAGGAAAATTAGAATTACCTTCATAGTCCTCATCATTATCGTTTATTATTAATATCTCCAGATTACCAATGGATTCGATTTGGTTTTTTGAAACGTGGTTTTTGCTGTTAATACTTAGTATTTGGACAGAATTAGCTAGAACAGTTATGGAGTGGAAATATGCAGAAAATCGAAATTCCTACAAATTAACAGTTTTTCATTTTATATTGGACTAATTTTTCGGAAGAGTATAAACAAAGGAGTATATCCTAACTTAACTAACAGGGAGAAATCCTTGGATAAAGGTTAGTGCCAACATTGAACAATCGGGCGCGATTATTGAAAACGTAGTTTGAAAAACACTAGGCAACCGAACAACCAGAATCGAACGGGTGCCTGGCACTTCAAGGAGGCTTCAAATTGAGAAGAAAAAGAACGTTAGGGTTAATTGTAATCATATGCTTAGTTTTGATGACGTTGATTTTTCCGTATTCTTTTTTTAGTATATATAAGCCAATTGCCTTTAAACCGGATCCTATCTTTTTTAAGGACTATCGAAATGAACTGAAAGAGTTAAGGAATGTCAATGAACAAAACGAAAGTACGGGTCGTGTAGAATTCTATACTGATTTTATCCTAGACACCTATGAAATGGATTTGATGACGGCTGATAGAGTTAAAGTAAGCAAAAGAGATTTGAATGAGATGTTGGATAGTATTAGGAGTTTGAGAAATTTAATTTTAATCATAGTTTTCAATGAAGAGCTCTCGTCGGAATCTGAAAATTATCTTGACCTAAGCTTGCAACGGTGCCTGCTAATTGAGGAAAATATCGTAAGGATTAAAAGCTTTCCTTATTATACGAGATTCCAATTAATCACTCTTATTAAAAATCTTCAAAATGATGTTCAAATGAGTTTCGACATGTATACGCATTTCTATGAAGAGTATTATGGATTAAAAAGTGATTGAGAAATTGGTGAACGCCAGGCATGATTGATACAGCTATGCAAGAATATAAAATAATGTTTTCAAAAGAGGGGATTGGGGATATGAAGGTAATGATTTATAGTTCTTTTGTAATTATAGGTCTTATAGTTGCAACTATTTTAGGAATCTTTGGTCAAGTTATAGCTTATGATTTTAATGAACGTTTCCCAACAATTGAGTTAACGACAGCTATAACTATCGTAACTTTCATTAGTATTGGATTATATATAATTATCCCTATTTCATTATTTATTTTCAATAAAACCGAAAAAGTAGTCCTTATTGTGAGTGTTATTGCGTGTGTCTTAATAGGGCTTCCGATTTCTATATGGTCATTTTTTGTTTGGGGGATGTGGATGGGTTAATATATTAAAACCTTTTATATGAACGGGCGCGAACACCAAATAAATTTGTACTGTAATAGGACCATTTCACTTCAGAATGAACCAAATGAATTATATGTAATAAAGAGCTCAAAGAAGCTGTCGTTATTTCGTGAAAAATATGTTACCCCATGGGAAGATGATACTTGAAGGGAAGATTCAAAATGGAGTTTAAACTCGGCAATGGTGCAGCGGTCGTTCTACCCCCTTTCCCCATTACAGTTATAGCAATTTTAATTATTTATCTTTTAGTAAGGTGGAGTAAGCAATTAGAAACACGCCGTTTCACAGTGTTCTTTTACTTTCTGGTTAGCACCTACATTGCTCCAATTTACTCTCACAGTACAGAAGGAAAAACCTTTGCACTATGGCTCCCACTGGGATTCATAGCAGTTTTATTTTACTTATTTCTTAATGAAAAAAACCATCCTTCAAAAATAAAAGCAAGTGTTTTAGGATTTTGCGTAGCATTATATCAATTAATTCTTCAGTATGTTGGGTGATTTTGATATTCCACTAACGGGCGCGATAATTGAATACAGCTGTCCTACAATCGGACAAATAGCGGAATAAGTATTGTTCCTGCTTGCATTAAAAGGGCGAATTGTATCATGAAAATAAATTAAAAGAGTAATTTATGTATGTGTAAAGGAGGGGTTCTAAATGACACCTATTTGGATTATTTTAATTTGCATTCTCGTTTCAAACTATGTGATCAATAATATTTTAACGAGAAAAATGAATATTAAGAAACGTGACCCACAAAATAAATATGTAAATAAATTGCACAAATATGGTGAGGGAATACTCCACTGGGCAACTATAATAGTTATTGCTATATCAATAACTAACTTTCAACATCTTAGGATATTTATTTTTATAGTTCCATGTATTTTTTTTGCTTTCAGTACTTTAATGGAGTGGAATTATGTAAAACAAAATAAAACATATCTATTAAGTGCTGTGTCTTGCGGTTTATTTATTATTGGTTCAATAGTGTATGGATTAATATAATATTAAATTGTAATAACTTATATACTGTTCTGTAAATGGGCGCTTTAGTTTAATAAGTAGATATTCTATGGCTGAAGGCTTCCATTTTTTTGGGGAAGAAGGGAAATGGTATACCTTTTTTAGAGAGAGAGGTTATATCTACCTTGAAAAAAACTTTACTGATTATGAGCTTGGTAAAAAATACATAGTACTTACATTGCTACAATTAGCTGGTACTGGACTATATTAACAGTTGTTTTTAACAATTGAGCGCGATTGCTTAATAAGCGATTGCGTCCAAATCGTACAAACGAGCCAGAGTGCAAAAGATCGTAATTAAATGATAGAGGCTGGATTAACGGGAAAGTAGGTACGATTTATGAAGGCATTTAAAAAAACGATTGAATTCCTAAATAGAATGAAAGTCATCGACATATGGGGGGACAGAAACGAGGGCTTATCCAATGATGATAAAGAATATATAGACAGAAAAAAATCTCAAAATCCTTATGGACTTATAGGAATGATATTGGGTGGAATTGCGTTCACATTTGGACCTCAGTATGGTTTTATTCCTGTTATTACCCTTATCTTTTGCATAGTTACCTTTTTTACTTTTGATAAAGAAAAAGAAGATAATCCTTGGCCTTTTTACGTAGGTATAATGCTTTCATTGATCGGCTTAATTATGGTTATTACTGGTGAAGTACACGATCTGATATTTTAATATCTATTTTTGAAAGGCTTCTTCCTTATAGGGCATGTCTATCTGATTTCGGTATAGTTATTGGCTAACTATGGATTAACAGTTTATTAAATGAACGGGCGTGATTATTGAATAGAACATCTTCGGCGATGGGGCTGCCCTAAAGCGAACCGTATAAAGCAAATGGGCCATATTGTCGAAGAACAGGTAGATTGTAAAGTGAAGGGATGTACTTAAACAAACAAAGAAGGATTGTTAAAAAAGAAAAGGTTCCTGAATTAGTTAATTTCGGGCAGATAAGGAGGTAAGTAATGATATCAGAATTAAAAAAGTCGGAATTTTATAAATGTAGATGTATGTTATATGAGCAAGGTCAATTAGAAGCTAAAGCAGTCGTCGAAGGGATAAATCCAGGTCGTATTTTTGTAGATGATATTGAATCTCCTGCTTCGGGACTTATTTGGTTAGGTAATAATGACGGTTTTTTCTTTATTGGAGATGAAAGAAACGAAGGGTTCAATACCGAATTAAATCATTTTATTGATACAGTAATCATTCTAGAAGCAAGGAAGGTGGGATTAACTTGGTTTGAGGGTATTGGTAATCATAATAAGTGGGATGAGACTATTATAAAGGTGTTTGAAAACCGCAATTTAGGAAGTTGGAATCAGAGGGTTTATACGTTACAAAAAAAAGATTATAAAGGCAACTTCGAACTTACTATTGAAGAAGGATATAAAATTATAAAAATTAGTAAAACACTTTTTAAAAACAGTGATAAATCAATTGAAAATATTAAGTTTTTACATTCCAAAATAGTAGAGTTTTGGTCTTCACCCGAAAGGTTCTTTAATGAAGGCTTTGGATACGGTATAGTTTGTAAAAATAAAATTGTTAGCGTCTGTTTTTCGGGTTTTGTAGTTGATAATGTACATGGTGTTGATATTGAAACCTTGGAAGAGCATCAAGGTAAAAAGTTAGCACAAAAAGTAGCCATTACTTTTGTAAAAGATTGTTTGGAAAATAATCTTGTTCCTTATTGGGATTGTATGGAATCTAACAAACCTTCAATTGCGGTCGCAGAGAATATAGGATTCAGAAATGTATTTAACTATATAGGTTATGAATTTAAGTTTGAGTAATTTTTACTTCAATTGAATAGAGCCATTTACTGGAGGAAGAATTATTGAACTGATGGAGATGAAAAGTTAACTAACACAAAAGAGGGGGCAACGTTTTGGGACAAAACACATCACATATTTACACACCATCTAAGCACTTTGTTTCAGCTGCAACGATTGTACTCAACGATCAAAAGGAAATTCTGCTAATTAAAGGGCCTATGAGAGGTTGGGAAATGCCAGGTGGAATAGTCGAGGAAGGTGAGTCTCTGAAAGATGCTGCAATTAGGGAAACTAAAGAGGAGTCAGGTATTGATATTGCAGTTCTTAAATTCTGCGGAATATTTCAAAACGTGGATAAGTCAATTTGTAATACACTCTTTTTAGCTAAGCCGATTGGTGGTAAATTAACAACTTCGCCAGAAAGTTTAGAAGTGGGATTCTTCCCTATTGAGCAAGCTCTAGAAATGGTAACTGTAGGGAACTTCAGGCAAAGAATAGAACACTGTCTTGATAACAGTATTCAACCATTTTGTGTAGAGTTTTAGGTCCTATGGTAATTAGGAATAACGGTATTGCTCATTAAATTTACGCTGTTAGTTGAACAAGACGAGTACGATAATCTTCCACAATCGGGTACGAAGGTTGAGTAAAAGTAAATTGAGTGGGGTGATTACTATAGCAAATATAATTCGTAAAACCGGATTAAAAAGATCAATTATTTTTTTTATATTCGCTGTAGCAATAACAATTATTGCAACGGTAATAACCTACATAATCAACCCGGATATAAAAGAAATAACCGAAGGAATAGGAAATAAATTACCGGATCAAGTGAAAGAATCTGAAGGTATAAAAAAGGTGTGGTCATTTGTTGTTAATAATGGATTTATGGTGCCTTTACAAATGTTTATCTTGGCTTTAATTCCAATACAATTTCTATATCTCTTGAATATAATTTCAACTGTTGCTCTGCCTGGTATTCTTTTTGGGATTGCTTTACAGGTCAATTCAATAAAAGGTCTTGGTATAATCATTGCCACTATCCCTCATTATATTTTTGAAGTATTCGCTTTTTGTTTAATTGCAGCAGTTCTCTTTGAGTTAAATCAAGTTGTTAGAGTTAAAATAAGAAATGTATTTAACGCAGACGAAGTAGGAACATCTCTTATTAAAAAAGTTCTAGAGACTATAAAGATTTACGCCATTTTAATTTTACCGTTAATTATTATGGCTGCATTTTCGGAAACTTACATAGCAGATATTATATTTAGCCTGTTTGAATAGCAAAATTCAAAAATCGGACGCGATTCTGGGTGCAAAACGTTCCTGGTTCAAATGAAATGTGGTCACACAATTTCGGTAAAGGTTAGACAGTTATAGTGTTCTAAAACTAAAGGGGTATGTCGAGGAGTCGAATGAAGAGGTAACGCTCTGAAAGGTTCCCCTTGCGTCGAGTAGCACGCTGATTGGTAAGATATTGCGTGGTATAAGCTTGGCTATTAGCGGCGAAAACTGGTGATAAATTCAAAGGCTTACCGATCATTCTAATTAACTCTGTTCAATCAGCTACAAAATACTCTTTATTAAACTATGCCCCCCTTTTGCAAAAGAAATTCAAAAATAATCAATATCCATCACATTTATTAAAAGCATATCTTGTTCAATCGTATATTTGAATGAGGTTAAAATGGAAGGGAATAAATTAGATGAAACGTATAAAAAAATTAATGAAATATATTGCAATCATTATCGTAACAGTACTCGTAATAGCACTTTTCTTTCCTACATGGACACCCAATATAAAAGGTGATAACAGTATAAGTACATTAGAACAAGTAGAGATAAATGGAAGTGGTCACGAAATTATGATACGTGGCAACGATAAGGATAATCCTGTCATCATTGTCGTACATGGAGGACCTGGGGCTCCGGAAATACCATATGCCAATAAATACGCAGACTTATTGGAAGCCAATTTCACAATTGTTAATTACGATCAAAGGGCAAGTGGAAAATCATATCACTTTTTTGAGGACTATTCTACTCTTTCAACAGACTTATTGGTAGATGATTTATTAGCTTTGACCGAATATATATCAGAACGGCTTGAAAAAGAAAAGGTTATACTGATGGGGCATTCTTCTGGTACATACATTGGACTACAAGCTGCTTATAAATCCCCCGAAAAATATGAAGCATATATCGGGATTGGGCAAATGGGTGAAACAAAGGAAAGTGAGATTGAAAGTTTAAAGTACTCTATTAGCCAGGCCCAAAAGGCTGGTAATGTGGATGATGTTTTAGATTTACAAGGACTAACCGAGCAAATTAAAAGTGGCGATACGGTTACACCAAGAAACTATGTTATGAAATACGGCGGGGCTGTTAGACTCATTGATAACCCCGATGGTGATAATATAGGTGTTTTATTGAGCAGCGAGTATAACTTATTAGACGTTATTCGTTACAACTATGGTATGGGGTATTCCCAAGAAAAGTTGTTAAGTGATCTATTAGAAAATCCATTACCTACCATTGTAACAAAACTTGAAATTCCTTTGTATTTCGTCATGGGTAAATACGATTATATGACTTCCTCTAATGCAGCAAAGAAGTATTTTGATATGATTGAAGCCGAACATAAGGAATTTATTTCTTTCGAGAAATCAGCACATTATCCACAATTTGAAGAGAAAGAAAAATTTAATGAATGGATGTTAGATACATTCATCAATAAAAATAAGTAATGCGCCGTTTTTCTTACTTTGAAAGGAAGATTGTTGTCAAAACTTGTACTTAAGCTATAAAAAACCGAATACTGTTATGTGATTTTTCATTAAAGCGTGCGAATATTGAATAGATTTTCTTAAGGCAATGGGACTGCTCTAAAGGATACCAGACATGGAGAGACTATATGGAATCCACAAAAAAGGATGCAAGGTTGGAGCGACTCTGAGTTAACAAAGAGTGGAGGTAAAAGTGCGGTAGCGTTAGAGGAAAGAGTTAAGGAGATTGATTTTATTGCAATCTATTTTAGTCCGAGTAAAAGAACAGCCTTATCAACTTACATGATAAGGCAATGGTTCACTGTTTTTTAGATTTTTCACGTTCATTTTTTTGTTTTAGCTTTAACCAAAAATCGGGTGGTTGATAACTAATTAAAGAATAATCGAGTTCGGCTCCATTAGTTGCTAACTGAACTAACAAATATTTCTCCTTATTACTCGGGTATATATCTGCTGTTTTAATGTTTATAACCTCAACTCCTGTTCGTTTAGGTGTCCCAACAACAACAACTTGATTTCCTTTTGTATAAACATCTGTGATATTTGTTTGGAACACAACTATATACAGATCAAGGTCTGATTCATTTGTAGCAGTATTAAAAGCAATACCTACATCCTGTTGGAAATTTAATTCAGCTGAAATACCAATGGCATAAAAAGGGAATATCCGGTGGAGAGAATAGTGTATTCGAGAAGGAATATAGCTCCATCTTCCACCCCAATATGTGCTATGCCAGTTTTCTTCATATATTGGTCTAATATAGTTCGGTGCGCTTTTAATTACTTTAAAAGGGATTTTTGTTCCTTCTTTTAACACTTGTGAAATAGGGATGACATCAGTAGGGAAATGCACCTCTGTTCCTTTTTCGAATGGAAAAGGTGAATCAAGAATTGTGGTAGGCTCGGGTGGTTCGAGACTATCTAAACGTTGTTCCAATTCGTGAATTCGTTCCTGTTCATTTTTATCACTATTCGGTTGCGAGAAAGATAACTCCATCGATTTTGTATTTATGGACTTACTGTAAACAAATAAGCTTAAAATAATTGAAAAACAAACAATATAACCAATCCTTGTTTTTAACATATTCTAATCACCTCACCATATTATCTGCTTTTACGAGGGAGTTATGCGTAAGATTAGTTATTAAAAAAACGGGGGCTTTACTTCATTTAGGGGCTAAACACCCTTTTCAATTCAACTACAGGGGCAGTATTGTAGAAAAAGGAACTATAATTTAAATCTCGTATATCTAATGTAATCGGTTAGCTAAAATTTGATGACAGACAGGAGTTAGAGACGATGATTAAAGGTTTCGGAGGAATATTTTGGAGAACTAATAATCTTGAAATTGTGAAAAAATGGTACAGTGAAGTGTTGAAAATTGAAATAGACAATTGGAATGGGGCTGTGATAAAACCTCAATTAGGAAATGAGACTATCTTTTCATTCTTTACGGAGAATGACAGTTATTTTCCAACAGAACAACAAGTGATGTTAAATTTCCAAGTACATGATTTAAACGAGACTATAAAGCATCTTGAACATATTGGTGTACCTCTTGCAAAGAAAAAAGAGATTAGTGAATTTGGAAAGTTCATTTGGATTAAAGATCCTGAAGGTCGATTGATCGAGCTTTGGGAGAAGTAGCAGGTTGTAATCATTAACTAGTAAGCTAACGGGTGCGCTTCTACAACAAGTAGAGGCGCATTTTTACTAACTGGGCAGTTGAGTTAAACAAGAAATTTGATTATGTGGTATTATTAGGTAATTATAAAAGCTGAAGTAGGGGAATTTATTTGGAATTTATTTCAGAAAAGTTATTGTTTATATTTTTGTTTATTTTTGTAATTCACTCAATAGAAACCCTCGCTTATGCTGTTAGGTTATCAGGTGCAAGGGTAAGATTGATTGCTTCTGCTCTATCTCTATTTAATTTAATGGTTATTATTTCAAGACTAGCTAATATGATGCAGCAACCTTTTACAGGAAGCCTTATAGATACTGCACCTACTGAAAATACTTTAGAATTTGTAGAGAGCCAATATAGAATACTTATAAGCGCTTCAACATTTGGGACATTAGTTGGTATCCTTTTATTACCCACTTTTATTGCCATATTTTCAAGAGCTATAATCCATTTATCAGAAGAAAGAGGTTCAATTCCAAGTTTAGTTAAAAAGGGAATATCCTTTGAATATATAAAGCGTGGGATAAAACATTTTAGTTTACCTAAGCTAAGTTATTTGAAAGATATTAGGATAAAAGAAATTCCTCTAAAATTATTTTTTGTAAATATGATAATCACTGCAATATATACCATTGGGGTACTATCTGCTTTGTACGCATCATTATTGGCACCAGATAGAGCTTCAACAGCCATTATGGCATCTGGACTCATAAATGGTGTTGCGACTATTCTTCTTGTAATATTTATTGACCCCAAAATTTCTGTTCTTGCTGACGATGTAGTTAATCAAAGGGGAAGCTACTTTACACTAAAGAGCATTTCTTTAATGATGATTGCTTCAAGATTATTTGGAACTCTACTTGCACAGGTATTATTTATACCCGGTGCTAAATATGTAGCATGGTTTACAAAATTTATGATTTAATAATTATCGAGGTTGTTCAACTAACGGGGGGGTTACTGTAACAAGATTCAATAAGAAAAGTCGATTCCTCAATATATAGGAATTCGACTTTTTTGTTGTAATTCAATTATTGTACAAACTTTACAAAATGCTGACTAACATCCTTTCTGTCTATTCAGTTGGCGTTGTAGGACGTACGGCAGCCCTTTCGTCATTCAACTGAAGAAAAGTATGTACTCCAGCCGTTGCAACGGTGTACCCCCTATTAAAAAATAGCCCTGTTCAACTTATGAGAGAGTAACTGTTTAGTTTGAATTGGTGAAACTTTCCAGTCGCGATGAACGTATTAGTAGTAGAAAGATTCCTTATTCAAGTAACGGACAGTTCAGTTAAAGACAAAAGGGGTGAGGTATATGAGTGACCGATTTGAACTAAGTTTTAAAAACAAGGTAGTTAGAATGTGGTTGATTATTATGGTGCCAGCTGTAATAGCAGAAATATTAATTATGCAATTTACTGCAATTCCAGTATTACCTTCAATATCTTGGACAATATTTTTTATTTGGCTTTATTTTTATAAGAGGAAACAGAAGAAAGAGCATTCCATTTCCTCGTGATTTTATTTTAAAAGGATTGGTTAGTTCCTATTCTTATTAACCTAACGGTGGCTTTAGTTCAACAACAGGAGCTCCTTAGCGAGCTCTTTTTTCTTCTTAACTAACGGGACAGTTTAGTTGAACAAGCAGGTTATATTTAGATTGGTGTCGAAGTACTTTATTTAGGATGAAGAAATAATAGTATGCATACGGAGTAGGTGATAATAAATGACTTTCTTATATTTTATAGTTGGCTACTGTGCTTTATATTTAGTGATTTGGTTACATGAAGTTGGACATGGGGTCGTATATGCAAAATATAAATGCAAAGACAATCCTTTTAAAGTTCATGTGCCATTCTATTTATTCTTCTCTACTCCCCAGCCTGTTGATGAAAAAAAGGCACAAACTCTAACTAGTAAACAGTATTTTAATGTTGGTATAGCGGGAATAATAGTGAATCTTCTTATTGGTATCCCTATATCCTTCCTTTTCCTAAACATTGAGTTTAATAACTCTATTTTAATTTTCTTTTTTTATTCTTTTGCCTTATTTCATTTAGTGGAGGCTGCAAGTTACTTGACAATTAGCAATATTTTTCTTGCAAGTGATATGATAACTGTACAAAACTACAAACCAAAATTAAGAATACCCTTATTTTTAATAGGAATATTCTTAGTTGTCCTAATCACTTTCATGCTAATCAAAAGTCCTGATAGTTGGAAACTGGGATACATTATTTCAATTATAATCATGATTTCATGCATGGGATTAGGAAGAATGGTCTTTAGCCGAAGAACACGGACTGCGTAGGTAACTCGTGTTCTTATTGCACTAACGGAATGCTTTAGTTGAAGAGTTGACTACCTTTACAAGACACTTTTTTCTTGTTGCGTATTGGAGTTAACTACTTCTGTGATTCGGTGTTATGTTTACCTGGTGTGCATAGCGTATGCAAGGTCATTCAGCGAGCGATTCGATGGTTCGCGTATGAAGATAATTATATTCTTGTTCAACAAACGGGACATTTTGTGGAATAGTGGTTTGAATTCGATACGTTTGTTGAAAACAACCCTTATAAAACTTTTGTATACATAAAAAAACGCAGTAGGAATTCATTCATGAATTGCACTGCGTTTTAATTTAATTATTTTAAAATAAGTTATTTAACAATCTAAAAGAGAACGAATTAGATTCAAATCAGAACATCTAGTCTTAATAATTTTCAATCATCACCAGGTTTCATCAAGGTGATCAGCATAGTACGAAATCCCTCTTTTGAAGTATTGAAGATTTTCATCAGACGTTGTTTCCATCAAATTAGTCAGAACAATTTCCATTGCCTGTTTATAGTTTTTTGAATTGTACAGAGCCATTGAGTAAAAAATTTGAAGGCCGCGGTGTTCAGGAAACTCTGTCACACCTCGACGTAAAGTTTCAACTGCTTCTTGATAGTAACCCAAAGCACGGTAGGTACTGCCAAGACCGAGTAAACATCTTTGAAGATCTGGTCCTGCGAGACCTTGCTCGAGAGCCTTTACATAATAGGGGATAGCTTCCTTGCCTAATCCAGAATTATCATGAGCAATTCCCGCCTGATAGTTGACTTCAGCATGATCTGGATAGGTAGCAACCATTTCTAAAAGGAGAGTACGTGCTTCCTTCAGAATGTCTTGGTCTTGCTTAGCACGCCCATCTTCACGCAATTCAATAGCTTTGTCTAAAAGTAAACGCAAATTTGTTTTATCCGTATTATTTACTATTTTATCATTCATTTTTTTAACTCCCTCAAATGTAGTACTGCAAATGGCAAAGTGACGATGTAATCACAATACTCGCGGGGAATTTATTAATTTTGAAAGTGGTTTTGTAAAAACAGTATCATTGTCCTTTAATCCTCCTTAGAAATCAAGAATGAACATTAGGTTCTTTTTTATAGTAATGTTTATGCTGATATATGTCAATTAACTGTTAGAATAATCAGCCATCTTGAAGGCGACAATAAAAACCGTTAAGTAATAGGATTTTAAGAAATAGTAGATCCTGGCCATTATCCTTTGAATGATTTAGATCAGTTGATTTTTATTAAAGGGCTTCCCTCGAATAGTATATTGTTTCGCAAACGGGTGCGATTTGTGGCGTAAGCGTCGCTGTTCTTATTAAACTAACAAGTGCTTTAGTGAAAATTCGGCTGTTTTTCATGGCAGCTTTTCTTACGATTAGTCAAGTATCTTAGATAACTTATCTCATTTCCTCTGAAGAAATTTTTTCATGAACATTCATGCATTATGAGGATTTTGATTGTTGATCCACACCAAATAAGCCTAATGACTTTTCGTTTTTTCACAAGGCTTGAATATGTTAAAATGATGCTACGGCTATACTAGGGGGCTAACCTGTAGTCGTAGTTTTGATTATGTGTTACAAGAAAGAAAATCGTCTTTAACAACTTGTTCACGCATGCGATGGAGGCAACCTTATGACATTTATTGTAGGGTTGCGCTTTTAATTTATCGTAATACTCCACGATATGATTTCCACCGAATCGTCGCTGTTTAATCATGTTCTGAACGTTTAGATACATGATTTTACGCAAGTGCTTATTCCCACGTTTATTGATTTTATCTCTCGCTAAAAATTTCCCTGATTGGTATCGTCTAATATCGATACCTGCATATGCGTTTAGCTGTCTGTTGTTGTCAAACCTACGAATGTCGCCAATTTCCGCTATGATTCGGACGGCCGTGTTCGCTCCAATAGCAGGGAGACTACGTAAAATTTCATATTCTTTAAGTTCCTCGGCAAGGGACTCCATTTTGTCGATGCATTGATTCTTCTGAAGAAGGAGCTCTTGATATCGTTTTGCATATACACGTACTTGATCACACAGTACATCAGTTGAAGAGGCGGCTGGGTAAGATTGTTTTGCTGCCTTGAGTAGTTCAACTGCCTTTTCCTCCGCTTTTTTAACGGACAATCGTTTATTTGTATTGGCAAGTATCCGATTTTTAATGACCGTCTTTGATTGATTTATGACAAGATCTGGATGCGGATATAATTGTACTACGTTCAGGAATAGCTCGGATTTGGTTGTGAATATCTTCTCGAGCTCAGGAAAGGTTTCCTGAATGACCTTATGCATTCGGCTCCGGGCGACGCTCAATTCATCGTCCAATTCACTGTAATGCCTAGACATTCGTTTCAGTTGTCTGTAAACATCATCCGACACTGTTTCAATCCGTCTTTCGGTCGTAAAGTGTGTGAGTGCCAATTGATGTGCATCACTTCGATCCGTTTTGTGCATACGCAAAGAATCGCATTGGAGTTTTGCTTCCAAGGGATTTAAAAGACAATACCTGTATTTGTTCTCTATCATAAAACGTTCCAGAGGCCTTGAGTAGACACCTGACGCTTCAAATACGATGTGAGGATGCTCTCCATATCCGTCAATTAAGTCATCGATCAAAACTTTGAGTTCGATGAACTCGGGACGATTGTGCTCGATTTCTTTCTCCAACTCACACTTCTTCAGCGCGTTATAAACGACCATATAGCTCTTTCCCATACTGACATCAAATGCGATGACGTGTTTCATATTCACCCTCCTTGTGTGTTTTAAAGACCTCACCTTCACCTTATCGATTCCCATTTCTTATACACGATCTCGATGGATCCAACATACTTAAACCTGATTCAAATAAGGGGAGTGAAGTAGGTCGGTTTTTTATACGGATTCAAGACCCCAAAGCTGCCACGACCTATTCTTCACCTCTACTATATAAAAAAATAGTAGTGCTAACCAATGCCTTGGTCTGCACTACTGATCTTAGTATGTTTCTTATTGAGATAGTGGAATAAAATACTGTCGTGAACTGGCGTTATGTCAACTTGGTGTGTATGGCGTATACAAGCCCTTTCATCGACCTCCTTCGCCAGCCATAGTATCCAATACTCGTTCTGTCCACATTTTCATCCCCTGTGGTGTAGCGCTGATTTTGCGCTACATATATGACTAACGGGGCTGTTTGGGTTTAATCTACAAAGGAAGGTAAGGTGGGGAAAATGGAGTGGAAGAGTTTTAAACCTGTACAAGGGTATTGTTTGGCTGGAATTTGGTCAAATCAACTGGTTGTTAATCAAAGAGGAAATGAATGGGATTATAGTTTTGGAGATCTAATATTAAATATAAAAAAAGATTTTAAAACGGATGAATCCTGGTACTGGAGATTATTTGGGTCCGAAAATGAAGAGGGGGATGACTTACTAATTATAGAAGAACAGGAAACACCTGAACCCCTCGAATACTTTTACGAAGCTGAATTATCGAAACAACCTATGATAATAGGTTCTAAAATATCTTTAGATCATTCCCTCATTAAGAAGGTAAGTGGTTATGGATTCAAAGATGGCGATTATGAAATCTTAACGACTCTTATTTTTGAACTTGAGAAATTATACGTTACATTTAAAATATCAGGTCCTATCGTAACTGCAAATATAAGTGAAACGGAAATTGAAAAATTGGGAGATTTATTTTTTCTTCTTGAACTTCCATGAAAGTGGAAATACTCTAATTATTAACAATAGCGCATAACAAAAAAGGTCGAAAAAAGATTGGTTCAAACTCTAATGATAATAGTCAAAACAAAGAGAGATACAAGGTCATGATAGAATATATAACCTTTTAGAGGAAGGTCAAGAATATTTCGTTTTATACAAGATACAAAAAAGAATATCAATCTGATTATACATATACTTTTGGACAATTAGGTTTGCCTGAGGGTGCTCAGTTAGTTGGAAATGGCATAATTGATTAAAATATAGCTGTTTAAAATTCCTTGTTCAACCTGCAAAAAGTCTCCCTTTTATGTAAAAAGGGAGACTTTTTTTAACTATTGGAGGTGTCATAAATAGACCGGAAAATGGGACAGGATTGGAGCTATTGATGATTCTCTTGATTTGTTTAAGGTACGTGGATCTGATAAAACCCAAAATTGTTTTAGTATGAGTTACTTTTTTATTTTGAGTCTTATTCCTGGATGACTTACATACAATCACGATACCTCCTTCGCGTTCAAAGGACTGTAAGGTGATGTGAATGTCTAAGGAAAGCGTACTGTCGCACCTTTTTCTTTAGCTTGGTAATTCTCTATCACTCGACGTTTGTTAACTCTTGAACGATCAAATTCAAAGAGTTTTCCTTAATCAGCGGATAATCACTGATGGTCCAATGGGGCACATTGTAGACCTGTCCTGATTTCACAGCGGTGAGGTTTTTCCAGACAGAAGTAGCGGCATACGTCTCTAGATCCGTTTGCGCTTCCAGATCTTCTTCAGAGTTGCCTACTTCTAGGAAAAGATGATCTGGATTAAAAGAAGGCAGTGATTCCAGCGAAATTTGTTCTGCCTTATCAATACTTTCGATTCCGGGAGCAGGGGTGAGTTCCAACCCCGAGAACAGAATTTCCGCAAAGCCATGATTCGGTCCATATAATCGGATGACTTTCGGTTGAATGCGTAAATACATGAACGTTTCACCAGGTTTCACATGTGTAGCGATGAGTTTTCGGGCTTCGTCCAATTTTTGTTCATATTGCTCGATCCATTGCTGCGCTTCCTCTTCCTTTTGCAAGACTACACCCATTTTAATTAGTCCTGTTCGCCAATCATCAGAATTTTCGAGGATCACTGTCGGAGCGATTTTACTCAGATCATCGTTAATCTTGGAATCCCGGGATATGATTAGATCCGGTGCCATTTCCACTAGAGCTTCTAAATTAGCAGAGTCACCAAGCGGAATGACGCCGGACAATGCATCGCTGTCCAAATAAGGAAGCTCTAGAGACCCTATGTATGTAGTGGAAGCATACGGCTTTATGCCAAGTGCCAGCATTTGATCGGCCAGTCTGTAATCGAGTACAACAATTTTCTCCGGCTTTCCTACAATAGTGGTTTGACCGGCGGCATGTTCAATGATCCGCTGCTGTGGCGCGGATGCCGCTTCTTGAATAGTGTCTACTGAGTTTTCTGCTTTGGGAGAGGTACAGCCCGAGAGTAAAAAGAACAGAAGCAGCAAGGATAGGATGATTGGCAATCGTGAACTTGATGAACGATCTAGGTTGTTTTCGTACATGTTAATATAAGTAACCTCCATTATGATTAATTAAGTTTGTCTACTTGATAATGATAATCACTATCAATTATTTAGTCAAGAAGAGATTATCCTGAGTAAGATAAATACAGGCCATTTTTAAGCTCTATAAACGGGCGTTATGTCTACTAGGGGTGCATGTAGCACCCTACTTGAATTAAAGAAGTGGATATATTAAAGTGTGTTTAAAAAACTTACCGATCTAACACAATCTAACTATGTAGATTCACAAAAACAGCTTCATCCCTTGTGTATCAAGGGATGAAGCTGTTTTTTTAGCCGTTTACTAAAAAGCAGTTACGTTAATGAAAGAATTTGTTGTAGAAATCAAGACTTAATATAGCAAGCAAGAAAAAAAGGTCGGTGTTTACACACAGAAACTGTTCGTAAAATTGTACTTTTACGAACAGTTTCATATTGCATGTTTAAAAGGATGCTATTAATATAGATTGCTATTTACTTTTTCAATGTCCTTTTGTACTGAAAGGGCTATTATTTCTTGATAATCCCAAATTGATCGACAATGTAAGGTTCTGCATTATTTTTGCTTTGATCGATCTCGTAAGTTATTGCAGTCAATTTGTCTTTATTAATAGTGATACCGACGAAGTTTTGAATTTGGCCGCGTACTGGACGGCGGTTATCGTTCGGATCTGGACCATAGATAGCTGCATGATTCTCATCTGCCACTTCAAAGAGATTATAGTAAGCTGATCCAAGTTCGGGCGCTTGATTTTTGTAATACACTTTTGGTCCAGCTGTAGCAGGTATCAAAAAAATCGTACCATCTGGATTTACGGTATATTCTACGGTTTGTCCTTTTTTAGTCCAAATAATTTTTTCGGTTTCTGAAGCCGTACCATCACTCTTGATAGGCTTAGTACGTGCATAGATATGGTCATGTCCTTGAAGAACAAAGTCGATGTCTAGTTCCGCCATGAGTGGTGCCACCTGATTTCTCACACCGTTTGGATCTAGGATATCATCATCTGTTGCATGGTTAGATGTCGTGTAAGGACCCTTGTGAATATTGACAATAACCCACTTAGCTCCATCAGCTTTGGCTGCCTTCACATCATCCTTCAACCATTCAATTTGCTCTTCTGAAAAATTGGCGTATTTTTCGGAGTCTTCGTTGCTATTAAGTACGACAAAGTGAGCGTTACTATAATCGTAAGAATAATAAGCACCTGTCTCAGTTGCAGAATTTTCAGGTGTATCAAAGTTAAAATGATCGATAAAAGCAAAATTTTCATCCTCGTGATTCCCTGCGGATGGTGCAAACGTCGTGTTTAGCAAACTTTCCTGTGAATGTCCTAGAAGCCAATCCCATTGTTCCTCTTTGACTCCATCGTCAACTAAGTCGCCATTGTGAACAATGAACTCAGCATTAGGGACAGTATCTAGAGCCTTAGAGATAGTCTGGGATGAAAGAATTGCTTCATCTTCTGTTTTAGCCTGGGTATCAGCCAAATCAATAAATGTAAAAGTTCCATCTTTTGGAGATGTCTTAAATGAACCCATTTCACTCCAGTTATTGAGTTCTTCATCTCCAACACGGAAGTAGTATTCAGCATCTGCTTTAAGCCCAGTTGCTTCAGCTTTGTGTACATACTCTTTCTTGGAATTAGTAGAGAGGGAAGCAGTACCTGAAAATTTCAAGGCTTTATTAAAATCAGGTTTCTTCGCTCCTTTCCTTTTCACTACCTGCAAATCACTATTCTTGTAATCTAGTGATGTATACCAAGTGAGTCCCTTAGAATTGGTCGTATCCCCTTTAAATGTGACAGTTACCTTGCTGACTTCAGTATGATTTGGACTATCTGTTGCAAAAGAGAGCGTACTGCCAACTCCGCCCACTATGGATAAAGCTAGGGCAACTGAGATGATTTTTTTTTTGATTTTCAAGAAGATCATCCTCCAATTATATTGTAATAGTCCATCCTCATGGACAGTAATTTCACTATAACATTTTAATATATAAGGTTTGTTAACCCTATATATTGATAGTGTAAAGAATTGTTAATACTATTTTATTTGTTAATCCGGAATAATAGTGGGGTAACTGAATAAAAACTACGTCCTTCAGATTCGGGCCAGATAGTCGAAGAAAAAAGGGAATTAGAAGGTTCCTTTTGAAAGTTAAAGGGTTAGATAGTCCTTTTAAAATACTGAGAAGGAGTGAAGATTCTGAAAAAATGGCAATAATAATCAAAAATAGAAGTTGGTCTTTTTGTATTTGTAAAAAGGAAACAATCCAGATGCCCCAGTTAATCATAATAGTGAGAAGTAGCAGAACAGACTACCGAAGCACGTCAATTTGACTAAATTGACCGATTAAATTCTTTGTTGTATGTTGTTAATCCCTTTCCTGCATAATTTAGTTAGAATTAGGGAAAGTAATTATAGACAGTGCTTAAAGTGAACATAGCTCTGTTTTTTTAAAAAAACGTGTTATTCTAGTCGTAAATATGAACGTCTGTATGACTATTTTTTTTATACGAAAGCCCTGAAAAATATAGAAAGGTGATGAGTAGGATGGGTGTACATCAATATTTTAAAAGTTTATCTGATTTAGAACAAATTATTCGTTGTCCAGGAAAGTTCAAATATCAGGAGCATTCCGTCGCCAGTCATTCATTTAAGGTGACAAAAATTGCGCAATTTCTTGGAACAGTCGAAGAGGAATCTGGGCAGAAAGTGGATTGGAGAATCTTGTATGAAAAAGCATTGAACCATGATTACGCGGAACTTTTTACAGGAGATATTAAGACGCCTGTAAAATATGCATCGAAAGAGTTGAAGCAACTCTTCAGTGAAGTAGAGGAAGAAATGACAAGAAAGTTTGTAGAAAAGGAACTTCCAATTGAGTTTCAAGCCATTTATTTGGAACGACTTAAAGAAGGTAAAGATGAGACATTGGAGGGGCGCATTTTATCTGTGGCTGATAAAGTTGATTTGCTTTATGAAGCATTTGGTGAGATTCAAAAGGATAATCCAGAACCATTGTTTTTAGAGATATACGAAGAAGCATTAAGGACAATACTGCTGTTTCAAGATATGAACTGTGTAGAATACTTCCTAGAACATATTCTTACGGATATGCTTAGTGAACGATTTACTGAACATGGGGAGTTAACGGGCATTGCAATGCGGATAATTGAAGAACACGGAGGTTGATAAAATACATAAAAATGTCCAGTTCTAAAGCAAACTAACGTACAAGGCTAAACTTCCACAAACGGGCCATTTTCTTGAATAACACTGACAACGGTTTTCTGTCTGGCTTAATTGCGGGAGGCATCCCCAAGCGATGTTGAGAGGATTCTTTATGTCAACATATATAGAAAGAGAAATAACGAATTTGGAAAAGGGGATTGAAAATGGATGTAAGATTTCCAATTGGAGAATTACAAGTTCCTGAAAAAGGTACAGTAGAAAATAGTCAAGAATGGCTAAAGGAAATCGAAACTTACACGATTCGATTAAGAGAAACTGTTGATCCATTATGTGATGATGAGTTAAGCAGAACATATCGGGATGGTAGCTGGACAGTTCGTCAACTTGTTCATCACATTGCAGACTCTCAGTTGAACATGTATCAACGTTTGAAGCTGGCTTTAACAGATGAGAATCCAACAGTACCAGATTTTGATCAAGAAAAGTGGGCCATTCAACCGGATACAAAGCTTCCAATAGAAAGTTCGATTAAAATGTTAGAAGGTATAAATGAGCGCATCGTATCTTTAGGATATAGTTTAACTGAAGAGCAATTAAATCGAGCTTTTACACACCAGAAGAACGGTGAAATAACAGTTGCGACAAAAGTTGCAAAATTAGCTTGGCACGAAGAGCACCACTTAGCCCATATAAAAATTGCATTATCAAAATAATACAAGATGTATGGAATTGGCTTATCAAACTCCGATAAGCCATTTTTATGTAACGATGTTAATTAGCCTGTGAATTGACATGCCAATTAAGCATGAAATAACTACAAATATTGATATAATAATAAAAAGAAGGGACTAAAACCATCACGGTTTTGAGTCCCTTTTCTATTGTTTCTAAATGGTTTGGACCTCTGAAGAGAACCCTTTAATTTATTATATAGATCTTTTTTATATTTCCTTTTCCTTCTGGCTCCATACCCTCGGGAGCTTTCATCCCTTCTGGTGGCTCCATCATCCCTTCAGGTCGTTCCATACCTTCGGGAGCTTCCATACCTTCGGGAGCTTCCATCCCTTCCGGTGGAACCATATCCCCGTGCGCTCCCTTACCACCTGGACCTCCCATACCGCCAGGACCAGAAGTTTTTGCAGTGGTGATTCCAGATTCATCAAGCCATGTTACGGTGTCTGAAATTGTGAACTCCACAACTTTCGTGCCGCCTTGATAGTCACCATCTTCAAAAAGACCATCACTTTCATTACCAGACGTTGTCCCTTCTGAGTAAAGGGTATAGGAAGCATCTTTCGTTAGTTTTGGCAAACTAATGACGACCGATTGATAGTCTTTTGCGGGCGCAAATGTCACAATCTCATTTCCTTCGCTATCTTCTAGATGCAGTTTGGTTCCTGCAGATTGTGTCTCCGGATAAGTCATCAAGATCGTATGCTGTGATGAGTCTTCTGAAGTGGCCATCGCCATACCAGAACTTCCAGTAGCGATGAGAACTCCGCCACTTATTTCAAAGTCTTCGTCATAATCCAAAGCACCATTGCCATTATTCGTAGGTCCATTAACGATCACGGTACCGCCTGTCATGGATATGGAACCATTTGAATCGAGTCCATCACCGGCTGCATCGACATAAACATAGCCACCATTTATTGAAAGCAGAGGATCTTTCGCTTGTTCAGTAGTCGTGTCAGAATTATCGTCGGCTTCGCTAATGTTAATGCCATCATCAGTTGCTTTAACATGAATTTTCCCGTCCAAGATTGTGATTGAATTACTTTCTATCCCTTCATTACTCTTCGTGATGTCGATGTTCCCGCCTTTGATCAGAATGGACGTATCTGCATGAATGCCGTCATCGCCGGTAGCCATTTTCAAATCGCCACCAGTTATGGTGATCGAGTTGTCGCTGTGTATCGCATCATCTAATGAATCCAGTTGAAAGCTTCCCCCGCCAATTGCCACTTCTTCATTTGCCTTAAGCCCTTTGCCACTAGATGTCTCAGAGCTAGCGTCAGTTGTGCTTGTTTCCGTTTCTCCAGGGGTAGGCCGACCCATTTCAGCATTTGCTATTTTTTCAGGACTGCCGCCACCAGATGAAATGTTGAACTCTCCGTCTGCGATTAGAAGTGAAGTCTCAGCCTGAATGCCATCATCAGCTGCCTTGATATCGAAACTGCCTCCTTCAATGGCGATGACCCCTTTTGAAGCATCTTTGTCATTCGTGGACTTCATGCCGTCGCCACTCGCTTCGATACGGATATTGCCATCTTTAACAGCGAGGAGGTCTTTTCCCTTTAATCCATCATCAGCTGAATTAATTTGGATTGTTCCTCCTGTAATTTTCAATTCGTCTTTACTGGTGATTCCGTCGTTGTAATTGCCTTGCACGATTAGTTTCCCACTGCCGTTAATGGTGAGATCGTCTTTGCTGAATAACGCTGCATTTGGCTCATCTTCCTCTGAATTCTCATAAACATACTTAGATCCGTCGGATAAAACGTTTTCAGTCCCTTCTTCTAATGAAACAATCGTTTTTTCTGCTTGTTTCACGTAGATTGCTGAAGTAGAGGAAGAATGGATTTCCGCACCATTCAAAACGAGCCGAACGATGCCATCGTCTTCTGTGTCCACAATGAGTTGCCCATCATCCAGTTTTCCTTGGATTTCATACACGCCTGAAGTTGTTATCGTGACGATGCTTTTGTCGATGACTACTCCGCCATCCCCTTCAAAGCTGGCACCACTTCCATTCAACTGAATAGACGTTGCGTTTTCCCAATCCTCGTAAAAATCTTCATCGGAATAGCTTACATACTCGCTAATAACACTAGCTATTTCTTGATCCCCAATCGTACTTAAGCTTTCACCTTTTGCAGTAGACGCATTATTGGTACTTACCTTTTCTGAATCATTGCTGCAAGCAAACAAAGATGCGGTGAACATAAGAGAGGCGGCTACCTTCATAAATTTAGAATTTTGTTTTTTCAACATAAGCTCCTTCTTGCAAATGAAATTTCATCCGTTTTTCAGATGATGTTTTGCTAAGAACCCTATTATTTAGGATGAACCTTAAACAAAGCTTAAAAAAGGAAATGCGAAATTAAAGTTTGCTTTTATTTCAGTTGGACCTATAATCTATCGTAACGATATCAATCACGCCTCGGCGTGATTGCGTCCAGATTTTGAAGGCATATCTAGCATTCATCTCACCACTTATAGAAGTGGGGGACTTCTGTTGAATTAAGTTAAAACGTTGATAAATGATACAAGGGGGGCACTATATGAAATTACTAATCATTGAAGATGACAAGTATCTCTCTGAATCAATATGTGAAACAACAAAGGAAATGTTCGATACCGAGCAGGCTTTCGATGGAGAGGAAGGACTGTTTCTTGCACAGCAAAATATTTTTGATGTAATTATTTTAGATATTATGCTTCCGTATATGAACGGTTATGAGGTATTAGAAAATTTGAGAAAGCAAAATATCACGACTCCTGTCATTATGCTGACAGCCAAAGATGGAATTGATGACAAGATTAAGGGTTTTAAAATGGGAGCAGACGACTATTTAGTGAAACCTTTCCATCGAGAAGAACTATTAGTTCGGCTAGAGGCAATGATAAGGAGATCAGGAGGTTTATTAAAGGAAAATATTCTAACTTTTAAGGAACTACATTTGAATATCAAAAATAAAACTGTGGAAATTAATGGGGAAACACTTAAATTGAATGGAAAACAATTTGATTTACTGGAGTATTTGATGAACAATAAAAACGCTATTTTGACTAAGGAACAGATTTTTGATCGAATTTGGGGATTTGAGTCTGATACTTCTACAACAGTTGTAGAGGTGTACGCCAGTAATTTACGAAAAAGTCTCAAGAAGTTTGGTTATGATCAATACATCAAAACCTTCCGTGGGCTAGGTTATATGCTGGAAGACCATGGTGAAGGGAATGTTTAATAAACTAATTTTCAAGAAACAGCAGCTAAAATTTATGATTTTCAACTTGATTGCTTTTACTGTGATTTTCACGATCTTTAGTATTATCATTTTCGGCCAAGTTCAAAATACATTATTTTCGAAGACAGACGAGGAACTGTTATCATTTCAAGAAATGATGACAGATAACAATCCAAAGGGGTTACGGCCGCCTCTTAAAGATGGAGACTTAGATCAGCCTGTGCCGGATGAAGAAAGACGGAAAAATGCACCAAATCCCAGGGTGATTGTCATGCATTGGGATAACGCAGGAAATATACGTAATGAAAATGAAATCGGAACCTTATTTTATGAAAACTATCTAACCGATTATAAGCTGGATAAAACAACTATGGACAAAATTACAATGACGAAAATCAGTGAACTGTATCACTTTAGATATATTCTTTTTGAATACCATAATGATGAGGATGAAATTGCCTATACACAACTGATGATCAACGTGGATGCTGAACAAACCATCATTTCCAACTTTGAGAAACTGTTCATTATCTGGTCGGTCATCTTCATCGTCCTCTCTATTTCTGCAAGTTTCATCTTATCTAAAAAGATGATGAAACCAATTATTCATTCTTGGAATAAGCAGGCGGAGTTTGTTGAAAATGCTTCACATGAACTCAGGACGCCTTTGACGATTATTCAAAATAAGCTGGAGCTTCTCCTAACAGCACCGCAAGAAAGAATTTCAGATAGGTTTGAAAATATAGCCCTAAGCTTGTCTGAAACAAGGCGTTTGTCCAAACTCACTTCGGATTTATTGACCTTGGCAAGAGCAGATTCGGCAGAAACACAGATTATGAAGCAATCCATTCATATCGATACATTCATCCGAAGCGTATGTACGCCTTATAAGGAAATTGCTGAGTCGCAGGATAAGCATTTTTCGCTAAATTGTCAAAGCCCTTTTACTATAGAAGCAGATGAAACTCGGCTGCATCAACTGATAGTAATTTTAGTGGACAACGCTTTAAAATATACGAGCGAAAACGATAGTATTCGTGTGAAAACATATGGCGAGGATCAGAAAGTTGTAATTGAAGTGAGCGATACGGGGATCGGGATCAAAGAAGAAAATATCCAATATATTTTCGATCGCTTTTACCGAGAAGACAAAGCCCGAACTAGGGAAACTGGAGGCATGGGCTTAGGATTGTCCATCGCCCAGTGGATCGTATCGATGCACAATGGAACGATTCATGTGATAAGTAACCAGAATAAAGGAACCACTTTTATAGTCAAACTTCCAAAGTAAGAGATCACATCATCGTGATCTCTTTTTTTGTGTTGTTAAATTGTTTTAAGGTTTGTTTAAGGTTCTTCTTTTAGTATTTAGTTCATAGAGCGACAGCAAAAAGGAGTAGATAGATATGGCGATCGAAATCTTCAGTCGGCAAGAGCAAAAGTATTTAATCACTCGCCGCCAATACGAAGAACTTGTGGAACGGATTGGACCGGAGATGCGAAATGATAAGAATGGCGTCGATGGAAAATATTCAGTCACTAGCCTGTACTTTGACAATGCAGAGAAAGGCATTTATTTTGAGACCAAAAACAAACTAAAATACCGCCAGAAATTACGTTTACGCGTATACGACGATGCAAATCTTAAAAGCGTGGCATTTTTTGAAGTGAAGCAGAAACATAAGAAAGTCGTCAATAAAAGACGGATGCTTTTGCCGCTAGGGGAGGCGTATCGCTATTTAGAGGAAGACGGTCAAGCGGGCTTGGATCACTACAAAACGTCCAATTCGCAAGTCATGAAGGAAATTGATTACTTCCGTAAGTTCTATCAGTTACGTCCCGAAATGGTCGTATCGTATAGCCGTCACGCATTGCACGGTATTCATGATTCAGAACTGCGAATTACCTTCGATTTCGACTTACGTTGCCGTAAAGAAGATCTGCATATCGAGAATGGTTCGTACGGAACGCATTTCATCGATCCAGATCTCGTCGTGTTAGAAGTGAAAGTCGATCACAGTGTGCCGCTTTGGCTAACACGTATTTTACAGGAGCTTCAGTGTGAGCAGCGCAGTGCATCAAAGTTTTGTACCAGTATGGAACTGCTGAGTGGAGATGTATTACCCCAGGCAGGATACTTTGAACCGAAAGAATTGGAAAAACAACTAACAGGAGGAATAGAAAATGGCTCAGATCACGAACTTGTTTTCATCTAATGGATTGGAAGGAGCCACTCCGACCATGTGGATGAGTATTACCGCGATGGCACTTGCTGCGGTCCTCAGTTTAATCATTACGAAAGTGTATCAAATTACATTTACAGGAGAGCGCTATTCACAAGCGTTCGTCCATACAATCATTATGATGAGTGTTGTCGTGTCAGTTGTTATGAACGTAGTAAGCGGAAATGCCGGTGTGGCGTTTGGTTTATTCGCCGTATTCTCCCTCATCCGCTTCCGAAGTGCCGTGACGAACGCCAAGGATATCGCCTACATCTTTTTCGGATTATGTGTCGGGATGACAGCAGGACTGTTTCAATTCCCTCTGGCCATTGCATTGACGTTATTCTCCAGTCTGATTTTCTATATACTATACAAAGTGGACTATGGAAAAGGGAAAGATATGCAAATCCTTAAAGTAACTGTCCCTGAAAATCTAAATCACGAAAATTTATTCGACGATATCTTGAATGAAAAAACCGAATACTTCCAACTTCGACAAGTTGAAACAACGAACTTGGGGACGATGATTCTCTATACATTTGCCATCCGAAGCAAGACCGATACAAAAGATCAGGACTTGCTGAATGAAATTCGTGTACGCAACGCGAATTTGAAAGTATCCCTATCTTATCTTGAGATGCGAGACTGAACTGTAAGACCGAATTATGAAAAAAGCCGTCTACTACGATTTTTAAAAATCGAGGAGACGGCTTTTTTTTCTTGCTGTACTTTAATGTTTATAGTTTGGCCACAGCAGGTAATGATCAAAACCTTAAGGGACAATTCTCCCCCTCCATGTTAAAGACTTGGAAGCTTTGGTTGGACACTTTGCCGAGTTCGTTGGACAGCTATGGGCTTTGGTTGTAGACTTCGAAGAGTTTGTTGGAAACCTCGTTGTTAGTAGGACACTTTGAAGCTTTGGTAGGACACTTGGCCGAGTTCGTTGGATAGCTCTGGGCTTTGGTTGTAGATTTCGAAGAGTTTGTTGGAAACCTCGTTGTTAGTAGGGCTCTTTGAAGCTTTGGTAGGACACTTTGCCAAGTTCGTTGGACAGCTCAGGGCTTTGGTTGTAGACTTCGAAGAGTTTGATAGAAACCTCGTTGTTGGTAGGACACGCGGCTGAGTTCGTTGGACAGCTCTGGGCTTTGGTTGTAGACTTCGAAGAGTTTGTTGGAAACCAACAAACTCAATGGTCTCGGTTCACGAGATAATTCAATAAATGCTTCAAAAAAGTCGTATTACGTGGAATTTCTTGTAACGTTTCCATTGCAAAACAATAATGTTCCCACATCGCTTTTCTGGCACCGATAGCACCTAGGATTGATACAAATGTCGTATTGTTGTTTTCAGCATCTTTTCCAATGGGTTTCCCGAGTACGTTCTGATCTCCTTCCACATCAAGCAGATCATCCTTAATCTGAAATGCAATGCCGGCATGACGGGAGAATCTTTTCAAAGCTTCCATTTCCAACTCCGTTGCATTGGCAAGAATTGCAGGCATTATAAGAGAAGCTTCAAATGCGATCCCAGTCTTATAAAAGCACATCGTATTCAATTGTTCCAGCGTCAATTGTTTCCCTCTGGAATCCAAGTCCATCGCCTGTCCTCTACACATATCCCCTACGATTTGAGACGAATATCGAATCAAGCGTAGTACGGTTTTCGGATCGTACTGGTCAAGAGATGTTTGTTCTTCAACCGCTTTTTGGGTCAGGAAAAGTCCAGTTAATTCAGCTGTGGCAACGTCATACACCTGATGTAAGGTTGGACGCCCTCTACGCTTGGGCGCATTATCTTGGGATGGCATATCATCAAAAATGAGGGATGCCGTATGCATATATTCCAATGATCTCAGAAGCGGGACGATAGATGACTTATCCAATCCATATTCGTTCACACCCATGACCCAAGTCATGATTGGCCTTAGTCGCTTTCCATCACTTTTCAGACTGTAATTTGCCGCATCGATTATCGGTTCACTCATCGAAGAGGTATTTCCTATTTCGGAAATAGATAATACGTCGTTGATCTGGTCACGTACAGTTTCGATTGTAACTAAAAAGGCTTCCTGCTCTTTCCGTTCACTTTTCAGATTCGTAATCATATGATCTCGAAGCAGTTTATCAAAGAAATCCACATCATCCGCTTTTCGAACCATACGTTGGATGACTTTGTTGAATGTAGGATTTCCCGAAGCAAATAACTTCATAACTTCGTTGTATTTATTAGTGCCCATTCGTTTTTTTAATCGTTTCAGCCCGTTTATGGCACGATCGAGTATCACCTCACGCGTCTTGCTATCAGAGCGATAGACATTATGGATCAAATTATAGATGACTGCCCAGTACAATTCAAAGGGATTTATGAGGTCCGAGCGCTTATCGTGATATTTCAAATAATAGGTATAGGGTGTTACTCTTTCTTCATTTAAGTCATCAAACATATCCGCAAAATCATCCGCTAGCTGGTTGTAAATGCCATATAAAAATGTTCGGTTATGGAAGCCCTCATCCTCAGGAGCACTTATGACTGAACGGGTAATCAAGCGTGAAGAAGAGGATTTTAAAATGACAGGTATATAAAGTTCTTCATTGGTGTAATTCGCATTGGATAGAACCTTTACGCGATCCACTTCCTGGGAATTGAAAAACACATAAGACTGCTCGAAAAAACTTTTTCTTGTCTCTGGTCGTTGAAGGCTCTTAATATACTCAAAGGCATCTCGGAGTTCCGAATGGGCAAATCTGATGAATTCCGCGTTTTTTCCAGTCCACTGATCCAATTCAGGAACAGATCCTGTGATAAGTGTGGACCGTATTAAATCGGAATATCGTTTTTTCTCTTGATTTGATAAAACACCGGCATCCAGAAGGTCGTCAATGAATGGATACGTCAGACCATAGGAATACCCCAGCCTAATCGCTTCTTCGAGCTTCCGGGTACGTTCTTCAGGCGTAATCTCAGCGTCCATCTCTTCAACCACATGCAGGATGACCCCGACTATGATTTTGATAAGTTTCCGCTTGGCTTCCTCAGCATCCATCCCCTCTGGAATATGGGATGATACAGTCTTTAATTTGTCCATCACCCAGATCATGGTGGATTCAACGCCTTCCTTCTGGGCAAGCCGATACATCCCAGCCATAGTAAACATCTCCAATTTACTTCCAGGGTTTTTCGGATTGGAATCAATTAGGTGATTTTTTAAACTATCAACTGTACGTTGAACCCTGGCCTGTGTGTCAGGTGAGTCCAAGGCTTTACCCAAATCTCGCATGTAAATATAGGAAATGCTCCGATCCAAATAATTATCTAGTTTACCTGTGTAATCCAGCCATTGGATATAAGTGTGATACCCCTCTGAACCAGTTTTTCCCTTTCCACGCGAAAAAATAGATAATAACGGGAAAGGATGAATATGGTTCTGTTTCCAAGACTGTATATCTTTTATCAAAACAGGGGCAACCATGTTTTGCACGAGCTGTTCAGAAAGTGATTTAAAATAATGAGCAGCCTCCTGCTCAGCCAACCGATAGCATGCATCGGCATTTTTTAGTAACTTCTCATTCATACTAATCAATACCTCTACTTTAAGTTTTCATATATATGTATGCAATATTGATCAAATCAATGTTAATAATCTAAACACTATCCCAAACTTTTCACAAAAACTAAATTTATTTTATTCAAAATAACATTTTCATCATAAGAAAGCTATACACAGCCTCTAACAATCCTACGATTTACCATTGCTCCTTACTCAATTTCTCTATCCAACACTAACACTTTTTTATTGAATATTTCAGCTGGGGGCTTTTCATGATGATATATTACTGGATTTTTGTTGAATAACTCCCGGCTTTTGATGGAACCATGGTAAGCGTAAAATAATAAAAATCTTAGAAGGCAAATTGATATGGCTTACAAAAAGTTTGTAGGCACATTCCAAAATGAAACTGAGGTTTTGAATAAGATCGACGAGTTAAAAACACAGGGGTATTCTGATAATGATATTTACATTGTGAGAAATGATGCGGATGTGATCGGTTTTTTATACCGTTACAATTACTATAATAAAGAAACAGATATGCCGGGCCTATTAGAAATAAATATCGTAAAACATCGCAACTGTACAAGACCTGTTTCAGTTGGCCCATCGGACTTTTTGGGCAATTGCCGAGGGGGAAGTGAAAGTGGAGGAAGATTCCGAATTACTGGATGCCATCGACTATGACGACGAGGCAATTTCGAAAATGGTTGCACGAAATCAGTTAAGTATTGGCAAGATTAAGCTGTACGTCATTGAAACTAGAGAGCCAGAACTATTCGCATTTTATTACAGTGAGAATGTTTTGGAAGCGCACGCACTCCATCAGGACATGTTCCGAGAGACGCCAAAACGAATGACCAATGCCTCCCATTTAATGCCGAAGCTTTTTCATTTCGATGAACTGGATGCTGCGAATATATTATACTTCCACCGTAACAAAGTTGTCGCATATCCGAATTATTTAGGACATGCTAGGGCGGGGGAGCGGGTGTTGGCACGGATGCGGGCTTGAGTAGAGTAGCAAGACTATATGTTTTCCCCATATATTTATGGAGAAAGTGAAACGTATTGTCATCCGATACGTAGTAGAGAGAACGGGTTTTACTGAAAAGGGGTTTCTAGTACAGGGGGGATTACATGAGACAGTTGTATATTAAGCAAAAGGTATTTAGTTTGAGCGGCAAGTTTTCGGTGAAGGATCAAGAAGAGAATGAAGTGTATTTCGTAGAAGGAAGCTTTATGCAAATACCGAAGACGTTTTCGATTATGGATGTGGCTTGTCAAGAAGTGGCGATGATCACGAAAAAAACGTTTAGTTTTCTACCGACTTTTTTTGTCGAAGTACATGGCCAAGAAATGGTAACGATAAAGAAGGAATTTTCTTTTTTAAAAGCACGGTATTCAATTGACGTGGCAGGGATAGAAGTACAGGGGAATTGGTGGGATATGGATTTCGAAGTATACCGAAATGGGGAACTGATTGGTGCTGTCAGCAAAAAGTGGTTCACATGGGGCGATAGCTACCAGTTAATAATTGTAGAGGATGAGATGGAACCACTTCTCGTGTCGCTTGTTGTGGCGATTGACTGCGCAAAAGCAGCCCAGTCTGCTGCGGCGGCTGGGGGTGGGGCGTGACCAGACCAGTAAAGTGTCAATGTCAGCTATTTTTTAATAATTAATAGATCATTCTTTGGTGTCAGCATACCGTTCTTTTCGTAATAATTACCTACTTTTCTTGAAAGTACTACCGTTTTTATAGCATGGTTTCCCTTAGCAAATACGAGTAGAAAAATATCTTCTCTAAAATCAATTCCATTAATACTACCCTTAAATTCAACATTCAATGATTCTTCTATGACATCTACTGTTGTATATGGTCCATAGACTGATGCCTTCTCCCAGTCAAAATCGGTTAAAGTAGACAGTGAGATTTCTGTTGTACCACTTTCCGCCTGCTCTAAAATCTTTCTAGCGAGCATGGGATCTTCACTAGCCCTATTAACAAAAAACAAACTAAGTATTAAAGAGGTTAATGCAGCTCCACCAATTAATAAAATCCATTTTCTTAACATAAATTACACCCCTATTAAACTGTGACTTTCTTATTTACAAAAACTACGGCAAGGTAAATAAAAAGAAGATATTCAACGAGATAGATTGACCGTAACAGCAGACGACCGGATAAGCTCAATCGCTTCACCTTTGAGCTACTATCGATCCCCTTTGCTAATACTGCCTAATAGCAACGAAAAGCCTTTATAAAACGTAACATCCCATAAATATTCAAGTCATATTGTTATTTAAATATAAATTTTCTCTTACCATTGTCATTCTGCAATTCAAATAATGTTGGTTTACTAACGAAGCGCTCTAGAAGCTCATAGGCCCTATAATCCGTTATTTCATCAGGAATAGTAATTCCGCTAAATGACGTAGAAGAAATTAATGCATGAAAATCATATCTGAACTCGTAATCACCTGTATAAGCCAGCGCCAACTTACCTTTCCAATCAATTTGATAAGACTGGCCTTCTTCCTTAGTAAACTTAATAATATGATAGGCTGTCGCATCGTGACCGAGCAAATAAACATCAAAGGCAGTCAAATCTAGATTCAAGTTTTTCTGTTCATCCTTGGATAGAAAGTCAATTTCATATGCCTTTCCATCTAGTGTCTCTAGGTCAAATGGTGCCTTATCACTTCCTACATGAAAACCTTTATAATCCCATTCTTGAGATGACATAGTACAACTATGATAGTTGTTCCATACAATCTTAGCGCGCCAATCGTCTACTTCTTCATCGTCATTCTCATCTAAATCTAAATCTTCCTCATAATAATCTGCAGTTTCCAAATGTAAATCGAAATACAATCCTGTTCTTTCTTTCAATACTTCCTCTTCTTCATATTTGAAATGTGCACTCCACTTAAAGTTGATTATTCGATGACCATTAGGCCAAGGATTGTCTACAAAATAAATTCGATCCATAATTATAGTCCTCCCTTTTCATCGTAATTAGTCTATCCTACCTTGTCTCCTTCTTATTAAACTACCTTGCCATGTAAGTTGAATAATTAATTTCACCACATAAATCCAATCCACTTATTGAACTATTCTGCTCTTTTAGTTGAATAAGAAAAGGGTGCTTAACCCCTAATTGAAGCAAAACACCCGTTTGGTTAAGAACGAAACCTCCTATTTATATAGAAATTTCGGAAGTAATCCAACCTTTTATAAAATCTTCTAACGAAGAAGCAATCCAAGTTCGGCTATCATCCTCATGATTCCATACATATATGTCCTCTTTTTGAATACTCCCATTTAATATGGCAAAACCGAACAAATCCCCATTTCCCCCATCAGAAAAAAACATTAAATTATCAAATGGCATATAAATATCTTTATAATCATCAAAATTTCTAAAAAACAAGTTGTCTTCTATTATTTTTCCAGTTGACCAAATCAAAGGACAATCAAATTTATCAAATACTCCATTTGTTTCATTTAATAGGTTTAATAATTTTTTTGGTAATTCAATATTTAATTCTTTTTTAATAAGAGTTATTTCAGAATTGGTTGCTGGGGCTTTGAAATGATATTCTTTCGATATTTTCTCAATGTAATTCTTCCACATAATTTAATCCCTGCCCCCTTTAAAGTTTTCTAACATTCAATAATTCACCACTGTTCATATGTTATCCTTGTTGAACTATCGTGCCGCGTTAGTTGAACAACGGGCATATCAGTTCATGATACAGTATAACTTATTTACAAATATTGGTGTAGGGAAGTGAGTAAGCCGAGCCAGTTTGTTTACCTGTTATTTCAACGAGACGAGCAGGTTTAAGTGTCTTAGAATCATTTATGATGAACTACACGTAGAACCTGTACAGATTGCTCTTATCGAATGAGATGTCATAGAGTAGCGTTAAATAGTTTAAGTGGGTGAGATTTCAAAGATTCGATACTCGAAATATTATTTGATCTGGTTATTAATCGTATTTTTGAGAGTTATAATGGCTCTCTTTTTTACTGTCCTAGGCGGGCCCAATTCCCACCATATCCATAAAAACATTCGTGAAATTGAATGTAATTTATGGGATTTAAAGCAATAATTACTGAAGGGAATTCAGTGATTGTTGTTTTTTTGTTTTCATTATGTACCTACACTGTCCATATGATCCAAAATCTCTGACTAGCGCCCAAACGATTTTAATAGTAAACCACAAAAAGTATTCTAATATAATGCACAATTCTAAAAAGGATGTGTTAAAATAAAGTTTCAGTCTACTTCAAGGTGAAATAAGTACATTTTGCCTCAACGTGGAGAAGTGATTGTGCATTTTTTATAATACGAGTTTAAAGAAAAATCTGGAGGATAGTATAATGAAAAATTTATTTGTTAAATGGAATCAAATAAGTCTAGTAAAAAGGATAGTTATTGGTATTATTGCCGGTCTTATTTTAGCTTTAATCGTTCCTACTGCAGCAAGTTGGGTATCCATTTTCGGTTCTTTATTTGTCGGTGCATTAAAGGCAGTGGCACCAGTCTTAGTATTATTCTTAGTGATGCACGCAATTTCCGTGCATAAAAGCGGTACGAAAACGAATATGAAAGCGATTCTTGGGCTTTATGCGATTGGTACACTCCTAGCAGGGGCTGTCGCTGTCGCTGTGAGTTTTATGTTCCCGGTTACACTAACATTGACAACAGGAGCAGAAGGGCTTTCTCCACCAGAAGGTATTGTTGAAGTTCTTGAAACATTACTCTTTAACATAGTTGCGAATCCAGTTAATGCATTACTCAATGCTAACTATTTAGGTATTTTAATGTGGGCAGTTGTTCTTGGACTTGCATTGAAAAATGCCAATCAAAATACAAAAGACGTGTTAGGTAGTTTTTCAGATGCAATTACTAAAGTCGTGCAATGGGTGATCAATTTAGCACCGCTTGGTATTATGGGGCTTGTTTTTGATGCTATTGTAACAACTGGCTTTTCTGCTTTACTTGTATACGGTAAATTAGTTTTAATTTTAGTTGGATGTATGTTGTTTATCGCACTTGTAGTGAATCCGTTAATCGTATATGTCTATATACGCAGAAATCCTTATCCAATTGTTTTCAAGGTTTTAAAAGACAGTGGTATCACGGCATTCTTTACACGCAGTTCAGCTGCAAATATTCCTGTAAATATGAAGTTATGTGAAGAACTTGGCTTAGATGAGGATACTTATGCAGTATCAATTCCTCTAGGTGCTACTATTAATATGGCAGGTGCAGCCGTTACAATTGCTGTACTAACTCTCGCAACAGTCCATACGCTTGGGATTGAAGTTGATTTTGTGACTGCACTTCTTCTTACTGTTGTTGCGGCTGTGTCTGCAGCAGGTGCATCAGGTGTTGCAGGCGGATCACTTTTGCTTATCCCGCTAGCGTGTAGTTTATTTGGAGTTCCAAATGATATTGCTATGCAAGTGGTTGGCGTAGGCTTTATCATCGGTGTTGTTCAAGATTCTTGTGAAACTGCACTGAATTCATCTTCTGACGTACTGTTCACAGCTACAGCTGAATATGCTAAGGAACGTAAAGAGGGTAAAGTAGTTACTGTGAAGTCTTAAGAATTACGATGAAAAATTAAAAGCCACGATTACCGAAGATGATTCGGCGATCGTGGCTTTTGGTTGTGCAGAAATCATTTTTTTACTCATTCAGGTCAATTTGAAACTACAATAAGCAGCCTAAAGGAAAAAAACAGCTATAATGAGTATAGAGCTAGTTGAATTGCGATTTAGGGAGTGTTCCATACATGCAAAGTTTCGTTGTGATGCAAGGTCAGACATATCAAGAAGAAAAAGAATTAGGAATCATTTGGTCACTGCAACAAGACAGTAGTGGGAAAGAACGTCATTCACGGCTACGAATGATAGAGGTAAATGAAGGGGATCGCATATTTCATTATGTAAAAGGAAATATTGTGGCGATTAGTGTTGCTAAAACAGGATGCTTGATAGCGAGTAATCCGTCAACTATGCAAAATCAAGAACGTTTGATTGATGATGGGTATTTAGTGGAATTGGACTATCATGAACTTGAAGTACCTGTGAATGTACTCTCGAAATTTGATGACATTTTGCCGCTTCTGCCAATTAAGTATTCACCTTTTCAAACAGATGCAAATGGTAATCAAGGGTATTTATATCCTTGCAATGAGGAATTAGCAATAAAGTTAATAGAATTAATTGGCGACCTTAATATTTATCAAGTAGATGAAGAGCAGCTCGAATTAGCAATTGGTACGGTGCTTCAAACAGAACGTAACACATTCATTCCCATGATTGCTGAAACAGAATCGGAATTGAAAACAAAGATTCGTTTAGGGCAACAAAAGTTTAGGGAAGGTTTACTACCACTCTGGGATCACAAATGTGTTCTTTGTGAGATTGAGTTACCTGCACTGCTTCGCGCAAGCTACTCTAAGCCATGGAAAGACGGTACGAGTTTTGAAAGAGTGGATCCTTATAATGGTGTCCTTCTATGTTGTAATCATGATGCGCTCTATGAGAATGGATTTATCGCATTCGATGGACAAGGTAGATTGCATATTTCATCACAGATTTCGGAAGAGGATTATGAAAAGTACAGTATGCATTCAAAAATGAAAATCGCCCGAACTGAGGAGAACAAGCCTTATTTCAAGTGGCATAAAAAAAATCTATTTAAAAAATAAGATAGTGTAGAAGCTATGGCTGTCACTTTTGGCGTCATTTTGCACATCCAACTTTAAAACCCAGCAAAAATCTCATGTGAAGTTTGCTGGGTTTTGTATATATTTACATCCAATTATTAAAGAACTATTCGGATCTGGCTAGTAAAAAGGCGCATGTACATTGTTCGACAATCGCGTCCGTTAAGGGCAGACTGTTTACTTTAACCAATAAGAAAAAAAATAACGTTCATTCTTATTTATTTGCGTTCTTTACGATTTTTAAAGTCCTTAGATATCCGAGAAACAATAAAAGAACAAGTATATACATAAGTACACCACAAATCGAATAGATAGCTGTTAATTTGGTCGTTATTGGAAAAAACACCAAAAGCATTATAATGCCATTCTATGTTAGCGTATCCTAACCAAATGCAGCTCTTTGTTCTTCTGGAACTAACGCGGCAGGTGAGTTCAATAAGGAATCGTTATAGCGAAATTTTTTATATAAATTTTATTGAAAAGTAAATAACTGCCTAATTGTCAATTCTAGAAAACAACTGATAGAATAAATTAATTTGTGTATGTGGCGATGATTCGCCCGACATCTCAAGTTTTAGAGGGAGACGTTTCGATGGAATTTAAAGGACCTAGCGTCTATGATCAAACCGATTTTTTGAAAAATTATATGATTAGAAGAAAGAGAAACGATAGTCCAAATAATGCAATTGAAGGACCAATTATCTATGAGTTAATTGGGAGTTTTCAAGATAGTAGCGTCTTAGATTTAGGGTGTGGTGATGCATCGTTTGGAAAAGAACTCTTACATTTAGGAGCAAAAAACTACACAGGAGTAGAAGGTTCGAAACAAATGGTGGAAGTGGCACGCTCTAACATACTTCAACAAAACGGGACAATACACTTTGAAACAATGGAATCTTATGATTATCCAAAAGAAGTATTTGATCTTGTGACATCTCGATTTGCAATCCATTATGTTTCAGACATTAATCGCCTGTTTAGAGATGTTCATAAAACACTTAAAGAAAACGGGAGATTTGTTTTTAGTATCCAGCATCCACTTACAACTTCGTCTTTTGCTAGTAAGCAATCTGGAGATAAACGCGGTAATTGGATTGTCGATGACTACTTCCAGGAGGGGGAAAGAAAAGAGCCTTGGATTGACCAAATAGTGGTTAAGTATCATCGAACAATCGAAAATTATTTTATAGCACTTAAACAAGCTGGTTTTTCAGTTCTAGATTTACGCGAGGGTACACCAAAGCGTGAACATTTTAGTAGTGAAGATGAATTTGTTAGAAGACAACGAATTCCTATTGTACTGGCTTTTTCTTGTGTGAAGTAAAATAGATAACCTAATACTGAATGTTGAACTAACAGGTGCTTTACTTCATTAATGAGTAAAGCTTTTTTTTATTCAACTAACTGGGCAGGTTAGTTGAACAAGAATAAAAAGAAAACCTACTTATAGTTTTTAAAAAGATTATTCATTTAATACGAATTTTGATTATATAAATAAAGATTTATTATTTTTTAAAAATGATTAAAGTTATCTCCCCTCTAAAGGATGGCTTAGAGGGGAGATAAACTTTAATTGAATATTTATGTTAACATAATTATGAAGATTGAGAATAAATATTCGGTCATATTAATAAGGTCCGTGATTGTATAGTAATTATTTAAAATTACTCAATGAATATTATATCTTTAGGAGGTCAATATGGAATGGAAAGGAATACTTATAGAACAAGTCAATTATTTGAAATTCTAGGTGTATCAAGAGATGCACTTAGGTATTACGAGAAACAAGGAATTGTAAAACCAAACCATGATGAATCAAATAATTATCGACAGTATAATGATTATGATATATATACATTATTGGTAGCGGATTTTTATATAAAGAGAAACTTATCGATGAAAGAAGTTAGAAAACTACAAGAAGGAAGAGCAATAGAAGAACTGGAAACTTTATTAGAAGTAAAAGCCGAACAATTAGAAGAAACCATACGAAATAAAAAATTCATGCTTCAAAAAATAAAAGAAACAAAAGTATTCTGTGAGGAATTAAAAGAACACTTAAACCAATACTCCATAAGGAAATTCCCAACCTATGAAGTAATTGATGAGTTTTCTGACTTTTATTCCTTTCTGGAGTATCCTGCTTTATTGCAAAATATGGATATGATGAAGGATGATATTCTTAGCAAAATCATGAGGAAATTTACTTTTGATGAAAACGGGTTTCTAGATTCCAAGATGTATATTGTTGAAAAGCATGAAACGATACATAAGGAAAATATCGGATGTTATTTACAATATTCTAAATGCATCTATACAATTGTTGAGGATGGCAGGTATCAAAATGGAAATAGTGATATTAAATATAAAGTTTTTGAATCTACTGTGGAATGGGGAAACGAACAAGGACTTAAACCAAAAGGGGTTGCTTTTGTTAATACTCGTCTTATTACATATCTTGATAACAAAGAACGAGCCTTCTTAGAAATATATGTTCCTGTTGAAGAAGAGTAAAATACTTTTTATTGATATTGACCTGGGGGTAACACCATAGTTTATCTTTATAACCAATGGAACAAGTGCAAACTGTTCTATTGGTTATTTATATATATAGGAGGGTGTTTGGTTTGAGTGGAATGGTAAAAAAGTATATTATATGGACCTATGTCATGTTCTTTGTATTTCTTCTTGTCATAGGGCTGACGATGTTTTTTTTAAAGTCTCAGCCCGTAGTAGATATATTACTCGTGCTATCATCATGGACGTCTACATTTGTCTTCGTAACAATGTTCCGTAAAATCTATCCCCAATGGAACCTATGGAACTTTATAAAAAGCCAATTTAGGGAAAGAATCAGAATATCGACTGTATTGTGTGTCGTTCTTATTCAATTTTTGCTTTTAATTGGTAGTTTATTAATGACAAACAAAGTATGGAATGTGCCCGTATATGAACAATTTACTGCTTCATGGACTTCACTTCTTATCTTATTTGGCTACAATTTAATTCTTGGACCACTCGGGGAAGAATTAGGGTGGAGGGGATTTGTATTAAATGATTTGCAAAAAAGATTCAGTCCATTAAAATCAGCCATTATCGTTGGATTGGCTTGGGGCTTCTGGCATACACCGTTATGGCTTATGTCAGGATACTCAGGATTACAATTGGTGCAATATATCATTTGTTTCTTGTGTGGCATTGTTGCTGTATCAATCATCATAACTGCATTTTATAACTTGAATCATAATCTCATTATTCCTATTGTGATTCACCAACTTTTCAATTATTTTTTGGTCATTCAAGTTGGAAACGTACTTAATACTCTTACAGTTACCTCTGTAATATATTTATTAGTGGCTATAGTTTTAGTTTTAGTTAATTATAAAAAGTGCTTATTGAGGTAATTAAATGGAGCATCTGGTTTGTGCAAAGTTTGTATCGAAAAAATAGTACACTAAAAATAAAGTAAGTTTTTTTATGTAGACCTTCTTCAACTAACAGGGGCTTTAGTTGAAGAAGGGACTGCCTCTACATAGTAGTTTTTTCTAAAGTATTTAATATTACTTCACTAAAATATTTCCAACATATTTAGCCGTTCCAAAATCAGCAGTAAGATTTACCTCAATTAAATGGTCACCTTTTTCATTTGGGTAATTAAAAGTTTGACCATTAAACATTAATAGTTCTTCTTCACCAGCCTTAACTGCTACTTGTAGTTCTTTTGCTAATTCTAAACTGTCTGCTGTTTTTATCGTACTTCTTTTACCTAGCTTATATCGATTTGTAAATAGTCTCTTTTATTAAGAAAGGGGGACTTTTTAAATTATTGGAGGTGTCATAAATAGACCGATAAAAGGTCAGGAACGGTTTTGGGGGGAGATAGATTTCAACCTATAGAGATATTAATGTTTATTAAATTGACAAATTGGTTTTTGTCGATGTATAATGTGAACATGGATAAGATAAATATTTTTAAATCACTTTCAAATGATGCTCGGCTGCAAATCCTAGAATGGCTTAAAGATCCTTCGGATCATTTTGAACCACAGGATGGGATTGATTTAGTTGAAGTTGGTGTTTGCGTTAGTCAAATAACAAATAAGTTAAACATGACTCAATCTACTGCTTCCCAATACTTGTCAACCTTACAAAAAGTGGGTTTAATTGAGGCCACAAGGTTAGGTAAATGGACTTATTACAAAAGGGATGAGGAAGCCATAAGAAACCTTGGTATATTCATTCAAACAGAACTATAACAATAACCAAATTCCGTTATGAATTTGGTTATTGTTATCACTTACACATCGACAATTTGGGATATGTATTTCTGTGTTGCGAGTCGTTTAGACTAATAAGTGGTTATAAATAATATTCTTATTGCAAATATATATTTAAGGAAAGAGGAAAAGATGAATATGAAAGCATGGAAAAAGCAAGGCGTAGGATTGGAAAACTTAAAATTAGTAGATGTGGATATTCCGAAACCAGGTCCTAAACAACTGTTGGTACGTGTGAAGGCTGTATCCCTCAATTTCCGGGATAAATCAATTATGGATGGTGATTATTTACCAGACTTAATGAGTAAACCTTTCACACCCGTATCGGATGCAGCTGGAGTTGTAATCGGTGTGGGTTCAGAGGTAACAAAATTTAATGAAGGTGACCGGGTGGTTTCCCATCTTTACACAAAATGGACTGATGGAGCACCAACCGAGGACTATGGCCCAACTGCAGTGGGTGGACCTAATGATGGTGGTCTTGCGGAATATATGCTCCTAGACGAAGACGCAGCGGTAATGACACCTTCTAATATGACAGATGAAGAAGCGTCTACACTTCCGATTGCAGCCTTAACAGTTTGGTTTTCTTTAGTTGAATATGGAAAAATAAAAGCCGGCGATACAGTACTTATTCTTGGTACGGGGGGAGTATCAATCTATGCGATTCAAATCGCTTCTGCACTAGGGGCAAGAGTTATTGTCACAACTAGCAGTGACGAAAAGGGCGAACGAGTAAGGGCTCTAGGAGCAAAAGAAGTTATAAACTATGTGAAAACACCGGATTGGGAAAAAGAAGTATTAAAGCTCACGGATGGTAAGGGAGCTCAGCATATTTTAGAAGTTGTTGGTGGAGATAGTATTAACCGTTCCATTGATGCTCTTGCACAACAAGGAAATATCTATGTCATTGGGTTCCTGAAGAGTATGATGGCAGAAGTAAATTTGTTTTCATTGTTGTCCAAACAAGCGCGTATACAAGGTATCTTTGTGGGGCATCGGAAAGCTTTCGATGAAATGAACAAAGCATTTAATGAACTGAACATTAAACCCGTGATTGACACAGTTTATCCCTTTTCTGATGCAATCCAAGCCTATGAGCATCTGGGTCGTGGAGCATTCGGTAAAATCGTAATCAAAGTATCTGAATGAGGAAGCATATATTCAAACTTTATATTGGTTTATAGCCCGACTATTTATCTTATTTTATTTCAATCAAAAAGTAACAACGCTAAATAAATATAAAAGTCCTTGGAGCATAGTATCCTCGGGCTTTTGTTATTTATCTGAAAAAATAGTTATGACAAATTATATGGAGGTTTTTATATGGGAATGAATTATTGCTCGAACTGTGGAGAAGTGTTAGAAATACGTGTCATTAATGATGAAGAGTATAAAGCATGTTCAAGCTGTTCATTTATTCATTGGGGAAATTACAGTGTAAGTGTTGGAGCTTTAGTCATAAAAGATGAAAAAATGTTACTCGTTCGCCGTAAAGATAATCCTGGGAAAGGGAAATGGACAAACCCCGGTGGTTATATTGGTCAAACAGAACTTATTGAACAAAGTGTCATACGTGAAGTATTAGAAGAAACAGGTGTAACTACAAAAGTGAAATCGATCGTAATGTTGGGGGATTATCCAGGTCGAGTACATAATATTTATATTGGATTTTTGATGGAATATTTAGAAGGGCAGCCACAACCAGATGAAGTTGAAGTAGATGGTGCAGGCTTTTTCTCATTGGAGGAAATGGAATCAATGAATGTTGCTGATATGACTCGTGGACTGGTACGAATCGCTTTTGATCATCAAACGATTGGATTAAAATTGAACCCCTTACCAAAAACAGAATTTAATGGCTACACGTTTTTTAATGTATAACACTAATTATAGGAAGGATTCGGATTCCGAACGATTTATTGAAATAAAACATCGGTATAAGTGTATTTAAAAAAACTTGCGAATCTAACACAATAGAACTATGTTAGATTCATAAAGACTGCCTCAGCTCTTGCTACATAGGGGATGAAGCTGTTTTTTAGCCATCCATTTTTTTCGGTGCTCATTTGAATCTAACTTAACGCATTTTAGAATTAACTTAAGTTAGATTGGGGGGGCGTTAAAATGCGTGAGGTGAGGCATTAAAATGAAGGTTGCTCATTTTATAGCTATGTTGTGCCACAATTGCGCCTGATAGCTTAACAAGTTATACATTTCCAATAATTTTTCATCTCTGGAAGATCATACATTCGTTTGTTCTAATTTGTTGTAAATGTTTCTTGCCTTATGAGGTATCCTCCCTGTTCCAGTTTCCGTCTTACTTCCTGATGCAATATCTTTTTAAATTATTTCTCCTTCTTCCTGTTCAATTTTATGAGATTTACTTCGAGAACATTATTAAGTTCATCAGGACCATACGCTGTTACAATTACTCTTTCCTCTACTAGTTCAGCGCGGTGATCTGTCAAGTAGTCTCTTAATAGTTTCGTAGCTGGTTCCGCATCCATATATTCTTTTTCTATTTCCGTTATTTCATTGCAAGCTGTAAGCAATAGTAAAAGCAGGTTTACAAACAACGATTTAGAATAGATTGAGTTCATCTATCTTACCCCTCCTGAATACCGAATACTAAATCAAATAGCCCGATTATTGAATTGTCAAAGTTCGTCTTGTCTACGTAATTATATCGAATTTTTTACAAAATTTGTTCGATATTGGCAAGGCTGGTACATTAACTATAATAGGATTTATTTTCCGGAAATACTGCCCGTATTGGGTGCGACAGTCTGTGATGCCACAGTGGTCGTTGGAGTATAACTAACGGATAGGGTTCTATGGCACCATAGTTCATCGACCTTCTTCGCAAGCCGTAGTATCCAATAACAGTTCTGCACATATTTTCAACTTCTGTGGTGTAGCGCTGATTTTGCGCTACATGTATGGCGGTTAGTTGAAGAAAAGTGTCAAATGACCGGGGGTTCTCAAGGATGAACAAATTAGGAAAAGTGCTTCAATGGTTAGGTTTTATTCTTATTGCTTTAGGACCGTTTTTTGACTTAGAAGATACGTATGCAAACTACCTTCCTATACTTATGATAAGTGGTTCAACTCTTGCTCTGTTAGGGAGTCTGCTGAGTAAGCCAAAGAAGTTAGAGATTTTGGCAATTTGTTTAGGCATTTTGTCTTTAATAGCTTATTTTTATTTAGATCAACGGTTGATATACAAAATTTTAATCATAACAATTCTTGTGTTAGTTGTAGTACATGGCATTTTGGATAAGAAAAATCATCATTTAAAATGAATAACCTGGGAACTCAGTATTATAAAAGTCTGAATTACCGGTCTTATCGAAGTGGCGGGGAAGACTAAAGGGGTAGTTCAGTTGAAGAAGGCTTATTGAAATGATCAAATTTTTTATGAAAAAGGTGAACCGGAATTTCCTATCTCTATATAGAAGGGATTTCGGTTTTACCTGTAGATCAGGTACCTGTTAAGTAATAATAATGTTATTCCATTGAAGGGCCATTATATGTAGTAGGATTTTTGATCGTATAATGCTCTTTTAGTTTAAAAAATAATTGTAGAATTAGAGAGGATGGTATTATTGGAAGTCCGACAAATGGCTACTGCATTCTTAATTCATCAAGGAAGTGTACTAATGATGAAAAAGAAAAAAAGTAAAATCTTTAATTTTGAATTTTGGGGTGGAATTGGAGGTCATATGGAATCCGATGAACTTAATTCTCCAATGACGGCAAGTTACAGGGAAATTGAAGAAGAGACAGGATTTAAAAAGGATGACATCAAAAATTTCAGGCTTGAATACATACTGCTTGAGAAAAATAGCGGGGAAATACGTCAGCAATATGTCTACTTTGGAGAAACAAAGCATATGAACTTTATTCCTTCAGACGAAGGGGAATTATTTTGGGTTTCTAAGAATGAATTATCAGGTTTATACACCTCAAAAGTTATCAGTTCAACTATTGAACACTATTTGAATAACATAACTAATACCGATGATATATTTGTTGGAACGATGATGACTAGCAATGAATTTAATCCCGAAATTCAATGGTCAACTATCAAAGAGACCGTTGATTTTTAATTTTTTTATCCTAACTAGTTATACAGAAACTTGTTTTTTTCAACTACTGAAGTCTTATTTTCAATAGTTCAACATAAAGGATCTCCCGTAAAAGGGAGTTTTTTTAATGGAAGAAAGAAGGGCCTGGATTTTCATTATCAGGCCATTTTATTGAAAATCAAAAGAAATTAAAAGGATGATAATTATGAAAGAGGTTCATTCGGAAAGCATTCACTTACAAGAGAGCTGTCATCTTATTAAGCAAACGGGTGCGTTAGCGGAGCGAGTCTATAACTGCTCATGCGGTTCTGTGCTTAATAGAGACTATAACTCTACCTAATAAATTTTTGATTTAGTTAGTTAGTCAGATTAACTAGTTCAATAATTTTTAAAGACATATGCTATCCAGACAGGTTGATTATTATTTTTCAACTTGATCATTATTTAGAAAGGAGGTACAAAAATGAGTAATTGGAAATGTGAATATTGTCATTACAAAAGTGAAAATCTTGAAAAATTTTGCAGACGATGCGATGCTCGGTATCCATGGATAGTTAACACTGACGCTGACGCAACTGCTGATGCTGACGCAACAGCTGATGCCGACGCAACTGGTGACTCCGACGCAACAGCTGATGCCGACGCAACAGCTGATGCCGATGCAACAGCTGATGCCGATGCAACTGGTGACGCCGATGCAACTGGTGATGCCGATGCAACCGCCGATGCCGATGCAACTGGTGATGCCGATGCAACAGCTGATGCCGATGCAACTGGTGACGCCGACGCAACCGCTGATGCCGACGCAACTGGTGATGCTGACGCAACCGCTGATGCCGATGCAACTGGTGATGCCGATGCAACAGCTGATGCCGATGCAACAGCTGATGCCGACGCAACCGCCGATGCCGATGCAACTGGTGACGCCGACGCAACCGCTGATGCCGACGCAACTGGTGATGCTGACGCAACCGCTGATGCCGACGCAACTGGTGACGCCGATGCAACCGCCGATGCCGATGCAACTGGTGACGCCGACGCAACTGGTGACGCCGACGCAACTGGTGACGCCGACGCAACTGGTGACGCCGACGCAACTGGTGACGCCGACGCAACTGGTGACGCCGACGCAACTGGTGACGCCGACGCAACTGGTGACGCCGACGCAACTGGTGACGCCGACGCAACTGGTGACGCCGACGCAACTGGTGACGCCGACGCAACTGGTGACGCCGACGCAACTGGTGACGCCGACGCAACTGGTGACGCCGACGCAACTGGTGACGCCGACGCAACTGGTGACGCCGACGCAACTGCCGATGCCGACGCAACTGCCGACGCCGATGCAACTGCCGACGCCGATGCAACTGCCGACGCCGACGCAACTGGTGACGCCGACGCAACTGGTGACGCCGACGCAACTGGTGACGCCGATGCAACTGGAGATGCCGATGCAACTGGAGATGCCGACGCAACTGGTGACGCCGACGCAACTGCCGACGCTGACGCAACTGCCGACGCCGATGCAACTGCCGACGCCGATGCAACTGGTGACGCCGATGCAACTGGTGACGCCGATGCAACTGGTGACGCCGATGCAACTTCTGATGCCGACGCAACTGGAGATGCTGATGCAACTGGAGATGCTGACGCAACTGGAGATGCTGACGCAACTGGAGATGCTGATGCAACCGCCGATTCCGATGCAACTGGTGACGCCGACGCAACTGGTGACGCTGACGCAACTGGTGACGCCGATGCAACTGCTGATGCTGATGCAACCGCCGATTCCGACGCAACTGGAGACGCTGACGCAACTGGTGACGCCGATGCAACTGCTGATGCCGACGCAACTGGTGACGCCGACGCAACTGGAGATGCCGATGCAACTGGAGATGCCGATGCAACTGGAGACGCTGACGCAACTGGTGACGCCGACGCAACTGGAGATGCTGATGCAACGGCCGATTCCGATGCAACTGGAGACGCCGATGCAACTGGTGACGCCGATGCAACTGGTGATGCTGATGCAACTGGAGACGCCGATGCAACCGCATCTGGTGATGCAACTGCGACTGGAGACGCCGATGCGACTGGAGACGCCGATGCGACTGGAGACGCCGATGCAACTGGAGACGCTGATGCAACTGGTGATGCCGACGCAACCGCCGATTCCGATGCAACTGGTGATGCTGACTCAACTGCTACCGCAAACGCTGGAAACAATACCTTTACAAATGGAAACAATACCGTTATCAACGTAACCGATAATAGTGCTGGATTTATGGCTATGACTCTATCTAATCTTATTATGATGGAAAGCTTAATGGGTAACCAGAATTCAGACAATATAGAACCTCTAGTTTCTAAATTCAGTAATATAATGAATGAGTTATTACAAAGTGAATATAGTAATCGCAAAGCTATCCTTGACGCTATTAATTCTCTCAAAAAAGAATAGAAAAGAATCGGAGGAGGCTACATGACAAAAACAAATGTCTCACGCTGTATGATTTCTACGGAGGAAGATAGCGATAACCTATATGTAAAAGTTAAAAATAAGAACCAAGAACTTAGTCGTCAATTCACCATAAATGCATACAGTAAAAATTCACCGACAAAGGAATTATTACCTGTTTATGTCGATAATCAACCTGCACATATAGATACCCTAGATCCTGATGCAGAAAAAGTCTATAGAATAGACGTGTCAAATGTAAAGGGGCAGGTTATTTTCGAGATTATCCAAAAAATGGGCAGCTCAAGTATTAAGGTTTCCAAAAACAGCAAAAACCCCTTTTCGGTAGAATTACACATTAAATAAAAATAGCTTGGATTTTCGTGGCAACTAAATCCACCTAAATAAAATGATAGACATAATTTTGATCTGAGAATATTTTTCTTGAAATATAATTTCTTCAACTAACAAGTTACTTTAGTTAAACAATCGGCTGCCTTTACAGGGCAGCTTTTTCTTAATGAAATTAAATATTTCCTAAAACGGGCATTGCGTCTACTAGATCTGCTTGAAAAAGTTATGAATCAAACACAATATAAATATGTTAGATTTGCGAAAAGTCCCTCTTTCATTTACATAGGAAGACTTTTATCTATTGCATGTGTCATAACTTATTGAGTAATGAAGTTAAATATTTCCATGAACGGATTTTAAGTTGATCTGGATTGGAGATGTATAAGGTTTGATCTCATGGAGACAATCTTTTACCTTCTACTTCAACTAACGCAGCAAGTTAACTGAAAGGGTTAACTATATTAAGATAATTAAGGGGTGCGAAGGAAATGACAAAAGAAAATATTAATGTTGATTTCACTATGAACACATTTGATACAAGTAAAATGGACATGTGGACTAAAGAACAGTGGAAGGAATGGGTTGGGGATCCAGAGGATAATATAGGAATTCAACTATTGTTGATTAATGATACTAAGTTTTATTTGAAAGTAATGGGGATTTATTATAACGAAGAAACAGGAGACATGTTTTTTGGTTTTGATACACAAAATAAACTTGATCGAGACATAAATATTCAATTCGGCAAATGGGAAATAGATGAAAGTATTAATGATTTATCCCATGAAAAGCCCCAGTATATGGAGAAATACTCTGAAATAAGAGGTTTTCAAAGGTTTGTGAAGCGTACATATTTGGAAAGTTGGGATACGATAACAATAGAAATAAGTATTCTCGACGCAGAAACAAACTTAAGTATTAGAGAATTTAAATTTAAAATAGAAAAGCATTTAATCCAGGTTTTTTAGTAAAGTATCGTAGGATTGCCATGGGTAATTCTAATTGATTTTTCATACAACGCGGCAGTATATAGGAGGAAGTGAATGACAATATCTATTCACGATGGTGTGTTAATTGGGTACTCAGTAAATTTTCTTGAAAATGAATTGCTATTAGATATCGAAACGGTGGCAGATGAAATTGTAACAGTTACATTCGAGGATTACTTAGCACATTATTTCGATCATGTAATGGCGGGAAGTATTTTATTTGATATTGAAGAAGTAGATTTGAATACATTTTTCGTAGGGAACAGAGAACAATTTAAGTCCCATAAATTATATGCTTGGCCGATTTGCTACGATGATACGAATGAACTCGAAAAATACTTACAAAAGAATAATTATAAATGCTATGTGATTAGTGCGTCACTAGGATTAAGTGGTTATGTATTTGCAAAAACGCTTAAAAGTAAAAGGAAATGATAAGTTGGAGGAGAAAAAAGTTTGTGAAGTATTCTACTAAACTCCCATGAAAATAAAAAAACAGCCCCATTCTTCAGAGAATATAGGCAAGGCTGGTGCAATAAGCAAGGGAGGATTAATCGCCCGTAAGCGCTACTCGTATTGGGTGCGACAGTCTGTGATGCATCATGGTCGTTGGAGTTAGCCTAACAGGTAGGGTTGTTTAATAAGAATGAAAAGTTAAGGTGCATTGTAAAGTGAAGTGAGGCTGATGAATAAAAATGAAAGAATGTTGTTTTAAAATTAATTTATCTTTAGAAGAAGCTAAAAAAAAATATTGTAGTTGGATGAATGAAGAGATTGAATTTGAGTTGGATGAGTACGGGGATTGTGTTGATAAATCAGTACACATTTCTGAAACTGAGGATGGATGGACATATTTTGTGGACTTTGAAGGAGGAGCATTCTTTGGTTTATCGAATCAGGCATGGACGAAACTGGCAAATGGTAGATCTGTTATCTATGCTTACTATGATGAAGATTTAAATGCAGAACTTATAGTAATAAAAAATGGTACGTTAATAAGAGAGTTTTCACTTTATGAAGATGAACCAGATGCTAATGTGAATTTGGGAGCATTTGAATATGAAGAACATTCACCAATAGTAGATTGGAAAGATGTAGTTACTTTTCTTGAAAAAGAATTCACACTTAATTAATAGGTGCTTATTGTAACTAACGGGGTAGGTTCGTTCAACATGGTTTAATCTATTTTTTGTTGAATTTGACAAAAGAAAGGAGGACACAAAGTTGGATATTAGATATCAAAAATTAATCTCATGGGTTGAAGATATAAAGGAGCTAAATCACTGCTCCGCATCGGCATTGCTTATACTTAAGGATGATGAAATGGTACTAGAGCATTACAGTGGAAGCCACTCTAATAGAGAAGGTTCATTGCCTATAACGCAATTTTCACAGTTTAATGTTGCATCGGCGAGAAAAAGTTATTTAGGGCTAGCTGTTGCATATGCAATCCATGAAGGTAAAATTAAAAGTCTTGATGATTATGCAGTAAATTACTTTGAAGAATTTGATAAAGAATTACTTGGTAGAACAACCATTAGAAATTTAATTACGCATTCTCATGGTTTAAATGAGGACGAGTATGGAATGGTTTATAGAGAGTTTGACCCAGGTCAAGGGTGGGCGTATAGAGGGATTAATGTATTAATGATGACACAATTAATTAAACAACTATACAACCAAAGTGTTTCTGAATTGTTACACGAAAGAATCTTTTTACCTTTAGGTTATAAGGAAACAGCTTGGCAAACAAAAGAAAATGAAAATTTAGTTAAAGTTATTGTTAATCCTAACGAAGAGGCAACATCTAAACTGGGCAGTTCAAATGATGGAACTGAGTCTAACCTTTATGTCTCTGCTCGAGAATTTGCACATTGGGGCAATCTTCATTTAAGAAAAGGAAATATAAATGGAGAACAAGTTGTTCCAAAAGAAGTAATTGAAATTGCAACACAAGTTCAAAGCCCTACATATAAAAATGAAGAAACTCCATTGAATGGTGCGTTTTGGTTTGTTCAAGGAACTCCGTCATTAAAAAGCGAGATTGGAGACCGAGTGCCTAAAGGTGCTTTTCAAATAATAGGGGTAACAGGTCCAACTTTATTAGTAATACCTGAATATAATGTTGTTGTTGCAAAGATGTATAACAAAAGATATAACTATGAAGGAATTGACGGGAAAAATTATCTCTATTATTTAAGAGAATTTAGTAATTTAGTAGCTGATATATTTTCTGAATAATTTCTCATTTAACTAACAGGTGCTTAAGTGAAGAGTCGGCTATCTTTCATCCATATTGCCTAAAATTATAACAACAGATGAAATAGAGTACTTAGTAAATAACCCGTAAAAATATAGGTGATAAAAGATCTTGGAGGTACCAGCTTTAGATTATGCAGGATGAATTCACTAATGCTTGTAGTTGCAATGAGGCCAATGGAGATCCCCATTAGAACACCTTGCTCTTTAGTAGACAGATTTACGTAATGCCCGATCCAGATGAATAGGCTAAAGCATAGCGATAAGCTGAGGAAACCTAAAAATAACTTCCATGGCTTTTTCCTTTGCGAAAGAAAAGCAGTTGTAAGTGCAAAACCTTCTGGAAGATGATGCAGAATTACAGAAGCCGTAATTGTGATGCCGACTATTGAACTCTCCATTAAGCTGCCAATGGTCATACTTAGCGGGATTGTATGGATGAGTATGGCAAGCATGAGCAAGTAAACGGAAGGACTTTGACCTGCAGATGGGTGGAATAAATTGCGAAGCACTAGAAAAAATAGGTATCCAATGAATACCCCCAGTATGATACCGAAAGACTTATACATCTTCAATGCGCTTGGAATGATATCAAGTGCCAGTAATCCTACTAAAAATCCACCGCATAGGAGTGATAATCCTGCAGTTGAATTGTGGAATAGTTTAGATACTAGCCAAGCAATTCCACCTCCGAAGCTTACACTTAAAAAAAGAAAACTGCCAAGTAATATTGCACTCACTTTCATCACCTACCCATTATAATTCGTAAAACCTCTCTACGAAATATATGCAGATTGCTCGCATCTATGAAGTACAACTTTCAAAGCAATAATGTGGGAGAGGCGTTTAAATAAGTTGGAGAACATAAAAAGAAAAGCCAAGGTTGAGCACACGGCTCAGTCTTGGCTTTTCAAATTACTATTTCCTCTTCTTCGAATAAGGTCTCACCATCAGTCCCATCTCCGTTCGTTCTTTATCAAGAGCCTTATAAAACGAAATCATCATTAAAATGATGACGAAGGAGAAGGGGAATGCAGCAATAACCAATGCATTCTGCAGTGCGGTTAGCCCGTTGGCAGAGAGCAGAATGATGGAAACTGCTGCTTGTGCAACACCCCATGTCAGTTTCACAATATTTGGCGGATTAAGCGATCCGTAAGTTGACTGCATTCCGAGCACGAATGTGGCAGAATCTGCGGATGTGATGAAAAAGATGGCAATGAGGATAATTGCTAAAATCGATAGAAACATTGACATTGGCATCCCATTGAAAATGGCGAAAAGTGTCTCTTCTGTTTTCAATCCAGATAAGTCAGTTCCTTTCATTTGTACATCCATTGCCGTGGCACCGAAAACGGAAAACCAGAAAAAGCTAAGCAATGTGGGGAGCATCAAGACACCAACTAAGAATTCCCGGATGGTTCTTCCACGTGATACGCGGGCAATGAAGATACCAACAAATGGGGACCATGAAATCCACCACGCCCAATAAAAAATAGTCCAACCATTAATCCACGTACGATTGGCATCATCAAGCGGTGCTGCCCGGAAACTCATACGGGGTAAGTTTTGCAAGTAAAGACCGATTGTATCGGTAAATGTATTGAAGATTAACATAGTAGGTCCAAGTATGATAACAAGTATCAGTAAGATGACCGCAAGTACCATATTGATATTAGATAAATATTTAATTCCTTTACCTATACCTGACCAAGCAGAAGCAACAAATAAAATTGTTACGATAATGATGATGATAATTTGAACGGTAAAATTGATGGGGATATCGAATACATAAGATAATCCGCCGTTGATTTGAATAGCTCCAAACCCTAGAGTCGTTGCAACCCCTACTACCGTCGCGAAGATAGCGAGTAGATTGACCAATGTGCCTAAAGGACCGTTCATCCGATCTCCAAAAAGGGGCTTCAAAGTTGAGGAAATCAATCCAGGTTCCCCTTTACGGAATTGGAAATACGCAAGTGACATGGCAACTACAGCGTAAATCGCCCATGCATGAATACCCCAATGGAAAAATGTGAAGCGCATCGATTCACGAAAAGCAGCGTCGGTTCCTGGCAGTTCAGTTGCGGGGTCTATAGCAAAATGGGATAAAGGTTCGGCTGCTCCCCAAAAGACAAGTCCAATCCCCATTCCTGCTGAAAACAGCATTGCGAACCAGCTCATTCGAGAATACTCAGGCTTCTCATCAGGTTTTCCGAGCGTAATCTGCCCAATTGGACTGACGATAAAGAACAGGCAGAACAGTACAATTCCAGTGACAACGAGTAAATAATACCAGCCGAATGATGAAGTTATGAAGTTTTTCATATTCTCTGTTACGTTTTCGAAGCTTTCAGGTGCAAATGCCCCGAATAAAACTATCAAACCTATTAGACCGACCGAAATCCAAAAAACACCTGATACCTTTTTCATCAAATCACCTATTTTTCTTATAAGATAATGGTACACATCATTTAGACTAATCTTGTCCATTATTCTTCATTACCATGCACGCACCTCTAATTACATTCCCTCTCTCTGTCATTGTTAAACAGATAAGCTCAATAAAAAACGATTCCATCGGTGATGGAATCGTTTTTTTCATTAAGTGAGCATAGATAATAGAAAGTAGCTAATTAAAAACAGGAGAACTTGTCGATTCGATTAAGGTCGATCCCCATGTATTCCCATCTTCTTTGCCTATTACGCCATCTGTAACCGGCGACAGAAGTACGTCCGACAAAGACTGGGAAAAACCAAAAACCTTGTCTTCTGGATAGCCAGACATAGGTATAGCGGTAGAGACAACCACGGATTGCACCTGGATCTACTGCAAACAACTGGGTACTTGGATAAGCTGGTATGGTATTTGGTGGCGGAGATGATGGGGCTTGTTGTCCGCCCGGTTGTCCTTGGCCCGGTGGTCGTCCTGGAGGACCAAATCCAGGCGTTCCTGGTCCCGGTGGTCGTCCTGGAGGACCAAATCCAGGCATTCCTGGTCCCGGTGGCCATCCTGGAGGACCAAATCCAGGACTACCTTGGCCTGGCGGTCGTCCTGGAGGACCAAATCCAGGCATTCCTTGGCCCGGCGGCCGTCCTGGCGGAGCAAACCCCTGCATGTCGTGTCCTGAGTGGAAAGCAACCATTTCCTGTTCAGGCATCCCGTAACCTGAAATCTCTTGCCCTGGAGAAAAAGCTTGCATGTCGTAGCCCTGTGCCTCTTGCTCTGGAGAAAAAGCTTGCATGTCGTAGCCCTGTGCCTCTTGCCCTGGAGAAAAAGCTTGCATGTCGTAGCCTTGCATCTCTTGCTCAGGAGAGAAAGCTTGCATGTCGTAGCCCTGTACCTCTTGCCCTGGAGAGAAAGCTTGCATGTCATAACCTTGCATCTCTTGCCCTGGAGAGAAAGCTTGCATATCGTGTCCAGACATCCCTTGCCCAGATGAAAAACCTTGCATCCCCTGTCCGGACATTCCCATACCTGGTGACCAGCTATCATTCGCATACCCAGACGTATCTTGCGCCCGGTTTGCTTCATATCCTTCAGGTAATTTAGGGTACCATTGCTGTTCCCCTTGACCACCTGGTTGCATGTTGACCATTCGTTCACTCCTTCCAAGCGATTCTCTTTATCCTATGCGACGATGGGTGAAAGGGAATGGACTTTTTTTTTCGGAAGGTTTTTTAGTTTCGCCGGACTAATCTGACAAAGGGAATGGGGGTGGGTTTGGACTGACTTGGAATTGGTGGGAAAAGAGATTGCGGGAAATGATAATGCTTACTATAGATGTTGACCAAATGAATCCGGCGTTTGGGCTTTACAAGGGCTTTCCAGAGGTCGCTGAAAAGTTCTGATACTTGGAATGAAATAGAATTCCTACCAATACCGCTTCGCCGCTTTGTGGATGCCTCCCGCGATAAGCCAGAAAGAAGACCACTTGGAAGGGATTGAACTGCATCCTTCCTTAGTCTTATCGCTAAGGCTACCACGAAGACGCGCCTTCGCTGGATGGTCTATTTGAGAAAGCGCATTTCATTAGCTGTGATCAAATTCGCAACCTGGAGTGCGTCTTTCTTGAATATAGCAAGCAACTGCAATTTTCACTTGAACGTTGTAGGTACGCGACAAGACGACCAAGGAGGAATGAACTGCAATTCCTCCCCAATTGGTAAAACTGTCGTGATTAGTTTAGCCGAAAGCGAGCCGAAAACGTACTGGTCCAAATGAAAATTTTTGCGCCTACCTTATTAGTATCTTTTGAAAGAAAATGGTTAATCAACAGACGTGTTTTGTCGATATAGAATTGTCGCTGTTGTAGAGTATCCAACTCCTGTTGCACGGTGCGTGCTATGGATTACTCAGTTTATCAAAGCCACTCCAACTATATATCCGGTACTACCTACTTGGAATTAACTAGGTTGCATACCTCGCTAGTTTAACGAAAAAGCGGTGTTAGAAGAATATTCTATTTATTAAGTGCCGACAATATAGTAACTTCACTGCTTTATCTCACTACAATAGCACCCTATTAGCACGGACTAAATTTTCTGAATACCGAACAATAAAGCGCTTTCATCGTGTACGATACTAGTAGAATAGTAAGGAGGGGTTCATAGTGGGGAAAGCATCTGAAAAGGTTATTCGTTACCGTGGGACTGAATTGAACACGAAGGGGTGGCAGCAGGAGGCGGCGCTTCGTATGCTGATGAATAACTTAGACGCGGAAGTGGCTGAGCATCCGGATGACCTTGTTGTTTACGGTGGCATTGGAAAGGCGGCACGAAATTGGGAGTCGTTTGACGCAATTGTCCGCTCGTTGAAAGAACTTGAAAATGATGAAACATTACTTGTGCAATCGGGGAAACCAGTTGCGATATTCAAGTCACATACAGACGCACCAAAAGTATTGATTGCGAACTCGAATCTAGTCCCGGCCTATGCCAACTGGGAACATTTCCATGAGCTCGATAAAAAAGGACTTATGATGTACGGACAAATGACGGCGGGAAGCTGGATTTATATCGGTTCACAAGGAATCGTGCAAGGGACATACGAAACGTTTGCGGAACTGGCGAAACAGCATTTTGGAGAGTCGCTGAAAGGCACGATTACACTAACTGCTGGGCTCGGGGGGATGGGGGCTGCACAGCCGCTAGCGGTAACGATGGCCGGGGGAGTCTGTATCGGTATCGAAGTAGATGAAACGCGAATTGATCGCCGAATTGAAACACGCTATACCGATGTGAAAACAGATTCACTTGAAGAGGCGATCCGTCTTGCTGAAGAAGCAAAAAAAGAGGGCCGTGCACTGTCAATCGGTCTGTTAGGTAATGCGTCGGAAGTGCTTCCTGCGATGCTTGCGATTGGATTTATCCCAGATGTGTTAACTGATCAGACATCTGCACATGATCCGTTAAACGGTTATATCCCATCTGGTATGTCACTAGAGGAAGCCGCGAAACTGCGAGCGGAAAATCCGGAGGCGTATATCAAACGGTCGAAAGCATCGATGGCAAAACATGTCGAAGCAATGCTAGACATGATGGATAAAGGTGCGATTACGTTCGACTACGGTAACAACATCCGTCAGGTGGCGAAAGATGAAGGTGTAGCTCGTGCATTCGATTTCCCAGGATTTGTTCCCGCCTATATCCGTCCACAGTTTTGTGAAGGAAAAGGGCCATTCCGCTGGGTTGCTCTATCAGGAGATCCTGAAGATATTTATAAAACAGATGAAGTTATTTTACGTGAATTTAGTGATAACAAACATTTGTGCAACTGGATTCGAATGGCGCAAGATAAAATTCAGTTTCAAGGACTGCCGTCACGGATTTGCTGGCTAGGGTACGGAGAACGTGCCCGCTTTGGAAAAATCATTAATGATATGGTCGCTTCGGGCGAATTAAAAGCACCGATTGTCATTGGGCGAGATCATCTCGACTCGGGATCAGTTGCATCGCCAAACCGTGAGACGGAAGCGATGAAAGACGGTTCGGATGCAGTAGCTGACTGGCCGCTGTTGAATGCAATGATTAACGCAGTCGGCGGAGCTACTTGGGTTTCCATTCATCATGGAGGCGGCGTTGGGATGGGTTATTCGGTTCATGCAGGTATGGTTATTGTCGCGGATGGAACCAAAGAAGCAGAAGCTCGAATCGAACGTGTATTAACGACAGATCCAGGAATGGGTATAGTCCGTCATGTTGATGCGGGCTATGAACTTGCCGAAAAAACGGCGTGGGAAAAAGGGGTCAACATTCCGATGATGGCAAAAGAGGCGATTGAAGAATGACAAAAATTATATGGATTAAACATGCAGCGCAACTTGCGACGTTAGCCCAAGCTGGTACAGCCCCGCGAATAAAAGAAGCGATGAATGATTTATCAATTATAGAAGACGGCAGTATCTGGATAGAAGATGGGATCATAAGAGCAGTCGGCACGACTCAACAATTAGAAGAGCAGTTCAAAGACCGCGCCCATGAAGCGGAAATCACAGACGCAACTGGTCATCTCGTTACGCCAGGCCTCGTCGATCCGCATACACATGTCGCCTATGGTGGCAGTCGCGAACGTGAATTTGAAATGCGACTTGAAGGCGCGACCTATATGGAAATTATGAATGCAGGTGGCGGTATTCATGCGACAACAAAAATGACTCGTGAAGCAACTGAAGATGAACTTGTTGAGCAGACGAAGAAACGCCTTGATTCGTTTCTGAAACACGGCGTCACAACTGTCGAGGGGAAAAGTGGGTACGGCTTAGATTTGGCAACGGAACTAAAACAGCTCCGTGTCATGAAACGCTTGCAGCAAGAACATGCGATTGACCTTGTGCCAACGTTCATGGGTGCACATGCAGTGCCGACAGAATTCAAAGGACTGGAAGACGAGTATATAGATCTTGTCGTCAATGAAATGCTTCCTGCCGTTGCCAATGAAAAGCTAGCAGTCTTCAATGATGTATTTTGTGAAGTCGGTGTTTTCACACCTGAACAATCACAACGGATTTTAGAAGCAGGGAAAAAGTATGGTCTGATACCAAAAATCCATGCGGATGAAATTGAACCCTATGGCGGCGCGGAACTGGCGGCGAAAGTTGGAGCGATTTCAGCAGAGCATTTATTGAAAGCGTCTGATGAAGGAATTAAAGCGATGGCAGATTCCGGAACAATCGCTTGTTTATTGCCAGCAACCGCGTTATATCTTAGGGAGCAAGCAGCACAAGGGCGCAAGATGATTGACGCTGGCGTACCGGTCGCGATATCGACAGATTGTAATCCCGGATCTTCACCGACGACATCGATGCCACTTGTTATGAACTTAGCGTGTATATCGATGCGACTAACACCGGCAGAAGCGCTTACTGCCGCGACGTATAACGCGGCTTGTGCAATCCAAATGGCAGATAAAACAGGATCATTGGAAATAGGTAAACAAGGGGATGTCGTTCTATGGGACATTTCAAACTACCAAGAACTTCAATACTTGTTCGGGGTGAACCATGTTAAGTCCGTCTGGAAAAAAGGTGTAAAAGTCGTTGGATGATTAATATTAATTAAAGGATGGTTGTCATGATTGAATTAACAGGATCGTCACTAAATCTGGCTCAAATGAACGACATCATATATAAAAAAATCGGGGTTTCATTGAACGATGAAGCCTTGGAACGTGTTAATAAAAGCCGGGCTGCGGTCGAGAAAATTGTTAGTGAAGACCGGACCGTATACGGGATTAATACGGGGTTTGGTAAGTTCAGCGACGTTAAAATCGATGAAAAGGATACGAAAGCATTGCAATTACACTTGATCCGATCGCATTCATGCGGCGTTGGAGAAGCGTTTCCTGAAAACGTTTCGCGTGCGATGGTGGTACTACGTCTGAATGCGCTTTTAAAAGGTTTCTCCGGAATCCGTGCAGAAGTGCTAGAACGGTTTGCTTATATGGTGAATAATCGCATTCACCCGGTCATTCCACAGCAAGGTTCACTTGGTGCATCAGGTGATCTGGCGCCATTGTCTCATCTCGCGCTTGTTTTACTTGGCGAAGGATTTGTCTGGCAAGACGGCTTGCACGTTCCAGCTGCAACTATTTGGAATGAGCATGGCATGTCGCCAATTGTGCTCGAAGCGAAAGAGGGGCTAGCGCTCATTAACGGGACGCAAGCAATGACTGCGCAAGGCGTTGTCAATTATTTGGAGGCAGAATCACTTGCGTATGCTAGCGAGTGGGTTGCTGCAATGACAATGGAAGCGCTCTATGGAATTACGGACGCATTTCATCCGGCGATTCACGAAGCGCGCGGTTATCCGGAACAAGTGGATGTGGCGGCGAGGATGCTGGATTGGTTGAAAGGGAGTCGTCTGACAACCATTCAAGGCGAAAAACGTGTCCAAGACGCTTATTCAATTCGTTGTATTCCACAAGTGCACGGCGCGAGCTGGCAAGTACTTGGTTATGTAAAAGAGAAGCTAGAGATTGAGATGAATGCCGCGACGGATAATCCACTTATTTTCGATGATGGCGATACGGTTGTATCTGGCGGTAACTTCCATGGTCAACCGATTGCGTTTGCGATGGACTTCTTGAAGCTGGGCGTAGCAGAACTTGCAAGTATTTCCGAACGTCGTATTGAACGGCTCGTTAATCCACAATTGAATGAAGGATTGCCGCCGTTCCTGAGTCCAGAACCTGGGTTACAATCGGGTGCAATGATTTTACAATATTCAGCAGCCAGCCTTGTTTCTGAGAATAAAACACTTGCACACCCAGCGTCCGTTGACTCGATTCCATCGTCTGGCAACCAGGAAGATCATGTATCAATGGGAACAATCGGTGCCAGGCATGCACATGCCATCATAAAAAATGCGAGAAATGTACTCGCAATTGAAGCGCTTTGCGCACTGACAGGCTGTTCCATTAGAGGGGCAGAACAAATGGCACCAAAAACCCGTGTCAAGTTCGCTCAATTGCTGGAAATCGTGCGACCAATTGAAGAAGATCGTATTTTTACGCCGGATATTGAAAAGCTTGCTCAATTTCTAGTCTGATAACTAGCAAAAAACCGAAGCGGATTTTAGGAGGCTTCGGTTTTTTGTATTGTCTCTCTTTGAGAACTTTGAACTTTTTACTCGTTATCATCATGTTCATTGGTCAGGCAATTCCGCTTCTTCCACCAGCTAAAGCGGTTGCGGAGCGTTCGAGTTGAACGATATGCGCATCAGAATTGGCTTTGCCCGTCATAATATCAGCGAGAATTTTTGAACCAAGCATACTGTAAACAGTTCCATTACCTCCATAGCCAAGTAGATAATAATGATTTCTTTTTGATGGATGCTCTCCGATGAATGGTAAGTTGTCCAGAGATTCTCCAAATGTTGCACAATAAGCGTAGTCAATTTCAATCGGAAGTTCGGGGAAAAGTTCTTGCAGCTGTTTTTTTAAGATTGCACCGTGCTTCATAATCGATTCATTTGAAAGAGGGGCTTGGGGTTTGTCCTCGTCGAGCCCGCCTACAATGATTCGGTTGTCCTCCGTTGTCCGCATATAGAGATACGGACGCTTTGATTCCCAAATGAGCGCATTTTTATGCCAAATCGGAGAATCGTCAATTGGCTCAGTGACAATGACGTACGAACGGTTAATGTCGGCACCAATTCGTTTTCCTACAGGAAGGGTCTCGTATCCAGTTGTAAAAAGAACATTATCCGCATAAAATTCCCCGGCAGATGTGGAAATGTGCAACAGTCCATTTTCGTCGTTTATGTCCGTCACTTCTGTAAATTCGAAGAGATGGACGCCCATTGATTCGACCAATTGTAATAGTCCGTTGACGAATTTGTAAGGGTTCACTTCAGCATCACCGTATGTCACGATTGCTCCCGGTTTCGAAAACGGCACATGCTTGCAGATTTCTACCTCGTCCCAAAAATCGCAAGGAAATCCATAATGCGTTAATGTATCATATTCTTTCCTAATGCGTTTTAAATCATTTTCGTCACTTGCATAATAAATGCTTGGCCGACTGATGAAATCAGGGTTAAGCGGCAGTCGTTCAGCTGTCTTTTTTAGGTTTTCCATTGCTTCCAAGCATAACTGATAAAAACGTACAGCATCCTTTTCTCCAATTTGTTCGATTAATTCATGGAGCATGATGTCATTTGAATATTGAAGCAATCCCGTATTTGCCATTGTGCTGCCAGTAGCCATCTGCCGATTGTCTAGCACTGCGATCGAATGACCTTTGTCAGCCAATGCAAGTGCCGAAAGAGCTCCCGACATCCCTCCACCTACAATAATGACATCATAATGTGACGCGATTTCTACTTTTTATCGTTCGGGGGGAATTGGCATCGTTCCTGGCCAATACAATGAACCTTCGTGAATATGCATACTTACAACCTCCTCTATGAAATCTATTATTCTTTACCCCAAAACTACTGATTGAAAGCATGTTATCATTGATGAAGTTCTACTAATAAAGTTTGGCAGATGGAGGAAGAAGATTAAATGACTATAGAAGAAAAACCACATATTTTAATAATCGACGGAATGGCACTCTTATTCCGCTCCTTTTTTGCAACTTCGGCGATGGGGCATTATTTCCCGAATGACGCTGGAATTCCGACGAATGCAGTGCAGGGGTTTGCCCGTCATACTATGACAGCGACCTCGATATTCAAACCTACACATATGGCGGTTTGTTGGGATATGGGCGCGCAAACGTTCCGCAATGACTTATTTGAAGGATATAAAGCAAACCGGCCTGCACCGGCGCCGGAGCTCGTACCGCAGTTTGATATGGCAAGAAGTGTTTCTGAATTAATTGGTTGGAAAAACTACGGAGTGCCAGGCATGGAAGCAGACGATCTGATTGGTTCATTCGTTCAGGCTTGGGAGGGGAAAGCGGAGATTACAATCGTGACTGGCGATAAAGATATGTTGCAGTTGCTTAGACCGGGTGTCCGTATTGCATTTACGAAAAAAGGTTTTAATGTTTACGATATTTACACAGAGGAACGTTTCATTGAAGAGTATGGAATTACCCCTATCCAGTTTATTGACACAAAAGCATTCACTGGGGATACAAGTGACGGCTATCCTGGAGTGAGAGGCATCGGACCAAAAACTGCACTTAAACTCATTAAAGAATATGGATCGGTGGAAGGCGTGATTCAATCATTGCATGAGTTGACGCCGGCAATACGCAAGAAAATCGAGGAAGAGATGGACATGCTCTTATTATCCAAAAAACTTGCAGAAATCCATTGTGAATTAAAAATGGATGATTCAATCGAAACCCTGAAAATACCTGTTTATGATGGAGTTGTAAGGGAACTGATAGATAGAGAAGGTTATTCCATGATTGTTAGACAAGCGGATTCGCTATTTCTATAAATATACGAGGGGGACGCATGTGGAAAATGGTCTTGTTCTTCATAGTTTCAGGAGGGATTCCCCATAGAAGTACTGCTTCTTCCGGCGTCATATAATTATTTATGTTAAACATCCTCTCATCCTCTATTTCATTTAGATTGAACGTATTCGAAGCCCACTTTACTGACGGAGAATAACCAGTCTTTCGACTAATGACATTCGGACGGTTGGTGTTTTCAGCTGGATTATTATCGATTTCAATTCTGTAGCAAATGATGAGGTATGAGTTCAGTACTTGCCATCAACGAAAAACACTAAAGCTGCTTGTAGCACTAAATAAAATAGCCATCTATACGATTATAATAATCGTATAGATGGCTATTTGTCATGCGTACCGTGATATGCTTTATTTTTTTTTACTTGGGACGTGGCAATCTGTTGGCAGGGTCTTTTGCGTCTTTCTTCGATTGAGAGGAAAGCAATTTTTTCGACCAATCACGAAGGGCTTAATTGCTCGTTCACTTCGATTATTATGCGGCCATCCTGTTAAAAGCACACTAATCCGTGCCAAAAGAGAAGTAACTAAAGGATTACTTTAGTTTAAGAAATGGAGCTAAATACTTCCGTGAATTGGTGTTATGTCTACACATTGAATACGGAATACATATGAATAATCATTCGAATTAAGAAAGCACAAAATAAGAAAATTAGTAGCATAAACCAGCGAGATAAATGAAAAAACTCCCCACAACTAGTAGTAGGGAGTTTACAATTTCATTCAAATTTACTTTAGAGGGATTCCCACAAGGGCTATAGTCTCTAAATCATTTATTGAATCAATTGAGATTTCCCCATTATATCTATTCACAACTTCCTTCACTATAAATAAACCTTGCCCTCTTATCTTTCCTTGTTCTGCATTTTTTGTTGAATATCCTTGTTTAAAAATATGTTCATTGTCACTAATTTTAGGTCCAGTATTCGTTATCTTAAATAGATACTGCGTAACATCCGTTTGACAGCTAATTGTTATTTTACGTTCAGCTACAGGTAATGCAACTGTTGCATCAATTGCATTATCAATTAAATTCGACAGTATTATGATTAAATCTGTTGTTTTTATTTTATCGAATGCATCATGAGAAACCGTAAAATTCATATCAATATGATAATTTTGTGCAGCCAGTTTCTTTGTTTGCAGTAAGATTGATAGACCAGGATGATCTATATTTAATTTTAGACTTTCTAGCGCCAGAACTTCTTTTGACAAAGATGATATGTATTGCTGAGCTTGCTTAGATTCCCCTAGTTGAAGTAGTCCGTGTAAAACCTGAATATGATTGGTGAAATCATGTCTTAAAGAAGATATGGAAGTGATTAACGTTTTAAGTTCAGCTTGGTATGTATCTTCTGTATAGCCGACTTCCTTTGCCACTTCTTGTTGATACCATCTTTGCAAAAATAAAAAAGATCCGATTACGACCAAAATAAAGGCACCATTAAAGACGAAGAGAAGGATATTATTTTTCAGTACTGTCCCTTTAATATAATCAAGTGTATCAACACTAATATCGATACCTAAGTATCCCATGACAATTCCTGCTTCATCCTTTATAGGCACTCCAACAGAAAGAAAAGTGCCATAAACGGCATCCTCAATTACATCTGTAATATAGGTATTTCCTTCAAAGGCTATTTTGACCTGCTTTTCGGGCACTGTACCAACCGATCCAATGCTATAGCTCTCTTCTAATTCCTTGGGTAATCCGCCTATCATTGAGTTCGATACTATTGGATTATCGATTTTCAGTGTATACACAAATAATGCACCCAGTTTTTCTCTTGCATCAACTAGGTAGTTTGTTAATTCCCAATAATAGTCGTTTTTCGCAGGATTATTCAAAAATTTCTGATACGTTTCTTTGTCTATCGCAGACGCAATGGATTCTGCTGCTGCAAGACTTTGATTGGCGATTGACTCTTCAACTGTCTTTTTTATCTTCACATAAGAGGTGAAGACATTTAAACTTGTAAACAACAATAACAAGATAGCAGATAATACTAAAATAAGTTTAATTTTACTATTTTTCATAAAAATTAGTACTTCCTCATCTGTTTTAATTGAAAAGCATAGATTATCCGAATCTACTATAAAATATTCTTTTGCCAATGAAATTAAAAATTCGCTTTTCACAAATAGCATTACTATCATATTTTCTTGAAGACATTACTTGTTTAACCTACTGTAATAGAATCACGAAATCTAATAAGGTCAGTCGCTTCTCATTAGGTTCGATGTTTGTTGAAGGTACTATGATATCGCGATTTAGTTCTTCACTTTCATAAGTGTAGTCATTTGTGGCAGTAATAATGACTTTATATAAACCACTCGTGACATTTGAAACAATGATGTAAAAGTCGTTTTGATTTTCATTATTTGTTGGACTCACTTCAAAAGCTGCTGATAAATGTTCAATGATAGTTTTTTAGGTGAATTGACTTGTCCCTCGACTAATGCGGAATAATTCACTATTAAAATAGAAACGATTAATAGAATTGTTACTATAATTACCACCTTTTTTCATCATAACCATCATCACTATAAGATTATTATAGCAATTTTTGGGGTATTTACCTAATCGTACTATACAAATTGATGTTTTTCTTATTGAGTAACAAAGCTAAATACTGCCGAGAACGGGTGTTATGTCTACTAGGGGGGATGCAGCATTCGAACTGGAATTAGAGCACTTTCAAATCTAACACAATACTTCATATTTATATTTACAATTTCTTTAGATGCGTTAAACCTATTAACTATTTAAGGTCGTCAATGAATCAATATATTTCTGAATTTAACAATTAAATACATGATAAATAGTGCATTATGTGAAATAATGTCAGGATAGTGTTGTAGTAACACATGATCAGTGGTTAACTAATTTAAAAAAGGTGGGAACTATATATGTTAAACAAATGAATACGACGTATACGCTTTACAAGGGCTTTTGTGAGGCCAATGAAAAAGACCTAGTAATTAGAATGAATTAGGATTCCCACTAATGCCGCTTCGCCGCTTTGTGGATGCCTCCCGCAACCATAAAACGCTCGTACAGCTAGGATCAAAAGTTTGGCCACGCTGAAGCAGACTTTAGCGTATATAGAAAAATGAAAAAATCCTTACCCGAGTCGGAAACTGATTTGGGTAGGGATTTTTGGATTTACTATTCAGTAGGCTCAATCTTTATAAAAGATAAAATTGACCTATTCATCTTATATGAAATATGCCGGACCTGGCTATCCCGGTTTCTTCCCCCGTTGTCATGAATAAAGAGAAAAATATCGTCAGCTGTCTCTTCATAGCCTATGACAGGTACCCAATGATAGTCGAATCCATACTTGCCGCGCCAACGAAATGTAAACCATTTATCAAATTTTGCAGCGACGGGCCGGCCGTTGTCGAGTTGTCTTTTCACTTCATCAATAGTGCACCCCGCAACTGTCCATTCTACTCCAAGCACTTTGCGCATATTTCGGATGAAGCGGTATTTGAATAGACCAATTTTTGTGCTACCTAGGAGACGATATAATTCATTTGTTGTGTAAGGGCACCCCTGTGGAAAAAGATGTTGAGTCATTACAAATGCTGTTACCGGTCCGCATGCTGATGATCGAATCGATTGTTCAACATCCTCATCAAATTGGGATTTTCCTTTGACGTTCAATATAGTTTTCATTCATCTACCTCCAGAAAAAAAGAGCTCTACCTAGCGTGAAATCACTGAAAAAGTTCTAATACTTAGAACTAATTAGAATTCCTGCCAATACCGCTTCGCCGCTTTGTGGATGCCTCCCGCGATAAGCCAGAAAGAAGACCGCTGGGAGGGATTGAACTGCATCCCTCCTTAGTCTTATCGCTCCGGCTACCACGAAGACGCGCCTTCGCAGGATTAACTATGTGCGAAAGCGCATTTCGTTATCTGTGATAAAATCTGCAGCCTTGGAGTGCATCTTTCTTGACTATAAGTAGTATCAACTAGAAATCACATTAAAGTCTCGGTATATACATCTCAAAATCATATTTCTCTCGATAATGAATACCCTAGCGCAGGCGCGGCAAAGGGGTCGCCGAAGCTGTAAGCCTGGATGCGAAGCGCTAATCCAGGCTTAGGGCGAGAGGCATCCCCAAAGCGCCAAGCGATCTACAATCCAAAAACCGAATAACATCTCTCTCATTAATTGAGCGCCACGGCAGATTCAATAGGATTCTGTAATTCAACATATATAGTTAGTAGATTATCACCGTAGCTCTCACGGTGATAACACGAAAGTTTGTACGTTGAAATACTTATTGCAATACAGTATAGTCTTCCAGGTAGCAAGTGAAGGTATTCAAATTTGGTAGAAAAAAACTCACTTCATTAAAACAATTGAAGTGAGTTTTCTGTTTCGTTAAGTAGTACTGCTAATGAAGTTCTGAAGTTTACATAGGTTTCAATTTCCAAGTGGATGCCGGCGGATACGATTTCTCTGACAATCCTCGGATTAAAACCGACAAAAATTGGACGTACCCCCATCAGTTTCAACGTGTTATTCAGTTGATTGATTTCAAGAGTAAGTATATTAAAATCATATTCCTCAACGTCTTTGTGGCCTACCCCGGTGAAATCGAATACTGCACACACCGTACTTCTATGAATTCCAACATAATCGAGGACGCGGGTGCGGATCAAATTAAAACGATCTTGGCCGGTGTGACCCGAAATCGGGACGAGAATCGTATTTTCGACGATTGAAGGAATGATTGGTGCTGATGTTTCTAGTATAATCTTTTCATAGGAAGCAATTTTAGCTTTAAGCAGTTGGATTTCATTCTCGTAGTCCACTAATACACACCCCGTTATCATTTTTTATAGTATACTTCATCTAGATAAAAGGTGCACCGAAAATGAAAAAACGGATAGACATAAGTCCATCCGTTTAGGTAAAGCTTCTATACAGTTACGCTTTTACGCCTTCAAGGAAATCCGTCACTTGTGATGGCGATTTTGCATTTGCACTATGCAGATGCGCTTGCTTTTCACCGTTCTGGAAAATCAGTAAACTAGGAATTCCCATGACGTCATACTTATCAGCGATTTCCGGCAGCACGTCACGGTCGACATCATACCATGTGTATTCATCATATTTCTCGACGATTGGATCAATAAACATATCCATACGTCTGCAGTCAGGGCACCATCCTGCCTGGAATTTTACAAGTGCTTTAGAATCGCCGGCAATAATTTCATTAAACTGTTCAACTGTTGTAATTGGTTTCATAATATATATTGACCTCCTTTATATGGACAGTGTACAACGTAATCACTTTAGTCGGGTAATGATATGTTTCAGATAGGAAGTTGAAAAAATTTAGATTTAAATATTGCGAAAACTAGCAATATGTTCTACACTGAGAGATATAGAAACGGTTTCTATTTTTTTTGCCCATTAAATGAATGAGTGTTCATTCAAACGAAAAAAGGGAGGCTTCGCAAGTGACTTATCAAATTAAAAAAGCGGCAGTTTTAGGTTCAGGCGTTATGGGTTCGGGTATTGCAGCTCATCTCGCTAATATAGGAATTCCAGTTTTACTTTTGGATATCGTTCCTGGAAAGTTAACTGAAGAGGAAGCTACAAAAGGGCTTACGCTTGAAGATGGCATTGTACGAAATAAAATTGCAGCAGGTGCTTTGCAGAAACTAGTGAAACAAAAACCTGCACCCCTAACGAAGAAAAGTAATCTGTCCCTTATAGAAGCAGGGAATTTCGAAGATGATCTGGATAAATTAAAAGATGTTGACTGGATTATTGAAGTGATTGTTGAAAATCTTGATGTTAAAAAAGGTTTGTATGAAAAAATAGATGCAGTTCGTAAACCGGGTACAATCATCACTTCAAATACATCGGGTATTAGTATTGAAGCGATGGCGGATGGCCGTACGGAAGATTTCCAAAAACATTTCATGGGCACACATTTTTTCAATCCACCGCGTTACTTGAAATTACTTGAAATTATTCCAGCGAGCACAACGGCTCCGGAAGTTATAGAGTTTATGACCCGTTTTGGTGAAGATACGCTTGGTAAAGGGGTTGTCATTGCAAAAGATACGCCGAACTTCATCGCAAATAGAATCGGTACATATGGCCTTCTTATCACGTTGCGCGAGATGGAGAAACGCGGCTATTCAATTGGAGAAGTTGACTCGGTCACTGGCACCTTGATTGGCCGTCCGACATCGGCAACATTCCGTACGCTTGACGTTGTTGGACTAGATACGTTCATGCACGTGGCGAAAAACGTTTATGACAAGACGGAAGGCGAAGAGCAAAAAGTGTTTGAATTGCCGCCATTCATGAAGAAAATGATTGATAATGGCTGGATTGGTGCCAAGGCAAAACAAGGATTTTATCTAAAAAAAGGTAAAGAGATTCTTGAACTAGATACAGAGACATTTGAATACAGTCCAGCTAAAAAGTTGAAAACACCTTCTATTGAAATGGCTAAACAACAAAAAGGACTTGCTAATAGAGTGAAAACGCTCGTCTATGCGGATGATCGCACTGGTGAAATCTTGTGGAGTATCCTATCACCAACATTGCTTTATTCTGCAGAACTAAACGGTGAAATTGCAGATGATATCGTTGCAATCGACAATGCCATGAAATGGGGATTTGGATGGCAGCAAGGACCATTTGAAATCTGGGATGCAATCGGCGTAGCAAAATCTGTTGAGAAGATGAAAGATGAAGGCGGGAAAGTTCCAGGATTCGTTCAAAGTTTGCTCGACAAAGGCTATGAAACTTTCTATAAAGAAGAAGACAGTGAACTTTACTTCTTCGATGGAGAAGATTACAAGCTTGTTCCTGTTAATGAAAAAGTAATCGACTTGAAGCGCTATAAGCAAAAACATGGCGTTATCAAAAAGAATTCAGGCGCTAGTTTAATCGACCTTGGCGATGGTGTGGCACTTCTTGAATTCCATTCACAATCGAATTCAATTGGTCCTGACATCATTCAAATGATCAACTTCGCCGTTGATGAAGTTGAGAAAAACTTCAAAGGGCTTGTCATTGGAAATCAAGGCAAAAACTTCTGTGTGGGTGCAAACCTAGGAATGATTCTTATGGAAGCGCAGGATGACAATATCTTTGAACTTGATTTCACTGTTCGCTCATTCCAAAACGCCATGATGAAAATCAAGTATTCCTCAAAACCTGTTGTTGCAGCGCCATTTGCAATGACGCTTGGGGGAGGGACTGAGGTTTGTCTACCGGCAGCTCATATTCAAGCTTCAATGGAAACGTATATGGGACTTGTTGAAGTCGGCGTTGGTTTGATACCGGGTGGTGGCGGAAACGTAGGACTTTATACGAAACATTTAAAAGGATTGCCAAAGGGCGTTCACATTGACTATCAATTTGTTGCCAATAAAGTTTTCGAATCAATCGCGACTGCAAAAGTGTCTACTTCGGGAGACGAAGCACGTGAAAATAACTTCCTCGATTTCGCAGATGGTATTAGTGTCAATGCAGATCACTTAATCTATGATGCGAAACAGGCAGCTATTGCATTGTTTGACATGGGTTATAAAGCGCCTAAACGTGAGAAATTCCCTGTTACAGGTGATTCGGGTTATGCAACGATGCTTCTCGGGGCAGAAGGCATGTTCCTATCTGGCTTTATCAGCGAGCATGATCTGAAAATCGCGAAGAAGCTGGCGTTTGTTTTATCCGGCGGAAAAGTACCATACGGAACACTTGTTGACGAACAATATATGTTGGACCTTGAACGTGAAGCGTTCCTTAGCCTTGTGGCGGAACCAAAATCACAACAGCGTATGCAACACATGCTCGTAAAAGGTAAACCGTTACGTAACTGATTTAAAGTGCATAGCAAAGAGGAGGAAATTCAATGCGTGAAGCAGTACTAGTAGCCGGTGCACGGACACCGGTGGGAAAAGCGGGTAGAGGTTCTCTTGTAACCGTACGCCCGGATGACTTAGGGGCACTTGTAATTAAAGAAACGTTGAAACGTGCTGGGGGCTATGATGGCCCAATTGATGACTTAATTATTGGTTGTGCGATGCCTGAAGCTGAACAAGGGATGAACGTTGCGCGAAATATTGGTGCACTTGCAGGTCTTCCTGATACGACGCCTGCAATTACGGTAAACCGATTCTGTTCATCAGGTCTTCAATCAATTGCTTATGCAGCTGAACGCATCATGCTCGGTCACTCGCAAGCGATACTTGCAGGCGGCGTCGAGTCAATGAGTATGGTACCGATGATGGGGAATACAATCCGACCGAATGCTCACTTAGCAGAAACGGCTCCACAATATTATATGGGAATGGGTCACACTGCTGAGCAAGTTGCAGTAAAATACGGTATCACGCGTGAAGAACAGGATGAATTTGCTGTACTGTCTCACAAAAAAGCAGGTGCAGCGATTGCAGCTGGAAAATTCGATGATGAAATCGTGCCAGTCGAAGTCGTGAAGCGTTCAGTAGATGATAACGGAAAATATAGCGAGAAGAATTTCACATTTAAAATGGACGAAGGAGTCCGTCACGGAACAAGCGTAGAGGGATTAGCGAAATTGCGTCCGGCATTCTCCGTAACAGGTACTGTTACTGCAGGTAACTCGTCACAAACATCAGACGGAGCAGGCGCAGTACTTGTGATGGACCGCGAAGTGGCAGAAGCGCAAGGCTTGAAGCCAATCGCGAAATTCCTGTCATTTGCTGTAGGCGGCGTGCCACCTGAAGTGATGGGAATCGGCCCAATTGTAGCCATTCCAAAAGCACTTAAAATTGCAGGGCTTTCTATTGAGGATATCGATGTATGGGAGTTAAACGAAGCGTTCGCGTCTCAGTCACTTCAAGTTATCCGTCATCTAGGCCTTGATATAGATAAGGTGAATTTCAACGGCGGAGCAATCTCCCTCGGGCATCCACTCGGAGCAACAGGATCTATCTTAACAATTCGTATGATGAGTGAATTAAAACGTCAAGGTAAACAGTTCGGAGTCGTTACAATGTGTATCGGCGGCGGAATGGGCGCAGCCGGCGTGTTTGAGCTTTTGTAAACACTATATATTCGGCACCACTTATTTAGAATTAACTAGGTGATATACCTCACCAGTATAACGAACAATTCTAGCGAAGGAGCGACAAGTGTGAGCCGAAGCAATCAGACCGACAATGCTCTTCTGGCGGGCTTATTGCGTGAGGCCATCACCAAGCGACAAAGCGGTGTAGGAAGAACATTCTATTTATTAAGTGCTGACTATCTAGTAAACAAACCAGTGAATTTTATATTAATAGTGGACATATAAACCCTTAAGATTAAAAGGAGGAAACAACATTGACTGAATTAAAAACAAACGAACTGATTAAAGGTGGAGCTTTTCTAACGGAAGACATTGAAGCAAACCGTGTATTTACGCCTGAAGATTTTACTGATGAACAGAAAATGATTGCGAAAACAGCAGAAGACTACGTGAAAAATGAAGTTCAACCTGTTGTCGAAAATCTTGAAAACCATGAATTCGAGCACTCTGTAAGACTACTGAAAACTGCGGGGGATCTTGGACTTCTAGGAGCGGATGTACCAGAAGAATATGGTGGTCTTGGACTCGACAAAATTGCGTCTGCACTTATCTCTGAAAAGATGTCCGTAGCAGGCGGATTCTCGATTACTCATGGCGCACACGTTGGTATCGGAACCCTACCAATCGTACTTTTCGGAAATGAAGAACAAAAGAAAAAGTACTTGCCAAACTCTGTATCAGGTGACAAAATCTCTGCATATGCACTAACTGAGCCAGGCTCTGGTTCTGATGCATTGGGTGCGAAAACAAATGCGAAATTGAATGCTGCTGGAACACACTACATCTTAAATGGTGAAAAACAGTGGATTACGAACGCAGGATTTGCAGATATTTTTGTTGTTTACGCGAAAATCGATGGCGATAAGTTCTCTGCTTTTATTGTTGAAAAAGAATTCCCAGGTGTATCTGTCGGAGCCGAAGAGAAAAAGATGGGTATCAAATCTTCATCTACTCGTACGCTAATCTTACAAGACGCAGTAGTACCAGTTGAAAATTTGCTAGGTGAAATCGGTCGCGGACATATTATTGCATTTAATATCTTGAATATCGGTCGCTACAAATTAGGAGTCGGCACAATGGGCGGATCTAAACGTGCGCTTGAGCTTGCAATTACTTATACAAATCAACGTCAACAGTTCAAAACACCAATTTCTTCATTCAACTTGACGAAACAAAAACTATCAACAATGGCATCTAAACTGTATGCGGCTGAAAGCTTGATTTACCGTACAGTTGGTTACTTTGAAGAGCGTCAAAGCCAGTTGAGTCTTGAAGAGCAAAAAGATGGTAAAGCAATTGCGGCAGCAATCGCAGAATACGCAATCGAATGTTCTATCAATAAAGTCGTGGGATCTGAGGTATTGGATTACATCGTTGACGAAGCAGTTCAGCTTCACGGCGGATACGGCTTCATGCAAGAATATGAAGTAGAGCGCATTTATCGTGATTCACGCATCAATCGTATTTTTGAAGGGACGAATGAAATCAACCGTCTGCTAGTACCAGGTACATTCCTGAAAAAAGCAATGAAGGGCGAATTGCCATTGCTTCAACAGGCGCAAGCACTTCAAGAAGAACTTCTTATGATGATGCCTGAAGAAATCGGTGACGAAGCACTTGCACAAGAAAAAGCACTTGTGAAAAATGCTAAGAAAATCGGTTTGCTTGCTGCTGGTCTTGCTGCCCAACGTTTTGGCACGAAGCTTGAAGCAGAGCAAGAGGTACTTGTAAATATTGCAGATATCGCTAATAATGTTTTTGCGATGGAGTCTGCACTTCTACGTACAGAAAAAGCAATTGCACGCAGCGGAGAAGAAAAAGCGCAACAGAAAATCCTTTACACACAAATCTTCTGCCAAGAAGCATTTGAAGAGATTGAAAGAGATGCAAAAGAAACACTTCTTGCGGCTGTCGATGGTGATAATCAACGCATGATGATTTCAGCGCTGCGTAAATTGACTCGCTCGAATCCGTATAATATCATCGCTAAAAAACGCGAAGCTTCAGTTAAGCTAATCGAAGCGGAGAAGTATATCGTATAACACGTCTGTAGATTAAAATTACCTTGATCACACACTGGGCGTTACGTGTAGTTGTTTTTGTATCGCTTTGAATTGAACAATTTCAATACCATTATCGAGATGTATTGATAAGTAGGGATGCGACTCTGTCGCATCCCTACTTATTCTTTCGGTAATCGCATGGTTTTTGTTCATTTGCCGCTCTCGAAAGACATTGATACAAGAAGTGCCGAAGCTTTTTTGGACGAAAGAATGGCTAGCTTCTCACCTAAAGATAAGCGGTCAAAGATATAATTTTGACCGCTCAATCCTTCTCTATAGTATCTCCATATTTATTTTAAGGAAGTGTCAATTTCCTATAAGGCATCACATAATCTTTGCAAAAGTAAGCAAAGAACGAAATGTACAACGTACGAGAGTGCCCGAAATTGCATCTTCGGGCACTTACAATCTCTATAGAAAGTCATCTTTTCTATTCTTTCAAAGCACCTGCCCCACGGTAATAATATCGTAATTAATTCGCCGAAAGCGGGCCGAAAATAGTAAAGGGTTATAGCGGTTTTCAAGCCCTGCTCGCTATCGTATTATGCAAGTCAATAATTAATCGACAGACTTGATTGTTTAATGAAGTAAAATTGCCGATCTCACTTTGACGTCCAGGTACCAATAGGCGCCCAGGTGTTTTTTCTGTTATAATGGCGAAAATGGAGGCGTTGCGGTATGGGATTAGTTTATTACGGTTATCCAAAGTGCGGGACATGCAGGAAAGCAAAAAAATGGCTTGAGACGAACAACTTGGACTTTCAGGAAGTGAACATAGCGGAAGCTCCTCCTTCAGTAGAAGAACTTGGCAAAATGATTGCGACATCGGATTTGGAGTTGAAAAAGTTTTTCAACGTTAGTGGGACGAAATATAGAGAGCTAAACTTGAAAGACAAATTGCTCACAATGACAGATGAAGAGAAAATTAGCTTGCTGTCATCTGACGGTATGTTGATTAAGAGACCAATTGTCTTCGGTGATGGTAAGGTGACTGTCGGATTCAAGGAAGAAGAGTTCGACAAAGTATGGACTAACTGATTTCCTATCTTGTCTTTATTCGAGAAATATGACAGAATTGAAGAGAATGAAACTATTTATTTGGAGGGATACGGAATGAGCACACCAAAAGATCTGCGTTATTCTGAAGAGCATGAATGGGTAAAAGACGAAGGTGGTAACTACCGCATCGGTATTACTCACTTTGCACAATCTGAACTAGGCGATATCGTATTCGTTGAACTTCCATCTGTCGGAGATGACATCAAAGCGGACGAGCCTTTCGGAAGCGTTGAATCTGTTAAGACAGTATCAGAACTTTATGCACCAATCAGCGGAAAAGTAATTGAAGTGAATGAAGGACTTGAAGACAGCCCTGAATTTGTCAATGAATCACCGTATGAAAATGCATGGATGATCGTTGTTGAACCTTCAAATGTTTCTGAACTGGATGAACTTATGTCAGCTGAAGCGTATGAAAAAATGACTGTCGGAGAATAACTAAGACAAGGCGCCGGTACTTTTTCGGCGTTTTTTGCATCTTTATATAAAAAAGAGCGAAGGAGGGGCCTCTTGTGTCGGATGAAAGAGTAATTATCGTCGAGGGCGGTTCGGATAAGAAACGTTTGGCACGAATACTTGTTGAGCCTGTCGAAATTATTTGTACGAACGGCACAGTAAGTCCTTATCGGCTTGAAGAATTGCTTGCACCTTACGAAGAACATGAACTATTTGTCTTCGTTGATGCGGATGAAGATGGAGAAAAGACCCGTGTTTTATTCAAAAGAGAGTTCCCGGCAGCAATCCATTTGTACACAGAAAAGGTTTATCGGGAAGTGGAGACGACCCCATACAAAGTGTTGGCTACAATACTACAAGGTGCGGATTTTAAAATCAGACCGGAATTTCTAATTTAAAGGATGTAGAATTAATGGAAACTTGGACACGCGAACAATGGGAGATGGCTTTGAAAGAGTCTTCAGTGGCAGCGTTTTATTTATATACACCAATGTGTGGAACTTGTGCAGTCGCATCTAAAATGATGGAAGTTATTACCGTCATGAGACCGGGAATACCAATCGGGAAAGCAGATTTGAATTACGTACAAAATATTGCAATTGACTATGAAATCGAAAGCGTTCCTTGCCTTCTTATACAAAAGGATGGCGTTTTAACCCATAAAATTTATGCATTTCAATCAGTACCGTATCTACTTGAAGAAATAGATTGACAATAGATATGGAACTTTGATATACTTCGTCTTAACATTCAATTGAATAGGTCACTCTTATTAAGAGAGGTGGAGGGATAGTGCCCTGCGAAGCCCGGCAACCGTCACGTAAGTGAAATGGTGCCAAGTCACACAAAGCATACGCTTTGAAAGATGAGAGATTGGACAACGTTTATTTTCGATAACGTCAAGCCTTTCTGCCCGTCTGCAGGAAGGCTTTTTTGTATTGAAAAGCGGAAGGCGCCGCTCAGCCCCGACAGGCACAAGGGGGGCGGTACCTAAGCCACCACAGCGAACTGCCTTGTGACCCGAGGGGGTGGCGCCTGAAGCTAGACAAAATTAGTAACAAAACAATTTTTCTGAGGTGAAAAAAATGATTTATTTAACGGATATAAATAAACGATACGGTGAAGGGCCAGGTAGTATTTCAGCAGTCGAAAATGTATCGCTTGAAATTACTGACGGTGAGATTTTTGGAGTCATCGGCTATAGTGGGGCAGGAAAAAGTACGTTGATTCGACTACTGAACGGTCTTGAAATGCCAACGTCAGGTAGCGTTAAAATAGGAAGTCTAGAAATATCAGCAATTAAAGGGAAAGAGCTAAGGGAAGCACGAAAAAAAGTGAGTATGATTTTCCAACACTTTAACTTACTGTGGTCTAGAACAGTGAAGGAGAATATCGCTTTCCCTCTTGAAATCGCGGGTGTACGAAAAGCCGAGCGTGATAAGAAAGTGGCGGAACTGATTGAATTAGTTGGTTTGGCTGGTCGTGAAAATGCATATCCATCCGAATTGTCTGGAGGTCAGAAACAGCGCGTAGGGATTGCTCGTGCGCTTGCAAACGACCCTGAAGTCCTTCTTTGTGACGAAGCGACTTCAGCCCTTGATCCAGAAACAACGGATTCAATACTAGACCTTCTAACAGGAATTAATGAACGACTCGGACTGACAATTGTGCTTATCACACATGAAATGCACGTTATCCGGAAAATTTGCCACAGAGTTGCAGTTATGGAGGCAGGGAAAGTTGTTGAGTTGGGAGATGTCCTGGATGTGTTCCAATCACCGAAGGAACCGATCACAAAGCGGTTTGTCTCTCAAGTGACGGAACCCGTGGAGGCGAAGCAGGCAATGGCGCATATTAAGGAAGAATTTCCTGCCGGCACGCTTATCAAGCTTGTATTTGTAGGGGAGCGGACAGAACAACCTGTGCTCGCAAGTCTTATTCGGAAATTCACTGTCGATGTGAATATCGTGCAGGGAAACATATCCCATACACATGGCGGGGCATACGGCACACTGATACTTCAGCTGCTTGGAGATTCCTCAATCATTGAGGAAGCAATTCAATACCTCAATGAAAATGATGTTCAGACGGAGGTGATCGGTAATGATTGAAAACCTTTTTCCGAATGTCGACTGGACTAAAATGTGGGAAGCAACAGTGGAAACACTCTATATGACTGCGGTTTCTACATTGTTCACTTTAGTTATTGGGTTAGGACTTGGAATTTTACTCTTCCTATCTAGTCCCGGTCAACTTTGGTCGAATAAGTTGGTCAATATTATATCAGGAGCATTCGTCAATATTTTTAGATCCATTCCGTTTATCATATTAATCATTTTACTTATTCCGTTTACGAAATTTCTTCTTGGTACAATCCGCGGACCGGATGCAGCGATGCCGGCACTTATTATTGGGGCGGCTCCGTTTTATGCAAGAATGGTGTTGATTGCATTACAGGAAATTGATAAAGGTGTAATTGAAGCTTCGAAGTCAATGGGAGCGAAAACGAGAACGATTATTTTTAAAGTTCTTATACCGGAATCGATGCCTGCACTTATTTCAGGAATTACTGTAACAGCGATTGCACTCGTCGGGTACACTGCTATGGCTGGGATTATCGGAGCAGGTGGACTTGGGACTCTTGCATACTTAGATGGATTCCAGCGTAGCCGGGAAGACGTTACACTTGCTGCAACAATCCTTATTTTAATTATCGTTTTCATCATTCAATTCATCGGGGATTTTGCGGTGAGGAAATTCGACAAGAGATAATAGTTAGTACAGTAATATCAGGCCTAGCCTGTAAATTATATAAAAACATAGAAAAAGGGGAGAAAAAATCATGAAAAAGCTTTTAGGGGGAATAGTATTAGCAGTACTTGTATTGGCATTGGTAGCTTGCGGAGCGAAAAATGACAGCGATGATAAAAGTACAAGTGGGGAAGACAAAGCTGACAAAGAAACTGTTGAAGAAACGGAAATTGTCATTGGTGCATCTAACACACCGCACGCAATCATTTTAGAAAAGGCAGCACCGATATTGAAAGAAAAAGGAATCGAACTTGTCATTGAAACATACCAAGACTATATTTTGCCAAATAAAGATCTTGAATCAGGCGAATTGGATGCGAACTTCTTCCAGCACATTCCTTATTTAGATCAACAAGTAATTGACCACGGTTATAAGTTTGCGAATGCAGGAGCTATCCATATCGAACCGATGGCTGTTTACTCGACGAAATATAAATCAATTGATGAACTTCCAGACGGTGCAGTTATTATTTTTAGTAACTCAGTAGCTGAACATGGCCGTGTCCTTTCTTTGTTAGAGTCAGCTGGGTTAATCAAATTGGCTGACGGAGTAGATAAAGTAACAGCTGAAGTGAAAGACATTGTTGACAACCCTAAAAATCTGGAATTTGATGCGAATTACGAACCATCACTTTTACCACAATTGTATAAAAATGATGAAGGCGATGCAGTAGTTATCAACGCAAACTATGCAATCGATGCAGGTTTGAATCCACTTGACGATTCTATCGCGATTGAAGAGACAGAGTCGCCATATGCAAACATCATCACAGTAAGAGAAGGCGATGAAAATACTGAAGCAATTAAGACTTTGGTTGACGTGTTGAAATCGAAAGAAATCCAAGACTTCATTCTCGAAGAGTGGGGCGGCGACGTCATTCCTGTGAAGTGATTTGATGATGAAAGTGGACAACTATCTTTACCCATCACCTAGATTGTCATCTTAGAAAAAAGGGAGATTATGAAATGAAGAAATTTCTAACAGGTGTTTTATTAGCAGTACTGATACTCGCGCTTGCAGCTTGCGGAACAAAAAACACTAGCGGCAGCAATAATGTAGGCGAAAAAGAAACAACTAAGATTGTTGTCGGAGCTTCCAATACACCGCATTCGATCATTCTAGAACAAGCAAAACCATTGTTGAAGGAAAAAGGTTATGACCTTCAAATCGAAACATATCAAGACTATGTGTTGCCGAATAAAGATCTTGAATCCAGCGAACTCGATGCAAACTACTTTCAGCATATTCCTTATCTCGAATTACAAATTGAAGATGCGGGATATGACTTTGTAAATGCAGGCGGCATTCATATTGAGCCAATCGGCGTTTATTCGAAAAAGTATAAATCACTTGATGAACTTCCAGATGGTGCGACGATTTTAATGAGTAGCTCTATTTCTGATCACGGACGAGTGCTTGCGATGCTTGAATCAAAAGGGCTTATCAAACTTGACGAAAGTATAGATAAAACAGCTGCTGAACTGAAAGATATCGTTGAAAACCCTAAAAACATCAAATTTGACGCAAACTATGAGCCGGGATTAATGCCGCAGCTTTACTCAAATGATGAAGGCGATGCATTGCTGATCAACTCGAACTTTGCAATCGATGCGGGTTTAAATCCGATTAAAGATTCTATTGCTATCGAAGACGCGGATTCACCTTATGTAAATATCATCGCTGTAAGAAAAGGTGATGAAGATAAAGATTCGATCAAAGCTTTGATTGAAGTATTGAAGTCAAAAGAAATTCAAGACTTTATTTTAAAAGAATGGGATGGCACAGTCGTTCCGGTAAAATAAGTATGAAGAAAACTCCGCCGAAGATTTTGAACTCGGTGGAGTTTTCTTTTTTCCAATAGATGTTAATCACAAATAGATGTTCCAATAGCAAAAATATTATGGTATTGTTGTCTCTTAAATACATATATTTATCATAGGGGGATATGGTTTTGAAGTTCAAAATTGGTCTAATATGGCGTATCGTTATTGCCATTGGATTAGCAATTGTACTCGGTGTACTTCTACCGAAGATACCGACAATCGGAGCAGCCTTTACGGACTGGTTTGTCAGTCTTGCCGCAACATTTAATATGATTTTTGGAGGTTTCCTGAACTTTATAGTGCCTCTAATCATTATTGCGTTCATCACGCCCGGAATCGCTAAGCTTGGCAAGGGATCTGGTAAGCTCCTTGGACTGGCAACAGCATTTGCATATATATCTACAATTGTAGCTGGTATTATAGCATATTTTTCGGCAACAGCATTATTGCCAGGATTTATCGGAAGTCTTGGAGACGGCAAGGTAGAAAAAGCAGGTCGAGCTGCCGCGGAATCCTTTTTTGAACTTGAAATGACACCGATTATGGGTGTTATGTCAGCGCTCCTTCTCGCATTCGTACTAGGTATAGGTATGGCATCCATTGGTAGTAAGGCAATGCTCTCTGTATTCGAGGAATTGAATGTTCTAATAGAAAAGGTGATTGCATTCGTTATCATTCCGCTGTTACCATTCCACATTTTCGGGATTTTTCTAAATATGACATATACCGGTGAAGTTGCGAAGGTTCTTTCCGTGTTTGCGCTGGTATTCGTTATGATTATCGTTCTTCATTTCATCATGCTAACGATTCAATATACGATTGCTGGTTCTCTTTCAAAACGCAATCCGTTTTTCTTGATGAAAACGATGGCACCTGCCTATTTCACTGCACTAGGGACACAATCGTCTGCAGCGACTATCCCGGTTACGTTAAGTCAAGCACGTAAAACAGGTGCGTCGGACAAGGTGACTGATTTCACGATTCCACTTTTCGCGACAATTCACCTATCGGGAAGTACAATCACACTTGTATCATGTTCAATCGGTGTCATGCTTATGAATGGAATGCCAGTTGAATTCAGTGATTATCTTCCATTCATCTTCATGCTAGGTGTTGCAATGATTGCAGCTCCTGGAGTCCCAGGAGGTGCAGTAGTAGCGGCAACTGGACTACTCGTTTCGATGCTAGGTTTTGATCAGACGATGGTTGCACTTATGATTGCACTTTATATGGCACAAGACAGCTTCGGAACAGCAACGAACGTCACAGGTGATGGCGCACTCGCTATTATCGTTGACAGATTCACGGATAGTGACGATACTAAAACAAATTTAGAGCCAGATCAATACTAATAATTCGAGTTTGAACCGGTACATTACGTGCCGGTTTTTTGAATTGTGTGGTTTCTCATTAAAACTGGATAATTGAAAATGAGCGAAGTCTAGAAGAATGTATGCATACAAGTCTTGAATTAAGGGCATTCCTTTCAAATGAAACGATTCTCAATGATTTGCAAGGCAATGCTTATTACGTTAAGATTAGAATGATACTAAATTGAGAATGGATATCCGTTCATCTTTAATATATTGGAGGTATTGGAATGGCTACTTTAGAAATTAAAGACCTTCACGTTGAAATTGAAGGCAAGGAAATATTGAAAGGCGTCGATTTGACGATTAATACAAATGAGATCCATGCAATCATGGGTCCAAATGGTACAGGTAAATCTACACTCGCGCAAGCGATTATGGGGCATCCCAAATATGTTGTGACATCTGGCACAATCAAACTTGATGGTGAAGATGTACTTGAAATGGCAGTGGACGAGCGCGCTAGAGCGGGTATCTTCCTTGGCATGCAATATCCAAGCGAAATTACAGGCGTAACAAACGCTGACTTCCTTCGTTCTGCAATCAATGCTAAACGTGAAGAAGGCGACGAAATTTCATTGATGAAATTCATCCGTGAACTCGACAGCAAAATGGAATTCCTTGAAATGGACGAAGACATGGCTACACGTTACTTAAACGAAGGTTTCTCAGGTGGAGAAAAGAAACGTAACGAAATTCTTCAGCTTACAATGTTGAAGCCTAAATTTGCAGTGCTTGATGAAATTGACTCCGGTCTTGATATCGATGCATTGAAAGTTGTTTCAAAAGGCATCAACGAAATGCGTGGCGAAGATTTTGGTTGCCTAATCATCACTCATTACCAACGTCTTCTTGACTATATTACACCAGACAAAGTTCACGTTATGATGCAAGGTAAAGTTGTTAAATCCGGTGGAGCTGAATTAGCACATAAACTTGAAGAACAAGGATATGACTGGATTAAAGAAGAACTTGGCATCGAAGACGAAACTGTCGGGCAGGAAGTTTAAGAAAGGAGGACGATTCAAAATGACGGTTGAAACAAAGTTGGCATTAACCGAACAGGACGTCCGTTCCTATTCCGCTAAGATGAATGAAGCAGATTGGATGGCGGATTTCCGCGCAGACGCATTAGTGAGAGCGGAACAGCTTCCAATGCCAAGACCAGATAAAACGAAAATTGACAAATGGAACTTTACGGAATTCCCTGCCCATACGGTAGAGAGTACTGTGTATGCTTCCTTGGACGAGCTTTCTGAAGAAGCGCGTGCACTTGTTGATAAAGAGCAACAGAACAGTATTTATGTACAGCACAACAACACACCAGCTTACTTGTTTTTATCTGAAGAGTTGAAAGCTAAAGGTGTCATCATGACAGATATTTTCACAGCATCACGTGAACATAGTGATCTTATGAAAAAATATTTCATGACAGACGGTGTGAAGGTAGACGAGCATAAACTGACTGCACTTCATGCAGCACTTATAAACGGTGGCGTTTTCGTATATGTTCCGAAAAATGTTGTTGTAGAAGAGCCAATTCAAGTGTTGTTTTTACATGATGATGAACAAGCTTCACTCTTTAACCACGTTCTTATTGTGGCAGAAGCGAATAGTTCAGTGACGTATGTCGAGAACTATTTATCGACTGTAGAAGAAGCAAAAGGATTAGCTAATATCGTATCTGAAGTATTCACAGGTGATAATGCACAAATTACTTACGGTGCGGTTGATGTACTTGCGAAAGGATTTACAACTTATGTGAATCGTCGTGGAGTTACAGGACGCGATAGCCGAATTGATTGGGCACTTGGACTGATGAATGACAGTGATACGATTTCTGAAAATATCACGCATCTTGTTGGTAACGGATCTCATTGCGACATGAAGACAGTTGTTGTTGGACGCGGTAAACAGCGCCAAAACTTCACAACTGAAATCGTTCACTGGGGAACGGATACAGAAGGATTCATCTTGAAACACGGTGTTGTTAAAGAAGAATCTACATGTATCTTTAACGGTATCGGAAGAATCGCAAAAGGTGCAACAAGAGCGAACGCTGTCCAAGAGTCACGCGTCCTTATGTTAAGTGAAAGGGCACGCGGAGACGCAAATCCAATCCTTCTTATCGACGAAGATGATGTAACAGCAGGACACGCGGCATCTGTTGGTCGTGTTGATCCACTGCAACTATTTTACTTGATGAGCCGTGGGATTACTCAACATGAAGCAGAACGCCTTGTCATTCATGGTTTCCTTGCGCCTGTAGTCAGCAAATTGCCGATTGAAGGCGTTAAGAAACAATTGACGGAGGTTATCGAAAGGAAAGTGCGCTAATGCTCAGTACAGACATCCGCAAACATTTCCCTATATTGGACCAAGAGATAAACGGGCATCCGCTCGTTTATCTAGATAGTGCTGCGACTTCTCAAAAGCCGCGCCAAGTAATAGAAGCAATAAGCAATTATTATAGCTTTGATAATTCAAACGTCCACCGTGGTGTGCATACGCTTGGTAATCGTGCGACGGAAGGGTATGAAGGAGCGCGCGAGAAAGTGCGCAACTTCATCAATGCGAAGTCGACTGAAGAAATCATATTCATGCGCGGTACGACAACGGCTTTAAATACAGTTGCACAAAGTTATGGACGGGCGAATGTCGGTGAAGGTGATGAAATCGTCATCACATACATGGAGCATCATTCAAACATTATTCCATGGCAACAGCTGGCAAAAGAAAAAGGGGCAGTGTTGAAGTACGTCGACCTTGAGGAAGACGGCACACTATCACTTGAAAAAGTCCGAGAAGTTGTTACAGACCGGACCAAAATCGTGTCCATCATGTACGTATCGAACGTACTTGGTACGATGAATCCAGTTAAAGAAATTGCAGAAATTGCACATGCACATGGAGCTGTTATGGTTGTCGATGGTGCGCAAGCTGCTCCGCATCTGAAAATCGATGTACAGAAACTAGATTGTGACTTTTTCGCTTTTTCGGGACATAAGATGTGCGGTCCTACCGGTATCGGTGTTCTGTACGGTAAAAAAGATTTACTTAACAAAATGGAGCCGGTCGAGTTCGGCGGCGAAATGATTGATTTCGTTGGTTTGTATGAATCGACATGGAAAGAGCTTCCTTGGAAGTTTGAAGGCGGTACGCCGATAATTGCAGGTGCAATTGGTTTAGGCGCAGCAATCGACTTTCTTGAAGAAATCGGGCTAGATAACATTGAACGGCATGAACACGAACTTGCTAAATATGCAATGGAACGGATGTCGGAAATCGATGGACTTAAGATTTACGGTCCACTCGATCCTGAGAAACGTGCCGGACTTGTTACTTTTAATCTGAACGATGTCCATCCACATGACGTTGCAACCGTGCTCGATATGCATGGTATTGCCGTCAGAGCAGGTCACCACTGTGCTCAGCCGCTTATGAAATGGCTCAATGTATCATCCACGGCACGCGCAAGCTTCTATATTTATAATACGGAAGCTGACGTTGACCGCCTCGTGGACGGACTCCGTATCGCAAAGGAGTATTTCGCAGATGTCTACTAACAAATTAGATCAGTTATATCGTTCGGTCATCATGGACCATTATAAAAACCCTAGAAATAAAGGCGTCATCGAAGAAAGTAGCATAACTGTCGATATGAATAATCCGACATGTGGCGATGTGATCCATCTGACTTTACAAATAGATGATGGCATTGTTCAAAATGCAAAATTCGAAGGCGATGGCTGTTCAATTTCAATGGCATCTGCGTCGATGATGACGCAGATTGTTAAAGGTAAAAAAGTAGATGAAGCATTAAAAGCGGCCTCTATCTTTTCGGACATGATGCTGGGCAAAGATGTTGACGACTCCATCGACCTAGGTGATATTGAAGCACTTGCGGGAGTATCGAAATTTCCTGCCCGTATTAAATGTGCAACATTGGCATGGAAGGCGATGGAAAAGGGAGTCGGAAATGACTCCGAACAGTAACTAAAAGGACGGAGGAATAGTAATGGCTAAAAAAATGCCGGATATCGGCGATTACAAATATGGGTTTGCTGACAAAGACGTTTCCATTTTCCGTTCGGAACGTGGTTTGACAAAGGAAATCGTTGAAGAAATTTCAGGTATGAAGAACGAACCTCAATGGATGCTTGACTACCGCCTGAAATCATTGGAAATGTTCTACAAAATGCCAATGCCACAATGGGGTGGAGATCTAAACTCCCTTAAATTTGACGAGATTACTTACTATGTTAAACCTTCTGAAGGGGCGGAACGCTCTTGGGATGAAGTACCAGAAGAAATCAAGCGTACGTTTGATAAACTTGGTATTCCTGAAGCTGAACAAAAATACCTTGCAGGTGTTTCTGCACAATACGAATCTGAAGTTGTTTACCATAATATGAAACAAGAACTTGTCGACCTTGGAATTGTGTTTAAAGATACAGATTCAGCACTAAAGGAAGACGAAGAACTGTTCAAAAAGTATTGGGGAACAATCATTCCAAACTCAGATAACAAGTTCGCTGCATTGAACTCGGCTGTATGGTCAGGCGGTTCGTTCATCTATGTACCACCGGGCGTTAAAGTTGAAACTCCACTTCAAGCCTATTTCCGTATTAACTCGGAAAACATGGGTCAGTTCGAGCGTACTATGATTATTGTTGATGAAGGAGCAAGCGTCCATTACGTTGAAGGATGTACTGCACCTGTTTATACAACGAATTCACTTCACAGTGCTGTCGTTGAAATCATTGTTAAAAAAGATGCGTATTGCCGTTATACAACAATCCAAAACTGGGCAAATAACGTTTACAATCTTGTAACGAAGCGTGCAGTTTGTGACGCAAACGCAACAATGGAATGGATTGACGGGAACATCGGCTCTAAATTGACGATGAAATATCCTGCAATCATTCTTAAAGGCGAAGGCGCACGTGGTATGACACTTTCTATCGCACTAGCAGGAAAAGGTCAGCATCAGGATGCTGGAGCGAAAATGCATCACCTTGCACCAAATACGTCTTCTACAATCGTGTCGAAATCAATTTCACAACACGGTGGTAAAGTAACGTATCGCGGAATCGTTCACTTTGGACGTAAAGCAGATGGCGCACGCGCGAACATCGAGTGTGACACGCTGATTATGGATGACTTGTCGACATCTGACACGATTCCATATAACGAAATCCTGAATGATAACATTTCACTTGAACATGAAGCGAAAGTTTCTAAAGTATCAGAAGAACAGCTCTTCTACTTGATGAGCCGCGGAGTTCCTGAACTTGAAGCAACTGAAATGATCGTTATGGGCTTCATCGAACCATTCACAAAAGAATTGCCGATGGAATATGCTGTAGAAATGAACCGTCTTATCAAGTTTGAGATGGAAGGTTCAATCGGGTAATTATCATATCGAAAAAACCGGCCACTAGGGTCGGTTTTTTCGTCTTTACATATATTTGGCCACACCTGTGGATTAACCAAAGTAACCAGTGAATAACAGGATTACCTACTACGCGCTACGTGTATAATTGACTTTGGAACGCTTTGGATAGAATGACTTCTATACGATTACCGAGATGTCTGGATGTGTAGGGATGCGACAAAGTCGCATCCCTACACACTCTTTTCGGTGATCGTATGGTGGTCCTTCAACCGTCGCGCTCCAAATGCATGAATACACGAAGTGCTAAAGCTTTTTGGGACGAAAGAATAGCGGGGCTTATTATCTGGAGAAAAAGCCGCCAAAGATGCAATTTTGGCGGCTGAAACTTTCTATATAGTTTTTTCTTTTTTTAGTAAAGAAGTGTCACTTTCTATAAGGTATCACATGATTACATGCATACTCTTTGCTAAAAGTAAGCAAGGAGCACATTGTACAATGTGCAAGAGTGCCCGAAATTGCATCTTCGGGCACTTACAATCACTATAGAAAGTCAACTATTCGTTTCATTCAAACATAACTGCACTTTTCACTCGAACATTGTAGGAACGCGACAGGCAACTATTCACAACAAGATTACTGAAAAAAGTGTAACTAGAAGTGACGGAGTCACTTCTAGTTACACTAGGCCCCCCTCAGTAAATCTGTCATGAATAATTCACCGAAAGCGAACCGAAAATGATCCAGTGAAAATGGATTTTCCCAAGCCCTACTCACCAATATTTCATGCAAATAAATGGTTAATCAACAGACGTGATATTCGGCACTACTTATTTAGAATTAACTAGGTGGTATACTTCATCAAATCTGTTGTCTAAATATGTTAATATAGATAGTACCGATTCATTTGAAAGGAGGCAGAGGAATGATCCAAATCGGATTAACCGGTTGGGGTGACCATCCGGACGTATATAACTCTTCCTCTTCGAAGAAAGAAAAATTAATTGATTATAGTGCACACTTTCCAATCGTCGAACTGGATGCTACTTTTTATGCCATTCAGCCGGAGCGTAATATTCGCAAATGGATTAAAGAAACGCCAGATAACTTCCGATTCATTGTCAAGGCTTACCAGGGTATGACTGGGCATCATCGGGGTGAACTCCCGTATGCATCTGTGGATGAAATGTACAATCTTTTCCGGCTATCGGTTACACCACTTCAAGAAGCAGGCAAACTCGCGATGATTCTTGTCCAATTCCCTCCATGGTTTGACTGTACAAAAGAGAATGTTGAGGAAATTCGCTTCGTTTGCGCTAAATTGCATGGATTCGATATCGCCGTTGAATTTAGGCATCAGTCATGGTATTCACCCAAATTTCAACTAGAAACTCTGTCTTTTTTGAAGAAACTGAACGTAATTCACTCGGTGTGCGATGAACCGCAAGCAGGGCAGGGGAGTATTCCACTAATAGCAAATACCACTCGTCCGGATAAGGTTCTTGTTAGATTGCACGGCCGTAATGTAGCAGGGTGGCGCAACACTACGGGTGATGATAAAGCATGGCGTAAAGTTAGATATCTGTATAACTACAATGACACTGAGCTGAAGGAGATTCAATCAGCTGTTCAAAAATTAAAACAAGAAACGAATGAGGTTTTCGTCATTTTTAACAATAATTCCGGCGGACATGCAGCACAAAACGCGAAACATTTTCAAAAAATGCTCAATATCAACTACGAAAGTCTGACGCCGAAGCAGCTTGACTTTTTTGAAGGAGAATTTTGATGGAATTTATTTTATTGGCCGTTATCGGTCTAGCATCTGGAATTGTTGGGGCACTTGTCGGATTAGGTGGTGGTATCATTCTGGTGCCAGCAACACTTTACGTTGGCATTAACCTTGGCTTAATCGATGGAATTACACCGCAAACCGTCGTTGGGCTATCTGTTATTATGATGATCTTTACGGGCTTGGCGTCGACAATTTCCTATATGAAGACAAAAACAATTGATTTCAAAAGTGGGTTCATCTTTTTCTTAGGAAGTGTTCCCGGGACACTTATCGGTGCATTTGTGAATAAAGGACTTGACCTGCCATCATTCAATCTCTATTTTGGTATTTTACTTATTCTATTATCGACGCTTCTTCTGGTACGTAAATATTTGAAACCGGTCAGCTGGTTTGTCAATCACGGCAAAAAAAGAACTTTCACGGATAATACAGATCAGACTTTTATTTATGGGTACCCTGTTTGGTTTGCATTATTGCTGACATTTGGCGTCGGATTTGCATCGGGTCTTTTCGGCATCGGAGGAGGTTCAATCCTCGTACCAGCGATGATTCTACTCTTCTTATTCCCACCGCATGTCGCAGTCGGTACATCTATGTTCATGGTGTTTTTATCAGCTCTCGTCAACTCAATCACGCATATTTCACTTGGCAATGTACCGTGGCTTTATACGATTCCAGTCATTCCAGCAGCATATATCGGGGCTAAAATAGGTGCTCGGTTAAATCAAAAGATGAAATCGGAAACGCTTGTTGTTGCACTGCGAATTATCCTGCTCTTACTAGGAATCAGATCGATTATTGACGGACTTATGGGGTGACATATGAATCACAAGGTTGAAACAATTCATTTCTATCATACAAATGATATCCACAGTCATTTTGAAAGCTGGCCGCAAATTAGTAGGCTTCTTTGTGACAAAAAGCGCGAGCATTTAATAGAAGGAGATGCTTGTTACCATTTTGACATCGGAGATCACGTTGATCGTTCTCATCCATTTACGGAAGGGACGAAAGGTCAAGGAAACATCCGATTGTTGAATGAAGCAGGCTATGATGCGGTAACAATCGGCAACAACGAAGGAATTACCATGTCGAAAGAGGCTTTATCTACTCTTTATAAGGATGCCAAGTTCGATGTCATTCTAAGTAATTTATACGAAGAAGATGGTAGTCGTCCAAAATGGTTGTTACCTTATAGAATCTACGTTACTGAGCAAGGGACAAGAATTGGTGTTATAGGAGCTACTGCAGAATATAAAGCCTTCTATTTGAAGCTCGGCTGGCAAGTGACGGCGCCTCGCCAAAATTTAAAGCTTGTTGCTGAAAGCATTGCTGCTGAGACGGATGTAATTGTTTGTCTATCACATATGGGAATCCATGAAGATGAAAAGCTTGCAGAAGAATGTTCAGAAATCGATGTCATTTTAGGCGCGCATACGCATCATCTATTTCATGACGGCAAATTGATTGGTAATACACTTTTGGCTGCAACAGGTAAATACGGTGAGTATGTTGGTCATGTAACCGTGAAATTTAACACGGATGCTAAAGAACTTTTACAAATGGATGCGGAACTTGTCAGGACAGATTCGATTGAAAGCAATGAAAAAGATATTGAAAAAGTAAATGATCTAATCAAAATAGGAAAGCAGGCAATGGAGGAACAAGTTTTTTATAATCCTTCTCACTTATCTCAAAATCTATTTGATGTTAGTTCGCTGTCCTCTTTCTTTGGTAGAGCGCTCATTGCGTATTCTCAAGCGGATTGTGCCATGTTTAACGCAGGAATATTTCTAGGTAGTCTCGAAAAGGGGTGGGTGACAAAAGAGGATTTACATTCACTTCTACCTCATCCAATCAATTTATGTCTCATTACACTCGATGGATCAGAATTGAAAGAAGTCTATGAGCTGTCATTAACGAAAGAGTGGCCGCAAATTGAAATCAAAGGACTTGGTTTCCGTGGCTCGTTAATGGGTGCGATGATTCATGAAAGACTTTATAAAAATAGAAATGATCAGCTTTTTGCGGGCAATCGGGAGGTTGTATCAGGTCAAAAATATACACTTGCAACACTGGATATGTTTACTTTCGGTTTTTTCTTTCCATCGCTTAAACATGCAGAAATAGAGTACTATATGCCTGAATTAATCAGGGATGTGCTTGGTTGGTACGGAACCACACTAATTAAAGAATGAACGACTACCTTCCTGCATAACGTATAGTAGGAGGAGTCGTCTTGAGATTTCACGGCCAAGTTACTAGAAAATCCAGGAAGAAAAAACGCAAATTGTTACCCCTTCTTATTCCTGCAATTCTTATCGCAATTGCCCTTTTTATTTACATTATTAATGCAAGGCTTGCCCCAATTTATATTCAATATGCAGAGGTACAGACAGAAAAAATCGCGGCCCATGTTATCAATAAAGCCATCAATTCCAGGACTGCCAATGTACTTGATGTCAATGATATCATTGTAAACGTCCCGAACGATTCTAAAGGGATGGTGAAATTCAACACTGAAATCATCAACAGAGTATTAGCGGAGACACATGGTCTTGTCGAGTCCCATCTTCAACAGGCTGAAGCGGGCAATCTAGCTTTATTACCAACAGATGAGATAGAATTTGATTCGCAAGCAATGAAACGTGAAGAGGGAATTGTCTTTTTTGTCCCTCTTGCTCAAGCGGCAAATATTCCACTACTAGGGAACTTAGGGCCTAAAATACCGATTCGTTTTCATGTCATAGGTCAAGTACAAGCGACTATAGATACAAAAATTAGTGAATTTGGTATTAACAATGCCGTTGTTGAAGTGAATATATTATTAACAGTAAATGTCCAAATCATTGTCCCACTTGCAACAAAGCAAAGTGTAGTGACACAGAAGATTCCGGTAGCTATGGGACTAATTCAATCAACAGTACCTCAAATCTATACGACTGGTGGTGGGGATCCGCCATCGGTCGAAGTTCCAGCCCCTCCCGCGATAGAGGAATGAAAAGGGACTTGAAAATGGTGTGGATAACTGATAGGCTAGTAGAGGATTGAAATATCGATTGGGTAGAGGCTGCATTGCTTATTAGTCACACACGCGAGATTGACACCGATGACCGTGTGTAAAAGGAAGCTTTGCCGAAGTTTGGTAAGATCGTCGGGATCTATCAGGCTGGGGTTATTCCGAATAGGGATAACACTGTCATACATTTTTGAACATGTATGATGAGCTACAAGTCGTGAGTTAGATAAGCAGTATTAGTTATCCAACAAACGAAACGTAGATAAAGCCGGCTCCTGATGCACTCTGCTGAGTGTAATTAGTAGCCGTTTTTTTATTCCCCCTATACAGGGCCTCAACCCGACTAAATGGAGGAATAGTAGATGATAGGAACATGGGTATCAATTTTACCACCACTAATCGCAATTATTATGGTGTTTGCAACTAAACGGGTGCTGTTGTCGCTCGGAGCAGGAATAGTCTCAGGTGCTCTGCTGGCGGCGTCGTTCGGACCTGTTGAATCATTAAAAAATTTATTGGAGTCAGTTAAGGCTACATTTTGGGATGGTGGACTGAATACAGGGAACATTTACATTATCCTTTTCATCCTTCTATTAGGGGTTATCACTGCATTTGTTAGTTTATCCGGTGGAAGCAGGGCATTTGCAGAATGGGCAGTGCGGCACATCAAAACAAAACGTGGTGCAAAACTGCTCACAGTATTTCTCGGTATAGCTATTTTTGTGGATGACTATTTCAATGCATTGGCAGTTGGCCAAATTGCTCGTCCGATTACAGATCAGCATCGAGTTTCAAGAGCAAAACTAGCTTATTTCATCGATTCAACCTCAGCACCGATTTGTGTCATTTCACCAATTTCAAGTTGGGGTGCCTTTTTAATAGGCCAACTTGCACTTATATTTGGTGGTGCTGCAGCGATTAGCTATTCACCACTATCTGCCTTCATTATGATGGCGCCTATGAATTTTTACGTTATTGCAACACTTGCAATGGTGTTTTTCCTTGCGTGGACCAATTTCGATCTATTCGAAATGAAGAAACATGAACAACTTGCTACAGAAACAGGTCAATTATTTGATCCTGCTAAAACAATTCCAGGTCAGTTAAAAGAAGACTTCCCAGTACACGCACATGGCCGCGTTCGGGATTTAGTCGCACCAATCGTCACACTTGTTGCAGTGACATTTGCGGTTATGATTTGGACAGGTTATTTAGCCGGCGGATCAATGAGCCTTTTGTCAATTTTTGAAAATACGGATGTCTCTCTTGCATTACTGTCGGGTGGAATTATCGCCACGCTAATAGCGGTAGTATTATATATGCAACAGATGAAAAATAATGAAACGGCAAGCTATTCTCTTATTGGCAGTGCCTTTATAAATGGATTGAAAGCAATGATGCCACCTGTGCTGATTCTTATTTTTGCATGGTCATTATCATTCCTGATAGGAAAATTGGAAACAGGCTTATATTTATCAGAGCTTGTGTTGAAATCGAATATATCGGTTTCATTCCTGCCGGTCATCATGTTTATCCTTGCTTGTATTATGGCCTTTTCGACAGGTAGCTCATGGGGGTCATTTGGTATTCTTATGCCGATTGCAGGAACCATAATGATTGACGCGGCACCGGAAATGTTACTGCCAGCACTTGCAGCAGTACTTGCGGGAGCAGTTTTCGGCGATCATGCTTCACCGATTTCTGACACAACGATTCTATCTTCTACAGGTGCAGGCTGTAACCATATAGATCACGTTGCGACACAGTTTCCTTATGCATTAATCTGTGCATTGGTGGCCACAATGGGCTATATCATCTTAGGTATCACAGGCTCCATATGGATAGGTCTAGTTGGTGTTATTGTTATTCTTGTAGTATTGTTTTCTGTTTGGACGATGAAAGCTAAAAAAGAGGCAACACAGCTGTCTTTATAATAGTAAATGATTGGAAGCGGTGAACTTTTTACCGCTTCTTTATTATGTTTAAAATAGTTTTCTAACAAAAAAATGTTTTGACAATAGTCAGATAGGTATATATACTAGGCGTTAAGACTAAAGTAATCAGAAAATGGTGAACTTCCATTCAATGATTAGTTAAAAGTATTAGGAAAGGATGATATTGTATAACTAATCTTTCTATTAACTGTTAGACTTATTCGAAGAAATTAAACTTCGAAAGATGAGAACTGAAAACTCTCTATAGACCGAATAGAAAGTTTGTTTTACAATAAGCATGTAAGCGGAAACAAAATGATATCTTTCGGAATGCTAAATCGTTTGTCGTACTAGTTCGATTTAAATTGTCGGAAGTATCAATCAAAAGGGGGATTTTATATGAAATTGAAAAAGTTTGCAAGTGTATTTGCCGCTTCCGCTCTAGCAGTCGGATTGTTGGCAGGGTGTGGTGCAGGGGACAAAGCTGAGGAAGGAAGCACAGGTGGATCTAAGGGCGGCGATACGATTAAAATCGGAGTCAACCTTGAATTATCAGGTGCTGTTGCCTCTTACGGTACTTCCGAACTATCGGGAATTGAACTTGCAGTTGAAGAAATTAACGCTGCAGGCGGTATTGATGGCAAGGAAATTGAACTTGTCAAAGTCGATAATAAGTCTGAGCCTGCCGAAGCAACGAGTGCAGCGCTTAAATTGATCACTCAGGATAAAGTAATTGCAATCATCGGAGCAGCTACAAGTGGTGCTACTGTTGCACAGGCTGAAATCGCTAATGGCAACAAAACTCCACTTATCAGCCCATCTGGGACAAGCCCGAACGTAACAGTTAAAGATAACGGGGACGTTAATGAATTCGTATTCCGTACGTCATTTATTGACCCATTCCAAGGAACGGTTGCAGCAAACTTTGCAGCGAATGATCTTGGTGTTAAAAACGTAGCGATTTTCTCTGATAATGCAAGCGATTATTCAAAAGGTCTTGCATCATCGTTCAAAAAAGATTTTGAAGCTGCAGGTGGTAAAATTGTTGCTGAAGAATCTTACGTAGGTAAAGATTCTGATTTTCGTTCAACTCTTACACGCATTAAAGCAGCAAATCCTGAATTCATTTTCATCCCTGGATACTATGAAGAAGTAGGATTGATTGTTAAACAGGCTCGTGAAATGGGTATCACTGTTCCACTTATGGGAGCAGATGGTTGGGATTCTCCAATTCTACTTGAACTTGCCGGTGCAGAAGCATTGAATAACACATTTACAACAAATCACTATTCATCTGAAGATCCAGACGGTATCATTCAAGAATTCAACAAAAAGTTCAATGACAAATATAGTAAATCACCTGACGCATTTAATGCCCTTGGTTATGACACGGTTTATCTATTAGCTGATGCTATTAAACGTGCAGGCGGTCCAGATTCTGTGAAGATTAAAGATGCTCTAGCTGAAACAAAAGATCTTGAGCTTGTAACTGGCTTGTATTCGGTTGATGAAAACCATCACCCTGTCAAATCGGCTACTATTCTTGAATACAAAGACGGCGAACAAGTCTTCAATACAAAAGTTAATCCTTAAATCAATCACGCAACTAATAGAAGTGGTAAACTTCTGCTGAATGAAGTTAAAACTGTAGGAATGGAGGGAGGATGTCCTCCCCTCATTCCTTTTTTAAGCCTTATTTTAAAGCTGGAAAAGGAGTGAAAAGTTAATGGAATGGTTACAACAGCTAATAAACGGTATTTCACTCGGCAGTATTTATGCGTTAATTGCACTAGGCTATACAATGGTTTATGGAATTATCAAACTCATAAACTTCGCACATGGTGAAATCTTTATGATTGGTGCATTTATTGGGTATTACTCCATCGCGGGTTGGGGTCTTGGATTCATCCCTGCCCTACTATTATCAATGGCTTCCTGCGCAGTTATTGGCGTTCTTATCGAACGAATAGCCTACAAAAGATTACGAAATGCGACAAGAATCGCGGCGTTGATTACTGCAATTGGGGTGTCACTTCTTATTCAAAATGGTGTCATTTATATGCGTGGTGCGCAACCTAATGCGTATCCAGAAGTACTACGCAATAAATCATTTGATTTTTTCGGTGCTCAAATAAGCAGTCAGTCAATCCTAATTCTTTCTGTTTCTGTCACATTGATGATCATTCTTCAATTTGTTGTACATAAAACGAAAATCGGAAAAGCGATGCGAGCTGTTTCCTATGATGCTGAAGCAGCTAAGCTGATGGGAATTAATGTTGACAACACAATCTCGGCTACGTTTGCGATTGGATCAGCTTTGGCTGGTGCAGCGGGCGTTATTTTCGGTATTTATTATACAAAGATTGACCCGTTAATGGGTATTATTCCTGGTTTGAAAGCATTCGTCGCAGCTGTCCTTGGTGGAATTGGAATTATTCCCGGAGCCATGGCTGGAGGTCTTGTGCTTGGAGTAGTAGAAACATTTGTCAGTGCGCTTGGTTTCTCTCTTTGGAGAGATGCTGCGGCATTCGTCATTTTGATTTTAATACTCATCTTCAAACCGTCGGGACTCTTTGGTAAAAATACACGTGAGAAAGTGTAGGTGAAACAATATCATGAAAAAGTCAAAACAGTTTTGGTCATTTATTGCTTCATCTCTAATCGTTTATACGGTTATTCAAGTGCTCATCAGTGTAGGTATATTAAATGATTTTCATTCTAATACATTAATCTTTATGGCAATTAATATTATGTTGGCCGTCAGTTTGCACTTAGTAATTGGTGTTACAGGACAGTTTTCACTTGGTCATGCAGGATTCCTAGCAGTGGGAGCCTATATTTCGGCAATCGTGACGATGAAATTCCAACTGCCATTTCCAGTTGCAATTTTAGCGGCAGGGGTTATTGCTACAATTGCAGGGCTAATCATTGGGATTCCAAGTTTACGGCTACGCGGCGATTATCTAGCAATTGCTACACTTGGATTTGCGGAAATCATTCGTATTGTTTTCTTGAATATTGAATATGTAGGTGGAGCGGCAGGGATGCAAGTGACGCATTTAACTACATGGACCTCTGCGTTTATCTGTCTTTTCGTTACAATAGTAGTTATCGTCAATTTCACAAATTCAAGGCATGGCCGCGCGTGTATCTCAGTTCGAGAGAATGAAATTGCGTCGGACGCTATGGGAATCAATACAACGTATTACAAAGTATTAGCGTTTGCAATTGGTTCTTTCTTTGCGGGAGTTGCTGGGGCTTTGTATGCACATAACTTTTACATTATTCAACCTGCTAACTTTGGATTCTTAAAGTCAATCGATATTTTGATCTATGTTGTGTTGGGTGGTTTAGGAAGTTTGTCAGGAGCAATTGTTGCAACAATATTATTAACAATCGTTTCCACATTCTTACAAAGTTATCCTGAAACACGCATGATTATCTATAGTCTAGTACTTATCATTGTTATGCTTTATCGTCCAAAAGGCTTAATGGGCACAATGGAAATAACGGATTACTTCAAGTTATGGAGAGGTTCGAAAGGAGGCAGCCAGCATGACAAGTGAACCGTTACTGAGAGTGACAGATGTAGGTATACAGTTTGGCGGGCTGAAGGCAGTTTCGAATTTCAATATGGAAATCAATCAAGGTGAACTTATTGGGCTCATTGGTCCAAATGGAGCGGGTAAGACAACGAGTTTCAACTTATTGACAGGTGTTTATAAGCCTACGGAAGGCGATATTTTATTCAAAGGGAAACGCATTAATGGTATGGCTCCTTACCAGGTAACACGCAGGGGAATTAGTCGGACATTCCAAAATATTAGGTTGTTCAATGAACTATCCGTTTTGGATAATGTTAAAGTTGCTTATCACTCATTAGCGAAGCATTCAGTTCTAAGTTCTATGCTACGCCTTCCATCCCATTTTTCTGGGGAGAAAGAAATGGAAGAAAAAGCAATGGAATTCCTCAAGATTTTTGAATTGGATAAATATAAAGATGAAGATGCAAAAAATCTTGCATATGGGAAGCAGCGGAGGCTTGAAATTGCACGGGCATTAGCCGCAGGCCCGGAGTTGTTACTACTTGATGAACCAGCTGCTGGGATGAACCCGCAGGAAACGAAAGAGCTAATGGAGTTAATCGCATTTGTCCGTAAGAAATTCAATCTAACTATTTTATTAATTGAACATGATATGAATTTGGTAATGGGGATTTGTGAACGTATTTACGTATTGGATCATGGTGTACTTCTTGCTGAAGGAACTCCTGAAGAAATCCGTAATAATCCGAAAGTAATCGAGGCTTATTTAGGGGAGGAAGTTGACGAATGAGTATGCTAAAAGTTGACAACCTCAACGTCTATTATGGTAGTATTCATGCGCTTAAAGGTATTTCATTACATGTAGATCAAGGAGAAATTGTGACATTGATTGGTGCGAATGGTGCTGGGAAAAGTACATTGTTGAAAACATTATCAGGTTTATTAAAACCAAAAGAAGGCACTATAGAGTATTTGAATGATTCAATAGCGGGTAAGCAAGCCCAAGCCATTGTAAAAGCAGGAATCTCCCATGTACCTGAAGGAAGACGAGTGTTTGCAGATATGAGCGTTGAAGAGAATATTGAATTAGGTGCTTTTTTAAGAAAAGATAAAGCGGGTATTCAACAAGATTTCCAAAAAGTCTATGAGATTTTTCCACGTTTGCATGAACGACGCAAACAATCAGCGGGAACGCTGTCTGGCGGAGAGCAGCAGATGTTAGCGATGGGTAGGGCTATCCTGGCAAGACCGAAATTGTTGTTGTTGGATGAGCCCTCAATGGGACTGGCTCCACTAATGGTTAAGACGATTTTTCAAGTCGTCAAGGATATTAATCAAGAGGGAACAACGATTCTCCTCGTAGAGCAAAATGCCAATATGGCCTTGTCAATTGCTAACCGTGCGTACGTTATTGAAACGGGGCGTGTCATTCTTTCAGGGACTGCTGAGGAGCTGCATGCCAGTGAAGAAATCAAGAATGCTTACTTAGGTGGCCATTAATTGAAAAGAGACAGTGCTTGGTAACTGGCACTGTCTCTTTCTTTGTAAAGGTAATCGAATTAGACCCTAGGGATGGTTGTTTGAAGTCTGAATATATGATACATTAGCAACAGTAGTGAAAACACTTTATAAGTTTGTAGGAATGGAGTCGGTCGTCGTGTCATGCAAACCGGAACAGGGAAACAGAACGGAACACGTTAGAAAACCCGATTGGTTGAAAATCAAGCTAAATACGAATGATAACTATACAGGCCTTAAAAAAATTATGCGTGAGAATAATTTAAATACTGTATGTGAAGAAGCTCGTTGTCCAAATATCCATGAATGTTGGGGAGAGCGCCGTACTGCTACATTTATGATTCTTGGTGCAGTTTGTACACGTGCATGCCGTTTTTGCGCCGTTAAAACAGGTTTACCAACAGAACTAGATCTTGCAGAACCAGAACGCGTTGCAGATTCTGTTGCGCTTATGAATTTAAAGCATACAGTTGTTACAGCAGTAGCGCGTGATGATCAGAAAGATGGAGGATCTGCGGTATTTGCAGAAACAATCCGTGCAATTCGTAGAAAAAATCCATTTACAACAGTTGAAGTTCTGCCATCTGATATGGGCGGCGTTTATGAGAACCTTGAGCGACTCATGGATGCTAAACCAGATATCTTGAATCACAATATCGAAACGGTACGTCGCCTAACACCAAGGGTTCGTGCGCGAGCGACATATGACCGTTCACTTGAACTATTGCTTCGTGCAAAAGAAATGCAACCAGATATTCCTACAAAATCTTCTTTGATGCTTGGTCTTGGTGAAACACATGAAGAAATTCTCGAGACAATGGATGACCTTATTGCGCATAAAGTTGATATAATGACAATAGGCCAGTATTTACAGCCTAGTAAAAAACATTTAAAAGTACAAAAGTATTATTCGCCGCAAGAATTTGGCGAGTTGAGAAAAATTGCAATGTCCAAAGGGTTCTCACACTGTCAGGCAGGTCCACTCGTACGCTCGAGTTACCATGCTGATGAGCAGGTGAACGCGGCTGCAAAAGAAAGGCAGCGTCAAGGTGATGAACAACTTGAAACAACACTGCAAAGTTAAATTGGCGGTGAAAGTTGATTGATAATTTTAGAAAACTGGCAATTTGATATACTGACAGACTACCGTGAGGGATTTAATGAAGAGGCTTTGCTTGCAAGATACAGTGATGTTCTCCTCAAATACGACTACATACTTGGGGACTGGGGATACGGACAACTCCGTTTAAAAGGGTTTTTCGAAGATACAAACCAGAAAGCAACGTATGAAACAAAAATCAGCACCTTACAGGATTATCTTTACGAATACTGTAATTTTGGCTGTGCCTATTTTGTATTGAAAAAATCAGGCCGGGTTAAACTGGAAGCAGAGACTCCCGAAACTCCTGAAGTATCTGAATAACTAGGCTCGCGCGTGGATCTTGAATCTGCCCGCGAGTTTTTTGTTGTATAGAAAATGATAAAATTCACGACCTATGGATAACCTTTGAAAAATGATAGTCCACGAACAGAATCCTGCGCCTGGAGGTTCTTAGGTTGGAATGTATATATGATTGGTTGCGGGACGTAAATGCTCGTTTGCGTGTATATATGATTGGTTGCGGGACGTTAATGCTTGTTTGTGTGTATATATGATTGGTTACGGTATGTTAATGCTCGTTTGCGTGTATATATGATTGGTAGCGGGAGGTAAATGCTCGTTTGTGTGTATATATGATTGGTAGCGGGAGGTAAATGCTCGTTTGTGTGTATATATGGTTGCTCTCGGTATGTTAACGCTCGTTTTGCGGGATATATATAATCAGTCTCGCTTACGCTTTCATTATCCCCTATATATAGAACAAATGAATACCTATTTATACTGAGCGGAGGCGCCTTACAAGGGGATATCTGTATTTCAAAATATCTAGTATCGCAAATATGGTATCATAAGATGAAAATAGTTGAACAATCAGGAGGGAAAGTCCATGTATTTTGTTGACCGAAACCAAATCAGTGAATCGCTAAATCATATGGAAGTTTTACTTGAATTGTACAGAAAAGAAAAAGAGTGGCAGAAGGATATTATCCATTCACTTGCGCTTGAACGGATAGCGAATGTACTTATCGAGTCGATTATTGACGTCGGAAATTCGATGATTGACGGTTTTATCATGCGTGACCCAGGGAGTTACGAAGATATTATTGACATAATGGAAGACGAGCGTGTTATCACTTCCGAAATGGCAGGACCGTTAAAAGTGGTAATTGAACTTAGGAAAATGATTGTGCGTGAGTTCACTAAAGTAGACGTTGGGATGATAATCGAAGTATTGAATGCCTCAATGGATGAACTCCTTGAGTTTCCAAAAAAAGTGCGTCATTATCTTGAAAATGAGCTTGGTCCAGTATCTGCCTTCTTACCGGAAGAGAAATGATTATGGATAAATACAAAGCAATCTGTCTTGATTTAGATGGAACTGTTTACCGCGGGACTGAACCGATTTCGGAAGCGGTCTCTTTCATTGGAAATATGCAACAAAATGGAATCGATCCCTATTTCATCACAAATAATTCTTCGATGACACGTGTGCAGCTTCGGGAGAAACTGGCATCATTCGGAATAATCGCAGATTCTGACCGCATCATGACATCTGCGATTGCTGCCGCAAAGTACTGTAAAGAAAATTATAGCGGTGCATCTGTTATGATGATTGGTGAAAAAGGGTTGGAAGAAGCATTAGCGTCTGAAGGGATAGCAATCACAGCAACGAATCCCGATGTTGTTATCATGGGGATTGACCGAAGTATAACGTATGCGAAATTGGCGGATGCTTGTCTGGCGTTACGGGGAGGCGCGCATTTCATTGCAACAAACAGTGATAAAGCATTTCCCACGGAAAGAGGACTTGTTCCGGGGAATGGATCGTTTGTCACCTTAATGGAAAGTGCAACTGGGGTATTGCCGCTATTTGTTGGGAAACCTGAGCCGCATATGCTTGAATTCATTCAGGTAGAAAACGGCTTTCGAAAAGAAGAGATGGTTATGATTGGTGATAACTACGATACGGATATACAAGCGGGAATTCGTTTTGGCATTGATACAATACATGTTGCAGGAGGCGTCACTTCGCCAAAAGAAGTACTCTTGAAATCGCAGCAACCGACTTATTCGTACCAGACATTACTTGATTGGATAATATAAAAAAGCTAGCCGCCTGAAAAGGGCGGTTAGCCATAATGCTCAAAAGAGCGGATTGTCTTCTATATATTGATAGATGCGCTCGGTCAGCTCGTCGTTTGTATCTGCTTCGACGATTTCACCATTGACGATTGCATACAGCGATTCTGAACATTTTGTACAGTAACTTAAACAACCATACTCAAGAACATCAAGATTTGGATCTTTCTCCAATTTTTCAAATGTTTCTTGCGAATAGTTTGCGATATTACTCATGCAAAATTCGACAATCGGATTCACGATGATCACCTCACCTATTTGAAATCCTACTCTTTTTTTCTTCGCACGTCAACAATCTGGCATTACCGGATGGACCGACTAAATTAACCACGTTCTATGGGGTGAGACTAAATAATTATATGTGTTGAACGTGTGAATACCTTGATAAATTCAGCGTAGATGACCTTGTATGGGGGAGTCGAAGCTGATTTAAAGGTTTTTTAAAATCATAAAGAAATTATTCATGTTGATTAAAATTGCACTTTACCGTGAATCATTGTGAAGCATGTCACAAACTGATATAATCGTAATTGGGAAAACAACGGATTAATGGATTACGAAGGAGAAAACTTATGAGAAAACTTGTATTATTAGGTGCCGGATATGGGAATATGCGCATTTTACTACGTTTATTGACAAAAGAATTGCCGAGTGATGTCGAAATAACGCTTGTCGATCGGACTCCGTTTCATAGTTTGAAGACGGAATTTTATGCGCTTGCATCTGGAACTGTATCGGACTCAGTCGTGCGTGTTCCACTTCCGGAACATGATAGGCTGAAAGTTGTTGGCGGAGAAATAATAGAAATCAGGCCGGATGAGAAGTGCGTCTATCTTGATGATGGCGTGCAAATCATGTATGACGAATTGGTAATTGGGCTTGGCTGTGAAGATAACTATCATGACGTACCAGGAGCGGCAGAGTACACGTATAGTATTCAGACGATTGGTAAATCCAGGGTTACGTACGAAAAACTTCTTGGTCTTGGTAGTGGTGCAACGATTGGTATTGTTGGAGCCGGCTTAAGTGGGATCGAACTTGCTAGCGAACTCCGGGAAAGTAGACCCGATTTGAACATTAAGCTGTTCGATCGCGGCCCCCGGATTTTGAGGGACTTCCCTGAGAGACTTAGTAATTATGTTAAAGGGTGGTTTGACGAACATAATGTAGACGTCGTTGCGAGTTCTAACATTACAAAAGTGGAACCGACGACCCTATTTAACCACGAAGAAACAATCGCGGTTGATGCGGTTGTCTGGACAGCTGGGATTCGCCCGGTTGCACCTGTGGAAAAAATTGATACGGAAAAAGACGGATCAGGTCGGGTTGTACTGAACAAGTATCATCAGTTGCCTGAATTTAACGATGTCTATATCGTAGGAGACTGTGCGGCGCTTCCTTATGCTCCAAGTGCGCAAGTAGCTGAGGAACAGGCGGAACAGATTGTACGCATATTACGTAACGTTTGGAACAACGAACCACTTCCGGAAACTATGCCGGAAATCAAGCTGAAAGGGTTCCTCGGATCCCTTGGTAAGAAGCAAGGATTTGCATACCTTGCTGACCGTACTGTAACAGGCCGTATTGCACGATTGTTGAAGTCTGGTGTGCTCTGGATGTACAAATGGCATAATGGTTGACAAAAAAACCTTATTCGCATAGTCGCGAATAAGGTTTTTTTTATTGTCTAGGAAATTATAAATCTCGTATTGTGGGTAAGTTGTAACGTAGTGATTTTACGTCTATATATTCGTCACTACTTATTTAGCATTAACTAGGTGATAAACCTCATCAGTATAACGAACAAATCTAGCGAAGGAGCGACAAGTGTGAGTCGAAGCAATAAGACCAAGGAGGGATGCAGTTCAATCCCTCCCAAGGGATCTTCTGGCGGGCTTATTGCTTGAGGCCATCACCAAGCGACAAAGCGGTGTTGGAAGAACATTCTATTTATTAAGCACCGACCATATAGACTTCAGCGCTTTTGTTCTTCTCATTTATCTTGAAATTTTATCAGTTTAAGATTCAGCTATATAGCCGTTCTTTTCAAGCGCAGCAAATACCGGTTTTAATTGAATATAGCCTTCACCTATCATTTCGTCGTTGATCATGACTAGCGGATAGAAGAACTCATCGTCCTGTATTTGCTGGACAATTTTTTTGTGTTTGTCGTCGGAAACAGTAGACTCGATATCAATGTAAGTGATATCGTATGGCTGATTCGGGTACTTTCTATCGATAGCAGCTTGAAGCCATTCGTATGTGTCTTTGGATGAAGGTGAATTGACACAGCTTGCACAGATGATATCTGCACCATAAATTTCAATGATTGTAGTAGTGATACTCATATTAATTGTCCCCTCCCGATTGATTGTTGGATTTTTTCTTCTTTCCAGTTTATAATAAGTATAAGGAAAGGAGAGTTAAAAAACAATGACAGATACAGCGTTAACTGAACCAGTACAAGAAGTATTAGATAAATTACGTCCATTCCTCCTACGTGATGGGGGAGACTGTGAACTTGTGGATATCGAGGATGGCATCGTGAAACTTCGCCTTCTTGGTGCTTGCGGTACATGCCCAAGCTCGACGATTACACTAAAAGCAGGGATCGAACGAGCACTTTTGGAAGAAGTTCCAGGTGTCGTTGAGGTAGAACAAGTATTTTGATTTTAAGTGGGACGGTCCGAATTTCGGTCCGTCTTTTCTATTTTATTGCCCGAATATCTTGCCATCGTTCTTTTGTCATCTCGATGAGCTTCGGTTCAGAGGATGTGCGTTGGCGTTCTAGAATGCGCGAAAAGCTTTTTATTGCCTCATTCTCATCACCGATTTTCCAAGATAATTCTGCAATCAAATACAATACCCTTGTTTCTGACATTTGGGTTCCAGTGAAATCTCCTTCTGAAAACGCTGTAGTATAGAAATTTCGTGCGATTGTTAGAAAACGTTGTTCTTCTACCTCCGCTCCTTTATCACGATATAACCAAGCAATTCGTAAGGTAAGTCCTGCCAGTGTAAGAACATTTTCCTTTTTGAACATGGCGCTTAAATAGGCAAGCTTATAAGTTTCAATGGCTTCATTGATATCACGTGCTGCACTGAAAGATCGGCCATTCCATTGAGATGTGATTCGTGCAGCTATGTCTTCTTCTGTGCCAGGAGCAAAATAAGAGGAAAAATCATCGGTAGAAGAGAAGCCACAGTGAGGGCAGACTGCAACGTTATAAAAGATTGGATTTACCTCTGGATTTGAGTAGACAGGTTTGAAGTCACTTTCGTGGGATGAAACCCGAATGAATCTTGAGCGAATTTTTGTGGTAGTGAAGTTTTGCTTACAATAAATGCATGCAACTTTTTTATCATAAAAAGGGCTGATTTCCATGTAGACCCACCTTTCGTACTAGTTAACTCATTATAGCGTATATCCTTCAACACTGGAGTTAATATGATTGCGTTTTGCTCGATTTAATTGCTATTATAGAAGGAAGAAAACAAAGGGAAGGTGAACACGAATGACACAAGTTGTTGAGGTTACTAAAGCTGCAGCAATTCATGTAAGAGAAATGATGCGTCATAATGAGGAAGAAGGGTCATTCCTGCGTGTCGCTGTGAACGGCGGAGGATGTAGTGGTTTGACATACGGAATGGGTTTTGAAACTGAAAAGTCACCGGATGATCTTCTGCTTGAACAGCATGGTTTACAAATTCTCGTTTCTAGTGAAGATGCCGGCGTTCTTGAAGGCACACAAGTCGATTATAAAGAGTCCCTTATGGGGGGCGGATTTACCATAAATAATCCCAATGCAATTGCTTCTTGCGGTTGTGGAACATCATTCAGAACAGCTAAGAAAGAAGGAACTCCAGCGGACTGCTGATTTCTTTTCTAGCTCTCCTAAATCATACTTAGGAGAGCTTTTTTTGTCGAATTATAGTTGTGTTTTTTTAGTCAGTATTTTCAAATATTTGCTATTTCAAATATACTATTGAAAAGCCCCATCAAAAGGGCTACTATAAGAGATAGAAGTTTGTCGAAAAAATGACAAAGGCCGGGACTGTGTAAATCGTCGGTGTACCGATTTCACGTGGGCCGGGCACATAAAAAAATCAAAGGTGGTTTCGATCTTCGTGAAAAGACCGACAATTTTAGTATTAGGCGCGGGTTATGGCGGTTTAACAACAGTTGTTAACTTGCAAAAATCTCTTGGAGCAGACGATGCAGATATCGTTCTTATAAACAAAAATGAGTATCACTATGAATCGACATGGCTTCATGAAGCAGCTGCAGGAACAATGTCTCCTGAATCAGTGCGTTATGATATCAAAGATGTTATTAACAGTAATAAAGTAAAATTCGTCCAAGCTGAAGTTCAAGCAATCGACGTTACTGGGAAAGTCGTAACGACAAATGTTGGTACACATACATACGATTACCTTGTTATCTCACTTGGTTTTGAAGGCGAAACATTTGGTATTCCAGGTCTTGATAAATATGCATTTTCTATTGCCAACGTTAAAGCAGCACGTCAAATTCGCGAACATATCGAATATCAATTTGCGACTTGGTCAACTGAAGAAGTTAAAGACGATAGCCGTCTGACAATTATCGTTGGAGGAGCGGGCTTCACAGGCATCGAGTTCCTTGGCGAGCTTGGTAACCGTGTACCTGAACTTTGCAAAGAGTTCGACGTTCCACAAGAAAAGGTACGCGTACTATGCGTAGAAGCAGCGCCAATGGTTCTTCCAGGATTTGACCCTGAGCTTGTAGATTATGCTGTTAAGCATTTGAACTCTAAAGGAATCGAATTCTCGATTGGTACGCCAGTTGTAGAAGCTACTCCTGAAGGCGTTAATATTAAAAAAGGCGAAGACGTATTTGAATTCGTCAAAGCTGGCACAGTCGTTTGGGCTGCAGGTGTCCGTGGTAACCGTCTAATCGAAGAAACGGGTATCGAAAACATGCGTGCTCGTGTCAAAGTAGACAAAGATCTTCGTGCACCGGGTCATTCCGATGTATTCATCGTTGGAGACTGCGCACTTATGATTAACGAAGCAGTGAACCGTCCATTCCCACCTACTGCACAAATTGCTATGCAACAAGGTGACATGTGTGCGAATAACATCATCGCACTTATGAAAGGTGAACCAACTTCTGACTTTACACCTGATTTAAAAGGTAGCGTTTGTTCACTTGGAGATAGCGATGCAATTGGTGTCGTATTCGGTAAAAAAGTAACGGGTACTAAAGCTTCATTCATGAAGAAAATGATTGATAATCGTGCGCTCTTCATGATTGGCGGAGTAGGTCTTACACTGAAAAAAGGTAAATTCAACTTACTTAAATAAAACACTTCTGAAGCACTCGCCCGTCCTTGACGGCGGGTGCTTTTTTAAAAGATAAGAAAGTATTAGTTATTCACTTGGAGTGGTTTCTAGGCTCCAGGCGCCAACCCCTCGGGTCATAAGCCGTTTTGCTGTGGAGGCAGAAATACGCCTCCTCGCAAACCGTCTTATGCCTGTCGGGGACGGACGGCGCCTTACGCTTTTCTAATTGTCTAGACTCCAACGCCTAGCCCCTCGAGTCGCTTCAGTCCTTAAGTTAAAGGCAAAGAACGCCTTTATCTTAAGGCCCTCCAGCGCTTTTCGGGTCTACCAAGGCGCTTACGCTTTTCTTATGAGGAGGATCCTAAATGTCACGAAAAATGCGAGGTAATGTATGGCTTGGCGCGGCAGGGCTTGTTGTGAATAGCGAAGGACAGTGGCTTGTTGTTAGGAAAAACTACGGTGGTTTAAAAGGTTTATGGTCCATACCGGCAGGATTTGTTGATGGTGATGAAACTGCAGATTGCGCAGCGATTCGTGAAGTAAAGGAAGAAACAGGTGTTGTCTGTCAGCTCGAAGGAATGATTGGGTTTCGTACAGGCGTATTGAATGGAGAGGTGAGCGACAACATGGCCATATTCTTGTTGACGCCTACTACTAAAGGACAGATATTAATTCCGGAGTTAAGAGAGATTTCAGAAGTCGCATGGAAGAGTCCATTCGATTTAAAGGAAGATAAGGACGTCTCTGTGATGATTCATGAAATTGCGGAAAAGGTGATCGAATCAGGGTTTGATGAAATTGAAAATATCAACCCGGGCGATCAATTCGGTTATACTTCTTATAAACTATTTTTCAAAAAGTGATCTATTACAACAGGGATAAAATCGACAAATTATTGAACGAGTCGTGTAATGTTGAAAGCGTTCATTCGTTCCTGTAAAATAGTGAATGGAAAACGGAGGTAGTCACATTGGGAACGATTTCATTAACGCACGTCGTTTTATCTATAATGATTTTCATAGTAATGTTTTTTGGAATAGGATTCTTATTGAATATGCTTCTTCGAATGACATGGTTGATGGCCATCATTTATCCAATTGTCGTCATACTAATTATTGATGAAGTACGTGTATATGAATATGTCACGAAACCGAAATACGCGTTCCAGCTTCTTGGTGACAAAGCTATGGCACTTCATACAGCTGATATCCTCATTTTAGCAAGTGGACTTGTCGGAGCGATTATTTCAGGTTTTGTTATTAAGTTATTAAGAAAACAAGGTTACCAAATGTTTTAAGAAAAAGGTGTGTTCAAGCGATTATGCTTGAACACACCTTTTTTCGTAGTTAGATAATGAATGAATAGATAATAACAGAGATAAGGATACCAGTTACAGCTCCTGCAAACACTTCACTTGGTTTGTGACCTAGCAACGTTTTTAACTCTTGAATTTTTTGTTGTCCATCTTTCTGCTGCCAGCCTTTTGCTTCTTGAACGAACGTTTGGAAGTCTACTCGCATTTGATTGATAATCAGTGCTTGTTGTCCTGCCTGGTAACGAATTCCCGTTGCATCAAACATGACGATGACAGCAAAGATGGCAGACACGGCAAACATAGGTGAATCTAATCCCTCTTCATAAGCGATTGCAGTCGTCAATGATGTAACTGCAGCCGAATGAGAGCTGGGCATCCCTCCTGTTGAAGTCATTAATTTCCAGTCAAGTTTACCTTCCAGGAAATAATGAATCGGGATTTTGACGAATTGAGCAAAGATAATACCGAATAATGCCGCAATTAACGGGGTATTTTGTAATAAGGCCATTTACTTCGACTCCTCTATAATGTACAAAAATTGTGTATTCAGTATACCATAATGACGTGCTATAAAAACAAGTTAGTACGGATTCCGAATGAAATACTACGAAGGGCTGAAAATTTAGGCTATACTAAAGAATGTAGGTAAAATTGGAGGTTGTCAAATGAAAACAATAATATTGGAACCGAATTTTGATAATGTAGAAGCAGAAGTACTTGTAATTGGTGTACCCGAACATCCGGAAAATATAACAGGCTGGGACGGCTTCGTCAGTTCATTCAGTTCCCGTTTACCAGAATGGGTTAAATCTGGAGATGTTAAAACTGAGTTCAAAAGTATTGTTAAAATGCCATCCGTAGAAACTGGAGGCTACAAGCGTGTAATATTTATCGGACTTGGTTTGCATAAGGAATTGACGGAGGATCGTTTGCGTCAAGTATTTGCGGCGGTCGGAAAAGAGCTTGCAAGCATGAAAGCGGCCTCTGCCGCTATTTGGACGGCTCCATTCACGAATGACAAGTTAACGTGTGAGGATGTTGTTTTTGCGGCAACGGAGGGTATTGGACTTGGCATGTACAAGTTTGAAGGATACCGCACGGATTCAAATGAACGCGATATTGCACTTGAAACGTTGTCATTCTTATCTTCATTTGATGAAGATGAGCTGAAAGCGGCATTTGAAGTAGGGAAAGTACATGCATACGCGGTTAATGAAGCACGAAATCTAGTTAATATGCCGCCTAATATATTAACGGCGACTAAAATGGCTGACTATGCACGTGAAGTCGCTGAAAAATATGATTTTGAAATTGAGGTACTTGGTAAGAAAGAAATGGAAGAACTCGGTATGGGCGCTATTCTAGCAGTCAATAAAGGTTCAGTGGAAGAGCCTAAGTTAATCGTCATGAAGTATGCTGCAACTGAAAAATGGGAAGATGTTATCGGTCTTGTTGGCAAAGGAATTACCTATGATACAGGCGGCTATTCATTGAAAACGAAAGACGGAATGGTTGGTATGAAAGGTGATATGGGCGGTGCGGCTGCAGTCCTAGGGGCAATGACAATCATAGGAGAGCTGCGTCCTGCGAAAAATGTCATCGCTGTGATCGCGTCAACGGACAATATGGTTTCCGGGGATGCTTTTAAACCAGATGATGTTATCACATCACTTAGTGGGAAGACGATAGAGGTGCTCAATACAGACGCTGAAGGACGTCTTGTTCTTGCAGATGCGGTTACATACGCTAAGCAGGCAGGCGCAGACTGTCTGATTGACGTTGCGACACTGACAGGCGGCGTTATCGTCGCGCTTGGTATGGACAAGACAGGGGCGCTTACAAATGATGAAGAATTCTTCGAAGAGTTCATGCAGGCATCCATGGAAACGGATGAATTCGTCTGGAGACTTCCGTTAACGGAAAACGATAAGAAAAGACTACGTAAAAGTGATGTGGCAGACCTGAATAACTCGCCAGGAAGAGACGGACATATGATCTTTGGCGGTGGATTTGTAGGGGAGTTTGTTGGCGACACGCCTTGGATACATCTTGACATTGCGGGGACATCGGATGCGGTTGCTGCACATGATTTAGGGCCTAAAGGTGCAACTGGAGTCATGGTACGGACGCTAGCGACGCTTGTTGAACGGCTAGCCGAAACCGATAGAGAAGTGTAATAGGCGATTGCCTCTTTCCTATTAGTCTTATTTGAATAGGATAAGTAGGAGAGGGGAATGATTATGACTAGAGGATTTCACGGTGGTGGCGGATATGGTCGAGGTCGAGGTGGAGGTTTTGGCCGTGGTGGTTTTGGTCGCGGTGGCTTCGGTCGAGGATTCGGTTTTGGTGACTTTGGCGGACCTTTCATTGGCGGATTTGCTGGTAGTTTATTAGGAAGTGCATTGTTTCCTGGTGGCGGATACGGAGGATATCAGCCTTATCCATACCCTCCGTACCCATACCCATATTATCCGTATCAACCATATGGATATTACGGACCTTACTAAAAAAAAGCCTGCCAACCGAGTTTTCGGCTAGCAGGCTTTTTTTAATGGGGAAACCGGTGTGACGGTCATAAAGTCATCCATGGCGAGCATAACCCTGCCTAAGACGGTCATAACAAGCATCAAGAAGGGCATAACACTAGCCAAGGCGAGCATAACGCACCTCGTGCCGAGCATAATCTTTTTTGAGCCGGTTAAGTCTTGCGATATGTTCAATTGGATCAGGTTCCATGGTTCTGAATATTCGACTATATATCTAGAATCAATTGTATAAATATGTTACACTTTCGTGGATAGTTCTAATTTTTCGTAGAAGGGGGATGGGGAATTTCATAAGCAAATCAAGAAAAGAACCATTGCAACTAGAAGGGCTATATGCTGCAATTAGTCGCTTGCCACTGAGTCAAAGAACGTTACCAATTTTAGAAACGGCATATGCTTCAAGGAAAGCTGGTTTTGGTGGAGAGCAACAATTAGACAAGGTTTTTGAAAATTACTCTTTTCCAATGAAATACCGCGTTTTGCATGATGTATCACTAGTATCCAGTACTCCTTTTCAAATCGACACACTGTTCGTTACCCCATCGTATGCGGTTATATTTGAAGTGAAGAACATCTCAGGTGAACTTAAAATAGTTAACAATCCACCGCAATTAATCCGAGTACTCAACAATGGGGAAGTAAAGGGATTTAATAGCCCCATTACGCAAGTCGAGAATAATTGCACCTTATTGCAAGACTGGTTTCACTCTCGAAATATTACATTGCCTGTTTATGGTGCAATCGTATTAGCGTATTCCAAACAACGTGTTGAACTGTTTGATACGAAAACCCCGTTTCTTTTCCCTAATGCCGTTCCGAACTTCATACGTAATTTACCGATAGTTCCCCCACTATTGGATGAAGAAACATTCTCGACGCTGACAAGTGACCTTGTCAATAGTCATCGTGAATACATCCCGACCCCTATTTGTTTGACCTACCCTGAGATAAAGAACAAGATCCTGACTGGCGTTGCATGTCCATCCTGCAACTTTTTAGGCATGCAGAAGTACATGAAGGGATGGCGTTGTACCGCATGTGGAAGGACAAGCCCCGACGCACATAAGCAAGCAATCCGAGATTGGTTCCTTTTATTTGGTGGAAAGATGAAAAATAAAGATTGCCGTACATTTTTGCACATTGAGCGTCAAAGTGCCACTCGAATTTTGCAGGGTATGAATTTACGACTAGAAGGTGCTAATCGAAACAGAACCTATTCAATGTTCTTTAAATAGGACGGAATTTCTTAAGACGGTCATAAACTCGTGCATGGCGGTCATAACATACTTCAAGACGGTCATAAACTCATCCGTGGGGAGCATAACCCTCCTTAAGGCGAGCATAACCCACCTCATGCCGAGCATAACTATCATCATCCAAAAAACGCACCCCTTATCTAATAAGGGGTGCGTTTTTCACTCATTCAAAGCTTAGTCTTCCTTCTGATGAGTTGGAGGATTCTTTAGTTTAGCTTGCTTGATAACTTCTGCAAGATCATCACCAACAGTTAGTTCTGTCGGTTTGACGCCCGATATATAAGCTGCGCGGCTCATAAGATGTCCGCCAATCGGAGAGGTAATGAACAGAAATGCAATTGCCAGTAGAAGTTGAATACTAAAATGGCCTTCCTTCAACCAAAAGTGAAAAAACACACCTAGCAGAATACTAAGCACACCCAAAGTTGCACTCTTAGAAGCGGCATGCGCCCTCGTATAGACGTCCGGTAAACGAATGATGCCAATGACGGTTACGATAGTGAAAACGATGCCAACGACGATTGTAAGGACGATGAGGCTATTAGCTAGTACGATCACGTTCGATTATCTCTCCTTTCTCAATGAATTTTGAGAATGATACGGTTCCAATGAATGACATAATCGCAATAAGCAAGATGACTTCCATGAAAAATCCGGTATCGAAGATGACTGATAGTAGAGCGATTGCTGAAATAAGCATGACACCAATCCCATCCAGTGCGACGAGCCGATCCGGAATAGAAGGACCGCGGAACACACGGTACAACATACCGGCAATCGACAGCAGGACAAGGATTAGACAAACCCATATGAATGTCGTCATGGTCGGCTTACCTCCTTAATGGCTTTTTCGAATGAATTTTTGATTGAATCAATTGCGTCATCAACATCATCGACGTCAATGGCATGGATATAAAGCGTTTTTTGATCATCAGAAACGTTCAACACAATTGTTCCCGGTGTCAATGTGATCAGGCTCGATAGCAATGTAATCTCCCAGTCATGTTCAAGGTCAGTTGGCAAAGCGAAAATCATAGGTTGAATATTCATCTTCGGCCGTAAGACGACTTGCAGCACTGAAATATTAGACAAAGTCAGCTCCTTGAAGAAGAGTAGTGCTAGTTTAAACGTTGCCCAAAGTCGCCAGATGTAAAGTCTACCAGGGAAAAAGCGTCTCGTCATAATGATCAAAAGCAGACCAATCAAGAACCCAATGATGAATGTTGAAGCGGTGAATGAGGTGCTCATGAACATCCAGACGAGAGCGATGAAAAAGTTCAATAATAGTTGAAATGCCATCGTTCATCTACTCCTTTAACACCGCATCAATATAGATGGATGGTTGTAGTAATACGTCTGTTGCGTCCGTCATATAGGGAATGAGCCATTCAGTACCAACCCCATAGAGCACAGAGAGAATGACTAATGCTACAGCAGGTATCATCATCTTCCGGTATGTCCGTCGGTTTGTCGTTGGCAATTCCACAGTTGTGGGGTCTCCCCAGAATGCATAGATGAAAATCCGGATGACAGACAACAGGACCACAAGGCTGGATGCCAGGATGATTATACTCCCCAAGACATTGCCTGCCTCGAATGCCCCTTTAACAATAAGAAGCTTACCGACGAAACCGCTTAATGGCGGAATGCCCGCTAGTCCAAATGCAGCAATTAGGTACATCCAGCCAAGTGGCGCATGGGTTTTCATTAACCCACCCATCTTACGTAAGTTAGAGGTTCCGGTTACGTAAACAATAATGCCGATCAGAAGGAACAAAGCCCCTTTAATGAGCATGTCATGGATCAAATAGAAAACGGCACCCGTTAAACCAGCCTCGTTCATTTGTGCAGCACCGAATAAAATAACACCCACTGCAATGACGATATTGTAAATAATAATTTGTTTTACATCGAAATAGGCAAGGGCACCAATGCAGCCGGCAATAATCGTGAGCAATGCCAGTGCAGATAATAAACCATGTGTAAATCCGATATCGTGTACGAAGAACAGCGTATACGTTCGGATGATTGCATAGATACCGACTTTAGTCAGCAATGCACCGAATAGTGCCAGCACCGGTATTGGAGGCGCTGCATAAGATCCTGGTAGCCAGAAGTAAAGCGGGAACAGGGATCCTTTTACGCCGAATACGATTAAAAAGAGCACTGCAATCACGGTTATAATACCGGGTTGTCCAATCTCTGCAATCTTCACTGAAATATCGGCCATATTTAATGTACCAATAACAGAGTAGAGGTAAGCAACTGTAATAACGAATAATGCAGATGAAATGACATTGACGAGTATGTACTTCATTGATTCACGAAGTTGTTTTTTCTCGCCGCCTAAAACGATTAATAGGTAAGAGGCGATGAGCAGTACTTCGAAGAATACGAACATATTGAAAATATCACCTGTTGTAAATGCGCCATTGATGCCTGTAATCATGAACAGGATGGCGGGGTAATAAAAGAAGCGCTCCCGCTCTTCGCCAATTGCAGTGAAACTGTATAGTACAACAAAAAGTGTGATCAAGATTGTTGTGGTAACAAGTAATGCAGACAGCATATCGGAAACCATTGAAATTCCGAAAGGTGCGGGCCAGCTTCCAAGTGTAATTGCCTGAACACCATCCGCTTTCACTTTTGCAACTAGGAAAAGTGCAGCAACCAAGCTAATAAGCAGGCCGACACATGTTAATGATCGTTGTACCCTGACGTTCTCCTTGAAAAACAGAAGAATAATTGCGAACAGGAATGGCAAAATGATTGGAAATAGAAGTAGATTAATCATGTTCGTCATTTCCCCTCATAAGATTCATATTGTCTGTCTGATGCTCAGCATACGTCCGATAAGCTAATACAAGGATGAATGCTGTCACACCGAAGCTAATAACAATCGCTGTTAAAATAAGCGCCTGTGGCAAAGGATCTGCATAATCTGTTACGCCTTCTGCCACGACTGGCGGAGAGGTGCCACCAAGACCGCCCATTGTAAGAATGAGCAAGTGAGCACCATGGCTCAATAGGCCTGTCCCGAGTATGATTTTGAGGATACTCCTGGAAAGAATCAGATAGACAGCTGCCATGAAAAGAATTCCGATGACGATGGCCATTATAAACTCCATTACGCATCTCCTCCAATCGATTGAATCATTGTAACGGCTGCCCCAACGACAACAAGGTAGACACCTGCATCAAAAATCATTGCTGTATGAAGGGAAGTTGTTCCGAACAACGGCAAGGTGAAATCGTCGAAAGCATGTGTAAAGAAAGGAACGTTGAAAAAAATTGAGCCTGCTGCCGTTCCTAGAGAAAGCAATAAGCCGATGCCTGTCATAATTGTGAAGTTGAAAGGCAGTGCTTTTTGTACCGTTTTCAAATCGAAAGCGAGTAAGAGAAGAACGATTGCTCCAGTAGTAAGCAATCCTCCAACGAAACCGCCACCTGGTGTATAATGTCCCGCAAAGAAAATGTGGATTGAAAAAAGGAAGATGATGAAGAATACGATTTTTGTTGTAGTTTGTAAAATGACATCATTTGTTTTCATCCGTATTCTCCTCCTTTTTTGACAACTTCAGGCGAATCATTGCAATGACGGCGATTCCGACGATTGATAGAACGGTGATTTCAAATAATGTATCAAATCCACGGTAATCTACAAGGATAACGTTGACGATATTCCCGCCACCCGCTTCTGTATAAACTGTATCTTTGTAATACTGCGAGATAGATGGAATCAATTTTTGTGAATGAGCCGATAAGGCAACCAATGTCACCGTTATTCCGACACCAGCCGCAATAATCAAATTGCCAATCTTGTTGCGTTTTGTTTGGCCGTGATTGTTCAGAGACGGTAGATGTTTAAAGGCTAACAAGAATAAAGCAACAGATATCGTTTCAATAACGAGTTGTGTAAGCGCTAAATCCGGTGCTTTGAAAATAACGAAGAATAAAGCAACCGAATAACCGACGGCACCTAGAGCAATGATTGCTGACAGTCTTGTCTTCGCAAGTAGAACCATACAAACTGCGAAAACCAGAACAATAGCAGTCAGAACTCCATATAAGTTGACAGGGGCAAAACTCTCCATATCAACTATGAAAGCTTCTTTGATGAATAACGTCGCCGCTGTAATGGCAGCAATAAAAGCAAACATATAAATCAGATATGTGCGGATTAAACCAGTCATATAGAAGCGGGAAAGTTTGTTCATTCCACCTTCACTAACGAACATGGCTGAGTCATACAGGGCATTCAATGACAAGTATTCAGGTTGAATGTCATACAGTTTCTGCCATCTCGCCAAGGTCAAGAATAGAACGAGACCGACTCCGACAAGCGAAACCGTCATCCATAATTCTGGAGCAGCAATTCCGTGCCATGCTGCGACGTGAACGGCAACTTCAGAAGGATGGCTGTATAAATCAGGCTGGACAGCCATGACAGCTGGTTTTACAAACCATTTTCCAATCAAGTTCGGTATGAAGAAGATGCCAACAACGAGCGTAGCAAGAATGACGGGAGATACAAGCATCCCGACAGGCGCTTCATGCGGTTTAGTAGGAAGAGGTTCACTTTTTTGTTTTCCAGCGAACGTCTTAAATACAAAGTAAAAGCTATAAATGAATGTGAAAACACTGGCAATCCAAGCGATAACAGGGAAGATAATTCCCCATGTTGCAAAGTTGAACAGTTCAAAATGGCGAATGGCCAGCATCGACTGAAGGAACATTTCCTTACTCAGGAAACCGCCGAATGGCGGCAGACCTGCCATCGACATTGAACCGATGAACGCAACCGTGAAACTGACGGGCATAATGCTCATCAATCCGCCGAGTTTTCGGATATCGCGCGTACCCGTTTCATGATCGACAATACCGGCAATCATGAACAAGCTCCCTTTGAAGACTGCGTGGTTGATCAAATGGAAGATCGCTGCAAATGTTGCGAATTTGAAAATGGGGTCATCCGAGTGATAGGCAAGCGCACCTGCTCCGAGCAGAGACATGATAAGTCCAAGCTGACTGACTGTCGAGAAAGCAAGAATCGCTTTTAAATCAGTCTGTTTCACTGCAAAGAAAGATCCCCAGAATAATGTCAGAAGTCCGATACCAGCTACGAGCCAAATCCAAACTTCAGAAACAGCGAAAATAGGTGTAAATCGGGCGACGAGGTAAAGACCTGCTTTCACCATCGTTGCTGAATGTAGATAGGCACTGACCGGTGTAGGCGCTTCCATTGCATCCGGTAACCAAATATGGAACGGGAACTGTGCTGACTTTGTAAAAGCACCAAGTAGTACGAGAACGAGCGCCAATGTAAAGAATTCATGTCCTACAAAAGTGGGGGCGTTAGCGATAAGTTCGCGGATGGAAAACGTATCTCCCATAATCCCTAACAGAACGAATCCTCCAAGCATCATTAGTCCACCAAATACAGTGATCATCATTGATTTCAATGCACCAAATCGTGAACCGTCACGTGTATTCCAATAGCCAATAAGTAGGAATGACGAAATGGATGTTAGCTCCCAGAATAAATAAAGGGATATAACGTTATCAGATTGGACAACACCTAACATGGCGCTCATGAAAATGAGCAGGTAAACGTAAAAGTGATTCAGCTTTTCTTTACGCTTATCAAGATAAAAGATGGAGTAGAGCACAACGAGTGCACCGATGCCTGTAATAAGCAAGGTAAACAGCAGGCTGAGTCCATCAATATACGACACGAACGAAATGCCGAGTGAAGGAATCCATTGCAATTCTGCTATAGCATGCCCGCCGTCCATTGTTGTTTTAAGAAATCCTATGTAAAAAATGAAGAGGGAGACAGGGACGAGTAAAACGAACCACCCAGTGTGTATGTCTTTCAGTTTCCTAACTAGCAATGGAACGAATAGGGCTGCCACAATCGGCAGGAAAATCAGTAATACAAAATTCAAGAAAATCCTCCTTCCTAATGAATGAAACAGTTATGTATAAACGTGATGCTAAGCAAAAGGGATCTAATAGTCATTGGCTGTTCTGAATTCATACATCATTTTCAACGTCGGGACGGTAAATTTTAAAATTGTTACGATTACCTTATCTTTTCTTCCTTTCATTGTTTTAATCAAAAAATGCAAAAAGTCCATCACAAAAGGGCATAGATACCCCCTGGTGACAGACTCCTCCAAGTACGTTCATTTATTTGATTGAGGTAACTATATCACAGCATGCGGGAGTTGTCTAATTGAAAAATAGTAAGTGTGGGACGATTCTGGATTTTGTTGCCTATTCGGTCTCTCTTCTTATAGTATAGAAACGAAGAACTAATTTGCGTTTGAGGTGTTAGAAATGAAAAATCCATACATATTTGGTTATTTACCGTTTGTAACAATTGTCTTATTCAGTTTAACATTCGGAGTATACACAGTTGGCGTGTCAGTGGAACTATTTAAAGGAATTGGTTTGTATGCCGGCATGCGAGAGTTTTTGACCGATATACAATTACGTATTTTTCTGCTAGTTATCTATGCATTGTTATTTTTTATGGTTTTTTCAGCGTTAAAATTGATTGCGGAAACGATTCATGAAACTGCGATGTTATTCTTTTCGAAGGATGTGGAGGGGAAATCGTATAGCGAAGCTCGCGGAGGCAATGTCATCTACTTTTTCGGCGCGCTTGCATCGGTAGGTGGCATCAATTCGATTAGCCTATTAACAGCTGTATTTTTACTGACAACGTTCATCTACTTCGTGTATGTCGTTTTCAAATTAAGCAAATACATGACAATCGTCAGCACGATTGGGCTTCTCGTTTTTGAAATTCTGGTTTGGGCGATACTAGTTTCAACCATCATCTATATTCTGTTGAAGCTTTATAATGGGGTAATTGCGAGTTTGCCTTTCATTGGTAGTAAAACGGACTAGCCTTGTGAATGGCTAGTCCTGGAGTAGTGTGGAAAATATACGCAAATGAAGTTTCTGATCGCTCAAGAGCTTTAGAGATTGCGGACTATCATAGCCGACCCAGACAGCGGTTGTATAGTTATCGTTCAACCCTCCAACCCATAGATCTTTATAATGATCTGTGGTGCCGGTTTTTGCTCCCGTATACGAAGTTGTATAGGGGATACCCCGGCCAGTTCCGTTCAATACGACATCTGACATCATGCCGCGAATTTTGGTAACAGTAGTAGGAGACCAAACGTCCTCTTTGTCATCAGGCCATTCGTATAAAATAGTCCCAGCTCTATCCTTTACAGCGCGTATGGCATGGGGAGGGGTATATTGCCCATCAATGAAACTCGAATAAGCCCCCGCAAGTTCAAGCGGCGTCATCCCTTTTGCAAACCCACCGAGAGCAGCTGCATAGTTCATATCCCGTTGTGTAACTGATTTGAATCCGAATGGTGCTATATAGCTAAATGCCTCTTCCACTCCAATCATTTGAAGCAATCTGACCGCTGCTGTATTATGACTTTGTCGAAAAGCCTCTTTTACCGTAACATTGCCATAAACGTAACTGCCGATATTTGTCGGGCAGTACGAGCCGATGCAAATAGCACCACTGTTAATGGGGGTGTTTTCTGTATAGGAACTACTTTCAAACAGTGGAGCATAGACCAGAAGTGGTTTCATAGCCGAACCAGGTTGTCTAACAGCCTGGAATGCACGGTGAAAATCAGCTTTTTTATAGTTCATACCGGCGAATAGGCTGATGATTTCACGGGTTTCATTGTCGATAACCGCGGCACCTGCTTGCACGCCTTTAGGGTGTAAAAGGGAGGAGATCGATTGGTCATTTCGGCGCTGCTTTCCAGGGTTAAGTGCCGTTTCGATAATCAATCCTTTGGACAACACTTCAGCTGTCCGTTGTTTAATAATCGCTTCAAGGGCTATTTTTTCTGCATCCTCTTTCGCATACGTCATTTTTTCAGATAAACCTTCGGACTGTGCTATGAGATCAGTAAGTTCCGCAAGTACATATGTACTGTAGGCAGGAAAGGCATTCGCTTTTTCCTTCAGATTTAATTGGATAGCTGTGTTTTTATGCACTTTAGATTCCTCGAAAGTCAGAACTCTATTTTTTGTCAGTATAGACAATAGGCGTTCCTGTCTTACTTTTGTCTGATCGAAATGTTTCAGTGGATCATATAAAGAAGGGTTGTTTGGGATTGCCGCAAGGAAGGCCATCTCCGCCTCATTCAGTGCATCTAAGGGTTTGCTGAAGTAATATGTCGCCGCGGCACCAATGCCGTACACTTGATGGCCAAAATACATTTCATTCATATACATTTCCAAGATTTCATCTTTTGTCGATTGTTTTTCAAGCTCGGCTGCGTAAAAAAGTTCCGTCAACTTACGTTCATAGGTCTTTTCAGTCGATAGAAAACGCATTCGCACGACTTGCTGTGTAATGGTAGAAGCACCTTGTCTGACATCGTCCGTTGCGGTATTGACAGCGAATGCACGCACGATTGCGGCTACATCATAGCCTTTATGCTCGAAAAAACCCGTGTCTTCACTTTCTAAGAACAGTTGACGCGCGAATAAGGGAATGGACGACAGCAGGAGTGGATCGCGCCACTCTATATATTCTTCTGCAAAAATGAGCCCATTGCCATCTTTCAACGTCACGGGGACATTGACCTTTGGGGATGACAGTTCTATGGAGTCATTGATCTGGTCATTGAAGGATCCAGCGCTCTTCAATTCGACTGCAATAGCTTCTTGGACAACAAAGAGAATTGGTATGGTTAGAAGAATAAAGATGAAACCAATAACATGTTTCAATGGATTTGCACTCCGTTCAAGAAATCATTCACTAACAAAAATATAGCACACTCCGTCTAGCGAAGTGTGCTGTTTCTTAACTATGTGTCCGTTTATCCTCAGCAGCAAGAAAGTCCTCAAAGTCCTGTACGGGTTTTCGTTTGGCATAATAGAGAAAGGCAAACCCAACCAGGAATAGAACGCCAGTGACGATGAAGACAGACGAAATACCGATGAAACCACTGACGATTCCACCAAACATTGGACCTATAATATTCCCGAGAAAACGGAAGCTGGTATTATAACCCATGACTTCTCCTTGAATATCGACTGGTGCCTCACGTCTAACTAGTGCAGTCGTTATAGGGATCATTCCACCGAGCGCAATACCGAACAGCAATCGCCAAAAGATAAGTTGCCACAGCTGTGTTACAAAAGCTTGTGGGATGATAAAGATAAATGATAGGAGTAGCAGAATTGACAACACTTTTTCGTAGCCAATGTCGTCACCAAGCTTGCCCCAGCGGCGTGCGAATAATAGATTGCCGACCCCTGCTGCACTGAAAGTAATCCCAGCTAGGAAAGCTACGTCTTTTGCATCCGTCAAATGAGAAACGTAAAGCGACAGAAGCGGCTGGATACTGAAGTTGCCTACTTGGATAAGTGCCGTAACAATCATAACGTTCAACATGAGCCGGTGATGTAGCAAGCCGCTAATAATCGCTTTACGGGAATACTGGATAGCTTTCGGATTTTTTACCCGTTTTTGTTCCTTGATGCCGAAGAGAACGATAAGTGTAGCGACAATTACGGAGATGGATGTAATGACAAAGGTATATTGGAAACCGAATGCATCTGCCAGTAAACCTCCAAATACAGGGCCGAATAATGTGCCTGTCACACTGCCCATCTGCAGAGTTCCTAGCATTTTTCCAGCTTCCTTCTTCGCAGTCTGTGAAGAGATAAACGCGAGTGAAGTTGGTATGAAACCTGTGACAACACCATTCAGTAGCCGAAGCAGGAAGAACATCTCTACGGAATCCACAAATCCCATTAGGAAAACGGAAGTTGCAATCCCGAAACCATTGATGATAAGAATAGGCTTAAAGCCATATTTATCGGCAACTCGGCCCCAAATCGGTGACATAATGAAAGCCGTGACAAATGAAGCGCCAAAAATAAGGCCAGACCATTTTTGAACATATGCTTCGGGATGATCGCCAAATGTTTCGATATAAAGGGATAGGAAGGGCATGATCATCGTCATTGTCCCTGCAACGAGGACGTTGGAAATCCAAATGATGATGAAATTCCGTTTTTGCACGTCCATTTAGAAAACCTTCTTTCTGTGTCGTGCTTTTCATTCAGTATAAAACAATTCGGAAAACGAAGGAAGTATCATGCTTATTCGTCGAAATAGATTGTTCAATATGATAAACTGATTCAGGGTGAATGTTAAATGAGGAAAATGTATTTCTCCCTTCTGACAATCGTTGGTCTCGTCTTACTTTCCGCTTGCGGAAATAGTACGTCTGAGAACAAAAAAACAGAAGAAGTAGTGTCTGCTGGCAAAGCGCCAGTGGAAGAAAATAGCACGAAGAACTCAGAGGAGGCAACAACAATGTATCCACAATTATCAAAAGAAGTAGCAGCAACTGAAGCATTAGTTATTATGAACACAACAATGGGGCCAATCAAAATCAAGCTTTTCCCTGAACAAGCACCAAAAACAGTTGAAAACTTCTTAACACATGCAGAAAACGGCTATTATGACGGTATTATCTTCCACCGTGTTATTGAAGACTTCATGATTCAAGGCGGCGACCCAACAGGAACTGGTATGGGCGGAGCAAGTATTTTCGGCGATACATTTGAAGACGAATTTACTATGGATCTATTTAACTTAAAAGGCGCTCTTTCAATGGCGAACGCTGGTCCAGGAACAAATGGCAGCCAGTTCTTCATCGTTCATGCTTCAGAAGTACCTGCTTCAGTTGATCAGCTGAAAAAAGGTGGATATCCAGCTGAAATCGCTGAAGCATATGGCGAAATGGGTGGAACTCCGCACTTAGACCAAAAACATACAGTATTCGGCCAAGTTATTGAAGGCATGGATGTTGTCGACAAAATTGCTAAAGTTAAAAAAGGGCGTCAAGATAAGCCTGTTGAAGATATTTCTATTGAATCAATCGAAATCCTTCAAAAGTAATTCGAATCATATAGAAATTTACAATGTGAGGAAGTGGATGTAAGTGAACGCACTATTAATGCCGTTCCTTTACTTTCCTGAAGACAAATCAGAATATATACCAGCCGCGATTTCAATGTTTTTCTTTGCGATTCTATTGGTACTTACATTCATGTGGATTCGACGCAAGTCGAAGAAACAGGAATTAGAAGCGAAAGAATTTGAAGAACGTATTTTACGTGAACGCCGCGAACAAAAAGAAAACGAGCATCCTCAAAATTGAGGATGCTCGTTTTCTTTTAAAAAATTGTAACGTCAACGTCGCGATCGTAACGTCAACTCCGTGATTGTAATCACAACTGTGCTAAATCACTCGCTTAATGCAGTGATAAAACGGTTAACGCCGTCTTGAACAACTGAAAGCGGTGTTGCGACATTCATGCGAAGGAAGCCGCGTCCTGCTTCGCCGTATTTTGTACCTGGATCAAGGGCGAGTTTACCTTTATTCAACAACTTGTCCATTATTTCCGACTCGGTAAATCCAGTACCACGGTAGTCAATCCACAGAAGGTATGTACCATGCGGCTTAGCAATTTTTAAGGCAGGAATTGCAGCTGTTAGTTCATGAATTGCATAGTCCATATTGGTAGAAACTGTTTCCAGTAATTGTGCTAGCCATGGGCCTCCATCTTTATAGGCGGCAGTCAAAGCTGCGGCTGCAAAAGAGCTCAAATCCATTTGACCATGTGCCATTGCATTCAACGTAAGTTTCTCTCTCACACCTTCATCTGTAGCGATCATTAATGCTGCTTGGATACCTGCGAGGTTAAACGATTTTGTAGGTGCAACACACGTAATGATACGTCCTGCTTCTTCGTCAGCAAGCGTTGCGAGCGGAATATGTTTATGCCCTGAGAAGACTAGATCGGCGTGGATTTCATCCGATAAAATCAAGACATCATATTTTGTACACAGTCGTAACATTTCTTTCAATTCGCTTGCAGTCCAGACAATTCCACCAGGATTATGCGGATTGCATAAAATGAATAGCTTTACGTTTTGTTGCAGGCATTTCTCGAATTCTTCAAAGTCGATGGAGTACACACCGTTGTCCTCTTTCATAATACATTCGACCATATTTCGTCCTTGACGTTTAGGGACTTGGAAAAAGGGCGGATAGACTGGAGATGTGACAAGAATGCCGTCACCTGGATTCGTAAACGTTTCAACGACTGAAGCGATTGCCGGAACTACACCATGGTGGAATAACATCCATTCATTTTTGGTTTCCCATGCATGGCGTTCAGCAAGCCATGTACTTACTGCGTCTTTACAGCCTTCGCAAATATATGAGTAGCCGAAAACGGGATGATCGAGACGTTCTTTCAGCGCATCGATAACCACTTCCGGTGCAGCAAAGTCCATATCTGCAATCCACATTGGTAAAATATCGGATGCATCTTCGATTCCATAGATCATTTCCATTCGGTCCCATTTTACAGAACGTGATTTACGTCGTTCAATTACTTGTTCAAAGTTATTCATGGAAATCTCCTCTTTCCTTTTTTCTCTACTATGTTATCATAATCTAGACTATTGAGAAAAATAAGGTGACTCATTGTGCAAACTATAGAAATGAACAAAAAGGCAGTAGCACTTCTTGAACAATGGGACCCATTTGACGTAGGACCAAAAGCGTATGTACACGAAATCGTTGATGTCGTATCGGACTTACAACGTCTTGATCACCCAACCGACCTTGCAAAACGAATTCGGGAAATTTACGAACAATCTTATAAATTATGGATTCCAATCGAAAAGTGTGTTCAAATTTCTTATAAGCTGTTAGCGATTAAATACGAGGCGAAATGTATCGTCTGATTTTGATGTGGCTGTACCCATTTTAATACGGGTACAGTCTTTATATACAATAAAACACGAAACCTGTTGATTAACCAAAAGAAACCGGTGAATAACATGATCACTAACTGGATGCTACGTGTATAGTTTACTCTGGATTGCTTGGATTGAATGACTTCTATACGATTACCGAGATGTCTGGATATGTAGGGATACGACAAAGTCGCATCCCTACATATTTTTTTATAGAATATCATCTACTTTTTTCTTCCAAAACAACTGCGTTTTTCACTTGAATAGTGCAGGAACGTGGCAGGTAACTATTCCCAACAGAGCTACACTAGGACCCCTCAGTAAATCTGTCATGAATAGTTCGCCGAAAGCGTACCGGAAATGATCCAGTGAAAATGAAGGTCGTCAAGTCCTTCTCACCAGTATTTTATGCAGCTAAATGGTTAATCAACAGACGTGAAAAACACCCGCAAATCCAGTAACTGGATTTGCGGGTGTTTGCAGTACCATTAAAGTCCGAAAATCGATACGATGAAAATGACGATGATGGCGACAGGTGCGGCATACCTGACAAGGAATTTCCAAAGGCTGTTCATCACAGGATGCATGCGCAGCTCGTCGTCTGTTTGTGATTTCGTCAACACAAAGCCCGCGAATATCGAAACGAATAACGCACCTAAAGGCATACCGATTTTGCTCGTCAATGTGTCTGCAAAGTCAAAGATGGAACCGCCGAATATTTTCACGTCAGACAGGACACCGAATGACAGCGCACTTGGAATACCAACGATGAAGATAAGAATTCCAAATACCCATGCAGCACGTTTTCTACGCTCGATTTTCTCGCGGATCCCACTAGACACGACAATTTCAAGCATCGCAATCGATGAAGTAAGTGTAGCGAAAAGCATCAAGATGAAGAAAATAATCATAAACATATTGCCAAACGGAATCTGGCTAAAAATGGCTGGTAAAACGACGAAAATTAGCCCCGGTCCTTCTTCAGGTGAATGGCCGAGTGCGAACACTGCGGGAAATATAACAATACCAGCTAAAATTGAAATGGTAATATTTAAAATCGCAACGTTCATTGCCGATTGCCCTAACTTTTCTTCTTTCGGTAAATAAGATGCATAGGTCATCATTGCTGTCACCCCAACGCTCAGTGAGAAGAAAGCTTGACCAAGTGCAAGTAAAAACGTAGAACCTGTCAAGTGAGACCAATCAGGCACAAATAGGAATCGAACACCTTCCATTGCACCATCCAATGTTAATGAACGGATTGCAAGAATGATGAAGAATATGAACAGCATTGGCATCATCCACCTGCTCGCCCGCTCAATACCTCCCTTAATACCACTTTGTACAATCCAAATTGTCAGCCCCATGAACACGGCCTGAGCAAATAGAACTTCTACTGGATTGGCGATGATTGTATTGAAAAGATCGCCATGATTCGTAGCATCGAGTTTGAAGAAAATAGCTCGTGTTAAATAGGAAAGAATCCAACCCCCGACCACGCTATAAAATGACAGGAGAATGAATGAAACTGCAAGTCCCATCCAGCCAATCAAAGGCCACTTTTTACCTGGCGCCAATCGTTTTAGTGATGTAATTGCATCAGCCTGACCCATACGTCCGATGACGAACTCTGCAAGCAAAATTGGAAGTCCGATTGCAATTGTACAAATAATGAACAGTAGAATGAAAACACTTCCGCCGTTCATCCCTACCATGTATGGGAATTTCCATATTGCACCGAGTCCGATCGCACTGCCGGCAGCAGCGAGAACGAAACCAATTTTTGACGACCATTGATCACGTTGTTTCATAGATATTCACTCATTTCATTAGGATACAGATTTTCTAATTGTACACTAACTAAAAACGAATACCATGGTAATTTGAAACAAATTACGATGTCAATCTATCTTTGGTATAATTGAAATAATTAGACATTTTGTAATGAAGGAGTGGGTTGCCTGTGGAAGAATCTGAGTTGATGCAAAAGGTGAGAGCTGGAGAGAAGGATGCTTTTGAAAAATGGATGGACATTTATTCAGGAGACATTGAACGTTTCGTCATCCAGTATGGTTGTACGTTAAAACAGGCAGCTGATTTAGCGGAAGAAACGTTTAGAAATTTACATAACCAGTTAGATTCCATTAGCAATGAAGAGTCGCTTGTGTGCACGTTATATAAAAAGGCATTAAAAAGTCTAGCATTTGTTCAACAAACTGATGCACCGAATGAAACGCTATTTCCTTTTGAAGAGGATCAGGAATTGCATGACCAGATTGTAAACCTTGAAATGGGATATAAAGTACCGTTCATTCTTTCACAATTCCACAAGCTGGATGATTCAGAGATTGTGAAAATTACAGACACCTCCCTAGAAACAGTTGAACAAGCTATCACGGTGGCATTCCGTGATTTGGGAGATGCGCAATTGAAAAAGAGGTTGGAATTCCTCAATAAGTCATATATGCGCATGAAGTCTTCATTCAGAAAAGAGCAGGTTTTTGCAAAGCCTCAACAGGAGATACGGACAACTGAGAAATTGAAACAAACAATATCAAAGAAGGCCATGATTTCCTGGATTGCCGGAATCATAGTGCTGCTGTCGCTTGTAATAATTCCTATAGTTACAGGGGAAGAATACAAAAAAACTTCAGCTGAAAAATATGTAGAACGGTTGAAGGAGTCATTTGAGCAAGAAATAGGGGGCCGCTATTCTGAACTGGGCCTTATTGAATCGACCGAGGAAGACAAACTTGACTATAACTATATATGGTATGGCAATCAAGCACGCGCTGATTTTGAGTCGATGATAAAAAGATATGAGGGCGTTATTGACAAAACTGGTACTTTGAATAAAAAGAAGATAGAGGATGAGTATGGAAAAATAATTAACAAATTGGAATTACCATCTGAAATGGCTAACCGATTAGTAAAAAAACCGCTTGCGAACGATAAAGCGAAAAGTGGAGAATTCATGAAGGGCTATTTGGAAAAGTATGACGTACTCCAACAAGCTTATTTCATGACATTTATCAAACATGAACAGATTACCGCAGATGCAATCGCTAACGAATCTTTTGCTGCCGATAAGTTTATTCAGAAGAAAGATACATATCCTGAAGACTTGCAACAAGCATTAGATGGGATGATTAAACAAAACATCTATCCAACTTTTATTAAGGGATTTGGCACATTAGCTCCAAGTTACGGTAAGAATGACTTCAGCGCAAAGATTCGATCTTCAATCCACGAAGATTTTGGTGGTTTTTTCACATTATTGGAATCTGCACCTTTCGTATCGTATCCGGGACTAGCGCATTCCTTAGAAGACTCGGTTGATTTTTTATTGGACATGGAAAAAACATTGTTGTCAACAACTATCAATGATGAAAAGACTAACATGCTCAGTTGGACTTACAACGAACTCTTTTATGTAATCGTCGGGGCGGCGGAACTTGATCGTATATTCGGCACTGATGGCAAGGTGAAAACGGAGTTTCGCGAAGGATGGGAACGAATCGCTTCTGCCGGTGAAGGCTCTCCAGCAGCTTATATTATGCACATGATCATCTCCGAAATGGAAGCAACAGATTGGACGGATTCAAAAAGCCTCAATCGTTTAGGAGTATATGACGTTCATCAAGCATTGGAGCTTGCGAAAGCGGGAAAGCTTGAATCGTATAGCATAAGCGGGATTATGCAAACTGAAACGGGTATGGAAATTGTGACGCTTCCCAATCCTAGCTTTGAGAACGTAGTTCAAGAGACATATTATTCATTCTCCTTGTATCATGATCTTTCTAAACTAAAAAAAGTTAGTCCCTTGGTTATTATTGGTGTTTACTTTTACGCGAATGATCAAAAAGATCCAGAGACGATGTGGCATCTTTATAGTAAAACAAAAAATGTAGTCAAACTTGAAGAATTCGTTGATGAATGGAGTCAATTTGATATAGATCTTTATAGTCTCGATAGTCTGCAATTTGATGGTAGCGAAGAAACGGCGGGGTCAATCGGATTTCAGCGTGGAAATACTCATTCTGTAGGTACACAGATGGCTTTGAATGAAGATTTCGTATGGGAAATCGAGCATATTATTTTAAATCCGATGTTTTTTGAATAAGGGGATGACTTCGTACATGGAAGAATCTGAGTGGATTGAAAAAGTGGGAAATGGGGATCCTGTAGCATTTGCAGAGTGGATGGACATTTACTCATGTGACATTGAACGGTTTGCATTTCAGTACGGCTGTTCTCCAGAACAAGCTGGCGAAGTGGCTGAGGACACATTTAGAGAAGTAGTTCAGCAAATGAAAACTTATGTAAATGAAGACGGTGTACAGCTTGAATTATATAAAATAGCGATTAAAAAGTTCTCGGATTTTGAATTGATTAGTCCAATTCCGAGTAGCATTTTGACCTTTGAAGAAGACGAACAGCTACATCATCAGATTATCCAGTTAACGAGTGAAGAGAAGCTCGCGCTCATTCTATCTCAGTTTCATGGCATGAATGACGAAGAAGTGGCATTGATTATAGGAATTCCAGTTGATGATGCAAGGCGTAGACTCACTGCTGCCTTCGATCAACTTGAAGGAGGGAATTTGGAAAAAAGGCTTGGATTTCTCGGTAAATCCTATAGGCGGATCCGTTCTTCATTCAGAAAAGAAATGGTTTTTCAGGGCCCAGTTGAAAGTCTGATAGAAGTTCGAATTGAAAAGAAATCAATGACAAAGAAGGCTCTTTTTTCATGGATTGCTGGCGTTAGTCTACTGATTATCCTGCTTACAATTTCAGTCGTGACAAGCGAAGAATATAAGAGGTCTTCCGATGAAAAGTACCTAGCACGCTTGAAAACTTCTTTTGAAAATGAAATGGCAACAAAGTACATGACACTAGGACTCGTTGAACCTAAAGGGGAAGAGCAAGAATTCTACAGTGACATGTTTGGGTATGACGAACGTCAACAGTTTGAGGGAGTAACGAAGAAAATTCAAGAGCAACTAACTAACAATGAAAAGATAAATAGAAAAAATGTGCAAGAACAGTACGGAGAAATTATGGGGAATTTGGAACTCCCTTCAGAAATGGTTGCTAAGCTGTTAAAAAAACCATTATCGGATGACAGAGCTAGTAGTGAGGTGTTTATAAAAGCGTATATAAATAAAGTCAATTGGATTAGTGATTTGTATAGGGTTGCGTTATACGAACATAAAGGAGTAATTATTGAAAAAGTTGAAAATGGAACGATAGATGTTGAAGAACTTCTTCAGAAGAAAAATACATACCCAGAAGAAATTAGAACAGTTTTGGGAACAATGGGAGACCAAAACATTGGGCTTGTCAAAGAATCTGAATGGGATTATTTCCATCCTATATATCTGGAAAATGAAGTGGGTTTGGCAATAAGAGATTCAATTCATGAAGATTTTAGAGGGTATTTGACATTTTTGGGAACGAATCCATTTAATTATTTGGCAATTCAATCGGGATCCACACTTCAACAAACCGTAGATTACATCGTAGAACTAGAGAATACATTGCTTGTTGATCAACAAGAGGATCAATTATATCAAAATGTGCTGGGTTATTATAACAATGTATTTTATGATAGGTTTATTTTAAATGAAGATGGTCGGTTAACGGGGAGTGATGGGAAGTTGAAAAAAGAGTACCGTTTAGCTTGGGAGAAACTTGCTAACACGGGAGAAAACTCTCCGTCGGCATATATTATGCAACAAATCGTGAAAGAAATGGAAGAGAGTGACTGGGAGACATCAGATAGTTTAGAACGGCTAGAGTACCATCATCTTTATGATGCTGTTGGTTTTGCTAAAAGGGGGGACTTACAATTATTTACTCTTGAAAGTGTAATGCAAGAAAGCGATAACGAAGTGGCTGTCAATAATCCGGAGTACATTCAAGAAGTCGAGAGGACATATGTGAAATTCACTAAGGGACATCGGCTGAATGCTTTGGTTGGCGTTAAGCCAGTAGTCATACTCGGTGTCTATTTGTATGCAAACGAACAAGAGGATCCAAAGACGATGTGGCATCTGACTAATCGTGAATCTCTTTCGCTTACATTGAAAGAGTACGTTACTACTTGGAGGAAGCAAGAATATCAAATAGAAAAAGCTGACATTTTGGTAGAGGAGATAGGGAGCAATGTATTAAACGGGGTTCCTCTTACGCCAATTAGCTATGAGTACAAAGCGGATTTCGTCTATGATGGTTGGCTAATTTTGGATGAAGGGACTGGAGCATGGTTGATTGAAACAGCACCTAAAGTCATTGTTAAGCAGTGATTGTGTATGGCTAACAGACTGCCAAATTTTTGCTTGCCCTCTATAAACATGATATAATTTTAAGTGGCCTTAAGGGCAGAATCGATAACAAAATAGATTGGGAGCTGTTTTAAATGGCGCGAAAATATGAAGTAGGCGAAGAGTTTTCGGGCAAAGTGACAGGTATCCAGCCGTATGGTGCATTTGTTGCACTCGATGGTGAAACACAAGGACTTGTACACATATCTGAAATCACATACGGATTCGTAAAAGACATTAATGAATATCTAACTGTGGGGCAAGAGGTCCAAGTGAAAGTACTGGAAGTCGACGAAGCTGCAGGTAAGATTAGTCTATCAATTCGTGCTCTTCAAGAAGCACCGGCTGCAACACGAAAAGAAGACCATCCGCGCAAGTCACTGCAAGCGCGTGTTGACGAAAGTGATGCAGAAGGATTCAATTCATTGAAAGACAAACTTCAAGACTGGATCGAAAAGTCTGGGCAGTAAAGAAAAGCGGAGGCGGCCGCTCAGACGCGACAGGCATAAGCAGACCTGCGAAACGGCGTACTTTGCCGTGCAGCTGGGCTGCTTATGACCCGAGCGTTTGGCCGCTGAAGCTGGACAGTAATGGAACGCAGCCAAAGTTCGCGACGTCCTGTCGCAATGGCTGCATGACCCACATCCTGTAGCTAGACAATAAAAAGTGAGGAAAAAGGCATAATGGCCTTTTTCCTCACTTTTTTAGTTTCCGCAGTCGGTACTGCAAATTCTGCCTGCTCATACCAAGCGCATTTGCAGTTTTTGTGACGTTCTTATCATTGAGTTTCATCGCTTTTTGTAAGTAATAGGCTTCCGCTTCACGCAGAAACTGTTCAAGCGGTAGTAGCTCTTTGCCAGGTTGGACTATGAAATCAGCAGCTTGCGTCGGTTCGTCGGTGATATCCGCGCTTTTCATCCTGAAATGGAATGGAAGCAAATCATAGGTAATGGCAGTCTCGGTCATCGCTAGAGAAGAGATTTCGTCGAGAAGAAACTCGAGCTCCCGGGTATTTCCAGGCCATTCATACCCGAGGAAAAGATGTTCAACTTCGGGTGTAATATCTTTAAGTGTGGAACCGTAGCGTTCATTGCGCCGTTCCAAATAAGCAGAAATGAACGGTAATATATCTTCTTTTCGTTTTCGCAGAGGCGGAATTCGAATTGTAAATGAAGCAAAGAAATAATATAAGTCTTTTAATAATGTGCCCGAAGCGATTAATTCGACAGGGTCATCCCCGATACTTGCGATGAATTGCTTATTACTGTTAGGTGATTTCAAAAGAATCGATAGCAATTTTTGCTGTAATGGAATGGATAATAAATCGATTCTTTCACAAAATAATGTAAGAGGATCCTCTACATTTAAATCTTTATCTAAGCGTCCTATAAGGATTGGGTCTGAACTATGACAGAACAGGGTATAGAGTACGGTGCTGGAAGGTGATAATTCATTATGTATGCTTTCAGCGATAAGATCCTTACCTGTACCTGTTTCACCGATTAACAATACCGGTAATTTTGCTTTCGCTGCTTTTTTTGCAGTCGCAATAACCACTTTCATAGGCGGGGAGGAAGCAATTATTTGATTGAATGTTACAGGATCACTACTTTTTCGAAATGGCTGAAGAACGAATTTTTCGAGAGCTGTTACGTCACGGGCTAATTCAACAGCTCCAATGAGAGTTTGTTGGTTAAAGATTGGATATGTGTCATTAATGGATGTGATTTCTGTACCTTTTCGGTTCCAGTACGTTTGTTTTACATTTAATTGTTCTTTGCCGCTTTGCAAAACTTTTAACAGTGTACTTTCTTCTTGGTCGAAATTGAAAAGTTCTAAAATTGAACGATCACCCACATCTTCGAGTGCAAGTCCTTCGATTTCTTTCATCTTTTCATTATAGATGACAGTTCGACCATTGTTGTCAACGGCATGTATACCAACCGCGGCACGACGCACTGCAAACTCATAAAAAGGGAAGAGTGAATCGTCTATATTCTTCAAAATAATCACCTTCCAAATACTTTTTTTGAAAAACTAATGAATAATGCTTGATATCTGCAACAATCTTTTGCATTATTATATATGTAATCAATTACTAAGTGCAAATAATATTTGCGTTTCATAATTAAAGAGGAGGAATAATATGATTCCATATAAACACGAACCATTCACAGATTTCACGGTAGAAGAGAATAAACAAGCTTTCCTTGAAGCTTTAAAGCAAGTTGAAGGATACCTTGGTCAAGACTATCCACTTATTATTGGTGGAGAGCGCATCATGACTGAAGAAAAGTTAGTATCAAGAAACCCTGCAAACAAAGAAGAAGTAATCGGTAGCGTTTCTAAAGCAAGCAAAGACCTTGCTGAAAAAGCGATGAAAATTGCTGACGAAACATTCAACACGTGGAAGAAAGTTAAACCTGAATTCCGCGCAGACGTATTATTCAAAGCTGCTGCAATCATCCGCCGCCGCAAACACGAATTCTCAGCATTACTTACTAAAGAAGCAGGTAAACCTTGGAATGAAGCAGATGCTGATACAGCTGAAGCAATCGATTTCCTAGAGTTCTATGCGCGCAAAATGCTTGAACTTAAAAATGGTATCCCTGTTGAAAGCCGTCCAGGCGAATTCAACCGTTTTGACTACATTCCTCTTGGAGTTGGCGTTATCATCTCTCCATGGAACTTTGCATTCGCAATCATGGCGGGAACGACAGTTGCTGCTCTTGTAACAGGAAATACAGTACTTCTTAAACCTGCATCGACAACACCAGTTGTTGCATACAAATTCATCGAAGTACTTGAAGAAGCGGGCATGCCAACAGGCGTTGTCAACTACATCCCAGGTTCTGGTGCTGAAGTGGGCGACTATCTAGTTGATCACCCAAGAACACGCTTTGTGTCATTCACTGGTTCACGTGAAGTAGGAACACGCATCTACGAACGCGCGGCTAAAGTGAACGAAGGCCAAATCTGGTTGAAACGCGTTATCGCTGAAATGGGCGGTAAAGATACAATTGTTGTTGATAATGAAGCAGATCTAGAACTTGCTGCACAATCAATCGTGAAATCTGCATTCGGATTCAGTGGACAGAAATGTTCAGCTTGTTCACGTGCGATCATTCACGAAGACGTTTATGACCAAGTTGTTGAACGTGTTGGCGTATTGACAAAAGAATTGACGTACGGTGATCCAACTGAGCTATCAAACTTCACTGGCCCAGTAATCGATCAAGCGTCATTCGACAAAGTTATGAGCTACATCGAAATCGGTAAAACAGAAGGTCGTTTAATCGCAGGAGGAACAGGCGACAGCTCGAAAGGATTCTTCGTTGCACCAACGGTTATTGCGGATCTTGATCCAAAAGCGCGCGTTATGCAAGAAGAAATCTTTGGCCCAGTTGTCGGTTTGTCGAAAGCGAAGAGCTTCACTGAAGCTATCGAATTTGCAAACAACACGGATTACGGCCTAACTGGCGCTGTCATCACAAACAACCGTCATCACATCGAACAAGCTCGTGAAGATTTCCATGTAGGTAACTTGTACTTCAACCGTAATTGCACTGGTGCAATCGTTGGTTACCAACCGTTTGGTGGATTCAACATGTCGGGGACAGATTCAAAAGCTGGCGGACCGGATTACCTACAACTTCATATGCAAGGTAAAACAACTTCAGAAACACTATAAGAAAAGCGTAAGCGCCTTGGTAGACCCGAAAAGCGCTGGAGGGCCTGAAGATAAATGCGCTCTTTGCCTTTAACTTAAGGACTGAAGCGACTCGAGGAGCTAGGCGCTGGAGCTAGACACTGATTTATCAGACCCATCTATTTGGGTGGGTCTGTCTTTACATATAAAGGGGAGGGAAATGTATGTCGGTATCAGAAAAAGTAATTGTTCAAACGGAGAAATTTGGGGCAAACAACTATCATCCACTGCCAATCGTTATTTCTGAGGCACAAGGGGTTTGGGTAAAAGATCCTGAAGGTAATAAATTTATGGATATGCTTTCCGCGTATTCAGCAGTAAACCAGGGGCATCGTCATCCGAAAATTATTCAAGCATTGAAAGACCAAGCTGATAAAGTAACGCTTACTTCCCGTGCTTTCCACAATGACCAACTTGGTCCATGGTATGAAAAGATTTGTGAACTGTCAGGCAAAGAAATGGCACTTCCTATGAACACAGGAGCTGAAGCTGTTGAAACAGCTATTAAAGCAGCACGCCGCTGGGCTTATGACGTTAAAGGGATCGCAGAAGACCAAGCAGAAATCATTGCGTGTGAAGGCAACTTCCATGGTCGTACAATGACAGCTGTTTCACTATCTTCAGATGCTGAATATAAACGTGGATTTGGTCCAATGCTTCCAGGCATCGACCTTATTCCCTACGGAGATATCAAAGCACTTGAAGCAGCAATTACACCAAATACTGCTGCATTCCTTATCGAACCGATTCAAGGTGAAGCAGGTATTATTATTCCGCCAGCAGGTTATATGAAAGCAGCACGTGAACTTTGTAAAAAGAATAACGTTCTATTTATTGCAGATGAAATTCAAGCCGGCCTGTGCCGTACTGGAAAAATGTTTGCATGTGAATGGGAAGACATGGATCCGGATATGTATATCCTAGGTAAAGCACTAGGTGGCGGCGTATTCCCAATATCTTGTGTACTTGCTGACAAATCTGTTCTTGGTGTATTCAATCCAGGATCACACGGTTCAACTTTTGGTGGAAATCCTATGGCCTGTGCAGTATCAATCGCGTCTTTAGAAGTGCTGGAAGAAGAAGAACTGGCGAAAAAATCTCTTGAACTCGGAAATTATTTCATGGAAGAGTTAAAGAAAATTGAACATCCGTCGATTAAAGAAGTACGCGGACGCGGATTGTTCATAGGTGTTGAGTTAACTGAAGCTGCTCGTCCATATTGTGAAGAGTTGAAAGAGCTTGGATTACTATGTAAAGAAACACACGATACAGTGATTCGTTTTGCTCCGCCACTCATTATCACAAAAGAAGAATTGGACTGGGCAATAGGTAAAATTAAAAAAGTTTTCGTTAACTAAAATACTTAACAATATAAGTGTCCGATATGTTACAATATATGCATAGAAAACATTATGAATCAAAGAGGCGAATCATTAAATGACTGAAAACCTGAATCTGTTTACGTCTACACAAGCTCTTTTTAAAGATGCACTTGATAAACTAGGCTACGATGAAGGAATGTACGAACTTCTAAAAGAACCACTTCGTATGATTGAAGTACGTATTCCTATAAAAATGGACGATGGCAAAGTAAAAGTCTTCACGGGTTACCGTGGACAGCATAACGATGCAGTTGGACCAACAAAAGGTGGCGTACGATATCACCCGCAAGTAACGTTAGAAGAAGTAAAAGCACTTTCTATGTGGATGACATTAAAAGCTGGCATCGTCGACCTACCATATGGCGGCGGTAAAGGTGCAATCGTTTGTGATCCACGTGAAATGTCTATGGGTGAACTTGAACGACTAAGCCGCGGTTATGTCCGTGCCTTAAGCCAAGTAATGGGACCTAACAAAGATATCCCAGCTCCAGACGTCTTCACAAATGCGCAAATAATGGCATGGATGATGGATGAATATAGCCGTATTGACGAATTCAACTCACCTGGCTTCATTACAGGTAAACCAATCGTTCTTGGTGGATCGCAAGGTCGTGACCGTGCGACTGCCGAAGGGGTAACAATCATTATCGAGGAAGCGGCGAAACGTCGTGGAATTGATATGAAAGGTGCACGTATCGTAATTCAAGGTTTCGGAAACGCGGGTAGCTTCCTATCTAAGTTCCTTCATGATGCTGGCGCGAAAGTAATCGGAATTTCCGATGCTTATGGTGCCCTTCATGATCCAGAGGGTCTTGATATCGATTACTTACTAGACCGTCGCGATAGCTTCGGAACAGTAACTACACTTTTCGATAACACGATTTCGAACCAAGAATTACTTGAACTCGATTGCGATATTCTTGTGCCTGCGGCAATCTCTAATCAGATTACTGAAAAAAATGCACATAATATCAAAGCAACGATTGTTGTTGAAGCAGCAAATGGGCCGACTACAACTGAAGGAACTAGAATTCTTAAAGAACGTGGAATTCTACTTGTTCCCGATGTTCTTGCAAGTGCGGGCGGCGTAACAGTTTCATACTTTGAGTGGGTCCAAAACAACATGGGCTACTATTGGACTGAAGAAGAAGTGCGCGAAAAAATGACGAAAAAAATGGTTGAAGCATTTGAGAACGTATATACAACTGCGGAAACTCGTAATATCGACATGCGCCTAGCAGCATATATGATTGGTGTTCGTAAAACTGCGGAAGCATCACGTTTCCGTGGTTGGGCATAATCAAAACAATAAAGGCATCTCCCGGTTTAAACGGGAGATGCCTTTATACTTTTTCAGGAACCGAAACAATTACCTCATCGTGATCCTGCCGCTGATTAAATAGCAAGCCAAGGTTGATGAGACCTGAAACTCCTATGATGATATAAATAAATCGTGCGAGCGGTTCCGCGGAACCACCTGCGAATTGTGCAACAACGTCGAAACGGAATATTCCTGCTACTCCCCAATTGAGTGCACCGATAATTGTCAGTGCTAGAGCTATTTTATGAACTTTACTCATTTTGCAACACCTCCTTAAATTACTATGCCCAGAAGACTGATTTTCATACGCGCACCTTTATTTTTGCAAAATGGTTTATTGTTTCGGATAATGAAAGAATAAAGGGAGGCAATATAGAATGAATGAATTTGTATTCCATAATCCAGTTAAGCTTATTTTTGGAAAAGGCCAACTTCAGAAATTATCACAAGAACTAGCGAATTACGGTAAAAAGGTGCTTGTCGTTTATGGGGGCGGCAGCATCAAGAGAAATGGTCTATATGATGAAGTAATGGCGATTTTAAAAGAGAATGATATGGAGGTACATGAACTTTCAGACGTTGAGCCAAATCCGCGTGTGTCAACTGCGCGAAAGGGTGCGGAGATTTGTAAGGAAAAAGACATCGACGTTATCTTAGCAGTTGGCGGAGGATCAGTTATCGACTGTGTAAAACTTATTGCATCGGCAGCGAAATATGAAGGTGATGCATGGGATCTTGTAACAAGGAAAGCGTTCGCGGAAGATGCAATCCCATTTGGTACAGTTTTGACACTTGCAGCAACAGGTTCGGAAATGAATGCCGGATCTGTTATTACTAATGAAGAAACGGAAGAGAAATATGGATGGGGCGGTCCGTTTAATTACCCGAAATTCTCTATTCTTGACCCAACCTATACATTATCTGTACCCAAAGACCAGACGATTTATGGGATTGTTGATATGATGTCCCATATTTTTGAACAATACTTCAATAATGCAAAGAACACGCCTGTACAAGATGAGATGTGTGAAGGTGTGCTACGTGCAATAATGGATAATGCACCAAAGCTTGTCGAAGACTTGGAGAATTATGATTTACGTGAGACGATTTTATTTGCGGGTACTATAGCGTTGAATGGCTTCCTTCAAATGGGCTATCAAGGAGACTGGGCGTCACATGATATCGAACATGCTGTGTCCGCGGTTTATGATATCCCGCACGCAGGTGGGCTTGCGATTCTTTTCCCACATTGGATGAATCATAATGTTAACGTTAATCCTGCGCGATTTGCCAAGCTTGCTGTCAACGTATTTGGAGTTGCACCAGAAGGTAAGACGCAGGATGAGGTCGCGTTTGAAGGGATCGCACGTCTAAGAGCATTTTGGACGTCTATTGGAGCGCCTGAAACGCTTGCCCATTATGACATCGATGATTCGAAACTGGATTTGATGGCAGAAAAAGCAACAGTCAACGGGCCACTTGGGCAATTCAGCAATCTAAATAAAGAGGATGTACTATCAATTTTAAAAGCTTCATTATAAGAGAATTAAAAACGTCACGCCGGGGTTATCTCCGGCGTGACGTTTTTGTTATTCAGGGAATTTTGAACCGAATTGCTTAATTGCATCAGTGGAATTGGACCTTTTCCATGTTGACACACCGTCATCTTCATCAAAAGAAATTAAAACGTCCTGTACACCTTTTTGATTGAGGATAATAGTCATGAGTCGGTCCCGCACATCGTCGACATAGGCGACTGTATGGGATGGGTCAACTTCTGCGACAATTTCAACATGAAGGAATTCGCCTTCTTTGATAACTTCAATACGTTGAATATCTTTTACATCGGGATCTTCAGCAACGAGTAGGGAAATGTGATTGAGCATTTCCTCGTCCGTTTCCCCGATTGCACCACGTGCATTTTCGAGAAATACTTTACCAACCACATAGAACATCATCATACCAATCATAATGGATGCAATGCCTTCCGCTACAAGTAGCCCAAGGAAATGAGCCAACAGGACAGCGAAAAATGCGAGAAGTCCGCCTAGTGTTGCGACAAAATCTTCCATGAATACGAGTTTTGTTGCGGGTTTAGCACGATTGAGGTTTTTAAAACCTAGTGTAATGGGAGCCATCCCACCTTTATCAATCCCTGCTTCATGAAGTATCTCTTTACCCGCCTTGTAAAGTACAATGCATTCCAAAATGATACCTATACCAAGAACAGAGAGATTTATAATTAAATTTCTCATTCCGCCTGACTCAGATGGATTTACGATATGATGCCACCCGCCTATGATAGCCTCATAGGACATGATTCCAACTATAATGACAGCGCCCAGACAAACTAAATTTACGACACGGCCGAATCCATTAGGATATTTCGGGGTGGGTGCTTTTTTCGAAAGAGCAGAACCAACGAAAACGAAAAACTGGTTCGCTGCATCACCAAATGAGTGCATCATTTCTGCAAACATAGCCACATTTCCAGTGAAGAAGAATGCAATGGCTTTTAAACAAGCGATTACTGTGTTAACAATTGCTGCGAGTAGTGAGGGCTTGTTGCCTTCTTTTAAAAGTTTTAGTATGTCTCTCATAATTTTCCTCCGTTATGGGAATATTTCGATTTCAACCGATTCGATATAAGGTAGTGTCGACAACTCGATATACAAATTAGACGTATGTCTTTTGGGAAGTGCTGAGATTCGAAAATGAAGTTCGTGCTGTACTTGAAGATCCCTTGATAGAATTTGCCGAATCCGCAAATTCTCGATTGTCATGCTTTCTATCTTCAGGTAAGTAATGAGATCTTCAATCTTTGATTTGTCCGATAACACTACAATGAAGGAAGCTTCTTTTGTACGAAGTCTCTTTGGCCCCAATTTATCAAGTGCAGGTGCAAGGACTTCGATGACAAACATCACGGCTAGTACAGCAAACGCAGCTTCAATATAAAAACCGGCCCCAACAGCAATCCCGATACTTGCCGCTCCCCAAATCATAGCTGCCGTCGTTAACCCAGTAATGCTGTCATTACCTCTACGCAGGATGGCTCCAGCTCCGAGGAATCCGATACCGCTGACAATTTGGGCAGCTAAGCGGAGCGGATCCATCGTTACGTTAATATCATTCCGCGCTGGAACGAGATAAGCTGCTTCTATAGAGACGACAGTCAGAAGGCAGCTAAAAGTGGCGATAACAGCACTCGTTTTTAATCCAATCGGTTTCTTCTTTATTTCCCTCTCCACACCAATAACTAAACTTAAAACTAAAGCGAGCGTGATTTTAATTAACACTTCGGGATACATCGCTTCATTTGCAATCCAAGTCATAATCGTTCCCCCCTAGTAATGTCCTCTCTTAATTACCATGTTATACTTACAACTATCTATTGTCTAAAAAGATAGAGATGTACCTAATTCCTTTTGAAAGAGATGTGTTAGAAATGGAAAAGCCTCGAATTCATCCGTATATCCCAATTATTATAGGAGTGATATCAGTAGCACTATCGGCGATATTCGTGAAACTCGCCACAGCAGATGCTGGTGTGATTGCATTTTATAGAATGTTCTTCTCTGTGCTAATTATGTTACCGCTCTTTCTTATGAAGTATAGGAAGGAAGTATTGACGCTCAGTAAAAAAGATTGGATCTTTTCGGCAATTGCCGGAGTATTTTTAGCCTTTCACTTCATTCTATGGTTCGAGTCATTAAATTACACATCGGTTGCTAGTTCAACGGTGTTAGTTACCTTACAGCCCATATTTGCTTTTGTAGGAACGTACTTCTTCTTTAAAGAGAAGTTATCGTTCAAAACAATTTTATCTGCTTTGATTGCTGTAACGGGAAGTGTAATCATTAGCTGGGGAGACTTCAAGCTGAGTGGCACTGCTTTTTATGGAGATATGTTGGCGTTAATTGCATGTGCGCTTATTACTACCTATCTGCTATTCGGACAAGATGTACGTAAACGTCTTTCTCTTATTACATATACATTTGTTGTTTATTCGATAAGCACAATTACGTTGTTCTTCTATGTTCTCATCAAAGGGGAGTCATTTGGCCCTTATCCAGGATCTGATTGGTTCTGGTTTATAATGCTCGCACTCATACCGAATCTGTTAGGGCATACACTTTTCAACTGGGCCATTAAGTGGGTAAGTACCAACGTTATATCTATAGGTATACTATTTGAGCCAGTTGGAGCTGCAATCTTGGCGTTCTATGTCTTTGATGAAACCTTATCCATATCCCAAATTGCCGGCGGAATGGTTGTGATAGCGGGGATAGTGCTCTTTGTAATTGATGGTGAAAAGTTGCGGAATAAATTCTTTTCGAAAAAGGCTTGATTTCTTATAACGTTCTGTAGTATATTAATACATGTCCTCAGGGAGCGAGAAACATCAGCGAAAAAGAAATTGAAATAAAATGTTGACTCGTTCCGGAAGAGATGTTATATTAAATGATGTTGCGCTTTAAATATTGTTTAAACAACGAAAAAAGAAATTGAAATTAGTTGTTGACAAAGAAAGCGTAAGTTGATATGATATAAGAGTTGCTGCTGAAACACTGGTAGCCAAATGAACCTTGAAAACTGAACAGCAAAACATCAATGAAATACAGCGAGAGTGCTAACGCACTTGAGCAAAACGTTTCTAACTAAGTCAGCTTCGGTTGGTTGAAAAGAAACACACACAAGAATCTTCGGATTCGAGTCAGCAAGAAATGAGCTATTCATTTTCTTCTATTATGGAGAGTTTGATCCTGGCTCAGGACGAACGCTGGCGGCATGCCTAATACATGCAAGTCGAGCGGAATGACGAGAGCTTGCTCTCTGATTTTAGCGGCGGACGGGTGAGTAACACGTGGGCAACCTGCCCTACAGATG
>NZ_CP152018.1:2707500-4723551 GCF_038620285.1 Sporosarcina sp. FSL K6-1540
TTACTGGAGGCCCGAACCCACGTACGTTGAAAAGTGCGGGGATGAGGTGTGGGTAGCGGTGAAATTCCAATCGAACCTGGAGATAGCTGGTTCTCTCCGAAATAGCTTTAGGGCTAGCCTCAAACTTAAGAATCTCGGAGGTAGAGCACTGTTTGGACTAGGGGCCCATCCCGGGTTACCGAATTCAGACAAACTCCGAATGCCGATGATTTATGTTTGGGAGTCAGACTGCGGGTGATAAGATCCGTAGTCGAGAGGGAAACAGCCCAGACCACCAGTTAAGGTCCCCAAGTATTCGTTAAGTGGAAAAGGATGTGGCGTTGCCCAGACAACCAGGATGTTGGCTTAGAAGCAGCCATCATTTAAAGAGTGCGTAATAGCTCACTGGTCGAGTGGCGCTGCGCCGAAAATGTACCGGGGCTAAACGAATCACCGAAACTGTGGATTGACATCTTAGATGTCAGTGGTAGGAGAGCGTTCCAAGGGCGTCGAAGCTAGACCGTAAGGACTGGTGGAGCGCTTGGAAGTGAGAATGCCGGTATGAGTAGCGAAAGAAGGGTGAGAATCCCTTCCACCGAATGCCCAAGGTTTCCTGAGGAAGGCTCGTCCGCTCAGGGTTAGTCAGGACCTAAGTTGAGGCCGAAAGGCGTAGACGATGGACAACAGGTTGATATTCCTGTACCACCTCCCCGCCGTTTGAGCAATGGGGTGACGCAGTAGGATAGGGTGAGCGCGCTGTTGGTTATGCGCGTCTAAGCAGTGAGGTGTGGAATGAGGCAAATCCCGTTCCTATAACATTGAGCTGTTACAGCAAGGGGATTTATCCCTGAGTCCCTGATTTCACGCTGCCAAGAAAAGCCTCTAGCGAGGCGGGAGGTGCCTGTACCGCAAACCGACACAGGTAGGCGAGGAGAGAATCCTAAGGTGATCGAGAGAACTCTCGTTAAGGAACTCGGCAAAATGACCCCGTAACTTCGGGAGAAGGGGTGCTCTGGTAGGGTGTTAAAGCCCGAGAGAGCCGCAGTGAATAGGCCCAGGCGACTGTTTAGCAAAAACACAGGTCTCTGCAAAACCGCAAGGTGAAGTATAGGGGCTGACGCCTGCCCGGTGCTGGAAGGTTAAGAGGAGAGGTCAGCGCAAGCGAAGCTTCGAATTGAAGCCCCAGTAAACGGCGGCCGTAACTATAACGGTCCTAAGGTAGCGAAATTCCTTGTCGGGTAAGTTCCGACCCGCACGAAAGGCGTAACGATCTGGGCACTGTCTCAACGAGAGACTCGGTGAAATTATAATACCTGTGAAGATGCAGGTTACCCGCGACAGGACGGAAAGACCCCGTGGAGCTTTACTGTAACCTGATATTGAATTCCGGTGCAGCCTGTACAGGATAGGTAGGAGCCTTGGATTCCGGAGCGCTAGCTTCGGATGAGGCGTTGGTGGGATACTACCCTGGCTGTATTGGACTTCTAACCCATGCCCCTTATCGGGGCAGGAGACAGTGTCAGGCGGGCAGTTTGACTGGGGCGGTCGCCTCCTAAAGAGTAACGGAGGCGCCCAAAGGTTCCCTCAGAATGGTTGGACATCATTCGTAGAGTGCAAAGGCATAAGGGAGCTTGACTGCGAGACCTACAAGTCGAGCAGGGTCGAAAGACGGGCTTAGTGATCCGGTGGTTCCGCATGGAAGGGCCATCGCTCAACGGATAAAAGCTACCCCGGGGATAACAGGCTTATCTCCCCCAAGAGTCCACATCGACGGGGAGGTTTGGCACCTCGATGTCGGCTCATCGCATCCTGGGGCTGTAGTCGGTCCCAAGGGTTGGGCTGTTCGCCCATTAAAGCGGTACGCGAGCTGGGTTCAGAACGTCGTGAGACAGTTCGGTCCCTATCCGTCGCGGGCGCAGGAAATTTGAGAGGAGCTGTCCTTAGTACGAGAGGACCGGGATGGACATACCTCTGGTGTACCAGTTGTCTTGCCAAAGGCATCGCTGGGTAGCTATGTATGGACGGGATAAATGCTGAAAGCATCTAAGCATGAAGCCCCCCTCGAGATGAGATTTCCCATTACGCAAGTAAGTAAGATCCCTCAAAGAAGATGAGGTTGATAGGTCTGGGGTGGAAGCACGGCGACGTGTGGAGCTGACGGATACTAATCGATCGAGGACTTAACCAATTTTGAAAAGGGCTTGATTACCCTGATTCTGTGTAGCACAATGTCTGTTTTATTCAGTTTTGAGCGAATAAGTACCGTTCATAAAAAAAGTACTTGCAATTAATTAGATGATATGTTATAATAATTATTGTCTTTGAGAAAAGATCATACAAGTCTGGTGACGATTGCGAAGAGGTCACACCCGTTCCCATCCCGAACACGGAAGTTAAGCTCTTCAGCGCCGATGGTAGTTGGGGGTTTCCCCCTGTGAGAGTAGGACGTCGCCGGTCTTGTAACAATTATTACATAGGTTTATGAATAGGACGAACAACTGAAGTTTGTCGCACTTATACCCAGGAGGATTAGCTCAGCTGGGAGAGCACCTGCCTTACAAGCAGGGGGTCGGCGGTTCGAGCCCGTCATCCTCCACCATTTTATTTATAATGAAAACTATTAGCCGGAGTAGCTCAACTGGTAGAGCAACTGACTTGTAATCAGTAGGTTGAGGGTTCAAGTCCTTTCTCCGGCACCACTTTTCGAGCCATTAGCTCAGTTGGTAGAGCATCTGACTTTTAATCAGAGGGTCGCAGGTTCGAATCCTGCATGGCTCACCATTTTTATGACTTAGTGTCATAATTTATATTGCGGGTATGGCGGAACTGGCAGACGCGCTAGACTTAGGATCTAGTGCCTTCGGGCGTGGGGGTTCGACTCCCTTTACCCGCACTTATAATGCGGAAGTAGTTCAGTGGTAGAATACGACCTTGCCAAGGTCGGGGTCGCGGGTTCGAATCCCGTCTTCCGCTCCATATTTTTGCCGGGGTGGCGGAACTGGCAGACGCACAGGACTTAAAATCCTGCGGTAGGTGACTACCGTACCGGTTCGATTCCGGTTCTCGGCATTAATAACTTTTCACTTATATGCGCTCGTAGCTCAATTGGATAGAGCACCTGACTACGGATCAGGAGGTTGTGGATTCGACTTCTGCCGGGCGCACCATTATGTTTTTAAACTTTATAATTCTTCGGGACGTAGCTCAGCTTGGTAGAGCACTTGGTTTGGGACCAAGGGGTCGCAGGTTCGAATCCTGTCTTCCCGACCATTAAGATTTTTAAGCAGATTCGCCGCTTAAAGAATATACCATTTTAAGTAGATTTGTGCTTTAATAATTGCCAGCTATAATGGGGCCTTAGCTCAGCTGGGAGAGCGCCTGCCTTGCACGCAGGAGGTCAGCGGTTCGATCCCGCTAGGCTCCACCAACACAATTTTAATAAAGATCCTGGCGGCGTAGCTCAGCTGGCTAGAGCGTACGGTTCATACCCGTGAGGTCGGGGGTTCGATCCCCTCTGCCGCCATCTTAAAGGACCTTTAGCTCAGTTGGTTAGAGCAGACGGCTCATAACCGTCCGGTCGCAGGTTCGAGTCCTGCAAGGTCCACCACTATTATATACAGCCATGGAGGTATACCCAAGCCCGGCTGAAGGGATCGGTCTTGAAAACCGACAGGGGAGTCAAATCCCGCGGGGGTTCGAATCCCTCTACCTCCTCCATTTTTAACTAGTGGTGAAATTAAATAGTACTTATATTGTTGTCGCGGGGTGGAGAAGTGGTATCTCGTCGGGCTCATAACCCGAAGGTCACAGGTTCAAATCCTGTCCCCGCAACCAAATGGTCCCGTGGTGTAGCGGTTAACATGCCTGCCTGTCACGCAGGAGATCGCCGGTTCGATCCCGGTCGGGACCGCCATTTTTATTAATACTATAAGGTTTAGAATAAGTTAACGACTTAATGTAAACTAAATACGTGGCTCAGTAGCTCAGTCGGTAGAGCAAAGGACTGAAAATCCTTGTGTCGGCGGTTCGATTCCGTCCTGAGCCACCATTGTTATGCGAGTGTAGTTTAGTGGTAAAACCTCAGCCTTCCAAGCTGATGATGAGGGTTCGATTCCCTTCACTCGCTCCAAAAAGGGCCTATAGCTCAGCTGGTTAGAGCGCACGCCTGATAAGCGTGAGGTCGATGGTTCGAGTCCATTTAGGCCCACCATTCCGCAGTAGCTCAGTGGTAGAGCAATCGGCTGTTAACCGATCGGTCGTAGGTTCGAGTCCTACCTGCGGAGCCATTTATATATGGGGAAGTACTCAAGCGGCTCAAGAGGTGCCCCTGCTAAGGGTATAGATCGCGAAAGCGGTGCGAGGGTTCGAATCCCTCCTTCTCCGCCATATATAATTTGGCCCCTTGGTCAAGCGGTTAAGACACCGCCCTTTCACGGCGGTATCACGGGTTCGAATCCCGTAGGGGTCATACATAAAAGTAGCTTTACAAGTTCTTAATGAACTTGTAAAGCTACTTTTTAATTTGTTTATATATAGTTTTCTAGTTCACTTAAATTCTCACTATATATGTTGAATTAAAGAATCCCATTGAATCTACTGTGGCGCTCAATAAGGAGAGAGTTATAATTCGGGGTGTGGATTGTAGAACGCTTGACGCTTTGGGGATGCCTTTCACCGTAAGCCTGGATATCGCTTCGCATCCAGTCTAACGGCTTCGGCGACCCCTTTGCCGCGCCTGCACTAGGGTGTTCATTATCGAGAGAAATGTGATTTTGAGATGTATATGCCGAGATTATTAGGTGATTACTAGTTGATACTACTTATATTCAAGAAAGACGTACTCCAGGTTGCAGATTTCATCACAGATAATGAAATGCTCTTTCTCATATAGACCATCCAGCGTCGAAGCGATATTGGTAGGAGTTCTGTTTCATTCTTAAATAAAAAAGACAAGACTATGGAGAAGACTTCAGCCGCCAAAATTATATCTTTGGCGGCTTTTATCCAGTTAAGAAGCCCCGCTATTCTTTCGTCCCAAAAAGCTCTAGCATTTCGTGTACTTATGCCTTTGGAGAGCAACGGATGGATAACCACCAAACGATTCCCGAAAAATGTGTAGGGTGCTACGAAGTCGCATCCCTACACATCAAGATATCTCGATAATAGTAAAGAGGTCGTTCTATCTAAAGCAACTCAAAGGCAACTGCACACGCAGCGCCTAGTGTTTGATTAAATCATTTACTGGTTACTTTTGGTTAATTAACATACGTGAGCTAAAATATCCTGAAAAGAAACACCATAAGCAATGGCCTATGGTGTTTCTTTTCACTTCTTCTGATCCTCTATATAACTATCTTTTTCATGATAAGGAATATCTCCGAGAGGGGATTCGATTCCTTCATCATCCAGTTCCGCTTCATATTTCTCTGAGGCATCGGACCTGATGAAACCGCGTGACTTTCCATTTATATCGGTTCCTGTGAATTCTTCAAATACTTCGGTTGCACCATCTGAAATTCCGCTGTCGTATAACGTATTGTAGTCATCGTGATCTCCGCTGAAATCGGAAGGGGTTTCTGATGTTCCAGATTTTGCGATTTCCTGAAAGCTGTCTTCGCCATCCCGGGCCGCTCCGGAAAAAGAATTTGGGTTGGCCATGGTAAGCGTATCTTCTTCGACAGGTCGATCATTGGGGATTTCTTGCTCAGTCGCATGGTCGATGCAAAGAGTTGTGTAAGGAACTGCTTCAAGTCGCCCAAATGGTATATCTTTTTGGCACACTTCACATTTCCCATAAGAACCGTTCACCATCGCTTGTAAGGCGCTTTCTACTTTATCTAATTCAGAGCCAGCATGAACGTTTAAAGCCATGTCTTTCTCTCTTTCAAACAGTTCTGTACCCATATCACCGGGATGATTGTCATACATCGACAGCTCGCCGGCAGCTTCTTGTGCACTTTCCTTAATATCTGTTTCTTCTTCTGTTTTTGTTAAGTGATCCTTCATTTCATATAGTTCTTTTTTTAGAGTGGCTTTTTGTTTATCGTTCAACAAGTTTTGTCACGTCCTTTTTAGTAATGGCATTAGTCTGCACATACACACCGTACTTAATAAACAAAAGTACAGATTGTTGACTATCGTTACTTAACTTTCCTTTATTTCGTTCCATCTAAACATATAAATCAGAAAAAGCGTAAAGCTTCGAGTTAAATCGAGGCTTTACGCTTTTTTTTTATTAGTTAGAGCAGATGCCCAATGAGTATTCCGATCCCTAATAGTAAGCCGAATAAAGTGTTCGTAACTGCAGTGTTTTTCATCGCAGGCATCACATGTATTGGGATGTGATTTTTTCGGAACACAGTAATCGCTCCAATCGGCTTTTTGATACTAAGAAATACAAGCAGTGCCCATGGAGTAAGATGACCGAAGAGAATCATTGCAATAATCCAGCCATAGGAAATAATGAAAAATAGCATTAGGATTGTAATTGCGTTGTAGCGGCCCACAAGAATAGCGAGTGTTTTTCGTCCGCCTTCCTTATCGCCTTCTAAATCACGTATATTATTTGCTAGCATAATACCTGCGACTAGCAACATACTTGGGATAGATAGCAGAACCGCTTCTGTCGTTACTGTTTCTGTCTGGATATAAAACGAAATAAGGATAAGTAACATTCCCATGACAACACCGGAAAACAGTTCTCCAAATGGCGTGTAGGCGATAGGATACGGTCCTCCAGTATAAAAGTAGCCTACCATCATTGACAGGATCCCGACGACTGCGAGCATCCATGAGGTTTCCATACATATATAGATACCAATAAGGACGGAAATCCCGTAAAGCATAAAGGCAAGATTCAACACGGTTTTTGGTTTTACACCATTACGGACGATTGTACCGCCGATACCAATGGACTGTTCTGTATCAAGTCCTCTTTTAAAATCATAATATTCATTGAACATATTCGTTGCCATTTGGATGAAAACACTCGCGACGAGCATGGCGATGAATAAAGGAAAATGTAATTTTCCGTAAGTTAGTGCAATCATGGTACCGAGAAATACAGGTGCAAAGGCTGCCGTTAGTGTATGTGGACGTGTAAGCTGCCACCAAATACGCCAGCCTTTATCCGCTTTTATTGTCTGTTGCAATTTGGCTCTCTCCCTATCCTTTTAATGACCCTATCTATTGTACTCCAAAATGGGTGGAGTGAACATATGGACTGCTTATTATGTGCTGAAACGACATTGATTCGGTATGATAGACTATAGGTATTGTTTTAAATCAGTCGAATGAATGTACGGAGGGAAAATAATGAATCGGAAGTTGACCGCTACCCGTGAATCTCAATTAAATGTTAGGCAGAATGAGCTGCGTTTTTTTACAGAAACTGTCGATGCGGGGAGAATCTCACCACTTGCGTTTTTTGAAGCAGGGGATTCGTGTTACAAAGATGAACGTTTCTATTGGCAAAATGCAGATAAAACTTTAACGCTTGTTGGTATTGGACATGCTACGGTATTAACAAGTGATGGAACGAATGATCGTTTCACACATATTTCAACAAGTTGGAAAAAATTATGTAGTGCGCTTATTAAAGAAGAAAATGATCGGGAACCTGTTCTTTTTGGAGGTTTCTCGTTTGATCCGAAAAGTGTTAAGCAATCAGAGTGGGATGCATTTCCATCGGCCCATTTCGTTGTACCTTCTTTCCAGTTGTCGATTACGAATGGTAAGACAGAAATTTCCATTAACCTCGTAACAAAAAGCAACGATGGGGCAGAACAGTTTGAGAAGTTAAGGGATGAAAGAGACCGTCTAATTCATATCGCGCAAGTCGAGGAATCCGCTCTGCTTACAAAACCGGAAGTTGTGTCAATAGAGGAACTTTCGAAAGAACATTATCTGGAAACCGTTGCAGATGTCACAAAGAAAATTAACAATGGTGAAGCTGAAAAAGTAGTAATTGCACGTTCGGTTAAACTAAACTTTGCAGATGACGTGCCGGCTGTCACTGCACTTCATCATATATCAAATGAACAGCAGGAAAGTTATCACTTTGGATTGCAAAAAGACGGCCAATTATTTTTTGGTGCTACACCTGAACGTTTAATTGAAATATCAAATGGCCGTGCGTATTCGGCATGTGTTGCGGGTTCCATTAAACGAGGCAAGTCGGCAACTGAAGACCGCGAACTTGGCGATGAACTTCTTGAAGATAGAAAAAATCGAGAAGAGCATCAATATGTCGTTAATATGATTTCACAAGTGTTTAAGACATTTTGCACAGACATCAAAATTTCGAAAGTACCGAAACTGATGAAAGTCCGTGATATTCAGCATTTGTTTACGCCAGTTGAAGGAAAAGTTGAACAAGGAACTGATATTTTTAGTTTGGTTCAAGCACTTCACCCGACACCGGCGCTAGGCGGTGTCCCAACTGATATAGCGATGGAAATGATTCGTTCTGAGGAAAACTTGGATCGGGGTTATTATGCTGGACCAATTGGTTGGACAGATACTGCTGGAAATGGTGAATTCGCTGTGGCAATCCGTTCCGCACTTCTTGACGGCAATAGTGCGTACTTATACGCAGGTGGAGGAATTGTGGCAGACTCTGAACCAGATAAAGAATACGATGAAACATGGGTGAAATTCAGACCGGTTATGCGGGCGCTTGGAGGAAAACTGAATGGATAACCGTACAGTTTTGACTGATTATGTTCGTAGAATGACTGCTGCTTTGATGATGGCTGATGTGAAAACGGTAGTTATTAGTCCAGGCTCTCGTTCGACACCACTGGCTTACGCTTTCGCTTCAACAAAAGGCCTTGATGTCTATATGCAAGTCGATGAACGATCGGCTGCCTACTTTGCATTAGGTTTGGCGAAGGCATCCGGTAATCCTGTCGTCCTTCTCTGTACGTCAGGTACTGCAGCATCGAATTATCATCCTGCTATAACAGAAGCGTATTATGCGCGTATTCCTCTTATTGTTATCACGGCTGACCGTCCGCATGAATTAAGGGAAGTCGGTGCGCCACAGGCAATCGATCAAATTCGAATGTATGGTAAGCATGTGAAATATAGTGTAGATTTCCCACTTGCTGAAAACAATCCGGATATCGAAGACTTTATTGATCGCCATATTAGCCGTGCACTGTCAGTTGCGACTACAGCTCCACGCGGACCCGTTCACTTAAATGTGCCGTTCCGGGAACCACTTCTGATCGATTTTAATCGGGAAACGCCGAAAATGACTTTCAAAAAACGATTTAAAAGTGTAGACAGTTTGGATGCATCTACTGCCCAACAAATTTCACAGTTGCTTGCAACGTCGGAAAAAGGCTTCATCATTGCTGGTGAAATGCCGATAGGGTTCGATAAAGCAGCATTTTGGAACTTTGCCAAAGCACTGGAATGGCCAGTATTATGCGATCCGCTATCAAATCTTCGCACGGAAGTACCTGAACAATGCATAGCGCTCTGTATTGATCATTATGATGCGCTATTAAAAAGTGATGCATTCAAAGAGAAAGTCGTACCTGATACTGTCATTCGTTTTGGTGCACAGCCAGTAGCGAAGCCGCTTTCGCTTTACTTGAAAAAAGTAAGACCAGCTACAGTTATAGCGGTGGATGAATCGCCGGAATTTAGGGATTCGCTCGGTGTCGTTACGCATCATATCCAGACTTCATCCGAAACAGTCATGAAAATTATTGTGGATAAACCGAAGACATCTTATACAGAGTTGTGGACGATGGCGAATGAGGCGGCATCAGCGATTACAAATAAGTATGAGGGTGTTGCTGGCGATGAAGGGATATTTGCAAAAACATTATTTGAGCACCTTCCCACAGAGAGCGACCTCGTAAGTGGCAGCAGCATGCCAATCCGTGATGTAGACACGTTCTTCAGGAAGACGGATAAGGATATTACAATTTTTGCGAATCGCGGGACGAATGGTATCGATGGTGTTGTATCGACAGCATTCGGTATCCAGGCGGCAAGAAAGCGTCCAACATGGCTGTTAATTGGCGATTTATCGTTCTTGCATGATGTCAACGGATTAATTGTTACTCGTTTCCACGAGGCAGATTTAACCATTGTCATTATTAATAACGATGGGGGTGGAATATTCTCGTACCTTCCGCAAGCTGATGCAGGTAATCATTTCGAAGAGCTGTTTGGCACACCAACAGGCTTAACATTCGGCCACATTGCTGCGATGTATGATGCGCAGTATGCGGCAATCCACACGCCAGAAGAGTTCGGAATGGAGCTCGATAAAGCGAAGGAAAAACCAGTGCGTATTATCGAAGTGTTCACGAATCGTCAAGCGAATGTGAAAGCGCACCGAGACCTATGGAAGCAAATCACGGACAGGCTTGATCGTAATGAATGAAAAGACTATTCGTATACGTGAAATTAATATGTATGTGGAAATCCAAGGTGGAGAAAATCTACCTGTCATCGTATTTCTACATGGTTTTACGGGGAGCACCACATCATGGCGTGAAATTACAAAGTTGCTAAAAGGTAACTACCAGACAATAGCTGTCGATTTGACGGGACACGGCAAATCGACTATTCCGGAAGACATTGGCCGCTACTCTATGGATCAGCAAGTAGAGGACCTTGAGGAACTGTTTACTGAGCTTTCTCTTGATCAATTCATCTTAGTTGGCTATTCAATGGGGGGACGTATTGCACTGGCTTATACGGTGCGACATCCAATGCGGGTCTCGTCATTGATTCTCGAGAGTTCTTCTCCAGGATTGAAGACGGAAGTGGAAAGAGAAGAACGACAAGCAGCTGACAGGCGGCTGGCAGACAGAATCACAAGGGACGGATTGCCGGCATTCATCGATTTCTGGGGAAATATTCCCTTGTTCGCGTCTCAGAAGACTTTGTCGGAAGAAAAGCAGCTGGCAGTGAGGAATGAACGGCTTAGTCAGAGTGAAATAGGCCTTGCGAACAGCTTACGTGGTATTGGAACAGGTAGCCAAGCTTCTTATTGGGAGAGCCTAGGAACAGTCAATCTTCCGGTTTTGCTCATAACGGGAAAACTCGACACGAAGTTCGTAAATATTTCCCGGGAAATGCAGTGGGATTTCCCTAATGTCCGCCACGAAACGATAGAACATGCTGGACATGCAATTCATGTGGAAAAACCGGCTACATTTGCTACAATGATAGAGGAGCATATTTCAGAGTTGAAAAATCGAGGAGGATCACTATGACACGTCAATGGGAAACGATACGTACATACGAAGACATCAAATACGAACAGTATGGCGGGATTGCAAAAGTAACAATCAACCGTCCGGAAGTGCGCAATGCATTCCGTCCTAAAACGGTATCGGAGTTAATCGACGCATTTTCACGCGCACGGGACGACCAAAGCATTGGAGTCATCGTCTTAACAGGCGAAGGCGAGAAAGCATTCTGTTCAGGCGGAGACCAATCCGTACGAGGGCATGGCGGTTATGTAGGAGACGACGAAATTCCACGTCTCAACGTCTTGGACTTACAGCGTCTAATCCGTGTTATTCCAAAACCGGTTGTGGCAATGGTTGCAGGATATGCAATCGGCGGCGGACATGTTCTTCATGTCGTTTGTGATTTGACGATTGCAGCAGAAAATGCAGTTTTCGGACAAACAGGACCTAAAGTTGGTTCATTCGACGCAGGTTACGGTTCGGGCTACTTGGCACGAATCATTGGCCATAAAAAAGCGCGCGAAATCTGGTTCCTTTGCCGTCAATACAACGCACAGGAAGCACTCGACATGGGTCTAGTCAATACAGTAGTTCCTTATGAACAACTGGAAGACGAGACGGTCCAATGGTGTGAAGAGATGCTTGGCATGAGCCCTACGGCACTTCGTTTCGTGAAAGCGGCAATGAATGCGGATACGGACGGACTTGCTGGTCTTCAACAATTGGCTGGCGACGCAACACTTCTTTATTACACAACAGACGAAGCGAAAGAAGGCCGCGATGCATTCAAAGAAAAACGCAAACCGGACTTCGGACAATTCCCACGTTTTCCTTGATCAAAGAAAAGCGTTAGGCGCCGTTCAGCCCCGACAAGCGCTGGAAGGCTTGAAGATAAAGGCGTACTTTGCCTTTTCAGCAAGCCTGAAGCGACTCGAGGGGCTGGGGCCTGAAGCCTAGACAGTAATCAAACTGGATAAAAACTAAGAAAGCTGCCTCTAATCGGGCAGCTTTTTCTGAATGGATGGTGATGGCATGATTCCAAATTGGTTAATGCAACGGGCTTATTTAACGCCTGATAAAATAGCTTTATCGTTCGAAGAGGAAAAGTGGACATTCGCACAGTTAAAAGATGATGCTGTGGTTCTTGCACGAAAATTGAGGGCTAACAGTTTAAATGAAGGGGAACGGATCGCCTTGCTTGGGTCCTCCAATGCTGAAATGGTAGTCATCATTCATGCATGTATGCTGGCCGGCCTTGAGATTGTTATGCTAAACAGTCGGTTGTCGAAAAAAGAAATCGCATATCAATTGGATGATTCAGGCGCCAATACGGTAATTGTGTCGAATGAACTGAGTAGTGTTGTTGCCGATACGCCGGTACGTCAGCTACTATTTTCTACGATCAAAGAAAGTGCGGAACAGGCTTTTGTCATCCAGGAAAGTTGGCAATCAGACAGAACCATTACGATTATGTATACATCGGGCACGACAGGATTTCCGAAGGGGGTCCGTCAGACTGCAGGTAATCACGTCTCGAGTGCACTGTCGTCTGTTCTAAATTTAGGGCTTGATGAAGACGATGTCTGGCTCTGTGCGATGCCTTTATTTCATATTAGCGGGTTCTCGATTCTCGTTCGTTCTGTTCTATACGGAAATGAGGTTCAGTTGCATGAGAAGTTTGATGCGGTCAAGTCTGCGAAAGCGGTAAGGGATGGGTCCGTCACACGGATGTCTGTTGTATCTCTTACATTGGATAAAGTTCTGCGTGAACTGGAAAAGGATAATAGTGTCGCACATTCATCATTTAAATCAATGCTGGCAGGTGGTGGCCCCGTTCCAATCGATTATTTGAAGCGGGCAAAAGTACTTGAAGTTCCTGTTCTCCAAACGTACGGCATGACAGAAACTAGTTCGCAAACAGCGACCTTAGCAGCAAGTGATGCAATGAGGAAAATGGGTTCAGCAGGCAAACCATTGTTTTTCAATCAAATCAAAATCAAAGATACAGAAACGCCAGGTGAAAAAGGTGAAGTATTTATACGCGGTTCACATGTGACACCTGGATATATTGGTCGTTTTTCCGAAGTGGATCCATTAGAAAATGGCTGGCTTCCAACAGGTGATATCGGTTATCTTGATTCGGAAGGTTATTTGTATATCGTCGATAGAAGATCCGACTTAATCATTTCAGGAGGAGAAAATATTTACCCTGCTGAAATTGAAAATGTACTGATAGCGCATCCGAATATTCGAGAGGTAGGCGTTTGCGGGAAAGAACATTCCGAGTGGGGAAGTGTCCCAGTTGCGTTTGTCGTAGTGTCAGGAAATGTGAAAGAAGCTGATTTGATAGCGTATTGTGAAGAGCGATTGGCGCGTTACAAAGTACCGAAATCATTCCGCTTCGTAGATGAACTGCCGCGTAACGGGTCAAATAAGTTATTGCGTCGCAAATTGAAAGAGTCAGTGGATTTGGAGTAAGGTTGAAGTCGAAATTAAAGTCAAACTGTGAGGTCAACTCTGGACTGTCATGGCAAGTCATCAATCTGTAAGGGCAGTTGCGTTAACTGTCCTGGCAACAGATTAAATTGTGAGGTCAACTCTGGACTGTCATGGCAAGTCATCAATCTGTAAGGGCAGTTGCGTTAACTGTCCTGGCAACAGATTAAATTGTGAGGTCAACTCTGGACTGTCATGGCAAGTCATCAATCTGTAAGGGCAATTGCGCTAACTGTCATGTCAAATGATTAAACTGTAAGGGCAACTCCAAACTGTCACAGCAAAAACAAAAAGGCTGTTCCATATACCAGATTAAATCTGGTATACGGGACAACCTTTCTTCATTTACTTTCCACTTAACGCTTTCTTCAGCGTTTCAATGTTTTGTTCCATCAAAGAAAAATAGTCTTTGTTGTTTTTTACATCATCCACTGTCAATACGCCAAGATTGTGGAGCATGAGTGATTCAGCACCAATTTCTTTCCGCACGACATTAGTTAGTTTAGATGATACATTCTGTTCAAAAAGTACATAGTGGATGTTGTGATTTTTTGCCTCTTTGACAATTTGTGCTAATTGCTTTTGTGACGGCTCGCTTTGTGAGTTCAGTCCCGCAATCGCGACTTGTTCCAGTCCATATGAATCGGCTAGATAACCAAATGATGCATGTGAAACAAAGAACGTTTTGGAAGGGATAGTGGAAGCCATCTCTTTGAATTTGCTATCGAGTTCGACAAGTTCTACTTTCAGTTGTTCAAAGTTCTTCTCGAATTCGTCTTTCATTTCAGGTTTTGATGCAATCAATGCATCTTTGATAGAAGTTGCAAGTTCGACACTAAGCAGTGGTGAGATCCATACATGGGGATCAATTCCCCCATGATCATGACCTTCGTGTCCATGTTCATCATGTTCAGCATCTTCGTCGTGACCTTCATCACTATGACCTTCGTCTAGCATCTCATCAGGAATCGCCTCTGCTGTTGCAACCATTTTTACATGTTCGTTTTTCATGGTTTTTTCTGCATTTTCCACAAAACCTTCAAGGCCAAGTCCTATATAGAAAAACAAATCCGAGTCCGCGAGTCCCATCATATCTTTTTGTGTAGGATCAAAAGTATGTTCATCCGCGCCAGCAGGATAGATGGATTTCACATCGACGTAGTCGCCGCCGATTCGTTCTGTAAAGTATTGAAGCGGGTATACTGTTGTATAAATAGACAATTTCTCTGTCCCAGTTTCCGAGTTTTCTGTGGATTTAGCGCCACAAGCACTAAGTAGCATAATTGTTAGTAATGACATGATGAAAAAAAGTTTCTTATTCATTAGATATATCCTCCGTATTATTAATAGTAATCATTCCGATTTGTGTAACTGACTTTTTTATCATACAAGAGTGTTTCTAATTTGGCAACTAAATAAGCGAATTTCTTTTAATCGAAAAAAACGGCTCGACAATTATGTCAAACCGTTCTATCTAAAAAGATCACTTTTTATGCATATCATTGTCTGGTACAGGATCAAATCCACCCTCGTGGAACGGATGGCATTTTGAAATTCGACGTACCGCAAGCCATGAACCTTTTAGTGCTCCATGCTTTTCGACTGCCTCAATCCCATAGTGAGAACAAGTGGGATAGAAACGGCATGAAGGTGGTGTAAGGGGTGAAATTACTTTTTGATATAGTTTAATAAAGCCAATTAAAATCTTTTTCATTTAAAAAACTCCTTATTAATGCCTCGATGTTTATTGTAGATGCTTCGGTGGTAAATTAACAGAGAGATGAATTATATTTAACAATAAGGGGAGAGATTTATATGTCGAAAGAACTTATTAATGAATTGAATGTCCAAGTTTCTACATGGTCGGTTATGTATGCGAAGCTCCATAACTATCACTGGTATGTTAAAGGTCATCATTTCTTCACGTTACATGTAAAGTTTGAAGAACTTTATAATGAAGCGACGTTACATATGGATGAAATCGCAGAACGTATTTTGACACTTGGCGGAGATCCTGTAGCGACGCTGAAAGAACATCTTGAACAATCTGTTGTGAAAGAAGCAACGGGAGATGAAAAAGAAGACAGCATGGTGAAAACTGTCGTAAATGATTTCGGTGAAATTATGAAATCGTTGAAAAAAGGCATGCAGCTGGCTGCGAAAGATGGCGACGATATGACGGAAGATTTGTTGAACGCGACATATCAAAGTATCGAAAAACATCAATGGATGCTGAATGCATTCCTGGGTGAAGATAACAAGTAATCATTTTTCATTAAAAATACTAGAAAAATGCCGATAATAAGCTTGTGGAAGGAGTGATGGCAAATGGATATGAGCTCCATCATGGCAAGTCAATTGAGAAGTTTGCAATCGACTGTTCAGTTGAGTGTGTTAAATAATGCACTTGCAATGAATACTGCAGCGGCAACAGATATGTTGAAAAGTTTATCTAATCAGTCTGTTGCAGCCCATCCTCATAAGGGAGCTTCGGTTGACGTACAAGCGTAAATTGCGGTAAAGCATGTATCTCCAGTAAAAGGGGATGCATGCTTTTTTCATACTAAGCCATGCTAAAAAGAAAAAAGGATGGTGTAGCATGGAGAAATACAAAATGTACGTTTCTGTCGTAAATCAGCAAGTATACCATTACCCAGATGATTCACCGTGGGAATATGAGGTTAATGTAGAAAGTCAGTATGTTCCTGTTTTTCATCGGTTATTTAGTCAGATAGATGAACTCGAATTCCGAAACTTCCTTAGGTCACATTTACCGTTTTTGCCCTATCATTATGGTCGGAACAATTTCAACGTCGATCAACGTACGATGAAGATCTATGCGCTCATTCATGAATTTACAGATGATAAGTCGAAGCGATTTATCGAAAAGCTTCCGTATTTTCGTTGAAAGGATTGCTGTCCTTCGCTACACTGGTTGAAAGGACGTGAGTGCAATGCTTATTTTCAATGATGTTAATGGTGGTCGTGTTGAGCTGACTTTCGGAGAAAACCAATTTGGAATGCCAGCTCGGCATGTCCTTGTTATCCTCAAGCATAATGGTAAATGGTTACTGACTCGGCATTTAGTTCGAGGCGTTGAGTTTCCAGGTGGTAAAGCAGAGCATGGAGAAACGATCGAGGAGGCAGTTATACGCGAAACGATTGAAGAAACAGGTGTGAAAATTACGGATCTTGTGCAATTTGCAGAGTATGTCGTTCGAAGTAATAGTACATTTTGCAAAGCTGTATTCACAGGGAAAGTTGCGGAAATCGATGAGCATCCAGCCCTTTACGAAACAGAAGGAGCTATGTGGATGACTAATGAAGAGCTTGACCAGTGTGAAGAATTGAGTTTCCTTATGAAAAACACAGGCATGGAAACATTAAGAAAGTGGGTGGAAGAGCATGAGTCATGATGGTACGATTATTCATAGAAGGCCCTATCCGTCTCCAAATCCACATGTTTCGCTTGAAGAAATTACATATTTTTCAGATGGGTTAAAAGTGAAGGGACTCATGGCAGAACCAATTACAGAAGGGAACTACGAAGGCATCATCTATTTGCGAGGGGGCATGCAGCATATCGGTATGGTTCGTCCTGCCCGAATTGCACAGTTTGCTTCGCAAGGATTTGTTGTCTTCGCTCCTTATTATCGGGGGAACCGTGGAGGCGAGGGACGGGATGAGTTTGCTGGGGCCGATCGTCAGGATGCGGTGAATGCCGTTGATGTGCTGAAGCAAAATCCGAAGACAAACGTGGAAAAAATTCACTTGTTTGCATTTTCACGGGGCGGTATAATGGCTCTTTGGACAGCAATTTTACGTGAAGATATTACGTCGGTAGTTACATGGTCTGGCGTATCCGATATCGTATTTACATATAAAGAACGGAAAGATATGCGGCGGATGATGAAAAGAGTTATCGGCGGGACACCGAATAACATGCCGGATGAATACAGAAACCGTACGGCGCTGTTCCGCGTGGATGAAATTGATGCTCCCGTACTCATCATTCATGGCATGATCGACGAGAACGTGTCATTTCAACAAGCAGTTTTGCTTGAAAACGCACTGCGTGAACATAAAAAAGTATATGAGACATGGTATTTCCCTGAATATACACACTTCATACCGCCTGTCATGAATGCACAACTTGTACGCGATTTATGTAGTTGGATGAGAAGACAAGAAAAATGAGTGGTTTTTTGAATGAAATGAAGTTGCAATTAGAAGTACGGGTTTGCAATTAAAACGCCAAAGTTGCAATTAGACGAAATAAGTTGCAGTTACAACTCCATTTTTACAATTACAAATCCAAGGTACAAAAAAACAGTGTAGCACATTCAATGTGCTACACTGTTTAATTTGAAAATTATGCAATCGGTCCGCCTTTAAGCGTAATCTCTTCAGAAACCATACCGAATTTTTTAAAGTTTTCATGGAACATGTTTGCCAATTCATTTGCTTTTACATCGTATGCTTCGCCGTCTGCCCATGCATTGCGCGGGTTCAACACTTCTGTTGGAACACCTTCAATGAATGTAGGCATTTCGAGGCCGAATACGCCGTTAGTTTCTGTTTCAATGTTGTTCAATTCTCCAGCAAGAGCTGCCTGTACCATAGTGCGTGTGTATTTAAGATCCATACGTTTACCAACGCCGTAGACGCCGCCAGTCCAGCCTGTGTTAACAAGGAATACTTGTGCATCATGTTCATCAATTTTCTTCCCAAGCATTTCAGCGTATACTGTCGCTGGAAGTGGAAGGAAAGGTGAACCGAAGCACGTTGAGAACGTTGCTTCAGGTGATGTGATACCACGCTCAGTTCCGGCAAGCTTCGAAGTGAACCCGCTTAGGAAGTGATACATTGCTTGTTCTTTTGTTAACTTCGAGATTGGAGGTAGCACGCCAAACGCATCTGCCGTTAAGAATACAATCGTTTTCGGATGACCAGCAACAGAAGGGTCAACGATGTTATCAATTGCTTGGATAGGATAAGCTGCACGCGTGTTTTCAGTTAATGAACCATCATCGTAGTCAGGAATGCGTGTTTCCGGATCGACGACAACGTTTTCTAGTACGGAACCAAAACGAATTGCACCAAAAATTTCAGGTTCTTTTTCTTGTGATAAATTAATACATTTTGCATAGCAACCGCCTTCGATATTGAAGACACCAGTGTCAGACCAGCCATGCTCGTCATCGCCGATTAATTTACGGTTTGCATCTGCCGAAAGTGTTGTTTTACCTGTTCCAGAAAGACCGAAGAATAGGGCAACATCACCGTCTTCACCAACGTTTGCCGAACAGTGCATCGGCATAATTCCATTTTCTGGTAGTAAGTAGTTCATGATTGAGAAGATTGATTTTTTCATTTCGCCAGCGTATTCAGTTCCACCGATAAGAACAATACGTTTTTCCATTGATACGATAATGAATGTCTCTGAATTCGTACCATCGACCACAGGATCAGCTTTAAATGAAGGAGCCGAAACGATTGTAAATTGTGATTCATGTTGTACTAGTTCTTCTTCAGTTGGGCGGATGAACAAGTTGTGAACAAACAGGTTATGCCATGCAAATTCATTCACAACTTGAATGGATAGTCGTGAAGCTGGATCTGCGCCTGCAAAACCTTTGAAGACGAACAGTTCGTCTTTTGTTCTCAAATGAGTAATTACTTTATTATATAATGAATCGAAAATTTCAGAAGAGATTGGACGATTGACGTTGCCCCAATCGATTTTGTCTTTGGAGGACGCTTCCTCAACAATGTATTTGTCCTTAGGTGAACGACCTGTATATTTGCCTGTCTGAGCTGTAACCGCTCCGTCTGATGTCAATTGAGCTTCACCACGTGAAATCGCTTTTTCAACAAGTTGTGGAACTGAAAGTTGAACTTTTACATTTTTCCCAGAAAGAAGTTTGTTGAGGTCATCACTAATTTTCGCAGATATCATAAGTATGTACCGTCCTTTGCATATAGTCCCAATCAATTGGGTGTCATCACATTATTGAATTAGTATAACACATTAAGAATAATAATCTATACTAATTCAAACCTCAAGGATTTATACGCAAAATGGGTAAAAAGATTTGACATGCAACAAGATTTTTCGTAGCATATATAGTTGAACGGATACTCTTATCCCGAGCTGGTGGAGGGGTCAGGCCCTATGAAACCCGGCAACCTGCACAGACGTTTTGTCTGCGCGAAGGTGCCAAACCTGTAGCAAGGCACAGTCCTTGTATGATAAGAGTGAAAGGTGCTTATGAAATCATGCCTTTCCTCATGTATTATTACGTGAGCGAAGGGCTTTTTATATGATATCGCCCTTAATCCTCGTGTATAGAGCTCGCAATGGCTTGTAGTCTTTTCATTTAGAAAAGACTCTACATGGGACATATGAGTACCGTATCAATCTCGTAGGATATAAGGAGGAAATAACATGACAAATCGCCGACTATTTACTTCAGAATCGGTAACTGAAGGACACCCGGACAAAATGTGTGACCAAATTTCGGATGCTATTCTAGATGCTATATTGGCAGAAGATCCAAATGCACGTGTTGCATGTGAAACGACAATTACAACAGGACTTGTCCTCGTTGCAGGAGAAATTACGACGACAACATATGTCGATATCCCGAAAGTTGTGCGTGAAACTGTTAAAGAAATTGGTTATGTACGCGCGAAATACGGATTTGATTGGGAAACATCTGCAGTTTTGACTGCGATCGATGAACAATCAGCCGACATCGCTGCAGGCGTTGACCAGGCACTTGAAGCGCGTGAAGGTTCGATGACAGATGATGAACTTGAAGCAATTGGAGCTGGTGACCAAGGTTTGATGTTCGGTTACGCTTGTAATGAAACACCGGAACTGATGCCGTTACCAATTAGCCTAGCTCATAAATTATCATTCCGACTTGCACAAGTACGCAAAGATGAAACCCTTACGTATCTGCGTCCAGATGGAAAAACACAAGTGACTGTTGAATATGATGAAAACAATAAACCAGTACGCATCGATACAATTGTTATTTCAGCGCAACATCACCCTGAAATAACACTTGAGCAAATTCAGCGTGATATTAAAGAATTCGTCATAAACCCGGTTGTACCAACTGATTTAATCGATGAAGACACGAAGTACTTCATCAACCCAACTGGCCGCTTCGTAATAGGGGGACCTCAAGGAGATGCAGGTCTTACTGGCCGTAAAATCATCGTTGACACGTACGGTGGTTATGCGCGTCATGGCGGCGGTGCGTTTTCTGGGAAAGATGCGACGAAAGTGGACCGCTCGGCTTCATATGCGGCACGTTATGTTGCGAAGAACATTGTCGCTGCAGGACTTGCAGATCGATGTGAAGTGCAACTTGCTTATGCAATCGGTGTTGCACAACCTGTATCGATTTCTATCGATACATTTGGAACAGGCACAGTCGAGGAAAGTAAACTTGTTGAGCTTACGCGTGGACTGTTTGACCTTCGTCCAGCAGGCATCATCAAAATGCTTGATCTGCGCCGCCCAATTTATAAACAAACAGCTGCATACGGTCACTTCGGCCGTACAGACATTGATCTACCGTGGGAACAAACGGATAAAGCTGATGCATTGAAAGAGTTAGCAGGGAAATAATGTAGTGTAAACACTGAAAGGCAGGATCTCCCTGTTTTTTGGTGTTTTTTCTGTTTAGGATGTTTGATTTAGCGGGCGTCATAGAGTGTAGCGAATCTGTCGTACACTCTCATCACAGGAGCTATAAACAAATGATACAATTGTTATAAAGTGAAACCTGATCGGAGAGGAGAGAGCGTCGGGCTATGAGTTTAATAGGTTTGTTACTACTGGTTGGGGTTGTTGCGTTATTTGTGTTAATTGGTTTAGTAATCTTTTTATTTATAAAAAAATAAGAGCTGCCTTCAAAGGCAGCTCTTTTATTATTGTTGTAAACTCTTGTAATACTGCCCTTTTTCGGCATACTCCTGAACAATCCGTTCCATGTCCGCACGATCGTCGTCATTCAGCTCACGCACGACTTTTGCTGGCGACCCGAGTGCTAGCGTATTCGGGGGAATCTTCTTACCAGGCGGCACGAGACTGCCTGCGCCAATGAATGCCCCTTCGCCAATTTCAGCACCGTCCAAAACAATGGAACCCATACCGATAAGCGCTCCTTTTTTTACCGTACAACTATGTAACGTTACTTGGTGCCCAATTGTCACCTCATCTTCAAGAATAAGCGGAAACTTTGGGCTTTGATGAAGGCAGCATAAGTCTTGAATATTTACTTTACGTCCAATAATTGTTGGAGATACGTCACCCCGGATTACGGTATTAAACCAAATTGTCGATTCAGGACCAATTGTCACATCACCTGAAATCGTCGTGAAGTCGCCAATGAAAACGGACGGATCAATTACAGGCGTTTTTCCTTTATAAGGATAAATCATGATGCTCTCCTCTTTTCTTTAGGTAGTGTATAATTATCGTAACAAAGATTAGGTTTTTATTGTAGATAAATAGGGAAATATATAGATAAAAGAACTAGATAGATGAGGGGAAGATGACCATGTGGAAATGGGAAGCAGAAGGGCCACCAAAAGCTGTCGTGGCCATCGTCCATAATGTGTACGAACATCATAGTAGAAATGCATGGCTTATTCAGAAACTCCGAAACAGCGGATTTCATGTCGTGACAGGAGATTTACCTGGACACGGGGCGGAAGGTGTCGGAAAAATTCACGATGAACAATTTGATGCCTACGCTAAATTTGTGGAAAAATTAATAGCGGTCGGTCTCGATGATAATTTACCGTTGTTCATTATTGGACATGGAATAGGTGCCACCTTCGTAATGCGTCTTTTACAGCGAAAGAAAATTGAATGCGCAGGGGCTGTTTTTAGTTCCCCATGGCTAGCATTGCGTCATCAGCCACCTAAATTTTCGAACGTATTGACAAAATTCTCGTCATCCATGAAATTGAATCATGAAATTGACATTGAGATGTTAACACGCAATAGTGATTTATATGAAGAAGCTAAGCAAGATGACTTTTATAACGATGAATTCACCGTAGCCTGGTATAAAGAGTTACAATCATTCATGAAATTGGTTGCGCAGAGCGAAAGAAGTGTTCATGATATCCCAGTGCTTATGCATATTGCGGAAGAGGATAAAATAACAGACATAGTGCTTGCTAAGAAATGGTTTATCCGACAGGAACTTTCTGAGTTTCAATATAAGCAATGGAAACGGCTGTACCATGACGTTTATCAGGAACCAGAGCGCGAGGAAGTATACTTATATACGGAATCATTTATGAATAATGTTCTAAGGTCGCTAGGGTATGTCGTATAGGGAATACTTGGAAATGGTTTGTGAGTAAATGTGAAGAGGGAGGTGTTTACGATTACGATAATTGGGTTTGTACGACATGGCGTTACCGCGTGGAATAAAGAAGGAAGGGCACAAGGAAGTACTGATGTCCCACTTGATGATGAAGGAATTGAGATGGCACACGGTGTAGCTCAAAGACTTTCTGGTGAACAATGGGATGTCATCTACACAAGTCCTTTAATTCGTGCTGCAAAAACAGCTGAAATCATCGCGGACAGTATGCCTGATATCCGTCTCTTATCGGACAATCGCTTGCGGGAATCAGGGGGTGGCCTGGTTGAAGGATTGACGGAAATGGAGCGAGTAAAAAAATGGGGGCACTCATGGAGACAGCTGGAACTCGGTTTCGAACCGCAGGAAGAAATTATTTCACGCGGACTTAATTTCATAGAGGAAATAAAAGAATTGCATCCAGATAAACGAATCTTAGTCGTCAGTCATGGAGGATTTATTGGTCGATTGATAAAAGAGCTTGTCCCTTACAAGGATTTAGCTATGGATCTGGAAAACACATCAGTCACTATTATTAAACTGCAAGAAGATCGAAACCTATGCGAGCTGTTTAATTGTACGAAACATTTACAACGTATTAAGTAAGCATTTAAAACGCCAGAGAATGGCGTTTTTTATTTTGCGTATATTTAATAAGTCGAAATACATTATATTATTTAAAATATTCTATCATTCTAGTGACTATTAGACTATAATCAAAAATATAGTCTAATGAGGTCAGAATTAATGAGTGAAGTATGTCGAATCAAAGTAGAAGGAGGTAAGTGAAATGAAATCGATTAAAGCAAAAATTATTGTCAGTGTAATAGCGTTATTTTTCATTATCCTTACGGTAGTAAACTTGTTCGTTAATCTTCAAATGCAAAAGCAAACGGAAAATGTCCTTATAAATCAAAGTGAAGTTGCCGTGCAGGAGATGAGTCGATCGATTGAAAACAGTATGTTGCAATATGAAAAAACGCTATATTTGCTTACCGAAAATCCGGAAGTCACATCATTTATAGAGACGCAGTATGGCACCGGAAGTGATAGCGAATTAAGTCGAGGCATCGAAAAGGTCTTTAATGATTATATGGGACAAATGACGGATACGGATTTAATGTATTTTGGATTCGAAAACAAATATACCAAATTTGTTCCCCATCTCGTTATCGATGGATTTGATCCGACTAGCCGCGTATGGTATACAGCAGCTAGCGACCAACCAGACAAAGTTGTATGGTCGGATCCATATGTCGATGCAGCGTCAGGTGGATATGTTATTACGGCATCTAAAGCGATGAAACGAAACAATTCACTTGTTGGTGTTATTGGGGTAGACATTAGTTTGGGAAATATTACTGATAGTGTATCCAAAAGTGAATTTGGATTTGGAGGCTACCCATTCTTATTTGATAGAAATGATGGGGCAATCGTTCACCCTCATTTACTAACAGACAAAGAGGAATTGGCGGATTTATCTTATTTAACGGCATTATTTAACGAAGAAAAAACTAAGGGAATCGGACAATACAATGAAGATAAGAATGAAATGGTCGGCGTTTTTACCGAAGTCCCGCATTTCGGTTGGACAGTTGGTGCCGCGTTCAATCAAGATGCAATTGATGGTTCAGTTAGTCAAACTAGGAACTTAATCATCATAACTTTCATATTAGCAGGAATAGTAATGATTGTTGTTCTTTGGTTCTTAATATCAAGAATTGTTAGTCCTCTCGGTGAAATTCGTACAGCAATGGATAAGGTGACGGAAGGAAACCTTAACGCATACGCGGATGTGAAATCGAAGGATGAATTTGGTCAACTTGCAAACAATTTTAATGCTATGACTTCAAAAGTTCGTGATGTTATTACATTGGTTAACCTTTCTGTCGATGAAGTTCGTTTAGCGGCAGAAAGCTTAAGTGCATCCGCAGAAGAGACGAATGCCGTTAGTGAGCAGATGGCGGGGGCTATCGATGATATCGCATCAGGTGCAACGAAATCCGCACATGATACAGAAGATGTGACGCAAACAGTTGGCTATTTAAGCGAACAACTAATAGGGATTCAAGAAAAAGCGAGCATTATGACAGGCATTGCAATAGAAGCTGAAGAGGTCAACAAAAGTGGAGTCAGCCAAGTCAATCAGCTACAATTGTCGTTCGATGGCTGGAAGACAAATCTGCAATCGATGGCGGATGTCGTTGGAGATTTGGAAACGAAAGTTGGAGCAATCGGAATTGTCATGGAAACGATAACTCAAATTTCCACGCAGACGAACTTGTTGGCGCTTAATGCGAGCATTGAGGCAGCACGTGCTGGCGAACACGGTAAAGGCTTTGCGGTCGTTGCTGATGAAGTGAGGAAACTAGCTGAACAATCTGCACGAGCAACAGATGAAGTAAAAGCGACCGTTCAAGAACTTCAAAATGGCTCCCACCAAGTTTCGAGGCAAATGAGGGAAACGGGGGAGACATTTGAGGAACAAGGAAAAGTCGTGCTGGCTACACAAATGACGTTCGGAGACATTTCCAAACTCATGAATAAGCTTGAACAGTCCATCAGCAGTGTCTATGACGAAGTAAATAAGGTCGTTGAACATAAGGAGACGGTTATGGAGACAATTGAAACTATGGCGGCGACAGCTGAAGAAACAGCTGCGGCAAGTGAAGAAATTAGTGCATCGACGGACGAGCAGCTTCGGGCAATCCGTGAGGTAGCACAAGCCGCGGATACATTGGCGGGGTTAAGTGACAATCTGCACACCGCCATGAGCCATTTCAAAGTTTAATAACAATTAGTTGCCGGGAAATTGGAAGGTTTTTGTTTAGAGTTAAAATTAATCTTAATCATCTTGCGGTTCTGTCTTTGGACGGAGCCGCTTTACTAGTATGCGGTATAACGGAATCGGTAAAATACTTAATGGTTTTGCTACTATAATCTTTGTACTATACAGTCGGCGCTTAACGGATAGAAGATTCTTCCAACAACGCTTTGTCGCTTGGTTATGGTCTCACGCAATAAGCCCGATAGTAGATTTCTGAGGAGGGATTGAACTGCATACCTCTACTTCGTCTCACACTTGTTGCTCATTCGCTAAATTCGTTCGTAAAACTGGTGAGGTATACCACCTTGTTAATCTTAATATGTAGTGCAGAATATCTCCCTATGGAAAGGGGTTTATTATTTTTAACTTTTTTGGATGCCTTCAATGACTATCACTAAATAGCAGGCGACCTCTATTTCAAACGATGTATATTTTTGGGTCCATAATGGTACCGACAGGATAAGGTATGCTATATTTATGTATAAGTATCAGTTTTTCTGTCGAACATTGTAAGACAGTTTCTGAGAATGCTAGGTTATATATGTATTCTTATTTATCCTTTCAACACCGTTTGTTCATGTACCCTACTAATCAGTGGATAATTCGTCTCAACGTGATAGGTGAACTTACTTGAAAAGATGAATTATGAAGCATGGATAATACATTGAAAAGGGGAATTATCTTTTGAACACTAAAAAACTTTCGTTATACGCTACAGCACTATTATCGACGGCACTTATATTAGGTGCGTGTACCGATAAAGAGATAGTAAAGAACGCTCCTACGAATGAGGAAATTCAGAGCGAGTTCGGTTTCCGTTCATTTGACTTAGATATAGATACAGTCAAGAAGAGAGATGCAATTGAAGCTTCATTTGACTTGGATATGTCCGAAACCGAAGCAGAATACAAGAACAAATTAAATAACATTAAGCTATCAGGAGATAAAGCTTATAGTGAATTGCAACCGATTTTTAAAGAGCTAGGTTTAACAACAGACATGTCGAGAGAAGAAGTAATAGAAAAGGTGTCCAAAGCATTTGGTGCAGAAGATTACGCGGAGTTTGATCTGGAAATTGAATTCACAGATGGAAGTGAGCAAGAATTTTCGGATATGAAATAATAAACTACCGGGAGAATTCTAGTTTTCGGGGTAAATAGTACGCAATATTCAAAGCGCCGAACCTCAAAAGTTCAGTGCTTTTTGTTTTTATCATATACAACTAGTTACTTTGCCTATCCAATAATTTTACGACCGTTATAAGTGGAAAAGTAACACGGAATTAAAGAGATGAATGATTAAGTTTTATTGAATTGACGAAGGCATTTTTTTCACTTACCTAACATTGTGGTGAACGAAGCGCGATTGTTATAATAAGAATCTTTTAAGTTGGGCAGGAATTTATCATAAAGAATAGAATATAGAGCATAGTAGTCTATAAACGCATAGTAACGTTATATGGTAAATAATATGAATTATATAGTAGACGGGGGTATTGTATGAAAGAAGGCGGCAAAAGTGAGCTCATTTCGTGGATACAATCAGTAGCAATTGCATTCGTCATTGCAATCGTCATACGCCAATTTTTATTTACACCAGTCGTCGTATCGGGTCAATCGATGCAGCCGACTTTTGAAAATGATAATAAAATCGTCATCTCAAAAGTGTATAAGATTGATCGTTTTGACATGATTGTTTTCCATGCTCCGGATTCAGAGGACAATTTCATTAAGCGGGTAATTGGTCTTCCGGGAGATGTCGTCGTCATGAACAACGACAAGCTTTATATAAATGGCGTGGAATATGAAGAGGACTATGTGCAAGAGAATAAAGCTGGGATTTTCGAAGGCCAGAAGTTAACACAAGACTTTAAAGTGGAAGTACCTGAAGGCTATTTATACGTGCTTGGAGATAATCGAAGAAACAGTACAGATAGTAGAATCATCGGTTTCATCGATGAAAAATCAGTTATTGGTTCAGTGAAGTTCAGGTTCTATCCATTTCGTGAAATGGGAATACCAAAATGAAAAATCACTCTAAATGTTCCATGCTCATTGGAATTGACGGTCTTGGCGGATCGGGAAAAACGATGTATGCCTATAAATTGCAGCAACAGTTAGAGGGCTCAGTGATCTTGCACCTTGATGATTTTGTACACAAAAAGGAAGTCCGTTATAACGAGAATTATGAAGAATGGTATTGCTATTATCATTTACAATGGCGGTATGATTATTTAATACAAAAATTACTGCTACCATTGAAAAGTGGTTTGGATGTGAATGAGACAATCGAAGTGTATAACAGAGAAACTGACAGTTATATACTGCGGGAAATTGAAATCCCCGCGGGAACAACAGTAATCGTTGAAGGGGTTTTTCTACAACGTCCTGAATTGAGACCGTATTTTGAAATAGTCGTCTATCTAGAGTTGGATCAAGAGACGAGGTTAAAAAGGATTACAGATAGGGACATCTATATGGGGAATAAGAAAGAAATCGCTTTAAAGTACGATCAACGGTATTTCCCCGCGGAAGAAAAGTATATAGAACAATGCAATCCATTAGCTTTGGCAGATATAGTTGAAAATGAAGTGAAAGAGGGGCTAGTATGACATTTCCAGTTTTAAATACGCCGCGACTTCGATTGACTAAAGTGGAATCAGGTCATGCGCCTGCACTATTCACCATTTTTTCAAATCCACAAGTAGTTAAGTATTATGGGATGGATCCGATGTACGAGTTGGCTCAGGCGGAAAAAATTATTGAGCATTTCAAAAGTACTTATGAAACAAAAAGAGGAGTGCGCTGGGCGATTACGATAAAAGACGGGAACCAGTTTGTAGGCACAATTGGATTGAATAACTTGGCACTTGGCATGAAAAAAGCGGAAGTTGGATTTGAAATACATCCGGACTTTTGGAGAAGCGGTATTACCTCTGAAGCATTACAAGCGGTTTTGGATTATTCATTTGATGAACTTGGGCTGCACCGTATGGGGGCAGTCACATTTCCTGCAAATAGTGCATCTATCGGACTGTTAGAGAAGAATGGATTCTTGGCAGAAGGAAAGTTAAGAAGTTATTTATTCCAAAATGGGCATTCCCACGATGCGTTGATATTTTCAATTTTGCACACTGAATGGAAGATAAATCAGTAACGACACCCCAAGTACTCTGCATATAATTTTGAGACCACTGAAAAATGGATTCAGACTTACGAGTAGCTTTAATTGAAAATCATTAAATTAAGAAAGGTCTATTTCTCTTACAAGAAATAGACCTTTTCAAGTGTGTATACCGCATGCACCTTAGTTAACACCTCCCTTAACGTAAGTAGTTAAATCCATTGCACAATAAGAAAACATACTAAGATCAGTAGTACTAACCATTGCCTTGGTCTGCACTACTGTTCTTAGTATGATTTATAACTTGCGTCCTCTGCTACTTAATAGGCAATAAACCATTGCCAGTTGTAATATAGATTTTTCCATCTATTTCAACCGTTTTCACTATACTTTCCTTCAAGCGAATTATGCCACGTTCCTCCACTACTGTTGATTCTTTTTTAAAGAGAACGGGAGTAATGGATTTATATATAGTGTACTTGGTATAAAAAACATCTTCAATTAGTGGTGTTTTTGAATTCGTCTTTTCAGAGATAAAGTATGGTTTTGAAAGAATATCATTACTTTCTACATACGCATAAAAATAAGTCGGTAGTAAAAACGCCCTAAAACAACACGTTGTTACAATGATTATTACAAAAAATGATAATGTATCTGCTGCCCGTATATTTACATCTTTTTTAACTGAAATTATGTAAATTGCAGAAGGAAAAGAAAAGACAGCGATCAATAAAAGCCATTTATCAATACTAGTTCTATTGACCACAATAGTCCATCCAAAAAACTTCATTATAAAAAGAAATATAACGATGGAGGCTAAGCTTAATAAAGCAATATAAATCTTTTTCATTTTTTCACTCCCTTAAAAATACTAGTTATTCCCAATAATAGCATACTCATTGTCTTCTCTTACAAAGACTACCGAATAACGCGAATATACCAAAAAAACAATTCGGTTATACCTAACCAAGTCAAATAGAAATATCGAAGAGAAGATAAGGGGGAAAGAGATATGTCTTATACTATCACCAACAATTACATCCCGGAGTCCTTATCCCCCGCAGTTACAGTCTTTGCTACTAATTGGTTATTTTAATGATGGTGAGATGGAATTGCTGGATACAAATCAACTGAAGCAATATTTTGCTGTATCGGTCAAGCATTTAAAACCAGCCAGTCTTGCACATCGCATTATTACACATTAATGGTATACTTTGTATAAATTGAAATAGGGAAAAATGACATCAAATCTAAATTATTGATAGGTTCTATTGTTCTTGTGATTGGTGTTGCATTCGTTGGGGTACGTGCCATTTTTACTTACGGGTAGGTTTGTCATTTTATAGTAAATGTAACTTTTAGCCGAACGCTACGTATATATTAAAAAGGGGAGGTAATGTAATGCATTGGATAATGTGGATTTTCTGGGGGTTCTTTGTAACTTTAATTGTAGGCGTCTATCTTGTGGATTTTTTGACTAAAAGGAAATATAGTTTTCATGAACAGGAAAAGTCATTAAATCAGAATTCAGCTGTAAACGATACTCTACGAGAAGTGGGACGGATTGATCAACAAATTGGACCGTTTTAAATTAAGGAAACCTCATAAATACTTCAACTAATGAAAGCTTTAGTTGAACAAGTAGCTGCCTGTAAGGGTAGCTTTTCTTATTGAACTCTCATGAAAATTAAACGCAGCTCTTTTTTTAAAAAAAAAGTACAGCGTCTAGATTATGGAACAGATTACTTGTTGTCTTGCGCGTTCTTCAATAATGCTTCGAAGATAGCGAACTAACTCCTTTAGAGAAGGAGTAATATAGGGAAAAAAGTACGTTACTTATTCAATAATTTTTATCTTTGGTTTAGTAAGCGGGATGTTTATTGTTATCCCTTTATTTGGTGATGTGTTTAGGTGAGTGTTTTTTATGATAGATGAATTGATGAAATTGCAGCAGAGAATGGGTGAAAGTTACCTGTTCTTTTTTATTTGACTAAAAGGAAGATTATCGGGAAGTGTTTGCAGACGTTATACGCAATATAAACCTTAGCCTTATCACCTGCCAAAAAGATGACAAATTAGTTGGAAAGTGACACTGGATTTTTGTAGTCTGATTAATCAATACGCATGCTATAATATATAAATATGTGAACATATTCCAAATAAATAAAAAAATGCAATTTTAGAGATTAAAAGGAGAATATGATAATGAAAAAAACAATGCTGTTAATGTTAACAGTTATTATTATAGCTGGTTGTAATGGAATATCTTCAAACAATACTTATAAGCAAGCAGAAGGCAAAGTTATTGTGGGTACTCACGATTATATAATGATGATAGGTGAGTTCGAATGGCTAGATACTGACGTGAAATTTAGAAAAATTAGTAGTTCAGATATAAATGACTTAGCAGTTGGATTCAATACATTACAAGTTGAAAAAGGTGGTAAATTAAAAATTGAAATTGAAGAAAATCCTTCATCTATCATCCTAAAACAATGGAACGAAGATGAAACAAGTGATGTTGTTGAACTTAAAGATAATGAAATAATCCTTCCATCGGAAGAGGGATATTATATTTATGAAGTTATCGTAGAATGGAACAAAGGAAAAGCAACTTATGTTTTTGATATTAATATAAAATGAAACAAAAATTCATTGGGATGGTTGTTAGTATACAGGATTTTGGGAGGTATTCTATTTTCTTGTTGTTTAGTTAAATTTACATAAATATGGATTTAAATGGACCTGGCGTTCAGCGGAAATCCTGTTAACTCAACGATGTATAAAATTGGATGCATACAAAAAACGAAGGATCGCAGGGGGAAACTGAGAGTTTATAGGGTTATGAAGTATAATTACCTGCCGAGAATTGACGTTTTGTTAACCTCGTGTGCATGGTTATACAAGGCTGTTCAGCGATCGAATTCCTTGTTGAACTAACTGGCAGTTTAGTGAGATAAGAGATATTGTGAAATTTAAAAAAAGAAGGGGATGATAAAATGGTGCTTTTTGTAGGGTATGTATTTGCATTCATAGGAGCACTTGCTGCTTATCATCTAAGCGAAGGTAAGTCAAAGAAAAGGAAATACATTGTTTGGGGAATCACTTTTATGTTGGTAATCTCACCATTATTATCTTTTCAGATTGGTTTAACCTATGGCTTAATTATTAGGAATATATGGGCAATACCAGTAACAATTATTATACTGTTTACGATTGGTTTCATCATAGGACTAATTATACTATTAATAGGCATATTCAAGAAGAAGGAAACGGACGTTCCTGTATAAATCATTAAACTCCCATGAAAATTTAAAAACGCTCTAAATCTATAAAACCGCATAACAAAAAAACTCAGAAAAAGTTTTTTGAAAAAAGGCTGAGCCTACAAAATGATTATATAAGTTGAAAGTTAATCAAGAACCAACTCCATTATTCCTAGAATAAAGGCAGGCTGGTGTAGTAACCAGAGTAGGATTAATCTTCCATAAGTGCTACCCGTATTGGGTGCGACATTCTGTTATGCACCGTGGTCGTTGGAGTCAGGCTAAAGGATAGGGCTCCACGGCACTATAGTTAATCGACCTTCATCGCTAGCCGTAGTATCCAATACCCGTACTGTACACATTTTCATCCTCTGTGGTGTAGCGCTGATTTTGCGCTACATGTATGGCTAAAGGGGCAGGTTAGTTAAACAAGGTTTCAGTATAGAGGTTATTCAAAATAGAAAAAGAATAGAGAAGGATATTAGTTGTTTAGTCTGGAGGGATTTTGTATGTCATTTGAACAATGCCAAAGAATTACTTCTTTAATGTCAGGATTTAACAAAACGTGGTTTATTGCAGGAGGTTGGGCAATTGACCTATTTATCGGTAGGGAAACAAGACAGCATCAAGATATAGAGATTGCCTTATTTCGAAAAGACCAATTAAACCTGAAGGAATACCTTAAAGATTGGGATTTTAAAAAGGTTATTAAAGGTAAGCTCTATACTTGGGGAAATGAGTTTTTAGAGTTACCTATTCACGAAATACATACTTTGAATAATTCAAATGGAAACAAATTAGAAGTTCTTCTAAATGAAACAAAGGATTATGATTGGAAATTCAGAAGGGATTTAACGATTTCCTATCCACTTAAGTCAGTTTGGAGTTATTCTGATACAGGCATTCCCTATCTAAATCCAGAAATTGTGCTTTTATATAAAGTGAAAAACACAAGAGAAAAAGACCAACAAGACTTTATGGCGATATTAGAATGTTTAGATGACGAGAGAAAAAAATGGCTTCAGTATGCTATACAATTGCACGAACCGGAACATAAATGGCTTCATTATTTAACATAACGTCTAGTTAAACTCCCATGAAAATTAAAAAACGCTCTAAATCTATAAAACCGCATAACAAAAAAACACAGAAAAAGTTTTTTGAAAAAAGGCTGAGCCTTCAAAATGATTATATTAAGTTGAAAGTTAATCAGAAACCAACTCCATTCTTCATAGAATAAAGGCAGGCTGGTGTAATAACCAGAGTAGGATTAATCTCCCATGTGTGCTACTCGTATAGAGTGCGACAGTCTGTGATGCACCGTGGTCGTTGGAGTCAGACTAACGGATGGGCTCTATGGCACCATAGTTAATCGACCTTCCTCTCCCAGCCGTAATATCCAATACCCGTACTGTACACATTTTCATCCCCTATGGTGTAGCGCTGATTTTGCGCTTCATGTATGGCTAATGGGGCAGGTTCGTTCGAGAGAAAATTTGAAACATTTTGCATTATAAAACGTATTACAGGTGGTAGGATTTATATTATGGAGGTGTTTTTTTGAAAAGAATTTCTCTTTTTATAATTTCTTTGTCTTTAATTATCTCACTGATGGGATGCAGTTCAAGTGTTCAAAGTAGTATAAAAGATTTTAATGACAATGATATTGCAGCTATTGTCAAAGACAAAGAAATTACGATAGGTGAATTAAGATTTTTGTATCCAGATGAAGAGGTGTTGGAAAGTATTGAGGGAACTGTAAAAATCGAATTAATTCTGCAAGAAGCTAAAAGAATGAATTTGGATGTTTCCGATAACAAAGATCTACAAGAGGAAACAATGATGTTGCTACCTCTTAGAGATAAAGAAGATCCATTCGGAAAATCTATGATTGATTTTATCGAAATGCAAGCTCAAAAGTTAGGTATGGAACCTAAAGAATATTATAAGAAGTACGTAGAAATCAGGAGTGAACAAATTGCTTATATAGATGCTTATACGCAAGAAATGTTTGGTGAACCAGACGCATACAACGAAGATGGGTTAGAGGTATACAATAAAAAAGCCAATGACTTTTTGAATGAATTTGTAAAAGAACATAAAAATGAGATTAAAATACTAATTAAGTAACTTTAATATGCATCTCTTTTTTCTTGTTTCAGAAGGAAAATTTGTTTAGATTAAGAATATGTACAGATATAACTGCGGGTTATAAATTCATATTTGAATAGGTGAAAAAAATGATTTCAATCGATAGAAAACTAAGATTACGAGATTTAGAAATTTTTCGTTTCTTTAAAGACAATAAAATGTTGGCTTATGTCATTATTGAAGATACTAGAGGACCATTTACAGAAGAAGATAAAAAGTTAGAGCCACTTTGTTTTTTAGATGACGAAGATATAAATATAATTGTTAATGTATTCAAAATTTATTTCTTGTCAGATGAACCTTTAGAAAAAGAAGATTCGATGATGTTAAGACAGTTTTTTGGAGAATTAGTTGACATTAGTTCTGTTACAAACTATATTACTCAAGAATTTATACAGAAAGACTTATATGAACATGTGGATGATTCATGGGATATTAAAACTCATCAAAGAATATTAGATATAGTTGGTTCAAAGTATAAGATCCAATCAATTGATGAAAAAAATTGGTTAAATTTATCTCAAGAATAATGTCAATTTAGTTAAAAATGGGTTACTTAGGTAACTCTTTTTTCTTGTTGAACTAACGGGGCAGGTTAGTTCAACAAACTTTCATATTAATTATGATGCCGAAATCCAATAAATGGTATGATTTGAAAAAGTAGGAGGAACACAATGAACAAAAAATATAGCAAGTGGTCTGCCATATTAAGTATTATTTGTGCAATAACTATTTTTACTTCTTATGCAATTGCACCACAAGAGCCTGAAGGCTCGATGGTTGTACTTCTAAAAATATTATTTTTCACTTTCATTATCGCGGGTGTTCTTAGTCTGATACTTAGCTATTTGGCGTTTAAAAACAAAGAAGAAGGCTTTCTGAAGAAGATAGCCCCTATTATAACTTTATTGATATTGTTAGTGTTCGCCCTTTCACTTATTGGAATAGTAGTAAGTCTGGGTGATTTATTTTAATGTCGCTTATTGCACTAACTGGTGCGATTGCTTTATAAGCGATTTCGTCTATATCGCAATTGGGCCAGATTGACGAATCTTATTTCGAGTCAAAAACGTTCAAAAGGTAAAGGAGTTTTTTTGATGAGCATTTCTGAAGTTACTATCCTGCCACTGATTTACAGCGGAATGTTTATTTTCTTTTTAGTTCCATCTGCTAAGAAGGAAAGTAGAAAAGTGCATAAAGGACAATCAACCTTTCTATTTGTTTTTAAAGACAACTTAGCTAAGATGGTCTTTCAAAAAAAGGCTGTATTGGCTTTAGCATTGTTCGGAATTACGTTATTCATTATCCAGTCAGTGTTTGCTGGTGCAGAATGGCATTATAATGCGCATAGCGGCTATCCACTGATTAGTTATAAATCATCAGCGCTATTCACCATGGGCGGTACGATAATATATACAGCCATGCTCTTGCTAGCACTTGGATACGGGAGAACGATAAAAAGTATGAAGAATGCAAAGTAACAACAATCGGGCGCGATTGTTGAATAAATTTCCTTAAGGCGAGCTGGCTGCCCTTAAGGAAACCATATAAAGCAAACGGGCCAAATTATAGAATAACTATGTATTTGAAACTTAATTTTGCTTAAATCGTAATAAATATAAGAGTGAGGAATATAAAAAATGTATAACCATGAATAAGCCACTAAGAAAGGTGGGATATAAATGAAAAAATATCAATTCAATGATGTGAGATACATGAAAAAAAAAAATGCTATTCAAGTGGAAAACAGGGAGAAAGAGAGTGTTGGAACCATTGAAAAAGCAGATATTACAGGATGTGAAAAGAGAAGTGTAGTGTCATTTACTGCTCACAAAGGATCCGAAATTAAGATAGGGATTAAAAAACGAAATATCAAAAACTTACTTGTTGCTACATATATCATTGAAACAGAAGAGAAGACCTATTTTTTGAAAGATAAGCCAGGGAATAGCCTACTCTACTTTTGTGTTGTAGGAAAAATTGATGAACAAGACATACGTATTGAAGAAAATTGGAGCAGCGAGATAGAAGTGAAAATAGACCAAATTCATATCGCTACTATCAAAGCAAATGAGTTCACGCTTAAAACAACTATACTCACTGAAGACAATATTTACGAATCAACTTTACTTTTTGCTGTTACTATTTTGATGTACTTTATGTATAAAATTTATAAGAATGAATCCGAATTCGTTGAAAATATATTGTTTGATTAATGCGGACATAACTAGGTACTCATGTATAACCTTAAGTCTTAATATAAAGGAGCAACCAATTGGATTCATCGAAGTTTAGGATTAGTCGATTGCTTTTGTATTTTCTACTAGTATCGGTATTTCTCTTTGTATCGGGTAATGTCGGACGATATTTAATAGAAACTCACGATATTGAACGAAAAGTAGCCATGCTTCTACAAGGGGGGATTTTTACTGGATTAACGCTCATTGTACTCTATATACTGAAGAGAAAAAGTCCCGAATCGTTTAAAAGTATCGGCCTAAAAGGTGTAAATTCATCATCTAAGATGGCTATTGGAATTGCATTGCCTTTTATCTTACTTGGAGTAGGTATTTTAACGGCCTATTTATTCGGCGGGATTGAAAATCTCAGTATGAACTTGACAACAAGTGCTGTAATTTCCGTTTTAATCAATACAATAACAGCATTTATATACGAAGCATTTCCAGAAGAAGTCTTTATACGTGGTTTAATATTTGAAGAGTTGCAAAAAAAGTTCCGCTTTTTTACTTCGTTAATTTTGCAACCGTTAATCTTTATTTGTGTACCGATAACAGTGATGGCGATGGAATCAATATTCTTTGATAAGCCATTTGCAATAACTATAGATTATTTTATATTACTCTTCGCTTTTGGAATTGCTCTACAGCTTTATAGAGCATATACCGGTTCACTATGGATGAATATAATATTCCATTTGGTTTACCTTGAAGTAGCTAGATATATTTCTCTGGGAGGTATATATGAATCAGGTGTTGCGCTTTTAGAGTTTGATGAGACGTTTGAAGGCTTCATGTCGCTATACTTATCATTTTTGTTTATTGTAATACTTAGTGTCGTGGTGTTATCAGTTTTAATATTAAATGATAAAAGAAAAATAAGACGTAACCGCTCTTTGTGATTAGGATTTAATAAAAAATACTTTAGAATAACAAATCTACTACAATCGGGCGCGATTGTTTAATAAGCGTCTCTGTTCTTATTAAACTAATGAGGTGCTTGTGCGGCCGAGCCTAGGTCGTATCATATAGCGGGTGGGATTCCCGTCGAGAAAGAACTAGCCATTCACTCGTAGCGAGTCTTGGAGGGCTATTGGTAACAGTAGCCTTTAAGCGTAGACAGTTAGGTGGCGGGCCGAAAGCCAACTGGTTGAAGGGATTGAGCTCCATAATGTTAGTAAATCGAGAGGGCTTATGCCTTAAGCACAGCAGAAAGCTACATTTTATCCATCGTTAAAGGCAAGAAGGATAAAACCTCTCTGGAGTCAGAGACCTTGGCACGTGTCACATTGATAGGATACGGCAACTCGGGAGACCCTACCGGTCTTTTCTGCTTATAGAAGAGTATGGTGTACAAGCGATAATAAGCAAGGAAGCCAAATGCCGTTGTAGGGAGTCGGATAGCAGCGTAGTACCAATGAAGTTGGGTAATGCCGATGGAGGAAAGGCTGCTACCAAGTTATCACCCTTATTAGGGACACATTTACTACACACAGAGGTAGGGATACTAAATGGAAACAAAACTAGTAAGGATAGCAGAATCAGCAAAAATCCGAGTGAAAGAGATTAGCTATTTTTTGTGAATGGTGACTAGGAAGAGCCGTGTGCGTAAATAGCGCAAGCACGGTTCTGTGAGGGGGGAGGAACACAATTTACCGTAAGGTAGAGAGGTTCCCTTCTACTCGACTACTGGAACAACAATAATGCTCTTCTTATTGTGCCAACGGGGGAGTTTAGTTTTTTAAAAAGATGACAATCACTTGTTACACTCTTCAGGGGAGTTTGTGAGGTAGGATGGTGATATCAATTGAGCATTCCAGTTTTAGGGTTGATTTTACAAGTGTTTTTTATGTTATCTATTTCTGTTTTTAACTTTATTAGAATTTTTGTAATGGAACAGTTTAATGTATATCCAGTAGCATTTTTTGAGTTATTTCTTGGATTAGCCAGCTTTGTTAGTGGGATATATGGTATTTTGAAAAGAATTAATCCTTTAATTTCTATATTCGTTTCTCTTTTTGGGGTACTAATTTGTGTATTTTTTGTCTTTGTTTATCTTGTACCTGAAGCAGGAATACCACCAGTTATCCCTTGGTTGTATTCTGAATAAATTTAGGTCTTTGTTTACTAACGGGCGCTTTAGCGGAAGATTATTGAGTTGCTTTGGCAGCTCTTTTTGCTTATTGAACTAATGCCGTAGTTTTGTTTAGGAGGAAAAAAAGAGGAAGTTATTGGGGGAGACATTATATTATGAGTACATTTGTTTATATGGTGAGACACGGTGAATCGCCAAAAGAAGGAAACGATAGAACCAGAGGATTAACCGAAAAAGGTTATTTAGATGCTAAACGAGTGACTGACATTTTGAAAGATAAAGAAATTGATGTAGTTACTTCAAGTCCATATATACGCTCAATTTTAACTGTAGAACAGTTAGCCCAACAAATAGGAGAGGAAGTTTTAGTTTTTGAAGATTTAAAAGAGAGGATATTCTCTTCAGGAAACAATCGAGTATCAGATAAAGAATTGGTTCCACTTTTAGAGAAGTCATTTTTTGAATCAAATTTCTCTTTAGAGGGAGGAGAATCAAATGCTGATTGTCAAAAAAGAGCTATAAAGGTCTTAAAAGAACTATTAGAAACTTTTAGAGATAAAAAAATAGTGATAGGTACTCACGGGGCTGTTATGACCTTGATGATGGAATATTTCGATAGCACTTATGACTTGGATTTTTTACATAGCACATCAAAACCTGATATTTATAGAATGGAATTCAATGAAAAGAAATTAGTGAATGTTCAAAGACTATGGGGTGTAAATATTGATGTTAACCAATAAAAAAATTTTTTTGTTCTTAAACTATCGGGCGTTTTAGTTTAGTAATCATCTGCCTTTACAGGGCAGATTTTCTTATTGAGTAATGTAGTTAACTTCCGTGAACTTGCTAGCGTAATGTTAACTAGAGGTGTATGGCGCATACAAGTTCTTACATCGATCGAATCGAAGGTTTGCGGGTGGAGATAATCGAGATTCTTGTTAAACTAACGGGGCAGGTTAGTTGAAGAGTGTTGTTTAACTTGTGTTCAACAATCGGACCAGATTATTGCATGAATTTCACATAAATACTCTGAAAGGAGATGTTCTTATTTGTTTCAGAACACAGACGATAATTACAAAAAATACTTTTGGAAAAGATTTTTTATTCTATTTACTCCAATTTTCTTAATCGGTATTATTTCCGAGCCTTATATATCTAATAATCCCTTTTTTGGGCTCGAAGATTATGGGGCATTTATTTTCTTTTTACTGTTTTATGCCCTTGTTTTGGGTGGAATATCAGCTTTCATCATTTCATTTGCGTGGAGATTAAAACAATCAAAGGAATAGTTTTGTATTTAGTTCAATAAGGAGTAAAGCCTTTTTCCTTATTGAACTAAAGGGGCAGGTTAGTTGAATAAAGTACATTAGGATGAATATGGTAAAATGAAAATAAAAAATAACTCAAATGTTTTTGTTCAGCTTCCTCTATTGAGCTAAGAACGTTATATTTTAGGGGGATTTTAAATGGAGAAAATCTTAGTGAAAACAGGGATATATTCATTGGTTTTATCTTTCTTCTTATTCGTAGTCTTTATGAAAAGAGAAGTAAGCACAACTGATTTTGAGGGGATGACTTCATTTGTTGTAACGCCTTATCCAGAGTTTTTCTTTCAAATTATTAGATATTCTATTATCACTTCAATCATTGCAGTAATATGTGTATTGCTATATATACTGTTAAATAAGGAAAAAGAGTAACAAACTCAACAGGTGTATTACTACTTTATAGATATTGTGAAGGTTTGTACTTAAACTAACGGGTGCTTTCGTATTATAAGGTTAACCAGTTTTTACTGGTTGACCTTTTTTTAATTGGATTTAATATATCAGTAGCCAGGGTAGGACGTACGGGTGCGTGGGGCATTGATCCCGTCAAGTAAACTGTCCACCCCCTACTTGTAGAAACATGTTTGAGGCTGGTTGGGACGTAGATCTCGTATAACAAGCGAAGCTATGACACTACAAGAAGGATTAGGGGTACTGGCAAGTAGAAATTAGAGGAGGAATAAAAATGAATCCAGTAGTTGGCCTGGATGTGGCAAAAGGAGAAAGCCAAGTTCAGGCATTCTTAGATAAATCAAAACCGTTTGGAAAGAGCTTTTCTGTGAAGCATACCAGAGAGGAATTACATCGCTTTATTGGATTTTTAAAAGAGATAGAAAAGATGACAGGACAAATGCCTATGGTCATTCTAGAATCCACTGGTCATTATCATACCCCCGTTGTTCAATTCATGGAGGAACATGATGTTATATATATCTTGCTTAACCCTATAATTTCTTATCAGGCTAAGAAGTCCAGTTTAAGAAAGGTGAAAACGGACGCAATCGATGCGTATCAGTTGTGTGTACTTTATTACAAAGAAGATTTTGAACCTCATAAAAACAGAGGGCTTCAGCTTTTAGACCTTCGAAATCTTTCAAGACAACAGGAGATCGTTACGAATATGTATGTAGAAGCAAAACTTCAGTTTCATACTATTTTAGATCAAGTATTTCCTGAATATCGGAAGGTTTTTGGTGATCTATATTCAAAGGTTTCTTTATTGATGTTAGAGGAATTTCCGACTTCAGAAGCCGTCTTATCAGCTGGGGAAAGTAAAATAGCCGTGCGTGTTGCAGAGTTCTGCCCTATTCGTTCTGTCCAATGGGCAAGAGAAAAGGCAAAAAAAATAATGGATGCCGCAATGCGAAATCCATTTCAAAAAGTCGTGTATCAAAGTCACTTAATCAATCTTCAAATGTATATTGAGATGCTTTTTCAGTACCAAGGACACCTTTCAATTTTAGAGAATCGTATTGTGACCTTGGCAAATGAGCTAGAAGACTACAAGATTGTCCAATCGATTCCTGGAATAGGAGAAAAAATCGCTGCAACGATTATCTCCGAAATTGGTGAAATCGATCGGTTTAGTCATCCGAAAAAACTGGTTGCCTTTGCAGGAGTAGATCCCAGAGTTTACTCATCAGGAAAGTTCACAGCAACAACCAACCGTATTACTAAAAGAGGTTCAAGCAGACTGCGTCAGGCCTCGTATCTAGCAGTATTATGTGGAATAAGAAGTTCAAGGAACAAAAAGCTTAAAGAATTCTATGATAAGAAAAAGTCAGAAGGAAAGCCTGCCAAAGTAGCGATTGTAGCCTGTATTAATAAATTACTTCATTGGATTTATGCATTATTAAACAGAAAAGAATCTTTCCTTGATATAGCTTAATTAACAGTTTTAATAATGAGAGAGAAAATCTTCCAAAAGGTTTTTGGAGGGCTGTTTGGCATGCTCAAAATAGTATAACATAGGGTTAATAATTATTTTAGAGAAAAATATTGACATCCTATTAGCTGGTTTACTTCAATTAGAGGTTAAGCACCTTTTTTTATTCAGCTTAAGCAGCAGATTAGTTCAATAAGAAAAAAAGGGGGAGAATAATGAAAGTTATTTATATTAGTTTATTTGCCGTACTCGGACTATTATTTTTATCAGGATGTACCGAACCAAAAGTAGTTAATGATACGAAGCAATCAGTAAAAACGGAGGAAAAAGTAAAAAGTGACCATGTAAATGTTAAAGAGAACGAAATCTACACCGTGCCATTTAAGATAAGGGAAATTAATAGTGATTTTGCTAGCTTGAATGATAGTGCTTTTGATAAACCTCTTAGTGGAGTAAGGTATGAAGTATCGTTGTTTTCTGAAAAGGAACTCACAAATGAGGATAGATTATCCTTTAAATTTGACGTTGTAACTGATTCTTCTTTATTGAAAGAATCACTCGGACCAATTCAACCCTTGACTTTAACAGACACGCGTGATGGTTACTTATATACCCTTGTCTTTGAAACAATGTATAGAGAGTACTCCGAGGAATAACTTGAAAAGCTAATCAAAGAACGCAACTTTCAAATTCTCCTAAAATATGAAGGTGAAATTAAAAAAGTTGAGTTTTTATAATACTTATTCAACTAACGGGTGCTTCTTAGGGAGCTCTTTTTCTTATTGAACTAAAGGAGCAGGTTAGTGAAAGAGGAAATAAAAAACGAGAATAGAATATAAACATTGAGGATTAGGATTCTTATCAATCAATAAACATTAAATTATTTTAGGGGAGTGAGTGACATTAATATTAATCAAAATGTAAAAACGTCGGGTGCTTACGTTTTATATCGGGGGCTGTTTATTTTTCAGGTTGGTCCTACAGAAGAGGCAGATAACCTTGGAGTAGTTAGACTTGGTGGGCATAAAGAATTTGAAGAAACCGCATTAGAGGCAGCTAGGCGTGAAGTTTTTGAAGAGGCTTCAATGAAAATAACTCCAATAAATTCTCCAATAACTTATCATATGAGTGAGTGGGGAAATAAGCCTTCCATAATACGGTTAGGCGAGGAAATAGCTCCAATTTTAGTTAAAGGAAATGAGCAGGAATCTTTATCAATAATGTATCTTTCCTACTCTGAAAATGAACCAAATCCCTCTTCAGAAACTAATGGACTTCTACTACTAACTCCAGAAGATGTTCTTTTTATCTGTAATAATAAAATTACTTTAAATGATTTTATTAAACAAAATGGAAAAGCGATATTAAAAGGAAATATAAATAGAGATTTATTTTTAATCCCTTTTCCTCAACTATTATTTCTTTCAAAATTGTTAAAAGAACATCCAGATTTATTCATCATAAAATAAAATCAATTAAATGAAGATGTTTGTGAAACTATACACTTAAACTAACGGGTGCTTTAGTGTAACAACAGTAATTCTTTTCTTATTGTGCTAACGGGGCAGGTTAGCTTAACAAAACGTATGAACAATTATGGTAATATGGGATTGAAAAGGGGAGTGACTGTGACCTATCTAACCATTCTTTATATGTGTTTGTTAGTGGTGTTTATCAGTGCTATTGGTGGTTTCCTGAGCTATAAAGTAAGTCGTAAATTTTTTAACACTGAAGCACTTAGATATATATTGGGAGGCATAGTAGCTTTACTTTTAAGCTACCCAATGACAATATTTCTGCAACTTGGTGGAGTATGGTTCTATCACTTGCCTATCGCAGTGCTGGCGATAGTTTTATATGTCGCGTTCTATTTGAATTCGAAGGGTAATTGGAAATTGATAGCGTGGTTCGGTTTAGTTGTGTTAACTGTAATTATTGCAACACACGTTTATCTAATCATAATCTCTATCTTCTTAAGCTAACTGGGTACGCGCGATAAGTTCTGTTATAAATGAAAACAGCGTGAAAGACAGGAGATTCTGTGATTTAAAATCTCAACTTTACAATGGAGGGTAGGAATGAAGGAACCAAGTTACCTAAAACCATCGCGTTAATACTTCTGCTTGCATTATTACTGATAGGTTAGAAGTTCTGAAGCCAGATGAAGTCGACAGAACAAAGGCTAAAGACATTCCTAAGGAAAAGGTATGCCGAGCGGCTGAAAAGCTAGACATGGTGAGAATAGTTCCGTTATAAAGGAACTGACGGACTTTCCAAAAGGTTTAAAGTTAGAACATGAGGAAACTCATATACCATCCAACGACGGGCTAAATGGTGTAAAGTAAAAAAAGTACCTTATGAATAACAGCAAGTGCAGGGGGAGAAAATGAAGAAAGAAATTAAGATTGTATTTAGTATAAGTTTTATATTTTACTTATTGGTATTGGTGTTTATATTATTCTTAGGTTTTAGGGGTTATAGGTATGACCTACCATTCTTAGAGTATATGAAAAACTCTTCAAATTTCGTTCCATTTAAAACTATAAATACATATTTTCAAGCAATACTTGATAGAAGTATAAATTTGGATATCCCTATCAAAAACCTTTTTGGTAATTTTATTTTGTTTTTACCAATGGGTATTTATTTACCATTTTTCATAAAGAAAACAAACAAAGTAATGGTATTTTCTATTTCAATGATTGTATTATTATTTATTATTGAGGTAATGCAATTAGTTACAAGAAAGGGTAGTTTCGACGTTGATGATTTCATCCTAAATATGCCTGGTGCTTTAATAGGGTTTGGAATTTGGAGAACAAAGTTTGTTCAGAATCTACTTAAATAGAACTGTAATTATTCTTCAACTATCTGGGGCTTTAGTGAAGAGTCGGCTGCCTTTCACGGCGGCTTTTTCTTATTGACTAATGGTGACGTGGGTTATTGTGTTTATAATGGCTTTATCCGGTAAGAAAAGAACAGGTGAATTTAAAAAGATTACATTTAATCAATTTGTAATTGCGATCCTAATTTCTATTGGTATAATGATTTTGACTATTAGACATATGGATATAATGGGATAAAAGCAAATGTAGGATTAAGCGAAGCTAGGATGTGATTGAATGTTTCAAGATGGATTTCCAAATTATTTGAGAGATGATGTGGCCACAGCGGTTGGAATGATTCCTCATGAAAATTATGAAAATGTCACTACTGGTGTGTCCCAGGATACTATTCAATGCTTTCTAGATGATACCATGATTAGGTTTCCTTATCGCATATATTATATTGATAGTTTAGATGAAGTTATAGACAATTTAAGTCTACGACAAAAAATGATTTTGCATTGTATTTATTCAAGAAGTTGTGACGGATTTGTTCGTCAAAAGCATATCTCTTCGTTGCTTCAGATGGATTATGAAGATTGGGCTATTCCTTATATCGTAAAAATATGTGATGAATATGTCGTAGAGATAATAGAAATGACTTATGATACTTTAAAAGAACAGGAAACAGAACGGATTAAGTGATTTTGTCTTGAAAATATTGTGCTGTTTTGCAAAAGTTACAATAGAATGATTAGCTATTGGAACGAATATTACAGATATAGAAACAATGATTTCAAAAAATATATTGGCAGGAAGTTATTTATGGATTGTTTTGGACACTCTAAATCCATGGAACGCAGGAGAAAAGAAGTTTGTGAAACATATCACTTAAAGTAACGAGTGCTGGTTTAGTTAAACGAGAATTGGCAGCCTTTTCTTTGAATTAAAGGGTAAGAATACTTCCGTAAAGGGGTATTACGTCAACCAGTAGTAAATAGTATATACATTAGTTATTGGGGTTTTTTTGAAATTAAAAATACATAAAAGTGAAACGTAAAATTACTGAAAAAAGGAGTTTTCATATGCGGAAATTATCTATACTTAGCATAGTTCTATCAGCAATATTTTTATTAATACATATAGTATTTGATTTTAAAAACCACATGTCGGTTTTAATGGCCAACATTTTAATAGCCATTTTCACTTTTGTTTTAATTTTATCTGGAATTTATTTACTCAATCAAAAAAAGAAACCAACAACTAAAAAAAGTGACGCTTTTTTCTTTAACTCATCACATCACGCTCTCCAATGAATTCCGAAAGTTCGTTATATGATTCACATTCACCGATTACTTTTCCCTGAACACTTCGGGTGTATGCAGCATCCAAACTCGCATTAGAACAGTAAATGTATAAAAGTATGCTTGGGAAAATTGCAAAACTATCACAATACAAATATGTTAGATTTGCGAAAAGTCTCACTTTTATTTAGAAAGGGAGACTTTTTTATCTATTGCTGGTGTCATAACTTAAAAATCACGACACTGTTATGATGTGACAAAATCTGATAAAAGGATTGGCCATTTTGCTCAACTAATCCGATAGCACAATAATTTTTTCAGTTTGAACTTAAATAATTGAGGACTATATTCACTCGCTCTTTTACCGTATCGTCACCTTCTATTCTCAATATCGGGCAAACTAAGTCCGACATCCAATGTACGTGTAACATTTTACTTCTGACTTCCATTCCTGCTTCATCATATAAGGAAGCCCACTTCAAAAAAGCCTTGGATTCGTCGTATTTACTACCACCATCCAATATTTCATTCCCATACCTTTGAAATTCCCTTTGTTGCAATCTCTCAAGTCTTATATTTTGGGGAAGCTGCAAAAATATAACCAAGTCAAAATGGGCTTTAAATTCGTCACCCCAACCACATATTGCCCCCGAAAGAATACAGTTTTGATATATTGTTAAGTCATGCTTTAGCATTTTTGTTCTTTCAGGTATTGGTCTTTGTTCTGTGAACTTAGTTAACCAAAAATAGTCGTCTGTATCAAGAAGAGTATAAGGAAGTGCCTGTGATAACGCAGTTCCGAGTGTCGAAGTTCCAGAACCAGCAGCACCAAATATATGTATTTTTGTAATAAGAATTTCCTCCTCTAATAGGCCATTTCATTATTTTTGATTATACAGATAAAATTCATCTTTAGTAAAACTCCCTTATTCAACTAACGGTGGTAATAGGTAAGTATTTGATGTTATCTTCAAATTTTCCCAGTCGTAGAATTGTTCTGCATACATTTTCAACCAAACAAAAGAAGTTAAACACTATAATTAATATTGAAATGAAACAAGACAATATGTGAGGTTTTGAAAGTGAAGAAGTGTGCATATGTAAATTTAGTACCTTGGTTCTGTTTAGTTTTGTCCTTCGCGGTTATATTCGACTAAATTAAGGTAACCGTCACCTTTGCTTACTCAGGGGAGGTTTTTTGATATGAATGATGTTTGATTCCTCTACAAATAGGCGTTCGTATGGTAAATTAAGTACAGTGTAAGTAAAAGGAGTTACGGTAAAATGAATGATTTTTTTGAACGAAAAAAGAAAGAATTGAATATAGATTTGAATGAAGTGCAAAAGAAAGCAGTGCTGCAAACAGATGGCCCGCTTTTGCTTTTAGCATGCCCTGGATCAGGGAAAACGACGACAATGATCATGCGAATCGGATATTTGATTGAAGAAAAGAACGTCAATCCGAAGCGTATTAAAGCAATTACATTTAGCCGGGCATCTGCGCGAGATATGACGGAGCGTTTCACAAGGTTTTTCCCGCACAGTGCACGCGTGGACTTTTCCACAATCCATAGTTTGGCATTTATGATTGCGCGTAGCTACTTAGAGAAAATAGGTACAACATACGAGCTGATTGAAGGAAGTAAGACAGGGCGTCAGTCTATCAATAAGGCATTTTTATTGAAAGGCATATATAAAGACGTATTGAAAGAGGATTGCACGGATGACGAACTGTCGTCTCTTTCGACATTCATCAGTGGGATTAAAAACCGCATGATCCCACTTGGGAAATGGGAGGAGCTTGAAGGGCCTGTTGATAAGGCAGGACGCATTGCCAGGAAATACGAGCAGTATAAGACGCGTACAAGTGGTCAACTGCTTCTTGATTTCGATGATATGCTGACAATTGCGGAACAGGCACTTCGAGAAGACGAACAACTTAGCGAGCACTTTCGAAACCTCTACGACTACCTCCTAACCGACGAAAGCCAGGACACGTCCCTTGTTCAACATAAAATTGTGGAGCATCTTGTGGCGCATCACGGCAATCTTTGTGTGGTTGCTGATGATGACCAGTCGATCTATACGTGGCGCGGGGCGGAGCCGGATTATCTTCTTGATTTCAAGAGTGTCTATCCAGATGCTCAAGTGCTGATGATGGAGCGTAATTACCGTTCGTCAAAAGAAATCGTGGAGATGGCTTCGAAGTTCATCAAACGGAACAAAAAGCGCTATCCGAAAGACATGCATACGGAAAACGGCAAGATCGAGCCAATTTATATCAAACAGCTTACTAGCCCGAAACAGCAATTAGAATACGTAACATATGAACTGCTGAACGAGAAGAATTTGAATGAGGTTGCTATTTTGTTCAGGAACAATTCATCGTCAACGATGTTCGTGAGCGAACTACACAGGCGAGGTATCCCATTTTATATGAAGGATGCAGATGACAAGTTTTTCACACATTGGATTGTCGAGGATATTTTGAACTTTATGCGTCTCAGTTTTAATATGGAACGGAAAGATATATTTGCGAAGATCATCATGAAAATGAATGCCTTTATTTCACGAAACATGCTCACCCAGTTTGAAAATACTGCAACAACGGGGAATGTATTCGATGTATTTATTCAAACGGTTGAAATGAAAGACAGTCAAGTCAAAAAGTTAGCTGACTATAAAAAAGGATACGCTGTGATTCCAGAGATGCGTCCGGAACGAGTGATTCAACTGATTCGGAATGATTTTGGGTATGAGGCGGCGCTTAAAAGTAGAGCTGAAAAGTTTGGATTCCGTTTTGAAAGCCTGCTTAGCATTTTAGATACACTTGAAGGAATTGCATCACAACTCCGAACGATGGTGGAATTTGCGACGCGTTTGAAAGAACTTGAACAGGCAGTAAAAAATGCGAAATTCAATGCACCTGAAAATGCGGTGACGTTATCGACATTTCACAGTGCGAAAGGGCTTGAGTTCCGGCGTGTGTTCATGATTGATTTACTAAAAGGGGTTATTCCATCAGAGGAAGATGAGAGTGATGTAGCGATGTTGGAAGAAGCGCGTAGGCTCTTCTACGTCGGGATGACACGTGCGAAAAACCGACTTGAATTGCTGTCATATGGTCAGGACGAAGGGAAGCTGAAAGAAGATTCTAGGTTTCTGAATGAAGTAAGGGGCCTTCTTTTGAAACCGGGTGAAGCGAACAAAGAGCAGAAACCAGTGAAGATTAAGAAAGCGTCGATTGCACTAAATCCTGATGGTATTCAAGATAGTGACGAGCTAGCGGTTGGAACAGCGGTCAAACACCGTGTATTCGGGCAGGGTGAAGTCACACGGCGTGATGGTGATGAAATTCATATCCAATTTGGTAAAATCGAGAAAAGGCTTGATCTTGAAACGGTTCTTTCCCTTAGGTTACTTGAGAAAGTTGCCCTATGAAAAAGCTCTTATGGATTGGATTGGCAGGAGCGGCAGGAGCAATTATACGCGTGGCGATTGGCCATGTCGTTTCCAATGATTCAGGATTTCCCTTTTCGACGCTAGGTGTAAATATTGTGGGAACGTTTTTGCTATGTTTTATAGTAGCAGGAGCTTTTCGCAAACTAGCAGCGGATAAACAATTGCAAGATATCGTAACGTCGGGTTTTCTAGGTTCTTTTACAACGTTTTCAGCGTTAAGCATGGAGACTGTACTACTGATGGAAAAAGATCAAATTCTCTTGGCTGGATTGTATATCATTCTTAGTATAATCGGCGGACTTACTGCCGGGGCGCTCGGCTTTCATCTAGGCAGGAAGAAGGTTCGTACATGACTTTCGTGGATTTATTGATGATTGGAATCGGAGGCTTTTCCGGTGCAGTCATTCGTTATTTTATTTCAGCAAAGATGAATGAGCAGGATGGGTTACCAGCTGGAACATTGCTCGTCAATCTGGCAGGGTCCCTAATGATTGGAGTCGTTTTCGGGCTGGAACTACCTTTATGGGCGACTCTGCTGTTTGCCTCCGGTTTCGCAGGGGCGCTGACGACCTTTTCCACGATGAATAAAGAGCTGTTAATCATGTGGGAAAACGGTAGGAAAAGGAATGCGGTACTCTATCTTCTGCTTATATATATATCGGGAATCGGCCTTGCATTTCTAGCCTACCTGGCGGGAAGCAGTGTTTACTAAATTTGTCCGTTTGAGTTGAGTACATTTGGGAATAGATTAGTAGACTACTAAAATTCCGAATGGAGGAAACGACATTGGACAACAAACATAATGATGAAAAGAATAGGCAGTTAGAGACGTACCGTTCACATGATGCGGGTAAAAAGATGACGACGAACCAAGGACTTAACGTGTCAGAGGACGAACATTCCTTGAAAGCAGGATTGCGTGGTCCGACATTGATGGAGGACTTCCATTTCCGTGAGAAGATGACCCATTTTGACCATGAACGGATTCCTGAAAGAGTCGTTCACGCTAGAGGCTACGCGGCACACGGTGAATTCGAATTATTTGAATCGATGAAAGACTATACGAAAGCGGCATTCCTGCAGGAACCCGGTTCGAAAACACCGGTATTCACACGGATTTCCACCGTAGCCGGCAGCAAGGGATCGGCAGAAACAGTACGCGATGTACGCGGATTTGCGGTGAAATTCTATACCGAAGAAGGAAACTATGATTTAGTGGGTAATAATATGCCAGTTTTCTTCATCCAGGATGCCATCAAATTCCCCGATCTTATCCATGCCGTAAAACCTGAACCGCATAATGAAATGCCGCAGGCGGCTTCTGCACATGATACTTTTTGGGATTTCGTTGTAAGTAACCAGGAGTCTGCGCATATGATCATGTGGCATATGTCCGATCGTGCGATTCCTCGGAGTTTCAGGATGATGGAAGGATTCGGGGTTCATACATACCGTTTGGTGAACGCTGAAGGGAAAGCGCATTTTGTGAAATTCCACTGGAAACCGAAACTCGGCGTTCACTCCCTCGTTTGGGATGAAGCGCAGAAGATCGCCGGGAAAGATCCAGATTTTCATCGTCGGGACCTTTGGGAGTCCATTGAAAAAGGGGACTTCGTCGAGTTTGAATTCGGCGTCCAATTGATTGAGGAAAAAGATGAATTCATGTTTGATTTTGATATCCTGGATCCGACCAAGCTATGGCCGGAAGAGAAAGTACCCGTCAAAATCATAGGGAAAATGACGTTGAACCGCAATGTTGATAATGTATTTGCCGAAACGGAACAAGTCGCATTCCATCCGGGAAGTGTTGTTCCCGGGATTGATTTCTCAAATGATCCATTGCTGCAAGGTCGCTTGTTTTCGTATACGGATACGCAACTCATTCGCCTTGGCGGACCGAACTTCCATGAGTTACCGATTAACCGTCCAGTGTGTCCAATCCATAACAATCAGCGTGATGGCTATGGCAGACAGGCAATCAATGTGGGGCAGGTCAGCTATCATAAAAATTCATTGGTAAACAATACACCGACAACATCTACCGAAGAAGAAGGTGGTTTCGTCCACTATCAGGAGAAAGTAGAAGGACGTAAAATTCAAGCACGCAGTGATTCTTTCAGTGACCATTTCTCGCAAGCACGTTTTTTCTGGAACAGTATGACATTGCCCGAGAAAAAGCATATTGTCGATGCGTTCAGTTTTGAAGTCGGTAAAGTGAAAGATAAGAATGTCAAACAACAAGTTGTGGATATGTTTGTCAATGTCGATAAAGGCCTGGCAACAGCTATTGCGGAAGCAGTCGGCGTCAAGCATCCCGAGGGCAAGGAATCGGATGTGACCGAATCGTCACCAGCCCTTAGTCAGGAATTAACGGTGAAATCGCCGGCTACACGAAAAATCGCCATTCTCATTGGTGAAAAATTCAATGGCAGCGAAGTGGAAGCGGTTGTCAAAGCCTGCCTGGATGCAGAAATGACTGTAGATATCGTCGGCGAGAAGTTCGGTTTCGTTTATGGTGATGATAAACTGGCAGTCGAAGTGACGGAAACATTCCTCACTGTCCATCCCGTTTTGTATGATGGACTATACGTCGTCGGAGGCGAGGCGGATAATCCAAGGAAACTTAAGAAAGATATCGTCAATTTTATCAACGAAACTTTTCAACACTATAAACCAATCGGTATCGCCACAACCGGCAAGCCTTTCTTCGAGGCTTCAGATGCAGAAGAAGGTCCAGGCATCGTACTGTCTGACGTAGCAGATTTCAACAGCGAGTTTATCGCCGCAGTCGCTGAGCACAGGCATTGGCAACGTAAAATCTTTTGATGGATTGAAAGTGAAGCGGTCGTCACTTAGGTGGCGGCTGTTTTCATTTGGTTGCAGAACTGGTAACATATGAATGTTACAACTAATGAACTAGTAAAAGGATGACGGATACATGAAACAAAACAAAAAGAATACTAGTACCTTACTGAAAAAACCAGCAGGCATTGTGAGTATCGGTGTCGTCTTACTCGCATTGATTGTGTACAATATTTTCTTTCCTGAACAGGAAGCCGAACCGAGCCGAGTCGGTTTAATCCCGGTGGAGCTTGTGAAAACGATTGACGGCGATACGGTAAAAATTATGTATGAAGGTAAAGAACAGAATGTCCGGTATTTACTAATTGATACACCGGAAACGAATCATCCACGTCTCGGAAAGCAGCCGTTTGGCGAGAAAGCAAAAGAGCGTAATCGTGAGTTGATGAACAGCGGGAAATTAGAAATCGAATTCGATGTCGGTGGGAAAACAGATAAATATGATAGATTGCTTGCTTATATTTATATTGATGGTGTGAGTGTTCAGGAAAAACTGTTGGAAGAAGGGCTAGCCCGCGTGGGGTACGTTTATCCGCCAAATACACGACATCTAGACGCTTTTAAGAAAGCAGAAGAGAAGGCCAAAAAAGCGGGAATTGGCATCTGGACGCTTGAAGATTATGCGACTGATCGCGGATTTGACAGCGAAACGTATGTAGAAAAGAAACCTGAAACACAACCAGTATCCGGTGCTAAAGAAGCGTTTAAAAACTGTACGGAACTACGTCAGAAGTATCCGAATGGCGTGAAAAAAGGGCATCCTGCTTATTCAGAAAAAATGGATGGCAATAAAGATGGTAACGCGTGCGAGCGTTAATATTCGATGGAAAAGATAGAACTATACTTAACTTCTCGTTTTTTGTAAACGGGGAAAGATGATAGGCACAGCATATAAAACAAAAACATCCTTAAATCAGTTATCGATTTAAGGATGTTTTTAATTGTGTAACCAATTATCACAAATGAATACTTAAATATGTGATTAAAAAAATTCATCTACTTTTTTGTGAAAGGGTACCCGAGTTTAGCTGAGCTTTTCTTCCGTACGTAACATTGGTGTCACAATGAGATTGTATAGTACTAGCAAGAGGTACCTAATACTTTGAAACAATAGCTAGTACTAATGTGCAAGAAAGGCAGTGGAGAATTGAAAAGAGTAGTTCTTGGCAGTATAAAATTCTTGATTATAGTAAGCATAGTAGTAGCAGGAATAGTTGTATACTCACTTAAAATAGAGCCAAAACGTCTGATCACAAAGGAATATGAACTTAAGTTCTCGTCGGGAGGTGAGAATTCTATAAGGGTAGTACAGTTTTCAGATGTCCATTTAGGTCCGAATTATTCGCTAGAGCAGCTGGAGAGACTTGTAGACCGAATTAATAAACTCAAACCTGACCTAATCGCTTTTACAGGCGATCTCATAGATGTAGCATCCGAGTTCGAGGGGCGATCAGAGATAAGTGGAATACTTGATAAGCTAAGTAGTAGATATGGAAAGTACGCCATTTGGGGGAACCATGACTATGGAGGTGGCGGCGTCAGGTTTTACGAAAAGATTATGATAGAATCAGGATTTAAGCTACTTACAAATCAGAATAGCAAAATAGAACTTGAAAGTGGAAAAGTATTAACTATAATAGGGGTGGATGATGCCATGCTTGGAAACCCCGATGTTCAAAAGGCGTATTCAGGTGTTGACGATCAGGGGGCTAAGCTTCTTCTGTTGCATCAACCGGACCTTGTGGACGAAATAGGGTATGATAATTTTGATTTGGCACTGGCAGGACACAGTCACGGAGGGCAGGTCATTGTTCCGACGCTTGGTCCCGTGGTGACACCTCCTCTTGCAAAGAAATATAGAAAAGGAATGTATCAACTAGGAATTCATACTCATCTTTATGTGAATAGCGGAATCGGCACTACGAGGATACCTATTCGATTTTGGAGCCCTCCTGAGATATCCGTGTTTGACATAGCTATATAAAATTTCTTTTAGATTGTTTTTGTACTTTTGAAGGCTTCTCCTGAGTTGACCAAACTTTTGTGATGCCTTTTTTGTTTTTCTTTTGTAATAATATGGTTTTGGTCAAAGTTTCTAACTCAAGGGGGAAAAAATGAATATTCTAATCGCAGATGATGAACCGCAAATGGTTAAGATACTGTCAGCATATTTCAAAGAAGAAGGCTTCAATGTCCTGGGAGCTAGGGATGGACAGGAAGCATTGAATATAGCTGAATCAACCAAGATTGACTTAGCCGTTTTAGATTGGATGATGCCAAAAATTGGTGGAATAGAAGTATGTAAATATATAAAGGGAAATAGTCAAACCAAAGTTCTGATATTAACAGCTAAAGGTCAACATGAAGATGAAATAAAGGCCTTAAATGGAGGGGCTGATGAATATATTAAGAAGCCATTTGATCCACGAATCGTAATATTAAGAGCTAAAAAGCTCCTGAACATTGGTGAGGAAATTAAATTCAGAGGTATTAGGATAAAGGAGAATGAAAAAAAAGCATATAAGAGCAATGAACCCTTACAACTTACCAAGATTGAATATGATTTATTACTGTTCTTCATTAATAATAGGGGTGTTATTTTATCGAGGGATAGGCTTATTGATATAGTTTGGGGTATGGATTATGAAGGGGATCATCGAACAGTAGATACTCACATCCGAAGATTAAGAACTAAAATAGGGGATGACCTTATCAAAACCTATAGAGGCATTGGGTACTGCCTGGAGGTGAAGGAAGATTAAAATCGGAAGCAAGTTTTCAGTTGGCATATCATCCATTGTAATTTGCACGTTTATTTTTTCAATACTCATAAATATATTCCTGGTAGACAGATATTACATTTATGAGCAAAGAAAGGTTTTAGACAAGGTAGCTAACGAGATAATCAGTGTACCTGAAAGTGGTTTCTTAAACGAATTGAAACAGATAGAAGAAGAGTACGCCGTAACTATTGTTCATTCAGAGATTAGTGGAAGTTTGAATCAACTTAATGAAAAAATAAAATTAGAATTTGAAATGAAAAAAATAAAGTTAAATAAATTTTGGATTACTGAAAGTACGTTAACTACTTTGCAGGAGAAAAGCGTCAATAAGATATACGATCAAGGTGTAAGCAAATATAAAGTTTTAACTAAATTTATAAAAATTGATAATACGATTATCGCCATAGGATTACCATTACCACATATGGAAGAAGCAATCATAATCATAAATAGATTTAATCTATTTTTGATGACCATTTCAGTCATATTAATTGTTTTCTTAGTAGTAATCATATCTAAAAAAATTACAAGGCCTTTAGAATCCTTGAAAAGTTTGTCTCAAGATATAGCTAATTTAAAGTTCAGGAAAGAAGAGATTACAACCAATGATGAGGTAGGAGAACTTGCGAAAAGTATAAACAGTATGAGTGGAAAATTAGAGAAAGCCCATAATGAAATCAATGGCCAAAATAAGCGATTGAAAGAATTAATGTCAGATGTGTCCCATGAACTAAAAACGCCACTATCAATAATGAAAGTGTATGAACAGGGGATAGTGGACGGTTTGGATGACGGAACATTTAGAGATGTAATTGAAGAACAGATTGAGAAAATGGATGTATTAATCGAGAAGCTTCTGTTTTGGACAGAGTTAGAAAATAGTTCATTAAACAAATCTACTTTTGATTTAGGTAAAAGGGTTATAGACATGACGGGAAAATACATGCTGATACTACAGGAAAACTGTATTGATTTTTCATTAAATGTAGATGCGGACAAGGAATATTTTATCAATGCAGAAAAAGAAGCAATAGATGTTGTTCTCGATAATTTAATTACTAATGCTATTAAATATTCCGATGATAAGCGTATTGAAATTACATTAACTATAGACACTAATATCGTCAAGCTTACGATTGCTAACGGGGTTGGCGCAATTGACGAAAATGATTTAGAACATATATGGAGACCTTTTTATGTATTAGAAAAATCAAGAAGTAAGGAGCTTTCAGGTACAGGTTTGGGCTTACCTATTATCAAGACCATTTTGGATAATCACAAGTTGGATTTTGGGTTTGAATTAAAAAATAATAAGTTAGCTTTTTTTGTAACATTCGCGTAACACACCCCGGTTACTCTAGTTATGGAGGTGTGATACATGAAAAAAATTCTATCAATCATGTTAATTGCTGCAATTGTAACAAGTGTTCTAGTAGGGTGTGTGAACGACAAAAAGATACCAATCAAAGAGGTTAATTCAGGAAAAGATAATGTGGATTTTAACTTTAGTGTGGATCCAGAGACCCTTGCGTTTGAGGTGGAGTCCAATGGAATTACTGAAAGAGCATCGGAACCACTGGAGAAAATGAAAGTTTCAAATTTAAAAGACAGTGGAGATACTATAACTTGGACCTATTTAGAAAAGGCAATTGATGTTGAAATAGAAAAAAAAGATAAGTATGTAGATGTAACCATAAAATCCAACAAAGATGAAGACAACATGTTTGCATGGCCAAAAGTGAAAGGTGATGGATATATGCTCCCATTAAATCAAGGGAAGCATATTCCAAGCAATGATCCAGTCTGGAAAGATTATTTAAGTGAAGAAAAAATGAAGGTGATTGAGGCTTTCTCTATGCAGTTTTTTGCAGTTGATAAAAGTGCGTATTCGCTAGTCTATATAATTAAAAATCCTTATAATAGTGAAGTTGTTTTTAATACAGAAAATGATATTGAGTTTACTTTTAATCATGAGTTTCCAGCGATTAATAAAGTGAAGGAATATGGTTTTAGAATATATGTAACGGAAAAAAATCCAGCAGATGTTGCAAAGACCTATAAAAAGTATTTGGTTGAACAGGGTGACTTCAAAAGCTTGGCGGATAAGGCTAAAGAAAATAGTGAAATTGAAAAGCTTTACGGTGCACCCCATGCTTATTTTTGGGACAGAACTGTTATTTCAGAGGAAAATATAAAATGGGCAAAACTAAGAGACAGTTTCCCCGAAAAACTGAGATTATGGATTCAGGAGTTATTAACTACTAAAGTTGAAGATGGATCAGATCTTTCATCGGCCTTTGATGATTTAAATAACTTAGATTATGTAGACAAATACACTAAAAATAGAATAGTAAAAGGCTTAAGTGCCGTAATGCAACTAAAAGAATTCTATAATCCGGAAATATTTACTGAATCAGATAAAGAAACTCAGGGGCTATTAAACAGGAAAATAGAAAATTTAAATCCTGTTGAATTAATTGACCTAAATAAGAGATTATTAAAAAGCGTACTTGGAAATGTAGTTGACCCAATAGAGAAGTGGGCAGATGCAAATACTGTAGATGTGATAAAGGATATGAAGGATTCAGAGTTAGAAAATATGTGGATTGGACTTGATGACTGGCAGGAAGGATTTATTAAACCAGAGTTAGTAAAAGAAGCAGAAGACCTTGGCTATTTAATTGGCACCTATGATTCGTATCATTCAATCCATGAACCCGGTAAAGAGAAGTGGGAAACTGCTAAGTTTAGGGATACTTCACTTTACGAGAATGCAACTGTAACCAATAAAGATGGAAACAAGATTGAAGGATTCCAAGGTGAAGGTAGAAAGTTGAATCCGACGCTTGCAATGCCTAGTGTAGAAGAAAGAATAACTTCGATTCTAGATACTGGTCTAGCATTTAACTCATGGTTTCTAGACACCGATGGCACTGGGGAGATCTATGATGACTATTCGCCAGAACATATTACTACTGAAAAGGATGATATCCAGGCTAGAATTAAGAGAATGGAGTATCTGCAACAAGAATGGGATATGGTAGTTGGAACTGAAGGCGGAAATGATTTTGCAAACAAAACGATTGCCTTTGCACATGGAATAGAAACGCCAGCATTTTCTTGGATGGATGAGGATATGAAAACAAATAAAGAAAGTGAGTACTATGTAGGGAGATACTATTCGAGTAACGGCGGAGTTCCCGAACTGTTTTCTAAACAAATACCTGTAAAGGATAAATACAAGAAGTTATTTTTGGATTCAAACTACACGATCCCATTGTATAAGTTGGTTTACAACGATTCAGTAATCACGACTTATTGGTGGGGATGGGGAACCTTAAAATTGGAAGATGAAATATCAAATAGGATGTTGTATGAGATACTTTATAATGTACCTCCTTTATATCATATAGATAAAAACGAGTGGAAAAAACATAAAGAAACAATCGTAAGACATTCTAAGGTATGGTCAAATTTTAGCAAAAAAGCAATAACAGAAGAAATGACGGATTTTATAATCATATCAGATGATAGATTAGTTCAAATGACTGAATATGGTGAAACATTAAGTGTAGTAGCCAATTTTTCAGAAGATGAATTTAATTATCTAGGCGAGACAATACCAGAAAAGTCATTATTAATTATTGATGGAAAGAGTAAAAGTATCTATACGCCGAAAAATTAGATGTTGCATTTAGCACATTTTAATTGCTTATTTTTAATGAGACTTAAAAATAAATCAGATGACTTTTGACATGGAGATATTTGTGATGAATATCCGTTATTTACTGATCGATACGCCTGAAACGAACACCACCTTCGACTTGGGAAGCAGCCGTTCGGAGAGGAAGCGAAAGAACGTACTCATGAGCTATTCAACAGCGGATAGCGAGAACTATCCAAACGGCGTAAAGAAAAAGCATCCCGCCTATTCGGAAAAGGGGTGGCTTTACGTGTGAACGTTGATGTTATTGAGGATTCCCATTGAACCCCGAATTGTGTTAGAATCCGTTACTCAAAATGAAAGAGATGAGAATGACAGCAATAATGCTGTCATTCTCATCTCTTTCTAATTAAAAGGTGGTTGACCAAACTACCCTTTTTTTTTATTGAACATTCTCGATTCCATGAAAGTAAAGACGATAATTCTTTTGAACTTCTTCTTGGTTTTTCACTTTCAACTTACCTTCATATAGGGATTCCCCTGTTATTAAATCGCCTATAAAAATGGTATGCCCGTTAGTTGTTGCATGAATAATATAGAATTTTCCATTCATTACCTTAATGTAAGGTGCCTCCTCATCATCCTTATTATCTACTAAATCAAATGATAGTTTTTTGCCCCATTTGTCGCTTTCAATGTCATACAAATTGACTTCTATACCATTAGATATCAGTGAAGGAATAAAGAGTGTAGAATTAGAGATAGCGGATGAACCACCTATAGATCCAAGTGTTTCATCAGAAGCAACAACTTTTTTCGATTGATTAGTTTCTATATCGTAAACGATGAATTCATTCGCGACTAATTTCGGTTCACCGTCTCTATAGATTTTTTCATCTTCAAAAGCCTCAATTTTAACTAGAAGGTATTTTTGTCGCTGAATAGAATAATTATCATTTATGATTCTTAAATCAGAATAACCATTCTCTACCGTCGGAGTAGAAGCAATCGTGTCATCACTTAAAAGCTTTTGCTCTTTCATATCAAATGTATAGACTCGTAATTCATCTCTAACACTACCACCTATACGAGAAGCACGTGTAATGACCTTTAATTCACTATCTATTACTTGAACTTCCTCAACTTGCATCCAACCGTAATTTTCTTTTTCGGATACATCCAACTGGATTGACGTAATTTCGTCCGTTTTTTTAGTTAACACTTCAATATCAAAGCTAAAATCATTCATATGGGCATATGCTACAAAATTTTCGTCTTCAAAAAAAAGATGCGGACTTAAATCCTTACTTCGCATAAAACTCCTATGCTTTTCTACCAATTCTTCAAGATCAATCGGAATACCTGTTCTTGATATTTTTTGTGAAAAAGATAAATTAGTTGGATTGAATGTTTCTTCACTTGTAATTTGTAAAGGTTGAAACTGGTAGGGAAGATCTCCTAAATAATCACCGTATAACACTATATTTTTCAACTCATCCTCATTGCCATTTACTTTTTCAAATTCAATTTTTAAATGCTCATTTGTAGCTAAACTGGATTGTATATAAAAAGTTCCAATCACAATTAACGTAGCCAAACAAATCAAAATGATTTTCCAATAGCGTTTCACTTATGTAACCTCCCATCAAACTCTTATTTTATTCTTTAGTAGAAAATTACCTATCCAAATGGCGCAAGCTAAAACGAGAAGACCTGCTACTAGTTCCAGGAAAAATAGTTCTATTGGATAAAAATAATTTCTTAAGATGAACCCATTAACGAATAGAGGTGCAAAGAAGATTAAAAGGGAACCAACACAATAGAGAACGCCATAAATAATCCCTTTAATACGGAACGAACGTTCAAACAAAATCGCCGTAAAAACAATACACACCGCTAGCATTCCGCCAGCATAATCAAGAACAAACTCTATAAAAAAGCTTGGCAATAATACGTTTAAATTGTGGAGGTTGGTAATTTCATAAATCGAAAGATCGGTACGAAACTCACTTGGTACCACCCACTGTAAAACTTGACTTTCAACTGGCAATAATACTAGTTGTAATGCAACAAGACCTAAAACGAAGAGTAAAATCGTTGTAGCCTTTGCAAAATAAATAGTAATGCGTGCTGTTGGCAACATGAGTAAACGATAACTAAATGTATTTTTTCCAAGCCAATCACGATACCAAATAAAAAAGACATAGATTATTAATACTACAACACAAAGCATAATGGGGAGCAGAAACCAAGCTGCCTGAGTAAAATTATAGAAAGAGATATTCCCATATTGTTCGATAAACTGGTCCTTCGTCATTAAATCCTTATACATTAATTCATTTGCCCGATTTAAATAGGCCCGTGATTGAACAATCACCCCAATGATTTGCGAAAGAATCGTAATGCCAAGTAAAACGAGGTAAAGCTTTAAAAATCTATTCACTTCGAAATTGACTAACTTCAAATAACGATTCATGCTTGATACACCTCTCTCATTACATCGATTACCGATTTCCCCTCTTTTTCTCTTACTTCTTCTGTATCGAATTCTTTTAAAACTACGCCGTCATCTAGTAAAACAACTTTATCAATTAAATGTTCGATATCATTAATTTCATGTGTTGTGATAATAACGCCACGATTTTCAATTAAATGACTCGTAAATACATTGGCAATTTGCTCACGGCTAAATATATCAATTCCTGAAAATGGTTCGTCCATTAAGACATAATCGACATCCATTGCCAAACCAAGTATAAGGTTCACTTTTGCGGAATTGCCTTTTGAGAGTTCAGAAATACGATCCGTTTCGTTTAGTTTGAAAAACTGGAGCAGTTCAGTGGCACGTTCCTGATTCCAACAGTTGTAAAAATCAGTCATAAATACAAAGGCGTCCCGTATTCGCATTTGCGGTAACATCGTTATTGTATCTGGTATAAAGGTGATTTTTTCATAACTCCCTTTATGAATTTTTTCACCATCAATGAGGATTTCACCTCCATTAATAGGAGTTAAAGCCATAATTGCTTTCATAATTGTTGTTTTCCCAACACCATTAATGCCAATTAGACAAGTGATTTTCCCTTTTTCAGCAGTAAAAGAAACGCCATTTAATACTTTTTTCCTGCCGAACTTTTTTGTTATATTTTTTATTTCAATCACAAAGATCCCCCCATTTAATTATTTTCCCTTTCATACGTATTCTTCACTAAATCCAAAGCCTCGTGTACAGGAACATTGATGGATCGAACCGAATGAACAAACGTATCTACAGCCTCTAAAATCAATTCTTCTCTTACTATTTTGAGCATCTGCGCATCCCTCGTAATGCGACTTGGCAAATTCCCCTCCGTAAAAATCAACCCTTGTTCCTCCATTTCTTTATACGCTCGCTGCGCCGTATTTGGATTGATTTTCAGCTGATTAGCGAGTTCCCTTCTCGATGGAATCTCCTGACCCGGTTCAAAGTAACCTGTTGCAATTTGTTCTTTAAATTGCCGAATCACTTGCACATAAACAGGATCACGATTATTAAACTTTATATCCATAAACCCAACTCCTAAAAAAACATAATGGTTTTACGCCTAACCTGTACTAAGGGGGTGATACAGTGTTGGCAAAAATAATGGACGAAACACTAGTTACGATGACTGTATTAAGTGTCTAATACTTTTGCGATAAAAGAATGCGTCTAGAAAAGCAATATTATGTATTAAAGCATTTATACAGTAATCGCAAAGAAATGCCACGTAATACATTCACCTGTCCTACAAACAATGTGTATTAATTGGTTGATACACATTACAATTTGTATTATATCCTTAATACACTTTTACTGTCAACCAATAATATCCATTTCTTCTTGTTCGAGGGTTCTTATTGAGTCCTAAATTGCGTTAGACGTTGGTTGTTATCTGAATTTCGAGAAACGTGCAACACTTAATCTTTTTGCGAAACTCCTTGACATGCCCGCTAAACGTGATAAGATTCAAATCAATTACTTTTGTACAAAAGATAATCATTAAAATTGAATATATTTGAGAGATGGTCCAGTAATCATATTGTGAGCAGCAGCAAGAGACTGAATGGTAGGTGTGAATTCAGGCAGCAATATGTATGAAGTACGCCATCCGATTTTCTCAACAACTAATGAAGTGGATGGCCAGTCCAGAACTGGTTCATCAATTAGGGTGGTAACGCGGAGAGCTTCTTCGTCCCTTTCCAAGGGATTGAAGGGGCTTTTTTGTATCCAAAAATAATACACAGTTTTAAACCATCGAGGAGGATTTCATCATGTTTCGAATAAAGGAAGTTATTTCACCCACATTTCTAGAGGCGATAACACTTATAGCAGCAATTGTAACGATAATTAGTGTTAGTATTGTTCAGTTTGGTGCAGTTCCACATTTGCCAATTTTGTTTTCAATATTACTATTAATTTGCTATGGTCTGCTCAAAAAGGTTTCGTACCGCAAACTTGAAGGTGGCCTGGTCGAAGGAGCAGGAGCGGGTATGAGTGCAGTATTCCTGTTTTTCTTCATCGGTATTTTAGTTAGTAGTTGGATCATGAGTGGGACGATACCGACGCTAATCTATACCGGGTTTAATCTAATTACACCGTCATTTTTCTTTGCAATTGTTTTTGTTGTTACTGCAATTGTTGGTGTTTCAATCGGTAGTTCGTTGACGACGGTAGCAACAGTAGGGGTAGCATTTATTGGGATGGCGACTATGCTCGATTTGTCACTGCCTATAGCGGCGGGTGCAATTGTTTCCGGAGCATTTTTTGGAGATAAGATGTCACCCCTGTCGGATACGACAAACCTGGCCTCATCCATTGTTGACGTCAATTTGTTTGAACATATTCGAAATATGGGTTGGACGACAATCCCGGCATTTATTTTATCGCTGATTATCTTCGCTTTATTATCACCAAGTGTCACATTAAGCGATGTTGATAAAATTGCCTATTTCCAAGATGGCTTGTTGGAAACAGGGATGATTCACTGGTATACGGTGATTCCTCTTGTTGTTCTCTTTGTTCTGACGATAATGAAAGTCCCGGCGTTAATGACATTGGCGTTAAGTTCCATCAGTGCGATTATCATTTCCTATTTCCATCAGAGTTTCAGTGCTCCAGAAGTGTTTAAGATTTTATTCGAAGGCTTTGTTTCAACGACAGGAATCAAAGACATTGACGAATTACTTACTCGTGGTGGCATGCAAAGTATGATGTTTACAATTGGTTTGGTGTTGTTGGCACTTAGTATGGGGGGATTGTTATTTACACTAGGAATTGTCCAATGTCTACTCGGGAAAATTGAAAGTCTTTTGAAGAAAGTTTCCTCTGTCATTGCAGCGTCTGCGTTAACGGCGATTGGGATTAATGTGTTGATTGGTGAACAGTATTTGTCGATATTATTGACAGGGCAAGCTTTCCAATCACAATATGAAAAAGTAGGGTTAGCGAATAAGAACTTGAGTAGAGTGATGGAAGATGCGGGCACGGTTGTCAATCCGTTAGTACCGTGGAGCGTTTGCGGTATTTTCATTACAGGTGTGTTGGGTGTCGCAACAGTAGACTATTTGCCATTCGCATTCTTTTGCCTGTTGTCTCCGATATTAACAGTTCTGTTTGGGTTTACTGGGAAAACATTGACGTATCTGACTGATGAAAAGGTAAAAGTGTAAAAAGCGAAGGAGCACACCTGTTAGGGAGTGCTCCTTCGCTTTTGGAAATTAATAAAACATTCAAAAGCCTATTATTTGTAGATTATGGAACCATTTGTACATGAACAACGTATAAGTAGTAGGGTTGTTCCATATTGTGGCGAATATAGGAGGTTATGTTGTATTTTAGGGCATATGAATTATGAGGCTTTATAAAAAAATGCATGGAGTTTATAAAGAGATTTTCATAAGACGATGAAGGTATTTCAGAGGCTGATAAAGCATATTTAGATAGAATATCAATACGAAACCGCTTCGGACTAGTCGCTATGTTAATGGCGGGGTTTCATTTACACTTGGGCCTGTTTACGGTTTTCTGCCTGTCATATCACTCGCTTTTTGCATGTTGACTTATAAGACTTTTGAATAAGGGGGGCAGTTATATTCATGAAAATGGGTCGATTAGTACTCTTTATAACTTTCCTTCTATTGGTAGTATCAGGCTGTCAAGAAGCTTATAAAGGAAATCCCACGCCGAAAGATTTTCTTGGAAGTAGTGATGCGGATATTTTTGTTTTAGATAGTATCGTCTACTCGAAGGCTCGAGATCTAGAATGGCTAAAAGAATTATCCTATGAATTGGGTGAGCAAGTGGGAGAAATAACAAAAAAGACGGACAAAGCATGGAACTTTAAAAGTGGTACATCTAATAAATTACCTGTTGGAACAAAGATATATATAACGGATACGCCCGCATATATTGTAATAGTAGACGGTAAGGAAATACCCTATATAGGCATGTATGAAGGGTAGTTTTGGGGATTCTGTTGTAGTTAATGGACATTGGGGGGAAGTCAGAAATGAAAAGAGTAAATGTTGTCTATGCACTTATTTATAAAGAAGATGAGCAAAAAGTACTGATGGTCAATAACAAAGGTAGCGGCTGGTCTCTTCCCGGCGGTGACGTTGAAGATGGGGAAACGTTAGAGCTGGCAATTATTCGTGAAGCCCAAGAAGAAACAGGTTTGACAATTGAAGTTGACCGTATCGTGGCGGTGAATGAAGCATTTTTTAATGCAAAAGGGCATCACGCTTTATTTCTAACATTTAAAGCAACGATCGTATCCGGGGAATGCTCGATTCAAGACGAAGAAGAAATTTTAGAAATAAAGTGGGTAGATTTGCCGACAGCGAATGGCTTTATGCCTTATCATCCTGGCGGAGTAGAAAGAATGCTTAAATCATCTTCGGCTTATACAATTCAAGTGTAATGGGAGGGATGCTAGAAGATAGAATAGAATATGGGATTAGTCGATGGTGAAATGGAGTGGCAAGAGTTATGGAGAAAAGGTATATTCAAGAATTATTAAGCGTATTAGTTTATAGAGAATACGAAATTTGAACTTTTTCATTGGAGTAAGGAAAAGGAACTGATGAATATGGGGAGGAGTAACGACATGTCATTTGTCTCTTCAATTATTCAGGGCAATTTCTAAGTATTCTATAGGCTTTATAAACATTCTAGTTGATTAAAAAAATGGATTTTTACCGTTATCATAATTAATTCATATACTAAAAATAAATAACAAGGGGATGTAATGTATGGGACTGTTATTATATTTAATTATTGGGGGAATCATCGGTTGGTTTGCAGGGTTAGTCGCAGGTAAAGATATGCCGGGTGGACTCGTAGGAAATGTGATTGCTGGTATCATTGGTGCATGGATTGGAAGTAGGTTGCTAGGGAATTGGGGTCCGAAATTAGCTGATTTTTACATTGTACCTGCCATTGTCGGAGCACTTATCATAGTGATTGTTGTTAGTTTCGTTATGAAATCCATGCGTAGGAGATATTAATCTCTTCATGATTGAAAGTTATTTGATGGCAAGGAAATAAGAAAACGCTGACTAGTTAAGCTCAGCGTTTTTTAATCGTAGCTTAGAAAATCATAAGATCACGTACTGTGGATAAGCTGCGACATAGAGATTTTACGTCCAGACTCCAGCGCCTAGAGGCTCGGGTCATAAGTCGGTCCGGCTGTGCGGCAAAGAACGCCGCTTCGCCAGCCCGTCTTATGCCTGTCGCCCCTGAACAGGCACTTGCGCTTTTGTTCTTTAGAAAAGTAGGTATCGAATGTATTTGTTAATTATATAGTCGACACTTAACAATTAGAGTGTTCTTCCAACACCGCTTTGTCGCTTGGTGATGGCCTCACGCAATAAGCCCGTCAGAAAGGGATGAACTGCATCCCTCCTTGGTCTATATTGCTCCGGTGCCTGCAGGATGCGGCGATATTGGGCTGTCTATCATTAGTGTCGCTCCTTCGCTAGATTTGTTCGTTATACGGGTGAGGTATACCGCCTAGTTAATTCTAATAAGTAGTGCCAAATATATTAGTCCAGCGAAAACTTCTCTCTATAATTCGTCGCATCCTTCAATGCTTTTTCTTCTGCGGGAATCCGCACGGATAACATCCAAACATTCAGCAATGTGAAAATGATTGCTGTTAAATAAGCACCAAACATGAGGGGAAGCACCAAGAGCTCAGTCGTCACAATTACATAATTCGGATGGCGCACCCACTTATACGGGCCTTTCTGTACAACGTCTGCACCTGGTAAGATGATGATTTTTGTATTCCAGAACTTCCCGAGCGAAGTAAGGCACCAGATCCGTGCTACTTGCGCCGTTAGAAAAATGACGAGAAGTATAATCCATATTGATGACAGTGACTTGTCGAGCAGAATGACTTCTGCAAGAAGGGAAATGAAAAAGGCTATATGCATGGCAACCATAATGGGGTAGTGGGCGGCACCCGCTTCGAAAGCCCCTTGGCTGCGCATCCATTGCTCATTGCGTTTCGCAACAACAAGTTCAACAAGCCGCTGTAAGATAACGATTGAAATGACAATGGCAAATAGCATCTGCAAAACACCTCATTCCCATTTCAATAACAGCAGTTCACCACAAAATCCAGGGCCGAGTGCAGCCATTAGTCCATACTCACCGGCAGCAGGTTCACTTTCCATGAACTTCTCTAACACGTAAAGGATAGTAGGGGACGACATATTCCCATTGTGACGCAATACATCACGCGAAATATTCGTTTTGTTTTGATCAAATCCTAGGGCTGTTTCATATGCTTCAAGTATTTTTTTTCCACCAGGATGTGCGACGAAGTGTGAGATATCGTCTTTTGTTAGCCCGTGATCACCGAGGAATTCATGGACGAAAGGTCCGAGCCAATTTGTTATGATAGCTGGAATGCTTTTTGAGAAAACAACATACAGTCCAGTGTTTTTCACATCCCAGCCCATAACATTTTCAGAATCGGGCATCAGTTTTGACGTGGTTGCAATAACCTTGGGCATCGCTTTTTTGACCTTCACCGAAGATTTATCCCCAGAAACCAATGCGCAAGCAATCCCATCAGAAAATAGTGAGACACCTACTAGATTACTTTTTGAATAATCGTCTTTCTGAAACGTCAAACTGCATAATTCACCAGAGAGTACAAGGACATTTGCTTCCGGAAAGGCAAGGCAATACTCATACGCCCTGCTGATTCCAGCGGCCCCTCCAGCACAACCAAGCCCCCAAATAGGAACACGTTTTGTATCATCCCGAAAAGGAAGCCGATTCATAATAAGTGCTTCAATGCTTGGTGTTGAAATCCCACTGCTTGAGATGAAGTAAATGGCGTCAATCATTGATGGTTCAATCGGTTCATCAAGCATGCCATCCCCTTTGAGACATGACAGCACAGCTTGTACACCGAAATCGACAGTATGTTGAATGTATAAATTATTGCGCTCTTCAAAGTCATGCTCTTTTCCATACCATTCAATGGGCATACAGACATTTCGCGTTTCGATGTCGCCATTTTGAAAGACTTTTAAAAGCCTTTCAATATCATTATATTTCTTACTAAAAAGTGATCGGGTTAACTCAACTGCTTGTTGCTGTTTCACTTCATGAGGCGGTTTAAAAGTACTGACAGAAAGAATTTTTGGCATAGGCTACCTCCAGCTTCATTAATAGTACTCATTGCCTTAATATGACTTTATCAAACATTGATACTGAGCATGCCCACCATGTAAATAGGGAACTTCATGTAAAATGGAGGGAATGATAATAGGGGGGCTTTTATGTCCATAAAATTAAGCATTTTAGACCAATCGCCGATTTCCGAAGGCAGTAACGCCGTGGAATCGCTAAAACACACAGCACAACTTGCAAAAAAAGCTGAGGAATGGGGTTATACAAGGTTCTGGGTTTCTGAACACCATGACGCAACGACGCTTGCTGGGTCATCACCTGAAATACTCATTTCCCATCTTGCATCTGTTACGTCTTCAATCCGTTTAGGGTCAGGTGGTGTAATGTTGCCTCATTACTCGGCTTATAAAGTAGCTGAGAACTTCAAACTTCTTGAAGCACTTTTTCCAGGACGGATTGATGCTGGGGTTGGCCGCGCACCGGGTGGAATGCCGCGTGCGACATATGCACTGCATGACGGGAACTACCGAGATGTCAATAAATTCCCTGGACAAGTGGATGACTTGCTCATGTATTTGAATGACACAATGCCAGCAGAGCACATATATCAAGGCTTGAAAGCAACGCCCATCATTGAAGAAGCACCACCAGTTTGGATGTTGGGATCAAGCCAAAGTTCCGCACTTCTCGCAGCAGAAAAAGGGTTACCGTATATGTTTGCACAGTTCATCAACGGAGAAGGAGGCCCTTCTTACGCGAATCACTATCGCAAAAGATTCCAACCTTCTGCATATTTGCAAAGGCCAAAGCAGGCAGTTGCTGTCTTCTTCGCCTGTGCAGAAACGGAAGAAGAAGCGGAGCGAATTGTCTCTTCACTTGATTTGTCCATGGTCATGCTTGAACAGGGAATGCCCTCAGTTGGAACTCCTTCACCCGACAAAGCGCTTACTTATCCATATAGTCATTATGAACAGCAACGGGTTATCGAAAATCGCAAACGGATGATTGTCGGTACGCCAAAAAAGGTCCGTGCTGAGATTGAAAAAATTGCAGAAGAATATAATGCGGATGAAGTGATGCTTGTCATGATTGCTTACGATTTCCAAGATAAGCTGAAATCCTATGAATTGATTGCTAAGGAAATGTTAGTCTGAACGATTGTCTACCCTTCAACGTACGCATAACTTGTACAAAAGATGACAGAACGATGAAAAAAGCTTGTCGATAGGCTGCTGGATTTCATTCAGGGAGAGCAATGTATTTCAATTTAAGATACCAGCATAGACGAGCACTGCCTTTTGGCGGTGCTCTTATTTTGTTTTTTTGAAATCTAAGGAACTGTATAAAATAGCCCGTTAGATCTGACAAGAATAGTGAAACTGATTTGATAAAAGTAAGGAAAGAAATTTAAAAGTAAACAAAAAGAAAGAGCATGTTTTGAAAGGAATTATTCGAAACATACTCTTTCTATCTTCAATTGAAACATCGATTAGTACGGAATTTAAGATACTTATTGGTTTATTAATTGATTATATATTTGATAACAGCCATTTCTTTACCGAACCTATCACCATTATCAATAAATCCCAAACTAGAGTACAAATTATGAGCTCCCAAGTTATTTGGATGATAACCTACTACAATTTTTATTGCATTTAGCGATATAGCCATTTCTGATATCATTAGTTTAGTAGCGGCTTTACCTATACCTTTGCCTTGGATTTGCTTATCCACCATTATTCTATATACCCAATAACCATCAAGTTCCTCTTGAACAGAATTGTACATCAAAAAACCAACTACTCTTTCTTCAGCATAAATAGCATATGGCTTTAACGTAAGTTCAAACTTTGATTGAGCTATTGATATTGCATTTGGCTCAATATATTCTTGTTGTTCTTTTGATACCTCTAATTCACAACAGTCATACCAGTTTTCTGCATTTAGTTCTACAATTTTCACATTCTCTGTACTCATAATTTTCCCCTTTCAAAATTCGGGGAAACACTAAACCAATTTGTTAATTAGTCGCTATCCCCTTGTAGTCGTCAGTAATAAAAGTGATTTTGTTTGTCATAATGAACGCCTCCTCTTACTATTTCTCCCTACTAATTATCAGATAATTAGTGAGCATTTTGATTATATCATATTAATTGTCGTAAATATCCAAATTTCACTATTATAATGTTGAATAAATGAATACCTATATAAACTGAGCGAAGGCTACCCCTAGGGCCGTAGTGGGTTTGAAAGGAAATCTTTATTTCAACTTATATAGGACCTATAGTGGAGTTACATGACTGGTATTTTAAAACATTCAAAAAATCCTGTTTAAATAATACAGAACTTCTGATCAACCTCTATAATAAGTAATCAGACCTTATCGGGAATTCTCAAATTACACCAATGGACCTTTTATCTGTAAGTGATGCTATTCTCCCAAAATATTGAGTGCAGTCAGCAAAGAAATTTAATTGAAATGGAACTTTTAGTAGAGCTAAATACTCTAATTGCTAAAGCAGTATGTGGGAAGGGGGCCAGACGTTTGTGGTCACATCGATTTTGGATTCTAAACGACTCAAAAAGATTAAAAAGCAAGATATGAATGCAGTGGTAGATTGGTTTGATGAAAGAAAATCCAAGTTTTATAAAATCGGTTGGTCCTATCTTAAAAATCACCACGATGTTGAAGATGTTTTTCACAATACCATTATTAAAGTGCATGACAAAATTGGACAATTAAAGGAAGATAGATATTTTGAAACTTGGGTGACCTCAATATTTATCAATGAATGTAGAGCAATTTACCGAAAAAGGAAACAAACAGAGATGAATAGTCTGCAAGAACCGTTGGATAATAACCCACTTGAAACAACGGTAGTAGTATTGGAAGAGTTAGATAAACTGGATGAAATACATAAGGAAATTATTATATTAAAGTACCTTCAAGGTTACTCCCAGAAGGAAATTGCACTTATTCTAAAACTGCCAGTAGGGACTGTGAAATCGCGATTGTATAGGGGTCTTATGATACTTAGAAAAACAATCGAAGGCGGTGAAGACCATGGATTGTAATGATGTTCAAGAGTATTTCATTGATTATTTGGAAGAAAACCTTGGAGAGTTGACAAGGAAAAAGATTGAACAGCATTTAACTGAATGTGAAAACTGCAAAAAGGACATGAAAGAATTACAGATGATTGCTGTTATCCTTGATTCTGAAAGTGATTTAATTCAGGTCCCGGACGATTTTATGCGTAATGTCAGAAATACAGTTTCTAACACTCAGGAAAGCAGGCAAAAGAAATCTAAACATCGAGCAACGATGGGAATAGTGGCAACACTTTTCTTAACGTTATTCGTAGGGACAGCTGTTGCAACGAATAGTTTTACAAGTGTAATGGATTGGTGGAAAGATTTAAGTAACAATCAAAATGAGCAGATGCAGGACTATGTTCAAAATGGTTTAGGTGAATATCTTAACTTAGAAGCAGAAAGCAATGGAGTGAAGGTAACAATAACAAGTGTAGTTGCTGACGACATACAGACGCTCATCTATTATGAAATTGAGGATCAACGGAAGGACAATAATTATATGATCAATTACAACGAAGGCCTGCAAATCACTAATCAAGATGAAATTTGGGTGAGTAAAGATGAACCTTCATACTCGCCTGTCAGTAGTTCTCTAAGTATCTATTCAGAAAGTAACCATGTGTATAGAGGCAGACTAGGTGCTGCACCGATGTCTACTGATGAGGGAACAATTCATTTGGAGCTTAGCAAGCTTGAGAAATTGAGTAATACTCCTAAAGATACAGAAGGCTCTCAAAGTATATCGATTGGCACCAATGAATTTATTGAAGGAGATTGGCGTTTTGACATTCCGGTTAAGAAACATCCAGCAATTGTACATGAATTTCAAGTTGAAACTGAAATTGATGGAAATCCGGTTATATTTGATAAACTGACGATTGCACCGACAATAACGGTATTGTCTTATCAATACCGCAATGAAAATCCAAATAGAAAGATACAATACCTGACAATTGCTAGTCTCGAAAGTAAAGGAAAGCATGTGTATGGTCAACTAGGATTGGCTGGTTCTGGTGGCGGCGGGAGTGCAGATGGCTGGAATTCAGTGGAAACAACATTTGAGTCGCTCTATTTTGAAAAACCAACAGATGTCCTTATTCACATTGGAAGTGCTTCATATTCAATAGAAGAGCAAGCGCAATTTGCCGTTGATGTTTCAAAAGAGTTGCCACAAACATTTGAGTATGGGGGAAATAAAATTTGCATTAAACAAATTGAAGTTGGAGAGCGGACAAAAATTGAGATGACTGAGGAGCTACATCATAAGAGGGTCTACGAAAGACTCGACTATCGTTTTTATGACAAAGACGGTCAGGGGGCATCAGGTGGCACAAACGTGGATGGATATTATATTGATAAACATGGCGGAAAATATAAAGTAAATGAAAACTTTTACCGTCTAAATGAACTTGAACATCCAAGATTCTTCTCTACTGAGCATCATATCCAGTTGTATAGGGATGACAAAGAGGGGGATTTTGTTCCCGCTGTGCTAGAAATTGAAGGCTATTCAGTAACTTCGTTTTACGATGATATAATTGAGATTTCATTTGAATGATTGTTTTAAGTGGGGGAACCTAAGTTTGAGCTTTCTGTGTTATTTCTTCAAGAAAGTCTTGCTAAATATGTTGAATTAAAGAATCCCATTGAATCTACTGTGGTGCTCAATAAGGAGAGAGTATTAATTCGGGGTGTGGATTGTAGAAAGCTTGGCGCTTTGCTGATGCCTTTGCCGCGCCTGCGCTAGGGTGTTCATTATCGAGAGAAATGTGATTTTGAAATGTATATGCCGAGATTATAAAGTGATTACTAGTTGATACTATTTATATCTAGAAAGACGTACTCCAGCTTGCAGTCTGCATCACAGCTAATGAAATGCTCTTTCTCACATAGACCATCTAGCGAAGGCGCGACTTCGTGGTAGCCGGAGTGATAAGACTGAAAGTGGTCTTCTTTCTGGCTTATCACGGGAGGCATCCACAAAGCGCCGAAGCGGTATTGGTAGGAGTTCTAGTAATAGAACTTTTCGGCGGGCTCCCAAAAGCCCTTGTAAAGCGTATACGCCGTATTCATTAGTTCAACATATATAGAAATGGATAATAATATTATTTAGATAGGTTATGCTATTAATAAAGGGGGGGTTATTTGTGAACTCATTAGCGATATTGGGGATTTTACCACTATTAATATATTTAGGTATTCTAGGATTTGGTATTTATGCAGTTCTTGCTATTATAAAAACGGCGAAACAAAGGAATGAATACCTGAAAGAAATACGTGATGAAATGAGGAAAAAAGTATAGAATGCCGACGATGCTTTAAACTAGAAAATATTCATAATGAAAAGAGCTATTTTATGGGGGAAAAGCATTGGAATTGATTATTGGAGTGGCTCTTGTACTGATTGTGTTTTTTTCTTCAAACACAATTGAGAAAAGTTTAAAGACCATTGAAACGCAAAACAATCGAGTAATAGATCTTTTAGAAGAAATAAGGGACAAAAAATAACGATACTGACAAAAAAGAGCCCAACCGATTATGGTTTGGGCTCTCTTTCTATTTTTCATAAGATGCTTACTGGTTTTTTCTTACTTATCTACAAGTTCCGTACACAACTTTTTTAAACTTTCTTCGAACTTCAAATCACTCTCTTTTGAACGCTTTTTTGGGCCGCGTAGTCGTCCGCCAGCCATTCGAACTTTCTGGGCGGTATGGCGAGCATATAACAGCTGGTCAATATTGTCTTCCGTATAGAGTCGCCCGTTTTGGTCAATTGGATGCCCTTTTTTTGCAAGCACCATCGCGGCCAAACCATAATCTTGTGTAACGACAATATCATCTTTCTGTACACGATTTACAAGTACAAAATCAACTGCATCCGCACCCTTAGAGACGATAATAGTCTCTGCACCATCTCGATGCATTTCGTGGGTCGTATCGCAGATAAGGATGCAGCGAAATCCGAAGGTCCCCGCTATTCGGATCGTTTCTTTCACAACCGGACACGCATCCGCGTCGATTAGAATTGTCGTCATAAAGCAGCCTCCCTTTATCTTTAGTATGCCAGATTTTATGAATAAAGAACTCGTTTTGTATTATTCTTTGGTTGTACCTGAAAAGGTTAGTTCAAAAATCGATGTACCAACAATTTTGGCGACGTTAACAAGACGGGCCTTACTTAACTTTTCAATTGTGTCCTCTGGCGTATGATACCACTCTTCCACTGGATCATAAATGAATAACGCTGCGTCGATTCCTGCATTATGAAAAGGTGTGTGATCGCTTCTGTCTCCGAAGTCGGTCTCGATTGGGTCACCATTTAGTGCTTCGTTCGCTTTACTTGCGGCTTTTGTAACTACATTGTCTGAACCATCTATCGTTTGTATGGCTAAATCTCCAGCGTCGGCACTGCCCACCATATCCAAATTGAACATGGCGGCAGAGCGCTTGATTTCATCTTTCGTCAAAGTACTTACATACTTTTCTGAACCGTGCAATCCTTCTTCTTCAGCACCAAAAAATAGGAATCGAATTTCTTTATTTGTTGGAACCGTTTTGAACATCCTTGCCAGTTCAAGGACAACTGCTGTACCGCTTGCATTGTCACTCGCACCGGGTGCTTTGTCGACGGAATCATAATGGGCACCAATTAGTATAATGTCATCATCCGTTTCGGAAGTGGGATGCTTAGTGGCAATCAAATTTTGTGATGCAGCTTTGTCAATACGGGCTCCTTTAATTTTAACAGCCGCGCTGACGGGGGTACCGTTTTTCAGAAATTCAACAAGCTTCGTCCCTTCATCATAAGTAAGAGCTAGAGCGGGGATGAAGTCTTTAAAATGCTCTCTACCAAGCGTCCAGTTATCAATTTCCAGTTCATCAGGGAAATAGAGAAGAATAGCCTTAGCACCTGCCTCTGAAGCGAATAAAACCAGTTCATAAAAAGCAGTTTTATCAACAGCGACAAGCGCAATTTTTCCTTTTACATCAATTTTTTTGTAATCCTTTTTCAAGCCATATCCTGCATCGATCAATTGACCGTCGACATTACCGTCAACTGAATATTGAAATGGGGCAGGAGAGAGTGGGTCCGGAAAGTCTTCGACAACTAGGCCATGCGACTCTGGTATGACGTACCTTTCGAAATCAAATGGTTGAACTTCGACTTCATATCCTTCCGACTTCAATTGAGCAGTCAAAAAAGCAGCTGCCTGCATTTCCGAACTTGTGCCAGCTACTCGGGGGTTTTTCGTTAATTCATTTAATGAAGAAAAAATATTTTCAACACTTAATTCCTGGATAAATTCAGTTTGTGCTTTATCAAATTCAGGACCTTCCACGCCAGATGAACTAGCTGAACAAGCTGTCATTAGGATAGAAATTAGTAATAGGAATGGGAACAGCATTTTTTTACGGGTCATAAGATTCCTCCATTCTAATTATGGAAATTATACCATGACGATACAGTTACATTAAAATCGTGACAGGGATGGATTCACAAAGCCAGGCAAGCAACGCTACTAGAGGAAGTGAAACGGCGAGTTCTATAAATAGCAGGAGAATGCCCATGTCCTCTATTTTTATGATAATGAAGGGGAAATTACGACAGGTGACGAAAAGGTTTATAGAGTAAAGAAAAATTTGGAGGGATATATATGTTTAAAACAATCGAAGAGTTTCTTATTAACTGGGGCCATGAAAGTGAATCGACACAGAAAATCCTAAACACATTAACTGATAAATCTCTTGATCAAGAAGTGTCAGCCGAAGACCGTACCCTTGGCCGAATCGCATGGCATATCGTTACAACGCTTGGCGAGATGATGTCACGGACAGGCCTTGATTTCGAAGCAAATCCTCACGATGCAGCTGTACCAACATCGGCTGTTGAAATTGCTGGGGCTTACCGTTCAACAAATGAAGCAATGGTTGCGGCAATCAAAGAACAGTGGACTGATGAATCGTTAGCTGAATTAAAAGAGATGTATGGGGAGCAATGGGCGATCGGAACTGTGCTTGGTATATTAACAGCGCACCAAACGCATCACCGCGGTCAAATGACCGTACTCATGAGACAAGCCGGTTTGCCTGTACCGGGCGTCTATGGACCATCCCGCGAAGAGTGGGCAGCATTTGGTGGAGAAGCACCGGTCGTGTAAAGACATGAAAAAGCTGAGGACACCTGGAAATCGGTGTCCTCAGCTTTTTTTATTTGAGATTAACTAGTTAACATGGAAAACGAGCATATAGGGTTGTAGACCGAGCATATCCGTAAGCAAAACGATCATATACCATTACTCCCGAGCATATCAGTAAGCAAAGCGATTACATACCATTGCTCCCGAGCAAATCCGTAAGCAAAACGATCATATGCCATTGCTCCCGAGCATATCCGTAAGCAAAACGATCATATGCCATTACTCCCGAGCAAATCCGTAAGCAAAACGATTATATGCCATTGCTCTCGAGCATATCCGTAAGCAAAACGATCATATGCCATTGCTTCCCGAGCATATCTGTATGCTAATCGATCATATGTCATTACCTCCCGAGCATATCCGTAAGCTAACGATCATATGCCATTGCTCCCGAGCAAATCAGTAAGCAAAACGATCATATGCCGTTGCTCCCGAGCAAATCAGTAAGCAAAACGATCATATACCATTACTCCCGAGCAAATCAGTAAGCAAAACGATCATATGCCATTGCCTCCCGAGCATATCCGTAAGCAAAACGATCATATGCCATTGCATACAGACCATATCAGTTCACCGAGCGAATATAAACCATCACCAACCAATCATATCCATGGTCACCCGACCGTAATCCGTCCATTATCCGACTTCAAACGAATCGTATGTTCACCAGTGCCGATGACCGTCCGTGAATTGCGTTCGCCAAATACATCGACTTTACCATGGCCCGTTTTCGTATGAATGGAGACATTTGTTGGCTTGCTAGTTGATTGAATAACAATGCTTCCGTTATCAGTTTGAAAATCAATATTTCGATCAAGGCTGTCCGTCTGAAGTGTAATACGGCCATTATCAGTACTGCCAACAATGGAACCCGTGACATGTTCGAGCTCGATTCTACCATTATCAGACTCAGCTGCAATGCTGTCCGCATCGACATGACGCATTTCAATTCGCCCGTTATCCGTTTTCGCTCGTAAATGATCGATCTGCACCTTATCGATTTCAATTCGTCCATTATCCGTTTCAGCTGTCAACGAAGTGGCAGCAATCTCTTTTAATTGGATTTTTCCATTGTCGGTATTTACACTGACTTTTTTGCAGAGTATTTTCTCAGCAGAAATCCGTCCATTATCTGTCTTCATCGCAATCGATTGATACAGCTTCATTGGAATAATCACGTTAAGGGTCACCGCTTTCATATTGAAATTGAACATGAGTAACCAGTGGCGTAAACTTTTAAGCCTGATGAACAATGTATCGCCAACGACTTCCGCAGTTAGTTTCAATTTTTCATTAGAACCAATCAATTCAACGGTCGTCATCGAACTGTCAGATGGACTGACAAATAGTGCGCCATGCTGGACGTTGATATCGACATTCAAAAACAGGTTATCTTGGATTGTAATGATTTCATTCGTTGACACGATTTCCGCCTTATTTTCCACAAATGAAGACGACTCAAGTAATTCTTCAGCAATTTTCCTAGGAGAGCCTAGGGAGGTGGCGATGTCGTTTTCTGATTTTCCATCCTCACGGCCATTCGTGAAGTATTCTTGGATATCTTGAATAATTTCATTCCGTTCCTCAGCAGGCAGTTGGTTCAATGCAGTTTCAAGTTCAACTATAAATTGGTTTTCAGTCATTCCTTACACCCTCCTCGATTAATGTATTCACGCCATCCGTGAAACTTTTCCATTCGCTTAACTGTTCATGAAGATATTCTCGGCCAGCATCCGTCAATGTGTAATACTTACGGGGAGGACCTTCCGTTGATTCCTGCAAATAGGTCGTGAAATAACCTTCTTTCGTTAACCGACGTAGCAGGGGATAAACAGATCCTTCGGAAATTGCAATTTGATCGGAAATCTTTTGCACAAGCTCATAGCCATAGCGATCTTGCTTATCAAGAAGAACAAGCACGCATAAATTCAGCACACCTTTTTTGAATTGTACATTCACTTCGCTTACACTCCTTTCACTATAGTTCAATGGACAGTACTATCTCATACAATGTACTTGTTGACAACAATATATCATATAGTATTATTCATTGCAAGGTACTGGTTTTGTCATTTATACAAGTACTTTTCATACCCACACAATTTCCGCATATAATTTTGAGTGTTAGCCAAACTAATGTGTAAATCCGAATTGCCTCAATTGGAAAAATTGCGAGCATTTATGAGGAAGGCAAGTAACGGTGATATTCCTGGCATTTGACAATGATTTCATAGTTGGCAGGAAGAGCCTGCGTGAAAATCTTTCATTGGGGAACTATAAGGGGACAAAATAATTGGAGGTTCTCAAATGAAAAGTAATAGTCAAAAGAAATTTACAGAAGCGGGTACGGACATTATGGAGGTTAAAAGACAAAATGAAGAATCTGGTCTAACGTATAATGAGGTGAAAGAAATACTTGCCAAAACGGGTGGAACTGGAACCGCAATTTATAGTGATACTAATATGGAAGAGGTAAAAAAGAAAAATCTATAAAAAAGATGCCAGGTAACCGAACCGTTTTTAATGGTGTGGATACTTGGCATTTTTTTAGATGAAATAACTTCAACTTAAGGGGAGATTTTCTTGTTTTGATGGTTTACTTACACTGACAAGAGCGAAGTCACTTAAAATGCTTCAACGCCTCCCGCTTACTAAGCGGCTTTAATGGATGATCCTCCACAAATACTTTCACAAGATCTGGATCCGTCTTTGCATATTCTCGCAATGCCCAACCAATCGCTTTTTGGATGAAAAACTCCTTAGAATCTGAATGCTGTTTGATAATCTGGAATAATAGCTCGGTATCTGTCTGTTGTTTGAATTTTAATTGATGAAGAATTGCTGAACGGTTTGTCCACATATTGTCCGAAAGAGACCACTCCAACATGATTTTTTCACCATAATCGCGATCAAGTTTTACAATGTGACCTACAAAGTGAGGCGCAATTGAATCCACGCTATCCCACCATGATTTCGTTTCAATTAATTGAAGTAATGCAGGAAAATCATCTGTCGTTAAATGCTTTTTCATTTTCTCAATCAGCGCAATTGCTGCATATTGGTACTCCCGCTTCGGCAGTTCATAAAGTTTCCACACTTCTTCAAACAGGTGCTCAGGTCCAGGCAACGTATATTCGGCGAAGTGCTCTTTCAATAATTCCTTACGTCTAGGACTTTTGATACCGAGGAAAGGGAAATGATTTTTCAGATAGGCCGTCATCGGTCCAGCTAGTTCTTCATTGTGATTGGCTTCAAATAGTTCAATAATTCCTTGATGATTCCATACTGTTTTCAATGAAATTACCTCCTGACGGTGTGATTAAGAAAAGCGTATCAAAAAGAATAACTTAATGCTATATACTTGGCACTATTAATTTAGAATTCAATAGAAACTGCAATAATCTATTTGTACGACACATGAATCTAGCGACGTAGCGATATTGGAAACTGATTCCTAGTAATAAGCACAAAAAACTCACTTCCTTTCCAATTGTTAAGTGCCGAGTATATAGATGATATTGAGGGGTATTTCTTGAATAAATAATTTAATCGGAATGAAATAACAAAGTGCTCAATATAGAAAACAGTCCTGTGAAGCGAGTAACATTCGCATCACGGGGCTGTTGTAGTAGTGATGCTTTCTTGTGTTAAATTAAGGGAAGCTAATAATTTTAATAAGTTGAATCTATTGCATTAATAGAAGTTTTTTTATCATTTCGTTAACAAATAAATCCGCTGATTTTTGGAAGTCTATCTTTATGTGGAGGTGTAGAAATGGGGGGGACGTCGGGCGGCAAGAATGAAACAGCAAATTTTGCTTGGTGGCAATTATCCCTTATCGGAGTAGGTCGCATTATTGGTACAGGTTTTTTCCAGGCATCAAGTATTGCGATTAAAATGACAGGTCCTTCTGTTATCAGGGCTGCAAGTGCAACGCTTATCGTGTTTGAAATACTAGCGAAAATGTCTGCAAAGGATCCGCAGCAAGGGTCATTCCGTACCTATGCCAAAAATGCATATGGACGTTGGGCCGGTTTTAGTAGTGGTTGGGTTTACTGGTGTTCGGAAATATTAATCATTGGCAGTCAGCTTAAGGCGATTTCAATCTTGTCTAGATTTTGGTTTCCTAACGTTTAGTTATGGATATTTACATCGATCTATGCCGTTTGCGGAAATTAGAAAATGTATACGCTGTAATGAAAATCGCCGCTATTTTTATGTTTATTGTGATTGCCATTTTAGCGCTGACAGGGATAATTGAGGGCAATCTAAAGGTCGGAATTCCTCAATCTGCAGTAGATTCAAAAGTGACATGAAAAAACCTGGTAATAAGGAACGTCTAAGACGAACTTTTTACCGAATTTCTAAGCTAACTCAATTTTATGTAGCGAAAGTAAACCCGCAATACCCGTATATGTAAGAACAAAACAACCAAAAGACCAAAGAATTATTTTTACAAGAGGGAACTCAATAATTTGGCCAATCCCGAAATATACCATAATCATATACAAGACATCAGCTGTTAAAGCTCCAATACCAAAAATCCAAGCATGAAAAAATCCGTTTTTAATCCCCGTGTCTAGTTGCGCCGCGTTAACAGGGCCGATTGGCGCAGCCAAGGATACACCTAAAAAGATATAGGCAACTATTGAATTCATGAAAAAGTCCGCCCTTAAAATGATGTCTATGTATCTTATTCGAAGGGATTGACCTGTACAACTATCTAAAGGAGAAATTCTAATTGAAAAAGGACTTAGCAACAATCGCTGCTAGGTCCTTTTTTACGCTATTTTATTCGTTTTTTCAATTTCTTCGACTTTGATGAACTTAAAGACAATGAACATTAGGATGAATCCCAATACACCTGCAGTAATATAGCTGACATTGAGAAAATTTTTCATAGCAAGTGACATAATAGGGGGACCAGCTGCAACACCGATAAATCTCGCTGAGCTATAAAAAGAGGAAACCGTGCCTCTTAACTCTTTTTTTATGTTTTCTGTAATAATAGCGTCGAGTGCAGGCAATAATGCACCAATAGCTATTCCAACTATACTTGTTACCGCTAACAGAATAATCAGTTTTTTACTTGTAAACCCTACGAATATAACGCTGGCGGACATTGCGATTAAGCAAATAATCATTACTTTTTTTATGGTCTTTAGATCCCCTTTAATTTTTCGACCGGAAATAAACGAAGAAATACAAAGTAACAGAAGCGGTATGGCCAAAACAAACCCTTTTTTTATGCCCTTTATATCATGAACTTTTTCAAGGTTTTCTGATAGAAAAAATAACATACTGAATAATATCAGCATAACTAGGACTCCATTAAGGAATACGGTATACAACCATTTTCCTTCCACCTTGAATACTTTTTTTGTGTTACTTAAAAACTGCTTAAACTTTACAGGATCATCTTTTTCTTTGGGGACTTTAACAAAGAAAAAGATAAGTGCAAAAGAAATTAAACTAAGCGCTGAAATGGAGAAGAACGGCAGGAACCATAAAATAGCGGCAAATACTGAACCTAAGATGGGACTTAATACTTTTCCAAACGTGTTCGACGTTTCGATAATACCCAAACAAGAACTCATTTTTTCATCATCATCTTGATAAAGGTCACCCACAAGTGGCAAAATGATTGGCATGGCTCCAGCCGCCCCTACTCCCTGCAGGATTCTACCAACGATAATCATTGTGTATGGGTCCTCCATTTTCCATGAAGCAAACCCTGCAATCAGACCCCCGATTAAAGCGAAGATTAAACTCGGTAATATAACCATTTTCCTACCAAAACGGTCTGATAAATAGCCGGCTACTGGTATTAGAAAAATAGCCGCAACTGAATAGCTTGTAATGATCATACTCGACTGAAATGATGTGATTCCAACCTTTTCTTCCAGTATCGGGAGCACTGGAATAAGCATGGAATTCCCTAGTGTCATGATAAGAGGAATTGAAGCCATACTTACAGTGCACCATATACTTACTTGAACCGTACTTTTTCCCATTACCACACCTCGACTAATCCTGTTTTTGACTAATAAAGGTATGGTCTCCTTGTGTGTTCATTTTATGCGTTAGATGTTTATTGTATAGTCTTTTACTAAACAGTACTATGTAAAAATGAGGGAACATACTCATCAAACCTTTTGAGGGCATATTAAAATAACGCTTGAAAAGCCTGCATGCCAAAGTAGATTCCGAAACCAATCATTATTATGGATGAAATAAGAGAGACGATTTTCAAAAGCTTGGTGGATAATAATTTACGAGCTCCGCTGGATAAAAAGGACATTATAAAATCTACTAAAATAATGCCAACCAAAATGGCGATACTATTTATAATAATTTGATATCCTGTAGATACTCCAGCCGTATTCGCGAGTATGGAACCATATATCCCTAGCCAAAAAAGGATGGTCAGTGGATTCAACAATGACATGAAGAAACCAGATAGTATTGATTTTCTAAGTCGGACTCTTTTACCGGATTTCAAATTCATTTCAATTTTATGTAGCGATAGTAAATTTTCTATACCCGTATACAACAGTACAAAACAGCCAAAAGACCAAAGAATTATTCTCATTAAAGGCGAATCAATAAATTGACCAACGCCAAAATACACTATGAACATATACATGATGTCGGTTGTCAAAGCACCAAGACTAAAAAACCAGGCATGAAAAAAACCATTTTTAATACCCGTATTTAATAAGACGGACTTAACCGGTCCAATTGGTGCAGCCATTGATATGCCTAAAAAGATATAGGTGAATATTGAATTCATGAATAGCCCTCCACTAATATGACGTCATTTCATTTTATTCAAAGGCGATGACTTATAGGACTATTTAAAGGGGGGAATTCAAATGGAATGTTTGAGGTTGTATTCTCTGCTTTAGAAGCGTTTTTATTAACATAATATTAAGTTGCGATGGCTCCGTTCATCTGATTAAAGACTGCCTTTATATAGTGGATTTGGTAAGAAGAAATGATAAATCTCGATTTAGTAAACAACACTTTGCCTCGTGATTTCCGAAAAAAGATAATTCGTTGAAGTTGGATAACTTGTGATAAACTATTTTAGAAGTCGAAATAATTTACCAGGGGGAAATCATATGTCTAATGAAGTAAAAGTTATTTTCGCAAACAATCCAATTGTTTCGGGAAATGCTGCGATCAAACAATTCGTAGCCAATCAAAAGGCGGGGCATAGTTCTGTATTAATCGGAGAAACACATTATATTGTGGTAAAAGAGTGTAAAGAAAAAGATATGACACTAGAGAAAGTTCGCGCAACAGCAGGGAATATTGCTCGAGATGTAAGCGCTCAAAAAGCCGAAACAGCAATTGTTGAAGCGCAAGTTCTTTTGGATGCCTATACAAAGTTGGATAAAGGATCTGTGCTGACAGCATTTACAGAAGGATGGGAACTAGGAGCGTACCAGTTTGTTACATATAAATCGGATGTCACAGCATTCCAAACTAAGCTTCATGTAGTTGGAGACGAAGCGAAACCATTCGTTGAAGCAGGGAAGATTCGTGCGGCAGCAACTGCATTCTCACGCGACTTGATGAATGAACTGTCAAACGTCTTAAATCCAGAAACATTCCCGGAAGTATTGAAGAACAACTTTGAAGGTACTGGCGTTGAAGTGAATGTGTTCGATAAAGAAAAGCTTAAGGAAATGAAGATGAACGGCGTCCTGACAGTCGCGCGTGGCAGTATCTACAAGCCTTCATTCGTTGAACTAGTTTACAAAGGTGACGCATCGCAACCGCTTGTGGCACTCGTCGGTAAAGGCGTGACATTCGATACAGGTGGCATCAGCTTGAAGGGCGGCAAAGACCTAAGTGATATGCGCATGGATATGGGGGGAGCAGCTGCTGTTTCTGGTGCACTCACATTGCTTGCGAAATCGAACGCGAAAGTGAATGTCGTGGCACTTATTCCAATTGTGGAAAACATGCCTGACAACACATCAGTTTTACCAGGAGAAGTTATTACCTACAAAAATGGATTGACGGTGCAAGTCGGCAATACCGATGCAGAAGGACGCCTCATTTTAGCAGATGCACTTATTCGTGCAGGCGAATGGAAAGCGGACTACATCGTCGATATCGCAACGCTCACAGGCGCAATCGTCAATGCACTCGGCACTGAAATCGGTGGCGTTTTCGGAGATGAAGAACTTTCTGCCCAAATGAAAAAAATCGGAGATCAAAACGGTGATTTCATCTGGCCTATGCCATTAGTTGACGCATACGAAAAGTCGCTTGACAGTGACTATGCGGACATGAACAACATCAGTTCATTAGGTGGGGCTGGATCAATTACGGCAGGCTTATTCCTTCGTCGTTTTGTACCGAAAGAAAGTAAATGGTTGCATGTTGATATGGCGGGCATGATGAGTAAAAACAGTGCTTCAGGATACTATGCAAAATCTGCGACAGGCTACGGTGCACGCCTATTGGCTGACTTTACAACATATGTTTCAAACTAAAAAAGAAAGTACTCAGTTATTATGCTGGGTACTTTCTTGTTATTTGTGAAATTGACCGTGTAGTGCTCAAATTATATAGGTACTCATACAACTAACATCTACATATTACCTCTATTTCTACCTATTATTCCTGGTAGAGTGAAAGGCTGGAAACTAATCAATATAAAAAAAAATAGGATTTAGTGAAATTTGGTTTTATTGCAAGAGACGTGTGCATTAGTGAATTCAGCATATGCACCTCCCAAAAGGCTCTTGTATTTTTCAGTGCGATTTACTGTACTTATACTTGTGAAGTAACTGCTGTAATTTAGAAGTAAATAGTTATTCAGGTTGTCTCATAATTCGTTTTGATGCAAAAAAGTAAACAAACCAATATATAACTAACAACTCCGAGAAAATTATTACAACCACTTTTATAAGAGGATTAGGACTAAACGAAGCCAAGTTGAAAAAAAGTAGCTGCACGATTAATAGGTTCATTAGTAGTTTTTGAAAAGACTGCTTAAGGGCCTTAATTGATACGGGATAAATACGGGAACTGTTATTTATCGAGTATTGTAAAGGAAGTAACTGGTACCCAGATAAAAATAACAGTGGAAAAGCTATAATCCAGCCATTAGCAGGAAAGAAAAAATGAATGCTAATCCCTATTAAGGTTAATCTTGCATACAAATAATAAAATTCATTATACCTAATAAACAAGTGTGAAAATAAGTATGTGTAAGAAGAAGATTGCTTATAAGTTATTACGTTCTTTATTAGCCAACCCAAGAACCTCCTGCGTTTAAACGAATGCTGAAGATGGGGGACATCAATATATAGATTAATAAATTTGTAAATTTTTAATAGGGACTTCTCTTCTTGGCTTATTAAATAGTCCCAATTAAGCCCCGTTCCTTTCTTATTAAATACATAGAACCAAATGAAGGAATTGATAATTAGTAAAGTTCCTGCAATTACCCACAGACCCGTAAACATCAAATAAATAATAGTATAAAATATTAGAAATCGAATGACTTTGTGAATTAACTTATGAAGTTTAGTAGTCATCCATTGTTCAATCCAAGTCAGGTGAATATTCAAGAGGATTAAGCCTGAAAAAGTAATAAGGACTGTGATCGAAATAATTTCAGTCTGTTTTACAAGAGGACTAATAATAATTAACATGATTAGTAGTTTGATTACATCCATAAAAGTGCTATAAAACATCGATTTTTTAAAATATGAGGATAACGCTGTCTCTGCTGGCATTAAAAAGATGACATCAGCTTTTTTGACAAATGTCCGAATGCTCGTCATCAAAAAAGTAAACGTAATTACTAATGACGCTATCATTTCGGTTGGAAGAAAGGGAGGTAACCATTGAAGAAATTTCACGTAGTAATAAAGAAAAACGCTAACAAAAATGATAAAGGAATAAAATACACCCATTGCAATAAGTGAAAAGTATTTTACGATTTCAACATAAAATTCCCTCAATCTTCTATCCCAGACTGAATTAATTTCCATTATATCACCATGACTTTCGAATATGTACTATACTATAAGGGACATTTACTAGGCAAAGTTATCCCTTATAGTATATCTTATAAAGTGAGTGTATACCATATATAGGAAGCCGTAGTCTATCCACACCCCATAAAACGGACCCTAATCCCGTTCATGTTTTTTGTTAATAATCCAAGCAATTCAACAGTTCTCTAAATAACAGAAATAATAATAGAAGTGAAATACAACAAAAAAAGAGGTAATAAATATGATCAAAACGTTACGATTCTGGATAACGCTTCTCGTATCATTTGCGATGATTGGTATTCTCAGTATCACGTTGTTATCTGGATATTATGTCACAAAAGAAAATTTAATAAATAATTCCCTAGAGATTAATAGAGTTTACTCAATGAAGCTGTCGCAACTAACGGAAGAAGTATTTAAAGGAATGCAAAGTAATTTGCAAGTTAAAGCGTCTGAAATGAGTGCTGAAATTGACGATGCTGAAAAGTTAACTGAAAAACTTGCGGACTTAATAAGCAGTAGTAAAAACTTTAACTCGCTCTCCGTTGTTAACAAAGATGGCGTAGTACTTGCCACCTCGCCGGAATTGGGGATAGTAGGGAAGAAACTAGATACAGAAGGTCCCAAAGAAGCACTATATGAAAGAAAGAACCTGATCTCTACGCCTTACAGAGCTGCAACCGGCAGACTGCTTATTCTAATTTCCACCCCATTGTGGAACGAAAAAAATGAATACCTCGGTTTTTTAAGCGGCACGATTTATTTGCAGGAAGATAATATTATTCATGATATTCTTGGCGAACACTTTTCCACGGACGGTTCTTATGTGTGGGTGGTCGATAATAAAGGGATGCTGATTTACCATCCGGACCCTGAAAGAATCGGGGAAACGGTCCTTGAAAATGAAATCACAAAAAAAATCCTCCTGCGTAAAAGCGGTGCACAAAAAATTATGAACTCAACAGGTAAAGATTATCTTGCCGGTTACACATACATAAAGTCTAGTAAGTGGGGAGTTGTTTCGCAAACACCCTATGAAGCAAGCGTCAAACCTTTATCAGGAATGGTGTACAAAATGTTACTTTACGCGCTTCCATTTGTCATGTTTTTCTTCGTGTTGACGATTGTATTGACTGAGAGATTATCGTCACCGTTGCGCAAATTGGCGATGTTTTCGGCGAATCTGAAAGGAAATGAAAGGACAGGCGAATCGGCGGACATTCCAACGTGGTATTTCGAAGCTAAGCAGTTGAATGAAACAATTCACGATTATGCTAAGAGTCAGCAACAGAGGGTGGAGGATTATAAGGAACGCTCCTACACAGACCCTCTTACCGGACTAAAGAATCGCAGGTATGGAGACAAAGTCACTGCAAAATGGACTATGGACAATCGACCATTTTCTATGATTATGATTGATATCGACCATTTTAAAGCTGTCAATGATCGGTATGGCCATCAAATCGGAGACGAAGTACTTAAGTTTCTATCTGAAAAAATGCGCGAAATTATACGGGGCGACGATGTCTGTATTAGATTGGGTGGGGAAGAGTTTGTAATCCTGCTAGCTGAAACGGATGTCAAGGAAGCAATGGATATCGCTGAAAGACTTCGTATAAATGTCTCGTCAACTATATGTCCAACAAATAATAATATAACAATTTCATTAGGTGTCGGTAGTTATCATAGTAATCGGGAATCAATACTAGAACTATTCAGCAGGGTAGACAAAGCATTATATCAAGCAAAAGTGGATGGAAGGAACAGAGTTGTGCTATCTGAAAATTAAATAGCCTCGATTTTGCCCGTGAAATCACAAAAGGAAAGACCTCGTTACTTTAAACGAGGTCTTTCCTTTTATTCACAGACAAGCACTTGTCTGTGAAAATGTCCTTTTTTTGCAACACAGCGATCAGTAATGACAAATCCAGCCTCTTCAAGCATGTGATCGATTGTTTCAATCGTCACTACGATGACTTTCTTCGTAAACCGGCGTGCTTCCTTCAATATTTCAAGCTGTTCTTCAGGAGTAATATGTGTAAAAAGATTATAAGGCATGTCAATAATCGCAACATCATAGTCGTCAACGACTTCTGCAATAGGACCGATTTCTACAGTGCCTTCTAGCTCAAAGTGAGCAATGTTCTTTCTTGATCCCAAAACGACACGCGGGTTAATATCTCGTCCGACGATATTAATGCCCATCGACAATGCTTCAACCAGCACCGTACCAATGCCGCAACATGGATCGATGGCTCGTACACCTTTTGGATGCGGAATCGCAATATTGGCCACTGCTCTTGCGACACGTGTACTTAATGCCGTAGAGTACATATGCGGTTTTTTCTGATGAAGGAACCAGACCGACTCACTTTCAACAAGCTTCCCAAAATGCCACTTACCATCTAATAAAACAATGCCAAACGTATTTGCAGGTGGGTTCACTAAGTCGGGAGTACCATTGACACGTAGTCCAATTTCACGCTCAATTTTCCTACGCTCCGGATGCCCAATCTTTTTCGTCGTATCGAGATCCGTTGTATTCAAACTGACGACTCTAAATGTAGAGCCACCTAAATCGTATTGTTCAACTTGTCGGGAGATTTCCTCAAGATTGTCGCCTTCATACATAATATCCAGTCGTTCTTTCATAAATGCGCTGCGACTTGGATCGATTTCAATCGAACTTCTCAACACAGTAGAAGTGACATCAAAGCCGAAAAATGATCTCATCTCTAACATGCACAAATCATGCTCATCTGTGTGCTGCGTATATGTGTAAATAAAACCTAAATCATTCAATTAATTCCCATCCTTCATTGCGCTTCATCAACGGCCTCAACCATTTTGAATATAAAGTCATACATCAGTTGATAAACCTCAACAAAAGATAAATCTTCACTAAAACCTTCAATATAATTAAGTGCAAAATTCATATCCCATAACCCGTCTTCATTTGAAAACATCACACTATATTTAGCTCCATCTCCATGTAAATGCTTGTCAAGATATGCCTTCATGTCATTCCCGAATTTCTTTTGTAATTTTAGTCCGAATAGGGCTGTATACGTTTCGAAGACATCATCAAGTTCTAGAACGACAGCGTCGACTCTGATTACTTCAAAAGCATTTGATTCTACGTAAACGAATTCATTCATATGATTTTTTAAGTAGGAAATGCTGTCATTTAGAAAGTTCTGATCTTCCTCCCGTATCAGATTTTCCGTCTCTTTCACACACCGCTCTATGGCACTGAATTTAAACGCTTTCTCTACAACGGTTACATCACCGGCAATCAATTGATGTTTGGCGACATATTCTTTATCTACATTAAAGAACTCGATTTTATTATCCAGCGTATTTTCAGCAATATACTTTTCCATCTGTTTTTTTAACATTTCAGATCAGCTCCTTGACTAGAGAGGAATTGAATTATACTCTGTTCCTCTTACCTACTAGTATAGCCTACATTGTTTCATTAGGCTTTTAATTTGTAACACGTATTTCCTTCAACTATTTTTAAAAAAGTGGTCGAAGAAGATGGGGTTTATTTATATTGACAAATTGTCAACACAATTATACAATTCTTCATAGCGTCTAATTCTCGGTTAGTTTCATGGAAAGGAGAATTGATAATGGCTAAAGACGTAATCAATTCGCCTCTTGGTTTGTTACTAAGGGAATTATTAAAAGAGCGTTCATTGTCAATGCGAAAACTAAGTGAACTTAGCAAAATCGATACAGCTACCATTTCACGAGTGATAAACGGTAAAAGAAAAGCGAACCTGCAACATTTAGAGCGATTTGCTGACTGTTTAGAAGTGCCTTTGGTCGATCTTGTTGAAGCAGCTGGTTACCCTATTGAACAGAAGCAGGAAGATTTTTTGTTGAAGAACCGTACATCTGCTGAAAGTATTCAGGAGGTTTTTGCATCTTCAGACGTGGCAAATCAAAATATAACTGAAGCCGTCATCGAACAGAAGTTAGCAAAGTACCAACAGTATGTACAAACAGTAGAAGGAAAAAACGATATTCTTACTGGATTCGGAAAGAAGCTGGAAAGTGTGGGTAGCATCGGGCCACTTATTTGTCAGATGAAGGACTTATTCAAGAAGTTTCGTCTGGGGAAGGGTACACGGAGTGAACTTGCGATAATTGGAAGTGCATTATTATATTTTATCATTCCTTTAGACGCTATCCCTGACTACCTATTTGCCATTGGTTATTTAGATGATGCGATTGCAGTACAACTTGCTTCAAATTCAATAGGAAGAACTAACATAGAATAAAGCGATAGGTGGATTTTTGAATGAAAAGAAGCGAGCGAAGAAATAAGAAACGTAAAGGACTAAGAAATTTCTTTATTGTAACTACATTGATTTTGTTAGCGGGAATCATATACGGAGTAGTTCAATACTATACCGGGTTATCTATAGCAAACGAAGGATCACTTAAAGATGACAGCGCGTCATTTGATGAATTTGAAGGTGCGGATCCACAATTTGGTGAAATTAATGTTCTGTTATTAGGTAGTGACTCGCGGGGAAATGAAGATGCACGAGCCGATACGTTAATGATTGCTCATTATAATCAAACGACTCATCAGATGAAACTCGTTTCTATTATGAGAGACACGTATGTGGATATCCCTGATCACGGGTATCATAAAATCAATTCTGCCTTTTCACTTGGAGGTCCGGAACTTGTAAGGCAAACAATTAAGCAAAATTTTGATATTGATATTCATTCCTATGCAATTGTTGACTTTACTGGATTTTCGAAAATCGTAGACGTTGTAGCTCCTAATGGGATAGAAGTTGATATTCCTTATGCCATGTCTCATGGAATTGGAATGACATTACAGCCTGGAAACCAAGTTTTAAATGGCGAACAGTTACTTGGCTATGTGCGTTTCCGCCACGATAAAAATAATGATTATGGGCGGGTGGAGCGGCAGCAGGAAGCGTTGTCGAAATTAAAGGATGAAGCTGTGAGCGTCCACAGTTTACTAAACTTGCCTAAGTTACTCGGCGTTGTGGAGCCTTACGTTAATACAAATGTGGATAATCGAACGATCCTTACGATTGGTAAAGGTTTACTTCTTGGCAAGACTGATAAGATAGAGACGCTACGTATTCCTGTTGAACACTCTTTTGAAGAGAAGCGTGTAGCGGCAGGGGAAGTTCTAAGTATTGATTTCGAGCAAAACAAAGAGGCATTACAACAGTTTTTATCGACAGAGGACGAAGTGGTAGATACTGAATTAGTCGAAGAGCAACCTGAAAACTAAGTAACGAACAAAAAACGACGTACATGTCAGCTGACATGTACGTCGTTTTTATTATTCGTCGTCTTTATACCAAGGGTTTAAGTGAATTAAAACTTCATCTACATCTTCATTACTAGCCATGATGGTATCCTTGATTTTTCGTGAAGCATCATGCCCTTCTTGGATAGTCATTTCACCTGGTACACCTACACGCAGGTCTACAAGAATATAATGTCCATGTTCCCGAGCGCGCAAACGATCAATCCGTTTCACTTCAGGGATAGTCATGATTAAGGCTGCGAATCCATCCAGTCTGTGCCGGCTTATGTTTTTCTCCATCAAGACATCCATTGCTTCTTTTCCGATATCATAAGCAAGTTTGAGCACTAAAAACGACACAATGATACCGGCAACCGGATCACCGTAAGAGAGGAAGTGAATGTTGTACAGATCACCAACAAGTGCAAGTCCAATTCCGACAACAGCTGCTAGTGAGGCGTAAACGTCTGCCAAGTGGTCATAGGCGGTCGCAATCAACCCTTTACTATTAGTCAATTTACCAATCCGGATTGTATAGACATACAAGGCGTGTTTCCATATAAGTGAAATAAATGCAGTTAGTAATGCTATTAAACTAGCCTTTGCTGGTTCCTCAAAAAGTGCAGAAATCGCTTCATACGCAATGTAAATTGCGGCTAGCCCTAAAATCAGTGCGACAATGGCAGAACTGATGACTTCCGCTTTTCCATGACCATAAGGATGGTCATCATCCGCGGGACGTTTGGATATCCGCATCGAGGTCAGGGCAGCACCGCTGGCAATCACGTCGCCTGCATTATGGAAACCGTCAGCTAGAAGGACCGGACTTTGAAAGAGGAAGCCCACAACAAGTTTAATCCCTGTTAGGAGGATATTGCTTATTAAACTAATCCAAACCGCAATTATTGAAGCGCTTGAATGACTATGCTTATTCATCAATGATGACCTCCTATTGATATGTTTCCCGAGGGAAACAAAAAACCTTGACAGGCTCCTGTCAAGGTTTTTTGGTATTCGTATAATCGTTTAAGTTGAATGCATTCATAGCTATCACTCGCTAAATTAAGACGTTTTCCAATTGTAACACTGACAGATTCGGACAGCAAGGAAAAGAGCTAGCACTTCATCAATTCTTTACCCTAAGTCTTGAACAAATGAATATCTATTTAAACAGTGCAAAGGCGTCTTACCAATCCAATTAAATTCTTTATATCAACATCACTCGTGTTAAATAACCAATTAATAACTTAATTGACTACTAGGCGCTCGGTGTACAGTTGCTTCTGGCTCGCTTTGGATTTAACAACTTCTATACATAACTGAGCTATTTTTACGTATAGGGATGCGACAGGTGCTTATTCACAATAAGATGACCGAAAAGGGTGTGGCTAGGAATGACGAAATTATTTCTAGCCACACCCTTTTCCCCGTTAATCATATCGGGAATAGTGTGCCGAAAGCGAACCGGAAATGGAAGTTTTCAAGCCTCTTGTTACCTGTTATTTATGCAAGTAAATGGTTAATCAACAGATTTGTTTCAACTTATTATAAAGGAGAAAATTATGATGTATACTACCCCCGTTTAGAATAAATTATCAAGATTTAGGAGATAGTGAAACTAACAGTATACAAAAAGGGAGGTGATCTTGATGAGCTTTTTGCAAGGAGGGGAGGATAGTCACAATAATGGAACATCCAATTCTACATCCGCTCAGAATGACAAAGTGCTCATTACGATTGCCGCTATTAAGAACGAGTTAACTGGAATAAATGATGCCGTATTTAAAGACATTCAAACACCCAATGAGCTAGTGACGATCATTTACTTTAGCTCACTTATCGAAAAGCTTACTTTGTACAGAACTGTTATTTTTCCATTGTTAGATCAAAAGGAAGACTTGCTAAAATCGGCTGATGTGCCAGAGAAAGTCAATCTTTCTGGTGTTTTATTTTCAATCACTGAAGGAAATACGATCGTATATTTTCATAAAAAAAATCTATTTATAACTGTTCATACATATAGCCCTCCCATGAGTTCAATTATTGGATCTGATACTGAATCGAGCGTCATTGGCCCGCAAGATGCCTTTACCGAATCGTTAAAAACAAACCTATCACTAATAAAAAGAAGGCTTCGAAATACGGGTCTAAAAAACGAGGACTACACCATAGGAACTGAAACAAATACTAAAATTTCTGTCGTTTATATGGAGCATATTGTGAATAAGGACAATTTGGATAAAGTATTAAAAAAAATTTCTGAAATTAAACATCCGGGATTTAATGATATCTCTGTATTAAAACAACTAATGGATGATCATCCATTTTCACCATTCCCGCAATTTCATGGGACGGTTAGACCTGATGCTGCAGTAAACTATTTGTTAGACGGAAGAGTCGCTATTTTAATGAATAACAGTCAAGCACTGTTAATTTGTCCAATTTCATTTTTTGAACTATTTACTTCCCCTGAAGACTATTATAACCGATGGACAACGGCCTCACTTCTTCGTGCTCTTCGTTTTTTCGGTTTTTTCTTAACGATAATATTAACGCCTACGTATATTTCAGTGCTATCTCATCATCCGGAAATGTTGCCTTTTAATGTTTTGCTAAACTTACAAGAGTCTAGAGGAAAGGTTCCTTTTTCTCCTGTTCTTGAAGTGCTATTTATGGAACTCGTTATTGAAATATTAAGAGAAGCCGGCACACGAATGCCGACAAAAATTGGTCAAACGATAGGTATTGTTGGCGGGATTGTAATTGGAACAGCTGCGGTTGAAGCAAGTCTTGTGAGTAATGTACTTATTGTTTTAGTCGCGATTTCAGCGCTGTTGTCCTTTTTACCGCCGAATTTTGTAATGAGTAACGCGAGTCGTTCGATTCGCTATTTATTTATTGTGGCCGCGGGTATGTTTGGACTATACGGTCAGATGATTGCATTTGCATGGCTTTTTCATCATTTATTAAGTTTAACTTCTTTAGGGACCCCATATATGACGCCCGTAATACCAAGGAAATGGTCAGATTATCTAAACAGTGTTGTGCGTGTGCCAACTTTGTACCGTAGACGAAAGGCGGGTATTTCAAGGGCACAGAGTACAAAAAAACCTCCTGTAGAAGGGGGGAAATGAGTAATGGATAATACTAAATTAAAAGTACTGAATAGTTACCATGTCGTGTTTCTTGTTCAAAATGTGATTGTAGGGACCACTGTCTTGTCATTGCCGAATCGAATAAGCGCAATGGGCTACAGTCAGTGGTGGATGCCCCTATTGTTTGGGATTATCGCAAATATCGCACTCATTCCGATGATATGGCTCGGTCTAAAATATACTGACGATAATTTATTCGCCATTCATGAAAAACTGCTTGGCAAATGGCTAGGGAAGAGTTTAAATGTTGTTCTGCTGGTCTATTTCATCATTGTGATAGCAGCCGTCTGCGCAAGTTACTTTCAATTAATCCAAGTTAGTGCACTTATAGACCGTACAATTACAGGCCCTCTACTCATTTTTTTACTCTTGCTCGTTTACATCGTAAGCGGCGAAATTAAATCAATCGCACGATTTTGTATCATGGCCTTTTTCTTAACAATAGGATCCGTTTACTTTTTGAAATGGGGGTTTGTTGCGGGGGATATTCGTCATATGATGCCTTTTTTTAACTTCAATAAGCAGGAGTTTTACACAGCAACTAAAAAAGGGTTACTAGCGGTTGGCGGTTTCGAATTAATATTGTTTTATTTTCCACATATCATCAATCAAAAAAAAACATTGAGACATGTTTCAATTGGAATATGGATATCCGTTTTGTTCACTTTTGCATTCACCTTCGTGAGTGTAATGTATTATTCGGATTGGCAACTTAAAAATGTTTTGTATCCCGTTTTAGGATTATTTAAAGAAGTAGAATTATCATTTCTTGAACGAATCGACGTTCTAGCCATGACGATGTGGGTGTTTCTTATTTTATCTACGACTGCTGCTTACTTGTGGGTTGCAAAGAGAGGGTTAGATTCAATTCGCTCAACATCTAAGAAGGCACATCTATATATTATAGCAGCGCTCGTCTACGTAATTGTCCAATTTCCGTTTATGGAAGAGTTTCAAAAGCTGTTGTTTGAACGTGTTTTTTACGTTATGTATGCGCTGTTTATATGGCCAGTTGTATTATGTATAATCCACGTACTAAAACAAAAAAGAACGAGGGATAGAGATGAGGAAAATTAATTTACGACTGCTCATTATATGTTCCGTATTCATAGCAGGTTGCACGCAAGATGGCCAGCGGGGTTCCGTGGAAGATTTAGCATTAGTCAGTAGCGTTGCTCTCGATTACGTGAATGATAAAGAAATGTGGATGTCCGTATCGATACCCCAACCAATGGGCGAGTCTCCAGTACTCACGGAAGTCTATACAGTTAACACAGAGATGATACAAGAAGGGCTTGTCAAAATATCTTCAGAAGCAGACAAAATGATTATATTAAACCAGTTACGTACAGTTTTAGTTAATGAAGAGTTTGCGAAGAGTGGAAAGATGACGGAAGTAATTGAACATTTTTATAGAGATTCAACAGTTGGGAATAAAGTTCGTCTTGCAGTGGTAAAAGATAGAGCGGAAGATATACTACAAGCCGATTACCCTGAAAATGAACATATGGATGCTTATTTGAATGATTTGTTTCAGCCTAAACTCCATAATTCTTTTAGTCCTTTTACAACGATTCAAGAGTACATGAACACCCAAACAAGTCCTATATTTCATACGATGGTTCCTTTTTTAGAGAAAAAGGGGAAATCACTTAAAATCACTAGTATCGCTTTGTTTAATGATGAAAAAATGATTCAAACGATTACGAATCAGGAATCGTTATTAATTCAAGCGTTGAAAGGGCTTCAAAAGCTTTCGCCAATTGCAGTTGAATTCGAAGAAAGTGAGAAGGATCAACAACTATTTCTTGAACAAATTAAAAACAAATTAAAAATAAAGAGCAATAAAGATATTGAATCTCCAGAGTTGTCCATTTCACTTGAAATAGAAGGAGTGATTGTTGAATATAAGGGGAAAAGGGATCTTAGTAAAGTTGAGGAGAATAAAAAGCTTGAAAAAGAAATTAGCAAACACATAAAAAAAGAAATAGAAGATTTGCTGAAAAAGTTACAGGAAATGAAAGTTGACCCAGTTGGATTCAGTGAGAATTTTAGAATGTATCACAAAGGGAAATGGACGGATGAATTAACGGAGAAAATAATAGAAACGGCAGATTACAAGGTAGATGTGGAGTTTAAAATTCTTAACGCAGGTATTATAAAGTAAATCACACATGTCTTACGGTAAATATGTTGTGATTAGTTCGTCGAAAGCGAACGGGAGATGATCCAGTGAAAATGGATCTTCCCAAGCCCTACTCACCAATATTTCATGCGAATAAATGGTTAATTATCATAAGTGAAGAAAATTGTTCTATTGGTGATATGACAAGTGCAATGATCGGTTGCACTTTTTATAACTAATACAAATTATTGCAATACAGTCAATCTGTAATTATTGTTGCAATCATGTAGAATGATTATTATAATACATTAAAATGAATAATAATACATTCGAGAGGTTGATTATACATGAAACTTTGGGGCGGACGTTTTACAAGTCGTGCGGATGAAATAATGGAGCAATTTAATACATCATTACCTGTTGATCATAGGTTGTATAAAGAGGATATTGCAGGAAGCTTTGCGCATGTTACGATGTTGGTACACTGTGATTTATTGACACCAGAAGAAGGCGAACTGCTTGTGGGTGGACTCGATTCCATTTTGCAAGATATCGAAACGGGTACGATTAAAATTGAAGGCAATTATGAGGATATCCATTCATTCGTAGAAATGCATTTGACGGAACGTATTGGAGAAACAGGAAAGAAACTACATACAGCACGTAGCCGTAATGACCAAGTCGCTGTAGACATGCGCTTGTATGCAAAAGGCAAAGCGGCGCAAGTGATGGATAGTCTGCAAATGCTTATCGATTCGTTGAATACTAAAGGGGCAGCAAACAATGTAATTATGCCTGGTTATACACATTTACAGCGTGCGCAAGTCGTTACGTTCGGCCACCATTTAGGGGCTTATGCACAAATGTTCAAAAGGGATAAAAAGCGTGTTGGCAATGCGATTGATATTTTGGATGAAAACCCATTAGGCTGCGGAGCGCTTGCAGGTACAACGCATAATATCGACCGCGACGTAACGACTGCGTTATTAGGGTTTGCAAAACCTGTGGATAATTTCCTGGATGGTGTTAGTGATCGCGATTATTTACTTGAATTAATGTCAGATTTCTCAATTGTTATGATGCACTTGAGTCGATTAAGCGAAGAACTTATTTTATGGAGTAGCCAAGAATTTAAATTCATTGATATGGCAGATGCCTATTCAACGGGGAGTAGCATTATGCCGCAGAAGAAAAATCCTGATGCTGCAGAATTAATTCGTGGGAAAACGGGACGTGTCTATGGTTCCTTGTTTTCATTGTTGACGACGTTGAAAGGATTGCCCCTTACTTATAATAAAGACATGCAGGAAGATAAAGAACAATTTTTCGACGCACTGGATACCGTAATGGACTGCCTCGAAATTATGTCGAAAATGATTGATACGTTACATGTCAATGCGGACAATATGAAAGCAGCGATTAAAGCGGGCTTCCTCAACGCGACAGAAGTTGCCGATTATTTAGTAGGCAAAGGAACAGCATTCCGTGATGCACACGAAATCGTTGGCAGATTGATTATTTATTGTGAGCAACAGAAGAAAGCAATCGAGGATTTGACAGTCGAAGAGTTGGCTAAGTTTAGCGAGCAAATTACTGATGATATATATGATTACATTGATTATGAAAATATTATAACAAAAGGGAATAAGCACTTGATGAAGCAAGTAGGGAAATAAAGGATGGGACTGTCTGAAAAAGGACAGTCCTTTTTATGTTGTGTTGTGGCATGTGAGTGGGGGGTTATGCTCGGTGTGCGGAGGGATATGATCGGTTAGGGAGAAGTATGCTCGGGTGGCGGAATATATGCTTGGTTGGCGGGGGATATGCTTGGTTAGTGGGATATATGCTTGGTTAGCGGGGGATATGATCGGTAAGTGGGTTATATGCTTGGTAAGGGGGAAATAGGATTGGTAAGTGGGTTATATGATCGGTTAGCGGGTTATATGCTTGGTAAGTGGGATATATGCTTGGTAAGTGGGTTATATGCTTGGTAAGTGGGATATATGATCGGTAAGTGGGTTATATGCTTGGTAAGTGGGATATATGATCGGTAAGTGGGTTATATGATTGGTAAGTGGGATATATGATTGGTAAGTGGGATATATGCTTGGTAAGTGGGATATATGCTTGGTAAGTGTGGGATATGATTGGTAAGTGGGATATATGCTTGGTAAGTGTGGGATATGATTGGTAAGTGGAATATATGCTTGGTAAGGGGGAAATATGATTGGTAAGCGGGAAATATGCTCGGGTGGCGGATTATATGATTGGTAAGCGGGTTATATGATCGGTTAGGGCGATATATGCTTGGTCCCCAGAGATATATGTTAACACTCCTCATATCGAAACAAAAAAATAGCTTGAAAGGACAATTTATCCTTTCAAGCTATTTTCTTAACCCATAATATTATAGCCAGCATCTACATAAATGATTTCACCAGTTACGCCGCGGGACAGATTGCTCAACGTAACAAGTGTCATGTCCGCTACTTCTTCTTGTGTGACGTTGCGTCTTAATGGAGCGTTTTCTTCAATTTGAGTCAAAATCGTATTGAAGGAAGCTATGCCTTTTGCAGACAGTGTGCGAATCGCACCAGCTGAGATTGCGTTGACACGGATATTTTCTTTCCCCAAGTCAAACGCCAAGTACTTCACAGATGCTTTAAGCGCTGCTTTAGCAACACCCATCACATTATAGCCATCAAGCACACGTTGCGCGCCTAAATAACTCATTGTTACGATCGAACCACCGTCTGTCATGTATGGACGTGCTTCTCTAGCAGTCGCAATGAGTGAATAAGAACTCGTATCCTGCGCAAATGCGTATCCGCTTCTCGTAGTCTCAACAAAGTCGTTTTTCAGATCTTCTGCATGCGCAAATGCAAGTGAATGGACAACTCCGTGAATTGTACCGACTTCAGCGCCAATTTTCCCAAATGCTTCATGGATACTTTCATCTTCATTTACATCACATTGCACAATCAGTTTTGCTTCAAAACCGGCTGCACTTAATAGTTTTTCAAGTTTAGCAAGTGAACGCTCTTTTCTATATGTGAAAATAACATTTGCACCGACTGCAAAAAGTGTTTTTGCGACGCCCCAAGCAATGCTTCGTTCATTTGCCACGCCCATTACAACAATGTTCTTACCTTTAATTTTAAGTAAATCGTCCATAGTAACCTCCTGAGTAGGTAATGAAATCTTATATACCTATTATTAGTACCAGATGCTAAAAGAATTATAGCACATTTGTTCAGAAGTTGTGAATAGCCATTACATAAAAATGAAAACGTATTCAAAGATACATAATTCAAACATAAATAAAAATACAGTTGACTTTATAATTATGCATACATATAATAAGAATAACTTATAAACAGGGGTGATTGTAATGAAAGTAGGAATCATTGGCGCATCAGGGTACGGTGGACTTGAGCTCATCCGGCTACTGCATAACCACCCAAAAGTCGAACAAATTGAATTATTCACTTCATCTGAAGAAGGTGTAGTTTTTTCACATAAGTATTCACATCTTATGAATATAGTCAATCAGCCCCTTCAAAAAATAGAGCTAGACAGGTTAGCGGAATTCGATGTCGTATTCTCAAGTGCTCCAGCGGGTGTTGCCAGTACACTTCTTCCTCCGTTAATCGGAAAAGGACCGAAGCTTATCGATTTGTCGGGAGATTTCCGTTTAAAAGATCTGTCTCAATATGAGCAGTGGTATAAAAAAGAACCAGCACCGGCGTCAGCTGTTGAGAAGAGCGTATACGGATTGACTGAATGGAATTATGAGGCAATCCGGCAAGCGCAGTTAATTGCCAATCCGGGTTGTTACCCAACAGCGGTTCTGTTGTCGCTATTGCCATTATTGAAAGAAAATGCAATCGATGCAAGCCAGTTAATTATCGATGCAAAAAGCGGCGTATCCGGTGCTGGCAATCAGCCTAGTCAGATGACACATTTCAGCGAAACAAATGAAAATACAGCCATCTATAAATTAAATCAGCATCAGCATATTCCAGAAATTGAGCAAGCGTTGGCATTCTTTGCAAAAGAAATTCCACCTATCACATTTAGTACACATCTTGTTCCTATGACAAGAGGAATTCTGGCGACGAGTTATGCACCAGTTGTGGAGGGGGTAACAGAAGCTCACCTCATTGATTGTCTGAAAGAAGCATATGCTAATCATCCATTTGTTCGTGTTATGCAAGAAAAAGATAAGTTTGGAACCAATCAAGTATACGGCTCAAACTATTGTGATCTCCTTGTGAAAGTGGACCCGCGGACGAATCGGGCAACAATCGTTTCTGTCATCGACAACTTAGTCAAAGGGGCAGCAGGGCAAGCCATTCAAAACATGAACGTTCAATTCGGTCTCGAGGAAATAACCGGCTTGTCACTTGTCCCGGCATTCATCTAACTTAGGGGGAGTATTATGACGACAACAGTTTTAGCTCTAAAGCGCATATCGGGAAATAACATCGTGTCCCCAATTGGTTTTAAAGCCACGGGCATCCATTGTGGAATTAAACATAAGAAAAATGATTTGGCATTACTCGTTAGTGAAGTACCCGCAAATGTTGCAGGTGTATTTACAACGAATGCAATTCAAGCGGCACCGCTAATGGTTACAAAAGAAGCGATGCAGCAATCGGGGAAAATGCAGGCGATCATTGTTAATTCGGGAAATGCGAATGCGTGTACAGGCCAGCAAGGATTGAAAGATGCCCGTCTCATGCAACAAAAAGCGGCAGAGAAACTCGGTATTGCGCCTGCGTTAGTTGGAGTTGCATCGACTGGAATTATCGGTGAGATGATGCGAATGGAACCGATTGTGAAGGGAATTCAAAAACTTGAGCCAAGTTCTGAATTAGAAGGTTCGATTCTATTTTCACAAGCGATTCTAACGACAGATACCGTAACAAAAAATACAGCATACAGCACAGTGATTGATGGCAAAAAGATCACTATCGCCGGAACTGCAAAGGGATCGGGGATGATTGATCCAAATATGGCAACAATGCTTGGTTTCATCACAACGGACGCTAAGATTGAGTCAGTTCATCTACAAGCTGCTCTCAAAACGGTGACAGATTTGACGTTTAACTCGATTACAGTAGATGGCGATACATCTACAAACGATATGGTGCTCGTAATTGCAAATGGGATGGCAGGGAATAATTCATTGACGCCGGCACATCCGGACTGGGAACAATTCACGGAAGCATTGCATGCTGTTTCTCAAGACCTTGCGAAAATGATTGCGAAAGATGGAGAAGGCGCGACGAAGCTTATTGAAGTCGAAGTATCAGGAGCGATTACGGATATCGAAGCACGTAAAATTGCTAAAACGGTGGTTGGTTCACCGCTTGTGAAGACGGCTATCTTTGGCTGTGACGCCAATTGGGGAAGAATTATCGCGGCTGTCGGCTATAGTGGGGCCACGCTGGATCCGAATGCCATAAAAATTAAAATCGGTCCAACAACTGTTGTTGAAAACGGGGAGCCTGTCCCATTTTCCGAAGCGCAACTGCTGATCTATTTGAAACAACCGGAAGTGAAAATTAGTGTGGATCTTCATCAGGGAATTGGTAAGGGAGTAGCATGGGGGTGCGATTTAACATATGACTATGTCCAAATCAACGCAACGTATCGCTCGTAAACGAATGGTAATAAAGCTCGGTGGAAGTATGTTGGAAGGGTTAAATGAAGACTTTTTCAAGAATATGATACAACTGCAAAAAGCCGATAATGATGTAGTGCTTGTTCACGGAGGCGGACCTTTTATTAATAAAGAACTTGCCAGAAATAAAGTGTTATCATCCGTAGTAAACGGTATCCGTGTAACGTCGAAAGAAGCAGTGGGGATAGTTCAATCGACATTAATAGGTCAAGTGAATCCAGCCCTCGTCCATCAATTAAATAAAGGTGGCATCGATGCGATTGGCCTTAGCGGATACGATGGAAATCTCCTAACATGTAAAGTGTTGAATGAAAAACTGTACGGCTCTGTAGGAGAAATCCAGGATGTCCGCACCGAATTAATAGAAACACTTCTTAAAGATGGGCTTGTGCCAGTTATTTCGTGTATCGGTGCAACAGAAGATGGAGCTCCTCTCAACATTAATGCGGACACAGTCGCAAGTAAGATTGCTCTGGCAATAAATGCAGACAGCCTGCTTCTTGTGACGGATACTCCTGGCATTCAAATAGAAGGAAGTGTTCAACAAACGGCATCACCGACCGAAATTGTCCAGTGGATCGAAACAGGCGAAATATACGGAGGCATGTTACCGAAAGTGAAAGCTGCACTTGATTGTCTAGATGCAGGTATTCCATCGGTGCAAATTGTCGGACAGCAATTAGAAGGTACCATAATTAAATGCGAGGAGGTTTTCATTTGACTACGCTATTTCAAAATTACGCACGTCGTTCAGTTCATCTTGTAAAAGGGCGAGGTACAGTCGTGACGGATGATAAAGGAAAAGAGTACCTCGACTTCATAAGTGGAATCGCGGTCGTCAGTCTTGGTCATGCACATCCAGCGCTCGTTGAAGCAGTCAAACAGCAAAGTGAAAAACTATGGCATGTCTCAAATTTATTCGAAAGCCCCGAGCAGGAACTGTTGGCAGCTAAGCTTATAAAGGATACACCTTTCAGCCATGCTTTTTTCTGTAACAGCGGTGCTGAAGCAAATGAAGCAGCCATTAAATTAGCTCGAAAGCATACACAGAAAAACGTCATCATTACCTTCGAACAATCCTTTCATGGCCGGACATTTGGCGCCATGTCTGCGACTGGGCAAGCGAAGGTTCGTGAGGGCTTCGGTCCACTGCTAGAAACATTTCGTATCATTCCATACAATGACGAACAACAACTGGAAGCTGCAATTGACGGCGATGTAGCCGCAATTATGCTAGAAGTTATACAAGGAGAAGGTGGCGTCAACCAAATTGACCCGGACTTTGCACAAAAAATAACAGATATCTGTAAGTCAAAAGGTATTTTACTCATTGTCGATGAAGTACAGACTGGCATTGGTCGTACGGGAACGCGATATGCCTATGAGCAGACAAACCTTGAGCCAGATATCATTACACTTGCCAAAGGATTAGGCGGTGGATTCCCGATTGGTGCCATGCTTGGATCAAGTGAGCTTTTTCCTTCATTCGGCCCAGGAACGCATGGCACGACATTTGGAGGAAATCCACTGGCTGTTGCAGTTGCACAAACAGTTGTCGATATTGTATTTAAGAAGAAGTTTCTACAAGAAGTAGAAGACAAATCGACTTACTTGATTGAAAAAGTGCAGGCATTATTGCCGCAAGACCAGTTTTCTATTCGTGGGGCGGGTCTGTTACTCGGTATTGAATGCGAAGAGGAGATTCTGCCATTCATTCAACAGGCAGAACAAGCAGGTTTACTGCTCGTTCAAGCAGGAGCTAACGTCATTCGACTATTACCACCGTTAACGGTTACATACGAAGAAATCGACCAAGCTGTGGATATTCTATCAGCAGTTCTACTCCCCGAAAAAACGGCAATAACGTAATGATCTTTTGAATTAAGGCGTTCAGTGAAGCGCTATTCAATAGACCTCAGTCTGAAGGTTAAAACAAAAGGATTCGCTAAAACTAGCGGGTCTTTTTGTATTTGAAACGAAACATTCATACAATTGATAAGCATACCCAATGATGCAAAAAGGGCGTCCCGATCATAAATTTGGCAACCCGATCATATATCAGTCGTATCGATCATAAATCCGGTGTCCCGATCATCACCATGTCGCACCGATCATAACTCGGGCGCCCCGATCATAACCATGTCGCACCGATCATAAATCCGGTGTCCCGATCATAACCATGTCGCACCGATCATAACTCGGGCGCCCCAATCATAACCATGTCGCATCGATCATAACTCGGGCGCCCCAATCATAACCCTGACGCATCGATCATCAATCCCGCGTCCCGATCATAACCCTGACGTATCGATCATAAATCCGTCGTCCCGATCATAACCCTGCCGTATCGATCATAACCCCGGCATCCCGATCATAACCCCCGCGCCCCGATCAAATAACCCGACCGACCGATCATATCCCATAATGGCCCCGCCAAAAAAAATGAAACTTCTTCCATCGTCCTCCGTCTAATCAATTGAATAAGGAAAAGTGAGGAGAGATATTATGAAGAAAATCGGTACAATCGCATTGGCAGCACTATTAGCAGGAAGCGTAGTGGGTGGCTATTCAGCACAAGCACAAGAAGATACTACACAAGCCATTAGTGAAAAAGAACAAGTTACGACAAACTTTATGAAAGCTACGGGTGTCATTCAAGAAATTGAAAAAGAAGAAGAGGGAATTCGTGTAACGATTGAAAATGAAGATAAAATGATTACGATTTTGCGCATCAATGATAATTCCTTGCTATTTAATAGTGGGACGACAAAATCTTTAAAACCAGCAGACTTTAAAAAGGGTGCAACTGTTTCAGCCTATTATGATAAAAATAAACCTATGATCCTGATTTATCCGGCAACAGTGACACCTGAAATTGTCATTTTAAACGATGAAGAAGTTTTTGGTGAAGTGAAAGTCAGCCAGTTTGACAAAGAATTCTTAAGCTTGGATGGCGAGTTGAAATTGAATATCGGCAAAGATACGCCTCTTTTCAATCAACAAGGTAAAGCAATCGAATTGAAAGAGTTGAACGGTAAAGAATTGATGGTATTTTACTCAATCACAACGAGAAGCCTACCACCACAAACACCACCAACTAAAATTATTGCTTTGGATAATGCAACAGTAGAAGCACCTGAAGTTGAGCCGGAAGAAAAACCAGAAGTATCAACAGGCTTACAAGACATCATCGCTAACGACCACTACATGAAAAATGGCGTTAAGATGATTCCACTTCGTATAGTCGCTGAGCATCTTGGTTATCATGTTCTTTCTCAACCAAAAGTAAATGGTGCACTTGTTACATTAGACAACAGTTCATTCACTATTAAACGAGGCGACAACATATATGGTTATAATAAAAGCATTCGTAAATTCGAAGTTGCACCAGAATTGAAAGGTATGAAAACATACGTTTCAGAAGACTTCTTGGAGCTACTAATCCAAAACTAACAATCGAAAAGCATGGCATATGAAAAAAAGCTTGAAACGATGGGACTGCCCTGTAAAAGGTCAGGCGTTTCAGGCTTTTTTCTATGTTATTTCATGAAGAATCACTATACAGAATGTTCAATCTCCTGTACTGTTAATATACAATCTTTCACTAGAAAAGGAGTTTATGTTTGATGAAAAAGATTATGGTATTTTTTACTGCGCTGCTTGTTATGTTCGCTACATTCGGCAATGTTTCTGCGGCACCATTATTTAAAGACGTCAATGATAAGTACGGGTCGAAAGCAGAATTAGATTTTTTGGCGGAGCGTGGTATTATCTTTGCAGACCCGGCACAAAACTTTGGGGTGAATGAAGAAATTACGCGCCTTGAAGCTTCAGCTATGATTATTAGGGCGTTAGGACTCGAAACGGTAGACCGACCCGATCCAAACTTCACCGACGTCACTCCAGAAGACGAGGGATACGACATCATTGCGACAATAACCGATGAAGGTATCGTCAACGGTAATGCTGAGGGCGAGTTCATGCCGAACAATAAGTTAACAAGGGGACAGATGGCAGCGATTTTAGTCAAGGCATTTGAGTTGAAGGGAACAACAGAACAGACTTTCAAAGATGTCGATTCGGCATACTGGGCGTCTGATTCTATTAAAACGCTCTTCGCTAATGAAATCACAACGGGTTATCCAAACAATACATATAAGCCAACAGCATTCATTACAAAAGCGAATTTCGGTGTGTTTCTCGCACGAATACTGAACCCAGAATTTAAAAAACAGCCTGTCTGCTATAAGTCTGACGGTAAAAAGACGGCAGTTGTTGCTGTGCAGGTGACAAACTTATGGAAATCACCGAACAACAATCGTGTAGTGGACCGTCCTTCTATTTCTAATCCTACCGACATTCAAAAGTGGGCGAAAAGCATGTCTGTCAGTCAAAAATTATGGCTTGTTGGAAAAACAGATACACAAGCCCTTTATGGGCAAGAAGTTGTTATTCTAAAAAGTAGCGGAAACTGGCATGAAATTGCTGTAAAGGACCAATACACGCCTAGGAATAAAGCGGGATATCCAGGATGGGTTCCGAAATCTCATGTGACGGAAATAACGACTGATTATACGGATTGCCAACTAGCAATCGTTGATACGAATATCGCTACTCTTTATAATGAACCGAAAAAGGCCAACAAGTTCATGGATATCAGCTACACAACAATGCTTCCTGTCATTAAGGAAGAAGGGGATTGGTTACACGTTCAAACGCCTGCCAATGGTGTGAAATATTTGCGTAAGCAAGATGCAAAAGTCGTTAAAAACTTTGCTGCAATACCAAAACCGACTCAACAAGATATCGTCGATAGTGCCAAGATGTTTCTTGGACTTCCGTACATCTGGTCAGGGATATCAGGTTTTGGCTTTGACTGTTCGGGTCTTATCCATTCGGTTTACAAAAATCACGGCATCATGATTCCGCGTGATTCATTCGTCCAGGCGGTGAATGGTACACCTGTTGCAAGGAAAAGTATGCAACCGGGCGATTTACTATTTTTTGCGTACAATCAAGGTAAAGGGAAGGTCTATCACGTCGGCATGTATATCGGAAAAGGTCAAATGATCCACGCACCCAATTCAAGTAGAAACGTCGAAATTGTATCCATTGATACACACCCATACAAAGCAAACTATGCAGGCTCAAGAAGATATTTGAAATAACCACTACACTAGATTGTGAACCGATTGGGAAATTGGTTCACCGTCTTTTTTTTCATGAAAACGGTCCATCTATTAAATGAAATTACTATTTATTGAACAAATGAATACCTATATAAACTGAGCGAAGGCACCTTATAAGGGAGTCTTGCTTCCAATACATATGTTATAATTTACTAGAATAAGGGGGTATTAAAATGAAGAAATTTACCATGGCACTTGTTGCATTCCTGCTAGTGTTTACTATTATTCCTATTGCGAAAGCAGAAACAGGGCGCGATTCAAACCCATTTTCCGACTTAAAGGGACCGAATGGAGATATTATTTATTTGTATAATAAAAACATTATCGGTGGTTATCCAGATGGAACGTTCCGACCGAATGAACCCATCACGCGTGCTCAGGTCGCAGCAATGCTTGTGAAAGCGCTCGATTTTAAGCTGATTGACAAACCGACAGTGCAATTTAAAGACGTTTCCAATATATCTAAACATTATCAAACCTTGGCGACAGTCAGTGAACTTGGTATTCTTCGTGGAGAAAATGGTTATATGCGCCCCGGAGAAATCACGACAAGAGCGCAAATGGCGGCAATCTTGCGCAGAGCATTCGAGTTGCCAATGGACAATCAGCCGACATTTGTCGATGTATCGCCAGCAAATTGGGCTTTTAAGGATATCAATAGTTTAGCTAAAAACTTGATAGCAGGTGGATACCAAGATGGAACGTTCAAACCGGGAAATCCGGTAACACGTTCGCAATTTTCTTCTTTCCTAGCCCGTGCTCTTGATGACAAAATGAAACTTGCGGGTTATCGTTCTGCTGTCAGTGAAAAAGGTGTAGAAGTTGAACGGGACGGTTGGATATACACAGTGAAAACTAACAAACTTGTGAAAATTAATCAAAAGACAAAAGAGGAAATTATCTTACTGTCAGAAGATGATTTCAGTGATTCAGATGGCTATGTAGAGCAAAAGCTTAGAAATGGATTTCCCATCATCTTGTTCAATAATCAAATCTTCACTCCTTATTGGAAAGAAGTTGATATAAAGAGCGGGTTGCCAACAGATTATGGTCTAATGGTATCATCGATAACGGGTGAGAAATTAAGCACAACTGGTGACAAGTACAACGATATTACCATGTATAACCTTCCGAATAGCAATGTTATCCGGAATGTAACACTCCATAATTTTGAAATCTACTTCACGATAGAGAAAAAGGTTCGTCAATTCGATAAAGGTTTTAATGAGGAAGTTAATACTGATGATATGTTAATCCTTTATTCAGCCGATCAAATTGGCTTTGGCATAAAGAAAGTTCATGAGTTTGATGCGCGTGTCATTTTTGACGATATAAAAGGTTCAAAAGTGAAACCTAACGTAAATCAAAATAATAAATCGATTAAATATGATTCTAGTGCCATGTATTATTTCAATAAAAAAGGTGTTTTCTCCTACAGTATGCTGAATGGTAAAACGAAAAGGTTGTCTACTATCCAAGCGCAAGATATGACTGTAATGGACACTGAAATCATAGTTGAAGATAGTAAGGGGAAAAAACACATTCTGAAAAAATGACGAAAAGCATCCTTCGGGGTGTTTTTTTTTGTGGTAATAAGGAATTGAAACTCCTTTTCTAAAGGAATTCCAAACACAAACATAAAGCCTTCAACATAAGATAAACAATAAGGCACCAAAGTACGAATCACTATCCCGAAAAAGGATGTGTTTAGGCGTGTACAATAATTTCAATCAAAATCCAAATACAAAATACACGCTGGGCGATCTCTTGAAAGGGAAAGATCTTGAAATTGTAGCGGCATCACTCCTTTTGCTCGGCAAACTGAAAGTCGATTCCGTTCAACTATTTAGGGATAAACCAGTCATATCAGTTACATTGCTAGGAGAGTTTAAAAGTTTAAACGATAAAAAAGTAAATGAAATGACTGATTTTCTAGAGAAAAATGGTGATCTAACATTAGACGAGTTATTTGAGGGAATAAAAAGGCGAATGAATAAAGACAGGGGGAACGGACGTGAGTGAAAAAATCGGTTTTGACGCCGGAAGTTTTATTAATACGGTCATCTTAATCGTATTTCTTCTTCTCCTAGTTTTTGGCTCGACGAATTTAGGGGAGTTGACGGAAGTGGTAGATCTATAATAATTAATAATGTTTCTTCATCCTATAAGCACGAAAAAGGGGAACCAGGACTCCAAATAAATCAGCGGGTCCTGTTTTATTAGCTATAGCTAAAACCGAGCTGTCTTTAGACGAAGATTACTGTGTTTCAATCGCAGTAAATCCGCCAGCGTTATAATTCCTTTTTCTTCAAGATGCTTCAATAATTCAACAAATAAATGAGCTGTTGTCTGTGCATCTCCAAGTGCGCGGTGGCGTTCAAATAGTGGCGTGCCAAATAGCTGTGCGTACTCTTTGAGATCTAGTTGGTCCCAAGATGGATTTAAATAATCGATTAAATCAAGCGTATCAAAAGAAGTGGGTTCTTCGTAGGAGTATTTCACACGCTGTAATTCTTTTTTTATGACCAGCGTATCAAAGCTTACATGATGTCCAATCCACCCTCCACTCTTCGTATCCTCAATAAACTGAAAGTAGCTCTCTATAGCTTCGAGCGCAGTTGGGGCATTTTCTACATGGTATTGTTCAATAGAAGTTAACCTAGTAATATATTCAGGTATTTCACCTAATGGCTTTACAAAGGTCTGGAATACACGATTCGTTACTTCAGACTTTTCGACATGGACAGCTCCAATTTCAATGAGTCCGTCATCGGCAGCAATTGCAAACCCAGTCGTTTCAGTATCGAAGACAGTAAACGGCATATCACGCAACTTTGTATTCAGCAAAAATGATTGATCCAACTTATAATTTAATCGTTGTTTTCTCCAAAACATACCTATTGCCTCCAAGCGATAGCGAAAATAGATCATAATTTTGCAAGTAGATGTGATTGCAGCGCGTGGACTGTCGTTAACATCGTTGTTATTTCATCCTGTTGCCATCTTCGCATCGATGCAAACTGAATTTCTGTGGTAATAGATTCATTTCGCAGATGTTTTTTCCAAGCCAGTTGAATTCGTGTTCTTAGTGCAATTTCATATGCATGACGTATATCATCGGCAAAGCCAGCCGATAGTTCACCTAATTGTACAAGGTCGTCTACTAATTGTAATGGTGTGCGTGTAATGATATTTTTTTGAACGCCCAGTATTTGTAGGCAATGATGCATTGGAAACAATGCGTTTTTTTTAATGTCAATGATTTCTCGGGTTCCTTTTCCTTTAAATAATGCCAAAAAGGACTGGTTTACTTGCGGTATGGGCTTGTTTTGTTCCTGCTGCGCCATGTAATAAAGAAAAGTTTGTGAGGACTTCAATTGAATTTGTACCATCCAAACAAAATGATTATGTAACGATGCATCACCCATTAGAAAACGAAAAGATAAAAAGTTATAGCCAAGTAATATATCATCATTAGTCGCCTTAAGCGCCCAGTTACGTAGACGTTGCTGCCAATCGGAAACGGAACCGCGCCACTGTACCTCGCTTGACATCATTTTTCCGACGCATCTGGAATAGCCAGCTTTCTCCAAATGCTTAACAATTGCATCACCAAGCAATGAAAAATAAAACGCCACGTGCTTCTTATCATCTTCCTGTGGGTCGGTGTAGACAAGGAAGTGATCCTGGTCCGTCAACATGAATTGTTCGCCCCTAGCACCACTGCCCATCTCATACCATGCGAAGGGGACGGGCGGTGTTCCTTTACCTTGCCTTTCTAACGACTGTACAGCGAGTTTAACACAGTGTCGTGCGAGTCGGTCGTATAGTTTTGTAATAATCTCCAACGTATGAATGGTAGAGATATCATCGTTAATTAAACTAGATAACACATCGTAAATCGCGTTTTTAACTCCAGGTAAATTTTCGAAAGAAGCCTCTTCAATCGTTTTCAATACACCCATTGATCCACGATCACGCTTAAAAATAAGATTGGACAGTGTAACTATACCTACCAAACGATTACCTTCGACAACGGGTAAGTGTTTTACCCCATTCTTATAAAATGCCGAAAGGACTTCGTAATAATAATCATGACGTGAAATAGTATGCGGTTTTTTTGTCATAATATCTTTAGCTTTCAGTTCGCCGTTTGCCACTTGTGCAACGACTCTTTGGACAAGGTCTTTTTTTGTAATGATCCCGATTAGTTGCTCTTCCTGATCCACGACCATTAGCGAACTGATTGAGTTATCGACCATTATTCGTGCTATTTGCTGAACTGACGCATCTTCAGAGGCCGTAATCACAGAGGAGTTCATAAAGTCTTCGACACGACGTACATAAGGCTCGCTTTCTCCCCACTCATCTGACAACTTAACCTGCTCACCAAGGGAAGCATAGACATTTGCGAGCCGAATAGACATGAGTTTCAAAATAGCGTCACGGACATCCGTGTCATCTATTCTTTCTTTTAGGACAGCGTATGGAATCTGTAGGCAATAGGAATCTTCCACTACTTCTATTTCGAGATGATGACGATCGAGTGGCCGATTGGATTCACCTAAATAATAAGCGATATTTGAAAAACCGATTACCTCACCTTCTTGAACTTCTTCAAGGGCGAAGGAGTGCCCATCATCACCAACAATGAATATCTCTGCTGTCCCTTTTAAAATGAGTAACAACCCTTCATGAGGTGTTATAAAGTAATTCACTTTTGCAGATTTCCGATAATAGGTAAGTTTGCATTCAGCCATTAGTTCAGCAAATTTTTCATCTGTTAATCCTCTGAAAATAGGCTGGTCATGCACTTTCTTATACATTTCTTGTTGTGCACTGTTCATTATGAATTTCCTCCACCTTCATCTTTTTAGAGAAAAATCCCCCTCGTCCAGTTAAATTAGGGAGGGGGATTTTTTGCTATGAATTATCGTTCTAGCTCTCTATAACCTGTTTCTGCTTTAAATTTCACTTCGGCATAAGAAACCTCTTCAGCTTCGAATTTCTTAGATGAAACGAGTGTACCAATAATCGCTGCTAAGAATCCTGCTGGAACTGAAATTATGGCAGGGTTCGAATATGGGAAGAGTGGTTGCCCAACGAAGAACGCCGCTCCTTCTACAGGATTAATAACGCTAGGGCTTAATGCAACAAGTACAAGCGCGACAATTAAACCAGTTAACATTGAAGCAACTGCGCCTGTCGTATTGAATTTTTTCCAATAGATCGTAAGAAGAATTGTCGGAACGTTCGCAGAGGCGGCGATACAGAATGCGAGTGAAACAAGAAACGCGACATTCAATTTTTCCGCACCTAGTGCTAAAATGATTGAGACAATAGCAACAGCAAGTGCAGCGAATCTTGCAGCTTTAACTTGTTGTTTCTCTGTTACTTTTCCTTTTTTAATAATTTCTGCGTAAATATCATGTGCAATAGCTGAAGCTCCTGACAAAACAAGTCCGGCAACAACTGCTAGAATCGTTGCGAACGCAACCGCTGCAACGAATGACTCAAGTGCTGATCCTCCCAACACACCCGCTAACATTGGTGCGGCCATGTTCCCAGCAGCATTCTCAGCAACAATGGCATCCACACCAACAAACTTAGCTGCACCGAATCCAAGGAAAATGGTTAAGACGTAGAATATACCTATAATCCAAACTGCATAAATAACAGAAGAACGAGCTGTTTTCGCATCTTTTACCGTGAAGAAACGCATTAAGATATGCGGTAAGCCAGCCGTACCTAAAACGAGTGCAATTAGTACAGAGATCAAACCAATCGGATCTTTATAGATTATTCCGGAATGTAAGAAGGCATCGCCATGTGGTGTTGCCGTTCTCATGGCATCAAACATCCCAATAAAGTTGAAATTAAACTTTAACAAAACGAGGAATGAAATAACAATGGTTCCTATCATAAGTAAAATCGCTTTAACAATTTGAACCCAACTTGTTGCAGTCATACCACCGAATAGTACATAGATTGTCATCATGACACCAACGATTAGAACTGCAATCCAGTAGTCAATTCCAAGAAGTAATTTAATAAGTGCACCTGCACCTACAAGCTGAGCAAGCATATAAAATAAAACAATCGTAATTGTATTTAACGCTGCAGCGCCACGAACCTTTTTTGCTCCAAAACGTGCTCCAATCATGTCAGCCATTGTAAATTTCCCTAGATTACGAAGCGGCTCGGCGATTAGAAATAAAACTACTAGATATGCAGTTAACCAGCCGATACTATAGTAAAATCCATCAAATCCATTTAACGAAATTGCTCCGGCAATACCAAGGAATGATGCGGCAGATAAGTAGTCCCCAGCAATCGCCATTCCGTTTTGCCAACCGGTTAACGATCCCCCAGCCGTGTAAAAATCACTTGCAGTTGTCGTCTGTTTGGCAGCCCAGTATGTAATACCGAGTGTCAATCCAATCACTGCAACGAAAATTGCTATTGATATAATATTGTCCACGTGTAAGTACCCCCTTTATTTTAAAACATTTTTCTTTAGAATTTCTTCAACGTCTATATCGAAGCTTTTCGCTTTGTTCATATAGATGGATGTAAACACCCATACCATTACGAACATGCTTAATGAATAGACCCATGTCCAAGTCATCCAACCGATGGCTCGATTTTCAAGTATGGTTGTATATCCGGTGAGAATAGGTAGTGTAAAATAGGCGATAAAAAAGAAAATAATGTATGGCGTAGAAAAGATTCTTTTTCGTTTGACTAAATTTTTGAATTCAGGTGTATTGATAATTTTTTCATAGTCCAATGTTTCACTTGCTTGCTTTTTCTTCGGATTTTTACCCACGATTTCATCCCCTTTTTTTCTGAAGTGTTGAAAACTGGTAGTTTAGTAAAGTAATAAGCCTCCTTTTAGATGAATTAGCTCTCATATTTTGTAAAAAACGCACTAAATCTGTTAAAAATGTTAATCATATAATAGAAGGCTAGTTTCACATTACCAAATTTTCCGATAACGCACAAGGTATTTTTCTGAATAGTTAAAACTTAGTTTTGTCACTGCGAGAAAAGGAACTTATCAAATGGCTAGGAATTAGCGGCAAGTATAGACAATGGAACCAATTTATATATATTAAAATACAGAAACCCATTGAATTCACTACGGCGGGAGGGTGTCCCTTATAAGGCGCCTTCGCTCAGCCAATTTAAGTATCCAATGGTTCAACATTTATAAAGGGAGGTGAAGTCATAGGGTATTAGTATCCTATCAATCTGGTGGGAGAGGAAAGTGTTATGAGGTCTAAGACATGTAGGTATATCACAAAAAAAGTGTATAAAAATACCCCTCATCTTCGTCAAGGAAGAGAGGGGGAGTGAAAAAATTGGAACTTATTCATTCTCCAGATTCTGCAGAGAAGTCGCGTTGCCCAAGTTCTTTTTCATAAATGTATAATGCGTTTTTATCTTCTCCGATACGCTTCAAATACTCGATATGTGTATCGAAAGATGCTTCCTCTTCAACTTGTTCGTCCAAGAACCATCTCAAAAACGAAATTGTGGCATGTTCTTTTTCTTCCCAAGCGAGGTCCGTTAATTCATAAAAGTTCTTGGTAACGCCTTTTTCTTGTAGTAAACCCGATTCAAATGTATCCAATACTGACGCGAATTCGATTTTTGGCTCTGACGTTGCGGAGAATTTAGCTTGTAACCCGCGGTCATTCATATAGTTGTAAATTTTCATGCCGTGAAAACGCTCTTCTTCGGCTTGTTGAAGATAGTAATTGGCAAAGCCAGCATAATTATTGTGCTCGCAATAAGCAGCCATTGCCATATAAGCTTGTGCAGCGTTGAACTCATTATTCATTTGCTGATTAAGAGCATCTGCTAGTCGTTGACTAATCATTATATTGCCTCCTTTTATTGTTAAGACTATTCTTCTTTATCATAGCCTAATCTAGATTTTCATTCACGTATTTTGATTGAAAACACGGAATTTTGTCGTATTAGGAGTTTTGGCAATAGGAAAAGACGAAATTTACGGTTAGAACTTGGAACATTGTATAATAGAGGATAAAAGTGAGTGTTCGCACCGGGAAAATATATGAACAAATTAGATACTAGTTTAATAAAAAGAATATTTACGGCTTCTACATTTAATAAATGAGAAGCTTACCATAAAAGTGGTAGAGTACATGGTTTACAATTAAATAGTGCTAAGAATATATGGCGTGCAACAGTCTCAGGAAGCAAGTTGTATACTGTTCAAATAGAATTGAATGGTTACGACATTGATGATGATTGTAACTGTCCTGCGCATTATTCCTATGGAGAGTGTAAGCATGTTTGTGCTACGGTTTTGGCAATTGCCGATGAACAAAACGTTGCTACTAGTAGCAAAAAGAGTGGAACGAAAAATGCAAGATATCGGCGAGCTGAAGAGTTGATTGATTACTTTGGAGAAAGTAACAATCGTTCAGAATTGAATGCAGAAGATGAGTGCTATTTGAAAGTAGAATTTCTATTGAGGGCACATACGTTAGCTAGCTATTATAGAGAAAAAGATATTTTTGACATTCAGATGAAAATTGGAACTAAACGATTATATATCGTCAAGGATATTCGGCAGCATGTCACAAAACACTGACTTGCAGTTTGGCAAGCATTTTACGTATGATCCCGCATATCATGTGTTTCAAATGGAAGATTTGGCGATTATCCATAAATTAATGCAGTTTTATAAAACTGAAACCATCTATGATACGAGTACTTGGGGAGGTAACGGTAGGTCAGGAAAAGATATAGTCATACCTCCATACGCGGTAGATGAGTTACTTGCTACCTTGCAACATCAAAATTGTGTTTTTCAGCAAGAAGATTTCGTTTATGGACAACTGCAAATTGTAGACGAAGATCTTCCTTTCTCCTTTTCGCTTGAAAATGGCAAGTCCAAAGAATTTCAATTGAAAGTAAGCGGACATGTAGATGGGGAATATTTTAAAACCTATGGCTGGTATGCATATAAAGGGAAATTACATAAACTATCGGGTGAACAGCAACGGGCATTACAACTATTCGTTCCATTAATTAAAAGTGGAGGAAGTCCAATTATCCCGATATCAGCTGAACAAGTTGGGACATTTGTTTCACAAGCCATGCCAAAGCTAAAGGAAATTGGTAAGGTTCAAGTAGCTAAGACTGTTTCTGCGTTTATTATGAATCCTCCACTACGGGTGAAAATGTTTGTGGAAGGGACTAGTGACCGTATCGAGGTGAAGGTAGAGTATCATTACGATTCGATTGTCATTAACCCGATTGCCCAAAGTGAGACCGATGCTAATGAGGAACAAACGATATTAATCCGTGATGCAAAACAGGAACAATTATTTATGAATGCATTCGAGGATTCTTCATTGAAAGTGAGTGAGAATCAGTATTACACAGATGACGAGGAAGATATATTCGGATTTCTATACGACACATTGGCGCTACTTGAAGAGAAGGCAGACATATTTTTAGCGCCAGCCATTAAATCATTGATTCTACCTACAGAGAAAATGGCTAAAGTTGCTGTCGATATCCACTCAAGTGGGAACCTATTGGAAGTTGACTTTTCAATGGACGGAGTGGATTACGACAAGGTTCCACATATTTTCCAGTCTGTTATTGAAAAGAAACGCTATGTGCGTTTACCAACTGGAGCCTTTTTGTCACTTGATGATGAACAGTTGAAGGACGTAGCAGATCTTTATAAAGAGTTAAATGATAAATCGATTGAAATGGTAAATGGTAAAATGAACATGCCGTTATATAGAGGTCTGCAAATCGAAGAGCGCTTAACGCAGTTGGACAAACAGAACCGGAAATTCGGGAAAAGCTTCCGGCAGTTCATAAGCGCCATTAAATCCCCAGAGGAAGAAGAATATGTGATACCGGACACACTTCAAGAAAACTTGCGAGATTATCAGTTGACGGGTTTTCAGTGGTTGAAGTCATTGGCACAATACCAACTGGGTGGAATTTTAGCAGATGACATGGGCTTAGGAAAGACCTTGCAATGTATTGCTTATATCCAATCGGAGAAGCAGGCTCAGTCGGGGAAGCCCGTGCTCGTAGTCGCTCCAGCATCATTGGTTTATAATTGGAAGAATGAATTCAGTAAGTTTTCTCCTGTATTAAGGGTGGATATCGCTACTGGAACGGTTCAGGAAAGAAAGGCTATTTTGGACCAGGATAATATTCCGGATGTATACATTACCTCCTATCATACGTTGAGGCAGGATTTAGAGTGGTATAAGGAGCAAGAATTCCATACGCTTATTCTAGATGAAGCGCAGTCGATAAAAAACTATGCGTCTAAAATTGCGCAAGCAGTAAGGGCGTTAACGGCGCATAAGCGGTTTGCCTTGTCTGGAACGCCGATTGAAAATTCATTGGACGAGTTGTGGGCGATTTTTCAAGCAATCATGCCTGGGTTTTTACATGATCAGAAAACGTTTCGTAGTTTAAAACCTGAATACATTGCTAGGGTGGTTAAACCTTTTATTTTGAGAAGGTTGAAAATGGACGTTTTGAAGGAATTACCTGACAAAATTGAAACGGTTCATTACTCAGAACTGAAGAAAGAACAGAAGGAGCTTTACCTCGGCTACTTGGACAAAATCCGCGCTGAAACAAAAGAGTCACTTGACACAGAAGGTTTAGGTAAAGGGAGAATTAAAATTTTGGCGGGACTGACAAGACTTCGGCAGCTTTGTTGTCACCCCTCTTTATTCATCGAGAACTACGAAGGGCAATCTGGAAAGCTGGAAGAGCTTTTTGAGATTATTGAAAACGGACGAGAAAATGGCCGCAAAATCTTAATCTTTTCACAGTTTTCAAGTATGTTGAAAATTATTCGGGAAAAGCTTGTACAATCAGGACAAAGTTGCTTCTATTTAGATGGTCAAACGCCAGCCAAGGAGCGAGTCCAACTCGTCGATGATTTTAATGAAGGATCTGAAACGATTTTTCTTATTTCATTAAAAGCTGGCGGGACTGGCCTGAATTTAACTGGTGCGGATACGGTTGTTCTCTATGACTTATGGTGGAATCCAGCAATCGAGGAGCAAGCAATTGGTAGAGCCCATCGAATGGGGCAGAAGAACGTTGTTCAAGTTATAAAGCTTATTGCCCAAGGAACAATAGAAGAAAAGATAAACGAATTGCAGCAAAGTAAAAAGGAATTAATCGATCAAGTTATTCAAACGGGTGAAACGATGCTATCCTCGTTATCGGAAGATATTATCGATTTAAGGTTATTCAGCAGGGATTCAAACCCCTGCTGAATAAAGTTGAAAACTCCGGTGGATGTCACAGCTTTTGAATTGTGTGAGTGTACAGAATCTCGTGAATATTACATTTGAAAGTGGGGGACAAGCCTGAGGATATTTCCGATATTCAGAGGTTGCTTGGCATGGAAGTGGAAAAAAGTATAAAAAATGTTGTGGGGCATAAATTTCAGATAAGCCGTGCACAGCACTAGTCAGTATATGAACGACAATTGCATGCTATATATGTTGAATTAATGAATCCCACTAAATTTACTGTGGCGCTCAATAGGGAGCTAGTATTAATTCGGGGTGTGGATTGTAGAACGCTTAGCGCTATTGGGGATGCTCTACGCAGTAAGCCTGGATTAGCGCTTCGCATCCAGTATTACAGCATCGGCTACCCCTTTGCCGCGCCTGCGCTAGGATGTTCATTATCGAGAGAAATGTGATTTTGAGATGTATATGCCGATTGCAGATTTCATCGCAGATAATGAAAAGCTCTTTCTTACATAGTCCATCCAGCGTAGGCGCGTCTTCGTGGTAGCCGGAGCGATAAGACTGAAAGTGGTTTCCTTTCTGGCTTATCGCGGGAGGCATCCACAAAGCGCCGAAGCGGTATTAGGGGGAATCCTAATTCATTTCAAGTACAAGGGCTTTTTCAGTGGCCTCCCAAAAGCCTGTGTAAAGCGCATACGCCGCAATCATTATTCTATATAATTTCCAGCGAAGGCTACCCCTATGAGGAGCCGAGCGTTGTTGAGAGGATTCTTTATGTCAACATATATAGTAGAATCATGAGATGAATCATAAAGGGGTAAATACTGTGAAACGTATCGCGATAGATATGGATGAAGTCATATCGCATTTTAGCGCTAAATGTCTAGAATTATTTAATGATGAATTTAACGAAAGTTATACGGACCACCATTTGCATGGCAAGAAACTCATAGAATTAGATGCTAGATTTGAAAAGAAAGTGGACCACTATTTAGCAAACGAATTATTTTTCTTGGAGTTAGACGTGATAAAAGATAGTCAAGAAGTGATAAAAGAATTAAGTGCTTGCTATGAAATATATATTGTAACCGCAGCAATGGAGTTTCCAGCTTCGTTAGCACCAAAATATCGCTGGTTAAAGAAACACTTCAGTTTTTTGAATGAAAAGAATTTCGTCTTTTGCGGCGATAAAAGCATAATTCTTGCAGATTATTTGATAGACGATACGCCAAGTAATTTAGAAACATTTCAGGGGAAGGGCCTACTTTTCACAGCTCCACATAATGTCCATACAACCGGATATACGCGATTAAACAATTGGAAAGATACCGCGGATTATTTTCTTAAGTAAATTAGTGCGATAGAATCAAAAATAACCCCTCATCTTCATCAAAGGAAGAGAGGGGTATTATAAATTTAAGGTATCTGGTGCTGATACAACCCTGAATTGTATTAGTACCAGATACCTTTTATTTTTTATTATCCTTCATCATTTGTGAACCAATCGCGCCTACTATTAAAATGATCAATGAAATGATACTGTAGTCTTTAAAAAAGGTTGTAAACGGAATATCCAGAAGTCTAAACACAAGTGTAATAATTCGTCCTACTAATAATCCTAGTCCAATCATTACCATCCAATTAAATACTTTCTCTATAAAATTCATTGTAATCTCCTTTTTCTTGAGTAACTTCCTTCACACAATCGCTTTCTTAATTAACAACCTTGGTGCATCCTAAATTAACGACTATCCCAATCAGTAAATCAAGTACGATAAGACAGCTTTCGCAACAAGGTCTCCGCAGGACCTCTCACATTAGCGCGACGCATGAAATCGGCGCTGACTACTGAGAGGAGCCAGGTGAATAACGCGATGACATCGCTGCCGGCTTGGCCCATATGTGCACCTAGACCGCCGGCATACGGAGCAAAAACAGCGATGAATACGACCGATTGAAAAATGTAAAAGGTCATCGAGCGCTGTCCTACTGCGGCGATAGCCATAGTGATGGGTCCTCGTTTTTCCCCAAGCTTGATGACTAACAATCCGATAAACGCTGCCCAGCCCAATCCACCTGCATAGCCAGTACCGGTGTGTAGAATAGTAGCGAACGTCTGCGCTCCAAACGATGGATTAGTCCAATACTGTGAGGACATCAGTGCCAACGGGATTGCTCCGACAGTAGCGAGACCAATACCAATCATTGAAGTGCGCACAAGCAAGAGCAGGTGTTGCTCCGGATTATCGAGGATTCGCCGCCGTGCCGCCAAAATTCCGATAAGCATGCCAGGGACGACCTGATAGACAAGCAAAGGTGTGTAGATAATCCACTCCGGAATACGGATAGCGCTAGCGAGAAATGGGTTCTCCAGCGCTATTGAGGAGAGTACAGCGTTATCTACTAAGGCGTCGTAACCACGAGGCATCAATGAACCAAAGATTGCTACTAGAACAAGAAATATTCCAGCAATCCATAACAGCTTCTTGTCTGATGCACGGAGGAATCCGACCAAGAGAAGGGTAGCCAGGCCATATAATGCTATGATATCTTCGAATAATAGTGCTACATGCAAGAAACCGATGAGAATCATCAACCAGCCTCGCCGGCGGAACAGCTTGCGAATTGAAATCCAATCGTTACCTTTTTCTTCCTGACGAAGCATGAGCTGGACCATACCGTAGCCAAAGAGGAGAAAGAACATAGGGAATGCACGGCCGTCAACTAAGACTTGCCGAAACAATACAACGATCTGGTCAACCTTTGTGATTTCTCGATCGGCGGCGTATAGAAATACGTGGGCGTGTGCCAATGCGATGAACAGTAGCATAAAGCCGCGGGCAAGATCCGGAGCAAGCTTCCGATCATAATTGGAGATAGGATTTGACTTTAGAGTAACGTTAGTCAAATTTGTTACCCTTTACTGCCTGATTAACAATTTTCACGAGCTCGCTGCTATACGTATCCAAGTCGACTTTTTTTGTTATAGCAGTGTGAGCCATATACTCTCCGATAGCTCCTTGAATCATACTGGCCATGACTACTACATTAAAAGATCCGAATTCCCCTTGTTTTTGACCATAATGTAGTATTTGTTGTAGTTCATACATGATTTGGTCCTCTTCATCATCGCCTAATTTATAGTAGGGAATGTTATCGGGCGTTCTGGCATTAAAGACAATTTCTATCAGAGCCGTATAACGTGTCGGATGCGTACCTTGATATGCTAAATTTGCCGCTATGAATGTATTCAGTTGCTCAAAAGCTGTATTTTCTCGACCAACTCTCTCTAAGATATAAGATGTTGACCCTTCTACAAGATTCATCAGAAGGTGGTTCATCAAATCGTTCTTATCCGAAAAATGGTAAGAAATTAATGCGGTACTGATGTCCGCTCTTTTAGCAATTTGAGAAAGGCTGGCTTTTAAGTATCCAATTTCATCAAGGGTTTTAATTGCTGCTTCCACAATTTGGTCACGTCTTGCTTCTGCGATAAACGATTTTTTTCCTTCAACTTTGTTATCTTCCTTCATTTATATGACCTCTATTATTTATATACATTATGATTCCTCCAAGTTAATTTGATTGTACAATCAAATTTTTAATTGATCACTCAATCAAATTTTAACACGGAGAAATTTCACGGTCAATTTATTAATGAAGTATGGCGATAGATATATGAGGGGGTTCACTGTATATTTATCGGTAGGATGTAATGTCGTAAGTAAATAACTTTTTATTGAGAGGGAGATGAATCAAGTGGACAGTGTAACCCGATCCTACTTTGAAAACCTAGAAGCAAAGGACAAAAATGTTCAATTTGAAGCGTTTAATGCTATTAATGCAGCTGTAAAAGAAGAAGTGGACTGGGCTTATGAAGTTTGGGACGAATTAAAGGAATGGCTAACAGATTCCGATAATCATCGAAGATCTAGGGGTGCTCAGTTCCTAGCTGGTCTTGCGAAAAGTGATCCAGAAAAACGTATATTAGGCGATTTTCCAGCGTTATGGGAAGTGACCAAAGATCCGAAATTTGTTACAGCCCGACATAGCTTACAGTCGATATGGAGAGTGGGCTTAGCTGGAAAGGAACAAAAACAACAAGTGATTCATCATATAGTGGAACGTTTTCAAAACGGTGTGCATGAAAAACATTACACCTTGATTCGATTTGATATGATTCAAGGCTTGAAAAATTTATATGATGCATTAAAAGAGGAAGAAATTAAACAGATAGCAATGGGTTTGATTGAGACAGAAGAAGATATCAAATACCGTAAGAAGTATATGACTGTATGGAAATGAAGAGTGGATAATATATTTATTTTAGGTGGGAGAAATGAAGAGTGAAATCGATAACTATTTACCATTATGACGCATTTAGTAAAGAGCCAAACAAAGGGAATCCTGCTGGAGTAGTGCTGAACGGGGATGATTTAACAGATTTTGAGATGCAAGAAATAGCTTACAGGGCAGGTTTCAACGAGACTGCATTTTTAGTCAATTCGAATGTGGCTGATCTTGGAATACGTTATTTTTCACCAGGACAAGAAATGGATTTATGTGGACATGGAACAATTGCTGCTGTATATGCTTTAAAGTCTAAGAATTTATTGAATGATAAGAGTAAACTAACAATTGAAACGAAAGTAGGGATTTTACCTATCAGAATAGATTCACAAGCGGATGGTGAGGAATACATAACTATGAAACAAGATTCCCCACAATTAAAAGACTTTAGCGGTTCGTACGAAGAATTGGCCCATTCAATCGGAATTAATAGAGATGATATAGAATCTGATTTACCCACTGTATATGGTAGTACAGGTTCATGGACATTGTTAGTTCCAATTAAGAAACTTAGCATTTTTAATAAAATGAAAGCTAACAATGAGCTATTTCCATCCGTATTAAAAGAAATACCTAAAGCATCTATTCATCCTTTTTGTTTGGAGACGTACGATCAAAATGCAGATATGCATGCTCGTCATTTCTCTTCACCATATTCCGGTACAATTGAAGATTCCGTTACAGGAACAGCCTCAGGAGTGATGGGTGCTTATTACGCCGAATACATAAATAGAAACTTCGAAAACCATCTACGTATTTTAGTAGAACAAGGACATGAAATGGGAAAGGATGGTCGTGTACTAGTTAAAGTCTCGAAAAATGAAAAAAGTTATGATATTGAAATTACAGGAACTGCAGTATATGTAAAAGAGCTTGAAATAGTTTTTGTTACGAACAAACACAACAAGGTTTAGATTTTTTGACAAAACAAAATCTCCTCATTTAGTAACCTGAGGAGATTGTTGAATAAGTATTTGGAAGTTGCAGGTCATGCTATTTCACATTAAATGTTAAAGTTTCGCGTATTCAGGATTAGCCACTTTTACGAGCTGTTTTCCCAGATTTGTTCCTTTAAATAAACCAAGGAATGCTTCTGGTGTATTTTCAAATCCATCAACAATTGTTTCTTCATATTTCAGTTTACCTTGCAGTAGCCATTTACCTAAGTCTGTAAAACCTCTTTCAAAATCAGTAGCAAAATCACCTAGTGTGAAGCCCTGCATCATAGCGCTGGTCTTGATCATGGCGGATTGGATACGTGGTCCTGTATCATTTCCTTCCGCGTTGTAGGAAGAAATTGATCCGCATAATGGAATACGAGCATTTCGATTTAGCATTGTAAAAACAGCGTCTGAAACGTCGCCGCCTACATTATCGAAATAGACATCTACTCCATCAGGTACGGAATTTTTCAAATCTGTCCAGAAACTATCCTTTTTATAATTTACAGCTGCATCAAAGCCGAGTACATTCAATAAGTAGTCAATCTTTTCATCTGAACCTGCAATACCTACTACTTTGGCACCTTTGATTTTCGCGATTTGTCCAACTACTGATCCAACTGCCCCGGCAGCCCCAGAAACGACGACCGTTTCGCCTTCTTGGGGTTTTCCGATATCAAGCAATCCAAAATAGGCAGTTAAACCTGTCATGCCGAGAATACCTAAATGTGTTGAAATAGGTGCCATTTTAGGGTCTATTTTGCGAATTTCATTTGGAGTAGCTACGGAATATTCAGCCCAGCCAAGATTCCCAACAACGACATCACCTTGTTTAAAGGCGTCTGACTGGGATTCAACTACTTCAGCTACGACACCCCCTGAAATGACCTTATTCAATTCAAATGGAGCAATATATGACTTGGCATCTTGCATTCTTCCACGCATGTATGGGTCAACAGATAAATAAAGCGTCCGTACTAAAATTTCATTTACTTTTGGTGAGGGAACTGAATTCTTTACAAAGGTAAAGTCTTCTTTCGCAGGCATTCCTTTGGGACGATTTGCTAGGTGAATTTCCTGTTGCATCAATTGCTTCATTGCAATTCCTCCTTTGTAGTTTGCCGAATTAGTTGGCAAGTGAAAACCCTAACACTCAAGAGTTACTAAGGTCAATGATTATGGACTGGTGTTTCTTTTCCATTGAATTGCTATTGTTCAGCCTTGCTTTCTCCTGTGGATGAACTCCAAAATAGTATCCAAAAGTGTTATAATTATACTTAACTATAATTTGATGTTATTAATTTTAACTAAAGGAGGGCTTTAAACAAAAATGAAGAAAATAACTACACTGTTTCTCGCTTTAGCATTAACGGTAGCTTTACCGACGTCAGCTACTGTTGTATTAACAGCTAACGCGGCAGAAGCTCAAGTCGTTAAATCAGAAGACGTCACGACAGCTGCAAAATTTACGGATATTCCAAATAGCCACTGGGCGAAAAATGAAGTTATGCAACTTGTAGAAATGGGCATATTGACGGGTTACGGCGATATGCAATTTCGTCCGGATCTAGCAATGACAGTTGGAGAGGCTACTCAATCTTTTACAAAAGCGGGATATGAATTTTTAATCAAAGACGTGACAGGCAATTCTTTTGGTATGGAAGAACCTTTAACACGTAGGCAAATGGAGTTGGCATTAGTAGATGCATTTAATTTGCAAGATAGTGCATTAATCGAATGGCCAAGTCTTATTTCATTGGATAAAGGAAGTGTAGGCGCAGTTCCACAATACAGAATTATGCCAGGCATACAAAAAGGTCTATTCAATCACGGATCACAAGTAGACCGCGCTACTTTTGCGGTGATTCTGCATCAAGTACTTGTGGAGAAGGGGAACATTGCAACTACCAAAAAATATGAATTAACGAACTTAGAGCTGTCGCCTAATTTTACTCGGATTCCCTCTGCTGTGAATTTAATGAAGGTGTCATTTGATGAACATCCGATTTACCTAAGATCGACAGAGAATATACTTTTCACGAATCATACGAGAATCGATAACTCATTTTCACGAGATAATATTTACACTTATGACATCGGTATAGAAGGTGCGACCATTGAGTTAACGGTTCGTTCATTTGATAATGGCGATTACTTCTTATTTTCGAAAATCATTAACCCTACTGAATCTGCTGTAACAGTAGATGTCATTCAAAAAGAAAATGAAGTGGCTTCATTTGAGCTAAACCGTTATGATAAATACAAGATTAAACGTAATGATAAAGACGTTTTTGGCAGTGACACAACATCCTATCCGACAGGTTTACTCCAATTTGTGAAGCTAGATGGATCAGTGAAGGAGCGGATGGTTGGTCAGTCTTATTTGTCAAAGCAATTGTCATTAGAGTATGAGAATGATGGCTACAGTTACATGCGTCAATTGCTCGGTGAAAAAGAGGCACTGTCTTATGCTCAGGTTGGAACAACATTATTATCTGTGCATACGTTAAATTCAAAAGGCAATGACATTGTAGATCAGTGGTATATGAATGCGGATGACCAATTATTTGCGAATGAAGAGAATATGGAGAGCTGGATGCTTGAGTCAGCTAAGTATTATAAAAAACGTAATAATTGGTACACGGCGGGTGGCCCATACAATAAAATGGCGATAACCACAGAGCCAATGCCTGACACAGGGCAAGGATATGGGCGGAACTTACTTCTATTAAAAGAAGATCGTGCGCTGGTTTTATATAATGAGCAAGAGGATCGTTATTTTGAGAACTTAATTTACAACTCATTTGTTAACTTGAAGAATTTCAAAGGTGACAAAGATTATTGGGAAACAGAAGTTACAAGCACCTATTTGAAAGATTTATATGACATTACAGCTCCATTCATTGATACACGTTTTAATGAGCAAATCGCGCTTTTCTACTATAATAGTGGTGCTGATTTTGGAATTGAGAATGCGAAAGAGCCATTGCGTAATTATGCTGACTTACTAGTCTCACAAAAAAGTAAAGGAAACGTCATTCCTGTGAATGACGAGTCTTACTACATCGCGGATTACTTCCCGATTGCACAGCAAGTAACGACACATGCCTCTATGAATCATGTGTTGGGCGGTATGAACGTTTTACTCATGGCTTATAATGAGTTCGGTGATCAGAAGTATTTAGATACAGCGCAGGCTATACAAACAGCGATTGTAGCGGATAAAGATGATTGGATTCGTGATAATGGCGATATTTGGTATCGTATTTCCGCATTACGTGACTATAAAGGCGATGATTACAAGCATCTGACTTTAGAGGATTTAATAAATTCGTACAAACTTTGGAAAGATATTGATCCGACGTATTTGCCTTTATTAGAAGAAATGATTGCTTCAAAAGCTTCGTTTTTATCGAATGAAAATTTAGGTTACACAACTAAAATAAAGAACGGGTTACGTGATATCGACTTATCGAACTATCTTCCTAAAGGGGAAGAAAGAACAGATGCATTGTGAAGAAGAAAAAACTAAATAGATACTGCTAGGGGAGCCGTTTAGGCTGAGACACATCATAGATGTAAACCCTTCGAACCTGATCTAGTTCATACTAGCGTAGGGAAGCAGCTGAAACTCTACACTCAATGTCTTTATATACGTAGAAAACAGCCGCCTTCCGATTATGGAAAGCGGCTGTTTTCTGTTCCAGTGTATATATGTTGAACAAATGAAATAAAGATAGTGAACTGCGCGAAGGCGCATTACAAGGGCTAGCGCCGTAGTGAATTCAATGGAATTCTTTATTACAACGTATATAGATTCACCTACCAAAAATATAGATAAGGGATGGATGAGTAAAATGGAAAATAGAATTAGTAACCTAGTTGATGAACGTCTAGAGGAGTTAGTGCAATTGCTAGCGGACCTCGTTCGTTTCCCGACAGTTAGTCCACCGGCAAGAAATACAACAGGCGTACAGCGGTATATTCAAGATTTTTTAGCACAAGAAAAATTTGAAACGGTTAGTTGGGATGTATTTCCTGGCGACCCGAACGTTGTAGGCGTTAAAAAGGGAACGGATGGAAACCTGTATAACAGCCTAATCATTAATGGACATATAGACGTTGCGGAAGTGGGGGATGAAACAGAGTGGACTGTGCCTGTCTTTGAACTAACGACTAAAGATGGCAACGCATATGGGCGAGGAACATCCGATATGAAAGGTGCAGTAGCGGCGACTTTACTAGCCGTTAAATTATTAAACGAACTAGGTGTGGAACTGAAAGGTGATTTGCAAATTCAGACTGTCATTGGGGAGGAAGCGGGAGAGGCTGGAACACTTTCATGTATGGAAAAAGGCTATACAGCAGACTTTGCACTTGTAGTCGATGGCAGTGATCGTCAAATCCATGGTCAGGGTGGTGTGATTACCGGCTGGATAACGATTAAAAGTAAGGAAGTTTTCCATGATGCAATGAGGATGAGTATGCTTCATGCAGGCGGTTCGGTTAATGGGGCTAGTGCGATAGAAAAGATGATGAAGGTTATTGCTGGATTACAAGATTTAGAACGTCACTGGGCTGTGACAAAAAAATATCCGGGTTTTGCGCCTGGCACCACTACTATTAATCCAGCAGTTATAGAAGGAGGAAGGCATGCAGCTTTTGTGGCGGATGAATGTCGGCTCTGGATCACCGTTCATTTCTATCCGAATGAAACCTATCAATCTGTAACAAAAGAAATCGAAGAGCATTTGAACCATGTAGCAAAAGCAGACACGTGGTTAAGAGAAAATCCCATTCACTTTCGCTGGGGTGGAAAATCAATGATTGAAGAACGTGGAGAAATATTTCCGGCGCTTGAAATGAATGCGGACCATGCAGCTGTTCAACTTCTTGCGCATTGTCATGAACAAACCGAAAAAAGTCCTGCAATAATAGGTATGTCGAGATCAGTAACAGATGCGGGCTGGCTAGGAGCAGCAGGAATTCCAACTGTTATCTATGGTCCTGGAAAGTTGGAAGAGGCACATTCAGTCGATGAAAAGATAAACATTGAAGAATTAGTGGTATTTACCAAGACGCTTATGTTATTTATAAATGAGTGGTGTAATACGAAAAAATAGGAGTGCAAGTAATCTCCCCATTCATCTACTACTATTAAACTGTTACATGTTGAACAAATGGATGCCTATATAAACTAAGCGAAGGCGCCTTACAAGGGACAGCCTAAACCTTAAGAAAAGCTTAAAAGTCTACGTTTGACTTGTACATTTGCGGCTAGCTTTGGACGAAATGATTACAACACCTTTACCGCGGGTTAAATGTGGCTGGAAATGCCAGCTACACTCTTTTCGGTAATCCTGTTACAACTAACTGTCCACCACATACCTACAATGTTTAAGTGGAAAATGCAACTACTTTGGAAGATGGAAGAATAACTACCTTTCTATAAAAGTTGCAAGTGCCCGAAGATGAAATTTCGGGCACTCTGCTGCATTTAACAAGCTTTCCTTACTTACTTTGGCAAAAATCATACAAGTAACAATGTGATGCCATATAGAAAGTGACCCTTTCTAAAATACAAAAAGGAAATACTATAGAGTGGGATTAGGCAGCCAAAATTGCATCTTTGGCTGCCCCTTTATGGATAGGAATGTAGTTATTCACTCGTTCCCAAAAGCATCAGAACTTAGTGTAGCTGTACCTTTGAAGAGCGGCGGACGAAGGGCCCCCATACAATTAACGAAAAAGCAGCGTAGGATGCGACAAAGTCGCATCCTACGCTGCAAGAAATTCCGATAATGGTGCAGTAGTCGTTCAGTCCAAAGCGATTCAAAAGCACATGTACATAAGGCTTCTAGTGTTTTATCACAAAAGTAAGCAGTCATGTGTTTCAACATATAAATAAGTGAAGCTATTACTTATACGGTATCAATTGATTTCTATGTTTCCAGATAGATTATTATGAGATACCTTAACGAGCCGTTTCACGCCGAACGATCGGAGCTACTTGTGTTGCTAACATTTCAATACTCGCTGCGACTTTAGAAAACGGCAAGCCGCCGATATCCATTTGTGCAATGAATCGTTGATGTCCAAATAGTTCGTGTTGGTGGAGAATCTTCTCAATTATTTGCTGAGGGCTGCCGACAAATAATCCGGTTTCGGGACTGGCCATATAATTGAAATCAGAGCGGGATATTCTCGTAATCATTCCATGTTGTTTGTTCACATATCCCCAATAATTTGCATAGTAAGGATAAAATTCGTCTTTCGCTTGTTGGGATGTCTTTGTTATATACGTATGTCCTGTTACAGCCACTTTTAAATCCTCTAAACGATGTCCGGCACTTATGCCAGCTTGGCGATACAAATCAACAAGTGGTTTGAAACGAATTGGATCCCCACCAAGGATAGCTAATGCTAAACCAGTTCCAAGTTTTCCAGCTCGTATTGCACTATCAGGTGTTCCACCTACACCAACCCAAATCGGCAGTTTATTTTGAACAGGGCGCGGGGCAATCATAGAATTAGTTAAAGGCGAACGGAATGACCCATTCCAATTGACGATTTCATTGGTATTCAATTCTTGAAGCAGTCGTATGTTTTCATCGAACAGTTCGTCATAATTGTTTAAGTCATGACCGAATAACGGAAAAGATTCAACGAATGCACCACGACCTGTAATAATCTCAGCGCGACCATTCGAAATTAAATCGAGTGTAGCAAAATCCTCGAATAGGCGAACAGGGTCGACTGTGTTCAAAACAGTCGTTGCACTCGTCAATTTAATACGCTTCGTGTTTTGTGCCACTGCCGCCAGAACAACTGGCGGAGCTGATACGGCATAGTCTAAGCGGTGATGCTCACCGACACCAAAAATATCAAGTCCGGCTTCTTCAGTCAGCTTTCCAATAGCCAATACTTCATGAAGGCGCTGTTGAATACTTATTGTTTTTCCAGTTAGGGGATCTGGACCAAGATCCCCAAATGTATATATTCCAATTTCAATTCCGGGTTTCCTAGTTTCTGTTTGCATTGTTCTCATCTCCTAAAACTAAGTTATTCCGCTTCAGAAACAAGGGTGAAACGTTCATTTATATGTTGAGGATTTTCGATTTCATCAAGAACTGCAATTGCATAGTCAGCATAGCTTACATAGCTGTCACCTTTTGAGTTCACGATTAAATTGTCTTTTCCTTTTTGATACGAACCCGTTTTTTTTCCTTCAGGATTAAAGAATGCTGCTGGGCTAATGAATGTCCATTTAACTCCACTCGTCTTTTGCAGGTCTTCTAAGTTCTTTCCTTGATTGGAAGCAGTTGCAAAGTATTCTTCAGGGAATTCCGGTGTGTCAATTAGACGGATGGTTTTTGCTTCATCTACAAACAAGCTTCCCGCGCCACCTACAACAATTAATCTTGTTTCTGGAGCGCCTTCAAACGCCTCTATTAACTCTCTTCCGGCATCTAGATGAAGATGTTCCTGTCCTGCAGGAGCACCGAATGCATTTACAACAACATCAAATTGACGAAGGTCTTCAGCTTGTAGATCAAATATATCTATTTCGAGGGCGACAACATTTTCTTCAGTTAGTTTTGCTGCATTTCTAACGATAGCTGTTACTTCGTGTCCACGGTCATTCGCTTCTTTTACAATAAGGCTTCCTGCTTTTCCTGTAGCTCCGATAATTCCAATTTTCATGTTTAAATCCTCCAGTAAATTAGTTTTTTTATGCACATAAAATAATGCGCGCCTAGTGATTTGAAGCCATTGGCTATAATTAATCCAACTGTAACTGTAATGGTTACAGTTACAGCGACGGCTAAAAAATCGAATGAACTATCCGATTTTTTGTGTTAATACCGATACTAATTCTTCCATCGTAATTTCATGTAACACAGATTCCATCGCTTCTTGAGCTCGAAGTAAAATCAGCTCAAGAACTGCCTCAATGTTGGCGCCAACCGGGCAATTTGGATTTGGTTTTTCATGAAATTGAAAAAGTTCGCCTTCTTCCACGACTTCGACTGCTCTGTACACATCGAGTAAAGTAATATCTTTTAAAGGTTTTTGAAGCGTAGCTCCCCCAAGACCTTGCCGAACTTGAATAAGTCCTGCATTTCTTAGTTTACCAATTATTCTTCGTATGACTACAGGATTTGTATTCACACTTTCCGCAATCCATTCCGAAGTACAAAGCTCGTTACTTTCAATCGCCACGAGGGATAGAATATGAACTGCAACTGTAAAGCGACTACTGATTTTCATTGCAAGTAACCTCCCGGTGTAATCATTATAGTTACAACGCGTATTGATTGTCAATTGTTATTATTCAAGTGATGGGGAGTGGGTGTTATAAAATTAAAGAACCCCGTTGAATCTCTGTGGAACTCAATAAGGAGAGAGTATTAATTCGGGGTGTGGATTGTAGAACGCTTGGCGCTTTGGGGATGCCTTTGCCGCACCTGCGCTAGGGTGTTCATGATCGAAAGAAATGTGATTTTGAGTTGTATATGGAGAGATTGTATTGTGATTACTAGTTGATACTATATAAATTGAAATAAAGAATTCCATAGAACCGCTACGGCGCTAGGGGATGCCTCACGCCATAAGCCAGATGAGGTATTCTTTAACCTATCTGGAATAACCTCTTGGCATTAACTGTATAATTTCTGCAAAGAACGCAGAAATTATACAAACCGAACTCTTCGTTGTTCGGTTGGCTACCCCTGTTAAGGCGCCTTCGCTCAGTATATATACCGGATTCAACATATATAATTATAGTCTAGAAAGACGCAATCTAGGTTGCAGATTTCATCACTAATAATGAAATGCGCTTTCTCACATAGAACATCCAGCGAAGGCGCGTCTTCGTGGTAGCCGAAGCGATAAGACTGAAAGGGGTCTTCTTTCTGGCTTATCGCGGGAGGCATCCACAAAGCGTCGAAGCGGTATTGGTAGGAGTTCTATTTTATACTAGGTATCAGACTTTTCAACAGCCTCCCAAAAGCCTTGTAAAGTGCATACGCCATATTTATTTGTTCAACATAAATAGGGTGTTTGATCTTGATACAGAGCTGGAAATTATGATTTTAGGGACTTATACTAAACAAGTTTTAGAGACCCGGTTCTTGTTAACTTCACGAAACCTCTTATTGAAAAATGTAGTTATCTAGACCAATAAAGTGTTAACGACTTTGAAAAATGACTTTAAAACCAATGCCGATATAAACTAATCCTAAAATTTTTCCGCCCCACCGGCCAATCCCTAATCTCGGCTTCATCAGTCGCCCAATCGTACCCGTACCAATTGCCAAAATTGTTGTATAGATCATACTCAATGCAACGAAAATAATGCCTAGAATTAGAAATTGGATAAAGGTTGACCCATTTTCCGGCTTTACGAATTGTGGGAAAAAAGCTAAAAAGAAAAGAGCAGTTTTCGGATTCAAAGCTTCCACCAAAATACCATGCCCGTAAGCGCGTGATGCTGACACCTGTGAAATATCAGGCATCTTGGTTGTCGAAGCTTTTGCCAAAATCGCCCGAATACCCATATATAATAAATAGGACGCTCCTGCGAATTTCACAGCATTGAAAGCAACCGCGGAAGTCATTAGGATTGCTGAAAATCCGACAGCAGAAAATAACGTATGAATGAAATCACCTGTTGCTATGCCAAGTCCAGTCATGATTCCGGTTTTACGACCTCCCTGTGCCGCCCGGGTAATCGTTAATAAGACAGCAGGTCCTGGTATCAAAAACAATCCGATGACGACGATAATAAATGCGCTCAAAGTAGAGATATCAAGCATTTCACCACCCCTTTCGACTATTTTAATAAACAAACTAAATTTAAGACCGCTGGTACAGACAAAATTCCGAATTGCATTAGTGCCAAATGCCTTTTTTTATTCTCCATACTTTCCCTGGTTTCTCGCTTCAATATAATAGCCATCTAACTCTACTGCTATTGCTTCGTTAACATTTATATCTTTTATCTTATATAACTTTGTACCTTTTGGAACGAAATTTGAAAAAACCCCTTTATAGTATCCTTCATTTTCTACATACTTTTTCACCGTGCCAATTTCTTTCTCTACATCAACAATAACCGATTTATCAATTTCGTATATATCTTCGTTCCATACTACAAAATGGAATGCCCAATCTGTGCTACTCTGTTTACAACCTACAAGCAGTGTGAAAAAAATAGTGTAAAATATAAAGGTTGTAATTTTAGCTTTGTTCAATGTTTTTTTATTTTTAATTTCTAACATCATAGTTTTAATTCACCTCCTAAATCTAAGGTACCCACTGAATTATTAGTGGAAATATGTAAAACAATTGATTGCTATATCTAAATTACTTGCAGAAAAATAAAAAATACCAATTGTAGAGAGGGAAATGATGACTCAATCAGTGCCCTACACTATCAAAAGGAGCATAGATTATTACTAGTGTGAACGAAAATTTAGTCTTTTGTCAATTTCTAACCGAATGAATATATGTTACATCATTGTTCAGAAACTTAGTATTGATTCAATGTATAATAAAGGTTAAAAGGACGTGAGAAAGTGTGTCTGATTAATTTTCATTACGATGAACATCCGACGTACAAATTGATTGTAGCCGCGAATCGAGATGAGTTTTATGAACGTCCGACAGCTTCCGCAGAATTTTGGACGGATCAGCCTGATATATTGGCAGGACGTGATTTATTGCATATGGGGACTTGGCTCGGTATAACGAAGTCTGGTCGATTTGCAGCATTGACGAATTACCGTGATCCGGGAGAAGCTAATGCCGACAAAAAAACGCGGGGGGATATCGTCACAAATTTTTTGGCGGGGAACGTGTCGCCCGAAGTTTTCCTCGAAACGTTAAAAGAGAGAAAAGATGATTATGCAGGATTCAACATTCTCGTTGGTGATGCTGATTCCTTATTCTACTTTTCCAATAAGCAACCAGAAATTATGGAAGTATCCGCAGGGACACATGGTTTGAGCAATCAATTTCTAAACACTGCTTGGCCGAAAGTGGTGAAGGGGAGAACTACACTTCGGGATTATGTATTGGAACACGCTATTATTGATACTGATGCACTGTTCGAACTCATTTCTGATGCTGACGTCGCGCCAGATGCACTATTGCCGAATACGGGGGTAGGCTTGGACCTCGAACGGCAACTATCACCGCTCTTCATCAAAACTCCTAATTATGGAACCCGTTCGTCTACTGTTTTGTTAGTAGGGCATGATCAAAGCATTACTTTCGTTGAGCGTACTTTTGTAAACGGAGAATTGGCGAATGAAAGGAAGTATTTCATCTGATGTATTTACCACAAATACATATACAGAATTCCGAATATCTAGTGTGCAAGTTGCCAATCGATTCAGTTGATCGGAAACATTTTTCAGTCTTAATTGAAAAAGCTATAGAAAGCTCAAAATAGACCCTAACATTTTATAGAAGTACGACCATTTTAGGGACCAGGGTTTCCAAGCGAACGGTGCGGTTGTTACAGGTCCAGTCAAAGAATTAATGAAACTGCAAGAATTAAAAGGAATTCATTGCGTTTCATTAGGTGAAATTACGTATTGGAATTGGGATGCAGAATAAATCTGTTAGAATGAGATAAAGTGGTTGTTTGTGATTAGGTAGAAAGGATTGATTTTTAACTTCTGATTAATCATAAAAATACTTATGTTTCATGGGCCATGTCTAAGTGGTATAAAATGAGAAGGAAGGAGCTGCAGATAAATGGCTTTCATACATATTAGCGTGTTTATCGTAGCAATCGCGTTTGCGCTTGTTTCAGTATACTTTGCAAAATTGCTTTTCCGCGTGTCAGGTATCATTGGGACTGTTGGAAAGACTGTCAGTACGTTTGAAACTAAACTGGATAAGTCGGTTATTGAATTGGAACGAACGATTGCGGAGGCAAATACTACGGCAACAGATATTGAAGAAAAATCACTGGCATTAAATAGTGTTTTTTATACGGTCAAGCATGTTGGGGATTCGTCATCATTATTGAGTGAGGAATTGGAAGTGCGAACTGAGCGCTATGCACAAAACTCTTCATTGCCGGGGATAAAACCGTTCGTGCGCGTCATTCAGTTTTCTGAATTCGCTTCAAGCCTATTAACTTCTTGGCAACGTGGAAAACGTACTTAATTTAAAAAATTGAAATGAGGGATGGATATGGATTTAATGGGAATCGGCGTATTGCTGATTGGAATCGCGTTATTGGTACTTGCCATTTATCTCGCACGCGTATTGAATAATGTTGCTTCTATTTTAAATGGTGTTGATAAGACAATTGAACAACTACCAACTCAATTGGACGGCATCTTACAGGAGACAGGGAACTTAATCCAAAATAGTAATAACACTCTTGCTGATGTCAATGAAAAGCTTGGAACGCTGTCACCTTTGTTTCATATCGTCGGTGATGTTGGTGAGTCTACAAGGATATTGTCCTCTTCACTTGTCGATTTGACTGCTTCCGCTAAGAATAAAATGAGCGAAGCAGATAGAGACAAGCAGGATAAGAGATTGGGTGGTTTATATGGTACTGCCGCTCTCGGATTCTATACAATGAGAAAAACTAAAATGGCTAAAAAACGGTCTGGTGTAATTCTTGGGAAAAACTTGTATAGCGAAGGTGAGAAACATACAATTGCTATTAATAAGATGAAAGAAGAAGCAAAAGAGGCTGTTAGTAGGGGAGAATAAAAATCGTGTGGAGGGATTAAGATTCCCTTCACACGATTTTTATTTGCTTAATTTGATTTTGTTTTAGGCATTTTTTCTGAGATTTCGTGTCTCTTCTGTGAAAGGAAGAATAGGAATGACAGTAGGCCAAAGATACCTTCATACTTTTTGCTTGTCACAAATTCCTTTGCGCCAGTAGTTTGTTGTTTTAACGAAGTTGTTTTATCAAGAGCAGCGGATGTGAACTTTTCTGCCTCTTTACCTACCTCTCCGATAATGTGGAATACTGGACTAATATCAGTTACTTGTTGATTGACGTTAGCGAGTGTCGTATTGCTTGCTTGAAGTACGGTCGTGGCTTGGCTTGTTACATCGTCTAATACCTTTGGCAGACGATCTGTTGTCTGTTGGAGGCTTCCAAGTACAGACGCTAGTTTTTTAATCGGTTTCAATAAATAAATGACGAGTATAGCAAATGCGATTCCGATAATGAGTACACCAATACCTAACCAATCCATATTGAATCACCTCATTTAATTTTTATGCTTTTCCTTTTGAAAACGGTAATAAACCCGTGCCGCTGTCTCAGTTAGAACCGTTGCTTTCTCCATAAAATCACGATATTTTTCGGGAGGTGTAGCAACATCATCCGAAATCGCAAGAATCGATCTGTTCATATGATCCGTGGAGTTTCCAAGTTTTTTTGCAGAGTCGGATAAGCTATTCAATGTTTGTAGTTTGTTTTCCGCATCATCGGCAATTCGGTTCGTCTTTTCCATCAATTGCTCGGATTGTTCAGTGATGCCAGTGAGTTTCGTCTCAACCCGTTTCAGTGTTTCTGAAACCTCTCCCATGGTCTGTTTTGCACTTTTTAATGTGATGATAACAAAAATGACAATAAGCAATAAGGATAAGGATGCAATGAGGGCACTTACATATAAAAGAATTTCCATTAATACTTCATCTCCAATTCGGACTATATATGTTGATATAAAGAATTCCATTGAATCTGCTGCGGCGCCTTCGCTGAGTTTATATAGAGATTCATTTGTTCAATATATATAGTAAATTATCTTTATCTCTTTTCTACCACTATACAGCCCTCACTAAACACTTACAACAGTTTGGATGCAGTTGAACTCGGATTTTGGAGTTGTCATTTAGGGTAGGCGGAGGGGAGGTTCAAATAAGCTATAGAGCATAGTAAGATAAAAACTTACGTCTGTTGATTAACCATTTAGTTGCATAAAATACTGGTGAGTAGGGCTTAATGATCTTGATTTTCACTGGACTATTTTCGGCCCGCTTTCGGTTAACTATTCATGACAGATTTACTGAGGGGTCCTAGTGTGGCTAGAAGTGTCTCCGTCACTTCTAGCCACACATTTTTCAGTAATCCTGTTGTGAATTGTTGCCTGTCGCGTCCCTACAATGTTCAAGTGAAAAATGCAGTTATGTTTGAATGAAGTGAATAGATGACTTTCTATAGAGAGTGTAAGTGCCCGAAGATGCAATTTCGGCCACTCTTGCACGTTGTACAATGCGTACCTTGCTTACTTTTAGTAAAGATTATGCATCTAATTCATGTGATGTCTTATAGAAACTGACACATCTTTAATAAAAAAGTGAAAACCATATAGGAAGCATCAGCCGCCAAAATTGCATCTTTGGCGGCTTTTATCCAGGTAGATGCCCCTCTATTTTTTCGTCCAAAAAAGATTCAGCACTACGAGTACTTTGGATTTGGATCACGACGGATAAAGGACCAGCATACGATTACCGAAAAAATGTGTAGGGATTCGACAAAGTCGCACCCCTACACATCCAGGCATCTCGGTAATCGTATAGAAGTCATTCTATCCAAAGCAATCCAAAGCAATCCAAAGTCAACTATTCACGTAGCGCCCAGTAGCTGATCATGATATTCACTGGTTACTATTGGTTAATTAATAGACGTGATAAAAGCTCAACTTTCTCTATTCATACAAGAGAAAGTTGAGCTTTTAATCATGAAGAAATCTAAGGTTTATTAATACTTAAACTTGGAAATCAATTCTTTTAATTCTTCTGCCATAAAGGATAGTGATTCAGCCGATGAAGAAATTTCCTCCATCGAAGCTAGCTGCTCCTCTGAAGATGCAGCTACTTCTTGGGAAGCAGCTGCATTGCCTTGCGCGCTGTTTGCAATTTCATTTGCCGTGATAGTGACTCCTTGAACAGCGCCGGCTACTCTTTGAGCAGTGGCCGAGACTTCTTCCATTTGAGGTGTGATCTCTTTCATACTGTGAATGATGTGATTGAATTTCTCAATGGCTTCATTTGATACATCTACACCTTCTTGTACATTTTCCGTAATACGTTCCATGATTTCAACGGAGTTCTCTGTATCTACTTGAATGCCTTCCACGATTTCACGGATTTCTTTTGCAGAGTTCTGAGATTGTTCCGCTAGTTTACGAACTTCATCAGCTACAACAGCAAATCCTTTACCATGTTCACCAGCTCTTGCAGCTTCAATAGCGGCATTCAAAGCAAGAAGGTTTGTTTGTCCCGCAATATCTGTAATTACATCCAAAATCGAACGCACTTCCTTAGATCGCTCATGCAATGATTTGGTGATTGTGTTCGATTCAATAACAGATTTATGAATTGATGTCATTTGATTAACCGTATCTGTGACCGCTTGACCACCTATTTCAGCTTCAGTCGTTGCACGATAAGATAGTTCAGAAGCCATTGTAGAACTTTCTGCAATTTGCGTGACATCAATAGAAATCGCAGCTAATGCATGTGCAGCGGAGTCTACACCATCTGTTTGCATTTCTGCACTATGTGCTACTTCTTGAATGGAAGTTGCCACTTGTTCTGTAGCATCGCTTGTTTGTTCCGCACTTGCCGATAACTCTTCAGCAGAGGATGCTACTAATTCTGCACTCTTTTCAACGTTTTTAATTAACGTTCTGAGACTTTCCTGCATGTCGTTAAATGCTTGTCCTAAATGTCCGATTTCATCGTTAGTTTGCACATCGATATGCTGTGTTAAGTCTCCTTGGCTTATTGTAATCGCTTTTTCTTTTAGATCTTTGATTGGATTAATGATGGATTTAATAATAAAGTAAACAGTTATCGCTCCTATAATGATCGCAAGCAAGATGATCAAAGCGGTCCTTTGTAGAATAGGTAATGCTACAGCATTAATCTCTGAGGTGGCTACAGATCCCGCGAGCTTCCAACCGGTTAACTCATTGGTTACGAAAGCCGTTAATCTTTCTTCACCATCGAACTTAGCGTCAAACTGTCCGATTTCCTGAGCATAAAGTTTATCGGATAAGCCAATATTTACTTCATTTCCGGCAGCTTCGGTAGGGTGCGTGATATATTTTTTACTTTTGTCTATTAGAACGGCATATCCTGATTTACCTATTTTTACTTGATTGGTTATATTTTGTAAATGATTCAAGTTGATATCTACTGCCGCAACCCCAGAACCATCTTTTATTACCTGTGAAAGGGTAACAACCATTTCATTTGTACTCGCCGAAATATAGGGATCGGAAATAATGACTTCACCTTTTTTGTCCATTGCCTCTATATACCAGGGTCTTTTTCTAGGGTCGTAATCCGCAGGAATCCCTACTTCAGGTTCTTGTATAAATAAACCTTTGTCAGTACCTATATAGATGATTTCGGCTTCCGGATGTAGTTCTATGTACTGAGTGAAGATTTCGCGTAGTTCAGGACTACTATCTCCCTGGTATAGCCTTGAAGTTATATTTGTAGAAAAGGTATTTATATCATGTGTTTTTAGTTGCATCGTATTATCAATTGTTGAATTTAATAAGTTGATATTTTCAGTGAAACCAGCCAATATCTCAGATTTAACCGCGTCTTTGGCCGTCATATAAGCCAGTGCTCCAATAATAATTGCAGGGATAATTAATACGATTGCAAAAGATGTAATTAGTTTCGTTTTAATGTTTCGCAGGCCCATTAAGATTTTTTTCATCCAGCTAACCTCTTTCTCTAACTTTGTGTTTTAAGTCTTTGGAAATAGGGATAATAGTGCTTGATTGCTCAGGTGACTACGTGGAAATACGTAGAACTAAGGAATCATATTTATCCACTAACTTTAGCATACTACTAAACGAAAGAATTGAACATGTCATAATATTCTATATGGTTTGATTAATTATTTTGAAATAATAAATAGGAGAGAAGAAGAAAAAAATTATACTGAAACGAGGGGGATATTTTTTGTGATATTAGTTGAGAATGCAATATTACCAAAAGGGGATTCGGTTAAAATACATTTATATGGATGAAATTAATGCAATTCAAATGGAAAAATAAGGGCTTATTTATTTGACTAGAAAAGTAATGCAATTTTAATAGTGAACCAATTTACTAGAGTAATAGCGTCATTAGGGGGAAAACATAGAAGTTTGTCGTTTAATCAGTAGTTATTTTAAAGGTAGGTAACCTTCGGATTAAATACTATAAATTAGGCACTATTTATTTGGAGTTACTAGATGTTATACCTCACCCGTATAACGAACAAATCTAGCGAAGGAGCGCCACTAATGAAAGGCAGCACATCCGCATACTACAGGCGCCGGAGCAATAAGATCAAGGAGGGATGCAGTTCAATCCCTCCTATGTGATCTTCTGGCGAGCTTATTACGTGAGGCCATCACCATGCGACAAAGCGTTGTTGGAAGAACAGTCTATTTGTTAAGTACCGACTACATAGCAAGAAGTATTGAAAATATGGATCCAAGGATAATGATTGAAATAACGACTATAAAACACATAAATAACATCATTGTGCCAAATCCGCGCCATGCAGAGAAGTTGTGAACAATTCCAATTGCTTTACTCTCGACAACAAGCCCGAAAATAGAAATAGCTAACATAATCCAGGTTTGAAAGAAGAAGAAGCCTACGGACATATTCGTACCTAACGGGCCTGTTGGAGTAGCGAAAAGCTGCTGTCCGTAGAGGGAAATTGCAATGACTCCTATAGGCGCTGTCCAAATCATAGGAATTGCACTGGCTCCGGTTGCAAGGCCCATTTTCCGCATTGTCCCTGTTCCACCTAATAATTTACCAATCCACGTATACGCAACTATAACAACTCCCCAGCCTGCCAGCCCTGAAAGCAAGCTAGAAAAAAGAACGACAACAAGTGTTGTAAATAATGACAAACCGTTAAAAAGGCCTAAGTCTGCAAATGCCATAATGCTATTGATAAGCGCGGAAATGGAAATTAGGATAAATGGATACATCATTGATTTATGACCAATAATGTATCGAATTGTGGTGCTTGGCTGTGACCAAATCGAAAATAGCGGATTCATTCTTAAATTGCTCCTTTCCGTCAGTTTTCATGATTCACTTTTCTTTTTTATATATTGGGAAATTAGGATGTCTGCATATTAGTTGACTGGAAATGACGAATCGATAGTCATCTCTATTATTTATATTGTATGAGATGCAACCCAGTGCAGGTCACTATTTACCATTACTCTACTGGGGGAAATCGTGCTAAATATGTTGAACAAATGAATACCATATAAACCGAACGAAGGCGCCTAACAATGGGATTCTTTATTTCAACCTATATAACCAATAAAAGTGACCTTGACGAGTAGAAAATAGTTATATAAGATAAATCAGTATAATCAATCGGATTAAAATACAGATAATTGTTATGTGAACTGAGCTGAATTCATTCTGCATAGAGTCTACACATATTACTTTTTATCCCGTTGAAATAAAGGGGGAATTATAGTGAAAAGGAAAGCTTTTAGGTTGACTAGTATTCTAGTGGTACTATTACTAGTACTTACGGCTTGTTCAGAAGATAATAAGAAAGATTCAAAAGAAGAAAATAAGGATGGGGCAGTTAAAGCAGGCGGTTCGTTAGTTTATGCTCGAGGTGCGGATTCTGTAGGGCTAGATCCAATTAATGTAACGGACGGCGAGTCGATACGGGTTACACATGCTATTTTTGAAACATTATTTGAATACGATGAGAAGTTGGAATTACAACCTAAATTGGCGGAATCTTTCGAAACAGCTGATGATGGGTTAACGTGGACAATTCATCTTAAAAACGGTATTAAGTTTCACGATGGGACAGATTTCAATGCCGATGCAGTCGTTTTCAATTTCGACCGTTGGATGGATCCACAGAATCCTTATCATATTGGGGATTTTACATATTATCCGTTCCTCTATGGAGGATTTAAAGGAGAACCAAATCACAAAATTGAACATGTAAAGGCAATCGATAATTCAACTGTTGAAATTAAATTGATAGAAAAGACAGCTCCTTTTATTAGCTATTTGGCAATTCCGATGTTTGGTTTGGCAAGTCCAGCGGCGATTGAAAAGTACAATGAGAAATTCATTGAACATCCCGTAGGTACGGGGCCATTTGAATTCGAAAGTTGGACACGTAATGACAAAATTGTATTAAAGGCGAACGAAAATTACTATATTGAAGGTCAACCACTTTTGGATAAAATAATTTTCACGGTACTTCCTGATAACTCTGCTCGCTTAAATGGCTTATTATCTGGAGAGGTAGATATCATTGATGGTATGAACCCTAGTGATGCTGATACAGTCGAAGCGAATGACAGTTTAAAACTGGTCAAACGACCAAGTTTTAATAATGGTTTCATGGTATTTAATACGGAAAAGGCACCGTTTGATAATGTAAAAGTGCGTCAAGCGATTAATATGGCTATTGATAAGAAAGGGTTAGTAGATGCATTCTATAATGGCTATGCCGAAGTGGCGAAGAATCCAATACCACCATCACTTTGGGGATACAATGATGATATTGTGGATTATCCATATAATCCTGAAGATGCGAAGAAATTATTGGCGGAAGCCGGGTATCCCGATGGGTTTAAAACAGAGATATGGGCAATGAGTAACCCAAGACCATATATGCCGCAGCCTTTAAAAACGGCTGAAGTGATTCAAGCAAATTTACAAGCGATTGGTATTGAAGCTGAAATCAAAACCTATGAGTGGGCTACGTATCTTGAGAAAACAGGAAACGGTGAGCATACGATGGCAATGTACGGTTGGACAGGTGTGATGGCCGATCCAGACAATTTCTTATCTCCGAATTTAAGTAGCACTAACACTGAGAAACCCGCTAGTAATCGTGCTTTTTATAAAAATGAAGAATTTACATCTTTATTGCAACAAGCTCGTGAAACTTTCGATCAAGAAGAACGAATTAAATTGTATAAAAAGGCGCAGGAAATATTCCATGAAGATGCTCCATGGGTAACAATAGCTCATACAACACCGCCTATTGGCCTTGCCGATTATGTAGAAGGCTTCGAGGCTCATCCAATGGAAAATGATAATTTCGCTAAAATCTATTTAAATAAATAATGGTAAAAGGTCTCAAGTGTTGATTAACCAAAGTTAAACAGGAGATACCGCTTACGATTGTGATAAGACACAAGGCGACCAATATACAGGTGTATTCGTATTGCTTTGTGCTGAACGACTACTATACAATTATCGGGATTTCTTGCTGTGTAGGGTTGCCGTTCGTCCTTCGTTCCCCAAAGATATAGGTACACTTAGTACTGAAGCTTTTGGGAACGAGTGAATAGCTACTTTCCTATCCAGAAAGGAGCAGTCAAAGATGCAATTTTGGCTACTTACCCCATCTTTTTAATATTTCCTTTTCGAGTTTAAGGCAGTGTCACACTGTTACTTGTATAATCTTTGCTAAATTAAGCAAAGAGGCTTTATTAAAATCGATGGAGTGCCCGAATTTTCATCTTCTAAAGTAGTTGCATTAACACTTGAACATTGTAGGTTCGCGACGGACAGATAATCGCAACAGAATGGCCGAGGAGGAATGAATTACAATTCCTCCCCAAGGGATGTGGTTGGAAGTGACTTCAACACTTCCAGCCACATTTAACCCGAGGTAAAGGTATTGTGATTATTTAGTCCAAAGCGAGTCAGAAATGTATAGTTGCAAATGCAGACTTATTTGCTTTTCTAACAGGTGCATAATGTAAGAAAGTGGTTAATCAACAGACTTGTTATCTGTTAAACATAAAGAATAGTTGTGTTGGTTAAAACTTGAACAACAATAAGGGCAGCGTCTGCCACGATTTAGAATCGTGTTAGACGCTGCCTCATTTATTTTGATGTAATCTTCAGCGGTTCGATTATGCTGTTGTTCGCGGTTTTGTAGGATTGCTTGATGGGGATGGGGTACCGGCTGTTTCTGCCAATTTCATTAAATAATAACTTTCCTCTCGAGCCATATGATCAGCCATAAGTGCAGTGAAAGTTCCTAGTGCTTCTTTATTCAGTTCCATTTCTTCTAATTCGTGCAAAAATACTTGGAAAATTGTCATTTCCAAATGAACATCATTATGGAACTTTTCTAAAGCAGGGAATTTCATGATGTTTGTTCGTAAGAAACCAGCAAGTTCTATCGCTTTTAAATAGAAGTCTTCCCATTCCTTTGTAAATTTACGGCTTTTCTCATGCAGTGGTTTTTCAACCCGGTCCAGGTTTGCGTCAATGGCACCTGCATGACCGGCGGCGTCAAGTAACCAAAGCAAATCATGATGGAGTGGATGAACGGCTGGTGCTATCTGTCCTTTTTCCAAATAGGAAAAGAGACGGATCGCTTCTTCTACTTCATTGACCATGTGGTTGATGAAGGATGGAGGTAAAGAGATTTTTATATTTCCGATTAACTGTTCCTGAATTAATTGCAATTTAAATGTTCGAATTTCCTCACTTGCGATTTTTGCATTCTGGAGCAGGGTGAGAAGCTGTTGCTCTTCTAATTGCTGTTCAGAAGCTGTAAGCAGTTGATCGAATTTCTCTATGAACGTATTAGAAATCTTGATATTTTCAATTTCACTGGGCGCTAATGAGTCATGGATGAAACGGCTATGGTCTCCCAAAATTTGTAGCCAAAAATGAAGTTCAAATAGTGCATCCTCTTGAAACGATTTAACCAAAAAACAACCTCCTCTTTCTATTGTTATTCCTATGAGTCACACATAGTATTTATGAGATAAAGCATTCGGATTATGAAAAATATGTCAGTGTATCAAGTAGGCGGTTCTATCATATGATGGTTCGAGGAGTGATTAAATTTGGAACGTCCAATGTTCCGGGGGAGTTATAGGCCTTACGTTTCGCCGCTTGACCCGTGTCCGCCTATACGGGTGAAGACCTTTGTTTTGCCGCCACAAATTTTTATGAATTACCAGCAACCGGGACTCCCTCAAAACTCACCTGAAGAAGCGTTACGAACAGGGACACTTTGGCCGTCACTTGCAGATGGATTTTCTCGGGAAGAGGGGATTTCATGAGTGCGTTTGAAGAAGAACGCCAAATGATGTTACGCGTGCAGCAAGCAGATTTCGTCGTTGTTGAACTAACATTGTACACGGATACGCATCCCGATGAAGCGGAAGCCCTAGATCAATGGCGGGAAGCAATAAAAGCAGCAGCCCATGTACGACACCAATACGAAAATAGATATGGACCTTTATCCCTCGCATCAGTTCCTTCTGAACAGGCAATTGAAATTGGATGGCGCTGGAATTCAACACCGTGGCCATGGCAACGATAAGGAGGGGATAGGTAATGTGGGTTTATGAAAAAAAACTCTTGTATCCAGTTGAGGTAGGTACATGTAATCCGACGCTCGCGAAATACCTTATGGAACAATATGGTGGAGCAGATGGGGAACTTGCTGCGGCGCTCAGATATATGAATCAGCGTTATACGGTTCCAAGTAAGGTCATCGGGGTATTGACTGATATTGCAACGGAAGAATTCTCTCATCTCGAAATGCTAGCGACGATGATTTATAAATTGACGAAAGACGCAACACCCGAACAGCTAGTAGAGGCTGGCCTTGGTGCACATTTCGTCAATCATGGTCACGATCTCTTCTATGAAAATGCAGGCGGGGTTCCGTTTACTGCAACGTATATTCAAGCGAAAGGTGATCCGATTGCCGATTTATATGAAGACATCGCAGCTGAAGAAAAAGCGAGAGCGACATACCAATGGCTTATCGACGTTTCAGACGACCCGTTAATCAATGATTCCTTGAGGTTTTTGAGGGAGAGGGAAAATATTCATTCTTTGCGCTTTAGGGAATCAGTTGAACTACTAAAAGATGAGCGTGATCGTAAAAAGGTATTTTAAAAGATTATTCCGTTCCCCTGGTAATTGGGTGACGGAATTTTTAATTTACTAGAATCAGTATCCTTAAATTTACTAAACTAATTGATTATAGAACTACCACCTCCTTCACGTTGTTTAAGAAGTGATGGATTTCTGCGAACATCAGCATAACCGCCTATTCCAATTCAAATAGGACTTTTCACTAGAAACTGAAGGATAGAAGATGGGCTTCAAGACTCAATTTCGACTAGATTCATATGCTGGTATTTTTATTTTAGACCGTATAATATCTGTCGCAAGATTCATACTAAGATTAAATTGTTTGAAAGGAGCTAAGAAGTGTGGAGTCTGCACAATCACAACAACAGCTTCAACAACTAAAAAAACTGCAAATTCAACTTCAACAACTCGAACTACAGATACAGATTCAACAGCAGGAGCAAGAAGAACAACAGCAACAACAACAACAGCAACAACAACAACAGCAACAACAGCAACAACAACAACAGCAACAACAGCAACAACAGCAACAACAGCAACAACAGCAACAACAGCAGCAGCAACCGCCACAACAACAAGAACCGCTGCAACAACAACAAGAACAACAACAACAACAGCAGCAGCAACCGCCACAACAAGAACAACAACAACAACAACAACAGCAACAGCAGCAGCAACCGCCACAACAACAACAACAACAACAACAACAACAACAACAACAACAACAACCAGAACCACAGCAAACACCGCAATCACAAGAACCAAAGCAACCTGAACCACTGGAACAACCACAACAATCAGAAGGGCAATCGCAACAACAACAGAAGATACTTTACTTTGAGCCCCCAAGAATGGTGTCAACTTCAGATATTGGCTATTTGCAAAATATGCTAAATTCGAATTTGCTAGCGGTGAAACAGTATAGACAGGCCGCTCAAAGTTGCCAACTGCCTGATTTAAAACGACAATTCGAAGAAGCAGGGAAAATGCACTTGACGCACTATGATAATTTGCTAACTGTCCTAAATGAAAACGGGGGTAATATGCAATGACTTCTACTAAAAAGATTCAAAATCCTAAAACACAGCTTTCTAAAAAGTCCGCGGTCAATGATTCTGATCTGTTAAGCTCAGCATTAGCGACGGAAAAAAATATGTGCAACTCCTACGCAATTGCTATGCCTGAAGCGAGCAATTCAAAGTTCTACTCATCACTATTTGATATGATGAAAGAAACATCGCAGCAACATCGAAAATTATATGATTTGCAATTCCAACATGGTTGGTGCTCGCTTACACCTGCTCAGTCTAGTGAGGTTACAGCCCTTTATCAGGAGTACACCGAGTACAAGCAACAACTAAAATAACAAAAGTAACACGAATAAACACCACTAAGTTGATTGAGTGGTGTTTATTTTGGATTCATTGTCCTAAAGCACTAATGAAATCCAATAGATATGTTGGAATAGAACGACACTGTAAAGCAGAATTGCAGATCCAACTAATAGTTTTAAATACCTTTTTTGTTCAATCTCTGTCAGTAAATAGAGTAAAACACAGGGCAAACTAATTTTAAGGGCGTAAAATCCCCAAATGTTTGTGTCGTAGATAAGTGCCATTAATGGATTCGCTTCAGTGATATACTGTTTTTGAATGCCAAAATCGGTGAAAAATGAATCAACAACGGCTAATAGTAAAAGAAGAATTCCGGCGGTAAGCAGTTTTTTACGGGAGGAAAATATATTCCTGTCATCCTGAATAGTAACGCCTCCTATGCTGACGATAGTTAAAGTTCTACATAGAGTTTGGGATAACTTGCGGCTATTCATACTAGACAGTAAGGCTGATGAAAGAGTGTGAACAATGCGGTGAATGATTTTCTTTTGTATACTATATATGTTGAACAAATGAATACGTCGTATGCGCTTACAAGGGCTTTTGGGAGGCCACTGAAACAGCCCTTGTACTTGGAATGAATTAGGATTCCTACTAATACCGCTTCGGCGCTTTGTGGATGCCTCCCGCGATAAGCCAGAAAGAAGACCACTTTCAGTCTTATCGCTCCGGCTACCACGAAGTCGCGGCTGCGCTGGATGGTCTATGTGAGAAAGCGCATTTTAGTAGCTGGGATGAAATCTACAACCTAGATTGCCGATTTCTTTACTATAATTATATATGTTGAATCAGGTATATATACTGAGTGCCGTAGCGGTTCAATGGAATTCTTTATTTCAAATTTATATAGTATCAACTAGTAATCACCTTACAATCTCGCCATATACATCCAAAATCACATTTCTCTCGATAATGAACAACCTAGCGCAGTCATCCCCAAAGCGCCAAGTGTTCTACAATCCACACCCCGAATTACAACTCACTCATTATCGAGAACCACAGCAGATTCAATGGGATTCTTTAATTCAACATATATATATCGAGCGAAGGCTACTCATGAACAGGATTTGTGGAGTTAGAAAGAAGGTGTTCGTTTGATCCGGACGATGGGACTCACAGTAGAGAATAAATTATTGTTTGATTTTCCGTTAGAAGACATACATACTCGTCAATTCAAGTGGTACTGGGTGGATTTGGAACAGCCAAATGAAGAAGAAGCTTCTTTGTTGCATTCATTTTTTCAGTTTCATCCGCTGACTATCGAAGATTGTTTGAACCGTCTTCAACGACCGAAATTGGATTTTTATGATGACTATGCTTTTTTTGTATTGCATACCATAAATCCTGAAACGATAAAAGCAGAAGAAATAAATTTGTATCTCGGAAAAAACTATGTCATCACTTTTCATTATACGGCGGTTCAGGGGCTGGAAAATGCGAGGGAAAGGATTATTCAAAATCCAGGGAAATGGAAAAAAGGACATGTTTTTGTTGCGCATCAGATTATCGATAAAATCGTCGATGATTACTTCCCGGTACTTCATAAAATTGAAGATCATCTGGATGATATTGAAGACACGCTTGCACCATCAACTGTTCATTTATCCATGGATTCTGTATTCGAAGTCCGCAGCAATTTATTGCGATTAAGGCGAACAATTTTGCCGATGCATGAACTTTTACATCGGGTAATTAATTCAGAACGGATAAAGCTATCTGCGAATGAACAAGCCTATTTTAGTGATATCTATGATAATTTACTACGACTCGGAGATATTCTTGAATCTAACCGGGAACTAACAACTGATATTAGAGACAGCCAATTATCGATAAATTCGAATCAAATGAACCGTATTATGATGATACTGACGATTGTATCATCCGTTTTCATACCTCTAACGTTTATAGCGGGTGTATACGGGATGAATTTTGAGTTCATGCCGGAACTTACTTGGCGATACGGATACATCATCGTATTAATTGTTATGCTTGTAATAGGAACGTCTATGTTGGCATTGTTCAAATATAAAGGCTGGTTAGGTATGTTTAAATCTTAAATGGTAGTCATTTGTATGGATAGATTTATCGAAAGGCGTCAGCATCTACATAGCTGGCGCCTTTTTAAACGTTGTTCTTCCTTACTCTATAAAACTATATATGTTGAACAAATAAATACTATACAGACTAAGCGAAGGCGTCCCCTAGCGCCGTAGCGAATTCGATGGCATCCTATAATTCCATATATCTACTTGATTAATCGATTAGTAAGCGTTAACATGTTGAATAGTTGTTATATTCAGAACATACTAACCGGTTAGTACACATATTATTTATAGAATGAAAGGATGGAGAGAGATTATGAATTTTTCATACTCGGAAAAGACGATTGAATTGCAACAGAAGTTGACGGCATTTATGGAAGAACTTGTTTATCCAAATGAAAAGACTTTTGACGAACAGCTAAATGCACAAGAAAATCGCTGGGCGCAAAACCCGTCAATTATAGAAGAGTTGAAAATGAAAGCACGCGAAAAAGGTCTATGGAACTTGTTTCTTCCTGAAAGTGAAATGGGTGCAGGCCTTACCAATGTAGAATATGCACCGCTTTGTGAAATTATGGGCCGATCATTAATAGGGCCAGAAGTATTTAACTGCAACGCGCCTGACACAGGAAACATGGAAGTGCTTGTGCGATATGGAACGGAAGCGCAGAAAAAACAATGGCTCGAACCGCTGTTAGATGGGGAAATCCGGTCTTGCTTTGCTATGACAGAACCGGATGTCGCTTCTAGCGACGCAACAAACATCCAATCAAGCATTATCAGGGATGGGGACGAGTATATATTAAATGGGCGTAAATGGTGGACTTCCGGCGCGGGCGATCCGCGTTGTAAAGTTGCAATTTTCATGGGCAAGAACGATCCTAATGCTGCGTTGCATGAGCAGCAGTCGATGATTTTAGTGCCACTTGATACACCCGGGGTGAAGGTTGAGAGAATGCTTTCCGTATTTGGCTATGATCATGCGCCGCACGGACATGCGGAAATCACATTTGACAATGTTCGTGTACCGGCGGAAAACATGTTGTGGGGTGAAGGGAAAGGATTCGCGATAGCGCAAGGTCGTCTAGGACCTGGTCGAATTCATCACTGCATGCGGTTAATTGGCGCCGCAGAACGTGCGCTTGAAGAAATGTGTATTCGTGTTCAACAACGTTCTGCATTTGGGAAATCTATTGCTGAACAAGGCGTCGTTCGAGAATGGATTGCAGAATCACGCATTGATATCGAGCAGGCACGCCTTTTGACGTTAAAAGCAGCTTATATGATGGACACGGTTGGTAATAAAGAAGCGAGAGCAGAAATCGCGATGATTAAAGTGACGGCGCCAAATATGGCACTGCGTGTAATCGACCGCGCTATTCAAGCGTTTGGTGGAGCGGGTGTAAGCGGAGATTATACATTGGCGGCGCAGTGGGCAAATTCAAGAACGCTGCGTCTCGCAGATGGACCTGATGAAGTTCATCGCAATCAAATCGCACGTCTGGAACTTAAAAAATATGCAGCTCATTGAAAGGGGAACTAATTATGACTGTACTTGACCTTTTTAGATTAACGGGGAAAACAGCAATCGTAACAGGTGGTGGCAGAGGACTTGGGGCACAGATTGCAAAAGGGTTTGCGGAAGCAGGTGCAAACGTTGTGCTGTGTTCACGCAATATTGAAGCTTGTATTGAAATGAGCAAAGAACTGGAAGCGCTTGGTGTTCGGTCGATTGGACTTGCATGTGACGTGACGAATCAGCAAGACGTAAAAAAGGTAGTTGAAGAGACGATGAAAATTTTTGGCACGATAGACATCCTTGTCAACAATAGCGGGGCAACATGGGGTGCGCCTGTTGTTGACATGCCCTATGAAGCGTGGAAAAAAGTGATGGATGTAAACGTCAATGGCACATTTTTGATGAGTCAAGAAGTCGGCAAAATCATGATTGAGCAAGAAAACGGAAAAATCATTAACATCGCATCCGTTGCTGGACTTGGCGGGACGCATCCGAGCTTTATGGATACTATCGGCTACAACACCAGTAAAGGAGCAGTTATCACATTTACGAAAGATCTCGCAGCTAAATGGGGGCAGCACAATATTAACGTTAATGCGATTGCACCTGGATTTTTCCCAACCAAAATGTCAAAAGTCACAATTGAACAAGGGCATGAATATATTTTAAATTCCACACCGTTAAACCGCTTAGGGTCAGAAGAAGATTTAAAAGGTGTCGCTCTTTTCCTTGCATCGAAAGCTTCTGACTATATGACGGGAGATATTCTGCTAGTCGATGGTGGAATGAGTACATTATGAAAGAAGAGCTTACTAGACAAAGCATTCAACTTTTTGAACGGAAAGGGTTTAGTTCAACCTCTGTCCAGGACATTGTTGATTCACTAGGCGTGACGAAAGGGACTTTTTACTATTACTTCACGAGTAAAGAAACGCTTCTTATGGACATCCATCTCCGCTATATCGATGATTTAGTAGCCAGACAAAAGAAGGTTTTAGACAGTAATGAAAGTTGCCGAAATCAGCTTACGAAAATTGTTGAGATGCTCATTAAGGATATTCAAACACAAGGTTCAAATGTACGTGTTTACTTTAGGGAGATGCGTCATTTATCAGAGGAAAACAGTAGTGTCATAAAAAATAAACGAAGAATGTTCCATCTCACTATTGAGAAAATCATTAAAGAGGGAATTGAAAAGAAGGAGTTTCGGGATAATCTAGATCCCAAAATGACTACTTTTGCGATTTTAGGGGTTACAAACTGGAGTTATGAATGGTTTGACCCGTCTGGCAATATATCGTCGAAAGAGCTTGCGAGTATGTATATGGATTTCATCTTACACGGAATTGATTTGAAGGGGGAATGAATGATGAGTGCGAATGAAATTAAGCATATTCTTGTTGTTGGAGCGGGACAAATGGGGCATCAAATTGCTATGCTGTGCGCGCTTGGAGGATACAGGACTTCATTGCAGGATGTAAATAGTGAAGCACTGAAGGATGCAGAAGCGAGCTTGGAAAAGCGAATGGATAAATGGGTTGCAAGTGGGAAGTTAACTGCCAGTAGCAAGGAAACTGCTTTTCAAAATCTCACATTCACGGATAATCTCAACGAAGCCGCGAGAGATGCAGATTTTGTAATTGAAGCGATTGTGGAAAAACTAACTAGTAAACAGCAATTGTTTAGGGAACTGGACCGTCTTACACCGAAACATGCCATTTTAGCCTCTAATAGTTCAACCATCGTCAACTCGTTGCTTGCAGAAGTGACGGAGCGTCCAGACAAAGTTTGTAACGCGCATTTCTTTTTCCCACCTCTGGTTATGGAGTGTGTGGAAATCGTCATGAGTGAAGAAACGTCTGAAGAAACAGCGCAGACTGCATTAGCTGTTTGTGAAAAAATCGGCAAGGAGGGAATTATCCTTCGAAAGGAAATATCCGGCTTTGTCGCAAACCGTATATTAGGCGCAATTCATAAAGAAGCCGTTGCACTTTATGAAAATGGAATCGCTGATTTTAAAGATATAGATTTAATCGTGAAAAAATCGCTTGGGCATCCATTGGGACCGTTTGAACTTATTGATTTATCCGGAGCAGACGTTGTCAATTTTGTCATGCAGCAGCAATTCGCGGAAACGGGAAATCAGGCAGACAAACCAGCTGCATGTATTGTGCAAAAAGTAGAAGCAGGTCATTTAGGACGGAAAACGGGACAAGGATTCTATTCCTACAATCGCGGCTGATGAGGGTGAATTAATTCCAAAAGAATAGGGAGTGAGTAGGGTGATATCAACAACTAACGATACGATACCTGTCCGAAAAGGAGAAGGATTGGACGAAGAAGTCCTCTTGCGATTTCTTCGGGAGAATTGTGCCGATTTACCAGAAGGTGAACTTGAAGTTCGGCAGTTTGGAACGGGCCATTCTAATTTAACCTATGAAATCGAAATAGGGACTTGGCAAGCGGTACTTCGACGTCCGCCACTCGGTCCAGTTGCTGCGAAAGCGCATGATATGGAACGAGAATTCAATGTATTAGCTGCACTTCATCCTGTTTATCCAACTGCACCGAAACCGCTCGTCTTTTGTAATGATTCAACTATCATAGGTAGCCCATTTTTTGTTATGGAAAGACGGAACGGAATTGTTCTCGATACAGAGTTTCCAAGTGGTACGAATTCTCCTGAAGAATTAGGAAGAAAAGTATCTGAAATCATGGTCGATAAACTTGTGGAGTTACATGCGATTGACTACAAAAAAACAGCACTTGTTGAGATGGTCAAGCCGGACGGGTTCTTGGAAAGGCAAGTCCATGGCTGGATTGGACGCTATGAAAAAGCGAAGACATCTGCTATTGAGGAAGTTGCAGCGCTTACTACTTGGCTGCAAAACAATATTCCTGAATCAGCTGAACCAACGATTATTCACTACGATTATAAATTAAATAATGCGATGTTTTCACCTGATTATTCTGTGATGACAGGATTGTTTGACTGGGAAATGACGACTGTTGGAGACCCACTTGCAGATGTCGGGGCGGCACTAAGTTATTGGATGCAGGCAGATGATCCGGATCAGTTACTGCATGGACTTGGCAAACCACCGATTACGATTCAGAAAGGATTTTTCACACGCGAAGATTTTATTGCGCGTTATGCAGAGAAAAGTGGGCGGGATATGACGAATATTAATTATTATAGTACCTTTGCGTACTTTAAACTCGCTGTCATTTGTCAGCAAATTTATTACCGCTATAAAAATGGACAAACGACAGATGCTCGCTTCTCTCATATGGATAAATTTGTAGAGATACTTGTCAAGCAAGCGATGGTCGGAACGACAAAATGATGACAGTAACTCGACCAAAGCTTCATGTCATTCTTCAAAAAGAAGCGATCATGCCAGAGTTGATTAATAAAGATAAAGTGGCAGTCGTGTTTGATATTTTACTTGCGACAACGACCATTGCCACACTTCTTCATCATGGAGCAAAGGAAGTTATCCCTGTAATGGACGGGGAGGAAGCCTTGAAAGTAGCGGGAAGTTTTGAGAAATCAGCGACAATTATAGCTGGAGAATCTGAAGGACTAACAATTGAAGGTTTTGTGGATCCGCTTCCCACGATACTTAAACATGTTGCAAAGGGAAAAACTATCATCCTTTCAACAACGAATGGCACCGTCGCTATTCGTCATGTCGAGAACGCAAAAAAGGTATTCGCCGCCTCATTGATAAATGGGCACGCTGTTGCACGAAAAATAGCACTAGAGCACGTGGACGATTCAATCATTTTAATTTGCGCTGGAACCATGAAGCAGTTTTCCCTAGAGGACTTTTACGGGGCAGGCTATTTCATAGATGAATTACTTCGACAAAATGAGTCGTGGGAACTGACGGATTCTGCGAAAGCAGCTCTGTATTTATATAGAGGGAATAAAGAGAACGCCGCTTCGATACTCAAAACATCTTTAACAGGCCAGATGCTTATGCAAGTGGATTTGGAGGAAGATATTCTCTATTCCGCTACTAGAGGAATAGTTGAGGTTGTACCCGAATTTGAGGGCGGGAAAATGAGTGTGAAAGGGGATAAAACGATTGACTACTGATCAACTAATATATCGTGGTACGTCATTTTTATACAGCGTATCGCAGCCAGAAGCTATTTTCACCCCGGAAGATTTTACGGCTGAACACCATATGATTGCCGATACGGCGAAGAAATTCATTGAAAAAGAAGTGCGACCTCACAATGAACAAATTGAGGGCGGGGACTTTACGCTTGTCAGGTCACTTCTTAGAAAAGCAGGAGAATTGGGTTTGCTTGCCCATAGTATTCCCGAGAAATACGGTGGACTTGGCCTCGATAAAATCACGAAAGGGCTTGTAGGGGAAATTATCGGAGCTGCAGGTGGTTATAGCGTTGCACATTCTAATCACACATGTATTGCAACGTTACCGATTACGTATTTCGGATCGCAGTGGCAAAAAGAAAGGTATTTGCCGAAGCTTGCATCTGGTGAATTTATCGGCGCCTATTGCCTTACAGAGCCTTCTGCCGGGTCGGATGCCTTAGCTGCATCTACTACAGCGCTATTAAATGAAGAGGGAACGCATTATTTGTTGAACGGAACGAAGATGTTCATTACAAATGCTTCGTTTTCCGATACCTTCATTGTCTATGCAAAAGTCGATGGTACCAAGTTTACGGCGTTCATCGTTGAAAAAGATTTTCCAGGCTTATCACTTGGGCCGGAAGAACAGAAGATGGGCATCAAGGGTTCGTCCACGACAGCCGTATTTTTCGACAACTGTGAAGTGCCTGTCCAGAACTTATTAGGTGAAATCGGCAAAGGACATCATATTGCATTGAACGTACTGAATCTTGGGCGCTTCAATCTTGGTTCTGCCTGCACAGGAGCCGCCAAATACACTTTCAAGTTAGCGATTGATTATACAAATGAACGTCAACAATTTGGCAAGGCGATTGCATCCTTTACAGCTACCGAAGAAAAAGTGGCAGATATGGCAATACGCATTTACGCAGCAGAGTCTCTTCAATACCGAACTGCTTCCTATCTTGAAGATGCACTTGGTGAAGTGGACGGGTCAAGTGACATGAAGCTTATTGCAGACAGAATGAGGGAGTATGCGGTTGAAGCCGCTATCTGCAAAGTATACGGTTCTGAAACGTTGGATTATGTTGCGGATGAATCACTTCAACTTCATGGCGGTTATGGATTTATAAAAGAGTATAAGGTTGAACAAGTGTATCGTGATTCGCGTATTAACCGAATTTTCGAAGGCACAAATGAAATCAACCGATTGCTCATTCCGATGGCTCTGTTGCAACAGGTGGGGAAAGGATTAGTCCCGTTACCAGGGCTTGTCGGGCAGGCCGTTGCGCAACTAAAGCAATCAATTGAGTTAGAGGATAAAATTCTAGCCCGTGAAAAAGAAGCAATTCGTTCAATCCGCAATGTATTTTTACTGTCCATAGGTCTTGCTTATGAAGCTTTTGCAGTTCGTATTGTGGATGAGCAAGAAACGATACTAAAATTGGCTGACATCGCAATTGCACTATACGCAGCTGAATCTGCTGTACTGCGAACTGAGAAATCAATTGCAAAAAAAGGTGAAGAAAAATCTACTCTTAAAGTGCAACTGACAGAAGCTTTGATTGACGATACGCTTTTCGAAGTTGAGATGATTGCTCGCAAATTGATTGCAGGTGTTACAACTGGAGAGAAGCGCAAGACAGCACTTGCTGATGTGACAAATCGATTTAGTAATCTAGCGAGTAAAGGCACAATCCAAACGAAAAGAGCCATTGCTAAAGCATTTAATGAATCACGGCAGTATATATCTTAAAGGGGGATTTTGAAGATGAAAGCAATTCGATTTGAACAGTATGGAGGTCCGAACGTGTTGGAACTAGTCGATATCGATAAACCAACAATTGGCGATCAAGAAGTGCTGGTTGAAGTGAAGGCGATTGGTGTGAATTATGCGGATATCGCGCGTCGTGAAGGGAAATACGTTGTGCCGACTCCGCTGCCGTTTATGCCTGGAGCTGAAGTTGCAGGCGTTATTACTGAAGTAGGGAAAGACGTTAAACGTTATAAATCTGGTATGCGCGTCGTGTCTTTAATTGAATCGGCGGGTTATGCGGAGTATGTGAATCTTCACGAGATGGCACTTGCCCCTATTCCTGACGGCGTTGATTTTGTTGAGGCAGTCGCGCTACCCCTGCAAGGGCAAACGGCATACCATATTTTAAAGACAATGGGACGGCTTGAAAAAGGAGAAACCGTCCTCGTTCATGCAGCAGCAGGTGGGGTCGGTGCAATTGCAGTTCAACTTGCCAAAATATTTGGAGCAGGCAAGATTATTGCTACTGCAAGCAGTGATGAAAAAATGGTGCATGCAAAAGAAATGGGTGCCGATCATGTTGTTAACTATACAGAAGAAGGTTGGGAATTAAAGGTCCGTGAACTAACCAATGGTAAAGGTGTGGATCTAGCACTTGAAATGGTCGGTGGCGATATTTTCCGCAAGACGTTGAAATGCCTTGCACCATTCGGACGTGTGGTTGTATTTGGTGCGGCAAGCGGTGAATCCTCACCACTGCTGGCTGGAGAATTGATGCGCCGCAATCAATCTGTCATTGGATTTTTCCTGCCACAAATTATGAATAATTATGATATGTATCAAGCTAGTTTCAAGGAATTGCTTGGGTTTATTGAGAGCGGCGATTTAGCATTGACGATTGGCGGCACGTATAGACTGGAAGAAGCGGCGGATGTACATCGATTGATGCAGGGGAGAAAAACGATGGGGAAACTTGTTTTGATTCCTTAATAATAGTAGTAATTAGAGAGTTGAGATAAAGATGCCCCCTCAACTCCGCTGCGGTGCTCGGGGATGCCTCCCGTCATAAGCCTGATCGTTGCGAGGCCATCAGTCTTATGGCTTCGGCTACCCCTTCTAAGGCGGATTCGCTTAGTTTTTACATGTAGTCACATGTTGAAAATATATAGGTAGTTGGAATTTATTAAAGGAATAGGATGGTGAAGAATTTGAATGATGTTTTACAAAAGAGCTGGCCAAGTGGTGTTTCTAAAGAGTTGACATTTCGCTGTGGTGAAATTCCATTACATGAATATGTTAAACGTAATGCGGAAGATTCGCCAAATCAAGTAGCCTATCAATTTTACGGTAATGAACTTACCTGGAAAAAACTAAATGGAGCTATTGATCGCTTGGCCCAATTTTTTAAGACAGAAGGAATTGTAAAAGGAGATCGAATTGGTCTGTATTTGCAAAACTGTCCCCAGTATTTAATTGGTCATTATGCTATTCAGCGAATTGGTGCCATTGTTGTTCCTTTAAATCCTATGTACAAAGAAGCTGAATTGGTTTATTTAATAAGTGAAAGTGGAGTGAAAGCTGTAATTGCAGGTCAGGAACTATATAGCCATATTGAAAAAATCACCAATGAGACGCCAACACTGGAGTTTATAATTACGACCAACTACATTGACTATCTACCTGAGAAACCTGCGCTTTTGTTTCCAAATGAATATAACCTACCGAAAATCCGTCATGAAAATACAATAGATTTACTCGAAATTTTGAATACGACGGAACCATTAAAAGACTATCCAACGATTAATATATGGGAAGATGTTGCGTTATTGGCGTTTACCTCAGGTACATCTGGGAGGCCAAAAGCCGCAATGCTGACACATGGCAATGCATTATTTAAAACAGCTGCCAATGTTGATACAAATCAACTAAAAGCGACTGATATCATGTTGACAGTTGCACCGCTCTGCCATATCGCGGGCATGCTGATGGGAGTAAATATTCCCGTGTATAGCGGTTGTGAAACGGTATTACTTACAAGATTTGATCCACAAACTACAATTTCGGCGATTGAAAAATATCGGGTGACAACTTGGTATAGCATAGCGGCAATGAACGCCGCCATTTTAACCTTACCGACTATCGAAAATAGTGATTTAACATCACTCAGAAAAAATATGGCGACTAGTTTCGGAATTGCTGTAACTGAATCATTAGCAAATAAGTGGAAAGAGGTTACAGATGGCTGTCTTATGTTTGAAGCGTCCTATGGTTTGAGCGAAACACATACAGGAGATACATTCATGCCACAAGAAAAAATTAAATTCGGCAGTTGTGGCATACCAACTTATGAAACTGAGTTAAGAATTATAGATCCACTAACTGGGGATGACTTATCAATAGGGCATGAAGGAGAAATTGTATTGAAGAACCCGGGTGTTTTCAAAGGGTACTTAAATCATCCTGAGGCAACAGCAGAGACATTGCGGAATGGTTGGGTCTACACGGGGGATATCGGGAAAATAGATGAAGATGGCTATCTATATTATCTTGGACGTGTAAAGGAAATGATTAAGTGTTCGGGATATAGTGTTTTCCCGGAAGATGTAGAAGTATTGCTTAGCCGACACCCCGCTATCTTACAAAGTGTAGTAATCGGTGTACCTGACGAAAAAAGAGGAGAAAGCGTGAAAGCTTTTGTCGTCTTAAAATCAGATTTCAAAAACAATATACAGGAATCAGAAATGATTGAATGGGCGAAAGAAAATATGGCTGCTTATAAATATCCAAGAGCAATCGAGTTTATAGACGTACTCCCTACAACAAGTTCAGGGAAAGTATTAAGAAGACTGCTAAAAGAGAATAGGGATTGAAAGGAGTCAAACATGACGAAGAGTGCTGAAGATACAATTCAAATGGCAGTGAAAGATTTAGAGGAAAGAAAGCAAAAAGCCCAGTTAAATGGCGGCATTGATAAATTAAATCTGCAACGTTCAAGCGGCCATTATACGGCAAGGGAAAGAATCGAATTACTTGTTGATGAAGGGACCTTCATGGAGCTTGGGATGTTAAATCATTCCGATGTTGTTGGATCAAAAGACAAAAGTGCGGGTGATGGGTTAATCGGTGGCATTGGAAAAGTGAACGGTCGTCCTGTCGTTATTCAAGCGGGGGATAAATCGGTATTTGCTGGAACAGAAGGGACCGTACACTTAAGGAAGTCGAAGTGGCTTTTCGCATACGCGATTAAGCGTGGAATGCCGATGTTTAACCTAAGTGAAGGTGGTGGACTGCGAATGCCGGATGGAATGGGTTCCGACGGTATCAGTACGAAGCTGTTCCCACAAGAAATGTTAATGGTTGGACGGGAAGTACCTTCTATCACAAGTATTCTTGGCGATAGTTTTGGGGGACCGACATGGATGGCGGTTTCTTCCGACTTCGTTACCCAATTGAAAGGGACGTGTATGGCAGTTGCTGGCCCACGTATATTGGAAATGGCAACAGGCCAAAAGATTTCCAAAGAGGAACTGGGTGGTTGGGAAGTTCATGCACGAGATACAGGCCAAGTAGATGCATTCGGGGAAACAGTAGAAGCATGTATCAATCAAATGAAGGATTTCTTTCAATACATGCCGTCTAATGCTTCAGAAGAGCCGCCTATAAAAGAAACGAACGATGATCCATTACGCCGGTTGGATCATGTACTAGACAATTTACCAAAAGAATCAAATCGTATTTATAATATGAAAGAAATAGTTAAGGAACTTGTGGATGATGGGGACTATTTCGAATATAAATCTACCTATGGCCCAGCATTGTTAACAATTTTATCTCATTTAAATGGCAGGGTAGTTGGTATTATAGCGAATCAGCCAAATAAGTATACAGGGGCTTCTGGTCCAGAAGAGTGTGAAAAAGCGACTGATTTTATTTGCTTATGTGATTCTTTTCATATTCCACTTATCTTTTTGCATGATACGCCGGGTTTTCGTGTAAGTAACCAAGCCGAAAAAGAGAAAATGCCAACAAAAATTATGGTATGGAATCAAGCCCTGGCACAATCAACTGTACCTAAAATATCCGTCATCATTCGCAAAAGCATTGGAGCCGCCTACGGCAATATGTGTGGCCCAACGATGGGGGCAGATTTTGTGGTTGCATGGCCAACTGCAGAAATAAACTTTACGGGACCTGAAGTGGGTATTAATGTTGTATATGGTCGGCAATTGGAACAATCAGATGATCCAAAAAAAGAAAGGGAAGAACTTTTGCAAAAATGGGCTTTTGACAGTTCACCTTACAAGGCGGCAGCAGAGCATTACATTGATGATGTGATTGACCCACGCGACACCCGTAAGTTTTTATGCCAAGCCCTCGAATACGCGTGTAATAAAAATGGCAGTAAAAGCGAGCGGCGTTTGGCAAATTGGCCGACTGGTTTTTAAAAGAGCCTTAGAATTGTTTTAACTCTTACGTTGCACATGCAAGCAGTCAAGTGCTTGAGTCTATTCTTTAAGCATGCTGAAAGCACCTATTCAATTGAGATTAGTGCTAGAATAGAGTCAAGAAAAGATAATGGGGATAGATGGATGAAAACGTACCTGATCAAGAAAGCGTTGAATAATAATGTACTTATTGCTACTGATGTGAATGGAAATGAAGTCGTTTTAATTGGTCGGGGCATTGGCTTTGGTAAAAAGTCTGGAGAGTCGATTATTCGAGAGGAAGTTGAGAAATTATTTGTATTGAATGATCCTGAAGAGCAGGAGCAGTACAAACAGCTTATTTCCACTCTTGATGAAAAGACATTAAAAGTGCTTATTTCAGCAGTCGAAATTATTCGGGAACGGGCTGGCATGCCGCTAAATGAACATATCCACATAGCGCTGACAGACCATTTATTCTTTGCGGTTAATCGGATGAGACGGGGAATGGTAATTCGGAATCCTTTTTTACTGGAGACAAAGGCACTTTATCCTGATGAGTATAAAATTGCTGCTGAAGTGACAGCGATGGTCAATGAACAGCTATCTGTCGCGCTCCCAGAAGGTGAAATTGGTTTCATTGCCTTACATATTCACAGTGCCCTTGTAAATAAAAATGTGCGTGAATTAACGAGACATTCAGATTTAATTGTTCGACTTGTCACAATGATTGAAGAGCAATTGGACATAATTATTGATAAAACTAGCATTGACTATATTCGTTTAATCCGCCATCTTCGTTTTGCAATTGAGCGGGTGGTGCGTGGAGACAAGATTGCTGAGCCGGAAAAAATCACAGGGTTGTTAAAAAACGAGTATCCAATTTGTTACAATCTAGCTTGGAAGCTGATTAAAGTAATGCAACAGACCTTACAAAAAGAGATCTATGAAGCTGAAGCGGTTTACTTAACACTACATCTCCAACGGATTCAAGCAAAAATGGAATAAAGATCGTAATCTGTTGCAGGTCAAATAAATCTATTTGCAAGGTTCTAATAACTATGATAGGGTTAATATATAAAGTCATTGGGTAATACAATTGGCGTCAGACATAATTTATAAAAATATTATCTTCGTACGTGTTACTGATACGATCAGGCATGAGTGAAAAGATGATTGATGATAGTTTTGGGGGCAACTCTTAGGCTTATTTCAATTTCCTTTTTTCTCATGTCTTTTTTGTATGTATATATGTTGAACATATGAATAGCTATTAAACTAAGCGAAGGCATCCCCAAGCGCCGTAGCGAATTCAATGGAATTTTTTATGTCAACCTATATAGTTGAAAAACCCCGATGACTTATTAAAGATTTAGGAGGTTATACAGTGTTTAAAAAAACTTTTGGTGTTTTACAAAAAGTTGGACAAGCTTTAATGCTTCCAGTAGCCCTACTTCCAGCAGCAGGTTTATTGCTTGGTATAGGTAATGCTGCCCAGCAAGAAACAATGCTTAACTATCTGCCATTTTTATCAGCAGATTGGATCCAGTTGACAGCAACAGTAATGGAAGATGCGGGGGGAATTATTTTTGATAACTTACCGCTTATCTTTGCAATTGGTGTCGCGATTGGGTTAGCAAAAGACGGCGCTGCAGCACTTGCGGCACTTGTTGGTTACCTTGTATTGAATCAAGTAATGAGTTCATGGCTCGGGATTACACCAGACATGCTTGCTGATAATCCAGCCTATGCACTCGTTTTCGGAATTCCAACGTTACAAACCGGAGTTTTCGGCGGGATTATTGTAGGTTTGATAGCAGCGTTTTGTTACAACAAGTTTCATGATATTGAAATGCCTTCTTTCCTTGGGTTCTTTGCAGGGAAAAGGTTCGTTCCAATTGCTACAGCTGGTGCGGCTTTCGTAGCTGGATTACTATTGATTGTTATTTGGCCAACAGTTCAAGCCGGAATGAATAGTGCATCACTTTGGTTACTTGATGAAGGTACATATATAGCCGTATTCTTCTTTGGATTTATCAAACGTTTGCTAATACCGTTTGGATTGCACCATATTTTCCATGCACCATTCTGGTATGAATTTGGTACATATACGACGGCGGCTGGTTCAGTTGTTCGTGGTGATATGACAATCTTCTTTGCACAATTAAAAGATGGTGTACAACTTACAGCTGGTAACTTCATGGGTGGAGAATTCCCAATTATGATGTTTGGTTTGCCGGCAGCAGCGCTCGCGATGTATCATGCAGCGCGACCAGAAAAGAAAAAATTAGTTGCAGGACTATTAGCATCAGGTGCTTTAACATCATTCTTAACAGGGATAACCGAACCACTTGAATTTTCATTTTTATTCCTGTCGCCTATACTTTTCTTACTCCATGCTGTTTTAGATGGTTTATCATTTGTATTGATGACATTTTTGGAAGTTCATATCGGTTACACCTTCTCAGGTGGAGCCATTGACTTCTTCCTCTTCGGTATTTTACCGGGCAAAGAGTCATGGTGGATTGCCGTATTACTCGGCCTTGTTTTTGCAGTGATCTATTATTTCTTGTTCCGCTTTATGATTAGTAAGTTTAATCTAATGACACCGGGACGTGAAGCAGATGATGAAGTTACAGAAGAAGCGAAAACTGGTCCAAAGGGCAACACTGATCTTGCTTACAATATTCTTGAAGCAATGGGTGGTCAAAAGAATATCAGCCAGTTAGATGCTTGTATTACAAGGCTTCGTGTATCTGTTATCGATGTTCAAGCCGTTAACAAAAAAGACTTGAAAAAGTTAGGTGCGGCGGGCGTACTTGAAGTTGGTAATAACATTCAAGCAATATTCGGCCCACGTTCTGAAATTATTAAAGGCCAAATTCAAGATGTAATCAGTGGAAAACGACCTCGTACTGAGGTGGTTGAACAACCTGTCCAAACTGTAAGTAAAGTTACAACGAATCAAACGACAGATGTATTTATTTCACCGATACAAGGCGAGATTAAGCCACTTTCAGAAGTGCCTGATGCTGTGTTTGCCGAAAAAATGATGGGCGACGGTTTTGCGATTGTGCCATCTGAAGGTATTGTTGTTTCACCAGTAGATGGGACAATCGTTACTTTCTTCCCGACAAAACATGCATTAGGAATTCAAGCTGATTCAGGAAGAGAAATTTTAATTCATGTTGGAATTGATACGGTCAAATTAGATGGTAAAGGTTTCGAAGCTTTAGTTGCACAAGGTGATCAAGTTAAAAAAGGACAACCTTTGTTGAGATTCGATGTTGATTATATTAAGGAGCATGCGACTTCAATCATTACTCCGATTATCTTCACTAATCTATTTGAGGGTGAATCAGTCGTTATTAATAAGTCAGGTACTGTTGAATTAGAAGAAGACAACATTGTGACGATTGAAAAGTAAGAAAAGCGGAAGGCGCCTTCTAGAACCGAGCGTCTGAAGCTAGACACTATTCTAAGTCGGAAAACTTATACTTTCTTACCTGTAAATACTGAGTGTCAGGCCCCTTTAGAGAGAAATCAGCCATGTATAAAATAGCTGATTTCTTTCTTTTTTGTATTTCACCCTTATAATTAGTGTCAGAAGACTTCCTTAACTGACGAATGGCCCCTGTTTGTGAGATAATACACTTAGAATGAGAGGCTGATTAACAATGACATTTCAAGATTACAACTTAAGCAAGGAGATTACACGGGCGCTAGACGGGCTTGGGTATTCTTCACCAACAGAAGTGCAGGAGAAAGTAATTCCTGCGGCACTTACTAAAAACGATTTAGTTGTCAAATCACAGACGGGTAGCGGAAAGACAGCGGCTTTTGGAATTCCCATCTGTGAAATGGTTGACTGGGACGAGAACAAACCACAGGCGCTAATTTTAACACCGACGCGTGAACTCGCAGATCAGGTCAAAGAAGACATTACAAACATTGGCCGTTTTAAGCGTATTAAAGCTGCCGCTGTTTACGGGAAATCACCATATGCCTATCAAAAAGAAGAACTGAAGCAAAAATGCCACGTAGTTGTCGGGACACCAGGGCGTGTATTCGATCATATTGAGCGAGGTTCACTTGTGCTTGATCGAATTGAATATCTGGTGCTAGATGAAGCTGATGAAATGCTAAATATGGGCTTTATTGACCAAGTCGAATCGATTATTAATAAATTACCGAAAAATAGAACGACTATGCTTTTCTCAGCAACACTTCCAGAAAAGATAGGCAAACTAAGCAGTAAATATATGAAGAACCCGAAAAATATTGAGATAGCTTCTACAGTTACATTGACGGATCAAATTGACCACTCACTCATTATCGTAAGGGATCCACAGAAATTTGACCTGCTGCGTGATGTGACCGTTGTTGAAAATCCAGATAGCTGCATCATTTTTTGCCGGACAAAAGATCAAGTGGATAGTGTTACTGAACAGCTTGAAAAACTCCACTATACTTGCGACAAACTCCATGGCGGCATGATGCAGGAAGACCGTTTCTCTGTCATGGATGAATTCAAGCGTGGCGAATTCCGTTACCTAGTTGCCACAGATGTTGCTGCACGTGGTATTGATATCGACAGCATTACGCATGTAATTAACTATGATCTCCCTGTGGAAACTGAAAGCTATGTGCATAGAGTAGGGAGAACTGGACGGGCTGGTAAGAGAGGGAAAGCGATTTCTTTCGTTACGCCTAATGAAAATCACTTCCTTGATGAGATTGAAGCGTACATTGGATTTGAAATTCAACAACGCAATGCTCCATCCAAACAGGCAGTTGTAGTAGCAATGGGCGCATTTACAGAGAAAATAGAAAGCCTTCCTGAATTGAAAAAGAACAAAAATGAACTAGTAAATAAAGATATTATGAAGCTCTATTTTAACGGTGGTAAAAAGAAAAAGCTTCGCGCGGTTGACTTTGTCGGTACAATTACAAATATTCCTGGCGTATCTGCAGAAGACATCGGAATCATTAAAATCCAGGACACTGTGACCTATATTGATATACTGAATGGCAAAGGTAAGCTGGTGTTGAATGAAATGAAAACGACAACAGTTAAAGGGAAGTTATTGAAAGTGCATAAAGCGAATAAATAAATCTCGATATAAAAAAGCAATCCTTGATCAGTATATTCACTGAACAAGGATTGCTTTTTATATACTACTGAGTCCATTTACCAACTGCTTGTCCCACTTGCACTTCACTGTTCAACTCAATAGTCGGAATGAAGTCCGGATTATTTTCTATAAACAGAATAACTGTAGATCCAAAACTGAAATAACCAAAATCATTTCCTTTAATGCATTCTTTTGATGAATTGTGAAGCTGTATGCTATTCACATTTAAAGCTCCAACTTTTATTATGGCCACTTTTCCGAAATCTGTCATTACTTCTGAAATGAGGCGATGATTCGTGGAGAAGGGGCTCTGTCCAAGACGTAATCCTAAACTATTCACTGGATAAGAAACGCCGCCAAGAGCGTAGCGTGAAACCAAACTTCCTGTAACAGGATAGTGGAAGTGATGATAATGGCTAGGTGACAGGTAAAAGATATAATACGTGCCATCTTTATAAGCAGCTGCTTTTTCAGAGGTACCCATAATTTCGTTTATCTTATACTGATGGCCTTTTATCAGAAAAGATTGGTCGGTAGCTATTTTCCCAACTCCACTTGCAACACCATCCACTGGTGAAGTGAGGGCATTGGGCGAAGGATCCACTTGACGAATACCTTCTTTTAGCTGGCGTGTGAAGAGGGCTTGTAGACTTTTATAGTGTGAGATTGGGAGTTCCATTTCGTCTTTATTAATGCGATAAGCATTGCTGAATGGCTGGATGAACGGCCGGCTAAATCGTGAACTTGTAAATGATTTTAAGAGAGCAGAAGAAACTGGATTCCCCGTGAGCTCAACAAAAGATTTAAAAAGTACTTTTTTCATTTAATTTATCCTCCGAACGATTCATTTACACTTTCGCAATACGAATGTTGCTAATCATCAATACTGACATAATCAACATCAATATAACGAAAAATAATGGACCCACATATGGAACAAGGAAAAAGCTTAGTGTCATGACAACCCCTGCTACCGTAATAGGAACACCATAAAATGCACCATCAAATTCAGATGCATTGTATCGAGCGAGACGAACTGCACCGGCTAAGACATAAAAAACGGTAGCAATGATTCCAAGCCAAGGCGTCGAATAAAGTGTTGTTTCGTAAATCAATAATGCGGGTGCTAATCCGAATGAAACTAAATCACATAATGAATCAAGTTCTTTACCAAAAAGCGATTCTGCATTATAATGTCTCGCGACCATTCCATCGAAACGATCAAATAATGCGGCAAGGAAGATGAAAAGTAAACTCATATGACCTAAGCCTTTTATAATAAGAATAATAGCAATAACGCCGAAACATAAGTTCATCAATGTAATTGCATTTGCTAACTGCGCTTTCACTTTGGATTGTTCAACATAATCAGGTGAAATCATAAAACACCTCCTAATAGTGTACATACGATTTTCGATTAATTAATAGCCATGATTTCAACTACCCGAAAATACAATGATACCATGATTTCTATGGTGAAAACTGTGAAATTAAAGACGAATTAAAATAAAGTATGTAACCGGTAATCTTATATTATACTTGAATAATGAATGCCATGCAATTTAAAGTATGAATGTCAGCCGCTTTGCTCTCTTTCAATCTCTTGGACCTCCCGTTACTTATAATAAACTGTTATTGCAGTAGGGGTTTCTTGCTACATGAACAAAAGCGTTCAAACAAGCTAAGTGGTGGCGCTACTCCTATATGATTAGCCATAGGAATAACTTCAGTGGACAATAGCTTATTCAGAGATAAGCAGTGGGGGAACTGACCATCTACTATCCCCTACACTTTAAAAAATCATAGCTGCTTTGTCTAATGTAAGCTGAAATCAAGATCTTTGATTTTCCCAAAATGTTTTGGCAAAAAACTCGATGCATCATGAATGTCTTGAGGATTCATTTTAAAAGAAGTGTAAACGCGCAAAAAGTAGAGCTAATGATTGCAACAAAAAAAGCCCCAATCAATTGCTGATAGGGGCGTTACTGTTATTCAGAGGGACTATTTCGACATCATTAATTTTTTTATATCGTGGCCTTTAAACTTCACTGTCAATTTTAACGTTGTATAATCAATCACTTCGAATGCTTCTGATGCTTGCTTGATGATATCTTCGTCATCCATGTCTGGTTCAAGCGAGAGTTCCTCGAAGATTGTATTAAGCTTTTCCATGGCTTTATTGCCATGCAAGTAGAGGTCCTCTGGTTGATTTTCGTATGTTGCCTCTGTTTTATCACGTTTTTCATCATAATTGGCGGTGACTGCTTGTTTGATTTCTTTTGTATCAATTGCTACATCAAAAGCCGTGAAGCCGTATGTCTCACCAAGCGGCTCTTTGGGTGAATCGGATTCTGTTACTAGGTTCTTATTGCTACAACCGACAATCAGTATTAGTGTAGAAAACATCGCGATTCGTAAAATTAAACGCATCATATTCAACTCGGTCATCCTTTCCGGCCTTATCTAAAGTAGACTACTGTCAATCTAACCGGAGTAGGGGGGAGTTATACGGATGGAGACGATAAAGTTAATCTTCAATCAGAGGGGGCGTTCTTCATCCCCCACTGATTGTTAGTTTAACCATTCGGGCTTTTACGGGCAGTTGATCCCCCACTTATTCTTCTTATGTCCTTGAATACTTGAAGTGGGGGTCTTACTGCCCGTTAATGCGGGATAAATCTGTTTCCAATCACGTGTCAGTATTAAACACCCAAGAAGAACAGTATGACTGGAATAGTGATAATGCTGATTAGTGTTGTGAAAAATGTTGTAAACGATACAAGATCAGGTTCTGTCCCAAACTGTAATGCAAGCATCGTTGTATTTGCCGCTGCCGGCATGGATGCTTGTACAATAACGACCGCTTTTAGAAGGTCATTGACGGGCATGAAATGCAAAATTCCGACTGCAATCAACGGAGAGGCTACCATTCTGATAATACTGACGGCAGAAACATAGCGGTAAGCGACTCTTTTTCGCGAAATGGCCGCAAGCTGCATACCGAGTACGAGCATCACAGTCGGAATAGATGCATCAGCAATGAGGCTAACGGCTTCCATGACTGCGTTTGGAATGGGCACTGAAACTAGCTGGAGTCCTATTCCTAAAAAGGCGGCATACATGAGCGGCATACGGATCACCCGCTGTGCGGACTGGCGTAATGTAGATTTTTCTTCTCCACCCATCGCTGCAAAGAAGATGCCGACGGTATTCATTAGTAACGATTGAAATACCATCATAATAACGGCATAGTCAAATCCGACTGCTCCGAATGCAAACAGTACTACCGGAGCTCCGTAGTTCCCGCTATTCATAAATACCCCGCCAAGAATCATTGCTGATAGTTCTGACCGTGTTGCCTTCATACTAATTGCCGTAATCCATACAACAATTAGCAGGATAGTTGTCAGGAGTAAACTAAATAACACAATATAGAAATAGTCCATCGTCAACTCATTTGTGTAAAACGTGCGGAATGCTAAAAAGGGAGACATTAAATAAAGGGCCGCTGTTGAAATTGATTTAATATCAAAGCCTATAAATTTTTGTCCTATGTAGCCAATTGAGAAGATGATAAATACTGGTAAAATAATTAATAGTAAATTCATTAGGGTTCAGCTCCAACGTTTTGACCTGCTACTAGCATAGCAGAATCTGGACTAGTCAACTATAATGATAGACAAACAAAGTAATTTAGCGAAGTCAAGTGAATTTACATTACCTACACGGTGCTTTTTGCCGTGAAAAAAGGGAGGTTTTTAGTGTGAATGAAATTGTTTCATTCAAGGAAGTGTCATTCAGTAAGGGGGACAAGGTAATCTTGCAGGCCATTAATTGGTCCGTCCATCAAAATGAACATTGGGGAATACTTGGTTTGAATGGATCAGGGAAAACTTCCCTACTTAGTATCATGTCTGGATTCCATTTCCCTTCAACTGGCGAAGTTAGCGTATTGGGCAATCTGTTTGGGAAGACCAATTTGCCGGAACTCCGTAAAGAAATAGGTTTTGTCAGTAGTTCATTGGAGCGCTTTGCCGAATATTTCAATAATGAAACGATTGAAAGAGTCGTAGTAAGTGGAAAGTTTGCTAGTTTCGGTATTTATGAGCAAGTGAAAAAAGAAGAATGGGAGAAAGCGGATTCTTTACTCGAGAGCCTGCAGTTGACGTATTTGAAAGGAAAGCCCTATCGGCTACTCTCAGAAGGGGAAAAGAGAAAAGTCATCATCGCCCGTGCGTTAATGAGTGAGCCTAAAATGCTTGTGTTGGACGAACCATGCTCTGGATTGGATATTCTTTCGCGTGAGCGGTTCCTCCAATCACTGGATGGAATTATGAAGGATGAATGTCATATCGTTTATGTAACCCACCATATCGAAGAGCTTGTCCAAGGGATATCACATGTTCTCCTTCTGAAGGATGGAAAAGTCATCGCCGCAGGACCCAAAGAACAAGTAGTTAGCGATGAGTTGCTAAGTGACACATTTGGAATTCCCGTCCATGTGCATTGGAAGGAAAGTAGGCCATGGTTGGAAATAAGGAGCTAGTATTCGTTCACAAAAAAGTACTCTTTGATAAGGCATTGATTTACTTCTTGCTATACAATTATAGGATAGCGTTTCATCTAATTAGTAATGGAGTGAATGATTTTTATGATGAAGAATGAAAAATCTGCAAAAACGTTTAAAAAACGTAATTATAAACCATGGATTATTGCACTTTCTGTTATACTCATCGGTGCAATTGGCGTTTTGTCTGGAATGCGAGGAGTTAAAGATTTTGATGCATTCGATCTAACAATCCTTCCTTTGATGAATGCGATTTTCAACAGTTTTACATTTGTATTCCTGGTTTGTGCTCTTATCGCTATTCTTAAAAGGAATATCACTGTTCATCGCCGTTTTATCTACGCGGCGTTTGTTACTACATTTCTCTTCCTAATTACGTATGTCTCTTACCATTATCTAGCACCATCCACGCCCTACGGTGGAGAAGGCTTTATGGCTGGATTCTATTACTTCATTCTAATTACACATATTATTCTTGCAGCAGCTATCGTCCCGCTTGCACTGACGAGTGTAGCTCGCGCATGGAATATGGAGAATGAGCGTCATAAGAAAATTGCGCGATGGACAATGCCGATTTGGTTATACGTCAGCTTTACAGGTGTTTTGGTGTATATACTGATTTCACCTTATTATTGAGTGAGTTGCTGGAGTTAGTATAAATGTATGGACAAACACACTTAAATTAACAACATAGTAGCACATGAATTAGCACTGCCTTTTGGTGGTGTTTTTTTATGTGGAAATTTAGTCAGTGGAATTGAAATGCAGGGGAGTGAATTTTGAAAGTGTAATTTAAAGGTCTTTTATTTTGAATTAATGGAACCTTCTGTATAATTAAACGTACTGATAGTAGAGCGTTCTTTTTATGATGAAGGATGCCTTTGATAAAAAGGAGGGTTTTGAGTAATGCCTTAAGAAATGCCTTGAAACTAAGGGAAGTAATTAAATCCAATTATTCACAAATGGTTTTTCAGTGTAAATACAAATGAAAGAGGTCATACATATGAAAAAATGGAGATACATCGGTATTTTTCTTATCGTTATTGCTATTCTCGCAGCATGTTCAAAAAAGGAAACGCCCGAAGATAGGCTTTCGGCTTATATCAAATTATGGAACGATGCTGAGTTTACAAAAATGTATGATGAATATGTAAGTGAAGCTTCAAAAGATGCTTTTGGTTCAAGTGAATATATTGACCGAACGACGAAGCTTTATAAAGATTTAACTATCACTGATGTAAAAGTTGTTTTTACTAAGTCGGATGAAGATAAGAACTATAAACCTGAGGATCAACCGGAGTTTCCTGTACATATAACAATGGAAACCGTTGCAGGACCAGTGGAGTTCGAGAAAAAAGTAATTATGACATATAGTAAATCAAGTGAAGATGAAAATTGGTTTGTCGAATGGGATCCATCTTTCATTCTCCCAGATTTAACGAAGGCAGATAAAGTAGGCATTTCTACTATTTCTTCAAAGCGCGGTGAAATTTTTGATCGTAATGCACTGCCTTTGGCTATAAACGGAAAAGGCTACGAAGCAGGAATCGTACCAGAAAAGTTCAATGAAGAAAGAGATGCAGAAAAACTCGCAACAATACTTAGCGTAACGCCGGAATTTATTAACAAACAACTCACTCAAAGTTGGGTCAAGCCAGATCAATTTGTTCCTATTAAAAAAGTGGCATCAACCCAAGATATGATTATAGAAAAAATGATTGAAGTGCCAGGGGTTACCTATACACAAGTAGAAATGCGAGAATATCCATATGGCGAGTCACTCTCACATCTTACGGGCTATATCAGTCGTATTAATGCTGACGAGTTAGAGAAAGTCAAAGCTCAGGGGTATGGAGAAAACGATTCTATCGGTAAACGTGGACTGGAACAGCTACTTGAAGAACAGCTCCGTGGTCAGGACGGGATTCGAATATATATTGAGAAAACGAAACAAGAAGCAGAGAGAATTACGATAGCTGAGAAAACTGCGGCAGATGGTAATTCAGTCACATTAACAATCGATGCGGAACTTCAGCAGAGGACATTTAATGCGATGAATGGTGAGGTAGGAACAGCGGCAGCAGTGGATCCCAAAACGGGAGAAATGCTTGTGTTGACAAGTTCACCAGCTTTCGATCCAAATGAATTTATGATTGGCGTGGGTTCATCACGCTACCAAGAATTGACTGATGATCCTTTACAACCACTATTAAATCGATTCGCAGCGACATATGCTCCGGGGTCGGCAATAAAACCGATTACAGCGGCAATTGGATTAGAGGCAGGAACGATTGATCCTAGTAAAGGGTATACAATTGAAGGGAAGAGGTGGAAAAAAGATGAATCATGGGGCAATTTTGGTGTCACAAGAGTTTATACTCCACCGAATCCAATCGACTTAAAAAAAGCACTTGCTTACTCGGATAATATCTATTTTGCAAAGGAAGCACTCGAAATGGGGAAAGATACCCTAACTGAAGGTCTAAAAAGATTCGGTTTTGGAGCAGATATTCCCTTTAGTTATCCACTCCGAACTTCTCAAATATCGAATGACGGAACAATCGGGACAGAAGCACAACTTGTGGATACCTCTTATGGACAAGGTCAAATGTTAATGAACATCGCTCACTTAGCTTCGAGTTATGCTCCAATCTTAAATGACGGAAAGATGTTCAAGATGGTTTTATTCGAAGATGAACCAAAAGGTGAAGTATGGAAAGAGGGGCTTATTTCAGCTGAGAACGCTGCAATCCTTCGGGCAGACTTACGTGAAGTTGTGGTAAATGGTTCTGCTAAAGATGCAAATATCCCTGCTGTTAAACTTTCTGGGAAGACAGGTACTACAGAATTAAAGTCATCACAGGAAAAAGGCGGCAAGGAAAATGGATTCTTCGTCGGGTATCAAACAGATGAAACATCTTATATTTTGGCTATGATGATTGAAAGTATAGAAGATAAAGGTGGAAGCAGCTATGTAGTAAAAAAGGTTGCACAAGTCATGGGGAACTAATAGCTTGTGGAAGCATGGTTTGGGTGTCTAGTTCACTGAAAAAACGCAAGTACAGCGAATGATGCTTTTCATAGTATATATGTTGAATAAATGTTTCTATATAATCTCCAGCGAAGGCATCTACTGGGGGAGCCGAAGCAATAAGACTTACAGTGATTTTCTGTCCGGCTTATTGTGGGAGGCATCCCCTAGCGCCAAGTGTTGTTGGTAGGATTCTTTATTTCAACCTATATAGTTACAAAAATCCTTATTTTATCGATTAAAGTGATGGCTTGCTCGATTTCTAGATTGTCAGGTGATATAGCTTGATTTTAGCCAATCATGTTTTAACTATTATATTAGGAGCGCGATTTAGTACAATTCTATGAACAATTTTTTGAAAGTGTAGAAAATAGTTAGTTCAATATTTGTTTGTTGTTTCATAAAAATGGTAAAATAAAAGTATCACGTGATAGTTTGGAGGCGAGCCTATTGGGAAGGATAAACTAAGAATTGGGGAATTGGCCGACATTGCAGGAGTATCTAAACGGACAATCGATTATTATACAAACTTGAATCTTTTAAAACCATCACGTTCCGATACTGGCTATCGGCTTTTTGAACTTTCTGATGTTGAGCAGTTAGATAAGATTTCACATTTAAAGGGAAAAGGTTTCTCACTTGAAGAAATTAATGAGAAGCTGGCGTTTCCTGATACTAGTGAGCAGGTGCTGGAGAAAGCACTCTTAGTAAAAAGTAATCTTCAGGAACTTTTGGTTTTATTAAAAAGAGCTGAACGGGAAAACTCTTCAATTAAGGAGAGCATCACCCATGACACTCTGCCAGTAATACAAGCTTTATTACAATTACTTGTCTAATTTTACACGCGAAAGTAGCAGACAATCATTTCAGGAGGTGGAGGCCTTGCTTGATGTAAGGTTGACATAGTGGAAATATTAAATTTAGTATTAGTCGCAGTACTAATTGCTTTAACAGCTTTCTTTGTAGCAACAGAATTTGCATTAGTGAAAGTTAGAAGTACAAAAATTGATCAGCTAGTTGCGGAAGGACGAAAAGGTGCGATATCTGCAAAGCACGTCACCACTCATTTGGACGAGTATCTCTCTGCCTGCCAATTAGGAATTACAATTACTGCTTTAGGGCTTGGTTGGCTCGGGGAACCAACAGTCGAGACAATGCTACATCCACTGTTCGAAAAATTCGATGTAGATCCATCTGTTTCCCAGATACTTTCCTTTGTAATCGCCTTTGTCTTCATCACTTTCCTACACGTTGTAGTGGGGGAACTTGCTCCGAAGACAATAGCAATCCAAAAAGCAGAAGCATTGACATTGCTTTTTTCTAAACCAATAATGTGGTTCTATAAATTAATGTTTCCCTTTATCTTTGTGTTGAATGGATCAGCTCGTTTGCTTATAGGTCTATTCGGCTTTAAATCAGCATCGGAACACGAAGTTGCTCATACTGAAGAAGAGTTACGGCTCATTTTGTCAGACAGTTTTAAAAGCGGAGAAATTAATCAGTCCGAACTGAACTATGTTAACAAAATGTTCGAATTTGACAACCGAATTGCAAAAGAGATTATGGTGCCACGGACTGAAATGGTAACGTTCTCCTCGGATGTTTCTTTCGATGAAGTAGCATATACAATCCAAGAGGAAAGATATACACGTTATCCCATTTACGAGGGGGATATAGATAATATCATAGGCTTTATCAACAGTAAGGATTTGCTATACTTTACTCTCGGAGATCGCTCGGCCTTAGAGTCATTCTCCATTAAAGACTTGTTGCATCCGATACCAGTGGTAATCGAAACATTGCCCATTGATGAAGTTCTAAAAAGAATGCAAAACGAACGGTCCCAATTATCGCTTGTAATCGATGAATATGGCGGTACGGCTGGAATGGTAACAATCGAAGACATCCTTGAAGAAATTGTCGGGGATATACACGATGAATTTGATGCAGATGAGATCGCGGAAATCACAAGAATTGCAGAAGACCATTATATCGTCAGCGGTAAAGTATTGATAGAAGAAATTAATGATTTACTTGGAACATCATTGGAAAATGAAACTGTAGATATGATTGGCGGATGGTGCTTGTCACAGAATTACGAACTTGAAGAAGACGAAGTGATTGAGAAAGACGGCTTCCTTTTTATAATCAAAGAACTAGACGGGCATCAAATACGCTATATAGAAATCCGGAAAAACGAATAGACTATTCATTCAAAACAAAAGGACCTAAAAAGGTCCTTTTGTTTTGAAAAAATTTAGTTGAAGTTCTCTTAAGGATTAGTTGACCATAAACCAGCAGATTTAACTAGGATCCGCGGGTGCAGTTTCAATTGTGCAACCATTACTTCAGCAAGATCTTCAGGCTGCATCACTTTATCCGGGTTGCCGTCTGTCAAGTTTTCACTGAAAGCCAAATCTGTAGCGACTGTGCTCGGTGTCAATGCGCTGACACGGATATTATGTTTTCTCACTTCAAGCATAAGCGATTCCGTAAGTCCGAGAACACCGAATTTTGATGCACTGTATGCGCTTGTAACTGGTGCTCCTTTTTGACCGGCAGTTGAGGAAATATTAATGATGTCGCCTGATTCTCTTTCAATCATTTCTGGTAGAACAGCTCGTGTGACGTAATAGACGCCCATCAAGTTAACATCGATTATATTTTTGAATTCTTCTGGTGAAAGTTCAAGGAATTTGCCGAATTTACCGATGCCTGCATTGTTAATGAGGATATCGATTGGACCAAGCTCTGTTTTGATATGTTCGACTGCAGCAATGACTGATTCATTATCCGACACATCGGCAGTTGCCATCGTCACTTCGACACCGTATTCGCTAAGTTCTTTTGCTACTTTCTCAAGGTTTTCGGCTGTTTTTCCGATAAGTCCTACATTGATGCCTTCTTGAGCAAAAGCAATGGCTGTCGCGCGGCCGATACCTCTGCCTGCACCAGTAATTATAGCATTTTTACCTTTTATGATTTGCATACATAACACTCCCTCTATGAAAGTTTCTACATAGAGCAGTATAACAAATGCAGCGCGAATTAGTGTCCGCGGCGATTATAAGAAACGTTTTTGAGGAACTGAGGTGTGAAAAAAGTGGCATCACAAGCAGATGCCAACCGTAAATAGTTACCTACAATCGGTTTTATCCAAGCTTATACTGCTTTCATAACAATAATGATTGAATATATATGTTGAACAAATGAATACGGCGTATGCGCTTTACAAGGGCTTTTGGGCGGCCACTGAAAAAGTCCCGATACTTAGCACAATTAGAATTCCTGCCAATACCGCTTCGACGCTTTGTGGATGCCTCCCGCGATAAGCCAGAAAGAAGACCGCTTTCAGTCTTATCGCTCCGGCTACCACGAAGATGCGCCTTCGCTGGATGGTCTATTTGAGATAGCGCATTTCATTAGCGGTGATAAAATCCGCAACCTAGATTGTGGATTTCTTGAATATAATTATATATGTTGAATCCGGTATATATACTGAGCGAAGGCGTCTTAACGGGGGTAGCCGAAGCGGTTCAATGGAATTTTTTTATTTCAATTTATATAGTATCAACTAGTAATCACCTTACAATCTCGCCATATACATCTCAAAATCACATTTCTCTCGATAATGAATACCCAAGCGCAAGCGCGGCAAAGGGGTCGCCGAAGCCGTAAGACTGGATGCGAAGCGCTAATCCAGGCTTAGGGCGAGAGGCATCCCCAAAGCGCCAAGCGATCTACAACCCACAACCCGAATAACAGCTCTTGCATTATTGAGCGCCACAGTAAATTCAGTGGGATTCTTTAATTCAACATAAATAGCTCTTTTATAATTCCAATGGGAAATTTGAACTCATCATTAAGGGCTCAGTAGATAGATCTATGGCACTTCATTTCAATAAATCATCTTTTTGATTTGATACTTGACTACCATTACTATTCCAAAGTTCAGATATCGTGACAAATTCATATCCCTGCTTCTTAAGTGCAGGTAGAATTTCTTCAAGTGCTTGCACGGTTTGGGAGCGATCACCGCCCGCATCGTGAAATAAAACGACATCGCCTGGTTTAGCACCTGATAATACGGTTGTTACAATTTTATTTACCCCTGGTCTTTGCCAATCCTTTGTATCTTGATGCCATGACCACATAACCACCTTAAACCCATTCTCTACAGCAATATTAATAATACGATCATTATAACTTCCACCTACGGGCCGATATAACGTTGGATAAGTACCGGTAATGTCATAAATGACCTCATTCGTTTTTATTAATTCATTTTCTAGTACTTCTGCAGTTTTTGAATAGGGGTGGGTATACGTATGATTAGCTATTTCATGGCCTTCATCTTTTTCTCTAAGGATAATAGCTGGAAATTTTTTAGCGTACTCTCCAATAACGAAAAAAGTTGCCTTCGCATCGTATTTAGCAAGTACATTTAAGATTTGCGGTGTATAAGTAGGATGTGGACCATCGTCAAATGTAAGAGCAATGACTTTCTCTGTTGTTTGGATATCCCACAGCACATACCCTTTATCCTCGTAATAAGGCCTATCTTTCTCTGTTGCAAAAGAAACATAAGCAATTGAAAAAAACATAACACTAACAATACCTATTTTTAATCCCCAATGCTTCACGCATTATCCCTCCTTGCCTTGCTATTTTGGCAGAGGATTCATTGTTGTTTGTGTCCTCGCAAATAGTATTTGTCAAAGAGGAAGGATTATACGGCTATTTTTTTGTACTTCGAGTCATTTATTTTTTATCCAGATTGGACTTGATCATAAGGATAACGGAAAGACTCTTTTTTCGGTTTCAGCAGTAAAAAGAATAATGTCAGTGGACCAATGCGACCTAAAAACATCACCACACATAATAACACTCTTCCAATAGCACTAAAGTCTTCGGTTACCCCCATTGATAATCCCACAGTCCCGAATGCTGAAAAGACTTCGAATGCGAGAGGAAATACCGGGATGGTTTCTATAATCGTTAATATAAATATAAAACCAAAAACGATCATAGTACTAACCGTTGCAATTGCCAATGATCGAAAGATAATGTCGAATTTAATCGTCCTCCCAAAAAGATGAGGTTCGCGTATGGATCTAAAATAGGAGAGGGTAGCTATGACAATAATCATAAATGTAGTTAATTTAATCCCCGATGCAGTTGAAGCACTACCTCCTCCGATGAACATGAGGAGCATTGTAAATAACAAAGAAGGTTCTTCCATGTCACCAATCGAGATTGTGTTAAAGCCGGCAGTACGGGGAGAAACCGCTTGGAAATAAGATGCCAGTGCTTTATCGGCCAATGAAAAGTCAGCAATTGTATGCGTATTATTAAACTCAAGCACAAAGATTGTCACTGTGGCTACACAATTTAATGCAATCGTTCCAGTAATCATCATCTTTGTATGAAGTGACCAATGCACAAACGACTTGTTTTTGACAAGATCGAGCACGACTACAAACCCCAATCCTCCAATGATGAGTAATGAAGAAAGAACAAGATTAACGAGCGGGTCACTAACAAATTTAGAAAGGTTATCAGGAAATAATGAAAATCCTGCGTTATTAAATGCCGAGATGACATGGAAAACACTGTAATAAATCCCATCCCGTAACCCAAAGGTAGGTACCCAATGGAGCGATAAGATGATAATAGCAATCCCTTCAACAATCAGAACAAAAAGTAAAATCTGACGAACGAATTTCACCATTCCTCCAAGCGTTTGAAAACTAAAGGATTCTTGTAGATAAATTCTGTTCTGCATCCCAACTTTTCGCCCAAGCAATAAAAGTATCGCTACGGCAAATACCATTAAGCCAATTCCGCCCAATTGAATAAGAGACAGTAAAACGATTTCTCCAAATAATGTAAGTGTAGAGCCTGGATCGAATACAATTAGCCCAGTCACCGTCGTTGCAGACGTCACTGTAAATAGTGCATCAATCCAAGTGATTGGGCGCTCAGTTGCGATCGGCAATTTCAAAAGTAACGTGCCGATAAGGATTAGTAGGAGGAAATTTCCGGCAATTACCACTGGAGGAGAGATGTGTCGTCTATATAGTTTCTTTGAGTGCATATGCATGCTCCCATCCTATAGAATATGGAATTCTTATTGCGGGCTAGTCGATAGATATCTAGTGATTAACCAACTACAGTAAACCTTTCCGATTGCAGTCTCTCGATGGAGAGTAGTATTTTCCATTCGACTGTTACTATCTGAGCTAAAAAGATGAGAATGACACAGCGGATAGAAATTTATGCGTGTCAGCTTGATAGTGTTTAGTTGCTTACATATTATCAGAATAGGTGCTTTTTTACGATACTTTTTTTGGAAATAAACAACTATATAAGTTGGACATTCGAATACCTATATAAATTGAGTGAAGGTGCCTTAAAAGGGGGAGGCATCCCCAAGCGCTGTAGCTAATTCAATGAAGTTCTTTATTTCAACACTTACAATGCAAAAAGTCTCTTTTAAAGTGTTAAAATGCTTCCGCCTAGCCATTTTAAATCAGAATGAAAAATCTCATTACCTATTTTATTTGAAGGGCGGGGCGAGATTATTTTTGATGGGGGTAACTTTAATAATAGTTCATTTCTTTTGAAACCGCTTACAAATAATTCGGAAATACGGTTGACTTTGTTCCAAACAGCCCTTAATATATCTATTAACGACTATTAAGCGACAGTTAATAATTTTGAAAATACTTCAATCTGGGGGAATATAGATGGATCAACAAAATGAGAGAAAAATCGGTTTTTGGATGGCGTTACTTCCTTTAGTCGTAATGATTGTTGTCATGATATTTACGGTTGTTAAATTAGAACAAGGTCCTCATATTCCATTGATAATTGGAACATCGACTGCAGCTATTGTAGCTTGGCGAGCTGGATTTACTTGGAAGGAAATTGAGGAAATGATGTATAAAGGTATTCGATTGGCTCTTCCGGCTGTCGTTATCATTATTTTGGTAGGGCTGACAATTGGAGCGTGGATGGGCGGCGGAATTGTTGCAACGATGATTTACTATGGTTTGCAAATCATTACACCAGCTTGGTTTCTCGTAACAATTTGTCTTATTTGTTCAATTGTATCTTTGGCAATTGGTAGCTCATGGTCGACAATGGGAACAATCGGCGTAGCGGGAATGGGAATCGGTTTAAGTATGGGGATTCCAGCAGGTATGATTGCAGGAGCAATTATATCAGGAGCCTACTTTGGGGATAAAATGTCACCGCTTTCAGATACTACGAATTTAGCAGCAGGGTTAACAGGGACGGATTTGTTTGATCATATCAAGCATATGTTTTACACGACGATTCCTGGCTTAGCAATTGCTCTTGGCGTCTATGCCTTTTTAGGAAATCGTTTTGCAGCAAACAATATTGAAGTAGAAGAAATTGCGCAAACAGCACAAGTGTTAAAAGAAAGCTTTGTCATTTCACCGTGGTTGATGCTTGTACCATTGGCCGTTGTTGTACTTGTTGCTGTAAAAGTACCTGCTATACCTGCTCTTGTAATAGGAATTGTGCTTGGTTTCCTATCACAAATTTTTGTACAGGGCGGTACGCTTATTGCAGGCATTGAGGCTTTGCAAAGCGGATTCACAATTGCCACAGGGAATGTAATGGTAGATGCTTTGTTTAACGGTGGCGGATTGGATTCGATGATGTTTACGGTATCTATGACTATTGTCGCCATGACATTTGGCGGGATTCTAGAGTTTTCGGGCATGCTTATGTCATTAATGAATCAACTGCTTAAAGTTGTTAAATCTTCCGCGTCGTTAATTATCTCGACAATCGGAGCTTGTTTCTTAACAAACGCATCTTGTTCAGAGCAATATATCTCTATCGTCGTTCCATCACGGATGTTCAGTAAAGCGTATCAGAATATGGGCTTGCATTCGAAAAACTTATCACGTGCACTTGAAGACGGTGGAACGCTGACTTCGGTTTTCATCCCATGGAATACATGCGGTGTATTCATTTTTGGAACATTGGGAGTAAGTGTTGTACAATACGGTCCATATGCCATATTGAATTTAGTTGTTCCTTTGATATCCATTATTTATGCATTAACAGGCTTTTCGATTGTGAAGTTGACTGAACAAGAAAAGGAAAAACTTGCAGTAGATGAATTAAAAAAAGAAAAAGTAAACGAAGAGGTAAATTTGGCTTAAAAACAAAAGCGCAAGCGCTGGAGTCTAGACGAGAAAGAATGGAAAGTTCACATCTGTCAAGTGAACTTTCCATTCTTTTTAAAAATAAGGGTGAAAGTTAAATTCATATAAAGCGCGAGGTCTTCCTTGTCGGTAGGTCATTTCTTCACCAATGATCGTCGCATACTTATAGTCGACGAGTTTTTTTAATGTACGTTCTGCTGTTCTTCGTGAGACATCTAAATATAATGCCAAATCATTTGCAGTAAATTGTTTCGTTTGACGCATCAGACTATATTGCATCAATTTAGAGATATTTGCTGGACTGAGCTTGGTTTTTTCGGCCATCTCCACAAGGGCAGGTTCAGTGATTTTCATCTCAACGGTTACTTCCGATTGTGGAAACGGACCATGCAATCTTTTGTTTGTATCTAACATATAAAAACAATGACCATCACTTAGTTGTATAAGATTGAGTGCGAAGTTCGCGTTTTCAGTTGCATCAATGATTGATTCGCCACAGCCGAATGCCATTTTCGCTTTGGTAGCAAGTGATTGGAACGTAGAAAGAAATTCCTTGTTTTTTATAGCGGATTCGATGTTTCCCATTGAAGTGTACAGGGTGAAATCACCGTCATGTACACTCCAACGAGCCTGCATGATGGACGCCATTTTCGCAATAGATGTCTCTACGTTTTGTCGCGAAGAAATTGATTTTATAATTCCGACTGCGATCTGTGCGGAGTTACTTTTTTGTAACAATGCTTGCTGTTTTGCCTGTTCAATACTCCGAAGAATCGTACTTTCAGGGTCAATCATCTTACATGCAGGAATGTTTTGCTGCTGTAGCTGTTCGAAAACAGCATGGACACTTGTAATCGCCATATCTGTTTTACCTTGTAAAGAAAGAGTTTGATGATAAGACGTTATGGTAGTGATTTTTTCATCATCTTTTAGCAAGTGAACAAAAGGCAACTCCACACTTCGACCCAAATCATTGAGCACGTGTTCAATATAGGATTGCTCACGCACGTCGATGGATACGCGACTCAATTCCTGCTGGTTCTGTGTAGATAAATGAAGCAATGTAATCGCCAATGCTGTTTCATCTTGTTGCAGGTAAACGGCTGGGATCGGTAGGTTTTCAAGTAGCTTTTTGGAATAAAAGTAAGGCAGGGAACCTGAAAACAAAAGGGCATCACACGGTTTAAGTGTCTGCAGTAAACTCGGTGCCTCACTGGGTTCAGCGTAGCGATACCAGTTAAGTTCAATATCTTTTCGATTGTTGACAAGTTGTTCTGTACGTTGGCAAAAATCAGTTGACCCGATAACTGCGATTTTAATCTTCACGATGAACCCCCAATGATTAGCGACTATTTAACGACAATGATACAATAAAAAATAGAGTTTGCCAAGAGAGAGGATTTTGACTTATGAAAATAGCTGAAATTGAAATTTATGCGATTCACCTACCACTTTATGAACCCTTTATTATTAGTTACGCTACTTATGATTATATGCCATCCATCATTGTCAAAATCACAACGGATACCGGTTTAGTCGGCTATGGAGAAGGTGTTGCCGATGAACATGTAACGGGTGAGAGTTGGAAAGGTACTTTTGAAATCTTGAAAAATACCCTGGCACCGAAGTTAATAGGTGAAAATCCTATGAATATGGAGCGAATTCATGAACTGATGGATGCTGAAATTTACGGAGTACCAACAGCAAAAGCTGCAATTGACATAGCATGCTATGATGTTGCAGGAAAAGCACTTGATGTCCCTGTCTATAATCTTCTTGGAGGAAGATACCACGAAGAGTTTCCGATTACGCATGTGTTAAGCATCGCAGCTCCGGAAGCAATGGCGAATGAAGCAGAAGAACGTGTAGCCGCTGGATACCGTTCGATGAAAATGAAAGTCGGCACCAATGTAGCGGACGATGTATTACGCATTCAAGCGGTACGTGAGCGTGTAGGCGAGGATATCGCGATTCGTGTCGATGTTAACCAAGGTTGGGTAAATAGCGCCAATACATTACAAGGTCTTCAAAAGCTGCAGGACTGTTCGCTCGATTGGTTGGAGCAGCCTGTGCGAGCTGATGATATAGATGGTATGGTCGAGGTGAAATCTAAGTCTTCTACTCCAATGATGATTGATGAAGGTTTACGTGGCGTGCGTGACATGAGAGAAATCATCGCGAAGCGTGCTGCTGATAAAGTGAACATTAAATTGATGAAATGTGGCGGGATTTATCCAGCAACAAAGCTTGCCCATATGGCCGAAATGGCGGGGATTGAGTGTCAGATTGGTTCGATGGTGGAGTCATCTATCGGATCAGCAGCAGGATTCCACGTTGCATTCTCGAAAAAAATAATTACAAGTGTGGAATTAACAGGACCGCTTAAGTTCAGCAAAGACGTTGGAAATTTACATTATGACGTTCCATTTATCCGTTTGAGTGGCAAGCCGGGATTAGGAATCGACATTGATGAGCAAGTGTTGCAGGAACTGACTGTGTTCTCAGAGAAGGTAAGCGGATGAGGGAAAAGCATTTGTTGAAAAACGGGCGTGAAATTACTATAAAACGCTTAGAAGCAGATCAGCTCGACGAAATTCTTATCCTTCAGCGGAAAGTGATTGAATCATTATCTACAGGTTCTTTTTTACAGCCGTTGACAGCAGAGGAGTTTAGCTATATTTTAAACGGCAAAGGACTCATGATTGGTGCCTATTATCAAGAACAACTGATTGCATTTCGGGCCATGCTTGAACCAGAACTGGATGAAGAGCATCTAGGGAAAGATGCGGGACTACCAAGAAGTGAATGGCCGCTTGTGCTCTATTCCGAAATCTCGAATGTCGATCCGGACTTCCAAGGCAATGGCTTACAAGTGTTATTGGGGAAAGTTCTAATGAAGCAAGTTGATTCACAGCGATTCCGCTATATTTGTACAACTGTTGCACCGTTTAATATTGCCAGTCTAAAAGATAAATTTGCACATGGTATGCAAATAGTAGCATTAAAAGTGAAATATGGTGATTTACTCAGATATATTTTGATGAAAGATTTAACAGGCCCTTTAATAGAACAGGATACCTTGGACTGTTGCTTTGTCTTGATGGCGGATACAGAACAACAACAAAAGTACCTGTATGATGGTTGGAAGGGTACAGGCATTGAACAAGTGGATAACCAATGGGTTGTTCGTTTTGAAAAGTGATCTTGATAGAATAAAACCTTACTTTACAAGATACATGTAAAGTAAGGTTTTTTTAGATGGGATTAAATTGTAATTAGATGTTAATACCTATGTCATTATATTTTATTATTACAACTATACTACTAGTTTCATATAAGCTATACTAATGAATGGATTTAATATGCGGGAGGTAAAACTTAAATGAAATTTTCAGTTGGTAAAAAATTATGGAGCGGGTTCTTATCTGTTCTTGTCTTTATGATAATAGTGGGGGCAATGGGTTTTTGGTCGCTAACTAAAGTGAATAGTGAGTACCGATCTATCCTAGACGAACAGGTAACAAAAGTGGTGTTGTTTGAAAAACTATTATCTGCACAGTATGCAACTTCGACCGATTTTCGGGGCTACTTATTGTTTGGAAATGAATTGTTTTTAAAGAATAAAGAAAAGTCAATCGAAACATTTGATTTGTACTGGGGAATCCTAGACAAATTGCCACAGACAGACGCCGAACGTGTGTTATTTAACGAACTAAAAGACTCACGTGTAAATTATGTAGAAACTTTAGAGTCGGCCATTAGTGAACTTAATAATTCCAGTGAAGAAAAGGCGCTCAGTATTGCATCTGATGCATCTGTCTTTGAGGATATAATTGTAACGGAAATCAATGACCAAATTAATGATCAAAATGCAAAGACGGACGAAATAAATCTAGAAATTGAAAAACTTATTAAGCAAACACGTATTTTGACTGTGGGGCTAATTGCCCTAGCGATTCTGTTGAGTATTGCTATTGCTGTTGTGATCAGCCGTAGTATTGCACGTCCAGTCGGGAAAATGACAGCAGCGTTAACAGAAATTGCGGATGGTAACTTAGCAATAGAACCGGTTATAATTCGCAATAAAGATGAGATAGGTGAGATGGCGACGGCATTTAACAGTATGAGCAAAGACCTTCGTGCTATCATTACGAATGCAAATGAATCTGCAGTTCAGCTTGCCGTCCAGGCGGAAGAATTATCTGCGAGTTCGGAAGAGAGTTTAGCAGCATCTGAAATGGTTGCCGAAATTTCGGAGAAAAACTTATTCGGAAGCGAATCGCAAGTTGCGATTGTAAATGAGACGGTTTTAGCTATGGGAGAAGTGGTAACAAGCATCAACCGAATTACGGAAGATAATGAAGCAATGCTTCTGTCATCTGAAGACGTTGCCCAATTGGTCGAAGAGGGAGCATCCCTTATGGAAGATGTTAACGGCCAAATGACGGTCATTAGTTCAGCAATTGGACAGTCGGCTGAGATAATGAATGGCATGGCTAATTATTCGGAAGAAATCCGGAGAGTAACGTCACTCATTACTGATATTGCTGAGCAGACCAATTTGCTGGCGCTCAATGCGGCGATTGAAGCAGCCCGTGCTGGCGAGCATGGAAAAGGCTTCGCGGTTGTTGCAGAAGAAGTGCGAAAACTTGCTGAACAGTCGAAACGATCCGCTGGAGAAATCGGTAATATGATTGATAGAATGATTGGCAACGTCGCACAGGCTGTTTCCAGCACGGAAGATGGAAATCGCCGCGTTGAAGAGGGGCTTGTTGTGACGGAACGTACACGCAGTGTATTTAACCGGATTGAACAGGCGGCTAGTGACGTCGGTGAAAAAGTGACAGCTGTTTCCGCCGCAATCGAACAGATTCGTACAATGACGGATGAAGTATCTAGTGGTTCTTCAAAAGTGCAGGAACTTGCCATGGAATCATCTGCTGCAGCTCAGTCGACAAGCGCAGCGACAGAACAACAGCTTGCTGCAAATGAAGAGATTTCTTCAAGTGCGCAAGTGCTTGCGGAGCTTTCGGAAAAACTGCAAAATGATATGGGACAATTTAAAGTCTAATAGTTAGGAAAAAACAAGCTGATTGCCACGTGCAATTAGCTTGTTTTTTCGCCACACTTCTTAGCTGGAGACAAGAAGCCTGTTCATTTTATTAGTTACGCTGGATTCGATTTTTCCTAATTGTTGTGACTCAATTTTGTTTAGTGGGTGTGGATTGAACCAGTTAATTACGCCCTCGTGATAAATGCCTTGAAAATCATTACCTTGGTAGTTTAATGAAAATGAAAACCGTTCATTAATGTGGTTCTGGAATAACGCTTTTTTAATTTGAAATTGATTGACCATACTTGTAGCCTCCATTTTTTTAGATTGATATTTTAAAAGTCATAATAAAAATTTGCTGAGAAAGTATAATTCTAGGACTAGTACATGAAGTTATGCATGTTAGCATTTGCTTTGATTTTAGCTTGTTGTAATTGCTGAATTTCATGTTTACTTAATGGATTAGGGCTAAACCAGTTTGTGACTGCATTCTGGGAGAGCCATGAATATTCATTCCCTTGGTAGTTTACTGCTATCCATTCATGAATTCGATTTTGAAGTTTAGTCAACATAGTTGGGGCCTCCATTTTTTATGTTTGATAGAATAATTTTTAAGAATTGATTAATGTACATGAAATACGCTAGCCAATTTTGTGGACATGCTTTCAACCTGTCCTACTTATCTAGAGTAACGCACCTAAATTAGAGAGACATGAGACGCAGATGAGAGTTTGATGAGAAAGCGCTATTTACTTTTACGAATATCTAAACCAGTGGTAGTGAATTTACTTATCTGTATCTATCCGCGCTGAATCACTTCTTTAATCAGAATATTTTTTCCATTGTACTAAATGGTGTTGATTCCGCCTTTAGCAAGTGGTAAACTTCAATTCTGTTTAATAATCCCCAACATCTCCCATACAACCGCACGTGACGCAAAATACAACAAATGGAGGGTCTGTATGTCTCAGAAACATCCTGACTTAGAGTTTGAATTACAGCGCCTTGACTACACCAAACAGTACATGCAGCAATTGTTGGAGGAATCGCGACGTGATGTAAAATCCTCCCAAGAACAGATCCGCCAGTCGATGGCTGATCTGGATTATTTGGATTCAAGTTTAAGCTATATCAACATTTTGACAAACGCTCGATTTTTTGAAATGGCCCGTTCGCAAAAAGAGGGGCTGGAGGCAATTCAGCAGAAGCCCTATTTTGCCCGCATTCATTTTCGAAAAGAGAATGAGGCTGATGAGTTACTCTATATTGGCAAGACTTCTTTATTCCACCGGGAAACGCAGGAACCGATTATCGTCGACTGGCGCTCACCGGTTGCAAATGTCTATTACGATGGGAGACTAGGGGCTCTATCCTATAAAGTGCGAGATGAAGAGTTCGAGGGACATCTCTATTCCAAACGGCAGTATCGAATTGAAGAAGGTGAACTTCTTGATATCCGTGATGTCGATCTTACAACGAATGATGAACTACTTCAGGAAGCCCTTGCTGGCAAGGCGGATACACGGCTGACTGAAATTGTGTCGACGATTCAAGCTGAACAAAATGCAATTATCCGTGCGAATTTGAAACAACCAATTATTGTACAGGGAGCCGCAGGAAGCGGGAAAACAACGATTGCCCTTCACCGTATTTCTTATTTCCTCTATACAATGGGTGAAAACTTTCCTGCTGATAAATTGATGATTTTGGCACCAAGTAAATTATTTATGGATTATATTGCGGATGTGCTTCCCGAACTCGGTGTAGGGCGCATCTGTCAGACGACATATAGCGAATATGTTTTAAGTGCTACAGGATTGAAACTGAAGTTGATGGATCCAGACGCTAAGTTGGAACAGCTTACTGAATCTGACACGCTAGATGCAAGTTTGCTTTTTGTAACACGTGTGAAGGGAAGCCTACAATACCGAGAAATCATGCAACGCTATGTGCATAAGTTGGAACTGGATATGGCTGAGTTATTTGAAGATGTCTTTATTGAAAAATATCGGATTATGAAAGCTTCTCGGTTGAAACAGCTATTTCTAAAAGAGTTTTCGTATATGCCAGTTGAGAAAAGACTGGATAGAATTAAAATTATCGTTCAAAGTGACGTTAAGCGAAAACGAAAACAACTTATGGATATGCTAACGACAAAGTACGACGCGGCACTTGATAAGGCGTTATACGGAATAAGGGATGATGAAAGAAGGAAACTGAAGTTAACAAGAATATTGGAAGAAAGAGATGAAAGACTTCCTGTTATTGAAAAGGAAGGCAAAACGGTTGCGTCAGCCTATATGCGCAGATTCAAAAAGTTCAATATCAAGAAATTATATCGGGACTGGCTAACAAGTAGCGAACTACAAAAGGAATTTGCAGACGAGTGGTCCGAGCGCGACAGATATGCTTTTTTGGAGGCACATAAAAAAGAGTTTTGGGAAGTCGAGGATTTAGCAGCTCTTTATTATTTGCACGCAAAGCTTAGAGGCATTGCAGATGAATGGAAAATGAGGGTTGTTTTCATCGATGAAGTACAGGATTACAGCGAATTCCAGCTTGCTTCAATGCAAGACGGTCTAGAGACGGATATGTTTACAATGGTTGGGGATCTGGCCCAGGGAATTCATAGTTACAGATCATTAACATCATGGGAACCGATAAAGGCACTGTTTCCAAGAGCAACGTATACGACACTTCAAAAAAGCTACCGAACGACGATTGAAATAATGAATCTGGCGAATCAAGTTCTTGCACAGATGGATGAAGATCTACCACTTGTAGAACCGGTCGTTCGTCATGGAAGAGAACCGAAGTATTATGAGATGCATGAGTTAGAGGGGGGCGGCATTCAACGTATTTATGAAGGAATTATCGAACGCGGTCATCAATCTGTCGCACTTATTTGTAAAACGCGTAAAGAGGCTAGGGAGATTTTCACCTCTCTGCAGGAGTTTGGAATGTCAGTCCATCTAGTGGGAGATCAATCTGGCATCAATGACAATTGTCTGCTCATTGTTCCAAGCCACTTAGCAAAAGGATTGGAATTTGATGCGGTCATTATCGCCGCTTTCGACGAGCCATTCCGAAATCACCCAATCGACCGAAAGTTACTATACGTAGCAATGACAAGGCCAATGCATGAACTGCATATTATTGGTGAGGAGGGTTCGTTATGCTAAACTTTAAACAGTTTTTGGAGATTCCTGAACATGAAATAATTGATGGGATTTTGGAATTACATGAAAGTATTTTCAAAGATTCCAAAACGTTAGTGGAGAAAATAAAATTAAAGCGGAAAATCTTAATAAATGTAGCTTTTGATCAATCAACGGTGGTCGGTTATAAAATTGGTTACGAGCTTGACCCGCATAAGTATTATAGTTGGTACGGGGCAGTTCATGAGGACTACAGAGGAAAAGGAATCGCAACAAGGCTACTGGAACAGCAACATCGCTTTTTAGTTGAGTCGGGTTATAAAATTGTTCAAACAAAGACGAGAAATAGCTGGCGGAATATGCTTATCCTTAATATTAAAAATGGATTTGATGTTGTGGAAACATTCGCGGATGACGAGGGAATTCATAGAATCATATTGGAGAAAAAACTGTCCGCAAACTAAATGACTGTCACCGAAATTTTAAACGACCGAAAGCCAATAAAAAGTACCAGGCGCCGATTATCGGTACCTGGTACTTTTTTGCTGCTTAGGAAACTATAAAATCTCGTACTATGGATAACCTGCGAAATAGGCTATTTCACGTCTAGGCCTCCAGCGCCTAGAGGCTCGGAGGCCCACAGGATGTGGGTCACGCAGACATTGCCGCAGGACGCGGCGTACTTTGGCTGTGTTCCTTAATTTGTCGGTCCGGCTGTGCGGCAAAGAACGCCGCTTCGCCAGCCCGGCTTATGCCTGTCGCCCCTGACCAGGCGCTTGCGCTTTTGTTATTGCCCATTCAGTATGGAAATGGCCTTCTTTATCCAGGCGTTCATAGGTATGTGCGCCAAAATAATCGCGTTGAGCTTGGATAAGATTGGCCGGTAATGTCTCCGTACGGTAACTATCATAGTAAGCCAATGCACTTGAGAGAGCAGGAATTGGAATCCCATGTTGAATGGCTACGGCTACTACTTCGCGAAGCGAATTCTGATAGTCTCCTACTATTTCTTGGAAATAGGGATCAACTAATAGGTTTGGCAAGTCACTGTTAGTATCAAATGCCTCTTTGATATTCTGTAAGAACTGGGCACGAATGATACATCCTCCACGGAAAATCATGGCTACTTCTCCGTAAGGGATTTTCCAATCATACTCCTCAGATGCTGCACGCATTTGCGCAAAACCTTGGGCATATGAACAAATTTTACTCATATATAAAGCTTTACGAATCGCTTCAATCAACTCTTTTGGATCACCTACATACTTTTTCAGTTCAGGGCCTTTTAGTAGTTTACTTGCTGCAACGCGCTCTCCCTTAATAGAAGAAATAAATCGTGCAAATACGGACTCTGTGACGATTGGAAGGGACACGCCTAAGTCTAACGCATTTTGGCTAGTCCATTTTCCTGTGCCTTTTTGTCCGGCTACATCTAGAATTTGATCAATGAGCGGTTTCCCAGTTTCTTCATCCATCTTTGTGAAAATATCTGCTGTGATTTCAATGAGATAGCTGTCGAGTTCTCCCTTGTTCCATTCTGAAAATATTTCATGCAACTCCTGCGCTTCAAGGCCAAGTGCATGTTTCATGATGAAATAGGCTTCGGAAATCAGTTGCATATCGCCATATTCAATGCCATTATGAACCATTTTCACATAATGTCCTGCTCCATCAAGGCCCATATATGCACTGCAGGGAATGCCGTCAACTTTTGCCGAAATAGCATCAAGAATGGGCTTCACTTGTTCGTAAGCTTCTTTTGAGCCTCCAGGCATAATCGATGGGCCGTTACGAGCTCCTTCTTCTCCACCAGAAACACCTGCACCAATGAAATGTATGCCTGATTCTTTTAAGGTTGCTGTACGTCTATTCGTATCTTTAAAGAATGTATTTCCTCCATCGATAAGAATATCCCCTTGTTGAAGATGAGGGACAAGGGACTGGATCACTGTATCTGTTGTTTCCCCGGCTTTAACCATTAATAAGATCTTACGTGGGACTTCTAGCGAAGCGACTAGATCTTCAATGCTGTAGCTACCATGAATAGCTTTATCTTTCGCTTCTTTGTTGGAAAATTCATCTGTTCGATCTGTCCAATAATCATAGACAGCTACCGAATAGCCTTTACTTTCGATGTTTAGCGCAAGGTTCATCCCCATTACGCCCAAACCAATAACGCCCATTTGTTTCTTAGTCATAATCCTACCCCATTCTTTTTATGTGATTTATCACGTTTTGCTTCGGAAATAATAAAACTTCGTACTGTAGGTAATCTGCAATATGAAGATTTCACGTCTAGACTCCATCACCTAGAGACTTGGAGGCCTCCAGGATATGGGTCACGCAGCGGGGAGGGATTGAACTTCATCCCTCCTAATTGTCGCAGGACGCGGCGTACTTTGGCTGTGCTCCTGAACAGGCGGCTCTTTACCACCAATTAAATTGATCGGCCTGCAATAGTTGATTAGCTGCTTCTGGCCCATTTGAACCGGCAGGGTATGAATGTAAAGGTAGTGTATTCTCTTGAAACGCTTCTAGGAGTGGTTGAATCCACTGCCATGATAATTCAACTTCTTTCCAATTAGCGAAGAATGTTGCATTACCGCGTATCGCATCAAATAGAAGTAGTTCATATGCTTCTGGCTGATCCTCTGAATTGGTGGAGAAATTAATGGAAGCTGGCTCAAATTGGTTACTTGAAGGGTTTTTCATATTTATCACTAAAGAAATACCTTCATTCGGACTAATTTCGAATATCAATAAGTTTGGAGTGATCCCATCGGCTGGAAGGGCATCTATTTGTTTTACATTGTTCGTAAACTCAATGACAATCTTGGTGGATTTTGTACCTATCCGTTTCCCTGTTCGTATATAAAAGGGGATTCCGCTCCAAGATGGATTGTCAATATAGAGGCGAGCTGCGAAATAAGTATCATTCATTGAAGAAGCATTAACCCCAGGCTCTTCTTTATAACCAACAACCGGGGTGTCAAAAATCTCACCGGCTTCGTATTGACCACGTACAACATCTTGTTCCATCTTATCTTTATTGATAGGTCGAAGGGATTCCATGATCGTTACTTTTTGCTTTCGAATTTCTTCAGCAGTCATTTTTTCGGGTAGGTGAAGGGCCGTCATCATTACTAACTGAAGAAGATGATTCTGAACCATATCCCGAATTGCACCTGCTTGATCGTAATAATCGGCTCGTGTTTCTACCCCGACCGTTTCACATGCTGTGATTTGTATATTAGCAATTCGTTTATGATCTAATAATGAACCAAATATCGGATTGGCGAATTCAAAGGATTCGAGATTTTGGACCATAGGTTTTCCAAGATAGTGGTCGATTCTGTAAATTTCTTCATCATTGAAAGCGTTGTTCAAACTCTCGTTTAATTGTCGTGCCGTCTTTAAATCGCTTCCGAAGGGTTTCTCAACTATGAGCCGCTTCCAGCCTGATGTTTGACTGATACCGCTTTGATTAAGACCAGATGTAATGATATCAACCAGTTGAGGAGCAACCGACAAATAGAAAAGTCGATTTCCGGGAATGTTTAATTCTATTTCTCTGTCGTGAATAAGTTCATGTAGGTTTTGATACGAATCATTGTCTGTTGCATCAAATTTACAGTATCGAAATTTGGCTAAAAATTCATTCAATCCGGTAGTTTGGACAGCTCTTCTAGAATATTCACGAAGTGCACTTTCGACTTTTGATTGGAAAATGTCATCGGAAAAATAGTTTCTGCCTAAACCAATTATGGAGATTGAATCTGGCAATTTGTCGTCGAGAAACAAATTATATAAAGCAGGAAATAATTTACGTTTTGCTAAGTCTCCCGTTGCTCCAAATAAAACAAAGGTCATGTCTTGGGTTGTCCATTCTTCTTGGAAATCAATTAATTGATTTTTTTCATCAGGTCCAACTGAGGCTGTTACGTTATCCATTTTCGCTTTCCTCCAATTGTAGTGTAGACACGAATTATACTTGAAACTGCTTTAAGTATATCATTAAACGATGTGTGGTTCTAAGACTATAAATAAAATCATATATAGAGGACATGCATGAACTTAGTGTCAATTTTGGTATACTGATGAGGTAACGAAAGTAGTTTTGCTAGACGGCATGCTAAATTTCATGCGAGGATAGCTATATAGTCAGACACTAAAAAAAAGGAAGTGTTGCTAAAATGAAAATGCATGATGTAACAGGCACTATTTATGAAGGTATGACTGTTTACAAAGATAAACCTGAAAAACAACCAAAACTTAATCGGGTAACAAATGGCTATGTAACCGAAACTCGGTTGGAGATTGATGTGCATACAGGAACACACATCGATGCGCCGCTACACATGGTTGTAGATGGAGATACATTCGAATCAATTCCAATGGAAAGTCTTGTGGGACAGTGTAAAGTACTCGAACTAACAAATGTAGAAGATGGGATTTCTAAAGCGGATTTAGAAAAATTTGAGATCCAAAAGAGTGATTTCGTTCTATTTAAAACGAAGAATTCTTTTGAGGATACATTTAATTTTGATTTTATTTATCTTGCACAAGATGGAGCAGAATATCTTTCCGAGATTGGTATTCGAGGAGTGGGAATAGATACGCTTGGAATTGAAAGAAGCCAAGAAGGACATCCAACTCATAAAACATTATTTGCAAACGAGATTATTATTATTGAAGGACTTCGTTTAAAAGAAGTTGAACAAGGGGACTATTTCATGGTTGCTGCACCTTTAAAATTGACGGGTACAGATGCATCACCTGCAAGAGTGTTATTATTTGAGGGACTACAATAATTTTATTAATTGAGAATCAAATCCCACCGGGTAACTAGTACCGGTGGGATTTTGTTGTTCCTATAGGAAACTATAAAATTATTGGTCTGTGGATTATACCCTAGTCGGTTGTGCTTAGGTAACGTCTATTTTTCTATTGTATAGGACTGATGACTCGTATATAATAAAGTCACTATCCAGAACTTTCGGATAACTATAGTGATACATGTTGCAGGAACTCAAAAACATAAGGGGGAATGACGATGAAAAAAGGATTGCGCTTTATATCATTGGGGTTACTGTTAGCGAGTGTAAGCATTCTATTGTTTGCTTGTGGAACAGGCACGAAGGATTCTGGTTCATCGAAAGATGGAGACAGCGGAAAAAGAGTATTAAAAGTTGGGACGGATGCAACGTATGCACCAATGGAGTTAATGGATGAGAAAGGCAATATTGTTGGGATAGATATTGATATTGTGAAAGCGATTGCAGAAGCTGCAGGATTTGAAGTTGAATTCAAAAACTACGGTTGGGAGCCTTTATTCCCGGCAGTAGATGGTGGAGAAGTGGATTTAGCTGTGTCATCGATTACGATCACAGATGAACGCAAAGAATCATTCGATTTTTCAGATCCATATTTTGCTGCAAACCAATTGATTCTTGTACCGGAAGATTCAACTGTTGCCAAGTTTGAAGATTTGAAAGATAAAAGGGTTTCTGTTCAAATCAATACAACGGGTCATATCGTAACTAGGGAACTTCTAGGGAATACAAGTTCCAAAATTGTAGCAACAGAATCTATGCCACTAGCAATTAGTGAAATGATTAATGGTAATGCAGATGCAGCTGTAGGGGATAATGCAGTTATCATTGATTACAAAGCGAACAACCCGAAGGTGAAACTTAAAACAGTAGAAGATGATAGTTTTGAAAAAGAGTTTTATGGATTAATGGTCAAAAAAGGCAATACAGAAATTATTGACATGCTGAATGAAGGGATTAAAATTATCAAGGACAACGGGAAATTGAAGGAAATCACAGGGTTTGATGTTGACTAATCGTTTGTAGTTTAAAGACGATTTGCATACACCAAGTCATTTAATGGGAGTGATTGAATTGGTTTTCCTAGATTTTCTGGATTTAATGGATATTAGATGGGAAATGATATGGAATTATCGCGAATTATTCATTCGTGGAATTGGAATTACTTTAGCACTCACCGTAGTTGGCTATTTGGGAGGCTTTGTATTAGGCTTATTCGTGGGTATGGGGAAATTATCCAAGAAAAAGTGGATCTATTATCCATCCAAATACTATGTCGACTTTTTCCGTGGGACGCCATTATTAGTACAAATTTTATTAATACATCTAGCACTTATTCCAGGGATTTTCGGTCACTCATTGGGTTATTTTGTATCAGGTGCACTTGCGCTTGTTTTAAATAGCGCTGCATACAATGCGGAAATTATACGTGCGGGTATTCAGTCGATTGAAAAAGGGCAAATGGAAGCGGCAAGGTCTCTTGGAATGACGCAAAATGTAGCGATGAAAAATATTATTCTACCGCAGGCTTTTAGACGGATGGTTCCACCACTTGGGAATGAATTGATTGCCCTTCTAAAAGATTCATCATTAGTTACGATTATCGCAGCTAATGATTTATTGTACGCGGGGAAAGTAGTTGCCGGAGCTTATTCAAGGTTTTGGGAGCCCTATCTTACGGTTGCAATACTTTATTTGTGTCTAACTTTCGTTTTCGGTAAAATTATTTCGTATGTAGAAAAACGCTTCAGTAATAGCTATGTTCCAATGCAAAGAAAGAAAATGTTCTCAACTCGGCGTTAAGGTAGGAAGGTGATCAAATGATTAAAGTGGAAGGCCTCTATAAGTCTTTTGGGAAATTGGAAGTGTTAAAAGGAATCGATTATGAAGTGAAAGAAAAAGAAGTCATTTGTGTTATCGGTCCAAGTGGTTCTGGGAAAAGTACATTTTTACGCTGTATAAATTTGTTGGAAGATATTACGGCCGGCAACATTTTTATAGACGGAGTTAAAGTAAATGACCCGAAAACGGATATCAATGGAATCCGGAAAGATGTGGGTATGGTGTTTCAACAGTTTAACCTGTTCCCGCATATGCGTGTAATCGATAATATCACTATTTCTCCGCGGAAAATCCGGAAAATGAATTCTGCGGAAGCGGAAAAACTAGCTCATGAATTGTTGAAGAAGGTCGGACTAGCTGATAAAGCGAATTCTTATCCCGAACAGTTATCGGGTGGTCAAATGCAACGTGTTGCAATTGCAAGGGCATTAGCGATGCAACCTAAAATCATGCTATTCGATGAACCGACTTCTGCACTCGACCCAGAAATGGTGAAAGAAGTGCTGGATGTTATGAAACAGCTTGCAATTGAAGGGATGACAATGGTCGTCGTCACGCATGAAATGGGCTTCGCGAGAGAGATGGGCGATCGCGTGATGTTTATGGATCAAGGAATAATCGTAGAAGAAGGTATACCTGATCAAGTATTTAATAAACCCAAAAACGAACGAACAAAAGCATTTTTAAGTAAAGTGCTCTAGTTTGGACCAATCTTGCAAGCTGGAATCAAGGAAAGCAGATAGGCGATGTATGTTCGCTTATACTGTTTTCCTTTTTTATGAAGGAATTAGTGAATCTTCTTGTGTGGTAAAGTGAAATTTATAATACATGTAAGCAAATTTTTGTGAGGTGATTTTTATTATGAAACAGTGGACGAAGGAAATAGAGATTGATGCGCCAATTGAGCAAGTATGGAATTTTTTTAATGGTTCTTTAGAAAATATGCAAAAAATTATGCCACAAGTAGTTGAAAATAAACCTATTACAATAACAGATGGAATGGTCGGAAGTGTGTATTTACAAAAATATAAAGAAGGAAAGCGTGTTATGGAGTACCAAATAGAAACGTTAGAGTATGACGATTCCCCGAATGCGAAAAAGTTAAAGGTTGGTTTTACACTTGCTAATATGTTTGATATAACGGCGCGCTACGAGCTGGTCAAGCTCAGTGATCACAGAACTTCTTTAACCTATACTGCGACGAATCGTCCGTTAAAATGGTTCATGAAATTATTTTTACTGTTTTCCACAGACAAGATTGTAGTGGAATTTTTACAACGGGTAAAAGAGGTAGCAGAATCGGAAAACTAAACTATCGATCCTCTCACAGAAACTAACTGGATGATGGAGTCTATACAATAGAAAAGGCCATCCCACGGGGAATGGCCTTTTTATCATGATGAGTACCAATATGATTTGAGGACAACACAACATACACCGAATTCCTATATAAACTAAGCAAAGGCGCCTTAAAGGGGGAGCCGAAGCCCAAAGACTGGCAGAATTCCCTAGCGAATTCAATGGGATTCTTTATCTCAACAAATAGAGTAAATTACTTAGGGGATATTTGGTAGGGCAAATTACAAAATATAGTTCAAGTAAACCAACATGATTCCAAGATCAGCTAGGATATGACTAATAATTGATGCGCTGATTGAATTCAATTTGTATCTAAAGTAGCCCCACATAAGACCTGCTATAAATACTGGAATAACAGCAATGAAATTAAAAGGAAATGCGAAAATTGAAAAGAGGGGAACTAGATGATATAGACTATAAAAAAATGATGTAATCATAATCGTTTGAGCCGCACCTACTCTATCTATAAGGCGCTTATACATAACATCTCTCCAATAGAGCTCCTCCAAAACAGGATTGATGAAGATGAGGAAAATAATTAACCAGAAAAGGATACTTCCTGTGAAATTCCACTCCACCAAAATTTGTTTTAGTTCGCCAAGATCGAAAACTAAATTATGTAGTAGTGCAACTGCCCCGTAAATAGCTACCAAAGAAATAACACCACTAATCAGACCAACTGTGAAAGATTTGAGATTGAGGTGTTTTTTACGATTCCATCGAATACTTTTATTTCTAAAGTATAGTAGAATCGGAACAAATAAAAGCCAACCATAGAATAGGATGAAGGTAATAGGGACACTTTTGAATATGATTAAACCTAAAAAGATCATAATCGTAGGGCCAATTAATAAAACTGAGAGTTTCATCATAAATCCTCCATCTGTTTTAAGTCGTAATAAAGATCCCTATCTTTCGGGTAGCAATGACTATCATTTTAAACCGTATCATTATATCGTATCATTTACCGATTAATTAATCAGTATAATCTACTAATTGGATTTTGAAGGATATATCGATTACACTAAACAATTTTAAGTTAGATTTTCATGGTTAACGCATAAAATATGTTCCAATAAAAAAGAAGTAACCACCAGTAATGGTGATTACTCCATATAGGAATCTTGATGTATAGAGCCAGACATTATCTCTACACGCAGCTCTTTTATCTACTTGTATTCAATGGTTTGATATTCGCTTCAATTGCCGCACGTTTACCTTCCAAAAATGGTGGTAGCGCAAGTGACTCACCCAATGTTTCAAGCGGCTCATCTGTTGCGAATCCAGGTCCATCTGTTGCAAGTTCGAATAGGATACCATTTGGCTCGCGGAAGTATAGTGAACGGAAATAGAATCGCTCTACAAATCCGGAGTTCGGCAATCGTGTACTGTTAATTTTATCAATCCATGCATGTAGTTCTTCTTCGTCCTTAACACGGAAAGCTACGTGGTGAACGCCGCCTATCCCTTGCACCTCTGCAGGTAAGTCATTGCGTGGCTCAACGAACACTTCAGCGCCTGAACCACCATCTCCGACTTCCATAACAATGATGTCGTCTTGTCCTTCAACAAGAGCTGGAACACGGTTCTTCTCTGTAAACCCGAGTATTTGAAGAGCTGCGATAGTCGGTTCAGGAGTGCGGACAGTTAGCCTAACTGGACCAAGCCCGGTTATCCCATACTCAACCGGAACAGGGCTCTTATCCCATGGAGTTCCAGTCGCAGCGACTGAGTTTGTCTCATCGGAAACGAGCGTCAATTGTTGACCTTCCGCATCTTCGAAGAAAATAACATTGCGACCAGCAAATTCTGAAATGGGTGCATGTTTTACGTTAAATTCAGTAAAGCGTTCAATCCAATAATTTAGTGCAGCGTCACTTGCTACACGAAGTGATGAGTTGGAAATACTACTGACACCTGCTCGTTTTGGTCCAGCATTTGGGAAATCAAAAAATGTCAGTTCAGTTCCTGGATTCCCTTGCTCATCTCCGTAAAATAAATGATAAGCAGTTGTGTCGTCCTGATTTACTGTTTTTTTCACTAGTCGCATACCAAGTACCTCAGTGTAAAACTTAAAGTTATGCGCCGCGCTACCAGTCATTGCTGTTAGATGGTGAATGCCTTTTACGTTCATCTTTATCAATCCTCTCTTGGATAATATCTTTGTAAAGTTATCTTGAATTCAAGCTAATATTACAGCGAGAGGACGAAATTGTCAAGAGATGTGTCCCTTCGAGGGTTCAATATCCATACATATCATCTGTTTTTATCTTTATAGGTATTCAGAACGATTATTCTTTATTCTGGAAAGGGACTATAAAAAATGTGATATATTTTTATGATTAGATAGCTTATTTACGAAGAAGTTGATATAATCTATATTATTAGAAAGTTATTTACGTACATGGATAAATGAAGGAATATCGTTTAAGCGTGAGGTAACGCTTATCTTGGTATTCCTTTTTAATCACATAATATACGGAAATAGCCAAATCAGCTGGCCTGAAAATTAGACATAGGGAGATGCACACATCATGACGAACCATGTAATCACTGTCACATTGAGTGAATCAAAAAAACAAAAACCACAATCAGATCAGTTGGAATTCGGAAGAGTATTTACAGACCATATGTTTGTGGCTGATTATTGTGAAGGCCAAGGCTGGACGGATCATAGAATCATTCCATATGCACCACTTGAAATGGATCCGGCGGCAACCGTTTTTCACTATGGTCAAACAATTTTTGAAGGATTAAAAGCCTATGTAGGCAAAGAGGGGCAAGTATTGTTATTCCGCCCAGAAGAAAACATGCGTCGCATGAACAAATCGAGTGAACGCTTATGCATGCCAGCTTTCAATGAAGAAATTGCAATCGAAGCTTTAGAAAAATTAATTTCTATCGATAAAGACTGGATTCCAGTAACAGAAGGAACTTCCCTGTACATAAGACCATTCATGGTTGCGACTGAACCCTATCTTGGCGTTTCACCATCGAAGAAATATAAATTCATCATTATTCTTTCTCCTGTTGGATCGTATTATAAAGAAGGAATTCATCCCGTTAAAATTCTCGTTGAAAATGAGTATGTGCGTGCAGTAGCAGGCGGAACTGGAACGGCAAAAACGGCGGGTAACTACGCGTCCGGGTTAAGAGCACAAGAAATAGCAAGCAAAAAAGGTTATTCACAAGTTCTTTGGCTTGATGGTGTAGAAAGAAAGTATATAGAAGAAGTGGGAAGTATGAACGTCTTCTTCAAAATTAACGGTGAAGTTATTACACCAATATTAAATGGCAGTATTTTAGAAGGAATTACGAGGAAGTCAATCCTTCAATTACTGAGGCATTGGGATATTCCGGTTGTTGAACGTAAAATATCCATGGAAGAACTTCGTTCAGCACACCAAGCAGGTACTTTAGAGGAAGCTTTCGGAACAGGAACGGCGGCAGTTGTTTCACCAATTGGAGAACTCAATTGGGGCGATGACATAATGGTCGTTAATAATAATGAAACCGGTGAATTATCTAAAAAACTGTATGAGACACTAACGGGTATTCAAACCGGTAAAGTGGAAGATTCATTCGGGTGGGTAGTTGAAGTCACTGACACGGTAAAAGTATAATTGTTTCTTCTATATAAAGGTGAAGAAAAGGGTAGCCCTTCCAAGGTGCTATCCTTTTCTTTGTATCCAGTTGGGGAAGTCCTGCATATAGTAGGGAAGCGCCTAGAATTACTAAATGGATAGCGGAAGGGGATTGTGTGGATAAATTATCACCAAACCACAAACAAGTCATAGATGAAAACAGTAAAGATAAACAGTTGGAACAATTCCGTGTGAATAATGAAGGAACAAAAATGACAACAAATCAAGCACTGAAAGTTTCGAATGACGAGGAATCATTGAAAGCGGGTATTCGTGGACCAACATTAATGGAGGACTTTCATTTTCGTGAAAAATTAACTCACTTTGACAATGAAAGGATTCCAGAGCGGGTTGTACACGCCAGAGGATATGCAGCGCACGGGTTTTTCGAATTGTATGAATCAATGAAGGAATTTACAAAAGCAGGATTTCTGCAGGAACCCGGAACGAAAACCCCAGTTTTTACGAGATTCTCGAATGTTGTAGGGAGCAAAGGTTCTGCGGATACAGTAAGGGATGTACGAGGATTTGCTGTTAAGTTTTATACGGAGGAAGGGAACTATGATCTTGTGGGTAACAATATTCCCATCTTTTTCATCCAAGATGGCATTAAGTTCCCGGATCTTGTCCATGCGATACAGCCTGAACCACATAATGAGATGCCGCAAGCTGCCTCTGCACATGATACGTTTTGGGACTTTGTTGCTAACAACCAAGAATCGGCTCATATGGTCATGTGGCTAATGTCAGATCGGGCGATTCCGAGGAGTTGGCGAATGATGGAGGGATTTGGTGTTCATACATTCCGATTCGTCAATGAACAAGGCAAAGGCCGGTTTGTAAAGTTCCATTGGAAACCAGCACTTGGCGTACATTCGCTTGTATGGGATGAGGCACAGAAGATTTCTGGGAAAGATCCAGACTTTCAACGGCGGGATTTATGGGAGTCAATTGAACATGGTAATTTTGCGGAGTATGAACTCGGTGTACAAATGATTGATGAAAAAGATGAATTCATGTTCGATTTCGATGTACTAGATGCTACGAAACTTTGGCCGGAAGAAATCGTACCTGTTAAAATATTTGGCAAGATGACACTTAATCGAAATGTTGACAACGTCTTCGCGGAAACAGAGCAAGTTGCGTTCCATCCGGGTAATGTCGTACCTGGAATTGATTTCACAAATGACCCACTTCTACAAGGTAGATTATTTTCCTATTTAGATACACAACTCATTCGCCTCGGGGGACCCAATTTCACTGAGATTCCTATCAATCGTGCCGTCTGTCCATTCCATAATAATCAGCGAAATGGCTATAGCCGTCAGAGGATTGATGTTGGGCAGGTCAGTTACCATAAAAACTCGCTTGCGGATAATACACCGTCCACTTCTACTGCGAAAGAAGGTGGATTCGTCCATTATGCAGAAAAAGTGGAAGGGCGTATCATTCAAGCAAGAAGCGATTCATTCAAAGATTTCTTTTCTCAGGCAAGGCTATTTTGGAACAGTATGTCGCCACCAGAGAAGCAACATATCACTGATGCATTCATCTTTGAAGTTGGGAAAGTGGCTAGTAAAAGTGTGAGACAGCAAGTCGTTGATATGTTTGCCAATGTGGATAAAGAATTGGCAATCCATATCGCAGATGGTGTCGGGGTAAACCCTCCTACTAGCAAGCAAGTGAACGTCAAGGCCTCATCACCGGCACTCAGTCAGCAAAATACGACGAGAGTCCCTTACACGTTGAAAGTCGGCGTACTGATTGGTAATGATTTTAATGGTGCAGAAGTGAAAAGAGCTGTCAAAACGTTAAGGAAATATGGCGTCACAGTGGATATTGTTGGTGAAAAACTAGGCACAGTAAGAGGTGCGGATGGCCTTAATGTAATCGTTAATGAAACATTCCTTACAATGGATCCGGTTTTATTTGATAGCTTATATGTTGTTGGTGGTACGGCTGAAAATCAAGCAAAATTCAATTCAAATATCCAATACTTTATTAACGAATCGTTCAAGCATTATAAACCGATTGGATTTGCATCGACAGGTCTTCCTTTCTTTGAATTATCAAATGCGAAGGCGGGGCCAGGAATTGTCTTCGCGACGGATAATCCCGATTTTGATGATGATTTTGTAAAAGCAATCGCACAGCAACGCTTCTGGGACAGAGAAATTTATTGAAGAATGGCCGCTCCGATTAGAAATAGGGAGCGGTTTTTTCTTTGACTAGGAAATTATAAAATCTCGTACTGTGGTTAAACACCAAGAGAAGCTATTTCACGTCTAGACTCTAGCGCTTTTGTTCTTACTCGTTAAACTAGTCTGAAATCATGTATACTAGTTTATAAAGCAGATAGGGGATGATTTCTTATGATAAAAGCGATTATTTTTGATTTGGATGATACATTATTATGGGATAAAAAAAGTGTAGAAACCGCATTCGAAAAAACATGTGAACATGCAGCCCAAGTACATGATCTTAATCCTGCTAAACTTGAAGAAGCTGTCAGATTGGAAGCGAGAAAGCTTTACGAATCGTATGATACCTATGAATTTACTCAGATGATTGGCATTAACCCATTCGAAGGTCTCTGGGGGACATTCAATGATGAAGGGGACTATTTTCAAAAAATGAAAGCAATTGTTCCAGGCTATCGTAAGGAAGCGTGGACAAATGGACTTCAGCGAATCGGCATTAATGATGAAGACCTTGGCAGCACGTTAGCAGAATTATTCCCACAGGAACGGAAAAAGCATCCTTATCTATATGAAGAAACATTCGAAGTGCTGGACAGTCTGAAAGATACATACAAGCTTGTACTATTAACAAATGGTTCACCAAGTTTACAACACACGAAACTTGAAGTCACATCCGAACTCGTTCCTTATTTTGACCAAATCATCGTCTCAGGCGCATTCGGAGTAGGAAAGCCCGACGCATCTATTTTTCAACATGTGCTTACTGAAAACGGCGTAACTGCAGAGGAAGCAATAATGGTAGGCGATAATCTAATGACGGATATTTTAGGAGCATCACGTGTCGGAATGCGTTCTGTCTGGATTAATCGGGAGAATAAACTGCCCAGTGAAGAAGTTGTACCGACTTATGAAATTAATCATTTAGAAAAGTTATATCCTATCCTTGAAGAGTTGAATAAGAAACAGGCTGTCCAATGAGTATCCGATCTACCCTGAAGGATTGGAAATGGAGTGGACAAACTATTTACATTACAAAACGAAAAAGCGCTCCAGTTGGTCAGCGCTTTTTTGTGCGGGATTTAAATTATGGAAATGAAAATAGTTTTGGATTGATCATCTAAAATTAACGGAATCTTCGTATCGTGAAGAACGTATTATATATGTTGAATTAAAGAATCCCATTGAATCTGCTGTGGTTCTCGATAATGAGAGAGTTATAATTCGGGGTGTGGATTATAGAACGCTTGGCGCTTTGGGGATGCCTTCCGCCATAAGCCTGGATTAGCGCTTCGCATCCAGTCTTACGGCTTCGGCGACCCCTTTGCCGCGCCTGCGCTAGGGTGTTCAATATCGAGAAAAATGTGATTTTGAGATGTATATGCTGAGATTATAATGTGATTACTAGTTGATACTACATAAATGAATCCCATTGAACCGCTCCGGCGCTAGGGGATGCCTCTTGGCATTAACTGTATAATTTCTGCAAAGAACGCAGAAATTATACAAACCGAACTCTTCGTTGTTCGGTTGGCTACCCCTGTTAAGGCGCCTTCGCTCAGTATATATACCGGATTCAACATATATAATTATAGTCAAGAAAGACGCAATCCAGGTTGCAGATTTCACCACTAATAATGAAATGCGCTTTCTCACATAGACCATCTAACGAAGGCGCGTCTTCGCGGTAGCCGGAGCGCTAAGCCACTGGAAAAGTTCTTTTTTATAGTACGAACTAGGTGATTGTAGTGAAGAGTGGCTTTTGCGAGCAAAAGCGCTAGCGTTGGGAGCACGGGGCAAGAATGCCTTAATTTCTGCAAAGAACGCAGAAATTAAGGCCAATCGAACCCTTTGCTGTTCGATTGGCTGAAGCCGTGCCCGCGGAAAGCGTCCGCTCGGAACGGAAATCAACGGTATTGAAGGAAATTGTACTTTTTCAGTGCCCTGGCTTATCGCGGGAGTCATCCACAAAGCATCGAAGCGGTATTCGTAGGATTTCTATTTCATTCCAATTATTAGGTTTTTTCAGTAGCCTTCCAAAAGCCCTTGTAAAGCGCATACGTCTTATTCATTTGTTCAACATATATAGTAGAGATATTTAAGTTGTGAGTAAATGGAAATCAGAGTTTATCGATAATTTGAGGTGGAGAAAATGTCTTTTAGGGTCATCATCCAATTGGTTTTGGCATCAATTCTTTTACTATTTTCTACTGGGGTAGCATGGTATGAAGGTAGCGCACTACTAGAGCATTCTTGGGAATGGAAACATACCGCGCTTTTTTCTGGAATAGTGAATGGACAACTGGAAAATGCAAACGATATTCTGTCAATTGATTATTTTATGTATGCAGCTAAATTTGCACCTGTATTTCCTTTGCTAATGTTGTTAAGTGGGACATATCTCATAATCCTCCTGGGGTATATCTTATTAAAACGTAACCATAAGGTGTTCACATATTACCTTGCTTCTATTAGTGTTTTATTCCTGGTATTAGGCGGTTTCCTGTCTAATTCTCCAACTAGCGGTTTGAAAATTATTTTCGCTAGTCTTTTGTTTATCGGTATTTTATTTTTAGTTACTGCGTTGGTTAGACTAGTTAATAATAAGGTTAAAGAAATAAGTTAGCTTTATTTCACACCTGTTAATTAAACAAAATTAACCAGTGAATGACGTGATCACCTACTGGGCGCTACGTGTATAGTTGCATTTGGGCTGCTTTGGATTGAATGACGTCTATACCAATATCGAGAGGTCTGGATGTATAGGGATGCGACTTTGTCGCATCCCTATACACTCTTTTCGGTAATCGTATGGTGGCCCTTCATCCGGCGCGCTCAAAATGCATAAGTACACGAAGTGCAGATGCTTTTCGGGACGAAAGAATAGCTGGCTTCTTACCTGTAGAAAAGCCGCCAAAGATGCAATTTTGGCGGCTGAAACTTTCTATAGGGTTTTCCCTTTTGTATTAGTGAAGGAGTGTCACTTTCTATAAGATATCACAAGATTAGATGCATACACTTTGCTAGATGTAAGCAAGGAACACATTGTACAACTTGCAAGAGTGCCCGAAATTGCATCTTCGGGCACTTACAATCCCGATAGAAAGTCATCTATTCGTTTCTTTCAAACATAACTGCATTTTTCACTTGACCATTGTAGGTACGCGACAGGCAACTATTCGCAACAGGATTACAGAAAAAAGTGTGGCTTGAAGTGACGGAGTCACTTCAAGCCACAAATGCCTCTCGTGGAGGAATGAACTGCAATTCCTTCCCAAACCTGTCGTGATTATTTCGCCGAAAGCGAGCCGGAAATGGTCCAATGAAAATGGGTTTTTCCAAGCCCTACTCACCAGACTTGACTCTATCCATTTATTTATTTATTTATTTGATTCAAGTCAAACAAAATCGGAATCGTACTTACAAATCGATCGCAATAACGTCAAAGATATCTTCAAGCTCTTTCAAACGTTCTACGTTAGCCTTCTCAACATGATTATCGACAGATAGCATCATGATTGCATTACCGCCAACAGTGGATCGACCAACTTGCATCGTTGCGATGTTGATGTTTTCGATTGCTAGTAATGTTCCGACCCGGCCAATTGCACCCGGTTGGTCTTTATGTTTAATGAACAGTAAATGGCCATCAGGTTTTACATCGACAAGGTTATCATCGACTTTGACAATACGTGCACCTAAACCATTTAGTAAAGTTCCGGCAACACGTCTTACTCCATTCGTTGTCGATACTTCAACCGTAACTAAATTTGAAAAACCTTTCGATGTAGAAGTTTTATGTTCATTAACCTTGATGCCGATACGGTCTGCCAAAAACTTGGCGTTGACATCATTGACATGGTTTCCAAGATTGCGCTTCAACAGGCCTTTTAGCGTGTTGCGTGTCAAAGGACGGACATCAGATTCAGCAAGCTGCCCTGAGTAATAAATATTTACTTCCTCGATAACACCCTCTGCTAAATCAGATAAGAATACGCCCAACTTTTCAACTAAGTCAAAGAATGGTTCAACTTTAGCCAGCGCTTCTTTTGAAACAGAAGGAAGATTAACAGGGTTTTGCACCGCACCGCCGTTTAAGAAAGTGACAACATCACGGCTAACATCAATTGCAACGCTTTCTTGCGCTTCAATCGTACTTGCACCTAAGTGTGGAGTCGCGATGACTTCAGGAAGTGTCAGCAGTTTATGGCCAACAAATGGTTCTGTTTCAAAGACGTCGAGTGCAGCTCCTGCAACTTTCTTCGATACGATTGCATCATACAATGCATCTTCATCGATAATACCGCCGCGTGCGCAGTTAATGATTTGAACGCCGTCTTTCATCAAATTAAAGGCTTCTTTATTGATCATATGTCGCGTTTCTTTCAAAAGTGGAGTATGAACAGTAATAAAGTCTGCTGCTCTTAGTACTTCTTCAACAGTTCCCGCAGTAATACCCATCTTCTTCGCTTTCTCTTCTGTTAAGAAAGGATCATAGGCAATGACATTCATTCGCTGACCTTTTGCTCTTGCCGCAACTTCCGCACCGATACGACCAAGACCTACTACACCGAGTGTCTTATTTTTTAATTCAACACCAATGAATGACTTACGGTCCCATTGCTGATTTTTTAATGAGTTGAAGGCTTGCGGAATTTTGCGTGCAAGGGACATCAGCATTGCAATTGTATGTTCAGCAGCGGAGTTCGTGTTGCCATCCGGAGCATTGACAACGATAATACCATGTTCAGTCGCTGCGTCTAAATCGATATTGTCGACGCCGACACCAGCACGCCCAATGATTTTTAACCTCGTTGCTTTTTTAATAATTTCGCGTGTCACTTGTGTTTGACTACGAACGAGCAAGGCATCATAGTTATGAATTTTAGACGCTAATTCAGCGGGTGTGCAAGTTGTGTCAACGATGATGTTCAAGCCTTCAGCCTGCCTTAATGGAAAAATACCATCTTCGCTTAACGGATCGCTAATAAGTATATTAAAAGTCATTTAGACCAACACTCCTTCGTTTAAGTAGACTTGCTGTGCAGCGGCAGTGCCTTTTCCTAATTCAATTTCTTTGCCGACTTTGAGTAAGCCGATTTCCATCGCACTGATTGTTTGAAGGACATCTGCGGGAGAACAGTATCCCATATGGCCAATGCGGAATATTTTGCCGCTTAAATGCTGTTGGCCGCCTGCTACGATTAAGCCGAACTCATGTTTAATCACTTTTCTAAACGCTTCTGAGTCGAAATCTTCCGGTTTAACCGCTGTGACCGTAGGAGAGGCATCTTTATCACTTGTTAATAAAGGAATACCTAATGCCCGGAAAGCGGCGCGCGTCATGTTCATCATCAAAATATGTCGTGCATTTACTTGTTCGACTCCTTCTTGATCGACAAGCTGAAGAACTTGTTCCAAGCCGAATAACAAAGATAGTGCAGGTGTGAAAGGGGTAGTATCTTTTAACAAATTGTCGCGATATCTTACTAAATCCATATAGTAGCGTGGTTGTGGGTTATTCTCGATGACAGTCCAGGCACGTTCACTTGCCGCGATAAAAGCCAGTCCTGCTGGTAGCATGAATGCTTTTTGAGAACCTGTCACCAGGACATCGATTCCCCAATCATCCATTCTCGTCTCAACACCGCCAACACAGGAAACACCATCGACGACGATTAATGCATCTGACACTTCACGTACTGCCTGTGCGAGTTCCTTGATAGGATTTAATACGCCAGTAGAAGTCTCGCAATATGTAGAAAATACAGCTTTGATTTCAGGATGCTCTTGTAGATAGCGTTTAATTTCTAGGGGATTCAGCGCTTCGCCCCATTCAACATTTAAGCTTTGAACCGTGATATTGTAAGCTTCACAAATTTTTGAGAAACGCTCGCCGAATGCGCCTGTTACAATGACTAATACTTCATCACCAGGCTTCACAATATTTACAACAGCAGCTTCCAAACCAGCTGTTCCGCTACCTGTTAAAATAACAACGTCTTGTGTCGTACCGAAAATCCGTTGCAGACCTGGTGCGATATTTTTAAGCATATTCGATGTCTCTTGTCCTCGGTGGCCAATCATTGGTTGACTCATCGCTCGTTGTACACTTGGCGGGATGGGACTTGGTCCTGGAATCCTAAGTAGCATTTGATCTTGTAACATCTTCATTCTCCTCTCGATTTTGGGAATAAAAAAAAGCCCTCCTCCCCTTACAAATAAATGTAAGGGGCGAAAAGCTGAAATACTCACGCGGTACCACCCTTTTTACTGTCTGAAAAAATAGACAGTCTTGGTTAGCATGCTTAACGCGCATGTGACGGATAAACCTACTAGACGTTTCAGTTTATCTATTCCAGAGTGCTACTTTACTGCGAAATCACTGATTTGCACCATCCATCAGCTCTCTTGAGATTTCAGTAGATAAAGTGTGTCTCCATCAAAATAGTTAGATTAGTTATGGAATTAGAACTAATCATAACAAATGAAAATTGAATGTCAAGCATCATTTTATCCGAAATCACGTTTTTCTGAGTCCAATTGGTAGAGGAATCTAGTCAGGAACGGTATTCTTTCTTATAAGAACAAAATAAGGAGTGAAAAGATTTGGTTGCTGATAAAATTAAAAAGTTCAATTCGATTCCACTTTCCGTTTTGGACCTTTCTCCAATAAATGAAGGTAGCAATGCAACACAGTCCTTCAAAAATAGTGCGGAATTGGCACAGCATGCTGAAAAATTAGGTTTCAATCGGTACTGGTTTGCAGAACATCACAATATGCCTGGCATTGGAAGTTCCGCAACATCGGTACTTATAGGTCATATTGCAGGCGTAACAAAACGAATTCGCGTAGGTTCGGGCGGTATTATGTTACCTAACCATGCACCACTTGTTATTGCCGAACAGTTTGGTACACTCGAATCTATCTATCCTGGAAGAATCGATTTGGGACTTGGGCGTGCGCCAGGTTCTGACCAAGCAACTGCTTATGCACTGCGTCGCACATTACAAAGTACTGGTGACGATTTCCCGGAACAATTAGCCGAACTTCAAGCTTATTTTGAACCGGACAGATCCGCTCGAGTTCGCGCCTTTCCAGGTGAAGGACTTGATATACCCATCTGGCTTCTCGGCTCGAGCGGCTTTAGTGCACAACTTGCAGCACAGAAAGGCTTACCTTTTTCTTTCGCGAGTCATTTTGCACCTGCGTATACGTTGCAAGCATTACAGTTGTACAATCAAAACTTTAAGCCATCTAAGTTTTTGAAAGAACCGTATGCCATGCTTGGTATCAATGTCATCGCAGCGGAGACGGACGAAAAAGCGCAATGGTTGGCGACTTCACAGCAACTTCAATTCCTTGGTATCACTACGGGAATGCCATCACAATTAAAACCACCAGTTGACAATATCAATGAGTATTGGTCACCACAGCAACAAGCATCTATTAAGCAAACGCTCGATCCTCGTACAACGATTGTGGGTAGTCCCGAAACGGTTAAACGCAAGCTTGAAAGTTTCATTCAAGAAACAAGAGCGAACGAATTAATTATCAATACGCAAGTATACAGTCATGAAGAGCGCATGCGTTCGTATAGCATAATTGCAGACATGATGGATTGAATAAATAAAAGTCGCAACCTTTAATTAGGTTAGCGGCTTTTTATTTAGAATAGTTATTTAATTGAGGTGGTGATATGGTAAAATATAGATGATGACATTTATAGGGGGTAATGAGGTGGGCAATATGACAAAGACAGAAACGATTGTTGAAAACTACCATGGTACTGATGTTGCAGATCCTTTTCGCTGGCTCGAAAAGCCGGAAACTTTAGAGGTGAAGAATTGGATTGATGAACAAAATGAAGCAACCCAAGACTATTTAGCAACGTATCCGAAACGGGATAAAGTGAAAGAGAAATTAACGAAATCATGGAATTATCCGAAATACTCCGTTCCGCAAAAAGAAGGGGACTATTATTATATTCATAAAAATAATGGATTACAAAACCAAGCCATCTTTTATCGGACAAAGGATATATCATCAGATGAACTTGAGGTCATTATAGATCCGAATACGTTGAATGAAGAAGGGACGGCAGCGATAACGAATCTTGCGTTTACGAAAGATGGGAATCGCTTAGCTTACGGTGTTTCATTGAACGGAAGTGACTGGCAGGAAATCCGAATCCGCAATTTACAGACGGGAATAGACGAAGCTGACGTCATCAAATGGTGCAAGTTTAGCAGTATTGCATGGAATGAAGAGGGAAGCGGGTTTTATTATAATCGATTCCCTGAACCTGGGACGGTCGATTCAGAAGATGAGAGTAACTATAACCGCGTTTACTGGCACACGGTTGGTACAGTCCAAGAAGAGGATATTCTGGCATATGAAGACACTGAGGATAAAGAGTTATCTTTTAATCCAATACTCTCTGATGATTATCGTTATTTGATTTTATCAGTATGGAAAGGAACAGAAAATAAAAGTCGTATCTATTATCGTGATGAACAAGCTGATGAAGGATTTGTTCATTTATTGGCAGACGATGACGGCGAATATTCGTTTATAGGAAATGAAGGGAAGCTCTTTTACTTCACGACTAGTCACGATGCACCGAAAGAAAAAATTATTGCTGTTCATTTGGACAAACCAGGGAAAGAGCATTGGATTGACATCATTTCAGAACAAGAAGACGTCCTTACATTCGCAAAAATCATTAACGGGCAGTTTGTCGTATGCTATTTGCATAATGCCCATTACAAACTACGTATTTATGATTTGGACGGACAGTTCCAAAAAGAAGTGTCTCTTCCTAATTACATTTCCTTATCAGGCGTGACCGGCAAGAAAACAGCGTCAACGATGTTCATAGGCTATACATCATATTTGGTGCCGACAACGATTGCACGCTATGATTTTGAAAAAGATGAATTGAATACTGTATTTAATACGTCAGAGTTATTTGTAGCAACAGGCTTCGAGACTACTCAAGTGTTTTATCCATCCAAAGATGGCACGCGTATTCCGATGTTCCTGACGCATCGAAAAGGGTTGAAATTGACGGGCGATAATCCTGTTTTGTTATATGGTTATGGCGGTTTTAATGTTAACTTGACTCCGGCTTTTTCCCCATCACAGCGTATGTGGATTGAGGCGGGCGGCGTGTATGCGGTTGCGAATTTACGTGGCGGTGGAGAGTTTGGTGAGGAATGGTACAAAGCGGGGACGTTGGGGCAAAAGCAAAATGTCTTTGATGACTTCATTGCAGCAGCAGAGTGGCTGATTGAACAAAACTATACGAACAGCAAGAAGCTTGCCATTATGGGCGGAAGTAATGGTGGATTGCTTGTCGCAACATGCATCACTCAGCGGCCTGATCTATATGGGGCGGCACTTTGTCTCGTTCCTGTCACTGATATGCTGCGCTATCATAAATTTACTGTGGGACGCTATTGGGTGACCGATTACGGAAATGCTGAAACAAATCCGGAACATTTCGAGTTCATGTACAAGTATTCTCCGCTTCATAATGTCAAAGAAGGCGTCGAGTATCCACCGACACTTATGACAACAGCTGATACGGATGATCGTGTGGTGCCGTGGCATGCGACGAAATTTGCAGCGACATTGCAAGCGGCACAACTAGGAAACAATCCAATCCTTCTGCGGGTGGAAAAGAATGCCGGCCACGGACTTGGTAAACCAACTGTTAAAATCATCGAAGAACAGACGGATATGTATTCGTTCTTGTTTAAGACATTGGAGATTGAAATTTAAGTTAGACAAGAACCGAAACAATCGTAACTATTTCTTGTGATGGGAACGAAATAACTAGGGGAATTACAGACCTATTCGCAATAGCGGATAGGTCCCCCTTTTTTTGTATATAGCCATTCCTATGATTTTGCGATTAAAAAGCGCAACAGTTTTAGCAAGAATTTTTCAATGAGATAAGTTAATAAGTTGGAATAAAGAATCCCATTGAATTCCCTTCGGCGCTCGGGGATGCTTCCCGCCCTAAGCCAGACAGCTTCGCCGTTAGTCTTAGCGCTTCGGCTACCCCTTGTAAGGCGCCTTCGCTCAGTTTGTACACCGTATTCAATACTTCAACATAGGTGTTGGTTTGATCTTTCGTCTCCAGATCATAAAGTGAATGCTTTTTACCTCAGGTCTGAAATTGAATGATTTTCAGACAGTAATTTGAGGTGATTGATTCGAAAAAAGTATTCTAACCAAAAGGGGGTTATGTCGATGATTAAAGGTTTATATGAAGCACATTTACCTGTTAGGAATCTTGAAACATCTATAGAGTTTTATAAAAAACTTAATTTAGAAATTGCATATCAAAAAGAGAAACTAGTATTTTTTTGGATTGAGAAAGGACGTAGTTGGTTAGGGCTGTGGGAAACAGATAAAGTTGAAACACCATATCATCCTTCATTGAGACACATTGCTTTTCAAGTTGATATAGAGGATATAGAGGTTGCCAAAGAATGGCTCGAACAAAAAGGAATTCCAGTAAAGACTGACTTTGGATTCCGACCAGAAAAGCAACCACTAGTTTTACCGAATAATCCCAATGCGCATGCAGCAATATATTTTCAAGACCCTGATGGTAATTCTCTTGAATTAATCACCCCTTTAAGGTTGGATTTTGAGGAAGACTTTGAAATGATGTCGTTAGAAGATTGGAATAGGAAAAATAACTAATTGTAACTATTTTCCTTGTTAAACTAAAGGGTCATTTGATTGAAAAAGGAATAATAATACTTCGTAGAATTTAGATAGTCAGAAGTAAATTGGTACTAAATTAAATTTGTGAACAATCAAGGCGAGTGGTAATCATCGAAGCAAATAAGGAGATTTTGAAATTGAATAAGGAAAGCTGGGAGAAATCAGCAGAACGTTTTTTCGGAAGAGCAGCTCTTCCGGAATATGGACCATTTTCTTTGAATGAAGAACGACTTGGACTATTTGGTGATATTTCAAATCAAAAGGTCTTGGATATTGGATGTGGTAGTGGGCATTCATTACAATATATGGGTAACCAAGGAGCAAAGGAACTATGGGGGGTGGATCTTTCAACAAAGCAAATAGAAACAGCTACTAAATTGTTGAGTAACCAACAAGTCAAAGTTTCTTTAGTAGAGTCTCCAATGGAGGAAAACCCAGGACTACCAAGCAATTACTTTGATATTGCATACTCAATTTATGCATTAGGGTGGACGGTTGATTTACGACGTACATTGTCAAATATCCATAACTATCTAAAGCCAGGTGGTATTTTCATCTTTAGTTGGGAACACCCTATCCACGACCGCTTGACCTACGAAGAGTCATCGTTTACTTTTAATAAATCTTATAATATCGAAGGTCCGGAATACAATGAAGCGTGGCATAATAGTGTCATTATTCACCATCGGAAATTAAGTACATATATAAATACACTAATCGAATCCGGTTTCACTATTGAAAAAGTATTAGATGATGTTGAGTTACCTGATAACAAAGATTCAGATAATCCTTCGAGATGGTACTCAACCCAAAAAGCCCAATTAGTGCCTGCAACATTTATAATAAAAGCTTTCAAAAAGTAATGATGGAAATATTATTTCTGAAATTAGTATTAACGTCGCGACGTTTCTATGATAAGTAGGAACGTTTTTGACTTACCGGACAAGTTTGTTGAAGAAGAACGTAACGTACTAAAATGAAAATTCACAAAATTAATGGGGAGATTTAAATGAGTAAAGTTGGTGTTTATAAGGTTGATATTACGCCACCATTGGGTATTGATTTTATTGGATACCATAGACCGACTGGGATAAGTAATATTGATGAACGTATTTATGCAACAGCCTTTATTTTTGAAAGCAAAGAAACAAAGTCCGTAATTATTAGTATTGATAACATAGGCATGTTAATAAAAGATACTATAATTATACGTGAACAAATAGTAAAGGAATTGAAAATCCCATTTGAAAATATAACGGTTGTTTATACTCATACACATTCTGGTCCTGCAACAGCAAGTAATAATCAAGTGGTTCAATCTTATACAAGTAGCTTAATTACAAATGTCGTAAAAGCTACTGTTCATGCAAATGAGAATATGCAACCATCTGAGGTTGGATGGAATGTAACAATGGGTGAAATAGGAGTAAACCGAAGAGAGATTTCATTAGATGGAAAAGTGAAGAGGGGTATAAATGTGAATGGGGTTGTTGATAACAGAATAGGAGTATTAGCAATAAAACACCCTACAACAGGAAAATTTCAAGGTCTAATTGTATTTTGTACTGCCCATCCAAATGTATTAAAGGGAGATAGTGATATTTTATCAGCAGACTATCCTGGGCTAACAAGGGATATTCTTCAAAATACACTTCACTGTCCTGTAATAATTATTCAAGGGGCGGCTGGAAATGTTAATGCTAATTATCGTGGTTCAAAGGAAGCCTTAGGAAAAATGGCTTATGCCTTAAGTGGTAGTGTTCTTACGATGATTCCAAGTATTAATTATAAATCTATTTCTAAGCTTAGAACTGTTTCAACTAAAATGTCAATGAAACTAAAAGATATTCCTGAACCTGATGTTATAAAAAGGATGGCATTATTAGCTGAGGAACAATGGGGTGTAAATACTGATAAATGGTTAATGGTTCTTTTGGGTTTGCATAAACAAAATATTAAACAACTTTCTATTGATTTAGAAATTCAATTACTTCAAATTAATGAGGGTTCATTTTCAGGAATACCAATGGAGCCCTTTTCTGAAACAGCTCTTGACATTCAAAAAAGACTAAAGAATAAGCTTGCCTTTTTTGGGGGTTATACCAACGGTTATCTTGGCTATTTACCTACAAAAGAAGCATATCCATACGGTGGTTATGAGGTGGAAGTGAATCCAGTGATTTATGGACCGATTACTGACTTGTGGATGCCCCCAGTTGATAATACTGCTGAACAGGTTGTGAAAAAGGTGTTGGAATTATATAATACTAAATAATTTATGCTGAGCTTATTAGTAAATGTAACTTTTCCACTTGAACTCCTATGAAAATTAAATATTGCTTAGAATCTATAAAGTTGCATAACAAAAAAGACTGAGCCTTCAGAATGATTATATCGATATGATAGGTAAATCAGCAACCAACTCCATTCTTCCTAGAGGCTAGTGCAATAACTAGTGTAGGATTAATCTCGCATAGCTGCTACTCATATCAAGTGCGACAATCTGTAATGCACCGTGAACGTTGGAGTTAGACTGGTGGTTGGGCCCTATGACACGATTGTTGATCGACCATCTTTGGTAGCCGTAATATTCAGTATCCGTTCTGTACACGTTTGCATTCTCTTTGTTTTGCGCTTTTTATAACAAAGGTCAAAAACCTGTTTTCTTACACATTAGAGGAGTGTGCATGTTTGATAAAAAAGTGATTTTAGTATTGCTATGTTGGATTTTAGATGGTTGTGCAGTGATGTCTGATCTCTTCAAGCAAAAGGAGCGATTTTTGGAAATTCGGCAGCCGTGTCTTTAAAGTAAGGAGACAGGCACTGTACAAGGAGGGGGAGAAATGGTTATTGTTAATCTCGCATTTTTTATCTTCATATTAATAGCTTCGATATATATACTGTTCATCAAATCAAAAAATGATGTTCTGAAACGTTATTTATCTTTCATAATTATCAATTCCTTTTTCTTTTTTTCTATTTTTGATATTAAATCAGTGTTATGGATCACACTGATTTGTGCAATAGGACTAATTTTGCATACAAAATCACCAATAAAAGATAAAGTCATTTTTATATTTATAGTCATTTTTATTTTTGTAATATATCGTGTTCCCACAAGCCCAGCCGAATTTGAGACGTACTTAATTGAGGAACATGCGATTCATTGTTCAGTAGTGGAATGTGTAGAAGTTGTTGAAATTGTAAATGATAACAAGCTTCAAATGCAAGCGACTAAATATGCAATTCAAGGTTTAACTTTTGATTGGTATTTTGTTTTTTCACAGGGTCAAATCGTATTGAACAATGAAAATATAAAGGCTATTAATATAGCTGGATTTTGGATTCAAATAAACAAATAAGAAGTAAAACTCGATGATGAAGGTGTTGGATACGATCTTTACAATACGAGTTAGTTGTACTTAAAGTAACGGGGCGTTATTTTAAGTAAAGTAGCTTAAGAAAATCCTTTATGTGTGGAAAATAATCAGTAAATATAAAACAGCTTATATTTATTACGCCTTATTGAACTAAATGGAGCAGATTACTAGAATGAGCACAATATAGTCGATCATGACAATAGAGTATCAATACAGAATATTATCTATTAAAATTCAAACGAGGAGGGGGACTATGAAAAAAATTACACCGATTGTAATAATTCTTATTGCCTTATTCGTAGGTGCTCTAGGCTACTCCCTGTTTATCAAAGTATTTATTCCAAATATGATGTAATGATTATCCTAAGAAATCATCTGTGTTTTTTGTCCACAGTAGTAGGTGTCAACTGTGGAATGCATGGAAACTGGCACGTTCCGTGCGGAGCAGGGGGAAATCTGGAGAATAGAATCAAATGCTTACCTATTGCTAACTTTAGCAAAACAAGGCTGCCAAGAGATTGTTTTTACTGTTAATAAAGTAACGTAGCGGATTCACTTTAAGAAGGTGCCCCATCCACAAACTAGCCAAAATAGGAGGAATTACAATGGACACAACACAACAAAACAGTAACGCTTGGGATAAGAAAGTTGAAGAGGGGTCTAGATACACACAATCTGTGAGTAGCGAAATCATTGAAAAAAGTAAATCTGGTGAATGGGAAATTACTGTCACTACTGAAAGATCAGTTCCACGAGATTGGTTTCCGAAATCTTTAGTAGGATTAAAAATACTTTGTTTAGCATCTGGTGGAGGGCAACAAGGACCTATTTTAGCTGCGGCTGGAGCAGATGTAACAGTGACTGATATATCTAAAAAGCAATTGCAACAAGATGAATATGTAGCTAAACGTGATGGATTAACTATAAAAACGGTACAAGGCGATATGTCAGACCTTAGTGACTTTAAAGATGAATATTTTGATATTGTTGTTAATCCTGTTTCTAACTTGTTTGTAAAAGATGTTAACCCTGTATGGAAGGAAATTTCAAGAGTTTTAAAAAATAGAGGTATTTTAATTGCAGGATTTACAAATCCTTTATTATGGATTTTTGATGATAATCAAGAAAGAAAAGGTATTCTTGATGTTAAATATTCCATACCTTCATCGTCATTGGATTATTTGCTAGAGGATGAAGTTCAAGCTTATATAAAATCAAGTCAAACAATAGAATACGCACATACTTTGGAAGATCAAATTCAAGGGCAAATTGAAGCAGGGTTTGTTATAACAGGTTTTTATGATGATGACTTCGGTGGAACAAGAATTTTAGACAAGCATATTAAAACTTTTATTACTACAAGAGCTATAAAGCTAAAGATTGAATAATATTTTTTCACTAACAGTACTTTAGTTGAATTATTAAACGTAAGTAAAAATTATCCATTTTTTACTAACTATTCATATCCCCCTTTGGATTCGGGAAGTCCTATATATTCTTCCTTACTTCTAATTATACTAAATACGTAATTTCGTAACTCAATTAATTGTTTAGCATCGTTGGTAGGATCACAGTATGTCCCTGAAAAAGAATGAGTTATGGTTTCGCCGTTGATGGTAATTTTCCATTCATCCTCTTCGTGTGGTTCTTGTGTGCAAGTGGTTCCGTTTATAGGTTCGGGTATAAATTTTTTCTTTTCTACTATATTAACTTCTTTCATTTTCTTATAAATCTTATCCATTTCCTTATCTGTTAAATTTACAGTTGCCTTTGCAGTCCCATCCGTTATTAAATCTTTGGTCACTGTATTTTGAAATGTGTTGATTTCATTATTTTTTCCCACACCAAACTGAACAGAGAACCCAAAGTCATTTGGCATATCTTCTGGCAAAGTTTGAACAGTAGAAGCGGTTTCTTTTGAACGCGAAACACTAGATTCATTTGAATTTTTAGTCAATTGATTGCAAGCGCTCAAAATGAAGGTGGCTAAAATAAACAATAATATTTTTTTCAACAATTATCCCCCTTTTTTTAATGAGACGAATTGTCCCACTTTTTGGTTTCACTTCATTCAAGAATCCTGCTAGTTTGTTTAAATGGATAATTTAAAAATTCAAAATATATTTAAACATAAATTTCATTTATATAATAAGTTCGCTTCATATTAAGTGAACAATTAGCAACATTATCGGCATTTGTTTCAATAACACCGCATAAATTTATGCGGTGACTTCAATTCGTGTACGTATTGATCTGTTAATTAGTTTGTCAAATCGACTTAAGCATTGATATAACAACAAAAAGGAAGACATCAATTCATAGTGAATTGTGTCCCCAATATAGGTTGTTATTTGATGTTTTCTCTCCGTCAACCGAATACGTTAGTATTATAACTGATGTTTTCACTGACCTCACTTCTGTTTATCCTGCCGTTCCCAAATTCTAAGCGAAGGATAAGGATCGAAAGCCCATTCTGTTCGTCCGTTATATTTGTACATCCCGTAGTGGAGATGAGGAGGAAAACGTCCTGATGTTCCTGCTTTTCCATAACCTGAGCTGCCCACTGAACCAATGATGGTCTTTGGTTCAACTATGTCTCCTTCTTTTAGATCTTTATTGAAATAAGCTAAATGGGCAAAATAGTGGTACGTATTATGGGTGTCGCGAATGCCGACCCGCCAACCTCCAAAATCATTCCACCCCATTATTTCGATAACGCCATAGGACGTGGCTCGAACAGGGGTACCATATCCAGCGAACAAATCGGTTCCCTCGTGAATCCTTCTGCCACCCCATCCTCTGCTTGCTCCCCAGGTTCCACGGTAACTGTAATTGTAATTGGTTGGGACAGGAAAGGCGTGTTCATCCAAGTCTAATGTTTCAAAGTGTTTATACAGTTTTGCAATAGCTATAATTTGTTTAACCGTGTCTTCGCGCTTGTAATAGTCCAATAAAGCCAATTTGAAATCTTCTTCCGCTTGCCCATATTCGCTTAAATAAGTTGCCATTGTATATAGGACGTCTTCTGCATCATTTATATTGGCTAGCCCATCTTCATTGCCATCAAGTCCATTCCCATCTGAATAAGCAATCGATTCAGGAGAAGTATCTTTTTTATCGAGGTTAAGTGGACCTGTCCAATAATCATCTGAAAACTGAATGGCGACCGGCCCTTCATTCTTCGGAATGTCAGTTCGAACTTGTTGGATGTTGCGTTCAAATTGATCAACTGCCGCTAAATAATACCACGGGACAGTTATGTTTTCGAAGCGCAAATAAAGACGCATTCGTTCATCTAGAATCATTTCTTGAGTAGGCTCTTCTTTTGCTGAAACAACCGTTAAGAATAGCAAAGACAATGCGAGTACATACATTGGTAAGACAAACCAGTGACGCACGAAAAAACCTCCTTTTAATACATGTATATTAGAATTCCCCAATTGGATTTATTCATAAGTACATTTTTCAGGAAAACAATTCAAAATTGAATTTAAACTAATTATTCACCTGTGGTTTGTATGTGACTCGCAGGTGAAAAATATGTATATAAATGTTTTTCTAACACATAATACGATTGAAATCCATTACACAAGTGGAGAGAAAAGGAGAGATGAATTGGGTATTTTAAATGGTAATCCAAAAGATGAACCGTTACATTACGGTGAAGTACTAGGCTCATGGGCGTTTGTTGGAGCGAATAATGGTTTAATCAGTGCGTATCAAGCATTTATTAATCATGCAGGTGACGGGGATCTCATCGAGCTGTTGGAAGAAGCAGTAAAAACGATGAAATCGGAGAACAAACAACTTGAAAATATTTTAAAAGAGAATGGCATTGCATTGCCGCCGTCATTGCCAGAGCGTCCTAAAGCGAAAGCGGAAGATATACCGGTCGGAGCAAGGTTTATGGATCCTGAAATCAGCGGTGCCATATCGATTAACGTCGGACAAGCTCTTGTGTCTTGCAGCCAAGTGTTGGGACAATGCTTGCGAGAAGACCTTGCAATGATGTTCGGAAAATTCCATGCAGATAAAATGTTATTTGGTTTGAAGTTATTGAGAATGAACAAAGAAAAAGGGTGGATTATACCGCCACCGCTTCATACGGATTCTCCTAGTCGTTAACGAAACGAAAAGGATCTTGTCATTAAGTTGACAAGGTCCTTTTCGTATTGCACCTTGAAAGTCTTATGTGGTAAGCTAATCCATAAAACTTGAAGAGGGGGAATTCAGATGATTCGACAGCTTGTGGAAGAAGACAGGAAAGTTACGTTCGATTTCATTTCACAGAAGCCAGCAGAAAATCTATTTATAATAGGAGATATTGAAGCGTATGGGTTTACTAATCCGATTCAGAAATTATGGGGTGATTTTGTTGAGGATGGTGAATTGCGAGGGATTCTACTAAACTATGATGGTAATTTCATCGTATATGCACCAGAAGAATACGATGCAAAAGGGTTTGCAGAAATTATCAATCATGATGAAAAGTATGAGTTCATTTCAGGGATTGAGCAGATTGTTGTTAAATTGGAACCGTATTTGACTAGTAAACCGTCAAATCCACGTGTACTCTATTACGCTAAATGTGAGCATGCTAAGGGTTTGCAAGAAGTACCCCCAGAGATTGAAGTGAAAAAAGCGACACCTGATGACGCGGAACGAATCATAGATCAAATGTATGGAATTCCCGAATTTGCTACGAGTACATTCAGTGTTGAACGTAAACGTGAGTCACTTAGTAATAAATCTGCCCGTACGTACTTCATCGAAGAAGATGGGCGGATAATAAGTTCCGCATCGAGCACTGCAGAAAATAGTCAGTCGGCCATGATTGTTGGCGTTGGTACTTTATCGGGATATGAGAAAAAAGGATTAGCTTCATATTGCATGTCTATTCTTTGCACAGAATTGCTCAATGAAGGCAAGATGCTTTGTCTCTTCTATGATAATCCCGCTGCGGGCTCCATCTATAAACGAATTGGTTTTGTTGATATTGGGAAATGGTGCATGTGGAGTTTCAAATAACTGAATGCTAGGTGGAATATGATTATAATTCACTGAAAATATTAAATTGTGTCTTTGTTGATGCTATAATTAAATCGTGTTTGCTAACTAAAAAAATAGGAGTGATTTCAAATGGAAAAACTACAATCAATGGAACAATTCGACAAGCTGAAAAATGAGGAGAGAACAATGTTCATGTTTTCCGCAGATTGGTGTCCCGACTGCCGAGTAATTGAACCGTTGTTACCTGGGATTGAAGCAGATTACCCGGAATATAGTTTCATTCTTGTTGACCGTGATGAGTTTATAGATTTATGTGGAGACTTAGATATTTTTGGAATCCCGAGTTTTATCGCATTCCATAGTGGTGTTGAAGCGGGTCGCTTTGTTAGTAAAGACCGTAAATCGCAAACGGAAATCGAAGAATTTATTAACAGTCTTTCGGCTTGATTTAAGGGGGGAGGCTACTCGATGAAATATGACGTCATTGTTGTTGGTGCTGGTTTGGCGGGATTAGTTGCGACGGCAGAGCTTACAAATGCCGGGAAGAAAGTTCTACTGCTCGATCAGGAACCGGAAGCCTCTCTTGGCGGACAAGCTTGGTGGTCATTTGGCGGCTTATTTCTCGTTGATTCACCTGAGCAACGAAGAATGGGCATTAAGGATTCGCAGGAACTTGCTTGGCAGGACTGGTTGGGAACTGCTGGTTTTGACCGTCAGGAAGATGAAGATTATTGGGGAAAGAAGTGGGCCGAAGCGTATGTTAACTTCGCTGCAACTGAGAAAAGAGAGTGGTTGCATGCGCAAGGCATTCGTTTTTTTCCGGTTGTAGGATGGGCGGAACGCGGTGGCCATCTAGCGGAAGGACCTGGTAATTCGGTCCCGCGCTTTCATATTGTATGGGGAACAGGACCTGGTATCGTTAAACCTTTTGAGGATAAAATGCGGATTGCGATAGATAAAGGATTAGTTGAGTATCTGCCTCGCCACCGTGTCGATGAATTGATTACGAAAAATGGTGCTGTGACTGGAGTACGTGGTGCTTTACTTGTACCTAGTGCCGTCGCCCGTGGTGTAGCGAGTTCCCGTGAAGTGATTAGTGGCTTTGAATTATATGCGGAAGCGGTGTTAGTGACAAGTGGGGGTATGGGAGCGAATCTTGAATTGATCCGAAAAAACTGGCCACTCCGTCTTGGAAAAGCACCGAAAGATATGATTTCAGGGGTTCCTGAACATGTGGATGGGCGTATGCTGGCGATTACAGAGCAAGCTGGGGGCCGAATTGTTAACAGGGATCGGATGTGGCATTATACGGAAGGCATTAAAAACTGGAACCCGGTATGGGCAAATCATGGGATTCGTATTCTTCCTGGCCCATCCTCCCTTTGGCTAGATGCTAAGGGGAAGCGATTATCAGCTCCGAATTTCCCTGGATTCGATACATTAGGAACACTTGAAGCACTCCGGGCAACCGGTTACGATTACTCATGGTTCATATTGACCCAATCGATCATCGAGAAAGAATTTGCGTTATCCGGATCTGAGCAAAATCCGGATTTGACGGAAAAGAGTATCGGGAAAGTGCTACAGAGAATCCTGCCTGGCCCAACTGCGCCGGTAAAAGCATTCATGGATAAAGGCGAAGATTTTATCGTAGCCGATACACTCCCGGAACTTGTCTCGGGGATGAATAAAATGACTGGAGAAAACTTATTGAAGTTAGACGACATTGAACGGCAAGTCATTGCTAGGGATCGTGAGATGGATAATAAATTCACCAAGGATTTGCAAATTACAGCATTGCGTGGTGCCCGTCACTATATCGGAGATAAGCTTGTCAGAGTAGCGGCTCCACATAAACTCCTTAATCCTAAAAAAGGACCGTTGATTGCGGTGCGTTTACATATCGTCAGTCGAAAGACACTTGGTGGATTGCAAACCGATTTAGATGGCCGAGTTCTTGACCTGACTGGGAATCCAATACCGGGTTTATATGCCGCTGGCGAAGTAGCAGGATTTGGCGGTGGTGGTGTTCATGGCTATCGTTCATTGGAAGGGACGTTCCTTGGAGGCTGTATTTTTTCCGGAAGGCAAGCGGGAAGGGCATGTGCAAACTATACGCGAGCGTAAGAATATACTAGTTATAAGGGGGATATGTGGATGAAACCAGTTATTGGTATAACGACAGATGTTCAGCAAGATGGGGAAAATATATTAAAAAACACATATGTACAGGCAGTTATCCGAGCGGGTGGATTGCCGATGATTGTTCCGGTTGGGTTGGAGCAAGACGTTGAGCAACTGATCGAAATGTTTGATGGCCTTTTATTATCTGGAGGAAATGATATCAATCCGATGTTGTTTAATGAAGAACCGCATGAGTATCTCGGAGTAGTCTCACCAAGCAGGGATTCAAGCGAACTTGAACTTGCGCGCAGAATGCTCAAAACAGGGAAACCGATTCTTGGCATTTGTAGAGGGCTTCAAGTATTGAATGTCGCAGTTGGTGGAACATTGTATCAAGATCTTTATAAACAAAACGACAGTCCAATTCTTCAACATATACAAAAGGCACCCAACACGCACTGTTCTCATTATGTTCAACTGGATAAAGGAAGTTTGCTTGAATCGATTGCGGGGAGTGAACGCATTCAGGTGAATTCGTATCATCATCAATCGCTGAAGGAAGTACCGTCTGATTTCAAAGTTACTGCTGTAGCAAGCGATGGGATTGTGGAGGCAATTGAAAGCACGGATGAACAATTCGTATTAGGCGTTCAATGGCATCCCGAAGCATTATCGGCAGCAGGGGATGCTGTTTCCTTGCGAATATTTGAAAGATTCATTAGTGAGTGTGCTAACTAGGGAATTAAATAATGGCTAGTGATAGTAATCAATCTTTAAACGAAAAAATGATTGAATAGAAAAAGCTGGGTTTGTTCAGCTTTTTCTATTCAAATGAATCATCATTTTCTTTGGATAATCAGTAAATAGAGCGGTGACACCAATTTTCCTCAGTGCTTCTGCATACTTTACTTCATTAACAGTGAAGACACGAACAGCCACTCCGGTTTCTACCACTTTTCTCATAGATGGACGAGCAGCGGATGGTAATGAGATATGGAGTGCATCAGCAGGAATAGTACGCATATAATCGAGCGGATCGACTAGTACTTCCATGAACAAGGCTGCAGTTTCAATGTGCGGTGCAATTTTTTTTACTGCCCGAACAGCTTCGTGATCGAATGATGAAATAACGACACGCGAATCGAGTTTCATCTTCTGAACCATTGCAACAACTTTCCCCACCATTCCCTCGTAAGGAAATATATCCGATTTTAGTTCGATATTTAGATGGTGAGAAGTCTCGGAAAAAATATCGAGTACTTCATACAGCGTCGGTATAAGTTCACCCCGGAATTCATCAGAAAACCAACTGCCAAAATCAAATGACCTTAACTCCGCAAGTGTCATGTCTTTCACGAAACCTTTGCCATCTGATGTTCTAGCTATTGTTTCATCATGAATGACAACCAGTTCACCGTCTTTTGTCAAATGAACATCGAATTCTACGCCGTAAATAGGAAGCCTGGCAGCTTCATGGAAGGCGGCAAGTGAATTTTCTGGATGTGTTCCGGACGAACCGCGATGTGCGTAAATATCCATTATTGGGACCACCATCCTTTTCATGCTATTGTAATATGTGTATAACAGCAACGCAATTATAAACCCGATTAGTAAATGAAATTGGAAAAGGGATGTCCTCGATTGAGGAACATCCCTTTGTTTTGTCAGGTAACACTATACTTTTGAATTTAATTTTTCATCCCGATTATTCGGGGAATAATTTCCATAGAAAGGATAAGCTTTCAGAGCCGCGGTCATTGTTCCACTGGGTGCTTTCTAACTTAAGCAACATAAACCCTGCCTACTTTTACGTCCTTGCGACCCTTTAGTCGCGCCAGTGTGAATAAGTATTCTCAAAAACAGTACGTAGAATGCCAGATATTCAAATCTTAAGCATTACCTTATTGTTAACGGAACTATCATACCATGTAGCACAAGAAGTGTCAAGGAATCGGAAACCTTATTGCCATTCATCCATTTGTTCTTCTTCTGCAATTACTTGCAAGTCGTCCGCGCTGATTGTGAGAACTTGATAATCGGAACGTTCCGCATGTTTTTCCGCGGACCTTTTAACAAATTTTGGAGAGCCATCATTTTCCTCATCGTAAACAATGAGTATTCCATCAGAATTGCGCATGAAGAACTTATCTTTTTCGATAAATTGCCACGGAGCTTCATAGGGTCTCTTCGTAAGACTCGTATGATAGTCTGCTTTAGCGATGAGAGAATGATACTTTTCCTTTTTCATATCGTTCCAATTTTTCTCCTGATCTGTAAAGGGAGTAATAACGGCATATTTCAAATCGGTATATTCTTTTTTCAAATCAATTACGACCTCGGCTGCCCATGCTTCAATTCCTAGTTGACCGCTTATAATTACCCATTCCAACCCGTCGTCCAGTAAGGCGACTAGTCGTTTTTCTAATGCTTTTTTTATAAAACGGACGCCTGGATGCTTGTCATCGAATATGCCGAGTTCATGGGGTTTATAACCCGTGACCACCAATCGTTTGAGAATGATGTCCGCCCCCTTCAAATGTATAATAAAAAAACCAGCTTCCAATGGAAACCAGTTTCATTTAAATTATTAAAATAACAGCCGCCTTTGCCGTATGGTCTTAGAAAGTTTTAAACCACCACTTCTCAAAGTGGGTGTTCGCAGAAACAATCCTGTATGCCCCAGTTATCGAAAGAACTGGGTATGCCATTCCTGTATCTAGGTAAAACTCCCGATTACAGCTTAAGGGTTAAAACTTAATATTTATACGCACAACGCAGCTTGTAAATATAGTGTACATCATCGGCTTGATATTTTCAAATGAAATTGTTGGAATCCATTAAGAAATATTTGAATGATTTCTGATCCATGCAGTGCAACAACGTTTATGAACAAACTAAAAACACTTGTGACTTTAGCTGTGTGTATTCTTGGTTTTTATTATGGAATAAATATGTAGAAACTATATTAAAAAGAACGTTCGTTTGGTATAATGAAGATAGGGTTGAAAGGAGAAAAACCCGTTTTCAGTGGAAGACGAGTGTTCGAGAACTCTATAGAGCTGGAACTTATATCTTTATGAATAGCGATGTAAACGGAGCAGTAACTATTTTGCGCAAATGGACTCATACATACGCTTTAGTGGCCAAGAAGAGAATTAGAATGGTGGAAATTTGGAAATTGAAACATATCGAATCTTTTTGCTTTAATGAAGATGAGTTCAAACTAGTTAAGAAATGAATTTAGCTGAAAAAGGAGAATAAGCATGACAGGGAAAACACACATCGTAGGCGGCATTGCAGCAAGTCTTGCTTATGCACAATTTACAAATCATGATCCGATTATAATGCTTGGAGCGGGGATAATTGGCGCGTTACTTCCTGACATTTGTCACAGTGGTAGTAAAATCGGAAGAAAATTTAAGTTGTTATCGAAACTTATCAATATGCTATTCGGTCATCGTACATTTACACACAGTTTATTGTTCTTGGTGATTATCGCGACGTTAATGAATGCCTTTACTCCAAATGAGGCTGTGAAGGCAGGACTTTTAGCGGGGATGGTGAGTCATTACATATTAGATATGGCGACGAAAAACGGAATCAAACTGCTTTTCCCACTTAGCATGACAGTTCGCTTTCCATTGACGACAAGAACCGGAAGCAAGGTAGAGAGCATCGTGTTCAGTCTTCTATCGCTTTTATCATTCTATTTTGGCTATGAAGCATTCAGTTATTATCTATAATTGAAGTTGGTTTAAAAAAAATGATGTTCTAGCTCGTTTTTTGTTAGAATGGAAAGGGTAAAAGAGAGGGAGAAAAAAATGGCAATACAAAAATTTAGAAAAACGGTCTTATTTGAATATATACAGATCATCTTTGGGGCTGCACTCGTTGGTCTAGCCTTCAATATTTTCCTTTTACCGTCCAGGCTAGCAGCAGGTGGCGTTTCAGGGATTAGTACAATATTATATGAACTCTTCCAATTCAATCCAGCTTACGTTCAATGGCTCATTAATATTCCACTACTAATACTTGGGGTCTTGCTTGTCGGCAAGGAATTCAGTATGAAAACGTTAGTTGGGACATTTTTTGTTCCGTTTGTCATCTGGCTCACAACGGACATTAAGCTTGCAGTAGAAAACCCATTATTAAGTGCGATTTACGGTGGGATTATGCTTGGTGTAGGTCTCGGTATTGTATACAGGGCTAACGGTTCGACAGGTGGTACTGCTTTAATCGCTCAATTGGTTAAGAAATATACGGGCCTTTCGAGTGGTTTTTCACAGTTGCTTGTAGATGGATTAGTTGTAGTCACATCGGCATTTGTCTTTAACTTTGAACTTGCTCTTTACGCGATGATAGCAATTTACGTTACGAGTAAGGTGATTGACTTTGTTCAGTTGCAAACGTCGCCGACCAAATTGGTTCTCATTATTACGGATAAAGAAGAGAAAGTCCAAGCCATTATAAAAAATGATATTAATCGCGGATTAACGAAGATTAAAACAATAGGCGGGTATTCCAATCAAGAAAAAACAATGATTTTATGTGTCGTTGAACAATCGGAAGCTGTCTACTTTAAAAAATTACTTCAAACACAAGAACCAACCTCATTTGTCATCTTCTTGAATGCGTCGGAGATACTTGGCCGCGGTTTTTCTAAAGCACAATTTGATGAAGATAATATGAAATGAAATTGTTGGAAATGACCTGTTGCGAATAATTCGCAACAGGTCATTTTTGTTTATTATAAAGGTTTTTCTACCCCATTTGTCGAAATAGACTGTATGTTGCAATCATTCAATTGATAGGGGGAATAGAAATGACTTACAAAGTGGAGCAAGTTGAGGATTTAAAGGCAATTGATATCTCTCATTTAGTGAAAGAAAGCGAAACGGAAGGGTACCGATTTTTAACACGACTAGTCAATGATTATGAGGATGGAACAAATACGTTCAACAAACCGGGTGAAGCATTGTTAGCTGTTCAAAATGAAGAGGGTGAGGTAGTAGCGATAGGTGGAGTAAACCAATCACCTTTTTCCGAAGATACACAAGTTGCACGTTTGCAGCGATTTTATGTATTAGATGATGCTAGGCGGCAAGGTGTAGGATCTCTTTTACTGAAAGAAATTGTTGACCATTCACGCGATGCATTTAAAGAAGTGACAGTGCGGACAGAATCTTCAAAAGCAGATGCTTTTTATAGGGCAAACGGATTTGAACTGGATGACACTGCTTCTGAGACGACACATTTGATGAAGTTGTAATTGAGGTATCCCTCAGTCTACTGGAATAAATTCAATACCAGGTGTAGAAGTGATTCCGAATCATTTCTGCACCTGGTTAACTTTCGTAGTGTTTGTATAGGGAAATATATCGCCGCCATGTCACGGAAGAATTGAGGGATTTACTGTGGAGAAATGGAAAACGATTAAGTCAGAATATCACTTTAAAACTCCTTTTGGAAATTTGAGGAAAGACATGTGTCAGCTTCCGAACGGGGCAATCATTGAAGATTATTTTGTCCATGAGTATGAAGATTGGGTAAATGCAATTGTATTAACGGAAGATAAACGGGTCGTATTCGTAGAACAATACCGTCATCCTGGTGAAGGATTTTATTTAGAAATTCCTGCCGGGAAAATTGAAGAGGGAGAGTCACATGAGGAGGGGATTTTGAGGGAGTTACGCGAAGAGACGGGTTTTATTTCGACGACGAAACCGATAAAACTTGGTGAGTTTATGATAAATCCGGCTACTCAAACAAATAGGATTGTTACCTTTCTAATTTTGGATGCATTCAAAGAATGTGAGCAGGAATTGGATGAAACTGAGGAGATTGAGGTGAAACTCATTTCTTTTGATTTAATCGAAGAAATGATTCAAGAACAAAAAATTACACAACTTTTTTCAGTAAGTGCCTATTACATGGCCAAGAATATGTTGAATAAATCAATTGTCTTGTCTTCAGAAAAGAGGTAAGTGTATGAAAAGTAATAATCATGCTTTAATCATTGGCGGAACGGGTATGCTTGCCGAAGTTTGTCTTCATCTTGCACGTGAAGGTTATTCTGTTTCTGTCATTGGGCGTACATTGTCGAAGTTTAAACGATTGCAAGTAGAAAGTTCGCCAAATTCTATATTCCCACTTATAGCTGATTATAATACAGATGATGTATATGACGAAATTAAAAAAGCGATTCTGGAACGTGGCTCGTTTGATCTAATTATTAGCTGGACATCGAATTACAGTGTACTAGAGCGGATTTGTGAGATGAACCCAGGGGACACACCGTTTAGTCTGTTCCATGTAAAGGGAAGTCGGCGGTATTTCGAAGATGAGCCTATCCGTATTCCAAGCAAGTGCAACTATCGGAGAGTCTATTTAGGATTTGTAATGGAAGAAAGTGGCTCACGTTGGCTTACACATGCTGAAATTGCGAACGGAGTTATTAAACAGATTGGGGCAGATGAAGAAATGGGGATAATAGGTCAAATCCATCCCTATGAAGCACGTCCGAAATGATTTTTTGAAAAATGTTGACCTGTTGTTTCAGTACTGTTACAACGTTGAAAGGGGTGAGTGAGATATTAATCCGAAAAGCAGAGGTAGAGGATGTAACAGGAATTGCAAAAGTCCATGTGGATAGTTGGAGGACGACATATAAAGGAATTGTGCCGGATCCTTTTTTAGATAACCTTTCTTACGAGCAACGCGAGCTGATTTGGAAAAAAGGGATAAAAGAAAATAACATATACATAGCAGAAAATGAAAATGGTCAAGTTATCGGATTTTCTACAGGTGGAAAAGAGCGCACCGGGAAATACGAGGCATTTACAGGGGAATTATATGCGATTTATATCTTGAGAGAATACCAAGGAAAAGGAATTGGTCGATTACTCGTTCAGTCTGTTGTGGATGATTTAAAAAATAAGAATTTGAACTCGATGCTTATATGGGCGATAGAAGAGAACCCGGCTTGCCGCTTCTATGAAATGTTAGGTGGAAAGAAGGTTGACACTGAAGAAATCGAAATTACAGGAAAGAAGTTGAGTGAAGTCGCATATGGATGGGATGATATAGCTAATTACAGGGGAAAAACGAAGTAACAGATTAGTTCGGTCATTTATTGGGATTATTCATTTTTTGCAAACATCTTTTTAATTATTTCAGGAGACAGGAGAAGTATAATGGTGAAGTTAGAAGAAGCAATTCAGTTAAGAAGTGAAGGGGAATTTGAGAAGTCAAATGTCTTACTCTCAAAATTAGTATTGGAATGCCCAGAAGATGCACTAGTTAATTATCAATATGCATGGAGTTTCGATGTTCTTGGGTTAGAAGCAGATGCTGTACCTTATTACGAAAAAGCCATCCAATTAGGCCTAGATGATACAAATGCAATAGGCGCATTTATAGGATTAGGTAGTTCATATCGTGCGTTAGGCAAGTATGAAAAATCGCAAACAGTTTTGGAAAAAGGAATTGAAAACTTCCCGGAAAACAATGCAATGAAAACTTTCTATGCAATGACATTGTACAATGTTGGTGAACATCGTGCAGCCATGGAGATTTTACTAACCAGTCTAGCTTACACGACAAATGATAGTGAAATCTTATCATATAAAAGAGCAATTGAGTTCTATGCTGATAAACTCGACAAAACTTGGTAGGTAGACTGCTATAAAAAGGGGATGAAAATAATATCTATATAATGAATTAAAGAATCCCATTGAATCTACTGTGGCGCTCAATTAAGGAGAGACTTGTAATTCGGGGTGTGGATTGTAGAACACTTGGCGCTTTGGGGATGCCTTTCGCCGCGCCTACGCTAGGTTGTTCATTATCGAGAGATATGTGAGTTTGAAATGTATATGGCGAGACTTTAATGTGATTACTAGTTGATACCAATTATATCCAAGAAAGACGCACTCCAGGTTGCAGATTTCATCACAGTTAATGAAATGCTCTTTCTCACATAGACCATTCAGCTCCGGCACGACTTCGTGATAGCCGGAGCGATAAGACTGAAGGAGGGATGCAGTTCATTCCCTCCCTGATCTTCTTTCTGGCTTATCGCGGGAGGCATCCACAAAGCGTCGAAGCGGTATTGGCGGGAAATCTAATTAGTTCTAAGTATTGGGACTTTTTCAGTGGCCTCCCAAAAGCCCTTTTAAAGCGCATAAGCCGTATTCATTTGTTCAATATATATTAAGGAATGATTAAATTGGGTGAACGATTTACAATCACTGATGTGGAAAGAGAAAAAGTATTGGGAAATTACTTCAAACAAGGTTTGCAAGGACCGCTTGACGTATTTCCGAGTAAAGAAAAGAGGAAGTACATTATTGCCCAAGAAATAATTAAGCAATTTGAAGTTGATAGAATGTACGTGGAAAAAGAAATAAATGACCTATTGGCGACGATTTATCCTGATTTTGCCACAGTAAGACGATTTCTGATAGATTATCGTTTCATGACTAGAAGTAATGATGGCAAGCAGTACAGGATTGAAGGCTGACTATTTGCAAATACATAGGAATGTGGAACCGAAAGAAGTGAATATGTTCGTTGAAAAGGTCTTTTGTAAGTATGAAGATTTGATCCACGGTTTTTGTACGAGTATGTGAGCAGTGTGAATGAAAGAGGAGTAGTTTATGGTCATTACAACTGAAAGAGAAATTGTTGTTTTAATTCAAGAGGATAAGTGGATGATGGACCTATTGAAATGCGCCAAATCATTGAATTTACCTGATTGGTGGATCTGCGCCGGATTTGTTCGATCTAAAATTTGGGATGTGCAGCACGGTTTCAATGAAAGGACGACGATTCCAGATATTGATGTCATCTATTATGATCGAACAAATAGTGAAAAAAGTGTGGAAAAGGAATACGAGGAAGTGTTGAAAAGACTTCTACCTGCTATCCCTTGGTCGGTCAAAAATCAGGCAAGAATGCATAGTGTAAATAATGTCATCCCCTATACTTCGTCTGTTGATGCGATCTCAAGGTTTCCTGAAACGGCAACAGCTTTGGGGGTGAAATTGGATGAAGGAAACAATGTCATATTAACAGCGACTCATGGTATAGAAGATGTTGTAAATTTGAGAGTAAAACCGACCCCTTATTTTTGTGATAAGAAAGAACGGATGAAGATTTATGAAGAAAGGATTAAGAAAAAGAATTGGCAAGTTGTATGGAACAAGCTTGAGATTATAAGTTTGGACAGTGACTAGGAGGGCTTTTATGGAATTTACAGTAAGCTACGCTTCATTTACGACTGCAGTTTCTGATATAAATAAAATTATTTCATCAAAAAGCGTTATTCCAATACTCTCTGGAATAAAAATAGAAGCCAACGAGTATGGTCTTAAGCTTACGGGTAGCAATTCGGATATTTTTATTGAAAGAACTATCCCTTTACTAAAAAGTGGAGAAAAGGTCGTGGATATCAAAGAATTTGGAAGTGTAGTTGTTTTATCGAAATATTTGAACGGAGTTGTGAAAAAACTCCCCAATGATATTTGTATTAAATTAGGACGCAATGATTCAATCACGATAAAATCGGGGGATATTGAAACAAAACTAAATGGATTTAATGCGAATGACTATCCAAAACTTCCGGAGATGGATCGCAATACTAAAATTGAAATACCGTTTGGGAAATTAACGGAGGCTATAAAGCAAACCGCTTTTGCTGTTTCAAAAAGTGAGGCTAAACCGGTACTAACTGGAGTGAGGATGGAGTTTGAAGAAAACAAACTCATTTGTACAGCAACAGATTCACATAGATTAGCACGTAGAGAAGTGACTATAGAATCTAAAACAACAGAATCATTTGTAGTTCCGAGTACAAGTTTGTCAGAACTGACGCATCTTAAAGAGGCGGATTCGTCAATCGTAGAGATTTCTTATACGAATAATTTCATTGTGTTTGGGACCGCTATGAGTTCACTTTATTCAAGGTTAATTGAGGGTGTCTATCCTAACACTGGATCTTTGGTGCCAACTGAATCAAAGGCATTGATAACCATGAATACTCAAGTATTAATAGAAGGAATGGATCGGGCTTGTGTATTTTCGACTGAATGGAAACACAATAACATCCAATTGGAGATTGTGGATGATGCTACTATCAAAATATCTTCCAATTCTACAGAAGTCGGGATGATTGAAGAGCTTCAAAAAATTATACATATCGAAGGACAGAACGATATCCAAATGTCATTTGATGGTCGTTTTGTACTTGACGCACTAAAAAGGATACCAGAAGAAAATGTCACGATACGTTTTGATGGCTTGATGAAACCGATTGTCATTCAGCCGCAAAATGATTCCACTTGCCTCCATCTAATTTCACCAGTACGGTCTTATTGAAATGAATAAGTTCTCTCGATCTAGGGAGGAGAGCTTGGGCATATAGGAGATTTATAATTTTTAGTAGCGAAAGGGGATTTCAAGATGAATTTAGCAGCACAAACTTATTGGGACGAATTTTGGAAGAACGAAGAGAAACCTACTTCTGTCAACGCATGGATGTTTGGAAGTTTGCCAGATGAGCTTGCACAGCTTGTAATTGATGGGGAAAAGACTGCGACATGTTCAGGTCATGTAATTTATGAACTGGAGAACGAGCCATTACCCAGAATAGATGAGTACAGCATTATTTTAAATAGCGATGAAAAACCAGTGGCAATCATTAAGACCATTGCAGTATCGCTTGTACCGATGAACGAAGTATCGGAAGAGTTTGCGCTTGCTGAAGGGGAAGGGTCATATGAAGATTGGAAATTGGCTCATGTGAGATTCTTTACGAGTGAATTACGAGAAGTTGGACTTGAGTTCACTGAGGACATGCTCCTTGTTTGCGAACGATTTACGCTAATTCATGTAAAAGATAATAACTTAGGATAGACAAATTGCCTTACACAAGGCAACGATAAATGATCGTTTAGGGGGAATAGTGATGTTAGCAACAACTTTAGAAAGTTATTTAGGAGATAAGATACTAGAGCTATCGAAGGAAGTTAGGCAAGAGATGTTGACGCAAATTGGAAATCCAGATGGTTTTTTGCGTGACGAGTTAATCTATCGAAGCTTCGGAAAAATGATTGTTTCCAATCAATTAAATCCGGAAGAATTCCAGTCTTTACTTGAAGTGGTATTACAGGAAGACTATCTATTTTACGGGATTGGCGAGTCTGGAACTGATTCAGTATTTACACGTTCTTTTTCTGCACTCGTCATTGCTGCAGTTATTGAATATGACATTGAGAAACAAATAGTAAATCCAGATCTTGTTCAGTATACAGTGAACAAGGTTATACGCTATATGAGGGAAGAAAAAGACACTCGAGGTTTTATCCAGGGTAATGGATGGGCGCATGCCATCGCACATGGCGCAGATACCTTGGATGCCTTGGCAAAACATCCTCTACTGAAAAAAGAGGATATCAGTCGAATTCTTCATGCAGTTCAATATTCCTTGTTAAGGCAAGTTGACTATTTGGATGAAGAGGAAGAACGCTTAGCTATAATACTAGTTTCATTAATAAAGCATCAAGATGCTGAGAAGGTTATACAAGTATGGATTGAAGAACTTGCCGGAATGGTAGAAACTGAAATGCTTGAAAATAAAGGATCACTTGACGCCTATCACGTACAAAGAACGGTAAAGAACTTTTTGAAATCAGTCTTTGTAATTTTGAGTTCGAAGGGAATCGGTAAGAAAGTGAACAGCGACGTTTTTAAAGTTCTCGAAAAGTGGATGTGGATGTATCTAAATTAGTCATATAGTCTTCAGATACTGCTGTGGTCCTTGAGTAATCTGTCGTCCAATTCTACGTTAAGTGCTAATGTAAATATCTTTTCGAGACAATCAGCATACTATCTAAGGTAGCGTAATGATGCTCAGGAAAGGTGGAGACATATGTATTATCCTTATGCCCAACAAATGACCTGCCGACAACCGCGGGTTATGACTGTTACAGGAATTGGGAGTCTTAAACTAACACCGGATATTGCTCAAATCCAGTTGGAAGTCAGTACTGAAAACAAACAATTGAACCATGCACAAAAGGAAAATGCTTATGAGATGAATCAAGTCATCGATTCGTTATTGAAATTGGGGATCGACAGGGAGAATATACAAACGGTTTCGTACACTATAGTTCCCCAATACAACTATATCGAAGGCGAACAAGTATTTAGAGGATACGAAGTTACGAATGCGATTACAGTAAAAATTACAGATATTGATCAAGTTGGAAATGTAATAGACGTGGCTGTCCAAAACGGAGCGAACAGGATATCAAATATCCAGTTCAAGGTTGAAAATGAACAATTGGACTATCAAAAAGCATTGAGCCTTGCACTTAAAAATGCATTAGCCAAGGCGCAAACAATTGCTGAGACAATGCAACTGCAACTTGATCCACATCCAATTAAAATTGTTGAAGAATTAAGAGCAGAACCCATCGCATATCGAACATTTGCTGCGAGAGAAATGACTAGCTCCACACCGATTGAACAGGGGCAGATTTCGATTAACGCTACGGTTAAAGTGCAATTTCGGTATTGAAATATCAGCGTAAAATAGATGGATACTATTTTACGTTGAAAAAACGACAGCTAACCTAATCACAACTAAAAATTAAGGGAGTGGGGAAAACATGGGAATTAAAAAATCTTCTAATTACCTATCACCTATTGCGCGGATATTTGACAAGTTTTCACGGCAACAAGACGTATCGTTGATTTATGGTGAACCGATTAATTTTGAAAACAGAAAAGTCCTTCCGGTAGCAAAGATTAATTATATTGTTGGCGGGGGAGGCGGCTATTCTAGTGAAACAGGAAACTCTTTAGGTGCCCAAGGAGAAGGGGGCGGGGGACATATCTCCGTCAGACCTTTGGGTGTTTACGAGATAGATGCGGAGAAGGTGAAGTTTAAACCAATCATTGACCTCAAATTTACTTTAACACTAGTTGCTGTTTTTACACTTGGCCTAGTTTGGTTATTGAAAAGGGCTCGCTGAAAATTAATTTGTACGGGGGGAATAATTGAATGTTGTATCGCAGAAAAACGTACACGGTTGAACCAGCGATGTACGAAACGTTTACCCACTTTTTCCATACCTTTTTGCTTCCGAATCAGCTGACGCATGGAGCGCAGCTGGTTGGACGGTGGGTCAATGAAGAACAGACGGAGATAATGGCAATGTGGGCATACGATAATAGGGCTCATTATGAAACAGTGGACGGTGGCATCCGGGCATCGGAAATGCATGTTGAAGCACAAAACTATCGGAAATCGTTAGCTCCATTGTTTATCTCTTCAAATGAAGATTTTTTCACTTCAACGGGAAATTACGGGCAATCCCCACAAATCGTAGCTGTTAGTGGTTACATTGTAAATGAGGAAGGACATGTATTACTTGTACGGAACAATCACCGAAATGATACATATGAAATGCCGGGTGGGCGACTTGAGCTTGGTGAAACCTTGAAAGAGGCGGTTAAACGGGAAGTACTAGAAGAAACAGGTATCCACGCAGAAATTGGTGATATGACAGGAGTTTATCAAGATATCACGTTAGGCGTCATCTGTATGGTTTTTCGTGGAAGAGCGATGTCAGGCGTACCAGCTGCACAACCTCCTGAAACGATTGACGTACAATTTGTTGACTTTGATAAAGAGCAAGTAGGAGACTGGATAAAACGCCCGCAATTTGCATCTAGTGTGGATGATGCTCGAAATAGCGATACGATTGTTTATGAAAGTTATGAAGTGAGACCGTATAGATTGATTGAGCGCTCATGAATAATCTTACTTGGGTTGGAAGTGAAAAGGACTTTGTCGATGAACGAGATGTACGATGGATTAATCGTGTAGCGGTTGGTAGATTTGGAGGTAATTCTTCAGCGGGACAAACCAAGAATGAAGATGGCTGCGTTATTTGGCAAAATGAGGATTGGGAATTAGCGGCTATTTTGGATGCACATAAAAGTGCTGAAAGTGCGGAACTTGTTGTACAAACACTCGGGCAGCATAAAGAAAAATTGGTGGAGATTTTAGATATGAAGGGTCCTCCACGATTTAAACGTTTGGAAATGAAGTTACTTGAAATTTTTCAATCTGAACAATTTTTGAATGAATGCAGATGTGCCATGGGAGAAACGGCTTGTCTTATCGTTGTCAGGAAAGCTAATTACGTTTGGTGGTTTTCGGTTGGAGATTGTTTAGTATATCTGTTCCATTCGGAATTAATTGCCCTAAATCAGTTTCAACTTAACCAAAGGCAATTCTTTGAATGGATTGGTCAAGTGAATACGTTTGAGCAAGCAGTACCATGCTACACGTCAGGGACAAGGGAAATGAGAAAAGGGAACAATCTTATTTTTTTGACGACTGATGGTTTAGTGGAATGCCCGGGGGAACCTTTTTTGGATCCGTCAGATCTCGTTGCCGTGCTGAATGAAAAAGAACTTGATAAAGGGATTTCGCAGTTATTGATGGAAATCGAAAGACAAAATGTACGAGACAGTACGACAATTATCGCATGGAATGTGGAAGTAGAAAAGGAAGGTAGCATCCCGAGCGATTATCTCGGATGAAGGAAAAATGACGGGAGGAATTAGATATGGAAGCATCTGAATTAATTGAAATCAAAACCCTTTATTATAACTTAATTCTTGCATGGAATAATCGCGATGCTAAGAGCATGGCTGATCAATTTACAGAGCAAGGCGAATTGATTGGATTTGACGGAAGTCAAGAAATTGGGCGAAATACTATTTTTGCACATTTAGAACCGATATTTGTAGATCATCCAACACCTCCATTTATCAATGTCGTTAAAGATGTGTACTTTCTGAGTGCTGAAGTTGCGATGTTGCGTGCAATCGTCGGGATGATACCTCCGGGCGGAACAGAACTTGACCCAAATTTGAATGCTCATCAAACACTGATTGCAGTAAAAGAAAAGGATGGATGGAAAATAAAACTTTTCCAAAATACACCGGCCCAATTTCACGGAAGATCTGACTTGGTCGAGCGGATGACCAAAGAATTGAAGCAAGTATCTGATGTAGGCTGAAAAAAGTGCCCCGCACCAAGATAATACCAGTGCGGGGAGTGTTTTAGTTACTGTTCATGACAAAGGTAATCATTTTCTCTTCTTTTCATTTGAGTTCATTCGTTCGCGTTTTGGTTTCAGGGAACGGAGTTCAGCAAACTCGCGGGCTATTTCTTCATTCATGTCGCCCGGTTTTATTTTTTGGTTTTTCGGCGTTTGTGGTAAAGACCGTGCATTATTTCCGCCAGTTTTATTGTCATCTCTTCCCATAGTAACAACTCCTTTCATTTTTTCAGTGCCACGTTAATATGGCTTTCTAAAGAAATATTATTCAGCAGTTTTCATGCTGAATTAATGTGGAAATTAAAATAAAAATGTTTCTTTTGATTATTATCGTCAAAAAAGACGGTTTACAATAGTAGTTTTAATAGTATAATAGTAAATAATTGAATATTCTTATCAAGAGAAGCTGAGGGATATGGCCCTGTGAAGCTTCAGCAACCTCTGACTTAGTCAGGAAGGTGCTACCTCCAACAAGATTTTTTCTTGAGAGATAAGAACAGAGTGCCCAAATTAAACCCTCTTTTCTTGTCTTATAGAAAAGAGGGTTTTTTATATTGAATCATTTGATTCAAACCAAAGTGAAAAGGGAGAGACGACACATGCCGATCAATGTACCGAAACAATTACCAGCAGGAGAACTATTGAAGAAGGAAAAAATATTTGTGATGGATGAAGAACGCGCAACGTCCCAAGATATACGGCCTATGAACATCGCCATTTTAAACTTAATGCCTGAAAAAGAAAGAACAGAGTTGCAGCTGCTACGTCTATTAGGGAATACACCGCTACAAGTAAATGTTACATTTTTGAACACAGCAACTCATGATTCTAAAAACGTTAGTAAAACGCATTTAAACGCATTTTATACAACATTTGAACATGTGAAACATCGTCGTTTCGATGGACTGATTATTACGGGTGCCCCGATTGAGCATTTAGAATTTGAAGACGTTAATTACTGGAAAGAAATAACGGAGATTATGGAATGGTCAAAAGAAAATGTAACCTCTGTTTTACATATTTGTTGGGGTGCCCAAGCAGCACTCTATCACCATTATGGAATCGGGAAATTTGAATTGCCGAAAAAATGCTCAGGCGTTTTTACGCATCGACTATCCGACCCAACGATTAATCTTGCACGTGGTTTTAATGACGAATTTAAAGCACCGCATTCACGTTATACATCCGTTTCAACTGAGGAAATAAAAAATGATCCCCGTCTACACTTGCTTGCTAAATCAGAGGATGCAGGGGCATTCATCGTCATTTCTAAAGATAATAAACATATTATGATCACAGGTCATTTGGAATACGATGCGGATACGTTGGCGGAGGAATATGCACGTGATTTGCAAAAAGGAGTCGGTATTGATATCCCGGAAAATTATTTTCCGAATGATGATCCAAGCAAAGAGCCGTTGAATACATGGCGTTCCCATACGCATCTACTCTTCTCCAACTGGCTAAATTATTATGTGTATCAAGAAACACCTTATGAATGGGAATAACTAGTTAATGACAAATGTATCAATTAAACCACGTCTGTAGATTAACCATTTATTTGCATAAAATACTGGTGAGTAGGGCTTGATGACCTTCATTTTCACTGCATTATTTTCGGCCCGCTTTCGACTAACTATTCATGACAGATTTACTGAGGGGTCCGAGTGTGGCTAGAAGTGACTCCGTCACTTCTAGCCACACTCTTTTTAGTAATACTATTGCGAATAGTTGCCTGTCGCGTTCCTACACTATTCAAGTGGAAAATGCAGTTGTTTTGGAAGAATAGAATAGATGACATTCTATGAAGGGTGTAAGTGCCCGAAGATGCAATTTCGGGCACTCTTAGACGATGTACAATGCGATCCTTTCTTACTTTTAGCAAAGATTATACATCTAATCATGTGATACCTTATAGCAAGTGCCACTTCTTTACTAAAAAAAGAAAAAACCATATAGAAAGCTTCAGCCGCCAAAATTGCATCTTTGGCGGCTTTTCTCCGACTTGGATGTCAGCTATTCTTTCATCAAAAAAAGCATAAGCACTACAAGTACTTTTGCATCCAGACATCCCGCTAATTGAATAGAAGTCATTCAATCCGAAGCAATCCAAAAATGCAACTATACAAGTAGCGCCCGGAAGGTAATTATGTTATTCACTGGTTAGTTTTGGTTAATCAACAGGTCTGCAATTAACCAAACCAGAAAATGACTGCTTACTATTTTGCAAAAAACTCTAGATTCCTGGCGTATAGGTGCTTTTTTAAAGAAAGTGGTTACTCATCAGACGTGACTCAATGACCCTTTTGTCGTGAATTGCATAAGCTAATACGACGAGGGGGTAAGTGAGATGGGGTTGTTTATTAACAAAAATGGGCACCCGGATGTTTTTAAAAATAATGCAGACATTTTAGGGAGGAACCAAGAACACTATAAAATAGATCCGATAGCGGAATGGATGAAGGAACATAGGGAAGCGTCTCATTCGGTTGGTGAACAGTTCAATATCATGGAAACCTTACTAAAGCAACAGAAAAACACACAATCCAATCAATTGAAATCAATCCATAATCGTTTGAATGAAATCAAGGAAAGTGATTTCCGACATGAAAAGTTTGGAAAAGATGTTATGAAGTCGTTAAAAAAAGTAGAAACTAAAAACGAAATGTTACAACGTACGTTGATACATGAGCGAATAATGAATCGAGAATTCATCGGGAAAGTGAATGAGGTCAGCCAGTCAAATGAAGAAATTGTCAATAGTATAGAAATGCTGACTTCTGCAAATGAGGAAATTGTAGTCAAAATGAATGAACAATTAGATTATCAAAAGCTGTTGTCAGAGCAAATGTTGAAACAAGAAGATATACAAAAAGACGTGATCAGCAGGCTGGACAACCAAGAAGGATTGCTAGGGAAAGTGATAAGGCAACTGGATTATCTACGCTCAGTCCTATACGAGCGAACCAACTTTTTATCAGGGAAAATAGAAGGTAGTTACAGCATGACGTCTTCGTATCTATCCAAATTATTGACCAGATCGGATCCAGTTTCGGCACGTTTTATGTTGAGCCAAAAGCAGGAAGAAAAAGAGGAGAACGTTGATTGAAAGGTATGGCTATTTAATGATGGAAAACATCATTACAATTAAGCAAGCCTCAAGTGCAAATCATATACCTAGGAACTGCTTAATTGTCTTTTCAGTTATGGGCTTAGGGATTCAGCACATATTAGCCATCCTTGAATAGAATGTTAAGGACAACGGGATAATCGAATTGGAGGAGATTGGGTGACGAATCAGAATCGACAAAATCAAAACCAACATTGGCATGAACATTATCAGAACCCACAATACCGGAGGATTACAATAAATCAGGCGATGGCCATTGCATTAGAGCGGGTTCCAGGCCAGGTCGTAAAAGCGGAATTAGATTACGACGATGGAATGCTGGTATATGAAATTGACGTAAGAACGGCAGAAGGTCATAAGTATGAAGTTAAAATTGATGCGAATACAGGTGCAGTCCTCAGAGTGAAACTAGATTAATGAAACTATATGTGAACAGCCACGAATGGTAACTGATACCATTCGTGGCTGTTCTTTTTTTGATGTTTAGGAAATTATGAAATCTCGTACTGTGGATAAGTTGTAACTTAGTGATTTTACGTCTAGACTCCAGCGCCTAGCCCCTGGAGACGTGGGTCATGCAGCTATTGAAAAGGATATCGCGATCCTAAGGTTGCCTTCCTCTGTCGCTTCTAACCTATAGGTCCACCGGGAGGGATTGAACGGGCGATTGCGCTTATGTTCATGAAATTGATTAGAGATCTTTTGCTACTATCACAACTCGAGATTGTTATTACTTTCCAAGGCCTTCGGATTCCATAATTGCATCGACTTTTGCAATTGCATCCGCTTCATCTTCACCATCCGCCGCAATTGTAATGGTAGTGCCTGAAGCTACTCCAAGTGACATAACACCTAAAATGGATTTCAGATTTACTTTTTTACCGACGTATTCCAGTGTAATATCCGATTTGAAAGAACTAACCGCACTAACGAGAGCGGATGTTGGACGGGCATGTAAACCAGCAGTACCTAAAATGGTGTATTGTTTTTCTATCAATGTGTATTCCTCCTAATTGTTAGTATCAATTACTGTATTATAAAAGTCGGTGACTGACTATGGAAGATTATGATTGATTATGAAAGGGATTTCAAGTAATATGAGTTTACAGCTAATTAGAGGTGGTGTTCATATGTTGACAAATGAACGATATGAATTGATTTTGAATTTATTGACTGAGAAAAAGACAGTTAAAATTCAAGAGTTAGTCGATGCGACATCCGCGTCAGAGTCAACAATTCGCAGGGATTTGAACGATCTCGAAGACTTAAATAAATTGGATCGTATCCATGGAGGCGCTACAATAAGCGAGCGAATCACAAAAGAACTTAGTATTTCGGATAAAGCATCCAAAAACCTTCAAGAGAAGATTCAGCTTGCTACTTATGCCGCTTCTTTTGTCCAAGATGGGGATTGTATTTTTCTTGATGCAGGGACTACCACTTTGCAGATGATTCCTTATTTAAAGAATAAAAAAGTGACCGTTGTGACGAATGGATTGACACATGTTGATTCATTGATGGAATACGAAATAACGACTTATTTGACGGGTGGCTATATAAAATCCCGCACGCGTGCCCTTGTGGGACCTCAAACAATCCAGACGCTTGGCGACTATCAGTTTGACAAATGCTTTCTTGGCGTCAACGGATTCCATTTGGAAATCGGCTATACAACGCCAGATCCAGAAGAAGCCGCTGTTAAAAGGCTTGCTTCTACACTCTCGAGAAAAACATATGTCGTGACGGATCATTCAAAATATAACAAAGTAAGTTTTGCTACTATTATGCCACTCGATAAAGCCGTATTGATAGTAAGTGATTTCGAAAAACAAGCTATCAACTTATTGGAGCAAAAAACAACAGTAAAGGTGGGGAAATCATGATTTATACGTGCACAATCACACCCTCGCTTGATTATACTACCTATTTACCCGAATTCAGGAGCGGTAAACTGAACCGTTCTAAAGATGTATATTACTATCCCGGAGGAAAGGGAATAAACGTGTCACGTGTGTTAAGCCGATTAGAAGTTAGCAACATCGCTTTAGGTTTTGTAGGTGGGTTCACAGGTGACTATATTCAACAATCTCTACAGTCAGAAGGGGTTCATACGGACTTTATCCAAACTGAAGAAATTACGCGCATCAATGTGAAAATCAAAGCCGATAAAGAAACAGAGTTAAATGGTCCTGGTCCTGATATAACACTAGAACAGCAACAGCAATTGATGGCGAAAGTGCAGAACATGGAAAAAGGTGATTGGTTCGTTCTTGCAGGCCGTCTTCCTGAATCAATAGCGAAAACTTTTTTCGAGGATATCGCAACTATCTGCAATGACAATGGCGTACATTTCGTTCTTGATACATCGGGTCCTGCATTAAAAGGATTGATTGACATGAAGCCATTTCTTATTAAACCAAACGAACAGGAGCTTGGTGAATTATTCGATACGGTAATAGAAAACAAACAGCAAGCACACCATTACGCTAAGAAACTTATTGAAAAAGGCGTCGAACATGTCATCGTTTCCATGGGGGGGGAAGGGGCACTGCTCGTTACGAAAGAGGTTGCTGTTTTTGCGGAAGCGCCAAAAGGGAAAGTTGTGAATACGGTGGGGGCTGGTGATTCACTTGTATCCGGGTTTCTTGCATCCTTCACGAAAGAGGGGGATCCAGTTAAGGCATTCCGATCGGGTGTTGCAAGCGGAAGTGCAACAGCTTTTAGAGTGGATCTTTGTGAGAAAAAAGATGTACTAGCATTGCTGGACCAAGTATTGATTAGTTCATTAGATAAGGGGGATGTGAAATGATGAAAATCACACAATTATTAACTGAAGCTACAATTATTTTGGATGTGAAAGCTACATCTAAACAGGATGTATTGACAGAACTGATAAATCAGTTCGATCGTACAGGAAATTTGAATAATACAGGGGCATTTACACAAGATATTTTGGCCCGAGAAGAGCAAGGGACGACGGGAATCGGCGATGGAATTGCGATTCCACATGCGAAATCAGCAGCTGTTAAGGTGCCGGGAATCGCATTTGGACGTTCTTTACCAGGTATCGACTACGCATCGCTGGACGGCCAGCCGGCTCATCTGTTTTTCATGATTGCTGCGAGCGAAGGAGCAAATAACGACCATTTGGAAGCGCTATCAAGACTAGCTACATTTTTGATGGATTCAAACTTTAGAGAAAAAATTCTAAATGCTACGTCAAAAAATGAAATTCTACAAGCGGTCAATGACAAGGAAATCGAGTTGGAAGGACCTGAAGAGATAGATGAATCAAAATCATCACTTTCACCTACATCGAAAATACTTGCTGTTACTGCGTGTCCAACGGGAATAGCGCATACCTACATGGCGGCACAAAAACTAACTGACAAAGCGAAAGAAATGGGCATTTCATTGAAAGTGGAAACGAACGGTTCGTCTGGCGTGAAAAACCGTTTGACAGACGCGGATATTGCGGAAGCGGATGCCATTATTGTTGCCGCAGATACCAAAGTTGAAATGGCTCGGTTTAGCGGTAAGCCGGTCATACAGACGAAAGTCGGCAAGGCAATCTATGAAACGGAAGAATTGTTGAATCGTGCAATCATTAAAGACGCACCAATATACAAACATGATAAGTCTAAAGAGGATAGTGACACTTCCGAAACCAAAAACGGTTTTTATAAACATTTAATGAATGGTGTGTCCAATATGCTACCGTTTGTTGTTGGTGGCGGAATTTTAATTGCATTATCGTTCTTCTGGGGTATAAATTCAAGTGATCCGAATAGTGCAGATTACAATGCATTCGCAGCAATGCTAAATACAATAGGCGGTGGAAATGCATTCTTCTTGATGGTTCCTGTATTAGCAGGATTCATCGCGTCGAGTATCGCGGACCGCCCCGGATTTGCTCCAGGTATGGTCGGTGGATTAATCGCGATTACGGTTACAGGTGTTGACGGTGTCAGCGGGGGCTCTGGATTTCTAGGCGGAATCATTGCCGGTTTCCTAGCAGGGTATGTAACAGTTCTTGTTAAAAAAGCATTTGCGGCATTACCCGATGCACTTGAAGGATTAAAACCGGTGTTGTTCTATCCAGTGTTCGGTATTGCGATTACTGGACTCATTATGATGATGATCAATCCTCCTTTGACTAAATTATATACGGGTATGTCAGTATTTTTAGAAGGGCTTGGTGGAACAAACCAGGTACTAGTCGGTATATTATTAGGTGCGATGATGGCAATTGACATGGGTGGGCCGATTAATAAAGCCGCATACACATTCGGTATTGCGATGCTCGATGCACAGAACTTCGGATTCATTGCGACGGTTATGGCAGCGGGGATGGTACCGCCACTAGGCATGGCAATTGCCACGACATTGTTCAAAAAACGATTTACAAAACAAGAGCGTGAAGCGGGGAAAACGGCTTATGTCCTTGGGGCTTGTTTTATAACGGAGGGTGTCATTCCGTTTGCGGCGGCAGACCCGGCACGTGTTATTCCAGCATCGGTAGCTGGAGCTGCATTGACTGGTGGGCTTACAATGCTATTTGATATTGGGTTACGTGCACCGCATGGTGGCGTCTTCGTTATGGGGCTTGTCGATGGTGGTATTGGAAAAGTATTGCTATATGCATTGGCGATAGTCGCTGGGGCCATGGTTACAGGTTTACTTGCGGGAATATTGAAGAAGAACAAAATACAGGCGATATAAAAATAGAGAGAGCTGTCCAAAAAGTCATTCGCAGATGGCTATAGGCGGAGCTCTCTTTTTTTTACAAGTAAACGCCTAGTCATTTACATGTATAGGCAATGCGCAACAGTGGAACACTCTCTGTAAAGCGGAGGTGTGAACTTTGGATGACTTTTTTGAAGTGGACTTTTGGGAAATGATTATGAGGGTGACGGTTACATTTTTTGTCCTCCTTATACTTGCACGATTTATGGGGAAAAAACAAATTTCTCAACTGACGTTTTTCCATTACGTAACCGGTATTACGATAGGCTCCATAGCGGGAGAAATCGCGGGAGTATCCAAAACTCCACTTTTGGATGGACTCATAGCAATGATTTGGTGGACATTCCTGACGATGCTCATGAGCTACATTGCATTTAAATCTAAAAAGGCACGGATAATTCTTGATGATCAGCCTACTATCGTTGTATATGAAGGGAAAATAGTTGAAGCTTCCTTGAAGAAGTTGCGTCTCCATCTAAATGACTTAAGTATGATGCTGCGTGAACAAAGTATTTTTTCAATTAAAGATGTTCATTATGCGATACTTGAAACAAATGGACAGTTAAGTGTCTTAAAAAAAGCAGGGCAAGAGGCCGCAACGAAAAAAGATGTAAATGCTCCTGCACAGGTGCCTAAATATATACCGACTGAAGTAATAGCGGAAGGGAAAATTACACCTAAGAATTTAACGGAGCTAAATTTGACGCAAGAATGGTTGTACGAGCAATTGAAAAAACAGGGTATTGGCAATGTAGAACATGTATTTTATGCCGAGGTTCAAACAGATGGAAGTCTTCACGTAGATATGAAGTCCGAAGATGGAAAATAAGGAAAAGCGTTGCGAAAAGGATAGAACTTTTCGCGACGCTTTTCAATGGGGTCTTCTATAATTAGTGGACAGCACACATAAGAGCAGATACTCCCGACTCAATTGCTGCTTTACTTACCGCCTGTGTAACGGCTTTTACAACTCTTTCATCAAAAGGATCAGGAACAATATAATCATCGCGTAATTCGGATTCATTGATCAATGATGCAATAGCATAAGTCGCAGCCAGCTTCATGCTTTCATTTATTTCTGTTGCCCGGACATCCAGTGCCCCTCGGAAAATACCAGGAAACGCGAGCACATTGTTCACTTGATTTGGATAATCGGATCTGCCGGTCGCTATGATGCGAACTCCATATGCTTTTGCCAAAGCAGGCGCGATTTCAGGGTCTGGATTGGCCAAAGCAAAGACAATCGGGTCGATGCTCATGGAGTCGATAAGTTCCTTCGTCAATAAATTAGCAGCAGAAACACCTATGAATATGTCAGCATCCGTCATAGCAATTTGTAACGAGCCTGTTAAGTCGTTAGGATTTGTAATCTCAGCAATTTCATCTTTAGTGGCATTCATGCCATTGGGGCGACCTTTGTAAATAATGCCTTTTGAATCACAGATGACAATCTGCTCAAATCCAATATTCTTGAGATGTTTCACTATTGCAATACCTGCAGCACCGGCACCATTGATCACTATTTTAACTGTCTCCATACTTTTATTAACTACCTTTAGAGCATTTAATAAACCCGCACCAACAACGATTGCAGTACCATGCTGATCATCATGGAACACAGGGATATCGCACTCTTCACGTAATCTTTTTTCAATTTCAAAGCAGCGCGGAGCGGATATATCTTCCAAATTGATCCCGCCGAATGTCGGGCTGATGGCTTTAATTGTTTGAACGATGATATCAACATCTTTAGTACCTAGACAGATTGGAAACGAGTCAATGTTAGCATATCTCTTTAACAGCATCGCTTTCCCTTCCATTACCGGAAGTGCTGCTTCGGGTCCTATATCACCTAAGCCTAACACGGCAGTTCCATCTGTAATTACTGCCACTAGATTCCCTTTGATTGTATAGTCGTATACCGCATAGGGGTTTTTTGCGATTTCTAAACACGGATCTGCTACTCCTGGAGAATAAGCTAGGCTGAGATCTACACTGTTTTCAAGCGGGACCTTCGATACAGTTTCCATTTTGCCTGTATGAATACGATGCATTTCTAAAGAAGATTGATAACGACTCGTCATTAAATATACCCCATTCCACTTCGTATTTTTTAACTGTTGTTATAAATTTTTACCATGAACTCGAAAAAAACACAAGTCAGAAAATTCAACACAGTTAGATAATTAAGGAAATGTAGCGCTTACATTAGCTTTGTTGCAACGTTTAAGATTAATATATTTTATTTTGATGAAAATCAGTAATACGCTCAAAATAACAAATTCACTATATATATTGAATTAAAGATTCCCATTGAATCTACTGTGGTGCTCAATAATGAGAGAGTTGTAATTCGGGGTGTGGATTGTAGAACGCTTAGTGCTTTAGGGATACCTTCCGCCGTAAGCCGGGATTAGCGCTTCGCATCCAGTCTTACGGCTTCGGCGACCCCTTTGCCGCGCCTGCACTAGGGTGTTCATTACCGAGAGAAATGTGATTTTGAGATGTATATGCTGAGATTATAATGTGATTACTAGTTGATACTACTTATAGTCAAGAAAGATGCACTCCAGGTTGCAGATTTCATCCCTGAAAATGAAATGCGCTTTCTTACATAGACCATCTAGCGAAGGCGCGTCTTCGTGGTAGCCGGAGCGATAAGACTGAAAGTGGTCTTCTTTCTGGCTTATCGCGGGAGGCATCCACAAAGCGTCGAAGCGGTATTAGGGGGAATTCTAATTCATTCCAATTACAAGGGCTTTTTCAGTGGCCTCCCAAAAGCCCTTGTAAAGCGCATACGCCGTATTCATTTGTTCAACATATATAGACTTCAATCAAGTGAGAAATCGAGCGAAGAGGGAGGAAAAGTATACATATTATCACGTCTGTTGATTAACGAAAAAGCTGCGTAGGACGCGACAAAGTCGCATCCTACGCAGCAAGAAATTCTGATGATTGTATAGTAGTCGTTCAGTTCAATGCAATCCGAAGCACCTGTACATAGAGTAACTAGTGTTTTATCAAAAAAGTAAGCAGTCATCTGTTTAACCTATTTAGAAAATAGGTGTTTCGCGCTTTTGATACAAGGTAAGAAAGTATAAGTTTATCTACATGGATTGGTGTCTAGACTTCAGACGCCAGCCCCTCGAGTCGCTTCAGAATTGATGGTAAAGGCAAAGAGCGCCTTTACCATCAATTCCTCCAGCGCTTGTCGGGGCTAAAACGGCGTCTTGCGCTTTTCCTTACTCAAATTATTTCCCATTCACGTTCTTTAGCTATAGCTTTTAAGCGGGGTTCAGGTCGAACGGCGACTGGGTTCCCGACAAGTTCTAGAACAGACAAATCGGAAAAACTATCTCCGTAGGCGAAACTATTTTGCCAGTCGATTTCTTTTCCTTGTAGTACTTCTTGAATCTTCTCGTTTTTTCGAGGACCTTGTATATGATAGATTGGCGCCCGCTTATCGGTTTTGCCCTCCTTCATAGGAATTTCGGTACCGATGATGGTGTCGAACTGCAACTCCTTTGTGACGGATTGCAAAAGGGACGTGTAGGCACCAGAAACAAGCATTATATGTATGTTTTCAGCAGCATGCTCTTTTAAACGTGTGATGACTTCAGGATTAAAACCTTCTCGTACCCGATCGGTCAATTCCCCGAAATAGGTATCTAATTCTGTAATGGACATTTGCCCAAGCGCATTCAAGTAGATTTGCATAGAACGTTCTTTCATCTTGGCTTCTGGAACCAGTTTTAACTTGTGTCCGATATAAGGTGGAAGGATGGCCCGATAAAATCGTTTGTAGTTTGGATGATGGACGGGGTGGTATCTTAAATGGTTCATTAGTAGTTGAAAAGTTTCATCTGAATACAGTGTTCCATCAAAATCGAATATCGCAACTCGCATAAAAATCCCCTTTTTCCTGCTATTTGTAATTAATTCCTTGATTTTATCATACAGCGTTTGTAATGTAGAGGCAATTTGAGGATAATAAGAAGTGAGAGCGAGGAGTTTATTAATTATGAAAAAAAATCATAAGAATTCAGCAAGCAGAAAAGAAGATACATCCGTTTATACAGTGAAAGAACCCATGGAGTTATTACCCTTTCTATTGGAAATGATGTCTAAAAGTAGCCGCAACTCGGTGAAATCTATACTGACACGTGGACAGGTCACGGTGAATGGCAAGATGGTAACGCAACATAATCATCCACTTCAGGCTGGACAACATGTTGAAATCCTTAAAAATCGAGCGGCGATGAAAGAGGAGACGTTGGTCGGTGTCACTATCTTGCATGAAGATGACGATATCATTGTTATTAATAAAGAAGCAGGTCTGCTATCAGTCGCTTCAAAAAATCCGGAAGACATGACCGCTTACAGACAGCTAATGGACTATGTAAAAGAAACCAATCCAAGAAACCGGGTTTATGTCGTTCACCGCCTTGATAGAGATACATCGGGTGTGATGTTGTTCGCGAAAAATGAAGAAGTGAAAAATGGAATGCAAGCTGCTTGGAATGAAGTCGTGAAAGAACGTACGTATACGGCACTTGTTGAGGGTGCTGTTAGAAAAAAAGAAGGTACGATTTCATCATGGCTTAAGGAAAGTAAAACATTCAAAGTATACTCAAATCCAACTGATAATGGTGGGCAACATGCTGTAACACATTACAAAAAGCTCCAGTCGAATAGTAACTACTCGTTACTTGAAGTTCAACTGGAAACAGGTCGTAAAAATCAGATTCGCGTTCATATGGAAGACATTGGTCACCCAATTGTTGGCGATAAAAAGTACGGATCTAGCGTTAACCCGATTAAACGGATTGGCCTTCATGCTACGGCATTGGCACTTTTACATCCGCGTACTGGAGAACTCGTCCGTTTCAAAGCGGATGTGCCATCTTCACTAATTTCGAAGTCAAAATGATCGGTTGGTGTGTTCATGAAAATTATATCTTATGATGATTTACAACAAGCTGAGATGGTTCTTTCATTTGGTAAGCAAAAATTGACTGTTTCCGTCTTTATGATAGACGGGTTATTAATTGATACTGGACCAGCTAAAATGAAAGCAAAACTCATACCTTTGTTTGAACAGTGGGATATAACGAAAGTGATCTTAACGCACCACCACGAAGATCATACGGGATTGGCGTATTGGCTTCAAGAAAATACGGAATTCCCGATTTACATTCATGAATCGGGAATTAAAGACTGTGAAAATCGTACAAAGTTGCCTTTTTATCGTAAAGTTTTTGGGGAGATAGAGAACCGTTCCAACCGATTGAATTGAATGACACGATTACAACAGATAACTACAATTGGGATGTCATTCATACACCTGGTCACGCACATGATCATGTTGCGTTGTTTAATCAGGAAAAAGGTTGGATGTTTGGCGGTGATCTGTATATACAATCGACTCCGAAAAGTTTGTTTGCCTTTGAATCTGTTCCGGAAATTATTACATCATTAAAGAAAATATTGACGTATGATTTTGAAACGTATATTTGCTCCCATGCAGGGGTAAAAGTTAGAGGTAGACAGGCGATTGAGAAAAAGTTGGATTATTTGGAGGGCGTACAACAAGAAGTTCAATCGCTCAATAATCAAGGAATGACTTCGCATGCAATAAGAAAAAAACTATTTCCCAAAAGTCATCCGATGCATTACTTATCCTTCTTTGAAAATTCACCAAAACATATCGTCAACTCGATTTTAAAATGACTTGCAGGCATTGCAATTAGTGGGTGTTAATAAGAAAATCAGGTGCATACTAGAATTCTAGTGTGCACCTGATTTTTTTGATTATTGAAGCGTGTTATTTGGCATTCCGGGTTGACCTTGTGAAGAGGCGAACGAATTCAATAATTGTTGCATATCTTGTGCGGCAAGCTGTGGCACTTGGTAATAATGATGTTTGTTTTGGTAAATCGCCAGTTCATAAGCCATTTCTATACAGTTAGGTACAGAGTCAGCAAGTACGCGACGAACAACGGGGTTACATGTTTCGGTTGCAGCCATCGTTTTCATCGATGCTCCAGCCTTTGCGGAGCCTAGTAAAAAGCCTGAAATGATTTCATCCGATATGTCTGCCACGGACTGCATCGGTTTTTTCGGTTGAGACGGTTTCATACCATATACGAAGTCATTACCTTGTTTCATCTCATACCTTCCTGTAGGATGCGAAGGATTTTGTCCAGTTTTGAAACATTCAACTGTAATGTTATATTCATCTAAAGCAAAGCGGTATTGGCGATCCAAAATGTCAAGTAACTCGGGATCTTTCACATGTGTTCGTAATAGCATTGCTTGGTTCAGACATGCGACAGTCCCAGATAATGCCTCGTGGACGTCAAATAATTCATGACCACCATGATTCAGCTGTTGCGGAACGCTTCCCGTATGCATGTTTTCGTGAGTTTGATCGTTCGATTGACCGAATGGATTTTGCGTCACTGTATAAATTCCTCCTTTATGGTTGTTGATTTTCATCAACCATAGTATGGATGATCGTGTGAAAACTATGCGTGGAAATTGTGAAATGAAAACAATATAAGCATAATCTCCTTCTAACTAAAATAGTCTAGAGTAGAGGACATTTTTATTTATGAAAGGCAGATGATAGGTATGCAGATTCATGTGGTTCAAAATGGTCAAAGTTTATATGGAATTGCCCAAGCTTATGGCATCAATTATCAAGAAATTGCACAAGCAAATGAACTACCAGATCCATCACGTATCGTTGTAGGCCAAGCGTTAGTCATACCAATTACAGGCAGCTATCACTGGGTTCAGCCAGGTCAGTCGCTTTATGTCATCGCACAAATGTACGGTTTGACAGTCAATGAGCTCGCAACAATTAATCGACTATCTCCATCCCAGAACTTACGTGTGGGACAACGTCTTTACATTCCAGCGCGACCGAAAAAAACGGCTGAGTCATTACTCTATGTGGAGCCAAGGACTCCAGTAACCGAAGTAATGATTGATGAAGTTAGACAAAGAGTCGATGCACTAACGTACTTAGCCATGTTCAGTTACGAAGCGCAGCGGGATGGGTCATTGAAAGCACCTTCGATTGATGATATACCGAATATAGCGAGTGCTGCAGGGGCGGCGAATGCACTTGTAGTAAGTAATTTGGAGAACTTTGCATTTAATGCAGATCTTGCTCATGTATTATTTACGGATCAGGCAGCACAAAATCGGTTGTTCGGCAATCTCATTCAAGTGGCTAATGAAATTGGTTATAAGGACATACATTTTGATTTTGAGTTATTACATCCAGAAGATCGTGAACTTTATAATAGTTTTCTGCGAAATGCTAGAGATCGATTCCATCAAGCCGGTTTCACAATATCGACCGCACTTGCACCCATGACAAGTGATGTTAGAACTGGGATTTACGGGGCACATGACTATCGTGCGCATGGAGAGATTGTGGATTTTGTTTCTCTTATGACGTATGAGTGGGGCTACACATACAGCGACCCGCAAGCTGTCAGTCCAATAGGTCCTGTTCGGAATGTAGTCGAGTATGCTGTCAGTCAAATTCCGAGCGAGAAAATATTCTTGGGCCAAAATCTATACGGTTATGATTGGTCTACACCATATCCGAGTCAAGGTGGATCTGCTGCCAGAGCGATAAGCCCTCAACAGGCAATTTTGATTGCGACAGATCGAGAAGTTGATATCGAATACGACTATGTAGCGCAGGCACCCAATTTCGAGTACACGGATGATACAGGAGTACGTCATGTAGTTTGGTTTGAAGATGCACGTAGTATTCAAGCTAAATTTGACTTGATCAAACAGTTCAACTTACGCGGGATTATGTATTGGAAACTTGGTTTAGCTTTTCCACAAAACTGGTTGCTGTTGGAAGACAATTTCGCCATACGAAAAATTACTTAAAAAAAAGAACCGCTGTGCTTAAGCACTCGCGGTTCATTTTTTAAGATTAATTACTCTTTATTGATATAATTGATGAAACTCGTCAGAAACTCTACATCCGGATTGAAAAGTAAAACAGGTAGGAAAACGAAAGTCATTAATAGCATTACGTTCGCACCGATAAATGTACGGAGAATCTTTTTAAATTTCATTGTCCTAACCTTCTTTCTCCTAGTTGTAATTTTCTAATAGCTATTGACAGCTACACTGATAAGTATATGCTTCATCAATCGTTATTTGAATAACTAAATAATACTCTCTCTTCGGAAAAAAGTAAATAATTTTATTTTCCATACATAAATAGGACATAATGTTGTATAATTACTTATTCGACACTAGAAAAAAGTTGTATATATTCATTTTTTCAGCGATAATACTAAAAATGGTAACATGAGTTTGAACTATCATTTAGTAGTGGAAGTAGGGATTTAATAGCTTCCACCTTTAACTTAAAGCAAGAAAGGGATGAGTGAAAATTGACGAAGTTGAATGAAACTTACAATGATAATAAAAAAAGAGCGAATGATTACGTCCATGAAGTCTATGAATTGATCAAGAAAAGAAATCCAGATGAAAAAGAGTTCTTACAAGCAACTAGAGAAATTTTCGATTCGCTTCGACCTGTCTTTTCCAAGCATCCCGATTATATAACAAACGGCATTTTAGAGCGTATTACGGAACCGGAACGCATCATCATTTTTCGGGTTGCATGGGAAGATGATCAAGGTAAAGTACATGTAAATCGTGGTTTTCGTGTCCAGTTCAATAGTGATCTCGGACCGTATAAAGGCGGTATCCGATTCCATCCTTCTGTAAACAGCAGCATTATGAAGTTTCTCGCATTTGAACAGATATTTAAAAATGCGTTAACAGGCCAGCCAATTGGTGCGGGTAAAGGTGGTTCTGACTTTGATCCGAAGGGGAAATCAGACCGTGAAATTATGCGTTTCACTCAAAGCTTCATCACGGAGTTGAGCAGATATATCGGTCCTGATACCGACGTTCCAGCAGGTGATATTGGAGTAGGTAAGAGAGAAATAGGTTATATGTTTGGTCAGTATAATCGCTTGAAAGGCGGTTATGAAGCAGGCGTGTTTACTGGGAAAGATCCAAAACATGGTGGTAGCCTTGGTCGCAAAGAGGCGACAGGGTATGGAACAGTCTACTTTGTTGAAGAGATGTTAAAAGAAGCAGGTTTAAGTTTTGAAGGTAAAAAAGTTGTTGTTTCAGGGTCGGGTAACGTTTCCACTTATGCAATTGAAAAAGCAATGCAGTTAGGCGCTACTGTACTGGCTTGTAGTGATTCAGACGGTTATATTTATGATGAAAATGGAATCGACCTAGATACAATCAAGCGTTTGAAAGAGGTTGAGAACAAACGAATTTCGGAATACGTCAAAGAACATCCGGAAGCAAAGTATTTTGAGGACTGTTCTGCAATCTGGTCAATTCCATGTGACATTGCACTTCCTTGTGCGACGCAAAATGAAATTGATGAGATAGCTGCCCGTATACTGATTGCGAATGGTGTAATTGCAGTCGGAGAAGGTGCGAATATGCCTTGTACGTTGGAAGCGATGGCAGTTTTCCACGAGCATAAAACTTTATTCGGTCCAGCAAAAGCTGCGAATGCAGGTGGTGTTGCGGTATCAGCGATGGAAATGTCCCAAAATAGTATGCGTCTTTCTTGGACAGTTGAAGAGGTTGATGAAAGACTTCAGACGGTCATGAAAAATATCTATACGAGCTGTTTGGATGCGGCAGAAGCATATGGACATCCCGGTAACCTCGTAGTCGGAGCGAATATTGCAGGATTTTTAAAAGTAGCAGATGCAATGGTAGCCCATGGTCTTAGTTAAGCTTATGACAGTCCCATAAAAAGAGTACACAAGCTGAAAATTGTGTACTCTTTTTTATTTCGGAAAAATTTCAACAAAACTATTGTGTAAAATTGAAAATATGTTATTATAAAAATACGAAGTGTTGCATAAACATACAACTAGATGAATGAATGGAAGGGGATTTTAATTATGAGTAAGAAAAAAGTAGTTTTAGCATATTCAGGTGGACTAGATACATCTGTGGCAGTACAGTGGCTAACAGAACAAGGATATGATGTAGTTGCAGTTTGTCTTGATGTCGGAGAAGGAAAAGACTTGGACTTCATCCAGGCGAAAGCGTTGCAGGTTGGAGCTGTAAATAGTTATGTCATTGATGCGAAAGAGGAATTCGCACAGGAGTATGCGTTGCTCTCACTCCAAGCTCAAACTTATTATGAAAACAAATATCCACTTGTATCGGCACTATCACGTCCGCTTATTTCGAAAAAACTTGTTGAAGTGGCTCATAAAGAAAATGCTACTGCAGTTGCACACGGCTGTACTGGAAAAGGGAATGACCAAGTACGTTTCGAAGTGGCAATTAAAGCATTGGATCCATCATTGGAAGTTATTGCCCCTGTCCGTGAGTGGAGTTGGTCGCGTGAAGAAGAAATTGCTTACGCAAAAGAGAAGAATATCCCGATTCCAATCGATTTAGAAAGCCCATATTCTGTCGATCAAAACTTATGGGGACGTGCTAATGAGTGTGGAATTTTGGAAGATCCTTGGGCAGCACCACCTGAAGATGCATTCGGTCTTACAGTTTCAATTGAAAATGCACCAGATACGTCAGATGTTATTGAAATTGATTTTGTAAAAGGTGTGCCTGTCAGTATTGACGGTCAGCAATATCCACTCAGTGAACTGATTCTAAAACTAAATGATATTGGTGGAAAGCACGGAGTAGGAAGAATTGACCATGTAGAAAACCGTCTTGTTGGGATCAAATCACGTGAAGTGTATGAATGTCCAGGAGCAATTATATTGTTGAAATCACATAAGGAATTAGAAGATCTGACACTTGTTAAAGAGTTGGCTCATTTCAAACCAATTATTTCACAAAAGTTGAGTGAATTAATTTATAATGGCTTGTGGTTCTCACCACTGAGAGATGCATTAGAAGCGTTCATCAAAGAAACACAGCAATACGTTAATGGAACAGTGCGTGTGAAGTTGTTCAAGGGGCATGCGATTGTAGAAGGCAGAAAGTCAGCTAATTCACTTTATGACATGAATCTTGCAACGTATACGTCTGATGACTCCTTTGATCAATCTGCAGCGGTTGGGTTCATCAAGCTTTGGGGATTACCTACAGAAGTTCACAGCATGGTAAACAAGAAGCAAACAGTGAAAAATTAAGCACTATCCATTCACTTCTGTTGATTAACCAAAGTAACCAGTGAGTAACATGATCACCTACTGGAAGCTATGTGTATAGTTGACTTTGAGTTACTTTGGATAGAATGACTTCTATATGATTACCGAGATGTCTGAATATGTAGGGATGTGACTTTGTCGCATCCCTACATATTTTTTCGGTGATCGTATGGTGGTCCTTCATCCGTCGCGCTTCAAATGCATTAATACACAGAGTGCTGAAACTTTCTATATATGTTGAATTAAAGAATCCCATTGAATCTGCCGTGGCACTCAATAATAAGAGAGGTGTTATTCGGGGTGTGGATTGTAGAACGCTTGGCGCTTTGGGGATGCCTCTGGCTGTAAGCCTGGATTAGCGCTTCGCATCCAGTCTTACAGCTTCGGCGACCCCTTTGCCGCGCCTGCGCTAGGTTGTTCATTATCGAGAGAAATGTGATTTTGAGATGTATATGTCGAGATTGTAAGGTGATTACTAGTTGATACTATATAAATGAATCCCATTGAACCGCTACAGCGCTAGCGGATGCCTCCCGAGCAGCTTCGCCGCAAGTCTTATGGCTTCGGCTACCCCTGTTAAGGCGCCTTCGCTCAGTATATATACCGGATTCAACATATATAATTATATTCAAGAAAGACGCAATCTAGGTTGCAGATTTCATCACAGATAATGAAATGCTCTTTCTCACATAGACCATCTAGCGAAGGCGCAACTTCGTGGTAGCCGGAGCGATAAGACTGAAAGCGGTCTTCTTTCTGGCTTATCGCGGGAGGCATCCACAAAGCGTCCAAGCGGTATTGGCGGGAAATCTAATTAGTTCTAAGTATTGGGACTTTTTCAGTGGCCTCCTAAAAACCTTTGTAAAGCGCATACGCCTCACGGTAAATATGTCGTGATAATTTCGCCGAAAGCGGATCGGAAATGATCCAGTGAAAATGGATTTTTCCAGGCCCTACTCACCAGTATTTTATGCAAACAAATGGTTAATGACAGACGTGCTATCCATTCAAAGAACCATCTACTTTTTAAAGGTAGATGGTTCTTTGAGCTGTATGATTCTTTGGGTGTAGAGAGGGGACTAGTCGGATATCATCAATTGCTCTGAAAAGGTGAATTCTTCCAACTTATTTTTGAGTAAAGACATAGACTGTGATAGTATGAAAAAATGTGAATATGAAAAAACTTCAACTTTAGCAAAACATTTCTAGTTCACGATTCGAATTTAGGAGGAGAATAGTATGGAAGAGAAAGCTGTGAAGAAAAAGTCACCCAAGTTATTAATGATTATGTTATTAACTGGATTGGTCATTGTAGGCGGTAGCGTGTCGGCATTTTTCTTGGTGAATAAGTCACCTAAAGTACAATATTTTTTAGCAGAAGCAGAAACGTTTAAACAAATGGGAACTATTTTGGAAGACCGTTATAAGAACGAACTAAGATGGTTGGAAGTTCAAGAGGAAAAGCCAGTTGAAACGAACTTTGATCTTTCCGGCGAATGGAATGATCCGTCTGTTGACCATGAAATGCAGGAAGTACAAAGCATTGTCAATAGTGCTAAAATATCTAGTAAACAAGTCTATGATCCGGTCAAAAAAGAACTCGAAATGGATCTTAGGGGAGAACTAGGCAGTGTTAACATGGACTTCGGTTCGGTTTTTGTGACAACTGAGAAACTAGTGGCTTCATTTCCATTCATGGATGAACTAATTCGCTTCGACGATAAGGATTTCGGGAAGTTAATGAGAGAAACGGATCCAGATTATGAAGGAAATGAAAATCTTGGTCTATCCCAATTATTCGAAGGTGGATTTTCGATGACGGAAGAATCACGTACATATGTCGAAAACGAATATATCACGTATCTCATTAAAGAGATTCCTGAAGAGGCATTTACGAGCGCAAAAGAAGAACTTACAGTGTTTGATGAAAAAATAAAAACTAAAAAAACCAAGATGGATCTTACAGAACAACAAGTTAAAACGTTATTAAAAGATTTATTGAAAAAAGCGAAATCAGATGAAAAACTTAAAGCTATACTGAAAGAGCAATTGACACTTACTTCATTTGCTGGGGATACTTCCGACAATGAACTTGCAACTATAATGGATGATTTTGAAAATGGGCTTGATGAAGCGATTGAAGGTGTGGACGCTATTAAACTTCCTAACGGACTGCAATCGACAATCTGGCACCATTCAAACAAAATTGTGAAACGTGAATTCGCAATGGGTGTTGGAGAAGATAAGACGGATGTCGATACGTTAATGATTAATGGAACTCAATTGCTAGATAAAACAAGTCAAAAGTGGGATTTCACAATGGGGGTAGAAGATTCCTTCGGTGATGAAAACTTTGTGAAAATTATTGGTGATTTAAGTTGGAAAGATCAGAAGGCAACTGATTCCATAACATTTTCGATGGATGATATGAAGTTCATCTATAAAGGAAAAGAACAACTGGAAGATAAGAAACGTACATTTACTCGTTCGTTTGGCTTTACAGATGGAAATGTCGATCCAGCCGTTATCTGGAAAGGGAGTGCTACACACGAAAGCGATTCTATGAAAGCGAATCATGAATTTACTTTCAGTGAAGAAACAATGGGCGCTGATATGTTCAATCTCATTTTAAAGCAACAAGGAAAAGTTGTGAAAAAAGTAGATATGCCAGTAGAAACAGAGGGCACAGTGAATATTGGTAAAATGAATAAGGATGAATTTGATGCATTCACTGAAGAAATCACGGTGAAAGTCCAAGAATGGATGTTCGGATTTATGGAGGATTTACAAGGTGAAATAGGCGAGTTTTAAGAATGGAAGTGACCATTATGCTATCCATGAGAAGAATACTATTTTTCATGCGCCAATATAATAAACAGTTGAAGAAGAAGTGGGCAACACTTCTTCTTCTTTTTCTATTTCCAATTATTTTGATAGGCTCACTGTTGCTCCTGGTGGCTGGTTTACTGCTGCCTGAAGAAGATTCACCAATCCGGGTGGCTTTGGTTGATGAAGACAGAACGCAGGAAACGATACTGTTTAGTGGGCTACTGGAAGAAACAGCCTCGGATAATCAGTTCATCCAAATCATATCAATAACGAAAGAAAATGCTGTGAAACTTATGGAGCAAAACCAAATCAGTTCCTATTTTACATTTCCGAGCGGATTTACGGAGGATTTGTATGAAGGTCAATCCGTGACGGTTCCTATTGTTGGAAACCCATCGCGTCCAACAGATAGTTTTCTTGTGAAAGAGTTAGTGGAAAGTATGATGCGTTACATCTCTGTAGCTCAGTCGACTATTCTTACCGTCAATGAGTACGCAAAAAAAACGGATATGCCCAAAGAAGAACGACAAGAAATGATGTTTCAACAGTTTATGGATTTCAGTTTGTACACACTTGGAAAAGATAAGCTACTTGATGAAGAAATGATTACAAATGTGGCGACGTCATCACCAACGCACTATTACATATTGTCCGGCTGGTTTATAACTATGTCAGTCTGGCTTTTCGCCATCTATACTATTTTAGGGAAAGAAGAGCATTCCTCGATGCTAATTCGGATGAAACTGTTCGGTGTAACTACGTGGCAACCTATCCTCGCAAGAATTCTGGTCTCTTTAGGATATAGCCTTGTCGTTGCGGCAGTAGCCTTTTTCATTATCGGTGAGTTTGTTGGATTTGAACTTTTCTTTATTGATTATTTCCGGTTTGGTTTATTTACTATTCTTAATGCTTTATTGTTTTTAGTTGGCATAGCGCTAATCGATGTCTGGATTTCATCTCGAAAAGTCATTCTTTTATTACAAAGTTTCTATACGTTCGTACTAATTTTCACAAGTGGTGCAGTTATACCGACGCTCTACTTTCCGCAAGTGATACAAGGTGTTTTACCGTATATCTTTTCATACGTTAGCTTGAATTGGATGATTGATATTGTATTGGAAGGGCGAAACTATGCGAACTTCATAACACTAACTGTCATTGCTACTATCGGACTACTCCTTCTTTGGCTATCAACAGTCGGAAAAGAGAGGTGGATTCGATGAAAAATGTTGTGTTTATCCGCTTGATGCGTTTGAAGAAGGACTGGAAAAGTCTTTTATGCTGGATGCTTCTGCCAATCGTTATGACAGTGCTAATTATGCAAGGTGTTGTGACTTGGCAAGAGGAGACTAGAGTGCCGATAGCTCTTGTCGTTGAGGAACAGACTGAAATGGCAGCGCGTCTAGTTGACGATATCGCGAGTACGGAGCTTCTCCATATCCAGTTCATATCCCTAGATGAAGCACTACATAAACTCGAACAGCATGAGTTGGATAGTGTGTTCGTTATTCGCAAGGGGTATGAAGATCATATACTGGCAAACCGGCGAAATCAGCTTATCGAGGCATACTCTTCCAATCGGTCTTTTGCTTATCGAGCTGTCGTCGAAACGATTACGTCCTATGCTCAACAAGATGCAGCCCGTTCAAAAGCAGCTTTCGTTATCAAACAATTATTCTCTGATTATGGTATGGAAGATGAATGGAGTTACGAAGAAGTTATTGAGAGTAGTCGCGAAAGGGAAAAAAGTGAAGCACTGCTCCGATCGAGTTTTTCTTATTATGATAAGGAAAATACCGCTGAAGAACAAACGTTACCGCTACTGAAAGCATGGGGTGTTTGGGCATTCTTCGCAATCATCACGACATTCTTCCTATTCGACTGGATGCTAAAAGAAAATCGACCATCGATGCGTCAGCGCTGGTTATTCACTGAAATCTCTTTTAAAAAGTATGCATGTTTATCATTGCTGTTTTTTACAGTTATCATTTTCCTCATGGATCTTGTCACGGCGTTCATCTTCTCATCATTATTCCAGGAAGCATGGACAATTCGAGTTCTGATTTCACTATTTACTTTCCGGCTGACGATAAATTTGCTGGCGTTTCTACTCGCAAGCGTCTACAAGCAATTGTTTATGTACTATATAAGTGGCTTGGGGATTGCGTTGTTGCTGATTGTAGTCGGTGGGTCAATCATACCGATGGATGGGCTAAAGGGGAAGTGGCCGTGGATTGAAGAACTTAGTCCGGTCCAATCGTTACTGGATGGGACGATACCTCTGACATGGCTTTTCGTTATGATTGCTTTGCTCACTGTTTGGATTCATAGAGGAGGGAAGGCAAATGCTTGACGTGACGGGACTACAGAAAAAGTACAAGGAAAAGACCGTTTTAGAAAATGTGTCTTTTCAAATGAAGCCTGGAGAAATTGTTGGTCTCGTTGGGGAAAATGGTGCAGGAAAATCAACCTTGCTTCAACTATTGGCGACAGTTATTCAGCCGACTCAAGGCGATATTCAATTGGATGAACTTTCTTATATGACTGATGTAAAGGGCATCAGGCGCTTAATCGGTTATGTCCCTCAAGATATATCGGTTTGGGAGGAACTCACAGTAGAGGAAAATATGCTTTTTTTTGAACAGCTGTCGTGGAAAAAACGTACAAAAGAGGAATGCCGGCAACTTTGTTTGGATATGCAATTGACGCATTGGAAGGAGGGAGTTCAATCGTTATCGGGCGGTATGAAAAGGAAATTGAACCTAGCAATCAGCCTGCTCCATGATCCGACTTTCTTGTTGTTAGATGAACCTACAGTTGGTATCGATCTGAAATCCAAAAAGGAGATAGGTTCATATTTGCATAGGTTGGCGAAAAATGAAGGGAAAATGATTATGTACACTTCTCATGATATGGACGAAATTACTACCGTTTGCGACCGAGTTTATGCAATCGGAAAAGATCCGTTTTATATGAATTTATTGATGGAGAATAAAATTTTCGTAGAACAGTTGAAATGAGTGATTGTAATGAAAAAATCAAAGAAAATAGCTATAGCTTGTGCAATTGCACTTACTATTTTTAGTCTGTTTTTATGGTGGCTAACGGGCAAATGGATGGATGAGGGATTAGAACCTGCAGCAGATGGCACGAATGACTATGTAATCGTACTCGGTGCTAGAGTGAAAAAAGATTCTCTGTCGCTATCATTACAGTATCGTTTGGATGCTACGCTACAGTACGCTAATGAGTATCCACATGTGACGATAATCTTATCAGGCGGGCAAGGTCCGGATGAGCCTATTAGCGAAGCGGAAGCGATGAGACGGTTTCTAACGGAGAATGGCATCGCCGAGGAACGGCTTATTTTAGAAGCGGCGTCTACTTCCACTTATGAAAACATTTTATTCTCGAAAAAGTTGTTGCCGTCTGAAATTAGTTCGATCACAATCATCACAAGTGATTATCACCTGGCGAGAGCACGGAAAATTGCGGCTAGCCTTGGACTCGAGTCAGATGGAGTGTCGGCTAAAACGCCGAAAGTAGTGGCAGCAAAATTGACTGTGAGAGAACGTATCGCCCTTGTGAAAACGTATATTGTAGGGAAATAAGAAAAGCGCAAGGCGCCGTTTAGACGCGACAGGCATAAGTCGATCCAGTGAAGTGGCGCTCTTTGCCACGTAACTGGATTGCTTATGACCAGAGCGGCTGGCGCCTGGAGTCTAGACACAAAGAAAAGCGCAAGGCGCCTGGTGAAAAACTTATAATTTCTTAACTTATAAACGGGCAACCGCCATTTTTAATGATGGTTGATAAGAATTCGCTTTTCGTGGGAATAAATAGTACTACATGCTGAAAAAAGTGTTTTCAATGCTAAACGACGGTATCTAATTACAGTGAAGGAAAACTAGTATTCTATGTCGAATTAGTCAAGAATAGTACTGGTTGGCACGGTTAAATGCGAAGGTGGTGTGACAAGGAGTTATACCGAGGTAGGGTGTTCGCAAAAACATAAAATAGGAGGAAGGTTATGGTGAAATCGAAGTTCAAATTTCGAATGCTTTTTGTAATTGCACTTATGATCCAAATGATTGTTGTACCGTACCGTTTTGCAGCAGCTGAAATAGATACAAGTGCTCCTTCTTGGATGCTGCCAATCGATTATCTTGCTATAGGTGATTCATTGGCAGCAGGTGTCACTCCTAACAATGAATTAGGGAAGGGCTATGCAGATTTCTTAGCGGTGTCAATGATGGAGATAGGGGCTTTGAAAACATATAACAAAGGATTCTCGTATCCAGGCTATAAAACAACAGACGTTTTAAATGATATTAAACTGAACGTCACAAAGGATATCCAAGGCATTGGCTTTGAAGAGAAGACAGCTAAACTTCAACAATCCATCAAAGATGCAGAAGTTATCACAATTAGCGCCGGTGCAAATGATATTTTACCGCATTTCAAACAAGATCCGACGACAGGTAAGGCCATTATTGATCAGAAAATGGCGCTGACGACGCTTCAGCAAGTAGGTACAAACTACAAATCGATTATGGCTCAAATCAATGAAATCAATCCTGATGCGCAAGTGTATGTCATGGGTTACTATAATCCGTTTCCTTATATGTCGGAAGACCTGCAACCATTGCTCAAACAATTACTAGATATGTTGAATAAAGCCATTACAACAGGCCTAGTGGGGACGCAAGCAATCTTCGTGCCTACTGGTGACGTAATCGCGTCAGACTACAAGACCTACCTTCCAAATCCGGAAAATATCCACTTAAGTGAAGCAGGCTATAAAAAAGTGACTGAGCAATTTTGGGCGAACATGCTACCAGCTAATACATGGATCACAGGAGGTAGCCTCGTCGCCGATGCGCCGGGTCCAAACTCGGTGAAATTAAACTGGCAACCAGCTAGTGATAATGTAGCCGTAACGAGTTATGAAATATACAGTGGTGAAGAAAAACTAGCAACTGTAGCTGGAGACATTACGACATATAAAGTAGAAAATCTTACTGCAAATACAACGTATGTTTTTTCAGTAATGGCAGTAGATCAAGCTGGAAACAAAAGTGTTCATAATCCAATAATCAGTGTAACGGTTGCAGATTCATCGACACCAACACCAATATTATTCTCGGATATCGCCAATCATGGCTTGAAGAATTATATTGAACATGCAGCCGTAGCTGGAATCATTGGTGGCTACCCGGACGGGACATTCAAACCTGATCAAAACTTAACACGTGTGCAAGCTGCTACAATAATTGTACGCGCATTAGGTTTGAAAACGGATGAAGTAGCCCCATTTGGTGATATTGGTAATTATGCAGATAAGACCAAAGCTGACATCAATGCCGCTTATAAATATGGAATTATTAAAGGGAATAAAGGAAACTTTAATCCAACTGATTTAGTAACACGCGCACAATTGGCTTTAATGATTGAACGTGCATATGGAAGCGTAACAGGAAAGGCATATAAGGCCTCTACTAAAGCACCTTATTCCGATTTCGGAAACTATAATGCGGAAGTAGTAAATGCCATTTCAATGCTTCATGAATTAGATGTTGCAACTGGATTCGAAGGAAAATTCATGCCGAGCAGCTCAACTACACGTGCACAAGCTGCAAAAATGGTTGTTAATTTTATCTCTATATTTAAACAAGCGGAGTAATAGTGTGTAAAAACGGTCCAGTCCGTCTCTAGTTAGTAGAGGCGTACTGGACCGTTTGATTAAAAGAAAAGTCATGTCTGTTGATTAACCATTAATTCGCATAAAAAACTGGTGAAAAGGGCTTGAAAACTTCATTTTCACTGGACCATTTCTGGTCCGCTTTCGGCTAAATATTCATGACAGGTTTACTGAGGGGGGGCCTAGTGTGGTTAGAAGCGACTCCGTCACTTCTAGCCACACTCTTTTCAGTAATCCTGTTGTGAATAATTGCCTGTCGCGTTCCTACACTATTCAAGTGAAAAATGCAGCTGCTTTGAAAGAAATGAATAGATGACTTTCTACAGAGATTGTAAGTGCCCGAAGATACAATTTCGGGCACTCTAGTACTTTGTACAATGTGTTTTTTGCTTACTTTTAGCAAAGAGTATGTATGTAATCATGTGATACCTTATAGAAAGTGACACTTCTTTAAAATAAAAAAGAAAAACCATAGAGAAAGCATCAGCCGCCAAAATTGCATCTTTGGCGGCTTTTCTCTAGTGAAAAAGCCAGCTATTCTTTCGTCCAAAAAAACTTCAGCACTACGTGTAGTTATGCATTTGGAGCGCGGCGGATGAAGAACCACCATACGATTACCGAAAAAAGTGTGTAGGGATGCGACAAAGTCGCATCCCTACACATCCAGGCATCTCGGTAATCGTATAGAAGTCATTCAATCCAAAGCAATCAAAATGTAACTATATGCACAGCACCCAGTGTGTGATCAAGTTATTTACAGGTTATTTTTGGTTAATTAACCGGTGTGAAGAAAAGTATAAGTTTTTCAACATGGAATAGTGTCTAGGAGCTGGAGCTTTTCTTAATTCACATCATATTACTAATTGCGTGAAAAGTAGGTTTTTCATTATCGAATGTAGTGATATACTTGAATCCAATCGACTGCAATAATTTTAGTGATTCACTGAATTGGAATGCAATGTCTTCAGGTTTATGTGCATCGGAACCAAGTGTGATGATTTCGCCTCCGCATTGTTTATATAGTTTCAAAATATCATCACTTGGCATGCCGTTTGCCAGTCCGTAGCGGACACCAGAAGTATTCAATTCAATTCCTTTACCTTCTGGAATAATAACGTTGAAAATAGCCGTCAATTCAGTATGGAAAGGGTTATCACACGGTTTTTTTGTGTACCTCTTCACGAGGTCAACATGACCGAGGATATTAAATTGTTTATAGTTTTTTACACAATATAATAACTCTGCGTAATAAATACCATACGCTTCTTCTATGGTTTTATGCTCGAAAAATTCTCCGTAGTGTAATCCTTTTTTCTCAACGGTATGCATGGAGCAAATGACGAAATCGAATACTTCCTTAGCCATAAGCTCGTCGTATTTGTCCAGTATATGTGGTTGTACACCGATTTCAACGCCTTTTTTTATACGAATACGCCCTTCATATTTCTTCTGCATTTCTATCAATTTGCTTGCGTACTCCTTTTTATCAAAATCGAAAACGATTGTATCATCGGGATATTCATAGTCGATATGTTCTGTAAAACAAATTTCAGTCAATCCTTTTTGAATCGCTCCCTTAATCATATCTTCCATTGGAACTGGGCAGTCTGCTGAGAACGAACTGTGCATGTGATAATCGAACATTAATAATCATTCCTCCTGTTGACATTTCGTTGGTATACCTTTATAGTACTAAATAACTTTAGTCTAGTAAAGTAGTGAAGTAAGGGGTGTTGGAAATGGTTAGAAACGAAGTGTATCCTGAACGAATGTTAAGTGATAGTGAAAAGTTTGAAAGAATCATTAAGACGATCAATAAGCGCTTTACCACATATGGCTATAAACGCATTAAAACATCGGCTTTTGAACAATATGATTTATATTCAAAAGTAAAAAGCTCAATCAACCAAAATGAAATGATTAAAGTAATCGATCATACAGGGCAAGTATTAGTATTGCGACCCGATGTCACGATTCCAATCACAAGAGAACTGGTGCAAAATTTCCCGGACCTTTCAAGTGAACTTAGATATTTTTATGTACAAGAGGTGTTCCGTCAGCCATTTGATAAAAACGACAGTATCGAACGCACACAAGCAGGCATTGAATATTTTTGCGATAGTTCACCTGAGGCGGATGCAGAAGTAATTGCACTAGCGTGTCACTTAATGAAAGATTTAGGATTTAATGATATTAAAATAGAATTAGGGCACGCTGGATTTTTCAATGAACTTGTCCAGGATTTACCACTTACTTCACTTCAAATTGATCAATTGAAGTCATTGATACAAGCGAAAAACGTTGTAGAAATTGGACCTTTTCTTCAGAACCTAAACATTGACGATGATGTGAGAGAAGTAATCGAACGGATCCCGTTTTTATACGGTAACCCAGTTGATGTGAGTGAACGGACAACAGGGATCGCCTTAACGGAAAAAATGCAGGACACGCTCGATTACTTAATGGATGTTTACAGTATATTGAAAATGTACGGATTAGAACAGTATATCGTCATGGATTTGGGATTGATTAATCATATGGGTTATTATTCAGGGGTTATTTTCCAAGGATATGTCGAAAGATTTGGGAAACCTGTTTTAATGGGCGGGCGCTACGATGAGTTAGGAAACGAGTTTGGTGCTAGACTTCCAGCGATTGGGTTTGCATGTGAAATTGAATCGTTAGTCAAAGCGACAGATAGCAGGGAAGTTACATCCCGCTTTCCAATCGATGTAAAAATAACATATGCAGATAGCCAATTGGAACAAGCCATTGCCATCTCCAATGAATTACGGGAACGAAATTATAGTGTGCTGTCATTTTCAGAGCATAAGGAACAGGCAGATCCACGACAGAGTGTTTACTCGATACGTTTGGAGAAAGAAAATAATTCATTTCTATATAAAGATAAAGTTACACCATTTCCGGACTTAAAGGCTTTACTGGAATTACTCGTAGGGGGATTGAATTGAAATGACACATCTTACAATCGCCATGGCGAAGGGGCGTACTGCTGATAAAGCGTTAGCGTTTTTTGAAAAAGCAGGCATCCGTTTTTCAGAATATCATGATAAAAGCAGGAAGCTTGTTATCTATGATGATGAAAATAAAGTGAAACTCATTTTCGTGAAAGCAGTTGATGTTCCAACCTATGTCGAAAAAGGAGCAGCAGATATCGGAATTGTTGGTAAAGATACGATTATGGAAGATCCAGTTGATGTCTATGAACTGTTGGATCTTGGAATTGGAAAATGCCAGCTGGTTGTTGCCGGATTTCCGGATAAACAATTTCCGAGTAGTGCGTTGCTGACAGTTGCTTCAAAGTATCCAGCAGTGACAAAAGCCTATTTTGACAGCAAAGGAATTCGTATTGAGACCATCAAGTTGAATGGCTCTATCGAACTGGCTCCGCTTATTGGTATGGCAGATGTCATCGTTGATATTGTTGAATCGGGCAAGACACTAAAAGAAAATGGATTAGTCGTCTTGGAGACAATTGCAGATGTCAGTGCACGATTGATTGTTAATAAAGCAAGTTATGCGACAAGAACCAGTCAAATCCAGCAAGTCATTTCGGACTTAAAAGCTGCATTGGAGTGATAATTTATGCGAATTGTAACGTTGGAACAATATACAAAAGAGAAAGAGCAGCAAACGGCAGTACAAACAACTAATTTTGAATTTGACCGAACTGTGCTTGGAATTATCGAAACAGTCCGTGAAGATGGGGACCAGGCATTAAGAAGCTTTACCGAACAGTTTGACGGCGTGTGGCAAGATAACTTGATTGTAACGCCTGAAGAGTTTGCGGAGGCGCGGACGTTGATTACAGGGCAATTCCTAAGTGCTCTTAGAAAAGCAAAGCAAAACATTACTACGTTCCATGAAGTTCAAAAAGAACAGTCTTGGTTTATTAATCAAGAACAAGGAATTGTTCTTGGTCAGAAAGTGACGCCTTTAGACAGTGTCGGTATATACGTACCTGGCGGAAAAGCGGCTTATCCATCGACTGTTCTCATGAATGCTATTCCGGCAAAAATTGCGGGAGTCGGAAGGATTGCAATGGTGACACCACCTCAAGCGGATGGCAAAGTGAATCCACATGTGCTCGTAGCAGCGCAAGAAGCCGGTGTCGATATCGTCTATAAAATTGGTGGTGCTCAAGCGATTGCAGCATTGGCGTATGGGACGGAAACAGTAAAAAAAGTAGTGAAAATCACGGGGCCTGGAAATGCATTTGTTGCACGGGCGAAAAAATGGGTTTTTGGTGACGTAGCCATCGATATGATTGCAGGACCGAGTGAGATTTGTGTTGTTGCAGACAATAGCGCTGTCCCAGTGTTTGTCGCTGCTGATCTATTATCACAAGCGGAGCATGATGAACGGGCAACAGCTGTATGCGTAACGACGAGTCAATCATTTGCTGAAGCACTTCAAAAAGAAGTGATAAAGCAAACTGAACAAGCAGATCGTAAGGGAATTATTGAAGTTTCAATCGCTGATAATGGGCGCATTATCTTGGTTGAATCGTTGGAGGAAGCATACGACTTTGTTAATAAATTGGCGCCGGAACATTTACAGCTTATGGTGGAAAATCCGATGGAGCAATTACCGTTCATTCACAATGCAGGAGCAATCTTCTTAGGAAACTATTCACCGGAGGCATTGGGCGATTATATGGCAGGTCCGAATCATACATTGCCAACGAGCGGGACATCGGCATTTTCATCGCCGTTAGGTGTCTATGACTTTATGAAAAAATCGAGCATTATTCAGTATACGGAGCAAGCATTGCAAGAAGTAGCCGAAGACATTATCACAATTGCGAATGCGGAAGGCTTAACGGCCCATGCAAATTCAATTCAAGTAAGGAAGGCGGATTTGAATGCGGAGTAAATCGATTTCAAGACAGACAGCGGAAACAAAGATTAACTTAGACTTTGCGATTGATGGAAGTGGAACAACAACTATTAAAACAGGAGTGGGCTTTCTCGATCATATGCTGACATTGTTCACAAATCACGGTCGATTCGATTTGGCTGTTGATTGTGATGGCGATATCGAAGTAGACCAGCATCACTCCGTCGAAGATATCGGAATTGTATTGGGACAAGCGTTCTATGAAAGTATCGGATCAAAGGAAGGCATCGAGCGTTATGCGACAGTGTCAACACCTATGGATGAAGCATTATCAACAGTTTCTATCGATATAAGCGGGCGTCCATTTTTTGTTTATAACGTTGAGGGATTGAAAGATAAAGTAGGGGAATTCGACACTGAGCTTGTTGAGGAGTTTTTCCAAGCATTCACAAGCCATGCCAAAGTAACATTGCATATCAATTTGCAGTACGGGAAAAACAGTCACCATATTATCGAATCAATTTTCAAAGGATTCGGACGTGCATTGCGCGTAGCAAGTGCGATTAATCCAGATGTAAAAGGAGTTCCATCTACGAAGGGAATGCTATAAGAATATTACCTTTACACACTTGGTAATTTTGTTTTGTGTGCAGGTACTGCTCGAATTCATAATTTACTAAGCGAAGGCGCCTTACAAGGGGTAGCCGAAGCCATAAGACTGGCGGCGAAGCTGCTCGGCTTATGGCGGGAGGCATCCCCAAGCGCCGTAGCGGATTTAATGGAATTATATATATAAGGGGGAACACCGATGATTTTATTTCCAGCAATTGATATACGTGATGGTAAATGTGTTCGGCTAATTCAAGGTGATTATGACCAAGAAATTATCTATAATGACTCACCAACAGCGATGGCTCTGGAGTGGGAAAAGCAAGGTGCTGACTACATTCACGTCGTCGATTTAGATGGGGCGAAAACAGGTAATTCATTAAATCGCGAAGCCATTCAAGCGATTGCTAAAAACGTATCGATACCAGTTCAAGTAGGTGGCGGAATTCGGACGATGGAGATCATTGACGCACATATTGCATCCGGCGTTAGTCGCGTAATCATCGGAACGGCAGCGATTCAAGATAAACCATTTTTAAAGCAAGCCGTAGAAAAATACGGTGATAAAATTGCAGTTTCCATCGATGCAAGAAAAGGATTCGTTGCAACGGATGGCTGGACGGAAACAAGTGATGTATTAGCAGTTGACTTGTTAATAGAATTAGAAGTAATCGGTGTGAAAACAGTCATTTATACAGATATTTTGAAAGACGGAATGATGCAAGGACCTAATTTTAACGAACTGGAAATGATGGACAATGCGTCTTCCATCGACATTGTGGCTTCAGGCGGTGTCTCCACGGAAGAGGATATCATTCAGTTACGGAAACTAGATTTATATGGAGCAATTATTGGTAAAGCATTGTATGAAGGTAAAATATCTTTAGAAAAAATATTAGGGGGACAACGAGGATGACAAGCAACCGGATAATACCATGCCTAGATTTTGATAACGGGAAAGTCGTAAAAGGGAAAAAGTTTTTAGAAGTTAAAGAAGTTGCAGATCCACTGACATTGGCTAAGAAATATGTAGCTGACGGTGCAGATGAACTTGTGTTTTACGACATTGCTGCTTCGACAAATAATCGTGCCATGTTCCTTGACCTTATTGCAGAAATTGCGAAAGAAGTACCCGTACCATTTATTGTCGGTGGGGGTATACGGACTGTCGAAGATATTCAGAAGGTGTTTGATGCTGGCGGGGACAAAGTATCCATCAACAGTGCAGCGCTCAGCAATCCATCTTTAATTGAAGAAGCGTCAAAGAGATTCGGTTCTGAACGCATTATCCTGTCGATGGATGTCAATGAAGTGGGCCCTTCTAAGTGGTCGGTATTCTCTAATGGAGGCATGAAAGATACTGGTATGGATGCTATTGAGTGGGCGATTCAAGGCGAAAAACTGGGTGCCGGTGAACTTGTTGTTAATAGTATCGGGGAAGATGGCGTGAAAGACGGCTATAACCTCGAATTGACGCGGGCGATTGCGGAAGCGGTCAACATTCCTGTTATTGCGAGCGGCGGAGCAGGGAAACCTGAACACTTCCATACTGTCTTAACTGAAGGGAAAGCTGACGCTGCGCTTGCTGCATCTGTATTCCATTTCGAAGACATTAATATCGGCGAATTAAAAACATATCTAGCTGAAAAAAATACATCTGTTGGGAATGACTAACCATGACAATAGAAATTGACACATTATCATTTGACGAAAATGGATTGATACCAGCAATTGTTCAAGATGACCGGACAGGGAATGTACTGATGCTTGCTTATATGAATAAAGAATCGTTGCAGAAGACGATTGATACGAAAGAGACTTGGTTTTTCAGCAGATCAAGAAAAGAGCTGTGGAATAAAGGAGCAACATCTGGCAATCGGCAAATTGTGAAGAACTTGTCACTGGACTGCGATGGTGATTCAATTTTAGTACAAGTTACACCACTGGGTCCAGCGTGTCATACGGGAGAAGTGACTTGTTTCCACAAGCAAGTTTTCGATGAGGTAGTACAGACTCGCTCAATCGTTCATGAGATCACGGATGAAATAAAAAATCGACGTGCCAATCCAGTAGAAGGATCATACACAACGTATCTGTTCCGCGAAGGTTTGGATAAGATTTTGAAAAAAGTTGGAGAAGAAACAACTGAAGTTGTCATCGGTGCAAAAAACCGTGATAAAGCTGAAGTAACGAGCGAACTTGCAGATTTGACGTATCACACACTTGTATTGATGGAAGAGTTAGGTGTTAGTGTTGAGGATGTCAAAAACGAATTGCGGAAAAGACGACCTAAAAGTGAAGTGCTGAGAGATGAGTAAATTTTGGAGCTCTATGGTGAAACGGACCGAGCCGTATGTTCCGGGGGAGCAAATTGAACAAAAGGACATCGTGAAACTGAATACCAATGAAAATCCGTATCCTCCAAGTCCAAAAGTGATAGCTGCAATCCAGCAAGAGATGGGGCGCAACCTTCAGTTGTATCCATCTCCTACAGCGACTGAGCTACGAGAAACAATCGGACTGCAATATGGACTTACTGCTGAAGAAGTATTTGTCGGCAATGGTTCGGATGAAGTTCTGGCATTCTCCTTCATGGCGTTTTTTGAGCCTGGCAAACCAATCCGGTTTCCTGATGTAACATATAGCTTTTATCCGGTCTATGCAAAGTTATTCGATATTCCTTATGAGGAAGTTCCGTTGAATAAAGATTTTACATTGCCTGTGGATAACTACTTTCAGTCTGAAGGCGGCGTCATTTTACCAAATCCAAATGCGCCGACTAGCATTTATGCTGAACTTAAGCACATTGAAGAGATTGTCAAAAATAACCCTGACCAAGTCGTCATCATCGACGAGGCATATATCGACTTTGCATCGAAATCAGCGACTGAACTCATTCGGAAATACGACAATGTCCTTGTCGTCCAGACGACATCTAAATCACGTTCACTCGCCGGTTTGCGCGTTGGCTTTGCGATGGGAGCTCCTTCTTTAATTGCTGCATTGATTCGCATTAAAGACTCATTCAATTCTTATACGCTGGACCGTCTTGCGCTAGTGGGAGCAAAAGCTGCATTTGAGGATGAAGACTATTTTGAGAAGACGACTCAGAAAATCATTGCAACACGGGAAAAGATGAACGAGACGTTGCAACAGCTCAATTTCAACGTGCTACCTTCACAAGCAAATTTTGTTTTCACCTCACATCAGACTGTTCCAGCAGAGTTTCTCTACAATGAATTAAAAAAAGAAGGCGTGTTAGTTAGGTATTTTAACAAGCCTGGAATCGACAACTATTTGCGTATTACAGTTGGTACAGATGAACAGGTGGAGCGATTAGTTGAGAAATTGACTGACATTTTGAATTTGTAATGTACTGTTAGATTCTAAGATGAAATGACTTAATGAAAAGTGCATCGAAACTGATATACTTGTGTAAACAGGGGAGGTTATCGACATGGGATCTAAATATATTGATCTTGCACTTATATTATTCATGAGTTATTTCGCAATTACTCGATTTGCGGATGGTCAAATTGGCTTTGGAATCTTTTTCACAGTACTTAGCTTATTGAATATTTTAACGCTTGTCATGAAAATAAATAAGGACAAAGCCGCAAAGAATGCAGTGCGATGAAGTTTAAATAAGTAGTGACCACAAACTAGGCATCCTCCAGGAAATATGGAGGATGCCTAGTTTTATTTATTAACGTATGACAAAGAAAAATGAATGAACCCTTGCTATTTGAATTCAGTAGGTCATAGAACGAAATAAGATATTGAAGGTGATGAAAACCATGGGAAGTAAAAATGTGACTAAAATAATAGCAATGAAGGAATTTAAATATAATAAATAAATCATATATAATTGTAATAAGAATTATATATGGCTTATTTATGCAATAGAATCTATTGCTTATGTTATTTAATCTAAAAGACCTATGATGAATTTTTGAAAAAATAATGTCTTAAATTAAACAAGGAATTTTGAGATAGGCAGAGTGAAAAGCCATTAGAATACAGTTATGACATAATACAGATTAACTATCTACCTATTCGGACTATACAAAATAATGATACTTTAATACAATGCATAGCATTGTTAAAACTTACTATGTATGATAATAGGAGTTATTAACTGTTATTTTTCAGTGGATAATTATAGGTCATTGGTATTAATCATTTTTCAAAATCAATACTATAGGCTCTATTGGGAGATAATAATATCGGTACGAACAAAAATTCTGCTGTAAAAATATAGTAGAAAAAAACAAGAAGAAGGAGAATAAAATGATTATACTTGATAAGCCTTATGTATCAACATTACTTTCATCAACTTTACAGCAATTAGGTACTCCGGTTTTAAAAATAGGAGATGTGCAGATTCCGGAGGAAGAAAAACTTGATTTACTTGAAGAGACATTGTTCTTTGAACAACTTGAGAAGTCTTCTGCTCCTCTTTTATTTAATTCGGAAAACGGTTTGGCTATGTTAATGAATTACTTACCTGAGAGTAAATTTGCCGAATGGACATCACTATTCAAAAACAAAGCGGAATTTAGGAGGAGAATGACAAAAATTTATCCTTCATTTTATTTCCGTGAAGTATCTATTCAAGATTTATATGAAATACCTTTAGAATCAATTCCATTCCCTATTATTATTAAGCCTGTTATCGGCTACTCGAGTGTTGGGGTTTATAGAATAGATTGTATTGAAGATTGGCATCATACCGTAGAAAAATTGAAAGTCGATATAAACGATTCAGCATCCGCGTATCCTAATGATGTGATTGATAGCCAAACTGTCATATTAGAAGAGCTAATTCAAGGAGACGAGTATGCAATTGATGCTTATTTTACTAAAGAGGGAAAACCTGTCATCTTAAATTTATTTAAGCGCATGTTTGCTAACGATAAAGACATGAGTGATCGTATATATTACACAAGCAAAAGTGTATTAAGTGAAACACTTGCTCCAATTTCGGACTTTTTGGAAAAATTAGGGGATATTGATGCGCTGGCTTCCTTCCCGCTACATTTTGAAGTTCGAATAACTAAAGAAGGACAAGTTGTGCCAATTGAAGTAAATCCATTCCGCTTTGCTGGTATAGGTACGACAGAACTGGGCGTACATGCTTATGGTGTAGACGTTTATGATTATTATTTCAATCAGCTAAAACCAAATTGGGAAGAAAAAATAGAGGCTATGGATAATGCGATTTATAGTTTTCTTTGTGCAGAATTTGACCCGTCGATTTCGCTTGAATTAATTCGAGCGGTAGACCATGAAAGTTTTAAGCAACAATTTAATGAAATACTAGACTATAGGTATATGGATTACAAAGAGTACCCTATTTTTTCTGTTGTATTTTTCAAACATCACACATTTGACGAAAATAAGCGATTGCTTACACTTGAATTGAGCAATTTTATATCGCTCTATGAACCGCAACTCGTATAAATCTTAGGAGGAATTAGTTTGTTTAAACAAAAAGGATCTATTAGAACTAAAATAATGCTTGGAACGATTATTCCAATTGCAGTATTATCTTTATTATTTAGTTTAGGTTTTTATTTTCAATCTATGTCAATTGTCAATCAGAATGTCATTCCCCAGTTTGAGAGAGTACTCAACACGAATTTACTAGACTTGAAAAAAGATATCGATGCCGAGATGCTTAATAAAGCAAAGACAAATAAACAGGACTATGAAAGATTACTCGCTATAATCAATGAATCGCGTGAGATAGGCGATTTAGAAAGTGTTTATATCATGAGTAAAGTTGATGGTGAGGATATGATCCTTGCGTTGTCCGATACGGCAGATTATCTTACGCCTTATCCGTTTAAATCCGAACAAAACGATGCGCTAAACATGGAACAGCCATTGTTCAGTGAGATTTATGAGGATGAGTACGGTGTACATAAATCAATCTATTTACATATTGAAGGGACAGATTCTATTATAGGAATCGATCAGGAAGCGAAATTTATCCCTGATTTAACCCGGAAAATACTTGTCATCAGTATTGCACTTACGCTAGGGGCATTGGTGGTAGGGGCTGGAATATCTTATATTTTATCAACAAGAATTACGAAACCACTTCAACAATTAGTGAAGTATACAGAAGTTGTAGCCCAAGGTGATTTGACAAAAGAAGTTAGTGTGAATAGTCAAGATGAAATTGGTCATCTTGCCCACAGTTTCCGAAACATGCAGCAAGAATTGAGAAATACGATTGAACATGTCAATGTAGCGACGGACAACGTTATCACTTCCTCGGATGACTTGACCTATAGCGCAGAGCAAATGACAGAAGTAGTCAATCATACGACTGTTACGACCCAAGAAGTATCTTCGACGAGCGATACGTTAGCAAGTAGTGCATCACAAAACTTGGTGGCGCTTGAACAAATCACAATTGGTCTGCAAGAAATAGCAGATTCTTCTATGAAAGTAACGGAAGAATCGATGGATGCATCCCAAGAAGCTAAGCAAGGTAATCATCTTATTTTAGACTCGATTCAAGGGATTGATACGATAACGAGCTCAGTTAAAGTTTCTATGGATATCACACAGTTGATGAATACGAGATCCAATGAAGTTGGTCAAATTATAGAAATTATTACGGCTATTTCTGATCAAATAAACTTACTTGCACTGAATGCCGCTATAGAAGCAGCACGTGCAGGCGATGCTGGAAAAGGATTCAGTGTAGTCGCAGATGAAGTGAGGAAACTTGCTGAGCAATCCGCATCTTCAGCAAACCAAATTAGTACGCTCGTGAAAGAAATTCAAAATGACTCTCAAAATTCTGTGAAGGCCATGACGAAGGTTTACGAAGATGTGGAACGTGAAACTGGAATCGTACGAGAAACAGGTAAATCGTTTACTAGCATTTTGAATCGTATTACTCAAATTACAGAAAAAAATCAATCAGTATCTGCAACAATACAAGAAATCTCTGCGGGTTCTGAGGAAATACTAGCATCTACAATCGAAACAGTTCAATCATTAGAAGAGACATCTTCCCATACGCAAAACATTGCTGCATCTATGGAAGAGCAATTGGCTTCTATGGAAGAAATGGTTGGAACGACAACGACCCTTAATGAAATGGCAATAAACTTAAAAGATCATGTAAAGAAATTTAAAATTTAAAAATCCAAAAAGATTAAGGACAGTCTTTATTTGCGGAGGAGATAATAATAGAGGGTCTTTTGCGATTATGGGCTGGAAATTCACATTTATTAACTAAAATAGTTGTTCCCATTTCTAATTTCATGTAGTATAATATGTGAATTGCATTTTTTGAAATGAGGATAACTAATGAAGAATTCGATATATGGACTCACAATTGAACAACTTACAGAATGGTTAGTGGATCAAGGGCAGAAAAAATTCCGTGCTGCACAAATTTGGGACTGGTTATATAAAAAGCGTGTAACAAACTTTGAAGACATGAAAAATATTAATCAAGAATGTATCGACTTGCTGGATGCGAACTATGTCCTCCGAACGCTAGAACAGACTGTGAAACAGGAATCAGAAGATGGCACAATCAAATTCCTATTTAAAATGCAAGATGGTAACTTGATTGAAACTGTTTTAATGAAATTTCCTTACGGCCAATCGGTTTGTGTAACGACACAAGTCGGCTGTAATATCGGTTGCAGTTTTTGTGCGAGTGGATTATTGAAAAAAAGCCGTGATTTAACAGCAGGAGAAATTGTGGAACAAATCATGGAAGTACAGCATCACCTTGACGCGAAAGCTGAAGATGAGCGCGTAAGTCATATTGTTGTTATGGGAATTGGCGAACCATTTGACAACTATTCGCATTTGATGAATTTCCTTCGTGTCGTCAATGATCAAAAAGGACTTTCCATCGGTGCTCGTCACATTACCGTTTCAACAAGTGGTAATCCGCAACGAATTAAGGATTTTGCAGAAGAAAATATCCAAATCAACCTAGCAGTATCTCTGCATGCACCTAATAATGAGTTGCGTACACGCGTTATGAAAATTAACAAAGCGTTCCCGATTGAGAAATTGATGGATTCAATCGATTATTATTTGGAAACGACAAACCGCAGAATCACGTTTGAATATATTATGTTGCATGATGTAAATGATCATGTTCTGGAAGCACAGCAGCTTGCAAAACTACTTGAAAACAAACGTCACCTATCATATGTTAACTTGATTCCCTACAATCCGGTTGACGAACATGACCAGTATCGCCGTAGTACACCAGAAGACATTAAAGCATTTTATGAAACACTCAAAAGAAAAGGCATCAATTGCGGCGTCCGTCTTGAACATGGTACAGACATTGACGCAGCATGCGGTCAGTTACGAAGTAAGCAGATTAAGAAAGATAAAGCCGTCTAATCCATTTAAAAAGAGTGTGCAATTCCTAGGGGAACTAGGAGTTGCACACTCTTTTTATCATCTAGACTTCGGTGCTCTTGTTCTTAGCTCTTTTTCTTCATTAAAATCACGATGAACTGGACAATAAATGCCAGTCCCAATCCAAAGGAAGAAATGATGAACAAGGACAAGATTCCGAGTACATCACCTATCCCATTCGGATTCATTAACAAGCTGCGGAAAAACTCTGCAAAACCGAGAGCCACACCAATCAAGAAAATCCTGAAAGCAATTTTCAAATTGTAAAACAGCAGTAAAAATGAAAAAACACCGATGATTAGCCCGAAAAGACCAAATGTTAAGTAGTTTGTAAAGACAAGCGTTTGACCCAAAACAGTTCGAACACCTACTATGAGAAGAACGAAACTTGTAAGTCCAGTGAAAAAACCGATCTTCCAGAACTTGTTAATCATAAAACGCACCCACTTCCATTGTTCATCATATCGAATAATGGTGTGATTATGCCAATGAAAGCATTAAAAAAGTGAAAACGTAAGCGGTTTGCTCGCCAACCGATCAAAACCTTCGCGGAAGCAATCATATCCCCGGCTAACCGATCATAACTGACGCGGAAGCGATCCTATCTCCGACGAACCGATCATACCCGACGTGGAAGCGATCATATCCCCGGCTAACCGATCATAACTGACGTGGAAGCAATCATATCTCCGTCCAACCGATCATACCCGACGCGGAAGCAATCCTATCTCCGACCAATCAATCATAACCATCGCGGAAGCAATCCTATCCCCGTCCAACCGATCATAACCGGCGCGGAAGCAATTATGATCCCGTCCAACCGATCATACCGACGTGGAAGCAATCATAACCCCGACGAACCGATCATAACCGACGCGGAAGCAATCATATCTCCGACGAACCGATCATAACCGACGCGGAAGCGATCCTATCCCCGTCCAACCAATCATAACCGCCGCGGAAGCGATCATATCTCCATCCAACCGATCATAACGGACGCGGAAGCAATCATAACCCCGACGAACCGATCAAAACGGATGCGGAAGCGATCATATCCCCGTCCAACCGATCATAACGGACGCGGAAGCAATCATATCCCCGACGAACCGATCATAACTGACGCGGAAGCAATCATAACCCCGGCTAACCGATCATAACCCCGGCTAACCGATCATAACCGATGCGGAAGCAATCCTATCCCCGTCCAACCGATCATAACCTTCGCGGAAGCAATCCTATCCCCGGCTAACCGATCATAACTGACGCGGAAGCAATCATATCTCCGACGAACCAATCATAACCGACGTGGAAGCGATCATTTCCCCGGCGAACCGATCATAACGGACGCGGAAGCAATCATAACCCCGACGAACCGATCAAAACGGATGCGGAAGCGATCATATCTCCGACGAACCAATCATAACCGACATTCAACCGACCATATATGCAACGAACTAAATAATCCCCCAAGCAATCAAAAAAATCCCATTCCTCATATCAGAGGAATGGGATTCATAAACTTATAAGTTATTTCTTCGCAATTAGGATAAGTTTCCCTTGGTCAAGTTCTGCCTCTGCATCGGCAGCTTCTGCCGTGGATAGTCCTGCAGCTTCCATCTTGCTACGGAGTTCATCTCCGCGAGAAGAGAACATGTTTTTCATACTATCCAAGAAACCTTGTTCTTTCATACCTACGCTTTCTGTATCTAGCGCATCCGTTATGTGACTGGCTCTCTTTTTGTCATGTGCAAAAATATAAATCTCATCATGTGTATATCCTTGTGTTACCAATTTCTCGATTTCTTCCTTTGCCTGAACGGCGTTTTCAACAGTTTTTTTAATAGTCATTTAAATTACCTCCATTTTTTGTTCTCCTTTTTTATATTCCCCAAAAAGGTAAGGACTAAACAAAAAAATGAAAGTGCGGATCATCTGGGTAAACTTTGATAGGTCCGGATGAAATAAGTTGGGTCTGTATCGACTTCATAAGTGAAGACGCCTTGGGTTGTATGTAAATAGAAAAATCCTGCTCCGCTGGAAAACGGCTTATAGGACATATCATGCACGTGTTCTAATCTGAATGTATTTCGTGAAGTTGAAATCGAGTCAGTATATAAATGGATACTATGCACGGTACGCTTTGTTTTTTGGTCATACCAACCCATAACTCGTTCGACTGAAATATACGTAAGTGTAGCAACAGTTTGCTTAATCGATTCATTCATTGAAATTCCTCCGTTATCACAATTTATATTCATCATTATCCCCATCCTAACAGGTATTTATCGATATCCCAAATAGGTAGTTTTTTCATGTGTAAAAGTCCCTCGATGGGGAATGGACTGTATAAGGAGGTAGATACGATGAAGAAAATTTCTATTTTCATCTTGACCATGGCATTATCCTTTGTGCTTGTTGCTTGCGGGAACGCTGAAAAAAATAATGATAAGGTAGTGGACGAACCTATTACGGGAGAGAATAGTAATGGGGACACAAATGGTGCGACTTCGACGGAGGGAACTAGTAGCCCTGAAACTGAACAAAATACAGATACCGTCAATCAAGATGATATGCAAAAAAAGATGGATGAACTTGGCTATGCTGATTTCGAACTAAAGCTTGACTATGCGAATCATCAGGAATATGAGGCAGAGCTTGAAAAAAATAGTGACAATTCAATCGATGCAGAAATTGAGGATTCACTTAATAATATCAAGAAAAAGGGGACAGAGGCATTCAATGAACTGTATCCATTGGTGAAACAGTTAACAATTACTCAACAGACAGGGAAGGAAGCTGCCATTCAAGAAGTAATGAAGGTATTCGATTTACCGACAGATTATACGGAATTTGAGCTAGAAATTCGATTTAAAGACGGTACAAAAATTGAATTTGAAGATGATAAATAAACAATAAATAGCTTCAATAATAGGTTGTGAAAATCTCCTCGGTTTAAATGCCGGGGAGATTTTTGTCTGAATTGTTAAAGACAACCTGACCTAAATAAGGAGAATATAGGGCAATAAATGTTACAGATTTGTTAATTGTCTGTTTTTCAAAAGAGAATTCTTGACTGGATAAAAGACTAGCACTACAATGAGTAATGTGGAGATGAGTAGTCATGAAAATCAGGAAATTTAAGTTGAATGAAAGTGGGCTAAACCGCTTTTTTGGCCCTCTTGAGGCAAAGATTATGGACGTTTTATGGAATGATGTCGAAATGACTATTAAAGATGTTCAGCAAGTACTTGAACGTGAAAAATCAACGAATTTCAATACAGTAATGACTGTTATGAATCGATTAGTAGACAAGGAGATTCTTTGCAAGAGACTGGAAGGACGGTCGTTTTTGTATAAACCGCTTCTATCAAGGGAAGAATTTTTGACTACACAGTCGAAAGAAATGACAAATGAGCTGATGGATGAATTTGGAAGTGTCGTTGTAAGTCACATGCTAGATGCACTTGAAGATGTAGATGATGCTCTCGTGGCCAAGCTCGAACAGAAAATAAAAGAACTGAAAAAGGGCATGTAACGTATGTACAAACGTCAATCATTAAGTATGCTTATTGTGTCACTCATAATTTCAGGGACGATTTATCTTCAAATGGGTTTGTATCTGATGTCGATCATAGCAGGCTGGGATATTGGTCATAACCTTGTTGTCGTCTGTCACAGTTGGATGAAAAATATTGGCTTGTCTTCTCTTGAGTATGTCCTCGATGCATTTGTCATTTATACGTTGTTATTTTCGATATGGAAAATAGGATCACAATTTTATCATGCTTCACGAATGAAAAAACGATTTAAGCAGTATGAAGAAAATACGCTCACAACCGAAATGAATCAAACTTATAGCGATGGAAAAGATGGATTTATTGTGATCTCGCATCCTTCACCGATTGCAATCACAATGGGATTTGTTCGTCCTAAAATCGTATTATCGACGGGATTGATAAGCCTATTAAATGACGATGAATTAAATGCAGTAATTTCTCATGAGATGTATCATCAAAAAAATCGTGACCCCCTTACCATCTTTTTGATGTCACTTTGTTCGTCCACGATGGGCTATATTCCGATTCTAAAATGGTTTAATCAGAAATATAGCATCATTAAGGAATTGTCAGCGGATGAATATGCAATTGAAAAACAACAGACGTCTGTTAACTTAGGGAGTGCGCTTTTAAAGATGCTTAAAGTGTGCAAAAATGAAAAAATGCCTTTTGTCTATGCATCATTTGCTGATACATCTGTCAATTATCGGATTGACTATATCCTGAATCCGTTAAAAGGAATCCAAATAAAGCTACCTGTGAAGGTTATGCTTCTGTCAGTAACGATTTTTTGCTTCATTTGTGCACTATTTATTTACGCTCTTGCGTAAATTTTTATTTCATTACACTACGTCATGTAGTTCAAATTAGGAGTGTTTACCTTGTCTAAGAAGATTTTTTGGATTGTTGGTTTAGTAGTTATTTGTATCGTAGGCGTTATTGTTTTAACGGACGCCAATCAAAAGTCAACCGTTATAGATGTAGAAGGGCAGCCGTTCTTGGGTGAAGAGTCAGCACCAGTTGACATTATTGAGTTTGGTGATTATAAATGTCCAAGTTGTAAAGATTTCAATGATAGACTTTTTCCGGTTATTTACAAGGAGTTAGTTGAAACGGGGAAAGCCAAGTTTTACTTTATGAATTATTCCTTTATAAACATCGATTCAAATCGATCCGCTCAATTTGCAGAAACGGTTTATCAAGAATTAGGGAATGATAAGTTTTGGACTTTCCATGAATTATTATTTAGTAAGCAACCAGAAGATTTAACCTACGAAAAAAAGGACTTATATACGGAGTCATTTTTGGAAGAGGTTTTAGCGGAAGTGGCAACTGAAGAAGAAACGAATAAAGTAATGCAGTCATTTGGTGAAAGCAAGGGGAAAGAAGCTTGGGAAAAAGATATGAAAACGGCCAATAACCTAGGTGTATCCTCCACACCAACAATCTTTATAAGTGGAAAACAATTTACGGGTAGTACGTTAGATGATTTCACAAAAATGGTGGAAGAGGCGGCTGCTAGTGGTAAGTAAACCGCTCCTCCTTGCCTGGTTAGCATCGATTACAGCGATGATAGGAAGTTTGTTTTTTAGCGAGCGTATGGGCTTTGTACCATGCACTTTCTGCTGGTATCAGCGAATAGTTATGTACCCACTAGTTCTGTTCCTTGGCATGGCATTTTATCGAAATGACCGCGATATATATAAGTACGTTCTTCCGATGTCAGTCATAGGCATGCTTCTATCTGGTTATCATTATGCGTTGCAGAAACTGCCTTCATTGCAAGAATTCAGTACGTGTACGAGCGGGGTTCCATGCTCGGGACAATATATTAATTGGTTTGGTTTTGTAACGATTCCTTTTTTGGCACTCATTGCTTTCACTTTTATTACGGCGATGATGTTGATGCTTTGGAGACGTAAATAATAGTATGAGTAATGCCTCCCTGAAATCATTGGGGGGGCATTCTTCAAATATAGGAAAGTATAAGTTTGTTTGACATAGAATGGTGTCTAGAATCTAGGCACCAGCCGCACGGAGGCCCAAAAGATGTGGGGCATGTAGCGGGGAAGGATTGAACTGCATCCTTCCCGGGCAAAGAGCGCCACGTCGTACCTGCAAGAATGCAGTCGTCGCGATCTTAGAATGCCTTCCCCTTAATCGACTTATGCCTGCTATTCTTTTTGGCGCCTTGCGCTTTTATGTAAGTGTATCGCTATTTTATTCTGTTACGTGACAACTATCAAAGAAACAAGTATGATGAATAAGGTTGTTTCTGTCAATGAATCTGACAAATATTATTGAAAGTGAGTCTATGTATGACTATAATTCAAAACATAATCAGCTTCATATTACATATTGATGAGCATTTGGTTGAAATTATTCAAAATTTCGGCTCGCTGTCATATGTACTATTATTCTTAATCGTGTTTGTTGAAACAGGATTAGTTATTTTCCCATTCTTACCAGGTGATTCTTTGTTATTTGCAAGTGGGGCTCTTGCTGCAATGGGGGCATTTAACATTGTATTTCTCCTTATTGTGTTCTTTACTGCAGCTGTCATTGGGGATACTGTAAATTATCAAATCGGCAAAAAGGTCGGGACAGCGATCAAGCCTAATAGCTTAATTGGTAGAGTCATTGATCAAGAAAAAATGGATAAAGCAGAGAAATTCTTTAATAAACACGGTGGTAAAACGATAGTGATTGCCCGCTTTATGCCGTTCATTCGTACATTTATACCTTTTGTTGCAGGGGCTAGTCGTATGAATTATCGCTACTTTTTCATTTATAATGTAGTAGGCGCAATTCTATGGGTAGGAATTTGTACGATTGCAGGTTATTTCTTCGGGAATATTCCTATCATTAAAGATAACTTCTCCACTGTTATTTTATTAATTATCTTTGTGTCTGTTCTGCCAGTTGTTATCAGTTTTATGAAGAGTCGTTTGAAGAAATAATGAATGTATTGCTAACAAGGAAACACCTCCTAAGCGGATAAGCCTAGGAGGTGTTTTTGTCTATTATCTTTCACGTCTGTTGATTAACCATTTTCTTGCATAAAGAGCAGGTAAGAAAGGCTTGAAAAAACCCATTTTCACTGAATCATTTTCGGTCCGCTTTTGGCGAATAGTCATGACATCTTTACCGAGGCGCAAGTGTGACGGATGAATAAGCACCATACGATTATCGAAAAACGATGTGTAGGGATGCGACGAGGCCACATCCCTACACATCAAGAAATCTCGATAATCGTATAGAGGCCTTTCAATCCAAAGCGATCCAAATTTAATGTACACGAAGCTCCTGCTATTTAATTAAGTTATTTACGGGTTGTTTTTGGTTAATCAACACATGTGATTATCTTTGAATCTTTTTGATATCCTTCATCATTTCCTTGACATAGGATGCATCTACATAATTATATTCATTCACAATACTGCCTTGCTGATCAATCAAATAAAAGTTAGTTCCGTGAATGACTTGATTGGATGAGGAAGGTTTTTGGACAATTGTTTGAAATTGATCCCTTGCGAAAGCTTCAATTTCTTCCTGTGTATATCCCGTTAATATATGCCAATTCTTTTCATCGTCCGTAAATTGGTGGATGTACTCTTTTAACACATCTGGTGAATCAATTGTTGGATCGACAGTGAATGATACGAATTCGACTTGAACGCCTTCATCCTCGAACTTTTTTTGCAAATCCGCCATCTCTAGTGTCATCGGGGGACAGACGGTCTTACATTTTGTGAAGACGAAATCAGCAATCCAGACTTTCCCCGTTAGTTCATCTGTACCGAAAGGCTGTCCATTTTGGTCTGTATAAGAAAATGGGACTATTTCCTTTCCACTATGAGGTACAGAACTGCAAGCGGAAAGCAAGACTGCAATGACAAGGGGAATAAACAGATAGCATATGTTTTTCAAATTACACCTCTTCTTGTTCATCAATAGATAAGCCGGGCAATCGAATCGTTACGGTTGTTCCTGTCATGGTGTCGCTAGTCATCTCGAAAGTTCCGTTGTGCAGTCGGATGATTTCTTTGACAATAGGGAGCCCTAAGCCTGTTCCACCGGTTGTCCGATTCCGGGCTTTATCTGTCCTGAAAAAACGATCGCCAATTCGCTCTAGATCTTCATCGTCAATAAGAATTCCATCATTTGTCACTCGGAATTGAAGGAAAGCATCTTTTTTCGTTAATTCAATTGCCAAGGTTCCGTTTGTGGCGGAATACTTCACGGCATTGTCTATGGTATTGTAAAAAATTTGTTGAATTCTTTTTGGATCAGCTGTTAGAATAAGTTCTTCTTCTATAGTCAATTCGAGAGATAATTCTTTTTCTGCAATATGAATCGTGAACAAACCAACTGTATCTACTAATAATTGCGCGATGGCAATAGGCTGAATGTCAATTGTATACAAATCTTCTTGAAGATGATTTAATTCCACAAGATCAGTGATCAATTTGGTCAGTCGATCTGTTTCTTTTTCAATCGTTGTCAAATAGCTTTGTGCTTCTTCGGGCGATGAATATATTTTGTCTTTAAGAACATGCGTGTAACCGCTAATATAGGTGAGCGGTGTACGGAGTTCATGCACGATGTTTGACGTGAATTCCTTTTTTCGTTCTTCCTGTTGTTCAAGTGAAAGGCTCATCAAATTGAACGCCTTCGTCAATTGGCCGACCTCATCGTCCCTTTCGCTTTGAATCCGGTTTGAATAGTTCCCTTTAGATACTTCAAAAGAAAGTCGCTGAAGATCTTGCAACGGTTTGAATAAAGAATGCCAAGTCCGATTGACAACTAAAAAGAGTATGAAGAAAAATAAGCAACCAACGATCAAAAGTATTGGAATGCTTCCCCGAAATACATCTTGAACTGCCGCAAGTGGAACATAAATATAGATGAAACCGATAAGTCCGTTCTCACCTTTGATTGGAAAAATGGCGCCTAGAATTTCATGGTTAAGTTCTTTTACGAATCCCTCTTTTAATACATAGGCTCCTTTTTCCAACTCAGCCATGTCATTTGCATCGACAAGTGTTTCATAATTGACCTCGTAAGGGAAATAGGAAGTGAGATCCTTTAAGTTATCAACTACGATAATTTCATATTCTGACACGATGTTATACCATTGGATTTTATCGATGATTTCATCACTTAATTCCCCGTAATGGTAATGAGAAGCCGTCCTTTTCCCTTGATAGACAATGGATTCTTCAATACTTGTCAAATACAATTCAGAATAGAGATAATGGATGAAGAAAAAGGAAAAAAGAATTGTAAACCCGATACTGGAAATCAGGACTATACCTATTTTTTTGCTTAATGTAAGTGTCTTCAATCTTCACACCTCGAATTTGTAGCCGATACCCCAAACTGTTTCAATTAGATCACCGTTATTACCCATTTTAAGTCTTAACGTTTTGATATGTGTATCGACTGTACGCTCGCTACTTTGATGTTCTTCACCCCAGACGATGTGCAGCAGTTGTTCCCTTGAATAGACGCGACCTTTATTTTTAGCAAGCACATGAAGCATACCAAACTCCTTTAATGTTAATAATAAGGGTTTTCCATTCAATGACACAGTATGTGCTCCATTATCGATTACGAGTGGCCCGACAGTTAATGTATCGGCAACTGGTATATTTTGATAAGATCGTCTCAGAACGGATTCAATCCTTGCAAGAAGCTCTCCCGGTAAAAATGGTTTGACAATATAATCGTCGCCGCCAAGCTTTAAACCTTGTATTTTATCCCATTCATCTCCTTTTGCTGATAGAAAGATGAGTGGGATTGTCGATGTCCGCTTTATTTCTTTGGCGAATGTAAAGCCATCCATGAAGGGCATCATTACATCTACTAGTAGCAACTGTGGATTTGTTTGGTCTATCAAAGACAGTGCATGGATCCCATCTGTAGCCTCGACGACAGTGTAACCTTCTTTTTCGAGGAACATTCGAATCAGTTTCCTCATTTGTGGTTCATCGTCTATAATCATAATGGTGGATGAATTCAAGATAAAACCTCATTTCAATTATAGGTTGCTCATTGTACTCATTTTCTCTAATAAATGTGAAAATCATGTGAAGCGCGGTAGTTCACACTTAGTTCTAACTTATCTATTATAATCATAACGAACATAAGGAACTACGTTAAGTAAAACGACTATGGGGGAATCTTGATGAAAAGGAAATTTGGTTTGTTAGTGGGGCTATTCATGCTGGCCGCTATGGCAGCATGCGGTAAAGAAGAAGCGGTAAAAGTGGACGAAACAGGAGTACCTCTACCGCTGGATGTGAAGCTAACAGTGACAGAACAAGTTGATGTGAATGGTATTATAAAGATGGAAGCAGTTGTTACACAGGGCGATGACAAAGTAGATGACGCTGATGAAGTTGAATTTGAAGTATGGGAAGAAGGAAAAAAACACGAAAGTTTCAAGGTTGAATCGACGAATGACAAAGACGGTTTGTATACAGCAGAAACTTCTTTTGATCATGACGGTCTTTTCCACGTTCAAGTGCATGTAACAGCGAGAGGCTTGCATACAATGCCAAAAAAAGAAGTGACAGTAGGTAATGGTGGAAATTATGAAGAAGCCATTGAAGGAGAAGCTGAACACGAACATGGGCATGCAGAAGGATTTTCGATGCACTTCATGAAACCTGAAAATATGAAGTCCGGCGAATCTACTGAATTTGTCGTTCACTTGCAATTAGATGGAAAACCATTTGAAAAAGCACAAGTACGCTATGAAATTTGGAATGAAGAAAATCCGGACAAACACGACTGGGTCGACGTTGAAGAATTAGTTGCCGGTGAATATACAGCTTCATACACATTTGCACAAGTAGGTCCGCACAAAATTCAAATCCACGTAAAAGATGATAAAGAATTACATGAACATGAAGAACATGCGATAGAAGTTAACTAAAATGAGCACGGAGAGTACCTGACAAATAAGTCAAGTACTCTCCGTGCTTTTTTTGTGAATTATACTTGAATATCTTTACGTTTGCTGGAGGAAGGTATATTTAACTCCTCTCTATACTTACTAATTGTTCGCCTAGAGATTGTGATGCCCTTTTCGCGATTAAAGTATTCTGCTATTTTTTGGTCAGAATAGGGTTTGAATTTATTTTCCTGAGCTATAAAATTCTCCAAAAGTGTTTTCACTTTCGTTTGAGAAATGCTAGTGCCGTCCGCAGTTTCTAACTTCGAAATGAACAGAATTCGAAGGTCGAAAGAACCGAACGCGGTCTGAATGACTTTGTTGGTAGTCGCTCTGCTGACAGTTGATTCGTGCATTTCAATTTCATCAGCTACTTCTTTTAGCGTTAATGGTCTCAATGAAGAGAGTCCATTTATAAAAAAACTTTCCTGTCTATCTAACAGGACTTGCACAATTTTAATAATCGTATTTCGGCGCTGTTCAATACTGCTAAGAAGCCATTCTACATTTTTATATTGAGTATGGATATATTTTGATACATCATTTTTCGTTTGAAGATGTTGCGTGTACTCTTTATTGACATGAATAGCTGGTAAATAGCCGTCATTCAGATGGAAAACTAATTTATCATCTTTTGATTCGACAATAATGTCAGGAGTTAAATACTCAGTTGGGAAATTGGAAATAAATGTGCCTGGCCTCGGGTTAAGCGTTTGTATGAAATCGTAAAGCTCTTTTACTTCCCTCATTTCGATGTTCATTTGTAAGGCGATTTCATTCCATTTATGGTCAGCAAGCAAGTTTAAATGATGTTCTACTAAAAAGGCAGCTGACATTTGTTCAGGATAGGTGTATGTAATTTGCAAGAGCAGGCATTCCTTTAAGTCTCTAGCCCCAATTCCTACTGGACCCACTTCTTGAAGTAAAAGAATTCCTTTATCAATATCAAATTCATCAAATTCTAGATAGAAATCTGGATCCTTACCAAGAACACGTAAATAGCCATTGTCATCCAGATTATAAATGAGATACTTTAACAAATTTTGGATGTGTTCGTCTGAATAAATGAATTTTGCGTCATCGAATAGTGTGTCCCGCATGTTTCTTTCAGTACACTGGAATAGATCCTCCGGCATCTCGGAAGAACCAAAAGTAGATGTCCGCTGATTCACTCTCTCTTCATATGTATTTTTTTCTTTCAGTTCGATAATCGGATTTTCAAGCTCTTGTTGCCTTATAAATTGTTCAAGTTCATACGTCGAGTATTGAAGTATTTCAATTGCTTGTCTTAACTCGAATGTCATTAACAGATTCTGTTCCTGTCGTTGTTGGAGTACGAGCACCATAAAACCCCTCCTTTTGAAGCTGATAAGTAATGTAAGCGTTTTCAAGTAGTGGTCTTAAGTGTACCATATGTTTCTGAAAACTTCGATAAGAAAAGAAGGTAATGTTGAATGAGAAGGTAGGTAAAACTGGTGCCATTATAGTGATGGATACTGATTTGACTATCTCATTTGCGAATAGGGATGTCGTTATGATTTTTACATTTATTTATGCGAAATTGAGTAAGTACTATTAGAAAAACATTTCATAAATGCCGATTATGATGAGCAAAAGTCCGGCGATTTTAGAGGAGTACTTGCCGAATAGTGTATTGCCAATTGTATTACCGATTTTAATACCTAGAGAAATTGAAATCAGTGAAAATAGTCCAATTGAGATTGAAGTGAAAAGCGGAGGGAAGCCTGTAATACCTGCCCCAAAACCAATTGTTAAGCAGTTTAAGGAAAGTAGAAATCCCAAAAAAGTTGATTCTTTTAAAGTGATTTTCATTGGTTGTTCTAAACCTATAAATACGGGGCTATTGTCTTCTGTTTGAATGGATTTATTTTTAATGAAAAATGGCAATGGCGCTATAAACCATATACCAAGGATGGTAATTAAGAAGCCGCCAGTGAAGTTAGCTATTGATTGTGAAAAGTAATTGGATAAAAAACTCCCCGCTGATATGGAGAAGAATGCAAATACAATAGAAATAAGAGAAATAATGAAATTGTATAGTAAAGGAATTCTTTTTAATTTTAAGCCGTATGAAACACTTATTGCTAAATTATCAATGTTTGCAGCAATACCGATTAATAATATAGATATCCATTGCATACTTATTTCCCCCTGCAACTGTTTGTTTATCATCTATCTATATGAGCAAATGGGAAGTAGCGTGCGGGCCCGGTTTACGAAATGATGAGGGAGCAATTGATGCGGGCGAATAAGACTTCGTTTTGTTTTTTTATTGGCATTTCTAGATGGGGTGTGGTATAAATATTGATATTACGCCTATACCGTAGTAAACTACTCGGAATAATATACTTGAAAAAAGGAGTTTTATTATGGGACGCGAATTCATCGATATTTTTGATGAGTGGATTCACTTGTATGACGCATCAGTTGCTGGGGAGGATCCTGAATACCGTGATGTATTTGAAGGCTATGACGAGATTCTAAATGCTGTCGCAAGCAAAGTTATTGGAACTATTCTTGAATTCGGTACAGGGACGGGAAATCTGACAGCAAAATTAATAGATGCCGGTCATCAAGTGATTGGCATTGAACCGAACACTGCGATGCGGCGATTAACGGCGGAGCGATTTCCTTCAATTGAGGTCAAAGACGGGGATTTAATTGATTTTGAAACTGATGGTATAACAATTGATTCAATCGCAAGTTCATATGTATTTCATCATTTAACAGATGAAGAAAAAGGAATTGCGCTGAAGAAGTATGCACAGTTGTTACCGATAAATGGAAAAGTCGTCTTTGCCGATACCATTTTTATAACGGAAGATGCAAAGCAGGCTCAGATAGATAAGGAGCGGGCAAGAAATTTTCATAATGTTGCAGACGATTTAGAACGTGAGTATTACACAGTACTGCCCGTATTGTTGAAACTATTTCTAGAAGCCGGATTCGAAGTGACGTTTAAACAATTGAACGATTTTGTCTGGCTAATGGACGCGACTAAAAAATAAGGGGAGACTACGATGAAAAAGTTGAATGTTGAAAGTTTTAACTTAGATCATACGAAAGTTGCGGCACCGTACGTGCGTTTAGCAGGGACGAAACAGGGAAGTCATGGTGATGAAGTGTATAAGTACGATTTACGTTTCACACAACCTAACAAACAGTTTATGAAAATGGACGCACTACATTCCATCGAGCATTTAATGGCGGAGAACATTCGTAATCATTCTGATAAAGTTGTGGATCTTAGTCCGATGGGTTGCCAAACCGGCTTTTATCTATCTGTTATTAATCATGATGATTACGAAGATATTCTAGTCATTTTAGAAAATACTCTGCGAGATGTACTCGTAGCGACGGAAGTGCCAGCGTGTAACGAAGTGCAATGTGGGTGGGCCGCAAACCATAGTTTGGAAGGTGCCAAAGAGTTAGCGAGAAGTATGCTTGCGAAAAAAGATGAATGGCGCCACGTGTACGAAGAGGAAGTGTAATGAAAGTTTACGGCAGTGTACAAGAATTAGTTGGAAACACGCCGGTTGTTGAGATTAGTCGTATTCATATTCCAAATAATTGTCGGATATTCGCGAAGCTAGAGTATCTAAATCCAGGGGGAAGCGTAAAGGATCGACTCGGATTAACACTCATTGAGGATGCAGAGCAATCGGGAAGCTTGTTGCCAGGTGGAACAATTATTGAAGCGACGGCGGGAAATACGGGTATCGGCTTGGCTCTTGCAGCGATTGGGAAAGGCTATCATGTGATATTTGTCGTTCCAGAAAAGTTTAGTTTAGAAAAACAAACACTTATGCGTGCACTTGGTGCTGGAATCATCAATACACCAACCGAACTAGGCATGAGAGGTGCGATTGAGAAAGCGAGGGAGCTTGTTTTACAAACACCCGGTGCTTTTACACCATCACAGTTTTCAAATCCCGCAAATCCGGCGACGTATATGAAAACACTTGGACCCGAATTATGGCGTGATTTAGATGGGGAAATCGACGTTTTTGTTGCGGGAGCGGGGTCTGGTGGTACATTTATGGGGACCTCGCAGTTTTTGAAAGAACGCAACCCGGGTGTGAAAACAGTTGTCGTGGAACCTGAAGGCTCTATACTCAACGGTGGAGCAGCAGGATCTCATGTAACAGAAGGAATTGGAATGGAGTTTTTACCAGACTACATGGACCCAACGTATTTTGATGCCATTCATACAGTTAGCGATGAGGACGCGTTCATGCAATTGCGTTCATTGGCGAAAAATGAGGGGTTGCTCGTTGGAAGTTCTTCTGGCGCTGCATTCTATGGTTCTTTACGTGAAGCTGAAATTGCGAAAGCGGGAAGCCATATCGTTACCATTTTTCCTGATTCAAGTGAGCGTTATTTAAGTCAGAACATCTATGATCTATTTAAAGGGAGAGAATAATTCATGCGTGCAAAAACGAAATTAATCCACGGCGGTATTGTTGGAGATGCAACGACAGGTGCTGTTTCCACACCAATATATCAAGTAAGTACGTACAAGCAACAGTCAGTTGGTCAATTTAACGGGTATGAATATTCACGTACAGGTAACCCAACTCGTCATGCGCTAGAAGTATTAATTAGCGATTTAGAAGGCGGAAAAGCGGGCTTTGCTTTTGGCTCCGGAATGGCAGCGATTAGTTCGGTTATGATGTTATTTAGTAAAGGTGACCATATTGTTCTAACAGACGATGTATATGGTGGAACATACCGTGTCATTACGAAAGTATTAAATCGCTTTGGCATCTCGGCAACATTCGTTGATTCTAGTGATATCACGAAAGTGGATGAAGCAATTAAAGAAAATACAAAGGCGATTTTCTTGGAATCCCCAACGAATCCACTGTTAAAAATAACGGATATTGAAGCTGTTACTAAGCTTGCAAAAGAAAAGGGATTGCTCGCAATTGTCGACAATACGTTTATGACCCCATATTTTCAACAACCAATCGCTCAAGGCGCAGATATTGTATTGCATAGTGCGACGAAATATATCGGAGGTCATAGTGACGTCGTAGCAGGGCTTGTCGTGGTAGCAACAGAGAAACTTGCAGAGGATTTACATTTCATTCAAAACTCGGTGGGCGCTATTCTTGGGCCACAGGATTCATGGTTATTGATTCGCGGTATAAAAACGCTCGGACTTCGTATGGAAGAGCATAATGTGAATGCGCAGAAAATCGCGGAGTTTTTAGATGGACACGCGGCAGTGGGGAAAGTGTATTATCCGGGACTTAAATCACATCCGGGCCGAGAATTGATGACAAGGCAAGCGACCGGCTTCGGTGGTATGATTTCGTTCGATGTTGGAAGCGAAAAGAAAGCCGATGAGTTGCTTGCGAAATTGCGTTACTTTACGCTTGCGGAAAGTTTAGGAGCAGTTGAAAGCTTGATTTCTATACCTGCACGCATGACACATGCGTCAATTCCGCGTGAACGCAGATTGCAACTGGGGATTACAGATGGTCTTGTACGCATTTCGGTAGGAATTGAAGATGTGGAAGATTTACTTGAAGACTTGGCAAAAGCGTTAGCATAACAGTACGAAAAGCTATTCGCATTCATCGTGAATAGCTTTTTTTCGTTCATATAAAAAAGACATTCAAAATTCTATACAGAAAATTTACACACTCTTTACAGGAAATTTACACGTATATGAGAAAATTGAGTATAAATTCCTGTGAGGTGGTTATTAAATTGAGTCGATTGGCACAAGAAGTCGTTAAGAAGATAAGATTTGGAAAAGTAAACTGGACGAATGTATCTTCTAGAGTTACCAACATCACATTTAAAACTCGATTACTTTTCGCAATTCTAACAATCCTGCTAATATCCACGGTTACAATAGGATTCACAGCATATGAAAAAATGACGAAAAGCACTATTGAACTCGTCTCTTCCCATTTGGAACGAGAGGTGACAATTGTCAATGATCTAGCGAAAACATTGATGTTGATACATATCGGGAATAAGGAAAATTTTATGTCTGCTCTTGAAGAGGTTGTTAAGAGGCAGCATGTATCCTTAACTCAAGATGGTTATAATGCAACGATGTTTTACTCAAAAGATGATCAACTGATTCCCTTTGCGGTTAGTAAAAATACGAATCTGAGTTTGTCCAATCAAATTGTGGAGAAAATCAAACAAGACAGTAAAGGTATTTTACATGAAACAATCCAAGGAAATCCGCATACTATCAGCTATTATCGTGTTCAAGAGTTAGGCGGGGAATTTGTTATTGTCGTTCCGGACAGTGATTATTTGGCGGATACGAAAGAAATGGGAACCCAAATTTTGATATCGATCCTAATTGCGTTAATCATCGCATTGTTACTGATTGCGCCGACGATTCACCGAATGACGAAACCGATAATTGTATTGCAACAAAAAATGCGCATGGTCAGGGAAGGGGATTTAGGAGTCGATTTGGCGATTCAATCTTCTACACCTGAATTCCAATCGCTCATTAAAAGCTTCAAGATGATGATTGAAAGTATGTCCTATATGCTCGTGGAAATAAAAAACACTAGTATACAACTAGCACAGACTGGAAGTCATTTAAACGTCAGCTCAACTGCGCTGCTGACAAAAAATGATTATTTGAATGCTCAGGTTTCAGAGTTGGAGACGATTGCTGCAGAGACGGTTTCTGTATCAGCAACACAGCAGCAAGCCTTCCAGCAGATGAAAGTTCAAATGGCTACGTTGTTTAATGAAATGGAAGATGTTTTTCATGAGTCAACGATTACAAAACAAGTCGTGAAAACAGGAGAGACTTCGACAATCGAGGCAGCAAAAATGATGAGAATCTTCTTCCGAAGTATGGAAAGTGTCATTCAAACGATTGATGACTTACATGAAAAGTTCATGTCCGTTTCTAGTGTAGTTAGCACCATTGATAGCATTACTGACCAAACGCGTATGCTTGCATTAAATGCGAAAATCGAAGCAACTAGAGCTGGAAAAGCAGGAGCAGGATTCTTAGTGGTAGCAAATGAGGTCCAACGATTAGCGGAGCAATCGGCTAACGCTACAGGAGAAATTAAAGGTACTATTTTACAAATGGAACAATCCGTTGATAGGACTACTTTGAATATAGAAGAGATGCAAGTAGATGCAATAAATTTTGAAAGTATTACACAAGAAAATAGTGGGAATTTCAAGGCCGCTGCAGATCAAATCAAGGTATTGGATCGAAGGTTATTTGTTATGAAAGATCACTTGAACTCGTTGGAAAGCGGACTACCGTTATTGGAGGCATCTACGAAACAAGTAGAAAATGTTTCCGAAAAAAATAAAAGTAATGCAGCTCAAATGATGCGCGCATTTCAGGAACAATTTGAAGCGATGCAAGCTGTTGAAAAAACGGGGTCAGAGTTATCTTCTCTTTCCAATAAACTGTTGGTTAACGCCAATCAATTCACTACTTCAATTTGATTTACTGAATCGACGGATAGTAACCTGTATAATGAAAGAAACAAAATAGTCAAAGGGGGACTTTTCTTATGGCACAACATCACTTCCATTTAAAAGCTGACTGGCCAGGTTTACGGAATGATATAGGAACAATCGATGCGGGAAATTTAAAGACGGAGATTTCAATTCCACCCGAAATGGACGGGCCGGGAATTGGTACAAATCCGGATGAAATGCTGCTAGGTGCAGCGGCAACATGTTATATTATTACACTTGCGGCTATGATGGAGCGAAGTAAATTGGAGAAAGTCGCCTTGACGATGGAGTCAGTTGGTGTTGTCGATGTAACGAACGGTGTCATTACATATAAAAAGATTATTCATAAACCAGAAATCGTATTGAAAAAGGACGCAACTGAAAAGGATGAAGCACTGGCACACAAGCTTGCGGAAAAAGCTGAAACGTCCTGTATGATTAGTCGTGCTATCAAAGGAAATGTAGAAATTGAGTTAGATACAACTGTAATAAAATAGAATGCTAAGATGTTCAAAAACCGTGCTCTATGGAGTGCGGTTTTTTTTATACAGAAAAATAAGATTGTATTTAACGTAGATGAAGTGTATATTTGTTTATATAAAAACGGTGTGGAGAGAAAGGTGTTTATGTTTAAATGGATATGTCACTAGATTACCCGGTAGAAGTTATGGAAAAGGGATACATCGAAGAGAATCGTTATTATCGCTGTTTATTATGTGGTGAAGAAGTTGAAAAAGGGATCATTTATCCTGTAGGAGATGTACTTTTCACAGATTGGCGTTATATGGAACACCATATTGAAAGGACGCATGGCAGTGTTTTTGAACGATTACTCTCAGGTGGTAAGGAACAGACGGGGCTGTCCGACCAACAGTCGAAATTGCTTTCTTTGATTTACGCAGGAAATTCAGATAAAGAAATTCAACAGGAACTGAAAATCGGAAGCATGTCGACGATTCGTAATCATCGTTTTTCATTACGCAAAAAAGAAAAACAAGCAAAAACACTGCTGGCTCTCATGAATTTAGTGAAACGGCAACAAGAAATCGTAACAGATGAACCGAATATAGATAAGCCGAATGAGAAATCATTTGAACCTTCAACAGAATTAGCGCGCTATTTCTCTGAGGAGGATGGGCGTTTGAAAACACTACGTATGAAAGAGCAAGAAAAAAATCGCCTGTTAGCAGAAATTGCGTTGCTCTTCAAACCGAATAAAGTGTATTCAGAAGGTGAAGTCAATGCAATTTTGGTGACGATCTTCGAAGATTATATGCTGTTACGGCGGGAGATGGTCGACCGTGATGTGTTAACGCGTAATGCTGAAGGAAGTGCATATCGCCTTGTGCAAAGTCTAGAAAAAGGAGATGTCGATGAAATGGATTTTAAAAAAGAAATGAAATTGAAGGCGAAAGAAGATAAACCGAGTTATGGAATATTTCAAATCAAGAATGTAAAGAACGGGAAGCTTTTTGTAAATTCGACACCGAATTTCAAAACATTGAACGGATTAAAATTCATGTTAACTACCGGTGGGCATAAAAATAAAGAACTACAAACCGATTGGGATGAACATGGAAAAGACAATTTTGAAATTGAAATACTTGAAACGATAGATGAAAAGGATTGGCAGGGGATTAGTAAAAGTAAAATCCTTGAGAAGCAGTTGGATAAGTGGGTAGAAGAGTTACAGCCATATGGGGAAAAAGGATACAATCGTATTAAAAAAATGTGATAGACAGTTAAGAAGACACGTCTGTTGATTAACCATTTATTTGTATAAAACACTGTTGAGTAAGGCTTGGGAAATCCATTTTGACTGGAACATTTCGAGCACTCTAGTACCCTGTACAATTTGTTCCTAGCTTACTTTTAGCAGAGATTATGCATCTATCCATGTGATGTCTTATAGAAAGTGACACTTCTTTAAAATAAATAAGAAAAAACCATATAGAAATTATCAGCCGCCAAAATTACATCTTTGGCGGCTTTTATCCAGGTAGACAATCGTCTATTCTTTTGTCCCAAAAAGCTTTAGCACTTCGTGTACTAATGTATTCAGATATCCCGGTAATCTTATAGAAGTCATTCAATTCAAAGCAATCTAAAGTAAATCATACACGTAGCGCGCCCATAGTGTGATCAAGTTATTTACTGGCCGTCTTTTTCATGTCTACCAAGGCGCCTTCCGCTTTTCTTGTGTTCACTTATTTGGCGTATCCTGTTCAGGCTTTTTAATTGGCACGAGATTAAAAATATCATGATCTTCAAAAGCATCAACAAGACGATCAAGCCAATCGTAATAATCTCGTAGGTATAGTAATTTTTCAATATCTATAGTTACTTCTTCTCTCAATTCATCATCTATCGCGGGATCGTTCACAAGTCCTTCCAGTTCAGCCAAAGATCTTCTTATTGCAGCTGAATGAAAGGAAACAGATCTTCTCCACTTTATTGAAAATAGGTCGATAAAGCTTTGATACCAATCATCCTTCACTTGATAAAGGTCTTTTCGGACCCCTCTTTTCCAAGCACGTTCCACTAACTTCAAATCGGATAGTGCTCTGACAGATGTGCTCATGCTCGTTTTGCTCATCCCGAGTTCTTCTGTCATGTCATCCAATGTTAACGGCTCATTATGAAAAAACATCGTGCCATACTGTCTTCCAGCAGAAGGTGTAAGACCATAAAGATGTATATTTTGTGCGATGGATTCAATAATCCGCTCACGAGCTTTTTCAAGTTTTTCATTACCGTTCATACAACGTCTTCCCTCCACTATAACCGGCATTTATTAACCGATCCAGCTCATTTCTTATAGCGTATTATATCCTATCTTAAAAAGCAATTCGTAGCAATAAAAGTTCGTACAGTTTTTTCTGTACAAACCATTTAAATTGAGAAAACGGTTGTAATGCAAAAAAAAGACAGCTATACTAGAAGACATTCGTCAGTTTTTAAAATATAAGGAGTGTATGTATGAGTGATCAGATTGCCAGTAAGAAAATCGAAGTGATAAACACCACAAAGATTTTCGGTAAAAATGCGAAGCGGGCTTCCCAGCTTCTAAAAGAAGGAAAAACAAAAGGTGAGATTTTGAAAGCGACCGGCGCAACAGTCGGGGTTAAAAATGCATCATTCGATGTGTATGATGGTGAAATATTCGTCATTATGGGATTGTCAGGTAGCGGAAAATCAACGCTTGTTAGATTACTGAATAGGCTGATTGACCCAACAATGGGCAATATCCTGCTAGACGGTGAGGACATCGTCGGGATGAATAAAGAACAACTCCGTAATGTAAGGCGTAAGAAAATTGGAATGGTATTTCAAAACTTCGCACTCTTTCCCCACAAGACGATTCTTGAAAACGCGGAATATGGCTTAGAAATCCAAGGAGTAGCGAAGGCAGAACGTCAAGTCAAAGCGAAAGAATCCTTAGGACTAGTCGGACTTGCAGGATATGAAGATCAATTCCCTAGCCAGTTGAGCGGAGGCATGCAACAGCGTGTTGGTTTAGCGAGAGCGCTAGCTAATGGACCAGATATTTTGCTGATGGACGAAGCATTCAGTGCGCTTGATCCGTTAATCCGCAAAGATATGCAAGACGAATTATTGCAACTTCATAATGATATGGGGAAAACAATTATTTTTATTACGCATGACTTAGATGAGGCACTACGTATAGGCGACCGCATTGCATTGATGAAAGACGGGGAAATTGTTCAAGTGGGTACGCCCGAAGAGATATTGATGAGTCCGTCAAATGAATATGTAGAACGCTTTGTTGAAGATGTGGATCTATCTAAAGTATTGACAGCGGGACATATTATGAAAAAAGCAGAGACAGTTCAAATCGACCGTGGAGCGAGAGTAGCTCTTCGAATGATGAAACAACTTGGGATATCTTCAATTTACGTTGTCGATAAAGCAAAGCGTCTTTTAGGTGCGGTCACGGCTCAAGATGCGAGTTCGGCTATTGAAACAGGGAAGACACTTGAAGAAATAATGATTACCGACCTTCCGATGATTCTTCTGGATACCGTACTAATCGATCTGTTCGATATCGTATCGACAGCGGTTATTCCGGTTGCTGTCGTTGATGAAAATAACAAGCTTCAGGGAATTATTATTCGTGGTGCATTGATTGGTGCATTATCAGGTGATAATCAGTTTATCAATAATAACGGAACTTTCGATTCCGATGAACAAACGGATACGGAGGCGAAGATAAATGGATAAATATTTACCTCGTTTGCCATTTGCGGAGTGGATTGACAATGGAGTCGATTGGCTCGTACTTACTTTCGGTACAGTGTTTGACGGAATTTCAGATTTTCTCAAAGGAATAGTTGAAGGATCAGTGGAATTGCTCGATATCGTGCCATCTATTTTACTTGCCGTGTTATTTGCCTTGCTTGCGTGGTTCGTATCTACTCGCCGCATTGCCATATTTACATTGTTCGGCTTGCTGTTCATCGATTACTTGGGCTATTGGTACCCGATGCTGCAAATGCTAGCGCTCGTACTCACCTCTGTATTCTTCGCGCTGATTATCGGTATTCCAGTCGGTATTTGGGGATCACAACAAGCGACAGCAAGAAAAATTATCAATCCCTTATTGGATTTGATGCAAACCATGCCGGCATTCGTTTATTTATTGCCAGCTATATTCTTCTTTAACATCGGGGTCGTCCCAGGTGTTGTGGCATCTGTTATCTTCTCAATGCCGCCAACAATTCGTTTGACAATGCTTGGAATTGAACAAGTTCCGAAAGATTTAATCGAAGCGACAGAAGCATTTGGTTCTACAACTTGGCAGAGATTGAGCAAAGTACAAATTCCGCTTGCAAAACCGACAATTATGGCGGGTGTCAATCAAAGTATTATGCTTTCCCTATCGATGGTCGTTATTGCATCGATGGTTGGTGCGCCAGGGCTTGGTGAAGAAGTTTACCGAGCTGTTACACAACTGAAAACGGGTGTCGGTTTTGAAACCGGATTGTCCATCGTTATCGTAGCAATCATTTTAGATCGCATCACGCAACACGCAGGAAAGAAAAAACAAGGGGGAACTAAACTATGAAATTAACAAAAAAAGTATTAGGACTTGGAGCGGTTGCACTGCTTGCAGTCGGACTTGCTGCATGTGGCAGTGACAAGAATGAAGCAGACGGAGACTCCACGAAAACAGTTGGTGAATCAGTAGACTATAAGATTACAGGTATCGATCCAGGTGCAGGTATCATGGAAGCTACTGAAAAAGTGCTTACAGAATATGACCTTACAGATTGGGATCTTACAACAGGTTCAAGTGCGGCAATGACAGCTTCACTGAAAAAAGCCTATGACAAAGAGCAACCGATTGTCGTTACAGGTTGGACACCACATTGGAAATTTGCGAAATACGATTTGAAATATCTTGAAGATCCAAAAGGTGTGTACGGTGGGGAAGAGCAGATCCGTACAATCGGAAGAATCGGATTAGCAGAAGATCTGCCAGAAGCACACCAAATCTTATCGAAGTTCAACTGGACTGAAGAGGATATGGGAGAAATAATGGTAGCTATTCAAGAAGGTGAAAAAGAAGACGCGGCAGCACAAAAATGGGTTGAAGCAAATGAAGAAAAAGTGGCTGTATGGACTGAAGGCGTTGAAAAAGTGGACGGCGACAAGATCAAACTTGCTTACGTTGCATGGGACAGTGAAATCGCTAGTCATAACGTCATGAAAATTGTTTTAGAAGATATGGGTTATAAAGTGACATTAACACAAGTTGAAGCAGGTCCATTATGGACTGCAGTTGCTGACGGTAGTGCAGATGCATCGCTTGCAGCTTGGATGCCATTAACACATAAAACATATGCTGATAAATTCGAAGGTAAATTCGAAGAGCTTGGCATCAATATGGAAGGTGTCAAAGTAGGTCTTGTTGTACCACAATATATGGACATCGATTCGATTGAAGACTTGAAGAAATAAACAACAGAATTCTACTTCTATTTAAACGTAAATCGTTTTTCTAATAGTACAAGACTTGCATTAGCTAGCGTAATAACTAGGACAATGAACCCGGAAGAACGCTGTAATATGCAGCGGTTTTCCGGGTTTTATTGAGTGTGATTCTTATGATATAAGCTTCGAACTGAGAATGCAGAATGAACAGTATCTACACAAATTGAACGGCAAAAAGGTAAGTGAACTGAAAACATTGTGAAGTATTGTGCTTTCCTATTCACGATAGTTATTGCTTCAATGGCTGTTACACAATTGGTACCGGATCGTAGCAATCATTTATTGCATCACGAAACGCGCAGGAAAGAAAAAACAAGGGGGAATTACACGATGAAATTATCAAAAAAAGTATTGGGACTTGGGGCAGTTGCTCTACTTGCAGTTGGACTTGCTGCATGTGGCAGTGACAAGAATGAAGCAGACGGAGACTCCACGAAAACAGTTGGCGAATCAGTAGACTATAAGATTACGGGTATCGATCCAGGTGCAGGAATTATGGAGGCGACTGAAAAAGCGCTGGTAGAATATGAACTTAAAGATTGGAAGTTGACAACAGGTTCAGGCGCAGCTATGACAGCTTCACTAAAAAAAGCATATGACAAAGAACAGCCAATCATCATAACGGGCTGGACACCACATTGGAAATTCATGAAATTCGATTTGAAATACCTTGAAGATCCAAAAGGTGTGTATGGTGGAGAAGAACAAATCCGTACAATCGGGAGAATTGGTCTGCAAGAAGATTTACCAGAAGCACATAAAATCCTATCACAGTTCAAATGGACTGAGGAAGATATGGGAGAAGTTATGGTAGCGATACAAGAAGGTGAAAAAGAAGAAATAGCGGCACGAAACTGGATCGATGCAAACGAAGAGTTAGTGGCAGAATGGACAAATGGTGTGGAGAAGGTGGACGGCGATAAAATTAAACTGGCTTATGCAGCATGGGACAGCGAAATCGCAAGCCATAACGTCATGAAACTTGTTCTGGAAGAAATGGGCTTTAAGGTTACATTGACACAAGTTGAATTAGGCCCGCTATGGACTGCGGTAGCTGACGGTAGTGCAGATGCATCACTTGCAGCTTGGTTGCCAATTACAGCTAAAACATACGCTGATAAATTCGAAGGTAAATTCGAAGAACTTGGCGTCAATATGGAAGGCGTTAAGATTGGTTTAGTGGTACCGAAGTATATGGACATCGATTCAATTGAAGACTTAAAGAAATAAATAATAGAATTTCAGTGTTATTTAAGCGCGAGCAATAGGATAATGAACCCGGAAGAACGCTGTAATATGCAGCGGTTTCCCGGGTTTATTATATGTTGCAAATGCAATGGTATTCTTATTTCATCATACATAGAAGACTCAGTTTTGTTCAATCAGACTGAGTCTTTTTTGATTTTATGGCAGCAGTATGATAACTTTAAGTCGGCACGTATAAACAAACTCTTCGGGGCAAGGTGAAATTCCTTACCGGCGGTGATCGAGCATAGCTCGTCAGTCCGTGACCCGTCCTTCCTTGCTTGGAAGGCGGTGGAGCTGGTGAAATTCCGGCACCGACAGTTATAGTCTGGATGGGAGAAGTTGTTTGGATATACGTGCTGTGCTTGCAGGCTCTGCCCTTTCAAAAAACGAAAGGGGGAATGCCAATGGACCCTCAACATTATATGAGACTTGCTCTTGAATTGGCGCGTAGTGCATCAGAACAAACCTCGCCGAATCCACTTGTTGGTGCTGTTTGTGTGAAAGACGGCCGGATTTTAGGGACTGGTGCGCACTTGAAAGCTGAGACACCTCATGCTGAAGTGCATGCGCTGGCAATGGCAGGTGCGAATTCTATTGGTGCGGATCTATACGTGACACTGGAACCGTGTGCCCATACTGGGAAAACACCTTCGTGTACAGATCTCATTATTTCATCTGGAATTCAACGTGTTTTTGTTGCGTCTATCGATCCGAATCCCTCCGTCAATGGTGCGGGAATCGGGCTTCTTAAAGTTGCTGGGATTGAAGTCATTACCGGCATTTTACAGGAAGAGGCAGAGCAGTTAAACCAAGCATTTTTTCATTTCATCAGATACGGGAAACCATACGTTACCTTGAAAGCCACCGCAACTCTTAACGGTAGACTTTCAACGCAGAACGGGGACAGCAAATGGATTACTTCGGCTGCATCACGAACCGATGTCCATCACCTCCGCCATACCCATGATGCTATTTTGGTAGACGTACAAACCGTACTTCACGATAACCCTTTCCTCACCACCCGTTTGCCCCATGGTGGAAAGAACCCAATTCGAATTAATTTAGACCGGCATCTCAGGACGCCAAATCAGCGAATGTTGTTACAGACCGCGCTGTAGAAACAGTTATTTTTACACTCGATTCAACACATTCTGAAACTACTTTTTTTGAACATCCTTTAGTTTCAATTAAAAGGATTTCAGAAAACGTATCTTTTTTGAATGAAGTTTTAAAACGTTTTGCTGATAAAGAAATCATGACGTTGTTCGTTGAAAGCGGTAGCAAAGTTCATTCCAATTTCATCAATGAAGGTCTCGCAGATGAACTGTATTTGTATATGGCTTCGAAATTAATCGACAACGGTTCTTCATTGTTCATGAATGATACTTGGAACCTAATGGCAGAAAGCGAATCCCTGCGTTTTTTAGATGTGCGACAAATAGGAGACGATTTCAGCTTTCATGCCAGGTTTCTGAAGGAGGATTGACAGCAGTTGTTTACTGGAATTATTGAAGAAGTAGGAACAGTTTCAGCGGTTAGGCCAGCGGCGAATTCTTTGCAACTATCAATCCGTTGTAGCAAAGTGCTTAGCGATGTTAAAAAAGGCGATAGTCTGGCGGTGAATGGTGTCTGTTTGACGGTATCAGATTTCTCGAGCAATCATTTTACAGCTGATGTCATGCCTGAAACTGTTAAAGCGACAACGCTTCAAGCATTGCGTACGGGAAGTCCAGTTAACTTAGAACGTGCGATGGCGGCGAATGGTCGTTTCGGCGGACATATAGTCAGTGGACATGTCGATGGCACTGGCGAAATTGTTTCGGTTAGACAAAAAGAAAATGCAATCTATATGGAAATCAGTATCGCAACTAAATTATTGAAGTATTTTATCCCAAAAGGTTCAGTAACTGTGGATGGAACATCACTTACTGTATTTGGTGTGACGAGTATTGGTTTTATCATCTCATTAATTCCAGTCACGCAAGGTGACTCAATCATCGGCCGAAAACGGGCTGGGGATCGAGTGAACGTAGAATGCGATATGCTCGCGAAATATATAGAACGGCTAATAACTACAGACAAAGAGAATCCAACTGGCGGTTTAACAATGGATACCCTTATCGCCAGTGGATTCCTCAGTTAAGGGGGCAAAGCAGATGTACTCTACCGTAGAAAAAGCAATTGAAGAACTAAAAAAAGGAAAAGCAATTATTGTCGTTGACGACGAAGACCGAGAGAACGAAGGTGACTTTGTTGCACTTGGTGAATTCGCTACACCCGAAATGATTAACTTTATGGCGACGGAAGGCCGTGGATTGATTTGCGTGCCGATAGACGAAGAGAAATCGCGACAGCTTGAACTCGGACTTATGACAGAAAATAATAGTGATGTGCACGGAACTGCATTTACGATTAGCATTGATCATGCGGATTGTCATACTGGAATCTCTGCATTTGAACGGTCGGAAACAGTATTAAGGATGCTAGGGACTGAAGCAGGTCCAACAGACTTTAGAAGACCAGGACATATATTTCCGCTAATAGCGAAGTCTGGCGGCGTCCTAAAGCGCTCTGGTCATACAGAAGCTGCTGTAGACCTCGCGAAGCTCGCGGGAGCAGAACCAGTCGGCGTCATATGTGAAATTATGAACGTAGATGGGACAATGGCGAGAGGTCCACAGTTGAAAGAGATAGCTGAACGATTTGATCTTGTTATCTTAACAATTCAGGAACTAATTGCTTATCGTCGCATCAATGAAAAACTTGTTGAGCGCATTGTAGATATTAGTCTGCCAACAGATTTTGGAGATTTTAAAGCAGTCGCTTTCGTTGAAAAAGAAACAGGGAATGAACATATTGCTTTGGTAAAAGGTGATATCGAAGATGCTGAAAATGTACTCGTCCGCGTTCATTCGGAATGTTTGACAGGCGATGTCTTTGGCTCATGTCGATGTGATTGTGGTCCGCAACTTCAAGCTGCACTTGCACAGATTGAAAAAGCCGGAAGAGGCGTCTTACTCTATATGCGTCAGGAAGGTCGTGGAATAGGTCTCGTCAATAAAATGAAGGCCTACAAGCTGCAGGAAGAAGGATACGATACTGTTGAAGCCAATGAGAAATTAGGATTTCCAGATGACCTTCGAGATTACGGCATCGGTGCACAAATACTGCGGGATCTCGGTTTAACGTCGATTCATCTTCTGACGAACAACCCGCGTAAAATTGCTGGAATAGCAGGACACGGGTTAGAAATAACAGAGCGCATTCAAATCGAAACGCCTGTTAAAGTGGAGAACAAAATTTATATGGAAACAAAGAAAAATAAAATGGGACACTTATTGCATAATTGAGGGGGAATAATGATGAGAACAATTTATGAAGGACATTTAGTTGGAACAGGGCTTAAAGTTGGAATCGTGGTAGCAAGGTTCAATGAATTCATTACAGGAAAATTACTAAGCGGAGCGGAAGATGCATTGCTTCGTCACGGAGTAGCCGACAGTGATATCGCGGTTGCTTGGGTGCCAGGTGCCTATGAAATTCCGCTAATAGCGAAGAAGATGGCGGCTTCCGGTAAGTACGATGCAGTTATCACACTTGGTACAGTTATCCGCGGAGCAACACCGCATTTCGACTATGTATGTAATGAAGTGGCTAAAGGGGTCGCGGCCATCAATCTGCAGGAAGGCATCCCGGTTATTTTCGGTGTCTTGACAACAGACACGATTGAACAGGCAATTGAACGTGCGGGAACGAAAGCCGGCAATAAAGGATGGGATGCAGGGAATGCAGCGATTGAGATGGCGAATTTGTTGAAACAGATATAATCGTTGATAAATAGAAGGCACAGTTTTCGGTTATCCGGAAACTGTGCCTTTTTTAATATTTCAACACCCGCGTACATGTTAGTTAAGGAAATGTAGTAGTAGAGTGAATAATGTGGTTAGTTTTAGGGATTCCGAGGTATAAAGAATAAAGGAAAGGTTTTTTGAGGAAACTATTTTTTGACGAAGTGCATACAATGTTGTATGATGCTAATAACCAAGTAAGTTAATATGAATTAAGGAGAATGGGTATGAAGAAATTTAGTTTACGCGTAATTCTACTATTTACAGCAATCATTTTACTTGCTGCATGCGGAAACGCTAATAAAGGAAATACAAGTGGTAGTGAAGAGTCTAAAGGAAACGGTGATTCAGGAAAGAAAACTGAAGATTTACTTGTGAAAATACAGGATGAAGGCAAGTTAACAATCGGGACAGAAGGAACATATCCACCATTTACATTCCATGATGATAAAGGGGAACTTACAGGTTTTGACGTTGAAATCGCAAGAGAAATAGCGAAACGACTCGGGGTAGAGCCTGTATTTCTAGAAACGCAATGGGATGCGATTTTCGCAGGGCTTGACTCTAAACGGTTCGATATGATTGCAAACCAAGTAGGGATTCGTGAGGACCGTATTGAGAAATATGACTTTTCGGAACCGTACATTTCATCATCTGCAGTCCTCATTACAAATACTAGTAATAAAGATGTGACAAGCTTTGAAGATATTAAAGGGTTAAAGTCTGCGCAGTCGTTAACGAGTAACTATGCAGACACTGCAAGATCTTACGAGGCTGAAATTGTGGGTGTTGAAGGATTTAACCAAGCTATTGAGCTCATCAATTCCAAACGTGTAGATGTAACGATAAATGATAATTTATCTTTCTTAGACTTTATGAAGCATAAACCAGATGCACCTGTCCAAATTGTGGCGACAGCAGATGACGTTTCACAAAGTGGTTTAATGTTTAGAAAAGGTAATGAAACACTTGTTAACGAAGTAAATAAAGCACTAAATGCAATGATTGAAGACGGAACATACTTAAAAATCTCCGAGAAATGGTTTGGTGAAGATGTCCTTAACTAATATTTTAGCTAACCCAGAGAAAGTACAAAGACTTCTAGATATTGCCCTAACATCCCTTTGGCCATTGCTGGAGGGAGCTCTTTACTATACGCTTCCTTTAACGTTTCTTTCTTTTTTCTTTGGAATTATTCTTGCAGTATTAACTGCGTTAGGAAGAATATCAACAAGCAAGCCGCTACAAATTATCGCAAGAATTTATGTATCTGCAATTCGTGGAACGCCTTTACTCGTACAACTATTTATTTTGTTTTTCGGATTGCCAACGGTCGGAATAGTTATAGATCCATTTCCAGCCGCCGTCTTCGGATTTTCATTGAATGTAGGGGCGTATGCTTCAGAAGTGATTCGCGCAGCAATACAATCGATACCGAAGGGACAGTGGGAGGCAGCACATACGATTGGCATGAACTATACCCAAACGCTTAGGCGAATCATTTTGCCGCAAGCAACGAGAGTATCTATCCCGCCTTTATCGAATACATTTATTAGTCTTGTGAAAGATACATCGCTGGCATCGCTTATTTTAGTGACAGAAATGTTTAGAAGGGCTCAAGAAATCGCTTCTGCAAACTATGAGTTTTTATTACTTTATACTGAAGCGGCGATTATCTATTGGCTCATTTGTTTTATCCTTTCCTTAATTCAAGACAGAATCGAACATCGGCTGGATCGATATGTGGCTAAGTGATAAGTTGAAAAAACAACTGTTAGAAGGTGCAAACTATGATTTCAATAAAAGGCTTGTATAAAAAGTTCGGGGACCTTGAAGTGTTAAAGGGAATTGATTTGGAAGTGAATAAAGGGGAAGTTGTAGTTGTCATAGGTCCATCAGGCTCTGGTAAAACGACACTGCTTAGATGTTTGAATATACTGGAAGTCCCGACAGCCGGGACTATAACCCTTGATGGCCACGAAGCAGACTTTTCTAAACGTGTAGCAAAAAAAGAAATTGACTATTTTAGAAGTGAAACAGGTATGGTGTTTCAGAATTATAATTTGTTTCCTCATAAGACTGCTCTTGAAAATGTGATGGAAGGGCCAGTCATCGTAAAAAAAGAAGCTAAAGATGTAGCACGGAAAAAAGCTGAGAACTTGTTAAATAAGGTTGGATTAGGTGATAAGTTCGACTTCTATCCTTTTCAACTATCAGGGGGGCAGCAGCAGCGGGTAGGGATTGCAAGGGCGTTGGCATTGGAACCAAAAGTAATGCTGTTTGATGAGCCTACATCTGCGCTAGATCCTGAATTAGTCGGTGAAGTGCTGCAGGTCATGAAAGATCTTGCCAATGAAGGAATGACCATGGTTGTCGTTACACACGAAATGCGTTTTGCACAAGACGCAGCCGACGAAGTTATTTTTATAGATAATGGAAAAGTAGTTGAGCGAAATAAACCGAGCGAACTATTTACAAATCCAAAAGAAGAACGAACCCGACAGTTTTTGAACTTAATTTCATAACTAAAATATACGAAAAGATAGCCGATACGCTTGGTTATCTTTTTTGTCTCAGATCGAGAACCTCGCTAAAATTGTTAACAATAGTTATGATAGAGGAGATGTTATTTTATGAAATGAGGCGATTTACATGAGTGAACAATCAAATGTAGTACTACCTAAAAAAACATGTACGATTGAAAAGCTAGTTACGATACCCAAAGATGTTAAAAAAGTGCTGAATGGCGAAAAGACAGCTACTCGCCGTAATGGTGTTTATGCAGATCTTGGTGAAATTATGGTACTCGACGGTAAAGAGTTTAAAGTAGATACAATTTATTCACAGACGCTCGGCGAAATGACGGACGAACATGCACAACAAGAAGGTTACACAACGATGGAAGAATACAAACAATCTATTCTCGCGATGCATGATAAAATGCCATGGTTACCGGCGATGAGTGTTTGGGTGCATGAATATAGCCCAGTAGAGAAATGATGTTCTGAATGAATTCAGGAATCTATGGCGCGATTGTCTTTTTGCATGTTATCAGTGCTGTCCTTGCCATAGGTCCATTATTTCTATTGATGCCGATTATTAAGCGAGTGCGTGGCGTTGAAACGGACATTGAGCAAGTCTACTTGTCTATTATCAATGTCATCATTCGCTTGGTCATGCATGCAGGACATGTTCTCGTCTACACGGGTGTCCTTCTATTGGTATTTGGACCTTGGCCATGGTATACATCATGGGTAATCATGACGCTTGCTGTTTTGCTACTATCTGGAGTTTTCCTAGCAAGAGGATTTACGGTTGTGCTACGAAGATTTAAGAATCCAGATGCTGATAAAAATAAGATACTCGATCGTTTAAATGGTACTTCATGGCTCTATATCGGCCTTATGCTAATCATGCTCTGGCTCATGGTTCAAAAACCGATGCTTTGGTAGATAACCCGCGATACATAGGAAAAGACGTGCATCTAACTGGTGCATGTCTTTTTTGATATTTAATTCTACAAGCATTTTGCCATAGCTTATGGCAATTGATGAAACTGTCATGGCAAGTACACGAACTGTCATAGCAACCAATTAAAACTGTCAGTGTAAGCTTGGACTGTCATGGCAATCGATGAAACTGTAATGGCAAGTACGCGAACTGTCATGGCAACCATTAAAACTGTCAGTGTAAGCTTGAACTGTCATAGCAATCGTCAAAACTGTTGGGATGAGTCAACCTATAACTACTTGAAGGGAAAGCAGGCACATTATTTCATATTTTCGACTCCTTTTTGAAAGTAGTTCGTCTAGTAAGGGGGAGGGGCAGTGGAGCAAAGTCTAGAACAGCTTTATGTAGAATATAGTGATCGCATTTATCGATATATCTTTTTACAAGTCCGTCAGAAGGAGTTGGCGGAAGATCTGACCCAAGAAACTTTTTATAGAGCGTTCAAAAATATTCATACGTTCAATAAACAAGCTAGTATGTCGACATGGCTTTTGAAGATAGCTAGAAATGCTACGTATGATCATTTCAGGCGGAAAAGGATCATTCGATTTTTCAGTCTTGATAAAGAGGTAAGTGTGGATACAAGCAATCTTTCGCCGGAAGATGAATTACTGAAAAAAGATCTGAATACAAGGTTGTACAATGCACTAACTAGTTTGAAGCCAACCTATCGTGACGTCCTTATTTTACGGAAAATCAACGAAAGCTCGATCAAAGAAACAGCATATATCTTAGGGTGGACTGAGACAAAGGTGAAATCAACAATGGTGCGGGCATTTGCTGCGCTGAAAAAAGAAATGTACAGAATGGAGGGGGAGAACGGATGAATGACTTCGATGAATTTGATGGTGAGTTTAACGAGTTGAAGGATGTTGATAGACTAGAAACTGATCGAATGATTAGCTTGGAGAAAGTCATTGCTAAAAGTGGGAAAAAGAAATTTAACATGCTCTCACTAATTTTTTCTAGCTTTGCCATCTTTGCTGTTGGACTATTTTTAATGATGACGATTAAAGAGTATACATCTGAAGTTGAAAGTCAGAAAACAATCATTGATGATCAAACCGTCCCCGTAATTCCAATTGTCGAAGTAGAGTCAAATATGATCACTGTAGAATACGGAATAGATAATATGGACAAAGGAAATCGCGATTATGAAACAATAGGTACTGGAAAAAGAATTGTAGTAGAGCCGGGAGTCTCAGGATTTCAACGCGGGGACGTTATTTATTTTACAACACCGAAGTATTCAAATGGAAATCCAAATTTAAATCTAGCAGGAAATTATATATCAAGAGTTGTGGGCTTACCAGGTGAGAGAATTGAAATTAGAGAAGGTCAGGTATATATTGATGAAATGAAACTAGAGTCTTTTTATTCATTTCCAACCGTAAGAGGAATGAATAAGGAAAAGTATTTGGAAACAGTCGATTCTCAAAATTCCTCTATGACTGAAGAAGACTTTGAAGAAAGCATGGAAACCATTTTAGTACCAGAAGGCACAGTATTTGTCCTGGGGGACCAGTGGTGGAGAAGTATAGACAGCCGTCACTTCGGATCTTTATCATTAAGTCAAGTGGAAGGGAAAGTAATAGGATATGGAATTGAATAATAAAAAACGATACTAGATAGCCTATTATTCAGGGGATTAGACAGGGTTTAAATATAAATCATCTGTAATTGAAAAAAGCTCACCAAGTCACATTAATTGTGATTTGGTGAGCTTTTAACATCATAAGTTACTTTGAACATAGGACGGACGTTCTGCAATTTCATTTGCGATTTTCATGCCATGAAAGCGTCCGTCTTCAATGTAAACACGATTTGTAATGCCACCCGTTACAACGCCAGAAAGAAATACGTTCTTGACATTCGATTCATATGTCTCTTGATTAAAGGAAGGAACTAATGAAGAGAGGTCGGTTTGAATTCCAATGCTTTGAAGCAGTGAAATATTGGGTTGATAACCGATGAGGGAAAATACATAGTCATTTTGAAGTGTAACTGTTCCGTTAGAAGAGTTTATGCAAATGGTTGATTCATCGATAGTAGCAATACTGGAATTGGGATAAAAATCAATTTTTCCTTTTTTAAGAAGGTTACGCATATCTAATAATAACGATGGTTTTATGCCTTCTAAGACCGTTTCTCCACGATGCACAAGTGTAACCTTGGCCCCATTACGATAAAGATCAATAGCAGCTTCAATCGCCGAATTTTTACCACCAACTACTGTAACATGTTGTCCATAATAGAGATGACCTTCTTTATAATAATGAGATACCTTTGCTAAATTATCTCCGTCTACACCTAATTGTCTTGGCGTATCGAAAATTCCTGTTGCAATAACAATCATCTTCGCTTCGTAAGGAATGGTGTTGCCATTACGATCTTCTGTGTGGACAGTAAAGGATGCTGCATTCTTTGAAATAGAATTAACCTTTTGATAGCACTTAATATTAATTTCTTGTCTCTCAGTTACAAGACGATAATATTTTAATAGTTCAGTTCGATTTGGACGGACATCTTGAGATAGGAATGGAATGTTGCCGATTTCTAAGCGGTCAGAAGTACTATAGAAAGTCATGTGTAATGGACAGTTGACAATGGAATTGACAATCGCCTCTTTTTCAATAATCACATAAGAAAGTCCTTTTTCTTGTAGAGCAAGACCCGTTGATAAGCCACACGGACCACCGCCAATAATAACAACATCATACATACAATAAATATCCTCCTTAAAGTTTTACATAAACAATGGTTAAAAGCATTAATTTTTTAGGAATGTTGCATGCATGAATAATGCAACAATGCTGTATAAGCCTTGCCCGTTAGTATGCTCAGACGAGTGGGAAGAAATACTTAATTAATTGTATATAACTTGTTTTACGCACTGGAAAAGGAGTTCATATATTTTGCTAGCGAACTATCCTATAAGACCTTGCCTCATTCAGACATACCGAGCATGAAAAGTTTGCATGATTTAGGTGATACAGCAAGACTTCTATACGATTTTCATGCAATAACTGGACAATGGGAAGAAAGCAAAGCACAAAACGAGAAAAATCACCTTGATTTAGCAAAGGAATTAAAAACAGTGGAAGCTATGATTATATAGTGAATAAGTTGTAAGAAAATGGAAAATAAAAAAGGGGATAGTACTTGGAGTTTTCATAATAGGATCAAAAGAGGAGTTATTGAAAGTAGAAGAAAACAATAGCATTAGGGGTGATTGTAAGGGGAAGATAGTGTCTACAAAGCAACACAATAGCCATTTGAAATGATTTTTTATTCGACAAACAGAGCATCGTTATTAAAAATGAGGAGTTTCTGGGGCTCGACCTCTTCATATTGTTCACATGAAAGCATAGGTGAGTCGAAAATCGATTATTCTGAAATTCAATAGAAACTATTAAATAGATGGAGTATAATAACAAGTATTCGTGATTATAAGTCAAGATTTAAGTTGTATACTTCACTATTAAATTGAAAATTCTTAAGTTTTTTGGGCTATCTAAATTATGAAAAAAGGGGATAATTAATGATGAAACGATTAGAAAAGGGAGATACAATCGGTATATTCACACCATCTTCACCCGCAACTGTTACTGCGTTGCAACGGTTTGAACGTGCAAAAGCATTTTTAGAATCAAAAGGGTTTGTTATTGTAGAAGGTAAATTGACAGGACAGTCTGATGTTTATCGTTCTGGTTCACCTAAAGCACGCGCAGATGAACTAAATGAGCTATTAAGAAATCCGAATATAAAGATGATTATGTCCACAATTGGTGGCACGAACTCTAATAGCATGCTGCCATATATTGATTATGAAGCATTTAAGCAAAATCCAAAGCTAGTCGTTGGGTATTCTGATGCAACGGCTGTTTTACTCGCCCTTTATGCAAAAACAGGTATCTCAACATATTATGGACCTGCTTTAATACCTTCGTTCGGTGAATTTGAACCACTAGTAAATGATACTTATCAATATTTCGAACAATATTTTATGAAAGAGACAGAGCTACCTTATGAAGTGCCAATGTCTCCATTTTGGTCTGATGAGCCTGTGAACTGGTTAGAAAAAACGACAGAGAAAACGCTTTTTAATAATAAGTGGGTGACTGGACATAGTGGTGTTGCAGAAGGACGATTAATAGGTGGCAATGTGAATTCGATGTATGGATTTATTGGCTCTTCTTATTTCCCTACAATTAAACAAGGCGATATTTTATTAATTGAGGATTGTATGAAAAATGCCTCAATTGTTGAGAAGAATTTTGCAATGCTAAAAGTGCAAGGTTTTTTTGATAAAGTTGCTGGTATTATTTTAGGTAAACATGAACAGTATGATGATTTAGGTACTGGCAAGCAGCCATTGGACTTACTGATAGAGCAATTAGATGGGATGGATATTCCCATTTTAGCTGAGTTCGATACGTGCCACACCCATCCAATGCATCCATTAGCTATTGGCAAACGAGTGAAGTTAGATACAGGTGCCAAAAAAGTATTTTGCACGGAAAAATGGTTGTGAAATTTTCAGTATCTAAAACTTTTGTTTAACAGAAATAGAAATAATTTTTGACGATAAGCAATAACAACAAATTGATTATTGAAATGTTGAATTATGTAATTTGTTGTTTATTGCACCAAATGGACAGGTTAGTGGAAAAAAGTAAAAATGCTCAATAGTAAAAGGGCAAGATAGATCTGATGAAACAGGATAAACAAATAGATAGGTCGAGCAAGCTATTCGCATTTTTATATAGCGTTTTCATAGCAGCACCTTTCTATAGCATATCAGGCATTGCTTCTTACCTGGAGGAATAAAGGTTGAAGTTGCCAGAAATGAGAATACTTTTGATATTGAAATTTCCAGCAATGCTATCCTTGAAAAGAATTTGATGTAACAATTTAAAACAGCGGAAAATAAATATGGTCGGGGGAGTAAAGGCACTATTTTTCTTTTTTAACCAATGACTATATACTAGTTTGGGTGTTTTGAAAGCAGGACATTAAGCGGTGTCACTATACTACTCTATGAATCTTTTGGTACTTCATATTGCCATCTATTAGACTATGTGGTATATTTTTTGATGGTTATAGGCAAACCTACTGAAAAGTAGGGACGCAAAGCTACAGGTCTAAAGTAATTATTACTATGACGGCTGAGCTGCTCAAGAAACGCTAGATAATAGTCTAGTTTTTTTATTTGCCTATTTCATTGTGAAATGGGCCTTTTTTTATGTGTAAAGAAAGATACAAAAATTGAAGAGGAGGAAATAATTATTATGCGTTTTTTTAAAAACATGTCATTAAAGTATAAGCTTTTACTTACAGTTTCTATTATTGTTTTAGCACTTTTTACTGTTCTAACGACACAAAGTATTTCTCAATTGAACGGCCAGTTAGAAAATGACCTAGAACAAGAGTTAAAAAGTGTTGGCTTATTGACAGCCATGAACCTAGATTCCAAAGATATAGATGGTCTATTGAAAGTTCAAGGGGAAGACGATCCTGAATTTTTGAAAATGCAAAGTACCTTGGATGGCATAAGGGAAGAACAGGGAATCATGTTTTGGAGTTATATATGGGAGATGGAGGATAATGGTGTCACTCCTATCGGCTATACGGAAAATTTGAATGAAGCGTATGAAGCGGGGGAATTGTTTACTGATCTTGCTCCTGTCCATGTAGATACTGCAAAGCTCGCAATTAAAAATGATCAATCAGAGGTAACAAGCATTTTTGAGGACTCATTCGGATCATGGCGAACAGTTTTCAGCCCTCTTAAAGATGAAAGTGGAAATACAATTGCAGTGTTAGGAATTGATTATTCTGCGGATTATATTGATACCATCATTAAAAAAAGTGTTACAAAACAGATTATTATTGCAGTAATCGGAATTTTAATCTTATTAGTATTGCTGTATTTTACAATTGATCGGCTTCTATTACCACTTAAAAAAGTGGTCATTGTTGCAGACCAAGTGGCAAATGGAGAATTGAACGATGTTGATCTCCAGATTACAAATGATGAAGTTGGACAACTTTCACAATCGATAAAAACAATGGTTTCAAATTTGCAACATGTCATATTAAACATTAGAAATACATCTGATCACGTTGCATCATCAGCCAATCAGCTAACTATGAATGCGACAGAATCGTATATTAGTTCAACAAACGTTTCGAAAGAAATGAAGAATATCGCTCAAAATGCTGAAACTTCTTTGGTGATGACTGAAGAAACAGCAGCTGCAATGGAAGAAACAGCAGGTGGCATACAACAAATCGCTGATTCAGCCAATACGGCTTCTGAATCGTCTCTGACAGCCTCAATTGCTGCTGAACAAGGAAATAAGGTTGTCCAACAGGTGATTGATCAAATGCAATTAATTAATACATCTGTAGAACAAATAGAGGAAACTATTAATGGTTTACATGCTAATTCTAATAAGATTAGCGACATTGTGAACATTATTACTGCTATAGCAGAGCAAACAAATTTGTTAGCACTAAACGCTGCTATTGAAGCAGCCAGAGCTGGTGAGCATGGTAAAGGATTTGCTGTCGTTGCAGATGAAGTAAGGCGTTTAGCTGAACAATCATCTCAGTCGGCTAAAGAGATTTTCCAACTAATTCATATGATTCAAACGGATTCTAATGCCTCTGTAACCGTGATGGAAAAAGGAAAAGAAGACGTAAGAGTGGGAATGGATTATACGAATGAAGTAGGCGAGATATTTAAAAGGATTGTACAATCTGCAGATGAAGTCGCAGATCAAATCCGGGAAATTTCTGCTGCATCTCAAGAAATTTCTGCATCCTCTGAAGAAGTAGTCGCATCCGTTAATAATATTAAGAAAACATCTCAACAATCTACCGAGTTTTCATTGAATGTCTCACAAGCTACACAAGAACAATTGGTGTCGATGCAAGAAGTGAAAGAAGCATCTGCTTCATTAGGCCAAACTGCGGAGAAGCTGCAGTCCCTAATTACAAACTTTAAATTGGAGAGTGAAGATTAATGGATTTAAAGCTTACCGGTAAAAATGTTCTCATTACAGGCTCTAGTATGGGGATAGGCAAGGCAATTGCTTTAGCTTTTGCTGAACAGGGAGCAAATATTCTAATAAACTATATTGGCAGCGATCAAGAGGCGGAAACAGTTCGTCTACAAGCGAAGGACCATGGCGTGAATGCACTAAAATATTGTGCGGATGTATCTGACTCTAAACAAGTGCAGGATATGTTTCAGTATATGGACAACCAGCTAGGAGCAATAGATATTCTTATCAACAATGCCGGGTTTGCACAGAATGCTCCTATTACAGATTTAACTGATGAACAGTGGGACAAAATGATAAAGGTTCATCTTTACGGAAACTTTTATAATTGCCGAGAAGCGGCGAAAAGAATGAAGGAAAAAAATAAAGGTAAAATTATTAACATCTCTTCAGATATAGGAAGTCTTGGGTGTGAAGAATTCACCCATTATTCAGCGGCAAAAGGCGGTATTAATGCTTTTACAAAAGCTTTGGCAAGAGAGTTGGCACCGAATATATTGGTCAACGCTGTGGCGCCTAGTGGAACATATACTGGCATTCTCGAAGCGTTCGGTGAAAACTATATCGCGGAAGAGTCAGCGAAGTATCCACTAAAGCGCTTGGCTCAACCTGAGGAAATCGCCAAAACTGTGTTATTTTTAGCATCAGAAAATGCGGATTTTTATACAGGTCAAATACTAACACCAAACGGTGGAGTAGTTATGAACGGATAAAAGATAGATGAGGAGCACTTGAATTGATGAATATCGTCGTATTTTGTGTATATTTAGTTTTTATTTATTACATTGGCTATAAAGGATATAAGCGCGTCAAAACTGCCGAAGATTTAATTGTGGCGGGCTGGAGTATGCCGTTATCTGTTGTAACTGGGAGTTTAATTGCCGCGTTATTAGCAGCTCCATTCTTTTTTGCTGCTGTCGGCTCAGGTTATACAAGTGGAGGCTTTGAAGGATCCGCAACAATGGGCGGACTAGGTACATGTATGATTTTAGGGGCATTAATCTGGACTAAGCCCCTAAGAAGATTAAGAGGATGGACACTAGCGGACTACTACGGATTGAGATATGGTAGTAAAAGATTAGGAGCATACACGGGAATCGTGATGGCGGTAGCATTTGGTATTTTCAATGCCGCAGCTCTCACTGTTGGGGGTACTTATATTATCCAACAACTTTTCCAAATCGATTTCCTTCCAGCTGCACTATTATTTGTTTCGTTAACGGCACTCTACTCCGTTATTGGAGGCTTATGGGCTGTCGCTTACACCGAAATTGTTCAAGGGGCACTAGCGGTAGCCGGAATCCTTGGGATAACCATATTTGTTTTATTCTATTATCCTGATGTTACATTTAACCCTGATTGGTGGAATGTAAATGAATTATTTAGTAGAGGTGGAGTTGAATTCTGGACACTCTATTTAGTTTTAGCTCTTGGTGATATTCCAGCAGTGGACTTAGGTCAGCGTGTTGCAGCGGCAAAAAGTCCGCGTGTCGCACAGCTGAGTATGATTATTGCAGGTTCAGTAATCATCGCTATTAGTTGGATACCTGGAATGTTAGGGGAAGCTTTTAAATCTATTTATCCGAACAGTTCCAATCCCGAAACATTGATGCTTGTTTTTGCACAAGGTTATTTCCCACCTATTTTATCTGCTATCTTTTTAACAGCGATGGCGGCGATGGGTATGTCAACTGTTGCGGCATGTTATGTAGCAACCTCAGGAATTGTTACTAAAAATATTTATTTAGATTTTATTAATAAGAATCCTGATCCGAAAAAACTATTGTTTTTTTCCAGAATGGTGATTCTTGCAAGTGCATTGTTAGGTTTAATCCTGGCGCTAAGTGCTCAAAAAGTTATTGATTTAGCCTATTTAGCGTGGGATGTTGTATTTGTTACATTGTTCTGGCCAATCGTTTTAGGCCCATTTTGGAAGCGGGTAAGTACTCCGGCTGTATGGGCAAGTATATCTGTTGGACTCGTATATTATATTATTACGTCACTTACTCACGTTCCTGGGCCGAAAATTCAATCGGATGGGTTTTTGGGCTTGTTGGGCGAATTGTGGCTAACGCCTGTTTTCTCAGGTGTGATTTTTTCTGGAGTGACAATTATTGTAATAAGTCTATTAATCCCACCTACCCAACACGTTCTTGACATGCATGAAATTGAAAAAAATAAAGAACTTGATCACGTTGGAAGTAAAGAAGAACTAGAAATATTGAATACTTCAAAACAACCAAATATCTGAGTTGGTAACAGGACATGCTTAATTGTGTGTCCTTTTTTTTTGAATTCTATCTACCATATCTGATTAATTTATCAAACATAAATATTTTTTCTAATAGTAATATTGGATTACAAAAACTTCATATCGTAGCTAGAGGTCTAAAGAATGAAAGCGATCCGCAACGAAAGTCAAGTCCTCCAAAAATAAGTTACGTAAGTTTGGACGTCGTCTAACTGCAAGTGGATGGTAGGCGACCGCTGTTTGGAATCCACGTATATCGTGCCAACTACTCCGCATTGACTTCACTTCGGCTTCAGGATTTTGAAAAAAAGACTGAACGGCTACATTTCCTAAACAAAGAATGAGAGTAGGCTTTTTTTCTGTAAGCTGCTGTTCTAAATGCCTCATACAAATTTGACGTACTAATTCTTTGTCGTATGCTCGAACGGGCTTCCTTTTTAGTATAAAAGTGACATACAGATCATCTATTTTCAAGCCAGCTTCATTTGCAACTTCTTGTAGCGTTTGCCGCGTTCCACAAACAAATGACTCGCCTTCACGATCTTCACGTGCTCCGGGATTGTCAAGAATAATCATAATCGGGGCCGCTGGATTACCTTCACCCCATACCATCCGTGTCCCTTGTTCATAAAGGCCGCATTCCTGGCAATTTACAAGGTGATCAGGGGTTGGCTCCTCCAATAACATTTTTGGACAGAAGACAGGCATTATTTTCAGCTCACTTTGACGTTTATTTGCAAAAAAAAAGAGGAAGCGCCTGTAACAGAAGAACGCAGCCTTAGTACACCACAACCTGTGGCAACATTCTAGGCCCATTTGCAGATTATCCCCAGGGAAGCTTTATAATTTCCAGTGCAATAAGGAGAGCTTTCCACTAACCAATGGATTTCAATCAGAGTCACAGCATATAGGTTAAATGTGGTAGAATTGTTATAATATTTCGATGTTTATTATTTTTATGTGAATGGGGTGTGGGGATGGAGTTTAGACGTTATCAAGATGTGCAAAAATTTGCATTGAAAGCTGAACCTGTTTTAGGTAAAAGGGAAGATGTATACAGTCTTTTTTTCGGTGTATTGCAGGCAATTAAAGCTGGCCGATACGAGAAGCCGTTTATGGCGACGATTGAAGAGGAGGGGCAGGTGCTAGCCTTATTTCAAATGACCTATCCACATCCGTTAAACCTAATTTTTACGGATGAAAGCCGTTTGGAAGAATGTATGGATTTGTTAATAAGAAACCTATTGGAACTTAAAATTGAAATTAGTTCCATCATAGGTTTAAAACCGTGGGCATTCCTCTTCAGTAAGAAATGGGAAGTGAAAACAAGTGTGTATCCTCAATTGATGATGGACCAGGGATTGTATCGATTAGATAATATAGATGAAACACTTGAACACAGTCCAGGCTCTTGGCGTTTGGCAAATACGGATGATTGTTCACTCATTGAGATGTGGTTCAACTTGTTTGAGGAAGATGCAGGACTTCCGCTAACAGCAGTGGAAGATGTGAAAAGTCGAGTTGCATCATTTGTAGCCGAACAGGAAGTATTTTTGTGGGAGGATAATGGCAAAGTAGTTTCCATGATGAAAAAAGCCCGACCGACAAATCATGGCGTAACTGTCTCCCTTGTATTTACACCAAAGGAAGAGCGAAAGAAAGGCTACGCGCGGACGATGGTAGCAGCTGGAACAAAGGAACTTCTAAAAAAATATGATTTTTGTGTGCTTTACACTGATTTGATGAATCCGACAGCAAATAAAATCTACCAAGAGATCGGCTACAAGAGAATTGCAGATTCTATACAGATTGGATTTAGCTTGAAATGAAAAAGGTGTGATCTTTATAGGAAATCTGAATCACATAGTTGATCGAAATTTATATGAAAATATCTGATATGGGAAAAATTAATTCCGAAACTAGAAGATAAATATGACACAAACAATCACAATAACTAGCTGGAAAGTACAGAGAAGAAGGCGTGGCTGGATCCATCATGTGATAAGTCCAAATGATATTCGCTCTTTTCAATGTTTCTAACGAACTAAGAATATTTCATGTCAAAAAAGCCAAGAATAGAAAACTCCTGGCTTTTTTGATATGAAATTCAAATTAAATTATTTTATCGTGAAAAAATATCGAGTTTTTCAATTCGTGCAACTGCTTCTTTTAAACGGTCTTCACTTTCCAATAAGCCAACACGTATATACCCTTCACCATACCTTCCAAAAGCATGGCCCGGTGCTACGGCAATGTCTGCTTTGTCTAATAGTAACTTGGTGAATGATTCGCTTGTATATCCTTCTGGTACAGGTAACCAAGCGAAGAAAGATGCAGCGGGCGCGATGACATCCCAACCGATTCGTTTACATTCGGAAATTAAGACATTCCGGCGGCTTTCGTAAAGTGAAACGAGCTCATCCACACAATCCTGGCTTCCCGATAATGCCTCTGTTGCTGAGCGCTGAATTGCTGGGAATATATCTATGAATAAATGATCCTGCAATAAGCTGATTGCTTCGATAATATCGGCATTACCGATGGCAAAACCGACCCGCCATCCCGCCATATTATACGTTTTTGACAATGTGTACATTTCAATTCCAACTTCTTTTGCACCTTCTGCTTGCAGGAAACTGACAGGTTTCGCACCGTCAAAACCGATTCCACCATAGGCAAAGTCATGCAAAATTGCAATATCATTGTCTTTTGCCAAAGCAATCGTTTCTTCGAAAAATGGAAGTGTGGCTGTTGCGCTTGTTGGGTTATTTGGATAGTTCAAATACATTAATTTTGCTTGCTTCTTTTGTTCATCGGAAAGAGCAGAGTAATCAGGTAAAAAATCGTTTTCTGCAAGTAATGGCATTAAATCGTATTTAATATTGGCTAAGCTTACACTCGATAAATAATCGGGATATCCCGGATCCGGCAATAAAAGTAATTCATCTTCGTTCATAATCGCGAGGGGTAACTCGACCAATCCAGGTTTTGTTCCAAATAGAATCGCTACCTCTGTTTTAGGATCAATATGAACATCGTATTCTCGTTTATAAAAGTCAGCAACAGCCTGTTTTAATTCGGCAGTCCCTCTGAAAGGGGAGTATCCATGTGTTGTTGGATCTTCGACTGCTTCTTGGAGTGCTTTTATAATATGTGGAGGTGTCGGTTGATCGGGATTTCCACGCCCCAAGTTAATAACGTCGCGTCCTTCAGAAAGTGCTTCTTGTACGTTTCGAACAAGTGATGCGAAAAAGTGCGGTGGTAGGTTCTTGAGTCGATTTGATAGTGCCATGTAATAACCTCTCTTCTATGTAATCCAATCTTTAGTGTAAAAGAGTAAGATAGTATAAGTTTTTCACTTGGAGCAGTGTCTAGACTCCAGCGCTTGTCGGGTCTACCAAGGCGCTTGCGCTTTTCTTATTGTCTAGCTCCAGGCGCCAGCCGCTCTGAGGCCCAAAGGATGTGGGTCACCTAGCCATTGCCGCAGGACGCGGCGTACTTAGGCTAGGTTCCTTGAAAGCAATCCAGCTATGTGGCAAAGAGCGCCACGTCGTGCCTGCAAGGATGCAGGTATGCAGTCGTTGCGACAGGACGTCGCGCTCTTAGACTGCCTTCCCCTGGATTGATTTATGCCTGTCGCGTCTAGACGGCGCCTTCCGCTTTTCTTATTGTCAGTATACATGGAATGAAATGAAAATGATAATAAATTGTTATATATCAGAACATATTATGTTGACAATCTTATTGAGACATACTAATATGAAACTTATCAATCAAAATAATTACATAATGGTACTTATCAAGAGAGACTGAGGGATAGGCCCGATGACGTCCAGCAACCCCTTGCGTAATGTAAGGAAGGTGCTAACTCCTACAGAGTGAATTTCATTCTGAAAGATGAGCTGAAACCTTTTTATTTTCGGTGCTTCTTTCATATATGAGAGAAGCATTTTTATATGGTCAGACATCTGAGATTTCGTACTTCTATTTATAGAAAGAGGAGAATTGCATGATTCAAATTCAAAACGTATCAAAAGTATACAAAACAAAAGAGAGAATCGTGACTGGTGTTGATAATGTCTCACTCGACATTAACACAGGAGAAATTTTCGGAATCGTAGGTTACTCAGGTGCAGGGAAGAGTTCTCTTATCCGTTGTCTAAATTTGTTGGAAAAACCAACGAGCGGAACGATCTTAGTAGATGGATTAAATTTGATGAAGTTACGGGGGAATAATCTCCGTCAGGCACGTCTGAAAATAGGAATGATTTTTCAACACTTTTATTTAATCAGCCAAAAGACAGTATATGAAAATATAGCATTTGCTTTACGGGCAGCCAAAACGCCTGCCAATAAAATAAACGCTCGGGTAACGGACTTACTAGAAATGGTTGGCCTCTCTGATAAACGGGATGTTTATCCTGCGCAGCTGAGTGGTGGCCAGAAGCAGCGGGTAGGTATTGCCCGAGCACTAGCGAATAATCCTTCAGTGTTACTGTGTGATGAAGCAACATCTGCATTAGATCCAAATACGACGCTATCTATTTTAAGGCTGTTGAAGAAAATAAATAAAGAATTACAGATTACAATCGTTCTAATAACACACGAGATGAATGTCGTGAAAGAAATTTGTGATCGCATGGCAATTATGCAAGATGGAAAAGTGATTGAAGAAGGACAAGTATATGATATATTTTCAGATCCTCAAGAAGAATTAACGAAAGAATTTATTAGTAGTGTTGTGTCATTTGATGTGCCGTCAATGATTTTGAGCAAGTGCACGGGCAAACTGGTCAAAGTCATGTTTAAAGGTGATGTCGCAGGCGATGGAATTATCTCAGATACTGTGCAGCAATTTACTATACAAGGTAATTTCCTACACGGCTCCATTGAATATATTCAAGAAAGGCCACTCGGTACTTTCCTGATGGAACTAAAAGGCGAGGATGACGAAATAGAAAAGGCAATTGCCTATATGTCATCACGAGCTGCTCAAGTGGAGGTAATTGACAATGGGAATTGATTTACAACACGTTATAGAGTTAATGCCTGATATTACAAAAGCATTTGGGGAAACACTTTATATGATAAGTATTTCTCTCGTTATCGCACTTGTTATTGGGCTTCCGCTAGGGATTTTGCTGTTCACTACCGATAAAGGCTTATTTTTAGAAAATCGGGCATTGAACTCAGTTATTGGCTTTATCGTCAATATGGTCCGTTCTGTGCCGTTTATTATTTTACTCGTCGCGTTAATCCCTTTAACGATTTTAATAGTAGGTACTCCGATTGGCCCTGGGGCTGCTAGTGTTTCATTATCTGCGGCAGCAATCCCTTTTTTCGCAAGAATTGTGGAGACTTCACTAAGAGAGATTGATAAAGGTGTTATCGAAGCTGCAATCGCTGTTGGTGCAACTCCGTGGATGATTATCAAAGATGTACTATTGCCTGAAGCAAAAACAAGTATTATTCAAGGCGTGACACTTACAGTAATTAGTTTAGTCGCCTATTCAGCAATGGCTGGTGTTGTTGGTGGTGGCGGAATCGGGGATTTAGCAATTCGATTCGGCTACTATCGTTACGACAATACAATAATGGTAGTGACCGTGGTGATATTAATACTATTTGTACAAGTAATTCAGTTTGCAGGAGATCGGATTTCAAAAGTAATTGATAAACGATGATGGGGAGAGAGAAAATTATGAATAAGTTTCTATTAGTTGTATTAGTACTTGTAGTTGGAACCGCACTAGCTGCTTGTGGTGGCAAAGAAAAAGCTTCGGATGACAAATCTGTGAAAATTGGTGCAACCGCTGGACCATATAGTGATATGTTGAAAAAGGCGATTATTCCTGGACTTGAAGAAAAGGGATATAAAGTTGAACTAATTGAGTTTAGTGATTATATTCAGCCGAACAATGCACTGGCAAGTGGCGATATTGATGCAAACCTGTTCCAAAACACGACTTATTTAGAAAATGTCGTTAAAGAAACGGAAGCTGAATTATCACCACTTATTATCGTACCAACAGCTCCAATGGGCATTTATTCGAATAAATTCAAGACAATTGAAGCTATTGAGGATGGAGCAAAAGTTACCATTCCAAACGATCCTGTTAATGGAGCCCGCGCCCTTTTAGTGTTACAGGATGAAGGTCTAATTGAATTAGATCCAAATGCAGAAGTGCTAAAAGTATCTGAAAAAGATGTAACAATGAATAAGAAGAACTTGGTGTTTCAGCCAATCGAAGCGGGTCAGCTTCCACGTTCAGTTGACGGTACTGATTTAGCGGCAGTTCCTGGAAACTTTGCCTTGGCTGCAAGTATGAATTTATTAGATGCGCTAGCACTAGAGGACATGCTTGATATATACAGAAACGTAGTTGCTGTAAAAACGGAAAACATTGATAAGCAATTTGCTAAAGATATTATTGAAATAGTAGAATCAGCAGAATTTGAAAAAGTAATTGATTCAGATTTTGAAGGCTTTGGTAAACCAGAGTGGATGAAGTAAAATCTAACTAGCAACGTCAAAAAGCTGACGAGACCATTACGGTTTCGTCAGCTTTTTTGTTCTTCCTGCCTAGGAAATTATAAAATCTTGTACAGTGGATAACCTGCGAAAGCTGATATTTCACGTCTAGACTCAAGCGCCTCTGAACAGGCATTTGCGCTTTTGTTTTATTGTGAAACGTTAGCCGTTTCGTTTGCCTCAATTTCTTCCGTCAACACAACTAGCTGATCAATCAAATCACCGATATAAGCGATTGTGTCACGCAATGGTTTTTCTGTTGTAATATCGACACCTGCCATTTTTGACAGTTCAGCAGGGGATTTTGTACCACCAGCTTTCAATACTTCGAGCCATTCATCGACAGCAGGCTGACCTTCTTCAAGGACACGTTTAGATACTTGAGTGGAGATTGTGAGTCCAGCACTGTATGTGTATGGATACAAGCCCATGTAGTAGTGTGGCTGACGCATCCATGTAAGTTCCGCGCCTTCATTAATCTCCACATCATCTCCCCAGAACTCTTCAAGCACGCCGCGTTTCAAGTTGTTCAATACACCGGCGTTGACACTTCCGCCTGCGTCAATGCGTTCATAGACTTTTCGTTGGTAGGCAGCTTCTAGTAAGTGCGTTACAAAGTTATGGTAGTACGTGCGTGCAACGATTGATGAAATAACCCAACGCTTGAATTTCGGATCATTTGAGTTTTCTAATAGGTGGTTAGCCACGAGCATTTCATTCATCGTCGAAGGTGCTTCGATGAAATATAGTGATGGGCGTGCATTGAATACGTTTTGCTCTCGATTTGCATTGTAGAAATGACCCGCATGCCCTAATTCATGAGCTAAGACGAATACATCATTCATACTACCTGTCCATGAAATAAGGATATATGGATGGTTGCCATAAGGGCTGGAACAGAATGCTCCTGTTGATTTACCTTTGTTTTGAGCGAAATCAATCCATCGTTCTTTGTATGAACGATCCACCATCTCCATGTAATCAGTACCCATTATAGCAAGGGCATCATCAATATATTTCTTCGATTCATCTACGGTGATTTTTGGTTCGTATGTTGGATCAAGCGAGATTTTCAAGTCGGCAAACGTCATTTTATCAAGTCCATGGACTTTTTGCAGAAGTTTCGCGTACTTCCGCATGTGAGGTGCAAGTTCTTTTGTGATTAAATCAATTTGACGGTCATACATGGACTTATCGACTTCTTGGGTGAACAATAAGTAATCGAAAATCGAATTATACCCTCTTAGGTCAGCTGTTGTTTTTTCCGTTTGTAAATGCATGTCATATGTTTTTGCAGTTGTATGTTGATAGTCTTTTAACTTAGCTGAGAATGCATCGAATGCAGCACGGCGTTTGGCGGTATCCGTTTCGCCCTCCCAGTCACCTTCGAAGGACACATAGCTTAACGGATAACTTTTCCCGTCGACTTCGAAATCATCAAATGCCATATCCACCATTTTTGTCGTGTTATACAAGCCATATGGCCCGGCGAATGTGGAAGAGAAGGCAGCTAAAGTTTTCTCAACTTCAGGATGCAATTGGTACTCTTTTTTGCGAATCAATTTCTCCAAGTAATTTTTAAAATCACCTGACTGTTTCATTGCATCTTCCAAAACATCAATGGGTAATTCAGAAAGTTGACTGTTGACGAATGATAGTTTGCTGTTTATTTTTGCGGCAGTGGAACCAAACTTGCTTGAGCGCATTTGTGCTTCGTCATCCGTTTGGTCTGTACTTGATGACAAACTCGTATACGTGCCAACAGGAACCACTTTTTCATAAACAGCCGCAAAGCTTTCCAATGCCTCTATTACTGATTTAGCATCTTTAATGTTGCCATTGAATTTTTCGGCAAATGCATCGACTTCTTTTACCAAGTCAATTATCGCAGCATCATATTCCTCTTCTGTTTTGAAAAGGTCTTGCAGATTCCATGTTTCTTCTGTCTTTACTTCTGAACGCAGCGGCATACTCTTTACCAATCTAATCTCTCCCTTTTATTACGGATGTCGAACTAAATAATAGTATATAGTAGAATAGGGTAAAAGTAAAAAAACAAATCCCTCTTTTGACAACTTTCAGATAGTATGTGTTATTTTTGCTTTTTTGAAAGACGTTCGATTTCATCTGTTAGGATAAAAGCAAGATCATCATTGCCGAAAAGTTGTAGGACATCCAGCATTGTTTCGTTATCAATGTCGATTTCTTCTTCAAATTTAGCTTCCTCAACTATTTTCTTCATCGTCTCATTTTCTTGTTGGTCTGGGTATGCACGGCTATATAACTCATGCGGGTTCACTTCATTATTAGCACACCATTGTACAAACAACCGAATCATTAGCTGCTCATCTTGTTGATATTTTTGAATGACTTGTTCATCGATGCTTTTAAATTCCATGTTAGTTAGCTCCTTTAAAATACTCTTCCCATAAGTATATACGAAATGTGAAACTTCTAAGGGATATAGACGTAAGTATAAATATGGAACAACAAATTAGTTGAGAGTATCAGTCTATATATGTTGAAATAATGAAACCAATTGATTTCGCTATGGAGTTAGGTGCCTTCGTATCTTTTGTTCACTATATAGTTCATTTCAAGAATAGGGTGCAAGGAAAAGTGAAAGAACTAATTATCATTGGTATTGTGTTAATTATTGCAGTGTGGCTGGGAGAGCGATTTCTAAAAAGGAAGCTGCATATAACAAAGAAGACAAATACAATGGACAATCGCGCAAAAAGTCTTCAATTTTTCGCGTTGGCAATCCTGATGATTGGTTTTGTTATTGGTTCTATCATTGGCTCCGTTACTCTAGCTACAAAGTATGAAAATTTTAACTTTGTTTATTTTTAGGACCTTATCTGATTTTAGTATCTATGGTAAGAGGATTTATGGATTGGAAATTCAATAAACCTTCAAAACAATGGATTCTACAAATCTATACCATATTTCTTTTGTTCATATTAATGATAGCTATTTTTTTGATTGATCAACTTAAATAAACGCATAAGAAAAGCGCTTGAGTCTAAACAATGCTCAAGTAGAAAACTTATATTTTATTGTCTTTTTAAAAAGGACAAGAATAGAATGACTATCTTGCCCCCTGTATTGGATAGGTTAAATTTTATTGCTGATGAGAAAATGAACAATCCAATCAACATCTAGTGGACCGTCAACTACTTCGTAATAGAGTGAAGAGTTTTGGATGATTAGATCTTCATTTACAATAATGCTAAAGTTGTCTCCATTACTATCTGTTAAATTAATAATGAACTGATTGATATCATCAACCTTATTAATTTTTTCAGGTTTTAATTTTCGGACATGATAATCTTGAAGGAATTCAAGTAAGCTTTCAATTTCAGATTCATCACTTATATTCCAAATTTTGGGGGAGGAACCTGAAAGGGATGGTTCCGAAAAGGTCATTACACTAAACTGAGATTCCGTGGTGCCAAGAACCTTCGTAACCTCTTTCTTGTCGTAGCCTAGGAAAAGTTGAGTCATTGCATATGTGCCTATAATCATAATGCCAATCGATAATAGTGCTCTTATTTTCATGTTCTATTCCTCCTGTAATTCATTTCTTTAGTATACGCGGATGAAGATGTACGGGATCATGCTTGTACATTAATAATCTATGCAGAATCACACGGGGAAATTAGTAGAAAGGGGTTATAATCAAATGTTTTTGAAAAAAATAACGCTTCTTCATAAAGAGTCACTTTCAAAGGAGGAGTATCCATTTTCTATACCCTCAATTCAGTCGCTAACGGAGTTGGATTTAACGAATAGTGTTACATTTTTTGTTGGGGAAAATGGTTCAGGGAAATCGACATTACTTGAGGGAGTTGCGGATTTATGCGGGTTTAATTCGGCGGGTGGCGGTAGAAACAATACATATGCAGTAGATGCGTCTGAAAGTGCATTAAGTGATTATCTTCGCTTGTCATGGATGCCGAAAGTGACGAACGGATTCTTTTTACGGGCTGAATCTTTTTATCATTTTGCTTCACACGTTGATGAAATGGCAAAAGAACCCGATGGCTCCTATCATGCTTACGGAGGGAAATCACTTCATCATCAGTCTCATGGTGAATCATTTCTGTCACTATTTCTAAATCGATTCAATGGAAAGGCAATTTACTTACTCGATGAGCCGGAAGCCGCATTATCACCGCAAAGGCAGCTGTCGTTTCTGCGTATTATGCATGATCTTGTCCGAGAAGAAAATTGCCAGTTCATCATTGCAACGCATTCGCCCATAATTTTAGGCTATCCTGATGCGACAATCTTGAGTTTTGATGATGGAGAAATAAAGGAAACCGAATATGAAATGACTGAGCACTATCAGATCACAAAATATTTCCTGGATCATCGTGAAAAGTTTCTGAAAGATATTTTAGAGGATGAATAGATTGTCGGAATGTTATAATGATGACGTAGGAATGTGGAATGGGGGAAAAGGGATATGAATAATGAAGTAGTACATGCAATTCAAGATGACTATCCGGAAGATTTCGCTTGGTGTTTTGGTTGTGGGCGCTTAAATGAAGATGGTTACCATTTCCGAACGGGGTGGCAAGGGGAAGAAACTGTAACCTATTATGAACCGTCACCGAAGCATATTGCGATACCAGGATTTGTTTATGGCGGTCTAATCGCATCATTTGTCGATTGTCATGGGACTGGTTCGGCCGCACTTGCATTGCACCGAAAAAATGGGTATGAGCCAGGCAGTGGAGAAGAACCACCACGTTTCGTCACAGCGTCATTAAACGTGAATTATATGAAACCAACTAAACAAGGTACTTTGTTAAAAGCGGTTGGAAAAGTGGAAGAAATTCATCCGAAGAAGTTTAAGGTATCTGTTGAAGTATTTGCGGATGACACAGTTGTTGCAACAGGAGAAGTCGTTGCTGTTATCATGCCAGCAACATTCGCGAATAAGTAATGGAGTAAATAAATGTGAAAAGCTGATTGCTATGTGCAGTCAGCTTTTTTATGAATTATAAAATAATAGATGATATGCAACCGAACTCGTTGTTGCACGAAAAATGGGACGTGAAAATGTCTATCGTTTGGAGAGCCACTGCGGAAATTGCAAACACGGCTTACTTTCTACGAACAGTTTTGGAACAATAAAGTAGCAATATTTAAAGATATTGTTGAAAACAATCAAAGAGAAAACTAATTAAATTGGGTTCAGCAACTACACTATTAAAATGGAAATAAAAATCGTGATTAATTCATCAACCACGATTTTTATTCTTCCGCTATCATAATGTCATATATCAGTAACCGTTACCCCTAGATTAAGCGGTTCCAGTGCTTTTGTTTGATCAATAAATATAAAAGCATCATATCGATTTCCGATTTGAGTTGGTACATAGTTTCCAAATTTCTCGTATTCAGGGTTGTAGACGACCCCAATTGCTCTATGGCCAATCCAGCTGGTGAAATAGTGTCGGTTATCTTCATTGAAAACGAATAGTTTATTGAAAGCGCCAGACTTGTGTACTAAATCTTCCCATGAATGTTGACGAGCGGGAGGGACTTCTATTAGCTCGAAAGGTACTCCCCATTGTTCAGCTGCGATGACGGTGCCCCGATGCGTTCCGAATCCTACTGCATAGACATCTTCTTTCATAAATTGTTCTCGCAGTAATTGACCGACGTTGAGCATTCCGTCCTCCTGCATTGTTGTTGCACGGGCGTCTCCAATATGCGTATTATGTTCCCAAACGATGATCTTTGCATTTTCTCCATAATGATTCATTACTTCATTTATCGCTTCAACCATATGTTCATCGCGAATATTCCAGGAAAGTGCGTTGTCTTGGAGCATGGCACGGTAATATTTTTCGGCGTTTTTAGTCACGAGTGCATTCACTTTTAAATTTAAAGTGGTTTCCTGATCGTCTATATAGTGTTTATTGTGCGAGCGAATGGACGATAATAAATCACTCACTTCGTCAATGCAAACTTGTGAAAAGTGAGCTGTGGAAATTGCATAATGGTCTGGCATGCCGTTGAAAGGTTCGAAGCAGGAAAAAGCTTTTTTAGCTAGTTCAAGATCGGCACCCGCGGGATTGGATTCTGTTAAGTAACGGATAATTTCCTCCATCGATTCCCAAAGACTATACATATCGATTCCGTAAAATCCGATTTTTTGATCGGGAATCCTTTTGTCATTATGAATTTTCAACCAGTCGACAAACTCCGCAATCTCTTCATTAGCCCACATCCACGTCGGCCATCTGCCGAAAGCTTTCAATACTTCTTGTGCATCATCTTTACTTTCGTTATATCCTTTTATATAGCGATTAACATGCTGAGCGGATGGCCAATCACCTTCGACCGCAATGGCTGAAAACCCTTTCTGTTCAATTAGCATTTTGGACAGCTTAGCCCGGACTGTGTAGAATTCTGATGTCCCATGGCTTGCTTCTCCTAATAAGACGATTTTTGCATCACCTATGGCTTCGATTATTGTTGAAAGATCCGCATCAGATTGAAACGGGAGTGCATAATTTTTAACGGCTTCCTCAAGTGTGAACTTCAATTGGATAACCCCATTTCCTGCAATGTATTATGGAAGTATACCCAACTATTCACATCGTAGCCTATGATAGTTAAACAAAATGAATTGAAATTGTATGACAGACAATTGCAATAATGTACAATTGAATTAATTACATGACAAAGGGGCGATTGAAATGCTAGAGGGAGTTATTATTGTTGGGCTTGTGATGAGTGTGCCAATCATTGCTATTATTACGGATCATCAAAGAAGAATCGTGAAAATTAAAGGGGAATTCATGAGGGATGAGATTGAACTAGAAAAACTTAAACAGCAAAACTTTATCATGGAAACTGAAAAGATGAAAATCGAATTGGAACAAATGAAACTGGATTATACATCTGGAAAAAATGAAATTATAAAAATATAAAGGAGGGGGAGTGAAGGGGTATGAGCAACGATAAATTAAACCCACCATACAACGATCTAATCGGGGATATTTTAAAAGAATATACAAAAAAAGGCGGCATGGATAATTTAGCGGGCCATGGGAAACCGTTATCACAAGAGTACTTTTCGGGTGATACGTTCCAGCATTTTCAGCGAATCGCTAAAGATGCCGGATATAAACCACATTGGTTAAATCTGCAGCATGAAATTCGCGATGAATTAATCGCAATTACAGCTATTCAACGTGCAGATGCTGCAGCAGAGTTGGAATTGCGGATAGAAAAATTAAATGAGAAAATAGCTGAATACAATAAATCTTGCCCACCCCCTATGCAGAAGGGATCAGTGTCGCTTAGTAATATTGAAGCTGCGATTGATCGGTGGAAATGAAGCAATAAGAAAAGGGGAGTGACAGTGAATCGTAATTATAAGTTCATTTTTCTCGTCGCTTGTTGTACTTTATTAATGTCGGGATGTTCTCAATTTACACAAAAAAATAAGGACAAAGAAACAGATGTAACAAACTCACCGATTACAGAATCTCCCAAAAAGGAGGAGATTGTTTTATCAAAGGTAGAAGAAACGATTGACCAAATGACATTGGAAGAAAAGGTCGGGCAATTACTAGTGATTGGCGTGGAAGGTACCTCGTTTTCCAGTGAGATGGATAACCTCATCCGTAATTATCATGTTGGTGGGGTTATTATTATGGGAAGAAATGTAGCGACAACAAATGAAATACTACAGCTGATTAATGGAATTAAAAAAGCAAATGAACATAATAAAATCCCTCTATTCCTATCTGTCGATGAAGAAGGAGGACGTGTTTCCAGACTGCCCGTCGGTATCCCTAAACTGCCCACAAGTGCGCAAATTGGTAAACTCAATGATGAATCGGTTAGTTACCGCTCAGGCACCTATTTAGCTGGAGTGCTTAACGAATTCGGTTATAACATGAACTTTGCACCTGTACTGGATGTCAATAGTAACCTAAGCAATCCAGTGATCGGGGATCGCTCTTTCGGATCGGATCCCTATCAAGTCGCTAAGCTAGGCATATCCACGATGCGTGGAATGATGGACAATGGCATTATTCCTGTCGTAAAACATTTCCCAGGGCACGGCGATACAGTTGTTGATTCACATAAGGTGTTACCGAAAGTAGAGACAACTTTGGAGTCACTTCGTAACGTGGAACTAGTTCCATTTAAAAAGGCAATTGAAGAAGGTGCCGATGCTGTAATGGTCGCTCATATTTTATTTCCAGCACTTGACCCTGATTATCCATCCTCAATGTCTAAAGCTATTATCACGGGATTACTTCGCAACGAAATGAAATTTGAAGGTGTCATCATAACGGATGATCTGACGATGGGGGCGATTGCGAATGACTATACAATCCCAGAAGCGGCAGTTCAGTCCTTCATCGCGGGAAGTGATCAGCTACTTGTAGTTCGCGATTATGAAGTTCAACTAAATACTTTGAATGCGTTCATTAAGGCTATTGAAACAGGGGAAATCACAGAAGAGCGGCTTAATGAGAGTGTAAAGCGGATTTTAACGCTAAAAGAAAAATATAGTGTGTCAGATGAAGTGCATGAAAAAGTGGATATGGATAAAATCAATGAATTGTACGACAAGCTTCAGCTGAAATAAATGAATTTTCTCTCCCGATTATTCGTATAATAAAATACTTGAAAAAGATTGGGAGGGTTATTATATGGAGAATAAAGGATTAAAAGTGTTAATTCATGCCAGTGCTTTCTTTATGCCATTTTTGGTACCGTTTATCATTTATCTAGTTATTGATGATTTAGAGGTCAAAAGGATGGCGATACAAGCAATCTTATTCCAACTGGTCATGGGAGCATTGATTGTTGTTTCTACGATACTTATTATTGTAATTATCGGGATTCCATTGCTAATTGGATTTGGTTTAATGTGGTTGATTGTGCCGATCATAGCAATTGTAAAAGCACTGAATGACGAAAAGTACAATTATCCGATTGTAGGTAGATGGATTTAATTATGTTATCAATAAACAAATCATTAAGTGTAGTATGAAAAAAATCCATACTAAATGTCCTCTAAAGTAGAATCTGCTTTAGTGGTATTTTTTAACATAATCCTATGTTACGATGCCACTGTGGATTAAAAATAAAGCCGCGATGTTTATAAAAAAGATGCGACGTTTTACCCCTTTAGATGTTTATCTAAAGGGGTGTTTCATTGAAAAGGACTTACTTATTGAAGTAGTTGAGTGTAAACTGAATTTATAGAAATAATTGGAATGATATTTTGGTGTGGAAATTGTAAAGGTATATTTTTTGTCGTGATGCAAGACTACGTGTTTAGCAAGCTAGAACGAGATTGCTTGACCAGGTGCTAGATGTAATCAATTATGGCAAATTCTCTGTAACGGGATTTACTTATGATGATTTGTAAATGAGAAGGTATTTAAACTATCGGATGCTGGTTTAGTTGAAGACCAAAGGGTTCCTAGGCAGCTCTTTTTTCTTCTAGAACAAACGGAGCAGTCTAGTTTAATCAGGAACTTTTAAAAATTTGGTTATGATAGTTTAATGCTCAAACGAAAAGAGCTGAATAAAAGTCACTGACTTTAAAATTGCATGTAAACATGTGTGCATACACATTGAATTAAGTGAGGTCTTTATGGGGGTATTAAATTATGACGAATAATGAAATTACTTCGGAAGCCAGAAGACTGGTCGATAGAATTAAGATGAAATATCCCGATTTTGTTGGTAAAACAGTATGCGAAAGTGACATAGCAAAATTAGAAAAAGAATTGAAGATAAAGTTACCAAATTGGTATATCGAACTTTATACAACCGTTCCTTTAATTGATACGGAGTTTGGGGTCCAAGAAGATGAGCCAGATGAGGATTATGACGGAATTTCTTATATGATATGTGGTGGTGTTGACGACATAATTGAAGAAAGCACTGAATTTGAACCTGGAATATCTGCGTTAAAAGATGGATACGTTTTTCTAGCTAGTTGCTCCCACGGTAGCGGCAACCCTATATATGTCAAACTAAACTCAGACGAGACAAGAGTTTATCGTATATATCACGATGATCTCACTAAAGCTCAACTAGTAGAAAACCTTGCATTTTTGTTTAAAAATGCAATAGTCTAACGAACTCGATACCTGCTCAACAATTCAACGAAACCTTGTTCACCTAACGGATTTTCTTGTACACGAACAAATTTTTCAGGCTAGGTTTGACACAGCTATTGCTTTTCATCTTCACCTAAGGGGGCAGCTTAGATAAATAAGGGTGTAGAATAAATCATTAAAAATAAATATTAAAAGAGGGATATTATGAACCACTACCAAATTGTAAAAGAAGTAATTAATGATTGGGACCCGAAGAACTTTTTAAGTTTCTCATCTGAGGATGAATATGATCCAGAAATAAGTCGCATTGTATCGCGATTACCAACTGCATCTGTTGAAAAATTAGCTGTAGTGATACATGAGGTCTTTGATGAAATGTTTTCGAGAAGTGGAGCACCTTCGATTAATAATTGTTATCCAAGTACATTAAAAATTTGGAACAAAATTTATAATAATAAGTTTCCAAATGTTGATCAAAAGCAATATTATTAAACTAACAAGGTACTTTATTTTAAAATTGACTGCTTTTTATTGCGTAATGGAGGTAACTACTTCCATGAACAGGCGTTATGTTAACCTGGTGTGTATGGCTTATACAAGGTCGTTCAGCAATCGGGCCAAATAGTTGAAATGCAAGATCATCTTTAAATCATGGAGGAGAAAAATGAAAAGAACTTTGGGATTAACATTTATACTTTTATCATTATTTCTTGCTGCGTGTGGAGGTCCTCTCACATATACCGCTTCAACATTGGTTGTCGTAAAAAAAGGTCATAGCGACAAAGACCATTGGATTGAGGCGTACGATCCGAACAACCAAAACAAAGAGGAAGCATTTAAGATAATGGTGCAAGAAGAGATGGTTTGGAATCTTATCGAGGAAGATAGAGAGTACTTTTCAATGTATTCAAAAAAGAAGGAAGTACCCTGGCGTCTAACACAAATTGAACATTCGGTAGCCGAGGAGAGGTAACTACTTCCTAATATTGGCGTTATGTCAACCAGAGGTGCATGCAGCATACAAACCCGTTCAGCGATCGAATCGATGGTTTGCGGATGGAGATAAACGAGTTTCTTTTTAAACTAACGGGGCAGGATAGTTCAATATGCAGAAATGATTTTTGCTAAATTAAACAGGGTAATTTACTTAATATTAGAACTTCTATACGGGTCAAACGTCTTAAAGTAAAGGGACAGTTTAGTTTGAAGTTAATTGGAATTCCAATTCTTGCTTTATGTATACTTGGGTTGCCCTGAAAGGACGTACATAATGATTAACAAGGCTTTATTAATTTCATTTTCACTACAAATTCTCTTTTTTCTATTGTTTTTTAGTACCGCACTGGCAAGATTACCTGAGCCAATTCCTACAGTTTTTAGTTTATTAATTGCTTTCATAGGTTTAATTGTTTCCGTAATTTCAATTATTAAAAGGAATAGATTTAAGTTGGCTATAACAGTATTAGGAATATCACTTTTGATATTTTTGATGGTTGTATTTGCAAGTTTATTATCAGGAATGTAATGCTTTTTTCACTAACGAGGTGCTTTACTTCAAGAAGGAGTAAAGCCTTTTTTCTTCTTGATCTAACGGGGCAGGATAGTTGAAGAACAAATTGAATAGAATTTTAATTTTTTTTAGAACCCCTTTAAATATTATCTTAAATCAAGGAGGAGGCGTCGATCCAAAAATGTGATGGACGTCTTGTTTGCCTGGTTAGAATTGTAATTCAATTAGTATCTTCAAAAAAGATACTTTTAAAAATTAAAGTAATCTACAATCATTTGTAAGATTAATAGAACTGTTACTAATCTAAGAAGTGGTTTTACATGTTCCGTTTTTAATTTATGAGCTAATCTTACTCCGAACTGTGCACCAATAATGGATCCAAGCATTAATGCTATGGTAAGTGGCCAGAAAATTTTACCCGTTGATATGTAAGTGATGGCAGAACCAAAGCAACTTGCAAAAACCCCAACTCTTGCTAAGCCAATTGCTCGGATATAGGCAATTTTTTGGCTTGCATATAAATACATCGCAAGTGTACTGCTTCCTGGCCCAAACATTCCGTCATAAATTCCTATACCAATTAGTGCAGTTCCTGATTTTTTATTTGCATGAAACTGTTCAGTTCCATCAAAATTACCTGTATTCATGAAGGAAGTTACAAATGCAAAGCTTAATAAAATGATTGCAATAATCGTTAGGGTACTTCCGCTTAAAAAGGAAGCAATGAGTCCACCTAAAATACCTCCTCCAAGACAAAACATTAGGACTAATAATGCTTCTTTCGAGGAAACTTCTTTTCTCTTTAATATGACAAGAAAGCTTGAGAGTGAACTGACAGTATTGGAAACCTTGTTTGCACCGATTGCTGAATGCACGGGTAACCCCATAAGTAACATAGTGGGTAAGCTAATCAGTCCCCCTCCTCCAACCAATGTACCGACAACATTACCTATAATTCCAATCATAAAAAAGATGACAAATTCCATTGAACAACCTACTTTCAAAATTACACCATAGATTCAGTTTACCACGTCTAATCTTTGATATGAACTCTAAATGAAACAACTTTTTATTTAATTTATTAAATCAAAATTCGATGAATGGAACGATAAGGTAGAAGAATTTTTTCGATATTGTGTTTTTTATTCAACTAAAGGTTTACGGTTTTTTTTAATAACAATCTTCAACAATAGGGAGCTTTTCTGAAATGAAAAGAGCGTCTTTCTTCATGAAAGGGCCATTTAATTGAACATCACCTTAAAGGAGTTTGGATATTTATGTTAGTGTTTAGTTGAGATTGTGAAAAATTGTACTTAAACTAAAGGGGCAGGTTAGTTTAACAAGAAATATTCTTATTGGATATAAAAGAATTGTATAATTTGTGTATTCAACTTAGGAGGGGGAATCATGCGTCAATTGGAAAAAGAACTGCATTGGAAACCCAACGAAGAATCGAACAGTATCGCAATAATAATAAAGCATATTAGTGGGAATATGCATTCTCGATGGGTAGATTTTTTAACTACTGATGGAGAGAAATCATATAGGGATAGAGATTCAGAATTTGTTGATGATATTGAATCAAAGGAACTGCTTATGGAAATATGGACAAATGGATGGAAATTACTTTTTAATTCCTTAGGAAATCTTAATGAAGAAGATTTGTATAAAACAATAACTTTGAGACAACAACCTTTAAGTGTTCTTCAAGCAATTCAAACTGAAGTCACTCATATCAGTTATCACTTAGGGCAAATTTTATATATTGGAAAACAAATAAGAGATAATGATTGGATAATTTTAAGCATTCCTAAGAACGGTTCAAAAAAGTTTAATGAAATGGCATCTACGAAAAGAAACTGTGAATAAATTGCTAACCCGTTCAGTTTAGTGGTACAAAAAAGAAGAAAACGCTTCAAATAACACGAATTATATAACAAATAGCACTGTTAATCGCGGTGCTTTTTTCGGGTTAAATAACATTGATTTTAACACGATAATGTTACCTTACGATAATTATTGTAAGCCATTCGACTCATCCGATATTTGAAATGCTAAAACGAGCGCTATTCGCCTAGAAAAATTGGTATAAAGGCATTTAAAAGACCACTATTCTATATGTGAATTAGTAATCTATTTGGTCATTTAATTTGCATTTTGCACTATTGTACTGAACAGCGTTACGTTCATGCGGATAGGTTTTTCTTGTGCACTTATTTTTTAAATATTATTAACGGAATGTTGGTTCAGAGTGAGTATGTGGTTTATTATTATTGTGTCGGGAATGAAGGGAGGAGGAAAGTCATGGAACAAGGTATAGAAAATGTAATTAGAAGAAAACTGTTAACCACATTTGTTGCCACAATTACTTTTTCAGGGTTGATGGTGTACGGTATGGTTTTTAATTATGATGGTTTTGAATATAACAAAGGGCATTCTTTTCTAGGGTGGTTATTGGTTTATTGTATCTATGTAGGAGTCGTTATTTTACTGTACGGGAACATTGTGTCGCTAATTTTGGATGCAGTGCAGCGGAAATGGTTCTTGAAAAAGGATTGGTTAACAATACTTATTTTGGGTGTTTTTGGATTGGCAAACGGACTATTTTTTCAAGAAAAAGCGTTAATGTGGCTTGGTATGCTTGTGGCTATACTGTACGGAGTTATTGATAAATGGCTCTACAAAAGACAAAGTAAAGGGAAAAGTTTAAAAATGTTTGTACTAATGCCTATTGCTTTTATTTTTCTGTCGTGGTTATTTTTACAATGGATTTCACCACCTCAACCCCCTTTCACAAAAGAAGATGCGATAACCACTGCATCTGCTGGAATGGAAAATCTTATCTATTATTTCCCGAAAGAAGTTGGGTCTTTAGAAGAAACAATTGATGGGTATAACGTTGTGAGAGAAACTAGCGTTAAAGTAATAGGGAATGAAAAATATATTGTGACCTTCAAAGAAAATTGGCAAATAGGAAATTCGAAAAATACTTGGCTAATATCCTACACCGTTGAACGAAACACATCGACGTTGTATGCGTACGAAGGTGTTGAACCTTCGTATTATAAATATAAATAAAATAAGTACCTATGAGAAAAAATTACCCGTTCAATTGAGTGGTATAAAATTCAAAGTAACAGAACAAATCGCAAGACTTTTATTACTATGGTTTTAACAGAGAGTTCTCAACAAACCTTCTGCATTTTTTCGTTGAATGTTCTGCATATATTTTCATCCTCTGTGATGTAGCGCTGATTTTGCGCTACATGTATGGCTAACGGGTGCTCTACTTCAATTAGGGGTTAAGCACCCTTTTATTATTCAACATAAGGAGCAGTATAGTTGAATAATACATTTCAACTATAATAAATAAATGTTAGTATAAAATTATAATATTAAAACAATTTGAACCTACGCGGTTGAGGGAGGGCGATTTGTGAAAAATTTATTATTAGCAATCTTAGGGGCAGTTGTGACAGCGGTAGTATTAAGTTTGATAACAAAAGGTTTTGAAATGGATGTATTAATTTCCCTTATCTTAGGTATTGTACTTGGGTATAGCATTGGAAAGAAAGAAAAAGCAGACTCGAATTAGGGAACTATCTAACTGAATAGGGAAGTTATTTTAGTAGTATTACAATATTTTTTATTAAAATAACGGGTTGCTTTAGTTGAACAACAGCAGATCGTCTAATGACGGTCTTTTTATTTATCTAGTTGTCTGTAGGAAGGTTTAATAAAAGCATATCCACTAAATCGTTTCGAAAAAACCGTCCTCTAACGTAACAACCTAAAATCATTATATAATTTTTTATATGAAATACCGTCTATTCCATAACTAGCTAATATATCCTATTGTAAGGGGGTGCCGCATGAATAAAGAAATTTCCATTATATTAATAATAGCTTTATCTTTGTTTTTTACCGAAAAAATTTATGCTAATGAACTTACAACACCATCTGGAATTTCAATATCCGATGTAGAACGTTTCGTAGACGATTATGCACATGAATATATTGGTGAAACAACTGCGGGTGCGAGCATTGTTATTTTGAAAGATAATAAAGTTGTTTTATCAAAAGGATATGGTTATGGAGATATTGAAAACCAAATTAAAATAAATCCGAATACTGCTGTTTTTGAATGGGGTTCAGTAAGTAAATTGTTTGTCTGGGTGTCGGTCATGCAATTAGTCGAACAAGGAAAAATCGATTTAGATGAAGATATAAACAGATATTTACCAAAAGGATTTTTAACAAAACTAACATATGATGACCCTATCACTATGTTGGATTTGATGAATCACACTGCAGGATTTGAGGAAAATATTTTTGACACGGGATATGCTAACGAATACCGTGTAAAATCTTTAGAAGAAGGATTGAAAATTGCTGAGCCAAACCAAGTATATCGTCCAGGTAAAGTCGTTGCTTATTCTAATTATTCAACTTCTCTAGCTGCATATATAGTTCAATTAATTACAGAACAAGACTTTAATGAATATGTTGATGAACATATATTTCAAAAATTAGGTATTCTAGATTCAACTTCATATTTGTCTTTAGGGAGAAATGAGCAGATAACAAAAAACAAAGTAAATGGATATGAGCTTATTGAAGAAGGAGATTTCAAACTATCGACACCGTACTATATGTCCATGTATCCTAGCGGTGAAATAAATGGAACAGCACCAGATTTAGCTAAGTTTGCAATGGCACTTATGCCACAATCCGAAAATGAAAACGTTTTGTTTGAGGATGAAAATACGCTAGTTACAATGCTTTCGCAAAGTTATGCTATTAATGAAAATGTCCCTGGTATCGCACATGGTTTTTGGGAGTATGATGGAAAGTTTAAAGGATTAACACATGGTGGAAATACAGTTTCCTTTTCAAGTAATTTTCATATCGTCCCTGAAGAAAACTTTGCAGTAATAATATTAACGAATCAAGCTTCAGAGTCTGATATTTCCTATGGACTGACGAAGGAATTGGTTGGAGAAAAAGAGATAGATGAAGTAAAATTGGCGGACTTACCAAACTCACAAATCACAGAAGGAACGTATCTTACTACTCGCAGAATGAAAAGTGGATTTTTAAATTTGTATTACTATTTACTACCACTTACAGTGAAATCACTAAATGCGAACGAAATTGAAGTAAGTTTGGTAGGTATGAAAGCTAATTACGTCCAAACATATCCAAATGTTTATAAAATGACAAAAGGTAGTACTATGTTTATTCCTACAAATGTTCTTTATTTTTCTATAGAGGATGGTGAAGTTAAACAAATTTCTACATCGATTTCAGATTATCTCCCTTTAGATAAAAATATATTTTGGTTAACAATAAGTGCTGTATTATTCATTTATTGTTTAGTATACTTTATTGCTTCCCCATTCGTTTTAATCGTAATCAGTATTTTGAATCGGAGAAGAAAAAAAACTTCTATAAAAATAAGAAAATGGGTTTACCTATTAAATATTGTTGGTACAGCATTTATCGTAAATATTATTTTATTAGTAATTAGGATGTTGAGTAATAGTGATCGAGGATATTTTGAAGTATTCCCACAAATAGTTGCTAATTAAGTTTTAACTATTTTAAGTGTTGTTTTTATTATTTTCATTCTAGTTAATTGGAAAAAGGCAACTCTAATGAAATTACAGAGGGCTATTTATCTTCTATCAATCGTTACTATTGTTATATTAATCTTTTTACTTATAACATGGCAGTTTTATTCTTAGTGAAAAGGCTCTGTTTAATTTACGCTGTTGATATTTGATTATTTAGTTCAATGAGAAAACAATGAGGTTTTTGCTGATATTTGTATGATGAGTAACTACAATGAAAGAAAAAATAAGTTACCCTAGTCAACATACTTTTATTTTATCATCACTTTTAATTACCTTTTTATCATTTGTATCGCTAATAATATTTCGGTTTTTTTGGAATTAGCTATTTATTCACTTAGAGAACGTTATATACGGTTAAAATTAATGTTTAGAATTAATTATAGCGTCACTTTTTTAACTACATGAAGAATTTCACTTAAACTAACGGGTGGTTAGTGGAACAACTGTAAAGCTTTCCTTCTTGAACTAAAGAAGCAAGTTAGTTGAACAATCAGTCAGTTTATTGAACAAGGATATTTTCTGTTTTTAGCGAATTAGAATTACAAACAAACTTATCAAGAATACAAGATATTGCAAAATAACAGGAACAAAGGAGGTATGAGATTTGAAAATCCATAGAATAGATCATGTGGGTGTAATCGTAAATGATCTCACTGCCGCTAAAGATTTTTTTCTCGATTTTGGCCTTGAGGTGCAAGGGGAATGGGAAATGGAAGGAGAGTTGATAAATCAGGTATTTGGGCTTAATGACGTTAAAGTAGCATGTGTAGGATTAGGGACACCAGACGGTCAAGTATGGATAGAGCTAATCAAATTTTATAATCCGTCAGATGAAAGAGAAATTCAGCAACCTTTTGCAAATACCCCGGGTATTCGGCATATTGCCTTTGCTGTTGAAGATATTGAAGCTATTGTTGCCAAGTTGAAAAAGAAAGGTACGAAAATCTTTAGTGAGATACTACACTATGAAGAAAGTTATAAGTTATGCTACTGCAGTGGGCCAGAGGGAATTATTTTAGAGTTGGCGGAGAAGATCAAATAAATTATGGGTAATTACTAGTTATCGGGCCAATAATTGATGGATTTTGACATCCTGCCAGTGAAATATGTAATCACGTCGATAAAGTTGTTCCGCAAGCGGGCGCGATTGTTATGTAAGTGTTTCTGTTCTTATTCAACTAACAGGTAATTTAGTGTACCAATAGTAATATTTCTTATTCAGCTAACGGGGCGGTGGCAGCAGTTGGTTTATTTAACAAATTATATGAAATGCAGTAAAGAACTTTACTCTTTCATAATGATGGTTCGGCTTGTATAAGGTGAAGTAAGCAAAAACACCTCTCACAAACAATTGTGAGAGGCACTCTTTTCTGCATAAAGGGGTAGACACCAGTGCTTCTTTAAAATCCGCTTTGATTTCCCCTATTAAGGGACCTACGCTCAATTAATATGGATTATCACTTTAGTTTATCGTTTAAAATGCCCTCTTCTAGGACGGAAAACTTATCTCCATATACTTTCATAATATGTACGTTCCCCCAAGCGCATAGCGAATCTAATATACTCTCCAAGCTTAAACCGTATTCACTCAATTCATATTCTACTTTCGGTGGAACCTGGTTGTAAGCAATCCGGTTAATAACGCCATCTGCTTCTAGCTCACGTAATTGTTGCGTGAGCATTTTTTGCGTGATATCTGGCATAAGACGTTTCAATTCACTTGTACGTTTTTTACCATGTGTCAGATGGCATAGAATGACACATTTCCATTTTCCACCGATCACTTCTAATGTCGCTTCAACGGATATATTATACTTCTTTTTTGTCATCCTCATCCTCCTTACTAATGGGTACTTAAAAGTACCTATATAACTTTTTGGTACCTATAGTACTTAAAAGTGCGTACTTTTCTTTTTAATCCCTGTGACTCATACTAACATTTGCAGATGAATTGTACGAGGTATTCATTGTGGTCTTTGTAAATTCAATCATACAACAAAGGAAAAGAAAGGATGAAAAAAGTGACTTTAGATAAAAAGAGAAGTATGTTTGCACTACTTGCATTAGCTGTTAGTGCATTTGCAATCGGAACAACAGAATTTATTAGTGTTGGGCTTTTGCCTCTGATTTCCCAAGACTTAGATATATCGGTGACGACTGCAGGACTAACTGTTTCCCTGTACGCGTTAGGTGTAATGATAGGTGCTCCAATTTTAACATCGCTCACTTCAAGAATGCCACGGAAAACATTGTTATTATGGATTATGATAGTCTTTATCATAGGAAACGGGATTGCGGCGGGTGCAACAAGTGTTACGGTTTTGCTTATGGCCCGTGTCATTTCAGCGTTTGCACATGGTGTGTTTATGTCAATTGGGTCGACAATCGCTGCTGATTTAGTTCCAGAGAATCGCAGAGCAAGTGCGATTTCAATCATGTTTACAGGACTTACGGTTGCTACTATTACAGGAGTTCCATTTGGGACATTTATTGGACAACAGTTTGGTTGGCGCTTTGCCTTTGTGGCAATCGTAGTGATAGGGATTATAGGGTTTATTGCGAATAGTATTCTTGTTCCATCCGATTTACGTCAAAGTACTCCAACAACGATTCGAGATCAAGTTAAGCTCATAACAAATAGTCGGATATTGCTAGTATTGACCATTACAGCACTGGGATACGGAGGAACATTTGTTGTATTCACGTACTTATCTCCGTTGCTTCAGACGATAACAGGATTTAAACAAGGAACCATCGTGATCATCTTACTTGTTTACGGAATTGCGATTGCAATTGGTAATATGATTGGTGGGAAGCTGTCAAATAAAAACCCGATTGGCTCGCTGTTCTATATGTTTATTGCGCAAGCGATTGTGCTTTTCATATTAACATTTACGGCACCATTTAAGGTCGTGGGTTTAGTAACAATTCTTTTCATGGGATTGTTTGCATTCATGAACGTTTCAGGACTTCAAGTGTATGTCGTCATGTTAGCTGAACGTTTTGTCCCAAGTGCAGTAGATGTTGCTTCCGCTATGAACATAGCTGCATTTAATGCGGGGATCGCGATGGGGGCCTACGTAGGTGGAGTGGTTACTGATTCGATTGGGCTCATTCATACGGCTTGGATCGGGGGGGCAATGGTTCTGATTGCAGCCATACTAACAGGCGTCAGTCGGGCGCTAGAAAGAAAAGATCAGCAAAGGATTAATCTAACCTAAAGGGGGTGATTGGAACCATATAATCCGCAACACAACTTTAATTAAAAAATAGGAGGACATAAATAATGAAAAACTTACAATCGACAACAATGTTGCATAACGGTGTGAAAATGCCTTGGCTTGGCCTTGGTGTATTTAAAGTGGAAGAGGGTCAAGAATTAATAAATGCGGTGAAAACTGCGATTACACATGGCTATCGCAGTGTCGATACAGCGGCGATTTACGGCAATGAAGTTGGCGTAGGACAAGGTATTCGTGAGGCAGTTAAAGAAACAGGTATTGCGCGAGAAGATTTATTTATCACATCAAAAGTTTGGAATTCAGAGTTGGGCTACGCATCAACAATTGCAGCTTATGAAGAGAGCTTAACGAAACTAGGTTTAGACTATTTAGATCTATACCTTATTCACTGGCCAGTGGCAGGAAAATATAAAGAGGCGTGGAGAGCGCTAGAAACACTTTATAAAGAAGGACGGGTTAAAGCAATCGGCGTAAGTAATTTCCAAATTCATCATCTTGAGGATTTGATGAAGGATGCGGAAATTAAACCAATGGTGAACCAAGTGGAGTACCATCCACGTTTGACACAGAAAGAATTGAGTGGATTTTGCCGAAAACAGGATATTCAGTTGGAAGCATGGTCTCCACTCATGGCAGGACAATTACTCGACAACACAGATCTTCAGGAAATCGCCGATAAATATGGTAAATCAATTGCCCAAGTTATTTTACGCTGGGATCTACAAAATGGCGTTATTACAATTCCGAAATCCACGAAAGAACATCGTATTGCTGAAAATGCAACAGTTTTTGATTTTGAATTAACAGCGGATGATATGAAACGCATCGATAGTCTGAATCAGAATCACCGAGTGGGTCCAGATCCGGATAACTTTGATTTTTAAATAAACTAAACCCCTATCTTAACCTAGATAGGGGCTTTTCATTTTGTAATATATGGTGTAAGAACCAGAGTCAATTGACACTTACCTATTAGTAAGTTAGTATTTGGTTATGGAAAATAGAAAATCACAAATCATTGAGCTAGCACTTAGAAATATTCGAGAAAAGGGCTATTTGTCTTTTAGTTATGACGACTTGGCTAAGGAACTTGGTGTAACGAAAGCAAGCATTCATTATCACTTCATGAAGAAAGAGGATTTAGGTCTAGCCGTTTGTACAAAGTTAAAAGAAGGTCTGGAAAAATCTTATTTGAACATTGATCAAGCTCAAATAAACAGTGAAGATAAACCGTGGGAGTTTATTTCAAGAAGAGCTAATCAGATTGGTAACAATGAAGTTTGCCCGATATCATCTTTACAAGCAGACTATAACTTTTTACCGATCGCTATGCAAGAGAGTGTACAACAATTGAGTCAAATGGAGATAGACTATTTAAAAAAGCTTCTTGATGTTTTAAAGGAAGAAGGAAAACTAACACATGATACAGGGGCATTAGCCGCTCTTCTAATATCGAGTATTAAAGGTGCGCTACAATATAGACGTGTAGTAGGAGAATATTTGTATTCAATAGTAATTGATCAATTAAAACTGCTTGTAAATGGAAATGATGGAGTTAGGAATATGTGAATACATGACGATTTTATGGGAGGTATTAGTATATGGAACGTCGAGTTGTTGTAACGGGATATGGAGTCGTATCGCCACTAGGAAATGATGTAGATACGTTTTGGAATCATATTAAAGAAGGTAAATCTGGGATTGGAAAAATTGAGGACGATGAATTCAAAGAAATTAACACACAGATTGCTGGGCGTATAAAGGACTTTCCAGCGGAAGAATACTTTGATAAAAAAGAATTGGGGAAATATGATTTGTTTGCGCAGTACGCTTATGCAGCGGCAAAACAAGCGTTAGACCAATCAGTACTCAATTCGGACACCGTTAATAAGGAGCGAATAGGCGTTTACGTTGGATCTGGAATTGGTGGAATTGACACTGTACTCGAAAATCATAAACATTTACTAGAAAGAGGCGTAAGAAAGGTCTCTCCATTTATGGCACCAATGATGATTAGTAATATGGCGGCAGGTATTATAGCTATTAAATATGGTTTTAAAGGTCCGAGCTTTTCGCCAGTTTCTGCCTGTGCAACAGGTAACCACGCAATAGGTGAAGCATACTTGAATATTTTACATGGTTATTCCGATGCTATCGTAGCGGGGGGAGCAGAAGCTTCAATAAATCCATTATCTTTTGCTGGTTTCTCAAGAATGAGAGCCATGTCTACTTTAAATGATTCACCTGAAAAGGCGAGCCGCCCTTTCGATCGTGAGCGTGATGGCTTTGTTATGTCGGAAGGCGCAGGAATTTTAGTACTTGAAGAGTATGAACATGCTAAAAAACGGGGAGCAACCATCCTGGGCGAAATCGTGGGTTATGGTTCAACAACAGACGCCTATCATATTACATCCCCGGATTTTGATGGAGCAGCAAGAGCGATGAAATTAGCTTTAGGAATGGCACGACTTAATCCGACTGATATTGATTACATTAATGCGCATGGAACGAGCACACCAGAGGGCGATAAATCAGAAACGAAAGCCATTAAAGCTACTTTTGGTTCTCATGCCTATCAGTTAAAGGTAAGCTCAACCAAATCGATGACAGGACATCTATTTGGTGCGGCAGGTGGGGTTGAAGCAATCATAACGCTTAAAAGTATACTGGAAGATATTGCACCACCTACTATCAATTACGAAAATCCAGATGAAGAATGCGACTTGAATTATGTTCCAAATGAAGCTGTGAAAATGGAGATAAACTATGCGATTTCAAATGGCTTTGGTTTTGGCGGGCATAATGCAGTACTTGCTTTTAAGAAATTTGTCCCGCATTAACGGGCAGTAAGACTCCTACATCGAGTCTTTAAGGACACGAGAAGAATCAGAGGGGGATCAGAACCCCCTCTGATTGAAGATTAACTTTATAAAGTAACTAAATACATGTGGAGCTCCGTCCGATTGTCAGACGGAGCTCCATTTATATTGAAGCAGTCTATATATGTTGAATTAAAGAATCCTATTGAATCTGACGTTGCGCTCAAAATAAGAGAGTATTAATTCGGGGTGTGGATTGTAGAACGCTTGGCGCTTTGGGGATGCCTTTGCCGCGCCTGCGCTAGGGTGTTCATGATTGAGAGAAATGTGATTTTGAGATGTATATGCTGTGATTATAATGTGATTACTTTTTGCTACTACTTATATTCAAGAAAGACGTGCCCCGGCTTGCAGGTTTCATCGTAGATAATGAAAAGCTCTTTCTCACATAGACCATCCAGCGCAGGCGCGACTTCGTGATAGCCGGAGCGATAAGACTAAGGAGGGATGCAGTTCAATCCCTCCCAAGGGGTCTTCTTTCTGGCTTATCGCGGGAGGCATCCACAAAGCGTCGAAGCGGTATTAGTGGGAATCCTAAACCATTCCAAGTACTAATGCTTTTTCAGTGGCCTCCCAAAAGCCCTTGTAAAGCGCATACGCCGTATTCATTTGTTCAACATATCTAGTAAAATTAAATGAATTTATGGATTAACGAGGAGTGCATTGTATGAATGGTAAAAGTGTCACACCGATTCTCCGTATATTCGATGAGAAGAAAGCAAAAGAATTTTACGTTGACTATTTAGGATTTAAATTAGATTGGGAGCATCGATTCGAGGATAATTTGCCGTTGTATATGCAGGTTTCAAACGGAAATTGTATCATTCATTTATCAGAGCATCACGGGGATTGTAGTCCGGGGGCTGCCATTCGGATAGAGATTGAAGATATCGAAAGCTTCCATGCAGTGCTTCACTCGAAAGAATATAACTTCGCACGTCCACGTCTTGAAACAACTCCATGGCAAACGAAGGAACTGACAGTTATTGATCCATTTAGCAATCGCATTGTTTTCTTTGAGGATGGAGAATGAAAAAACGGGTTATCTTTCGTTAAAGATAACCCGTTTTCTATTATTTTCGTTTGCTATACGATTTTAAGATTTGATCGGATTGTTGCATGATTCGTAAGGCGTTGTCGATAGATTGCTGTGTTTTATTTGTCCGAGATTTCTCTTTCATGGTTTCCAAATTGTAGAGGATAGCAGGTAATTTAGCGCTTGGTGCGACATACAATGTGTCATCGTTTATGAAGGAGCTGCCTGGCAGGTGGTAACGCATGCCAAGTAAATTGTTTTCGTAATGAAATAAATCGTGACCCATCATCTGTGCATCATGTTCTATTCCGAGTAAATTTAATAATGTAGGCATCAGATCAATTTGTCCGCCTAAGTGGCTAATCGTTTCCCCGGAGAAAAGTCCGCCTCCTGAAAAAATGACCGGCACGATAAAACGATCTTGTAAGTTGTAAGGATGGTCGAGTAGATCCAAAAGAATAGCCTCATCGTCTTTCGTGACAGGAGCCCCGTGAACACCCGAATGATCCCCGTAGACTAGAATCAACGAGTTATCATATAAGCCCACCTCTTTCAAAGTATCAATGAATACTCCGATTTGCTCATCTGTATAGCGAACTGATTGAAGATAATTGCCGACATATGTGTTGTCATAACTATCCGGTAATACTAGGTATTGAAGATCTTCAGGCATTTCAAATGGTGTATGGCTTGTCAGTGTAATGATGTTTGAATATATTTTTTCGTGTTTCTTAAATTGTATGGGCAGTTGTTTAGCAGCAAAATCGAACAGTACTTCATCCGCTGGACCAAATCCTATTTCTTGTTCTGCTGGAATTTCTTTGTTGGTATAAACGTAGTCAAAACCGAGTGCTGGATATAGTTTTTCACGATTCCAATAGGTAATGTCATCGGCATGATAAGTGGCTGTACCATAGCCATTTTTTTGTAAAGTTCGAGGTAGAGAAGGGACTGGCTTTCCAGTAATGACATTGACAGTCGGATCCATACCTTCAGGGTAAATGGACGTGTGCATAAGCCACTCGGCGTCAGAAGTGTTGCCCGCCCCGATTTGTTGGTATACGTTATCGAAATATGTACTATCTTTCAATAAGGCATTTAAATAAGGTGTAATTTCTTGTCCGTTCACTTTTCTATTGATCACAAAGCCTTGTAATGACTCGACCTGAATGACGAATACATGACGATCCTTAGCAATACCATAGGAATTATGCTCATTTGTGGGAACGTAGTCATTCCCTTTGAGTTTCTCCACGTCTTGTTCTGATAAATTAACATCAGAAGCTAGCGCGATACCGAAGCTCCGCGTGAAAACTTGCACCGCTTGCGATTGTAAATAGCCATTCTCTTTTGCAAAATAAGAAACGTCAATAAGTGGTTGCCTAAAAGCTAGTAGCGTTGTAATAAGACCAATACTTCCAAATAGAATCGCTAATTGTCTAGTTACTTTAGCTGAAGATTTTATTTTTTTGGCATTATAGTAATATGCAATTGGAAGGATAAGTAGTAGGTCCAAGAAAAAGAGGAAATCATAGGGCTTGCTTAGAAGACCCACTGTTCCTCCTACAGAATTCGATTGATAAAGTTGCTGTAAGTCATAATAGGATGGAATTGTTGAAAAGTAACGTGTGTAGTAAATAATGGCGATAAATAATACAGACAATATCGTATTGAATACGAAGATGCCGGTCCACGTCCGTTTCTTTACGAAGAGAACGATGAGTGAAAGTAAGAATGCCCATAGTGGAAATTCAATGAGTGCAATATGGAAGACAGATTTGTTATGAAAAACGACGACACGAAATGCGATCACTTTTAAGAAAAGTAAGGTCAAAATCAGGGTGGTTGGATGTAGTAGAATAGGCTTAACTTTTTTGATGAACAATTTCATATTGAGTACCCCCAAATAGAACTTTCTATTAATATAGTGTAACAAAGATATTTTTTGATGTGAAATAAAAAGAAGGAAATAGATGGAACTTCTTTGTAATTAAAGAAGTAAATGAAAATAGACTTGAAAGGGGATGCCGAAGCCCTAAGTTTAGACAGTGCTAAAGTGGATTTGACGTTTTTCATTTCATTAAATATAGTGAAACCCTTCATCGAAATTGTTTGATAAATTCACTTTAAACGCTGGAATGTATTTCTATCATGTATCTTAATCTCTATTAACAGATCATTTTTAGCTATCTAACATAGAAATACACTCTACTCGTTAAAGGAGAAAATCAACACTAGTAGTTGGAGGAACTTTTCAAAAAAACATGTAACCTTTTCGGTAGCTTAAACGAATAATGGTTGTATGACAAAATGAGGGGGGATATATTTGCTTGATGCAGAAAACTTGGAAGACAGAATCATTGAGATTTGTAAAGGTGGTATTTGATATTCACAGGGATTCCATAGCAAGAAAAGATAGCACCTTCATCGCTAATGGAAAAGAATATGCAAAGGTGGCGTTAATAGTGTCTCGAACAAGCAAGAATTACGATGAAAATGTGGATTTCGCAGAACTACTACACGCTAAAATTGAGCAAAAATACCCTGGAATTTCGAGAGGGGTAATAGTTAAGAATGGTAAGGCACAAAGTACTTACAATCAGGATCTCATTGGTGAGTCAGTATTAATGAATATAGGCGGGATAGACAATACATTGGAAGAAGAATATAGAGCAGCGGATATTTTAGCGACAATCATTAAAGAAATAATTGAAACGAATTAATCTGTTACTTAAACACGGATGATCTATGATATATATCGGAATCTGCCAAGTTTTAATATGAAAAATTCATCTTCTATACCACGTCTGTTGAATTTCTTTCGTCCCAAAAAGCTTTAGTACTTCGTGTACTTGTGCCTTTGGAGGGCGACGGATGATCGACCACCATGCGCATCCTATAGATCAAGATATCTCGGTACTGGTATAGGAGTCATTCAATACAAAGCGATCTAAAAGCAACCGTACTCGGGACGCCTAGTGTTTGATTAAGTTGTTTTTTTGGTTTATTTTGGTTATCAACACGTGTGCTTGTATACTATTAAAAAACGATCCCCCAATTTTATGCCAGGTGAATCGTTTTGTTTTATCCATTATTTGTTCTCCCATTACCTCTGAGAGGATTAAACCGTAGTTCATGTCTATTAATAAAATAGTTTTTTTTGAAGAATATCTAATGCTTGGTTAATAGCATCTAAATCTTCATTCGAAGCATTTTGTATTCGATCTAGGAAACGAAATTCTACACATGCAAAAGACTCGTTCATCATGGTTTCCCCATCTTCTGAGAGGCGAATATATTGTTTTCGTCGATCTTCGGTATCACTTGATTTTTCGATTAGATTTTTTTCGCTTAATTTTTTCAGTTCACGGCTCGTGTTTGGCATAGATATATGCTGACAATCACTGATTTCACTAGGAGTAACAGGTTGACTAACGGCTATATACTCAAGAATATTATATTGAACTGGTGTGACGGAATCTGATTTGGTATTTTTGGTTAATTCGTGTGTCACGCGATGAACAGAAGTTGTAAATGATACACATTTATAAAAAAGAGCTTTTTTGTCCATAATTCTCACCTCTTACTCACAAGATATCAAAAACGTTGTCCTAATACAATTATCATTTGACAACAAAAAGAAGAGAGTGCTATTATTTACTTATCATATGATAAGTAAAAGGGGTGCGTTATGAAAACGCTAGTTATATACACATATCCTAATCACAAAAGTTTAAATTATGCATTTTTACAAAAAATTATCAAAGGAAGTAATGAAAATCCGAACATAAAGGAGTTACAGGTATTAGATTTATATGAAGAAAAATTTGATCCACTCCTAGTGTTTAGTGAACATAAACGAAGACGTGATATGTATCGTGATCCTCGCATTGAAAAATATAGAACACAAATTACTTGGGCTGATAAGATTGTCTTTGTCTATCCAATCTGGTGGGGAAGACCTCCAGCAATGCTTATGGGATACATTGATCAATTATTTTCTGCGAATTTTGCTTACAGGGATAAGAAGGGACTACTACCAGAAGGACTTTTGAAAGGAAAGTCAGTTGTATGTGTATCGACTATGAAGGGCCCTACAAAATATCCACTTCTCTGGTTGAATAATGCACATAAAATATTGATGAAAAAAGCACTGTTTAGTTTTGTAGGAATCAAAAGAGTGAAGTTTTTTGAATTTGGTAATATGGAAAGTTTAAAAGGAAAACAAACAAAAAAATTAGAGAAAATTTATCTTTATTTTAAAAGAGTAGATCGGTAAGAAAAGTATTTCGATACTTTTAAAATGTAGGTACACGATAAGCAAAGCTTACTAATTCAAGTTCAGTAGAATAAAACAGCTCACTCAGATGGATTTACTCCATTGAGTGAGCTGTTTTATTAATATGGATCGGCGTCATGACCTTTCTCCACTGCTTCATCAGGGGCTTTATCGCCATCTCTATTTCCGAGGGGCTTCTGACTCGATCCTTTTGTTGAGGCTTGTGCCAAGCCTTCTCGTAAACGACGTCCGTATTCTTCATCCGCCTCATCCGCAAGAGCTATCATTTTAACTTGAATACGTGGGTCACAATTTGAAAGGTCTGACACCAAGTTTGAAATTAAATCTGCTCGTTCCCATTCTTCAAAATTGCGATACGTGTCTCCGGCTTGTTTTGTATTGCTTTGTCGGTCAATGGACTCTCGCACAAGTTTACCTTCAATATAAGGAGTGTATTCTATTCCGTCTTGTTCAGCCTCTTTTAAACCGCCTAAGATCGATGGCTCGTAGTTAATATGAGGATTCTGACCCGGAGCTCTGTCAAGTTTATATTGCATCTGTCCGCCACTCTGATTCGTTGCTACCCGTTTTTTTGGAGAATTGATGGGTAGCTGTAAATAGTTGGCGCCAACGCGATGACGCTGCGTATCTGAATAGGAGAAAGTCCGTCCTTGAAGCATTTTATCATCAGAGAAATCAAGACCATCGACAAGCACACCTGTACCGAATGCTACTTGTTCAACTTCAGTGAAGTAATCTTCAGGGTTTTTGTTTAAGGTCATCTTTCCGACAGGTAACCATGGGAACAGATCTTCAGGCCATAATTTCGTATCATCGAGCGGGTCGAAATCGAGTTCTGGATGTTCGTCGTCACTCATAATTTGGACAAGCAACTCCCATTCAGGATAATCACCTTCTTTGATCGCGTCATGTAAATCTTGTGTCGCATGATTAAAACTTGTCCCTTGGATTTCACTTGCTTGTTGTTGGGTTAAGTTTTTAATACCTTGTTTCGGTTCCCAATGATACTTGACAAGTACTGCAACGCCTTCTTGGTTCACCCATTTATACGTATTGACACCGGAGCCTTGCATCATGCGGTAATTGGCAGGGATGCCCCAGGGCGAATAAACAAATGTCACCATATGGAACGATTCGGGAGAGCTGGCGCAAAAGTCGAAAAAGCGTTCGCCGTCTTGAATATTCGTAATCGGATCTGGTTTAAAAGCATGAATCATATCGGGGAACTTGATTGCATCACGGATAAAGAATATTTTTAAATTATTTCCAACGAGATCCCAGTTACCGTCCTCTGTATAAAATTTCACAGCAAATCCACGAGGGTCACGAAGTGTTTCAGGCGAGTGTCCACCATGAATAACGGATGAAAAGCGGACGAATACAGGCGTCTGTTTGCCTTTTACCTGAAAAAGTTTTGCGCGTGTATACCTGGAAACGGGTTCGTCACCAGCTGTTCCATAGGCTTCGAAATAGCCATGCGCGCCTGCACCACGTGCATGGACAACACGTTCAGGAATACGTTCTCTGTCGAAGTGGCTGATTTTTTCTAGAAAATCATAGTTTTCTAAAACAGCAGGACCTCGATTGCCGACTGTTCTTAGATTCTGGTTGTTTGTAACAGGATGTCCCTGTCTATTCGTCAATGTATCTTCTTGTTCTTCATTCAATTTGTTATTGAATAGATCGTCTGACAATTGATAACCTCCTCTTTAATATGATGAAACGTGTGCATAGTAAATCGTAGGACAATACGTTTTGAACAGGGATCTCATCCACACTCTGCTCAATTAAGAAGGATTTAATTCCTGTTTACGTTTTTTACTATAACGAATTGTCGTAACTGAGTGAAGAAATGCTTGAGACAGGCATATACATCTATAAAGTATTTGAAATAGGTGGGGTCCTGTGTACATTTTACAAAAGGCGCTAACGCTATTTATCGGAAGTTTATTAGTCGCGATCGGTGTAAATTTATTTCTTGTTCCATTTGGGTTGTTGGATGGTGGTGCGATTGGTATCAGTCTAATTATCCATTATGCGATGGGTGTCAAAGTGGGGCTTACATTTCTTATCGTAAGCATCCCAATCTTTATGCTTGCTTGGAAGTATTACCGTTCTTTTTTTTACAACGGAATCCATGGCATGTTGCTTTCATCCCTAATCATGGATTTATTATATCCATTGAATATGATCGGAAGGGAATTGGTAACTAGTCCTCTAATAAGTGCAATATGTGGAGGGATATTTATCGGTGTTGGGGTGGGTATCATGCTTCGCCTTGATATTAGTATTGGGGGAACCGATTTACTAGCACAAATGATTGCAAGGAAACTGTCCATTAATCCAGGTGTTATGATCTTTTGCATTGATATATTGATTGTCACAATGGGAAGCTTATTAATACCTTCTGTTCATCTAGTCTTGTCGTTTACGACAGTGATTATGGTTGGTATTACAACAAGTCTGATTGTATTAAAATCCGCAAATGCATAGAATAGGGCAATGAAAATACGTATTCTTCATTGTAATTAAAAAGAAGACAGAAACAAGACCAAGTGTACATTTCACTCGGTCTTGTTTCTGTCAGCATTCCTTTAGAAAGTCTTCGGTTTTGTGTAAATTGTTCTCAGTAGTAGGACTGGGGTTTCAATCTTAAGCACGTGTTGTAATAAGAATCCATTTCAAACTCCGTATCACTTTTTATTAATATACTTCTGTTACGTTTCTTCTTTAACTCCGATATTATTGAACGCATTGTGAACATCAATTGAATTTGTCACAATGACCGCTAATACGATGGCAGTCTTACTTAAGTTTATTATTAAAGTGATTTTCTCGGCAGTACTGTCGTAGATTTCCACCATATACGGTACAAATTCAGGAGTGAACAAATTAGGATTAAATACAATAGATAAAAGGAGAGCAATCCATAGAAGATTAACAAAGAAATTTCCGGCCGCGAGCTTGGTAGTCCATTGTGAATCACTGGATTTATAAACTGATAGCGACAATTCAAACGTAACTAAAACTAATAGGAGAGGAAAATAATAAAGTAAAGTATCTCCATTCAAAGCAAACATGAAAGTATTCAATCCCTTCCGCCCTTGTATGTGTATATTAAAGTGTTGCCAAATTGTCGGTGGAAAATAAGTCCGGCGGATATGTTTTTCAAAGCAATCCAGAAATAATCGATATGTATGTGAATGATTTGACCACAGTTTAGAGTTGAATATCGAAAGAGGACATACAAAACAAGACCGGGTGTCCATCCACCCGGTCTTGTTTCTGTCATTTTTCTTTTTCGTAAATCTTTAACTTCGTATAAATCGTTTCCAGTATCGGGGTTGGGACGTCATGTGTATTCGCGTGTTGCAATAATAAACCATGCAGATGATCGGATTCTAGCGGAAGGGATTTTTCTATATCTCGCTGCATCGAGGATTTCATAAGGTATGGCATATCACTAATTTTGGTATACAGTTCTTGCGTGATAGTATCATGTATTGGTGCATTGATTTTCTTCATAATTGCGCCGAGTTCTTCCAACAGTGAAGCAACAGTATTACGCCCGGTTTCCAACTCCATAATTGGTCCTATTGGTGACTCCATCAGTGATGTAATACCGGATAGTGCAGTGATGAACAAATATTTATGCCACATTTCCTGATTGATTTGCTCACTTAGCACACATGAAGCGTTGGCCCCTTCAAAAGCAGCTTTCAGTTTTTCCATACGAGGTGTGATCTCCCCAGATCTTTCGCCGTAAATAAGCTGATGGATCGGACTTTTTTGTAATATGGTTCCATGTTCGTCAAGTGTCGTTTCGATGAAGCAAAGACCACCGATGACGGCATCTTCTCCGAAAGCTTTGATTAGTTGTTCGAGATGCCCGACGCCATTCAAGAGGGGGAGAATAATCGTGTCCTCTTTTACAAATGGACGTATATCATTGATTGCTTGGGTAAGGTGATAGGACTTTGTAGAAATGAGGATCAAATCGAATTTATCCCCAATATCCTTTGATGTAATCATTCGCGGGGCGAGCTTAGCATCCCCGTTGACACTTTCAATTTTCAAGCCAGATTTTTCAAGCATTTCTTTGCGCTTTGCTCGTACAAGGAAAGTAACGTTCTCTCCTTTTTCCAAGAGCCTACCTCCAAAATATCCGCCAATCGCTCCTGCTCCGACGATTAATATGTTCATATCATAATCCTCCTTATATCTGTATGATAAATTCTATTCTACAGTAGTCTGGGTTATTAGAATCATTGAATTACGTGTAATGAAAAACGATGGCATGCCGGACAGGATATGTCTAGCTTGCCATCGTATACATTAACCGATAATCGAAATATATTTTTCGCCAAGAACTTCCTTCGTTTTATAATCGGTATTGACCAATTGATCACTTACGAATGCTTCAACATCTTGTTCTTTAATTGCATAAAATTCTTCGATTTCACGTGAGAATAACAGTTTTTCTTGTTGGATAAGTGACTGCAAACTTGATTGTTGTTTTGGTTGCAAAATCTCCCCGGGCAGCATTTGTTGAAGTGCCTCCGTGTATTGTTCAAGTGCTCGTGCACCGACAATCTTGACGCCTTTTTTCTCTTCATTCAACATGACGATAGTTGGGAATCCACGGACGCCTAGTTGACGAACGAGTTGAAAGTCTTCTTGCAATGAAGTTTCAGCTTCCGGCAGTTTCGATTGTTTGACGATTTCTACTCCACTAAGGCCAACTTTATTGACAAGATCGATTAATATGTCATCTTGCGCAATGTTTTGATTGAAAGCGAAGAGGGCTTCGCGTGCGCGGCGTAAAAATATATTGGCGATTTCGGGACTTTGCTTATGAATCACTTTAAATACACGAGAAGGAATGAAGGAAGATTCGATCGGATTATCATGCCAAAGAGTCCCGTCAATCGGCATACGAGAATGCTCACCGACTTCTCTCCAATGCTCAGCGACATCGGCAGGACCATTGATGCCATTTGCGGTGTCCGCAAAGCCGTTCCAGTTTTCCAATAATCCACCCATCAATGTATGCGTGTTGACGTATTGGCCATATTGCGCCTCGAATTTTCGGAGAACGGGTTCCAGTGCCCAACAGTGGGAGCAAATTGGATCCGTTACATAATATAAGTCGACCTTCTTTTTAGGCGTGGAGAGATCGATAAATTGCATTTCTGTTTCTCCACCAGGTCCGCATACGCCAGTTTCTAAATCGCATATCATATTGTTTTTCATCCTAATTCCTCATTTCTTTATTTTGTAATTGTCTGTTCCAAATCGATATTATCTTGTGCCCACTTATGAACAGGTTGGAGGGCAATTGCTAACTGCTGTCCTTTGTCTGACAGATGATATGAAATGGTGACGGGGGTGCCTTCTGTTACTACTTTCACAACCAAGCCATAATTGGCGAGTTCAGTTAGCTTTAATGATAAGGACCGTGGGGTAATATCATTCAAATCACGTTTCATATCAGAAAAGTGTGCCGTAAAGTTTGGGCAATTCGATAAGTAATGGACGATGAGACCATTCCAACGCCTGCCTAATATTTCAAAGCACGATTCCAAATAAGGACAAACCTTCATAAGTATCACCTCTTCTTTCGATAACTTTATTATATGCAGGTATACTAAGTATATCAAGTATAAAAATTATATTAACTAAAACACGCTCATCAAAGTAAATTTGATGAGCGTGTTTTAGTTAATTAATCCAAGTTGTGAACTCTTTAAAATCGGTCCTTTTAAACGGTTTCGGTTCAATTTCAGGATATCCTAGGTAGATAAATGCAACAATCTCACCTTTAGTAGATAGTCCGAAAAAATCACTTACTTTTGGATGGTAACAAATTGCACCTGTTCGCCAGATTGCACCAAGACCGAGTGCATGTGCGGTTAATAGCATATTTTGGACACTGGTACTGACAGTGGCATACTCTTCTTTCAAAATAACATTTTCTTTTTCACTTGGCTCCACTCCGACCGCGATGATGACAGGTGCACGCAGCGGATTCCGTTCACTTCGTTCAATTTTTACGATACTACTTTCCGAAAGAGGATCTTCCTGTTGAGAAATCGTTATCTCACGAAGCACTTTACCTAATTTCATTCTGCCATCGCCTTGAAGTACATAGAAACGCCAAGGTTCGGTTTTATGATGATTCGGCGCATAAGTTCCCGCCTCAATAATTTGTTCAATAAGATTTGCTGGTACAGCTTGATCACTGACTAGCGGAATAGTTCTCCGTGTCTTAATCGCGTCGTGTATATTCAAAAAGATCGCCTCTTTCTATCCATACTAAATAGCTACTTAATAAGTATATCGACATGAGTAGATAAAAACATTGTTTTCGCTATATTAAACATTCAAGTGTTCGGAAAATGCGATATACTTGGTCTATTAAGTTACTACTGTCAGGGAAAGAGTGTGAGAATCAAATGACCACAGTAAAAGAATCATCTGCATTAGGAAATCCTGTTTATCCAATAATGTTTGCAATTGGTGCTTGCCATTTGTTAAACGATACGCTTCAAGCTGTGATTCCAGCAATGTTTCCTGTTCTTGTAAAAGAGAGGGGGTTTAGCTTTACCCAACTTGGATTCATTTTTTTTGCTTTGAATATGGTGGCATCAGTCTTACAACCGGTCATCGGGTATATAAGTGACCGGAAGCCAAAACCTTATGCGCTTCCATTCGGAATGATGTTTTCGCTTATTGGAATAGGAGGGCTCGCTTTTGCTCCAACTTACTGGTTATTAATCGTTTCCGTCATGTTACTTGGATTTGGTTCCGCCGTTTTTCACCCTGAAGGATCACGAGTCTCTTTTATGGCTGCAGGATCGAAGCGTGGACTTTCCCAATCCATCTACCAAGTGGGGGGAAACTCGGGACAGGCACTTGCACCGTTAATTGGTGCGTTCATATTAGTTCCGTATGGTCAAAAATCGGCAGCGTTATTTTTGCTTGTTGCAGCACTTGGTATTTTTATATTGATGAAAATATCTGCCTGGTATAAAAAGCAGTTGGAACAGGAGAAGTTAAACAATCGTAAGAAAGTCCTTCTCTCATCGATTGGTAACTTAACGAAAAAGAAAATAGGGATAGCACTTGGTTTACTTCTTGTCATCATCTTCGCCCGTTCATTTTACGTTACGAATATTACAAGCTTTTTCATATTTCATTTGATGGATAAATATGAGGTATCAGATAAAGAAGGATTACTCTATATATTCCTGTTTTTGGCACTTGGGGCAGTCGGCACATTTTTTGGCGGACCGATGGCAGACAAGCTTGGAAGAAAAAATGTCATTGTACTTTCGCTCGCAGTGCCGATACCGTTATGCTTAATACTTCCATATGTTCCATTATGGGCTGTGGCAGTGTTACTGATGTTAATTGGTTTTTTCATTATGCTAAGCTTTTCGGTGACAGTTGTTTATGCACAAGAGCTAGTACCAAGCAAAATTGGAACGATGGCAGGGCTGACTGTTGGACTGGCATTTGGTATGGGAGCAATTGGTTCGGTTATCATCGGAATAATGATGGATAGTATTGGTATTCATCCTACGATGATCATTGTTTCATTCCTCCCTATTATTGGACTTGTAGGGTTGGCGCTACCGCGCGATCAAAAATTAACAGCAGAAACTGCGGATTAAGGGGACAAAATGAACAATTATTGTAGATATGCGTTGCATCAAATAAGGGTTGCGATTGATTCCCTTGTTGAACTAGTAGATTGCTTAGAAGAGCATGACTTACAACAAAGACCAACAGCTGCAAAACATTCCGTTGGTGAGTTATTAGAGCATATTGCCACAATATGTAGAGCGGATTTTTATATTGCTGATGGTGCAAACCAAGAAGAAATGGCTACATTTTATTCAACAGTTTCATTGATTTCAAAAGAGGAAATTAAAGAGGCATTATTGAGTAATTATACTTTTTTACAAGAGAGATTTATGGAGTTTAATGAAGAAGAGTTGCACATGGAAATAACTTCATATTGGGGGGTGACCTACTCCTGGTATGAGTGGCTAGTAGAAACAACAGCCCACCTATACCATCATAGAGGGCAATTGCATTCAATACTTGTTCATTGTTATGGTTTGGACTTAAATGCTCAGCTATTTGAATAATTGTATGGTGAAAATAAATAGTTTTTTGAGTTGGCTTTTACATTCAATCCATATTATAATATGGAGTCGGCTTAAATTTGAAAGTAGGTTGTAAAAATTGTCCAAAGACCAAAGAAAGAAAATGCTAATATTAATGATTAATATGTTTATTGCAGTAGGAAGTTTCGGAATTATAATACCTATATTACCGGCCTATCTTTTGTCAATTGGCCAAGGTGGAACGGCAGCGGGCTTGATGATTGCCATATTTGCGGGAGCACAGCTTGTAATGTCACCAATTGCAGGGAAATGGACGGATCGCTATGGACGTAGAATAATGATTATTTCAGGACTTAGCGGTTTGGCCCTGTCCATGTTCGTTTTTTACTTTTCAGATTCGATAGGTGTGTTATATCTATCCCGTGTTATTGGCGGCGTTGGAGCAGCGTTATTAATCCCAGCGATTTTTGCTTACGTGGCAGATATCACAACAATGGATCAGCGTGCCAAAGGTAACAGTTTCATTTCTGCTTCGATGTCACTTGGGATTGTTATTGGTCCTGGAATCGGAGGATTTTTAGCTGATTTTGGTTTGAAAATGCCACTGCTTATATCTGCGATAGTAGGACTCGCAGCCGTTGCTTTTTCAGCATTCATGTTGGAAGAAAGCATGGATACGAAAATCGAAGTGCCTAATGAAAAACCTGAGCCAATGGTAAAAGAAATTGCACAGTCATTTAACAAACCGTACTTTATCCCTTTAGTTATCACGCTTGTCATGAGCTTTGGGTTAATGGCATATGAATCAGTTCTCGGCCTTTTTGTAGATAATGTGTTCGGAGCCACTCCGAAAGATATTGCTGTATTAGTAACTTCAACAGGTATCATCAGTGTAATCATTCAACTATTTGCTGTTGATTGGATTGTTCGCAAATTTGGTGAAGCAGTCGTGTTGAACATTTTCCTTGCTCTTGCGGCACTTGGATTTTTGCTGTCCATCTTTGTGCCGAGTTATATTATGTTTTTCGGTGTTACAATGATTATTTTCCTCTCGACTTCTATACTGAGGCCTGTACTGACGACACTCATATCTAAGTTGGCGGGGAATGAGCAAGGATTTGCGATGGGAATGAACAATGCATATATGAGCATTGGAAACGTCCTTGGACCACTTCTTGCTGGGCTTCTGTTTGACGTGCATATTTTGTATCCATTTATTTTGGGACTAATCGTTCTTGTAATTACAATATTTGTCTCTATGAAATGGAAAGGTCCACGAAACATCTCAATGTGATAAAACAGGCAATCCCCATAGGAGGGATTGCCTGTTTTATTGAGTTCTGTTTCTTTACAAGTTTCGAATTCCGAAGTATAATATAATAGTTACCTAAGTAAATAAAGGAGTTGAAGATATGAATCCATTATTCCATGAAGTATTTCAAAAGACACGATTATTAAGTAAAGAATTAAATCTAGTGCTTAAAGAATATGATCTGTTCGCATCACAATGGACAGTGCTTTACTGTGTTCATCAACATGAGGAAATGATATTAACAAATATATGGAAGTATTTGAATGTGGAAGCTCCAACGATAACACGAACTGTGAGTCGATTGGAGGAATTAGGATGGCTGAAGACATACGTAGGGAAGGATCGTAGGGAAAAGGTAGTCCGCCTTTCGGAAGAAGCAGTAGCCAAGTTTCCTATGATTGAGGCCTCGATTATTCATTTTGAAAATGAATTTTTAAAAGGTTTGTCAAATGAAGAACAGGTAATACTAAGAGGATTATTGAAAAAGCTCGACAATGAAAGAAGTGAGTAATTTGGAAAAAAAAGAACCTATTTGGACAAAACCATTCGTCAGTTTGTTTTTTACTAATATATCTGTATTTATCGTATTTTATGGCCTTGTAACTACTCTACCGCTTTATGCAATCGGGGTGTTGAACCGAACAGATGAAGAGGCGGGATTACTGATGACAGTATTTTTACTTTCCGCAATTGTTGTCAGACCGTTTACAGGGAAAATTTTAGATATTGCAGGAAAACGAAAAATGTTATGGATTGGTCTTGCCCTCTATTTGATATGTACAGTCCTTTATTATTTTATCCAACCGTTTGCGGGACTTTTAGTGTTGCGTTTTGTACAGGGGATCTGGTTTAGTATTATTACGACGGCGACACTTTCAATTGCGGCAGATATTGTGCCGATCACGCGAAGAGGAGCAGGCCTGGGCTATTTTTCGATGTCGACAAATTTAGCTGTTGTTCTCGGTCCATTAATTGCGCTGGCTGTCATTCAATCCTATTCATTCGATGTATTGTTTGTCGTGCTGAGTATATTAATGATTGTCGGCGTGTTAACATCTCTATCTGCACCAGCCGGCGTTATTCCAGTGAAAAATGATGTGAAAAGCAAATTGTCATTTGGCGACCTGTTTGAAAAACGGGCAGTGCCAGTGGCATTCCTTGGAAGTTTGATAGCATTGTCTTATGCGAGTGTCTTATCGTACCTATCCATTTATGCACAGGAAAAAGGACTCCTAGCATTGGCGAGTTCCTTCTTCCTCGTGTTTGCGGCAGTTATGCTATTAACTCGCCCGTTTACTGGTAGGCTCTTCGATGAAAAGGGGCCCCAATATGTAATAATACCCGGGTTTATATTTTTTGCCATCGGTCTTGTCCTTTTGGCAAACATGGATTCTGCAATATCCTTTTTAATTGCGGGAGCATTTGTTGGATTTGGTTATGGTGCACTTGTTCCGAGCTTCCAGACACTTGCAGTACAATCAACAAAACATGAGAGAAGTGGATATGCGACCGCTACATTCTTCACGTTTTTTGATTCGGGCCTTGCGATAGGGTCATTTGTACTTGGGCTAATTGCTCTCCATTTCGGATATGAATCCGTTTACTTGGTGTCGGGTGCACTTGCGTTTGCTGTCCTTATCCTTTATATGGTTATCCATCGGAAAAAGAAACATGAATCCTTAACATAGGGATTCATGTTTTTTTGTTTGCTGCAAATCGTGATAAACAAGGGAAGGGCACTTATTACTTTTTAAAAAATTTAAGTGTTCATTTGCGATTTAATTGGAAGTAGTTTAGGGTATATAGTTATTAACTAATTTAATAGGGGTCGGTTTTCTTTGGATAGGAAGTTTTGGAGAAATCCGGTATTCTCAATTTCAGCAACAGTTATCTTGTTTCTTGTAGTTGCGGGGGCGGTATTACCGGAAAAGTTTGGAAATGTAGCAGATAAATTATACGACTTTACAACAGTGAATTTTGGCTGGTTCTACTTGCTGGTTGTTTTCATCATAGTGATATTTTTAGCTGGTCTGGCGATCAGTAAGTATGGAGCAATCAGGATTGGCGGCGATGAAGAACGGCCGGATTATCCGTTTTTCACATGGATTGGGATGTTATTTTCGGCTGGTTTCGGAGTAGGGCTCGTTTTTTGGGGTGTAGCGGAACCGATGAGCCACTATTTCGCTTCACCGATTGGAGGCATAGAACCGCATTCAGAACAAGCGGCACGGGTTGCAATGGGTTACTCATTTTTCCACTGGGGTATTTCTCAATGGGCTATCTTCGGTATTGTTGGCTTGGTTATCGGGTTTTTACAATTTCGAAAGAAAAAAGATGGTCTCATTTCCACAGCTTTGGAGCCGTTGCTAGGATCGAATAAAAAGTTGAAGATAGGTATTGATTCTTTTGCAGTCATTGCTACAGTCATGGGGATTGCCACTTCGCTTGGGCTCGGTATTTTGCAGATGGCTGGTGGTCTGGAATCTGTATTTAACATTAAAAGTACATTCAGCATACAGTTAATTATTATAATTATCGTTTTTATTTGCTACATGCTGTCGGCAGCTTCAGGGTTGAATAAAGGAATCCGTTATTTAGGGAACTTTAACTTAGGAATGGCAATAGCGATGCTTGTGTTCTTTTTCATCGTGGGTCCAAAGGTATTCATCCTTGAAACCTTTACACTGGCAATCGGTGATTACATAACGAATTTCATTCAATACAGTTTGCGTTTACAGCCTTATCAAGGTGGGACATGGGTCAGGGATTGGACGATATTCTATTGGGCGTGGACAATCGCATGGTCGCCTTTTGTTGGGGCGTTCGTTGAACGTGTATCCAAAGGTAGAACGATTCGAGAATTCATCATCGGGGTAATGGTCATTCCGCCGGTGTTTGCATGCATGTGGATTGCAACATTGGGCGGGACAGCACTTTATAGTGATTTGAACAACGGTACAAAGATAGCGGAAGCTGTTAACGCTGATGTCACTTCTGCAATTTTCGAGACGTTTAGACACATGCCATTCACTGGACTCATGTCCGCTTTGGCAATCTTATTGATTTTTACATTCTTGGTGACATCTGCGGATTCGGCAACGTACATCCTGGCGAGTATGACAACGAAGGGGAGTTTGATGCCACCCTTGATTGTGAAAATGGTTTGGGGAATCCTAATGTCAGCGATAGCGGCAGTGCTGTTATATGCCGGCGGGTTGGATGCATTGCAATCTGCTTCACTTATTGCTGCATTGCCTTTCACGGTTCTTCTCCTTTTACTTGTAATCGGAATGGGCAAATTGTTGAAGAAAGAACCAATTACGGTCAGACCGGCCGACATAAGAAGTTTTGAGAGGATCGAACGTGCAGTGAAGAAGAAAGCTGAGAAGGAAAAATCAATTATGCCTTCATCCAAAAGAAGGAATCAGCAGAAGAAGTGAATTAAAATAACACAAAAATGCCTGCCCTATCATATTTTAGGGTCAGGCATTTTTTGTGATTTTTATCATCTAATTACTTCTCGTAAATTCTTTTGAGTGCATCTTTAAATTGGGGCTTAATATTAATAGCCGGTTTGATTTCTTTCGCTTTCTGTTCGGCTTCATCCACGGAATCCGCTAGTCCCAATTCCAATAATGTAGCAGTGGCAATGGTTCCTGCTCTACCCCGACCAGTATTACAGTGAAAATACACATTTTTCCCAGCCTTATATGCATCGGTTATTTCTTTTACAGCAGCTTGAATGGACGCGTCTTGTTGCTGGGTATCGTCAACAATAGGCTGATGTACACTTTTATTATTTGAAAGTGGAACTTTTACTTCTGCACGTAAATCAAAGATAATATCAATTTTTTCATTCGCAAGAAGATCATCAATTGCATCTACGCCACCTATGAAAATTCGATTTGAGACTAGTTCTTCATACTTTTTGATTGTCATGGAGGATCTCCTTAGTATGTATTTGTAAACAGTATATCATTTAACGTAATGAACTTTTCGTTTCGGTAATTCTAAGCAATTTAATTGCCCGCCGTAGACAGCTCCACCATCGATACCAATAATCCGGTTATCTCCGAAGTAAATAGTATGATTTTCCGCATCCTCATGAAAAATTTTAGTTGGCGTATGACCGAAGACGACTGTCCTGTCTCCATCATAACCTGTGTGGAACTCTTCGCGGATCCACATCAATATATAGGGATCTGTTTCAGCAATTGGTTGTGTAGGGTGAACGCCTGCATGGACGAAAACATAATCGTCACGTTCGATAATGTGATCCAGATTTTGAATGAATTCAAGGTGTTTGTCCAATATTTTGGAATTCAATACAGGTTTAACAAATACCTCTGCATCTTGCATCATAAACTCACTTTCGTTGAGACCGTAACTTTCTAAGGTTTTGCTACCGCCACATCGATTGATCCAATGTTTCCAAGCTCGTTCCTCGTTTGTCGTCAAGGCTTTGATCATCAAGTCTTCATGATTTCCTTTTAGGACAAGGGCTCCTTCTGATTTCAGCTCGATAACCTTATCAAGTACCTTTCTCGAGTTTGGCCCACGGTCTACATAATCACCTAACAGAATGAGTTGATCGTGATTAGAATCGTACTCCACATCGGATAATAAACGTTCAAACATTTCTAATTCGCCATGAATATCACTCATTACAAGTGTACGCTTCATTCTTCTTCATCCTTTCGGAAATGCTTTATATTACTCAAATCTATCAATTTTGTTGATTAACCATATTCTTACATAAGGAACGAGAGTCTACAGTAGACTTGTACATTTCCGGCTCTTTTTGGCCGAAATAATAGCAACACCTTTACCACGGGTTAATTGTAGCTGGAAATGATTTGGAAACTTCCGTCCGCTCCACCGCTTTAGTAACAGTGTGACGCTATATAGAAAGTGTAACTGGCTTACATCAGAAAAGGAAATGCTATAAAGAAGGGGCAGACAAAATTGCTCCTTTATGGAGAGGAAAGTGGTTATTCACTCCTTCCCAAATGGTTTAGAGCTTAGTGTAACTGTCACTTTTAGGAGCGACGGAGGTCGACTACCCTACGCAATAAGAATTCCCTATAACGGTGCAGTAGTCGGTCGAACCAAAGCGATTTAAAAGCATCTGTGGTTTAATCATAAAATTAATTAGTCATTATTGGATAACTTGGGTTACTCAACGCATATGCATACTTAAATTGATTATACGGTAATGTAAATGCGACATTATTGATAATAAAGATTCTTGTGTTCTGATTTTATCCCGCATTAACGGGCAGTAAGACCCCCACTTCAAGTATTTAAGGACACGAGAAGAATAAGTGGGGGTTCAACTGCCCGTAAAAGCCCGAATGGTTATACTAACAATCAGTGGGGGATGAAGAGCCCCCCCTCTGATTGAAGATTAACTTTATTTTAAAGTAAATGTTTTTATGTATTTAGTGATTTTGGCTGAATGGTTTGATGAAGAACTTTATTTCCGGGGAAATATTTTGTAGTTGCTATAAATAGTAATAATAATCATATATATCATTAGTTCTAGAGTTTATTCATCCGAGAACAATGAGTAAATACTTATTTCTCGGTTAATGAAGGGGAACAAAAAATGATTTTCTATTTGATTTGATTAAAAAGTAAAACTCTATAGCTAATATATGAGAGGGGTATCGGGGGTGGAATGTATTGGGGTTGGTTTTTGACCTGATTAGATAAGTTGTAACTTTGCCACCAGCAAAACGGACTAATAAGAATACGAGGAGGGTTTTTATGAAAAAGAAATTTGGTTTGTTTCCGTTACTATGTTTAGTCCTACTACTTACACTTTTTTTGAAACCTGTACCTGTGGCTGCTTGCTCATGTGTAATGAAGCCTTCAGTAGATAAAGGATATTCACGTTCGCAAGCAGTCTTCAGCGGAGAAGTTATCGGAATAAAGGACAATAACGGGCTGTTAGGCAGGCGTGGGAAAACGGTCCTATTTAATGTGAAAGAAACATGGAAGGGAATTAATGAAACGGAAGTTGCTATTGCGACAGGGAGTAGTGATGGAGATTGCGGCATAGCATTTGTCGTTGGCGAAGAATATTTGGTATATGCTAGGCTATCTGATATGTACGGGGATGAATCGCTTACGAGTATAATTTGCGATCCAACGACAGAGCTTGGAAATGCTGCTGAAGATATTGCTATTTTAGGCCAAGGCCAAGTTCCAACACAAGATGTGAAATCTGTTGATAATGGGAAATCAACCGTCTTAATTGGTGGTGGAGTTGTTTTTATAGCTGGATTGATTGCGATTTTTGGGTGGTACCGGGTTAAGAGAAATAAATAAGAAATAAAACCAATTGCCGAAACAGAATCAAAGTTTCGGCAATTGGCTTTATTTTTGGTTTTCTTATGGATTTATCCCGCATTAACGGGCAGTAAGACCCCCACTTCAAGTATTCAAGGACACAAGAAGAATAAGTGGGGGATCAACTGCCCGTAAAAGCCCGAATGGTTAAACTAACAATCAGTGGGGGGAAGAACCCCCCCTCTGATTGAAGATTAACTTTATTAAGTGAATGCCATCATCCGGTCAAGTGGACCATCGGGTTTTATTATATCGGCTAGATCTAGAATTGGAATCGGGAAGTAGGGGAAGCCCCAATAGTATGGCGTGATTTCATAAAGCTGGAAATAAATAACGAGAGAAGTGTCAGCGATATAGAAATCCTGGTCACTACGGATTCCTTTGAATGGTTCAAGCAACTCAATATTCCAGTCTTTGATCCGCTGATTTATGATATCCGACAGTTTTTTCTCGTAGTTGCTACCCTTTTTGAATAAATCCTTCAACTCGTATTGTTTACCGGTTTTTGTATCAAAGGTCAGTGATTTAACGATAGTCATCCCGTGTGCACCGCCTGTAAACGAATAGACGATGAGATTCAAACTAAGGATACCGCGTTGATTGTTCTTTAACTCGAAGTTGGCAAGTAATTCCACGAGGTCTTTCTCGTAAAAACTTTGTTCGACTAGTATTTTGTTCAGAGTGGTTATGATGGCATGGTTAATAGTACTTTGCGCATTGGGATTTGGTAATTGGGTAACAACAGGGTAATATACTTTAACATCCTTTGAGGCGTGGGGCAGTCTTTTTGTTGCAATTGATACTGGTAAATCCACTGGATACGTCCTTCCCTTCTCAATAGAGTAGTACATCATATGTTCAATTGAGTTAGGAAAGTCGAAATAATGGCTTGTAAGAATAAAACAAAGCCTTTTTTAATTCGGAAGTTGTACCATACATATATTGAAATAATGAAGTTTATTGAATCCGCTGTGGCGATAGAAGGTCCCTTGAAAGTCGCCTTCGCTGTTTATTCATATATCCAACTTATATAGAAACTACGGGTGGGATCCTGGAGCTATAGAATGACACATAGGGTCGTTCCGTGTAGAATTAATGTAATGAGCAGCGATTGAGGAGGTTTCAATATGATGAAAAAACAAAAAGAGTACGAAAATAAATTGAAGAACTTTGATCCGGAGTCCAGTATGCCGGAAACAGAAAACCATTATTCAGACGAAAAGTTTTGGGGAAAAATGATGAAATACGGGAAACTGGCGGGGAAGACAACAGTCTATTATAGCTTGCTTCTTTTCTACGTTGCAAAAAGTCCTGAGGTTCCCAAATCGACAAAGATGATTATTGTCGGTGCACTCAGCTATCTGATTTTCCCGATCGATCTCATTCCAGATTTCATACCAGTAGTCGGACTGGTGGATGATGCCGGGGTCATAGCCGCAGCCGTATTTAAAGTGATTTCTTATATTGATGAAGATATAAAAAATAAAGCAAAAGTGAAAATGAATACACTACTTGGTTTTAAATTCAATGATGAAGAAATAGACAAACGATTATTATAATGGAAAGAGCTAACAAGGAAATGAAAAATTCCGAGTTAGCTCTTTTTGTTTGAATTTCTGCTGTTATTCATACACAATTCTTGGGGCCTTACGAATAATAATTTCCCAGTTTGTTCCGGTACCAATACGATAGGCATCTGCAAAAGATCCTTGATTGATAGCAATGCCGATATTGTCGAGGGAGTTCACATAAACGAGTGGCTCACCAATATGCAAGTCTGCAAACGATCGGCCGAACGTCATGATGTTGTTGTAGATTGTACGGCCATCTGTCGTTATAGAAACTTCTATTGAATCGCCATACTGTTCTACGATTTCCTTGAATTGTTCTCGGCTTATATTGGTCCAGAGATTGCCGAAGGGACGGTCGATAATATCTACTATTCCTGTAATTGTTTCATCTACAATGGTGGACAATTTCAATGGTAGTGCAATAATAGTTGATGGATTAACTGATGCACCAATTTCTTCAAATTGTATAATTCCAGCAGCAAGCCGCGCACCCGTGTAAGCAAATATATCGCGTCCGTGGAAGGTATGCGATTCACCTGAATTTGGAAGCCGGTTTTTTGATTCATCGATTTCCCGGATCTCCGTTATTTTGATGAATTGCAACACATGCGTTAATGTCCCGTTATCCGGCGTAATAATATAGTGATTATCCGCAGTCTTCGCAACAATCGCACGACGGTTCGATCCAACTCCTGGATCGACAATTGATACGAAGACCGTTTCACTTGGCCAATAACCAATCGACTGTAATAACCGATAGGAAGCTTCCCAAATATTGTATTGAGGAATTTGATGTGTGATTTCAAAAATTGGGATTCCGCGTTGAACGGAGTTTGCTACGCCATGCATCGCACTCACTGCACCATCACTTTTGCCGAAATCGGATTGAAAAACTAATAAACCTGTTGTCATTACAAATCCACTCCTCATTCCTATAGTTTATGAAAGTGAGAAACAAAAAAATCCCGCTCAAATCAATCGTTAACCGATTGAAAAGGACGGAATTCATCACTTTACTTTTCTCTTCAATGCTCGTATGTATTATTGAATAATTTACACGATTATGAATCAAAAGTCAACAATGCTGCATGATAAGGTTCTATAAAAATGCCTGTCACTACTACGAATCAATAGTGTAGTGTGACTAGTATCTTCCTGTTATTTCCGAAATGTTGTCCGATTTTAAAGAAAATGAACAATCAGAGCAATTAGTAAGGGAAATATAGTTGTTTTGAATTGATTTGAATGACACCATTCTTCGCTTTTTGGGCTGTTTTATGTTAGAATTTAAGTTCATAACAGAAGAGGACGTGACGTTTAATTGATCACAATTACTATACCAAATCCGGATGTAACAATTGTACAACGTAAACAAGAAATGGGTGCCGATGTTGCCCCGATAAAACCAATTTATGGATTTATTGATTTACATGAAATTCCACGTGATAAAGGCGGCATCATTTTGTTTTATAACAACAAAGATGAATTGCTGTTTGCTGGGAAAGCACGTAAACTGCGCCAACGTGTTAAGAAGCATTTTGAAGACACGGTCTCTCCAATCAAAAATCATCGTAACGAAGTGCATGAAATTGCGATTATCGTTGTCGAAGACCCGATGGAACGCGAAATTTATGAAACGTATATCATTAATACACAACGTGCGAAATATAATCTTGATAAAGTATTTTTCGAATAAACTACAGAGCTGACTGCCATGCGCAATCAGCTTTTATTTTTGACCATTTATGTTGAACAACACGAATGAAGTTCTTTATTTCAATAATACATAGGAAAAGGGTGGGAACATGGACAAGAGACTACAAAAGATTGTCGATGAAGCGCAAGAAAAGTTTGGTTTGGATGCTTACCGAATGGCAAGACATACGATTTATAAAGTACGAGATACTATGGGGGATGCTTACTATACGTTTACTATGGAGTGGTTTCCTAAAGAGTTAAACGAGCCAATCGAAGAAGGTTATAATCCCGAGGGAACAGCGATTGTTGAATATGCAATTCAAAAGCAACACTTTAGTAATGTGTCATTCGTACAAGGTGAATCATTTTCTACAAAAACGCACTTTCCGGGTAAAGCCGCTGCTGAAGTCGCTGCATGGCTTGAAAAGGAAACTGGATTGGTGTACGAACAGGATTTCAAACTAACGCAAGCGAATGCAAATGGGTTTCAATTTACATCAGACATCGATGGTATCTATTTTTCTCCGAGCTGTATAATTGAAGTTGAATTTGATGATGTTGGCAAGCTGACTTCTTATCATTCGTACGGAACGATGCCTTCGCAAAATCTCGTTGAGCAGTCAAAATTCACGTTAACACTTGAAGAAATTGAACCAATCGTCAAAAAACAGCTTCAACTTATAAAGTTTCCATCTGAAACTGAAAAACGTTTTGTTCCCGTCTATGCAATGGAAGAAGTGTACGTAACGGTTGACGGGGCCCGAATCATCCCATTTATGGAACATGAGCGTTCAGAAGTTAAAATTGATGAAGTAATCGAATGGAATAAACCGTTAGAACAAAATATTGATCGTGAAGAAATCACAATTGTTTCCGAAGCAAACGTAGAAGAAGCATTCGGTAACGTCGACGCAGGTAAAAAACTGACGTTGTCGGCTGATCAAATTGAACGTAGTAAAAAAGTTGTTCGGGATGTCCTACGGGCTGAATATCCTGATGAATCAGGGAAGTGGAAGCTGTCCCAACTTCGTTGTCAAGAGAACTTTATCGAAGCGCATTGTGAAATAAATGAAGAAAACCCAATGATTTTTAATCGAAAAGTAGTTGTTTTCATGAATCCGGAAACGATGAAGGTGCTAAATTATCTTGATAACGGCTCGATGTTTGAGATTTTTGAAGCCTTTCTCCCTGCCGCAAACGCGGTCGTAACACCTGAAGAAGCATTTGAGAAAATGATACCATATATTACGCTTGATCCGACTTATGTATATGACGAGTTCGCAGGTAAGTATATTCTTTGCGGCTTGTTGGATGCGGCGGAATGTGTTGATGCGGTGACAGGGGAAATTGTCGATTTAGGAGATATATAGGTTCAGTTAATTAATTCTATATGTTGAACAAATGAATATGGCGTATGCGCTTTACAAGGGCTTTTGGGAGGTCACTGAAAAAGCATTAGTACTTGGAATGGTTTAGGATTCCCACTAATACCGCTTCGACTACCACGAAGACGCGCCTTCGCTAGATGGTCTATGTGAGAAAGAGCTTTTCATTATCTGTGATGCAATTTGCAAGTTGGAGCACGTCTTTCTTGAATATAAGTAGTATCAACTAGTAATCACCTTATAATCTCAGCATATACATCTCGAAATTACATTTCTCTCGATAATGAACACCCTAGTGCACGCGCGGCAAAGGGGTCGCCAAAGCGCCAAGCGCTCTACAATCCACACCCCGAATTAAGAGAAAACTGAAAAAGTTCTTTTTTATAGTAAGAACTAGTTGATTGTAGTGAAGAGCGGCGACTCCAGCGGGAACAGCGCGAGCTGAAGACCCCGCAGGAAGTGCCGTTACGCAGAACGGCTTTTGCGAGCAAAAGCGTTAGCGTTGGGAGCACGGGGCAAGAATGCCTTAATTTCTGCCAAGAACGCAGAAATACGGCCAATCGAACCCTTTGCTGTTCGATTGGCTGAAGCCGTGCCCGCGGAAAGCGTCCGCTCGGAACGGAAATCAACCGGATTGAAGGAAATCGTACTTTTTCAGTGGCCTCCGAATTAAAACGCTCTCCTTATTGAGCGCCACGGAAGATTCAATGGGATTCTTTAATTCAACATATATAGTATGTAAATGGGGATTGAATATACGTTTCCTATTTATGTAATAGTAATGATAAGTGATGAAAAATGAAAAGAGTATCCAATTATTGTTTACGCATTCTTGAAGTCGGTATACTTAATGCCTCTCTGAAACAATAGAAATTAGATATGAATAAAGAATTGGAATATTTAAAAGTTTGTGTTATAGTCAAGGGGATATTTCGATAATTGAATATGTGTAAAAATAGGTGCGGATTAATACTGACGTATTGGTCTGCTTAAAAGGGAAGTTCGGTGAGAATCCGACGCTGTCCCGCAACTGTAAATGGGAGCGATTTCGTTTAAACCACTGCTTTTTATAAAAAAGTGGGAAGGTACGAATAGCAATGATCATTAGCCAGGAGACCTGCCTCTTTTTATAACACATGTTGACCTACGAGGATAGGGGGTGTTAAGGACGCGCGGATGAGCTATGCCTATTTTTAACAGGCAGCTTTCTTTTAGTTGGGATTCTAGCGCTCTTTAACAACTTCTCTTATGAAGTTGTTTTTTTTATGGTCAGAAATAAGGGGAAGCGCTGCGAACAGATACAAATAGGATAATTTTTGGTGAAGTGAAAGCGTTTACAAATCTCAGAGTCATAACCATTCAGATTGGGGGAAAATAGTTTGACGAATACACTTACATTTTTACCAGGACTTGAAGGCGTGATCGCCACTGAAACATCCATTTCGCTGCTCGATACGGAATTGGGTCAGATTATTATCAAAGGATACGATTTAATCGAGCTTTCAAAAACAAAAGGGTATCTTGATATTGTCCACTTGCTAATGGAAAATACCTTGCCGTCTGATACTGAAAAAGCAGATGTGGCAGATAAATTGAAAAAAGAGCATGGTGTGCCAGAAGGTGTCACAAAGATTTTGCAAGCATTGCCTAAAGAGACACATCCAATGGACGCATTGCGAACTGGGATATCTGCTTTAGCGGGCTATGATAAGGAAATTGATCAGCACACTCTAGCTATCAATAAAAAAAGAGCTTACGAGTTACTTGGCAAAATTCCAGAAATAATTGCGAACAGCTTTCACATTTTACAGGAAGAGGAACAAATTCACCCGTTGAAAGAATTGTCATACAGTGCTAATTTCCTTTATATGATTACGGGGAGGAAACCGACAGAGTTGGAAGAATCTATTTTTGACCAGTCGCTACTACTTTATAGCGAGCACGAAATGCCAAATTCCACCTTCACCGCAAGGGTAATTGCCTCGACGTTTTCGGATTTATATGGTGCATTGACTGGAGCGGTTGCTTCTTTAAAGGGCTATTTACATGGAGGAGCGAATGAAGCAGTCATGAATATGCTTTTAGAGGCTGGTTCTGTTGACGCATTTGAATTGTTATTAGAAAAGCGTTTACGTGATAAAGAGAAAATTATGGGGTTTGGTCATCGAGTCTATATGAAAAAGATGGATCCAAGGGCCTTGGTAATGAAGGATGCTTTAAAGGAGTTATGTGCGCTAAAGGGTGACGATCTCCTTTACCGAATGTGTGAGGCGGGAGAAACCATAATGGAGAGAGAGAAAGGACTTTATCCAAATCTAGATTATTACGCGGCACCGGTATATTGGATGCTGGGCATTCCAATCCCATTATACACACCAATCTTTTTTGGTTCGAGAACAGTAGGATTGTGTGCGCATGTTATTGAACAACATGAAAATAATCGTTTATACCGTCCAAGGGTTCATTATATAGGCGAACGACACAGCAATCATTCAACTGGGGAGTTGTAACTGGCCGTTCACCACAACAGCGATACACTAGGCATCACTTAGTACTATTCTAAACAAATTGAAAGCGGAAAGGAAGAGTTAGATGTTGAAATTGAAAGAACAAATGACAATGGACACACTGATAGAGGAAATTACGGACTATGTTTTAAATAAAGAAATTACAAGCGAGGAAGCATATAAGACAGCACATAATGTGTTAATAGATACAATCGGGTGTGGAATATTGGCATTAAGCTATCCGGAGTGTACGAAATTACTAGGACCTGTAGTACCGGGTACTATTGTTCCAAATGGCAGTCGTGTACCTGGTACATCGTATGTACTGGACCCGGTCCAAGGCGCATTTAATATTGGCTGCATGATACGATGGCTCGATTATAATGACACATGGTTAGCTGCTGAGTGGGGTCATCCGTCCGATAATTTAGGTGGCATTTTAGCTACAGCGGATTATCTAAGCCGTTTACGTCTCTCGGAAGGAAAAAAACCACTTGTTGTACGTGATGTATTGGAAATGATGATTAAAGCACATGAAATCCAAGGCGTACTGGCATTAGATAATAGTTTGAACCGTGTTGGACTTGACCATGTTCATTTCGTCAAAATTGCTACAACTGCGGTCGTCACCAAAATGCTTGGCGGGGGACGTACAGAAATAAATAATGCGTTGACAAATGCCTGGATTGATGGCGCAAGCCTTAGAACGTATCGTCATGCACCTAATACCGGTTCACGAAAATCGTGGGCAGCAGGAGATGCAACGAGTAGGGGTGTACGACTGGCGATGATGGCAATGACAGGCGAAATGGGTTACCCGACAGCGCTATCCGCTCCGGAGTGGGGATTCCAAGATGTTTTATACAATCAAAAGGAATTAACACTGGCACGTCCTTTAGATTCTTATGTGATGGAGAATATACTGTTTAAAGTATCGTATCCAGCCGAGTTCCATGCGCAAACAGCGGCGGAATGTGCCATTATCCTGCATCAGGAGATAAAGGAGCGACTTGATGATATTGAAAAAATTACAATCACGACACATGAATCTGCTATTCGGATTATCGATAAAGTAGGTCCGCTTAACAACCCCGCTGACCGCGACCATTGCATCCAATACATTACGGCACTTGGTTTACTATATGGCGATGTTGTTGCAGATCATTATGAAGATGACGTGGCAAATGACTCACGAATCGATCAATTAAGAAATAAAATGATTGTCGTAGAGGACGAGCAGTATAGTAAAGATTATCTCGATCCGAGCAAGCGCTCGATCGCCAATGCTGTTCAAGTTACATTTAAAGACGGTTCCACAACAGAGAAAGTTGTAAGTGAGTATCCGCTTGGTCATCGCTTTAGAAGAGAGGAAGCTATTCCTCAAATACGCGAGAAATTTTCGGCTACATTGATGACTCATTACCCTGAAAAGAAGCGAACAGAAATAGAAGTGGCGTGTGTTAGCCAAAGTAAGTTAGAACAGATGAACGTCAAAGAATTTGTCGACTTATTTTTGCTTTAAGAGAGGAGGGAAATGACAATGGCATGGATTGTTGATCAACAATCATCACAAGAGACATTAGCTAAGAAATTCCATTCAATCATGCATGCATCAGGAATCGTTCAAATCCCTGGTGCGCATGATGCGATGGCAGGGCTTATTGCACGAGATGCCGGATTTTCTGCACTCTATTTATCGGGGGCCGCCTATACGGCTAGTCGTGGTTTACCAGACTTAGGGATTGTGACGTCAACTGAAGTTGCGGAGCGAGCAAGGGATATAGTGCGTGCTACCGATTTACCGCTGCTTGTTGATATCGATACAGGTTTTGGTGGTGTATTGAATGTAGCAAGGACAGCCCGTGAAATGGTAGAAGCTAATGTTGCAGCAGTACAATTAGAGGACCAACAGTTACCTAAGAAATGTGGCCATTTGAATGGCAAGAACTTGGTTTCTACTGAAGAAATGGTGCAGAAAATAGTAGTATTGAAACAGGTTGCACCGACACTTCTTATTGTTGCGAGAACAGATGCGCGCGCAGTGGAAGGTTTAGAGCAAGCGATTGATAGAGCGAAGGCATATGTGGAAGCGGGTGCGGATGCTATTTTCCCGGAAGCTCTTCAATCAGAAGAGGAATTCAGACTGTTTGCCAAAGAGATTTCGGTTCCTTTGCTTGCCAACATGACTGAGTTTGGAAAAACACCCTATTATAGCGCCGATGAATTTGCTGAAATGGGTTTCCAAATGGTAATTTACCCAGTCACATCATTAAGAGTTGCTGCCAAAGCCTATGAACGTGTTTTTGAGAAAATCATCAATGAGGGCTCACAAGAACAAGCACTTTCTGATATGCAAACGAGAAGTGAATTATACGTTACTATTTCTTATGATGAATTTGAAGCATTGGACGAGTCAATAGCGAAGACCGTATTAACAAAAGAGCAGTAATACTGAATAGCGGCGATGATTCGTTCTTTAAGGCATGGAGGTAAGGCCTGCTGGAGAATGGATCATCGCCTTTTCACATTATCAAAAGGTGGATGATGAGAAATGGTAAAAGAAGATTATTATAGGGTTAAAGAATGGATGAGCGAATATCCGCAAGTGTTGACAAAGGACCTTGAAATCGGAGAAACATTACGTTTGCTCTCCGAAGGACATTGTTCGGAACTGCCAGTTGTGGATCATGAACGACTAATCGGAGTCGTCACAATAGGGGATTGTCTTGCTACTATTAAGAGTGGGATAGGTTGGAATGAACCGATTAACTCTATTATTAGTGCAGTCTTCCAATCGGTGAATGAAGATTTCCCAGTGAAGCAATTGGATGGATGTCCAACCTATGTCGTATGTGAGAAGACAGGCATGCTCCAAGGAGTAATCACACAACTAGAACTGCTGAAGATTAATCAAGCCCTTTTTCAACGACTTGAAAAATCAAAGGAGACAATCGAGTGGTATACACTATGTTTTGATACGGCTTATGAAGGATTGACGATTGTAGATGAAGCTGGTGTGATTCAATTATTCAATGAAAACTATAGCCGCTATGTTGGCGTGACTAAGGAGGAGGCTATTGGCCTTCCAGTAGAAAATGTTATTGAGAATACAAGGATACCAATTGTCCTTAGAACGGGTATCCCTGAGCGTAATCAAATCCATTGGCTGCAGGGGCAAAAAATGGTTGTTCACCGAATGCCGATTTGGAAAAATGGTCGTATTGTTGGGGCCGTCGGTATGCTTATTTATGAAGGCGTTTCTGAAGTCCAGCAAATTATCACTCAAATAGATTTGTTAGAGCAACGAAAAGGGAGTGAAACGTCGATTGAGGTGGGCAAAGTTGCTGCACAGAAACGGTTCACTTTTGAAGATATTCTCGGAGAGAGTCCCGCGATATCTAATACAAAGAAGCTTGCAAGAAAGGCAGCACAGTCTAAGGCTCCCGTTTTGATCACTGGGGAAAGTGGTGTTGGAAAAGAGCAATTTGCAAGGGCGATACATGATACGGGTAAGATGAGCAGTGGACGTTTTATCAGTGTTAATTGTGCGGCGATTCCCGAGAACTTAATCGAATCAGAGCTATTTGGCTATATGGAAGGTGCGTTTACAGGTGCGAAAAAAGGAGGGAAACCCGGAAAATTTGAGCTTGCTCACATGGGGACAATTTTCTTGGATGAAATTGGTGACATGCCCCTTGCGACACAGGTGAAAATTCTTAGGGTGATTCAGGAAAAAGAGGTGGAACGGATTGGTGGAACTGAACCGATTCAGGTCCAGTTCCGGATTATTACAGCTACAAATAAAAACCTTGAAAAAATGGTGAGGGAAGGCGAGTTTAGAGAAGATTTATATTATCGGCTTCACGTGATCCCCTTGAATATTCCTCCACTTAGGGAGCGGAAAAGCGATATCCCACTGATTATTTCCGCACAGCTACCCACTCTTTGTCAAATGTACGATAGTGAGGGGAAAACGATTGATAAGGAAGTCATGCAACTATTCTTTCGATATCATTGGCCAGGGAATGTACGCGAGTTAATTAATGTATTGGAAAGATTATTTGCTTTGACAAGCGAATCCCATATTAAAATGAATGATTTGCCAAACGAATTTTTTCGAATAGAAAAGAAACAAGAATATATGACTATTTCCTCGTCGTTAAGCGAAAGAAATGAAGTAAGACAACTTGTGCATGAGGAAGAAGAGAAGAATATCATTGGAAAAGTATTAAGAGAAGTAAGCGGGAACAAGTCGGAAGCGGCTAAACGTCTCGGCATTACAAGAGCAACTCTTTATAATAAACTATCTCGTTATCAGTTATAAATGCAAACTGCTAACTAGAAGCGTCAACTTGTCTAGTCACTTAGACAGTTGGTGTTTTCCATAGCTTAGAAACATCTGTGTTCCGTCCGAGATTTTATTGGCATGCAACTTGCAATATATAACATTGAATGGAGGGAATGAGAAATGGAGCAGATACAACACTTAATCTCAGACACTAATTTAACAAATAGTAGTATGACTTATTCCTATTTTACACCCGAAGATTTTACAGACGACTATGAAATGATTGCTAAAACAACCAAACAATTTCTGAAACTGGACGTGAAGCCTCAACTTGAAAAAGGTTTGTCGATAGAAAATCAAGATGTTCGCGTACTTTTTGAAAAAGCTGGGGATATTGGTCTTCTTGGTATCGAGGTCCCGGAAGCCTATGGTGGTTTTGAGTTAGGAAAAATGATTGCAGGTCTCGTTGCGGAGATAATGGGTGCGGCCGGCTCATTTAGCGTTTCGTTTAATATTCATGTTGGTGTTGGTACACTGCCATATGTCTATTTTGGTACAGAAGCCCAAAAGGAAAAGTACTTACCGAAATTGACAAGTGGGGAATGGATTGGTGCTTACGCCTTGACAGAGTCGAATGCAGGGTCGGATGCTTTGAATTCGAAAACAACTGCCGTCTTGAACAAAGAAGGGACGGATTGGATATTGAATGGCGAAAAGCAATGGATAACGAATGCCCATCTCGCTGATTGTTACGTAGTGTTTGGAAAAATAGCCGAAGGTATGACTGCATTTATCGTAGAGCGAACATTTGAAGGTGTGTCAGTTGGACCCGAGGAAAAAAAGATGGGGATTAACGGTTCTTCTACTGCTACTCTTATTTTGGAAGACGTCAAAATACCTGTTGGAAACGTCCTGGGGGAAATTGGGAAAGGGCATCATATTGCTTTGAATATTTTAAATATGGCTCGTTTGAAACTTGCATTTGCCAATATCGGAACGGCAAAGCATGCATTACATCTATCAGTAGCTTATGCGAAAGAGCGAAAGCAATTCAGCAAAGCATTGATTGGCTTCACGATGATCCAAGAAAAGGTAGCCAATATGGCAGTACGAATCTTCGGTGCAGAAAGTGCGGCATACCGAACAGCGGGGGAAATGGATGAAGCGCTTCAATCTGTTGATTCGGTAGAGGAGTTAGTAAGAATTGTCGCTGACTTCATGATTGATTGTGCAATAAATAAAGTGAATAGTTCAGAAGCCCTTGATTATATTGTTGACGAGGCAGTGCAAATTCACGGGGGATATGGTTATATGCAGGAATATGAAGTAGAAAATTTATATCGCGATGCACGAATCAATCGGATTTTCGAAGGGACAAATGAAATTAATCGTCTTGCAATTGCTAAAGGTGTACTGAAAAAAATCGAAAAGGGGCAACTATGGTCTGCAAAAAACGAAGTGGACAATCGGACGCATGCTTTGACGCGGCATTACGGCTACTTAGTAAAGGCGAAACAACTTATCGGAATTGTCGTGAAAGCGCTTGCTGGACCTTTAGGGAAATCAATTGAAGAGGAACAAGAGTATTTAGGATTACTAGCCAGTATGAATGAAAGGCTATTCATCATGGAATCTGCTTTGCTAAGGACTGAGAAGGCACTAATTAAAAATGGGGAATCCGAGGAAAAAAGGAAGATGCTCATGTCCGATGTCATTTGTGAAGAGGGGCATCGAAGTATTCAAACAGCAGCTATTTCGTTTGTATCAAGTGCTCTACCCGATGAGGAAAGTCGTGGGCTTATGCTGATGGAAATTCAAGCAATCTCAGCTCCGCTTTACAGTAATATGTTTATCAAGAAGAGAGAAATTGTTCAAGGAATAATAGAAAGCGCTCGATATAACGTCTAAAATATGGGGGGACTCGATGATGAAAATTGGCATGATCGGCTTAGGGAATATGGGAATGCCCATGGCGAAAAACTTACTGGAATCTGGATTCACTGTTTATGGAAATGACCGAAGTGAATTTGCTGAAACTGTATTTCAGCAAGCGGGCGGAATAATTGGTCTTTCTGCAATACAAATGGCAGGACGTTGCGCTATTATTTTGACGAGTTTACCATCAACAGCCGCGGTGGAATCAGTTTATTTAGGAGAAGCAGGGTTGATTCACCAAAGCGATGAAAATATTCTTTTGATTGATACGAGCACTGTTTCGCCGGAAGTGAATCGCCGCATAAGCGAGGAAGCACAAGCGAAAGGAGTTGCTTATTTAGCCGCACCAGTCAGTGGGGGTGTGATAGGTGCGGAAAATCGGACATTGACATTTATGGTTGGTGGCCGAGCGGTGGACTATGAGCGTTCATTACCAATTATTTCAGTACTAGGCGAAAATTTGTTTCATGTGAATGAGCGAATTGACAGTGGTACAATTGCAAAATTGATAAATAATCTGCTCATCGGTTTCTATACCGCAGGGGTGAGTGAAGCGTTGGCATTAGCAAATGAAAATAACATGGACATGAACAAGCTTTTTGATATGTTAAATGTTAGCTATGGACAGAGTCGAATATATGAACGGAACTTCAAATCATTTATCGAAAATGAGGAGTATGAACCGGGATTTGCGCTGAAGTTATTACGAAAAGATATGGGATTCGCATTGCAATTGGCAGAGAGTAATCAGTTGCATCTCCCAATCAGCCAAGCCCTTTTTGCAGTTTATGAAGAAGCGGAACATGCGGGATTAGCGGAAGAGGATATGTCAGCTTTGTATAAAAGAATTGGACATCAAAAAATAGCATTTACAATAGGGGGATTGAAATAAATGACTACAACAACTATAAAGCAAATGAAAAATTGGATTAACGGTGAATGGGTGGACTCATCTGGTACTGAAACGGAAACAGTTTCTAATCCAGCAACAGGTGAAACAATTGCTTATGTACAACTATCTACAAAGAAAGACGTCGATGCTGCAGTGGAAGTGGCAAAACAAGCTTTTCTATCGTGGGCCGATATACCAGTTCCGAACCGTGCGCGTCTTCTATTTACTTACTTGCAAAAGTTGGAGGAACATAAAGAGGAGTTAGCACAGATTATTACGATGGAAAGCGGAAAAACATTGACAGATGCAAGAGGGGAAGTGCAAAGAGGGATTGAGGTAGTGGAACTTGCTACGTCAGCGCCTAGCATGATGATGGGAGAGGCTCTACCAAATATGGCTACCGGTATTGACGGATCTGTCTGGCGCTACCCGATTGGAGTTGTCGCAGGGATCACTCCATTTAATTTCCCGATGATGGTGCCCCTCTGGATGTTTCCACTGGCGATTGCTTGCGGGAATACATTTGTGCTTAAAGCATCTGAAAGAACGCCCGTTTTAGCGGGACATCTTGTTGAATTATTTCACGAATCCGGTTTCCCTAAAGGTGTCCTAAGTTTGGTGCATGGGGGAAAAGAAGTGGTGAACGGTTTACTGGAACACCCAGATGTCAAAGCAATTTCTTTCGTTGGATCAGAACCGGTTGCAAAACATGTGTATGAAACGGGTACGAAATACGGTAAACGTGTTCAGGCGCTTGCTGGTGCAAAGAACCATGCGGTTGTCATGGCGGACTGTCATCTCGAAAAAACAGTTCAAGGAGTTATTGGTGCAGCGTTTGGCAGTAGCGGTGAGCGTTGTATGGCTTGTTCAGTCGTTGCAGTTGTTGATGAAGTTGCAGATGATTTTATGGAGCTACTTGTTGCAAAAACGCGTGAATTATCAGTAGGAGATGGGCGTTATGAAGAGAATTTTGTCGGTCCTCTTATTCGCAAATCGCATAAAGAACGCGTGCTTAGTTATATAGAGAGTGGTATAGCTGAAGGGGCTTCGCTGATTGTCGATGGCCGAGAAATAGATAGTCAACTGGCAGAAGGAAATTATCTCGGAGCGACTATTTTTGATAACGTGAACAATGAAATGAAAATCTGGCAGGAAGAACTCTTTGCTCCAGTGTTAAGCATTGTGCGTGTGAAGGATTTAGAAGAGGGAATTGCGCTGACAAATCAATCGAAGTTTGCCAATGGAGCGGTCATTTATACGGGAAGTGGTAAAAGCGCTCAAACGTTTCGTGAAAAAATTGATGCGGGTATGATTGGAGTAAATGTGAATGTACCTGCACCAATGGCATTCTTCTCTTTTGCCGGTAACAAATCTTCATTCTACGGAGATCTCGGCACAAATGGGAAAGACGGGGTACAGTTTTATACGCGTAAAAAAGTTGTAACGGAGCGTTGGTTCTAAGAAAAGAATTGAAAAAAGCCGAATTCCTTTTTTGGGGGGATTCGGCTTTCTCTAATTAGTCGGCTATGAAAAAGCCATTGACCATTTCATTCGAAACAGATGAAATGTGTGGGTACTTGTAGCAGGGTGCTAAATCTTTATCAATCAAGACAGAGCGAACTCCTTCGAAAAAGTCTTCGTGTTTCATGAAGTTCATTGCAAGAATAAGGTCTGTGGCAAGGCATTCTTCCAATGTTTTTTGTTCGCCGTCAATTAACTGCTTTAGTGTCACTTTTAATGATACAGGTGATTTCGTACGCATTGTTTCTATGGCTTCTTTCGCGAATGAAGTATCATTTTCCCCTAAGGCATCGAAGAGGGATTCTATCGTCGTCTGAGAGAAATGGTCGTCTATGTCTTTTTGCAAAGATACTAGTTTGCCTTCATCCGGTGCGGTTGATGTGTATTTTGCGAGCAATGTGTCAATAGTTGTTTGCTCCCATTTCCTTCCCTCCAATTCATCGATGAAAAGCAGGAGTTTTTCATGAGACATAAAATGATCTGCTCCATTTATATACAGTACATCTGCAGCTTTTAATTGTGTAGCCGTCAATGCTAAATATCTTCCGATGAATCCCGGAGCCTTATTTAAAAAATAGGCGGCACCTACATCGGGGAAAAAACCAATTGTCATTTCTGGCATTGCCCAAACGGTACGCTCGGTAACGATTTTAATAGAAGCACCATAAGTTAAGCCTACGCCGCCTCCCATGACAATTCCATCCAAACAAGCAATGATTGGTTTAGGGAATTGGGCAATGGATAAATCTGTTTGATATTCTTCTGTGAAAAAGTCGTTTGCTTTTTGGAGACCATTTTCACTATTTTTCGCTTCATATAATGTTTTTATATCTCCGCCGGCACATAAGCCTTTTGTTCCTGCACCTTTGATTATGACAGCTTTGACACGTTCATTTGTCTTCCAATCTGTTAATTTTTCCCTGATTGCTTGTACCATCGCGAAGGACAGTGAGTTTAAAGCTTTCGGCCGATTGAGTAAAATTGTAGCAACTCCATTGTCGCTTATTGAAAAAAGGACTTCTTCTGTCATTTTTCACAACCCCTTTTACGTATGTTTAAATAGCGGCTTTCTTTTTTCAATAAATGCGTGTACACCTTCCTTGGCATCGTCTGTTAAAAACAGTTCAGCAAAATTGTTACGTTCCCGTTCTAGCCCATTTACTAAGGATTCATTTGCTCCCTGTATGATACATTCTACAGCTCGCGTGACGCTGGTCATACTCTTACCGTCTACAAATGCTTTGGCAATCGTTTTAGCTGTTGGCAAAAGATCTTCTGGGGAAACGACTAATTGGATAAGTCCAGCTTCCTTTGCCTCGTCACTGTTAAATTGTTTACTTGTTAAAATTAGTTCCAATGCAGTGGCTGTACTGGTTATCCTGCTCAATCTTTGCGTTCCGCCGAACGTAGGGATAAGCCCAAGTTGAAGCTCGGGTAATCCCAGTTTGGCTGCAGATACGGCAATCCGGTAATGGCAGCTCATAGCCAATTCCAATCCTCCACCAAGACAAGCACCATTAATGGCTGCGATAACGGGTTTTTTCATCGATTCTATTTCGTTGCAAATTGCTTGTCCCGCTGTGGCCATTGCCAATCCTTTCTGGTCGTCACCCAGTGCGTCAATGAATTCTTTAATATCAGCACCGGCAACAAAGAAGCGACCTGCACCAGTTAAAATAATCGCTTTCAACTTATCATCATTGGCAAGACTTTTAAAAACCTCTCTTAGTTCGGCAATGCATGCTGTTGACAATGTATTGGCTGGTGCATGGTCTATTTCCACGATTGCAATGTCATCTTCAATCAGTAGATTTGTAAAATTTCTCGACATGATTTTTCCACTCCTTTATTAACTATATATGTTGACATAAAGAATCCACTCAATAACGCTTGGCACCCCTATGAGGCGCATTCGCTGGTGATTATATAGAATCATTAGTTCAATATATATATTAGTTATGCAATTATCATGCCAGTCTAAAGAGTGTGTAGTAGGAATGTTTAATTAATATGGAACTGTAAAACTGTCTAGACAGTTTTACAGTTCTTCGTCAGATGAAAGTTTTCGTAGTCGGGAGATTTTCATCGGTTGAAGCCTGTGAACTGAAATCTAATCAGGGAATCTACGGATGCTGTTGGTATGGCTTTCTAGGGGTTATTTTTCAAGAAAATATTTTTTTCTTTACTTTTGGTTTTAGATGTTCTACTATGAAGTTAGTAAAGTTTCCTGAGGGAAACAATAATGTAATTCATTTTTTTGTCTATAAAGTTTCCCTAGGGCAAAAAAAATTTGGGTTTAAAGTTTCCCTTGGGAAACTCCGGCATATAAATAGATATATGGAGGTGTGTAAATATGAAAGATGCAATTGTAGTTTCGAATTTGCATGTGTCGTATTTCGGAAAAGAAGTGCTACATGATATAGAGTTCACGATATCAAGTGGGAAATCAGTTGGAATCATTGGACCGAATGGAGCAGGGAAGTCCACTTTGCTTAAAGTGTTACTAAATTTGATTTCAAAAGATAAAGGGGATATTACAATCCTTGGTTCCACGCTGAAAGAGGTCCGTAAACGAATTGCTTACGTTCCGCAGCGTAGTACAATCGATTGGGATTTCCCGATTACAGTCAAAGATACAGTTCTTATTGGTACGTATCCGACAGTTGGATTATTAAAAAGGCCAGGGCGAAAGGAAAGGGCATTGGCTCTGAAGTGCCTTGAAAAGGTTGATATGATCGAGTTTCAGGATCGGCAAATTGGAGAATTATCTGGCGGTCAGCAGCAGCGTGTTTTCCTGGCTAGAGCACTTGCTCAGCAGGCAGATTTGTTTTTACTCGATGAACCATTTGTTGGAATTGACGCAACGAGTGAAGAGATGATTGTGAAGATTTTAAAAGAGTTGCGCGATGAAGGAAAAACAATCATCGTCGTCCATCATGATTTGAACAAGGCGGAAAAATATTTTGATGAACTGTTGTTGTTAAACAAGGAGTTAATTGCGAAGGGCAGTGTGAAAGAAGTGTTTACGCCTCAAATGATTTCAAAAGCATACGGCGGACAATTATCGTTTTTAGATGGGGTGATGGCGAAATGATGCATTTCATAGAGGCAGTTATGCAATATGGTTTTCTGCAAAAAGCGCTTATTACATCGGTGATGGTTGGTATCATTAGTGGCGTCATTGGTTGTTTTATTATTTTAAGAGGAATGGCCCTGATGGGGGATGCGATATCTCATGCCGTATTACCAGGTGTCGCAATTTCTTTCATGCTAGGTATCAATTTCTTTATCGGAGCGGTGATAACGGGTATTTTAACAGCTATCGGTATAGGATTCATCAACCAGAACAGTCGAGTGAAAAATGATTCTGCGATTGGCATCATGTTTACTGCTGCATTTGCCGCTGGGATTATCCTTATCACATTTATGAAGAGTAGTACAGATTTGTATCACATCCTGTTTGGGAATGTGTTGGCGGTCAGACCTTCTGATATGTGGATGACACTAATAGTTGGTATTTTCGTGTTGTTAAGTGTGTTTATATTTTATAAAGAGTTGCTTGTCAGTTCGTTTGACCCGATTATGGCTCAAGCATATGGGCTTCCGACTAAGATGATCCATTACTTTTTAATGGTTCTATTAACACTTGTTACGGTCGCATCGTTACAGACAGTGGGCATCATATTAGTCGTTGCGATGCTTATTACACCCGCTTCGACAGCTTATTTATTAACTGATCGGCTGTCTGTCATGATAGTCATTTCAGCTGCATGTGGAACGATTTCGGCGATAATTGGTTTGTATTTGAGCTTCACGTACAATCTTGCATCTGGCGCAACAATCGTACTCGTCGCAACCGCTTTATTTTTCTTAGCATTTATATTCTCACCGAAACAAGGTTTATTGTGGAGAGCTATTCGAACAAATAAACAAAAATCAGCCGTTTTATAAAAGGTAATTCAAAATAGAAGGGGAAGATTGTGAATGAAAAAAAGTATGCTATTGTTTGCACTGGTTGTTGTTGGAGTCTTGTTGTCGGCATGTAACCAAGGGGCGACTGCTCCAAAAGAGAAGGGTGAAAAACTGCAAGTCGTTGCGACGTATTCGATTGTCTACGATATTGTGAAAAATGTCGGGGGAGATTTGGTCGATGTTCACAGCCTTGCACCTATTGGATCAGATCCTCACCAATATGATCCACTTCCGGCAGATGTAGCTTTGACGACAGATGCAGATGTTGTTTTTTATAACGGGCTAAATTTAGAAGAAGGAAATGCATGGTTTACTAAATTGATGGAAACCGCTGGAAAAGCGGGGGAGGATGCGCCGGTATTTCGTGTAAGTGAAGGGGTTGAACCGATGCTCCTCAGTTCGAAGGACCATTTAGGGGAAGAAGATCCCCATGCTTGGCTCGATGTGCGCAATGGCATCAAGTATGTAGAAAACGTGCGTAAATCCTTGAAGAAAATTGATCCGGAAAATGCAGATCGATATGATGAAAACGCGGACGCATATATCACTGAACTCAAAGCACTTCATGAAGAAATCGTGGAGAAAATGAACAAAATCCCAGAAGAACGACGGGTACTCGTGACGAGTGAAGGTGCGTTCAAATACTTCTCCGAAGCGTATGATTTTAATGCAGCCTACATTTGGGAAATCAATTCACACCATGAAGGAACACCTGAACAGCTGACAACTATCATTGCAACCATCAACGAGGAAAAGGTTCAAGCGTTATTTTTAGAAACAAGTATCGATCCACGTAGCATGGAGATGGTATCAAGGGAGACGAATGTGCCGATTAAAGGGAAAATCTTTACGGACTCTCTAGGGAAACCTGGTGATGACGGCGATACGTATGTGAAAATGCTTAGATGGAACGCAGACATGATTTATAGTGGTTTGAATCAATAACAAAATGATGAAGCAGCCAGGACTTTTTACTTCAAAAGTCCTGGCTGCTTTTTGGTGGAAATAGTTGTGTCGGTGATAACCTAATCCATGGCGGTGATAAGTCCGTTTGAGTCGGTGATAACACAATCCGTGGCGGTGATAACCTCGTTTGAGTCGGTGGTAACACCCTCCATAACGGTGATAAACTCAGTATAAGCTTGTTTTTTTGTTAGTCCATATTAATGAAAATCCCATCAAGATTTGCTTCGTTTTTCAATAATCCGGTTTCTGTCATCCAATCGGCAGTTGCTTGCCATGCCTGTTCCTCCTGCTCACCAAACGTACCAGGTGCTGTCATTTTCGGAAGAAGAATCGAAAGTGACTCTCTTTCAACAACCTCGACGAGTGGAAAATTCGCTTCATCCTGGTATTTTAGCAAGATAGATAGCGCTTCTTCAGGATCTTTCTCCATATCATCGAAGGCTCTTCCGGCAGCGCGCCAAAATGCTTCGATGTTCTTTTGGTCTTTCTTCCACGTATCGTCACTTGTCACAACAATAAGTTCATAAAACGAAGGTATTTCGAAGTCTGTCGGGTCAATATAGCCTGTTGGAAATCCTTCATATTCAAGTAGCGGTACTTCATGATTAATATATGCCCCGATAACAGCGTCTGCTTTTTTTGAAATCAATGCAGAATTTAATTCAAACCCCACATCGACCATGTTTACTTTACCGTAGTCTGCACCATCTGCTTTCATCATTGTTTCTAGTATTGCTTCGTTCAAAGGGATTCCTGAATAGCCTACAGTTTTTCCTTCTAGATCTTTTGGTGACTCGATACCACTTTCTTTTAAAAATGCTACGTGATTCAATGGCGAACGAACGAGAACGCCGACGGATTTAATGCCGATATTCTGTTCAGACTTTGCAATTATAACGTCAGGCTGATAGGTGATGCCCATAGTCACTTTTCCTGCTGCTGCAAGGTTAATAGGATCAGTCGGACTTGCGGGGAACTTGATATCCAGTTCAATGCCTTCATCTTTGAAATAACCTTTTTCCTCCGCAACATAAAGGAAGCTATGTACAGCATTAGGATACCAATCAAGCATGATACTTACCTTTTCTGTTTTTTCATTAGCATTGCACGCGCTGAGCAATAGGATTAGCGCAAGACTTGTAAGTGATAATGTGATTTTCTTCAATTTTTAATCCTCCATTTTAACGTTCGATTTTCAATAATGGTCACGCAGATGAATAGACCGATTCCGACGGCACTCAGTACAAAGATGGGTGCGAAAACAGCTGCACCATCGAACTGCGTCATCATACGCCTACTGAAGTAACCAAGGCCTGCCTGCGCGCCTAACCATTCTCCGATTGCAGCGCCAATTACACTTAGTGTCACAGCGACTTTCATTCCAGAAAAGAAATGAGGGAGGGCAGTTGGTACGGAATATTTATAGAAAATATCCTTTTTTGAAGCACCCATCGTCAAAAAAAGTTCTTGTATATCTTTTTTTCCTGACGATAAACCATCGAATGTATTCACTGTTATCGGAAAAAATGTGATGAGCACAGTAACAGCAACTTTGCTCCAAATTGTGTAACCAAACCACAGTACAAAAATAGGTGCAAGCGCAATAATAGGAACCATTTGAGATGCAATGAGAATTGGATAGAGCGCTTTTCGTATGCCTGGACGGGAAGACATTAGCACTGCAATTGCTGTTCCTGAAATAATCGAAATGGCTAGGCCGATAATAATCGTCATCAAAGTAACCGGTAGATGTTTCAACAATAATACTTCCCTCAGTTCCCAAAAACGTATAAAAATTTGTATAGGGGAAGGGAGAATGAACGCCTTACCGTAAAGGCGTGCACCCAACTCCCAGATACTTAGAAATCCTGCAATGATTACTAAGGAAGCCGTATTTTTCACAGCGAAACCTCACTTCTGAGCTTGCCGATAAGCAGTTCTTTTAGCTCGAGCATTTCAGCGCGATGTAAATCGTTTCTTATTCGAGGTCTTTCAAGAGGCACTTCGATTTCCACGAATGAAGTGACAGGTTTGTTTTGCAACAGAAAAATACGGTCTGACAGAAACAGTGCTTCCTCTACGTCATGTGTGATGAAAAGGACAGTTGATTTGCGCTTTTCCCACAGATTGATGAGCCACTCTTGCATAGCCAGTCGGGTGATGGCGTCGAGTGCTGAAAACGGTTCATCCAACAATAGTAGGGAATTGCCAGAAAGAACAGCGCGTAAGAAAGCGACGCGCTGCTTCATTCCACCCGAAAGTTCTCCTGGATAGTTATCCTCTGTTCCACCAAGACCGAACTCTTGTAATAATGGTTGTACTTGTTCCTTGGCGGCCTTCTTATCTAATCCGGCTACTTCAAGCGGAAGACATGCATTTTCTAAAATGGTTCGCCAAGGCAGTAACAAATCTTGTTGTGGCATATAGCCGACCTTTCCAAGGCGCTGAGTATTTGGATTCCCTTCAAGAGAAATGGTACCCCCTGAGGGTTCATCTAATCCGGTTACAAGACGAAAAATCGTACTTTTACCGGAACCGCTAACACCAATTATCGAAATAAACTCACTGGGAAGAATGTTGAATGACAGATTATCGAGTATGCTGTTGCCTGATTCGTACGTGAATGAAACACCGTCAAACGATAGCATTTATCATTTCAACTCCAGCCCACATTTGTTTTGTATTTGCCATATCCCAAAACATATATTCATAACGAGTTGTATTGAGGAAGATCTCCTCGAGCTTTAACAGTTCATGCTCCGGTTTTCCTTCTGCTGATTTGTTCATTAAATCAATACACCAGCCCGCAAGTTCCTTGAATTCATCCGAAGAATACATCTGAATCCAATCGCCATATAACGAGTGATCGGCAGCACCTGGAATAGCATTTAGCTCCTTACCGATTTCCCAGTAACTCCATGCGCAAGGAAGCAGAGCAGCCATCACTTCCGCAACGGTTCCATTTTGACAGACGTGTAACATGTAGTGTGTATAGGCAAGAACAATTGGTGACGGCTTAGCGTTTTCAAGTTCCTGTTCAGAAATGCCGAACCGCAGTGCGTAGCTTCGATGCAGGGCCATTTCCTTGTTCAGCGTCCCATCGAGTAGTGTCGCGAATTTGCCCATCGTTTCCAAGTCGTCGGCTTTTACAGCCCCAATCGCAAACAGTTTTGCATAATCAATCAAATACAAGTAATCCTGTACCATATAAAACCTGAATTTATCCGGATCAAGCGTCCCATCGCCAATTCCTTGTACGAACGGATGGCTATGATTCTGTCTCCAGATTGGTAACGTCTTTTCTAACAAACGGTCAGTGAACTTCATGATATCAACACTCCCTTTGTATTCTTGAAAACCAAAAAACCCACTCCTTGAAGAAGAAGTGGGTTGTAGACAATCAAAAGTATCCCGGAAAATAGACCGGCAGAATTATTGTGTCAGCACCTCTTCCTTACGCTGGTATTAACCAGTTCAAGTTATAAGGGTCAAGGCACATGCCTCTCTCAGCTCTGTTAGAGCACCCCTAGCGGTGGATCATATGAAATTGGACTCATCCCCATTATAAGCATATTAAAAATAGAAGGTCAACCTTAACTTTGTGAAAAGTTAGAAAGGAATGTATGTTTCCTTTTACGAGAATTATCCTGTAAAGTAGAAAGAAAAAGTATTGAAGGGGGAAATGAATTTGAAATTTTTCCATACAGCGGACTGGCATTTAGGCAAGCTCGTTCAAGGTATATATATGACAGAAGGACAGCGTTATGTGCTTGATCAATTTGTAGAGGCAGTCAAAAAAGAGAAGCCAGATGCGGTCGTTATCGCAGGCGATTTGTATGACCGTGCGGTGCCACCTACAGAAGCGATTGCACTACTTGACGAAGTGCTTGGAAAAATTACTATGGAACTTGGAATACCTGTCCTAGCGATTGGAGGAAACCATGATAGCCCGGGACGCCTCCATTTTGGAAGCGGATTGATGCGAGTAAATGGCTACCATATTGCAGGTCAGATGACGAAAGTAATCGAACCGGTCGTTTTGTCAGATGACTACGGTGAGGTTCATTTCCATCTCGTACCATTTGCGGATCCTTCTGTTGTAAAACATTTGCACGAAGATGAAACGATTGTGAACCATAACGATGCGATGAAGAAAGTGACGGCAACTATCCGTGAACAAATGGCAGAGGGGGTCCGACATGTATTTGTTGGACATGCTTTTGTGACACCTCACGGAGAAAGTGAAAATAACACGAGTGACTCCGAACGACCGTTGGCAATTGGTGGGGCAGAATATGTGTCGGCGCATCTTTTCGAAGGATTTAATTATACTGCACTTGGCCACCTACATCAGGCACATTATGTGTTAAATGAAACAGTGCGATTTGCGGGTTCGCCAATGAAATATTCGATATCAGAAGAACATCATAATAAAGGGTTTCTAATTATCGAACTTGACGCTGCAGGGCAGGTATCTGTTGAGAAACGGGAGTTGAAGCCAAAGCATGATATGCGGACGGTTGTAGGGACGATGGAACATATTTTGTTGCACCCAGTAAGTGAGGATTATGTTTTTGTTAAATTGCTAGATGAGACACCGGTTTTATTCCCGATGGAAAAAGTACGGTCAGTCTATCCGAACGCGATGCATGTTGAGCGTAAAGTGCTCATGCTGACCGCAAATGCGGTTGATGAACAACGTATGGAACATGGGAAGCATGATGATTTAGCACTCTTTAAAGCTTTTTACGAAGAGATGAAAGGAGAAGCGGCAGACGTAGAAACGGAGACCCTCTTTTCAGAAGTGCTCCATGAAGTTATGCACAAGGAGGGGACACAGCTGTGAGACCAATTCAATTAATGATGACGGCATTTGGACCATATAAAGGGACGGAAACGGTCGATTTCAGGGAATTGAAAGACAATCGACTCTTCGTTATTTCAGGAGCTACTGGTGCGGGGAAAACCACGATATTTGATGGGATTTGTTTTGCGCTATATGGTCAGGCGAGCGGAGAAGATCGAACGGATAATCGTGCGATGCGAAGCGACTTCGCAGACGACGCAGTTCAAACGACCGTTGAATTGACGTTTGACATTCATAATCGAACGTACCGCATCATGCGGCAAATACCGTATGTCAAACAGCGGAACAAGTCCGAAACGTCTGCGCGCTGCGAGTTCTATGAACTGACGGAAGACGGGGAGGTACCACTTGTCGACAGGCAGATTGTATCTGAAATTAACAAGAAGGTAGAAGAACTAATCGGCTTTACACAAGCACAATTCAGTCAGATTGTTATGCTGCCGCAAGGAGAGTTCCGAAAGTTTCTAACGTCTGATACAGAAAATAAAGAAACAATCATGCGGAAAATATTTAAAACAGATAAGTACCGTGAAATAGTGGAGCAGCTAAAAGGGAAGAAAGACAGCGCACAAGCGACTCTGACGAAAGAGATGCAACAGAGCGAGGGGCATATTGGACAAATAGCGACCTTACTGCCCGAGCGTGAGTCATCGGTCTTTACTGTTCTTGCGAATGAACATTACAATGTGAATCAAGTCGTTCAAGGATTAGAAGAAGAATTTGCGTTTTATCAAGACAAGACGGTTGTTGTTAAAAAGAGTTACGATGAAGTTTATGCAAAACATACAAAAATGCAAGAAATGTACCACGCCGCGAAAAGTATGAATGAACGTTTTATTGAACTACGTCAAAAAGAATTATCGTTAAATAAGTTAACGGAACATTTGCCGATTGTGGAACAAAAAGAGCAACAAATAGCCGACGCAGAGCGAGCTGTTTCAATCGGTGAACTTGAGATGCAATTACTCAAATTGAAAGAAGAAACTGCCACGAAAGCAGGTAATCTTAAGAATGCGAAGGAAGCAGTCCAGATAGCAACAGAAAAAATGGAACTTGCTGGGCAGCGTTTTCGAGTGGAAGAAGCAAGAAAAACTGACCGTGAAAAGCTGACGGAAAGTTTGATACGACTAAAAGATTTCCTTCCGGCTGTTTCAAGTTTGGCATCGAAGGAAACTGCTCTTGGTGTGATGAAAAAAGAAAACAATCATTTGGAAAAAGAACTTGGGAAAACCGTTAGAATGACAGATGAAGAAACGAAGAACTTGGAAAAAGTGAAAGTAGAAATCGAGATGTTTGAAGTGGGACAACTTCAGTACGATGAACGTATCGATCAACTAAATGAAACGATTGAAAAGTGCAAACTACTGGATGAATTCATTGCCATTCGAAATCGGATACACGTATTGGAACAAGGAAAGAATGATCACGAGGCGCGTTATGAGAAAAGTAAATCGGAATACGATGCAGTAGAACAACTTTGGCTAAATAACCAAGCAGCTATGTTGGCTGAGTCTTTAAAAGACGGGGAATCCTGCCCGGTATGTGGGAGTGAACATCATCCCGCTAAATCGCATAAAACAATTGAAGTAACCATTTCAAGGGAAAAGCTGGAAGTGGAGAAAGAACGGCTGAAAGAAGTCGAGGGGCAATTCCGAACCGCGGCTATTACCTACCAAAATACAATCGAGCAGTTAACTGATAAAGAAAATGAAATGAAGCGGTTAGCTATAGAAAAGGATAATAATAATTTACATGAGGTAAAACAGAAGCTAGAAGCGGAAGTGGCTAAGCTTCGCGCAGATCGAAAATTGCTTGTTAATCTGAAAGTGGAATTGAAAAAGAAAGAAGTAATTACAGCGCAAATCGTGGCGCAGAAAACTGAAATGGAACGTGCATTGTTTCAACAAAAATCGTCCTATGATACACAACTAGCCCTGTTTAACATGACATTACAAACGATACCCGAAGATGTACGGGTACTAGCCACGCTTCAGGAGCGGATTGCTGAAACTGAAAAGAAAAAAGAAGAATTAGATTACGCTTGGGAAGTAGTCCAGAAAGTGCGTGAGGAAACGAGCGAGAAGCTGGGGGCGGCGAAAGTAGCAGAAATTCATGCTGGGGAAACCTTGGAAGAAGTTGTAGGGAAGAGGGGTCAGGCGGAAAGTAGATTCAAAAAAGCATTAGAAGAATCGGCATTCCCAACAGAACAGGCTTATCGTGAGGCGAAAATGCAAGAAGTTGACCGCATTTTGTTGAAAGAAAAAGTGGCGGTATTCAAACAACAACTTTATAGTTTACGCGATGCAGTAGGGGAGTTACGGGTACTGCTTGAAGGGAAAGAAGTGGTGGATTTGAGCGATTTGGCAACGAAAGTGGCCAAATTGAAAACTGATTATGAAGCCGCTCTTACTGACTATAATGCTTCTTCAGAATATGAAAAAAACGCATTCAGTTTGAAGGAGAAACTTGTACAGTCATCCGTAACAGTGATTGAACTTGAACGAATATATGGGAAAATCACAGACCTTTACGATATCGTAAGAGGACAGAACGGTTTGAAGTTGTCATTCGAACGCTATATTCAAATCGAATACTTGGAACGTATTATCCAATCGGCGAATGAACGTTTGAAAGAAATGTCGAACGGGCAGTTTGTCTTAATCCGCAGTGACCGTCAGGAAGTACGAGGGAGACAAAGTGGACTGGGTCTCGATGTATATGATGCTTATACAGGGCAAACACGTGACGTGAAGACATTGTCAGGTGGCGAAAAGTTCAATGCCTCTCTCTGTCTAGCACTTGGTATGGCAGATGTCATTCAAAGTTTCCAAGGTTCGGTGTCAATTGATACGATGTTTATTGACGAAGGATTCGGGTCACTTGATGAAGAGTCGTTGAACAAAGCAATTGACACATTAATTGATCTGCAGAAATCAGGTCGTATGATTGGCGTCATTTCTCACGTTGAAGAACTGAAAGCTGCATTCCCTGCGATTCTCGAAGTGAAAAAAGCAAAAGAAGGCCATAGTCACACGAAGTTTACTATTAAATGAGTTAATCTTATGTCCGTTTGCATGTTCGATCATGCAAACGGACAATTATTATATCAAAAATAGTATTATGATTTGTTTATTGTTAATATATCAGAAAAATCAATGTTTTATTATTCTTTTTAACATAATAAATTGCCATTATTATATTGCATTTTGTAAAGGAAAAGAGTATTATTAATTCAGCGATATATTGCATACGTGTAATGTTATTTACATCAAGGGGGAACTGAAGTTATGCAAAAGAAGTTATCATTTTCATCGTATCTTGCCATTGGCTTGATGCTATTCGCACTATTTTTTGGAGCAGGAAATCTTATTTTTCCAGCACAGCTTGGGCAATATGCTGGAACGAACATGTGGCTAGCTGTTCTTGGGTTTTTAATTACTGGAGTAGGGCTTCCATTTCTCGGCATCTTAGCGATGGGCTTCTCGGGGAGCCAAAATTTACAGCAACTTGCAAGCCGGATACATCCAGTTTATGCAGTTGTTTTCACATCACTTTTATACTTAACAATTGGTCCATTCTTCGCCGCACCACGTACAGGTGCAGTCGCATTTGATATTGGAGTCTCTCCGTTTATAAGCGCGGAATATATGCAGATTGCTACAATTATCTTTACTTTATTGTTCTTTGGTCTTACATTGTGGTTATCATTAAATCCCGCCAAAATCGTTGACCGTGTAGGTAAAATCCTTTCACCAGCACTCATCGTACTTTTGTTCGCTTTGTTGGTTATGGTTATTGTAAAACCAATGGGTGTAATTCAGTCACCGCAAGGCGATTATACAAGCGGAGCGTTAATAAAAGGCGTTATGGAAGGTTATAACACAATGGACGCACTCGCTTCATTGGTCTTCGGGATTATCGTCATTAACGCAATCCGCTCGATGGGTGTGACGAATAAACGTGAAATTCTAATGGCGACAGCAAAAGCAGGTGCGATTGCGACTACATTCCTTGCGATTATCTATGTAGGAATTGCTTACTTAGGGGCGACGAGCACAGAGTTATTTGGACTCTTTGATACGGGCGGACCTGTATTAAGCGGTGCATCATCTCATTATTTGGGGACATTTGGATTGGTTATGCTCGCTGTAGTAATCCTACTCGCATGTTTGACTACGAGTATCGGACTGATTACTGCATGTGGTGAATATTTCAATACAATTATGCCGAAAATTAGCTACAAAGTTTTCGTTATTTTCTTCTCAACATTCTGTTTCGTTATCGCGAATTTTGGATTGGCGAATATCATTACGTATTCGATTCCGGTATTGATGTTCTTGTATCCGTTGTCAGTCGTTTTAATGATTCTGACATTCCTGTCACCGCTATTCAACCATGCCCGTGTAGTGTATGTATCAGCAACAGTCGTTGCATTTATGATTAGTATTATTGATGGATTTAAAACACTTTGTAAATCACTTGAGATAGAGTATTTTGATTGGTTAGCCCCAATTATATCCTTTTATGATCGTGTACTTCCTTTCTATGAGGAAGGGCTTGGTTGGCTTTTACCGGTACTCGTTGTCATACTAATAACCGGAATAGCCGCACGCATTCGGAAAAAACCTACAGTAGAAGTATAATAAAAAGCCGGTTCCTCACTGAGGGAACCGGCTTTTTATTATACTTTGACGCGTCTGTTGATTAACTATTTATTGTCATAAAATACTGGTGAGTTGGGCTTGGGAAAATCCATTTTCACCGGATCATTTCCGGTTCGCTTTCGGCGAACTATTCATGACATATTTACCGAGGGGCAAGTGTGGCTAGAAATGACATTGTCAGTTCTAGCCACACTTTTGGGGAGGAATTGCAGTTCATTCCTCCTAGGTAATTCTGTTACGAATAGTTGCCTGTCGCATACCTACACATCAAGACCTCTCGGTAATCGTATAGAGGTCCTCCGATCCAAAGCAATTCAAACATAACTGTACACAAAGCGTCTAGTGTTTGATCAAGTTATTTACTGTTTTTTGGGTTAATCAATACATGTGTTAATTTGATTTGAGAGAATGAAATTCTTCAATCGCACGTAGCCAGTTTCCACTCATAATTGAGGAAACAGCTATAGGATCCCGTTCTTTCATTGAATTGATAATTTTATCATGCTCATCAATCGATTTTTCAGTTAAGATAATAGAGTTATGGAAGAATAATCTTCTGACATGTGCTTGAAGTGAAGCGACCATAGTTATGATGTATGGATTGTCCGCTGCGTCAACGATAATCTGATGAAACTCTTCGTCGATTTTTAAAGCAGAAAAGTAATCTTCAGTATAGACTGCATGGGCAAATATTCTATTCGTACTTTCAAGTAAGGCGATCGTCTCTTCTGTAAGCTGCGGGATTGCAAGTTCAGCGGATAAGGCTTGCAATGCTGCGAGGGGGGGAAGGAGGTCTGTGATAGATTCTTTATCGACTTCCGTTACTTGCGTTGCCTTCCCAGGATACATTCTCACAAACCCTTGCACTTCAAGCAATTGCAACGATTCACGAATAGGTGTCCTGCTAACCCCGAGCGCCCCGGCAAGTTCTGTATCGTTTAACTTTTCACCTGGATGTAATGTGCCATCTATAATCCATTGCTGGAGTTGGTTAAATGCATTTTCCTTTGCGGAAATTCGAAGTGGCTTCGTATGATCTGTCGGTACCGGCATTTTGAATCACCATCCTGTATTTGTCATTATTGCTCTAGTATACAATAAAGTAAGGTCAGTTGGAAGATATGCAATATATTACGAGTGAATTTTTCTGTTTTTAAAAAGATGTTTTGTCTTCGGAAAGCGTTTTTTCATAACAATGTACACGTAGTAACCAATCATACTACCTAGTGTGTTTAACCATAAATCATCAATATCGCTACTTCTGGCTTGGGACAACTGCGTTATTTCGATAAAAAGAGATATGCTTAACCCAATCAAACAAACTTTCCAAAATCGATTGAATTTGCTCCATAATAAAGGAATCATAAAACCAATGGGCATGAAAATGCATATATTACCTAAAAAATTTATAATAAATGGCTGCCAGAAATTCAATTCCGTAATGGCATAATAATTATCTTGAAAAACCCTGAAAGGAATAAGATTTACATTCGAAAATGAGCGTGTAACGACCGGTCCTGTATAAAGAAACGTCAGGATTGTTTGTGAAAATAACGCCGTCATGAATAATAAAAAGATGACAACACCAATTTCATGGTAGACATGAAGTTTCACGTATCCGCGTATTTTATTGTAAATGATGCGGGTGATGAGGATGATTGGCAAAGCGATGAATAGATAAGGAATCATTTCTGCGATATACCCTAAGATTGTAGTCATTAAATCCACCTTATTTTATGTAATGTCGCGCTTATATTTCAGAGAGATATCTTGATCCTCTTTAGAAGTTCCATATGCAAGTTCTTCATGCTGGAAGATGAATCCGCGAGCCTCATAGAAGGGAATGCCATAATGGTTTCCTTTGGCGACGGAAACCCATTGTTCATTTGCGCCATACGTATATTTCTGTATTTTAGTAAAGAAGTCGAGAAGTCGTGTGCCAATACCCATTCCTCGCATTAAAGGGTCTAAATAAAAGACATATACTTCTCCCGCAGTTTTACTAGTCATTCCGCCGCCGATAGCACCGACGATTTTTCCATTTGACTCAGCAATGAAATAACCGTGCCATTGTTCATTAATAGAGACGATTTCTTGCTCAATACGTTGCACGCTGTAATATTGGTCAATTATTTTAGTAATATAATCCTTGGAATAAAGCTTGTCGTATGTAAACCATTGACTCGTTATAAGTATGTCAGTTATGGCCGCGGCATCGTTCCTTGCCGCTCTACGAATAGTAATCGTCTTCATTGCAGACACCTCTTTGCATGTAATAATACACATACTGATTGTAATGGTAAAGACAGCTTTCTGTAATGTTCCTGTAATAGTCGATTGCTATTATAAGTATAGACTAAATAGCAGGGAGTAGAGTAATTGAGAAAATTATTAATGACCCTCATTCTTACGATTGCATTATTGGTCAGCGGAGCAGATGTAAGCTGGGCAGCATCGCCAAATTACACAGTTAAAAAAGGTGATTCGTTATTCACGATATCTAAGATGCATAACGTATCCATTTCCAAATTAAAATCATGGAACAACTTGAAGTCAAATATAATTCAGCCGAACATGAAGCTGAAAGTCGCTTCTGGGGCAAAAGTAGTTAAAAAAGCAGCAGCACCGAAAAAAGTGGTTAAATCAGTTGCGAAAACACCATCTCGATCCGATTCTGATAATGTTGTCAAAGAATTCACTGTTTCGGCCAGTGCATTTACGGCCAATTGCAATGGATGTTCAGGAGTAACAAAAACAGGTATTAATCTGAAAAGTAACCCGGATGTCAAAGTCATTGCTGTTGACCCAAGTGTCATTAAACTCGGAACTAAGGTATATGTGGAAGGCTACGGATATGCAATCGCCGGTGATACGGGAAGCGCAATCAAAGGAAACAAGATTGATGTATTTTTCCCGACAAAAGAGGCAGCGTATAAATGGGGTCGTAAAAACGTGACGATAAAAATACTGAATTAAATGATAAAGCGCCAACTTTCCGATTGGAGGGTTGGCGCTTTTTATGCGTCGATTTACAGTCAAAGTGTGCACTTAATCTTGCTTGCTCTTTGTAATGAAAAAGACAACTCGTTGTAATGTTATTGTCATACAACTTGGGCAAGCTGTCTCCTGAGAATAAAATACAAGGAGACGAGTAAATGAAAAACATACTTTTGACATTAATCCTGACGATTGTCTTATTAATTAGCGGAGCAAATGAGGGTTTCGCTTCATCAGCAACGTATAAAGTCAAAAAAGGCGATACATTATACAAAATCTCTCAAATGCATAATACAACAGTAGCGAAATTGAAGTCGTGGAATAATTTGAAATCGGATCTCATTTTCCCGAATCAAAAACTTAGTATCGGTTCAAACGCTAAGAAATCTAAGAAAGCAGCTGATAAGCCCGCTTCAAAAGCTGTATCACGGTCAACGTCTACGAATGCCGTCAAAGAATTTACCGTCTCGGCAACTGCATATACAGCTTATTGTAATGGTTGTTCCGGTATCACAAAAACGGGCATAAATTTAAGGAAAAACTCAGATCTAAAAGTGATCGCCGTCGATCCGAATGTTATTAAACTTGGAACGAAAGTACACGTAGAAGGGTACGGATACGCGATTGCTGGTGATACTGGAGGAGCGATTAAAGGAAATAAAATTGATGTATTTATACCTACGAAAAGCGAGGCCTATAAGTGGGGGCGAAAAAATGTCAAAATAACAATAGTCGAATAATCACTATCAAAGCTTGCCTGATCGATTAGGCAAGTTTTTTTTATTGTCTAGGAAATCATGAAATCTCGTACTGTGGATAAGTTGTAACGTAGAGATTTTACGTCTAGACTCCAGCGCCTAGCCCCTCGAGTCACTTCTGGCCTGTAGGTAAAGGCAAAGAGCGCTTGTCGGGGCTGAACAGGCACTTACGCTTTTGTTCTTGAAAGGATAAGTTTTTAGATTTGGAACAGTGTCTAGACTTCAGGCGTTAACCGCTCTAGTCATAAGTAATCTAGTTATATGGCAAAGAACGCCACGTCTTGCTTGCAAGGAAGCAGGTGTGCAGTCGTTGCGACACGATGTCGCGAACTTAGACTGCCTTCTCTTTGTCCGACTTATACCTGTTGCGTCTTAAAGGGAGCCTTTCGCTTTTCTTATTGAAGTAAAGGAGTATGAAACATAAAATGTATAATACATATCAGTACATTGCTATTCATAGCCCTGTCTGCTATATTTCGTATTCACCTATTAATCGAACTTTAAGGAGTTTCAAGCAATGATCTATTTCCAAAAAAGTGACATAAAAAATCCCCATATCAAACCAAATGTAACAGTTAATTTGAAATTGAAAATGATTCTTCTCATTGGTATATTAATCATCGCAATCGTCTTGGTCATCGGGGTCTTTATGAATTATTTTATATCTGATATGTTAGAAACGCAGATGGGAGATCGGGCGCTCGGCGTTGCTGAAAGCGTTGCACATATCCCCGAACTGGCTAATGCATTTAAGGATGACAATCCTGCGTCAATTATCGGTCCGATTATTGCACCAATTCAAGAGGTGACTGGCGCTGAATTCATCGTCATCGGAAATGCGGAAGAAATAAGGTATGCTCACCCTATAGCCGCTAAAGTCGGAGGGAAAATGATGGGGGAAGACAATGAGAGGGCATTAGTGCGTGGTGAATCGTACCTCTCAAAAGCGATCGGCTCATTAGGCAGCTCATTAAGGGCGAAAGTACCCATTTACCTTGATGGGAACATTGTCGGTGTCGTATCTGTCGGTTTTTTAGCTAATGATATGCAAACTATAATCCATAACTATAATAGTCAGTTATGGATTGTCTTGTTGCTCATTGCAGGAGTTGCAGTTATCGGTGCAATCATCATTGCATCGTATATTAAAAAAGTATTATATGGATTAGAACCAGAGGAAATAACCCATTTGCTGATCCAAAAAGAAACGATTCTTCAGTCGACGCATGAAGGGATTATTGCATTAAATCAAAATGGAATGATCACGATGATAAATTCTGCTGCACAACTTTTATTATTCGATAAACAGATTGCATCAGATTATTACGTTGGTAAAAAAATACAAGAAGTATCTCCAATTGAACATTTATCCGTGTTGTTGAATGACGTAAACGGGCTATCTGATAAGGAAATAGTGATAGGTAATAACAGTGTTTTCATAAACACTGTTCCAATCTACTTTGAACAGCTGTTCATCGGGACGGTATCCACTTTTAGGAACAAGACTGAAATTGAGTCGTTAACGAAGGAGCTGACTCGGGTTAAACAATACGCAAATGCATTAAGGGCCCAAACCCATGAATTCTCAAACAAGCTACATATGATACTCGGCTTACTACAACTGGGAAAGAAAAAGGAAGTTATTGATTATATTCAAAAAGAAAGTAACTTGCAAAAAAACTGGATTCGTATATTGATAAGGAAAGTAGCAGATCCGCTAATAAGTGGAATTTTATTAGGGAAATTAAATCAGGCGAATGAATCAGGTATAGATTTGGTAATTCACCAGGATAGTATATTGGAAAATCAATTATCTGAGAAGAAAAGTGAGGTGTTATTGACAACAATAGGGAACCTAATTGATAACGCAATGGACGCAGTGAAAAAGAATCCTTCCTCAAACCGAAAGATATCGATTTTTTTCACTGATATAGGTGATGATATCATTTTTGAAATAGAGGATTCAGGAGAAGGAATTACTGAGAAGCTAGCTCAAAAGATATTTGAACAAGGATTTACTTCGAAAGAAGGCACGAATCGTGGTTTCGGGCTTGCTTTGACGAAACAGCTAATAGCCGAAGTGAATGGAGCACTCTATTTAGAAGAAGGAGAGCTGGGTGGAGCTTGTTTTGTTGTCTCCATACCGAAAAATCCACGTGAAGGGACAGAAAGCAATGCGTGAAACAATTCAAGTATTAATAGTAGAAGACGACTTTAGAATTGCTGAAATAAATCGTCAATTCGTCAATCGGGTAGACGGGTTTACTGTCCTGGAAGTAGTTAAAACTGGGGAAGAAGCATTGATTTTATTACGGAACAAAGCGAAATTGCCACATCTAATTTTATTAGACGTCTACATACCTGATACGGAAGGATTGGGTCTGTTTTGGCAATTACGAAAAGAGTTCACTGAAATTGACGTCATTATGGTGACTGCTGCTAAGGAGGTAACGACCATTGCTGAAACGTTACGTGGCGGGATTTTTGATTATATTGTGAAACCTGCAGATTTCATCCGTTTTGAACAGACGTTGAAACGTTTCAGTAATCAGCACGTTCTTTTGAATTCAAGGGAAGAGCTTGAACAAGATGAAATCGATTGGTTGACAGGTTTGCAAACATCCCAAAAGATTGAAACTGTTGCGATAGGAAAGTTACCGAAAGGAATTGACCAAATTACATTAGATAAAATAAAAGATGTTATACAGGCAACCGATAATTCTGGCGTTACGGCAATGGACGCTGGCAAAAGAGTGGGGGTAAGTCGATCAACCGCAAGACGTTATTTAGAGTATTTAGTGTCGGTTAAGGAATCAGAAGCACAATTAAAATATGGAGACATCGGGCGGCCTGAACGAAAATACATACCGTGGACAAAATGAACAAAACACACAGAAAGATCAATAATGTTTTTACTTAATTAAACTTATTTTTCTAACCTCTTTATGATAAGTTTCTGAGTATAGAAAACTTTGAAAAAGAGAGTGATCATTTTGTCTGTCGAAACAAATTTTCAATCGTTGTGAAAATTGATGTATCCGCTTACACTATGTGAACTTCCTTTTCATTAGTAAACAGCCGTTTACTAGAAGGAGGAAATTATGCTTAGTATTATTGGTTTATTTACAATACTCATTGTTGTTGTGCTACTTATAAGTGGCAAAGTCTCTCCAATTGTAGGGCTAGTACTTGTTCCGATAGTGGGGGCGTTCAGTGCAGGATTCAACTTCGAACAAATTGGTGAGTTTTTCACAAGTGGAACGCAATCTGTCTTCAGTGTTGCTGTCATGTTCATTTTTGCGATACTGTTTTTCGGAATCATGCAGGATGTAGGGGTATTCGACCCTCTCATTGATAAGATGATATCACTTACTCGTGGAAATGTTATTGCAGTGGCTGTTGGTACTGTCATCATTGCTGCAATCGCTCATTTGGACGGTTCAGGAGCCTCGACGTTCCTAATTACAATCCCCGCTTTGCTCCCGTTATATAAAAAGTTAAAGATGAGTCCCTATTTGTTGCTCATGTTGGTCGGAACAAGTGCAAGTGTAATGAATATGGTTCCTTGGGCTGGCCCGTTAGGAAGAACCGCGGCAGTGCTTGATATGGATGTCACTGAACTGTGGAGACCACTCATTAAGATTCAAATAATCGGCCTAGTATTATTAGTTGTTTTGGCAGTTTTACTTGGACTTCGTGAAAAACGTCGCATCGCGAAAAACATATTAGCGGATGAAAAATCCATGTCCGTAGATGACTCACTTGAATTGCCGGTAAATGTTAATCAGGGTCAAGATACGGTCGCGGAAAAGTTATTGAGCCGACCAAGGTTTTATTGGGTAAACGTCATATTAGCAATCAGTGTAATCGGTGTTTTGGTCTGGGGCGTAATTCCAGCTGGATTCGCATTTATGATTGGGGTCAGTATTGCTTTACCTATTAACTATCCTAATATACAGGACCAGATGTCGCGCATAAAAGATCATGCACCAGGTGCGATTCTTATGGCGACGATCATTTTGGCCGCAGGTTCGTTTTTAGGTATTCTAAATGGGACGGATATGTTGAATTCGATTGCAAAAGATCTTGTGACTGTTTTGCCAGCATTCATCATTCCATATTTGCACATCATCATAGGAGTGCTCGGTGTTCCATTCGATTTACTGCTAAGTACGGATGCCTATTATTTCGCATTGCTTCCGATTGTCGATCAGGTTGTAACTGGTTTTGGAGTATCTTCACTCTCTGTCGCTTATGCTATGATTATCGGAAATATCATTGGAACGTTTGTCAGTCCTTTATCTCCGGCTCTATGGCTTGCACTAGGATTGGCAGGGCTTGAAATGGGCCGTCATATCCGTTATTCATTTATGATGATGTGGGGTTTCAGTGTTGTTCTATTGGCAATCGCTATTGTGATCGGTGTTATTAAAATCTAAGTTTAAAATTGAAAAACAATTTTCCTTCGGGGAAGTTGTTTTTTTGTTGTTTGAATAGTTTTCGAAACTGACTGGGTGACTGTGATTCAGTCAATTCGGATGATACAATAAAGAAAAAGATGAGTGGGAGTAGAAGTCTCGGAAATAGATTTCGATATATTTGTGCTCATAAAAAATTTGGAGAAAATCGAGCTGTGCTTTCTGAACGAGTCATTAATCGTCGACTGTAACAATGAGGGGAATTGATTCGGGACCAATCTCTCAGAATTAAGGGATGCTATCCAATTCATAGAGTAAGTACAGGAGCCGTTAAAAAAGAACGATTTCAAAGAATGGTTGAAATACATGCAGGAGGGGTGGAATAAATGAACGTCTATATTATTACAGGTGTGTCAAAAGGGATTGGATTTGAACTTGCAAAGCAGCTAGGTAGTGAGGGGCATTTCGTTATCGGGATTGCACGCACTATAAGTAAACTAGACGGTGTAAAATTCATTAGAGCAGATCTTTCTGAAACGGAGAAACTGGAAGCGCTAATGGATGAGTTAATCACTGTTTCCCCACGAGAAGCGGTGTCATTCACACTTATTAATAACGCTGGCATGGTTGATCCTATTGGAATAATGGGTGCTATAAATGCGGAAGATATAACAAAAGCAGTAGCATTAAATTTGACGGCACCAATGATTTTATCCAATACATTTATTGGCGCTTTGAAAAACTTCAAAGGAGTGAAGCGAATCGTCAACATCTCATCTGGAGCAGGCCGCAATGCGTATGAAGGATGGGGAGCATATTGCACAACGAAAGCGGGACTTGATCATTTCTCGCGTGTTGTCGCACTTGAGCAGGGGAGCGCGGAACACCCAGTAGACATCGTTTCTATCGCGCCGGGGATTATAGATACTGGAATGCAGGAAACCATTCGGGGAAGTAAGGAAGAGGCATTCCCTCTCCTTGATCGTTTTATAGACTATAAGGAGAAAGGGTTGTTAAGCAGTGCGGAACAAACTGCTGGCCAATTAATTGCATTTATGGTGAATGAAGACTTCAAAACAGTAGGTGCGATTGCTGATTTACGGGATTTTTGACACTGAAGTTAGAAGCGAGCAAATAGCGTTGCGTCCCGATCATATAACTGGATTGCCGATCAAATAACGTCGCGTCCCGATCATATAACTGGATTGCCGATCAAATAGCGTTGCGTCCCGATCATATAACTGGATTGCCGATCAAATAGTGTTGCGAACCAATCATATAACTGGATTGCCGAGCATATAGCGTTGCGAACCAATCATATAACTGGTCTGACCGATCATATAGCATGTGTCCCAAGCATATAAGCTGTTCAATCAATCAGAAACTAAAAAACAACAGAAAAAAGGTTGCCCCTGATTTTATTTCAATCGGGCAACCTTTTTTTGTCATTCAACTAGTTTTACTGTTATAAAATCCTTCATCTTTTCCATGGCTATCAAAAACGGGGGATTATTTCGCTGATTGATCATTTCATAACGAATGACGTGGACATCAGCCTGGTGTAAGTTTTTCACATAAGCCAGAAGTGCATCCCGCTCTTCTCCGCCACCTTCATGTCCATCATAGACAGCAACCGCTATGATACCGCCTTTTTTCAGCAACCCAAGCATTGTATGGATTGCTTTGATTGTAGAGTCGGCTTTTGTAACAATTGACAAATCTTCACTATGCGGCAAGTAACCGAGGTTGAACACTGCGCAGCCAATTTGTCCGCTAACATATTTTTCAACGTTTGCATGACTATCCAATATTAGTGACACGCGTTCACTTAAATTACCGAGTCGTTCGGCTGTTGAGTCGAGTGCTGCCTGTTGAATATCGAATGCTAAAACATGTCCATTTTCACCGACGAGATCAGCTAAAAAGAGTGTGTCGTTGCCGTTGCCGGTAGTTGCATCAACAACGGTTTCACCAGCATTGACTGTTTCACTAAATAATTGTCTTGCGAAGGGAAGAATGCGATGTAGCTTCAAATCAATTCTACCGCCCCTGCATAATGTTTCCCTTGCCAGCTGTCACGACGTTCGAGTTCTTTGTCTATGCCATTCAACACTTCCCATTTCGTGACGCTCCACATTGGGCCAATCATTAATTCAATTGGACCATCACCTGTAATGCGGTGGACAATCATTTCCGGTGGAAGAATTTCAAGTTGGTCAGCAACTAGGTCAATGTATTCTTGTTTCTCCAAGAATTCAAGTTGGCCTTTTTCGTATTGTTTCACCATTGGCGTTCCTTTAAGTAGATGAAGAAGATGGATTTTGATGCCTTGAACATCGAGTTTTGCAACTTCACGTGCCGTTTCCATCATCATGTCATAATCCTCAAGCGGTAAGCCGTTGATGATATGTGTGCAGACACGAATACCGTGTTTGCGCAATTTCTCGACACCTTCAACGTAGGATTTGAAATCATGGGCTCTATTGACAAGGTTTGCCGTTTTTTCGTGGACAGTTTGTAGGCCAAGTTCAACCCATAAATAAGTTCGTTCATTCAGCTCAGCTAAATACTCGACAACATCGTCAGGTAAGCAGTCTGGACGAGTTGCGATTGATAATGCAACGACGCCTTCTTGCGCTAATGCCGCTTCGAATTTTTCTTTTAACTTTGGAAGCGGGGCATGGGTATTTGTGTATGCCTGGAAATAGGCCATGTATTTGCCATCTTTCCATTTCTTGTGCATTCTTTCGCTGATTTCTGCAAATTGTACGTCGATTGGATCGACGCGGTCCCCGGCGAAATCTCCAGATCCTGCAACGCTGCAAAATGTACAGCCACCGAAAGCAACAGTGCCGTCCCGGTTCGGGCAATCAAATCCAGCGTCAAGCGCAACTTTCATTACTTTGAATCCGAATTCATCTTTTAAGTGACGTGACCATGTATGATAGCGTTTCCCCTCAGTAGGGAAAGGTAAGTTTAATTTATCCACTTTATTCACTCCTCTAACAGCTAATTGTATCATGTTTTTCCGTACTGGCATCATCTGAATTATGGAACTTATTTTATGGGTCTTGTCTGAATGTAGAAAAAGTCATACACTTTTACTGACTTTATATATGGACGGAGGCGAAGGGTATGCCTAAAAAAGTATGGCTTCTCGTGATTGGAATGTTCATTAATGTCATGGGAAACTCGTTTCTATGGCCGCTAAATACGATTTATATGCACGATTATTTAGGGAAATCGCTTTCTGTCGCTGGACTTGTCTTGATGGCTAATGCAGGAGCTGGTGTCGTGGGCAACTTGCTTGGCGGTTATTTATTTGACCGGATAGGTGGATTTAAGTCTATCATGGCTGGAATCATCATTTCAATCATCGGCCTTGTTGGCCTTGTATTTTGGCATGACTGGCAACCATACATCTGGTTTTTGACGCTTCTAGGTTTCAGTGGGGGTCTTATTTTTCCAAGTATGTATGCGATGATGGCGACGCTTTGGCCGGAGGGCGGCAGGAAAGCTTTTAACTCGATTTACCTGGCCCAAAACGTCGGTGTGGCGATTGGGCCAGCCTTAGCAGGACTTGTCGCTTCGGTCAGTATTGACTATATTTTCCCTGCGAATTTGGTGTTTTATGTGGTCTTTTTCTTTATCGCTTTCTTCGGTTACCGCAAACTTGAAATTGCACCTGATCGTCACACAAGTGTCATTAAGGAGAATAAGAAAATTCGTCAAAAAGCACCTTTTTATGCGCTACTTATCATTTCAGGCGGTTATCTGATTATGTGGCTTGTCTATTCCCAGTGGATGACGACAATTTCTACCCACTCATTATCACTTGGTATTTCATTGAAACAATATAGTTTGTTATGGACGATAAATGGATTGCTGATTGTGATTGGACAACCAATCATTAAGCCAGTCATCTCTAGGTTGGAAAATAAAATAAAAACGCAAATAATTATCGGGATTGTTATTTTTAGTATTTCTTATATTGTAGTCAGTTTTGCAGCTTCATTTACAATGTTCATTGTTGCAATGGTGATTGTGACGTTTGGGGAAATGTTTGTCTGGCCGGCTGTGCCGACCATTGCGAGCCAACTTTCTCCTAAAGGAAGGGAAGGCTTTTATCAAGGAATTGTCAATTCCTTTGCGACAATGGGGCGGATGTTTGGGCCATTTATTGGAGGAATTCTTGCAGACCAATATGGTATGCAAGTGATGCTATTCATATTGACAGCATTTATGATCATTCCAATCATCACTAGCTTGCTATACGACCGGCCCATTAAAAAAGCCGGCTATCAACCGGAAAGCCGCTTATAGGCTTTCCGTTTTTTTCTGTGCGCTACTATCATTGCAACATTCGGTAGAGTTTGATTTAATTGAGAAGAAGGATTATTACGTAAGTTTTAAAAGATTCAAAGGGGGATGTAAAATGAAGCCGATTTATTCATCAGCGAAAGAGGCGGTTGCACAGATTGAAGATGGTGCAACATTAATGGTTGGGGGATTTGGACTAGTAGGAATTCCGGAACAACTCATTCTAGCACTTGTTGAAAAAGGTGTGAAAGACTTAACGGTTATTTCAAATAACTGCGGAGTCGACGAGTGGGGACTTGGACTACTATTGAAAAATAAACAGATTAAGAAAATGATAGGCTCATATGTTGGTGAGAATAAAGAATTCGAACGTCAGGTACTATCAGGTGAAATTGAAGTTGAGTTGACGCCGCAGGGAACACTTGCAGAAAAGATTCGTGCTGGTGGCGCTGGTATACCGGCATTCTTCACGCCGGCTGGTGTTGGAACGCTCGTTGCGGAAGGGAAAGAGATCCGTGTCTATGATGGTAAAGAGTATGTTCTTGAAGAGGCGCTTCGTGCGGACTTCTCACTTATTCGTGCAGCAAAAGCCGACAAGTTCGGCAATTTGATTTACAACAAGACCGCACAAAACTTCAATCCAATGATGGCGGCTGCAGGGAAATTCACAATTGCAGAGGTGGAGGAAATCGTGGAAACGGGCGATCTTGATCCAATGACGATTCATACACCTAGCATTTATGTCCAAGGACTTCTACAGGCGCAACAAGAAAAACGAATTGAGCGTCTGACGACTCGCTAAGGAAAGGGGAATTGTGATATGGGAGAAGTGAATGTAAGGGAACGAATCGCAAGACGGGCTGAAAAGGAAATCGAGGACGGCAACTACGTCAATCTTGGAATTGGTATGCCAACGCTCGTTGCTAATTATATATCACCTGAAAAAACAGTCGTACTTCAATCAGAAAATGGATTGTTAGGTATTGGACCTTATCCGGCAGCTGATGAAGTTGATCCGGATCTTATTAACGCGGGAAAAGAAACTGTTACATCTATTCCAGGTTCAGCATATTTTAACAGTGCTGAATCATTCGCGATGATTCGCGGAGGACATGTCGATGTTGCCATACTTGGCGCGATGGAAGTGTCTGAAAAAGGGGACTTGGCTAACTGGATGATTCCTGGCAAGATGATCAAAGGAATGGGCGGTGCGATGGATCTTGTTCATGGCGCGCGAAAAATTATCGTTATTATGGATCACGTTGCGAAAGACGGCTCTGCGAAGATTAAGAAAGAATGTTCACTTCCGTTAACAGGAAAAGCGGTCGTCCATAAAATCATTACAGAACGCGCATTGATTGACGTGACAGCCGATGGACTGGAATTGAAAGAAGTGTTCGAAGGATTCACTATTCAAGAAGTCATTGATTCGACAGAAGCGGTGTTAATTGTGAAGGATGTTATTGAAGGCGTAAAATGATTGTTGTTAAAGTGGCATGATTCGGGTAAACTAATAGCAATAGCTTTGGTGTTGAAGAGGAGTAGTAATCTTTACTGTCGTTTATTAGAGAGCAGGCGGTTGGTGGAAGCCTGTACGATAGAGATGAACTCGCCTTGGAGCCTGCATTGGTGAATTATTTGATTTACTAACCCGTGCCGTTTTCCGCGTTAAGGAGTCAAGTTGGGCGGCTTTGTCGTCAATTTGGGTGGCACCGCGGGAATTATACTACTCTCGTCCCTTATCTTTTTAAGGGACGGGAGTTTTTTGTTTTTAGTGCTTTTCTACTTATCAAGGAGGAATTTTAAATGAGTTATAATCACGGACAAATTGAGAAGAAGTGGCAACAGTACTGGAAAGACAATAAAACATTCAAAATGATGGATGATCCGTCTAAACCGAAATTTTTTGCGCTTGATATGTTTCCATATCCATCAGGTGCTGGACTACACGTCGGGCATCCGCTTGGCTATATCGCGACAGATATTTTGAGCTCATTCAAACGGAAGCAAGGCTTTAATGTCCTGCATCCGATGGGCTGGGATGCATTTGGCCTTCCGGCAGAGCAATACGCGCTTGATACAGGTAATGATCCTGCCGAATTCACCGCGAAAAATATCGCAACGTTCAAGCGTCAAATGAATGATCTTGGTTTTTCTTATGACTGGGACCGTGAAATTAATACGACAGATCCATCTTATTACAAGTGGACGCAATGGATTTTCATCCAACTTTACAATAAAGGCTTAGCTTACGTCGATGAAGTAGCTGTTAACTGGTGTCCAGCACTAGGTACAGTTCTTGCGAATGAAGAAGTAATCGATGGCAAGTCAGAACGTGGCGGCCACCCGGTTGAGCGTCGTCCAATGCGCCAATGGGTATTGCGAATTACAAATTATGCAGACCGTCTTCTTGAGGATCTTGATGAACTTGATTGGCCGGAAAGCTTGAAAGACATGCAACGTAACTGGATTGGTCGTTCAGAAGGGGCACAGCTGACTTTCGAAATTGACGGAACTGATTTGTCATTTGAAGCATTTACAACACGTCCGGATACAATTTTCGGAGCGACGTATGCAGTGCTTGCACCAGAATTAAAACTTGTTGAAAAAGTGACGACTGCAGAACAAAAGGATGCAGTTGAAAAATACCTAAACGAAGTGAAGATGAAGAGTGATCTTGAACGTACAGATCTTGCAAAAGAGAAGACGGGTGTCTTTACGGGAGCTTACGCAATTAACCCTGCAAGCGGCGAGAAGATGCCAATTTGGATTGCAGACTATGTTCTTGCAACATATGGAACAGGCGCGATTATGGCGGTTCCAGCACATGATGAGCGTGACTATGAGTTTGCAAAAGAATTTGATCTGCCAATTATTGAAGTTGTAGCAGGCGGCGACGTTTCTGCTGAAGTATATGTTGGAGATGGAAAACACGTCAATTCAGGTTTCCTTGATGGATTACTCAAAGATGAAGCAATCGAAAAAGCAATCGCATGGTTTGTTGAAAAAGGCAAAGGCGATAAAAAAGTTACATTCCGTCTTCGTGACTGGTTGTTCTCAAGGCAACGTTACTGGGGCGAGCCGATTCCAATTATCCATTGGGAAGATGGCACAATGACACCTGTTGAAGAAGCAGATTTACCGCTCGTATTACCAGTAACGGATAATATTAAACCAAGCGGAACGGGCGAGTCACCACTTGCAAACATCGATGAATGGATAAATGTGACTCATCCAGAAACAGGGATGAAAGGTCGTCGCGAAACGAACACGATGCCACAATGGGCGGGTAGCTGCTGGTATTACTTGCGTTACATCGATCCGGATAACGATGAAATGATTATCGATCCTGAACTTGCGAAACGCTGGTTGCCTGTAGATATCTACGTAGGTGGAGCAGAACACGCAGTTCTACATCTGCTTTACGCACGATTCTGGCATAAAGTGCTTTATGATATCGGAGTAGTTCATACGAAAGAGCCATTCCAAAAGCTGTTCAACCAAGGGATGATACTTGGTGAAGGTAATGAGAAGATGTCGAAATCAAAAGGCAATGTAGTTAATCCAGATGATATCGTTCATTCACACGGAGCTGATTCACTTCGCCTTTATGAAATGTTCATGGGGCCTTTGGAAGGTTCAAAAGCATGGACGACGAATGGTCTTGACGGAGCTCGTCGTTTCCTAGATCGTATCTGGCGCCTGTTCGTCAATGAGGATGGATCACTTAGCACGAAAATCGGTGGAAAAACGGGCGGATCGCTTGAGAAAGTTTACCATCAAACTGTGAAAAAAGTGACGGAAGACTTTGAAGGAATGCGTAATAATACAGCAATTTCTCAGATGATGGTCTTCATTAACGAAGGCTATAAAGTGGATTCGATTCCAAAAGAATATGTTGAAGGCTTTGTTAAAATGGTAGCGCCAGTTATTCCGCATCTTGCAGAAGAGTTATGGGAGAAGTTGGGTCATAGCGATACAATTACGTATGAACAATGGCCGACATTTGACGCATCAAAACTGGTCGATGATACAGTTGAAATGGCTGTTCAAATCAACGGCAAAGTACGTGCGAAAATCGTCGTATCGAAAGACGTTACGAAGGATGATCTAGAGAAGCTTGCACTAGAAGATGAAAATGTGAAAGTACTTCTTGAAGGCAAAGAAGTGAAAAAAGTCATCGCGATTCCAGGAAGACTGATTAATATTGTTGCAGTAGGTTAAAAAAGAAAATCCGCGTAAGAGGGTTGGCCCTCTTACGCGGATTTTTTGTTGTCCAGTATCGGATAGCTGTAGTTTAGTTCGTACAATCTATAATAAAGTTTTTCCATAATCAACGTTTATAGATCAGTCGCATGTTCTCCTGCATTCATCCCAGCAATCCTGCCGGTAACAAGTGCGGAAGTGATATTATAACCGCCTGTATAGCCGTGAATATCCAAAATTTCACCGCAGAAGTAAAGACCTTCCTTCTTGCGGGAACCTAATGTCTTCGGAACGATTTCTTTTACGGATACTCCGCCGCCTGTGACGAATGCTTTTTCAAGTGGCTGCGTACCATTGACGTTCATTGGGAATGCTTTCAATAATTTAGCTAATGCCCTAATCTTTTCTACTAGCATCTGAGCTCCAGTTTCAGCCGGATCAATTCCTGCCCGGTCGAATAAAAATAGCATCCAACGTTCAGGCACAATCCCTTTTAATACATTCTTCACTGCTTTTGTTGAGTCTTCTTTTAGTGTGGTATTGAGCAGTTGGAATACTTTTTCTTCATTGAGCTCGGGCATTGAGTCAATTCTCATCTCAACGGGCTTGTTGCCGTTTTTCATACGTTCTTTCACAACAAATTGACTGCATCTTAAAATGGCAGGCCCGCTTAAGCCGAAATGGGTGAACAACATGTCCATCTGATGTGTGATAAGATTCTTACCTTTGGCGTTAAGGACGGATACTGCCACGTCACGAAGCGCAAGACCTTGTAGATCCTTTGAAACAATGAAAGGTTCATTTGATAATAAAGGTACTTCTGTTGGATAAAGTTCCGTCACGGTATGTCCGGCTTTTTCTGCCCATGGATAACCGTCTCCTGTTGAACCGGTTTGAGGAACTGCTTTTCCCCCGACCGCTACAACAACAGCGTGTGAACGGATCTCTTTGCCAGAATCGAGTCTGACACCTAGAATTTGCTCTTCATCCATCAAAAGTTTTTTAACGCGCGTTTCTAATCTCACTTCAACATGTAAGCGATCCATTTCTGTCAGCAATGCATTGACTACATCTTTTGCTTTGTTCGACACTGGAAACATTCTGCCATGATCTTCTTCTTTCAACGGAACGCCAAGACCTTCGAAAAAACGAATGATGTCTTCATTATTGAAAACGGAGAAAGGACCATATAAAAATCGCCCGTTCCCTGGAATGTTTTTAACGATTTCTTCTTGTGACAGGCGATTCGTAACGTTACAGCGCCCGCCCCCTGAAATGGCCAATTTAGTGCCAAGTTTTTTTCCTTTTTCTAGAAGGAGAACTTTCCTTCCGTTTTCAGCAGCGGCAATGGAGGCCATCAATCCTGATGGTCCCCCGCCAATGATGATGACGTCTACATCAACATGGTTAGTAGTCATTGTGTTATCAAGCCTTTCGGTAATGGATTATTAAATAACAGTTTAACACAGCATCATTGAAAAATAGTAGGGGCGGTCAAAATGGAAGAAAATATAACGACGGCATGTGGTACAATTAAAAATGGTTTAACAATAAAACTTTCAAGAATAGTGCGAGTAGAAGTGTTTGCAAACTTCTATCCCAAGACTGGGATAGTGCCTGTGATAAATTGGAATGATGAGGAAGTAGAGTATATTTACTTTAACGAAGAATAGGAAGAGGGTACGGAATGACTAGAGAAGTAAATAGCGAAGTTGAACAGCATATAAGTCAGCAAGAGGGATATCAAGAGCAGTCGTATCCAACGAGCGCGGAGAACGAGAAAATAAGACACGATGCTTTTCAACAAAAAGAGTGTCAGCGCATCTATCATAAATTGATTAGCCATGCAGGGGGAATGGATGTCGTCAGAAAAGGTAGGAGATTGATTGCGAAAAAAATTGCTACCACATGCTTCCTAAACTCAACAGAGCCTGACTATGAAGAATTTAAGCAAGGTGTACTGATTGCTAACGAAAACATTAAAATAAAACGAGATGAATCATACTGAGTTTACCTAGTAATTAGAGACACATACAGAACAAAATTAGGCTGCCTTTTCTCCAGAATCCAGTGGAGATGGGTAGCCTGATTTTTCTTTGGCGACTGCCCGCTTTTTTTACTGGTCTGTACGTTTGACTAACTAATTATCATATGATGACGTCATATATAATGGAAACCACACTTTCAGTTTTTCTCTATTCCACACTAATGACGGATATACATTGTGAAAAGCGTCGTCTGGGGGTAAACTGTTAAGTAGATTTAGGGAGAATGGAAGGATCAAACATGTCATCAAATCTTGTAAAAGGGACCTTTATACTGACAATAGGTCTATTTTTATCGAAAGCGCTTGGACTATTATACGTTATTCCATTTTACGCAATCGTTGGGAAAGAAAGTATCGGTCTCTATCAATATGCATACATCCCATACAATATCGCGTTAGCTATCGCGATATCAGGAGCACCACTTGCGATTTCAAAATTCGTAGCAAAATATAATGCTCGTGGCGATTATGCAACTGGACGAAAATTGTTAAAGTCAGGGATGCTTGTGATGGCAGTCACAGGAATACTTTCCTTTTTAACGCTGTACTTTTTAGCTGAACCGATTGCGAAACTTGTTCGTAAAGATGATGAACAAATCTTCACAATTGAAGAGATTGCAAATGTGATTCGCTGGGTCAGTTATGCACTGCTTGCCGTTCCACTTATGAGTATCGTGCGAGGCTTCCTACAGGGCAATCAAAAAATGATGCCGACTTCGGTTTCTCAGTTAGTAGAACAGGTTGTGCGAATTATTGTCGTTCTGGCAGGAGCGTTTATTGTCGTGAACTTCATGCATGGATCTCCGAAAACTGCAGTGAACTTCGCGGTATTTGCGGCGTTTATCGGGGCGCTTGCGGGTCTCGCTGTCTTGTTCAAGTATTGGAAAAGTTATAAACCAGAATTCGACCATCTTCTTGCGAATAGTACTTCATCAAGTGACGTTTCATTCAAAGACATGTACAAAGAAGTATTTGCTTATATCTTGCCCTTCGTCCTGGTAGGGGTTATTAATCCCCTTTATCAATTCGTTGATATGATTACTTTTAACGAGGCGATGTCTTCAATCGGCTTTGCAAAGGTAACTGACATCTATTTAACGATGCTAAACTTTTTAACGCATAAAGTCGTCATGATACCAGTCATGATTGCGACAGGATTTTCAATGGCTCTTATTCCGGTCATTACAAGTTATTATGCGAAAAATGATCAAAAAGGGATTACAAATTCACTTGATCAGACCTATCAGATTATGCTGTTCTTGACGGTACCAATCGTTATCGGATTAATCGTTTTGTCAAATGAGTTCTACCAATTTCTATATGAAAAAGATGCAATGGGTGCAGAGATACTAGCGAATTATGCCCCGGTCGCGATTTTATTTGGCTTATATACGGTGACAGCAGCCATTTTGCAAGGCATCGACCGACATAAATGGATAGTTTTCACTTCATTACTCGGACTGTTTTTCAAACTGGTACTGAATATACCGCTCATCAAAATATTTGAAACGAATGGTGCCATTATGGCGACTTCAATTGGTTATACAGTCGCGGTAGGCATTAATATCGTCATCATTACTAAGACCCTTAATTACAGGTCGAAGATGGTGTTTAGAAGACTTATCCTTATCGCTATATTAAATGTCATTATGTTAATAGCTGTCACATTTACATTGAAAGGACTGACAGCAATCAGTCCTGCTGACGGAAAAATGCAGTCTATCTTGTATATTTTGATATGCGCTACAGTTGGTGCTGCAATTTACGGTTATCTATCGCTTAAAACGGGGCTTGCACAGAAATTGTTCGGAGAGCGATTGACTAGATTCACCAAGAAATTAGGCTTTTAGGAGGAATAAAATGCGTTTGGATAAATTATTGTCGAACATGGGATTTGGTACGCGAAAAGAAGTAAAGATTTTGATGAAAAAAGGTTCCGTACGGGTTAATGAAGTGGCAGTGAAAGATGCCGCACTGCATGTAGATACAGTGAAGGATGAAGTAACGGTACTGGGTCAAAAAGTCGTCTATAAAGAATTTATGTACCTAATGATGAATAAGCCACAAGGAGTCTTGTCTGCTACTGAAGATAAAAGGGACCAGACAGTTATTGATTTATTAGATGAAGAATATAACATTTTTGAAATGTTTCCTGTTGGAAGGTTAGATAAAGACACAGAAGGTTTTTTGTTACTGACGAATGACGGAAAACTTGCGCACAACTTATTGTCACCTAAAAAAGGGGTGCCGAAAACGTATTATGCTCATATCGAAGGAATTGTTACAGAAGAAGATACCAAGCAGTTTTCAGAGGGTGTTACTCTGGATGATGGCTATGAGACGAAGCCTGGTCAGCTGCGCATATTGAAATCAACGGATATTTCCGAAATCGAGTTGACGATTACGGAAGGTAAATACCATCAAGTCAAGCGAATGTTTGAAGCGGTTGGTAAGCAAGTTGTTTACTTAAAACGCTTATCGATGGGGCCTTTATCTTTGGATGAAACTTTAGCGCTTGGATCATACCGGGAATTGACGGAAGAGGAATTACAGCAACTCATGCAGATTTCTGGAAAATAAAAAGGGCTGAGCCGTTTAAGAATACGGTTCAGCTCTTTATTGTTTGTCTAGAAAATAATGAAATCTCGTACTGGGGATAAGTTACCATTTGAAAATTTCACGTCTAGACTCCAGCGCCTAGCCCCACACGACGCGGGTCATGCAGTTTCTGTCTTGCTGATTAAAGGCAAAGAGTGCTTTTATCAGCAAGGCTACCGGGAGGGATTGAACTTGCATCCCTCCTACTTTTTGGGGCTAAACAGGCGTTTCCGCTTTTGTTATATACAGGCTCCAAGCGCCAGCTCCCTTATACCTACGTGAAGCAGGTATGAGAGCTGGCGCTTTTTGCTTTTCTAGGTCATGTGCGGGTCACGAAGATAACTTCACTTTTTTTGCTGTCGTCGTCCATTTACCGCGTACCGGGCTCATAATGAGCTCGTTGTATTCAAGGACATTTAAATCCCTTTGGACCGTACGGTGAGTGATGCCAAATTCTTCGACCAGGTTTTCGGTAGTTACAGTGCCATTATCAAGGATATAAAAATAGATATCCTTTATGCGTGTAAGCATACGATCAGTTGCAGGTTTCAAGTGTGGAATCACCCCTTCATCTTCATTTTCCAAAAAGGTTTGGTCATGAGACTTATGAATGTTGCCTAAAGCACGTTGAAATTATCCCTGACGACGCACATCCTTTCGAAAAAGTTGAAAAGTCAGATTAAATCTTCTGACAATACTAGTATAACGTATTCTCGTGAAGTTTGCATGAATTTTATTGTAAAGAGTCTGTAAAAGATGATTCCTCTTTATTTTCTTGGGCTAACGTGTGAAAATAGACTTATTGTGAAAGAAGGTGCCTTGAATGTCTAATTGGGAAAATGAAGCTTTAAAAAGACAAGAATCTCTGCTAGCTGATTTACAAAGTTTAATCGCTATCCCTTCTGTACTTGATGAAAGTGCGGCAACTAAAGATTTACCATTCGGACCGGAACCAAAACGTGCACTCGACTGGCTGTTAGAAGAAGGTCGAAAAGCGGGAATGCTTGTGAAAAATGTAGATAATATGGCGGGGCATATTGAGATGGGGGAAGGGGACGAACTCATCGGGATCCTTTGCCATGTCGATGTCGTGCCAGCAGGAAGTAATTGGATACATGAGCCGTTTGGCGGTACTATCGAGGACGGAAAGCTGTTTGGTCGCGGTGCCATTGACGATAAAGGACCGACTATAGCCGCTTGGCATGCGATGAAAATAGTCCGGGATTCAGGTATCACGATGAACAAACGAGTGCGGCTCATTATCGGAACAGATGAAGAAAGTGGTTTTCGATGTGTGAAGCGCTATTTTGAAAAAGAAGAAATGCCAACTATTGGATTTGCGCCAGATGCTGATTTTCCCATCATTAACGCCGAAAAAGGAATTGCTTCTATCCTATTTAAACAAAAGGTAGTAACTTCAGATGGACAACTATTGCTATTCAAGTCAGGAAATAGGACAAATATGGTGCCAGATTATGCAGAGGCACACCTGGCAGAGGAAGTTGTATTTGACAATGAACAGTTTGTTACATTTTTGAATATTCATGACGTAACAGGGGGAGTTTCCACTGATAGTGGTAAGACCATCATCAGTTTGAATGGAAAATCAGCACATGCAATGGAGCCAGATAATGGCGTCAATGCCGCCGTCCTACTTGCTTCTTTCCTGAATCGCATATTGAAAGAAGGTCAATCAAAAGACTTTACACAATTCATGTTTGATGCATTTGCTAATGAATCTCGAGGACTGTTCTTAGGTTTGGCGTTCAATGATGAAATGTCAGGCGATACAACGCTGAATGCGGGTATCGTGACATACAATCCCACAAGTGGTGGGGAAATTAATGTTAGTATGCGTTATTCAGTCAGCTATCTATTTGAAGAGAAAATGACGACATGTATGAAACGGTTAACGGAAACACCTTTTTCGGTCGATATTGGATCGAACTCTGCACCGCATCATGTGGACGCAAACGACCCCCTTATTCGGACGTTGCAAGAAGTGTATACTGATCATACTGGAGAACATGCAGAACTATTGGCAATCGGGGGAGGAACGTACGCACGTGTCCTTGAAAAAGGGGTTGCTTTTGGTATGCTATTTCCTGGCAGGGAAGACGTAGCTCATCAGGCAGATGAATATGTTTATATAGATGATTTAGTGAAAGCAACTGGGATCTATGCAGATGCAATCAGCCGACTCGTATCTGAAAAAACGGAAGGGGAATAAGGATGACAGTATACTTTATTGATGGACAGTTTACAGAACGTGATGGATTGGCTATTTCGATTGATGATCGCGGTTATTATTTTGGTGATGGCGTGTATGAGGTAATTAAAGTATATGGTGGAGAATTATATACTGCGGAAGAACATATTGATCGTTTATTTCAAAGTGCTACGAAGATAAAGATGACAATCCCTTATGCTGAAGTACAATTGATGGAGATTGCCCGTGAATTAGTGGCGAAAAATAATATTTTGGTTGGACACGTTTATATCCAAGTGACACGGGGATCCGCACCAAGGATGCACCAATTCCCTGATCCGACAGTCCCACCAGTTGTGACTGGATATGCAATTAACAACCCAAGACCTATGAGGGGCATAGAAAACGGAGTTGGGGTCAAGTCAGTAGCGGATGTCCGTTGGCTGCGTTGCGATATTAAAAGCCTTAACTTGCTTGGCAATGTTCTCGCTAAGCAAGAAGCGCATGAAGCGGGTTGTATAGAGGCATTGCTTCACCGTGACGGTGTTGTTACCGAAGGTTCTGCATCGAATATGTTTGGGGTAAAGGGTGGAACAGTCTATACTCATCCTGTGACAAATCTTATTTTGAATGGAATTACGCGTCAAGTTGTACTTGGTCTGTGTGAGGAGCAAGGAATTCCTGTCGTCGAGAAATCCTTTACAATAGATGAAGCTTTTGAAATGGATGAATTTTTCTTAACGTCAACGACATCTGAAGTAACGCCAGTCATTTCAATCGACGGACGTCCTGTAAGCTCGGGAATATTGGGACCATTGACAATGAAGTTACAAAAAGCATTCAGCTCGCAAATCCCATCTTTTATAGCGGATGAATAATAATGTATAGTATGTGATTGGAGTGAATGGACATGGCGCAACTTGTTAAACTGCTTGACTATGTCTCCCGTTACGAGCAAGATCTTACGCGTTATCCTTCGCAGTATATCCGTTTGAAAAGGTATCAATGGGAACGTATGAAGACCCAGTGGGAAAGTGGAGCGGATTTATCAGAATGGCAACAGGATATTAAAGAGGTAGTAGAACCGGAAGAGAACAAATGGTTTTCTCCTCTACTTCGGGTCTTCGGCCAACGTAAAGATGTTGAGGCAGAGCAATATCACGACAATAGCGAAGATGAAAAAGGTGATAAGGAAGAGAATTTTGGATTTAGTCCAAATCTGATTCATAACCCCTCAAGTCTTGAGCACTTAAGAAGACTTTATTTGGATCAACTATTTCATTTTCAAATCAAGTGGGCAAGTTCGACGTTAATGGACAAGTCAAGGGTTGAATCTCGCTTTTTCCGAGATCCACTTTTACGAAGTTTCGCTCAGAATCTTCCGGATAATTATTTGTTGTTCTATTATCCAATCTTACTACTGAAGAAAGCACCTGTTGAACTAGACATTATCATTGTGACACCTGTTGAATGCATGTGTATTACGGTGCTTGAGAAAGAAGACGTTGCAGCGTTTAGTGGGAGCGGGGACAGATTCTGGTTAAAGAAGCTTGGGGAAAAAGAAACGAAATTTCTAAGCCCGCTTATAGCATTGAACAGAACTGAAAAGATTGTTTCGAGTATATTGAAAGCACAAGGTATCGATTTTCCTGTACGTAAATATTTGATTTCACGTAACGGGTATATCGATCACCCAGGTTCGGCATTCGATGTTGATATTATCGATAGACGGTCATATGAGGACTGGTTTTCTGCACTTCAGAAATTGCCGGCTCCGATGAAATCTACGCAATTCAAAGCGGGCCAGGCAATACTTGACGTGGGGCAAACTACTTCAATAAGCAGATTATTTGGCGATGAAGAACAACCAGAAGATGGCAATAACCTATAAATAGAAAAGAGTGTATATAATGAGGCTTCGTAATAAACCATGGGCAAGAGACTACATGGCAGAACACCCAGATATCCTATTAGCTGAACCAGAAAAAATGATGAATGGATGGCATACCTTGTTTGGAAATGGCAATCCAATACACATTGAAGTTGGATCAGGTATGGGCCAATTTATAATTGGTATGGCTGTTGCCAATCCAGATGTGAATTATATTGGCATTGAGCATTTTGACAACGTTATCGTATCTGCGCTTGAAAAGGCTGTTGAAGCAGAAAAGCCATCAAATTTACGACTATTCCGTGCAAATGGAATGGACCTTGCAAAGATCTTCCACAAAGGGGAGATAGATAGGGTGTATTTAAATTTTTCTGATCCGTGGCCGAAAACGAGAAATGCGAAAAGAAGATTGACGCATGAAACATTTTTAAAACTTTATGAAGAGGTACTAGCAGAAGGTGGAGAAATTCACTTTAAAACAGATAACCGTCTGTTGTTCGAGTACTCACTCGTCTCAATGTCTCAGTACGGTATGAAGTTAGGTTTTGTATCACTTGATTTGCATGCAGAGATGCCGGAAGATAATATTATGACGGAATATGAAGAGAAGTTTTCAGCAAAAGGACACCCGATATACAGACTTGAATCACATTTTACTAATTCTTGATAGAAACAAGTAAGGGAATGGGGGAATGTTTCTGTGGATACTTATACATTTCATGATATGACGTTGACATGGCTGGATGGTAGTGGCAATTTTTTAGACGGCGGAACTATGTTTGGGGTTGTTCCAAAAGCACTGTGGTCAAGACGTTATGAAGCGGATGAACAAAACCGTATTAAAATGAGAAACGATCCGATTCTCATTCAGTATAAAGGAAAAAATATATTGATTGACACAGGGCATGGAAAAGGGAAACTCAGTGAGAAAATGATGAAGAATCTAGGCATAGTTGAAGAGGCAAGGGTTGAGGGGAATCTTGCTGAGCTCAGTTTGTCGCCAGAAGACATCGATATTATTCTCATGACGCACTTGCATAATGATCATGCAGCGGGTTTGACGGAATTACGCGAAGGGGATTTTGTTTCTGTATTCCCAAATGCTGAAATTTACGTTTCACAAATCGAATGGGATGAAGTACGTAATCCGAATATTCGTTCCAGAAATACATATTTAAAAGAGAACTGGGAGCCTGTTGAGCAGCAGGTGAAGACATTCGAAGGAAGCATTACAATCATGCCAGGAATCGAAATGATCCATACAGGCGGTCATAGCGATGGTCATAGTATTATTAAATTGACACAGCATGGTGAGACGATTCTTCATATGGCTGATATTATGCCTACACAAGCACATAGTAATCCGTTGTGGGTTCTGGCTTTTGATGATTACCCAATGACGTCAATCTTTGCTAAAGAGAAATTGATGATAGAGGCGCTTGCTGGGGGCTATAAGTTTACGTTTTATCATGATGCCTATTATAGACTTGTAAAATGGGATGCTAGCGGAAAAGAAATCATCGAATCCGTTACAGTTTCTAGTTAGGTTGGGTTAAAGAATTCCATTAATTTCGCTCCCGCGCTCGGGATGCTTCCCGCCTTAAGCCTGATCGTTGCACGTCTTTATAAGCTCAACATATATAGCCATTGGTTAATTAAAAAACCGCCACACTACCAGAGGAGTCTGGGAATGTGACGGTTTTTATTGATATATATAGACTTCGGCGCATTGTTTTAAGCTTTTATGAGTTCAACGACTGTACCTGTTTTTGCATCTGCTGCAAATTCGAATTGTTCCAGTTCGCCTTCTTTAATGCGTGATATGCCGCCGCGGTAAACGTCCATTGTAATGACTTTGTTTGTGAAAGGCTCAGTTTTCATGACGATCCATGAACCATCTATCGGACCTTCATTTTTAAAAGCATCTTTAATTGTGTTTAGAACAGAGTCTGCTGAAACATTTTGGTTAACTCGATCGATTGTTTCGCTAACAACAATACCAGCCGCAACACCCGTTAATACTCCTGCTAGGAAATCTGATACTTTCATTCTTTTTACCCCCTATAGTCGGTATTTCAAACAGTGTACCACAATTTTACTTATCTTTGCCAAGCCAGTCTATTGAAATAGTAATTCGATTTCCGAATTAAACGATGGAAAGTTTCTGAATAATCGACTACACTATATACAGTAGGTACATATATGAAAAGTGGGAGGAACTATTTAATGCAAAAAGATACACTTGAAATGTTTAGGACTTTGACCGAACTTCCGGGTGCCCCTGGTAATGAACATGCAGTTCGTGGTTATATGCGTGGAGAACTTGGGAAGTATTCTGATGAATTGATCCAAGATAATCTGGGGGGGATTTTTGGCGTTAGAAAAGGGCCTGAAGATGGCCCGCGTATAATGGTTGCGGGTCATATGGATGAAGTTGGATTTATGGTTAGTCAGATTACGGATAACGGAATGATTCGTTTCCAACCGCTTGGCGGATGGTGGAACCAAGTACTACTAGCGCAACGCGTTGAAATTATTACGGATAGCGGTCCAGTTATTGGTGTCATTGGTTCGATTCCGCCGCATTTGTTAAGTGATGAAGTACGAAATAGACCAATGGATATAAAAAATATGCTTATCGATATTGGTGCAGACGATAAAGAAGATGCGAAGAAAATCGGCATTCGTCCAGGTCAGCAAATTGTTCCAGTTAGCCCGTTCACTCCGATGGCGAATGACAAGAAAATACTTGCTAAAGCTTGGGATAATCGCTATGGTTGCGGACTCGCAATCGAATTGTTAAAAGAAGTGCACGGTGAAAAATTGCCGAATAATTTGTACTCCGGGGCAAATGTTCTCGAAGAAGTTGGACTTCGTGGTGCTGCGGCAGCCGCAACGATGATCAATCCGGATTTATTCTTTGCGCTAGATGCAAGTCCAGCAAATGATGCCACGGGTGACAAAAATGAATTCGGTCAACTTGGAAAAGGGACATTACTCCGGATTTTTGACCGTTCTATGATAACTCACCGCGGTATGCGCGAATTCATCCTTGATATGGCAGAGACACATAATATTCCTTATCAGTACTTCCTCTCACAGGGGGGGACGGATGCAGGACGGGTTCATACGTCGAATGAAGGTGTTCCAAGTGCTGTCATTGGTATTTGTTCACGCTACATCCATACATCGGGATCTATCATTCACACCGACGACTACGCAGCAGCGAAAGAGCTTCTTGTGAAACTTGTTAAGGCGTGTGATAAGACAACTGTAGCAACGATTAAAAGTAACGTATAATTATAAACTGAAATCCGTCCTTGCGCTATTAAATGGCGTAGAGGACGGTTTTTTACTTGGATGGAGGAGAATATGGATGGAATTTATGATAGGATCTACGAACCCTGCAAAAGTAAAAGCAGTTAAGGAAGTTTTGGCAATTCATTTTCCGCAGGCACTTATTGCTGATACTGAGGTAGGGTCAGGTGTTTCAGACCAACCTTTTAGTGATGATGAAACTAGGCTTGGTGCAATTAATCGTGCACTACGCGCAGCGGGGAAGGGAGCAAGTGCAATTGGAATCGGGCTGGAAGGTGGTGTCCGGATTCTTGAGGGACAGATGTACCTCTGTAACTGGGGTGCGTTGACACTTCCTGATGGGACGAGGTTTACAGCGGGAGGTGCACAGATTCCATTACCGAAAGAAATTGCGGATGAGTTGATGGCTGGGAAAGAACTGGGTCCGGTTGTCGATACTTATTTCAAGTCGAGCGGAATTCGGATGAAGGAAGGAGCTATCGGAATGCTGACTGCGAACGCGGTAAAACGCGATGAACTATTCGTACATATTTTACAGCTTTTGGTGGGACAATATAAATACCATCTGCAATCCCAGTAAATATCGAAGTGCTTGATTGCAACGTGTTTTGGTTGCAAGTAATCCGTAACAACATTAAAATGATAAATAGTGTTTAAATTAATGATTGGGGGAAATCGAATGTTCCGAAAATGGAAATTCATATTCCTGTTGACGATATCTGTATTAACGCTTGTAGCATGTGGAAAAACGCTTGACGAAAGTGCAACTTCAGGAGTCGAAGCGGCGAGAGAAGCATTTCACTCGAATGATAAAAAACGTACTGAAGAGATTGACGGCATTAAACTATATCTACCTGCCGGATTTAAGATGAATGATAAGTCAGATGCACAAAATATCGTCTTTACGAAAAAAGAAGAAACATTTATCCTTTTTGTCAATCCAAATGAAAAAAATGACAGTAAACTGTTTTATGATTTGCTTCTTGCTGATAAAAGCAAAGAAATTGTCGAGCAGGCAACGTTTACGGATGAAGGCATTTTTGGTTTTGCGGCGGTAATCAAAAGCGGCAATGACGATGTTGAGCTTATGACGAGCGTGGGCGGATCAAAAATGACGACAATGACGAAAAAAGGAAACATCGAAGAAAACCTAGCAAGAATGATGGAAATCGTGCGTTCTATTAATCAAGAATAGATGCAATTTTCCGAGAAAAGTAAGAAGGTATAAGATTTTCGACAAGGAACAGTGGCTAGGCTTCAGGCGCCAGCCGCTTGGAGGCCCACAGGATGTGGGTCACGTAGCCATTGCCGCAGGACGCGGCGTACTTAGGCTAGGTTCCTTGAAAGCAATCCAGCTATGTGGCAAAGTGCGCCACGTCGCTGGATTGACTTATGCCCGTCGCGTCTAAACGGCGCCTTGCGCTTTTCTAAGTGTCTAGGCTTCAGGCGCCAGCCGCTTGGAGGCCCACAGGATGTGGGTCACGTAGCCATTGCCGCAGGACGCGGCGTACTTAGGCTAGGTTCCTTGAAAGCAATCAAGCTATTGTGGCAAAGTGCGCCACGTCGTGCCTACAAGGATGCAGGCATACAGTCGTTGCGACAGGACGTCGCGTACTTAAGTTGCGTTCCTTTAAGGCGCCTTACGCTTTTCATATATGAATGGAGGAAAAAATAGATGAATTCTGCGCAGCTTGTTGAAATTTTAAAAGAGCATCTTCCATCTGAATATTTCAAGTGGCGATTTGACCGGAAAACGGATAAGGTTCGTCTAGAGCATTCGGTTCTAAAAAAAGGGATGGATATTTCACTCCCGGAAATTCTTGTGAAATATGAACAGAAAAAAGAGGCGGCAATAAAAGAAATAGTTTATACAATTGGTGAGACGTTTAAAGCGATGGAAAAAGAACAATCAATAGGATTCTCTGATAGTACGATTATTTATCCTGTGATCAGGTCTTCATCGTTTCCGAAAGAATCTGCTGTAGGACATCGTTTTCTTATGAAGGACCATACGGCTGAAACGTGTATCTATTATGCACTTGACCTTGGAACTACCTACCGGTTAATTGATGAAAGTATGTTGGAGTCTCTTGGTATGTCTGAAACGGAGATAACAGAGTCTGCATTATTCCGTGTAAGAGCATTACCGACCGCGATGAAGAAGGATGAAGTCTCGGGTAACATCTATTACTTTGTCAATAATAACGATGGTTATGATGCTAGTAGAATATTGAACAGCACATTTCTGAAAGAGATGGAAGCGAAAATCGAGGGTCATATGACTGTTTCTGTCCCACACCAAGATGTACTAATTATTGGTGATATCCGGAACGATACGGGGTATGATGTACTTGCGCAAATGGCTATGCATTTCTTTACCACTGGCACTGTACCGGTTACATCTTTATCATTTATCTATGAAGATGGAAAACTTGAACCAATTTTCATTATGGCTAAAAATCGTTTAGCAAGAAGGGAAGGAAAGAAAAAGTGAATATTTTTTATAACATAAATGGTGTTGGTGATGTGTTGCTTGTGCAGCTTGCACTTACACGTCCAGAATCTATTGTAACTAAGTCACAAGGGGATGTTACGTTAATCCATGACGAGGTTACTGGAGAATTAACTGCATTTAACCTATTCAATGCATCATCTTACGTGAAAAATGAAGCAGTCGGGGAAGTTGAGCTGACTGAAGAGGTGGCAGGGCAATTGCAAGACGCACTTCTAAAGAATGGCGTAGAGATTAAACTTGACATAGACTTTACACCAAAGTTTGTTGTAGGACATATTTTGACAAAAGAAAAGCATCCGAACGCCGATAAGTTAAGTGTTTGCACGGTCGATGTTGGCAGTGAAACAGTTCAAATTGTCTGTGGAGCACCGAATGTGGATGCGGGCCAGAAGGTTGTTGTCGCGAAAGTTGGAGCTGTTATGCCATCTGGAATGGTCATTCGTGATGCAGAATTGCGTGGGGTTCCATCGGCTGGAATGATTTGCTCAGCAAAAGAACTAGGTTTGCCTGACGCGCCTGAAGAAAAAGGGATTTTAGTACTAGATAACAATGCTGTTACTGGTGAAATCTTCACAAAATAAGAGCACGAAAAACGTACCGGTTTGGTACGTTTTTTTGTTTTCATAAATTGATTTGATTTTGTCGTGTCAGTACTGTTAAAATAGAGTGATTGACATGAAAAGAGTGATAGTCTTGAGTTGGTTTAAAACAATAGTAGACCGGTTATTTGGACCGGATGAAGACAATAATAAAGTGGAAACAGAATATGAAAAAACTGAAAATGAAATTGACGAATCATTAAATAAAAATGAAACTAGTAACAACACATCATTTCGCTTTCCGATTATCTCAGATGCAGAAATATATGGTTGGGACGATGAATCTGTTACTGAAGTAGATTATCCGAAATACACAACTAAAAATAAAGATGCGGACGATAATTATGAAACGAAACCACTTTCCGAAAATGCTAAATGGCCAAGTGATAACAGAACAGTCAATATCTTTAGGGCTGATTCATTACAAAAATATGGCGTAAAAGAGAAAGGAAAAAGAAGTTCTTTCTCCTCCACAAAAAAGGCTCTTCAGGAGGAACTTCCACCGAAAGTGAATGTGACGGTACAAAAACGTTCCAGTAAGCCATTTACACCGACCGCAGTACCTTCGCCCGTTCATGGATTTATTAATCCAAGGAGAGAAGTAACGACACCTTTAAAAACGGAAGAAGTGAAGTTGCAGCCACCGGAAGAAAAGGTAGTTGTTACAGAATCACAGTTGACAAAGACGGATGAATTTTATTATGAAAATGAAAAAACGAGTAGTATACCAATTTTGAACGAGGACTTTGTGATTGAAAATGACAGCAGAGAACTCACATCTAGTGAGATAGAGCCGCTAAAAGTTGAAGTCTACGAAACTGAAACGACAGTAACTGAGGACGAAGAGACCGTAGTATTGCCAGATGCCATAGAGCTTTCTAAGGATGAATTTGCTACAATCAAATCACTAGTGATTGAAGAGGACTTTAAGGGAATTATTTCGGATGAAGTGGACCATACTAAGGATGCGTTACCTGATGTAGAGGCTGAAGTAAAAGTAGAGCCCTCTCCAGACATTCCAGAATTGGTAGAACAACAAAGTCAAGTAACAAAAAAAGAACGGACTGTTCCATTCAATGTATTGATGTTGAAGTCCGATAAAGAGAAGCTAAAAGTAGTAGAACCTTTAAGTGTTAAAGTTCCAAATGAAAGCAAAAAAGTAACTATCTCTGAGCCGATAAGTACGAAACCTTTGGTCGACATTCGAGAAGAGGTTTTGGTAGAGACGAAAGAAATAGCTGGCGAAACCTTAGAAGAAGAGGAACCCTATTACGCATTCCCGTCACTGGATTATCTGATCCCCCCTGAATCACAAATCGAAGATACAGAGTGGCTGGAATCGCAATCTGAAAAGCTTGAGGAAGCGTTGTCGCACTTTGCGGTTAAAGCGACCGTTATCGAAGCGATGCAAGGTCCGACAGTCACTCGTTTTGAACTGACTGTCGGAGTGGGGACTAAAGTGAGTAAAGTACGTAATTTAACAGATGACCTAAAATTGGCGCTAGCAGCCGAAGATATTCGTATCCAAGCACCGATTCCCGGAAGAAGTTCCATAGGAATTGAAATTCCAAATCGGAAGACAAGGCCTGTTCGGATATCCGAAGTTATTGCGACGGAACAGTTCAGAGCTTCCACGTCTCCCCTTGAGGCTGTGCTTGGATTAAGCCTAACTGGAACACCAGTAACCTTAGATCTCCGCAAGATGCCACATGGTATGATTGCTGGGGCTACAGGTTCAGGTAAATCCGTCTGCATTAACTCGATTTTGGTCAGTTTGCTTTACAAAGCTACACCAACAGACTTGAAAATGATGCTGATTGACCCTAAAATGGTAGAACTTGCACCATTCAACGGCATACCACATCTAATTAGTCCTGTGATTACGGACGTCAAAGCTGCAACTGCTGCACTAAAATGGGCAGTGGCGGAAATGGAAAGACGTTACGAGCTACTTGCTCATGCAGGTGTGAGGGATATCGAGCGTTACAATAAAGCAGTTGTAGAAAGTCGTCGGTTCTCTTTGAAGATGCCTTATCTTTTAATTGTCATTGATGAACTTGCAGATTTAATGATGATGGCGCCGGCAGATGTCGAAGTATCAATTAGTCGAATTGCACAAAAAGCACGTGCATGCGGTATCCACTTGATCATCGCGACACAGCGTCCTTCTGTCGATGTTATTACAGGTACAATCAAAGCGAATATCCCAACACGAATCGCATTTTCAGTTTCATCACAAATCGATTCTAGGACAATAATTGATTCCCCTGGAGCAGAAAGGCTTCTTGGGAAAGGTGACATGCTATACATTGGAAATGGACAATCTTCTGGCGTTCGACTACAAGGTACATTTGTCACGGATGAGGAAATAGAGCGTATAATAGAACACGTTCGGAATGAGGCAACACCAGATTATTTATTTGGCCAAGAAGACCTTCTTGCAAGTAGTATTGAAGAAGAAGGAGCCGATCCACTTTTTGAAGAGGCTTGTCTCTTTATCCATGAAACAGGCAGTGCATCAACGTCTCTGTTACAACGTAATTTTAGTATCGGATACAATCGAGCCGCCAAACTAATGGATCGAATGGAGAAAAGTGGATTCATCTCAGGGCCGCGGGGAAGTAAGGCACGCGATGTCTTTTTGACAGAAAGTGATCTCGATCGACTTACAGATCGTATAGAATAGTAAGGAGCCTTGCAATGCGGGCTGTAAATCAAAATACTTAACTGATAATTGTAGAGGGAATAAACTAATGATATTTAATTAAGGGGAACAGAAATGATCCCGGGAGGTTGCATTATGACGTTGTTCCATTTTACTGGCATTAAGGGCGCTGGAATGAGTTCGCTCGCCCAAATACTTCACGATTCTGAGAATGAAGTACAAGGTTCAGACGTGGAGAAATGGTTCTTCACAGAAGATCCGCTCCATGAAAGAAAAATAACTGTGTTGAAATTTGATGAAAACAATATTAAATCAGGAATGACAGTTATCGCAGGAAATGCATTTCCTGATAGCCATCCAGAACTTATAAGGGCTAAGGAACTTGGCCTCGAAATTATTCGATACCATGACTTTTTAGGAAAGTATATGGAGAAATTCATATCGATCGGAGTTACAGGCTCACATGGTAAAACATCGACTACCGGTTTGCTTGCTCATGTGTTATCTGGACATTCACCTACTTCCTATTTAATTGGAGATGGTACGGGAAGTGGCCCAGCAGACAGCGAGTACTTTGTATTCGAAGCTTGCGAATATAAAAGACATTTCCTGGCATACGAACCTGACTATGCGATTATGACAAATATCGATTTTGATCATCCAGATTATTTTAAGGATCTAGCGGATGTGATGGACGCATTTGGTGAAATGGCACTCCGGGTGAAGAAAGCCCTAATTGCCTGCGGTGATGATAGACACTTGCAAAAAATTCAGGCCAATGTTCCAGTGCTCTATTACGGATTTGAAGAGTCGAATGATTTTGCTGCGAAAAATATCATCAAAACTGTGGAAGGTTCATCCTTTGATGTTTTTGTAAGGAATGAGTTTTATCATACGTTTACAATACCGCTGGCTGGGGATCATGCAATCTTGAATTCGCTAGGCGTAATTGCGCTCTGTCATTATGAAGGAGTAAAAGCGTCCACTATTCAAGAAAAACTGTCTACTTTTCATGGTGTTAAAAGGCGCTTTACGGTAATGGAAATAGCAGATCGAATTATTGTGGATGACTACGCTCATCACCCTACTGAAATCCAGGCGACATTGCAAACTGCGCAACAGAAATATCCTGACCGTGAAATTGTTGCGATATTCCAACCGCATACATTTACGCGGACCGCTGCCCTTTTGAATGAATTTGCGGAAAGTCTTTCAACTGCTGACCACGTCTATTTATGCGATATATTCGGGTCCGCACGTGAAAAGGCAGGTATTTTAACCATTAATGACTTGATTAATATAATTCCGGGTGCAAAGCATCTTGATCTTGATGATAATAAATCACTTGAATCTCATGGAAACGCAGTATACCTCTTTATGGGGGCAGGCGATGTTCAGAAATACATGAGCGCATTCAAGTCTTACCTTGATAAAGAAGAAACGGTTTAACAGGACACTATATAAGTTGAATGTATAGCATAGTTATATAAACAGCTTGACCCTGGACGGGAAAGATTTAACTTGATCCAGGGCTAGCTGTTTTTTCGTTTTGGGAATGAATAAGTTGTCACAAAAAATAAAATGAATTCTAGTTTGATGAAGGAAAATGAAGACTAATGTCGAAGAAGTAATAATGTGTATAACGTTTATTTTACCTTCGACAAGGGTAGACAATGTTATATGAGTATTTGAAGGAGGCAGTACCGTGGAGAATTTACTGTACATAGCGGCAATTGTCGCTGCAATCGCATTTTTGATTTTATGCATTAGTTTAGCGAGGACCCTATCCTCATTGAAGAACACATTACACAGTGTTTCTGGAACAATGGAAGGGTTGACAACTCAACTTGAAGGGGTAACAACGGAAACAACAGAACTTCTTCATAAAACAAATCAACTTGCAGAAGACATTCAGCAGAAAGCCGAAAAACTGAACACTGTTGTCGAAGCTGTGAAAGGCGTAGGCGAGTCTGTCACAGTACTTAATTCCTCCGTTAGAAGGGTTTCCAGCAATATCGCTACAGAGGCAGAACGGAACAGTGACAAGATTGCACAAATCGTTCAATGGAGCAATGTGGTTATCGATATAATGGGTAAAGTAAAGGAACGGAAGACAGGTAAGGCAAGCGCGAAAGGGTGGACTGTTTACAAGCCAGTACCAGGCCAAAAGAGATTGCCTAGCCCGAATAAAGGCAGATAAATAGAACTTAAATATGAAGTATTTAAGTTGAATATATAAATGCGTGTTTAAATTACGTGAAGGCGCCATAATTGGGGTAACCGAAAGCCCTAAGACTGTGGTGAAAGCTGCCTGGCTTAGGGCGAGAGGCATCTTCTAGCGTCGTAGCGGATACAATAGGATTCATTATTTCAACATATATATATAGACTTAAAAAACAGGAGGAATTGGATATGAGTGAAGAAAACAAAGTGAAATCAAATAATAATGACCCACAATACAACCAGGGTGGTCAAGGTTATGAAAATGCGTATGGCCAACCATCATACCTACCGGCAAATTATGATTATAACAAGGACTATACAGATTCTTTCTATGATGAAAATGAAAGTTCAGGAGCGGGAAGCTTCTTAATGGGTGCACTTGTGGGAGGAGTTATCGGAGCAGCTGCGGCACTATTCTTGGCACCAAAAACGGGTAGTGAAATGCGAGGAAACCTTACAACTCAAGCAACTCAACTGAAAGATAAGAGTATTGAAATCAGTTCTGTTGCGAAGGAAAAAGCTACAGAGCTAACTTCGGTCGCAAAAGAGAAGACTGGTGAATTATCGAAAACAATCCAAGAACAGTCTGGACAACTTGTCGATAAAGTGAAATCGATGAAATCGAAAACATCTATGCCGATGGATGATGGAACAGCATCTTCTGAAGGCGAAGAGTCTATTGATTTTGTTGATACAGCTAAATCCAAAGTTGAAAATACTATTGAGGCTGGAGAAGAAAGTATTACAGCTACTGCAGAAGCTGTAAAAAAAGCAGTCGTGGGAAAAGCTAATAATGCTGAGAAAGCTACAACTGGAAATAGTGATGTCTCTTATGGTAATAGCGAGAACCTTGGTAAAGATAAAATAACTAACCAGAACTATGTGTCAGACATTCTTGAAAAATAAAAAGTAATAGAAAAAAGTCCGTCTACTCAAATATGAGTAGATGGACTTTTTTTAAAGGTAAGCAAGTATAAATGTTCCTACCAAGGCGTTTCCGCTTTTCTTGTTGTCTAGCTCCAGGCGCCAGCCCCTCGAGTCGCTTCAGTCTTGCAGAAAAGGCAAAGAGCGCCTTTATCTTCAAGACCTCCAGCGCTTGTCGGGGCTAACCGGCGTCTTCCGCTTTTCTTGTTGTCTAGACTTCAGACGCCAGCCCCTCGAGTCGCTTCGGTCTTGCAAAAAAGGCAAAGTACGCCTTTATCTACAAGACCTCTAGCGCTTGTCGGGGCTAACCGGCATCTTCCGCTTTTCTTAGTGTCTAGACTTCAGCGCCTAGCCCCTCGAGTCGCTTAGGACCTCAAGTTAAAGGGCAAAGAGCGCCTTTATCTTAAGGTCCTTCAGCGCTTGTCGGGTCTCCCAAGGCGCTTCCGCTTTTCTTATTGTCTAGACTTCAGACGCCAGCCCCTCGAGTCGCTTCAGTCTTGCAGAAAAGGCAAAGAGCGCCTTTATCTTCAAGACCTCCAGCGCTTGTCGGGGCTAACCGGCGTCTTCCGCTTTTCTTAAGTAAAACTAATTTCAAGTCTGTCGCCGCCGAAAATAGCATCGTTGAATCCGATTGGTGTGTCGTTTCGAAGCAGTTTATAATTACTTGATGGGTTTTCGGGTAAACTATAATCTGTAAACGCAAAGATGTCGCCAAAAGTAATAGGACTTTCACTTAGTGATACAAAATCAAGATGATCCCCAGGTTTTACAATGGCAGATACTTCAGCACTATGCCCGTTTAAAGTAAAGGTAAGACGTGGTTTTTGAATTGTGACGGGTTCATTGTTGAATAGTACTGTTAGTTTATCGAACGCCTTTTTACCTATCTCAGCTACAACTTCATCTATGGTAGGGAATGGCGGTTTTTGGGTTGTAATTCGGTCTCCATCTTTCAGTACGTGCGATGGCTGCACCGAAGTCCCCATGATGAAGAACTCGTTGTTCTTTTTTTTCAAGGTGACCGTTCTTTTATTGACGGATACTGTGAAAAGATTGTCCTTTAAAAGGTCATTTCGATGTGCTTTTTCAAATACTGCCGCGACTGTCTTGGTGTGTGAAACTGTGATTTTATCACGGTCTTGTATCGATGTATCGATGCTTTTTAGAATTCCATTAATATGAATAAGGGGCTCCAATTGCACGGCAACTCCGTCCAACATTGCACTGATGGCTCTCATATCCTCAACAAGGTCACGCACAGTCGCTATTGCGTTAGTACCATCACTGCCGGGAAGTAAGTCGATTGTATCTCCATTTTTAATGCAGTCTTTTGTACTTGCTTTTACCCCATTTAATAGGATTGTTGAGGGTGTACCATGTTCTCCAGGTATTATTATATCATTGTCATTTACTGTTATCGTCATTCCAAGTCCGGGCATACCGTATAGTTGACGGGCTTTAATGTTTGCTGCAAGGAGTGCATCACTGACGGTCATCTCTTTTAATTCGAAGAGTCGTAGCACCTTGTCATTTACGGACACGGACATATAATGAATCGGCGCTCTTCTTGCTGCGATAGCGATACCGATTGGTGTGACGAGTTCTGGCGATGAAGCTATACCGGGTTCCAATGTAATTCCCGAGAGAGCATCCAACCCACGAATACCTACCCTGTTTTCGGGTAGTCCTAGGCATATACTAATTTCTTTTGTCAGCCCCGGCGTTAAACTACCGCCGCCAACAACCATGACTGCTTTAGGGGAAACTCCATTGTTCAGGCGCTTGATTTCATCCGAAATGGATTTGGCAAGCCGATCTACAGCAGGTTTAATAATAGCGGTTACATCACTTGAAGCAACATTATCTTCAAAGCCGAGAATGTCTGTCATGACAATTGTATCTTCTGTTGTAATACTTCTTTTTGCAGTCTCAGCAAGTTGGAAGTCAAGGAGATAATGGTTGCTGAGTGCTTCTGTAATTTCATCACCTGCAAGTGGCACCATCCCGTAAGCCACAACGGTGTTGTTATCGGTAATAGCTATATCTGATGTCCCTGCACCTATATCGACAAGCGCGACGTTTAGGCGTCTCATGGATGGTGGGATTAGGACGTTGATAGCTGCAATCGGTTCCAGTGTCAGGGCTTCCATTTCGAGTCCTGCACGTTTGAGCGCAGAAAGAAGTGATTCGACGACGACTCGAGGAAGGAATGTCGCGATGACGTCAACAGAAGCAGACCGTCCAGCCTGATCAATCAGGCTACCTATTTCATCACCTTCAAGTTTATAGTAAAGAACGGAATAACCGACACAATAATAATAGTCGTCTTTTGTCACTGTATCGGAGGACAGCAGTTTTTGCTGGGCTTGTTGGACTGCTGCAAGTTCTAAACGATTGACGTCTTCGTCAGCAATGAGGGACCTTTCTGAAATATCGATAGCCATTGACCCTTCCGATGTTTTCAATGCACGACCTGCGGCAGCAACACTGACCCGTTTCAAAGGACCGTGCTTTTCCTCAAGAATTCCTTTGATTTCTAAAATGACGTTTGCAACACTTAAAATGTTATGTATTTGTCCGTCAATCATTGAACGTTCCTTATGTTCAATCGAAACAAGATCAGCAACATGAAAAATACCATTGTCTTCAATCAGGATGATTCCAACGACAGAACGCGTCCCGATGTCGAGTGCAAATAGTGTAGTAGCCAGAATTATTCATCCTTTCTGTCGATAAATGTCCCGTATTTAAAAGAATAAGTAGAAATAACGTGACTTTTCAAATAGTCTTCTTTATACTTAGGTCTATTATCAAAAATGTAACATATATTCTTCTCTACTGAAAGAGAATTATATATACGGGGAGGAGACGGACAGATGAGACAAAATGATTTAGATGAATTGCGCGGCCGTGTAAACGAGCTGAATGGTAAAGTTTTGGATCTTATTAACGAAAGAACAACTGTGGTCCAAGAAATTGGTAAAGTAAAAGAAAAGCAGGGTGTTAATCGGTATGATCCGATTCGCGAACGTGAAATGCTTAACTTCTTAAAAGAATCTAACAACGGTCCGTTACCTAATGGAGTACTTGAACAGATTTTTAAAGGAATATTCATGTCTGCACTTGAGATACAAGAAGACGACCAACGCAATGCTTTGCTTGTTTCCCGTAAGAGAAAAGCCGAAGATACGATTGTCGACATTAATGGCCATAAAATTGGGGACGGAACACCGTCATTCATTTACGGTCCATGTGCAGTCGAATCATATGAGCAGGTTTTAGCTGTTGCATTGTCCATCAAAGCAAAAGGGTTAACGATGATAAGAGGAGGAGCTTACAAACCTCGTACATCGCCATATGATTTCCAAGGTCTCGGCCTTGAAGGTTTGAAAATACTTAAACGAGTTGCTGATGAAACAGGTCTTTCAGTTGTTACGGAAATTATTACGCCGTCACATCTCGAAGAAGCACTTGAATATATCGATGTAGTTCAGATTGGCGCACGTAACATGCAAAACTTCGAATTGTTGAAAGAAGCTGGAATGATTAATAAACCAGTTCTTCTAAAACGTGGACTTGCAGCGACAATCGATGAATTCATTCATGCAGCTGAATATATACTCTCTAAAGGTAATAGCCAGATCATCCTTTGTGAACGTGGTATCCGTACATATGAACGGGCGACTCGCAACACATTAGATATCTCTGCCGTTCCAATCTTGAAGCAGGAGACGCATCTTCCGGTCTTCGTTGACGTAACACACTCAACAGGTAGAAAAGATTTGTTACTACCTACAGCGAAAGCTGCGATAGCAGTTGGGGCGGATGGCGTAATGGCTGAAGTGCACCCAGATCCAGCTGTTGCATTATCCGATTCTGCACAACAGATGGATCTGCAACAATTTGATGAATTTTATGACGCAATTAACCAATTCATGAACACGCACACAACAATCTCATGAGTAGACGCCGGGCCTATAATGGTTCCGGCGTTTTGATTACATAGGTCACATCTGTTGATTAAACATCTACTTGCATAATACACTGGTAAGAAAGGCTTGAAAATCATCATTTTCACTGGACCATTTCCGGCTCGCTTGCGGCGAAATAATCATGATACCTTTACCGAGGACAGGAGTGGCTAGAAATGACTTCGTCATTCTTAGCCACTCCCTTTGGGAAGGAATTGCAATTCATTCCTCCATGGTCATCTTGTCACGAATATTTCCTTTGCTGAAAAAAGACAAAACAATGGGGAAGGCTTCAGCCGCCAAAATTGTATCTTTGGCGGCTTTTATCTAGATAAGAAGCCCCGTTATTCTTTCGTCCCGAAAAGCTTTAGCGCTTTGTGTACATATGCCTTTGGGGAGCGACGGGTGAACGATAACCATACGATTACCGGAAAAATGTATATGAATGCGACTTTATGGCTTCCATATACATCAAGATATCCCGGTAATCATATAAGAGTCATTAAACCAAAGAAATCCAAACGTAACTGTACACGAGCGCCTAGTATTTGATTGAGTTATTTACTCGTTAAATTTGGTTAATCAACACATGTGACATAAGGTATAATGAATGTATATAGAAGGAGGAATTTTAATGGCTATAACGATTTACGACGTAGCCAGGGAGGCTAATGTTTCAATGGCAACGGTCTCCCGTGTCGTTAACGGCAATCAAAATGTAAAACCTGCAACGAGAAAGAAAGTTCTCGACTGCATTGAACGGCTTGGCTATCGACCGAACGCAGTTGCGAGAGGTCTGGCTAGTAAGAAGACGACAACAATCGGAGTCATCGTTCCTGATATCTCGAAAAGTTTCTACTCGGAGCTTTCCCGTGGAATAGCGGACGTTGCGACGATGTACGAATATAATATGATCCTGTCGAACTCCGATGAGAGCACAGACCGAGAAGTAGAATTAATAGAAGACCATCTCGGTAAACAGGTGGACGGGCTCATCTTTATGAGTGATTCGATTTCTGATGAAGTTCGTGCCGGAATGTCCACAGCGAATGTTCCGATCGTTTTGGCTGGAACGTTGGACGTGGAAAAACAATTAGCAACGGTGAATATTGATTATGAAGAAGCTGCTTATGTGGCGGTCAATAAATTAATTCGAAATGGTCATACGAAAATCGTGTTTGTTTCGGGGCCATTTACAAGAGATATCAACCGTATCAGTAAAAAAGTGGGATACATGAGAGCCCTCCAAGATGCGGATATTCCAGTCGATGAGCAGTTTGTCATTGAAATGGAAGATACGTACGATGGTGCATATGAGGGCTGGAAACAAATCCGTGAATTGCAGGGTCAACCAACTGCCATCATTGCAGGAAGTGATGCGATTGCTGTCGGTTTGTTGAATGGAATTAGGGATGGAGGACTATCTGTACCTGAAGATTACGAACTCATCTGTTTTGAACATTCAATTTTGGCAAGGGTAGTAAGACCGCAACTCACTTCTATTGTCGTTCCGCTCTATGATTTGGGTGCAGTGTCAATGCGTCTGTTGACGAAATTGATGAATGGGGAAGAGGTTGAAGAGCAACAGGTCATTTTACCTTTCCGGCTTGAAGAACGTAAATCTATGAAATGAAAAAAGAGCAATCTTATCAATCGGATATATCCGGCTGAAGGGGATTGCTCTTTTTGAGGAATAATACTGCTATTTGTCACGTCTGTTGAATAACCAAAGTAACCAGCAAGTAACTTGATCACACACTGGCTGCGACGTGTATAGTTGCATTTGGATTGCTTTGGATTGGAATTGACTTCTATTACGATTACCGGATGTCTGGATGCGTAGGGTAGTCCTTCATCCGTCGTTCTTCAACTACATAAGTACACGAAGTGCATTTAGAGCTTTTTAGGACGAAAGAATAGCTGGCTTCTTAACTAGAGAAAAGCCGCCAAAGATGCAATTTTGGTGGCCGAAACTTTCTATAGGGTTTTCTCTTTTTTATTAAAGAAGTGTCACTTCTAGCCATACATGCCTCTCGGTAAAAATGTCACGAATATTTCGCCGAAAGCGAGCCGGAAATGGTCCAGTGAAAATGGGGGATATCAAGCCAGTCTCACCAGACGTGGTTATTTGTCAATTTTTTCGTTGCGGATCATATGTAAGGCTCGGCTAAGCATCTGTGCATTTTTCTCGTTGATTTCATCTTTTCGTGGAATAGGTTCGTATAGTGGTACAGGATCCTCCCAAGTCGGAATAAGTGTAACGGGAGACTGCTCCTGCCACGTTGATAACCAGTCCTCTGGCAGTGGACCAGTAGGTGTAGGGATATTTTTCATCGCCAGCCAAATATGAGCCCAAGCCCTTGGGACAACGCGCCAGATATCATATCCGCCACCACCGACGGCTATCCAGCGGCCTTCGCAATATTGCTCTGCAATTTCGCGTGCAACTCGAGGGATTTCTTTATAAATATCCATTGTTCCATAAAGGTGGGTTAAGGGATCGAAATAATGCGCATCTGCACCATTTTGTGTCAAGATGACATCGGGTTTGAAAAATTCAGTCACTTCTTTTATGGCTGTTTTATAAACAGAAAGGAATGACTCATCCTCTGTAAAAGCGTCAATCGGGAAATTAAAGGAAGTCCCATAGCCAGAACCATTGCCGCGTTCGGTTATACTTCCGGTTCCAGGGAACAGATAACGCCCAGTTTCATGGATGGACAGTGTACAGACTGTAGGGTCATCGTAGAAGCTCCATTGAACGCCATCTCCATGATGAGCGTCTGTATCGATATAAAGAACGCGTGCCCCGTACTTTTTTTGTAAGTACTTTATGGCAACTGAACTGTCATTATATACACAAAAGCCGGAAGCACGTCCATGAAATCCATGATGCAGACCTCCGCCTAGGTTCAATGCATACTTAGAGCGTCCTTGCATCACTTCATCTACCGCAGTCAATGTACCGCCGACCAGCATAGCACTGGCTTCATGCATATTCGGGAAAATTGGCGTATCCTCTGTACCGATACCGTAAATGCTACCAACATCCTCAGTTAGTTCACCTTTACCAGCCTTTTTTACTATTTCAATAAATTTTTTATCATGAGCGAGAAGTAATTCTTCGTCTGTTGCCATGCGAGGGGCGATGATATCGCTATCTTGAATGGCCCCAGATTTCTTTAAAAGGTCGAGAGTCAAGAGAATTCTTTTTTGGTTAAATGGATGTGAATCTGAAAAAGAGTATCCAAGTTGTTCTTCTGAAAAGATGAAAACGGCATCTTTTTTCATACGTCAATGCCCGGGACATTTGGCCAAAGGACCTCAAATCCGCTTACCTTTAATCCCTCAATAATTTTGAGAGGATTCATTGAGTTAATCCGGATGACAAGAATTTTATTTGCTTCGTTCTCTTTATCGGGATAGACGAGCACACTCAAAACGTTTAATTTCTGCTCGTGGAAAACTTTGGATACTTCGAAAAGGATTCCAGGTGTATTAGGAACCCGTACTTCTATTTGTGAGCCAGGTTGATGTGCGCCCGTTAATTCAATATATTTGTAAAGTAAATCCGTTTCAGTGATGATTCCAACTAATTTTTTATTGGACACTATTGGCAGTGAACCGATTTTATTATCATAAAATAGTACCGCTGCTTCTTCAACAAAGTCCATTGGATGTCCGGTAATCGGATTTTTCGTCATCACTTCAGAAAGTAAAGTATCATATGGGCTACTGTCTTTTATTTCGGAAATGGACGAGGGAACAACTTCTTTCAAGTCTCGGTCTGTCACGATGCCGACTACTATGCCATCCATAGATAGGATTGGCAAGTGGCGAATTTTTCTATCCCGCATGGCGTCAAGTGCATCTTTTACCGTATTTTCTGGTGATAGGGTTAGAACATCTTTTATCATTATTTCTTCAATTAGCATCTGATTTATCCTCCCTTCAATACATGAACCGGTTCATGAACCGGAGACTGTCAAATTGCTGGACGGTATCTTGATTAATTCTTTTGCCGATTCGTGCCATTAGGCAATTGGCTGGGTGAGAACTTATTTCAGGATCATCGGTTGCGTAATATTCCAGACCTCCGGCATTCATCATCTTCTCCATTACTTTTCTATACTCCCAAACGTTGAGTTTCGTACCCTTCAAGTCCCAGTGCCAGTAATATTCAGTCGTCAGGATAATATAATCTTCCATTGCATCGTCCATCATGGAAACGCGTAAAAGTGACTTGCCAACCCCGCCGGCCCTGAACTTTGGAATAACTTCAATTGCTCCAAGTTCGATTAAATTTTCTATACTTCCTTGCGACCATCGCTCCAGAGGGTCGGGATACAAATAAGTTACGTAGCCCACAATTTCATTTGAATCGCGAACGATTAAAATACGACCTTCTGGGAGTCCTGCAATTTCAATGAGTGCCTTGTGTTGTTGTGCGGGAGGTCTGAATGCAACAAGATCCTCGTGAAAATCAAGGCTAGCAAGGTAACCGGCAGTAATGGGCCCCTCGATAACGATGTCTCCATTCTTATGTTTTATCTCCATTGCGTTATATGTTTTTATATGTTCCAATATGATCACCTCCGTATTTGATATAAACCTACTACCTAGTATACAACAATATGGATAAATAAAAGCCTGTTGATTACTACAAATTTAAAACTGTTGGAAAAATATAATTAATTAGACAACTAGGTTTGGATTGAGGTAGAATGATAGTTATATTGTATTCTTGAAAGGGTGAAATGAATGGTAATGAAAACATTGCCCGCAGTTCATGGGGATTATCAGTTAGCAGATTATGATCGTACAGCCGCAGAATTTAAATGGACGGATGTAGAAAAAGACTTCAGCTGGTTTGAAAGCGGACTCATGAATATTGCTCATGAAGCGGTAGATCGCCATGCGGATTCTTATCGAAAAAACAAGGTTGCACTTTATTATAAGGACGCTAATCGAAAAGAAAGCTATACGTATAATGAAATGAAAAAGATGTCAAATAAAGCTGCAAACGTATTGCGCAATCAGTCGCCGCTCGAAAAAGGGGACCGGATTTTCATCTTTATGCCTCGCTCACCGGAATTGTATTTCTCATTTTTGGGCGCGTTGAAGCTGGGTGCTATTGTTGGACCGCTTTTCGAAGCATTCATGGAAGGTGCTGTCTATGACAGATTGTCTGATAGTGAGGCAACTGCAATCATCACGACACCTGAACTTCTTGAACGAGTGCCTGTTGACAAATTACCACACCTGAAGACAATCTTTATTGTAGGAGAAAATGTGGTGGAAGAAGGTCTTATTGTCGACTTTAACAAGCATATGGCAGATGCTTCCCAGTACTTCCAAGTTGAATGGATGGATAAAGAAGACCCAACACTTCTACATTACACTTCAGGTTCAACAGGAAAGCCGAAAGGCATCGTACATGTACAGGAAGCGATGGTACAGCAACTGCAGACAACACGGTGGGTACTCGATCTAAAAGATGAGGACATCTTCTGGTGTACAGCGGATCCAGGTTGGGTGACAGGCACAGCTTATGGTATTTTCGGACCAATGCTTGCCGGGGCAACTAGCTTGATTCTTGGCGGCAGATTTTCGGCAGATGCTTGGTATGGAGCGATAGAGGAATATGGTGTCACGGTTTGGTATAGTGCGCCAACCGCATTCCGGATGCTTATGGGAGTTGGGGAAGGGCCACTAAGCAAGTTTGATCTTTCTTCACTGCGCCATATTCTTTCCGTGGGTGAACCACTTAATCCCGAAGTAATCCGTTGGGGATCTGAAGCGTTTAAATTGCGAATTCATGACACATGGTGGATGACAGAAACAGGTGCACAAACAATCTGTAATTTCGGATGTCTGCCAATTAAACCTGGATCAATGGGCAAGCCGGTTCCCGGTATTGAAGCAGCCATCGTTGATGATCAAGGAAACGTATTACCTCCAAATCATATGGGTAACTTAGCTATTAAAAAAGGATGGCCTGCAATGATGCGGCAAGTTTGGAATAATCCTGAAAAATATGCATCTACCTTTATCAATGATGAGTGGTATGTTTCGGGTGATTCAGCATACATCGACGAGGACGGATATTTCTTTTTCCAGGGCCGAGTCGATGATGTGATTATGACGAGTGGAGAGCGCGTAGGACCATTCGAAGTGGAAAGTAAACTGCTTGAGCATCCCGCGATTGTTGAAGCTGGGGTTATAGGTAAACCTGACCCAGTTCGTGGCGAAATTATAAAAGCATTTGTATCGCTTCATGAAGGAATTGAGCCGACAGATGAATTAAAAGAAGAAATTCGACAATTTGTTAAAAAAGGGCTGGCCGCACATGCTGCTCCACGTGAAATTGAATTCAAAGATAAATTACCGAAAACACGAAGTGGAAAAATTATGCGTCGTGTGTTAAAAGCTTGGGAACTGAATTTGCCGACAGGTGATTTGTCGACAATGGAAGACTAACATTGAGTAACTAATAAAAACACAAGGACACAAGGCGCCTGGAGCTAGACACTATTCTAAGTCGAAAAAACTTATACTTTCTTAGCATTCAAAAAAGAGCCTGTCCGCTATTGATAGCGGACAGGCTCTTTTTCCTATTTCATTCCCCAGTTTCATCGTCTCCACTTGTAGGAGGCGGGGTACCACCGTCGTTCCCATCCTCAGTTACAGGAGGTGGTGTAACAGGTGGTACGTTTTCCGTTGGAGGTGTTTCGATAACTTCCTCTTCAGGCTCAGGCGCCGCAATGGTGACTGCATTGGAGCCATTTGAAAGTCTTCCGGTAATGTCGACAGCCTTGACTGAGTATGAGCCAGAACCGACTGTAAATATATTCGAAGAACCGTCTCTTATTGTTCCGATTTTAACATTATTATCATAAACATAGTACCCAATAACATCGTTGGAAGGTGAATTGCCCCATGTTATTGTCGTTCCATTTAAACTAACATTTACTGGTGCAGGAGCGACATCATCTGCATTAAATATAGCTCCCGACACGACATGAGATGCGAAAGCGGAGTTCGCTGGGAACAATTTTGAAGCATCTCCTCCCCACGGTCCGAGCATTCGGTCGATGAACACTTGGTTAACGCCTGTGCCACCTGATGACACGAATTCGCTTGGTGTTGATGGAAGTGCAAGGTACCTCGTCCCTTTAACAGATACATAAGAAGAAGAGGTAATGCTATCATCCGGTTTTGTTGGTAACATCACTTTTGCGTTGAATAAATCCGTTTTAACGAGCCCTGCAGACGAACATGCAGCAGAGGGAGCAAGCCCAGAAATACCGCAGAACGATTTTTCAACGACACCGTCAGGACGACTGAATTTTGCAGAGGCTCCGACTATTTCTGGTGTGACTTCGTTCGCAGCATTCATAATACGGGCGAAAAGCATACTTGTCCTTGTAGTAGGATGCAATGTTTGCTTTTCGAGTCCGTAATAGAGACTTCGTGTTCGGTCTTTGTATCCGAGCCAAACACCAAGAGACACATTTGGGTTGTATCCAACAAGCCAAGCGTCACCGTAACCTTGTGTTGTTCCCGTTTTGGCAGCAAGATCTGTAGTGAATTTCATGTTTTGCGTTACTTGCGAGCCAGTGCCGCCCGTTTTTACAACATCACGTAACATATCAGTAACAATATAACTCGTTTCAGGGCTGAAAACATCGACAGGTTCAATTTCATGTTGATAGACGATATTGCCATCCATATCTTCGATTTTTTCGACGATGTATGCGTCTATGAACTGCCCACCATTCGCAAATGTTGCAAATGCATTCGTGTTTTCCTCAACACTCATTCCGACCGTCATGCCCCCGTATGAAGTAGAGGGATTGACATAGTCTCCTGGGAGAAGTTTTGAAATACCCATCTTGTCGAGGAATTCGGCAGGCCGTCGATCAAGGATGTCGCGATATAATCTTGCTGTTGCCAAGTTCAATGACTTGGAGAGTGCTTCCCTTGCAGGGATGATTCCATATTCCATCGATTTTGTATAGTTGCTAGGTGTCCACATAGAGCCATTCGCTTGTTTGACACTGAATTTAACATCGACGACGGGACTTCCAGCCCCGATGACGCCATATTCAATAGCAGGTGCATAAACGAGAAGTGGCTTCATGGCAGATCCATTCTGTCTGAATGCTTGTGTAGCATGATTAAGCGCTTGGTGTTCATGTCCACGGCCGCCGATGAAGGATAAGATTTTACCAGTGCTATTTTCGATCATAATAGCCCCGACTTGGACTGGATCCTCCGCGAATTCGACCTCGCCGGAATGAGAATCTTTTACTTCGCGTGTATAGGTAAATCCGTAACTTTCGAAATCATTACCGACTTCATTCATCTTGTCATATAGATCTTTATTAACGGTAGAGTAAATTCTATAGCCATCATTTTTCATTGAACGCGTCGCAAGTATTGAATATTTTTCTCGTAATTTATCTTCTTGTTCAAGACGTTCAGCATCGACTCCGTCTTTTTCTGCGATAATCTCCGCGAGGATATCGACCGTGCGATTCTGAATTTCTTGCGTCAAATAAGGATATCTTTCATTCGCGCGCATGACGGGTTCACGGAAATCCTTTGTAATATCATAGACGATTGCTTCATTGTACTGCTGTTCAGTTATGTAACCAGTTTCCTTCATCCTGAAAAGAACTGTCTTCATCCGATTGATTCCCGGCTGTAAGAATTCTTGTTCTTTCAATCCGCCACCACTTTTAAAAGGGGTATAAGCGAAGGGGGCCTGAGGAAGGCCGGCTATGAAGGCGGCTTGCGGTAAATTCAATTTCGCTGCTTTTAAAGCGAAAATACCCCCAGCTGCAGTTTCAATACCTGCAATGTTTTGCCCATTTGAATTACGGCCGTATGGAATAATGTTCAAGTAAGCTTCGAGAATTTCATCTTTTGTCATGAAATGCTCAATTCTCATTGCCAGTAGCATTTCTTTCGCTTTTCGTTCGTATGACACTTCGTTGGTTAAAATTTGGTTCTTAATAAGTTGTTGTGTCAAAGTCGAACCGCCAGTTTGGTTATCGGAGTTCGTTACATCCTGTAATAGTCCGCGGAAAATCGCTTTTGGGACAATGCCCTCATGCTGTGCGAAATACTCATCCTCTGTGGCGAATACTGCATCAATAACGAAAGGGGATACACTTTCGAGTTTCGTCTCTTTCCGTTCTATATCAGAGTTAACTTTACCGATATAGATATTGCCGGCGAGATAAAGTTCGGACGTTTCTTCGTAGGTGAAGATTGCATCCCGCATTTCTTGCTTTGAACGAAGCGGTTCTTTGGCTACCAATGAAGCAAAATAGCCTGCTCCGACTGAACCGGCAAACACTACCAGTGTCAAACCTACTACAATGAATAGAAGAAAAAGGTTCCAGGTGACGCCTGAGGTGATGCGCATCCCTTTAGCCCATTTAGTTTTAGTCATTGTTTCAAGTTTCTCTTCTATTAGATCAATACGATTCTTTTGATGTTTACTCACTTAAATCAACCTCCTGAAATCTTACCTATTATAGCACATTTCCATAAATGCCAATCGATAATATTTGACAACTTTTGAATATCGGTTAGAATTACTGATACATATACTTTCACATGTTGAATGAGTCGAAGTAGTGGTTGGGGAACCGTTTAGAGAGGCAGCGGCTGGTGAAAGCTGTCCGGTAAACCAATCATGAATTACAGCTCTGGAGTGTGACGCGTGCGCAGTGTTATTGCGTTTTGAGTGGAGAATTTTTTCTCAAGCCGGGTGGTACCGCGTTAATACAATAATTAGCGTCCTTGCATGATTTTTTTAAATCGTGTAAGGGCTTTTTTGTTGTCTACTTCCAGGTGCTAAGCGCTTTGAAACTCATTTGACGCGATGCGTTATTACTTAAATTACAGGAGGGGTTAGGATGAAAGAGAAATTGATGGAAGACTTAAAGTGGAGAGGGTTACTCTACCAACAGACGGATGAGGCAGGTCTTGAAGATTTGCTGAATAAGGAGAAAATCTCACTGTATTGCGGCGTCGATCCGACTGCGGATAGCATGCACATCGGACATATCGTGCCATTACTTACGCTACGCCGTTTCCAAATGCATGGACATCGTCCGATTCTACTTGTTGGAGGAGCTACGGGTATGATTGGGGATCCATCAGGCCGCTCGGAAGAAAGACAGCTCCAAACAACTGAACAGATCGATAGAAACGTTGCCGGGATTAAGAAGCAGATGGAACAAATTTTCGATTTCAATTCTGAAAACGGCGCTCAAATGGTGAACAACAATGACTGGGTAGGTTCGATGAGCGTCATCGAATTTTTACGCGATTTCGGTAAGTTGTTAGGCGTTAACTATATGCTTGCGAAAGACAATGTTGCATCACGTCTTGATAGTGGAATTTCTTTCACTGAGTTTTCATATATGCTTATTCAAGGAATTGACTTCAACCATTTATTCAATAATTATGGCTGCAGAGTTCAAATCGGTGGATCGGATCAGTGGGGCAATATTACGACAGGGCTTGAAGTGATTCGTAAAACGCACGAAGAAGAAGTGAAAGCATTCGGTATCACAATTCCACTGGTTACGAAAGCGGATGGTACGAAATTTGGTAAAAGTGCGGGCGGCGCAGTATGGCTTGATGCAGAAAAAACATCACCTTATGAATTCTATCAGTTCTGGATAAATACAGCTGATGCGGATGCTGTTAAATATATGAAAATATTCACATTCATTGAGCGCGAAGAAATCGAAGCGTTTGAAATTACAGTTCAAGAAGAACCACATTTACGGAAAGCGCAACTTAGATTGGCAGAAGAAATGACGCGTCTGATTCACGGTCAGGAAGCACTTGACCAGGCAATCCGTATTTCCAAAGCATTATTCAGTGGTGATTTGAAAACACTAACCGCGAATGAAATGAAAGACGCATTCAAAGATGTCCCTTCGTTTGAAATGGCGAAAGAGGATAAAAACATCGTTGACTTTATCGTCGATTCTGGCGTGTCGCCATCAAGACGACAAGCTCGTGAAGATGTGACAAATGGTGCGATATCATTGAACGGCGAACGAGTGACGGATACCGCATACGAAGTGAGCGCAGCAGATCGTTTGGATGATGCGTTTACGATTGTCCGTCGCGGTAAGAAAAATTACAAAATGGTGAAATTCGTTTAACTGTGGAGATTCATGAAAGCGAAACCCGCAAACTTTTCATTCGGCAGGAAAAAAGAGATGTTCGAGGGCTATGTTAGAAACTCCATAACTGAAGTTAAAACGACTCATTGCAGAATGATTTTATGAGTTTGCCAGTTCGCGGAGGGCATTTGACTTCACAAATCTATTTCCGAGTCTGCACGAAAAATCAGAAATGATTCCTTATGAAATTGACTGAAGAAGAGAATTTAGAGCTGAATTTTCGAACTATGATGGCGACGGCAGGAACTGTCATGGCAATTCGTGAAACTGTGAGGACAACGACGAGAACTGTCATGGCAAGTCATGCAACTGTCGCGGCAACAACTGAAAGTGTCTAGAAATAACATTGCTTATAATGCGAAAGGCTGTTTTCCCTATTAGGAAGGGGAAAACAGCCTTTTTATTTTACGCGTTTCTAACCCACTGCGGTAGTTGTAAATCCGCATAAATTTCCGGGTGAATCATTTTGGCTAATTTCAAAGCGCCTTCAAGGAGCCGCGGGGAAGGGCGACAATACAGTTCTTCTTCCATTACTGAAAGGCGGTCACTTTTCACGGCGTCCAACTCTTTCCAACCGGGCCGTTTCAGAACAACTTCTTTTTTCACTTTATTGATTCGTACTCCGACCCAAGCTAGAAGGATGTAATCAGGTGCTCTATTTAGTACATCCTCCCAGTCAGTCTGAACACTGGCAAATTCGACGTCGCGAAATTCATTCAAAGCTCCGGAAATAGTGCTTATTTCAGTCAGCCAATTAATTTTTCCAGGTGTAAATACAGGCTTTGGCCACCACTCCCAGTATAAAGAAGGGGTAACTTCGACAGTTTCGGCACGTTTTTTCATGTCTTGAATAAATAATAAATACTCTTCTTTAATTTGAAGTGCGTGTTCTTCAATTCCACATGCTTTTCCGACAGTTAACAGATCTTCTGCGATATCATCCAGGCTTTGTGGATCTAATACTACGTGTGGAATCATTCGCTTCTCGAGTTCTGCGATGTTTTTTTCCATTCCGGGAACACTGAGCGATGCAAGCACTAAGTCAGGTTCATACAATTCCAATTTGTCCATATCAATCGACAAGTCAGGCCCTAATTTGGGTAAAGAATTGATTCCGCTAGGCCAATCAGAAAAATCATCAACTGCAACGAGTTGATCAATGAGGCCAAGGTAGGCAAGTAGTTCCGTATTACTCGGACAAATCGATACAAGTTTCATATAATCACCTCATAAGTCGTAGTATGTACAGTATATCACGAAAAAAAAGAGCCCTGTGAAGGGCTCTTTTCCAAAGATGCTATTAACGAGAGTAGAATTCAACGATAAGTGATTCGTTAATTTCTGCTGCAAGTTCGCTGCGCTCAGGCATGCGGACGAATTGACCGACTTTAGTGTCTTTGTTGAATGTTACGTATTCAGGAACATAGCTGTTCACTTCAAGCGATTCATTTACAGTATCAAGGTTTTGAGATTTCTCACGGAAAGAAATTTCTTGACCAGGTTTAACGCTGAAAGAAGGGATATCAACGCGTTTACCATCAACCATGATATGGCCGTGGTTTACAAGTTGGCGTGATGCACGACGTGTGCGTGCAAGACCCATGCGGTATACAATGTTATCAAGACGAGTCTCAAGAAGAATCATGAAGTTAACACCGTGTTTACCAGGCATTTTACCTGCTTTGATGAACATCGTTTTGAATTGACGTTCGTTTACGCCAAACATAAAACGAAGTTTTTGTTTTTCTTGTAATTGCTTTCCGTACTCAGAAAGTTTTATGCGTTGGTTAGGACCGTGTTGTCCTGGACCGTAAGGGCGTTTTTCGATTTCTTTTCCTGTGCCTGTAAGTGAAATCCCAAGACGACGGGAAAGTTTCCATGATGGACCTGTATAACGAGCCATGAAAGACTCCTCCTCTATTGTTGGTTTTATTTTGTTGTAAAATAAGAACCAGATGTGTTCAATCCAAATGCCATTCTATCATCTTGCACCCTCGCCTCCGCAGCCAGGAAGTTACTCGATGCACCTTGTAAAAGGAATAGACTGGACAATCTGAAACACACAACTGCTGCAACTATTTTACACAAGTTCCATCATAACAACTATAGAAGTAAGAGTCAAGCGTCATACTTGTAAACTAAAATAAGCCAAATGGTCTATGTAAAGTAATGGTAACTATAGTACCAATGCATTACAATGATAGTAAGACTTATTTGAATTCTATATACAGATTAGGATTGGGGTGATTATGTGACGGATCATCAATTGACGATGTTGAAAATTAAAAGCGATTTGATGGATTTATGGACCAAAGATACTGCTTTGCAATCGTATGAACAATGGTTTAAGGCGTTGAAACCAAAACTAAATCACCATTTTAATATTGCAGAAGCGGATTTTTTCATATATGCGAATAATAGTTTTGTGGCACTTAAAGGTCATAAGTCCGTTTCTAAGAGAGAACAAGCCTTGGTATTTGATGCACTTAAAACCGGAAAAGCGTTTAGCCATGATTCTTTAATCTCGCGAGTTAGAGAGACAGGTTTTAGCTATGCCGATGACTTTCTTCTGTTCCGGAATTTGAAATCTGAACCACTCGGATTGCTGGTTCTGAAATCTACTAATGAATGGAACGCATTTGCTACATCGCCATTTTTACATGAACTTGAAAAGGCGGTAAGCGACCTCATTGAGATAGTAAAGAAAATGGTTTTTCTTATAAAAGAGGAAAAAAGCTCCAAGCGTTTGTTCGGAGTCACCGAATTATTCAATTCAACAATGCAAAGTAATGTGATTTTAGATGGCGTAGTCTCTGCGATATCTAAAAATTTCCCGTCATCTGAAGTGGGACTTCTTTTATCACATGATCAAAAAGGGGTGACGCATAACTATAAGTTAATTGATTACATGAACGAAAGACCGTCTGCGATGAATGCGTTTGTATCGGGTGAAACGACAAAGGAAGTAATGCCTGAATTGTCATGCAGGCTGATTAATGCACCAATTAGAGGAAGACAAGGTATCTATGGTGTGTTGCAAATTAAAGCACCAATTGACCTCGTTTTTTCATCGACACAGAAAAAGTTTATCAGTATGGTAGTAAATACAGCAGGAAGTGCACTGGAAAAAGCGATTCTACATGATCAATCCCACCGTGTTATCGAAGATTTACAACTTGTCAATGAAACGTCGAAAAAATTGAATAGCAATATGCATTTTGGAGAAATGACAGCATTTTTGAAACAGCAATTGCTGAAAGCGTTTCGGCCAGCAGAAATTGCATTTGTTTTTAACAATGAACAAGATGGTTATGACCTCTCTCAATTAAGTTCAGATTTTTTTCGTACGGAATCAGGCAAGAATTATATTGAATTCTCATCGAAATACTTGAGGAGTGGCAAAGAAGCTTTATTTGATGCGAATTTTAGCCGAACCATGAACGAAACTATTGGTTACGAGTCAATCATAGCGATTCCGATTGTGAATCAAGAGGTACTTACGGGTTTCGTTGTACTACTGCATATGGATCAATACTTCTTTTCATTCGACAGCTTCAAACTCATGCAATCACTTATTGGACACTCTTCGCTTGCACTTGCGAACTCGGTATTACGCGACCAGTTACAGGAACTTGTTGATAAAGATCACTTAACCAAACTCTATACAAGAAGTTACGTAGATAAGATTATTGAAAAGTCGATTGTTGATGATGAAATGGGTGTGTTTGTTCTCGTAGATGTCGATGACTTCAAGAAGATAAACGACACATATGGTCATGTAACTGGTGATGATGTGCTGAAGCAGATCGCTACCATCATACTTGCAGAGGTATCCGGTAGAGGGGTTGCGGGAAGATGGGGTGGAGAGGAAATCGCTATCTTTTTGCCGTTGACAGAATTTCAAGAAGGGGCATTATTTGCGGAACGACTGGTTAAACTTATTCCTGCTGCCACTGAACCCTCAATTACGGTATCGATAGGGATGCATAACTGGACGTCTAAAAGACAGTCGACTTATAAAGAGCTGTTTCAACACACTGACAAAGCACTGTATATAGCGAAAAATAACGGTAAAAACCAAGTAGTAATCCATGAAGAAACCAGTTATACCTTTTCCTAACTGTGATTAAAGAGTAAACTAATAGATGTAGAGTTAGAATATTCTTTTAAACATAAGGAGGGCAATGGAAATGGACAAAAAAAACCTTCACAAAGATACGATTGTCATTCATGAAGGATATGATGATAGGGAACATCAGGGGAGTTTAGCGGTACCACTTTACCAAACATCGACCTTCTCGTTTGAAACAGCATTGCAAGGGGAGAATCGCTTTTCAGGTGTAGAGGGAGGGAACATTTACTCCAGGCTTGGTAATCCGACTGTCCGCGTGTTAGAAGAGCGTATGACAGCTCTTGAGAACGGAAAAGGTGCACTTGCGTTTGGTTCGGGGATGGCAGCAGTCAGTACGATTCTCGTCCACTTGACGAAATCGGGTGATCATATTCTGTGTTCACGTGGAATTTATGGCTGCACATTTGGACTTCTTGGTATGCTGAATGAGAAATACAATATCACGCATGACCTTATTCAGATGAAGACAGAAGAGGAGATTGAACGGGCTATTAAACCGGAAACGGTCTGTATATATATTGAAACGCCTATCAATCCAACAATGGAACTTGTCGATATTCACGCGGTCGTGAATGTAGCTAAACGTCATGGACTTCGAGTTGTAGTTGACAATACTTTTTCGTCGCCCTATTTGCAGAATCCGCTCGATATCGGTGCGGACTTCGTTTTGCATAGCGCAACAAAGTATATTAACGGTCACGGAGATGTCATAGCTGGGCTTCTTGTCGGAGCTGACAAAGAAGAGATGGAGTCAATTCGTATGTCTGTGCAGAAAGATTTCGGAGGCATCATATCGCCATTCGATGCTTGGCTTTTAATCCGCGGATTGAAAACGCTATCGGTTCGCATGGAGCGCCATACTTCGAATGCGGAAAAAGTGATAGCTTATTTAAAAGGTCAGAAGCTTGTTGAAGAAATCTATTATCCGTTCGATAAAGACAATCCACAATATGAAATAGCGAAACGTCAAATGAGAGCAGGAGGCGGCCTGATTTCATTTACAGTTAAAGGTGGTAAAGAAGGTGCTCAGCTATTCATGGATAGCCTTTCTCTCATTAAGATTGCAGTCAGCCTAGGAGACGCAGAAACGCTTATCCAGCATCCTGCGACGATGACACATTCTGTTATTCCTGAGGCGGAGCGACTACAGATGGGTATCACTGATTCTTTACTAAGGCTTTCAGTCGGTCTTGAACATGCCGAGGATCTCATAGCTGACTTCAAGGCGGCATTCGCAATCATGGAGACAGCGATTACCGAGCGGGCTTAAAATAAGAAAATCGCAAGGCGCCGGGAAACTAGATACTATTTTAAGCGAAAAAACTTATACTTTTTTATCTTTGAACAAATAGGACAGGAACCTCTCTGCTATAATTAACAACAGAGCAGGATTTCATGATTGTTGAGCAATGAAAAAACTGCCTTGGCACCGATTGTTTGGTGGCCAGGGCAGCTTGTTGTTCAAAGATGTTTGACTAGTACCTCGACAAGATGTTCCAGTCCAGCCTGATCTTCTTTTGTGAAGCGATTCAACTCGGGGCTGTCGATGTCAAGGACACCAAGTAAGACACCATCTTTTAAAATAGGAATGACAACTTCAGACTGGGAAGCTGCATCGCATGCAATATGTCCTGGGAAAGCATTGACGTCCGATACGATAATGGATTTTTTTGTTTCAGCAGCTGTTCCGCAGACGCCTCTTCCAAGGGGAATACGAATGCACGCGGGAAGACCTTGGAAAGGACCAAGCACCAGTTCTCCGTCATCCATTAAGTAAAAACCGACCCAATTGATGCGGTCGAAAAATTGATTGAGTAAAGCAGAAGCGTTGCTCAAGTTTGCGTACATATTTCTCTCACCCGTCAACAATGCGTCCAATTGACTTGAAAGTTGTTCATATTTCACTTTTAAATCAGTGGCATAGTCAATTTCTTGAAACAAATAGAACACCCCTTGTTAAGTATATTTTGTTTAAATAAGTATACATATTAAGACGTTTATAAACAAATTTTGTCGATTATTAGGGTGGAAAACAGGTTTTTCCCTATAAATCATTCATATTCGCAACCAAAAGGGTTTAAACGTGGTACTATATAGGATAATATCATGGTACAGTGACTTGGACAGGGGGACCACGATGAAAATCATCATCATTGCCATACTAGTAGTTATTATATTAACGACAATCGCCTTCTTATTCAGGCGTAAACATATCCAGGAAATTGGTCGGTTGGAGCAGGAGAAGCTACAAATTCAACACAAACCTATCTTAGAAGAGATGACAAAAGTGAAACAACTGAACATGACAGGCGAAACCGAAGAGAAATTCGAACGGTGGCGTAGCGAATGGACAGAATTGATGGACGTACATATGCCAAAAATCGATACATTATTATTTGATGTAGAGGATGTAGTAGATCGTTTCCGTTTTAGAAAAGCAACAGGATTAGAGAAAGAAATTCAAGAAAAAGTTCGATTTTGCGATAAAAAAATGAATAATATTTTGCAAGAGCTAAACGAACTCGTTGGCAGTGAAGAAAAAAATCGCATTGAGATGGAAAAATTAAAAGAGCAGCATCGTGCCGCTCGCAAAGCGGTACTCGCTCATCAACATTCGTTTGGGATGACAGCGAATCCACTTGAAAAGGAACTGGAATCATTTAACCCGAAATTCGCAGAATATGACGAGTTGACAGCGAATGGCAATTATTTGTTGGCACGGGAAATTGTCATGGCATTATCAGCAAAGGGAGATCATGTTTTTACGTTAATCCACGAGATCCCATCGTTGCTTTCTGAAATACAAAGCAAAATTCCAGCATCGATTCGTGAACTACGAAATGGAACGAGAGAGATGGAAGAACAGTCCTATTATTTGCAACACCTAGAACTGACAAAACAACTTAGAACAATTGAGATTGAACTTGAAGAACTATTGTTAAAAATGGCTGATCTTCAAATTGAATCTGTTCAACAGTGTACAAGTGAAATAAATGATCGCATTGATTCATTTTACGATGCGCTTGAAAATGAAGTGAATGCAAAGCATTATGTAGATGAGTACTATAATCAAATTGCTGAGAGGCTTCACGCAATAACGATATTGACAAGAGAAACTTCAGACGAGGCGGCTTTTGTTCAGCAAAGTTATCGAATGGATGAAAAAGAAGCACAGATTCCACAGCTGGCTCTCAAAAAGTTAGGTTCTCTCGACAAACGATTTGGTGTGCTTATTTATAGGCTTGAGGAACAATTATCTGCTTATTCGGGATTACAGGAAGAGTTGCAATCCATTTTTGAAGAACTAGAGCAAATTGCTGTTGAACAGGAAAGTTTCACAAATCGTATGAAAAACTTGCGGATTGATGAAAATAATGTTCGAACTAAACTGGATGAACTGTCGCGTAAATTACAAAATTCAGAACGTATGCTACATAAGGGGAATATCCCAGGTATACCGGATGATATGGAAGCACGTCTTGAAGAAGCAGATGAACAAATTTATATTGTGACACAAAGTTTACAGGAAGTACCGCTTAATATGAGTCTCGTCGATTCTTATTTGGAGAACGCAGGGAAAGCTATAAATGATGTATCTATAAAAGTTGAAGAGATGCTTGAGAATGTATTACTGATTGAGTGGATCATCCAATATGGAAACAGATACCGTGCATCCAATCCGGAAGTTCACGCCCGCCTGTTAGATGCTGAAGAGTCATTCAGACAATTCCGTTATGCAAAAGCATTGGAAGAAGCAGCGACAGCGGTTGAAGAAATGGAACCGGGTGCTATGAAACGAATTGAAGAACTTGTGAAAGAACATGTCTGAGTTAAAAAGTAGACTACAAATAGCCACCGGCATATAATGCAGGTGGCTTTGTCACGCATTGAACTTGATTCAGTAATTTTTTTGTACCGAAAGCGAAGCGTTAGCTAAAGTAGTACCCACTTCTATAAGTGGTGGGATCAATGCTGAAATGCGTATTTAATGTAAAATGAAAGGAAGATTCACATGATTTATTTTGATAATAGCGCTACAACAGCTCCTGATGAGGGTGTGCTTACATCTTTCATAGAAGTGAACAAGCGCTTTTTTGCGAATCCCGCTTCAATACATCTTGCTGGAAAGGAAGCCGAGGCGCTTCTTGAACGATCGAGAGAACAGATCTTATCGATTCTTGGTGCACATGATGGAGAGCTTTTATTCACATCGGGTGGTACTGAAGCCAATAATTTAGCGGTAATCGGTTTTGCACGTGCTTTGCGTGCTAGAGGCAACCATCTCATCACAACAAAAATTGAACATCCATCTGTTCTTCATTCAATGGGATATTTAGAGACGCAAGGGTTTGAAGTGGATTATTTGTCAGTTGATGAGCAAGGAATGATCTCTGTTGAAGAGTTGAAAAGTAAACTTCGGAAAGATACAATACTTGTCAGTATTATGCATGTCAATAATGAAATCGGTACAATACAGCCAATTGCTGAATGTGCACGCCTCATTAAAGAAAATACAAGGGCACTATTTCATTCGGATGCTGTTCAAAGTTTCGGAAAACTACCCGTTTCGTTAACTGGAGATGGTCCGGACGCAATAACGATTTCAGCCCATAAAATTAATGGCTTGAAAGGTTCGGGCATACTAGCATTAAGAAAAGGAATGGCACCAGAAGCAATTAGTTATGGCGGCGGCCAGGAAATTGGTATTCGCAACGGTACCGTATCCGTAGCGAATGCAGTGACGATGGCAAAGGCGATACGGATGAGTGCGATAGACATCGAGCAGAAGGATTTCAGGCAATGGAGAAATCGGCTTATAGGCTTTATCGGGCAATTTGAGAACGTTCGTGTACTTGCCCCTGATAAGGCAGCACCGCATATTTTAGCTGTCGCTTTTTATAAAGTAAAAGGGGAAGTTGCAGTTAATTTCTTTCAAGAAAACGGTATTACAATTTCTACATCTAGCGCTTGTTCATCGAAAAGTGGCACTGCGGGGCATGTAATAGAAGCTATAGGTGTTAATGGGAAATTTAAAAACGGAGTAATCCGTATCAGCTTTGGAAAAAATAATATAGAACAGCATGTAGTGGAATTCGAGCAAGTATTTGCACGGTTCATGGAACTGCTTGGAAGGGGAAATAAGTAATGGAATGGAACGAACTATTGATACGCTATGGAGAGATATCATTAAAGGGACGAAACAGGAATGTATTCGTCAAGAAATTAAGAAACAATATTAAAGATGCTTTGAGTGATTTGAAAACGGTAATCATTAAACCTGAACGTGATCGCATGTTTCTTTTTGCGGAAGACAAAAGCGATATGGAAGAAGCGATAGCTCGTTTGCCACATATTTTCGGCATTCAATCTTTCAGTCCAGTTGCAAAATGTGAAGCGACGCTTGAAGCGATTAAAGAAAAAGCCTTAGAAATCATTGGGGCAAACGAAACAGCTGGAAAAACGTTTAAAGTTGAAGTGAGACGTACAGACAAAAGGTTTCCGCTTGTGACAAACGAGTTGCAGCTAGAAATTGGGTCACATGTGTTACGTAGCTTCCCAGACCTCATTGTGCAAATGAAAAAACCTGATATCGTGCTACTCATTGATATTAGAATAGAAGGAGCTTTCTTAACAGCTAAAGTATATGAAGGTGCAGGCGGTATGCCGGTAGGTTCAAATGGACATTCAATTCTAATGCTTTCAGGTGGTATCGATAGCCCAGTTGCAGGCTATCTTATGATGAAGCGCGGTGTGTCGATTGATGCAATTCACTTTGCCAGTCCGCCATTCACAAGTGATTTGGCTAAAAAGAAAGTGATGGACCTTGCAGAGAAGTTAAGTTCATTCGGAGCAGCAGTTAGGCTTCATATAATACCATTCACTGAAATCCAACAAGCGATTGTCAGTCAAGTACCTGATAATGTTTCAATGACGACAACGCGGAGATTAATGCTTCAAATTGCTGATAAAGTGCGTGAAGAAGAAGGTGCGCTCGCAATTGTAACAGGGGAAAGCCTTGGACAAGTTGCTAGTCAAACGCTCGAAAGCTTAACGGCTATTAACGCTGTGACCTCTTCCCCTATTTTGCGCCCGCTCATTGCAACGGACAAACTGGATATTATAGATATTGCCCAAAAGATTGGCACATACGACATTTCAATTAGACCCTATGAAGATTGCTGCACAATCTTCTCGCCTTCAAACCCGAAAACAAAACCAAAGCTTGAAAAAGTAGCTTATTATGAAAGCTTTACTGATTTCGAGCCAATGATTGAAGAAGCGATTGAAAAACGACTAATCGTTGAACTACCACTTCAACAAAAGGACGACTTCGAAGACCTTCTTTAATGTTAGAATAAATTACTGTTTACATCCACTGTATGAAATTCCGTTTGCGATGCATTCTATACGCACATAGAAGTTAGTACCAAAGTTAAAGGCATCAATTTAAGTGAATTAGGGATAATGGGAACTCAATCAAATTGAAGAACGATATGTTGAACAAATAAGTATCTGTATAAACTGTACGAAGGCATCGTCTAGCGCCTGAGCGAATTCAATGAAATTCTTTATTTCAACCTATATAAAAGCTGCATCGGACATTGTCTGATGCAGCTTTTTGGCTTATATAGTGTAAGCAAAAGAATGGTTGCTTAAACTAATCTTAATTATTTGGCGTTATTTACCACTTATTATTCGCGCATGAATTTTATTAACTTGTGCATTCTAACTGCACAAGGAGGTGATAAACATGGCGAACAACAACAGCGGCAACTCGAATCAGCTAGTAGTTCCAGGCGTAAGACAAGCACTTGATCAAATGAAAAATGAAATTGCAGCAGAATTTGGCGTACAAATGGGGCCAGACGCATCATCGCGTGCCAACGGATCCGTCGGCGGAGAAATTACTAAGCGATTAGTGCGTCAGGCGCAACAACAAATGAATGGCAATAAATAAAGATTTATTCAATGAAAAGATGTTTCGGAACAACTTTTCGCTAATATAGTGTAAGCAAAAATGCAGATGTTTAAACTATTTTATGTAATTGGTGGACATTACCATAACAAATAAATGCATAAAGTTTTATAAACGGCACATTCTATGTGCACAGGAGGTGACAAACATGCCAAACAACAACAGTGGTAATTCAAATCAGTTAGTAGTTCCAGGCGTAAGACAAGCACTGGATCAAATGAAAAATGAAATTGCAGCAGAATTTGGTGTACAAATGGGACCAGATGCATCATCACGTGCTAATGGTTCGGTCGGTGGAGAAATTACAAAACGACTAGTGCGTCAAGCGCAACAACAAATGAGCGGGTACCAAAAATAACTCTTTAACTGTGAGGCTGGTTTAGGTATTATCTAAAACAGCTTTCGCTTATACAGTGTTATCAAAAGTACAGTTGCTTAATCAATTCAAAGTGATTTACAAACTTTACCACCTATAATTTTGCATGAATTTCTGCATCTAGCACATTCTAATTATACAAGGAGGTGGCAATCATGGCGAACAACAACAGCAGCAACAACTCGAATCAGCTATTAGTTCCAGGCGTACGACAAGCATTGGATCAAATGAAAAATGAGATCGCAACAGAATTTGGCGTACAAATGGGACCAGATGCATCAGCGCGTGCCAACGGATCCGTCGGCGGAGAAATTACAAAGCGCTTAGTGCGACAGGCTCAAGAACAGATGAAGGGTCACTAAGAATAATTGTTTAATGAAAAGCTGTTCCGGAATTATTCCGGAACAGCTTTTCATAATTTTTACAAGTATTAGCTAGTAAAGAATGAATTACTCTTAGGTTTATTTAGAAAAGTAAATTAGTTTTGAATTATCGGTACTTTATTTGTATACTTAGATGATACATCTAAGGGGGAATTTGCATGAATCGTGAACAACTGATTGCGCCAGAACAATATAACCTTGTCAGTGAATTTGAAAAGTATGCAACAGGTACAGGAAAAAAAGCGCTAATTTATGTTAATGCAGAAGGAAACAAGAAGGAAATTACATATGATGAATTAATCACTTTAGCGAATAAGGCAGCCAATGTCTTCAAATCGAACGGACTTGAAAAGGGTGATGTCGTTCTTGTCATGGTTCCAAGGCTAATCGAAGCATATGTGACGTATATCGGCGCCCTTAAAGCGGGACTTGTCGTAATCCCGAGTTCAGAAATGTTACGGTCTTCCGATATTGAATATCGATTGGCACATAGTGATGCTAAAGCAATCGTTGCGTTCGATGCGTTTACTGATCAATTTAGCGAAGTAAAAAACATAGGGGATGTCAAGGTATTCGTTGTTGGACAGGCTAAGAAAGATCAACTTTCATTAACCGATCTAATGGAAACTGCATCAACGGCGTTTACAGCACCACAAACGAAAAGTTCGGACATGGCATTTCTATCTTACACATCAGGCACGACGGGGAAACCAAAAGGTGTCGTACATACACACGCTTGGGGGTATGCGCACTTACGGACAACAGGAGCAAGCTGGTTGGGTATCAATGAAGGTGACGTAGTCTGGGCTACTGCTGCACCAGGATGGCAAAAGTGGATTTGGACACCTTTCTTATCCGTAATTGGTAGCGGCGCAACGGGACTTGTATATGACGGGAAGTTTGATGTGACGACTTATTTAGAGTTGATTGGTAAATATCAAGTGAATGTATTATGTTGTACGCCAACGGAATACAGGTTTATGGCGAAGGCCGAAAACCTTGGGGATTTTGACCTTTCTTCTATTCGTAGTGCGGTTTCGGCTGGAGAACCGCTTAACCGTGAAGTAATTGATATATTTGATAAGACTTTTTCGCTTTCAGTAAGAGATGGCTATGGGCAGACGGAAAACACATTACTCGTCGGGACGATGCTAGGTATGGAGGCGCGGAAGGGTTCTATGGGAAAACCGACGCCTGGCAATAAGGTCGACATTATCAATGACGAAGGAAATCCAGCGGTTGTTGGGGAAGTTGGGGATATTGCGGTACACGTATCGACACCTGCGTTATTCAAAGAGTATTTAAAAGATCCGGAACGGACAACAATGCAGTTCCGAGGTGATTATTACGTAACGGGTGATCGTGCAAAAATGGATGAGGATGGTTATTTCTGGTTTGAAGGTCGCGGGGATGACATTATTATTAGTTCCGGCTACACAATTGGACCATTTGAAGTAGAGGATGCATTGACGAAGCATCCCGCAGTCCGTGAATGCGCAGTCGTTGCGAGTCCGGATGAAGTCAGGGGGAATATCGTCAAAGCATTCGTGGTGCTACGTGACCCTGAAAGGAAAAATGAAGAGGGTCTTATTAAAGACTTACAGGATCACGTGAAAAGTTTGACAGCGCCTTATAAATATCCACGTAAAATTGAGTTCCTGGATACTTTGCCGAAAACTGCTTCAGGAAAAATCATGCGAATTGAATTAAGGAAAAAAGAACAACTGTAAATCATTCCAGAAAACAAACCGCTTAAAAAGCACGGGTTATTCCGTACTTTTTAAGCGGTTTTTGGTGTTTACGAGTAGGTTGTCAGTATTCTAAATAATCTCATCTTTACGTAGTGAATTAATGGGGCTATACTTAGTTTATTATTTCGATAATCAAAATATATGGGGGCGTCGTGATGCAAACAGAAAAAAGCGGTGTCCTTTGGGCAATCGGTTCGTATCTTATTTGGGGGATTATGCCGATTTATTGGAAAAGCCTTGAGCATGTCGCAAGTGCTGAAATATTAGTGAGTCGCATCGTGTGGGCATTTGTTCTAACGTTAGTAGTAGTTCTTCTTCTGAAAAATGGACGTCATCTTAAGGCGGATATAAAAACCTTGTGGATCTCGCAAAGAGACTTTTGGGCTTTGTTCGCTGCTTCAGCACTTGTTTCAACGAACTGGTTTATCTACATATGGGCAGTGAATCATAACTATATTGTCCAAACAAGTCTTGGTTACTATATTAACCCGCTTATATCGGTACTACTTGGAATCTTTTTCTTGAAAGAAAAGTTGTCAAGAGCACAGCAAGTTGCTTTTTTACTGGCGGCAACAGGAGTCACAATTTTGACGATTTCGTACGGTAAGTTTCCATGGTTGGCATTTACACTGGCAATAACGTTTGCAGTTTACGGTCTTATCAAGAAACAAATTAAGCTAGATGCACTTCGTGGGTTGACAATTGAAACGTTCTTCATTGTTCCGTTCGCTGTCATCTATTATGTGTGGCTATTCATGGAAGGCAATGCAGTGTTCTTACATTCTGACATCAAGACGGACATTTTACTTATCCTAACAGGTATAGCAACGGCTTTACCACTTATTATGTATGCAAAAGGCGTACAAAGAATTCCGCTATATATGGCTGGATTTCTTCAATACATAGCCCCAACGATGATGCTGTTTCTCGGAGTTGTTGTGTACAAAGAAACGTTCGGGAAAATTGAGGTATTGTCATTCGCTTTCATTTGGGCAGCATTGTTACTCTTTACGGTATCTAAACTAATTGAAGTGATGAAAATGAAGAAGAGCCTCCTTTAAATTAGGAGGCTACTGAAAAAGGCTATCTTTATATGTTGAAGTAAAGAATTACATCAAACCCGTTCTGGTATTTTGGGGATGTCTAGGCTAAATATATTCATCTGTTCATACATTAACTGAAAAAAAAGGAGGATAATATTGATTAATAAAATAGATATTATAAATCCGAAACTTGCTAAGGAGGTATTGAGCGTTCAAATTGCTTCGTATAAGGTAGAGGCGGAGTTGATTGATTTCTATGACATTCCGCCATTAAGGGATTCGGTTAGCACATTGCAACAATGTGGCGAAAATTTCTATGGATGCTATTTAGATGGAGAGTTAAGCGGAGTCATTTCTATAAAGGCAGAAGAGAATCTAATAGATATTCATAGGTTGATGGTGCACCCAAAACATTTTAGAAAAGGAATTGCCAAGAGATTATTAGATTTCATTGAAAGCGTCGGAGAAGGGAATGAAAAACTGATCGTATCAACGGGTTCTAAAAATGCACCAGCAATCTCCTTCTATGAAAAAAATGGATTCATAATAACTGGAGAAACAAAAGTAATGGAAGGTTTATCAATAACTTCATTTGAAAAGAAAATAACTCGATATCGCTAACAGCCTTCTTTCCTAGTAGAGCCATATTGTGAAACCCATCTGATAAGTATACGTCTATTAGTAGAAAGGGGGGATAATATGAAAGAGTTATCAATGCTATTTATTATACTAGGAACTTTACTAGTAGGGAGTTTTCAAAAGGAACAAATAGAAACAAAAACGGGGTATTTAGATTTAAAAGAAAAAAGTGGAATAGCTATATTCAGTAAAGCGGTGAGTGATTCGACCAGCGAACTAGGAATTGTTAATATGGTAAATCCGTCGTATAGATTCGACCTTGGTGAAGAATCATATTCCCTTTGGATTTCAGAAGACAATGGAACAATAATGAATACAAAAGACACTCATACTATTTACAGACTTTCAACTAGCTCAGTTCAAGAGGTTAATGGGTTTGTTAATAGAGATTAAACCTTCTTCAACGAACGAAGCAGTTAGTTGAAGAAGGTTAACCAAGCATTCTGCCGATGAATATAATGAAAGTTAATACGATTGAAAAAACTGACATGAAAATTATAGTAAATATACCTCTTGCCATTGCCTTCCATTCCCTTACATCCTTTAACCCGATGACTCCAAGAAAAAATGTTATCACTGTTATGCCTAAGACAATATCTAATGAATGAAGCCCTATGATTTTTGTGGTAAAACTAAAAAAATCTGCAGACGATATTGCGATTAAAAACAGAGGAATACAAAGTAAAGAAAGTATAAAGGACAATGAATTAATAGTTATTTCCATTCCATTCCACTCCCTTCTAAAAATCCTATTCAATTTTAATAAATCTTCACGTACATATCCTTTACTTTTTTAGAACTTAGAGCTCATCTATATGATAAAACAGGATTAAAAAATATAGTATATATGTTGAATTAAAGAATCTCATTGAATCTGCTATGGTGCTCAATAATGAGAGAGTTGTAATTCGGTGTGTGGATTGTAGAACGCTTGGCGCTTTGGGGATGCCTCTCGCCGTAAGCCTGGATTAGCGCTACGCATCCAGTCTTACGACTTCGGCGACCCCTTTGCCGCGCCTGCGCTAGGGTGTTCATTATAGAGAGAAATATGATTTTGAGATGTATATGCTGAGATTATAATGTGATTACTTTTTGCTACTATTTATATTCAAGAAAGACGTGCCCCGGCTTGCAGATTTCATCGTAGATAATGAAAAGCTCTTTCTCACATAGACCATCCAGCGCAGGCGCGATAAGACTGAAAGTGGTCTTCTTTCTGGCTTATCGCGGGAGGCATCCACAAAGCGTCGAAGCGGTATTCGTAGGATTTTTATTTCATTCCAATTATTGTTTTTTTCAGTAGCCTTTCAAAAGCCCTTGTAAAGCGCATACGTTGTATTCATTTGTTCAACATATATAGAGCTAGGGATAAGTGAGTTAATAATGCCGAAATACTTTAAAACATATTTTTTAAATTTTTATGGAGAAATCAGGTTATGGAGATAGGGTAATGCCATAAAATGAAAGAATTAGGAGTAAGTACATACTTAGGGCGAAGATAAATCATGATTGTTCCATCGCGTTCCAATTTCATAAGTACACGAAGTGCTAAAGCTTTTTGGGACGAAAGAATAGAGGGGCATAGACCTGGATAATAGCCGCCAAAGATGTTATTTTGGCGGCTGAAACTTTCTTTAGGGTTATCTCTTTTTTACTAGTAAAGAAGTGTCAATTTCTATATGGTATCACATGATTACATGCATACTCTTTTGCTAATAGTAAGCAATATAACGTGCAAGAGTGCCCGAAATTGCATCTTCGGGCACTTACAATCCCTATAGAAAGTCATCTATTCTTTTCTTTCAAAACAACTGTATTTTTCACTTGAACATTGTAGGTACGCGACAGGCAACTATTCACAACAGGATGACCCAAAAAAAGTGTGGCTAGAAGCGACGGAGTCACTTCTAGCCACACATGCCTCACGGTAAATATGTCGTGATTAGTTCGCCGAAAGCGAACCGGAAATGGTCCAGTGAAAATGGGTTTTTCCAAGCCTTAATACCAGTGTTTTATGCAAATAAATGGTTAATCAACAGACGTAATTGTAGATTGAAAGGTTCTTACTAAAGTAGTTGAGCTTTTCAATGTTGAAATCATATGTATTGCTATAAAACGGTAATCGACAGGCGGTGTTGCTTTTCTTTTATAAATAAATTCGCTGCACTTTCTCCCAGAAGGAGTTATTTTTCAGTTTCACAGTTTTCACAGTTTTATCGCTTAATCTAATTTCCACACTTTCAACTTGGCGAATCCCCAGCGCTTCATTGTCAGCAGCAACTAAAGGGAAAACGTTGCCATCCTGATGAACTTTTAGTTGGAATTTACGTTCGCCACTCATTATGAAGGACGAGCCAAGTGTTCTGTATTTATTATTGTTTACGGAAGCAAGCTCAGTCACTTGGAAACACCGAAGTAGTGGATCAACGACCGCTCCATTGACAGACTTATTGTAAGCAGTACTGCCAGTCGGTGTGGAAATTATTAGACCATCACCGAGGAATGTTTCGAATAATTTATCATCTATAATGACATCCAGGACGAATGTCCGAATGATATTCGAGCGAATACTGAATTCATTTAGGCAATAGAATGGTTGGTGATCATCAATCTTTACTTCGATAAGTGGATACTTTCTCACTTCAAGACCTTCTTTACGAATGGTCTGCGTCATTTCGTAAAGATTGTTATAATGAAAATCACAATAAAGTCCGGGTTTACCTGTTAAAGAAATACCTGCATATAAACAATCCTGTCGGAAACCGGTTTTTCGAACCGCTTGTAAAAAAGAACCATCGCTACCGATGCTGATGATAATATTTGCATCTTTATCGTTGTCGGTCATTGTAAAACCCTCATGAATCAACGCATCTGCCACTTTGGATTTTTTATCAAGTGAATCTTCATCATGTTTACTGTAAATAAAAATATTCATTCGATCTGTCATTACACAAAGCCCCCTCTGAATAAGTTATACTGATTTTACCACGTGGTGAAACATTTTGGTGTGTCCGAACGTATAAGTTAATGGAATGAAAAAGGAGGAATTTGAAATGACAATTAAACGATGGATTGCAATCATCGTAGCTGCAGCACTTGTTTTTGTGTCAATAGGCATAAATTCACTATCGTACATATTTACGAGAGATTTCAACGGATTCTTTGAAGACATGATGGCAACTTCATCTTCGGGGTATGAGGAAGCGATTATTGAGGAAGGAACGGGTAAGGATAAAATCGCTGTTCTTTCTCTTGATGGGGTTATTCAGGACTTAGGGGATACGTCATCCCTTTTCCAATCTGCAGGTTATAATCATCAGTATTTCATGAATCAGTTGTCTGAAATTCTTGAAGATACTAATGTAAAAGGCGTTGTGCTTGAAGTGAATTCACCAGGTGGCGGAGTCGTTGAATCAGCGGACATTTATGATGCTCTCCGTATGATTCAAGTAGAAAGAGAGATTCCGCTGTATGTTTCGATGGGCGGAATGGCTGCTTCAGGCGGTTATTATGTATCAGCTCCAGCTGATAAGATATTTGTTAATCGTGAAACGATTACAGGTTCAATCGGTGTCATTATGGAAAGTGTTAACTATGCGAAACTTGCTGAGAAATACGGCATTGATTTTAACACGATTAAAACAGGTCCATATAAAGATATTATGAGTGGATCTCGTGAGATGAAAGATGAAGAACGCGTAATGCTTCAAGAAATGATAAATGATTCCTACGAACGCTTTGTTGATATTATCGAAGAAGGTCGCGGCATGACAGAGGCTGAAGTGAAAAAAGTAGCTGATGGCCGTATCATGAATGGGCGTCAGGCAATCGAAGCTGGGCTTGCAGATGAATTCGGCAAGGCGGGTGATGTTATTGCTGCCATGAAAGAAGATTATAATCTTCAAGATGCCACAGTCTTTGAGTATACGTCCCTTGATAGCTGGACTTCAATACTCGGCGTGAAAGCAGGAAATATGTTTGGCGGTAATATTGAGTCTGAACTAATCGGTAAGTTATTAAACGATTATAATGCACCACGGATGATGTATTTGTATGGTGAAAAATAAGGAGGGCTAGCGAATGTCGGAACACATCGAACAACAACCGGATCTGACGGGGAATTCCACTGCTGCGACGCCTATTCCAGATTACGAGACTATTCAAACTGAACATTATCGGGCGAAGTATGCGGGTTTCTGGACGCGACTATGGGCATATACAATCGATCTTCTTGTTTTATCAGCAATAAGCGGGATTATCATTAAACCGATTTTTCGAGTTGCAGGTTGGGAGATTACAAATCCCTCATTCTTCTTCTTCAGCACCTATAAAGTTACTATCCTTATTTTGATGTTACTTTACTTTGCGCTTATGACGAAGTATTTACAGCAAACAGTAGGGAAGATGATCATGGGCATAAGAGTAGTGGCTAAAGACGAGGGTAAGCTTACGTGGGGGTCTGTCATATTCCGCGAAGTCATCGGAAGATTCATATCCAAAATGTTGGTCATCCCTTATCTGCTGGTCCTATTTATGCCTAGAAAAGAAGCATTGCATGACTTATTCGCCGATACTGTTGTTGAACATGAGCATTCTTATGAAAAAGAGATGGTTGTAGATTACCGTAAACGGATTGAGGGACAACAGTTGCAAGACGGTACTATCATTTAGTAAGATAGACTTAGAAGAGGAGGCGTCTTAATGGCTAACGTTACATTCAAGAACAACCCTGTTACATTGCTTGGAAAAGAAGTTGCAGTAGGTGATACTGCGCAAGATTTTACAGCACTTGCGAACGATTTGAGTCCGGTGACACTTGCCGATTCAAAAGGGAAAATCAGGTTAATCAGTGTGATTCCTTCAATTGATACGGGTGTCTGTTCAACACAGACGCGTAAATTTAACGAAGAGGCTGCTTCACTTGGGGATGACGTTCAAGTATTGACGATTTCTGCCGATCTTCCTTTTGCACAAGCGAGATGGTGTGCTGCTGAAGGTATTGCAAATCTACAGACATTATCCGATCATCGCGATTTATCATTTGGAGAAGCGTACGGCGTCGTAATGAAAGAACTTCGCTTGCTTGCACGTTCTGTCTTCGTTATCGATAAAGATGATAAAGTGACGTATGTTGAGTATGTCGGCGAAGGTACAGACCATCCTAACTATGAACAAGCAATCTTAGCGGTAAAAGAATTAACGAAGTAACTAAAAAATACTAATGAAAACCCACTCGGAAACGGGTGGGTTTTGTGAGTTGAGGGATAACTAAATGACAACTAATACAGAAAAAATATTTTCATTCATTGATGCATATGCAGAATCTACAGAAGTACTTTACCTGGAAGCAACCATTGATATTTGTCAAAAATGGCTTTCAGGAGAATCGCAACCTGCGGTATCAGAAACAGTAACTAAAGAGGATATCCGTAGAGGTATCCAGCTTGCAGTCCTGAAGGGGATGAAGCAAAATGTACAGCCTAACCACCAGATGACTCCTGATTCAATCGGATTGCTCATTGGACATATTGCTGGAAAATTGGCGATAGGTGAACAAGGTATTACACTTCTTGACCCTGCAGCTGGTACAGGAAATCTTCTCTATACGGTCATGAACACAATTGAGAACGATGTCACTGCGACAGCAATAGAAATTGATGATTTGTTAGTGAGATTGTCCGCTGTTACTGCGGAATTACTTGAGCACCCTGTCACATTCTATGTGCAGGATGCATTGCGACCGTTATTTGTCGATCCAGTCGACATCACCATAAGCGATTTACCTGTCGGATTTTATCCTGATGATGAAAATGCACTCAATTATGAATTGATGCCTGCAGAGGGGCATGCTTATGCACATCATCTGTTCATTGAACAATCAATGAAGCATACGAAACCAGGTGGGCACGGTGTATTCATCATACCTGCAAATTTGTTTGAGTCCGATCAATCGCCTACATTGCATCCCTATTTGAAAAAACAAACGAATATCCGGGCAATTATTCAGTTACCTGATTCGTTATTTAAAATTGTAGCGCACGCAAAAAGTATATTAATCTTACAAAAACCTTTACCAGAAGCAAAAGTGACACATGATGTTCTTCTTGCTAAAGTTCCTAATATGACAGATAAGCATGCCATGGCCCTGTTTCTTCAGAAAATCGATATTTGGGCTACTGAATAAAGCTGGAATCTAGACTTACTCGGTAGCTGTGTGTTTAGAATTGCTTGGTAAAGAAATATGTGTAAAAGGAGCGCTTTATATGCGGAACATTTTAGCGATAAACGCTGGAAGTTCGTCCTTGAAGTTTCAACTTCTCCAGATGCCAGAAGAGCACGTAATAGCAAAGGGACAAATTGACAGAATAGGTCATTCAGAATCGATTTTCAACATGAAGTTCGAACAACGCAGGGTAGAAAAGGGTCAAGATATCCAGAATCATACCGAAGCTGTAGCTATGCTTCTTAAGATGCTGATTAGTGAAGGAGTCGTTCGATCATTCGATGAAATTGATGGGATCGGTCACCGTGTTGTACACGGTGGCGAAGTTTTCAGCGGTTCCGTACTCATCAATGATAAGATACTTGCAACGCTTGAGGGACTATCAAACCTTGCGCCACTCCATAATCCCGCAAACATTGTTGGCATTAAGGAGTTTAGTAAAGCATTGCCTAATGTGCCTGCTGTTGCGGTTTTTGATACGGCGTTTCATCAGACGATGCCGGAAAGTTCTTTTCTTTATCCGTTACCCTACGAGTATTATGAAAAATATGGCATCCGAAAATACGGTTTCCACGGTACAAGCCATAAGTATGTAACGGAACGTGCTGCGGAATTATTAAATCGTCCACTTGAAGATACACGTCTTATTTCCTGCCATTTGGGAAATGGTGCAAGTATAGCTGCTGTTGAAGGTGGGAAATCACTCGATACGTCGATGGGTTTTACCCCTCTTGCGGGGGTGACAATGGGGACGCGTTCAGGAAATATCGATCCGGCACTCATCCCATATATTATGGAGCAGACGGGAAAGACGGTCGAAGAAGTCCTAGACGTTTTGAATAAACAATCGGGAATGCTTGCTATTTCAGGGTTTTCAAGCGATTTACGTGACATTGAAATCGAGGCTTCAAAAGGGAATGCACGTGCACAGCTGGCTCTAGATGTCTTCGCAGATCGAATTCATAAATACATTGGTTCGTATGCGGCAAGGATGGGCGGAGTGGATGCGATTATCTTTACAGCCGGAATCGGTGAAAATAGTGATGTCATTCGTAAGAAAGTGTTAGAAGGTCTTGAATTTATGGGGGTCTATGTTGATCCGGATTTGAATACTATCAGGGGTAAGGAAGTGCATATCAGCTTTCCGTACTCTCCCGTTAAGGTGTTAGTAATCCCGACGAATGAAGAAGTAATGATTGCACGTGATACGATGCGTGTTGCGAAGTTATAAAACATCCAATTGAGTGTTAGATAATAAAAGAGTTGCCCAGGGAAATAATGGGCAACTCTTTTTTGAAAAGATAAGAAGATATAAGTTTTGACTTAGCACTTTGTCTAGAAGGCGCCTTGCGCTTTTCGTATTATAATGCTTCAGGTGTACGAATGACGAGGACGTCACATTTTGCAGAACGGACGATGTTTTCGGATACACTACCGATTAGGAAACGTTCGACCGCATTCAAGCCAGTTGCACCACAAATGATAAGGTCTGCATTTAGTTTTTTAGAAATATCTTTCGAAATCATTGTTTTTGGTGACCCATATTCTACTATGACATTAACGCGTTGCAAGCCAGCTTTCTCGGCTTCCAATTTATAGTCGTTTAACAATTCTTCTGCGAACTTTTGTGCTCTTTCGGCAATCGACCGATCATAAGCTTCGACCGCAGCATATGAACGTGTGTCGATGATGTTAATCAAGTTTAATGTAGCCTCGTTTCTATCGGCAATTGCCACCGCTTTTTTGAAAGCCCACTCTGATTCCTTTGATCCGTCGACAGCAACAAGAATTTGTTTGTATACTAATGTCATTTAATTTCACTCCATTCTTTAAATAGGTATACTTACTTACTTCGATAAAAAGGATGAAAAACCTTTTAATAATAAAGAATAAAGTGACGAATAGTTTTAGTTTCGACAAAAATGTCACATTTTCGAATTAAGGTTAAAAAAATTCTCGAATAATAAGACTTTTGAGTAATAGAGTATTCTGCGAATTGATAAAATACAGCATAAATCCTTACTATCTGATAATATTAAAAATAGATTGGCCTGGATGAAAGATTTTCGAATGGTCAACTAACTAAATGTTATCTTTAGGAGGAATCGCAATGATTATTGGTGTCCCAAAAGAAGTGAAAAACAACGAAAACCGTGTTGCTATGACACCTGCAGGGGTTTTTAACTTAAAGTCGGCAGGTCATGAAGTTATCATTGAAAAAGGTGCAGGTCTAGGTTCAAGTTTTACGGACGAGGATTATACTGCAGCAGGCGCTAAAATCGTTGCAACTGCAGAAGAAGCATGGAATGTAAATATGGTTATGAAAGTAAAAGAACCGGTTGCCGCTGAGTATGGTTATTTCAGTGAAGGGCTTATCTTGTTCACTTACTTGCACCTTGCCCCTGAAGTAGAATTAACAAAAGCACTTCTTGACAATAAAGTTGTAGGAATCGCTTACGAAACAGTGCAGCTTCCAAATAACTCGTTGCCTCTTCTAGCTCCTATGAGTGAAGTTGCAGGCCGCATGGCTACACAAATTGGTGCACAATACTTACAACAAACAAATGGTGGTAAAGGTATTCTATTGAGTGGCGTACCGGGCGTTTCACGTGGCCACGTAACTGTTATTGGTGGTGGGCAAGCTGGAACAAATGCTGCTCGTATTGCGGTTGGTATGGGTGCGAAAGTAACTGTTCTTGACTTGTCAGTCGATCGTCTGCGTCAATTAGACGAAATCTTCGGCAATGATATTCAGACACTTGTTTCAAATCCATTCAACATTGCTGAATCAGTAAAAAATGCAGACCTTGTTATCGGGGCGGTCTTAATCCCAGGAGCGAGAGCGCCGAAACTTGTTTCAGAGGAAATGGTTAAATCAATGAAACCTGGATCTGTTCTTGTAGACATTGCAATTGACCAAGGTGGTATTTTTGCGACATCGGATCGTGTAACGACTCATGATGAGCCAACCTATGTGAAACATGGTGTTGTTCACTACGCGGTAGCGAATATGCCAGGTGCAGTTCCACAAACTTCAACAACTGCATTAACGAACGTTACAGTTCCTTATGCACTTCAAATTGCGAATAAAGGCTACAAACAAGCTTGTTTAGACAACGTTCCTCTTCAAAAAGGTATCAACACAATGGAAGGGCATGTTACGTATAGAGCTGTAGCAGATGCTCAAGGTGTTGAGTATGTATCCGCTGAAACACTTTTGAATCAATAATGTTTAACTTGATTCAGCAGAAGTCCCTGCTGATATAAAAAGGCTGTCCACACTTGTTAGAGTGTGGACAGCCTTTTCTAATTATGGTTGAATAATCTGTAATTCTTTAGGGAACTTGGTTAATACTTCGACGCCATCAGCTGTAACGACAACATCATCTTCAATCCGTACACCTGTAACTGCTGGATTATAAATACCTGGCTCAATTGTGAAGACCATACCTTCCACAAGGGCAAATTCGTTTGTACCAGTCATGGATGGGAACTCGTGAACTGAAATTCCAAGTCCGTGACCGATACGGTGTGTGAAGTATTCACCGTAACCCGCTTGATCAATCACATCACGCGCAGCTTTATCAATTTCCATAGCCTTGACGCCGGGACGAACCAAATCAACAGCAGCCTGCTCCGCTTTTCTTACCGTTTCATAAATTTCACGCATTGCATCCGTTGGTTCACCGAACGCAACTGTGCGTGTAATATCTGAACAGTAGCCGTTATAAACGACGCCTAGGTCAAAGAGGATGAAGTCGCCTTTTTGGATTTTACGATCTCCAGGTGTACCGTGTGGAGATGCTGTTTTCGGGCCAGAAAGAACCATCGTATCGAACGACATTTTCTGAACTCCTTTTTTCTTCATTTCAAACTCAATTGCCATAAGAATCTCAAGTTCAGTTTTTCCTTCAGCGATTTCTCTGCAACCAACTTCAATAGCGTAATCAGCCAGTTCAGCGGCTTTACGTAAATTATTTAGTTCATCTTCGCTTTTGATGTTACGCATGCCGTTTAGCTGTTCGTCAAGGCGAACAAATTTAGCGCCAGTAAACAGTTCATTCATCCGCTCAAGACGCTCCACTGTCAAATGAGATTTCTCAATTGCGATTGAAGCAGGGAGTTCTCCACGTTTACGGACAGCCTCCATTACGATATCCCAAGCATCATCTGTATCTTCGTGACCAACAGCGTCATAGGACCAGCCCGCTGTTTTTACGTCAGGTACTTCCATCAAGGGACAAATTACAAATGGTTCTGCATCTTTAAATACCATTACGCCAAGAAGACGTTCATGCGGGTCACTCTGGAATCCAGATACGTAAAATACGTTATCTGGTGTAGTGATAAATGCCGCGTCCAAGTTTTCTTTCTGTAAAAACTGTTGTATTTCTTTAACTTTACTCAATTCAATGACCTCCTCTAATATACTTCTATCATAACAAAAAAGAGGGTTTTCAGGTTGTATAACGAAAATTGTTTAATAAGATAAGAAAATGGAGGAGATTATTCAATGCAAATTTCATACCACGGTCATTCAATTGTGAAAATAAAAACAGGCAACTGCACAATTCTCATTGACCCGTTCATTACAGGAAATAAGCTTACAGATCTTGAAGTTGGAAACGAAAAACCGGATATTATTTTACTGACGCATGGACATAATGATCATGTTGGAGATACGGTGGCAATTGCAAAGGCGAGCGATGCACTAGTTATAGCACCAAATGAACTTGCCGTTTACTTGGGTTGGCAGGGAATAAGAACACATGGCATGAATATTGGAGGTGCCTGTAAATTTGAATTCGGTACAGTAAAATATACGCAAGCATTTCATAGTTCTTCTTACACAACAGAGACCAATGACATCATTTATACAGGTATGCCAGCAGGTATTTTAGTAATGGTGGAAGAGAAAACAATTTATCATGCTGGGGATACGGCAATTTTTAGCGATATGGAGATGATTGGTAAGCGTCATCCAATCGATGTCGCATTTGTTCCAATAGGTGATAATTTTACAATGGGCCCTGAAGATGCTGCATGCGCAGTTAAGTTGCTCAATCCGCGACTAGCTGTACCAATCCATTTCAATACATTTCCGCCGATTGAGCAGGACCCCGAAACATTCAAAGCGCTAGTGGAAGGACATGAAGTGAAAATAATGATAGCGGGAGAAGTTTTTGAATTATAAAAGAGCTATGCGAAAATTTTTTTGAAATAGCTTATCTATTGCGTCCAGGCGCCCGGTTAGCGCTTTTCTTAAGCCTTTTGTGGTAGAATGTCCTTAAGGTCATGATAGAGAAAAGGTGAAGACATGGCGACAAAACATGAATTGATACTCCGCTATATCGAGGGGTTAGCCGTCGGTGAGAAAATTTCGGTCCGCCAAGTAGCGAAGGCGCTGTCTGTCAGCGAAGGGACTGCTTACCGGGCCATCAAAGAGGCGGAAAATCAGAAGCTCGTCAATACGATTGAACGTGTAGGAACAATCCGGATTGAAAAGAAAAAGAAAGAGAATATTGAACGACTCACATTTGCAGAAGTACTTAACATTGTCGACGGGCTAGTAATCGGTGGCCGTGGGGGATTACATAAGACGTTGACGAAATTCGTTATAGGTGCAATGCAATTAGACGACATGATGCGCTACATCGATGCGGGAAGTCTTTTGATTGTCGGAAATAGATTGAAAGCGCATGAAACTGCGCTTCTTGCAGGTGCTGCAGTGCTAGTCACTGGTGGATTTGACGCATCCGATGAAGTGAAGAAGTTAGCGGATGAATTGGAACTACCGGTTATTTCGACGAGTTACGACACATTTACCGTAGCAACGATGTTGAATAGGGCAATCTATGATCAGTTAATTGAAAAAGAAATTTTGCTGGTGGAAGATATTTTGACCCCGCTCGCTGACACAATTACACTTTCAGCAAAAGATCAGGTCACTCATTTTCATGAAGTGAACGATAGGACATCTCATACTGGTTATCCAGTTGTAGAGAAAAAGGGGAAACTTGTGGGTGTAATTACTTCACGTGACGCGATTGGTAAAATGGATGATGAATTGATTGAAAAAGTAATGACACGTCATCCGATAACAGTTACGGGAAAAACATCTGTTGCTTCGGCTGGGCATAGTATGATTTGGGAAGGTATTGATTTGTTACCAGTTGTTTCGGATGCGGGATTACTTGCTGGAATTATTAGTCGTCAAGATGTCTTGAAGGCGCTTCAAATGACTCAGCGTCAACCTCAGCAGGGTGAAACAATTGATGATATTGTTAAAAATCAGATGAAATCCATTCCTGAACAACCGCATACTGTCGAATTTACAGTTATCCCGCAGATGACGAATCAGTTTGGTTCTTTGTCATACGGAGCTTTGACCACCCTTTTAACTGAGGCAGGCAACAGAGCTATCAAAATGCGGAAACGCGGGGAAAGTGTCCCGGAAAATATGTCACTGTACTTCATTAAGAATGTTGAACTTGGAAGTATAGTTGTCGTTATTCCAAAGATATTACATATGAGCAGAAGGTTTGTAAAAGTCGATTTCGACATACTAACCGAAGGGGACCTAGTTGCAAAGGCCATGATTATGTATCAATTGTTTGAACGATAATTAAAGAACGCGGTCCAAGGACGCAGCATCCTGTCGTAAATTGGTCATATAAGTTGAAGTATTGATAACTGAGCGGAGGCGCCTTTCAAGGGGTAGCCGCAGCGGATTCAATGGAATTCTCTATTTTAACGTATAAAGACAAAAAAACTGATGCACATGTGCGCATCAGTTGTCGTTCAACTTTGTTTCTTCATCTACAAAGCTTCTGTAATGTTTATAGGCCTTGAAATTAAAAATACCTACGTAAGCTCCGAATAGGATAAATAAGGCTGCGATAACATATGTTGTGATACCGTCAAAAAGCATAAGCTGATTGAATCCGAAAAACAACAGCAAACCGCCGAGCGAGGCGCCAGACATACTAGCATACATTTTCTTGCGAATTGGAAATAGTGATCTTGTGCGGAACTGCCGAGTCTTAAAGTAAAAGTAGAAGACCGCAGAAGCGATGATGAAAAATACGAAAATGAAATTTATCGTTAACATGAAAGCCCTCCATTACATACAAACTTCTTACATTGTAGCGGCTTTTGGAGCAGAATGCGAACTGAATATATCGAAGCTTGGGGGAATCGGATATGAAAAGACAAATCATCGACACAATTGAAAAGTACGATAAAATCATTATTCATCGTCATGTGAGACCAGATCCTGATGCATACGGATCACAATCAGGACTGAAGGAATTGATAAAAGCAAACTATCCTAATAAGCAAGTGTTTGCAGTTGGCCAACACGAAGAATCACTTACCTATCTCGCGCAACAAGATCACGTCGAGCGGTCGTTTTATGAAGGAGCTCTTGTGATTGTCACTGATACAGGAAACACGGGTCGAATTGACAGCGAGTTTTATACAGAAGGTGCTGTACTTATGAAAATTGATCATCATCCTGATGCAGACCCATACGGCGATATCAAATGGGTTAACACCTCTGCAAGCTCGACATCTGAAATGATCTACTCGTTGTATGAAGAAGGCAAACAGTTTTATGGGTGGAAAATGACCACTGATGTGGCTAGGTTGCTATTCGCGGGAATTGTCGGGGATACAGGACGTTTTCTGTTTCCAAGTACAACAACAACAACTTTTGAAGCAGTTAGCGAGCTTATCAAATTTGATTTTGATCGTCCGGAATTATTTGCGGGAATGTACGAAGTTAAGCGGGAATTGCTACATTTAAAAGGATATATGTACCAAAACTTTACCATGGATGAAAATGGAGCCGCATTTGTTAAAATAGATAAAGCGACACTTAAACAATTTGGCGTAACTGCATCTGATACATCTCAACTCGTTGGGGCGTTAGGTGACGTGCAAGGGATTTGTGCATGGATCATATTCATAGAAGAAGAGGATCAAATTCGCGTTCGACTACGCTCAAAAGGTCCTGTCATCAATACTTTAGCTGCCCAATACGGTGGCGGTGGACATCCTCTTGCCTCGGGTGCTTCTGTTCATTCATGGGAAGAAGTAGACGAAGTCATCGCGAAGTTAAAACAATTATGTGTATAAAAAACAGGCGGAGGGATTGCATTGACACTTGTCTATCCGCAAGTAGTAACTGGCGCCGATCTTCTGCGTGGAATTAATAAACTAGATTATTTAGCCCCGCTTCTGAAAAGGAGAGGGGCTAAAGCCGTCGCGATAGTTAACTCGAAGTTGTACGGTATTCGGTCATTTTATAAGGTGATGAAAAAATACGGAATTCGTCCGGTTATAGGATTATCTATCTTTTTAGAAATTGAAGAAGGGGTAGTTGCTCTTCTTTACGTTTACGCAAAAGATGATGAAGGTTATCGAAATTTGTTGAAGATGAGCAGTGCCGTTTCCGTAAGAGAGTCTGAAACGCTGCCGCTACAATGGTTGAAAGCATACAGCAAAGGCTGTATCATCGTTTGTCCGTTGACGGATATATCCTGGGGGCCTTCACTATCACATAACGAAGAAGTGTTCCAGCGCGTCATAAAGGATTGCGACAAGTCATCGATATTCATTGGTGTTGCTAGGACAGAAGGCGTCAGACATCCTGATGAAGAATTAATTGAGAAAATTGCAGATGTAACCAATACGCCTATCGTTGCGGTTTATGAAAGTCGGTACACCGACAAGGAGGATGCATTCGCTTATGAAGTTGCGGAAGTAATTCGGACAGGATTCAAGCTGAATGACCCTGCTAGGCCTGAAAACCGTCACAAGGCAGCATATCTACCAGAAGAAGCTGAGCTTGCTGAATGGTTCTCAGACAGAGCAGAGTGGCTTACAAATACGTCAAGTATCCTCTTGGCGTGTGATGCAGAATTGCCTCCGAGTCAATCGCTTATGCCTGTGTTTCCAGTTCCGGCGGGAGAAACGGCGACAAGTTTGTTGGAGCAAAATGGAATGACGGGTTTGCAAAAACGACTAGGCAAAGTGGATGAGGCATATGAAAAACGACTCCGTTATGAAATTAGTGTAATTAGTGAAATGGGCTTTGCCGATTACTTCCTGATTGTCGAAGATTTTATGCGTTACGCTAAAGAAAATGCTATCTTGACGGGTCCAGGGCGGGGGTCTTCGGCCGGATCGCTCGTTGCTTATGCGCTTGGCATCACAGATGTTGATCCGATTAAATATAGGCTCATTTTTGAACGATTTCTAAATCCGGGCCGGGTAACAATGCCGGACATTGATATTGACTTTGCGGATAATCGACGTGCGGAAGTAATTGACTATGTTGCACAGAAATACGGGAAGACAAATGTTGCGCAAATCATTACGTTTGGCACGCTTTCTGCCAGATCGGTTGCTCGAAATGTGGCACGTGTGTTTGACTTTTCAAATGAAGAAATGGCTTATTTATCGAAGGAAATTCCTAATAGACATGGAATTACGCTTGAAGCGGCAGTTGCAGAATCGAAGGCACTGCAAGATTGGATTGCAATTGACCCGCTAAGAAATGATTGGTTGAAAGCAGCAATTCGTCTTGAAGGATTACCTCGTAACGCATCTACACATGCTGCAGGTGTGATTTTATCGCCTGTCCCGCTTGTTGAGGTGGTACCGCTTCAAAGTGGTGCGGATGGAATTTACCTTACCCAATGGCCGATGGGAGATGTTGAAGAACAAGGTTTATTGAAAATGGACTTCTTAGGTCTGCGTAATTTAACTTTATTAGACCGTATCAGATCTATGATTACTTATGACAGAGGAATTCGCTTGGATTTTGAAAAGATTCCCCTAAACGATGAAAAAACCTTTGAGCTTTTTAGGGCGGGAGATATGACAGGGATCTTTCAGTTTGAATCGGATGGAATGAGAGATGCCCTTCGTTTGATTCGACCGAATAAATTTGAAGATATCTTTGCAATTAATGCACTTTATAGACCAGGACCGATGGACAATATTCCATCGTATAGCAGGCGTAAAAATGATAATGAAAAAATAACGTATATTCATCCGCAACTTGAATCTGTTTTGAAAGAAACCTATGGGGTTATCGTCTATCAAGAACAAATCATGGAAATCGCAGTCTGCGTGGCAGGATTTACGATGGGTGAAGCGGATTTGTTAAGGCGTGCTGTAAGTAAGAAAAATCGGGAGAATCTAGAAAAGGAACGAACTCATTTCACGCAAAAAGCTCTTGAAAATGGTTTTCCGGAAAATTCCGCTGTTGCAATTTACGATCTTATTGTAAAGTTTGCGGACTACGGATTTCCGAAAAGCCATGCTGTTGCCTATTCCCTTATCTCGTACCGGCTTGCTTATTTAAAAGCGAATGAACCCGCTTATTTTTATGCTGCACTCCTTTCATCGATGACTGGAAATAATGACAAGGCAATGGAGTTAATGCGTGAATCTGAGGCGGCGGGCGTTAAGATTTTACCGCCATCTATTAAGTATAGTAAATATATGTATACAGTTGAAAAAGGCTCAATTCGGATTGGACTTGGCGCTATCAAAGGTGTGACGCCTACATTTTACGATGCTATAAAGCGTGCAAGGAAGTCTGGTGGTAATTGGAAGACATTATTTGATATGGCAGCATCAGTCGGTGGGGATGTATTTACTGAGAAGGCGATTCGGCCACTTGTAAAAGCAGGGGCACTCGATGAGTTTGGAGAATCACGGGCTATTTTGATCGCTTCAATTGACGCGGCGATATCTCATGCATTGTTCATCCGCCCTGATGATGGCGATGATTTATTAAGTGAAGTGCTTCGTTCGGTGGCGAGCCCAAAATATTCTCCGGGTGGCACACTGCCCCGCATGACGCTACTCGAATATGAAAGAGAAGTACTTGGCTTCTATCTTTCAGAACACCCTGCAGCAGAAGTGAAAAAAGCGGCAGGTGGTGGATTCCATACCATTACTTCAATTGATGGAATTCCAGACCGCGCATATGTGAAAATGGTGGGTCTGATTACTGAGATAAAACGAATAAGAACAAAAAAAGGGGAATCTATGGCATTTGTTACGATTCAAGATGAGACGGGACAAATTTCTTGTACATTATTCCCGAAACAGTATATGATTTCAGAAAGTCAGCTTACTGAAATGGCGATAATTCATGTAGAAGGAACTGTCGAACGTCGTAGAGGGAAGCCACAAATACTTGTTCAACAAACGAAAGGCAGTTAAGAGGCATGCTGATATAACAGGCATGTCTCTTAACCGTTGCATAAAAGTACGTGTTGTGTATTACGGTTTGATTCGATTTCCATCTTTCACTTTACGTTCAGCATCGTTTTCTGTATGCTAAAGGCAGGAGTGGTCAGACCACTTATCATCATGTCTATTTCCAAAGGGGTCCACGCATGCAAAATCCAAAACCATCGTCGAAAATGTTTCTAGATATTGTCGGTGAACTTAAATCGATAATTAAAGAAGAGGGCATTGAAACCGGTGGAAAGCTACCTTCCGAACGTGAACTGGCAGAACGTCTGCAGGCAGGAAGATCCACGGTTCGTGAAGCGTTACGAAGTTTGGAACTGCTCGGGCTTATCGAAACTCGGCGTGGTGAAGGTACGTTCCTTGTCGATTTCAGGAAGCATCAACTTGTTGAAGTCCTTGCAGCTTTCATCATGCAACAGCCCGATTCCGTCATCGATGTTCAGGAAACACGGAGAATTCACGAAACGGCGGCAATCCTCGCTATATGTAAGGACAGTGCATTACGGGCATTACCAGTATGGGAGAGCTTGCTGAAAAAAATTGATCAGGATGGGGAAATTTTACGAGAGGACCTTGTCCGTGAGATGATTGTTGCAGCGGGAAATCGATTATCGCTTAAAATTTGGTTTTTATTAAAACAATATAGTAAAGTACCATTCAGTGAAATGACAAAAGTTGATGAAAACGATAGTGTGAAAATGTTGCTTCTAAACTTGGGTGATGGCAACGTGATTGCCACGTTGGAAGCCTATTCTGAATGGATTGAACTAGTTGAAAGTGAAAGAGGGGACAATAATAAATGATTCGCGATCTATTTATGAAAAATAGAAAAAAGCATACGACGACAATACCTTCCGTTGACGCTAAAAATGATGTACCAGAAGGAATTATGACAAAGTGTCCAGAATGTAAAAATATTATTTTAACAAAAGATCTAATCAAACTAATGAAAGTCTGCCCGAAATGTGATCATCATTTGAAGATGACAGCAGCAGAACGTGTAGCTTGTCTATTCGATGAAGAGACATTCAAATCAATTGACGATCATTTGAAGACGGAAAATCCACTTAATTTTCCTGCTTACACTGAAAAAGTTGAGTCAGATTCGAGAAAAACGGGTTTGAATGAGGCAGTTCTTACTGGAACAGGTAAAATCGATGGACTGGAAATTGCTGTAGCTATTATGGATTCACATTTCCGTATGGGCTCGATGGGGTCGGTTGTTGGTGAAAAGATTACCCGCGCAATCGAAAAAGCGACTGCACTTGGCATTCCAATGATTATCTTTTCGGCGAGCGGTGGGGCACGTATGCAGGAAGGCGTGTTATCACTCATGCAAATGGCGAAAACAAGTGTCGCACTTACGCGTCACGCCAGTGAAGGTTTGTTATATATATCAGTCATGACATACCCAACGACAGGCGGCGTGTCAGCAAGTTTCGCATCGGTTGGTGATATTAATATCGCGGAGCCAAAAGCTCTCATAGGTTTTGCAGGTAGACGAGTTATCGAACAAACTGTTAGAGAAAAATTGCCAGACGACTTCCAAACAGCAGAATTTCTCCTGGACCACGGCCAACTGGATGCAGTCGTTCATCGTACGGATATGAAAGAAACTATATCTAAGATTGTTCGACTTCACGTGAAAGGGGCTAACTGAAATGGGGAAAACGTTGAAATTCGAGGAACCAATCGTCAAGCTGCGCGAGAAAATCGTAGAACTTGAAGAGTTCACAGCGAACAATTCGGTTGACCTTTCAGATGAAATCGGAACGTTAAAGGTTCGTTTGAAGAACTTGGAAGAAGAAATATATGAGAATATGGAACCGTGGGACCGTGTTCAAGTGGCAAGGCATCCGGAACGTCCAACTACAATTGACTATATCAATATGTTGTTTGAAGATTTTATGCAACTGCACGGGGATCGGGCTTATGGTGATGATGCAGCAATTGTGGGGGGGATCGCTTCATTTGAATCGGTTCCAATAACAGTTATCGGCCATCAGCGTGGGAAAGACACAAAAGAAAACGTCAAACGGAATTTCGGAATGCCGCATCCTGAGGGGTATAGGAAAGCATTGCGCCTTATGAAACAGGCTGAGAAATTCGGCAGACCAATCATTTGCTTCATCGATACGAAAGGTGCTTTTCCTGGCAAGGCGGCTGAAGAGCGGGGACAAAGCGAAGCGATTGCACGTAATCTTGTTGAAATGGCTGGCTTGACTGTTCCAGTTATCTCTATCGTCATCGGAGAAGGCGGGAGTGGCGGAGCGCTGGCACTTGGGGTGGCAAATCATATTCATATGCTTGAGCACTCAACTTACTCTGTTATTTCACCTGAAGGAGCCGCTACCATTCTTTGGAAAGATTCAAGTCTTGCCAAACAAGCTGCCGAAGCTATGAAGATTACAGCTCCACACTTGAAAGAAATGGGTATTATCGATGATATTATTCCAGAAGTTCGAGGTGGTGCGCATCGTGACTCGAAAGCGCAAGCTATTAGTATCGGGAATGCAATTCGAACTTCGTTGGATGAATTAGGAACGCTAGATGGTAAAGGCTTAGTTGACCATCGTTATGATAAATTTCGCTGTATAGGCGTTTTTTCTGAATAAAAGAAAGATGCGGGTGACCGCATTTTTTCGTGTTCATAAAAATCTACATAGGAGTGATTTCAATGAAGAAGATTGCTGTGTTGACAAGTGGGGGAGACGCGCCTGGGATGAATGCTGCAGTTCGTGCAGTTGTTCGGAAAGCAATTTATGAAGGACTTGAAGTTGCAGGCGTTTTCAATGGTTATCAAGGATTAATCGAAGGAAAAATCGAACTTCTACAACTGGGTTCCGTGGGTGATATAATTCAACGGGGCGGGACCATATTACGGTCAGCCCGCAGCGCTGAATTCCGGACGCTCGAAGGCCGTCAAAAAGCACTGAAACAATTGAAGTTGAACGGGATTGAGGCTTTAGTCGTCATTGGCGGTGATGGTTCGTTCAGAGGTGCACTTGAATTAACGGCTCTTGGTCTACCATGTGTCTGTGTTCCAGCAACAATAGATAATGATATCAATGGCACTGAACTCACAATCGGTTTTGATACGGCATTGAATACAGTCATAGATGCCATCGATAAGATTCGCGATACTGCTACATCTCATGAACGTACATTCATTATTGAAGTTATGGGACGCGATGCTGGAGACCTTGCCTTATGGGCGGGACTGGCTGGCGGTGCTGAAACGATTCTTGTACCGGAAGAGAAGTATGAATTGCCTACGATCATCGAACGGCTGAAAAGCGGTAAGGGACGAGGTAAAAAGCATAGTATCATTATTGTAGCTGAAGGGGTTATGTCGGCCGCAGAGCTTGCTGAAATATTGAAGCGCGAAGCAGATATCGAAACACGTATATCAGTGCTTGGACATATTCAGCGAGGAGGTTCACCTTCTGCACGTGATCGTGTCATTGCAAGTCAGTACGGAGCAAAAGCTGTAGAAGTCTTGAAAGAAGGACGCGGTGGCATTGCGATTGGCATGCGAAATCATGTGGTGGTAGACTATGAGTTGACAGATGTTTTCGAACAATCAAATGGTTTGGATATGGAAATGTACAAGCTGTCCAACGAATTGTCTATTTAACTTTATGTAGCAAAAATTCCCTGCCTTTATACGTGGGAAGACAAACGCGAACGAAGTCAGTAATTCAGAGGGCATCAAAATGTCGGCTGAATCGAGCGAGCACTATTTAAAATCTGGGTGCAATTAATTGGGTTGTTAAAAAAACTAAAAGAGGCGATATTTGATGAGAAAAACGAAAATAGTATGTACGATTGGCCCTGCAAGTGAATCACCGGAATTATTGGAACAACTTATTGAGGCTGGTATGAATGTAGCGAGGCTGAATTTTTCCCATGGTAATCATGCGGAACATAAAGCCCGTATCGATTCCATTAGAAAAGTCGCACGTGAAAAAGGCAAAGTTGTTGGGATTCTATTAGATACGAAAGGACCAGAAATTCGGACGCATTCTATGATGAATGGAAAGTTGGAACTTGTAACAGGACAAAAAATTGATATTTCCATGACGCAAGTCGAAGGAAACAATGATGTATTTTCAGTAAGTTACGATAAACTTATTGAAGATGTAAACGAGGGTTCTGTTATTCTTTTAGACGATGGTCTAATCCAATTAGAAGTTACTGGTAAAGACGTAGCACGAGGGTTAATTCATACACTAATTATTAATTCGGGGTCATTAAGCAATAATAAGGGCGTTAACATACCGGGTGTTTCAGTACAACTTCCTGGAATGACGGAAAAAGATGCAGAAGATATCCTGTTTGGTATTAGGGAAGGTGTCGACTTCATAGCTGCCTCATTCGTAAGACGGGCTTCCGATGTTATGGAAATCCGTGCCCTTCTTGAGAACAACAACGGCTCGAACCTGCAAATTATTCCGAAGATAGAAAACCAAGAAGGCGTCGACAATATCGATGAAATTTTGAATGTTTCAGATGGTCTTATGGTAGCACGTGGTGATCTGGGTGTAGAAATACCACCAGAAGAAGTACCACTTGTCCAGAAAAATTTGATTGAGAAGTGTAACCAGGCGGGTAAACCGGTTATCACGGCAACACAAATGCTTGATTCGATGCAGCGTAACCCGCGTCCTACACGTGCAGAAGCGAGCGATGTAGCGAATGCGATTTTTGACGGTACCGATGCAATTATGCTGTCAGGAGAGACGGCAGCAGGAATTTATCCAGTCGAATCAGTCCAAACGATGGATCGAATTGCGCTTACTACGGAAGCTGCCATCGATTATCGCTCTGTAGTGTCGACACGTCGACGAGAAAAACATGGTAATATGACTGAAGCGATTGGACAAGCTGCAGCATACACGGCTATCAACTTGAAAGTGAAGGCTGTCCTTGCCCCAACAGAAAGTGGTCACACAGCTAAAATGATTGCCAAATATCGTCCAGGTTGCCCAGTTATTGCGGTAACGTCATCTGAAATGTGTTCAAGAAAACTATCACTTATCTGGGGCGTCTACCCGATAGTTGGAAAAAAAGCTTCTTCGATTGATGAAATCTTGCAAGAGTCTGTAGAAGAGAGTGTTAAACATCAATATGTCGGACATGGTGATGTGGTTATCATTACAGCAGGTGTTCCAGTTGGTGAAGCGGGAACGACGAACTTGATGAAAATACATGTCATAGGTGATTTGCTTGCACGAGGACAAGGAATTGGCAAAGATGTAGCTTATGGTCGAACTGTTGTAGCCAAAAATGCAGCTGAAGCATTGGCGTATGATACAGAAGGAGCTATTCTTGTAACGAACGCATCTGATCGTGATATGATGCCTGCCATCGAGAAATGCGCAGGACTCATTACGGAAGAAGGCGGATTGACGAGTCATGGTGCAATTGTCGGACTCAGTTTAGGTATACCGATAATTGTCGGAGTTGAAAATGCTACCCAGCTTATCCAACATGGCAAGGAAATTACGATGGATGCTGAATCTGGCGTTATCTATAATGGACACGCGAGCGTTCTATAAAGTTAATCTTCAATCAGAGGGGGGTTCTTCATCCCCCACTGATTGTTTAAAGAACTTAGGCTAAGTGTGCGCCACGTCCTGTGGCAAAACCTAAGTAACCAACAGGGAGGAATGAACTGCAATTCTTCCTCGTTGGCCCTACCCATTCGGGATAAATAAGATAAGGCTGCTTCCGAAAATGCTCGGTAAGCAGCCTTTTTTAGGAGATGAATTTTGCATGAAATGGATAGTACTCACATTTATTGCTGTTCCGGCAGCTGAGCTTGCTTTACTACTTTATTCAGGGAAGACGCTAGGTCTATTGCCCACGATAGCTATTATCTTTATCACGGGGATAGGAGGGGCATATCTCGCCAAACGCCAAGGTATGAAGGCTTGGACTGAATTGAAAATGCGTATGACAGCTATGGAGACACCTGGAGATGCACTTATTGATAGTGTTTGTATCCTATTTGGGGGGCTTCTGCTAATCATGCCTGGTTTCATTACCGATTTAGTCGGCTTATTACTCCTTTTCAAAGGACCAAGAAATAGTATCAGACCATTTATTCAGAATTGGATTTATAATAAAATGAAAAAAGGACAAATTGTTATCCGGTAAATAAAGGATGCTGTCTGACTTTCAGTGCGGTAAAAAGTAAGAATGGTGTCAGTAGAATACCGGGTAATCCGAATAAATAGAAGGAAGAAGCCGTTATGAAAAAAGCATGAATTGGCTTTAGGTGGAAAGTGGATGCCCACATGTATGATTCGGCCATTTGTCTAGTTATCATGGTGAATAGATAGAGTAAAATAAGTGAGATACCTATATATAAATTGTTTGTGTATAGGAAGAAAGCGGCCATGGGCAGTAGGAACAGGCCGATACCGAGGAATGGCAGACTATCTGCCAGCGAGATAAGAAAAGCGTTGCCAATGGGTGACTCGAACCGTAAAAGCAAGAACCCTATTGAGATAATACAGAATGTCAGGAAGAATAAGCGGGCTTCTACTGATACGAAAGTGCCGATAAGTTTACCGGATTTCGTAAACATACCTTTTGCTGGCAGGCGTATGGTGCTAGGGAAATAGACTAGAAACCAGTAGCGGTTTTTTCCGGATTCCCGTAAGGCAAAAAAATAAGCAACGAGGAAAATGAACAAACTGAATAACTGTTGAAAAACGGTACTGATGATTGTTAGGGTGTATTCTAAAAGCGCATGGCCATATTCTACAACTTTATCCTCGAGGAAAGTGAATAGCTTGCTAGGGATGTCGGTATTTTGTGTGAATGGGGCTATATGGCGTTCGACAGTTGGAACGGTGTCAATAAGCCCATGGATTGCGATGAAAGTGAACGCGCTAATTAAAAAAAGCATAAGTGTCATAACGAATAATGTTGCAATTGTAAGCGGAAGCTTGGTCATTGAGCGGACGGATGATAAGATAGGGGCAGTGAAGTAGGCGATAATGATAGCGATTGCCGCCGGGGGAACAGTGAACAGGATAATACCCGCCAAAAAAGCAGGAAACCATTTCATGAAAATTGATTGAAATGCTTGTTGCTTGTTCCGGTTTTCTGGCATTTTCCGTCCCCCTTTTTATAAAACTAAAAACAAAAACAAGCGTATCCATTCACAAAGATGACAATATTGATTATAATGGTCGTTGTAAGCGTTTTTAAGTAGCGAATTAGTATTAGCAGACTAGCTGTTCTTCTGTCTCCTTTTTGTAGATTGGACAGCTGTACTGAAAGAGGGAGCGATTTATATGACGTCAACCAAAGGGTTGGAAGGAGTCGTAGCGACACAGTCAGCAATCAGTTCTATTATTGATGACACACTTACATATGTCGGCTATGATATTGATGATCTTGCAGATAACGCCAGCTTTGAAGAAGTTATTTATCTTCTTTGGCACCAGCGTCTGCCAAAAGAGGACGAGCTTGCAGAGCTGAAAAAACAGCTTGCAGAGAATATGTCTGTTCCTCAAGAAGTACTTAATCATTTCAAAACGTATCCTATTGGGGAAGTACACCCAATGGCTGCACTGCGTACTGCAGTATCTCTACTTGGACTATACGATGAAAAAGCAGAAGATATGTCTGATGAAGCAAATTACGAAAAAGCGATTAAGCTTCAAGCGAAAATCGCTACACTCGTTACTTCATTCTCACGTATCCGTAAAGGCCTTGAGCCGGTTGCTCCAAAAGCTGAACTTGGCTATGCTGAAAACTTCCTATACATGCTTTCAGGAAAACAGCCTGAAGCAATTGCAATTGAAGCATTCGACAAAGCACTTGTCCTACATGCAGACCATGAGCTAAATGCATCTACATTCACAGCACGTGTTTGTGTAGCTACGCTTTCTGATATGTATTCAGGTGTGACAGCAGCGATTGGTGCACTTAAAGGACCACTTCACGGTGGTGCAAACGAACAAGTAATGAAAATGCTGATGGAAATCGGTTCAGAAGACAAAGTAGAAGCATATATCCGTGCAAAATTGGATAACAAAGAAAAAATCATGGGCTTCGGCCACCGTGTCTACCGTAAAGGTGATCCACGTGCGAAACATCTTCGTGAGATGTCTAAGCGTTTGACTGAACTTCGCGGCGAAGAGAAATGGTACAATATGTCCAATAAAATCGAAGAAATTGTTACCGGCGAAAAGAATTTGCCGCCGAACGTCGATTTCTATTCGGCTTCTGTCTATCATTCACTCGACATCGATCATGATTTATTCACGCCAATTTTCGCAGTATCTCGTATTTCGGGATGGATTGCACATATCCGTGAGCAATATGCGAACAATAGATTGATCCGTCCTCGTGCAGATTATACGGGACCGGGCATGCAAAAATACGTTCCAATTAAAGAACGATAAGAACGAAAATACATGGGGCAGCATAGATATATGCCGGCCCTCTGATTTTGAATTTGGGAGGAAATTATTCATGACTAACGGTGGAAAAATTACAGTAACTAATGGTGTTTTAAACGTTCCTGATCACGCAACAATTCCTTTTATTATCGGTGACGGTACTGGTCCGGATATTTGGCATTCGGCATCACGCGTACTTGAAGCAGCTGTTGATAAAGCTTACGACGGCAAGAAAAAGCTTGTGTGGAAAGAAGTTCTTGCAGGGGAAAAAGCATTCAACGAAACTGGCGAATGGCTTCCACAAGCAACACTAGACACAATCGATGAGTATTTGATCGCTATTAAAGGACCACTTACTACGCCAATTGGTGGCGGTTTCCGTTCATTGAACGTTGCGCTTCGCCAAGAATTGGATCTTTACACTTGCCTACGTCCAGTACGTTACTTTGAAGGTGTTCCTTCACCAGTTAAACGTCCTGAAGATTGCGATATGGTTATTTTCCGCGAAAATACGGAAGATATCTATGCAGGTATTGAATATAAAGAAGGTACACCTGAAGCGAAAAAAGTAATCGAATTCCTACAAAACGAAATGGGTGTTAAAAATATTCGCTTCCCAGAAACTTCTGGTATCGGTATCAAACCTATTTCTGAAGAAGGTACAAAACGTCTTGTACGTGCTGCTCTTGCTTATATCATTAAAGAAGGCCGCAAGTCACTGACGCTTGTCCATAAAGGAAATATCATGAAGTTTACAGAAGGCGCATTCAAAAACTGGGGCTATGAAGTAGCTGAACAAGAATTCGGCGATAAAGTCTTCACATGGAACCAGTATGATCAAATCAAAGATGCTGATGGAACTGATGCTGCAAACAAAGCACAAGCTGAAGCTGAAGCAGCAGGCAAAATCATCGTTAAAGATGCAATTGCTGATATCTTCTTGCAACAAATCTTGACACGTCCAAAAGAGTTCGATGTTGTTGCAACAATGAACTTGAACGGCGACTATATTTCTGATGCACTTGCTGCACAAGTTGGTGGAATTGGTATTGCTCCTGGAGCAAATATCAACTACATTACTGGGCATGCAATCTTTGAAGCAACTCATGGTACTGCACCGAAATATGCAGGACTTGACAAAGTTAACCCTTCTTCACTCCTTCTTTCAGGCGTCTTGATGCTTGAGCACCTTGGATGGAACGAAGCGGCAGCTATGATCACTGCTTCAATCGAAAAAACAATTGTTTCTAAAGTTGTAACATACGACTTTGCTCGTCTTATGGACGGTGCAACTGAAGTGAAAGCATCTGAATTCGCAAATGAATTGATCAAAAACCTTTAATTATTACTACTTTAGCGGTGGAGAAGACTTCGGTTTTCTTCACCGCTGAAGGTTTATAGTAGATTAAATGAGGGCTCAACCCCTCATACATATGAATAAAAGGAGAGACAACTCATGACAATGCAACGTAAAAAAGTCTCAGTTATCGGTTCTGGTTTCACAGGTGCGACTACAGCATTTCTTTTAGCTCAAAAAGAGCTTTGTGATGTAGTGATCGTTGATATTCCACAAATGGAAAATCCGACAAAAGGGAAAGCTCTTGATATGATGGAAGCTGGACCTATTCAAGGTTTTGACGCGAGTATTATTGGAACTTCAGATTACGCGGATACAAAAGACTCTGATATCGTCATTATCACAGCTGGTATTGCACGCAAACCAGGTATGAGCCGTGATGACCTTGTTCAGACGAACCAAAAAGTCATGAAAATCGTAACAGGTGAAATCGTAAAACATTCTCCGAATACAACCATCATTGTATTGACAAACCCTGTCGATGCTATGACGTACACAGTATACAAAGAATCAGGATTGCCGAAAGAACGCGTAATCGGACAATCTGGTGTACTTGACACTGCACGTTTCCGTACGTTTGTAGCGCAAGAATTGAACTTGTCTGTTAAAGACGTCACTGGTTTCGTTCTTGGCGGTCATGGCGATGATATGGTTCCACTTGTACGCTACTCATATGCGGGTGGTATTCCACTTGAAACGTTGATCTCTCCTGAGCGTCTTGAAGAAATCGTAGATCGCACACGCAAAGGTGGAGCAGAAATCGTAAACCTTCTTGGTAATGGTTCTGCTTACTATGCACCAGCAGCATCACTTGTTGAAATGGCTGAAGCGATTCTAAAAGATCAGAAACGTGTACTTCCTTCGATAGCATATCTTGAGGGTGAGTACGGCCTTGACGGTATTTACATTGGTGTTCCAACTGTGCTTGGCGCAGGCGGTATCGAAAAAATCATCGAACTTGAATTGACTGAAGACGAAATGGCGGCATTGGCTAATTCTGCTGAATCAGTTAAAGCTGTTATGAAAGTTCTTGTCTAATATCTTTAATAAAAATCGAGTAGCATATGCTACTCGATTTTTATTCTGATTATTGATAAACTTGTATTATCACACTAAAAGGGGGAAATAAGTTGATACTAGGGAAGAAAAGACGTCTAGGTAGAAAGATAGAGGAAATCACTGTTGGAGAAAAGTTGAAATTGACAGAGAAAATTGAAGATAAAGATCTCCTACTCTATCTTGGTCTAACAAATGATAGTAACCCGCTCTATATACAGCATGATTACGCTTCACAGACGGCTTATGGATTGCCTATCGTACCAACTATTATGCTGACAGGGATTGTGACATCCGCCGTTTCAAAGTATTTACCTGGACCTGGTTCACATATCGTGAAACAGCAATTGTCATTCCCAAAAGCTGTGTATCACTATACAACTATCAATTTTTTGCTCGAAGTAATTCATGTTGATAAAGAAAAAAACTCAATAGACATTTCAATAGAAGCGTGTGACGAAAAGGAAGATATCGTTATTTCTGGAATAGTGACAGTCACTCCGCCAAAAGTGGAAGAGCGTCTTACATCACAAGCAATGGATAACTTTTGACGGGGGATTGATGCAAGTTGAGTTCAAGTATAAAGAAAATATTGATTGTCGATGACGAACAGCCGATTCGAACACTATTAGAATACAACTTAAAGCAGGCGCAATACGAAACAATCACCGCTGCTGACGGAGAAGAAGCTGTATTGAAAACAGAAATGGAAAAACCTGATTTAATTTTACTTGACTTAATGCTTCCGAAAATGGATGGGATTGATGTCTGCAAAACGTTAAGACAGCGGGGACTCGATATTCCGATTATCATGCTGACGGCAAAAGGGGACGAGCTCGACAAGGTGCTAGGTCTTGAAATTGGCGCGGATGATTATATGACGAAACCGTTTAGTCCTAGAGAGGTTGTTGCACGCGTTAAGGCTGTATTGAGACGTAGTGGGGAATGGACAGGCCGTGTCGAAGAAACAGGGATTTTGACCACTGGATCTTTAACTGTGCACGCTGAACAATATGAAGCTTATCTTGACAAAGTAGAACTTGAGTTCACACCAAAGGAATTTGAACTTCTTGTTTATTTCATGCAGAACAAGAATCGTGTTCTATCACGGGACCAACTTTTAAGTGCAGTCTGGAATTATGACTTTGCTGGCGATACACGCATCGTCGATGTTCACGTCAGTCATCTACGGGAGAAAATTGAAGAAAACACGAAGAAACCTGTTTTCATCAAGACGGTAAGGGGAATTGGCTATAAATTTGAGGAGCCGAAAATTTGATGAAAGATTTATATTCCCGATTAACTATTGCGTGTGCAATTCTTCTTTCGGTTCTTTTAACTGGCCTCGGTATTGTCCTGGGTCAGTTTTTCCCTTTATTCGCGCGTGATATCACACTTGATCTGCAACGACAATACTGGGTCTATTTAATCGTCACGCTGATAATTGCATTTATTCTCTCTCTCTTTATAGCGATGCGGATGATGATGCAATACGCTCGTCCGGTCGATGAAGTGACAAAAGTGGCCGTTCAAATTGCACAGGGCGATTACCATGCAAGGACTAAAACGGATGAACCAGAATATGATAATGAACTTGCGATTTCTATTAACAAAATAGCGAGTAATCTGCAAGAAATGTCGACACTTCGAATGATGGAAAAAGAACGCTTGAAAACACTTATAGAAAGTATGGGAAGCGGTCTTCTGATGTTTGGTCGTGAAGGATCAGTCAATCTTGTAAATGGGGTATTCGAAAAGACATTTGGATTTTCAAAAGAGGAGCCAATAGGTAAAACGTTCAAAACAATCGGTTTGCCTATTGAAATTGAAGATTTGATTGAAGATGTTTTTATGACAGAACAAGTACGTGAAAAACAGGTTAGGATTGATTCTGGAGGTTTTTATTCCTACATGGGCGTTTATGGTGCGCCTGTTATCGGCCATCATGGGAATTGGCTCGGAATTGTTGTTGTCATGCATGATATTACAAAGCTTGTCCGGCTAGAAGAAGTAAGAAAAGATTTCGTTGCAAATGTATCCCACGAACTTCGTACTCCTATTACTTCAATTAAAGGGTTCACTGAAACATTATTAGATGGTGCGATGAATGAACCTGTCATAATGAAAGAATTTCTTGAAATCATTCAGAAAGAAAGTAACCGCCTACATCTATTAATTGATGACTTGCTCGAATTATCAGCAATGGAAAGAGAAAACTTTTCACTTCAGTTTGGACATGTTGAGCTGTTAGAACTGATGAATGATGCATTGAAAATCGTTTCCGGTAGTTTGGAGCGTAAGAAGATGGCTATCAACTTGGATATTGCAGATGAAATTGCTATCGAAGGCGATGCAAGTCGATTAATTCAAGTAATGGTGAATCTCTTATCAAATGCGATTAACTATTCAAAAGAACAGACGAAAATCACTGTTTCAGTAAAAAGAATAGCGCAAAATGTAATTATTGAAGTACAAGATGAAGGAATCGGTATCGAACAAGTTGAACTGGCACGGCTGTTTGAACGCTTCTACCGTGTTGACCGTGCAAGGAGCCGTGACTCGGGTGGCACTGGGTTAGGACTAGCCATTGTCAAACATCTCGTGGAAGCCCATAGTGGTACAGTCGAAGTGGAGAGCACAATCGGTGTTGGTACATTGATTCGTATCTGTCTACCTTTGCGACAAGGTAATTAAGCAATCCCACGTCTGTTGATTAACCAAAGTAACCAGGATCACACACTGGGCGCTACGTGTATAATTGCTTTTGGTTTGCTTGGATTGAATGACTTCTATACTTTTACCGAGATGTCTGGATGTGTAGGGATGCGAATTTGTCGCATCCCTACACATTTTTTCGGTAATCGTATGGTGGTCCTTCATCCGCCCTGCTCCAAATGGATAAGTCCACGAAGTGCTCAAGCTTATTGGGACGAAAGAATAGAGGGGCATCTACCTGGATAAAAGCCGCCAAAGATGCAATTTTGGCGGCTGATGCTTACTCTATGGTTTTGCCTTTCTTTATTTAAAAGAAGTGTCACTTTCTAGTAGACATCACATAATTAGATGCATAAACTTTACTAAAAGTAAGCAAGGAACACATCGTACAACGTGAAAGGGTGCCCGAAATTGCATCTTCGGGCACTACAATCTCTATAGAAAGTCATCTATTCATTTCTTTCAAACTTAACCGCATTTTTCACTTGAACATTGTAGGTACGCGACAGGCAACTATTCTCAACAGGATTACCGAAAAAGTGTGGCTAGAAGTGACGGAGTCACTTCTACCACACATATCTCTCGTTAAATGTGTCGTGATTAGTTCGCCGAAAGCGTAACGGAAATGATCCAGTGAAAATGAAGGTCATGAAGCCCTTCTCACCAGTATTTTATACGAATAAATGGTTAATCAACAGACATGTTCATAAGTAAAGAATTACAGAAGCAGACTAAACAACGCGTCATTTTCAATTCTATCCACCCCCGTGGTAAGATGAATGAAGATGACGTTTTTTTGAATGGAGTGGAATGTACATGACGACAAAGAAAATTGTGTTACTTGACGGAAACAGTCTTGCGTACCGGGCATTTTTTGCATTACCTTTATTAACAAATGATAACGGTATCCATACCAATGCGGTATATGGCTTCACGATGATGCTACAAAACATCCTTGAGGATGAAAAACCGACGCATATTCTCGTGGCATGGGATGCTGGAAAAACAACATTTAGGCATAAAACATATGGAGAATATAAAGGTGGGCGTCAGAAAACTCCACCTGAATTATCGGAGCAATTCCCTTATTTGCGTAAGTTGCTTGAAGCATACAATATCCCTCAGTACGAACTAGATCAGTACGAAGCGGATGATATCATCGGCACGCTTAGCAAAGTCGGAGATGCGGACGGTTCCGAAATCGTCGTCATTTCAGGGGATAAGGATTTAACGCAACTTGCCAGCGACCATACAACGGTGTTCATCACCCGAAAAGGAATGACCGATATTGAGAAATACACGCCTGAACACGTCATGGATAAATACGGCATTGAGCCCCATCAAATCATTGATATGAAAGGCTTAATGGGAGATGCATCCGATAATATTCCAGGCGTTCCTGGAGTCGGGGAGAAAACTGCACTCAAATTACTAATCGAATATGGTTCGATTGAAAATGTTTATAAATCACTTGCTAAAATTACTGCTAAAAAGTTGAATCAGAACCTAACGGAAAATGAAGCACAAGCGTTTATGAGCAAAGATCTTGCGACAATTGAAGTGAATGCACCGATCACGGTTAACATTAATGATTTAGCGTATGACGGCCCCGATATGGATCAAGTGACGACTATTTACCGGGAGTTGAAATTCAAAACGCTCCTCGAAAAAATTACTCCTCAAGCAGCTGAGGAACCAAAAGAAGCAATTGAAGTCAGGATTGTTGCCGAACTCTTGGACAAGGATTTATCAGATGAGATGGCGATTCATGTTGAAATGATGGATGAAAACTATTTGACCGCAGAGATTTTAGGCATTAGTTTAGCGGATGAAAAAAACATTCTATTTATACCGCTTGAAGTTGCAAAAAAATCGACACCATTTAAAAACTGGTTGCAAAATACGAACAAGCTGAAATACTCGTCTGACTCGAAAGCAGCTAGTGCATCACTAGCGCGTCAAGGTCTAGATGCAGAAGGCTTCCAGTTCGACCTATTGCTAGCGACGTACATCGTCAACCCATCGACGACCTATACCGATGTAGCTTCCATTACAGGAGAGTTTGGTTACACAGAAGTCGAGCAGGATGAAGTGATTTATGGAAAAGGTGCTAAGAAAGCGATACCGACCGAAGAAATAATTGCAGACCACGCCGGTCGAAAAGCGCTGGCGATTTGGAAATTGCACGCAGAGATTGAAGAGAAATTACAAGATAATGATCAATATGATTTATACCATGAACTTGAGTTACCGCTTGCGGCGATTCTTGCGAAAATGGAAACGACTGGTGTTAAGACGGACCGAGAGACGCTTCTGACAATCGGAACTGAACTGTCTGCTAAACTGGCGACACTTGAGACAACTATTTATGAAATTGCAGGAGAAAAATTCAACATTAATTCGCCTAAACAGCTTGGCGTCATCCTTTTTGAGAAAATCGGACTTACTCCGATTAAAAAGACGAAAACTGGTTATTCAACTGCGGCGGATGTGCTTGAGAAGCTTGAAAGCGAACATGAAATTATCAGCCATATATTGAACTATCGCCAACTCGGTAAATTGAATTCGACGTATATCGAAGGACTATTGAAAGAAATTCACGAGGATGGCAAGATTCATACCCGTTTCCAGCAAGCACTCACGACAACAGGTCGACTTAGTTCCATCAATCCCAATTTACAGAACATTCCTGTACGGCTTGAAGAGGGAAGGAAAATTCGTGCAGCGTTCGTTCCATCTGAACCGGGCTGGTATCTATTTGCCGCGGATTATTCACAAATCGAACTGCGGGTACTCGCACATATGTCGCAAGATGAAAAACTGATTGAGGCTTTCCGTGCAGGTGCAGATATTCACACGAAGACAGCAATGGATGTTTTCGGTGTTGATGAAGATTCAGTGACGTCAGACATGCGACGAGCAGCAAAAGCAGTCAACTTTGGAATTGTCTACGGTATAAGTGATTACGGACTTTCGCAAAACTTGGATATTACGCGCAAAGACGCAGCACAATTCATCGATACTTATCTCAGCAGTTTCCCGGGAGTCAAACAGTATATGAGCGACATTGTTGCAGAGGCGAAAAGGAAAGGCTATGTGACGACGCTTATGAACCGGAGACGCTATTTACCAGAAATCACAAGTTCGAATTTCAACTTAAGAAGTTTTGCGGAACGGACTGCTATGAATACACCGATTCAAGGAAGTGCAGCCGATATTATTAAAAAAGCAATGATTGAAATGGCTAACAGGCTTGAAGTTGAAGGCATGCAGACACGTATGCTCCTGCAAGTACATGATGAATTGATCTTTGAAGCACCACAAGAAGAAATTGAGAAACTAAAAGAAATCGTACCTGAAGTGATGGAATCTGCTCTAGCGCTTGACGTGCCATTGAAAGTAGATTGGGCATTCGGATTATCTTGGTATGAGACGAAGTGAGGGGATTAAGTGCCTGAATTACCGGAAGTAGAAGGGGTTGTCCGTGCACTCGCACCAATTGCGATTGGAAGGAAAATCCAGAACATAACCGTTTCAGATACGGTTATCAAATCAAAACAACTAGGTAAAGAAGCTGTGATAAAAGGAATTACAACCGAAGATTTTATAGTAGATATGGCTGGTATGACGATTGGAAATGTCACACGGCGCAGTAAATACATTTACTTTCATTTAATGAAAGATGGTAACACCTGTCTTCTTGTCAGTCATCTTGGTATGACAGGGGCTTGGTTCACAGTTGACAGCGTTGATGACATTACGGAAATGAAGTTCCGTAACCATGTTCATGTTGTTTTTACGCTGGAAGGCGGGGGACTACTGGTGTATTCGGATATTCGTCGTTTTGGAGAACTACGGCTTCTTGGCTGTGAAGCAGATCATCCGCCACTATTGAAAATGGCTCCTGAACCGTTCGCTACTGGAGCGCGCAAGCATTTCCTTGAGTTTGCAGCTATGCCGAAATATGCCCGAAAACCAATCAAAGAAGTCATTATGGACGGGCATGTACTATCTGGATGTGGGAATATTTATGCGACGGAAGCAATCTATAAGATGAAGATTCATCCCGAAAGGACTACGGAGCGGATTAGTCTAAAAAGAAAAAATGAATTATTTGATGTGATTGTGGCTATTTTACAGGAAAGTATTGATGCGGGAGGCAGCTCCATTTCTGATTACCGGAATATTAATGGGGAAGCGGGCACAATGCAGGATCGTCTTAAAATGTATGGCAGGAAATTTTGCCCTGCTTGCGGCTCTGCCACGGAGAGTATGAAAATCGCAGGTAGGACATCCGTTTATTGTCCGACATGCCAGAAATGATTGTTGAAGGGCTGTGTGAGCTATGATTATCGGTTTAACGGGCAGTATTGCAAGTGGGAAAAGCACCGTATCCAAGATGTTGAAGAAAAAGGGCTTTCCAATTGTAGATGCGGATGAAATTGCACGTCTTGTTGTCGAACCCGGGAGTCCAGTTTTACAAGAGATCAGTCGCGTATTTGGTCAGGGGATTTTACGTTCGGACGGATCGCTTAACCGTGAAAAGCTAGGACAGCAAATATTCGGTAATGTAGAAGAGCGCCAAAAGTTGAATGGTATCATCCATCCTGCAATACGACAAGAGATGTTAAGGCAAAAAGAGCAATTGATTTCAACGGGATCGAATACAGTTATCATGGACATCCCTTTGTTGTTTGAAAGCAAGTTGCAATCGTTCGTGGATAAAATTATTGTCGTGTCTGTCACAGCAGAAATACAAAAGGAACGTCTCATTGCGAGGAATGTGTTATCGGAAGAAGAAGCGGATGCACGAATCCGTTCCCAACTATCAATCGAAGAGAAGGAACTGAGTGCAGACGCGGTTTTATTCAATAACGGTCCAGTGGAAGAGACAGAAAGCCAGTTGACTGAGGTACTTTCTAAATGGAATGCAGAGCCTTGAAGTGATTCTGAAAAATGAAACATTTCAATTGTCCATAGTAAATCTTGGTTTTAGCATAATATGTGTTATACTAATGACGAGTATTAGATAAAAAGTATAACATACATACAGGAGGATCTTTATATGACTACTTCTATTGCGATAAACGGGTTTGGACGAATTGGACGAATGGTATTCCGTCAAATGATTACAGAAGAAGATGTAACAATCGTTGCGATTAACGCAATGTATTCATCAGAAACACTCGCTCATCTTATAAAGTACGATACGAATCACGGTACATTTGATGGCGAAGTCATTGCAGAAGAAAATGCGATTGTCGTCAATGGGAAACGAGTGCAAATCGTCTCTGACCGTGACCCGCTTAACCTTCCTTGGAAAAAGCTTGGTGTCGATATTGTCATTGAAGCGACTGGTAAGTTCAATTCGCGTGACAAAGCGGCTCTTCACCTTGAAGCGGGGGCAAAAAAAGTCATTATATCGGCACCTGGTAAAAATGAAGATATCACAATTGTTTTAGGTGTAAACGATGATAAATTAGATATCGAAAAGCATGACATCATTTCGAATGCAAGTTGTACAACGAACTGTCTTGCTCCTGTAGCTAAGGTATTAAACGATACATTTGGGATTGACAACGGTTTAATGACAACGGTTCATGCGTATACAAATGACCAAAAGAACTTGGATAATCCTCATAAGGACCTTCGACGTGCACGTGCATGCGGACAATCTATCATTCCAACATCTACTGGGGCTGCGAAAGCGTTGGCACTTGTGCTTCCAGAATTGGAAGGGAAGATTCACGGAATGTCACTTCGTATACCTACGCCGAATGTTTCACTTGTCGACCTAGTTGTAGATTTGAAGCAAGACGTGACAGTAGAGATGGTAAACAATGCATTTAAGCAGGCTTCTGAAGGAGCGATGGCAGGTATTCTCCGTTTCTCAACAGAGCCGCTTGTATCTATTGATTACAATACAACAACTGACTCAGCAATCATTGACGGTCTTTCAACAATTGTTATGGCAGATCGCAAAGTGAAAGTACTTGCCTGGTACGATAATGAGTGGGGTTATTCTGCACGAGTCGTCGATTTGACAAAGAAAGTTGCAGTAGCTTTGAAAACAAAAGAACTTGCTTAATTGTGAATAGAGAGCGTCCCTAAAGTCAGTGAACGATGACTTTAGGGACGTTTTTTCTTGGAAGACAAGTATATGTTTTCGACGTGGAACGGTGCCCAGGCTCCAGGCGCCAACCCTTGGGTCATAAGTTGTTTGGGAAGGAATTGAACTACATCTCTCCTGTGTGGGGGTTGAAGTACGCCTCCTCGTACTTGTAAGCAGTCATAGCGACAGGACGTCGCGAACTTCAACTGCCTTCTTTTATCACTTATGCCTGTCGGGGTGGATGGCGTCTTGCGCTTTTCTCATTGTACAATGCTTCTTTCCACTCTATTTCGATTTCTTTTGTCGTTTTCTGTTATAATTAAGTTATTATCTAAGAAAAAGCGGAGGATACACATTATGAAATGTCCAGCTTGCCAGTTCAATGGCACCCGGGTAGTTGATTCTAGACCGGCCGAGGAGAATAGATCCATCCGGCGTCGCAGAGAATGCGAACAATGCGCATTCCGTTTTACGACATTTGAAAAAGTTGAGGAAATGCCTTTGATTGTCGTGAAGAAAGACGATTCGCGTGAAGAATTTAGTGGAGAAAAAGTGCTCAGAGGTCTTATTCGAGCATGTGAAAAACGCGCTGTTTCCCTTGAGGACCTAAAAAAGATCGTCTATTCTATTGAAAAAGAATTGAGAAGCGCAGGTGTCGTGGAGATTAATTCTGATGATGTTGGGGAAATGGTTATGGAACAGCTATCGGAAGTTGATGAAGTCGCTTATGTCAGATTCGCTTCAGTCTATCGCCAATATAAAGACATCACAGTTTTCATAAAAGAATTGCAAGACCTACAAAAACGAACGAAAAAGTAACGTATCCCATTCAGATAGGAAGTAGAGTTTGATGGCACCCCTTTATAAAGAACTACAGCCAGTTGACGCATACAAAATACGGTTATCGCAGCCCTTTTCAGATTATGACCGTCAACTCCTCACTTTATTTTACCAACCGCTGATTGGCCCAGGTGCGATGAGTTTGTTTATGACATTATGGGCGGACGCAGAGCGTGAAGATGACCGTGAATACAACCATTACCACCTTATGAACATTTTGACGATGCCACTGGGACCTGTCTTCGAAGCCCGTATATCTCTTGAAGCAATCGGCTTATTACGAACGTACAAGAAAAAAGATGGAGATGCGAGATTATTTGTTTACGATCTGCTTCCTCCACTTGATGCCAAAGCTTTTTTCCTAGATCCACTGTTGTCGACATTCTTGTTTAGTAAAATCGGAGAACAGGCATACCGAAATCTACGTAGCCGCTTTGCGCTAGACAGTGTTAATGAAGTTGGATTTGAAGATGTTTCTCGTACATTTTTAGATGTGTATACGCCCGTTCAGCAGGGCTATAGCATGGATATGGGCGAGGGCCAGCAGTTTATCGGACGGAATGAACCGGAAGGTGTTCCGTTTTTGCATTCAGACTTTGATTTCAATCTGCTAAGTTCGGGGTTATCTGAACAAATGGTTCCCAAAGCTTCATTATCTTCTGTTTCTAAGGAATTAATTGCGAAAATCGCATTCCTTTATTCGCTCACGCCGCTAGATATGCAAAAAGTCATCATGATGGCTCTCGATGAAGATCTCAAGTTGCCGGAAGACAGATTGCGAAAGTCAGCAGCGGAGTTTTATAAAATGAATGTTTCAAAAGAGGCGCCAGTCTTGCATAAAGTGTATGCGAAAGAATTACCTAAGCCTGAAACAGGACTATTAACGCGAGATGAAGAATTGGTGCATTACCTTGAAAATACGGCACCCCTTGAAATGTTGCGTGAGATTAACGGGAAAGAACCACTTTCTGTAGACGTGAAGCTTGCTGAAAAGTTGGTCAATACACATGGGTTGTCCGTCGGTGTCGTCAATGTTCTGCTGCAATACGTTCATTTGCGCAATGACGGGAAAATAACGAATAGTTATGTCGAGAGGATTGCTTCCCATTGGATGAACAAAAAGGTTGATACAGTGAAAACTGCACTTGAAATGTCGAGGAATGAGCATGACCAGTATGTTAAATGGAAAAATGAAGGTCAGAGCACAGGATCGAAATCGACGCCTAGACGAAAATCCGCGCGGGAAGAGAAAGTACCGGAATGGTTTTATAAAAAAGAAGAAAAGAAAACAAAATCAGATAAACCTGTTAAGTCTTCTTCAGAGATTGATGAAGAACGCCGTAAATTACTTGAGGAATTAGGCGTAACGGGGGACGGGACGGTGAAGTGAAATGGAACATATTGGCGATACGTTGAAACGGGTCGTGAAATCACCGGCATTTGCCGCAAGATATGATGAATTGCGCAGAGAAGTGATGGAGAGTCCAGGGGTACAACAATTTTTGACGGATCATTCCACTGAAGTTGATGGCGAAGTGGTCGAGCGGAGTCTTGGGAAACTATACGAATACGCCACCGCTTCCCATAGTTGTGGAAAATGTCCCGACCTCGCAGGATGTGTGAATATCATGAACGGCTTCGAACCGAAATTGGTATTATCCCGTGGGCTTATAGATGTGGAATATACAAAGTGTCCCAACAGATTAGTTGATGATGATCAACGTAATATTAAGAAGATGATAGACAGTATGTATATGCCCAAAGATGTCATGGAAGCGAAATTGCAAAGCATTGATATGTTTTTTGATGATAGTAGGGTGCCGGCGGTACGAGCTGCAAAAGATTTCTTGAACGCTTTCGATGAAACCGGAAAACTTCCAGAGCGAGGTATGTACATTTATGGCCCGTTTGGAATCGGTAAATCATTCGTGCTTGGAGCATTGGCGAACGAATTGGCCAATCGTCGGATACGTACAGTTGCTGTATATGTCCCGGAATTCCTAAGGGAAATGAAACAATCTATTCAAGATCAGACCTTAAATGAGAAAATTGATTTTGTGAAAAACGCACAAGTACTTATGCTTGATGATATTGGTGCAGAAACAATGTCTGCTTGGACGCGTGATGAAGTGCTCGGCACTATTTTACAATACAGGATGGCAGAAAAATTGCCGACTTTTTTCACATCTAACCTTAGTTACGCTGAACTTGAAGATCATTTGACATACACACAGCGTGGTGAAAAAGAAGCTGTAAAAGCGGCAAGAATCATGGAGAGGGTGCAAATGATTAGCATTCCAATACGACTCGATGGTGAAAATAGACGCGATAAATAAAAGGGAAACCTAAAAATGACAGAAGCATTGAGCTTCTGTCATTTTTAATAGTTTATTTATTATCTTTTTTCAAAACGGTTTGTGCGTTGTTCTCTTTGCTTTTGATTCTCATTTTCTTGAGTATTCAACTTATCGATATCGAATGTAGAGCCGAATTCTTCACGCATATCATTTGGTTTTTGGTTTTTGTTACGGTCTTGATTTTGTTTTTGGTCACGGTTTGGATTTCTGTCTTTGTTATTTGGCAAGATTAATCACCTCCATAAACGTATCATGTGTTTAATGCAGCTTTTCATTCCATGGTAATTAATTCTACCTATATATGTTGACATAAAGAATCCTCTCAACAACGCTCGGCGCTTGGGGGTGCCTTCGATGGAGATTATATAGAATCATTAGTTCGACATATATAGCAAGTGCGATTTCTGATTTTTAACTTCATATTTTGACAAGCCTTCGCGTTTCGTAATTGATAACAATAATGCTACAAACTCCCTATTCACTCCTGTACAGAATTTGATATTTTGTTCTTTCCGGCTTAAATTCTTCGGAAAAGTGGCCTGAATGATTATAAATTTACCATATCAATATCGGGCGGGTGAATGTCCTCGTTATTCACTTTATCTCCCTTATACCTCACTATTAAATACCGTTGCTACTAGGGCTGGTTTTAGTCGTCAATCCGCTTTTCGCTCATTAAATCACTTACGGTACCTAGTCGAAGCCCTTTCCCTTTAATTTCAATTATCATAGTTTCCAGCCCTTCAAAAACGGCTTTTGTGGGGTGCATTAGAACCATCGCACCGCTACTTACCCCAGAGACAACACGCACAACCATTTCGGAGGTTGCTGGCTTTCTCCAGTCAACTGTATCGACCGTCCATAGAATGGTTTTCATGCCAAGCTCATTGGCGACCAAAATGGTTTCCTGATTAAAGCTTCCACTTGGCGGTGCAAACCATATCGGTTTTATACCAAGAGTTTCCTCAATTACATCATTTGTTTTTTTCAATTCATTCACTGTTTCATTTCGAGAACGCTGTTTAAGGTCGGGGTGACTATAAGCATGGTTGCCGATTTCGTGACCTTCAAGGTTAATCATTGTAGCCAGATCGGGATTATTTTTAACCCAACTACCATCAAAAAAGAATGTTGCCTTTACCTGGTTGTCTGATAATGTTTTCAGGATACCCGGAATGTACTCATTGCCCCAAGCGACATTTATGAGTAGGGCTACCATTGGTTTTTCAGGATTCCCACGATAAATCGGTGACGGTTCTAAATCGCTCAAATGGATTTCCGGAGAAGTTTCCTTGAAAATGATTTTATTTGTATCAATATCTGTGCTGGGTTTCATGTTCTTATAGCTGGCTTCAATATCTACTTCTAAGCCATTATATCCGGGTATTGCTTTCCAGACTCTGTCGATTTTAGCGTTAATAGGTTCAATTTTATGTTGGTCATTATAAGCTGAAATCATTTTAATAAGTTCATCATTATCAGCTTCTGAGAAAGTAGTGATGGAGCTTTCGGCGTCAGGCTTTGAAGAAATAGCTGTAAATGTCTTAATGAGAATGCTCGGCACTGAGACTAGCACAATAAAAATCATAATCATGTAAATGATCTTTTTCATTCTTTTTCCTCATATGCAATACATTTAACTAATTGAAGATGTTCAGGCCAATCTACGGCAGCTTTATCACTTTGTTCCATGGTAAATCCTCCATTCAATATCTTGATACTAGTAGGCTTCCCGTTCATCTAAGGACTATACTTTTGATTATCTGGCAACACTGCAATCTAAATAAATAGAAAAACAGCTGGAGGAACCTAGAGGATTAGGTTGTTTTATAATTATTAATGCAATGAATTATGGAGATACATGTAGAACGAACTTGCATTTATTACGTAATCGACGTATACTCAGTTTTAATTAATAATCTGAAATGCTTGGAAGAGGACAACAATCTTTTCGTCTACCTAAAGAGAACGGGGCCATTGGCTGGAAGCCCTGAAGGATAGAAGGATGATTTACCACCTTGGAGCAGCATCGGTGAACAGTGCAGTAACCGATGACGGAATCCGGTCCGTTACCCGACGTCAAGCTTCATCTTTTCGGTACGTTTGTCTAGCTTCAGCGGTCTAAACAGGCCACTTACGCTTTTCAAGTGTTCCGGATTGAAGGAAGAAGGGTGGAACCGCGAGCTAAAGCTTCGTCCCTTTCCAGGGATGGGGCTTTTTTTGTTTTCCAATAATAATAAATGAGGAGTGCTTAACAATGACAAATATGATTAATTTGAAATTTCCAGATGGTGCCGTGAAAGAATTTCCACAAGGCACAACTACAGAAGACGTAGCAGGATCAATTAGCCCGGGACTGCGAAAAAGTGCGCTGGCAGGTAAAGTTGGAGACAAGTTAGTAGACTTGAAATCAGCAATTAATGAGGACGGTGATATCGCGATTATCACACCTCAATCACCGGAAGCGCTTGAAATATTACGCCACAGTACAGCACATCTTCTTGCACAAGCTGTAAAACGTAAGTTTCCTAATGCAAAACTAGGTATTGGGCCAGTTATCCAAAGCGGATTTTATTATGATATTGATTCGCCTGAACCGATTACAGCAGAAGACTTACCAGAACTTGAAAAAGAGATGAGAAGAATTATTGCTGAAAACGTGGAAGTAATTCGTCATGATGTATCTCGTGAAGAGGCGAAAAAGCGTTTTGAAGAAATCGATGACGAATACAAACTAGAACTTCTAGAAGCGATTCCTGAGGGCGAGCAAGTGTCTATTTATGAACAAGGCGACTTCATCGACTTGTGCCGTGGTGTTCACGTTCCATCTACAGGGAAGTTAAAGGAATTCAAACTCCTTAGCATCGCAGGCGCTTACTGGCGCGGCGATTCGAATAACAAAATGCTACAACGAATTTACGGTACAGCGTTCTTTAAAAAAGATGAACTAAAAGAACATCTTCGTCTTTTGGAAGAAGCTAAAGAGCGAGATCACCGTAAAATAGGGAAAGAACTTAATCTTTTCATGAACTCTCAAAAAGTGGGTCAGGGCTTGCCGATGTGGTTGCCTAAGGGAGCAACGATTCGCCGAATCATCGAGAGATACATCGTTGATAAGGAACAGAGGCTTGGCTATGATCATGTCTATACACCAGTTCTCGGTAGCGTCGAATTATATAAAACTTCAGGCCACTGGGATCATTATCAGGACGGCATGTTCCCTGTAATGAGTATGGACAACGAAGACCTTGTTTTGCGTCCAATGAACTGCCCTCATCATATGATGATTTATAAAAATGGAATTCATTCATACAGAAACCTGCCGTTACGTATTGCGGAACTTGGTACAATGCACCGTTATGAAATGTCCGGAGCACTATCAGGCTTGCAGCGCGTTCGTGGAATGACGTTGAATGATGCGCATATCTTTGTTCGTCCGGATCAGATTAAAGATGAGTTCAAACGCGTTGTCCAACTTGTTATTGACGTTTATAAAGATTTCAATATCGAGGATTATTCATTCCGTGTTTCTTACCGCGATCCAGCGGATAAAGAGAAATATTTTGATGACGATGCAATGTGGAATCGTGCACAAACAATGCTGAAAGAAGCGATGGATGAACTTGGTCTTGACTATGTTGAAGCAGAAGGGGAAGCTGCATTCTACGGACCTAAACTTGACGTTCAAGTGAAAACAGCAATTGGTATGGAAGAAACATTGTCAACAGTGCAACTCGACTTCTTGCTTCCTGAACGTTTCGATCTAACATACGTTGGCGAAGATGGAAAACAACATCGTCCAGTCGTCATTCACCGCGGCGTTGTTTCAACTATGGAACGTTTTGTTGCATTCCTAATTGAAGAATACAAAGGTGCATTCCCAACTTGGTTGGCACCTGTCCAAGTTGAAGTAATTCCAGTTTCACCAGATGCACATTTTGATTATGCAGATGGCGTTCGTGAAAAATTGGTTGCTGCTGGATTCCGCGTTAATATTGATAGCCGTGATGAAAAAATTGGTTACAAGATACGAGAAGCACAGATGCAAAAAGTACCTTATATGCTCGTTCTTGGAGACAAAGAAGTCGAATCAGGCGAAGTGAACGTTCGTAAATACGGCGAACAGCAATCTGAAAGCTTGCCATTCGACGAATTCCTTGCTAGACTAAAAGAAGAAGTTACAAGTATTTAAATTTATACAGCAGTGGTCAAACACTAACTATATAAATCTTAACGCATGTTTTCAGCGATGAAAGCAATGCGGCAACCGTGAATAAGCCAAGCCGCAGATTAAAACATGTTGACAAGTTTACTATCACATGGTAAAGTAATTAAGGTTAGTAATGACTGAATACAGTTTGTGGTATAAGAAGAGGCTACCCGCTTCTCACCTGTTCGACGCCTAGACGTTGTTGACGGGTTAAAACATGAGTGAAGTGCCGTGCATTTGCACGTACACATACGCGGGTAGACAAATCCAATTTGTCTACCTTTTTTAATTGGATGGACCTGTGGGGCCGACCCGAACCGGACGGTATACCCAAACCATGTATTCGAGAAATATCCGGAGGTGGATTACTATTAGCAAAGACATGTACGTAAATGAGGGCATCCGTGCCCGCGAGCTACGCATTATTGATCACAACGGCGATCAGCTCGGAATCAAAACACGCACTGAGGCACTTGAAATTGCCGCACTTGCGAATTTGGATCTTGTCCTTGTAGCACCAACAGCGAAACCCCCAGTGGCTCGTATCATGGACCACGGAAAGTTCAAATTTGAACAGCAGAAAAAGGATCGCGAAGTCCGTAAAAATCAGAAAATCATTTTGCTTAAAGAAGTTCGGTTAAGCCCGACAATCGATGAGCATGATTTCCAGACAAAACTACGGAACGCTGTCAAGTTCCTTGAAAAAGGCGATAAAGTTAAAGCTTCAATCCGTTTCCGTGGACGTGCGATTACGCACAAGGAAATCGGACAGCGTGTCCTTGACCGTTTCGCAGAAGCGTGCAAAGATGTATCTACGGTTGAACAACGACCGAAGATGGAAGGCCGCAGCATGTTCCTAGTGCTTGCACCAACTGCTGAAAAAGAGTAACAATGAATGATTTAGGAGGAACAGAACATGCCAAAAATGAAAACTCACCGCGGCTCAGCGAAACGTTTCAAAAAAACCGGTTCTGGTAAATTGAAACGCGGCCGTGCTTACACAAGTCACTTGTTTGCAAACAAACCGACAAAAGCGAAACGTCACCTGCGTAAAGCTTCACTAGTTTCTTCAGGCGATTTCAAACGCATTCGTCAAATGATCACTTACATGAAATAATTTAAAACACAATCGGACAGAAAAGCAGGAGGTAATGAACTATGCCACGCGTAAAAGGTGGAACAGTGACGCGCAAGCGTCGTAATCGAGTATTGAAATTAGCAAAAGGTTACTTTGGTTCAAAACATAGACTTTACAAGGTAGCAAACCAACAGGTAATGAAATCATTCAACTATGCATACCGTGACCGTCGTCAGAAGAAACGTGAATTCCGTAAACTTTGGATTACACGTATCAATGCGGCTGCACGTATCAACGGTCTTTCTTACAGCACTCTTATGCACGGCTTGAAAGTAGCTGGCATTGATGTTAACCGTAAAATGCTTGCTGATCTTGCAGTGACTGACGCGCAAGCGTTCACACAACTTGCAGATGCAGCGAAAAAATCAATCGCTAAATAAGAACGTCAATAAAAGTCGCCAAACGGTCCAGAGTTAATCTGGGTGCGAGGCGACTTTTTTATTTGTTTTTTTACGGCGACGGTAAAGTTTTCGTATTGAGGAGTTTAGGAAGAGGATCTTATAGATCCGTGAATCTGTCTTACAGTCTTAAAGAATTATATTATTACTCTCTGACTGCTAAACAGTGTAAAATGTAAGTAGAGAAAGAAAAGAGGGGAATCATACTTGCAAACGACACTATTAGGATGGATTGCAATTATGTCCGTTTGGGCATTTATTACGATGGGGTATGATAAGCGTCAGGCAAAGAGAAAAGGACAACGAATACCTGAAAAGAATTTATGGACGCTTGCACTGCTTGGTGGAGGCATTGGTGCATATCTTGGGATGCAAACATTCCGTCATAAGACAAGACGTACATCTTTCCGGATCGGCTTTCTTATTTTAGCAATTGCCTATGGTATTGGCATACTCTATCTTCTAGGTGTTACCCTACCAGGAATGATGGAAGTGTAAAATAGCCCGCTTTTCAACGGGCTTGTTCTATTGTTCCATTAGTCGTTCGATTGGATTTTTCCAACTAATAGCGGCTTTGGGGTAGTTGGATAAGATTGTGGATGAAAGAAAATCAAAATCCGCTTTTGTGAAATCTTGAAGTTTTGTTTCATCTTTCACCCAAACGAAAATGGAGATGACGTCAATGGAATCATCTGTTGTATCTAAGTATTTTTCACCCTCAAACATAGCGCCTTTATACGATAGGAAGAAATTTTTTCGCACATTATTTACTTCATCATAGAAATAATACTTTTCCTCCGCGTATGCATCATCAAGCTTTCTTTTGGGGTCCGTCAAATAACGAATCCCGCGGTAGACTAAATAAATGATAAAAGCAATAATGATCAAGCGGATCAGTAATCCCATAACGGATCCCCCTTATGAATTTATAGATACTATCTTATACGGATGACAATCTGAAAAGTTTCAATATAGTTAAAAAAATGGAGGTTTTTTTTATGCAACTGTCAAAACTATTTACCATGCAACGTGAACTCGATTTATTTATCCAAAATAACAGAGAGGAAAAAACAGATGTTTTTCTAGAAAAAGGACTTGCACTCTTAATTGAACTCGCGGAACTTGCGAATGAAACGCGTTGTTTCAAATTTTGGAGCACAAAAGGTCCTTCAGATGATGCTGTGATTCTTGAAGAATATGTAGATTCGATTCATTTTCTACTTTCCTTAGGTATAGAAAAGGACTTACATACGCTAACAAATTGGCCGGAAGGTGAAGTTGAAGGAGAATTGACACAATTATTCCTAGAAACTACGGCTGCTATTCACTGTTTCCTGAATGAACTTAGCATGACGGCTTATGAGAAAGTCTGGATTCATTATGGGGCCATTGCTAAAAAACTTGGTTTCACAAATGAAGATATTATTGGTGCGTACTTAGCGAAGAATGAAGAAAATTATAACCGTCAAAAAACAGGTTATTAATTGTTTTATAGAAAAATCAAAAAATAGATTGACAGAAGCCTCCAGATAAAAAATAATAGAGTTGTATATAAACTTTTTAGGGGGCGTAAATGTGAACGATTGGAACAAAGAGGATTTTGGTATAAGGTTAAAGAAATTGCGTGAAGAACGCGGATTATCAATGATGGCATTCGGAGCAGCTATAGGAACGTCAGCAAGTCGTATTAAAGATTGGGAAAAAGGGAAGAATGCTCCATCGGCGGCTTGGGTGGCAAAAATATCTGAACGCTTTAATGTTACAACTGATGAGCTGATTCTAGGGAATTCGAAGACGTCAAAACCGTTTAAAAGCACGGGATCTGCAAATGTAGATATGCTTTACGACAAATTGAGAGAAAATGTTATTAGCGATATAGAAACGCAAGAACAAGAACAAACGAGTCATACAGACGAACTGTATGCAGAACTTGATGCTATACACAAAGAAACGTATAGAAGCGGAAAGGGCAGAAAACGTGCAGAAATCGAAATGCTTGCGATACTGACAGAACTGCCGAAAAAAGAGGTCCTAGAACTTTTAGAACTTGCAAGGTTGAAAAAACGCTGGTTGTAATGAAAACGACTACGAATACAACGAAAAAAAAGATGCCCTTACGGCGTAAATGGTTTTTCATCTTATTCATACTTGTCCTTCTTTGCTTTGTCGTATATAAAGGAAATACAACAGTCGGGGTAACGCATTATGAAATTGCGTCGGACAAGATCCCTGCTAATTACGACAAATATACTATCGTCCAGATTTCTGATTTACATGATGCCGAATTGGGTGAAAACCATTCACATGTTGTTGATAGGGTGAAAATGATCACGCCTCAAGCGATATTCATTACGGGTGATTTTATCGACAGTAACCGCTACGATCTTGAAAAAAGTCTGATTCTTATTGAAGAGCTTAAATTTGTCGCTCCAATCTATTACGTGACAGGAAACCATGAAATCGCTACGCAGGATATGGACCGTATTAAGGGGGCTCTCGAAGACTTGGGGGTTCGTGTCTTATCGAACGAAGCGGATGTAATAACATTGTTTCCCGATAGTTCAATAGCAATAGGAGGAATTGAAGATCCGCTGGCAAGTGAGCTTGAAGATGATGAAGCCGTTAAAATATCGATAGAACAAGCATTTGAAAATATACCTGATGAGATGTTTAAAGTGCTATTGTCACATAGACCTGAGCAATTTGATGTATACGCTGAAGCCGGGATAGATGTGACGTTCAGTGGTCATGCTCATGGCGGACAGTTTCGTATACCAGGGATAGGTGGCCTCGTTTCACCCGGACAAGGTTGGTTTCCCAAATATTCATCAGGCGTCCATGAGAAGAATGGCAGCGACTTGGTAGTCAGTCGCGGCCTGGGCAATAGCATCATTCCAGTGAGGCTGTTCAATCAACCGGAAATAGTAGTTGTCACATTACGCACAATAGAATAGTCCTAGCCTCCTTTCGATTATTGAAGGAGGTTTTTTTGTTGAAAATAATAATAGAATCTACCGTAAAATCCCATTAAATAACTGCTATTCTCATTTGTCGAAATAGGATATGATATGTACTTAACGTGAAAGTATCCGTAGTTAAGGTAAAGGCATTTTTGACATGTGTATAAAAATTACACTGCGAATGTTAAAAATGGAATAGGGAGGAACTAGAAATGATTCAAAGTGCTTTAGAGTGGATTGTAACGACAGGGAATAACCTTTTATGGTCGTATATCCTAATCGGTTTGTTAATTGGTTTAGGTATTTATTTTACGATTCGAACGAAATTTGTACAGTTTCGCCTGTTTGGTGAAATGTTTAAACTTATAGTGGAAAAACCGGAAGTGAAGGGCGGGATATCTTCCTTTCAAGCGTTTACAATTAGTGCTGCATCACGGGTTGGAACAGGGAATATCACTGGGGTTGCCCTTGCAATTGGCATTGGAGGGCCAGGCGCAGTTTTCTGGATGTGGGTCATTGCGATAATCGGAATGGCGACTGCGTTTATCGAAAGTACGCTCGCGCAAGTGTATAAAGTGAAGGACGGCGATACATTCAGGGGAGGGCCTGCTTATTATATGCAAAAGGCTTTGGGGAATCGGAAGCTGGGTATCATATTCGCTATTTTGCTGACACTTTGCTTCGGTTTTATTTTTAATGCTGTACAGTCAAATACAATAAGTTTATCATTCAATAGTGTGTTTCATATTGAAAAATGGGTTATTGGATTAGTTCTTATTTTTATAACGGCTCTTGTTATTTTCGGAGGCGTTAAACGGATTGCCAACGTCACACAAGTTATCGTTCCGATTATGGCTATTCTCTATATTATTGTTGCTTTATATGTCGTTATTATGAATATAAATGAGGTTCCCGCAGTATTTAAACTAATCTTCACGAGCGCATTTGGAATGAACGAAGCGGTCGGTGGGGCAGTCGGGGCAGCGATTATGCAAGGAGTGCGACGTGGACTATTCTCCAATGAGGCAGGTATGGGGAGTGTACCGAACGCTGCTGCGGTTGCAAGTACATCGCATCCGGCAAAACAGGGTCTTGTTCAAAGTCTAGGTGTGTTTTTTGACACAATCATCATCTGTTCTGCAACGGCGTTCATTATTATTCTTGCCGATCTTTATAATACAGGTGAAGTGGATGGAATTCTCTTGACGCAGACATCCCTTGGTGTCCATGTAGGAGAGTGGGCACCTTATTTCTTGGCAATTGCCATTTTGTTTTTTGCTTTCAGTTCAATTATTGGAAACTATTATTATGGCGAGACGAATATTGAATTTATCAACGCGAATAAAATATGGTTAACTCTTTACCGTTTTGGTGTACTCGCGATGGTCATGTTTGGAACGCTTGCAAAAGTGGATCTTGTTTGGAACATGGCGGACCTCTTCATGGGCATGATGGCAGTCATTAATCTAATAGTTATCTTCCTTCTAGGAAAAGTGGCATTCAAAACACTAGATGATTATACAGAACAACGAAAAAGAGGACTCAATCCTATATTCAAGTCTAGTACGATTCCCGGGCTAAAAGGTGCAGAATGTTGGGAAGATGAAAAGATAAGCGACGGCAAATAAAAGATTACTTCAATTGTTAAGAAGGCAAGAAACCTATTTGAACTATAATTGGTTTCTTGCCTTCTTTCATTTCGTTTACTATTTAGAAGAGTGTGAAAAAAGGTAACTATTAAGGTATGATAGAGATAGTATGCACTTAAGAAAGGATGATTAAGATGAAAGCATTTATCCATGAATTAGGGCAGTTGAAAATAGGTGACATGAAAGAACCAGTTGCAGCAAGTGGTGAAGTCGTCGTTGCGATTCAGACGGCAGGTTTGAACCGTCGAGACTTATATATACCTGGACGTAGGGGGAATGAGGCACAAGCATTGACGCTAGGATCTGACGGTGCAGGAATTATTGAGTCAGTAGGTGCAGGAGTAACGGCGTTTGCAGTCGGGGATGAAGTAATGATTAATCCTTCGCTACGTTGGTTTGAAAACAGCGATGCCCCACCGGCAGAATTTGATATTTTAGGAATGCCAGATAATGGGACATTTGCTGAGAAAATTGCTATTTCGGCTGAACAGATTGAAAGGAAACCCACTCACTTGTCCTGGGAAGAGGCAGCGGTACTTTCGTTAGCGGGTTTAACAGGTTATCGTGCACTATTTACTAAAGGGGGATTGAAAGCGGGGGATACAGTTTTCATCCCAGGTGCCGGCAGTGGAGTAGCCACGTATCTTATTTCATTCGCTAAAAACGTTGGAGCACGTGTGATTGTCACTTCTCGCAGTGAAGCTAAGCGAAAACAGGCGCTTGACCTTGGCGCGGACATCGCTCTTGATACGAATGGGGATTGGAACAAGGAGTTAGAAGGAGAGACAATCGACCTCGTTATCGAAAGTGTTGGCCGGGCGACGTTTAATCGTTCGCTTAGTTTATTGAAAAAAGGCGGGCGTATCGTCATTTTTGGAGCAACGACTGATGATACAGTCGACTTGGATTTGCGCGCGTTTTTCTATGGACAGTACCAACTTTTCGGTTCTACGTTAGGTAGTCGAGAAGAGTTACGTGACATGATTGCGCATGTCGAAAAATATGGAACACGTCCAATTGTCGATAAAGTCTTCAATTTGGATGAAGCGGCAGAGGCATTCGATTATATTGAAGAGAGTAAGCAATTTGGAAAAGTGGTACTGCAAGTAACGAAATGATGTAGTACTTCAGTTAATTATAATGTCGTATAAAATTTACTGAGATATCCCGCTATTTGGATATAGCCGGGGTATACTTAAAATAAAAAAGGTGGGACAGACATGACAAAAAAAGTATCGCCATTAACTGATTTACAAATAGCATCACAGGCCACGATGAAATCGATTTGGACTATAGCCAAAGAGGCAGGTATACCCGAAGAAGCGGTCGAACCATACGGCAGATTCAAAGCAAAAATTGATGTAACTAAGTTAGCCGAGAGTAGCAAGGATGGAAAAGTGGTTCTTGTCACAGCCATTAGCCCAACGCCGGCGGGGGAAGGGAAGTCGACTGTCACTGTAGGGCTTGCTGATGCCCTTTCAAAGCTCGGAGAAAAGACAATGATTGCTTTACGCGAACCATCCCTTGGACCTGTTATGGGGATGAAGGGTGGGGCTACAGGCGGTGGTTATGCTCAAGTGTTGCCAATGGAAGAAATTAATCTACATTTTAATGGTGATATTCATGCAATTACGACTGCGAATAATGCGCTTAGTGCACTTATAGATAATCATCTTCACCACGGAAATGTGCTTCGGATTGACCCGCGGAGAATTACTTGGAAACGCGTCTTGGATATGAATGATCGCGCATTACGCAACATAACAATTGGACTCGGCGGCCCTACACAAGGAGTTCCAAGAGAAGATGGTTTCGATATTACAGTCGCATCTGAAGTTATGGCGATTTTTTGTTTAGCGACAAGCCTGCAAGACTTGAAAGAAAGACTTGCACGTATCGTTATCGGTTATACGTATGATAAAGAGGCGGTAACGGTACGAGACCTTGGTGTCCAGGGGGCATTGGTACTTCTACTGAAAGAGGCATTCAAACCAAACCTTGTGCAGACAATTGAAGGGACTCCGGCACTTATACATGGTGGACCCTTTGCGAACATTGCGCACGGCTGTAACTCGTTAATTGCAACAAATACGGCACGTAAACTTGCTGATATCGTCGTTACGGAAGCTGGATTCGGTGCCGATTTAGGTGCTGAGAAATTCATGAATATAAAAGCACGTCAAGGTGGATTCTCACCTGATGCAGTTGTTATTGTGGCAACAGTACGGGCACTTAAAATGCATGGTGGAGTTCCGAAAAACCAGCTTGCAGAGGAGAATGTACATGCTGTCACGGATGGATTAGTCAACTTAGCTAAGCATATTGATACCATTCGCGCATTCGGTGTCCAACCGGTCGTTGCGTTGAACAAGTTCATCACGGATACTGGTGCAGAACTGGAAGTCATTTTTGAGTGGTGTGAGGAAAACGAAATAAGGGTAGCACTCACTGATGTCTGGGAACGCGGTGGAGATGGTGGCATTGCTTTGGCGCAGGAAGTTTTAAAGCTTCTGGATGAACCAAATAATTTCGCTCCACTCTATGATGTAGAACAGCCCGTAAGTGATAAAATTACAGCTATTGTTCAAAAAGTATATGGTGGATTGGGTGTTGTATTTACAGAACAAGCGTTAAAAGATCTCAAAAATATCGAGAACAATGGCTGGGGAATTTTGCCGATTTGTATGGCCAAAACCCAATATTCATTTTCAGATGATCCGAAAATACTTGGGCGCCCTGAAGGGTTTACTATTACTGTTAGAAAAATCATTCCGAAACTTGGAGCAGGATTTCTTGTCTGTCTGACGGGGGATATTATGACGATGCCAGGATTGCCGAAAACGCCTGCAGCACTTCAGATGGATATCGATTTACAAGGCAATGCAGTAGGTTTAATGTGATTTTTGAAATTGTGGATAGGTAATAAATTTAATGAGGTTGTCCAAATAATTGGGGACAACCTCATTGTTAATTAAGTAAGTCTCGAATCATGTTTCGCTTAGAAGCACACATATTTAAATCAGTTTATTTAGGTGGCAATTTAGTAAGCGAGTGTATACGTGGTATGATAATTAACTATAAACGATAAAAAACACTGAACAGTAATTCAGTGTTTGCATTTAAAACAACGAAATAATTTCCTCCCTTTTGAACTAAAGCACTGATTAGCATAATAAGAGGTGTAGCTATTATTAGAATATACCTATAGACTTCCAGCTAATTTTTTAATTACTTTTTTTGCTTCAGATGCAAATTCTACCGAGGCATCATAATAGTCTTGCCCATCTTTTAGGAGTGAAAAATCACCAATTTCAATTTTTAGTAAAGTACTACCATTTAGGTCTTCTAACTTAAATAGATATGCCACATCACCTTCATTCGGTTTTACTTCCCAATTTGATGAGTATAAGGCAAGTTTTAATTCCTTCAATTCTTCTGCTTTTATAATTGTTGTAACAGTCTGGTCACCGTTAGGATGCTCCCAAACCACTTTACTTCCCTTACTCATATTTTCACTAGGATAATTTTCTGGAAGTTCATCCCACTGTGCAATATATTTTGGGTTAATGAGAACCTCCCATACTTTTGAAGGAGTAGCCTCTATATGAACTTCATCTTTTACAATTGGTATATTGGTCATTATATCTACCTCCTGAAATGTTGGATCTAAGTCAATATTTTCATTGAGAAAAACTGTCGTTAGTTCAATAATAAATAATTCCTATATTCTATTATACCAACAATACTTAGAAATTTAAATTTTCCATTACCTTAGAGTATCCCGTCCGATTATAAATTGGGAGGATTTTTATTATTACGCCCAAAAGCGAACTTTCGTTGTTCTATATAAATCAAAAAAGCACTGCGAATGGCAGTGCTAATTTATGCTCTAATACAATGTGGTTTTGGCTACGAAATTTAATGTTATTTGCTTGTTTGCACCTCCGAAGAGAAACCGTGAAGCATTTCTGCTTCTACTAACTTTATTTTAAAGTGCTTTATCGTCAATCGAATCGAGCCATGATTCGATTGTTCCGATAACAGACTCAACACAGCCGTCTTCGAAAGGTGAGATTAAATTGGCTTCGGCGACTAGTTTTGTAAATGATTTTGAACCACCGAGTGTGCAAAGATGTAAATAATCTTTCCATGCCGCATCACGGTCTTCAAATGAGCGTTTCCAAAATTGGAACGCACAGATTTGTGCAAGGGTGTAATCGATATAATAGAATGGGCTTTCATAAATGTGACCCTGACGCTGCCAAACAGCACCCGATTCCAAGTATTCAATGCCATCGTAATCCCGCATAGGTAGGTAGATATTCTCGATCTTTTTCCAAGCTGCTTTTCGTTCTGCAGCTGTCATTTCAGGGTTTTCATAGATGACATGCTGGAATTCATCAACTGCGACGCCATATGGTAAAAAGAGCAATGCACTGCTAAGGTGTGCGAATTTATATTTATCCGTTTGTTCTTTGAAGAAGAGTTCCATCCAAGGCCATGTGAAGAACTCCATACTCATTGAGTGAATTTCTGCACCTTCAGATGTAGGCCACATATATTCTGATATACCAATATTCTGGCTAGAGAACACTTGGAATGCGTGCCCGGCTTCATGCGTTAACACATCGATATCTCCAGAAGTTCCATTGAAATTAGAGAAGATGAAAGGCGAATCGTAATTATCGATGAATGTACAATAACCGCCCGCTTCTTTCCCTGTCTTCGCTTCGACGTCCAGTAAGTTCTTGTCCGTCATGAATTTGAAAAATGCATCAGTTTCAGGTGAAAGTTCAGCATACATCTTTTTACCGTTTTCAATGATCCAGTCAGGAGATCCCTGGGGTGTTGCATTGCCTGTAAGGAAGTCTAAGGACTGATCGTAAAACTTCAATTCGTCAACGCCTATACGTTCAGCTTGGCGCGCATAAAGGCGGTTTGCGAGCGGAACGATATGGTCGCGTACTTGATCACGGAATTTCTTCACCATATTTGCATCATAGTCGATACGGTCCATTCTTAGGTAACCAAGCTCCACAAAGTTTTTGTAACCAAGTGTCGTCGCGATTTCATGACGGAGCTTAACAAGTTGATCATAAATTACGTCGAACTTTTCACCGTTGTCAGCATAGAATTTGTAGGAAGCTTCCATAGCTGACTTACGAACGGAGCGGTCCGTAGATTCTGCATAGGGTCCCATTTGAGCAAGTGTAAGTGTTTTACCATCGAATTCGATTTGTGAAGATGCGACCAGTTTCGAGTAATCGGAAGTTAGTTTGTTTTCTTTTTGTAACAAGCCAACAATTTCTGGAGAAAACGATTTTATGGCATTATCAGCTAAAGCGAATAGTTGAGTGCCCCATTTTTCTTCGAGTTGTGCTCTGAAAGGAGTGGAAACCAGTTCTTTATAGTAAGCGGTTTCAAGTTCTTGGTACTCAGGTCCGATTTCGTCGAAATAATCGCGTTCTTTCTGATAGAACTCATCGTTTGTATCGATGGATGCACGGATATAGACAAGGTTGGCCATTGTTGAGTAGTCTTTACCAATCGTGTTGATCTTCTCAATGACTTCATTTTGCTGGTCATAAGAACTTGCGGAACGGAATTCCTGTAGCAACTCGTCAAAGTCTTGTTTTACTTCTGCCATATTGAGCTTTGAGTATTGATAGTCTTCAAATTTAATCAAAATGATTCCCCCTGCTAGTTTACTAGTGAATTACTTCACTCTTTATATTGTTCACGAAGTTCCGGAATATTGCAAAAGAAATTTACGATTTTCATGTATTTTGTCAAATTAGCTTGTTAAAGAAGTATCATGACTAAAGCATAGCAATAGAAGAAGTATGAAAATAGTCGTCTACATTGGCACGTCTGTTTATTAACCGTTTTCTTTCATAAAGAGCAGGTAAGAAAGGCTTGAAAAACTCTGTTTTCACTGGATCATTTCCGGTCCGCTTTCGGCGAGCTATTCATGACAACTTTACTGAGGGGCAAGTGTGGCTAGAAATGACTTCGTCATTCCTAGCCACACCCTTTGGGGAGGAATTGTAGTTCATTCCTCCTAAGTAATCCTGTTACGAATAGCTGCCTGTCGCGTTCCTACAACGTTCAAGTGAAAAATACAGCTACTTTAGAAAAAAAGAATAGATGACTCTTTATAAAGGTTGTAAGTGCCCGAAGATACAATTTCTGGCACTCTAGTACTTTCTACAATGTGTTCCTTGCTTACTTTTAGTAAAGAGTATGCATCTTATCATGAAATGGACTATAAGAAAGTGACTCTTTCTTAACTAAAAAAGACAAGACTATGGAGAAGGCTTCAGTCGCCAAAATTGTATCTTTGGTGACTATTATCCAGATAAGAAGCCCGCTATTCTTTCGTCCCGAAAATCTTTAGTACTTTGTGTACGAGTGTATTTGGATAGCGACGGATGAATAAGCACCATGCGATTACCGAAAAAATGTGAAGAAATGCGACGAAGTCGCATTTCTTCACATCAAGACACCTCGTTAATCGTATAGAGGTCGTTCAATCCAAGCAATCCAAAAGTAATTGTACAAGAAGTGCCTAGTGTTGGATTCAGTCATTTACTGGTTGCTTTTGGTAAATCAACACATGTGATAGATTGGATATTTAAGAGGTATATGGAGGGAACAATAAAATGCGAAATGAAACTGCACAATTGCTGGATACGGATGTGGAAATTGGGTTAAGTGAAGAGGAAGTGAATAAAAGGCTGGATGAATACGGGGCCAATAAACTTACGGGTAGTAAAAGCCGTACGCTGATACAACGGATTTTTGCGCAAATCAATAATGTGTTAATTTATGTATTAATCGTTGCTGCTGTTATTTCCGGAATACTTGGGGAAGTGGCAGACTCAATTATTATTGGATTGGTCGTTATCATCAATGCAGTTGTGGGGGTCGTCCAGGAATCGAAAGCGGAGGAAGCGCTTCAAGCGTTGAAAAATATGGCAGTACCTAAAGCACTTGTAAGAAGGGACGGTGTCAAGCAAGAGATACCGTCGGAAGAAGTCGTTCCAGGTGATGTCATTCTCCTTGATGCAGGCAGGTATGTTCCGTGTGATATCAGACTAATTGAATCAGTAAATTTGAAAATTGAAGAGGCGGCACTGACAGGTGAATCTGTGCCTGTTGAAAAGGATGCACATTTTAGTGGAGATCCCTCAATGCCAATCGGAGATCGAAAAGACATGGCCTTTATGTCGACATTGACTACATATGGGCGTGCAACAGGAATTGCTATTGCAACAGGCATGAAGACTGAAATAGGGAAAGTGGCTACCATGCTTGACCAGGAAGTGGACGACGAGACGCCTCTTCAGAAAAGCCTTGCCCAATTAGGTAAATATCTTGGCATTGCTGCTGTTGCCATCTGTGTCATCATATTTACGATTGGCATACTTCAAGGGCGTGGCTATTTGGAAATGTTTATGTTAGCGGTCAGTCTTGCAGTTGCAGCAATACCTGAGGGGATGCCTGCGATCGTTTCAATCGTCCTTGCAATCGGCGTTCAAAGGATGATTAAGCAAAACGTTATCATCCGAAAACTCCCTGCTGTGGAAGCGCTAGGCTCTGTGGATGTTATCTGCTCTGATAAAACCGGGACGTTGACTCAAAATAGGATGACGGTTACAACGTTTTTTGCAGATGGGACTTTAAATGAGTTAAGTAAAGCTAATCTGAAAAACCCGGTACAAAAATTGTTGTTTGAGAATATCGCATTGTGTAATGATGCGACGTATTCTAAAACAGGAGAAACAGGAGATCCAACAGAGATTGCGCTTGTCGTAGCGGCGACAGAATCCGGACTGGAAAAAGAACTGTTGGATAATAACTATCCTAGAATCACGGAGTTACCATTCGATTCAAATCGGAAACGAATGACTACGGTACATCGATCTGCAGATGCAATTTATTCACATACAAAAGGTGCTATTGACGGCATCCTACAGAAGTGTACACATATTGAAGTAGCTGATGGGTCAAGGATACTTGATGAAGCCGACCGGCAATCAATTCTGGAAGCGGCCATGACGATGTCTTCTAAAGCGTTACGTGTATTAGGCTCCGCTTATAAGATTGTAGAAGAAGCCAAAGCCATGGAACTAGACCAAGCTGAAGAAGGATTGACATTCCTTGGCCTTATCGGAATGATTGACCCGCCGCGTGAAGAAGTGAAAGACGCAATTAAAGTGACGAAAGAAGCTGGGATTCGAACAGTGATGATTACTGGTGATCATCAGGACACGGCATTTGCAATAGCGAAAGAACTAGGAATTGCGACTCAGAAATCAGAAGTAATTGAAGGGAAAACAATTGATTCGATAACGGGGGATCAATTGGTAGAAAAAACCGGAGAGATTAATGTCTATGCACGTGTTTCGCCAGAACATAAAGTGAAGATTGTACAAGCACTTAAAGTGAAAGGTCATACAGTGTCGATGACAGGGGATGGCGTCAACGATGCACCATCATTAAAAGCGGCAGATATTGGCGTGGCAATGGGGATTACGGGAACTGATGTTGCAAAAGGTGCAGCAGACATGATATTGACAGATGATAATTTTTCGTCAATCGTGAAAGCTGTCGAAGAGGGACGTGTGATTTACCGCAATATTAAGAAGTCCGTCATATTTCTATTGTCATGTAATCTAGGTGAAATCATCGCGCTTTTTGCCGCGATTTTACTAGGATGGCCGCTACTATTGCGTCCGATTCATATACTGTGGATAAATCTTGTGACAGATACATTTCCAGCGCTATCACTCGGTGTGGATCCTGAAGAGCCTGGAGTAATGAAAGAAAAACCACGACACCGGCATGAGAGTATATTCAGAGGATCTATTCCATTTTTGATTTTAAACGGAATTTTGATTGGGGCGATTACGCTCGTCGCTTTCATGGTTGGAGTATACATGTCAGGTGAGCATGAAGGTAGTTTCCTAGCCCTGTTTTCATCTGGAATTCCAGAAAGTGCACTAGTTCACGGACAGACAATGGCTTTCATCGCACTAAGTTTCTCCCAACTTGTTCACTCCCTTAACTTCAGGTCGATGGATAAGTCTGTATTTACCGCAGGAATTTTCAAAAACAAATTCTTGATTTACTCAATTTTGCTTGGAATCATTTTGCAAGTGGTTATCGTGTCAGTTGGTCCAATCGCGAAAGTCTTTAGTGTCCATTCACTAGGGCCTATGGAATGGCTAGTTATTGCCGCTTTAAGTCTGCTCCCTCTCTTGATAAACGAAATGATTAAATTCATTAAAAAATAAGGTATGTGCCAAAGTTAACCCTTTTGGTGTTGAATGATGTATTATGGAGTGTAGTGGCTTTGTAGCCGGGGAATCTAAAATTGTAAGTGAGAGGTTGGTACTACTATGGAAATTACTGAGTATATCATCAAAAAAATTAACGATCCTACTGGGATCATTGCTGGAGAACGTTATGAATACCGATTGTACATTAATCTTGATGAAGAAGACGAGCTTTATTCTGAAGGTGGAACGGGCCTTCGAGTAATCTTTGCAATTGACGAGGATGAAGGTCGAATTGCTTCATATCACTTCTTTGAGCGTTCAAGTGAGAAAGTTCTTGATTTCGAATTGGAAGATGACGAGAAAGAAACTGTTCTTGCATATTGCAGAGCGCATCGCGAATAGGAAGAAATAAAAGGCCTGTACACATTTGATGTGTACAGGCCTTTTATTGCGTACCTTTAATTCGAAAATCAGATTATGTGTATTTTATTGTATTTTGTTAGATAATGTGTAGAGTGGATAGAGAAGAAGAAAACTTTTATCCGAGACTAATCTAATTGGAGTGTTTAACTATGAATAACGAAATCGTTGATATTACAATTATCGGGGGAGGACCGACAGGACTCTTCGCTTCTTTCTATGCTGGAATGCGTGAAATGTCGGTAAAAATCATCGATAGCTTGCCACAACTTGGCGGTCAGCTGATCGAACTGTATCCTGATAAAGATATATATGATGTGGGCGGATTCCCAAAAATTCTTGCGAAAGATTTCGTAGCGAATCTAGTAACGCAAGCTCATTATTCGAAACCAGAAATCCTTCTCGGTGAAACGGCTATGTCAGCAACGCGTGATGGAGATCATTTCATTCTTAAAACAGATAAAGGCGTTCATTTGACACGTACCATTCTTTTGACTGCTGGAATCGGTGCATTCCAACCACGTAAGATTGGTCTTCCTGAAGAAGTACTTTTTGAAGGAAATACACTTCATTACAGCATTAAGGATCTGACGATTTTTAAAGATAAAAATGTACTCGTTTGTGGCGGTGGGGACTCCGCGGTTGACTGGTCACTTATGTTGGAGGATATCGCTTCAACTGTGACACTGGTTCACCGACGTGAACGCTTTACAGCACATGAGACGAGCGTTAATCAACTGATGGAATCGAAAGTTGATGTGAAAACTTCCCGTGCTGTGAAAGTGATTGAAGGGGAAGATGGCAAGGTTAGTGGTATCGTCTTAGCAGAAAAAGACGGAACTGAGGAACGTCTTGACGTGGATCATTTAATTGTTAACTACGGTAATATATCTTCTCTTGGGCCCTTGAAAGATTGGGGTCTAGAAATGGATCGTAACTCGATTATGGTTAACACGCGTATGGAGACAAACATCGAAGGTATCTACGCAGCTGGAGATGTTACAAATTATGAAGGCAAGGTGAAGCTAATCGCAGTCGGACTTGGCGAAGCGCCGATTGCGGTGAATCATGCGAAAGCTTATGTCGATCCAAAAGCAAGATTGCAACCACTTCATAGTACAAGTATCTTTAGTTAAATATAGTTTATGGTAAATTGAAAAACCGCCTTGCGCGGTTTTTTTTGCGTGGAATTCGGGAAAATATTTATCAGTAGTGATTTGCTTGAAGCTTCCCTACGATATAGAACGTAATAGTAGTAGTACATGAAGAGGGGATGCTAACAGTGAAAAATGGTCGTGATAGTGGTTTAATTTACTGGAAGTTGAATTATAGAAAAAAGTTTATCATATATGTTTAATTAAAGAATCCCGCTAAATTTACTATGGCGATCAATAAGGAGAGAGTATTAATTCGGGGTGTGGATTATAGAACGCTTAGCGCTTTGGGGATGCCTCTCGCCGTAAGCCTAGATTAGCGCTTCGCATCCAGTCTTACCGGCTTCGGCGACCCCTTTGCCCCGCCTGCGCTAGGTTGTTCATTATCGAGAGAAATATCATTTTGAGATGTATAGGGCGAGATTGTAAGGTGATTACAATTTGATACTATAAAAATTGAAATAAAGAATTCCATTGAACCGCTACGGCGCTAGGGGATGCCTCTCACCATAAGTCAGATGAGGTATTCTTTAATCTATCTGGAATAACCTCTTGGCATTAACTGTATAATTTCTGCAAAGAACGCAGAAATTATACAAACCGAACTCTTCGTTGTTCAGTTGGCTACCCCTGTTAAGGCGCCTTGGCTCAGTATATATACCGGATTCAACATATATAATTATATTCAAGAAATCCGCACTCTAGGTTTCGGATTTCATCACAGCTAATGAAATGCGCTTTCTCACATAGACCATCCAGCGAAGGCGCGTCTTCGTGGTAGCCGGAGCGATAAGACTGAAAGCGGTCTCCTTTCTGGCTTATCGCGGGAGGCATCCACAAAGCGTCGAAGTGGTATTCGTAGGATTTCTATTTCATTCAAAGTACTAGATTTTTTCAGTGGCCTCCCAAAAGTCCTTGTAAAGCGCATACGCCGTATTCATTTGTTCAACATATATAGAACTTTATGATATATTCCAATTTGTATTATCGCAATCATAGTACTGCTAATTTCAGCAATACCTGAACTAGAGAAAAAGATTTGGATTACGGCATTATTAATTACTTTACCTGTTCAATTGCTCTACACTTATTTGAAATGGAGAAATGAAATTCAAAAGTAAAAATAATTTAGTGGTGCGCCATTTTGGTCAATCATTTCAAGTGGATGCGCTCGCTGTTAAGTGGTTTTTCACTAATGAGGGCTTTAGTAGAAAGAGCAACAGAAAACCCACCTTGGCCAAGGTGGGTTTTCTGTTGCTCTAAAATAATACTCTGCATGGTTTGTAGCTCATAATGGGTTTTAGTTCAGCTTATATACAGCTGTAGTGTATACGTTAATCTCTGAAACATACTGCTTTTAAAACTATAAAAAGAAAGTGATAGCCAGGATGAGTAGCAATGGACCAAATAGGATGATGTATCCAATCGGGTTGGCGAAGTTGATGGTCCAACCGACACCGAATCTTTTCTCAACAAAAATGGAGGAATCGTCTTTATTCACATAAAAGATCCCAGCTTTCCAATACTTATCGTCATCGACGTCAGTAATACCGGCAATAGAATCATCTTCAATGTCAACATTGATCCGTGAGCCACTCTGACCGACTTTGAAAGCATAGATAGCTGTCGTTATAAGGACGATTAGTGAGAAACCCAACGGTAATGCAAGCATAAGTACTGCACTACCAAGTCCTTCATGGATTGTCGTAAGCTGTAGGAATCCCAAAAGAACAGTCATGAGTACGCTTATCATAAATAATAACCAACTCGTGTATTTACGGAACGATAATTGTTGAATTTGAGATGTTTTTCGTTTTGCGGCATTCAATTTAATGCCGGAATTTTTTGTGAATGCATTGATCCCAAGCATCATCCCTTGCATAACCAACAGAATGAGTAGAAGGGCAATTACGGAGAAAGGTGTTTTCGGGCTAAAGGCATCTGCTTGGCCACTTGGTCCCCAATGTGTTGGAATCATACTAGGCATACTACTGTATTGGGTTGCAGTATAGGCAATTAGGCCAATAGTTATAATCATTGGTAAAGCATAAAGAAATGAAGGAAGCATTTCGTCTTTTGTTCGGATAGCTAAATCAGCGATTCGGACCTGTTTCAAATGTAAGCCCCATTCATTGAGTTGTTTAAGACGTGTTGTTTTTGCATGAAAGTAAAAATAGAGCCCCATACTCAAAAAGATGATACCGAACTGAATCGCTAATCCGGTTAAGATAATTTTGTCTTCCGTTAGGCTACTAGTGTTGGCCAAGGTAAAATAAGCAATCAGTGAAATGAGACCGGTAATGAAAATAGTTGCGGCATATATTTTCTTGAAAGAAGCAATTGTAGGGTCGTCTGTATGTCCTTCTGGAATCGTTACGCCGAACGCAATTGTCCGTCTCAATAAAAATGGGGTGGCGGATAGCAGTACAAAGAGAAAACCGATTATGACTAAAAATAGTGTAAGTTCCATTCCTTTACTCCTCCTTAATAGATAAAATGATAGATGAAATTAATTTATTAATAGCTTCAGGTTTCATCCCGAGCACGATTCCTTCTGCGATGATTGGTTTTATTTCTGTGGAAATTCTTTCAAGATGATCCCCACGAATGTCATCTTGTGAAAGAGGATTGACGATAGCTCCTGACTTTGGAACAATCCGAATGATTTCTTTTCTTTCAAGTTCATGGTAAGCCTTATTGACGGTATGCATATTCATGCCAAGGTCTGCTGCTAATGATCGAACGGATGGTAGCGCATCCCCGCCTACCAGTTTTCCACGAGCAATCGCTTCGATTAGTTGGGAGGCTAATTGTGCGTAAATTGGTATATCCGATTCCGGTTCGATTTGGATGAACATTTGATTACCTCCTAACTGTTCTAATTCTATTATAACAAATGTGTTCTATTATGTATAGAGCAAGTGTTGGTTTACATTAATCAATTACGCCTTGGGGTAGTTGCGCTTGCGCAATTAACACCTTTCAAAATTTGTGACATCCGTTGGAGGCTTAACTTGAATAAGCAGAGTCTTCTACTGACTCAAGTTAAACTAAAAACCCCTGAACATCCAGTCCAGGGGGAGTAAAGTGACTACTTATTGTAACTCTGAAACTTTGACGAATGTATAGCCTTCACTTTGCAAGTAAGCTAAAACTGCATCGAGACCATCCGCTGTCGATTGGTGAATATCGTGCATAAGAATAATGCTGCCATCTTTTGTCGCACCTTTTACATGTGCAAGAAGTTTGTCTGGATCACGGTGTTTCCAGTCAAGCGTATCTACATCCCATAGAACAACAGGTAAGTTTGTTTGGCTACGAACAGTTTTGTTAACTGCACCATAAGGGGGCCTGAATGCAGTTACTTTCTGACCGGTGACATTTTCAATAATGGAAGACGTCTCGTTGATTTCACTGCGAACCTTTTCGACGTTTGCCTTTGTTAAATCAGGGTGGTTCCAGGTATGATTCCCAAGCTCGTGACCTGCTTCTTGTACTTTTTTTGCGATTTCCGGATAGTATTCAACCCGACTACCAAGCATGAAAAATGTTGCTTTTGCATCGTATTTATTTAACGTCTCAAGAATTTGAATGGTCACTTTAGGATCGGGCCCATCATCGAATGTAAGGGCAATTTGTTTAATGCCATCATCGACTTCTTCAGTGGATCCTTCCGTTTCATCTTCAGAAGTATCACTATCGTTGTTGCCTTGATTTGTAGAGGATTCTGTATCGTTAGGAGGCGTAGTTGGATTTTCCTCCTTCACCGGATCTTTGGTAATCGTATTCTCATCAGTATCTTCAACTACTAATTGGAACTTTTCGGAAAGTAAGCTGTTTATATCACTCACTGGAATTACGATAATCGGTGGACCGGCTGCTCCCGCTGCTAGTTCGTATTCATCGAAATAAAGAATAAGAGATTCATCCGTGATTGCGAAATTATCGAAGTTTGCCCAGATTGGTTCAGTCTGGAGATGCACTTCTTCCGGGAAAACGTGATCTGCAAGTAAAGGATCGTTGTAAATTGCTTCGCGTGCTAAAGTAGAAAGTTGTTCGAGATTTTTTGGATCACGTCCAAAGAGGTCCGCAATTGTAAACGTTTCTCCTGTTTCAGGATTCAAATGGAATGATCGAATATCGGTTGTACCGTTTGCCCCGCCGGTTGAACTACTGTTAACAAGAACAAACGAATAGTTTCCTGAATAATGGGAAAGGGTTTCAAAAGAAATGTTGAGTTCACCTGTGAATTTACTACCGTTTTTTTTGTTTTCTGCCATTGTAGTTAAATAGTTTTGTTTAGCTGTTGTTATGTATTTGGAAATAGCTTCATTGAATGGACTATGTAAACTTTGCGGATATTGAATGGCAAATGGAATATATGTATCATTAGAAGTTTCCGTAATAATTTTAATACCTGGATAATGGGAGTCAATCGTATCGATTACGACCGAAGTTGAAGCCTTGTTCTTTTCAGGAAGCGAAGAAGCCTCGTTCTTAGTAGTTTGTGAAATTAAATAGATGGCCGATACGGTTAATGCGATGATAGCTATTGAAAATGTAATGTCAATCCAGGATGAACGACGTTTTCGGTGCATATTTTTCATGTTGTAGGCTCCTTTACTGTTTATAAAAAGTTAGACGGATGAGTCTCGTTAATAGTTTCAAAAAGTTATATATATGTCGAAATCTATCATTAAACATACTTTTATAGTATACATGAAAAAAAGAAATGTACCAAGTATTGACATAAAATTCGGGGAAACTAATTAACCTTAGTTAATAGAAGGGTAAATTGGGTATATATTGACTCGGAATAATTCTTGACCAACGTAGCTAAAGAAGCTTGTTACGTCCAGACTTCAGCGCCTAGAGGCTCGGGTCATAAGTCGGTCCTGCTGTGCGGTAAAAAATCGGCTTGGCCAGCTCATCTTATGCCTGTCGCCTCTGAACAGGCGCTTGCGCTTTTGTCTATTTGTGATATAATATCAGCGTCCCGGATCTTGCAAATACGGGTTTGCTTTTGTATATTTACAATTATTTGTGAATAATCCGAGCCGGTTGTTGCTATAACATGCAATTATAAAAACAAGGTGGTTGGAAAAAATGGAAAAAAACGCATACCAGGTTCTTCTCTATTACAAATATGTAACGATTGAAGATCCTGAAACGTTAGCTGTTGAACATTTGGCGGCATGTAATGAAATTGGTTTAAAAGGTCGTATTATTTTAGGTACTGAAGGAATTAACGGTACATGTTCGGGAACCGTTGAACAGACGGAAGCGTACATGAACATGATGAAAAGCGATGATCGTTTCAAAGATATCGTTTACAAAATCGACGAAGCAGATGGACATACATTCAAAAAAATGCATGTGCGCGCTCGTGAAGAAATCGTTAACTTGAGCTTACCTGATGATATTAACCCAAATGAATTAACGGGTAATTACTTAAGTCCTGAAGAGTTCTTCAAGCAGATGCAAGATGAAGATACAGTTGTCATTGATGCACGTAATGATTACGAGTTTGATCTTGGACATTTCCGTGGAGCAGTTCGTCCAGAAATTGAAAACTTCCGCGACCTGCCTGAGTGGATTCGCGACAACAAAGAACAGTTCGAAGGGAAGAAAATCCTGACGTATTGCACTGGTGGAATACGTTGTGAAAAATTCTCCGGTTGGCTTGTACGTGAAGGTTTTGAAGATGTTGGTCAATTGCACGGAGGAATCGTCACGTACGGAAAAGATCCTGTTGCCAAAGGTCAGCTTTGGGACGGACAATGTTACGTATTTGACGAGCGAATTGCGGTTCCAATCAATCAAGTGGAGCATGTAATCGTCGGCCGTGATCATTTTGATGATACGCCGTGTGAACGCTACGTGAACTGTGCAAATCCGATATGTAACGCAAAAATCATTTGTTCTGAAGAAAATGAGCACTTGTATATGCGCAGTTGTACGGACGAATGTCGTACACATCCGCGGAACCGTTACTTCGTTGAGCATAACATGACAGTAGAACAATATGACGAGCGTCTCGAAGCAATTGAACGTCGTAAAAATGAAATGCACGCAATCTAAATGAAAAACGCCTAAACAGATTCCTCTGTTTAGGCGTTTTTTGTTGGAAGTATAGAAAATATTTCGTCAGATTTTTATCGTAAATAATGGTGGCGAAAAGAAAAGTAATAAGCGATCAAACCGGCAATCGGGATGGAAGAAGCAATCAATAAAGACAACATAAGCCGGAATTCCCCCTCGAAGATCAGGGCCAAAGCCATTGCCGCTAGGGCGATAGGAGTGAAAAGAAGTATGGCTGAAAGCGCATCTTTTACCGCTCTTCCAGTTATTACTGCTTCCCGCTCATCATTCGAATAAAATTCAGGCAAAATCATTTCTTTCATAATAAACCGACCGTCAGGACTGTTCTTTCTATGCTTATACTGCTGAAAACAAATGAGCCCTAATACAATCCAAAAGGAAAGCGTGAAATAAGGACTTGGACTATTGTGTAATGTATATATGTTGAATTAAAGAATCCCATTGAATCTGCTGTGCTTCTCGATAATGAGAGAGTTGTAATTCGGGGTGTGGATTGTAGAACACTCGGCGCTTCGGGGATGCCTCTCACCGTAAGCCTGGATTAGCGCTTTGCATCCAGTCTTACGGCTTCGGCGACCCCATTGCCGCGCCTGCGCTAGGTTGTTCATTATTGGGAGAAATGTGATTTTGAGATGTATATGCCGAGATTGTAAGGTGATTACTAGTTGATACTATATAAATTGAAATAAAGAATCCCATTGAACCGCTACGGCGCTAGGGGATGCCTCCCGCCATAAGCCAAGCAGCTTCGCCGCCAGTCTTATGGCTTCGACTACCCCTGTTAAGGCGCCTTCGCTCAGTATATATACCGGATTCAACATATATAATTATAGTCAAGAAAGACGCAATCCAGGTTGCAGATTTCACCACTAATAATGAAATGCGCTTTCTGGCTTATCGCGGGAGGCATCCACAAAGCGCCGAAGCGGTATTAGTGGGAATCCTAATTCATTCCAATTACAAGGGCTTTTTCAGTGGCCTACCATAATCCCTTGTAAAGCCCATACGCCGTATTCATTTGTTCAACATATATAGTTGAATCATAATAAAAGGTGCCCGATACATGAAGACTAAATGTAATAATTGTCAAAATTCTAAGAGATAAGGTTAAGGTTATGGTTATGGTTAAGCTTCTCATCTGAAATCCGCACACTTTCATTACTTATGTTGCAGTACTTTAAATGAAATTAAATACGTCAGCAATCCAACGATAGGAATGGAGACTGTTGTAAAGAGTGGATACCAAATATAATCAACAAAATAATTTGGAATGAACATATAAGATCCAACAATAAAAAATGAGTAAACTAAAATAAAGACGAATGCATTACTGACTGCTTTATGTGTAATTTGAACAGCTCGTTCGTCTGAAACATCGTATTCTACGGCTAAGAATGCATTCAAAATAGAGTGTTTGTTTTTACGGACGAGAATAAATTGTATGGTATTGATGATGACAAATAAAATGACAATAATTATAAAAATAAACCCTGGCCATCGAATGATAAAGACTTCAAACCCATCAATAAAGCCTCGGTCCATTTGAATATATAGCTGCTCCACCCTTAAATAATCAAAAACCATTACCGCTAGAGATAGCAGTAGCATAATCCTTAAAAACACTGTAATGTACATACTCATTTATTTTTCTCCTCTTTCGAAAAAATTCTCTCAATCGGCATTTCAAACACTTCTGCGATATTCATAGCTAATAGTAGGGAAGGGGTGTAGCTACCCTTTTCGAGCGAGACGATTGTCTGTCTTGTTACCCCAACCTTGTCGGCGAGATCACCTTGTGTCAAATTGAAACGCGCTCTTAATTCCTTCACGCGGTTTGTAAGCAAATGGATTCCTCCTTGCTGAATGTTAAGTTGATTGTATAGTATGATATTCCTTTTGTAAAGTTAACTATACAAAAAGGATGCTTTACTTTACATTTAGTAGGCTTAAATTGTCACTTACCCTCTTACTTATAGGCACGTCAAAGTGTTATACTAAGAACAGTCAATTGATATTGGAGGAACTATAGTTATGCAGTGGAGAAATTTATATCGTGGATTCTTTATGGGGATTAGCGATCTTATTCCTGGTGTGAGCGGAGGAAGAATTGCGTTCATTTTGGGTATTTATGATGAATTACTAGCATCGATTAGCGGGTTTTTCAGCCGTAATTGGAAAAAACACATCGGATTTTTATTGCCGTTAGGTATTGGAATCGGAATCACACTTCTATTGTTCAGTAAGGTAATCGAATACTTACTTAAAAATCAGCCTGCGCCTACTCAGTATTTCTTTATGGGTCTTGTCGTCGGCGTACTACCTTTCATTACAAAGCAAGCGGGTGTGAAAAGAAATTTTACATGGCAACATTTCATAGTCATTCTATTAGTTGGAGGAGCACTCGCTTCACTGGCATTCATTAAACCACAAGATACAGCAGTCATTACATCCCTGACTGCCTCCAATGCGATTGGACTCTTTTTCGCTGGATGGGCGGGAAGTATCGCCATGTTATTGCCGGGTATTAGCGGTTCATTCATTTTGCTGGTTTTGGGCGTTTACTCGACGGTAATTGGTGCATTATCGAACTTTAATTTATCAATTATCGCTGTTATCGGTGCAGGAATCATTGTGGGGTTCATCGTCAGCAACAAAGCAATCAGTTATTTGCTGAAGCATTTTAAGTACATCATGTTTGCTGTGATTATCGGACTTATTGTAGGTTCGTTATTCGTCATCTATCCCGGGATTCCTGAAAGTGGAACACCGTTTGTCATGAGTGTCATTGCGTTCTTTACAGGTCTCGTCGTCGCGAATATGTTCAGTTCACAGAGCAAAACATCAATCGTCAATAAGTAGTGAAAAGTGCCACATCAGAAACGGATTGAACCGTTTCTGGATGTGGCACTTTTCATATTGACCGTCATTATAACTTCCCTCCTCGCATACTATGGATAAAACATGCCCTGACTGGAGGGAAATTGATGGATATATTAAACAAAGTAAGAAATTTCCGAGAAGAAGAAAACAGACTTAAGTGGGAAGGCACGTTTGCTGAGTACCTAGCCATAGTGAAGGACAGAAAAGAAGTCGCACAAACAGCACATTCACGTGTTTATAATATGATTAAAAGCTCTGGATTAGTGGAGAAAGATGGTAACAGGCTCTATCAATTTTTTGGAGAAGAGATTTTTGGACTTGAAGAGTCAATTGAGAGGCTTGTGGAAGAATACTTTCATCCCGCAGCTAAAAGACTAGAGGTTCGTAAACGGATTTTGTTGTTGATGGGACCAGTGAGTGGTGGTAAATCTACAATCGTGACTTTATTGAAACGCGGACTTGAGAACTATTCCAAAACAGACGAGGGTGCGGTTTACGCCATCAAAGGCTGTCCAATGCATGAAGATCCGCTACATTTAATCCCGCAACATTTACGCAAAGATTTTTTAGAGGGGTATGGTATTCGTATTGAAGGAAGCCTGTCGCCGTTAAATTCTATGCGACTTGAACAAGAATACGATGGTGAAATTGAAAATGTACTGGTAGAACGAATCTTTTTCTCGGAAGACAAACGTGTCGGTATTGGAACATTTACACCTTCCGATCCAAAATCACAGGATATTGCGGATTTAACGGGAAGTATCGACTTTTCTACAATTGCCGAATTTGGTTCCGAATCGGATCCGCGTGCTTATCGCTTTGACGGTGAATTGAATAAAGCAAACAGAGGCATGATGGAATTTCAGGAAATGCTGAAGCTGGATGAGAAGTTTCTATGGCATTTATTATCGCTGACCCAGGAAGGTAACTTTAAGGCGGGCAGGTTCGCGTTGATTAGCGCAGATGAACTAATTGTTGCGCATACCAATGAAACAGAGTACCGATCTTTTATTGCCAATAAAAAAAATGAGGCTCTTCACTCAAGAATTATTGTAATGCCGATTCCTTATAATCTAAAAGTTAGCCAAGAAGAGTGTATTTACGAAAAAATGATTAAAGAAAGTGATATGACGCATGTTCATATTGCTCCACATGCATTTAAGGTAGCTGCGATATTTTCAGTGTTGACACGTCTGGAAGATTCTAAGAAACAAGGAATCGATGTTGTAAAGAAAATGCGTCTTTACGACGGGGAAAGTGTTGAAGGATTTAATCAAATGGATGTAGAGGAATTGAAGAAGGAGTTTCCGAATGAAGGAATGAACGGCATTGATCCACGTTATGTCATCAACCGAATTTCATCGGCTATCATTCGAAAAGAAGTTTCTTCAATTAATGCACTAGATGTCTTACGTTCTTTGAAAGATGGGCTAGACCAGCATGCTTCCATTTCGCAAGCAGACCGTGAAAAGTATATGAACTATATTGCAATCGCAAGAAAAGAATTTGATGAAATTGCAAAGAAAGAAGTCCAAAAAGCATTCGTTTATTCATATGAAGAGTCCGCGGTATCGATGATGGATAACTACCTCGATAATGTTGAAGCCTATTGCAATAAAAACAAATTGCGAGATTTTTTAACAGGAGAAGAAATGAATCCGGACGAAAAATTGATGCGTTCCATTGAAGAACAAATTGGTATTTCGGAAAATGCTAAAAAAGCTTTTCGAGAGGAAATTCTCATTCGACTTTCCGCTTATGCAAGGAAAGGAAAGCGTTTTGACTATAATTCCCATGAGCGTTTGCGAGAAGCCATTCAAAAGAAACTGTTTTCAGATTTAAAAGATGTTGTCAAAATTACGACTTCATCCAAAACTCCAGACGAATCGCATCTTAAAAAGGTGAATGAAGTCATCGCACGACTTATCGATGAGTATGGTTATAATTCAATTTCGGCAAATGAATTGTTGCGCTATGTTGGAAGTCTACTAAATCGATAAAAGCTGGAAGATAAAGGAGCAAGACTGATGAAGCATTGGTCTTGTTTTTTTCTAAAAATCACAAGCATACATTGGCTAAAAGATGGGTGTGGATGAAGATGAGTGAAAAAGACAATGAACATTTTGCTATCTCACAAGAAAACTGGTCTCTTCACCGAAAGGGCCATCAAGATCAGCAACGTCACTTAGATAAAGTGAAAGAAGCTATTCAAAATAACTTGCCTGATTTAATCAGTGAGGAAAGTATTATTTTGTCAAAAGGTAAGGACGTTATTAAAATCCCCATACGTTCGCTAGATGAATATAAAATTCGTTACAATCATGACAAATCAAAGCATGTAGGGCAAGGAAATGGAGATAGCCAAGTAGGTGATGTGGTTGCGAAAGATGGATCGCAGGGGAAAAGTGGGCCAGGGACAGGGAAACAAGCCGGGGATCAAGCGGGGGAAGACTATTATGAAGCAGAAGTCTCGATTGCTGAATTAGAGGATGCCTTGTTTAAAGAAATGGAATTACCGGATTTGGAACAAAAAGAGCAGGCCGAAAACACGGCTGAAAAAATTGAGTTTAATGATATCCGAAAAAAAGGACTTATCGGAAATATTGATAAAAAACGCACGATTTTAACTGCTATTAAAAGGAATGCCATCAAAGGGAAAGCTGAAATCGCACCCTTTCACAATGATGATTTGCGTTTTAAAACATGGGATGATGTGAAAAAACCTGAATCTAAAGCAGTAGTTCTTGCCATGATGGATACGAGTGCATCAATGGGTAATTTCGAAAAAATGATGGCGAGAAGTTTTTTCTTTTGGATGGCTAATTTTTTGCGCACGAAATATGAAACAGTTGAATTTGAATTTATTGCGCATCATACAGAAGCAAAAGTGGTAACTGAAGAGGACTTTTTCTCGAAAGGGGAAAGTGGGGGTACTATTTGTTCATCCGCGTATATAAAAGCACTTGAATTGATTGAAAATAAATACAATCCTGTACGCTATAATATCTATCCGTTTCACTTTTCTGACGGAGAAAATATGTCATCTGATAATGAAAAATGTATAAAACTTGTTCAAGAACTTATGGCTGTTTCCAATATGTTTGGTTACGGTGAGGTAAATGCCTATAATCGTTTTTCAACAATGATGTCCTCATTTAAAAAAATCGATGACCCGAAATTCCGTCATTATATATTGAAAGAAAAACGAGATGTTTACTTTGCGCTTAAAAGCTTCTTCCATAAAAACTTGGAGGGATTCGATTGACGGAAATAAAAGCGCTTCACCGTGCGATTGATGAAATCACAGAGATCGCAACTGGATTTGGTCTCGACTATTATCCCATGCGGTATGAAATTTGCCCTGCCGATATAATTTACACATTTGGAGCTTATGGGATGCCAACCCGTTTTACTCATTGGAGTTTTGGAAAGCAATTTCATAAAATGAAGTTGCAATATGATCTTGGTTTGAGTCAAATCTATGAGTTAGTCATTAATTCAAATCCTTGTTATGCGTTTTTGCTGGATACGAACAGCCTTATTCAAAACAAACTTATTGTTGCCCATGTTCTTGCCCATTGTGATTTTTTCAAAAATAATGTTCGATTCTCTAACACAAGAAAAGACATGGTAGAGAGTATGACTGCAACGGCTGAGCGCATTGCGAATTATGAAATGATCCATGGTAAAGATGAGGTAGAACGTTTTTTAGATGCTGTATTAGCCATTCAGGAACATATTGATCCTTCTATACTAAGGCCTCAACGGCCAGCTGATGATTTGGATGAGGAAAGTGTTGAAGAAGAAATTATACGGAAAACGCCTTATGATGATTTATGGAATTTGGATAGAAAAGCGGCAGAGAAGAAAGTAACAACACCAAAGGGAAAGAAAGTACCTCAAAATCAGGAAAAAGATCTTTTGCTATTCATTTTGGAGTATAGTCGTGAACTGGAAGAATGGCAACGTGATATATTAACGATGATGCGAGAGGAAATGCTCTACTTTTGGCCACAGCTTGAAACGAAAATTATGAATGAGGGCTGGGCATCTTTTTGGCATCAACGTATTTTGAGGGAAATGGATTTAACCTCAGATGAAACAATCGAATTTGCTACATTGAATGCGAATGTTATCCAGCCTTCGAAAACCTCGATTAATCCCTATTATCTAGGATTGAAAATTTACGAGGATATTGAAAAGAGATACAATAATCCGACGGAGAAATTGAGAAGGTTAGGGGTCCAGCCTAACACGGGTATAGAAAAAATCTTTGAAGTGAGAGAAATTGAATCGGATATATCCTTTATCCGCAACTATGTCACCAAAGAGTTAGTTCAACAGGAAGATTTATATCTCTTTGAAAAAAAGGGCGGCAACTATCAAATTACTACTAAAGATTATGAAAATGTAAGAAATCAACTAGTATCCATGCGTGTAAACGGTGGTTTTCCATATATCGTAGTTGAAAATGGGGATTACTTGCGCAACGGAGAACTGTATTTGGTGCATAAATACGAGGGGACCGAGCTGGATCTTAAGTATTTAGAAAGTGTGCTTCCTTATATTTATCAATTATGGGGACGGATTGTACATCTAGAAACGTATGTAGAGAATTTGCAAGTCGTCTATTCATATGATCGGAACAAGGTATATCGACGGTATGTTTAAGTGATAACCAGTAGTTAGAAGTAGTATTATCCCGCGATCGGATTTTCGATTGTGGGGTTTTTTCTCGTCTAAATTCCAACGGGGTAAAGGTTCACGGACTGGGAAATACATTAGTTAATGGTGCTTATATGGAAATCGAAGTGGCAAAAGGTAAAACATCAATGAAAACGAAATTCATATAATGGCGAACGGACTTTCATTTCAATACGCCGCATAATCTGTTATTCTTAAAGCAAAGCTCTAAACGGAAGGATGATTGAAATGGCTGGACCAGCACTTAAGAAACTACACTCCCACCGCGCAATTCATGAAGGCGGACTTTCAGGGGCAGTTAGTAAGACAGAGGGTATGATGGAATTTCTTCAACAGGGTGATCTTGCGTTGGCGAACCAGGCGGCTGATGATTTAATTGAATACTGGAAGACACGTGTTATCAGTCACGCGGATGCCGAAGAACAAGGATTTTACGGAGAAGTTGCCGAACGGAATCCTGATCTGAAGGAAACTGTTGTTCAATTGACACGAGACCATGATTTGCTACGGATTATCGTGAAGGATATTGAACAACTGCGTGAGGATGAAAATCTGAGTCCTGCTGTACTTCATAGGTTTCATGCATTAATCGTCGTCAATGAAATACATAGCCGCGATGAAGAACGCATGCTTTTTGAAAACTAATACTACTTTAAGCGCCATTAACCGGTGCTTTTTTCTTTGATATATAGTTAGGAGATGGTCCAAATCGAAAAAGCTTTATCGATATTGACAACATATTTTGGGTATCCTTCTTTTAGGACAGGTCAGGAGCAAGTTATCCGGGGCGTTATGAGCTATCAGGATACACTTTGCGTTATGCCAACGGGGGGCGGGAAGTCTGTCTGTTACCAAGTGCCCGCACTCGTGATGGATGGCACCGTTCTTGTTATTTCACCACTTATTTCACTGATGAAAGACCAAGTCGATGCACTCCACCAAGTAGGGATTCCCGCAGCGTACATCAATAGTTCACTTTCATCAGAGGAATACTTTGAAACAATGGAGAGAGCCGTGTTGGGCGAGTATCAGCTTCTTTACGTCGCCCCTGAACGTCTTGACTCACCGTCTTTCAAAAATCAGTTGCGGCGGATGACAATTCCGATGGTCGCTATTGACGAAGCACATTGTATTTCGCAATGGGGTCACGATTTTCGTCCAAGTTACCGCAATATAAGCAGTATTGTTTCTCTATTTGATAAAAAGCCGGTTCTCCTTGCACTAACAGCTACTGCCACACCAGCTGTCCGGGAAGATATTTGCCGTCAGCTTGGAATTAGTGAAAATAATACGGTTATGACAGGATTTGAGCGGGCAAACCTCACTTTTTCGGTCGTCAAAGGGCAAGACCGTGAAAAATTTGTAAAAGAATACGTCCGTAAAAATGAAGGAGAAGCGGGCATTATTTACGCTGCTACACGAAAAGCGGTTGATCATGTGCACGACATTCTTCAAAAAAGTGGAGTGTCTGTTGCGAAATATCATGCTGGACTTGGAGATATTGAACGTCAGTCTGGACAAGACCGTTTTTTGAATGATGAGGCGTCAGTCATGGTTGCGACAAATGCATTCGGCATGGGAATTGATAAATCCAATATCCGCTATGTTATTCATTACCAGATGCCGAAAAATATGGAGAGCTATTATCAGGAGGCAGGGCGTGCAGGACGTGATGGGCTTGACAGTGCTTGTACTGTGCTATTTTCATCACAGGATGTACAAACCCAGCGTTTCTTGATTGATCAATCACAAGACCCAAGCAGAATTCCGGCAGAGCTTGAAAAATTGCAGTCAATGATTGACTATTGCCATACAGAAACATGCCTTCAGAAATTCATTATTTTGTATTTCGGAGAGACAGATGTGAAGGACTGCGGTCGCTGTGCAAATTGTACCGACACACGTGAAAGTACGGATGTGACTGAAGACGTTCAAAAAGTATTGTCATGTGTCATTCGAATGGGACAACGGTTTGGCAAGGCGATGATTGCACAAGTATTAACAGGATCTCGGAACAAGAAGGTGATTGAATTCGGTTTCGATAAATTAACGACATACGGTTTAATGAAAGGGCGTAGCGCAAAAGATATATCTGATTTCATCGAGTTCATCATTTCAGAAAGTTATCTTGGCGTGGAGAATGGGCAGTTTCCAACCATTTACGTCAGTGAACAAGGGAAAGATGTGCTGACAGGTAAAGTGACAGTCAATCGAAAAGTGACTGTTATTACAATGCAAGTTGCGAATGATGATCCACTATTCGACCAGCTTCGTGCACTACGTATGAAACTGGCTCAAGAAGCGGGTGTACCGCCGTTCGTCGTCTTTTCAGATAAAACGTTGCGTGATATGGCGGCAAGAATGCCTGTTACAAATGATGATTTCCTCGAAGTAAATGGTGTTGGTCTTGCGAAATTGGAAAGATACGGGGAAGCATTCATGGAAGAAATCAAGACTTTTCAAATGCAAAACGCATAAAAACCATCCGGACAATGAACAGTCCGGATGGTTTTTTGTTATCAAATTATCTATTATCAACTTTTTCCGGATACATATCGTGATTCATCATCCGGTGTTCCGCCATTTGTACATATTTTGTTTCGGGTTTGCCATAGTTGCAATAAGGATCGATTGACAAGCCGCCACGCGGCGTAAATTTCCCCCATACTTCGATATAACGCGGTTCAATTAGTTTGATTATGTCATTCATAATAATATTGACGCAGTCTTCATGAAAGTCGCCATGATTTCGGAAACTGAATAGATATAATTTGAGTGCTTTACTCTCCACAAGTTTTTTATCCGGCACAAAACTGATATACATCGTCGCGAAATCGGGTTGCCCTGTCATCGGACAAAGTGATGTAAACTCCGGACAGTTGAATTTAACAAAGTAATCGCGATCCACATGCATATTGTCGACAGCCTCTAAAACATCGGGGTTGTACTCGTACACGTATTTCGTGTTTTGATTGCCGAGCAAAGTTAAGTCGGTCAATGTTGCTTCATCTCTTCCAGCCAATTAAAAAAACCTCCCGTATATTTTGTCAGGGAGGTCCATAGGCGCCGGGAAAACGGCCATATCGAATGCACATGGCGTAAATTCCGTCATCCATAGTTTTTTATAGAGGGTCGCTATGAACCTCTCCCGAACAGGGTATTCATTTCGTATCTGACATTATAGGACGTGCGATGATTTGTCAATAGATCCTTTTTTCTTCAAGCCAATCAAGGCATATAAAGCGACAGCGAGGAGGATGAATCCTGTCAGCATGAAAGCGCCTCGGTACTCCAAGTCCAAGAATCCAATCAAGCTTGAACCTGCAACGACACCAATCGAGAAGAACGCGTAAAAGTAACCATATGCTTTCCCGCGAAATTCAGGAGATGAAGAATCGATTAGCAGCGAGTTGATGGATGGGAAGAGGAAAGCAAATCCAGCCCCATAAATACACATTGCAATATATAAGTAATTCAATTCCTCAACTTGACTCAGGAACAGCATACTTAATCCCATAAGTGTTGTTCCGAATGCAAGTGTCACAACTGGCCGTACACGGTCAAAAACTCGATTGATGGGCAATAAGAAGATGAGAATAGCGACGACGCCAAATGTGCTTAGTAACAACCCCGTTGTTTTGGTATCAAATCCAAGTGATTCAACTTTTAGCGGCAACACAAGGGCAAGTACACCTTGTGAGAACATTAAGAAGAATGCTCCCGCGAATGCTCTGACCATCCCCGGATGTTGGAAAAGATATCTGACACGGAAACTGTCAGCTCCTTTTGAAGGCTGTTTTCGTACATATGTAAACGATCGGAGAACAAAGAATGCAAGTATTGCCAGTAGCATCATGATGCCGCCGTTGACCGCCATAATGAAAGGTGTACTTGTTTTAGCTGCCACAATACCACCATAAGCTGGACCGATAATCGCTGCCAATCCAACGAATGCACCTGAAATTGCAACACTTTTACCTCGTTTAGATTCTTCGGCACGATTTGCCAGGAAAGTGAACGCAGCTGGTACAATTAGCCCTTCCATAAAACCATGGACAAAGCGGACACCGAGCAATGACATTGGTCCATCAACAAACGCGTAGAGGAAGAGAGAGAGTGCCGAAGCAAATAGTCCAAGTACGAGTATGAAAAAAGGTCCTCTTTTGTCAGTCATGAAACCGGAAATGACATTCCCGATAGTATTTGAAAATGAATACATACCAACTGCAAGTCCAACTAAAAATGGTGTAGCACCAAGAGATAATGCAAATGGGCTCATGACAGGCAGTTGCGAAAATAAATCAAAAAACGAGAAGAAAACGATGAGGTAAACAAAACCACGCATAATGAAGCCTCTTTTCAATTAATAGATAACATCCTACCCTATACTTTAGCATTATTTGGACCTAAGGGGAAAAGGAGAGATTGTGAACAAAACATATTCTTTAGCAATTAATGAAAGATAACGATAAGATTAATGAAATATATGAATGGGTAAAGGGGGAAACGCTGAGTGGGCTTTTTTACAAACTTATTTAAAAAACAAGATGATAGCGAAATTGTAAATGAAATTGAAAAGCGATATATTTTCGTTCAACTAGACTTGGAACATTATTCCGAACCGTTTTTTGCGAGGGATTTAGTAAACATGTCCTCTCCCGATTTGAAACAACCTGAATAAAGGGGCTTTCACAAATCAATTGCTGCAGGAGTGTCATTAATCCCGCATCTTAAAGCAGATACTTCTATCGAATTGTTCATTCTAACGGATTATTTCGATGTGGAGGAAATCATCAAAGCGGGTATTGCTGTGAAGCATGTGCAATCTTCTGTTGATAGGATAATGATGGAAGCAATTATTTGGAAGGGTAACGGTCAGGTGGAAACAATTCCATTTTTGCTGAATCTCCGTCTTGAAGACGAGAGCTCCCGATTGGCTGCAGCATTAATCAGTGTTCAAAAAGAGATACCATTCTATTTTGGGCAGATTGTGAATGAAGTGTTCACAATAGAAAAGCAACTGCTTGTGAACATGCCCGAAGCGGTCCAAGAAGATATGCAAAACACTTTCGCAGAGCTGTATAGTGATGAACCCAGCAAATTCGGACCTTTTGTCGGCCTAGAAAGCGTATCAGATCGAGAAATGACGACTGGAGGATGGGTCATGCATTTTGATAATGAGAAGCTAAAGGAAGAGGAATCAGACTTGTCTTTGATGAAAATTAAAATTCTAAGTTCAGCTTTTGATAAAATTAGTCGTCTAGGTGTCAAAGGTCGGTTTACAGGATGGATTGCAGAAAACGTGGCAGATTCAATCGGAACGGGTTCATACGGTGAGACGACGACGCTTATCTTTACATCATCGGAACCGATGCATGGTAATGAAAAATTGCATAGTGAAATTATGAAATATATGAAGTCGTTAAAAGGGTTTATTCGCGAGGAAGGCGGCTATCCCTTAAAATACGAGGGCCTTCCTGTGCTAAGACAAAATGGCGGTGGCTATGGGTTCGTTGCCATTGATGAAGTTTTTTTTACGAAAGCGGACGAGTTATATAGAAAAATGACCAATAAAGAGATAAACTTATACTATAAATTGCTGAAATTGAATGCAACAGATTGAAAGGGGAAATACGACGATGACAATTAGAGTCGGAATTGCAGGTTACGGAAATTTAGGACGCGGTGTTGAGTCTGCAATCAATCAGAATAAAGATATGGAACTGGTTGGTGTGTTTACAAGGAGAAATCCGGAAGATGTGAAATTACTGAATGGCAATGTATCCGTACATATGATGGATGACATTCATAAATTTACTGATGCAATCGATGTACTCATCCTTTGCGGCGGATCGAAAAATGATTTACCAGAGCAAGGCCCGGCACTATCAGCTTTATTCAACACGGTGGATAGCTTTGATACACATGCGAAAATTCCGGGTTATTTTGAAGCTGTAGATGCATCGGCTAAACCTAACGGTAAGATTGCCATCATTTCAGTCGGCTGGGATCCAGGTTTGTTCTCCATCAATCGTTTGTACGGCGAAGCAGTTTTATCGGAAGGTGCTACTTACACGTTCTGGGGCAAAGGATTGAGCCAAGGACATTCCGATGCGCTTAGAAGAATTGAAGGCGTAAAAGGTGCTGTCCAATATACAATTCCTGTTCCGGACGCAGTTGACAAAGTGCGTAGCGGTTCGTTACCAGAATTGACTACGCGTGAGAAGCATACCCGCGAATGTTATGTAGTCTTAGCAGATGGCGTTGACGGCAACAAAGTGAAAGAAACGATTGTCACGATGCCTGACTACTTTACAGATTACGATACGACAGTGACTTTTATTACTGAAGAAGAATTGAAACAGGATCACTCTGCGATGCCACACGGCGGTTTCGTGATTCGCAGCGGTAAGACAGGGGAAGACAGCGCACAAGTGATGGAGTATTCCTTGAAACTCGACAGCAACCCTGAATTCACATCAAGCGTGCTTGTTGCGTACGCACGCGCAGCTTATAGGTTGCATCAGAACGGTGAGACGGGTGCGAAAACAGTCTTCGACATTGCGCCTGGATTGCTTTCTCCAAAAAGTGCTGCAGATTTACGGAAAGAATTGCTGTAATTGTACTTGGAAATAGAATTGCATATTGCTTTTTGAATAAACAACGGCAGCGTTACCTCTATAGTTGAGGTAACGCTGTTTTTATGGAGATGTTTTATTTATTACTATATATTCGGCACTACTTATTTGTAGTTAACAAGGTGGTATATCTTGCAGGGTATAACGAACAAATCTAGCGACTAAGTTGTTTTGGAAGAACATTCCACTTGTTGAGTGCCGACTATATAGTGATTTCAATCAACTCTCTACTTTATTTGATTCTCAATCCTAAATGTTTTGATAATAGTGCACTTTTCGCATATACTACTCATGTACGATTTATTTAGGAGGTCGAAGGAATTGACGAAATTAGATGAAACGTTAGTGATGCTGAAAGAACTTACAGACGCAAAAGGGATTCCTGGTAACGAACGTGAACCCCGTGAAGTTATGAGAAAGTACATAGAGCCATTTGTAGATAATATTGAACAGGATGGTCTTGGTTCATTAATCGCGAAGAAAACTGGCGATGAGAATGGACCCGAAATCATGCTAGCGGGACATCTTGATGAAGTTGGATTCATGATTTCTAAAATTGACGATAAAGGTTTCCTATCATTTCAAACAGTAGGCGGCTGGTGGTCACAAGTAATGCTTGCACAGCGCGTGACAATCGTTACACGCAAAGGGGACACAGTTACAGGTGTTATTGGATCGAAACCACCGCATATCTTATCGCCTGAAGCGCGTAAAAAACCGGTCGATATTAAAGATATGTTCATTGACGTTGGTGCAACTTCGAAAGAAGAAGCAATGAAGTGGGGCATTCTACCTGGAGATATGGTTGTACCGTATTTCGAATTCACAGTGATGAATAATGAAAAATACCTTCTTGCAAAAGCGTGGGACAACCGTATCGGCTGTGCAATTGCGATTGACGTAATGAAAGCGCTTAAAGATGAAAAACATCCAAATATCGTTTTCGGAGTGGGGGCTGCACAAGAAGAAATAGGTCTTCGTGGTGCGCGCACAGCGGCAACGAAAATTCAGCCGGACATCGGATTTGCAGTTGATGTAGGAATCGCTGGCGACACGCCAGGTGTTACGTCCAAAGAAGCTACTGGTAAAATGGGCGATGGTCCACAAATTCTATTATTCGATGCTTCAATGGTATCGCATAAAGGGTTGCGTGAACTTGTTGTTGATACAGCTGAAGAGAATAGCATTCCTTATCAGTTTGAAACGATTCCAGGCGGAGGAACAGATGCAGGTTCAATTCATCTGTCAGGCAATGGCGTACCATCACTTGCAATCTGTATTCCAACACGTTATATTCACTCGCATGCAGGTATCCTGCACCGCGACGATTATGAAAATACAGTGAAACTGATTGTCGCAGTCATTAAGAAATTAGACCGTGACACGGTGAATAAGATTACATTTGAATAATTGAACGATTATTCTGCTCAGGCCAATTAAATGGTCTGGGCAGTTTTTTTATTTGAATAAATCTATAAAAATACACTTGACTTTATAATTATGCATACATATAATCAGAGATACCAATTGAAATAAACGATAGGGGATGAGGGAATGGTGAAGATTGAAATGGATAATGCGAAAATAGTAGAAGGATTGAAAGGGAGAGATTTACTTACCCTGCTTGATTATACACATGAAGAGGTATCGTATTTATTGCATAAAGCAGATGCGATGAAAAAAGATATGGCGGCTGGCAAGATGCCGAATTTATTGGCCGGAAAAACACTGGGGATGATTTTTGAAAAGCATTCAACGCGTACACGTATTTCATTCGAAGTGGGTATGATCCAACTTGGGGGGCATGCAATGTTCATGAATGCACGTGACTTGCAAATTGGCCGTGGGGAGTCCGTTTATGACACAGGTCATGTATTGTCTGAGTACTTGGACGGCGTCATGATCCGTGCGAATTCACATGAAATGGTGAAGGAACTAGCACAACACACTTCGGTTCCAATCATCAATGGTTTGACGGATATTTTCCATCCGTGTCAGGCGCTAGCAGACTTGCTGACAGTTTTGGAAGTGAAAGGTTCATTAGCGGGGCTGAAGTTAGCTTATGTAGGAGACGGTAATAATGTAGCGCATTCACTTGTAATTGCTGCGGCACATATGGGTATGAACGTAGCTGTCGCGACGCCAAAAGGGTTCGAATACAATCCGAACCTCTTAGTGAAAGCGAAAGCCATTGCTGTTAAAAATGGCGGAAGTGTCTTTGAAACAACGAATCCAATAGAGGCTGTCGCTGGAGCTGACGTCGTTTATACAGATGTCTGGACGAGTATGGGCCAAGAAGAGGAAGCGGCTGCACGCCTAGAAGCATTCAAAGAGTTTCAAATTAACGACGGATTGGTCGCACATGCGAAAAAAGATTATATGTTCTTGCATTGCTTACCTGCACACCGTGAAGAAGAAGTTGCGACGTCTGTTATTGATGGACCGAATTCTTATGTATTTCAGCAAGCGGGCAATCGACTGCATGCGCAAAAAGCGGTTCTTGCTTCATTGTTGTAATAAAATAAATTAACAAGTCCAGGTTTTGATGTGAGTAGCACGTGGCGGTCATAAGTACACCCGTGGTGAGCATAACTAGCCCCATGCCGGTCATAACGTAATCGACAGTCCTGACTACATCAAAAAATGACTTGTAACTAATTGGCAAGTACTCACATCCAACTTCTATAGATTAACAAGTCCAGGTTTTGATGCCTGGGCTTTTTTTGTATATTAAATCTAACTTAATGTTAATAATACTGTACATAATGTTAAGTTTAGTATACATTATGAATAGGAGGTGTCACGATGTTAAAGAATCGGCTGAAAGAATTGCGAGCACGACATGATTTCACACAAATTGAACTGGCAAAACGTGTTGGCGTGACACGACAAACAATTGGCTTCATCGAAAAAGGGGAATTTTCACCGTCCGTGACACTGTCATTGAGATTGGCACGTGCATTGGAATGTGACATTAACGAATTATTTTGGTTAGAAGGGGAGGAATGACAATGAAGAATGATATGAGAATTACGTATCCTCTATGGCAAATGGGTGTCATCGTTATAGCAATGCTCCTCACTTGGCTGGTTGGTTTATCTTCTGTTTTCACAGTGGGAGATAGGAGCTTCGAGGTTAATGTGCAAGGGGAATGGGGAGTGATTTGGGGAGTTGCGCTGCTTGTTTTCGTTTTCTATTTAGCGTTATTTACTTGGAATGTTGTCAAGCACAATAAACGGATGCCGAATCATAAAATTAATGTATTCTCATGGAAGCCGCAAGAATATATGGAGGATGACGAACTATTTCAAGAGGTTACGAAACGGGCGACAAAGAAAGTCTATACTTATTTTGTTTGGTCCATCCCCCTTTTTGCTGGTTTGTCTTTAGGACTCCAAGTTGGAACGATTGGTGTGGTAATGGTTCTTTTACTTCTTTCAATGGGGCAATATTTAATTTATTACACAGAAGTCAGGAAATATACGGGGGTAGATGAATGATGTTTGAATATTTTTTAGTGTTTCTAGGTGCTGCCATTCCGTGGTTAGAAATCGCACTTGTCATCCCGCTAGGCATCATTAGAGGGTTGTCCCCGTTTTGGGTTATGATCCTTGCATTCGTTGGTAATATGTTGACGGTGCTGATTCTCATTATTGCATTCCAAAAAGTGAAGGAATGGATGGAGTCAAGGAAAAAGAAGGATGGAAAAGAAGAATCGAAGCGGACTGAGCGGGGGAAACGAATCTGGAATAAATATGGTATGCCTGGACTCGCGTTGCTCGGTCCGGTTTTAATCGGAACACATATTGCGGCGTTTATCGGATTGTTATTTGGGGCAAGTAAAGTGAATACGACAATTTGGATGACGATTAGCATTGCGTTATGGACGCTTGTATTCGGCATTGCGACAGCGATGGGCTTCGATTTCTTCGTGGAAAACCTTTGAATCTAATAATACAGAAACAAACACGAAAGTTTAAACTTTCGTGTTTGTTTAGTTTGTTTTTTTAATTGTTGGATCGACCACGGCCACTTCAACAATTAAATGGTGAAGGAACTAGCAAAACACACTTTGCTTCCAATCGTCAATGACTTACGGACATTTTCTATGACTTTGAACTTCTACCCAAAGGTTCTGCTGAAAGGTTTGAATCATTAGAATTGATAGTAATGATGTCTATGAAGCTGAATATATTGCTTACAATAGTGAAGGTGTAGTGATTTATACTGGTAAACCTGGCGAGTAATAAGAATAGTGGGTGAAAAGTATATGAAGTTGAAATTTTTATATTTAGCAATAACAGCATTTTTGATTGTTGGTTGTTCAAATAACCAAGAAGTAGGGAATATCACTGATACAGATAGTTATGAAAATGTCAGAGAAGTTGCTTGGGCGTTTATCGAAGAAAAAGGTTGGAATGACAATGCTAAAAAAGACTGGAAAAGTGCGAAAGTGAAGAAAATGATTGCGAATAATAGCTATGAATTGTTGGATAAAACTTATGAAGGAAAAGAGATATTAATCGTTTCTTTTGAAGACAAAGAGAATGTTGTGGTTGGTACCCCTTTAATACTTATTGACCCCAATCTCAATGAAGTAATTGGCTATATGCCAGGTGAATAAATCCCTTGTTTAAGCAAAGATGGCTTTAATTGAAAAAGATAAGTACGCTAAAATGAAAATCGCTCGGATTGATATGAAGCCAATGAAAAAGTCATATTTCCTTCAATCCCGTTGATTTTCGTTCCGAGCGGATGCTTTCCGCAGGCACGGCTTTAGCCAATCGAAAAGCAAAGGGTTCGATTTTCCGTATTTCTGTGTTCTTTGCAGAAATTAAGTCATTCTTGACCCTTGCTCGCAAAACCCGCTTTTCACTACAATCAACTAGTTCTTACTATGAAAAAGAACTTTTTCAGTGGCCGCATTGATATCCAAGCGATTTTTTTGTGCTAAGTTTAATGTTATTTAACTTGTTGAACAATATGTTATTTGTTGTCTTCCAACCTTATATCCACATTACCGGAGCTACTTAGGTTTCTTGGGCATGTTTTATCTTATCGAACTCCCTTGAAAATTAAAAAACTATAATTGGTTGGAAATTTCTGCGAATTCAATGTATACTTTGAGTATCAAAAAAAAGGGAGATTAGCCTATGTTATCGAGCATTGCAGTAGAAGTTTTAAAAGAATTAAGTGAACAAAAAAACTTCGCAAGGGCACAGTAGAATATCGCAAACCCTTACTGCTGACCCCTGCAATTTAATTGGGGGACATTAAATTGATTAAGCATTATAGTGAGAGTTTTTTATCAGGAAATAAAATTGCTTTACGTAAAATTACAAAAGAGGATTATGCGAATTTCTTTGCAATTGAAGATATAATGGAAAGTCGTTTATTAATGAATGATGGTATTCCATTTCCACCTACTGAGGCGGACCACGAGAAATTTCTTAGTGAGATTAGTTCTGAGAAAGATGACTACATGTTTGCCATCGAACTTAAAGACGAAAAACTATTCATTGGAACTATCGCTGTTTACTTAGTGAACTGGAAAAGTAGTACTTGTCACGTTGGTGTTTCAATAGGACCTGAAAACCAAGGAAAAGGCTATGGAACCGATTCAATGAAAGTATTGGTAGATTTTATTTTTAATTATATGAATTTAAATAAAGTGAAACTTCAAGTATTTGGCTATAACAAAAGGGCGATTTGTTCTTATGAAAAATGTGGTTTTCTTTTGGAAGGTACTCTAAAAGAAGAACTCTTTAGATTTGGTAAGTATCATGATATTTATATTATGGGTTTACTTAGAAAAGATTGGGAATGTAAGACATAATTAACCTTTGAATAGGCAGACCAGTTAAATGGTCTGTTTTTATATCTCTTTTTCAGCGAACGAGCGCATTAGCATAAGTAATGGAGCTTAAGCAGCTCCTTTTTATAATTTCAATTATGATTGTGTAATTCTCTTTTAAACGTTAATTGTATACTATTGTCTTTATTGTTTTTTCACTTTTTTGTTACTGGATTATTTTTGCATCTAATTTATTTCACTACCGAATGCTTTAGTTTAAGAATCGGCTTCCTTACGGGGGAGCTTTTTCTTATTGAGTGAGAGGTAAATACTTCCGTGAACGTAAAAATATGTGAATTTTCTATTATGAATGATATAATTCAAAATAAGTAACGGAGGGAGGGGCGTAATGAAAAAACAGATACGCAAGGCGGATCAGGCTAAAATACGCCAACGAAAACAGATCGTATTGCGAATGAACTTCCTATTCTTTTCAATCTTTGTCCTATTTTCATTGCTCATTTTCCGCCTTGGTTATTTACAAATCGTTAAAGGTGAAGAGTATTCCCGTGAGTTGGAAAAAAAGGAAGAAATACCCGTCAACACAAGTGTGCCAAGGGGAAGAATATTTGACCGTATGGGGTTTGTTCTAGTTGATAATGATCCGAAGAACGCCATTACATATACGAAAATGACGTCGACGACTTCAGCCGAGATGCTTAAAGTTGCTGAGCAACTTGCGGTCTTGATTGAACAAGAGACGAAAAGGATTACCCCTGGAGATAAGAGAGACTTTTGGATTTTAAAGAATTCAAAAGCAGCAACGGAAAAAGTTTCTATAAAGGAACAAGAGAGACTTGAAAAGGATAGTAAGCTTTCACGGACGGAATTGCAGAAGAAGATTAATAGGCTTACACGAAAACGAATTACGGACGAAGAAATTGATTCTTTTACGGAAGAGGAGCTAGAAGTACTTGCGATTTACAGAGAAATGATGTCGGGCTATGCATACTCACCGCAAATAGTGAAAAGTGGAAATGTGACGGACGAGGAATTCGCAACTGTATCTGAACGTCTAGGAGAGTTACCGGGCGTGGATACAACGACAGATTGGGAACGTGTGAGAAGATCAGACAATACGATTCTAGGGACAACCACGAGCCCCATTGAAGGTATTCCTAAATCCCGTGAGAATTATTTCTTGGCACGGGATTATTCAGGAAATGACCGTGTTGGAAAAAGTTATATTGAGCAATATTATGAGGATTTGTTAAAAGGGCAAAAAACAATTGTGAAGAATATTAAAGATCGTAGTGGGCGTGTCGTCGAAACGAAAACAATCCGACAAGGCGAACCTGGTAAGGATCTTATTCTGACGATTGATAGTGAACTGAATCAGACAATTGAAAGTATTGTATCGGATAAACTGTTGGAATTGAAAAGAGGGCCAAATACCGGAGAATTGGACAGGGCTTTTGTAGTTATGATGAATCCAAATAACGGTGAAGTTCTTTCGCTTGTAGGTAAGCAAGTTGTTACGAATCCAGAAACAGGAAAACTCGAAATATGGGACTATGCATATGGTACATTTACTGCGAACCATGAAGCGGGATCAACAGTGAAGATGGCGACGCTTCTTACGGGGTATCAGGAAAATGTGGTACGTATCGGCGAAACGAAGATAGATGAACCGATTAGAATCGGTGGAATTACAAAAAGATCGCTGTTTAATCAAGACTCTAGGGTTTCTGTAACTGATATTGAAGCAATCGGCAAGTCTTCGAACGTTTATATGTTCCGTATCGCAATGGCTATGGCGGATTCTAACAACAGCACTGAAGGAGCGAAACGCATTAGGGAAAATGCATTTGATACGTTCCGACAATCTTTCGCGTCTTTTGGACTTGGAACAAAAACTGGCATTGACTTACCGGGGGAGTCACCCGGTCTGATTGGCGAAAGTAATTCAATCGGTATTTTAATGGATTTATCCATCGGGCAGTTCGATACCTATACAACACTTCAATTGGCTCAATACGTCTCAACAATTGCAAATGGCGGTTATCGGATAGCTCCAAAAGTATTAAAAGAAATACGCGAACCATCTGAGGATGGTGAAATTCTTGGTTCTCTCATTCAAGAAACAGAGGTCAATATTTTAAATAGGATTCATAGTACTGATGCGGAAATTGATCAAGTGAAGCGTGGTATGCATTACGTGTATTATGCACCTAAAGGAACGGCCTCGAATCATTTTGCTGGAAAAGACTATGATGGAGCAGGGAAGACGGGAACCGCACAAGCATTCAGTTCAGGGAAATCGACAATCAATCTATCTCATGTGGGGTTTGCACCTTACGAAAATCCGGAAATTGCTTATGCGGTTCTTATCCCAAACATTACTACAAAGCCAGGAGATCACACGGCTGGTGCTCAAAATAAGATTATCCAACAAGCAGTAGACGAATATTTTAAACTAAAAGTAAAAAGAGCTAAAGAAGAAATTTCTACAGCAGCCGAGCAACCAATTATACAGGCACCTAAAAAAGAATCTGAAAAATAAAAGTAGGGAAACCAGAAGAATGGTTTCCCTACTTTTTCAATAGATAAAAGCCTAAGCCGCTATTTATGATGAAAATGAAATTAAGCTCTTCGAAAAGAGAATCCGCTCCTATAAAATACGTACAGTCTTCTTGTCAATTAATTTTAAAAGAATATTCATGGATATTCCTCCGCCTATCGCTAAGAAAAAACTCCTAGAATTCTAAAATAACCCCTTCAAATAAGGCGTGTTCTTTGTCATCTGAAATTCGAAAAAACTGAAAACTATAATTCTGGGTAAAATTTTGTTATACTTACAAACAGACCAGTTGGTATGCGGAAGGAGATACATCAAATATGGATATAAAATCGCAATTAATTGATACTGCTACGACCCTTTTTCAACAAAAAGGATATAAAAATGTTGGACTTAACGAGATTTTAAAAGCTTGTAATGTTACAAAAGGAGCGCTCTATCATCATTTTCCAAACGGAAAAGAAGAATTATTGATTATTTGTTTACAAGGTTTAAATGAGGCCATTACCACAGATATCAAAGCTATTTTCAGCAGGCATCTATCAGCTAAGGACGCCATACTCTCAATGATTGATAAGTTAATTCGGGATTTTGAAAAAAGTGGCACCATTATCGGCTATACATTTAGTAGCATTGTCAGTGAAATGGCAACGATGAGTGAACCAGTCCGTACTGCTTGTAGTGCTCTATATGAAAACATTCAACACCTTTACTATGAGAAACTTATAACGGAAGGCTATTCGAGTGAATCAGCTTCCGCTATCGCATTGTTGATGACAGCTTCGATTGAGGGTGCAATGATGCTTTGTTTGACGCAAAAATCCGCAACACCTTTGAAAACAATTGCCACATTATTGCCGGGTATATTAAAAGTGAACAAGTAAATTCGACAGAACCCGTTAATATTGTGTTTGTTAAACTGAGTGCATCTTTAGTGTAAATTACATTTACTGCGGTTTTATTGATATATCTTACGATTATTCACTCCATAGCGTGATTTGTTATTGGCATATTCATCGATGTATTTAACGTAGGTCTCAAATATGAATTTTGAAAGGAAGAAAAACAAACTATGCATCAAGAAAACAGACTACCGAAAAACAGTAAAGAGGGCGCGTTATTTGGCGCAATTATCGTAACATTATCAGTATTAACAATGGGACCAATCAATATGATCCTTGCTGCTGGAGGCTTCAACAAAGATGTTGCAATGAACATGCTAATCGTGTTACCTATTATTTGGGTTTTCGTCATGATAATTGAACCGGTAGCAATCGGTCGTTTTGCAGAATTTTTATCATCTAAATTCATTTCGCCAACAGATGGTTTTGCTGCTCGTATTATGTTCCGTACAATTTTCACAGTATTAGGTATGTCATTTACAATGACATTTGTTGGGGTTATCATTGGGGATGGTTTTACAACTGATATCTTTGCACACTTTATCCAAATCTGGCCCCGTAACTTCTTACTCGCCCTATTTTTAGAGAGCGTAGTTATCCAACCATTTGCACGTTTAGTAATGGTTAAAATGCACGCAGCGCAAGATAGAAAAGCCGCAGTTCAAACGAATACACAAAATATCTAAAAAAATCGCTCAGACTTTTCAAAAAGTCTGAGCGATTTTTTTATTATTCATTCAGCAGGCGTACGGACGACTAAAACATCGCATTTAGCTGAACGTACGATTGCTTCAGATACAGAACCAATTAAGTAGCGCTCTACTGGCGTATGCCCCGTAGCGCCGCAAATAATTAAGTCTGCCTTCACCAATTTAGCAATCTCTTTTGTAATCACCGTTTTAGGTGAACCATATTCAATAATGATAGTTACATTTTCAACGCGAGCAGCTGCTGCGCGTGCTTTATAGCGTTCTAAAATTTGTTGAGATTGTTCTTTGACTTGCCCAGCAATTTCTTTATCAAGAGGTCCCAAGTAGCGCGTATCAATAATGTTAACGAGGTTTAATTGTGATCCTTTATTTCGATATGCAATCTCAAGTGATTTACGAAATGCATAATCGGCCTCTTTTGAACCGTCTACAGCTACTACAATACTTTTATAACCAGTTGCCATTAGTCATAATCTCCTTTTTAAATTATGTAATAAATCAGTTGTAGTTATTTTAAATTCACATTTTTTGATTTTTTCATGAACAAATACAATATAACATTAATCACTGCAAATACTAAAACGACTATAAAGTTTTTCAGATTATCCAATATACTTTTCTTCGAGTTTTTCTTTCTATTTTCACTTCTTTTTAAAAAGTGGATAGATGGGGTTGTGGAAAAAGGAAGATGGAAAAGGGGATTCGAAGTGGACCGAATGGGACAAATGAATTTGAAGTAAATAAAGCATACATGGATTGGTACGCATACCGCGGCGCTCATCGGGTTATTGTTTGGAGCAAGCAAAGTGAACACAACCATATGGATGACCATCCGTATTGCATTATGGATACTTGTATTTGGCTTTGTAACGGCGATGGGCTTTGATTTCTTTTTGGAAAATAGCTAGTTCTTAAAATACAAAAGCCGCTCAATTAATGAGCGGCTTTACGTTTATCCAAACGCCGTGATAGAAGATTGCGCCGGTGATAGTGCTCCGTGAAATCTTTGCATAATTCAACTTGCCGCAAATACTTGTGCTAGCTCTCCGGCCATCTTTGTTTTTTCTTGTTCTCCTGCATGATTCCATAGCTTTTCGAAAAACACCCCTAGTCCAGGTAACAGGTGCTCTTCACCTCGTTTAATAGCATCTTCCACAACGTTACGGATATCATCCGCTGTATTATTCGTCATGTTTGCTGAAATGGCATCTCTTATTTGAAAATCCATTTTATCAACCTCCCACTTTCATTTTGGACACAAATATCGCCAACTATACCGTCATTTGATACACTGAAAAGAAAAAGGCGGTAACGTACATATGAAACGAATTGAATCATCACAAAACGCACTCGTGAAACATTGGAAAAAGCTTGTCACAACACGAAAAGAACGCGATCTGTCGAAAGAATTCCTTGTCGAAGGTTTTCATCTCGTCGAAGAGGCATTAAAAAGTAACGGGACAATTCTCGCGTTGATCACCCGTGACGGAGTTGAAATACCTCAAGGATGGTCTATCGAAGGTGTAAAGCTTGTTGAGATAACAGAGGCAATTGCGAAAGAAATTTCGGAAACGGAGCAGTCGCAGGGTATTTATGCACATTGCCGTCAGCCGGAGCATGCCGAAGAGGATTATTCAGCATGGAAAAAACTTTTGTTAATTGACGCAGTCCAGGATCCTGGTAATGTCGGAACGATGATTCGGACGGCAGATGCTGCTGGAATGGATGCAGTTATTCTTGGAATGGGGACCGCTGATTCGTATAACCCGAAAACAGTACGTTCTGCGCAAGGCTCACATTTCAATATTCCAATCGTCAAGGGTGATCTTATTGAATGGACGGCTAAGGCGAAAGAAGCGGGCATCCAAGTTTTGGGGACAGGATTGAAAAATGCTGTGAATCATTCCGATATTTGGCCACAAGACGAATTTGCATTGATTGTTGGAAATGAAGGCAGTGGCGTCAATCCGGATTTGCTTGAGATGGCGGATAATACGGTCAAGATTCCAATGTACGGCAAAGCAGAATCGTTAAACGTCGCAGTGGCAACGGGCATCCTGCTATATACGTATTCTAAAGTGTGAAAATTAGCATGTTGTTGATGATCAAATCATAATCGGGTATACTATTGGTTATGAATAGAAATGAAAAGCAATGATCGGGAAAAGTAAACAATACATGAGCCGAAAGGGAGTCCGCGCCTTGACTGAAAGCGCAGATGGGTAAATGATTGTCGAAGTTCACCCCGTGAGCTGCCGCCAGGACCAGCGTAAGCTGTAAAGGTGTGCCGGTGCCGGACCGTTATTCCGATTTGAGTGATCATATCTTCGGGTATGATAATCAGGGTGGTACCGCGAAATCGTCCTCGTCCCTTTTTTAAGGGGCGGGGTTTTTATTTCGTCTAGTTTCGGGCGCCAGACGCCCTACACTTTTTTTATTTTGAAAGGAGAATTGACATGGAAGCACAATTAGAACTGTTGAAAGTAGAGGCGCTTGCAAAAATTGAAGCAGCTTCAGATGTAAAATCATTGAATGAAGTTCGTGTAGCCTACTTAGGGAAAAAAGGGCCAATTACTGATTTGCTGAAAGGCATGGGGAAACTTCCTGCTGAAGAACGTCCGAAAATGGGGGCGCTTGTCAATGTTATTCGTGAGGCAGTGACAGAAGTGCTCGAAGACCGTATGGCGAAACTTGAAGAATTAGCCATCAACGAACAGCTTGAAAAAGAATCGATTGATGTAACATTGCCTGGAAGTCCTGCACGTACTGGAAATCACCATCCGTTAACACGTGTTGTTGAGGAAATCGAAGACTTCTTCATCAGCATGGGCTATGAAATTGCTGAGGGTCCTGAAGTTGAGAAAGATTATTACAACTTTGAAGCGCTGAACTTGCCAAAAGGCCATCCAGCACGTGATATGCAAGATTCGTTCTACATATCCGAAGATATTCTTCTTCGTACACATACGTCTCCAGTTCAAGCACGGACGATGGAAGCGAAAGGCGGCGCGCCGATTAAGATTATATGCCCAGGTAAAGTGTACCGTCGTGATAGTGACGATGCGACGCATTCTCATCAATTCACGCAAATTGAAGGGCTTGTTATTGGTGAAGATATCCGCATGAGCGACTTGAAAGGGACACTTTCTTTATTCGCTAAAAAAATGTTTGGCGATGAGCGTGAAATCCGTCTGCGTCCGAGCTTCTTCCCATTCACGGAACCGTCTGTTGAAATGGATATTTCATGTTTTAAATGTGGCGGAAACGGCTGTAACGTTTGTAAGAAAACAGGCTGGATCGAAATTTTAGGTGCCGGTATGGTACACCCGAATGTACTGGAAATGGCTGGTTATGACCCCGCTGTTGTATCAGGTTTCGCTTTCGGTATGGGACCTGAACGTATTGCAATGTTGAAATATGGTGTGGAAGATATCCGTCATTTCTATACAAATGACGTGCGGTTCGTATCGCAATTCCACCGGACGGAAGCTTGAGGAGGAGACGAATATGTTAGTATCTACAAAATGGTTAAGTGAATATGTAAATATAGAGGGAATTTCTACGGCAGACCTTGCGGAGAAAATTACACGTTCGGGCATTGAAGTTGATTCCATCATCGACCGTTCGCATGGTATGACGAACATAGTTGTGGGTTATGTGTTGGAATGTGTGAAACATCCTGAAGCGGATAAGTTGAATATTTGTCAAGTGGATGTTGGGGAAGAAACTACACAAATTATTTGTGGTGCTCCCAACGTTGCAGAAGGGCAAAAAGTCATTGTTGCACGTCCAGGTGCAGTACTACCAGGCGGCATGAAGATTAAAAAAGCAAAACTGCGTGGTGAGGAATCGAACGGAATGATCTGTTCACTTCAAGAGCTTGCAATTGAAGGCAAGCTTGTACCAAAAGCATATGCAGAAGGAATCTATGTGCTTCCTGAATCAGCTGTACCAGGTGAATCCGCACTCCCGCTGCTTGGTCTTCATGATCAAGTGCTTGAATTCGATTTAACGCCTAACCGTTCAGACGCACTCAGCATGATAGGCGTTGCGTATGAAGTTGGAGCGATTTTATCACAAGGTATACAACTCCCTGAAATTAACTACACGGCTTCAAATGAAAAAGCCGAAGATATGCTGAAACTGCGTATCGATGCAAAAGAAGAAAATCCGATGTACGTAGCGAAAGTCGTTAAAAACGTTAAAGTAGAAGCATCGCCGTTATGGCTTCAAAACCGTTTAATGGCTGCTGGAGTACGTCCACATAATAACGTTGTCGATATTACAAACTTTGTCCTGATGGAATACGGTCAGCCGCTTCATGCATTTGACTATGACCGTCTTGGAACAGGTGAAATCGCTGTCCGTCTTGCGGAACAAGGTGAAAAAATCACGACATTGGATGATACTGAACGGACACTGGAAGCGCATCAACTTGTTATTACGAATGGTAAAGAACCTGTAGCGATTGCTGGCGTAATGGGCGGATTAAATACGGAAGTACATGATGGAACGACGACGGTTGTCATCGAATCTGCTTACTTCTCATCAGGATCTGTCCGCCGTACTTCGAGAGAGCTTGGACTTCGTAGTGATGCGAGTACACGTTTTGAAAAAGGAGTCGATCCTAATCGAGTCGAAGCAGCAGCAGAACGTGCCGCACAGCTTATGGCTGAAATTGCGGGGGGCGAAGTGCTTGCTGGATCTGTCATTGTTGATGAACTCGATAAAACGCCTGTACGCATTACTGTTTCACCGGATTATATTAACAATCGCCTTGGTATGAAGATCCCTCTTGAAGAAATGCTAGCTATTTTAGACGGATTACAAATCCCTACAGAAGCGGTGAACGGAAAATTGATCATTGACGCACCGACACGCAGGCAGGATCTTCGAATCCAAGAAGATATTATCGAAGAGATTGCACGGATGTACGGCTATGACTTGATTCCAATGACACTTCCAATAACGGAATCGACGCCGGGTGGGTTGTCGCCGTATCAAGCGAAACGTCGTACAGTTAGAGCGTTCCTTGAAGGCGCAGGACTCTTCCAGGCACTGACGTATTCATTAACATCTAAGGAACAGGCACAAAGCTACGCACTTGAAACAGCACCTGTTACAGAACTTCTGATGCCGATGAGTGAAGACCGCAGTATCCTTCGGCAAAGTCTTATCCCGCATCTCCTTGAGGCTGCAACATACAACGTTGCACGCCGTATGGATTCGGTAGCACTTTATGAAACTGGATCGGTATTCCTTGGTGAAGAGGAAGATGGACTGCCGCAAGAAGTTGAACATGTTGCAGCTGTTATTACTGGGAAATGGGTTGACCATGCATGGCAAGCTGAAACGAAATCGGTCGACTTCTTCGTTCTAAAAGGAATTGTCGAAGGCATGATGGATAGTCTCGGTCTTTCTGAAGGTCTGTCATTCGAACAAACTGTTCTTGACGGGATGCATCCTGGACGGACAGCAAACATTTTCTATAATGCCGAACGGATAGGTTTGATTGGACAAATTCACCCGACAGAACAGAAAAAACGTGATTTGAAAAACACATATGTAATGGAAATGAACCTTGCTGAAATTTTGGCAGTTGAAACGGAAGAACTTTTATATACCCAGGTTCCACGTTTCCCATCGAGTTCAAGGGACATTGCGCTTGTCGTTTCGAGCGATACATCAGCAGGTATGCTTGAAAACGTTATTCGCAGCGCTGGTGGTAAATTGTTGAAATACGTTAGATTGTTTGACCTGTACGAAGGGGACAATGTTGAAGATGGCAAGAAATCACTTGCGTTCTCACTGACATATTCAGATGCTGAGCGCACATTGACAGACGAAGAAGTTGTCAAAGCGCATGACAAAGTATTGAACGCATTAACAACAGAAGCAGGAGCTTTGCTTCGCGGATAACTAAAATCAAGAGGCACACAGAATTCTATTCTGTGTGCCTCTTTTTGGGGAAATGCAATTAGAAAAGAAAAGTTGCAACTACGTTTGAAAAATTGAAATTAGAATCTTAGAGTTGCCATTAAAAACGTAAAGTTGCAATTACAGTAATTACCTTGGCATTTGTTGCTTAGATTTTCGCGAAAACGAAGAGTTGTGATTACACACCAAAACTCACCCTCTTTTCCTAGCCGCAAGATTCTTAGCTTTCCCTGCATTCGCAAAATGCCACTTCGTCAGTGATTTCAAAGTATCTTCACCGCTTTTTAATAAAATCTTGGCGGCCACCTCATCCACTCTCGGTCCCGCGCCTTTTGGCAGTGTCATTCCTGCAATCCCGCTCAACCGGTCCATCTCTTCTAAAAATGCAACACGTGCAATAATTGACGCAGCTGCAACCGACATATGAAGACCTTCCGCTTTTGTCGAAAACAGCACATTCTCTCGCACAATTTCAGACTCCGCTTTGATGTGATTATAATAAATTCCGCGCTCCGCAAATTGGTCAATCAAAATATAATCGGGTTTCTCCCCGTCCATTTTCCGGAGTACATGCTTAAGTGCTTGATTATGGAGGAGGGCTTTGATCTTTCCTTGAGACCAGCCGCTCGCTTGTACATCATTGTATTTCTCGTTTTCAAGCGTCAGTACACTATAAATGAGCGCCTCCTGTAAATCAGGTGCGATTTTTCGCATGAGGTCATCTGTTAGCATTTTTGAATCTTTTACACCAAGTTCGCGAACAAGCTCTATTTGATTGGCACGGACGAAACAAGCTGCAACAGTAACAGGCCCGAAGAAATCACCCGTTCCTGTTTCATCTGACCCGAGAACGGATAACTGTGCCAAGCGGTCTGGCAGCACATCACCTTTTGTTTTCACTGCGGCCGACCCCGCTTTAACTTCTGCTGTGCCCCAACGCGCGGCTTCTCGTTCAGATCCTGCGCCCTGGAATAGTACTTTTCCGGACTTGTAGGCTGTGATTGAGGTATCAGGTAGTTTCGCTGCAAAGACGACGCCAGGAGCATTGCGTACGACTTTTGAAGACATGTAATGATTTATCACTTTTTTCATATCTTGACTGTTTACAATAATAACTTGATTACTCAATTTATAACTTCCTTTCGTCGACTTAATTCACAACTAAAACCATTTCGTGGTATGATTAATAACAGAGTTTTTTATGTGGGAGGTCGTATCATTGGCAGACGAACAGAAGACACGCATAGCAGTTGACATATACGGACAGACCTATAAAATGGTCGGTACCGAAACAAGCACTCATATGCGGCTGGTCGCCTCGATGGTCGATGAAAGGATGAGGGAAATCAGTGCCCATAACCCTTATCTCGACAGTACAAAAATCGCTGTGCTAACCGCCGTTAATAGTGTACATGATAATCTTAAATTAAAAATGCAAATTGAACAATTAGAAGTAGAATTGAATAAGCTGAAGGGTTGACGGTATTACATGCTTGATTTATTAATTATTATCCTCCTATTTGGGGGACTCGTAACTGGATTCAGACGGGGACTCATTGTCCAAATTATACATATGACAGGTTTCATCATCGCACTTGTCGTCGCTTATACGTACTATAAACAACTTGCGGAAGCATTTGTTCTTTGGGTTCCTTATCCAGGTGTGACTGCCGGTTCAAAATTATCCATGACAGTTGAACAACTTGATCTAGATGGGACGTTCTATCAATTACTGGCATTTGTTTTGATATTTCTTGTTGTCAAATTTGGATTGCAGCTCATTGCATCTATGTTTGATTTCCTGAAGTATTTGCCCGTCCTCGGTTTCGTTGCACGTATTGCGGGAGCTTTGTTCGGATTTATCGAATTCTATATACTTATGTTCCTTGTTCTCTATCTGCTGGCTATGCTACCGATAGAGTTTATCCAAGAAAGGATAAGCAATTCATTGCTTGCTAAGTCGATGTTTGAACATACGCCGGTGCTATCTGAAACTGTGAAAAAATGGTGGTACATTTATACAAACTGACGGCTTCCCCCTTTTTGGAGGGAAGCTTTTTTCTAGAATTGTCTATCCGCAGCGGCCGAATGCAAAAGGACGCTTCCGTATATCAGAACAGGAGGGCTTATAGTGAATAAAAAAACAATCATTCGCACGTTTGAAAAAATCGCTTTATATATGGAGTTGCTTGGGGAAAACCATTTCAAAGTAGCAGCATTTAGAAAAGCGGCCAACGTGCTTGAACTAGATCCACGCAGTTTATCCGAAATGGATGATATTTTAAAGTTGAAAGGGATTGGCAAAGGCACGGGTGCTGTCATTACCGATTTGCTAGAAAAAGAAGAGTCTGATCTGCTGAAAGAACTGGAAGAAGCTGTGCCAAAAGGGCTTATTCCATTGTTGAAAATACCAGGCCTAGGTGGCAAGAAAATCGCCAAACTACGGGAAGCGATTGGCATCGATTCGGTTGAATCGCTCCATGCGGCATGCATGGCAGGGGAAGTAAGTAAAGTAGCTGGTTTCGGCAAGAAGACAGAAGAGAATATGTTGAGCGAAATTGAAATCTTAGGAACTCGTCAAGGGAAATTTCCGCATTGGCAAATGGAGAAGGTTGTTACATTTGTTGAGCAGGAACTTCGTTTGATACCAGAGATTAAACATTTTTCTGTCGCTGGAAGTTACCGTCGAACGGAAGAGGAAAGTAGTGACGTCGATTTCATCATTGTGACGGACGAGCCCGCAACTGTACGGGAAAAGCTACTTGCCACATTACCTCTGGTTGCGACGATTGCGGCAGGGGATGCGAAACTGTCTGTAACACTCGACTTGGAAGAGGCGATTGACGCCGATTTCCGCTTCGTGAAAGCAGAACAATTCGCAAGTGCTATTCATCATTTCACTGGCTCGAAAGACCATAACGTCAAAATGCGCCAACTTGCGAAATCTAGAGGAATGAAAATAAGTGAATACGGAGTGGAGAATGAAGATGGTTCCATCGAGACATTCGATTCAGAAGAACAATTTTTCGCTCACTTCGGTTTGCCGTTCATCCCGCCTGCAGTGCGCAGAAATGGCAGTGAAATCGATCGTGTCGATGAACTAGCCGGCTTGGTAGCGATCGAGGACATCCGTTCGGACCTTCATATGCATACAACATGGTCGGACGGAGCGTACTCAATCCGTGAAATGGTTGAGGCCTGCCGTGCTAAGGGCTATTCTTATATGGTTATCACAGACCATACGCAGTATCTCAAAGTTGCGAACGGACTAACACCTGAACGAATACGTGAACAAATCGTGGAGATCCGTTCGTTGAATAAAGAATATGATGATATCGAAATTTTTTGCGGAACGGAAATGGACATCCTTCCTGACGCTACACTGGATTTTGATGATGAACTGCTAAGTGAGTTAGATTTTGTCATTGCTTCTATTCACTCTAATTTCAGTCAATCACAGGAATTGATTATGGAACGGCTCCATACGGCTATGAAAAATCCGCACGTCGATATGATTGCACACCCGACCGGTCGAATCGTTGGTCAACGGGAAGGTTATAATCCTGATGTACCCCAACTTATTCAGTGGGCGAAGGAGTATGGTAAAATACTTGAGTTGAATGCGAACCCATATCGGCTCGACCTTGCGACTGATCATCTGATTATGGCGCAGGAAGCTGGAGTTACTATTGCCATTAATACAGATGCACATGCAATTGAACAACTAAATTATATGACTACTGGCGTAAACTACGGTAAAAAAGCATGGTTGAAAAAAGAGACGGTCGTTAATACGTGGCCGCTCGATAAATTTATCCGCGAAATTGTGCGGAAGTGAGAGGAAGTGTAAGACATTGGAAAACCGTGTCTTAAAAACACTTGAGTTCGATAAAATCCGGGATATGGCAGCAACTCATTGCACATCATTCGCCGGTCGATCTTATATGGAGAAATTAGTACCCGTTAGTGATTTTGATGAAGTTGTAAAACTGCTAGAGGAAACAGACGAAGGGTTATCGATACTTCGCGTTCGTGGCAATGTGCCAATGGGCGGAATTAGCGATATTAGACCCCATGCCAAACGTGCACAAATGGGCGGCATGCTGAGTGCTTATGAATTGATGGAAACAGCCAACACAATCCGTGCAAGCCGGAACCTGCGTCAATTCATTGAAGCGATAGTGGCAGATGAAGATATTGAAATTCCGCATTTCATTGCGAAAAAAGATGCCATTCCGATTTTGACAGGCTTGGAACACGAAATCAATGCATGCATTGATGACAATGCGCATGTTGTCGACAGCGCTTCAGGATCGCTACGTACAATTCGGCAAGGTTTGCGAATGCAGGAAGGCCGCGTACGTGAAAAGCTGGAAAGTTATACACGTGGGAAAAATGCTGCAACGATGTTATCCGACGCCATTGTCACTATCCGGAATGACCGTTATGTGATTCCAGTAAAGTCGGAGTATCGTTCGCATTACCGTGGTGTTATTCACGATATGTCGTCGTCTGGTCAAACGCTTTTCATCGAGCCTGATGCAGTCGTACAGGCAAATAATGAAATTAGAAGATTAAAACTGCAGGAACAGGAAGAAATCGAGAAAATCCTTATTGATCTGTCCGCGAAAGTGCAGGAAGTCGCACATGATTTATTCACCCTTGTTGCGATACTGTCTGAAATCGACGTTATCCTTGCGAAAGCAAAATTTGGCAAAGCGCATAAATGCACGAAGCCCGAAGTGAACAATAAAGGCTATATTCGTCTAACGAAAGCGCGACATCCCTTGTTGTCGATGGAAGAAGCAGTTGCGAATACAATTGAATTCGGTAAAGATATCACAACCATCGTTATTACCGGACCTAATACGGGCGGGAAAACGGTCACATTAAAAACGGTAGGATTATGTACGCTAATGGCACAGGCAGGACTTCCTATACCGGCACTCGACGGCTCTGAAGTTGCAGTGTTCGATTCGATCTATGCTGATATTGGAGACGAGCAATCGATTGAGCAAAGCCTTAGTACATTCTCCTCACATATGGTGAACATCGTCGATATTTTAGAGAAATACGATGACCGTTCCCTTATTATATTCGATGAGCTCGGTTCGGGTACGGATCCGCAGGAAGGGGCGGCACTTGCCATCTCGATTCTGGATGAAGTGCATGGACGTGGTGCAAGAGTAATGGCAACAACTCATTATCCAGAGTTGAAAGCATATGGCTATAACCGTCCAGGCGTTGCCAATGCAAGTGTTGAATTTGATGTTGACACGCTTAGTCCTACGTACCGTTTGTTAATAGGCGTTCCAGGACGCAGTAATGCGTTTGAAATTTCAAAGCGACTAGGATTGCAGGACTGGGTTATTGATAGGGCGAAAAAATTCACGGGTACAGATCGCGGTGAAGTTGATTCAATGATCCTTTCGCTTGAGACAAGCCGTGTGCAATCAGAAAAAGATGCAGAAGAGACGCATGACATCTTACTAGAAACGGATCGTTTGAAACGTGAATTGGAAGAAAAACTAACGGAGTTCGATAACAAGAAAGAACGAATGGAAGAAAAAGCAAAAGAGAAAGCCAAAAAAATCATCGAAGATGCGAAGCGTGAATCGGAAGCAATCATTTCAGATTTACGTGCAATGCGCCTGAATGTGGGGGCAAACGTAAAAGAACACGAATTGATTGAAGCTCGAAAACGTCTTGAAGGCGCTGCTCCTGCTGAAGCGAAGAAGAAGGCAGTGAAAGCGAAGGCAGCGCCAAGGGCCCTTCAAACAGGTGACGAAGTGAAAGTGCTCAGTTATGGTCAAAAAGGGACGCTCATTGATAAAGTTTCAGATCATGAATGGATTGTCCAAATCGGTATTTTGAAGATGAAGCTTGATCAATCAGGACTGGAATTTGTTAAACCTGAAAAAGAGAAAAAACAGTATGTATCAACTTCAGTAGCGGGACGAGATACACATGTTAAAATGGAACTCGACCTGCGGGGAGAACGCTATGAAGATGCAATTTTCCGCACAGAGAAGTATTTGGACGATGCGCTCCTATCAAATTATCACCAAGTGTCGATTATTCATGGCAAAGGGACAGGGGCGTTAAGGCAAGGTATCCAGCAATTCTTGAAAAATCACAGCCGCGTGAAAACGTACCGATTTGGCGAAGCCAGTGAAGGCGGACACGGCGTTACTGTTGTTGAATTGAAATAATTCCACTGTTTAAGTTAACCAATGTATACCTGTATAAACCAAGCAAAGGCGCCTTACAAGGGGGAGTCACTGAAAAAGTTCTTTTTTATAGTAAGAACTAGTTGATTGTAGTGAAGAGCGGCTTTTGCTAGCGTTGGGAGCACGGGGCAAGAATGCCTTAATTTCTGCAAAGAACACAGAAATACGGCAAATCGAACCCTTCGTAGTTCGATTGACTGAAGCCGTGCCCGCGGAAAGCGCCCGCTCGGAACGGAAATCAACGGGATTGAAGGAAATCGTACTTTTTCAGTGCTCTCGCTAAGGGCGGAAGGCATCCCCGAGCGCCGCAGCGACTTGAAAGGAATCTCTATATCCACCTATGCAGTGGATAAGATTCTCTCAAAGTTTCATGCGCTAATGAAAAAGTATATTCCCGTTTTTGAAACCTTTTACGTGCTTATCCGTATAGGAAGGAATGACCGAACGTAAAAGGAGTCTAAAACTATGAATAAAACCGAATTTTGGAATCATCCATTAGTAGAATCAGCAGGCTATTTCAGTGTAGTAGTCCTATGTCTTATCGTTTCAATGGTGCTTTTTGAGCTCGTCACGAAATATAAGAATTGGGAAGAAATTAGAAAAGGAAACGTTGCAGTGGCACTTGCGACAGGTGGTAAAATATTTGGGGTAGCAAACATTTTTCGATACTCAATCGAACAGCATAATTCATTACCTCAAATGATTGGCTGGGGCTTGTTTGGATTTACCCTGCTTATTTTCGCCTATTTGTTGTTTGAATTCCTGACACCTAAATTCAATATTGATAAGGAAATCGAAGCAGATAATCGTGCGGTCGGTTTCATATCCTTGACGATATCAGTGGGACTTTCATTCGTTATAGGAGCAAGTATTTCATAAGGGTTGTGAAGTTGTGGAAAAATTAGCTAAAATATTACTCGTTGTCTGCGTATTATTTATCGCAGTAGGTATTTATTGGATGACGGCAAATACACCTTGACCAGTTTATTCTGGTCAAGGCTTTTTTTATTGACATAAAATATTCTATTTGAAACCTGACTCAATTACTACTATAATTAGATTAGGAATATTCAAAGAATTGAAGAAGAGGAAAAAGGAGGCTTTTATTTGACAATGAAACCTTGGCTGGACTTATATCCCGCTGAAATCTCAAAGACGCTTGACTATGAACATATTCCTATTCAGGAATTCTTGACAAGATCCAGCGAGAAATATCCTAACAAGACGGCTATGCATTTCCTTGGTAAAGACATCTCATTTAAAGAGTTTCATGAATCAGCTTTGAAGTTCGCGAACTATTTGACAACTATCGGAATTGTCAAAGGGGACCGGGTTGCAATCATGCTTCCAAACTGTCCACAAGGGGCAATTGCCTACTATGGGATATTGTATGTGGGTGCAATCGTCGTTCAGACGAATCCTCTTTATACGGAGCGTGAAGTGGCTTATCAAATGGTTGATTCTGGAGCGAAAGCAATCATTTCACTCGACATTCTATTTCCGCGAATTTCGAAAATCGTTAAAGACACAAAACTTGAGCATGTAATAATAACGGGAATAAAAGACTACCTACCGTTTCCTAAGAATCTCATCTATCCATTCATTCAGAAAAAAGAACACGGGATTACAGTGAAAGTTGAGCACCGTGGAATGAACCATCTATTCACGGAAATTATGAAAGTCGCAAAATCAGATCCGGTTAGTTATGACTTTGATTACGATGAAGATATTGCGTTGCTGCAATATACGGGTGGCACAACGGGTCCTCCAAAAGGAGTCATGTTGACACACGCTAATCTAATTTCTAACGTTAAAATGTGTGGCGAATGGTTGTATAAGTGTAAAGAAGGCGAAGAAACGGTCATGGGTATTTTGCCATTCTTCCACGTATATGGAATGACAACCGTATTAATTCTTTCTGTCATGCAAGGGAATAGAATGGTACTTATCCCTAAATTTGATTTTGAAACGGCTTTGAAAGCAATCGATAAACAGAAGCCAACCTTATTTCCTGGCGCACCTACGATCTATATTGGACTATTAAACCATCCTAATCTTAAAAAATATGATCTGTCTTCAATTAAAGCATGTATTAGTGGTTCTGCTGCATTACCGGTCGAAGTGCAGGAAAAATTCGAGAAAATCACCGGTGGAAAACTAGTTGAAGGATATGGCCTTACGGAAACATCTCCTGTTACCCATTCAAATTTCGTCTGGGCAGACAAACGAGCTAAAGGATCAATTGGTGTTCCATGGCCTGATACAGATTCTTGCATACTTGGTCCTGAGTCATCAGAACCGCTGGCGAATGGAGAAATTGGTGAAATTGCGGTAAAAGGCCCTCAAGTGATGAAAGGCTATTGGAATAGACCGGAAGATACGGAACAAACTTTCCGCGATGGCTGGTTTTTAACTGGGGATCTTGGATATATGGATGACGAGGGTTATTTCTATGTTGTTGATCGTAAAAAAGATATAATCATTGCAAGCGGTTTCAATATTTATCCACGGGAGATTGAAGAGGTTCTTTATGAACATGAAGCGATACAGGAATGTGTTATCGCGGGTATCCCAGATCCGTACAGGGGCGAAACTGTCAAAGCCTATATTGTCTTGAAACAAGGAGCTACTGTAACGGAGGAAGAGCTTGATAAGTATTGTCGAGAGAATTTAGCATCGTTTAAAGTGCCGCGACTTTATGAATTCCGTTCAGAATTGCCGAAAACAGCTGTCGGGAAAATTTTACGCCGTGCTTTGATTGATGAAGAAAAAGAGAAAGCTGAAAAGGAATTACTTCCACTGTGATGTAATGCTTGACATAGTAGCCGTTAACAACTAATATGAAAATATGAATGAATCATCATTCATATTTTCTTTTTGGTGGTGATATATAGATATGAAACGAGATAGACCAAAATATAAGCAAATAGTAGATGCGGCAGTCATTGTCATTGCTGAGAATGGATACCACCAAGCCCAAGTTTCGAAGATAGCAAAAGAAGCGGGGGTTGCTGACGGGACAATCTATCTTTACTTCAAAAATAAAGAAGATATCCTGATATCTGTTTTTAGAGAAAAAATGGCGATTTTCGTAAATAACGTCGAAGTTATATTGAAACAGGATATTGATACATCTGAAAAGCTATTCAGACTGATTGACAGTCATTTTCGCATTCTACATGAAGACCGTCACTTGGCAATTGTTACGCAACTAGAACTTCGTCAATCGAATAAAGAATTACGTCTTCGTATTAACGAAGTCCTAAAAGAATATTTAACGCTCCTAGATGCAATTTTGAAAGAGGGAATCGTGAATGGGGCGCTAGACGAAGGCCTTGATATTCGACTTGCTAGACAAATGGTATTTGGTACAATTGACGAAACAATCACTTCATGGGTGATGAATGATCAAAAATATGATTTAATGAAACTATCACCCGAAGTACATAGGCTGATTATGAATGGAATGAAAGCGTAACTTGAATCAAGTTAAGTAGCCTCTGGCGGATGTCGCAAATTTTGAAGTGGGTTCGGGAAGGCAACCAAAGTTCGCCGCGTCCTGCGGCAAAGGTTGCATACCTGCATCCAGCAGGCATAATTCAAAATTTGGACGCAATTACGCCGAGGCGTAGTTGATGGAAAGTGGGGATGAAATGGAGTTTCTAACAGTAGCAATTGATGATGGGGTAGCTGTTGCGACAATTAACAGGCCACCCGCGAATGCGCTTTCACGCGCACTCATACTGGAAGTGAATGCATTACTTGATCAAGTGGAGAACGACGATTCTGTACGAGTCATTGTCTTTCACGGAGAAGGCAAGTTTTTCTCGGCTGGAGCAGATATTAAAGAATTTACATCTGTCACTTCAGGCGAAGAATTTTCAAAACTTTCCGCAAGCGGACAAGAAGTTTTTGAACGGCTTGAACGTTTCTCTAAACCGGTTATTGCCGCTATTCATGGCGCGGCACTGGGTGGTGGGCTTGAACTAGCGATGGCCTGTCACATGCGGATTGTAACTGAAAATGCGAAACTGGGCTTGCCGGAATTGCAATTGGGTCTAATCCCCGGTTTTGCTGGGTCACAGCGTCTTCCGCGTTACGTCGGCATGCCGAAAGCAGCGGAGATGTTATTAACGAGTGATCCAATCAGTGGGATAGAAGCAGCCCGTCTAGGACTTGCCAATCATGCTTATACAGATGAAGAACTCCTGCCTAAAACAATGGAGCTTGCTAAGAAGATTGCTAAGAAGGGTCCTGTCGCAGTGAAAGCTGCACTAGAGATGCTGCAATTTACGAAGCATCCTTCTTATTATGAAGGTGTGAAAGCAGAAGCTGATTCATTCGGTGAAGTTTTCGTCTCTGAGGATGCAAAAGAAGGAATCCAAGCATTCCTTGAAAAACGTGTACCTGTATTTAAAGGGAAATAATTAAAAAGTTAGGGAGGCCTGCAATATGAATATTTATGTACTAGTAAAACGGACATTTGATACAGAGGAAAAGATCACGGTTTCTAACGGTAAAATTTCTGAGGATGGTGCGGAGTTCATCATCAATCCTTATGATGAATATGCAATTGAAGAAGCTATCCAGGTACGCGACGCAAATGACGGCGAAGTAACTGTCATTACAATCGGTGGAGAAGACGCGGAAAAACAACTTCGAACAGCGCTTGCAATGGGTGCAGACAAAGCGGTTCTAATCGATACTGAAGATGACCTTGATGAAATGGATGAATTCACATCTGCTAAAATTATTGCTGAGTATTTGAAAGATAAAGAAGTAGATTTGATTCTTGCAGGAAACGTTGCAATTGATGGCGGTTCTGGACAAGTTGGTCCACGTGTGGCTGAACTTCTAGGCATTAACTACGTAACGACAATTACGAACCTTGAAATCAACGGTACATCCGTCAAAATCATTCGTGATGTTGAAGGGGATTCTGAAACAATTGAAACGTCACTGCCATTACTAGTGACTGCTCAGCAAGGTCTTAACGAACCACGCTACCCGTCACTTCCAGGTATTATGAAAGCGAAGAAAAAGCCGCTTGAAAAGCTTGAACTAGATGATCTTGACCTAGAAGAAGATGACGTAGAAGCGAAAACACAAACAATCGAAATTTACCTTCCGCCGCAAAAAGCTGCTGGACGTATTCTTGAAGGCGAAATTTCTGATCAAGTGAATGAACTTGTAAATCTGCTTAAAAATGAAGCTAAAGTAATCTAATCAGACTTTTAATTGTAATGGAGGGACTATAAATGTCTAAAAAAGTAGTAGTACTTGGGGAAGCACGAGAAGGAGCTTTGCGTAACGTTTCATTCGAAGCGATTGCAGCTGCTAAAAAGATTTCGGGAGGCGGAGAGGTTGTCGGGGTATTGCTCGGCGATGCTGTTCAGTCACTTGCAGAAGAAATGATTCATTACGGAGCAGACCGTGTCGTTACTGTGGAACATCCACATTTGAAACTATATACTTCTGACGCATTCAGCCAAGCGTTTATGGCGGTTTACGAACAAGAGAAACCGGAAGCTATTGTGTTCGGTCACACAGCTTTAGGGAAAGATTTGTCACCTAAGATTGCTAGTAAACTAGCATCAGGTTTAATCTCTGATGTAACTACTATTGAAGGCGAGGGCGATGCTGCGGTATTCATCCGTCCAATCTTCTCTGGTAAAGCATTTGAAAAAGTGAAGAACAAAGACGGACTTCTATTCATCACAGTACGTCCGAATAACATTGCGCCTTTAGAGCACGACGCAGGCAGAACAGGCGACGTAGCTGCACTATCTGTTGATGTTACCAATCTTCGTACAATCATTTCAGAAGTTATTCGTAAATCGACAGAGGGTGTCGATCTTTCAGAAGCGAAAGTTGTTGTTGCAGGGGGCCGTGGCGTGAAAAGTGCGGAAGGCTTCGAACCATTGCAAGAACTTGCGACACTTTTAGGTGGAGCAATCGGTGCATCTCGTGGAGCGTGTGACGCGGATTACTGTGACTATTCTCTACAAATCGGGCAAACTGGTAAAGTTGTTACACCGGACTTGTACATTGCTGCAGGTATTTCGGGGGCAATCCAACATATGGCAGGAATGTCTAACTCGAAAGTAATCGTGGCAATCAATAAAGATTCAGAAGCGAATATTTTCAAAGTAGCAGACTATGGAATTGTTGGTGACCTTTTCGAGGTTATTCCGATGATGATTGAAGAAATTAAAAAAATTAAGACAAACTAATTTAAAGTGAAGCTCCCTCAATAGTGGGGAGCTTCTTTCAATAACTAAGCATATATTTAGCCCGTCATATAGCTGCATGCTATAATACAGACATAGGTTATCTATTAAGAGGAGGAAAATTTATTATGGCTATTATTCACGCGACTGATCAGAGTTTTGACGAAAATATTAAAGAAGGACTTGTCCTTGTTGACTTTTGGGCACCTTGGTGTGGACCTTGTAAAATGATCGCTCCAGTTCTTGAAGAACTAAACGGCGAAATCGAAGGTAAAGCGAACATTGTTAAAGTTGACGTTGATGACAACCAAGAAACAGCTGGTAAATATGGTATCATGTCAATCCCTACTTTGGTTCTTTTCAAAGATGGAGAAATTGTTGACAAAGTTGTCGGCTTTAAACCAAAAGAAGCACTTGCTGAATTGATTGCAAAACACGCTTAATTAGTAACTTAATTTAGCAGAAGTTCAAAATCTGGGCGAAATATTTTTTGCGATGAAAGCGAAGCGGCAGTCGCAAATAGCCGAGATGTATTTGATAGAATAACCGGGTCCTTCATTGGCACCCGGTTTTTTGGTAGGTGAATTAGATGAATGAGTTAATCGCAGAAAAGTTGGCCATATTACCGGAGTTGCCAGGCTGTTATTTGATGAAAGATAGGCAAGGGACAATCATTTATGTGGGAAAAGCGAAAGTGTTGAAAAATCGGGTTCGTAGTTATTTTACGGGTAGCCATGATGCTAAAACACAGCGACTTGTTGGAGAAATCATAGACTTTGAATATATTGTCACTTCAACCAATCTGGAAGCGCTTGTCCTCGAGTTGAACCTTATCAAACAGTATGATCCGAAATATAATATCATGTTAAAAGATGATAAGACCTATCCATACTTAAAATTAACGGCAGAGCGTCATCCGAAACTAATCATTACGAGACAAGTGAAAAAAGACAAAGGGAAATACTTCGGTCCGTATCCTCATGCTTTTGCCGCCGGTGAAACGAAAAAGTTGCTTGACCGGCTCTATCCTTATCGAAAATGTCATACGATGCCTGATCGGGTCTGTTTGTATTACCATCTTGGCCAGTGCCTCGCCCCTTGTGTCAATGAAGTGGAATTGGAAACGTACAAGGAAATGGTTGATGATATTACCCGCTTTTTGAATGGCGGCTATAAAAGTGTGAAAAAAGAATTGACGGAAAAAATGGCTGCAGCTGCGGAGAATTTGGAGTTTGAGCGCGCGAAAGAATACCGCGATCAGATTGTTAATATTGAAGCGATTATGGAAAAACAGGCGATGACGATGAGTGATTTCACTGATCGTGATGTCTTCGGATTTGCTGTGGACAATGGATGGATGTGTGTTCAAGTCTTTTTCGTCCGTCAGGGAAAGCTAATTGAACGGGATGTATCGCTATTCCCGGTTTATCAAGAACCGGAAGAAGAACTGCTAACGTTCATCGGGCAGTTTTACGGTAAGTCCCAACATTTAATCCCGAAAGAAATCCTGTTGCCTCAGGGAATGGATAGTGAAATCGTCCGTCAACTTCTAGATGTCAACGTCTTCATTCCGCAGCGCGGTAAAAAGAAAGATCTCGTCCATCTAGCCATCAAGAATGCTGAGATATCATTGAAAGAAAAGTTCCAACTTATTGAACGACAAGAACTTCGTACAATTGGCGCATGTGAAGAACTTGGCAAGGCGATGAATATCACCATACCGTACCGTATTGAGGCATTTGATAATTCACATATGTACGGTTCAGATGCCGTCTCTGCGATGGTGTCATTCCTTGATGGGAAACCGAACCGTAAAGACTACCGAAAGTATAAGACGAAAACTGCGGCAGCACACGATGACTATGCGGCGATGCGTGAGGTTGTAAGGCGGCGTTATATCCGTGTGCTAAAGGATGATTTACCATTACCTGACCTTATCGTTATAGATGGTGGTAAAGGTCATATGGAAGCGGCCAGGGAAATCATTGAAGATGAGTTGAACTTGTCGATTCCAATTGCTGGACTTGCGAAGGACGATAAACACCAGACGGCGCAACTTCTCTATGGCAATCCGATTGAAATGATCCCGCTAAAGAGAACGAGTGAAGCGTTTTACTTGTTACAGCGAATTCAAGACGAGGTGCACAGGTTTGCAATTACTTTCCACAGGCAACGGCGCGAAACTAATTCATTGACATCAGCGCTCGATGGATTACCAGGCGTCGGACCGAAACGGAAAACATTATTACTTAAACACTTTGAATCTATGAAAAAGATTCGTGAAGCATCCGTTGAAGAGCTGCAACAAGCGGGCTTGCCGAAGGTGGTTGCGGAATCAGTGGAAACGTATTTCCGTGAAGAGGCATTGCGAGAAGAGAAGTAATGTGATAGAGTGAACGCACTGAGTTTTTTCACTAAAAAATTGCATATGTAGTGAAGATAGAGGTGCGGATACCAATAGTAAATCTCCGGAAGGCGGCAGCCTGATGAACGGGATTGAAAGGAGTATTCGCCGAAGCGGACCAATCGGCTGTCACGATTGTCCTGCTGGATTTCCATTGAATAAATGGAAGTCTGTCAGGTATAAAAATACCTGGAGAGCTATCTGAACGGGGCGGCTCTTCGGCGAGCGCTCCAATCGGACCGGCTCTCATACTTATGAGGGCCGTTTTTGCGTTCAGGGGGAAATTGGAGGGAATAATTATGGAACGAATTGTAATGAAATTTGGTGGCACATCAGTTGCGAACCCCGAGAGGATTGCACGCGCTGCAAAGCTTGTACAAGGTGAAGTAAGTCGGGGGAATCAAGTTGCGGTTATCGTCTCTGCAATGGGGAAAACAACGGATGATCTTCTAAAGCTCGCCGTGGAAGTTAATCCGAAAGCGGGCCGCCGCGAACTTGATATGCTACTTGCGACAGGGGAGCAAGTAACAGCATCCCTTTTAGCGATGGCAATTGCGGCACAAGGTTTGGAGGCTCGCTCATATACAGGGTGGCAAGCGGGTGTAACGACAGAGTCAGTTCACGGCAATGCGCGAATCGAGCAAGTCCATGCAGATAAGGTTGTATCGACGCTTGAATCGGGTGCTGTTGCAGTGATAACCGGCTTTCAAGGTGCTGACAGCTCGGGTGAGTTGACAACACTTGGTCGCGGGGGATCTGATACAAGTGCTGTGGCGATTGCGATTGCAATTGATGCAGCTATCTGTGATATTTACACAGACGTTGAAGGGGTATTTACGACAGATCCAAGATTAATTGGACAAGCGAAGAAACTTGAGGAAATATCATATGATGAAATGCTTGAAATCGCGAATTTAGGCGCAGGAGTACTTCACCCAAGAGCGGTGGAGTTTGCCAAGAACCATCAAATGCCGCTTCGGGTCAGACCTGCACATATGGAAGGTGAAGGAACGATTATCAAGGAGGAAATTGATTTGGAAAACAATTTAATTGTTCGGGGCATCGCCTTTGAAAGAGATATTATTCGGATTACAGTTATGTATGACGTTCCATACAATGGCTCGCTTGCGAATATATTCACTGCACTTGCGGATCACCATGTTAACGTCGATATTATCGTCCAGACAATTATGGAAGGCGTACAGCCGTCTGTGTCATTTTCCATTAAGAAAGAGGATTTTGCAGAAGCTATTAATGTTTTGGAGACAGAAAAAGAAGCCCTTGGTTACAACAGAGCCGACTTTGAAGTGGGTCTTGCGAAAGTTTCAATCGTTGGAAGTGGAATGGTATCCAACCCAGGAGTCGCTGCACAAATGTTTGAGATACTCCGTAGTGCATCAGTTCCTGTGAAAATGGTTAGTACGTCTGAAATCAAGGTATCCGTAGTTATTCCAGAATCGGATATGGAAATAGCGGTAGCGGCGCTTCATAAACAATTCGGGTTAGACAACGACTGAAATAATTTGTTATGTCTATTGTTAACCATTTTATTGCAAGTGCCTGAAGACAAAGGGCGCTCTATCACTTTTAATAAAGCCTTCCTTGTAAATTTTAGTTAAGACTATACAAGTTACAGTGCAATTCCATATAGAAAGTGACACTTCCTTAAAATTAAAAAGGAAATGCTATATAGATGGATTCAGCAGCCAAAATTCCATCTTTGGCTGCTCTATTATGGATTGGAAAGTGCTTATTCATTCGTTCCCAAAAACCCCTCATGCGATTAACGAGAAAACTGTGAGAGGTGCAACCCAACGGAAACTGTACATAGAGTGTTTCATCATGAAAATAAGCAGTAATTTACTGGTTATTTTTAGTTATATATGTTGACATAAAGAAACCTCTGAACAACGCACGGCGCATGGAGATGCCTTCGCTGGAGATCATATAGAATCAATAGTTCAACATATATAGATTAGTTGTATGAAAAAGAAGATGCGCCCGATTTAAAGGATGCATCTTCTTTTTCATGCCTCAACTTTCGTTTTTAAGTCCCATTTGACTTGGAAATGGATGAGACCATCCTTTGCGTTAAATTCTCCGTAGCACTCAGTGAGCAGTCCACTAAATTTCTGGTACTGTTGTGCAATGAAACCGGCTTCAAGTTGGCAAGATCTGTTTTGGGCATTTGTAGCGAAATCATTTTTTAAAGAATAAAAAGCCTCGTCTTTCAACGTCTTTTCAAGATGAAGTGGTCCCCATCCGGCTTCTTGAAAGAACTCAGGAAGTTCATCAATACCAAAAATCGGGAATTTTCGAGCTACTTCTTTTCCGGCCCAATAAAGGATTTCATCTTCATGTTTCCCGAGGATACTTGGCAACACGTGATCTCGTAAAATTTCATAGCCAAAACGGGTTGGTGAATCATATGTAGTATTTTCCAATCGAATATGCAACCCTTTCGGTTAAATGATAGCGTTAATGAATCCAAGAGAATAATAATATATTAAATTCGGGCGTGTCGAAAAGCCCACATCGTCTTGACCTCTTCAAAACTGAGGAGTACAATGGTTATGTCATAATATTGTACCACGAAGAGGTACGTCGTCAACGGTCGCTTCATGTCGAAATGATGACAGAGGCGCACTGAAGGACTCAGTTAATAAAGGAGGGTAAAAGACTTGTCGAGAGAATCAGATTTTTATTTGCGTCGTCTTCATTCACTGCTCGGAATCATTCCAGTGGGGCTTTTTGTTGCCCAACACTTAGTGATTAACCATTTTGCCACACGCGGCCCAGAGGCATTCAACACTGCATCCAATTTCATGGGTAACTTACCGTTCGTACTGTTTCTTGAATGGTTCATCATCTACATCCCACTTATGTTCCATGCGTTTTATGGTGTGTACATAGCTTTCACAGCGAAAAATAACGTAAAGCGTTACGGGACTTTCCGAAACTGGATGTTTATGCTACAACGAATTACAGGAGTATTCCTAGTCGTGTTCATCGCATGGCACATCTTCCAAACAAGAGTTCAAAAAGCATTGGGAGATGAAGTTGATTACGATATGATGGCTGACATCTTATCGAGTCCATTCATGCTTGCGTTCTACATTGCAGGTGTCCTTGCAGCTACATTCCACTTGGCGAACGGCGTTTGGTCATTCCTAGTAAGCTGGGGAATTACACAATCTCCACGTTCACAAACCATCGTTACGTATATCTCAATGGCAATATTCCTAGTGCTTTCTGTAATCGGTATACAAGCACTACTTGCATTTGTTTAATTTGAATCAGCAGAAATCCCTGCTGATTCAAATTTGGACGCAATTACGCCCAGGCGTAATTAAATAACAACTTAACTAAATGACTACGAGATCACCTATAATTTGAGGAGTGAAACAATAATGGCAAAAAGCAGATTGATTGTCGTCGGCGGTGGACTAGCCGGCCTGATGGCAACTATCAAAGCCGCTGAAGAAGGTACGCCGGTTGACTTGTTCTCCATTGTTCCGGTTAAACGTTCCCACTCTGTATGTGCACAAGGCGGCATTAATGGTGCAGTAAATACAAAAGGGGAAGGCGACTCACCTGACATTCATTTCGATGACTCTGTATACGGCGGAGACTTCCTTGCGAATCAACCACCAGTTAAGGCAATGACGGATGCAGCACCAGGAATCATCAGTTTATTGGACCGGATGGGCGTTATGTTCAACCGTACGCCAGAAGGATTGTTGGATTTCCGACGTTTCGGAGGTACAATGCATCACCGTACGGCTTTCGCTGGTGCGACGACAGGACAGCAGCTCCTTTACGCACTAGACGAGCAAGTTCGAAGTCATGAAGTTGCTGGCCTTGTGACGAAATACGAACACTGGGAATTCCTTGGTGTTATTCTTGATGAAGAAGGTGTTTGTCGCGGTATTAAAGCGCAAAACATGAAAACGATGGAGATTCAAGCCTTTAAAGGTGATGCAGTTATTATGGCAACAGGTGGACCTGGAATCATTTTCGGGAAAACGACAAACTCTGTCATCAATACAGGTTCTGCAGCTTCTATCGTTTATCAGCAAGGTGCACACTACGCGAATGGTGAATTCATACAAATTCACCCAACAGCAATTCCAGGAGACGATAAACTGCGTCTTATGAGTGAATCGGCACGTGGTGAAGGTGGACGTGTCTGGACTTATAAAGACGGCAAGCCTTGGTACTTCCTTGAAGAAAAGTATCCGGATTACGGTAACCTAGTACCGCGTGATATCGCAACACGTGAAATATTTGACGTTTGTGTTAACCAAAAACTTGGTATCAACGGTGAAAACATGGTGTATCTGGACCTTTCCCATAAGGATCCAAAAGAGCTTGATATTAAGCTTGGCGGAATCATCGAAATCTATGAGAAATTCACAGGCGACGATCCACGTAAATTACCGATGAAAATCTTCCCGGCTGTCCACTATTCAATGGGCGGACTATGGGTTGACTATAATCAGCAAACAAGTATTCCAGGTCTATTCGCGGCGGGCGAATGTGATTATTCACAGCACGGTGCAAACCGTCTTGGCGCAAACTCACTCCTTTCAGCAATTTACGGCGGTATGGTCGCAGGACCGAACGCTATTCATTACATGAAAGGTTTGAAACGTTCTGTAGTGGACCTACCTTCTACAATCTTCGACGCAGCAGTGAAAGAAGAGCAGCAGAAGTGGGATGATACGCTTAAAATGAACGGTACTGAAAACGCTTATGTTCTTCATAAAGAACTTGGCGAATGGATGACTGATAACGTAACAGTAGTTCGTTACAATGACAGACTACAAGCGACAGACGATAAAATCGTTGAGCTTCTTGAGCGTTATGAAAACATCAACATTACGGATACACAACTATGGTCTAACCAAGGTGCAACATTTACGCGCCAACTGAAAAACATGCTATACTTGGCTCGTGTTATCACTCTTGGTGCACTTAACCGTAATGAAAGCCGTGGAGCCCATTACAAACCGGACTTCCCGAATCGTGATGATGAGAACTTCTTGAAAACGACGATGGCGAAATTCGATGGACATTCTGCACCAATCTTCCATTATGAAGAAGTAGATGTTTCCTTGATTCCACCACGTACACGCGATTACTCCGCGAAGAAAGGAGATTGACCTAAATGAGCGAGAACAATACGGCAGTACAAGAACGTGAACAGCAGACGTCACAGAAAACGGTTCGTTTTGAAATTCGACGTCAGGATACTGCTGAATCACAACCTTATTGGGAAAGTTTTGAATTAGAATATAGACCGAATATGAACGTCATTTCTGCTTTAATGGAAATTCGTCGTAACCCGGTCAACGCAGAAGGTAAGCAAACAACACCAGTTAACTGGGAAATGAGCTGTTTGGAAGAGGTTTGTGGGGCATGTTCAATGGTTATCAACGGACGTCCACGCCAATCTTGTACGGCACTTGTAGATCAGTTTACACAGCCGATTAAACTTGAACCAATGAAGACATTCCCAGTCGTTCGCGACTTGATTGTTGACAGAGAATTCATGTTTGATTCGTTGAAAAAAATTAAGGCATGGGTTCCGATTGACGGCACGTATGACCTTGGTGAAGGACCTCGTATGCCTGAGCGTAAACGCCAATGGGCATATGAACTTTCAAAATGTATGACGTGCGGTGTATGTCTTGAGGCATGCCCGAACGTTAACGACAATACGAACTTCATGGGACCTGCATTGCTATCACAAGTACGGCTGTTCAACTCGCATCCAACTGGTGCAATGAACAAAGACGAACGTCTGGCGACGATTATGACAGACGGTGGAATTGGCGAATGTGGTAACTCACAAAACTGTGTAGTTGCATGTCCAAAAGGAATTCCTTTGACTACTTCGATTGCAGCAATGAACCGTGCAACGAACGTACAAATGTTCAAAAACTTCTTCGGAAGTGACCATATGGTGGACTGATTTCAGTCCCTAGCCTCGCTACGGCATTATGCCTTGGCGGGGCTTTTTTCTATTTTTGTTTAGCACCTTCATTTATTAGGGAGTATTTGATAGAATAGATGAATGAGTATTCATTTTAGAAGAGGAGATGTTTGGTCAGTGAAAGCAGTGTACATAAAAGAGTTGTCGACATGGGAATCGGAATTCAAGTTTTCTGTACCTATATCCGTTCGTTTTTCTGAGACGGACATGTATGGTCATTTGAACAACACGGTCCCATTTATTTATTTTGAGCATGCGAGGATTGAGTTCTTAAAAGAGATTAGGCTTATGAATAATTGGCTTGATCCAAAGGGTGAAAATTTTCCGGTCGTTGCTGATTTGCAATGTGATTTTTTGAAGCAAGTCTTTTTTGATGAAAAGTTGGAAATATTCGTTAAAGCCGCCGCAGTTGGTAACAGTTCTGTTGATATTCACTATATGGCGAAGAACAGTAAAGATGATATCGTCTTCACAGGACGAGGTACGATGGTTCAGATTGGCAGACAGACGGGCAAAGGTGTTGCGTGGTCTGAAGAGGAGAAAATACTTTTTGTTAACTAAATCACCATGTAGCCGGCACAGCTCGCCGCCTCTTCACATATTTTAAAGTGAAAGTGGATAGGAGGGCGCGTCTTGATAGAGGACTCTAAAAACCGTTCTTTGCTTACGGCAAGAGAGCGAGAAATTTTTAATCTGCTCGTTGAAGATCAAACGACAAAAGATATTGCGGGGCGGCTCGGAATCAGCGAAAAGACTGTTCGCAACCATATTTCGAACACAATTCAAAAGCTAGGTGTTTCCGGCAGAGCACAAGCGGTAATCGAATTGTTACGGTTGGGAGAGTTACAATTGCGTTGAAGCAGGTGTTAATGATGAAGGGTGATCATAGCCGAGTGTAGGTGATTGATGCCTTGTAACAGTAGCTGTTTGATCTGCATTATGCAGCTCTCAAACAGCTTTTTTTAACGTTTTTTACCATCAATTTATTAGGTATTGCCATAAGCGCAAAAAAGGGGGACAATAGGTAGACAGTATTTGTTTTCAGGGAGCTGGTTCAGTTGATGGAAAATAACCCACCAAAAATTCAATATACAGATGAAGTTGCACATATGGAGAAAGAATTACGGTATGTTGCAGCAATCATCAAACAACAAGGCCGTAGAATTCTTAGTAATTATACAATCACTCCACCTCAATTCGTTGCTTTACAGTGGCTATTTGAACATGGAGATATGACGATTGGGGATTTGTCGAACAAGATGTTCCTTGCATTCAGTACTACGACTGATTTGGTCGATCGGATGGAAAAGAACTCGCTTGTGAAGCGTGTCCGCAATGATCAAGATCGTCGTGTTGTCCGAATTCATCTTCTTAGCGAAGGTGAACGGGTAATCGAAGAAGTAATTGATAAACGCCGTCATTATTTGAATTCGGTGTTAGTAGACTTCGATGAACAACAAGTGAAGGACTTCTCAGATTTGCTGAGTAAACTACATCAAGAGATGAAAAAGGATTGAGGGATTTTAGTGGAAGCACCAATTGGAGTAATTGATTCGGGCGTCGGCGGGCTAACCGTGGTTAAAGAGATGCTCAATCGACTACCACATGAACCCATTGTCTATATAGGGGATGATGCTCGTTGTCCATATGGGCCCCGGCCGATTGACGAAGTCCGGGAGTTTACAATGGAGATGGCATCAGCACTTTCCGAAATGGGTATAAAAATGCTTGTCATTGCTTGCAATACGGCTACGGCTGTTGCACTCGATGATATCCGAGCACGATTTTCATTTCCTGTCATCGGCGTTATCGTGCCAGGTGCACGGGCTGCAGTTAATGCGTCCGTGGCGGGAAAAATTGCTGTGCTTGGGACTGCTGGAACGATTAAAAGTGGCGCTTATAATGATGCAATCCATGTTCTTTCACCGAATGCGATGGTTTACTCACTTGCGTGTCCTGAATTTGTTCCAATTGTCGAAAGTGGTCAGTATAAGTCAGATAATGCAGGTATCATTGTTGACCGTACACTCCGTGAACTTGAGGGGAAAGATTTTGATGCGGCGATATTGGGGTGTACACATTATCCATTATTGCAGCAACATATTACAACCTCCCTTCCGAATAATGTAAAAATTATTTCATCCGCGGTAGAAACAGTGTGTGATGTTGAACGTATTCTACTTTCTAAAGGCATTGAGCGCATTGCTGACAGCATAGTGGCACCTGTTTTTTATACAACAGGGGAGTCAGAAACTTTTCAAGGCATTGTTGAAGACTGGTTGTCGATTGAAAAGCCTAATGTAAGCTATATTGAATTGTAAGAAACCCGGAATGTCCAGATTTGGACATCCGGGTTTTTGCGTATATGAAATGAGTTATGATAAGATGAATGCGCAATCTGAATGATGGAGGGTACACGATATGAGACATGATGGAAGAATGGCCGACATGATTAGGCCGGTAACAATTGAAACAGATTATTTAATTCACCCCGAAGGCTCAGTTCTTATTACGGTCGGAAATACGAAGGTGATTTGTACAGCTTCTATAGAAGAACGGGTTCCACATTTTTTACGTAATAGCGGAAAAGGCTGGATAACAGCGGAATATTCTATGTTGCCACGCGCTACTGGACAAAGAACGCAACGTGAAGCTTCAAAAGGTAAGGTTAGCGGACGTACGATGGAAATACAGCGCTTGATAGGCCGTGCACTGCGCGCTGTCATCGATTTGGAGACGCTTGGTGAACGAACTATCTGGGTGGACTGTGACGTTATCCAGGCAGATGGTGGTACGCGTACAGCGTCGATTACGGGTGCGTTCGTCGCAACAGCAATGGCAATCTCGAAACTACACATCGAAAAAGGATTAGCTAAATTCCCGATAACTGATTTCCTTGCTGCAACGAGTGTAGGGAAGACGGTTGAGGGTGAACTCATTCTGGATCTGGACTACATCGAGGATTCGTCGGCTGCTGTCGATATGAATGTTGTTATGACTGGTGCCGGCGCTTTCGTCGAACTTCAGGGGACAGGCGAAGAATCGACATTTACGCGCGTTGAGATGAACGGTCTTGTGGAGCTTGCAGAAGTAGGAATTAACCAACTAGTTGAAGTGCAAAAAGAAGCACTTGGACTTGTTGCGCAGTTGATCAAACCGAAAGAACAAGGTGAATCATGAAGGAAGTATTGATAGCCACGAATAATGTGGGCAAGGCAAAAGACTTTGAAGCGTTGTTTAAGCCACTGGGAGTAAAAGTTCTTACGTTAAATGATATCGAAGGAGATATCGATGTAGAAGAAACGGGCGACACATTTGAGGCGAATGCGATTCTGAAAGCAGAGACGGTCGCACGCTTGCTTGGCAAAATCGTTATTGCAGATGATAGTGGACTTGAAATCGATGCGCTTGGCGGCGCGCCAGGCGTCTACTCCGCGCGTTATGCGGGTCTCGAGAAGAATGATGATGCAAATATCGACAAAGTACTACAGGAGCTAGAAACGACGCCTGTGGATGGTCGTACCGCTCGATTCCGCTGCGTGCTAGCAGTGGCTGGTCCTGGTTTGGTTACAGAAACGTTTTCGGGTAGCTGTGAAGGTCTGATTCACCATGAACGTCAAGGAAAGAACGGCTTCGGCTATGATCCAGTCTTCTTCGTGCCTGAAAAGAATCGAATGATGGCGGAATTGTCACCTGAAGAGAAAAATGAGATTTCACACAGGGGAGCAGCTTTAGCTCAGTTGAAATTCAAATTACCTCAATATATGACAGTGCCAGGTGATTCAGAATGAAGATTGTTGTTATGAGTGATTCGCATGGAGATAAGGAAACGGTGAAAGCCGTTTCTGCACTTTCTGCGGACGCGACTTTCCATTGCGGTGATAGTGAGCTGTCATTCGATGATTCAGTTTTACAGACAATGCATAGAGTCCGTGGAAACTGTGACAGGGATGCTAGGTTTCCCGCATCTGTTGCGGTCAAGGTAGAGGGGAAGACAGTTTTAGCTGTACATGGTCATGAGCATGATGTGAAACAATCGTTGATGGGGCTTTATTATTATGCAAAAGAATCTGGAGCAGATATCGTTCTATTTGGCCATTCGCATTTGTATGGTGCTGAGATGAAAGACGGAATACTGTTCTTGAATCCAGGCAGCACAATGCAGCCGCGGGGCGGGAAAGATGCGACTTATGCTGTTGTAGAATGGGATGAAACAGTGCGCGTTACATTCAAGAATATGGCATCGGAAATAGTAGATTTTATAGAAATAAAAAAGATTTAAAAAAGCGTTGACTTTATTCCTAATGCAATATATACTAAGTATTGTCCTTAGGGAATGAATGAAAGTTTGAAACGCACGTCTCAGTAGCTCAGCTGGATAGAGCAACGCCCTTCTAAGGCGTCGGTCGGGGGTTCGAATCCCTCCTGGGACATTAAAAAAGCGCAGTTCAAGCCTTGATGTGATAGGGTTTGAGACAGATTAGGGATTCGGTCAGGGCTTCGGTCACTGGTGCAGAATCCTTTTTTTGTACCCTAGTATTTTACGTGTAATAAGACACGAAATTATCTTCCGAAAATAAAGTATATTATATTTGTTGAATAGATTCTCTTTAAAAACAAGAAAAGTAGGTGAACAAAGTGGGGAAATATCAATTGGACACCAAAGGTCAGGCAGCTGTGACAAAGTATCATGAAAAAAACATACCTGCCAAATTTGATAAAAAGCAGCAACTTGAAAAAATACGTGCGGAGTATTTGAAAAAGAAGCAAAAACAAACAGATAAATAAAAGGAAGATATATCTTCAAAATTATCAAAAATAGACCAATGGCAAAAGGCTATTTTAGAATTAGTGACGGTATAACACTTGTTTAAGTATTTAATATATTACAATTTGATTATGTAAAGAGGATTAAAGTAAAATCATTCTTTTACATGAGCAGGTAGAACATTGATATTGGGCAAATGCGAGGTCAGAGAATAGATTTATGAGCGCTCCTACGAAGGCAAATGTATATATATATGTATGTTGCTCAGGTGAGTTTAAAAGAGCGTATAGAACAAGTTCAGGCGGTTGAGAAGCAAGAGAATGCGAGTAGCAATGAAGCGAGGTAACCAAGTGTTTATCTCGTTTTTTATTTGTATTGCCAAAACAGATAATACCATCTGAGAATATCCTGTGAGCGTTCCTATCTTTTGATGTTGACTTGCTTTCATTGTTTCTCCTTATAAGCGCAACAGAGGGGCGTAGTTTCCGATATTGAGGAAGGGTATCTTTCTATATATAAGTGACCTCATACACCCACGCGAATTGAAGTTGCTAACGAACTGAGCTTTGCGATAGGTTTGTATAAGGTTATCATTGGTTCAAAGGTAGTTACGGTCTGAAAACGTCTCAAATTGTTGGTATGACTGTGTTGTCTTAGTAGCTCAGCTGGATTGAACAACGGCCTTCTAAGGCATCGGTCGGGGGTTCGAATCCCTCCTGGGACATACATTTTTATTACGTTATATTAAGAGAAATAAGCATTTTCGCTTATGATTCAATATTACAGTACTCGGTCAGTCGAGTTTCTGTACTAAAGAATTATAGGTGGAGGTGCTTTTTTCTTTGTCCAAAAAGAAGGGGATATTTGATATCCAAATTGAACAACCGTTATTCCAAGTAAGAAAACAGCAAGAGAAGCGGAATGACTTGCAAATTGAACAGGCATTGACTGTGATTTTAAAACAACTTGAAGTAGGAGGGTGCCGTGAAAGAACGTTATACGATTACCGTACAATTGTTCAATACTTTATCAGAGATACTAAAGTTGAGTATTTAGTAGATATAACGAGTGACATTATATATTCGTGGCTGGCACAAATGAACGTCAAAAATACAACCAAATTAACACGCTTAAAGTGCTTCAAGGCATTTCTAGGACGTTGTTTTGATAATGGATGGTTTACTAATAAGTTTTGGCGGTCAGTAAATATCAAAGTGGATACTGAAATTAAGGTAGGGGCAACAGATGAAGATGTGAATTTACTATTATCGGTTCTTGACTATACAAAGTTCTTAGATTTGAGAAATGCTACGGCTGTTTTATTAATGTATCGCTGTGGATTACGGATTGGAACAATTGCACGTATGAAGGAACAACAAGTTGATTTTGTTAACCAGAGATTACAACTTGATGGAGAGGTAATGAAAAATCATAAAGGTTTAATTTTACCGATAGATGAACAAGTGGCTTATCTATTACAAATCATGATAAAACAAAATGTTTTGATTCGAGGTGAATACAAAGAAATTAATGATAATTTATTTATTACGATTAAAGGAAAGCCGACAACAAATTCAATTACGTCTAATTCAATTCAAAAGCAACTTAGGAAATACACATTAAAGTACGGAATCAATAATATTAATCCGCATGCGTTAAGACGTGGCTTTGCTAAAAACTTATATGCAAAATCTAATGATTTGCTGTTAGTTTCAAAGGCATTAGGACATAACGATTTATCTGTGACTACTAAATATCTGCATACCGAATTAACAGATATAGCGGATAAATTAAGAGATTATCTATAGTAATAGTGTTTGGTATTAAGTGAGAAAAATAAAAAGCCACCTACTCGTAATAGGTGACTTAACTTGACCTCATATCTTAACAAACCCAAACCTTCGAAATTTAAATTTAATTAAATATGAGTTATCTTGCCTTTATTTTACTTGAAAAAAAGCTGAAATGCAAAGGTCTAGTTTCCTATTGCCTTTTTTAGGTGAAACTCTTTCGAGGTTGCCCACTAACTCGAATCAAAATAAAACTGGATAGGTTATGACGTTCCCGCCGCAAACAAACGTCTAGCACTCTATATAAGCGTTTCTTGTTTCGCTTTGAGTGTGAATGGTGTTAGCGACCATTAACGGCTAGGAGTGGAAGATCTGACGGCTTACGGGCTTGCAGAATGCACCACACATTATAATTGTTGTTGAGTTCTAAAAAAAGTGAGATAAACATTTACGTTTTGCATATGACGTTGCATGACGGGATTATAAGAACTATCGGGGGCAGAAGTAGATAGTAGGTGCATTGAGAGAAATCTCACAATTAAACAAGAGGCATACATACGGATTCCTTGAACGAGGATTCATGAGATATGAGATGTTACAGTTGTCTGTCTGTGCTAGATGAATTACTGAATGATTTCGTAATTTTCTAGTGTAGGCAGTCAATTTTGACGCCAGCCGTTTCCTTTCACTCGGCTTCATGATGAAAAAATAGCCCGATTTTGTCAAATAAACACGGATCAAAAGTACAAGTATTGATGAGGAATGAAATAAAGTACATGGGAAAGAAGGGGATTAGTAAGAATAATCTTGCTGTTTTTAGAGGGAGATTAGGTAGCATTATTCGATAGAGAACTAATTACATTCTTAATGTCCTTTTTTGTGTGAGAAGTGCAAGTGCTTATGTGAGAAGTAATTCTTGTACAACAACATAAGAGAGGAAAATTATTATGCTATACAAAAATCCGACAGAAACAAAAACGACTATTATTGATTCAATTATGGGAAGTGGAAAAACTAGCTGGGCTATTCAATATATGAAAAATGCACTACCTAACCAGAAGTTTATTTACATTACACCTTTTAAAACGGAAGTAGAACGGGTTATATCTTCTGTTAACTGTAACTTTAAGCAACCAGAAGCTGATAGTGAAGGTGATACAAAGTTAGGGGATATTAAACGCCTAATAGCTGATGGGGAAAACATCGTATCCACTCATTCACTATTCAAACGTGTAGATAGTGTAGATAGTGAAATTATTGATCTTTTAGAGATGGAAGATTATATTTTGATTTTGGATGAAGTTGTGGATGTAATTGAACAGGTTACTATTTCCAAAGATGATTTAAAGATGCTTAAAGAGAATAAGGTAATTGAAGTGGACAACAAGGGTATTGTGTCATGGAAGCAAGTTGGCTATCAGCGAGGGTATTTTGAGAAAGTCCGTAATTTAGCAAACTCAGGTAACCTGATGATGTATGAAGATGATGCATCTAATCCTATTGCAGTATATTGGACGTTCCCAGTTGAAGTCTTTAAGTGTTTTGAGGAAATCTATATCTTAACTTATATGTTTAACGGACAAATTCAACGTGCTTACTTTGATTTATTTGGTATCAATTATAATTTCAAATCTATAATGAAATCAAATGGGGAATATAAGCTGTCTTCATACGTTCCCTTTGAGAAAGAAAGTCGTTCACATTTAAAGAACCTAATAAATATTTACTACCCCTCTCCTAAAGATAAGAAAGATATGAATAAGATTGGAAGTAAACATTCTTCATTCAGTGTTTCGGATTTAAAGAAGAGGACTATGAACACTGAAACAAAACGAGTAATCAGAAATTGTGCTTATAACTATTACCGCCATAAGTGCAATGTTCCGACTGAAGAGGTTATGTGGACCACCTTCCAAACGTTTAGGGATAAGATTACTCCAACAGGATTAAAGGATCAATTTGTCAGTGTAAATGCACGTGCTACTAATGATTATCAACATAAAAGTACATGTATCTACATCGCGAATAGGTATACGAATCCTGTGATAAAAAACTTCTTTAGTAGGAATGATGTAGAAATGAATATGGAATTATTTGCATTGTCAGAACTACTTCAATGGTTATTTCGTAGTCGTATTCGTACTGAACAATTTATAAATGTTTATATTCCATCTGTTCGAATGAGAACGTTATTGGAACGCTATTTAAACAATGAGATTTAATTGTATTCATTTAAAACCTTGCTAAACACTACCTAGCAAACAAGTCTGCAAACCATTGGTACCATTGGGTTTAGAGGTTATTTCCTTATAAGAAAGATAAATAAAATCATAATCATAGTAAAGAATCCTACCAAATAACACTACAAGGGATAGCCAAAAAACGGCTACCCCTCTCCGTGTTAATATGGCTGTAATAGAAGCATGTAATAATACTATTAAAAGAATCTATAGGGGTGAGGGTGTAAACCCGAACACGAGGCTTATGCCGAGTTAATAACGAAGCAACTTAAGTTACTGTAATTTACAGCGAGTTACATTAACTTACCGCGATTACCATAGATTACTCAACAAGTCAACAATTAATTTAACTTATTTGGTCTCGTGTGCTAAATTATAAGTATCACAGAAAAAATGGAGTGATTTGATGGGTTATTCAGTCGGTGGGAATTTTGACCAAGAAAATTGGGATAAGTTTATGGAATTACTTGAATATTTTAGAGAAAACTCATTTTATGGGCATGTCAGTAATAATGAAGCTTTAAAAATATGTGTGGATCATACATATAAAACTTTACGTACTTTTGAAGAAATGATCGAAGAGAATGTTCATTTAAAGAGTGAGATTTGTGAGTTGAAGAAGATGGTGGGGGAATTAGATAGAAGGGAAGAAGAAAGAATTATAGAAACCAAAGCGGTAATAGTGGGATTAACAAATATAATAAAATGACTTTTTTGACAATCTAAACAATAATTCAGCGGTAAATTCAATAAAATTATAGGAACTGCTAGTCAATGTCCTGAGGTATTATAAATTATTTGAAGTGCAAAAATGAAGAAGTAATTAAAGTAAAGAAAGTATCAACGTTCATTTTTTGTACTATGCCCCAATTCCTGACCACTATTTTACTGGTTATACAAATTTATTAACAAAGCAATAGTGTAATATTTAACCAATGTGGTAAAATGGGATTCAAGTAAGAAGTAGGATAAAGGGGGAATTGTTAATGGATAGTAAAGAAATTTTTGAAAAGATAAATTCATTCAACTCAGCAAACAAGCAAAGCCATTGCATAACCCAATTCATCCAACAAACATGGGTATTGACACTAGTTACCTAGATAAAAGTTTAGAAGAAATTTATAGAAATAGAGAAGAAACTGAGAAAAGGGAAACAGAATATAGAGAATCAGTAGTAAATGCTTTACAGGGAATTGAAAAGAATACAGCACTTTTAACAGAAATGACAATACTTCTTCAAAAAAGTAATGATAAACAGGACGAAATGTTCCAGCTAATGATTGAAATATTGGGGATTATGAAAAGTTCAAACGAAGAAGAAGCAGAAAGTAAGTTTACAACAGTAATGAAAAAAATCACAACCTTTACCGAAAATGCAAGTACTATGCAATCTCTAATTAGCATGGCACAAACAGTATATAATGCTTACCAGTCGTTACCATTATAGCATCCATTTTGGGTGCTTTTTTAATTCGTAAATAGGTTGTACAATGATGGTTTTGCTTGAAGTCCGCATAAAATAAAGGTTTCTTAATTCTTTAGATTGGTCAAAACAGTGGAAACACCGCTTGGTCGTTGTGCATTGGTGTGCATACTCTCAGATATTTTTATGCACAAAGCTAGGTGGGAGTAAGTGCGAACGGGTGATCCGCATAAAGCAATGCACATTGTCAGATAAATACAAAAAAGGACCAACCAAAATGGTCAGCCCTCCTTTTGTTCTCTATATTCCTTCAACCGTCTCTTAAAAGTGGCAACGCTACACCCAGCAAACTCAGCACCCTCAGGCTGTGACATTTTGCCGTCCTCTACCTGTTCAATAGCATGTAATAAAGCCCCTTCAATTACGAATGTCTTGGACTTCCTGCCAAACTTAACGCCTTTGTCTCTAGCGTTCTGTATACCTTCTTGCGTTCTCTCCAATATCATAGACCGTTCAAACTCAGCAAATGAACCTAAGACTTGAAATAACATCTTTGTAATTGGATTATCCATTGATTCGGCTGTAAATAGCCCCATATTTTTGATATGTACCGACACACCTTTTTTAGTAAGATCCATTACAAATGATTCTAATTGTGAAAGAGAACGTGCAATACGATCCGCCTTAGTGACAATTAACGTGTCACCAGCCTTGATTACTTCCAATAATGCGGTCATTTCTTTTCTGTCAGCTTTAGCACCACTGATTTTCTCCTTAAAAATCTTAGTAGCCCCTGCCTCTTTTAATGATTTAATTTGAATGTCCAATTCTTGCTTATTAGTTGATACCCTTGCGTAGCCATAAATCATATGTATTTGCCCCTTTTTGGTCTTTCCTATTTGATACGACTTTTTGATACTATCTAAATCCTATAGTACAGGGCTTTCTATGCCGTGTCAACAAGTGTAGACATTATGACACGGTTATTTTTATTGGTTATGTCTGAAAACCCTCTATTAGTTGTTTTAAGTCCATAGAGGAAACTTCTTTTAAAAGTAAAAGAAGGGATCTCCTATATTACTAACAATCAACTAATAAGGAGGTCATACATAGTGCAATTACTTAGCGAGGTATTAGGCGTTTTAGATTCTGTTTTAAGTATGGGGGTTAGTGCCATTGGTGCTTGGTGTATCTATAAAAGGAAAGACAAAAAGCCGCCTAAGAAATAAGGCATTTCTTTAGGGACATTTCTTTATAGAGGGTTTTCTTTACAGCCTTTTCTTTATGGAACTATTAAAACCCCCACTATCAATAATCACATTTAATAGCACCGCCTCAGCACCACAGAAACAAGGGTTGGGGGGGGCTATCAATGGTGGGTGTCAATAGTGGACTATGCTATGTAATCCAGCCATAGCACAGCATAACGCCAGCCGTAGAACAGCGTCACAGCAAGGGCATACAGCACAGCCACAGGCACACACACAGCGACACCATAGCAACAGCTACAGTAAGGAACAGGCAACGCACAACGCCACACAATGGACGCAGGACGCACGACAACACCCCCAACACAAGCAAGGACAACAGACAAGCAGACACAAGCGACTGGACAGCGACACGCTACCACCTATCACACGTAGTCATGTATGTAGTTATATAAGTACTGTCAATTACTACCACAAGGGTGGGCATGGGGGGCGACTACCCCCTACACCCCCGACTGGTGTATGAAAAATATAAGCCTCGGTTTCAAAACTTTTTGACAGTAATAATTGGGTATCTGTGAGGGTTTCTATAATCTTATATCCTTAACGAAACTTTTTCGGTGGGTTAAAAAATATTTTCCTAACTATGAGAAATTCTTTAACGCTTGTTGTATAATTGAATATTACCAGTATTTTCTAATAGGGGGGTATTTAGATGAAAGCACATGATTTGTCAGACATTCATAATGTTGAACATTGGCGAGAGTATACACCTGACATGAAACAATATATAGAGTTTGCAAAGGAGGATGCAAATCTAATACTAGCTGGACACAAGATTCAGGATGTTTATATTCAATTTAAAATGGCAAGGGCTTCTCTAATGTATCTAGAAATAGATAATTATGGTCAGCTTATTGCCGAAAATGACGAATTCCACTTAACATTCATCAGGTCAAAGTTTTTGTTCGATGCTTTAGCACTATACAACTACTGTATTGACTTGTCTTGGCAAGTTCTTTATTTGTATCATGGTGACGCACATTTTGGTGTAATTCAAGATGAAGATTATTACATACAAGCGACAGCAGATTGTAATCTCGAAAACCTGCAAGGGCGTTTAGTAAAAATAGCAAAGAGGGATGGGCTGTTTAAGTATATAAACGACTTTTTCATTTCCACACCTACTAGTGAAATAAGAAGTGCATATAATTATATTAAACACAGGGGTACTTTTCATATTGAAGGATTAGGCTTAAATGATGACGCTATTCCAATAGATATGGCTGGGTATAAACTGAAAATGTTAAACAGAAAGTCAATAAACATAGAGGAATGGAAACAAAAGCTAATCCAATTTGATATTTCTTTTGTTAAATATTTCGAAGATATTATTTTCACTTTAATGCCAAAGAATTTCACAGGAAATTCTGTTAGTATAAACTCAATGATAGTCACTGCGTTAGAATTGGGAGATTGGGAAAAGAAAAAGTTAGAAGAAAGTAATACTAACGGAGATAATAATGACCGATGAACAGATTAGGAAAACAATAGAAACTATGGATAGTTGGGAACGTATTCAGTCGGATATTCTACCTCGTTCATATCATTTACCACCTTTTAAATAATAAATAAAAAGCCCACCAGCATTAAGCCAGTGGGTCATTTTCTCGTTCTTCCTGTTCGATTCTTTTGAGTAACATTTCTTTAACGCCACTATCTTTTAAACGGTCAACCACTACCCTAGCCACCGCTTTATTATCAATCGGCGAGGGGTCTTTAACGTCCCCTAGTTCCTGCTGTAACTCCATTCTTAGCTGTAAGGTTAATGAAGCAGGCAACCCCTTCAGAACCTCTGTATTGCCGTTCCTAAGCTGTTCCATTAATTCTTGTTTATTGAAGTTCATAGCAGCCAATAAGTTCATTTATTCCACGTCCTTTGCTTTAAATCTATCGGAAACACGTCCACTAATAGCCGTCTCAATGTCATGACTTTCTAACACAGTTTTAGAACCACTGAATGACGGATTGTGACGGTGAAACTCAAAAGATTCATCAAGAATACGGGGGAAAACTTGACGAACTTTAGCATCTCCAAAAAGTTCATCTATATCAGGGGACATTTCTAAATACTGTTCTCTTGCCTCAGCCCCAACCTCAGCGATTATTGCCATAGTTTGACTAAGAACTGAATCAACAATAGGCGTAACATTGTAGCCCTTAGCAATAGCACTGTCCTTAGATAACGCATTGCGATAAACCTTGTAGTAATTTATCATCAATTCTTCCTTTTCCTGTTTGGCCTCAGCTACCAAAGTATCAATAATCTGCATTTCCTCAGCCATTTTCTTAGCTTGGATCTTCAAGTAAATAATTTCAGCAACATTAGCTGTTTCTTGATCCAGTAAGTTTTGAAGATGCTTCAGTTTTACGTCATCAAGTTGTTGCTGTAATAGGATTTCTCTTTCGTCCACCTTGTCAGCTACCGCCTTGTATTGTGCCACTACCTCTTTAGTATTTAGGTACAGATCCATTCCTTCAATTAACTTTTTAAGTTCCTTTTTATCAAATTCCACATTTACATTTAACACAGTAAAACCCCCATTATTTATTTTGTTTTAGTAGTAACAATGTCTTGATAGTGTCCAATTCGTATTGGCTAATATTTAAGGCACGAACACCGTCCATCACCTTAGTTTCATAGTGAGGTGAAAGCTGTAATTCATTTTTTTCTAGCTTTGCTAAAACGCTTTGACCTATCTTGCATACCTCACCAAACTTTGCCTGTGAAAGATTTCTAGTCAATCTGATATATCGAATCATTTGGTAGGTTATTTTTCGTTGATACGGGAGACTATTCAGGTCAACACCAATCATTTAATACGCCTTCTTTCCTAGTAAACTTCATATTTTAAGAACCAATTGCATAAAAAAAGGCGTGCAATTAAGCACACCAAAGGGAGAATGACATGTCAAAGTCATTTATACGCAGGGAATCTATGAATAGTAGGGTCCAGCTAGTCCCGAACCGTCATATACTCCCCTTCTACTTATAGTTCACGGGAAGGGTAGCAAATACAGTTAGCGATTAAAAAGTATTCATTCTTGATAGTAAGAAGGATATACCACTAGCACTAAAGCATGATAAAATGAAAGTAATACTAATAGTGGAATTAACAGTAAAGACAACAGCAATTTTAATAGTGAAACTACAATCAAATGGAGGGGGAGGAATGCTAGTAAAAGATATGTTAAAGGCAAGAGAAAACAAAGAAATGAAGATGATTGACCTTGTAGAAAAGTATGGTCTTTCTGATAGAACTTTATCAGGTAGACTTAAAGAAATAGGCTTTCAATGGGTAGCAAAAGAGGCTAAATATAACTTTTTCGGGACTGATGAAAGTGTCTATAACTTGCCACTTGACGGTTTTTAAAGATAAAAGCCCTAGCAATAATAACAGCACAAGTAACAGTAAAAGGAATAGTGAAACCACCGTTAAAAGCGAAGTTAAAGAGGCTAGTAAAGAAATAGCCTTTACCACCCCCGAAACAACTAGTGAACGTACTAGTACTCAAACGAGTAGTAAGGCTATCCATAGTGACAGCGATAACATTGATCGTTTACTGGCAGGTAAGAAAGCAAAGAAGACATACAGGGGCTTTTACTTTGATAGCGATATACAAGCAATCATTGATAACGTAGATATTGGGGTCAAAAGCGAGTTAATAAATGAGTGTTTACGGAAGGTGTTACTGTGAGGGGCTATGAATAATGGAATGGCTGATTGATTTTTTCACAGATAAAGGTTTCAAATGAAATAATAGTTGTATTTAAAAAGGAGATTTATATGGGTGCATTCTTAGTAGATAATTTAGTCAGTATAGTTGGGGTTTTAATTGCTTTACTTTCTTTACTTTTTTTTATAAAAGAAAAAAATCGCAAAGAATTAAGTTATGAAATCATCTCTAGTACTCCTTTAATAACAAGTGATGAAGAGATTAGAAAAAAGATCAAGATTGTGTTTGAGGATGAAGAAATCAAAGAAGATGTAAGTTTAGTTTTAGTGAGAATTGTAAACACAGGAAATGTTTCGATTAAACAGGAGGATTTTATGGAAGATATTCTCATTGGTGGAGATGGGAAATTTAAAGTTTTTACTGCGGAGTTGAAAGAATCTAGTCCATCTAATATTGGAGTTAAAATAAATAGCGATGCGGGTTTTATGGGATTGATTTTTATTACTCCATTACTTTTAAATCGAAAAGATGAAATGACTTTAAAACTTCTAATTGCATCGTATGAGAATGAATTGAAAGTAAGTAGCAGGATTGTCGGGGTTAGAGAAATTATAAAATTAAAAGAAAAGAATTCACTCAAATTAATCATTTTAGTATCGGGCCTTTTAGTATTCGGGATTAATATTGGGTTAAGTAATGTTATTATGTCCTTTAATTTGAATACATTCGAAACATTTTTCCTTGTATTTTCTATTGGTTTTCTAGTGGCGTCTGTTATTTCGCAATTGCCCAAACTGATGAATTCACGAAGATGACACGTCCATTTGAAGGGTCTTGAAGCCACGTATAAAGTGTTCGAGATTCAATACGCCTTTAATTTTACCCCCCTTAGAAACGATCCTGATAAGCCTGAGGGTTTTTTTCAATCGTAGCCCATGAAATACACCTCACATTTAGGCATTTATTTATCAATCCCACAAGGGGGTGACTAATAGCCATGACAAATCCAGTGATAGCAAGGGGGTCACAAGGTTGTTAATCCCTGTGACTTTCACACACTAAAGAACCAGTCATATCAAGGGTTCGCAGACAGGGAAAGGCACAGCGATAATATGCCACGATCCACCGATACCCCCAGCAATAAAACCAAACAGGCTTGTCACACAATGTCCACACCTTGCAAAGTCAGTGGTAGCAAGGGTTTGCGGTTAGTCCCTCGAATTGTGCCTTTCAAGTGCCTGTAAATGGGGTTCATTTCTCACACTATTACTTAGAACTACTGATAATAAACTCTAATAACAGAAATAGTAATAAGGTCAAAAGATAGTGAAAGAAAACCACTTCCACCTATTAGATAAAACAACACATTAACCTTACTAGAATAGCTATCAATAGATAAAGTAATAGTTAGTCCTTTGAAATATACACTGATTGAACGTAGTGAATGAAGTGGCGTAAGCAAGTACTTGAATCTATCACCAATAATTCAATAGCAGCGATACATATATTCAATTTCCCCTAATGGTCTTAATGACTGTTGGGGGGCTTTTTTATGGGCAAATTTAGTACACCACGGCTTTTGTGTGTTTTACCGAAAAAATTCCCTAACATTTTGTACCCACCCTATAACCGTCAAGATCACCATGAATATAATTATTACTCCAAAATAAATACCCCATAAAAGGAAAGGTGCAGCTGCTATATAACCTCCGTACTTTTCCCAAAAAGTTGGGGCTGGTGGGATGTAGGTATCCTTAAACCCCTCTTTGTAAGCCACCAATACATAGGGAATCATATATTCAGCCCTTTCACTATCTATTTCTCCAGTCCCGACCCTTTCCCATAAGACATTTTGATATTCTTCATATCCATTCTCTTTTCCTAAGCGACCGTCTTTTTGTCCAATGGGTAAAGCAATTTTGTATGCCTCTTTCCTTGCATCCTCTAAACATTGTCCTGAATGGCAATGATATGTTCTATTAGAATTCTTTTTATGCCCCCCATAAGAATCCGTATTCCCACCGTGTGCTAATGTTCCATAAGGAAATAACAACACAAAAAAAAGACAAATAAGAATACTCGTTTGGATCTTCCTCAATCTTTTCATTACCATAGTACCCCCCATTTATCCCCCTATAAGTTGAACACTTTCTACCATCCTATATCTACGTCCCCCCTATATACTTCACGCGTGGTATATAGATCTTTTGACCTCATCTTTTCTCTTTTTCTTTTAAGAATTTAATTTGAAGGTCTAGTTCTTGTTTGTTGAAACCTGTGCGTAGCCATAAATCGGTTTTTTCGTTATTTTAGAATAGTTGCAAGACAAAAAAGGGATCAATTCAGTGTAAACCGACTCACCCCCTCGTTATATTCTCCAGTTTATTCGTCATTACGGATTCCAATCACACGCATTACCATCATTGTCTCTATCTAAATCGTGTGGGTCTGAATAAGGTCCCCCGTTTGCCAAATAGAACGACTGGGCATCCCTTTGAGTGTCAAAATCACTGCAATTATGGTCTATCGATGAATAAGTATATGAGGAAACGTTTGAATAAACACTTTCATAATCCTCATCTTCTACATATTCTTCACTTTCGTTTTCACCGTCATATTCACTGTCATATGAATATTCATCCCATTCACTCGGGGGATTTAAGCCGATTATTATCAATGTACAAAGTACACCGAGAATAAACCCCCATATTGCTTTTTCCATAAAACCACCTACTTAGAAATATTTACCTAAGCATATCACAACCTATTGTACTAGATAAAATAATCAACTAAAGTAGGGAAGATAGTGATTTAAATGGGGGATAATAAGGAGTATTGCCCACATTACAATGCCGATCTATTATTAAACTGGTGTTTGTGTAAAAATGTGCAGATATTCATTAGTTTTCTCTTGTAGGCATGGTACATTTAATATTTATGAAATACTTTTTTGCACAATAGAGAATTGAGATTTGAAAGGAGAGTAATTTGATGAAGTTAAAACATTTTAAGGTTGTAATTGTTATAATCTTGATTGTTATCTTTTTGGGTTCGTTAATAATAAATGGGTTAGTTACTTTTTGGGGAAATCATTTAGAGTGGGGAAGTGGGAGTAAAGATATTTGGATAGGATTTTGGGGAAGTATATTGGGCGGTTTAATAGGGTGTTTAGGAGTTATATTTACTACATATTTTTTGATTAGCAATGAAGATAGAAAACAAAGGGATTTAATTTTGTTGAATTTGGAATTAGAAACTATTAAACATATTAACATAAACTTGTCTGAAGTTGAGACCTCATTCAATAGATTTTCTGAAATCGCCGAGGATTATATAAAAAAAGTTGGTAATAATGTAACAGGAACAGTAACAACAGAACTAAGAGATATGTTCTATAAAGAGTGGAAAAATTTAGAGAAGTTATCTGGACGATTTTATAACAATGAAAGTCTTTCTTCTGAAGATATGAGTGCATTTAGCAATTTACTTTCAGATTTAAGAAAAAATGTAAAGTATATAGGTTGGAGAGTTAGAGATTGTAAGAGAAGTAATGCTACAAAAACACTAGAAGAGTTTTCACAACTTCATTATAAGGCTGAAGATGTAATAGATGGACTAATGCGGGAATTAAACATTAGGCATGTGGAAGAATATTTAAAATTCTCTGATGCAAGAGAGTCAAAAATTGATATTAGAGATAGCATGAAGAAAGTATTAAATAAAATAAAACAAGAAAAAGAAAATAATCTTCAGAAACCTTGATCTATAAGGGGGGCGACTTTTTTCTTGAAAGAGAATAGATAAGAGTAATAACTAAATATCTGCGGCAGATAAATCGGCTTTGCTATTTAGTTCTACACTCCCGTACTATTAGTAGAATACAAAATATCGATAGCTATGTTCTAGAATTTTTAAAGTTCATACCAAAAATTAACATATTCGTACGGATATTTTGCAAAAAGATTTCGTATTTGGTGTAAGTGGGATTCATTGAAAGTTCTTGTAAGGTACAACGAGAAACTAATACTGAAAATTCAGAGGTTGAAAAAGCTTCTACAATTATTAGTGATATACTCTTCATTGGTGGATTCGACTATGTTTGACCTATAAATATAAGGATGTTAGGCATAATAGGAGGGACAGATATGAAACATTGTATATACTTTAAGAAAACTGAACCTGATGTTACATTCATATCCGAGGAACATATTTTCCCTGCTGGAATTGGAGGTATTCAAAAACTTCCTTTAAAATATGTAAGTCATAATTGTAATAATGCTTTTTCAGCAATGGAACTACCTTTCATGAGAAATTCACTAATTGCACTCCCGCGTCAATTTTATGGACCAGGTAAAAGAGGAAATTTAAATCCTAAAAATGCAACAAAGTCCTCAGTGAGTTTAATGAATGGAGTTAATGATCCTAAATCCATTGAATTTGGATATATTAGTTTAGGGCAACCGTACAGTATTCCTCAATTAAAATTTAAATTGAATGGTACATGCCATTTTACTTCAGATAGTTCTTTAGGTGATGTTAATAAACAGACCTCAGATTTTATTAAGTTATTGGAAAAATTCAAAGGTAAATATAAATTGTTTGAAAATGAACAGTTAAGTCAGCATGAGTTTATTGTTGGTTATTCAGAAAATAACTGGTATGTAGCTTTAAGTAACACAGACCTAGAAAATGAGGTTAGTAGCTTTATAGAAAAGTTCTTAGAACAAAAACCATTCGAAAATCAAAGTGCTAATTTTGGAACGATACAACCAAATGTAATCCAGACAATTCAGTTTGATGATAGATACTACAGAGTCTGTGCAAAGATAATCTTTAATTATCTAGCTTTTGTTAAAGGACAAGCTTTCGTTTTAGAAAATTGCTTTGATCCACTAAGAGAATGGATAGTAAACGGTGGCGAAAATAAATTTGCTGGTCTTCTCGGCAAAGAGGCTTCTTACTCTATTCCTTTTCCTGAACTATCACATAACCTCTTTATCATACAGGATAAGAAAGTACTAAAAGGTATTATAAGTTTTTATGGTGGTGCATTTGAAACTCAGGTTAATTTGTGCGATGATTTTGAAGGTTATTTTGAAATGGATGGTTTTATTTGCGATTGGAAAAACAGGAAAGAATTTAGATTTGATGATTATGTAAACACGTTAACACATTAAAATAAGAAAGGGCGATTAGACTTTCTTTTAACTGGAGAACTCGTAGTTTTAGACGAATGACCATCCGTAATTTTACTAATAGGTACTTTACTTTCAACTATATGATATTTACTAAACCGTGTCCTTTATGATGTAAGAACTAAGCCGCCAGCAACGATTGAGTGGGTAAATAAAATATGTGACTAACGTTAAATATAATTTCAAGGTAAGTTATTTATAATATATATTGCAGAACGACAACAAGATATATTATAATATAATTAACTCGGTCATAGTTCGAGAACTGTAATATTGAATTACCTTAAAATATAACGTTTGTTTACATAAAATTAAAGTCGGTCGGGGGTTCGAATCCCTCCTGGGACATAATGTAATAAAATTAGTTTGAATAAAAACACCTGAAACATTGTTAATTCAATGTTTCAGGTGTTTTTTATTTGCTGAGAGCCTGGTTGAATTTGATTGTTTTGAACAGTAACTACGCGGATTTCTCACACGACAATTGATTAGCGCGTTTCGACACTATGCTTTTGAAAGAAATATCGATTGATATGTTGTTTATAAAGTTGGAATTTAGAAGTCAGATTTCGTTCATCTTTTTTTTACACAAAAGGAATAGTGACATCAGTTGCCGACAAAAACGAAATTGATGTGTCTGTGTTTATTGTCCACAAACCGTTGAATACTATTAGTTTGACCCTAAACGATTTGATAAGTCATAAGCTTGTGAGTAGAGGCACCGAAGAATAATCAGGCCCACAACGTAAAGTTTGCAAATGATTATCATGAGGTTCCTAGTGTTTAGCTAAGCCGTCGGTCGGGTGACGAATCCCTCCTTGGGCATTAAAAAAAGATGTATGAATGACATCAAATCAGTCTTTTTAGTAAGTAGGGTAAAAGAACAGGATACCAACTGTACTGTATTTATCTCCATTTGCAAACGATTTGCCGGAAGAGGGTCGTGCAGTTGCTGTAGCTTGGAGAGATAAATTCTTAGAACTTGTAGATAGAGAATAAAATCTGATCATAAATAAAAAGTGGACGCAAGTTTTTTATAACTTGCGTCCACTGCTATTTAATAAGCAATAAAACATCACCAGTTGTAATATAGATATTTCCATCTATTTCAACTGTTTTCACTATATTTCTCTTCAAGAAAATTATGCCGCGCTCCTCAACTACTGTTTATTCTTTTTTAAAATGAATTGACCACTCTAAAAAGAATGTGTTACTGTGTATATGAGTATAAACAGTATAACAGTTAAGAAAGGGTGTTTATAAATGAATGAATGGAAAGAAGCATACAGGCTCGCAGCTTTTGAAATAAAGGCTTCAATAAAAAGCTTTCTACTGATCTTGATTTTCTATATTGTGATGAGCCTGATTTTCATGCTGTCGTTCGATGTTTACCTGGAAGGCGAATTCAAATTCTTTGATTTTATGTTCATGCTGATTTTCTTCATGTTTCCGGCCTGGATGAAAGGTAAGGAATTCCAGATGCAGAAGATGGATGGGGATTTATGGACAGCGCCCTCAATTATCATGCTGCAGCAGCTACCGATCTCCAAAAACATCATCGTCAAAAGCCGCTTCATCATTCATGCATTCTGTTCATTTCCGTTCCAGTTGGTTCTGTTCATCGCGATGCCGCTGATGTCGGAGAATTTCCGGGACATGATGACGCCTATCGCTTACATCGCATTCCTGCTGATTTGGCTGGGTTTATCGATTTCCGGCGGCTTTATCATGGCGGCGAGCGAAGCGGGAGGAAATTTCAATACGAGTACCATCGTAAAATCGTTTATTTACTTGGTGATTGGCGCCGTTGCACTTTATTTAATGTTCCCGCTTTTATCAGAGAACGGCTTTATCCACTGGACGATGTCGCTTGCAACTGAATGGACACTGCTGTCAGTCATCGTGGCTATTGTCTTGAGCATTGCGGGCTGTAAATACTGGCAAGCGGATATGAGAAAAACCATTAAGAAAACGGAATATCTGTGAGAGGGGGGCTGGACTTTGCTGCCGATACGCTTATCCAAAGATTCTCGTGAACCGATTTATCACCAGATTGAAAAGCAGCTGAAAGCACTGATTGCAGGAGGCCATTTACCTGCAGGAACGCCGCTTCCATCAATCAGGGTGCTGTCGAAAGACCTGGAGATTAGCGTCATCACGATACGTCGCGCCTATCAGGACCTGGAGTCACAGGGCTTCATCGAAACAGTCCATGGCAAAGGGACTTTTGTCGCGGAAATACAGAACTCCATGAAACAGGAAACGATGACGGCTTCCGTCCAAACGGAATTCGAACGGGCCATCCGCAACGCGATGGATTACGACTATACTGTCGATGAAATCAAAACGGTTTTTGAAGAGACTTTAGAAAAACTCGCGAAAGGGGAATGACAATGCAGCCATGGATTGAAATAAAAGACGCGAATAAAAAGATTGATGATTTTCAGCTCGGGCCTGTCAGTCTAGCGATTGAGCCGGGGACCATCACGGCGCTGGTCGGCAATAACGGCTCTGGCAAAAGCACCTTGCTGAAGCTGATCATGAATCTGGCGAATCTGGACGGAGGAGGGATCAGGGTCTTTGGTAAATCGGTCGACGGGAAAGACGAAAGCTGGAAAAGGCATGTCACGTACCAACCGCAAAACGCTGTTGGCTGGAACGCCTATACAGGAGAGGACCTGAAAAGGCTGATTGCCCCTTTATATACGAAATGGGATGAGAAGCTTTTTGAACGCATGATCCAGCTACTCAACATCCCGCTCGATAAGCGTTTCGGCAAATTATCGCCAGGTCTCCAGCAGAAGCTGAGCCTGTCGCTCGCATTGCCGCGGAATACTGATATCCTGATTCTCGATGAACCTACCGTGTCACTCGACATCCCATCAAAAAAACAATTCATGGATTTGCTTGTCGAGTGGATGGAAAAGGAGGACCGTGCTGTCATCCTGACAACTCATCAGCCGGAGGATCTTCAGAAACTGGCGGATTACTTGTTTCTGATGAAGGACGGGCAGGCGGTCGGCCGGTATGAGAAAGACATGCTCGCTGCCGGATTCCGCCGCTATTGGCTCAAAGAAATGCCAGCGGTGCGAGTACCGGGTGAGGTTTCCCGTTCCGGAAACGAGCTGATATCAGATAATCCTGACACAACGGAACAGTATTTCACGCAACACGAACACAGTGTCATTGACGTCAAAGCCTTGGAACTGGAAGAAATCATCAGCCTTCTGCTGAAGTAGAGAACTAAGAGAGGATGAGAGAAATGGAAACAATGCTTACTGTAGAAGGTTTAGGAAAATCCTTCAAGGATAAGAAGATTGTCTCAAATATTTCCTTCGAAGTGAAAAAGGGAGAGATTATGGCGTTGCTCGGACCGAACGGGGCGGGGAAATCGACGACAATCCGCAACATCATGGGCATCTTGTATCCCGATGAAGGTACGATCGCTTTCCGGAACCGCTCTACGAAAGATATCCCGCGTGATAAAATTGGCTATCTGCCGGAAGAGCGGGGGCTCTACAAAAACGTCAAGGTCATGGACATTCTGCTGTATCTTGCGGACCTGAAGGATTATCCGCTGGACCTAGCTAAAGAACGCGCGCTCGAGTACTTGAAAAAGTTCGGCCTAGAGGGCAAGGATAAAGTATCGGTCGAGGAGTTGTCGAAAGGGACGGGTCAGAAAGTCCAGTTTATCGCCTCCATTCTTCATGAACCGGAACTGCTGATTCTGGATGAGCCGTTCTCAGGTCTTGATCCGGTCAGCCAGGAGCTGTTCAAAGAAGAAATCCGTTCACTGGCCAAAAAAGGCACGGCGATTCTATTGTCTTCGCATCAGATGAACCTTGTCGAAGAGATGGCGGACCGGCTGTTCCTGATTCACCGCGGCACGAAAGTGATCTACGGGACCCTGAGTGATGTCAAAAAGGAATATGCTAATTTCAAATGCACGATCAACGGCAGCAACAGCCGCAGCCTGCTTGAAAACCTGCCAGAAGTCGAGCGGGTCGAACAGAACGGGGCAACGGCTGTGCTTTATCTCACAAAACATGTGCAACCCGCTGTCTGGCTGAAAAATCTTCCAGATGAACTCGACATTCAGGAACTATCGATCGACCGGATTTCGCTCCATGAAATCTTCATAGATATCGCCACGGACAAGAATCTTTTGAAGGAAGTGGGTGAGTTGCATGCGTAACACGATGAAAGTCGCCAAATGGGAAATCAAACGCAATATGAAAAGCAAGTCGTTCATCATCGGCCTATTCCTGACACCAATCATCTTCCTAGCATTTTTCCTGCTGCCGGACCTGTTCAGTTCGGATGATGAAGCAGCGACAACGACAGTCTACGTCAATGACCAGTTCGGGGTCTACGGACAATTGGAAGCAGCAGTAGCAAATACCGAATGGCAGATGGAACAGACAGACACCACAGAACAGGAAGCCACCTCAGCGCTTGAAGGCAAAGAAGACGCTGCGTATATCTTCATCGACGAACAGGCAATTGAAACCGGAAAAGTTGCAGTTTACACGCATGAAGATACGAGTTCAGCCTTCATGGATGAAGTCCAGATCCTCGGTGGTCCGCTACAGATGCTGCAGATCGAACAGCTCGGCCTGACACAGGAAGAAGCGGCAGTTGTCGCGCAGGGAGTCGTCTTTGAAGATGCTTCAGAAAAACCGGAAGAAGGCGGCCTGTTCAGTGAAAACATGCTGGAACGTGTGATTCCAGGAGCATTTGCCGCTGTCGTCATGCTGTCAATTGTCTTCACCGGAATGGCAATCTTCCAAAGCGCGTCCCAGGAGAAGAAAGACAAAATTGCTGAGATTATTCTGTCGTCTTTAACGCCTGCAGAACTGATGCAAGGCAAGATCATCGGCTATTTTGTCCTCGGTATCATCCAGGTCGTTGTCTATATTGTCATCGCGCTGCCGGTGCTCATCTGGAAAATCGATTTTCCGATTATTGAGTATCTGTTAGTGCCCGAAATTCTAGTGCTAATATTCATTTCTATCCTCGGATACCTGCTCTATGCGGCGCTATTCGTCGGAATCGGTGCCACAATGGCTGATATCTCGACAGCGGGGAATTTCCAGGGCATGGTCATGATGTTACCATTCAGCCCATTCCTTTTCATTGGACCAGTCTTCAGCGATCCAAGCGGATTCTGGGCGCAGCTTGGAAGCTATATCCCGTTTACATCACCTGGCGTTCTCATTATGCGCCTGTCACTTCTTGAAGAATGGCCGTGGGTGCAAATCATTATCGCTATCGGAATTCTTGTCGTCAGCGTCTGGGTCTTCATGAAACTTGCGGGCAAAGTCTTCAAGATTGGCATCCTGATGTATGGCAAGAACGCTACACCGGGCGAAATTTGGAAATGGATTCGGGCGTAAAAAAATAGAGCTTGCTAATCAACAATATCTATTAACCTTATAAATTATAGAATAGAAAACTTTCTTGCACATGTGTTCATTAACTAAAAATAACCAATAAATAACTTAATTGACTACTAGGCGCTCGGTGTACAGTTGCTTCTGGCTCGCATTGAATTGAACAACTTCTTTATATAACTGAGCTATTTTGATGTATAGGAATGCGACTTCGCCGCATTCCTATACATCTTCTTCAGTAATCGTCTGGTGGTCGTTCATCCGTCGCGCCCCAAAGGCAAAGGTACACGAAGTGCTAATGCTTTTGGAAACGAGGGAATGGAGGGTTCCGAACTGGGTAAAATCCTCCAAAGATGCAATTTTGGCGGCTGAAGCTTTCTCTATGGTCTTTTCTTATTTTAGGAAGTGTCACTTTCTATAGGAGCTTACCTGATGTGGAGTTTAAGCCTTATTAAAGAACACATTGTGCAATGTACCAGAGTGCCCGAAATTGCATCTTCGGGCACCGATACCTTGTGAAAAAGGTTGCTCTTCTTTACTTCTAAAGCAACAGCATTTTTCACTTGAATAGTGTGCCGAAAGCGAACCGGAAATGATCCAGTGAAAATGGGTTTTCAAGCTTATGCATATCTGTTATTTATGCAAGAAAATGGTTAATCAACAGACGTGACTTTCTTATTTAGTAAGGTAGAGAGATTTGACCCTTTGCAATCTTAACTGTAGATTGCCGAGGCACTGTGCTAATTCCAAAAGTATTCACGTAAAGTCGTCAAACCCTTTTGATAAGGTTTTGACTTTTTTTTGTCCGGATAAACGCTGTTTCAAATACAAGATTTTAGGCAAAGAACGAAATGTATTGTGTGAAAATGAAGACGGCTGTATTTCTTAAGGGAACAGATGTCGAATTCTGGTAAAAGAATTCGGGAGATTTTGAAAAAAGCGGGGTCTTAAACTAATTCTCATGGGGGTTGACCTGAAGGGGGCGCAAGAAATTCTCCGCTGTCGAGAACAATAAATACAGTCCGATTAAAGTTTTTTATTTACCGTAAATTCTGGATGGGGTAAAAACCATCCAGAATATTTATGAGTAATGAAAAACATGTAAAACATGAAACTCACAATTTTGTCTCCTATTATTAATAATTTTTTAGCCAATATTACAGGGGTTTTACTGGTACTGACCAAGTATAGAGAAGAAGCGGGTGACGAATTGATGGAATACCTTTTCAGATGGCGAAAGCTCTCGAGTTGCGGGGCTAATGATTCCAACGGTTCTTCGAATGATTGGTGTTTCTATTGGTATTTTAACTGTAAATCGTGGTGTAGAATCGTAAAAAGTGCTTTCGGGTAAAATAGTTACACCGATACCTGCTGCTACTAACCCTTTGATGGCATCCATATCTTCTCCTTCTGATGAAGTTTTCGGTGTGAAGCCAACGCTATTACATGCTTCTACTGCGATTTTTTTTAGTACATATCCTTCTGGAAATAATATGAAATCATCGTTTCTTAAATCAATAAGTTGTAGCTTCTCACGTTTTGCAAAGGGGTGATTCGAAGGTAAAAGTACAGAGAAATTTTCAGTAAATAAAATAGATGTGTTGATCGAGTCATCTTTTGGAGGAAGCGGTCCTAAAAAGGCAAGATTTAGTTCCCTTTTATTCACAGCATCGATCAAATAATTATATGATCCTTGACGTAAATGAAACGCTACATTGGGATATTCTTTTTTAAACGCTGAAATGACAGTAGGTAATAGGTGACCAGCTAAACTAGTAGGAAATCCAATTTTGATAGTCCCTTTATCTGGATCTAAATATTCGTCTATTTGTTTTTTCGCATAATCAATCGCTTGCAAAGCAGAAATGCTATGTTCTGAAAAAATCTTGCCAATTTGTGTTAACTTCACATTTCTACCAACACGTTCAAATAATTCTACTCCAAGTTCATCTTCTAAATTTGCAATTTGTCTACTTACAGCTGATTGGGCTACATGCAAATGAATAGCTGCTTCTGAAATATGTTCACGTTCTGCTACTTCGATAAAGTACCTCAACTGGCGTATTTCCATACTTCCCTCCTAATCTATCTCAAAAACAGATCATTTATATCCAAATTATATATTGTTTGTATTAGTTTGAAAACATATAATATTAGTAAGTTACTTTTTATGGAAAATGGAGGGGTTCAAATGACATTTCATCAATTACCGAAAGCACAGGGCATGTATGATCCAACGTTTGAACATGACGCATGCGGGATAGGTTTATATGCACATATAAAAGGAAATGCAACACATGATATCGTAGAAAAAGGATTAGAAATGTTATGTCGACTTGATCACCGTGCGGGACGTGGAAGCGATGGTCAAACGGGTGATGGTGCAGGACTGATGGTACAGATACCAGATGTTTATTTTCGTGTTGTGTGTAATGAATGGGATTTGCCGGAAAAAGGAGCTTATGGCGTAGGAATGCTATTTTTTACAGACAATAATGAAGAACGTGCGGGCATTGAACAAAAAATTAACGACATGATTATTGCGCAAGGGCAAGAACTCATCGGGTGGAGAACAGTTCCAATTAACGCTAGTGTTCTAAGTGAAAAAGCAAAAGAAACAGTACCAGTCGTTCGTCAAGTATTCATCAAAGCAATAAACGCAACTGATTCACTTGCATTTGAACGTAAATTATATATCATTCGAAAACAAGTGGAGCACTGGGCACTACAACAGGATAAAAAATTCTATTGTGCAAGTCTATCAAGTCAGACAATCGTCTATAAAGGATTACTTACTCCCAAAGAGGTGAATCTTTTTTACGTGGATCTTCAAGATGAGCTATTTACATCTGCCTTTTCATTAGTACATTCTCGCTATAGTACCAATACATTTCCAAGTTGGGAAAGAGCACATCCAAACAGATATATTGTTCATAACGGCGAAATAAATACATTACGTGGAAATATTAACTGGATGAAAGCACGGGAACAACAATTTGTATCAGAAGCATTTGGGGAGGATCTTCCAAAACTTTTGCCAATCATTGATACAAATGGGAGCGACTCTTCCATGTTAGATAATGCATTTGAATTTTTTGTACTTGCTGGTAGAAAACCAGCTCACGCTGCCATGATGTTAATACCAGAACCTTGGACAGAAAACCCTCATATAACTGAGGAGAAAAAGGCTTTCTATTCTTATCACAGCAGTTTAATGGAGCCATGGGATGGACCAACAGCTATTTCATTTACAGATGGGAAACAAATTGGGGCAATTTTAGATCGCAATGGTTTACGACCAGCTCGGTACTATGTGACAAAAGATGATTATATTATTTTCTCTTCTGAAGTAGGGGTAGTAGATGTAGAAGAAGAAAATATTTTATACAAAGAACGTTTAACCCCTGGAAGAATGCTACTTGTTGATTTAGAACAAGGTCGTATTATTTCAGATGAAGAAATTAAATCAGATATGGCAAATGCATTACCTTACCAACAATGGTTAGACGAAAATTTAGTAACTATTACATCTGAAATGGAAGAACCAGAGCAAATAGATGATTTGTTGTTCAAACAAAAAGCATTTGGCTACACATATGAAGATATTCAAAAATACATGATTCCGATTGCGTTAGATGGCAAAGACCCAATTGGATCAATGGGGAATGATACACCACTAGCCGTTTTATCAGATCGACCACAATCGTTATTTAATTATTTTAAACAGCTCTTTGCACAAGTAACAAATCCACCAATAGATTCAATTCGTGAGCATATTGTGACATCTACAATGACGCTACTTGGAGCAGAAGGAGATTTACTGCATCCAAATCGATCTAATAGCGAACGAATCTTTTTAGACACACCTATTTTAACAAATAGCCAGTTTAGCCAATTAAACGATATGAAATCAAACAAATTCCGAAGTGCAACTATAGATTTAACTATGTCTGCAAATTTAGAAATCGATTTATGCCATGTTTCTAAACAAGCGGATGAATATATAGCACAAGGAATAGCCTTGCTCATACTTTCCGACCGACTGTTGGATGTAAAGCAATCTACAATTCCAGTCCTACTAGCTGCAAGTAGCCTCCATCAACATTTACTTCGCACAGGAAATCGAACGAAGGTAAGTATTATTGTGGAATCTGGTGAAGCAAGAGAAGTACATCAATTTGCTGCTCTGATTGGATTTGGGGTAGATGCGATTAATCCATATCTTGCTTATGCAACGATTGCAGAAGCAATAGAAGAAGGGCATATTGATAGTAGTTATGCAGTAGCGGTTGCGAAATATAGTCAAGGTATTACAGATGGTGTAGTGAAAGTAATGTCGAAAATGGGTATTTCAACTGTTCAAAGTTATCGCGGAGCTCAAATTTTTGAAGCAGTAGGGATTAGTAAAAAAGTGATTGAACGTTATTTTTCAGGAACTGTTTCTCAATTAGGAGGTATTAATCTAGAAACAATCGTGGAAGAAGCGCATAAAAGACATCAAGCAGCTATAGATTCCACTGGGGCTTCTTTAGATTCAGGTAGCGATTTCCAGTGGAGAAGTACTGGTGAACATCATGCATTTAATCCGAAAACAATCCACACACTTCAGTGGGCTACTCGAAAAGCGGATTACGGTTTATATAGACAATATGCAGAAATGGCAAATGAAGAGCGTATTGGATTTTTGCGTAATTTATTGACATTTAAAAAAGATGTTAAATGTATTCCACTGGAAGAAGTCGAGTCTGTAGATTCCATTGTCAAACGATTTAAAACGGGAGCGATGTCGTTTGGTTCATTAAGCAAAGAAGCCCATGAAACACTTGCTATTGCGATGAATCGCCTAGGTGGTAAAAGTAATAGTGGGGAAGGTGGAGAACATCCTAGCCGTTATGAACTAGATGCCAATGGAGATAACCGAAGAAGTGCCATTAAACAAATAGCGTCTGGTCGATTTGGAGTGAAAAGTCATTATTTAGTGCAAGCAGATGAACTGCAAATTAAAATGGCGCAAGGTGCCAAACCGGGCGAAGGTGGTCAGTTACCAGGTAATAAAGTATACCCGTGGGTAGCCGATGTTCGTGGATCGACAACTGGAGTTGGATTAATATCTCCACCTCCACATCATGATATTTATTCGATTGAAGATATGGCGCAATTAATTCATGACTTAAAAAATACGAATAGAACTGCTCGTATTAGTGTGAAACTAGTGGCGAAATCGGGTGTTGGAACGATTGCTGCTGGGGTGGCAAAAGGTGCAGCAGATGTGATTGTCATTAGTGGATATGACGGTGGAACAGGTGCATCTCCTAAAACGAGCATTAAACATACGGGACTACCTTGGGAGCTAGGACTCGCAGAAGCGCATCAAACATTAATATTAAACGGTTTACGTGATAGAGTGAGACTGGAAACAGATGGGAAATTGATGACTGGTAAAGACGTTGTAATGGCTGCCTTACTTGGAGCTGAGGAGTATGGATTTGCAACAGCTCCATTAATCGTTTTAGGCTGTATTATGATGCGTGCGTGTCATCTAGACACTTGTCCAGTCGGAATTGCGACTCAAAATCCGGAACTTCGCAATAAATTCACAGGAAGTGCTGATTATGTTGTGAATTTTATGAAATTCGTAGCGGAAGAAGTTCGTGAGTATATGGCGTTACTTGGATTCAGAACAGTAGAAGAAATGGTAGGACGTGCGGATGTGCTAGAAGTTAGTGATCGTGCAAAAGAACATTGGAAAGCAAAACAATTGGATTTAACGGCATTGCTTTATCAGCCAGAGGGAGCACGTACGTTTAAAATTCCACAAAATCATAAAATAGAACAATCATTTGACTTACGTGAATTATTACCAAAAGTAGAACATGCTATTCTAAGTGAATCCAAAGTGGAATTGAATTATCCAATTGCAAACACGGACCGTGTAGTAGGCACGATTATTGGAAGCGAAATATCCAAACTATATGGTGCTAGAGGATTAGCCCACGATTCGATCACACTTCGATTTACCGGAGCAGCCGGGCAAAGTTTTGGTGCGTTTATACCAAAAGGGATGTCTATGTATGTAACAGGGGATGTAAATGATTATTTTGGCAAAGGATTATCTGGTGGAAAACTGATTGTCACTGCACCTATTCAAGGTGTTGCTGAAGAAAATGTTATTGCTGGAAATGTTGCGCTATACGGTGCAACAAGTGGAACTGCATTTATAAATGGACGTGCTGGAGAGCGCTTTGCAGTTCGAAATAGTGGAGTAGATGTTGTCGTAGAAGGCATTGGGGATCATGGCTGTGAATATATGACAGGTGGTCGTGCTGTCATATTAGGGGATGTTGGGAAAAATTTCGGCGCAGGAATGTCTGGCGGCATTGCGTATGTACTTGTTGATGACTTGGATGGATTAAAACAAAAATGTAACACAGAAATGATTGGATTTGAACGAATTGAATTATCAGAAGAAAAACATGCGATTCGCCAATTAATTATGAATCATTATTATTACACGAAAAGCACGAAAGCTATGAACATACTAGATAAATGGGAGGAAAATGTTCAAAGATTTGTAAAGGTCGTGCCAAATGATTATAAGAAAATGCTCGAAAAAATCGCTGACTTTAAAAGGGATGGTTTAACGGATGATGCAGCTGCAATGCAAGCATTTTTAGCAACTTCCGTGAACCCAGAAATAAAGCCACTCGCGCTTGTGAAAAAATAAGGGAGGGGGAATAGTAAATGGGTAAACCTACTGGATTTATGGATTATAAACGAGAAAAAGGAAAGGAAGAAGCCCCTCTCAGACGTATTAAAAACTGGGGAGAGTATGCCTCGAAGTTAACAGATGAAGCACTTCAAACACAAGGTGCAAGATGTATGGATTGTGGGACTCCTTTTTGCCATATGGGGATTGAAATACAAGGTGCGACTGCCGGTTGTCCTATTAATAACTTAATCCCTGAGTGGAATGATTTAGTGTATAAAGGAAAGTGGCAGGAAGCACTAGAAAGATTATCGATGACAAATAATTTTCCAGAATTTACTGGTCGTGTTTGTCCAGCTCCTTGCGAAGGATCTTGTACACTTGCCATTTCAGATCCAGCAATATCGATTAAAAATATTGAGCGTACTATTATCGATAAAGGATTTGAAAATGGCTGGATAGTACCTAGAATTCCAGTAGAGCGCACAGGGAAAAAAATTGCTATAGTCGGCTCTGGACCTGCTGGACTTGCAAGCGCAGATGAGTTAAATCAAGCGGGTCATTCTGTAACTGTATTTGAACGTGCGGACCGTGTTGGTGGACTACTCATGTATGGCATTCCAAATATGAAACTAGAAAAAGATGTAGTTGAACGTCGAATTCAGTTACTCCAGCAAGAAGGAATCGATTTTGTGTTAAATACGGAAATTGGTAAAGATATTTCATCAGATCAATTAAAAGCTGAATTCGATGCGATTATTTTATGTATCGGCGCACAGAAACAACGTGAACTTCGCATGGAAGGTAGCGATTCAAATGGAGTTCATCTTGCAATGGATTACTTAACTTTTACTACCAAAAGTTTGCTGGATTCTAATTTTGCTGACGGGCAATTTATCAATACAAAAGGGAAAGATGTCATCATAATTGGTGGAGGAGATACGGGGGCAGACTGTGTGGCAACTGCAATTCGTCAAAACTGTAAATCAGTTGTCCAGTTCGGAAAACATCCACAGCTACCAGATACAAGAGCGGAAGACAATTTGTGGCCAACCGATTCGAATATTTACAAATTGGAATATGCTTATGAGGAAGCGGAAGCTAAATATGGCAAAGATCCTCGTGAATACTTAATCCAAACAACGAGAATGGTCGCAGATGAGAAAGGAAATTTAAAAGAGCTTCATACAATTCATATGGAAAAAATACTAGGGGAAGATGGGGTTCATTTCTTTAAAGCAATACCTGGTACAGAAAAAATTTGGCCTGTACAATTTGTGTTTGTTGCAATTGGATTTGAAGGAGCAGAGCTTTCATTACCAAATCAATTGGGCGTGAACATTGTAAACAAAAAAATTGCCGCAACAACAAAAGATTATGCAACAAATGTAGATGGCGTATTTACTGCAGGAGATGCGAGAAAAGGTCAAAGTCTTATCGTTTGGGCCATTAAAGAAGGGCAAGATGTAGCGAAAAAAGTCAATGAGTATGTAAGTAAGCAGTCAGTCATTTGCTAATACGGCAGCGTTGGAGGAAGCTGAACAGATGTATGCAGGGGTCACTCTGGAACCGGCTAGATCGCTTTTCGAGAAGCTGGATATCAAAGTGTTCCTATAGGGAGTTAACTTCAAGAGGGATTCTAGAAGTGAGATTTCGTTCATCTTATTGCAACACAAAAGGAATAGTTACATCAGTTGTCGACAAAAACGAAATTGATGTGTACTGCGTTTATTGTCCACAAACCGATGAAATGCTATTACTTTGAGCCTAAACGATTTGATAAGTCATTTAGCTTGAGAGTAGATGCACCGAAGAATAATCAGTTACACAACGTAAAATTTGCAAAAGATTATCGTGAGGTTCCTGGCGTCTAGCTAAGCCGTCGGTCGGGGGCTCGAATCCCTCCTTGGACAAAAAATATATGAATGATATCAAACTAGTTTTTTTAGTAAGTAGAGTAAAAGAACAGTCATCATCAGAATGCGACACTTACTGATGCTGGTAAAGACTACTTAAAACAGAAAATGAGTGCCAAAAGAAAGTTAGGTTAGTCAAAGTAAAATAGGGGACGTTTCTTTTAAAAGTCGAATTACCCAAAACGGGGTAGTCGGCTTTTTTGATATCACAAATAGTAAGGAGAATTCACTATGATCTTTTCCTTTTCAAGATTAATTCTCTACACAATGCGAAGATGCGGCAAGGTTCATCAATTCCTTTTAATGTTCAATAAATATGCAACTAAAGTAGGTCAATTTCTTAACGATAAGTTTCTAGATAAACCAAGAAAATGCGTGATTTTAGTGATTTGTTGACTTGGATTGTATTTTGAAACTATGCAATTGGATCGTCAGATATACCTTTTTTAGGGGTTTTTTTTAGAAATACGCATTACGAAAAAATCAGTTGCTAATTTAAAAACTCTCTTGTATGATAAACAAACAAGTAAATCGTAAACATTACTGTTTGGGATTGGTGAAGTAGAAATAGTGCCGGCTAAAGTTGTTACAGAGCATAATAATTTTAACTGTCTTGGTCGTTGATGAGAGAAGGATAGATATAAACCTAATTTGAGAGGAGAGATTTTTATTAACTCAAGTAAGAAGATTCCAGTATATGTACTAAGCGGTTTTCTTGGGAGTGGTAAAACCACCGTGTTATTAAATATGCTAGAACATTGTAAGAAAAAGGGGCTACAGCCGGGAATTATTTTAAATGAAATAGGCCAAACAAACGTAGAAGGTCATTTATTTGAAAATCAAAAGGTATTTGAACTGTTAGACGGTTGTATTTGTTGTACGATCCAAGAAGATTTAAAAGAAACAATGAACGAGTTGATAACGGAAATGGAACACAGTCCACTCGATGTTTTATTTATTGAAGGAACCGGAGTAGCCAATCCGATGGAAATACAAGAAGTTCTTCTGAGTCATCCATATACTGATCAATTTGACTTAATGTCTATTATTACAGTTTTGGATGCTAGTAATTATTTGGAGTATCAAAGCATATTTTCAAGCTCAACAGAAGTCCGGAATTTAATACATGAACAAATGATTTGTGGAAGTCTACTGGTGTTAAATAAGACGGATTTAGTTCCTTTAAATCAACTTGAAAGTATTAAACAAAAAATCACAAAGAAATCGAAACAAGAAAAAACTATTATGGAAAGTGTCTACGGTAAAATTGATGCTGAATTGCTTTTTGAAAAGCGTATCCACTCTGTTACGATTGGAAAATCGCCTTTGGATGTTGAACATCATCATCATCACTCGACATTGCAAGCGCTTAAGTTGGAGGATTGCCCTGTAGTTCGAAAGAAAGAATTCGAAAAATGGCTCAAACACCTTCCAGCCAATGTACTACGAGGAAAGGGGTTCGTTGAAATCGAAAGCTCACACCAACTTTACAGTTTCCAATATGCTTCAAGGAAGGTAGCATTTACTCCAGTCCCCGCCGCTTTAAATAGAAAACCAGTTATTATTTTAATTGGCTTGGGGCTTGACACAGAGCAGATAAACGATCATTGGAAGCAACTCGTAAAGCAATGAAAATCGTATTTTTTTGCGTAGCACTTTACAGAAATTAAGGATATTAGAGAGATAGGAGTACGATTCATGACAAGCAAACGAAGTTTAGGGGTGAGCTTACTTTTCATAGGAGTGCTCCTCTATTTCTTTTTATCAATAGGATTCACAGAAATACAAGCGGCAATTCCAAAAAGCATATTGCATGTAAATACCATTTTTCTGAGCATCGTATTAGAAGCATTACCCTTTGTGTTTCTTGGGGTGTTTACATCAGCTCTAATCCAAACGTTTGTGTCTGAAGAGGCTGTACAACGGTTTATTCCTAAAAATCCTATTATAGCAATCGTGCCAGCTGTACTAGTAAGTGCAATTTTTCCCGTTTGTGAATGTGCAATTATTCCAGTGGTGCGAAGATTGATGAAAAAGGGAATGCCGTTGCATATAGGTATTATTTTTATTGTTGGGGCACCTGTATTAAATCCCATCGTCTTTTCATCTACCTATTATGCCTTCCAATCTACCCCAGCAATTGCGTATGCCCGGATGGGATTGGCGTTCGTATTGGCCATTGTAATTGGTAGTCTCATATATGCTTTCTATCGGAATCGTAATCAATTAAAGTGGACAACAGAGGAACTGTTGGATAGACCTATACAGTCGGGTGGCAGGGAAGTCCCTAAAATAAAAGCTGTATTTTATCATGCAAGTGATGAGTTTTTCGATATGGGGAAATTTTTGATCATGGGCGCAATGATTGCCAGTTTATTTCAGACGTTCTTTGATAGGGGTCTATTGGTAAGTATTGCTGCCAATGACATGACTTCACCTCTTGTTATGATGGGATTTGCGTTCATCTTATCACTTTGCTCCGAAGCGGATGCATTTGTAGCATCCTCGTTTGCACACACATTCTCCGCAGGATCACTCCTTGCTTTTTTAGTCTATGGGCCGATGCTAGATTTGAAAGGTACGATTATGCTATTTGCTTATTTCCGTGCTAAATTCGTTATAGGCTTAATGGCTATTATTACTGTGTCTGTATATGTGATGATTTTGATATACCAATACTTATTTATGTGAGGTGCGTTATGCAGGAAGAACGGGATTACAGTTCTCATGCTTTGTTTAGAGGAATTATATTACTAGGTTTTTTTCTACTCTTATTTAGATTGCTAGTATCAGGGGATATTACTTATTATATTGCTCCTAAAATGATTCCCTTTTCTTATTTTGCACTTGTGATTTTATTGGTATTGGGGCTTATGCAACTATGGAGAAGTGGATCGAAGAATCTGGAGGAATTATACTGTAATTGTGGCTTTAGCCATACTCAAACTGGAACACCCTTACAAACATTTTTTATATACACTTTGTTTGTCTTACCTGTTCTGACTGGATTGTGGTTTCCAATGACCGTTTTAGATAGTTCAATTGTCGCCAAAAGAGGGGTTATATATGGAACAGGTTTGAATACCACACTGCCAGCCGTTAGAAATGATGAAACGGATACCTCCTATGACTTGCCAGGAACAGATCCTGACATTGTAGAAGAATCCATTGATGGAACGAAGACTGATGAAGATGTGAACTATGAAAATGATGAATACCCTAATCGTATGGAAATTCTGAGAGATGAACTATTAGAAAACGATAAAATCATTGTAAGTGAAGCAAGATATCTGGATATTACCGATAATATTTATGCTTATCTCGATTGGTTTCTTGGTAAGGAAATAGAAATTGTTGGGTTTGTATACAAGCAACCTGACTTGGAAGAAGATCAGTTTGTAGTTGCACGATTCGGAATTACTTGTTGTGTTGCAGATGCTTCTGTCTTTGGCATTTTGTCGTCTTCTGGTGAAATGTTTGAAGTAGAGGAAGATGAATGGATTAGGGCAACGGGCTATTTATCGAAAATAACCCTAGAAGATTGGGATTATCCTTACCTGCAGATAACTGACATAGAGAAGGTAGAAGAGCCCGAAAATCCATATATAAATTAAACATAGCCCTTGTCAACCGGACAAGGGCTATGTTTTTTAGGTGTGATAATGTGCGGAAACCTGTTTATAGCTATCGTGAAATAAATGGACCTGATACAACGAAAGGAATAATACTCAATAAATGCCACCGCCATTGCCTGAACTAATGTGGTAACGGTCATCTCTACTTTTTAGGTTGTAGACTTAACCAACGTGTGTTCAAACTTCTATACTAACTCCAATAATCTTGTGAAACAGTATTTAAAGAATTCATTAATCATAATGAAGGTTACCTTATCACTCGCAAAGTAAAAAGAGTTCATTCATGACCTGAAAGTACAGGTGTGCTTAGTTTAAAGGAATTACTTTTCACAATATGAAATAAAAACAGTTGCTAATTCAAAAATGCTCTTGTATGATAAATAAATACTTAAAACGTAATGATTACGATTTAAGGGAATAAAGGAGGAGTTTTTTGTGGTGAATAAAAAGTTTTTATCTATTTTTTCAATTATTACTCTACTATTGCTCGCAGCATGCGGCAACAAAGAGCAAACGAATGAGAGGGTAGAAGCGGAAGGTAACGAAGACCTCATATCCGTTTATACTACTGTCTATCCGCTTCAATATTTCACAGAACGGATTGGCGGCGACGCGGTCGATGTACAATCTATTTATCCGCCGGGGGCAGATGAGCATACGTTTGACCCAACACAAAAGGATATGATGGCACTCGCTGATTCAGATTTATTCTTTTATATCGGACTTGGACTTGAAGGATTTGTGGAGAATGCCGAAAAGACAATGAAAGGCGAGCATGTCAAAATGATAGCGGTCGCTGACAATATTCCAGAAGAGTCGCTAGGTGAAGGACATGATCACGGAGAGGAGGGGCATGAGTCTGATGGGCACGATGAAGAAGAGCATGAGTCACACGAACAGGACCATGAAGAAAACGATTCACATGATCATGACGAGCATGAGCACAGCGAATTCGACCCTCATGTTTGGATTTCTCCTTTATTAAGTATAGAACTCGCAACGGTAATTAAAGACTCACTCATCGAAGCATCTCCTGAAAAAAAGGATATGTTTAAAGAAAATTTTGAAGGGTTAAAAGAGGATTTACTCGCCCTCGATCTGAAATTTAAAGACATGGCTTCCAATGCTACTACAAAAACATTTTTCGTTTCACACGCAGCTTTTGGTTATATCGCTGATTCGTATGGACTTGAACAAGTAGCAGTTGCCGGATTAAATTCGCAAAGTGAACCTTCACAAAAGGAATTGGCTGCTCTTGTTAAATACGCGAAAGCACATGGAGTGAAATATGTTTTATTCGAACAAAACGTCTCCTCTAAACTAACTGATGTCATTCGAAAGGAAATTGGAGCGAATTCACTGATGTTGCATAATCTTGGTGTTCTAACAAGTGAGGATGTGGAAAACAAAGCAGACTATTTATCTTTGATGGAATACAACATTGCAACACTTGCGGAAGCATTGGGTAATAAGTAAAGCGTAAGGAGTGGGAGAATGAAAAAAAGGATACCCGTAACGTTGTTAAGCCGCTACTTAGGTTCGGGGAAGACGACCTTATTGAATCATACTTTACACAATCGACACGGGCTGAAAGTCGCCGTCATCGTTAATGATTGGTATTCGGATGAATCAATAGGAAATTACGGAAGGCTTAGATAAATGCTTGCTTACGGAAGAAGAATTAGTGCAAGATTGGACAAGTTTTGTGAATCCATTGCCTAATTTTCAGATCGAAATTTGACCTATAGGAGGAACTAGTATGAGGGTAAATATCACATTAGCTTGTACAGAATCAGGAGACCGCAATTACACAACTACAAAAAACAAACGCACTAATCCCGAACGGATTGAATTAAAGAAATACAGCCCGCGCTTGAGAAAAGTCACGATTCATAGAGAAACAAAGTAAAAAAATTTGCAAAGTTTTAAATCGTAATGATTACTAATTATGGAGTGGAAATAGAATGGCGAAGAAATCTAAGGTAGCGAAAAACAAGAGGCAACGGAAGTTGGTTGCTCACTATGCGGTACTTCGTAAAGAATTGAAAGAGAAAGGTGACTTTGAATCGTTAAATAAGCTACCTAAGGATTCTTCCCCGACACGATTGAAAAATCGATGCGAACTGACGGGTAGACCAAGAGGATATATGCGGAAATTTAACATGTCACGGATTGCTTTTCGGGAACTTGCGCATAAAGGGCAACTACCAGGTGTTAAAAAAGCCAGTTGGTAAAAGCTATTCAACCATTCAGTTACTATAGAATGGTTGAATTATTCCAATGTGAGGTGCGGGGAATAAATGAGCCTGTATCAGTTTAACTCAGGAAACGGAAGGGAGATTAAATATCTTGCTAATAAAACAACAACTGCTTAGCGGTTTGGTACTCATTTTACTTTTTTTAGGAGCTTGTAGTAATAAAACGGAGGAATCGTCTGCTGAGTCAAAGGAAGAGAAGAAGCTACTAGATAGCACGAGTACAGAAATTGTATTAGACAAGATACCCTCTGAAATTATTTGTTTAACAGAAATCTGTGTGGATACCCTGCATCTTTTAAAAATCGAGCCCAGTGCTGTATCAGCTGCTGGAATCACGCAGGAATCAGAATTTTTTGGAGAAGCGGGTGTCGCTATCCCATTGATAGGCGGAACTTTTTTTGAGCCAAACATTGAAGATATTTATCAAAAGAATCCGCAACTGGTTATTGGTTTAGGTGGCGTTCATGATAGCTTGCGTGAAAGTTTAGGAGATATACCGCTATATATAGTTAGTCCATTGTCATACAAAGATTCTATTGAATTCGTACGTGTAATGGGAAGCATAACAGGAAGGCAGGACTTGGCCGAGGCTGCAATTAAGAACTTTGAGGGAAAAATTGAATTATTTAAAGAACAAGCATCTATGGATATTACCGCATTAGTGATGTACGGATCTGATGTGAATTTTGGTATTGATACAAAAGAAAGCGTTGTCGGCTCTTTATTAGCCGAAGGCGTCAGCTATCCATGGTCTACTGGTGGAGATGCTGAAAGTCATACTAGTGGGGGAGCTCAATTTTCCTTAGAGGAAGTCCTTAAGCAAAATCCAGATATCATCTTTGTCGAAACATTTTCCTTTGATAAGAAAGGACCGACATTGTCCGATCAACTCTCTGAAAGTCCAATTTGGAAAGAATTAAAAGCTGTTCGAAATGATGAGGTCTATGAAGTTAGGACCAATATCTGGGCAAACGGTAGAGGGATAGGTTCATTATCAATTGTTTTAGATGAAGTGACTGGGATTATTGAAAACGGTAAATAAGCCGAGAAGTGGGCAAAAAATACTTTCCATTAGTTTATCCCTCGCACTTTTATGTATGGTTCTATCGTTTGTTCTACTCATTTTAAGTTTAATGTTGGGCGAGCCTAGACTCTCATTTGCTTCCTTGTTACAAGTGTTGGATGGGCAGGCCACGAAGTTAGAGGGAATTGTTGTTTTTGAGATACGATTTCCAAGATGGGTTGTGGGATGGATTGCAGGGGCTCTTTTAGCACTTGCTGGTACAATGCTTCAAGACGTCCTTCAAAATGACTTAGCAGGACCGGAATTGACAGGAGTGTCAGCGGGTGCTGCGATGGTAATGGCATGTGTTACTATATTTAGCTTGCCATTATCTTTTTCACTTTATCCGTTAGCAGCACTGACTGGCGCTATGTTTAGCGGACTTATTGTGGTCACAGTAGCCTCCAGTAAATTGCGACGATCTTCTATCTTACTGGTCGGCGCTGCTATGACCGCAACAATAAATGCACTGGTGATTGTGGTGATAAGCATTGGAAGTCCAAATGACATCGGATTGTTGTTTTTCTATCTCATCGGCAGTTTAGCGAACCGAACGCAAGAGCATGTTTTGGCCCTTTTACCTTGGTTTATCATCGGCGTTCCTTTGGCATTACTTGCCGGAAAAGCTTTAAATGTTTTCCGTTTGGGAGATGAAGCGGCAAAGGCGCGGGGAGTTTCCGTAGATCGCATCAGGCTTTTGGTATTTGGAATAAGCGCTACCTTAACTGCTGCTGTTGTCGCTTATTGTGGTCCAATTGGTTTTGTTTCGCTTATTATCCCTCATCTAATACGTCGGGGTGTTCAAAGTACAAACAGCTATGTTGTTATGCCATTAAGTATTCTTGCGGGCGGAACATTTTTGACAGGAATGGATTTAATTACACGAATTTATTTTTATCCGGTTGAAATTCCTGTAGGATTGCTCACTTCCATAATTGGTGGGAGCTGGCTCTTGTTTATGTTTATAAAAAGGAGAACCGGCTTATGAATATATATACTTTTAAAAGATTATGGTCTATTCTATGTATCTTACTTTTGCTGTTCTTTTCTCTTCATTTGATTTTAGGTGGTTTGAGTGTGGAAATTCAAACAGTTGTTAAAGAGCTCATGAATCCTAATCATGATTCTACAGTCCGGAATATTCTTCTAAACCTGCGTTTACCAAGAGCGATTATTGCTGTTCTTTGTGGGGGGATGCTTGGGTTAGCAGGTGCTTTATTGCAAAGTGTCATTTCAAATCCATTAGCTGAACCCGGTGTTATTGGTGTGACAGCTTTGAGTACGCTGTTTGCTGTTCTTTGGATTACCTACTCGCCATTTTCCATTCTTATGAGTTATAGCCTTCCTGTAGTGGCAGCTATCGGAGCAACGCTTTCTGTTGCGTTGCTTTATCGGATCTCGAAGTTTCCTCATATCGGGATGCAGAAATTGGCTTTGATTGGTGTACTTTTTTCAGTTATTATACAAGCTTTTATTTCTCTCATTCTATTGCAGCAACAACAAGCTATGGGGATCATTTTACTATGGATGATTGGATCGCTAAACGGACGTACATGGTCGCAATTTTATATGGTGGTACCTTTTGCACTGATTTTGATACCGATAGCACTTTCTTTTGCAGGTATAGTGAACGGCTTGCGCCTAGGTGACGAGAAAGCTCAAACATTGGGCATCAATTTACAATCATCAAAAAAATACATACTGCTTGTTGCGGGATTACTAACTGCAGGTGCCGTTTCAACAGTTGGAGCAATTGCGTTTGTAGGACTCATTGGACCGCACATCGCCAGACACCTAGCTGGAGAAGATGCCCGACTATTCCTGCCTATAAGTTTCTTGACTTCCTCTTTACTTTTATTGGCTGCAGATATAATTGCTCAAGTTGCAGTTCCATTACTGCCGGATGCTTGGGTACCGTTTACTATCCAATTGCCGACGGGTGCTGTAACAGCTTTAATTGGCGGACCCTTCTTTATGTACTTAATTTCTAAAAACATGAAAGGTGGTAAAGTCAGTTGAGTCAACAAGATATACAATTGCAGGATATCGGGATTTCTTTTGGCTCAAAGGACGTAGTGACAGCATTTACTGCAACGATTAAAGAAGGGAAAATCACAGTTCTTTTAGGCCCGAATGGCTGTGGGAAATCAACGCTATTAAAAGCTATTTCAAATATTGTAATGCCTCAAACAGGTAAAGTTTTGCTTGGAGATACACTGATTTCAAGCCTTTCTGCTAAAAACCTGGCAAAAAAAATGGCGTTGCTCCCGCAAGTTTACGATGCATCGATTCGGATAACGGTGGAAGAACTGGTCGAGCAGGGTAGATATCCCCATATGGGTGCAATTGGCATGCTCAGAAAACAAGATCATATTGCCATCGGAAAAGCTATGGAGATGACTTCAGTTAATCATTTGAAGAATAAATTATTGGACAACTTGTCTGGTGGAGAAAGACAGCGGGCATGGCTTGCTTTAGCGCTTGCTCAGGATACACCGATTATATTATTGGATGAGCCGACAACGTTTTTAGATATCCAACACCAATTAGCAATGCTTGAATTGATAAAAGAGATTAATCAAAAAGAACAAAAAACAATTTTATTGGTATTACATGACTTAAACCAAGCACTTCAATATGCGGACGAAATTTTATTGATGAAAAACGGCTCGCTATATATTGGCGGAAAACCGAAAAAGGTATTGAACGCTGAAACGATTAAAGATGTTTACAATGTGAAAGTCAGCTTAATAGAAGATGCACAGTCGAATAAATCATTTATTCTTCCATTCCACTGATTCTGTGTAAAATGTCACCTTACGGACGTTTAAAAAGCAAGTTAGTAAAGTCTATCCAACCATTCTTTAATTAAAGAATGGTTGGGTTTTTAAGTTGTAAATACGTGAGGTGAGGAAAATGCATGATCGATTAATGGAGTTTTTACTAAGAAGCGAGGTTAAAAAGCTTACGGAAGAAAAAAGGAGCCTGTATCAGTTTGTCATTGAGTTAGAGGATTCTTTGGCTGAAAGTGCTGAAACGGCTGATCATTTTCTTAGTCTTCTAGTGGAAAATTCTCCGTACGAACTCGCGGGCCGTCATTTTAAATTGCCCATAACAAAAGTGGTACATCTGATGACTGCTATTGAAGTAGAATTAACTGGAAAAATCGAAACAAGGTGTGGAAAGATGAAATGGGTTGACTATACTGATCACTTACTGCAAACGGCTGAAGAGGGACGGAGTAAAGAGCTATTTCTGTTTATCAATTAATAAAATTGATTGTAGCGTAAAGAGCAATTAACATGATTATCTTCAATGGATGTAGCTCTAGAGGATTACTAAAAAATTGTAAATATTGGTGTCCATCCTTTTTCCAAGTCGATTTAGAAAGTAGACAGATTATGAACTCAGACGATATACAGCGCCTGTAAGAGGATTGATGAGATGGAATGAATTCTTATAAGGAACGAAATTCCAGTGAACGTGTAAACACCAATCTCAAAGGTTATTTTCTACTAAATCAGATCTAACATTATACAGGAGAGAAAGCCAAAGTTCATTTCGTCGGAGTTCATATTGAGTGCAATACTAGTAACTTGCAGTTAATCAACTCATCCAGCTTCAACTATTCACAACAGCGTAATCGGAATTTTCATTCGTTTTTTAAAGAAATCATTTGGACTCTGTTTCTTTATGATTTTTTAAGAGTACGTAATATGAAATCGATTCAATTGACTTTTAAAAAAGGGAAGAGTAAGATACGGAAGTACTCTAATTAGAGTACTTTGTTGAAACCGAAAAACATATTTTATTAGAAAGAAGGAAGAAATACATGAAATTTATACATTTCTTAAAAACAAAAGGGGCTATTGCCGCTATTTTTATGGGGATTTTTTACGCAATCGCCATGCTCGGAATATTTATCCCCGGGTATTCAGCCATTCCGAATAATATTGATCAAATGCCGATCGCTATGGTGAATGACGATGCAGGCGAATATGGGATAATGATTGCAGAACAACTTGCAGAGAAACTACCATTTGAAGAAATTGAAACGGATTTGACAAACAAGCAAGCGTTAGCACAATTAGAAAAAAATGAATTGGCGTTAATCATCCATATTCCTGTAACGTTTTCTGAAGACATGCAAAATGGGGAAACAGCATCAAGCATTGACTTTACAACCAATGGAGCAAGTGCGACAGTTGTTTCTTCGACAATGACTTCCATCGTTAACGAAATCAATAATCAATTAAGCGCACAGTTTTCCACACAAACAGCACAAGGTGTATTGATGAATTTGAATATACCCGAAGAGCAAGCAACTGAAATGGCGGAAATGATCGAAACTGCATATGCTGGAAATTTGGTCACGATCAATGAGATTCCAGCGGGCATGAATAATACTATGCTACCAATGTTCTTAACAATGGCCGGATACACGGGTGCAATGATTGGCGCTATGCAATTAGTCGGAGCATTTAGAGCCAGTCGCGGAAAAGCAAGCAAAACGCGGCTATTCTTATATGTTCAATTAACAGCATTGTTAATCGCGGTTGTATCATCCCTTGTAGCTTTGGGTATAGCATATTTAGTCAGCAGCCATGGAGCTGACATATTTGTGAGCCTGACTGCACAGCAAATTTTGAACTATATGGTATGCTTCAATTTCACGGCGATTTTAATTTTCTTGATGGGTGAAGGCGGAATGGTTCTCAACTTGCCAATACTATTGGTCCAAACACTTGCCAACGGTGCTACAATCCCTCGGGAAATGATGTACTTGCCATATGAATGGATGAGCTATATTTCGCCGATGTACTATTCTGTCCAAGCGTACTTCGCGACATTATATGGCAGCGTCAGTGCAGCGCCTAATCAGTGGATGATGGTGGCTGTGGGAGCCGGGGCTATGTTAATTAATATATTAATTGTGGCTTTCCTTCACAAGCCGCAGCCTGTATCGGAACCTGAAACAGAGTCTGTAAGTATTGAGACGGCTGAAATCACTGCATGATTTTGTTACAATGAGGGAGTCACTTGCCGAAGGAGATTGATCATGACAATCCAAATATACATTTTGAGTAAATTAATCGAAGGCAATAATTATCCATATAAATTAAAAAGACAGCTGTCGGATCCGATTCCATTTGATAAACTTGCCGGATTGACAGAAAGTAAGTTGTATTATAATTTTAATACTTTAGCAAAACAAAGACTTATCGAGGCAGTGGAAATCATCAAAGAAGATCATCGGCCTGACAAGCAAGTATTTTCCATTACTGCAAAAGGCCGTGAAGAACTGCCGAAAAAAATATACAAGTTATTTGAAAAAGCCGACAAAATCAGTGAAATGCTTGTGGGCTTAGCCAGTATCGAGTACGTTGATCGCGACAAAGTGATTGCCATTCTTGAAAGGAAGTTAGCCGATCATAAAGACCGCTGGGAGTATTTGAAAAGTTTAAATGAGCACGTAGATGTTGGAAAAGAAAAAGAAAAGCTCATGGAATTTATGGGCGATTATTTCCCCAGCAAGGCCGAGCATACAGCGAGCTGGCTTGAAGTGTTGATAGACCTTATAAAACAAAGAAAAATATAATTGGATGAATGAATCTAACGCTATTGGAAGCTAGTACTTCCGTGAATTTAAAGGGTTTATACCATATGAGCTATGTTGGTATCAGCTTTTATGATTATTGCTTACTGTATGGTTTTTATTAAACAAAAGAAGTCTTTTGGGTAAAGAAAATTACTTTATTAAATGAACCGTTACGTCCTTGCATAAGGAAATAACGGTTCATTTTTATTTTCATTCAAGTAATTGTTTGTCTGTCCTGTAGAATAGAGATACATTTTATTCAAATGAGTGCTTGCGTCCGTCAAATTTATCACTAGTTGAAATCGATCACTGATATGGTGGGCTTCAGGAGGGGCTTTCCAAATCTCAGTGGTAAGAGAGCCATCTCTTGAGACATAATTTATATTAGCAAAAAAAGAAAGCTAGATAACTGCATCTTCTATCTCTCTTGATTCTACGGGGTTAATGACCCGACCATCGGCTAGGTTCACCATGATGGTAGCGTAACTCTTTCTCTTTTTCATTGCGAAATCAGCGATACAAATGGCTTCAATGTCCTCTTTATTTATTACCAATATGCTTTTTTGAAAATTACAGATTGTGCTCTTTTCCACTTCATTATAAAACGATGTACAAACAATTCAACTAATTGTGGAAGTAACCTCTTTTTCATTTACTTTAAAGAGAATGAAGAGCCATCAATAATTTCAACGTCTTTCCTTGCTTTTACTTCATCCATTAATTTGAAAAGCGCCTCATCTTTTTTCTTAGCCTCAATCATGCAGTCAATTCGTGGAATACTGCCCTTTATTTCATGAAGGAATCTAAAAAACATATCGATGTCTACATAATCTGAATGATGGCGAAAAGCTTTATCACTCTTTGGACTTGATATATGCATTTTTATTGAGAGCGGAGAATGTCTCCATGTCTGAATAACTCTATTCCAGTTGGTTTCCCAATTTGTACCTAGGTGATGGGCCAGATGATGATGATAATCGAAAACTAGAGGTATATCTAGTTTTTCACATAAGTAAAGTGTATCTTCTAACGTAAAAGAAGTATCATCATTTTCAAGCATAATCATATTTTGAATCCTTTTCGGGACGTCCATCCAATTATCAACAAAACGTTCAAGTGAGAGTTCGGTTTCTTTATAATTACCACCAACATGCATGACACAGCGATGAGTCGGGTCAATCCCCATCGCCTTTAGTAATAAGTAATGTAGCTTTAAGGTACTAATTGAATTTTTTAAGATATGCTTCTCTTTAGAATTAATCAGAACAAAGTGATCTGGATGAAAATCAACTCTAATCTTATGTTTTTTTGCGAAATCTCCAATCTCACGAAGCGGTTCTATTAATGGCTTTATATAATTCCATTTAAGAAGCTCCTCGTGGTTTGCTAAAGGAATAAGGCGAGAGGTTAGCCGATAAAAATGAATATCAGACGCTACATTATGTTTTAACAGTCTTAGTGTATTATGTAAATTCGAAAGTGCAATACGTTCTAATTTACGGATGGCAGCTTCCCGATCATCAATTTTTTTGAATTGGGTAAAAGTCATTGTTTGCGAAGGGGATGCATTATCAAGTTCCATACTCATTGCGACATAACCAAGACGTACAATCGTCATTTATTCCACCTCATCTGTATTATCATTATTCAGCAAATGTTTATGTACTGAAAGCGAAGCGTCAGCTACAGAAGACTCTCACCTCCATAGGTGGGAGATGAATGCGTTTTTTTTACCTGTTAAGCGGGTGTCCAAATGTCCGCTGACCAAAGAAAGAATGGCAATCTAAGTTCGCCGCGTCCTGCGGCAACGGTTGCATGACCTACATCCTGTAGGCCTCAAGCTCGATTCAAAATCTGGACTCAATAATTGAATAACTCTATTCTTCGCGGTTACCATTCCACAGATGACCCTGAAATACGTTTGACTCCTCGAATTGCAGCTATTTCATCTACAAGTTTCAGCATGGCAAGGTTTTTTTGTTTTGCTTCTATCATTATGTCAAAGTCCTTATTAAGCTCCTTTGCCATCTTTAAGAAGGGGAGGACAAAGTCTAAAGAAACAAAGTCGGCATGAGAACGATAGGCTTGATCTGATTTCGGTGAAGAAATGTGAACTTTTGGGACAATATTAAAGGTATTCCAAGTCTTAAATATGCGGTCTAAGTAAAGAGGGAGGTCACTCTCCACGTTATTCGCCATATAGTGATGATAATCGAGTACCATTGGAATGTTTTCCTTTTCACAAGTAATGAGTGTTTCCCGAACATCATACGTTTTATCATCATTTTCTAGCGTCATCTGCTTCTTAATTTCCTTTGGTAATTTTTTGAGATTTTGATGGAAACGGTTTAATGACGCAGTTTTATCCCCATAGGCTCCGCCAATATGAATATTAATTAATCCCGTATCAAGAATGTTCATAGCTTTGAGCATCCTAAAATGATATTCCATACTTCTTACTGCATTCGTTGTGACTTCTTCTCTTTGGCTTGTGAAAAGTGTAAATTGATTTGGGTGAAAGCTTACTCTAAGCTTGAAATTTCGGACTAAATTCCCGATTTCTTCCCATTCGTTTTTGAATGGAGTTAAGAAATCCCACATCACTTCCGGATGGGGTGCTAAAGGGACAAGTGAGCTTGAAAACCGGTATAATTCTATTTCATGCGCGATATTATAATACAAAATTCTTTTTGTGTGCTGTAAATTTTGTGCTGTTATCGATTTCAATTTTTCCATTCTCTCGTTTATAGGGAGCGTTGAATACCGTGTAAAAGTTAGAGTTTTTGATGGACTCGCATCCCATAAGCCTAGTGCATTACCTACATATCCGAACCGGATTTTCATCTACTTTTCCCCTTTATTCAATACTTTGAGGTTGAAATCTAATCTGACACATAATTTCTAAGAGCATTTTAAACAGTGAGGGGAAATTTATACATAAATATTATCTGCATAAATCCATTTATGTATACACAAAATGAGAATGGTTAACCCGCTTCGTTAATTGAGTAGGCTTTATATAAGCTAACGGTCCATGAGAGGCAATTGGTTCAACCTTCCTTTTACTTGTTCATATAATGTATTGAGAGGAGGTTAAACTAAATGGATCGATTTATTCTTTTGATGTTGGCTAGTATTTTAGCTGGATTTGCATTATTAAAGGTTCCCTTATCAGATACTTTTTTAGCGGGTTTAGAGCCGATAACTAACTTAATAGGTATTTTGGCAATTGTGATTTTCTCCCTTGTCCTAATGTATAAAGGTTTAATGGCGCTACTGGGGAGAAAATGATAAGAAGTTTAGACTCAGAAGTTATTCTGAGTCTTTTTAAGTTACTACTCACAAATATATTGTTATCTAAAAGGTTGCAAACATACAATGGCATTGTAAAAAAATATGGTATTTCACTCTTATGGGTAACACTTATTCAACTAACGAGTACGTTACTGAAAGAGGGAATAGAAATATGAGAAATGAAGATAAGATATGCTATCTAGATTGTACAGGCTAGAATATTTTGAGTTTTTTTGATACTTTCACTTGAATCCCCTATTATAGAAGGAACAAGTCTAGTCTGAAGTGGTGGCGATTTTGACGAAGATAATACCATACAAAACTAGGCAGCAATTATAAATAGAAAAGGCGGTTAAAGTATGCACGTGTGGAAGCCCGCTTGGGATGGGAAGAAGCAAATTGGCACAATGTAGTAGATAGAGAAACGAAGTATGAGGGGGGCAATTTATTGATAAAGTATGAGTGGCGAAAAAACGATAAAAAAATCTATTTACCAAAACAGATACCTACTATTTACAATGATACCGAAAAGTCGTATATCAAATTGCAAGGTGCAGGAGATCCAGATAGCGATTCATTCCGGGTAAATGTGGAAATTTTATATGCATTGTCTTATAGTATTCGAATGATGCCAAAGGGTGGCTACACACCAAAAGACTACTATGAATATACAGTATTTCCGCTTGAAGGAATTTGGGATTTAGATGAAGAGGGAAGAAAATTAGATTACCTGGATAAAAATCATTTTGTCTATCAACTAATGATCAGACAGCCTGACTTTGTGACGAGGGAACTTTTTCAAAGGGCTGTTGAAAGTGTACGAGCAAAAAAGAAACATTTACCAGTTGATACAGCAACACTCGAATCTTTATCTGATGGATTATGTGTTCAGATGATGCACCATGGTAGCTACGATAAAGAACCAGAAACGTTTTCTAAGATGGAAAAGTATTGTGAGGAACAAGGTTTGATACGAATTGAAAAAAGCCATAGAGAAATCTATATTACAGATGCAAGAAGAACAGCTCCAGAAAAATTAAAGACTGTGCTAAGATTTAAAGTTTCTAAATAAAAAATGTTCGTTTCGCGCTTTATTTATAACGAATCGTATTCTCGAATACCCCAAGCTGTATTTTGTATATTTCCATTCAATTAGTAATGCTATTCTATGCCAGACGAATGAATTCGAAAAAGAGTATTTGAAGTTGCAAAATACATAAGTGGTCAGTGTATATAGTTAAAGAGAATATTGGGTAGCGTTAACTCGGAAAAGTAAGTCTTTATAACAAATAACGTCATGAAAAGCCTTACACATATTATAGAGATTGAATAGAAGAAACCTAGGTATATCAGGAATTAAACGCTCTAAAAACGTCCTCGTGGGACATTATGTAACGAAAATTGATTCAATAAAAAACACCTAAAACATTGTTGATTTCAATGTTTTAGGTGTTTTTTTATGGTAAGAATTTGGTTGGAATTGATTGTTTATAAAAAGTGAAAAAAACGTCTCTTTCAAATTGAACAGCAGTGTGCTCAGTGATTAGGCTCTTTAATAAGGGGGAACGAAAAAAGCCCAATATCTTAATATTAATACTAAGGAATTAGGCTTTTTAATATTGGAATTTCTTAATGTTTTAAATCCGTGTTTTCCTGATGCTACACTAAATAATTTGATATCATTTTTCATCTTCGAATTCGCAACAATTATGATTGCATAAATTCATTGAAAAAAATGAGGAACTGTGGTAAATTTATATAGTTATACGCTATTTAAGTGGATTATGTATAGATTACCCTATTTTAATTATACATCATAAATCCCTTTTTAGTCAATCATTTTTTGAAAAAAGAAGTGTTTGATGTGAATATGGAACTTCGCCAGGAGCAAGAACGAGTGGACAGCGTAATTGGTTGATCAGATGAACAACTTTTGTCATATGATTCGTCTTGGTATTGAGCGATAAATGGGAGGGAAAGAAATGAAACCATATGTACTAGAGTTACGGGAAATCGATAAAATGAGTCAAATGGTGGTTGGTGGCAAAGGGATGAATTTGGGTGAGTGTTCGAGGATTGAAGGAACACTTGTACCAGAAGGTTTTTGTGTTACCACTGAGGCATATAAAAGAGTCATTGGGGAAAATGAGGAGCTTCAACAATTACTAGATCAACTAGCAGTTCAAAAAGTGGACGAACGAAAAAGAATTAGTGAAATTAGCTGGAAGATTCGTGAGCTGATTGAGGGGATTGAAATCGAGAAGGGGATCGAACAAGATATCGATCGATGTCTCTTAACATTTGGCCTAGAGCATGCATATGCTGTTCGTTCAAGTGCAACAGCCGAGGATCTTCCATTTGCCTCCTTTGCTGGTCAACATGACACTTATTTAAATATCATCGGAAGAGATAAAGTATTGCGCCACATCAGTAAATGTTGGGCTTCCCTATTTACTGATCGCGCAGTAATTTACCGAATCCAAAATGGATTTGATCACAGCCAAGTTTTCCTATCCGTTATCATTCAACGCATGATTTTTCCACAGGCTTCAGGAATTTTATTTACTGCTGATCCGCTTACTTCTAATCGAAAGCTACTATCGATCGATGCTAGCTTTGGACTAGGGGAGGCCCTTGTTTCCGGCTTGGTATCGGCGGATTGCTATAAGGTGCAAGAAGATGAAATCGTCGATAAGATGATAGCAACCAAAAAACTGGCTACCTATGGGCTAAAAGAAGGCGGAACAGAGACGCAGCAGATCAATCCTGATCTGCAAAAGTCTCAAACACTTACTGACCAACAAATTTTACAACTAGCACGCAAAGGAAGACAGATTGAAGCTTATTTTGGTTGCCCACAAGATATCGAATGGTGTTTGGTTGAAGATACATTTTATATTGTCCAGAGTCGCCCAATCACTACTTTATTCCCTGTCCCTGAAGCGAATGATCAAGAAAATCACGTTTACGTTTCTGTCGGTCATCAACAAATGATGACCGACCCCATGAAACCATTAGGATTGGCTTTTTACCTGTTAACGACCCCTGCACCCATGCGTAAAGCTGGTGGAAGGCTGTTTGTTGATATCACACATAGTCTGGCTTCACCTGTTAGCAGAGAAATTTTAGTAGATACGCTGGGACAATCCGATCCGCTCATAAAAGACGCACTAATGACCATAATCGAGCGGGATTTCATTAAATTGTTACCAACTGATGACAAAGAGCTGAGTCCAAGTAGTAGTAATAAAAGTATGTCTTCTGCGGGTTTTCAAACACAATTCAAAAACGATCCTACAATCGTTTCTGAATTGATAAATAGTAGTGAAACATCGATAAACGAGTTAAAACAAACCATCCAAACGAAATCAGGATCAGATTTATTTGATTTTATACTAGAAGATCTGCAGCAATTAAAGAAGATTCTATTTGACCCACAAAGTTTGGGTGTGATTATGACTGCTATGGATGCTTCATCATGGATCAATGAAAAAATGAATATGTGGTTAGGTGAAAAGAACGTAGCAGATACGCTTTCCCAATCTGTACCAAACAATATTACTTCGGAAATGGGTCTGGCGCTATTGGATGTCGCAGATGTGATTCGTCCATATCCAGAAGTAATTCATTATTTACAGCATGTAAAAGATGATAACTTTTTGGAGGGAATCGTTACGTTTGAAGGTGGACAGGAAAGCCAAGATGCAATAATAGCTTATCTCAACAAATACGGAATGCGATGTGCTGGAGAAATCGATATAACTAAAACTCGTTGGAGTGAAAAACCAACTACACTTGTCCCTATGCTTCTCAGCAACATCAAAGAACTTGAGCCTAATTCGGGCAAACGGAAATTTGAGCAAGGGCGGCAGGCAGCTTTGAAAAAAGAACAAGAGTTAGTAGATCGATTGATGCAATTACCGGATGGCAAACGAAAAGCCGAAGAGACAAAACGAGTGATTAGCCTAATCCGGAATTTCATCGGTTATCGTGAATATCCAAAATACGGCATGATTAGTCGCTACTTCGTTTATAAGCAGGCGTTACTGAAAGAAGCCGAACAACTCGTACAAGCCAACGTTATTCATAAAAAAGAAGATATATACTATCTCACATTTGAAGAACTTCGTGAAGTCGTACGAACAAAAAAACTGGATTTCGAGATTATCAGCAAACGTAAGAACGACTACAAATTTTATGGAAAACTAACGCCCCCACGTGTACTCACGTCTGATGGTGAAATCATTGCAGGTAACTACAAACGAGAAAATCTCCCAGCCGAAGCGATTGTAGGACTACCTGTTTCTTCTGGAGTTATTGAGGGACGAGCACGTGTCATCTTAAACATGGAAGAAGCTGTTTTAAAAGAAGGAGATATATTAGTCACCTCCTTTACTGATCCCGGCTGGACACCATTATTTGTCTCCATAAAAGGTCTTGTTACCGAAGTTGGTGGACTGATGACCCATGGAGCAGTTATCGCACGTGAATACGGCTTACCAGCAGTTGTCGGAGTGGAGAATGCTACCAAGCTGATAAAAGATGGACAACGTATTCGAGTAAATGGAACAGAAGGGTATATAGAAATAATATAATTCATTACATTTAAATCATAAAAGAAGAGCATACGAATTAGAAGAATCATTGACATCATGGTGCTTTGGGGTCTATGTTTAGAACCCTGTGACTAGGACGTATGAGCAGTCATTTTCTAATTAGGGAAATCCGGATTTTTTTATAAATAATTATGAAACCCAGCAATCTTCTTATTTGAAGGTAGCTGGGTTTTTAAAGTTGGATGTGCAAAATAACAATTTAAATAAGCGCAAATTATTGGGGAAAGTGAAAATCATGATGGTTCGGGCTAAGGTTACTTCTTGAGTTTATGAAGTGAACTTTGGTAGTTGGAAAAAGGATTGTATGCATCCGGTTCGATTGACAAGCAACTACACGGTTGCTTATACTTAATGTATGAAGGACAAAGACGCTATATTCAAAGCACTTGGCGACTCGACTCGGCGGCTGATATTAGACGAACTATCCGAACGCAACGAGCTAACGTTGTATGAACTTACGGTACGTCTCATTACGAAGCACAACCTTACCATTTCGCGACAAGGGATAGCTAAACATCTTACTGTATTGGAAGATGCAGGGCTTGTAAAATCAAAACGAAAGGGAAAATATCGAGTACTTATGTTCAACACCGAACCACTTAAAAACTTGCTGAATGGATGGATAAAGTGATTTTGTGGAAAAACAAGAAAAAATATTCCGCAGACGTAAGTAAGGGGATAAAAAGCGGATGAAGTCACTGAGTGTATTTTGAATGGTTTATTAAAAAAGGATATTATAGAAATAGGGTTTCGAACGAACTTGTGTTTTTCACTTGCAACCAGATTGTTAGCACAGCACTATACATCGCAAATATCAAAGGAGGCAAAAAACAGTATGAAAATTATTGTTACTAGTATATTCGTAGAAGATCAAGACAAGGCACTAGAGTTTTATTCAGAAACGTTGGGCTTTGTAAAAAAGCATGACGTTCCTACCGGAGAATTTAGATGGATTGCACTTGTTTCTCCCGAGGAGCAAGAAGGTACTGAGATTTTGCTCGAACCAAATAATCATCCAGCAGCCAAGGAGTATCAAAAGAAACTATTTGAAGAAGGCATACCTGTAACAATGTTTGGTGTTGAAGATGTTCGCAAAGAGTACGATAGGTTATTGAAACACGGCGTGAACTTTTCTATAGAGCCAACAGAAATGGGCGAAGTTACAATAGCTGTCTTCGACGATACATGTGGAAACCATATTCAGATAATCCAGCAGTAACTTTATGCGGATAACAGAATAGAGTTAAGCTAAGCAACCTATTAACGCGTGGCACCAAAGCGTTTGGTATAGGAAAGAACTGAGTATCTGCGTATGTAGGGAGTTTTTATTTAAACTAGCTAGTGATTCACTGAGCGGTTAATCAGCATTGCTTCAGAATTAAGGTTATTCCATCAAAGGGCACTTTTCCGGAGTAACGAAAAAAGTCCAATTTCTCAATTATAATACTGAGAAATTGGACTTTTTTATATTTACTTATAGTGTTATGCAACTTAAAGAATAAAAAAGCTTGTTGCCTTTCAAAATCCTCTACTGTATTGGTGTCGAATCAAAGCAGTGGAGGTCGAAAGGAATACTGGCAATGCTGAAGTGAATGTGCACATAAGCATAAGGGCAATGATGAATGCTTAAATAAAATCGTGTAGTTTGATTCACTGTTTGGGTCATTTAAGGAGTACATTCATTATTAACATGATAACGTCCTTTTGGTATGGCAAAAGGAGAGCCTGAAACAGGGTCTTTTATCACCATACAATCGAGGCCGAATATGTCTTTAACTAATGTGCTTGTAATAACCTTTGATGGCTCACCCTCAACTATAAGCTTTCCTTTACGAAGTGCAAAAATATAGTCTGCATAGCGAGCGGACAAGTTTATATCATGAAGAACCATTACAATCGTAGTTCCGTGCTTTCGGTTAAGGTCTGTGAGTAGGTCAAGAATTTCGACTTGATATGTGATATCTAAAAAGGTTGTCGGTTCATCAAGAAATAAAATATCTGTTTGTTGAGCCAGAGCCATTGCGATCCAGACGCGCTGTCTTTGACCGCCAGAAAGCTCGTCAATATCATTATTTGCAAGCTCAGTTATATCCATAATACTCATAGCTTCGGCGACTGCATCATAATCCTTTTTTGTCCAACCGCTGAGCAATGATTGGTGCGGAAATCTTCCGCGTCCAACCAAATCAGCGACAGAAATTCCTTCTGGAACAATGGGGGATTGCGGTAGCAGTCCTAAAACACGAGCTAATTGTTTTGATGGGATTTTGCTGATGGGTCTTCCGTCAAGGGTGATTTTTCCAGACGTAGGCTTTATAAGCCTTGATAGTGTTTTAAGAAGCGTAGACTTTCCGCAGGCATTTGCTCCAATAATAACGCTTATTTTATTACTTGGGATAATAAGGCTGACTCCATGGATGATCGTTTTATTATCATAGCCCGCTACTATCTCTTCGGCTTGAAAAACATGTGTCGGTTTCATTATAATTCTCCCCTTCGATTCATTCGGATTAGCAGGAAGATCAGATACGGCGCTCCGAGTATTCCAGTAATGACGCCCACGGGGTATCTGGCCACAAAAGCAAATTGTCCGATTAGATCTGCCGCCAAAACTAAATTAACGCCAACAAGACCTGCGGGAATTGCGCTTGAGAAGCCAACTCCGACTAGTCTTTTTGCAATCGGTCCGGAGAGGAAGGAGACAAATGCTATTGGGCCCGTGGTAGCAGTAGCAAGAGAAATCATGCAGACGGAACTAAAAATAAGCACAATTCTTGTCTTGTCCGTGTTCACTCCGAGAGAAGTGGCCGACTGTTCTCCAAGTTCCAATATACTTAGGTGTTTTCCTAGGACTATAATAATAGGCGTAAAGATGAAAACTGATAGTATCAAAGGCGGAAGTTCGTGCATTTGTGAGCCATTGAGGCTACCGCTGAGCCATCTGAACGCTGCGGGGAGATCTTGTTCTGCACCGATCAGCAAAAGATAGGATATCAAAGCGCCAAGCATGGCTTGTATGCCTATTCCGATAAGAATTAATCTCCCGATTGAAAATGACTTTCCCCTAGATAATATGTAAATTAGTATTACAGTAGCAAGGCCAGCAATCACGGAAGCAATGGAAACAACAGCTCCGCTAGTATGAAGTATGACTATACAAAAAACAGCCGCTGCGCTCGAGCCGCTAGTAATACCGATTACATTCGGGTTAGCTAGGGGATTGCGCAACATAGTCTGAAAGGTGTTTCCGGCAATGCCGAAAGCGAATCCAGCGAAAAGACCTGCCAGCATTCTTGGTAGACGTATGGTATTAATGGCAAAAGAAGCACCTTGGAGTTCTTCTCCAGAAAGTACTCGGATTACATCTATTACGGGATAGATGGTGTTCCCCAGTAAAAGCATCGCACAGCAAAGAATGAATGCAAGTGCTGCCAGGGAGCCGGTAACAAGTATCCATCGACGGTGTCTTTGACGTCTGCCCGCCATAATAAACTTAACAGATTCATTTTTCATAATGACCGCACTTTCGATTTCATAGCTAATAGTATTAGTATCGGTGCTCCTATAAATGCTGTAACTACACCGACTTCAAGCTCTCCAGGGCTACCGATGAGCCTGCCGCTTACATCTGATACAGTCAAAATGATGGCTCCTGAAATAGCAGACATCGGTATAACAAAACGCAGGTCAGGGCCAAGAATAAGGCGCATGACGTGGGTTGATAAAAGCCCAACAAAGCCAATTGGACCTGCCAGGGCAGTAGCTGAGCCGCACAAAAGAACGGCCCCAAGAGCTGCAACAAGCCTCAGTATTCCTGTTTTAACGCCGAGTCCGGTTGCAACATCGTCTCCCAGGGCAAGTGCATTTAGTGCTGGTGCAGAAATAATAGCTATCAGTATTCCAATTATCAAAAAAGGGGTAAAAGTCGTAATAGCGCTCCAGTTTGCTGAGCCAACACTTCCTACCTGCCAAAACCTGAATTGATCCATGACATGAGAACGTGGGATCATTATTGCGATGACTAGGGAAGAAAGGGCGGCACTTGTAGCGGCTCCCGCCAAAACAAGCTTAATGGGCGTAGCTCCACTACGCCCCATAGAGCCAATACCAAATACGAAAATCGCAGTAAGCGCAGCACCAGCTAAAGCTAGCCATATATATTGATTGGCGCTGCTTATGTTAAAGAATGCAATTCCGCAAACGACAAACAATGATGCACCTGTATTAACTCCCAGTATACTCGGGTCTGCAATCGGGTTGCGAGTGACCGCTTGCATAAGCGCTCCTGAAACTCCGAGTGCTGCACCGCAAAGTAAACTGAAAACTGTTCGTGAAATCCTTTTGCGAACCACATTTGCTTCGTAGGAGTTTACGTCAGGGTGAAATAAACCGTCCATCACTTCATTTAATCCCACCATACGAGAACCTAAAGCCAGGGATGCAAACATGCACAAGCCGAGCAGGACAAAACAGATCACCAGAACTGTTATAAAATTCTTCGGAATATGTAAGCTTGACTTTTTTATTTTGGAAACCGATATACTATTCATTTAATTTCTTAATGGCTCCTCCTATTAATTCAAGGTATTCATCAATCGTATAAGATATCGCAAGTGGATTTGGATTTCCAGAAGCGGCCATAGGAGTATCGTTACCAATGAACACAACAGAACCTCTTTGAATCGCTGGAATTTTGCCTAACAGGGGATCAGCTTTAACTGCTTCATAAAGGCTTTCATCACCATATCCAATTATGATATCAACGTCGTTAAGAATGTCAGCATTCTCAGCGCTTAATGACAATGAGTAGCTAGTAGGATCAGTAATCTGATTCGTGATACTTTCAGGATATTCCATACCTAGCTCAATTAGAAAAGCACCTCGAGGATCTTTAGGTGTATAAAGATGGAGTTTAGACATATCTTTAGCCGAGAAGTTGACCCAGGCAACTTTTTTGCCTTCCATCTCAGGATATTTACTTGATTCCTCCTCAATTAGTTTCTCAGTGTCCTTAATAAGTTGTTCGCCTTCTGCTTTCATTCCCATACCTGTTGAATTTAATATAACTTGGTCACGCCATTCGGTTGCCCAAGGAGCGTCCTGATAGGCTACGACTGGAGCGATTTTACTAAGAACATCATAGTCTTCCTGTGTTATACCCGAGTAAGCTGCAAGAATTACATCAGGATTTGCATCTGAAATAGCCTCAAAATCAAGACCATCGGTATCCTGGAAGATATTAGGTTCATCTGCGCCGAGTTCCTCGAGTTTTTTAGCTGTCCAAGGCAAAAGTCCGCTGTCATCCTGAACCCCGTAATTAGCGGCTGAGAAGCCTACAGGTATAACTCCAAGAGCGAGAACAACATCATGATTAGCCCATTGAACTGTAACAACTCGTTCAGGCTTGCTAGCAATTTCAGTTTCGCCAAATGCATGCTTTATTACGATCGGAAATTCAGTATTTTCATCTTGAGAAGCAGGTTTTTCTGTTTTAGATGTTTCGGTACTTTCCGATGATGAATCAGGTGTTGAACTTGATTTCTCACCTGAACAACCAACTAGTAGTATCATAGCCATTGCCGAAATTAGTAATGCTTTTAATGAGATTTTTAGTTTCGTATTCATTTTCATAACCTTCCTTATCGTAAAATGTATTTTTAGTGATTGGTGACTAACTTTACGGAATAAACTCACATTATTTATTTTGTAAAGTTTTTTGAAAGATGTTTTAACTTTACCTTCCGAAGATGATCAAAGAATCAGTAAGGGGATAAAATTTTTCTTTAATTGTCTCCTTTTTATAATTGATAATGATAATCATTCTCTATTAATGTATATTTACTTTGATAGGTTGTCAATGAAAATTTATTAGAGCTACATGCGATGTACGGTTGGGAGGGAATAGGTATCCAAATCTTCTTTGATTTCCACGATTCATTGGTACTCAATAGTGTAATCTAGCCGCTTTAATATCCCTTCTGGAATTGGGAAATGAATTTTCGTCACTTTACTCTTACAAAATCAAAAAACTCTCAGTGATAATAATGCATAACAAAAAACTCAGAATTTTTTTAAAAAAAAGGATGAACCTGGAGTTCTTTGCGCTATTTGGAATCAAGAAAACAGACGGCGGAAACTAAAAACATTCACCTATCTGTTTCTGATGCCTTGATTAATGCAGAAATGTTTAAAAATCAGTATAAGTTGATAGAACTAATTTGGATTAAACACTCCAAACATTGACGTATAAGTAAGACTTGGAAGCTATGTATTTAGATATAATTACTTAGATCAGGCTATCGTGCATATTTCATGTGACGATGCATATAATAAAGTTGACCATTGGCCATGACTAAGATTTTTTCAAAGGAAAGGTTAATGGGCATCGGGGTGTCTTTTGTGGAATCCTGAGGTTAAAAATCTGGTGATGATTAGGCACCGTGAAAACTTGATACACTTACCGGACTTCGGGTACCGGAGGTTGGCAAGCAACATTATAACCTAATCATTATATTCGAGAGGAAGGGAGGGAGTAGTCATACTTACCTCTCTTCTTTTTGATTGGAAATAGGTGACTCATTATGATGAATAATGACAGGACAATAGCTTTCGAATGAAAAGGCGATTTGTAGTAGAAAAAAATTACTGTTTAACTCTTGTTAGAACAAATTATCAATTATAAACACCTAAATTATTATATGAATTTGGGACCATCAAAAGGGAAAGCCTGTACATTGTATATTGAATTATTCACGGATATTTCAATATTGGCTACGCATGCCGTTTTACAACGATTGGCGGAGGAATACTGTTTCTGCACCTTGACTTCTGACGGCTTAAAATCCTTTTTCTTTTGTTAAATAACGAGCAAACAATATACCCATTATACAGCCATACATAATGTGCCCTACAATCCAGTATGAAAATGAGGGAATACTAGTAAATGCAGGCGTTCTGTCGGAAAATGTGGTCGTAGGGAATATTGCTACACCAATGATGAAAGAGACGAAGGTACATAAAACAATGATTTTCCTACTAGATGAAATCTTTCCATTAATAATCATCAAATACAAACAAATCGATAAAGCTATCGAGACAATTAGATGAAAACCTACTTCAACAAGTTCTGGAAAGACAAACGTTTTGATGTAAGGAATATAATCGACGTTTAATAATAGCGTGTAAACTTTAAAACGAGTAATGTGCTCAATAATTTTTAATAATGCAGCTAAGAATAAACCTGAAATCAGTCCATATAAAAAAGCTCTTTGCAGGCCCCGTCTTGTTAAAAGCATATTTTCACCCCTTGCACTTATTTATTTCCATTTCAGTAAATGATGTTTAGTTCACTTCTTAGCGAGGTAAACTCCAATAGGGCTAAAAAAGGGAGTAGATAATGATGGATGAAAAAAAACAAGCACTGAAAATATTGAAAGAAAGCTTCGTGGGTACGATGGCTACAGTTCAACAAAACAAGCCACACACTCGTTATATGACTTTTTTCAGTGATGAATTTACGCTTTACACCGCAACATCAAAACAAACGCAGAAAGTGGATGAACTTGAAGTGAATCCACATACCCATATCTTAATTGGTTATGAAGGAGAAGGTGTGGGTGACGAATATCTTGAAATAGAAGGAACTGTCAGTATTTCCGACGATGAAAGTGTAAAAGAAAAAGTATGGAATGAGCATCTGAAACCATGGTTCAGTGGTCCTGAGGATTCCGATCTTGTTATCTTGAAAATTTCACCAGATTCAATTCGGCTGATGAATAAAAAAGGTGACGAACCAAAAGAGATTACACTATGATCAAAGAGGTACCAGCATTAGGAGCTGGTACCTTTTTTTGGTTTATTGGCGTAAGGCTTCTTCAAGTGAACTGGTGACGTGGATTGCCTGAAGTGTTTTGTTTGTTGCGTAGTCGAGTGCACCCATGCCACCTAGGTAAAAATCAATATGTTTATTATTAGCTGCAAACTGATCTAAACTCTCCAGTAAATCCGGATCATTTATAAAAGGGGCTGTTGTTGTTGCTGATAGCAGTACTTTTGCAGGCTTCAATTTTTCTACCAGAGACTCTATAGCGCCAGGAGCAGGAGAAGTACCAACCAATACTGTTTTCCAGCCTTTCATCATAAATTGCAATAATAGTATGTGCAAAGGGATTTCATGACGTTCATAAGGCAGGCATGCTCCTAAGACTAAAGGTGCATCGTCACTGCTTTGATAGTTACGACGAATTTGCACTAGGAAGTCTCGTACGACCAAGCTTGAGACAGATTCCTGATACTCGCTCCATTCCTTCATGTGCCATTTATTACCGACCTCATTTAAAAATGGAACAATCACAGATGTTAAAAAATCGTTTAATCCGAAAGAATGATAAGCCTGCTGCAACACTAGATATAATTCCAATTCATCACAATAGGATCCTTTTTCTAGAAGTTGAAAGACATAATCATTTAGCAATTTTTGATGTTGAATCGCATGGATTGGATCTGGAACAGTATCTAACAACTTACGTCTATCCTTTGTAAGTTCGACAGCACGCTTAATGGAATGTCCTTGCCCAGAAAGAGTCTTCACATTTAATAGGGAGTTGATATCTGCCTCACTATATATACGATAGCCATTTTCTAATCGATTGGGTTGTACAAGATTATAACGTTCTTCCCACTTGCGGATTACTTGTTTCGATAATCCTGTCATGTCTGAAACTTGTTGTATAAAATATAAACCATTAGAATCTGCTGGAGTGATTATGTTCATTACATCCTTTCGACAAACTAGAAGTCTTAGTGTAAGTATAGGGAATTTGGATGTTTTGTACAATGTTGTAGTTTTAACGTTATACAATGGGGAAATTCGATCCCAACACAGCCTATCATTTGGCTAGGTCTGTTGGGATAGGTGTTGGCTTTCCAAACAAATAGCCTTGGAATAATTCGTATCCGACCTCTTTCAACCATTCAAAGTCTTCTCGCTCTTCAATCCCTTCAGCAAGCGGAATTGCACCAACTTGTAAGGCACTCGATAAAAACTTTTTAGCAGCTGCCTGTTTTGTTAAATCACCAGATACCCCCTGTACAAATTTCATGTCTAACTTCATATAATTGGGCATTAATTGTTCAAGGACTTCAATTGTGCTAAAGCCTACACCCACATCATCCAGCGCGTAGTGTAAACCCCTTTCTCTGTAAAAAGTTAATATTTTTTTCAAATGCTCAATATCATCCACACTTTCTGTCTCAACTACTTCAAAGACTAATTGAGAAAAAGGGATCCCCAACTGAATTGCAAGTTGAACGGTAGTTCTGAGACAATGTTCGGGAGAGTAGATTGAAGTCGGGATAAAGTTAATGAACACTTTCTTATGAATAGCGGCGGCGTTCCTAACGGCAGCAATTCTGCAAACGCGATCTAGCGCATAAGTACGGTTTCTTTTTTTGCTGCTGTAAATACTTTACTTGGAGCCACAGAATTTCCGTTATCATCTTGGAAACGGGCCAGCATTTCATAAGCAAAGACTTCTTGGCTTTTCGTAACGATTGGCTGTATGTGAAATGTGACGTTGTTTTTAAGTATGACCTGGTCAATCCGTTTAAATTCTAGCAATTCAATTATTTCATTAATCGGTTTCCAGTCACTGTCGTCCACTTTAAAATAAATTGACTTTACTTCCATTACATCACTGAAATAATCGTATAGCCCCGCAACCGCAGCCTCTCTTACAACAATGATATTATCACGGGAGTTGACCAATAAGTCGTTACTTTTAAGGTAAGACATAAGTTGGGGAAGGTGAGTTAAATTACTTTCTCCAGAAATACGGATTTTGTAAAACAGCTCCGTTGGATTGCATGAAGTACAAATGTGCATATAGTCTCCTCCTAATCTTTGGCTAGAATCCTCTCCATCTAGTATATAACAACCCTTATAATTTGTATAACGTTTTATTGTTTAGAGTGTACAAAGGTTTGACAAACTTTTATTACTCTGTTTTAATTGAGTTCAGAAATAGAAAAGAATTGAGAAGTTAGGAAAGGGGTAACAGTTTTGAATCGATTAAATTAATGGATAGATAGCTGCTAAATAATCTCGAAAATGTAAACTACTTAAACCAAAATTACATAAGGATGTGAAGAAATGTTTTTAGCTTTAAATGAAATTAAGAAAAACAAATTACGCTTTACGTTGATCATTGGTGTTCTAATGCTCGTATCATACTTAGTGTTCTTTCTATCGGGACTTGCTACAGGCTTAGAAAATCTGAATCGTGAATCAGTTGATAAATGGAAAGCAACAGAAATCATTTTGACAGAGGAATCGGATAAGAGCATGTACCAATCTTCATTAACAATTCAAGATGCAAATGAAATCGATGCTGAAGAAATTGCCGTAATCGGTCAAATAAATGCAGTTGCCGGCAATGGTGATAATAAGACGAACGTATCTATTTTTGGGATAAACAAAGATGAATTCATTATGCCGAATGTGACGGAAGGCAAAGAATTTGCAGAAGGCAATGAAGTTATCGCCAGTGATGCATTAAAAGAAGATGGATTTAAAGTAGACGATGAACTGCAATTATCATCATCTGACGAAATATTAACTATTGTAGGTTTCACAGACAATGCAAGATTTAATGCGGCTCCAGTGCTATATGGAGATTTGTCTACTTTCCAATCAGTGAAATTCGGTGAAGCAGCCGAAGCAAATAAGGAAAGTATAAGTGGAATTGTTGTTCGCGGGGATGAACCAATTGCTGACATGAAAAATGATTCATTGGAATCCATTGAAATTGAAACATTTATACGGAGTTTACCAGGGTACACGGAACAGAGTTTAACATTAAACTTCATGATTTATTTCTTGTTTGGTATTTCAGCGGTCATTGTTGCAATTTTCCTTTACGTATTGACCGTCCAAAAAATCAGTATGTTTGGCGTCATGAAAGCTCAAGGTATTTCTAATAACTATCTGTCACGTTCAGTCATTGCACAAACATTTATATTAGCTGCGATTGGTGTGGCAGTAGGTTTCGGATTGACGTTAATCACCGGTTCATTTCTACCAAGTGCGGTACCAGTAGCATTCGATCTTGTAACAATGGTCATCTACGGACTCGTACTAATAGGAGTTGCGATATTGGGTGCGGTGTTCTCAGTTCTTACAATTGTTCGAATCGATCCATTGAAAGCAATAGGAGGGTAAATGATGGTAGTTTTAGAATTAAAACAAGTGAAAAAGACATTCGGCAGTGGCCATAAAGAAATAGAAGCAATGAAGGAAACAAATTTTACTGCAGACAGGGGTGAGCTGATAGCTATTATCGGTCCGTCTGGTTCCGGTAAAAGCACATTTCTAACAATTGTCGGCGGGCTTCTTACACCCACTTCAGGGTCTGTGGTCATAAATGATAAGAATCTAGCGGATTTAAATGAGAAAGAGCGTTCAAAGATTCGGTTGAAGGAAATTGGGTTCATTCTACAAGCATCGAATCTAGTTCCATTTTTAACAGTCGCCAATCAGTTAAAACTATTGGACCAAGTTAAGAAAGAAAATATGACGAAAAAACAATTAGAAGAGTTATATGATGACTTGGGTATTGGGGATTTACGAACTAAATACCCTGCAGACTTGTCTGGCGGAGAACGTCAGCGTGTGGCAATTGCCAAAGCGTTATACAGTAACCCTTCCATTATTTTAGCTGATGAACCAACAGCATCTCTTGACTCAGATCGTGCCTATGAAGTTATGGAACTACTGAAAAACGAAACAAAGAACAAAAACACAACGACCATTGTCGTCACACATGATATACGTCTCGTAGACTATTGCGACAAGGTATTCAAAATGACAGACGGTGTACTTGTGCAAGAAAAATAAAGAAGTCTGGTGCCTTACTAATGGTTAAGGCACCCTTCTCCATACATAGAAAATGAATTATGTAGAAAGAATCTTGAAAAGGTGGTGAAATCAAATGAACAGTAAACACTTGGACAGTGAGAAGCTATATTATGCTTTTGTCTCAGGCGCAAATAGGGTTATTAAACATAAGAATGAACTTAATAGAATAAATGTGTTTCCAGTAGCTGACGGTGATACCGGAACAAACTTAACATTTACGATGCAAAATATTATTGAAGAAACACAAATGAAAGGCTCTGCAAAAGAAACAATAGGATCGATTGCAGATGCGGCATTAACAGGTGCGAGAGGGAATTCTGGTATTATTTTTGCGCAGTTTCTGAATGGACTTCATCTAGGATTGGACGATGAAAAGGAGATAACGTTATCTGGTTTTTCTGAAGCAGTAGAAAGTGCGGTACTCTATGCATACAAATCAATCTCCAATCCAGTAGAAGGAACAATTATTTCGGTTATGAAAGATTGGAGTAACTCTCTTCGTTTACTAAAAGATCGTGTAACCGACTTTTCTCAACTATTTACCATCTCGCTGGAAGCCGCCACCCAATCACTACAATCCACGCGTAAGCAGCTTAAAGTATTAAGAGATGCTTCAGTGGTAGACGCCGGTGGAAAAGGATTTGTTTGTTTTCTTGAAGGTATAACTAATTACTTTTTGAAAGTAGAGGTTGAAGAAACAGACTACGTATCTGCTGACGTGGAATTTAAGGATAGTGGACTTCATTCGAATGAGAATACAAAACCAAGTCACAGATATTGTACGGAGGCGCTTATAAAAGGCGAGCAGATAGATTTGGAAATGTTGAGAAATAATCTATTAGATCTAGGAGAGTCGCTGATTGTCGCAGGAAGTCCGGAGAAGGTCAAGATTCATATCCATACAAACCATCCTGAGATACTGTTTGATAGACTAAGAGAATTTGGAATGATTATTCAGCAAAAAGCAGATGATATGCTTAGACAATTTGAAACTGTTCATAGTAGGAAACATAAAATTGCGCTAGTTACAGATTCAATTGCTGACTTACCAAAAGATTTAATGGACAAGCACCAAATCCATATGATTCCTTTGAATCTACTTATAGGTGATAATAGTTATTTAGACAAATTGACAATTAGTCCTTCTTATTTGTATGAATCAATGGATGATGCCAAAAAATATCCGACATCTTCACAACCTACTGTAAAAGCAGTAGAAAGTTATTTGAATTCTATAGTGCCTTACTATGAATCAATCATTGTGATTACCGTCTCTAATAAAATGAGCGGAACATACGATACGATTGTCAATGCAGCGAAGAAAATTAAAAGCACCGGTGCAAAAATTGCGGTAATAGATTCGATGTTAAACTCAGGCGGACAAGGTCTAGTTGTTTTAAAGGCTGCTGAAGCGATTGAGAAAGACGTAGAATTTACGAATGTAATTGAAATAATTAACGATACAATCAAGAAAACAAAAATCTTTGTGAGCGTTGATACGTTGAAGTACATGGTTCGTTCAGGACGCATTAAAAAATATACAGGTCTTGCTGCTAAAATGCTGAATTTAAAACCTCTTGTATCCATTAATAACACTGGAGATGGCATAGTTATTGGTAAAGCACTTAGTGTGAAAGCTAATACTAAAAAAATGCAAGCTTTGGTAAGGGAAATTACTCGTACGAAAAAGATTGTCAGTTATTCAATCGTTCATGCAAATGCGATTGATCGGGCGAATGAATATGAACAAATTTTCTCGCCTCTTATAGGAAGAACACCTGAATACATCACTGAAATATCTTCAATTGTAGCTATGAATGCGGGTGTGGGATGTGTTGCAATTGCATTGACAACAGAATAAAGGAGGTTTTATGATGTCAGCTATTTATTTGGGTACGTTCATTACCTTGTTACTATTTTTCTTCATTTTTTTTCTGGTTGCTCAGAAAAAGAAAAACAACGGTCTAGTCGATATTGCATGGGGACTTGGATTTGTCATAGCGGCAATTTTTAGTTACTTTGCTGGAGGGTTCCAAACTGATCGCGCAACTCTCATAACAATTTTAACTATTATTTGGGGAGTACGGTTAGCGTATTACTTATTCAAAAGAAATTGGAATAAGCCTGAGGATTACCGCTATGTTAATATGAGGAAAAGATGGGGAACTAATTTTGTCTATTTAAAAATATTTCTAAATGTATATGTACTCCAGTTAGTATTGCTATTTATCATTGCGCAACCTATTTTACTGACAAATGTATCTTCTACAAAAGGTCTTGGAACGCTGGATTATATTGGATTGATAGTTTGGATAATCGGATTTTTCTTTGAAGTCGTAGGAGATAATCAGTTGAAATCTTTCATTAAAAAACCTGAGAATAAAGGGAAGTTGATGAAGTATGGTTTATGGAAGTATACGCGTCATCCTAATTATTTTGGAGAAGCAACCATGTGGTGGGGAATTTTTCTAATCGCCTTCTCTTCACCTAATGGATGGATAGGAATAATTAGTCCAATCATCATTACTTTGCTTCTATTATTTGTATCAGGAGTACCTTTGCTCGAAAAGAAATATAAGAATCATCCTGAATTCGCTGACTATGCAATGCGAACGAGTAAATTTGTACCAATGCCTCCAAAAAAATAGTAAGCAAATTGGACATACTACGGATAACTGATTTGAAGGATGAGATGTAGTTGAAAAAAATAATTGTCTGGTTTAGAAAAGATTTACGAGTACATGACAACCCCGCTTTGTGGGAAGCAGCCCAGCAAGGAATGATTATTCCTGTTTTTATCTGGTCGGAAGAAGAAGAGCATGAAAACACCTCAAACTTAGTAGGGCAATGGTGGCTTCATCATTCATTGATAGCGTTGAAAAAAAAGCTAGAATCAATTGGTTTATCCCTCATTTTTAGACGAGGTAGCAGTTTAAAAGAGCTTTCTTTACTTTGTAAACAAACAAAAGCAGATGCTGTTTTTTTGGGTGAAAGATATGAGCCATCTATTATTAGAAGAGATAACGCGATTACTCAAAACCTGTTTTCTAATGGGATGGAAGTTCGTTCATTTCCTTCAAATCTACTCTTCGTACCTGGTGATTTACTGAATCAAAAGAATGAACCTTATAAAGTGTTTACAGCTTTTTGGAAAAGGACGATGGGGGAGTCTGTTAATCGTCCGCTTCCTATTCCAGTTGACATTAATCCATTCAATCAAGTTCTTCCGTCTCTACAAGTGGAAGAACTTGATTTGTTACCAGTGAATCGCTGGAATGAAAAGTTCCATCCGCACTGGGAGCCAGGTGAAAAGGGCGCTATTACGAGATGGGAAAAATTTACCGATGATGGCCTCAGCCGATACGTTGAGGGGCGTGATATCCCCTCTTCAGATTCGGTTTCATTATTGTCGCCCCATTTAGCCTGGGGAGAAATAAGTGTTAGAGCAATTTGGTATTCAGCTAAGCGGCTGAACGAAACGGAAACAGGAGAGTACATGCAATCATCCATCGATGCCTTTTTGAGGCAGTTAGTATGGCGTGAGTTCGCATATCACCAGCTCATTCATTTTCCGGAAGTGCTACAAGTCCCTTTACGTGAAAAATTCACAGCATTTCCTTGGCAGGGTTCTAATGAAGAATTTGCTAAATGGCAAAAAGGTTTGACGGGTTATCCTCTAGTCGATGCGGGAATGCGAGAATTATGGCAGACGGGTGTAATCCATAATCGGGTTCGAATGGTTGTCGCCTCATTTTTAGTTAAACATTTACTCATATCCTGGGTAGAAGGATCTAGCTGGTTCAAGGACACGCTAATTGATTTTGATGCGGCTAACAATGCAATGGGTTGGCAGTGGGTCGCTGGGTCAGGGATCGATGCGGCGCCGTACTTCCGGATATTCAATCCAGTTCTTCAAAGTCAGAAGTTTGATCCGGAAGGACTATATATCCGAAAATGGGTTCCTGAACTTGCTGTAATTTCTTCAAAGTATATCCATGAACCCTGGAAAGCACCCACAAATTTACTACATGAATCCGGTATCGTACTCGGAAAAACGTATCCGCTCCCAATCATCGATCATTCACTTGCCAGAATCCGTGCGTTAGAAGCCTATGCGCAAGTTAAAAATAAATCATAACACGTCCGTTGATTAACCATTTATTTGCAAAAATACTGGTGAGTCGGGCTTGATGAATTTCATTTTCACTGCACTATTTTCGGCCCGCTTTCGACTAACTATTCAGGATAGATTTACTGTGGGGACCGAGTGTGGCGAGAGGTAATACTGTTTAGCAAAAAGTATGCTCCTAATCATGTGATACCTTATAGAAAGTGACACTTCTTTACTAAAAAAGGGGAAAACCATATAGAAAGCTTCAGCCGCCAAAATTGCATCTTTGGCGGTTTTTCTCTAGCTTAGATGTCAGCTATTCTTTAGTCAAAAAAATTTTCTGCACTACGAATACTTATGCATTTGGAGCAGGGCGGATGAAGGGCCACCAGACGATTACCGAAAAAACTGTGTAGAGATGCGATAAAGTCGCATCTCTACACAGACAGACATCCCGGTAATTGTTTAGAAGCCATTCAACCAACGCAATCGGAAAATGCAACTATACAAGTAGCGCCCAGTAGGTGATTATGTTATTCACGGGAAAGGATAATGGATATTAGGATGACTCTCTGGTATCCGAATATAAAAAAACACCATTCAAATCTGAGTGGTGTTTTTTCTATTTTCAATTCACTTGTAATGAAACATCAAGCAACAGTGTGGCCGATGCCGCTAGAAAAGGGCTTGTAAGTACTTTAAACCGTGGGCCAGTTGAATTGCGGTCCATTTTAAACAAAATCCTATTTATGAACTGCACCCCTGCTGAATAATTGAAGCTGCAGTTATTAATGCGGACGGTCCTTTATTCTCTATATCTTATAGCTAATCCTTTTAAGAAATTCCTTGCGTATCTGTCAAGGCACTCTTTATAATTCTTGTGTCCTTCTTTTCTTAATACAGCACCTAATTCACCTTTTGTAATAACGACTCCTGCTTCTGCTAATATTTCGAGCATATCATCACTTGTTAATGCTAGTGCTATTTTCACTTTTTTTAGAAGGATATTATTAACACTTTCATAATTTTTTATAGACAGTGCTGGTTTTTCTGCTTGTCCCGTTTTTGGATCTTGTTGCCCTCTTTTAAAAATAATAAAGCCATTTAAAAATGAATCTAACATACTATTACTACACTTTATGGATCCTTCATTTTCAGCTTCATCATGATAATTGTCATTTGACTTAATGAGCATCATTGACACTTCTTCTTGTGTTACTTCAACGCCGCCAAGTTTAAATATCTCTACCATAACCGAGTCTTTTATATCGAGAGCATATCGTAGTCTAATTAATATATCATTATTATTCATGTATAAACCTCCAGTGAAATTGTACTATTTACGTAATTGAATCATCATTTTTAAAGTGGAAAAAGGCAATCAAAGTTAACTTAATAATAGCACATAAAATTAGTTTAACCTTTTTTTTGTTATATCAGACTTTAAAATAGACGAATTCCTATCCGCATTAAAAATTCAGGGTAAGGTGAGTGTGAAATCATAGCTTTCCTCATCAATGAAATCCCTATATAATATAGTAGAAACGGAATATGGGTCCCGGTTGTGGACAGTTTTAAATTTTGAAGAATTATTCTTAGTGAAGGAACAGGTGTAAAACATATGAGTTTATTGACTGTAGCAAATTTAAGTCACGGCTTCGGTGATCGTGCGATTTTCGAAGACGTCTCTTTTCGGTTATTGCAAGGAGAGCATATCGGCTTAATCGGTGCCAATGGCGAAGGTAAGTCGACGTTCATGAACATTATTACGCGTAAGCTAGAGCCAGATGCGGGAACGGTAAGTTGGGCGAAGCGGGTGCGGGTCGGGTATTTGGATCAACACGTCGCGTTAAAACAAGGGATGAGCATTCGTGATGTGCTGCGGACCGCTTTTCAATATCTTTATGACCAGGAGACAGAAATGAATGCGCTCTTTGCCAAGATGGCTGAGGTCGATGCAGATGAACTGGAGTCCCTTCTTGAGGAGACGGGTCAGATGCAGGAAGAATTGACGAACAATGATTTTTATATCGTCGATTCCAAAGTCGATGAAGTAGCGAACGGACTAGGATTAAATGAATTTGGTCTAGATCGGGACGTTCATGATTTGAGTGGAGGGCAGCGGACAAAAGTGTTGCTTGGTAAGTTATTATTGGAAAAACCGGACATTCTTCTTCTTGATGAGCCGACGAACTATTTGGATGTTGAGCATATTGACTGGCTACGCAATTATTTGCAGAACTATGCGAATGCTTTCATATTGATTTCCCATGATATACCCTTCTTGAATAGTGTTATTCAGCTTATCTACCATATGGAAAATCAGCAGATCACTCGATATTCTGGGGATTATGATGAATTTTTACGTGTGCATGAAATGAAGAAGCAACAGGTGGAAGCCGCCTACAAAAAGCAACAGAAGGAAATTTCAAACCTTAAAGACTTCGTGGCACGTAACAAAGCGAATGCAGCGACGAGTAAAATGGCCATGTCTCGCCAGAAGAAGCTGGACAAGATGGATGTCATCGAATTAGATGCTGAAAAGCCGAAGCCACAATTCTCCTTTAAACAGGCACGGACCCCGGGGAAATATCTGTTCGAAACAAAGGAACTTGTGATTGGCTATGATGAACCGTTGTCAAATGCCTTGGATCTTACGATGGAACGTGGGCAGAAAATCGCTTTGTCTGGTGCGAATGGTATTGGGAAAACAACTCTCTTAAAGAGCATTCTAGGAGAAATCCCTGCACTTGCCGGTTCTGTTACTCGTGGTGACCATCTGGAAATCGGGTACTTCGAACAGGAAGCCAAGTCGGAAAACAACAATACTTGTCTTGAAGAAGTATGGGAAGCTTTCCCGCATTTCACACAATACGAAGTACGTGCAGCCCTTGCACGATGTGGATTAACGACCAAACATATTGAGAGTAAGGTGAAGGTGCTAAGTGGTGGAGAAAAGGCGAAAGTACGTCTTTGTAAACTGCTTAACCGCGAAACAAATTTGCTCGTCCTTGACGAACCGACAAATCACCTTGATAGAGACGCGAAAGAGGAATTGAAACGTGCCTTAAAGGAATACAAAGGCAGCGTGCTACTTATTTCTCATGAACCTGATTTTTATGAAGGCCTTGTAACTGATGTTTGGAACGGCGAAAATTGGACGACCAAGATGTTTTGAGTGGCTTGAACTTAGGTAGTTGAAATTAATTCGAATAGAATAATGAACCAAACAAAAGTCTCTCACAATTTGCGAATTGGTGGGAGATTTTTGTTTGGTTATTTTTGATAGCCCTCCATTTGCACATATAAAATAGTACTGGTCGAATGCTAATCTCATTTTGCATAAACGATTTTATTCCGCCCCTTTTACTAGCTGAAAAACTCCTCTTTCATCGAAAAGCTAAAAAAGTATAGTAAATGTTGAAAAAATGCTATTGATAGCGCTTTCATATTGAATTTTCAGAGTTTATGATTAAGTAGTAAATACTTTTTATTCGAAAAGAGAGGGGTAAAAAAATGATTAAGAAATTTAAGGGGTTAACATTTTTGGCAATCTTGATGGTGTTCGCACTCGTCGCAGCTGGATGTAACAATGACGGAGGTAGTTCGGTTGACGTAGGTATCGTATTACCGACGAAGGATGAACCTCGATGGGTACAGGATGAGCAACGTTTCAAGGATGCATTAGCAGATTCAGATTATTCAACGGAAATTCTATTTAGTCAAGGATCTTCAGCGAAAGAGAAAGAAAATGTAGAGGCATTATTAAATAAAGGCATCAAGGTATTAATTATCACTCCTCATGATGGTGCGGCAGCTGCATCTGCAGTAGAAGCAGCGAAAAAAGAGGGTGTAACTGTTATTGCGTATGACCGTTTAATTACAGATACGGATGCAGTAGATTATTATGTAACATTCGATAGTTTAGCAGTAGGTGCTGCACAAGCACAGTATTTAGTGGACAATGCACAGGGGTCTGACGTTCCTCTTTACCTTTATGCAGGTGCGGCTTCAGATAACAACGCATTTTTATTCTTCGAAGGGGCCTGGAAAGTGCTTCAACCGAAAATTGCAGATGGTACCTTTAAAATTGCTAACTCAAGTGAAGCAGAGGGGTTAAAAGATTCAGCCGAACTTTCGCGCGACCAACTGGGAAAAATTATTGGTCAAGTTACAACGAACTGGGATGCAAATGATGCGAAAAACAAAGCGCAAACACACTTAACAGCTGCGGGTGACGACTTAAAAGGTGATGTTGCAGTTCTAGCTCCGAATGATGGAACAGCTCGGTCAATCGCAGACGTATTTGCTTCTGATAGTGTAATTTCAAGTTACTTTGTGACTGGGCAAGATGCAGAGAAAGCATCTATCCAATATATAATCGACGGAAAACAGTCGATGACGGTATTCAAAGACGTTCGTGCACTGGTGAAAGATGCGATGGGTATGGCAGTTGAAATCTTAGATGGCAATACACCAGAAACAACAGGTTCTTATGATAATGGTTCAGTTGAAGTTAAAGCGAAACAAACGGACGTAATCGTGGTGAATGAAGATAACGTGAAATCTGAGCTAATCGATTCTGAATACTACGAGGCAAGCGAATTCACAGGTTTAGAGTAAAAGTATCACATTGGAAAATGGAAAATAGTGATAGTGTAATCTATCACTATTTCTCCATTTCTATTTTGTTTGGGTTAGGGAGGCGATAGAATGAGCGAATATATTTTAGAGATGAATGACATATCTAAAGAGTTCCCGGGAGTCAAGGCCCTATCGAACGTGAATTTCAAAGTGAGAAAAGGAGAAATTCATTGTTTGGTTGGTGAGAATGGTGCAGGAAAATCGACGCTGATGAAAGTGTTGAGTGGAGTTTATCCATATGGCACATACGACGGAGATATCGTATTTGAAGATCAAGTTCAACAGTTCAATGAGATTAGCGATAGTGTGAAGGCTGGTATTGGCATCATTTATCAAGAGTTGGCACTTTTTCCGGATTTGTCCGTCTATGAAAATATATTTGCTGGCAATGAAGTGAAAAAGGGTCCGTTCGTTGATTGGAATCAAACAATCGTTCAAGCTACGCAGATACTGAAAAAAGTAAAGCTGAAGGTGACGCCGGAAACACTGATTAGGGAATTAAGTGTAGGAAAACAACAGCTCGTAGAAATTGCCAAAGCATTAAGTAAAGATGTAAATCTGCTGATTTTAGATGAGCCGACGGCAGCACTGAATGAAGATGACAGTGAAAATCTGTTAAAACTCCTAAAGGAATTAAAAAGCCAAGGAATTAGCTGCATTATGATTTCTCATAAGCTGAAGGAAGTTATCGAGATAGCGGATAAAGTAACGATTTTGCGGGACGGCAAGACGATTTGTACGCTAGATGCAAGTAAAGGGGAAGTAGCGGAAAATGTCATTATCAAAAATATGGTAGGACGTGAAATCGAAGACATTTACCCGAAACATCCTGATAAGAAAATCGGAGATACTGTCCTCAAATTGGATAACTGGTCAGCGTATGACACGCAACTAGGAAGAAATGTTGTGAAAAACATCAATCTTCACGTAAAAAAAGGCGAGATTATTGGGATCGCTGGTCTGATGGGGTCCGGTCGTACAGAACTTGCTCTTAGCATTTTTGGGAATCCGAAAAACTATAAGTTACAAGGGGATTTGGAAATTCAAGGGGCGCCAAAAGTACTGAAGCATACAAGTGATGCGATTAAGGCTGGTATTGCGTATGTGACGGAGGATCGAAAAGGAGACGGACTGTTTTTATTACAGGATATTAAGAGTAATGTCTCGGCGGCACATCTGAAAGGTATTTCGACGAAGGGGATTCTCAACTTAAATGAAGAAGTGAAGGTTGGTAAAGAGTACAAAGACTCGTTGTATATTAAAGCGAGTTCACTAGAGCAAATAGTTGGCAAATTGAGTGGTGGAAACCAACAAAAAGTATCGCTTGGGAAATGGTTGTTTACTGGACCTAAGATCTTGATCTTAGATGAACCGACAAGGGGAATCGATGTTGGGGCGAAATTCGAAATTTATACGATTATGAATCAGTTGATTGACGAAGGTATGAGTATTATTATGATCTCCTCTGAACTTGGTGAGGTGCTAGGGATGAGTGATCGTATCTATGTTATGGCAAATGGCTCGATCAAAGGAGAACTGGCCAAGAAGGAAGCGACACAAGAGGCGATTATGGAACTTGCGACGCAATAGGAGGGATAACGATGGGATTTTATAAAGAAACTAAAGCGCTCGTCAAAGCCAATATTCGAGATTACGGGATGTATATTGCGTTAATCGTTATTTTGTTAACATTTACGATTATGACGAACGGCTTGTTTATGTCTTCTCGAAACATAAGTAACTTACTGGATTCCGCTGGTTATATTGCGGTTTTGGCGGTTGGGATGACCCTTGTTATCGTCATTCGTCATATTGATTTATCGGTGGGCTTTTTAGCAGGATTTCTAGGTGCGATTACAGCCATTTTCTTGACGCAAATGGGCTTGTCAGTATGGATTACTATTCCGCTGATTTTAATTTTAGGTGCTATCATTGGATTATTTAACGGGGTATTAGTTGCTAAAATTGGAATTCCATCATTCGTTGCTACGCTGGCGGGGATGTTGATTTTCCGTGGTGCACTCCTTCAGGTTACAGAAAAAACGGGAACGATTATTGTTAGGGATGAACAATTCAATGCGATTGGAAATGGATTTATTCCATCGATTATGCAAATTAATGGCTTGCATCTACTGACGTTATTAGTAGGGTTTGTCGGAGTACTTTTATATATATACAATGAAATCGCCAATCGTCGTAACAAATTGACGTATGGCTTTGATGTAATGTCTAAGGGGATATTTAGTGTAAAGCTTGTTTTGATATCAGCGATTATTGCTTACATTACTTGGATTTTAGCTGGCTATAACGGTTTTTCTTGGACGGTTGTCATTATAATAATCGTTGTCATAGTTTATCACTTCTTAACGACTAAAACAGTACTCGGTCGTCACATTTATGCAGTCGGTAGTAATCCTGAGGCCGCGCATTTGAGTGGGATCAATGTACAAAAGATTACATATATCGTCTTCGGTTCCATGGGGATGCTCGCGGCGTTATCAGGAATTCTATTTACATCTCGGCTTCAATCGGCAACGACCACAGCTGGAACTCTCTTTGAGCTTGACGCGATTGCAGCGGCATATGTTGGTGGAGTATCTTCTGCAGGTGGTGTCGGTAAAGTAACAGGTGCTATTATCGGAGCCATCGTGATGGCCTCGTTATCGAGTGGGATGAACTTACTAGGTGTAGGAATTTCCTATCAATATATGATTCGCGGTGGTGTTTTAGCTGGAGCGGTAATCTTTGACGTCATGACACGGAAGCAACGGGGTTAAAAGAGAATAGTAGAATAACTGGGCACCCTATTTGTAGGGTGCCTGATGTCGTTTTGTAAGACATTGTTAATTCCTAGACAGGTTGATAAGATGAAAGAAACAAGCTTTAGGAAAGGGGAAGGGATATGCGGAAAAAAGTTGTTTTAATACTTGTCGCACTCATTATGATTTTTAGCTATTTGACTATTGTATCCGCAACTAAAGCGTATCGTTTAACTAGTGATAGGCCAGCTAACCTCCCCATTTCCCCGGAATCTATTCGTCTCGTGCTCATTACCCAAGAGCTTGATACTCCATTTTGGAATAAGGTTGGCCAAGGGGCATTGAAGCAGGCACAAGAAGAAAATGTTCAGCTTGAAGTGTGGGGAAGCTATGGAAATAACCAAGATGATTTTTTGAAGACAATGGAGATTGCGATTCATTCTAAGGTGAATGGTATTATCGTTCAGGGGCTAGATAATGAAGAATTTAAAGAACTGACAAAGGTTAAGGCGGCTTTTTATGGGATTCCTATCATTACCATCGCTAATGATGTACCAGTGGAAGAGAGCTTGCGAAAAACATATGTTGGTTCAGATCAATTTGGGGCAGGACAAATGGTTGCTCGTCAATTGATAAAAGAAATGGGCACCACAGGAGAAGTGATTATACTTGGTGATCAAGAGCAAGCATATTATCAAAAAGAACGTTTAGCCGGTATCCAGAATGTATTGGGTGGCTATCCAGACATCGAAATGATTGTTAAAGGAACGGCAGATGCAAAGGAACAAGTAATGACAACGACGCAACAGCTGATGAATGAAGTACCGCGAGTCACTGCATTTATAGCCATCAATGCAAATTATACAGGTCCAATGATTCAAGAGATCGGAAGACGTACTCAAGTAGAGCCGTATTATATTTATACCTTCGATGACGGCGTTGGATTAACTGCCCTCTTAGAGCAAGGCAAGATCGATGGAATTTTGGAGCAAAAGCCAGAAGCGATGGGCAGCGAGAGTGTTAAGCGGTTGATGGAGTGGATTTCTGGCGAGACCGTCCCGCTCGATTCAAATGGTTACCTCACTGAAACGCGCATGGTTGACGCGGAAGGTGAAGAACTATGATGACGATTCAAAAAAAGATTTGGATACTCGTTTCCGTTGTGTTGCTGATAATGGGAATTATTTGGTTGACGCTTACATCTTATAATCAGAAAACTCAGGAAAAATCCAATGATATTTTACAACGCTATTTGCGGATGAATGAAGTAACAACAGCAAGTCAGCAAATAATTACCAACTTAAATAACTATTTACTTGACCCAACAGCTAATCATAAGCAACAGATAGAGAAAAGCGTAGCCGTTATTGAGGAGGTACAACAGGATGTAGCGGAGTTGCGGAATGTGGAAAATGCATTTTCAATAACCAACTATATTCATTTAATCGATAGTCTTATTGAGACGACGAATCGCTCCATTATGTTTTCAGAGGAGCAAGAAATGGAAGGGTCGACGAACGAATTTAATGAAGCAAACCGTATTTCTATGTACATATCTGAAATGACCTTAACGATTTTAGACCGAGAGCTGAAGACCTCTAACCGGTTTTATCGAGGTATTATCAAGCAATCGGAGGAGTTGAAAAAGCTAGGAATCTGGCTGTTGCTATTGATTACTGCTGTGTTACTTTTGGCTATCTACTGGTTTTCACTTAGTATTACGCGGCCGATTCATCAGCTCACGAAGGCTGCTAACGCATTGTCTCAAGGTAGTTTTAATCAACAGATTGAAGTGAAGTCTAATGATGAGATAGCCTTTTTAGCAAAGACCTTTGATGAGATGCGTGTAAACATTAATGATTTAATAGTAGAAATTCAACAAAAGGCACAGCTCGAGCATGAGCTTCAGCAAAGTAAGTTGTTATTGAAGGAGAGTCAATTTAGAAGCTTGCAGAACCAGATAAATCCACATTTTTTATTCAACACATTAAACACATTGTCGAAAAAGGCGTATTTAGATGGTGCGGAGGAGACGAGCGATCTTATAGTCAGTGTAGCCGGCTTGCTACGTTATAATTTGAAGCGGATTGACCGCTCTGTGACGGTGTATGAAGAAGTAGTCGTTTTGAATCAGTATATGGAAATCCAAAAGGCTCGTTTTACGGATCGCTTACAATTTAAATCTGACATCAACGAATCGTGCTTAGATGTAAAAATTCCGGGACTAACCCTTCAACCCATCATTGAAAATGCGGTAATTCATGCTATTGAGCCGGAGCAGGATGGAGGCGTTATTTGGTTTAGGATTAAGAATGACGGTCCATGGGTCATCATTGAAATCGAGGATAGTGGACAAGGGATGTCCCCAAAGAAAGTGGAACAGTTGCTGAAGGGGCACATTATACCAATCGAAGGACATTCTACAGGAATAGGCTTTCAAAATGTGGTGAAAAGATTGCATTTATTCTATGGAATAGAGGATTTGGTCACGATTGAAAGTAGAGAAGGTCGGGGGACAAAGGTGGTCATACAAATTCCAAGGGCCAGGGAAGAGGGAAATGATGATGAAGCTTCTAATCGTTGATGATGAACCGATTGAGCGAGAAGGGATGCAGGCAATCTTACAAAAAGCGTTCCCTGAACTTTCCATTTACCAAGCAAGAAATGGGGAAGTAGCAATAGAATTAGCAGATACAATTCAACCAGATTTGGTCTTAATGGATATTAAGATGCCTGGTATGACAGGACTTGAAGCCTTAGAAAAGATTCAAGATAAGCATTCTACTATCAAATTTGTTATGGTGACGGCCTTTGATATGTTCGATTATGCGAGACAAGCGCTCAAGCTCGGTGTGAAGGATTACTTACTGAAACCCAGTAGAGCAAGTGAGATTGTTGCAACGGTAGGGAGAGTATTAGAGGAATGCAGGCTAGAACGTATTGCAGAGGCTACGAGCCAAATGCAGCATGAAAAGTGGCAAAAGGCGTTGACATTAGTGGAAACAGATATCGTGACACAGCTATTATTTGATCATGTTCATGAAGTTCATATTGATATGCTTGTCGAGATGCTAGATATTCGCTCTACTCATGAAAAGTTTGTAGTAGTAGTGTTGTTGCCAGAGGGAGCAGAACACTATTATGTGAGGATTAAGGAAAAGGTGCGTGAAGCGGGAAATGCTTGGGTAGGTGCGTTATATGGACGGCAGCTACCCATCATTGTGTTTCGTGATCCAGAGAAATCCTTTCGTTCGCAAGCAATGACATTAGCCAAAGCGATTTTATCGTTGGCTAAGGAACAAATGAGCTTAGACTGGTTTATTGGGATTGGTCAGGTTTGCGAACCATTAGACGAGATTCGTCAGTCGTATCAAGAAGCGCTTATTGCGACTATGGATACAACGCTAGCGGTCAAGAGTCGGTTTTATGCTGACGCTCCAGTGCTCAGTTTAGAGACAGATAATCAGGTTATCAAGCAGCAGCAGAAAGACTTTTTTGACCAAATTCGTTTAGGGGACTGGGTATCCATTCGCTCTGGGATATTGGATTTGATACAACAACATGAGAATGAGGGGAATTCACTAATTTACACGCAACAACGAATGCTTGAGTTGCTTTGGATTGCGAACAGAGTGATGGATGAAATGGGAATGGAAGCGAATGCCCCATTTTTTTCGTTTCAAGCACAGGACTATCGACAATTGCGTACGGAGACGCTACTGCTACTCGAACGGATGAATGCTGCCTATGAGGCACATTACGAACGAGTGGAGGCTGATAAGATACATCAAATTAAACAATTTATCAGTGAGCATTCACATAAAGATATTTCACTGAACATTCTCGCGCAAAAAGTCGATTTAAGCCCGATTTATATTAGTAAAATGTTCAAAGAGAAGTTGGGCATTAACTACATCGATTTTCTGACGGAGTGCCGAATTGAAAAAGCAAAGAAGCTATTGAATGATCCAGAGCGAAGCCTAAAAGAAATTACGTTTGAGGTCGGTTATCATGAGCCGAATTATTTCAGTAAGGTGTTCAAGAAAATGTGTGGAGTGTCCCCGAAGGAGTACCGAAAAACGTTAATGAGTAAAAAAGTCGAAGTCTGATAGGGGGCAAGTAGATGAAACGAAAGGCTATAATCGTATGGCTATTGGGAATGATTTTGATACTAGTTACTTGTATAGCTATACCAAAGCAGACATTGGAGACCGTTGAGTTAGAAGAAACGATACCTTTTAGTGCAATCGACAGTCCAATCCGTATTGGATTTTCGATGGACACACTACTTGAAGAACGATGGCTGAGAGACCGTGATTTGTTTAAAGAAGCCGTTGAAGCATTAGGAGCCGAAATCGAGATTGTCGCTGCGAATGGAGATGATGCGCTTCAAATTTCACAGGCAGAGGCGCTCATTCAAAGCGGGATCGACCTTTTGGTAATTGTCCCACATAATGCTGAGGCAACAGCCGCGATTGTTCACAAGGCGCATCTTGCAGATATCCAAGTAATTGCCTATGATAGACTCGTCAAAAATGCGGATCTCGATCTATATGTTTCTTTTGATAATGAACAAGTGGGCGAAATGCAGGCGAAAGCCATCACTGCTCTCGTACCGAAGGGGAATTACGTCTTTATTGGTGGTGCGATTACCGATAACAATGCACATTTATTGAAAAAAGGTGTGTTCAATGTGCTGCGTCCCTATATTGAACGAGGTGATATTAAGATTGTCTATGATCAGTGGACGAAGGATTGGACTCCAGTGAATGCACAAGCCAATATGGAAGAAGCTCTTCGGACAACGAACAAGCAGATTGATGCGGTAATTGCTGCGAATGATGCCACGGCAGGTGGTGTTATTCAAGCACTTTCGGCTGTTGGACTAGCAGGTCAAGTACCAGTTGCCGGACAGGATGCGGATTTGGCAGGAGTGCAGCGAATTGTTACTGGAACACAAACGATGACAGTCTATAAACCAATCAAGATGCTTACACAGGAAATGGCGAAATTAGCGGTTGCGATGGCAAAAGGTGAGAAAGTATCTGCTGAACAGAAAGTTAATAATGGGAAGATCGAAGTTCCTTCCGTGCTGCTAACACCAATCGCTGTAAATGAACACAACCTAGATAGTACGGTGATTTTCGATGGATTTCATTCATTTAAAGATGTGTATCAAGTAACATCGAAGTAAATCGGGTGTCCAACACTTAGCGAGAGACCATTTTTGGTAACTCTTGCTAAGTGTTTATTTTTCATTGCAATACGAACGTGTATTCTATATGATGACTAAAAGAGGAGGGAACGAGTGTGCGTGTTGAGTTGATTAAGTCAATGGAATGGAATCACGTCTCAGATATGATATCCGCGGTGAAAGACGATGCGATAGGCAAGCGAAGCATTAAAATACTACAAGTAGGTGATGTCTTATTTAGGGCCAATCGCTATTCACCAAAATCCGATTGTACATTTAAAATCGACACTATCCTTGCACTCGTTCCCGTTACTTCAAGAGAGCGGATTGTTGTATGATTGACTACGGTAAATTTCCAAATCGGCACATCGCCTGTATTGATATGGTGAGTTTTTATGCTAGTTGTATGGCTTCGTTGTATAGCTTAGATGTACAAAAGGTGCCGATTGCGGTCGTTGGGAATCTTGAAAGAAAAGGGTCTGTTGTGCTCGCGGCATCGCCTCCAATGAAAAAAAGATTTCGCGTTAAAACAGGTTCTCGTTTGTACGAAATTCCACAACACCCTGACATTAGGCTATTCAATCCAAAAATGAGTTATTTTCTAGAAATGTCGATGGCTATTACATGCCTACTTCATAAATACGTTCCGGCTGAAGCGATTCATGTCTACAGTGTAGATGAAAGCTTTATTGATCTAACTGGAACCGAAAAGTTGTGGGGCGACCCAGTGCAAACTGTTAAAGTTATTCAACAGGAAATAGTTGCGACGCTAGGCTTACCTTCAACGGTCGGCATGGGACCAAACATGTTAATGGCAAAGCTTGCACTAGATCTAGAGGCAAAGGATACAGGCTTTGCAAAATGGACCTTTGAGGATGTAGCGGGGAAATTATGGCCAATTTCTCCATTAAGTGAAATGTGGGGGATTGGTCGTCAAACGGAAAAAAATTTAAACAATATGGGGATATTTTCAGTTGGTGATTTGGCCAATGCCGATTTACAAAGGCTTGAAAAAAAGTTTGGAGTAATGGGCAATCAGTTATTCCATCATGCGTGGGGAATAGACCTCTCCAAGATGGGTGCACCAATTCTTGAAGGCCAGGTTAGCTATGGGAAGAGTCAAATACTTATGCGAGATTATAATTTGCGGGAAGAAGTAAACGTGGTCTTGTTAGAGATGTGCGAGGATATCGCCAGAAGAGTAAGGGAAGAATACAAGGCCGGACGCACTATATCGCTCGGTATCGGATATAGTAAAAATGCTTTTGGAGGTGGATTTCGTCGTTCTCGTACTATTGTGGAAGCCACAAACGACACAATGAAAATTTATAACGTTTGCAAAGAATTGTTGAATGAAAATCATGGCAATCAAGCCGTGCGGCAAGTCACCGTTTCGATTACGAAGTTAGAAGATGAGCGTTCAATGCAATTAAGTTTATTTGATACGAAAAAATGGCAAGTACGGAAGCTAGGTACAACAATGGATACTATTCGTACTCGTTATGGGGATAACGCTATATTAAGGGCGGTATCACTCACAAATGCAGGGACATCTATTAAGAGATCTACATTAGTTGGCGGTCATCAGGGATAGGAGTTGTACTATGATTAGGGACCGAGGAAATATTAAATGGACAGCGATGATGCTGTCGGAGCATGTAAGGGAGTTACGAAAATGGATGGATCAGGATAATTACACTGAAAGACCGGAACTAAACGAGTGGGATCTTCAATCGATTCAAGAAGAGCTTGAATTAGCGTATAAGAGGCAATGTGAAACGCTAATTAAAACCTGGGATAGTGGACGAATTATTCAACATCATGGGATAGTTGAAGACATCGATTTGAGGGAGCTGTGCATTGAATTAAAGAATCCGCTCGGTACAGAAATAATACGGGTAGCTGCTATTACAAATGTGCAAAGCATGGAGTAGAGAGACAATAACGCCAATTTAAAACTGATAATAGTATCCCTATGTTAAGGGATACTATTTATTTTGGAGGTTAATTAATGGGGTATAATGGTTTTTTGAGAGTTGAAATGGTTAACTTTATCGACCAATAAACAGTAAGAGGCATTCCGGACTAATTCAAACAAGAAAGTCCGTCCTTTTCAGTGGTCGGTATCGTGTCGTATCTGGATGGTGTTAATCGCAGGAAAAGAAAATAGCGGACATTAATCGTGAAAACATGTTAAGAGTATGTAAAGCTTCTTGATTACATCTTGAATGTATTATTTGAAATGGTATATTTGTCTTGTTGCAAAACAATATCGATATTAAGGGAATAGTGGCATAGAAGATAAAGTATTAAGAGGAGTCAATATGAAAAAAGCTAAATCAAATAGGGGATTAAAATCACTTTTGGAACTATTTTTAGTTTCAACACGACTTGGATTGACCTCCTTTGGTGGGCCAACAGCTCATTTGGGGTATTTTCATGAAGAATATGTACGAAGAAGAAAATGGATGGATGAAAAAAGCTATGCAGATTTAGTTGCTTTAGCTCAGTTCTTACCTGGCCCAGCTAGTAGTCAAGTAGGTATTGGTATAGGTGTTATGCGGGCGGGCGTTTTGGGTGGAATTATATCCTTCATTGGGTTCACAATGCCTTCAGTTATTGCACTTATTTTATTTGCCTTGTTGCTCACAGGGGGTGACGTCGGAAATGCTGGATGGATACATGGCTTGAAAATTGTAGCAGTGGCGGTAGTTGCGCATGCTATTATCGGAATGGCTAAAAATTTGACACCGGATTTAACAAGGAAATCCATTGCTCTATTCGCACTAATAGGTACTCTTTTTTTGCAAACAGCTTTTGCTCAAGTAGGCGTCATTGTAATCGCTGCATTTTTGGGGTTCATTCTGTTCAAGCAACACAAAGAAAATGATGAAGTGAGTTCGCAATTTCCAATCGCTAAGAGTGTTTCTGTGATCTGTTTACTGCTATTTTTCGGGTTACTCTTTTTGTTACCCGTAATCAGGGAAGTAACTGGATCCTACTGGGTAGCTATGTTCGATAGTTTTTATCGGTCAGGTGCTTTAGTTTTTGGTGGCGGTCATGTCGTCTTACCTTTACTAGAACAGGAATTTGTACCAACTGGATGGATAAGCGAAGAATCATTCTTAGCTGGTTATGGTGCTACACAAGCAGTACCAGGCCCTTTATTTACATTTGCAGCTTATTTAGGAACGGTAATGAAGGGCTGGCAAGGTGGTTTAGTAGCTACGTTTGCAGTATTCCTACCTGCATTCCTGCTTATTCTCGGTGCACTCCCTTTTTGGGATAGTTTACGAAGCAATCCTAAAATTAAAGGAGCCATCATGGGCGTAAATGCAGCAGTTATAGGGATATTAATAGCCGCTTTTTATTTTCCTATTTGGACGAGTTCCATTTTAGCGCCTATTGATTTTGCTTTAGCTGCCCTATTGTTTAGTATGCTTGCCTTTTGGAAGCTTCCACCTTGGATTATTGTAGTTACAGGAGCTATCGGTGGTTCATTACTGACACTATTATGAAATAAATAACGTCACGCATGGGGTTTTTCCTCAGGTGTGACGTTTATTTTATTTCTACTATTATTGTCATTTTATCATTTCAATCTAACTCGATAGACATTCATCACACAGATGGTGTACAATAAAACCAAGAAAACTAAAATGGGTTTTTTAGTTTTCTTGATAGTTGAAGTTGAAAACAAGAAATTTAAATGCATTTAAAGAAGGAATCGAGCATATTAAAAATTAGGGAAGAAGATTTATCTCCTACATTTGCATCAGTTATGAATTTAGAGTGTGAAAAAGGTTGGTATATATGTTGAACACATGAATACCTAAATAAACTGAATGAAGGCGCCACCTCGAGTTCAATGGAATTTTTATTTCGGCGAAAGCTATATTGCTAAGATAATGAATGTGAGCATTAGAAGAGATCGAATCGTTAATAATGCTGTGACAGGCAATACAGAATACTATATACGTTGAATTAAAGAATCCCATTGAATCTACTATGGCGCTCAATAAGGAGAGTTGTAATTCGGGGGGCACTGAAAAAGTACGATATCCTTCAATCCCGTTGATTTCCGTTCCGAGCGGACGCTTTCCGCGGGCACGGCTTCAGCCTCCTCGTCACTGCGTTCCTGCGGGGTCTTCAGCTCGCGCTGTTCCCGCTGGAGTCGCCGCTCTTCACTACAATCAACTAGTTCTTACTATATAAAAGAACTTTTTCAGTTTCCTCTTAATTCGGGGTGTGGATAGTAGAACGCTTGGCGCTTTGGGGATGCCTTTGCCACGCCTGCGCTAGGTTGTTCATTATCGAGAGAAATGTGATTTTGAGATGTATATGCCGAGATTGTAAGGTGATTATTTTTGCTACTAATTCTATTCAAGAAAGACACACTTCAGGTTGCAGATTTCATCGCAGATAATGAAATGCTCTTTCTCACATAGACCATCCAGCGAAGGCGCGACTTCGTGGTAGCCGGAGCGATAAGACTGAAAGCGGTCTTCTTTCTGGCTTATCGCGGGAGGCATCCACAAAGCGTCCAAGCGGTATTGGGGGGATTCTAATTAGTTCTAAGTATTGGGACTTTTTCAGTGGCCTTCCAAATGCCCATGTAAAGCGTATACGCCGTATTCATTTGTTCAACATATATAGATGTTAAAGTGTTAGACGGCCATTATTAGTTGTATATTCTTATATAAATCTAGTCTTTAAATATGAAAGGAAAAATGATGACAGTAATTATAAATGAAGTTACAAAAGACAATATAAACGATATTCTAAAACTGCGTATTAATGAAAAACAACAGTCTTTTATTGAAACGCCGCAACAATGTTTAGATGAGGCAAAGGTATGCAGCAACTTTCAACCAGTAGGGCTTTATTGGGAAAAGAATTTAGTTGGTTTTGCTATGTATGGATTTTTTCCCGATGAAGGAATAAATGGACGAGTGTGGCTGGATCGGTTTTTAATCGATTCTAAATATCAAGGTCTTGGATTAGGAAGCATTATGTTAAGCGCATTAATTCAACGGTTAGAACAAGAATATAGTTGCAATGAAATCTATTTAAGCATCATTGCCGATAATCAAGGAGCACTTCACTTGTATCAGAAATTTGGCTTTAAGTTCAATGGTGAAGTGGATAGTAATAATGAAAAGCTAATGGTGAAAAGTTTATAATGTTTTTTGGTTTATCGTTTAGAACTTGACCTACTTAACTCTGTAGACATTCATCTCACAGAGGTTGTATAATGAAACTGGTAAAACTACAAACGGATTATTAGTTTCTGGGGAGGTCGAAAATTGAAAACAAGAATCAGAAATGCATTTATTGAAGAAACGCGAAATAATGGCATTAAGTTCACGATGGATGATTTGGCAAAGCGTCTTGGAATTAGCAAGCGGACGTTATATGAAAATTTTTCATCTAAGGTAGATATCCTTGACTCAATTATAGATATGACGCTCGTTGAGTTCGATGAACAAACACGGCGTATAATTGACAATCCAGAACTTACGCTGTTAGAAAAAATCCGTAAGGCGATTGTCGTCATGCCAAAATACAATGAGTTTTACGATCTCCGGATTCTGAACCAATTAAAACGGACTTACCCTGTACAGTGGGAACGGGTGAACCGTGAGTTGCATCAGTGGGATGATTTAAAGGGTCTTCTTGAAGAAGGGATCCGAACAGGTATTATTGTGGATCGAAATATCGATCTGCTGATGAAATTGATTATTGAAGCTTCGAATGCAACGCTCGACCGACAATTTTTTTTAGAACATAGTATTTCAGTTACGGAAGCGTACGGGGCGATTGTGGATGTGTTATTGACAGGTATGGTGAAGGAAAAATAAGGTGAGCTTACTGGCATTTTAACTGCCAGTCTATTTTTTTGACTGACGAAACTATAAAAACTAAAATCGTTTCCGTGTTTTATGGAACGACAAAAGATAAGGAATTGAATTGGTAATGAAAAAGGAACAAGTAGTAAATCGCTTAGATACGGAATCTGTTGGGAAATCTTTTTTGAGGTATTTAATCCCGTCGATGGTTGGGATGCTACTGATGGCTGTCAATATTGTGATCGACGGAATTATGGTAGGCAATCGCTTAGGCCCAGTCGCTCTTGCCGGGGTAGGGATTGCAGCGCCAGTTTATACGGTTTTTGTCGCGATGTCACTGTGGATTGGAATTGGTGCAGCGACCCGTTATTCCGCAATGATGGGAGCTAAACGACCTGATAAGGCGCGTGTTATTTTTTCACATGCCATTGTCTCTATATTTATTTTAACGCTGATTGTCGGGCTTACTGCCTTTGTTTTTAGGACGGAACTTGCGTATTTATTGGGCGCGAATGCCGACACATTTCAGTACACTGCAGGTTATATGAAGGTCATGTTGCTATTTGGATTCATCTTCACTGTTGAAAATGCATTCAGTATTTTGGTGCGAAATGACGGTGGACCGAACTTATCAATGATTGCACTTGTTGCTACGGCAGTCGTCAATATCGGATTGAATTATGTGTTTTTATTCATACTTGATTATGGTGTAGAGGGTGCTGCAGCGGCAACGGTCATTGGTGCATTTGTGGGGCTTGTCATATTGAGCACGCATTTTTTCAGAAAGAAAAGTAATTTGCGTTTTGTTCGCTTTAAGTTCAATCGAAAGCTTTTTCTATTAATATTAGTGATTGGATTTCCGAGTTTTCTTGCGGAAGTTGGATTTTCGGTCTTTACAATCTCGCATAATATTACGTTTGAATACCTCGCTGGAACCGCAGGCGTGTCTGCATTTACGATATTGAATTATGTTCACAGTGTTATGTTGCTGTTATTTTTAGGTATGGGTGCGGCGATTCAACCGCTGATTAGCTATTACCGTGGGGCAGGTAGCGAAATCAAGATGAAAAAGACTGTTCGTATGGCTATTGGGACAGCACTCGGGGCCGGCATCTTCTTTCTGCTTGTCGGCCAATTTGCAGCCGCTCCAATTGCAAGTTTGTTCGGCGATTTTCCAGAAGAAGTAATGAAAATTGCGGTTCCGGGTATTAAACTGTTCTTTATCGCCTATCTTTTTATGGGCACAAACTTTGTCATGATGACGTATTATCAATCCATCGGACAGATCCGAATGGCAACGTGGATTACTGCAGCAAGGGAAATTGTTGTTTTGCTAATCTTGCTCGCCATCATGCCACGACTATTTGGATTAACAGGTGTCTGGCTCGCTATACCAATATCGGAATTCATCGTTCTGATGACAATTTATTATTACCACAAAAAATGGAACAATTGAGATGTGACTTTATAAGGAATGTTGTAAGAGAAATAACCTATATATGTTGAATTAAAGAATCCTATTGAATCTGCCGTGGCGCTCAATAATAAGAGAGGTGTAATTCGGGGTGTGGATTGTAGAACGCTTAGCGCTTCGGCGACCCCTTTGCCGCGCCTGCGCTAGGATATTCATTATCGAGAGAAATATGATTTTGAGATGTATATGCCAAGATTATAATGTGTTTATTTTTCGCTACTAATTCTATTCAAGAAAGACACATTCCAGATTGCAGTTTTCATCACAGCTAATGAAATGCTCTTTCTCACATAGACCATCCAGCGCAGGCGCGTCTTCGTGGTAGCCGGAGCAATAAGACTAAGGAGGGATGCAGTTCAATCCCTCCCAAGTGGTCTTCTTTCTGGCTTATCGCGGGAGGCATCCACAAAGCGTCGAAGCGGTATTAGTGGTAATACTAATTCATTCCAACTTACTAGGGATTTTTCAGTGGCCTCCTAAAATCCCTTGTAAAGCGCATACGCCGTATTCATTTGTTTAACATATCTAGAAGGTATTGGGGGATAAATATAAAAAAAGTAGTGCAGACTAAGTGATTGGTCTGTACTACTTTTTTGTTGTAAGAAGAACAATTTCTTTAGGGTTATTTTTTCTAGTGAGTACATATAATTTATTTTATTAAATTATAAACTGGTATAGACAACTATACCGATTGAGTGTATAGTGAAAATTAAGAATACTAGACATGTTGAACAAATAATACCTATATAAACCAGCGAAGGCGCTGTAAGCGGCGGATTTGAATGGGATTTATTTCTATTTATACAGGATATTCAAAAGGGATGAGGAATTTGATGAAGACATTGTTGATTTCAAATATTACAATTGCCAATGCAACAAAGGATGGTATATCGGGAGACATTTATATAGAAAATGGCGAAATTATAGAAATCGCTACTTCTATAAATAAAGTTGCAGATATACGAATCGATGCGGCGGGTAAGGATTGGATTGTTGTGCCTGGTTTTATTGACATTCACATTCACGGTTCTTCAGGTTTTGATGTAATGGATGCGACGCCGGAAGCATTAAATGGTTTGGCGAGCGCGCTTCCCCGTGAAGGGACGACGAGTTTTTTAGCAACAACAATGACGCAGTCGGATGAAGCGATAGCAGGGGCGTTACGCAATGCGGGTTTATTCAATGCGGATGAAAGGCAAGCTGAAATGTTGGGGGTTCATTTGGAAGGGCCTTTTATTTCAGCTATACGAGCGGGTGCACAACCGGTTGAGCATATTACAACACCGTCTTTTGCCCTTTTTGAACAATGGCAAGAGCTGAGTGGTAACCGCATTAAAATTGTAACTGTTGCTCCTGAGGTGGAAAACGGTCTTGCTTTCATTGAAAAGGTAACGACGAGTGGTGTGATTGCATCTATTGGACATACGGATGCAACATCGGATATCGTTCGTAATGCGGTTGAGGAGGGTGCTACTCATGTGACTCATTTATACAACCAAATGAGTCCGTTACATCATAGAGAACCAGGGGTTGTTGGAGCTGCTTTTTTAGAGGATTCACTTCTCGTTGAAATTATCGTCGATTGCATTCATAGTCATCCGAAATCGGTTGAACTCGCTTATCGTCAAAAGACTTCCAATCGAATTATTCTTATTACGGATGCAATGCGTGCGAAAGGGCTTCCACCTGGCATTTATGATTTAGGAGGCCAAGATGTAGAAGTATCACACAAAGATGCGCGGCTTCGCGATGGAACGCTTGCAGGAAGCATATTAACGATGGAACAAGCGGCGCAGAATATGAAGGCTATTACAAATTGTTCATTAGCTGAATTAGTTGCAATGACCTCAACAAATGCTGCCGAACAACTTGGCCTATCCAATAAAGGCAGGATTGAGCCTGGAAAAGATGCGGATCTTACCATCATCGATGGGGAGTGGAATGTCCAGATGACTATTTGTAGGGGGGAAATTGCTTATACTAAGGAGGTAATGGGATGAAGGTAGTCGTATGTTCTAATTATGATGAAGTAAGCGTAAAGGCCGCACAATTGGTAGAAGCACAAATTCTTGGAAATGATCACTCGGTGCTTGGACTTGCAACAGGATCAACGCCACTAGGGCTTTATGAACGATTAGTTGAAGGTGTTAAATTACGTGGGATATCGTATAAAAATGTGTGCACGATTAATCTAGATGAATACCTAGGTCTAGATAAAGGGCATCCGGAAAGTTACCGCACATTTATGACTGAAAACTTATTTGATAAGATTGACATTGTAATTGGAAATACGTATATTCCGGATGGGACATCTGATTCAGCAGAAGAATGTCTGCGTTATGAACAAGTAATTGATAGCGTAGGGCCGATTGATCTGCAGGTATTGGGGATAGGAAGAAATGGGCATATCGGCTTTAACGAACCGGGAACGGATTCAAACAGTCTGACACATGTCGTTGAACTTGTTGCATCTACCCGAGAAAGTAACGCACGCTTCTTTACTTCCATTGATGAAGTTCCAACACATGCGATTACAACGGGCATCAAATCGATATTAAAAAGTAAGGAAATTATTTTACTGGCATCCGGAAAAGATAAAGCAGAAGCTGTGAGAACATTATTAAATAAAGATGTGACTGAAAGTTTTCCAGCATCAATTTTATGGAATCACGATAATGTTACACTTATTGTTGATAGGGATGCATATGAACTGGTTAAATCATAAGGGAAGTGAGTATTATGCTAGATAAACAGTCACCGATACCCATGTACGTCCAAATCGAGGACTATTTGAAAAATCAAATTCTGCAAGGGGATTTTGTAATTGGAGAGGCAATCCCTTCCGAACGTGAACTGACGGATACGTTTGACGTAAGTCGCATGACTGTCCGCCAATCCATAACGAATCTAGTAAATGAGGGGCTCCTTTATCGTGAAAAGGGGCGCGGAACATATGTAGCGACACCCAAGATTGAACAGCCTCTTAGTGGTCTTACAAGCTTTACGGAAGATATGCTGTCACGTGGGATGAAACCTAGTAACAAACTTATTAGTTTTGAAAAAATGATACCTGAAATAGATATTATGCATGAGTTACAGTTGGCTAAAGATGAAGAAGTATTCGTCGTTAAGCGAATTAGGTATGCGGACGACAAACCGATGGCGATCGAAAGGTCATATCTTCCTGTTAAGCTCGTCCCAAATCTTGAATTGAATGACATAGAAGGATCACTGTATTCGTTTATAGAGAAGGATAAACGGCTAATAATTAGCCATGCCTCGCAACGCATGGAAGCTGTGTTAGTGAAAAAGGAAGATGCAGAGTTCCTTCAAATTTTTATGCCTTCAGCAGTTTTGTTGATAGAACGAATCAGTTATTTAACGAACGATGTTCCGATTGAAATTGTTCGAAGTACATATCGGGCAGATCGTTATAAATTTATCAGTGAGATTCGGAGATGATTGAATGAATGCGTATTTCAAGGAAATCGAATCGTTGATGAAAAAAGTTATTCAAGAAGAACAGCAATCTGTTGAAAAGATTGCAGCAGAGATGACGAAACGCCTTTCGCGTGGTGGTATTGTTCAGTTATTTGGCTCAGGTCATTCTCACTTAATCGCGGAGGAGCCGTTTTTTCGTGCGGGCGGTTTAGTACCAGTACGACCAATTATTGTCGAGACTTTGATGCTTCATAATGGGGCTTCACAGGCATCTACGAATGAAAAAGACCCTGAATTTACCCAAACATTTGCGGGTCAGCTAGACATTCGTTCTGAAGATGTAGTCATTATTATTTCAACTTCTGGCCGAAATGTGGTACCAATAGATGTGGCGTATATTGCAAAAGAGTCCGGGGCTTATGTTGTTTCTCTCCAGTCTCTTCACTACAACGCGTCTGAACAGCCATCTAAACACCATTCAGGAAATAGACTTGAAGATGTTGCGGAAGCAGTTTTGAATACGCATGTAACGGTTGGGGATGGGCTTCTGCTATCGGAGGGAACACCTTATGCACCGGCTTCTGGCGTCATTGGGAATATGCTTCTTCATGCGACATTCAGTCGTGTGATTGGTATGATGATTGAAAGTGGGATAGAACCTCCAATATTTAAAAGCGCAAATTTGGATGGAAGCTCAGCACATAATGAGCAAATGATTGCTACTTATGGCAAGCGAATTAAGTTTTAACTTGATTCGACTAATCTATTAAAAGGGAGAGTTTAAAATGATTGAGAAAAATTACAAAGTTACTAGCAACGAGGGACTTCACGCCCGTCCATCATCCGTATTAGTTTCAGCGGTGACACCATTTACGTCAGATGTGAAACTTGCATACATGGAAAAGACAGTGAACTTGAAATCGATTATGGGTGTTATGTCACTGGGAATTTCAGCTGGGGCAGACATTAAAATCATCGCTGATGGTGAGGATGAAGAAGCATTAATGGCTAAAGTGGATGAAGTAATAAAATCAGAAGGAATCGGTGAGTGATTTCAACGATTTAAGGCATTCCACTTTTGCATGCTTTTAGCGTTTTGAATGCATCTATATATTGAACTACTAAAAACTATATAAACTAAGCGAAGGCGCCTGACAAGGGGTAGCCGAAACCCTAAGACTGATGGCGAAGCTGTCTGGCTTAGGGCGGGAGGCATCCCAAGCGCCGAAGCGAAGTCAATGGGATTATTTATGTCATCAAATATAAAACAAAGATGTTTCAAGTCCTTGTGAAAGCGTCACCGAGCTCTAGTCGGGTGACGCTTTACTGTTTTACGGGATAGCTCATCGACTTTTTTTACCTAATTGACCAATTATCAATGTTAAAACAGAAATCGCTGTGATATAGTGGGAAATGATGAAAGAAGGTGTGCGTATTGAGAAAGAAATACGGAAGACTCAGGAAAAAAGAAAATGTTATCGTCTTTCCAGGAACATTTGAAAAGCTTGTTGAAAATGGCCATGTAGCCGTCGAACAGGAGAACTATGAGTTAGCGGTGGAAGCATTTGACCAAGCTATTGTATATGAACCTGACAATCCGGAATTTCTGGGACCATACGCGGTTGCCCTTTATGAAACAAAAGACTTTCAACGTGCAAAAGAAATTGCAGCAAGGCTCCTTCATAGCGGAACCGCCGATTACGTCGATGCAATGGAGCTGTATTTGACAATTAGCATTCAACTGCAGGAGTACGATGAAGTTGAAATGACAATTGATGCGCTAATTGATGAAGGAATCGTTCCGCCTGATATGCTGAACAAATTCAATTATCTGCGGGAATTGAATGGTCGTTTGTCTGACCGCTATGCACAGGACGAGCCCAGCTATCGAATGGAATTATTCACACTAGACGAATTCATGAAGATGGATGCTTTGGCACAACAGTATGCACTGGCTTCACTTGAAGGTAGTGATTTAACTGATTTAGTCCCTTTACTTGCGATAATTGTAGCGCGGGACGATGTGGCACCATTAGCAATTACGTTCGCATTAACGCTACTGCATCAGACAGGGCACTCTGATGAACTTACAGTGCGGAAATTCGGCTGGGAGAAGCGTATTGTTCCAGCAGCTATGACATTACCTGGGCAAGATGATTTAACGAAACAAGTTCTTGAAGAAGTGGATCGTCGGTTACTGCAGGATCCATCTAGATTAGAAATGGCTCAAGGTCTCATTGAGAAATTTGCAATTACTGCTTTCCCTTTCGGCTGGGGGACTCATCAAGCAGAAGAAGTCGCAACAGCCTATGTAAACTACATAGAAAGTCTGTTTTCAGGTGAGCAGTTACCCGAGACAGCACTGAACTTACTTATTCAACAGATTGACAACGATTCGGACCTTTAACAAAGTGTGAAATCTGTTGAAAGATGAAGAGACTATGATATACTGAAATGGTTGTCAATGGAGTATATACGGAACAAAAGATATTGGCCAAAACGATTCGGAGGTATTTAATTATGTCAGTTAAATGGGAAAAGCAAGAAGGAAACACAGGGATTCTAACAGTAGAAGTACCTGCAGAAGCAGTAACGGTAGGTCTTGATAAAGCATTCAAGAAAGTTGTGAAAACAATACAAGCACCAGGATTCCGTAAAGGGAAAATGCCACGTCAAATGTTTGAAAAAATGTATGGCGTAGAATCACTTTACAATGAAGCACTTGATTTCATCCTTCCAGAAGCATATTCAAATGCTCTTGACGAAGCAGGCGTTGAACCAATCGATCGTCCTGAAATTGACATCGAGCAAATGGAAAAAGGAAAAGACCTTATTTTCAAAGCGGTTGTTACATTGAAACCAGAAGTGAAACTTGGCGATTATAAAGGCCTTGAAGTAACACGTCAGGAAACAACAGTTACTGACGAAGAAATCGAAGAGCAACTGAAAGATCGTCAACAAAAATTCGCTGAATTAGCTATTAAAGAAGATGGCGCAGTTGAAAATGGCGACACAGTGAAAATCGATTTCGAAGGTTCTGTTGATGGAGAAGTTTTCGATGGCGGAAAATCTGAAGGGTACGACCTTGAAATCGGTTCAGGTTCATTTATCCCTGGATTCGAAGAACAATTGGTTGGCATGAAACAAGACGAAGAAAAAGACGTCGAAGTGAATTTCCCTGAAGAATACCATGCAGCAGAACTTGCTGGTAAACCAGCGATTTTCAAAGTGAAAATTCATGAAATCAAGTCAAAAGAAGTTCCAGCACTTGATGACGAACTTGCAAAAGAAATTGATGAAGAAGTAGAAAGTCTTGAAGCATTACGTACGAAGCTGAAAGAAACTACTTTGGAAGAGAAGAAATCGGCATCTGAAGTAGCACTTCGCGACGATCTTGTCGAAGCGGCTGCGAGAAATATGGAAGTCGAAATCCCTGAAGTAATGATCAATTCTGAAATTGAACGTATGATGGAAGAGTTCGGACAACGTCTTCAATCACAAGGTATGAACCTTGAGCTTTACTTCCAGTTCTCTGGACAAGATGAAGAAGCACTTCGTTCACAAATGAAAGACGATGCACAAAACCGTGTTCGCGTTTCACTTGTACTTGAAGCGATTGGTAAAGCTGAAAACATCGTAGTTGAAGAAGCTGATATTAACGCAGAACTTGAAAAAATGTCCACGCAATTCGGTATGGATGTTGAGCAAATTAAAACAACACTTGGTGGAACTTCTGTTCTTGAAAATGACCTTCGTTTCAATAAAACAGTTGAATTCCTTGTTGAAAATGCAAAGATTACTGAATAATAAAGTGAAATAAGGACAAGGTACGGAAGACCGTACCTTGTTTTTCATAGAAAGACATAGAATTACCTTCTTGAATAGGGAAGAATTCTAATTAGTTGATAAAAACGGGGGAATCTTGTAAGATTGTCACTTGAATAGGGGTGAGCATAATGTTCAAATTTAACGATGAAAAAGATAACTTGAACTGTTCTTTTTGCGGGAAATCCCAGGAACAGGTTCGTAAGTTAGTCGCTGGTCAAGGCGTCTATATTTGTGATGAATGTGTTGAACTTTGTGCTGAAATCGTTGAAGAGGAAGTCGGACTTGAAGAAGGTTTCGAGCTTAAAGACGTTCCGAAGCCGAAAGAAATACAAAGTATACTCGATGAATACCTTATTGGACAGGACCGTGCAAAGAAATCACTTTCAGTTGCTGTCTATAATCACTATAAACGTGTTAATTCGAACAGTAAGATTGATGATGTCGAGCTATCGAAATCCAATATCGTCTTAATCGGACCAACAGGGAGCGGTAAAACATTACTTGCTCAAACGCTTGCTAGAATCCTCGATGTACCTTTCGCGATTGCAGATGCTACATCTTTGACGGAAGCGGGATATGTTGGTGAAGACGTAGAAAATATTCTATTGAAACTGATTCAGGCTGCAGATTATGATGTAGATCGTGCGGAAAAAGGGATCATCTATATTGATGAAATCGATAAAGTCGCGCGTAAATCCGAAAATGCGTCCATTACACGTGACGTGTCAGGTGAAGGTGTCCAACAGGCACTTCTTAAAATTCTTGAAGGGACAGTTGCGAGCGTGCCACCACAAGGCGGACGTAAACATCCACATCAAGAATTTATCCAAATCGACACGACGAATATTCTCTTTATTGTTGGGGGAGCATTCGACGGAATTGAAGAAATCATTAAACGCCGTATCGGACAAAAAGTAATTGGTTTCGGTGCTGAGCCGAACTTGGTTATTGAAGAGGAGTCTTACCTTGCTAAACTGATTCCGGAAGATCTTCAACGTTTTGGTCTGATACCAGAGTTCGTAGGTCGTTTACCTGTTCTTGCAAGTTTGGAGCAGTTGAGCGAAGATACGCTGTATCAGATTTTGACGCTTCCGAAAAACGCGATTGTAAAACAATACCAAAAAATGTTTGGGCTGGACAATGTTGAACTGCGATTCGAAGATGATGCCTTGCTTGAAATTGCAAAAGAGGCAATCACACGAAAAACAGGTGCTCGTGGTCTGCGTTCAATCATTGAGAATATCATGCTCGACGTAATGTATGAACTGCCTTCACTTGAAGAAGTGACTGAGTGTGTCATTACTAAAGACTCCGTCTTGGGGCAATCAAATCCAATTCTTTTAACAGCGGACGGTACCCGAGTTCATCTGGATAATGAGAAAGACTCGGCGTAACGCCTGAAGGATGAAGCTGACTCCGATGACGCGCGTGAAAATGCGCTCTTCGGATGTCAGCTTTTTTTAAATATTTGATTGAACTAAAAGTTGGATATACATAATTAATGGAGGTGACTTCCGCATGTTAACTAATGAATTGAACAATATACCATTGTTGCCGCTGCGTGGGCTGCTCGTATACCCTACGATGATTTTACATATTGATGTTGGAAGAGAGCGCTCCGTATTTGCCATTGAACACGCAATCGCACAGGATAACCTTATTTTTCTTGCTACGCAGAAAGATATAAGTATAGAAAATCCGGAACCGGAGGATCTGTATAAAGTAGGGACATTGGCGTTTGTTAAATCGATGACACAACTACCAAACGGGACGTATCGTATACTTATTGAAGGAATTGAACGTGCAGAATGGTCGGATTATGAGGAAGCGGATCTTTATCCCGTGGTTAAAGTAATTGGTTATCCAGATGATGAGGAAATTGATGCTGAATCAGAAGCGCTAATGAGAACGCTACTTACATATTTCAAAAAGTACTCAAAAATCTCGAAAAAAGTGACAGAAGAAACATATGATTCAGTCGCTTCAATTATAGAACCGGGAAGACTGGCAGATACGGTCGCTTCTCATTTACCGCTGAAATTGGTTGCAAAGCAAGAAGTACTTGAAATAAAAGATGTCAATGAACGCCTTGAATGGCTTATGAGTAGACTTTATAATGAGCAAGAAGTGCTGAACCTTGAAAAGAAAATTAATGAACGTGTCAGGGAAGCCATGGAGCGAACGCAAAAAGAGTTTTATTTGCGTGAGCAGATGAAGGCGATTCAGACTGAACTCGGTGATAAAGACGGTAAAGGTCTAGAAGTAATAGACTTGACTGAAAAAATTGAGAGTTCCGGTATGCCGGCAGGTGTTAGAGAAGCCGCGTTGCGTGAACTCGACAGATATGAAAAACTACCATCTGCTGCAGCTGAAAGCGGAATCATCCGTAATTATATCGAGTGGCTCGTTACGTTGCCATGGTCCGATGCATCAACAGATCAGCTTGACATTAATCGCTCGGAAGAAATCTTAAATCGCGACCACGATGGACTAGAAGCTGTTAAAGAACGTATACTTGAATATTTGGCAGTTCGTCAATTAACGAATTCATTACGGGGACCAATCCTTTGTCTTGCGGGTCCACCAGGTGTCGGAAAAACGTCTTTAGCTAGGTCTATTGCAGAATCTCTAGGTAGGAAGTTTGTTCGAATCTCACTTGGCGGAGTGCGTGACGAGTCGGAAATTCGTGGTCATAGACGGACATATGTGGGCGCAATGCCTGGGCGAATTATTCAAGGTATGAAAAAAGCTGGCAAGATTAACCCCGTGTTCTTACTGGATGAAATCGATAAGATGTCGAATGACTTCCGTGGGGATCCATCGTCCGCGATGCTTGAGGTGCTTGACCCAGAACAAAACAATAAATTTAGTGATCATTACATCGAAGAGCCTTATAACTTATCGAATGTTTTGTTCATTGCGACTGCCAATGATTTAAGTGCAATTCCGGGACCACTTCGTGACCGGATGGAAATCATTTCAATTGCCGGTTACACAGAAATTGAGAAGCACGCTATTGCGAAAAATCACTTGATCCCGAAACAGTTGAAAGAGCACGGACTGACAAAATCGCAGGTTCGTATCAATGATCCTGCGATTCAGGACATTGTAAGGTATTATACACGCGAGGCAGGTGTACGTGGCCTAGAACGACAAATTGCTGGTATTTGCCGTAAAGCTGCGAAACTGATTGTCACGGGAGAGAAGAAAAGTATAACGGTTAGTTCTAAAACACTTGAATCTCTTATTGGTAAAAAGAAATACAGGTATGGACAGGCGGAGACAGTGAATCAAATAGGCGTCGCGACAGGACTTGCTTATACGCAAGTTGGTGGAGATACATTGCAGATTGAGGTTTCTTTATCGCCAGGAAAAGGTAAACTTATACTGACGGGTAAACTTGGAGATGTTATGAAAGAGTCTGCCCAAACTGCATTGTCCTACGTGCGTTCGAAAACGGTGGAATTCGGTATTGATCCAGATTTCCATGAAAAGTGTGATATTCATATCCATGTACCTGAAGGTGCGATCCCTAAAGATGGTCCTTCAGCCGGTGTGACGATTGCTACATCACTGGTCTCTGCATTGACTTCACGGCCAGTACGCCGTGAGGTCGGGATGACTGGTGAAATTACACTGCGCGGTAGAGTTTTACCGATTGGTGGCGTGAAAGAAAAAACATTAAGTGCCCATCGAGCTGGCTTGACGACGATTATCTTGCCAAAAGAAAATGAGCGCGACATCGAAGATATTCCAGAAAGCGTCCGAGAGGAACTGACATTTAAACTCGTTTCTGACGCAGAAGAGGTCCTCGAAATTGCATTGGAGGAGACTTCCAAATGAAAGTCCATAACGTAGAAATGATAATGAGTGCTGTACGCCCCGAACAATATCCGGCGGAAGGGTATCCGGAATTTGCGTTAGCAGGCCGGTCGAACGTCGGTAAATCATCTTTCATAAACAAGATGATTGGTAGAAAAAGCCTTGCTCGAACTTCTTCGAAGCCAGGTAAGACACAAACATTAAACTTTTATAAAATTGAAGAGCAATTATTTTTCGTCGATGTACCGGGATACGGGTATGCAAAAGTATCCAAGTCTTCTCGTGAAACATGGGGGAAATTCATTCAACAATATATGACTGAACGGGAGCCACTTCGAGCTGTCATTCAAATTGTAGATTTACGCCACGCTCCAAGTGCTGATGATTGTGCAATGTACGATTTCCTTGTAGAGAATAATATGCCTGCAATCATCATTGCGACGAAAGCGGACAAGATTCCAAAAGGGAAATGGGAAAAGCATAAAAAAGTCGTTCGTGAAACGCTTGCAATGCGACCATACGATGCATTAATTGTCTTTTCATCTGAAAAGGGAATCGGAATGGACGAAGCATGGAAAGAGATTGAAAGCAGAATGTAATTGTAGAATTGGAAAATCCGGAAGACGAGATATACATCGTTTTCCGTTTTTTTATAGTGTGCTGGCGCACAGTTTAGTAATTCAGTCGTATACTATAATAATTTGTTCTTCAGTTTTCTTATCCAGTCGTATAGTTTAGCCAATCTGTCGTATAGTATTAGTAATCGGTAATGCAGTTCCAATAAATTTGATTTAGGATTGCACATTAATTGCATGTGAAATCGAAGGCTGTTAGGATTAGATTATAATCATTATAAATAGTTACGTTTAACCGTTCGTAGTCATAGGTTGTTCACAATTTCCAACAAGAAAAGTGATAACTATATGGTATAATGGGAAGCGTGAAATAGAACGTGAGAGGTGTGAACACCTGATGCATACAATCGTAATCGGTGTCAATCACCGGACAGCACCTGTTGAAATAAGAGAGAAATTATCTTTTATTGAAACAGAACTGCCGCAGGCGATGCAAACATTGCAACAGCAAAAAAGTATATTAGAAAATATTATTATATCAACTTGTAATCGAACTGAAATTTATGCAGTTGTTGATCAGTTGCATACGGGTCGTTATTACGTGAAGAATTTCTTGGCTGAGTGGTTCGATTTGCCACTTGAGTCTTTCTCTTCTCATTTAATTATCATGGAAAATGATGGTGCGATTGAGCATCTGATGCGCGTATCGGCAGGCATCGATTCTATGGTACTTGGTGAGACACAGATTTTAGGTCAAGTGAGGGACAGTTTCCTTGAAGGCCAAACAATTGGTACAACAGGTACTGTTTTCAATGAGCTATTTAAACAAGCCGTAACGCTTGCGAAAAAAGCACACACTGAAACTGCAATTGGCGATAACGCTGTCTCAGTTTCCTATGCTGCTGTAGAACTCGGTAAAAAGATCTTCGGTACATTGGACCAAAAGCATGTGGCCATTCTTGGAGCAGGCGAAATGGGTGAACTTGCCGTTAAGAACTTGCACGGAAGCGGTGCAAGCAAAGTGACTGTTGTTAACAGGACACTGTCGAAAGCGGAAGTCCTTGCCGATAAATTCGGAGGTGTTGCGAAGTCGATGCAAGAACTGCAATGTACACTTCTTGAAGCAGATGTACTGATTAGTTCAACAGGTGCAAACGACTTCGTTATCGATTTTGAACTTATGCAGTTAGTAGGTCGGTTGCGTAAAGGAAGACCAATATTTATGGTAGATATCGCAGTACCGCGGGATCTGGATCCACGTATCGGCGATCTTCCAAATGTTTTCCTTTACGATATCGATGATTTACAAGGAATTGTGGAAGCGAATCTCGCGGAAAGAAAGCGAGCAGCCGAAGAAATTGGCCTTATGATTGAGCAGGAACTTGTCGTATTTAAAGAATGGGTTGCTACACTTGGAGTGGTTCCGATTATATCGGCACTTCGTCAAAAAGCGAATCGCATCCAATCGGAGACAATGGCGAGTATTGAAAACAAAATGCCAAATTTAACTGAACGTGAAAAGAAAGTATTAAGCAAGCATACGAAATCTATCGTTAATCAATTATTGAAAGATCCTATTCTACAGGCGAAAGAGCTGTCAATGGATCCGAAAGCATCCGAAAAGCTGGAATTGTTCCAGCAAATATTCGGTATTGATGAAGATGTAGTAAATGAGAAAGAAACGCTTGCAAAACAGGCGAAACAACGGTTAAAAGTCAGAGCTGAAAGACATGCGACGGCACAACCGGATTTGACATTTTGAACGTTTGTCAAAGGGGCGTTTCCGCATCAGTGTGATACACTATAGATGCAGAAACGCCCCTATTAGTTCGGAAAGGCAGAGAGGTTATCATGGCTGAAATGATGATGGCGAGACTGCATGAAGTAATGGTCGTACTCTATGCAGTAAGCCTTGTTTTTTATTTTATAGATTACTTGAATAAGGATACGTTTGCACACCGAAGCGCTTTTTGGATTTTAACCGTCGTCTACTTTCTACAAACATTCTTTCTTGTGATGTATATAATCGAATGGCAAAGGTTCCCTGTACTCACTCTTTTTGAGGGGATTTACTTTTACGCTTGGTTGTTGATTACTTTATCAATTGTCATGCATCTGTTTTACAAAGTTGGTCACGCCGTCTTTTTCTTAAATGTGATTGGATTCATATTTATGACAATTCATACATTTGGACCTGAACAAATTGAACAGTCGCCGATAGGGGAAGCGCTTATTTCAGAGCTGCTATTCATCCATATTACATTCGCGATTTTGTCTTATGCAGCGTTTGCGATGTCATTCGTTTTTTCGATACTCTATCTTCTTGTTTATAAAGTTTTAAAGAAGAAGAAATGGTCAAAACAATTTAATAGGCTTCCTTCTCTTCATCAAACAGAGATAGGCATGAAGGCGTCTCTTTATACAGGTATTCCGTTTCTGCTCGTCAGTTTAATTCTCGGCATGCAGTGGGCGATAGTTGCACTCGATGTATGGTCCTTTTTTGATATGAAGATTATTGGTTCATTTATCCTTCTTGCCATTTACGGTTCTGTATTATTCTTGAAGCGAAGTGGCAAGCTAACAGGAAACGACTTTGCATGGGCGAACGTATTTGCATTCCTTTTTGTTATCATCAATTTTTTTCTTGGAAGTAAGTTATCCGGGTTCCATTTTTGGTTATAACTTAATACAGCTTGGTTTCAAACCCCGGCTGTATTAAGTTAAAGCCTCTGGCGGATGCTACAGATTTTTTGGGGATTTATTATCAAGCAAACTCGAAAAAATCTGAACACAAATACGCCAAGGTGTATTCGATTAAGAAAGGTTGGATTAATTAATATGAGAAAAATAATCGTAGGTTCAAGAAGAAGTAAACTTGCATTGACACAAACAAACTGGTTTATAGACCAGATGAAAGCTGCCGGTGCTCCATTTGAATTCGAAGTGAAAGAAATCGTTACAAAAGGAGATCAAATCCTAGATGTAATGCTATCGAAAGTTGGCGGTAAAGGGCTTTTCGTGAAAGAGATTGAGCAGGCATTATTTGATAAAGAAATCGATTTCGCAGTACATAGCATGAAAGACATGCCAGCTGTTCTTCCAGAAGGACTTGTTATCGGTTGTATTCCTCCGCGTGAAGATGCGCGCGATGCATTCATTTCGAATGGTCATGTGAAATTCATGGACTTACCAGTAGGTGCTAAAGTTGGAACGTCTAGTTTACGTCGTAGTTCACAATTACTGCTTCTGCGTCCCGATCTTGACATCCAATGGATTCGTGGCAATATCGATACACGTCTGAAAAAAATGGTTGACGGTGAATACGATGCGATTCTTCTTGCGGCTGCCGGCATGAAGCGAATGGGCTGGAGCGCGGATGTGACTACGGAATATATGTCCGTTGAAGATTGTATTCCAGCAGTAGGACAAGGGGCACTAGCAATTGAATGCCGTTTTGATGATAAAGAGTTACTTGCAGAACTTGCGAAATTAACGGATGAAAAAACATGGAAAGAAGTTGAAGCAGAGCGTACTTTCCTAACTGAAATGGATGGTTCGTGCCAAGTTCCGATTGCCGGATTTGCGCAATATAACGGTAGCGAAGTCGAATTGACGGGCTATATTGCTTCTCCAGACGCAACACAAGTGTTTAAAAAGACTTTCTCAAGCACGGATCCCGTTGAAGCGGGTATGGAAGTTGCAAAAATATTGCGTGCCGAAGGGGCTTCAGAAGTGATTGAGAAAGTGAAGGCGGATATGGATGCGTGATCGTCAACCGCTGTTAGCTGAAACGGTCATCTTTACAGGGACTCCGAAGTCTAAAGATGTCTTTGAATTGGTAAAGCGCTACGGAGGGACGCCTGTTTCATTGCCGCTTATCCAAGTGGCGGAGTTAGTGGAACAGACAGATGAACTTCGTTTGACCGCTTGTCCGATGTATGATTGGTTAATATTCACAAGTCAAAGTGCGGTTGCGGCGTTTGGTGCAAAACTCAATCGTCATGGTGTTTCTTCGGAATCAATTCCAGCGAAAATAGCAGCCGTAGGCACTCGAACTGCAGAAGCGCTTGAAAAAATTGGTTTTACAGTCGATTTCATCCCAACCGTGTTCAGTGCAGATACATTCGTAAAGGAATTTAATCCTGCTGAAACAGATATTCGACGTATTCTTTTTCTACGCGGATCAATTGCAGGCGTCACCATCAAAGAGGAAATTCCTTTTGAAGTGGATGAATGGACAGTTTATGCGACAGAGCGTGCAAATGATTCCATCGATTCACTAGTAGATTTATTGCAACAACAACAGCATTTGAGCGTTTTATTCGCAAGTCCTTCGGCGGTTGAAGTTTTTGCTGAAGAAGTGGCTCCGCGGACAGGTTGGAACGGCTTTACAATCGGGGCTATCGGACATGTGACGGAAAAAGCATTGCTAGAAGTTGGTGCGGTCGTTCATGTTAGACCCGATACATACACACTTATGGATCTCGTCGAGAAATTGGCGGGGCGAAAGGAAGGGTAATTTTGGATACTTTACAATTCAGACGCAACAGACGTTTGCGCACATCAACTACATTGCGTTCTATGGTGAGAGAAACTGTTCTGAGGAAAGAGGACTTCATCTATCCGATTTTTGTTATAGATGGGGAAGACATCAATAATCCAATCGCTTCTATGCCGGGTGTGTTCCAGAAATCACTCGACCATTTTACAATTGAACTCGATGAAGTTGTGTCACTTGGAATTCCATCAATTATTTTATTTGGTCTTCCGGCAACTAAGGACGAATTGGGGTCGGAAGCTTATTCTGATCAAGGGATTGTCCAAAAAGCCACTCGTTTAGCGAAAGAACGTTATCCTGAACTTGTCGTCATTGCGGATACTTGCCTGTGCCAATATACAGATCACGGACATTGCGGTGTTCTAGAAGACGGTAACGTATTAAACGACCCATCATTGGAACTGTTGACGCGTACTGCAGTAAGCCAGGCGAAGGCAGGCGCGGACATCATTGCGCCGTCGAATATGATGGACGGTTTTGTAGCAGCTATTCGCCAAGGGTTAGACGCAACTGGTTTTGAGCATATCCCGATTATGTCATATGCAGTGAAATATGCATCCGCTTATTACGGACCATTCCGTGACGCTGCGGAATCTACTCCTCAATCAGGCGATCGCAAAACGTATCAGATGGATCCAGCAAACCGCATAGAAGCAATGCGTGAAGCGGAATCAGATGTTGCAGAAGGTGCTGACTTCCTAATCGTTAAACCGGCGCTTTCGTATCTCGATATCATGCGTGATGTCAAAGACAATTTTACATTGCCAGTAGTTGCATACAATGTGAGCGGCGAGTATGCAATGGTTAAAGCAGCAGCGCAAAATGGTTGGATTGATGAAAAAGCAATCGTTCTTGAAACGTTGACAAGTATGAAGCGTGCGGGTGCGGATCTCGTTATGACGTACCATGCGAAAGATGCGGCACGCTGGCTGGAGGAGAAATAATTGGGTAGAAATTATGAAAAGTCGAAACAAGCATTTGCTGAAGCGGTAAATCTTATGCCAGGAGGAGTTAACTCTCCTGTTCGTGCATTCAAATCTGTCAATATGGACCCGATTTTCATGAAGAGCGGAAAAGGCGCTATTCTTACAGACATCGATGGCAATGAATATATCGATTATGTACTATCTTGGGGTCCGCTTATTCTCGGTCATTCTGATCAAGACGTAGTTGAAGGCATTAAGCGCGTTGCAGAAACTGGAGCAAGCTTTGGTGCACCAACGTTAGCGGAAAATGAACTTGCGAAACTTGTTATTGAACGCGTTCCTTCAATTGAAATGATTCGTATGGTGTCATCCGGTACGGAAGCAACGATGAGCGCACTACGTTTGGCGCGCGGATATACTGGTCGCAATAAGATTTTGAAATTTGAAGGCTGTTACCACGGTCACGCTGACTCACTGCTCATTAAAGCGGGTTCTGGCGTTGCGACACTTGGCCTACCAGATAGCCCAGGTGTGCCTGAATCGGTTGCGAAAAACACAATCACTGTTCCTTATAACGATTTAGAAAGCATTAAAGTCGCAATTCAAGAATTTGGTGACGACTTAGCGGCAATTATTGTTGAGCCTGTCGCGGGTAATATGGGTGTTGTCCCACCTGAACCAGGTTTCCTTGAAGGATTGCGTGAGTTGACAGAGAAAAACGGCACGCTTCTTATTTTTGATGAAGTAATGACGGGCTTCCGTGTTGGCTATAATTGCGCACAAGGTTATTACGGTGTGACGCCGGATATTACATGTCTCGGAAAAGTAATTGGCGGCGGCCTTCCAGTTGGTGCATATGGAGGGAAACGTGAAATTATGGAAAACATGGCTCCTGCAGGAACGATTTATCAGGCAGGAACTTTATCAGGTAATCCACTGGCGATGACTGCAGGTATTGAAACGTTGAAAAAACTAACGCCTGCATCTTATGAACACTTCATTAAACTTGGTGATCAGCTAGAAGCCGGTTTCCGTTCGGCGGCTGAAAAGTTTGATATCCCGCACACGGTAAACCGTGCAGGCTCGATGATCGGCTTTTTCTTCACCAACGAAAAAGTGTCGAATTACGACAAAGCGAAAACGGCTGACCTTGAATTATTTGCTGATTACTATCGCTTAATGGCTGAAGAGGGTATATTCCTTCCACCATCTCAGTTTGAAGGCATGTTCCTATCAACTGCGCATACAGAAGCGCATATTGAGAAGACAATTGAAGCGTTCCATACGGTGTTTGCTAAACTTCGTGCGTAAAAAAAGCTTAGTCAATTCAAATGCGAATTCGATAGTTGTGTTTGTTTTCACATGTGTTGATTAACCAAAAACAACCAGTAAATAACTGAATCAAACACTATGCCCTTCGTGTACAGTTACCTCTGGATTGCTTTAGATTGAACGACCTCTATACGATTACCGAAATGTCTTGATGTGTAGGAATGCGACTCCGTCGCATTCCTGCACATTTTTTCCGATAATCGTATGGTGCTTATTCATCTATCGCTATCCAAATGCATAAGTACACGAAGTGCTAAAACTTTTCGGGACGAAAGAATAGCGGGGCTTCTTATCTGGATAGTAGCCGCCAAAAATACAATTTTGGCGACTGAAGCCTTCTCCATAGACTTGTCTTTTTTAGTTAAGGAAGAGTCACTTTCTTATAGTCCATCGCATGATAAGGTGCATACTCTTTACTAATAGTAAGCAAGGAACACATTGTACAAAGTGCTAGAGTGCCCGAAATTGTATCTTCGGGCACTTATAACCTATATAAAAAGTCATCTATTCTTTTTTCTAAAGTAGCTGTATTTTTCACTTGAACGTTGTAGGAACGCGACAGGCAACTATTCGTAACAGGATTACTGAAAAGGGTGTGGCTAGGAATGACGAAGTCATTTCTAGCCACACTTGCTCCTCGGTAAAGTTGTCATGAATAGTTCGTCAAAAGCGGACCGGAAATGATTCAGTGAAAATGGGGTTTTTCAAGCCTTTCTTACCTGTTCTTTATGCAAGAAAATGGTTAATCAACAGAAGTGGTTTTTTTTAATAATAAAGACAATATCCTCCGACTAGTTTACTGGTCGGAGGATATTTGCGTTCGATCTATTTAATCTTCTATTGTAACCATGCCGCGCATACAATTGTTTGTGAAGGAATAGAAGGAGGGAACAGGTATGGAGAAAAAACAGTGGTCAATGGAGGAAAGTTTCTATTTCCCAGAACATGCTGGTGTACCGACTGGTGTACAGTCAGTCACAGTGACGCCAAGGTATACTGAAGAGCGTACAGAAGACTCAGTCCGGTTGACAGGCATTTATCATATTGCGGCGAATGTCGAATTCGGTGAAGGGCTAAGGGCGGAGGAATGGGACGATTCATTTATCCTCATTGACGATGTCGAAGTGGATGGCAAAGACGGTTATTTTGAATACGCGGTACCGCTTAATATTGACTTGCCTTCAGTAGCAGAGAGCCCATTGGAGATTGTAACAACGCAAGCAACAGGTAAATCAGACGGACAAGGTACTTATGGAGTTGTCTGGAATGTAGAATGTACGTACACAGAAGCGGTTGCAATAGTGGAAGAGTCTGAGGAAGTGCAAGTAGCGGTCGCGGTTGCAGCGCCGATTGTAGCAGCAATTGACAGCACTCCGTTAGACGAGATGGACGAAGTGCTGTCGTTCATTGCGGAGCTTACGGATGGCATATCGACGACAGCCTACCGTTCAAATGATGTTTTTGTAAAGAACGAAAGCTAAACCACACAGGAAACAGAACAATAGAAAGTCGCCTGTCGTCGGTATGATCAATAATCGTACCAACTGAAAAAGGCAAATAGGGATAATGATTCCTTTACAGTAAAATCGACATCTTCGAAGCCAAGGAGGAAGTAGGTAAGGGTTATATCCTCTACGCATAACACAATCCTTTCGTTATATACTTGACGAGCAACCGGTTATTCCGTTACAATTATTGCAATTGCATATGGATGCGATGATTGGGATAGTACGTGAATGGATTAGACTAAAGAGAGGGTTCGAGTGCTGAAAGGACCTGTCGATTATTTACCGAATGTAACCCATGAGCAGTTTCCGTGAAAGTGTGTTCAAAAAGAAAAACATTTTTGAGCGTAGTAGCGGAAGCCGGTTTGAAGCCGTTATCGAAGTTTGAGGTGCACAGCTCTTTTGTGTGCACGAATAAAGGTGGTACCGCGAACAGCTCCTTCGTCCTTTAAGGCGATAGGAGTTTTTTTGTACCCAAAAATAAAGGAGGAAATAACATGTCAACTGAAAACAACACGTCGATGCCGACGAAATATGATCCACAGACAATTGAAGCAGGTCGTTACGAATGGTGGCTGAAAGGGAAGTACTTTGAAGCGCAACCAGAAAGCGATAAAACGCCCTATACAATTGTTATTCCACCGCCGAACGTCACAGGTAAACTTCACCTAGGCCATGCATGGGATACAACCTTACAAGACATCATGACGCGTATGAAACGTATGCAAGGCTATGATGCACTATGGCTTCCAGGAATGGATCATGCGGGAATCGCGACACAGGCTCGTGTTGAAGCAAAACTTCGTGAAGAAGGAACGACACGTTATGATTTAGGCCGCGAAAAATTCGTTGAAGAAACATGGAAATGGAAAGACGAGTACGCAGGACATATTCGTGCGCAATGGGCGAAACTTGGTTTGGGTCTTGATTATACACGTGAACGATTTACCCTGGATGAAGGACTTTCGAAAGCAGTACAGGAAGTTTTCGTTAAACTCTACAACAAAGGGCTTATCTACCGTGGCGAATATATTATCAACTGGGATCCGGCAACGAAAACAGCTATATCCGATATCGAAGTTATCCATAAAGACATACAGGGTGCTTTCTATCATATGCGTTACCCACTAGCAGACGGAACGGGCAGTATCGAAATTGCGACAACTCGACCTGAAACAATGCTTGGGGACACTGCGGTTGCAGTCCATCCTGAAGATGAGCGCTACAAGCATTTAATCGGCAAAACGGTTAAATTACCGATTGTCGGCCGTGAAATCCCGATTATTGCAGACGATTATGTCGACATGGAATTTGGAAGTGGTGCCGTGAAAATTACACCTGCACATGACCCGAATGACTTTGAAATCGGTAACCGTCACAATCTTCCACGTGTTCTTGTGATGAATGAAGACGGTTCAATGAATAAGCTTGCTGGTAAATACGAAGGAATGGATCGCTTCGAATGCCGTAAAGAAATCGTTAAAGACTTGCAGGAGATGGCTGTTCTATTCAACATTGAAGAACATAATCATTCTGTCGGTCACTCTGAACGCAGTGGTGCTGTCGTTGAACCGTATTTATCAACACAATGGTTCGTTAAAATGCAGCCACTTGCTAATGAAGCGATTAAATTACAAGAAGCAGAAGACAAAGTAAACTTTGTCCCGGACCGTTTCGAAAAAACGTATTTAACATGGATGGAAAATGTCCATGACTGGTGTATCTCGCGTCAACTTTGGTGGGGCCACCGCATCCCAGCTTGGTACCACAACGAAACGGGCGAAATACATGTCGGTCATGAAGCGCCTGCTGACAGTGAAAACTGGAGCCAGGACAATGACGTTCTTGATACATGGTTCTCATCTGCGCTTTGGCCGTTCTCAACAATGGGCTGGCCGGATCTCGACAATGAAGAATTTAAACGTTATTACCCAACAGATGCACTCGTAACGGGCTATGACATCATTTTCTTCTGGGTATCACGGATGATCTTCCAAGGCATCGAATTTACAGAACAGCGTCCATTTAAAGACGTCTTAATTCACGGACTCGTACGTGCAGAAGATGGTCGTAAAATGTCTAAATCACTTGGTAACGGCGTCGACCCAATGGATGTTATTGAAAAATACGGAGCGGATGCACTGCGCTACTTCTTGTCAACCGGTTCATCGCCAGGGCAGGACCTTCGCTACTCAACTGAAAAAGTTGAAGCCATCTGGAACTTTGCCAATAAAATCTGGAATGCATCCCGTTTCGCACTTATGAACATGGATGGCATGACTTACGAAGAAATAGATTTGACTGGTGAAAAATCCGTTGCAGATGCATGGATTCTGACAAGGTTGAATGAAACAATCGACCAAGTGACGAAACTTGCAGATCGTTATGAGTTCGGTGAAGTCGGCCGTGCACTTTATAACTTCATCTGGGATGATTTCTGTGACTGGTACATCGAAATGGCGAAACTGCCATTATACGGTGAAGATGAAACAGCGAAGAAAATGACACGCTCAGTACTGGCATACGTACTTGATAATACAATGCGTCTATTACACCCATTCATGCCGTTTATTACAGAAGAAATCTGGCAGAACCTACCGCATGAAGGCGAGTCAATCACAATCGCTGCATGGCCGGTTGCAGATCCTGATCTTACTGATAAAACGCGTGCAACAGATATGAAACTGCTGATGGATATCATCCGCGCAGTACGTAATATCCGTGCAGAAGTAAATACACCATTAAGCAAAAAAGTACCACTCTTTATTTCAGCTAAAGACGATGCAACTGTAGCCGTGTTGGAAGCAAATCGCAGCTACATCGAACGATTCTGTAACCCTGAGACATTAACGCTAGGCAACAACATCACAGCACCAGGCAAATCGATGTCAGCTGTCGTTACAGGAGCAGAACTGTTCTTACCACTTGAAGGTCTTTTGAACATTGACGAAGAGCTCGCACGTCTGACAAAAGAACTTGCGAAATGGCAAGGCGAAGTAAAACGCGTTCAAGGCAAACTTTCCAACGAACGCTTCATGTCAAAAGCTCCTGAAGCAGTAGTTGCTGAAGAGCGAGCTAAAGAAAGTGACTATCTAGAAAAATACGCGGCAGTAGAGCGTCGTATGCAGGAATTGAAGGAAATCTGATTTTAAAACGAAGAGACCTTGTCGCGAATATGCGACGAGGTCTTTTCATTTGATAAATTGTTCATCAAGTTGCTAAGAGGCTAGTAACTTGAATTATTGTTAATTCAGTTTTGATTATGAATTATAGAATATGGTAATATAGATTTATATCAGTCTATGAAGGTTTAATAATATAGTATAAAAATAGGGATTAGTAACTATATAAGGCGAAGTAAATATTTCTTTAGAATACGCTTCGGCTACATCTGTTAAGCGCCTTCGCTCAATTTTTACAAGTATCCATATGTTCAATATAAATAGCACGAATGAAAAGGATGGTAGACATGGAGAAGTTTAAACTTAAAAAGGCTTTGGGGGAAAATGGGCTATCACTTGTTGAAGTGCTTGCCTCTTTCGTTATTTTAACCCTCTTACTAACAACCTTCTTAATGATGTTTATACAGTCAGCTAAGGTAAATAAGGCATCTGAGCATATTATTGATGCGACTTATATTGCACAGACTGAGATGGAAAATATGTATGCGCTAAGTACAACTACTAAAAATGGTGCAAAAGAAGCGACTATTAAAGGTTTAGGTTATACAAATGGATTAGTTGAAAATGGTTGGATTGTATTTGGAAAAGAATACAATTCTGGTATTTTAATAAAAATTAAATTACAAAATAAAAAAGGTAACATGGATCGTGTATTAGTAGAAGTGCGTGGTATACCTGATGATAACCTTCAAGCCCAGATGGAAAATGTAGTAGTTTGGAGGGCTGATTAAATATGAAAAAGTATTTAAATAATGAAAGAGGACTTACCTTAATTGAGATCCTTGCAGTTATAATAATTGGCTCGATTATTATGTTATTAATTTCAAATGTTCATTTATTTGGACAGAAACAATATAAAAGCCAATCAGAAAAATCAAGGCATTTATTTGATGTTACTTATGCAGCGAAGGTGATTACGAAGGAGATTCGGAAAGCAGAAAAAGTGATGTTGAAAGATAATATATTAACGTTAACGTTAAATGATACAAACGAAACTGTATTTGAATTGCGAAATGATGCAATTTTGAAAAACACAAGCCCTTTTGTTTTAGGAATCTCGGAATTTATGATCATTCCAGCTGATGATAATAAGCGTAAACTTAAGATAAAAATTAATAGTTTAGAGCAAAATGGGAAAAATGAGTCTATTGAAACGGAAATTTACTTAAGAGAAGGTGTAATCGTTGAGATTAAGTAATTGGCAAAAAAATGAACCTATTAATAAAAACGAACTCGGATTTACTCTTGTTGCTGTATTAATGGTGCTTGTTGTATTATCCGTTCTTGGAGTAAGCGTTCTAATGATAACGTCGAATTTTGTGAAATTATCCGAGGGGGAGCGGGATGATCAGTCAGTTTTTTATATTGCCGAGGCAGGTTTGACGGTGGAAATGGCGGAAATAGAAGAAACTATAACTGAAGTCTATAATATTACAAAAACTGAAGCAGAGTTTTTTAATGCGCTTAATGCGAGAATTATAGCTGTATCCAAGCCTTCCTCAGCTACTTTTGAAAATATCCATGGGAAAGAAACTAATGCACGGATAGATGTAGAAGAATTAAATACAGGTAATCCAAGAGAATATAAAGTTGCTTCAGTGGGGATAATTGGAAACAGTACAAGAAAAGTTAAAGCTATCATATCAATAAATTGGTCAAAGAATAATGAAATAATAGATAATTTATTGTTTTATTCAAAAAAGTTTAGTTTTCATGGGACAGCAGTAAATGCAGTATCAGGAAGCGTCATTATGGATGGAATAGAAACGCATGGTTTAAATGGAGGTTCCAAACTAAATATAACAAATATGTATTTTAACGGACCTGTTAAAATAGATGGAGGTTCAGCATCTTTTGGCAGTGAAATAAAACCAGGGCATATATATGTGAAGGGGGACTTAGATTTTTGGGAAGGAAGAAGGAATGTATATGGTGATATAAGAGTAAATGGTAAATTTAGATTAAAGGATGCTGTCATCAATGGAGATGTATATGTAAATGGTGATTTGGAATTAGGGTGGACTCCAGAAATTAAAAAAAATATATATTATACTGGTAATTTAATAACTCCATCAAATTATAATCAGTCTTTATTAAGTAAAGTTATAAAGGTGAATAGCGTAGATAGTTTTACAATACCAATGGTTGATTTTGATTTAAAAGAAGACCGTTGGTATATAAATAATGGATATGTAGTTAAAGGTAACGAGACAGGAACCATTCCTCCTAATGCAAAAATGTTGGTTAATAATTATATAAATACTAATAATCAAAGTATAACAGGGCAAGTAGTTATTGTAAGTAAGGGAGATATAATATTAAGAGGAGGTAATGGATTTACGGGAGCGTTAATTGCCCCTAATGGAAAAGTTGAGTATTCAGGAGATGGAGTTTTTAATGGTGTAATTATATCCAAAAATGAGATTAGTTTACCTAAAGGTGGTAATACTATAAATTTGAAAAGTTTGAATGAAATATTTGGAAATAATATTCCATTAATGGTTGATAATAATTTGGGTGAAGGAAATGATGAAAATGGTTCGGCAGCAAAAGGTGTAAAAGTAACTATAAAATCAAGTATTAAAGAAGAATAATATAAATATCTGGTGCCTAATCCCTGGTGACACTCACTCAATTCAGACACAATTCATTGAGTTTTGATTCACGAGTGTCTGTCACCGTTTTCTTAGTTACTGGTTGTTGTATTATGGAAACATGAAGAACGTTGTCGGGGCGAAATGGTGACACGCACTCGGATGCCATTAGCAATATCACTACACAATTAAGATTATAAAAGAAGATCAGACATCTATGCAGATGACTGATCTTTTCCACGTTTACTCAAGTTGTTAGTCTTGGGTTACTCAAAAATACTTGCCACTAACTATTCTCCGGAAAGCTTCCTCTTGATATACATCATCAACTTTTCAGCCACAGAAAAATCATGCGTTGTATACAGCGATCGTGCCCCAACAGGATCCTCAATCTCATTCAACAGCCATCTCCCATCAGGCAACAACAAAAAATCAATCCCCACATAATCGCTTTTTATTGCTCGGGAAATAGTTTTCGCATCTTTTTCCTGCCAGCTAGAAAGTATGTATTTTTCGACGGAGCCACCAAGTGTGTAGTTTGATTTGAATGTCCCGTGGCCAGTGCGTTTTACGGCTCCGACAACGTCATTGCCAATCATAAATACGCGTATATCTCGGGCGCCGGATTCGATGAAGGGTTGGACAATTAGTTTTCGGTCGTGGAATTTGGTGAAAAACAACTTTGCGTCCGCAGTTGATGTACAAAGAAAAACTTCATTCCCACCATGGCCATCGACCGTTTTCAACACGCAAGGATACGAATTAATTTCTTCGATAGAACGAATTCTTCGCGTAGGCACAGCTGGAACGCCGAGCAGGGTAGCTAGTTCAAATGTCCGCAATTTATCGTTCGCAATTCGGTTTACTTCTGCTCGGTTAAATACACGGAAACCTTTAAGTTCAAATGTAGCAGCGCGTTCAGGATTGCGATCTCTAAAAAGAATGAAATCTGCATCTGAATTTGGTTTTTCATCTTCAACTAGCAATTGCAGTTCAATTCCAATTTTCTCAGATTCGATTATCAAAACATCAATAAACGCATGATTTCTAACTGATTCTGCCTTTGAATAATAAACATAGCCCTTCAACCTAGCTTCCTCAAAATATAGGAAATCATCGCATCCGCGACATTGATACCGGTCACATTGTAAATATTACGGATATGGGCGGCCGCATTGACCTCACAGACGAGGGGTTCTTCGTTGTCACCGAACAATAAGTCGACACCGGCAAACTCTGCACCGACTGCGTGGGCAGCTTGTATCGCTAACGCTTTCTGTTGGTCTGTTAGTTCGATTACTGTTGCCACACCGCCATTCGTTATATTCGCCCGGAAATCAGTTTCAGAGTGACGGTGCATTGCTGCTACAATCTCGTCCCCGACGATGTTCACCCGAATATCACGACCTCTGCTTGTTGCGATGAATTTCTGAAATACATAGTCGATACCGCCCAATTCATCCGTCTTTTCATAAAATTGCTCTTCTGTTTCAATCAAATACACTTTCATGCCGAATGAACCATGACCTTCTTTAATGACCATTGGCAGTCCTAGACGTTCCAATACTTGTTCATAGTAACCTGAATCTTTGATTGTGAAATACGGATACACTTTCGGTGCAATAATTGTTTCGGGCATCGCAATGCCCTGCTTCGAAAGTTCGAGATATTGTATGGCTTTATTATCACATGTTTCAATGACATCGGGATCGTTGAAAACAGGAATTCCTGAGTTTTTCAAGAAATTAGCGAGTAGAATATCTTTATCTAGAAAGATAACAAAATCGGGACGATTCTCTAAAACCGTATCCAAATTCATCATCACTTCATAGTTCTTCTTGAGTTCAGTGCAAACACCCGCGCGTTCCGCAGCTTCTTTCATCAGTTCAGCTTGATCCTTAAATTTATCGCTTGTTAAACTTCCATTATAAATAACCCAACAACTTTGCATTAGGAACCCTCCGGGAATGATATACTTTTTCTAACTAGATTCTAACATACGGAGGGATAGTTTTGATTCCAAAAATGAATGTATATAAAAAACGATGGGGAATTGATAGTGATGACTCTATTAAGCCTGGTCTTGAGGCAGTGCAGGAAGCGCTTGTAAAAATGGGTAGTCCCGAAAAACAATTGCAAGTTATCCATGTAACAGGGACGAATGGGAAAGGTTCTACGATTGCATTTATGGAAGCAATTTTGAAAGAGCATGGATTGTCGACAGGTGTTTTTTCGTCGCCAGCAATTATTGACATACATGATCAAATACGTATTAATGGGGAAGTGATAACGGAAGAGGAATTAGATAAATCATTTCAGGCGATGAAGGAAGCAGGATTGAGCGGGTTCCTGACAGATTTTGAATTGCTAACTGTAGCAGCATTTACAACGTTTAGACGACTTGCGCCCGATTATGTTTTACTAGAAACAGGAATGGGTGGACTGCTAGACAGTACGAATGTCGTGACACCACTTGTTTCGGTTATTACTTCAATAGCACTTGATCATACTGCGTTTCTAGGGACGACTGTTGCGGAAGTGGCAAGGCATAAGGGAGGCATTATAAAAAAGGGAATTCCTGTTGTAACAGGGCTGTTACTTGAAGAGGAAGCACTCAAAGTTGTCCGTACTATTTCAAGTCAGCAAGGTAGCGCCCTTTTTATGTACGGTGAGCGTTTTGATATGAAGGATGATTTGTTTAACGGAACTGAAACGTTCCAGTTGGCTGGACGAAAAATGAAAGGGCTGCACCAAGGTGTAAATGCCGCGGTTGCGATTCAATCACTTCTAGTGGCTGGCATTCAGCTTGCTGAAGAAGCGGTCTCTTGGGCAGTTGCTATCACGCAACTCGCACATCGTTTCCAGGAAATATCACCAGGGGTCTTCGTGGATGGGGCACATAATCCTGCAGCTGCAAAGGCGTTAGCAGCCACAATTCGTTCGGAGTTCCCGGGGGAGAAAGTGGACTTCATTATTGGGATGCTAAAAGGGAAAGACATTGAGAAAACGCTGAATGAGCTCATCCAAGTTGCGGCATCATTCACATTCCTGACGTTTCCACATCCTCAAGCGGCCACCGGCGAGCAATTAATGAAATATTGCCACCATGAAGTAAAAAAGGTGACAACTGCCGAAAGTAATACTATAATACTATCTAATGTAAGAAATAAGAAGAAAATAGTAACAGGTTCACTATACCTGTTGAGTAGTCTAATGGACTATCTAGAGAATTGATTACTCAAAAAACTTTTTTTGGGTAATAGTGACAAATGTATTATGGTCTGATAAACTTTTGAAGACTTCTACCTTTTCTGACTTATTTATTTGGGAGTGGATAATGTAATGAAGGTTGCAAATAGGTCCACTATACATTATTTTATTTTGTGGTTATTGACCGTTCCAACTGGATTGATTTATGTTTTTTTAAATTATCCTCCAGTGCAAGTAAACTGGATGTACGTGGCGGTTTTTATAGTATTCGGATTTCTCACTACCTATTTCCCGATATTATGGAACGGTATACCGATATTTCTAGTACTTTGGGTGACTGTACCTGCTTTTTTAATGTATGGACTGTTTATTGAAATGATAGTCATGCAAATTTCAATCCTTGCAATCCTTTTGTCATTACCGAGTAAGTTACAATTGCTACAACGTTTTTTTAATAACTCGATGCTTTTTACTTTTTTATCGATTATTGCCGCGATCTTTTTTGATATAGTGGGTGGGAAAATCGGCTCAATCGAATTTTGGCCAGTTATCGTTGCGGTGTTCTGCTATCAATTCATTCATACAGCATTCAACAACATAGTGCTGAGATTATATGCAATGTACAAAAAAGTTAACTCGCCTTTCTTTTCGAAAGATCTATTGGTCGACTATGCGATGATCCTGGTTGTTCTACCCTTATCACTCACGTTCTATTATTTATTGCAACTAGTTGGGGGAGGTTCCTTTTTTTTAATGGGAATTCCTTTTTTCTTTATCTCATTAATTGTCCGTCTTTATAATAATTCGGAAAAAATTAATAGTGATTTGCGGCAAGCGGGGGATATTGGTAACGGCCTTTCGGAATTATTAACGGAAAAGGCTGTAATTGACCAATTCGTCATGGAAGTGTCGGACATGTTTGATGCAGAGTATACGTATCTTTTTGACCATCAGGATGGTTGGCTAGAGCTCCTCCGTTCCTATGAACATGATAAATTCATTGATATCGATTTTGCCCTTTTATCTGCGGGACAAGGAATTGCGGGATCAGTTCTTGAACAAAACAAGCCAATCATCTATTCGGAAAGGAAAGAGTGGGAATCGATTTCAAAAGATTATTCGCCTAATGGAATGCAAAGTATACTTTGTGTCCCAATTTCACGGAACCAGAAAATCGAGGCAGTTTTGTTTTTGGCCTCAGAAAAGAAGGCATTCTTTGATGGCTATCAATTGAAAATCTTAGACTTACTATGTTCCTATTTCACTGTTTCGGTGGAAAAAGCACGCTATATGCAAGAAGCAGTTACAAAAAATGAGCGTTGTGCGTTAACTGGACTTTATAACTATAGGTATCTGGAGGAACGGTTAACGTATGAGATGGACAGGCTTAAAAACAACGCAATAAAAAATCTTTCAGTCGTTATGCTTGATATTGATCATTTTAAACAAGTGAATGATACGTATGGGCATCAAAGTGGGAACGATATTTTAGGTATGCTTGCAAAGAGACTTGAAGCTGAACTCCCTATTGGTGGGACAGTTGGCCGCTATGGAGGAGAGGAATTCGTTTACATTTTGCCTGGTATTGCAAAAAAGGAAGCTGTGGAATTCGCTGAAAGTCTACGCGCTGAAATTGGTGAACATGATTTTACGATCGTTCCAGATCTAGTTGAGGATAAGCATCCGCTAGTCGTCCGTATTACATCGAGTATCGGTGTTTCATCGGCTCCAATTGATACGGATGAAGTGCTGACGCTTTTGCGCAATGCGGATCGTGCACTTTATTTAGGAGCCAAACAGGCAGGGCGAAATAGGGTTGCTGAATATGTGAAATGAATTAATGAAAGGTAGTGCCAGGGGAAATGGAGATATCTAAAAGGTTTCAGATTAGCACTTTAATAGCGTGGATTGTTATCGTTCCTCCTGGCATCTTTCTTGCATTCACTTTATTTCCATCAATAAAAATAGAATGGTTAAATTTGAGCATTTTGTTTGCACTGCTATTCGTGACGATGACAATGCCTTTACAACTGAAAAACATAACAGTTTCCTTTGAACGCTGGATTACCTTCACCATTTTTTTTCAATACGGAGTATTCGCAGAGTTGGTTTTTACACAGATTGCAATGCTTATCCTAGTATTTAGTCAAAAGTCAGATTTACCCCATATGCATCGATTTTTTGTTAATTCCCTAATTTTCACACTCATCTCACTAGCGAGCGGAACTCTATTTCATTATGCAGGTGGAGAAGTTGGTTCGACGGATTTCTTGAACATCTGCTTATTTGGCCTTATTTATGCGATTAGTTATTCGCTGATTAATAGTGTTTTGATGCAAGTTTATTTATATTTCGAACTTGGCATTTATTCTTTTAAAGAAAAATTTGTAGTATGGGATTTTGCTTCTACAATGTTGTTGTTTCCGTTCAGCATATCCCTGTATTTTCTAAATAAACAATTTGGTAATAATGCAATACTTTTGATTGGCATCCCATTCCTTCTCGTATTATTAATCGCAAGGTTGTATCATCGGTCTGATAATTTAAATGACAAACTGTCTTCTGCGGGTATTATCGGGCGTGAACTTGCTGAGCGACTGGGCTTTGAAGATGTGATTCGGACATTCATCGGAAAGCTAAAAGATGTGGTTCCTTATGACAATGCTTATGTTCTAGATCTTCGAAATGGGGAGCATTTAATCACGTTGATGGCTTCTGAAAATGGGATGATTACAAAAGATATGACTGGACTTTCATTTCATCTAGAAAAAACTGTAGACGATGGATTGGATATGGACAATCCGAAAATCTTTGCGACCCAAAAAGAAGCAATGGCGCTAAATAACTTCAAATTCAACCAACCAGTGGAAAGTGTCATGACCGCTCCAATCAAGCGAAATCAGAAAACAGAAGGATTTCTAATCCTAACTTCCAAGCGGAAAAATGTATTTCGAGCGATGGAAATGAAAATCGTTGACGTTTTGACCGGATACTTTGCAATTTCATTAGTAAAGGCGCGCTATTATGAAAAGACTGTTGAGCAAAGTGTACGATGTGGTTTGACTAGCTTGCATAACTACCGCTACCTCGATACAAAGCTTGACGAAGAAATCCAACGATTCCATATTGGGACTATCAATTCACTTGCGGTTTTAATGCTAGATATCGATCATTTCAAATCGATTAATGATACACATGGACACCAGAGTGGAAATGATCTTCTTAAGGCACTTGCTAGACTGCTTGAATCATTTGTTCCGATTGACGCAACACTTTCACGATACGGAGGGGAAGAATTCGTCATCGTCTTGCCGAATTATGGGGAAAATGAAACGGGTGAACTCGCAGAAAAAATTCGTGAAGAAGTGGAATCATCTATATTTCGTATCATTCCAGATCTTTCTAAAGACCGCGAGCCTGTCGATGTCTGTATGACTGTTAGCATTGGCGTTGCTAATGTAACTAAAGACGCAAAAGATGCAAAAGAGCTTTTGCGTAATGCCGACCGAGCATTGTATATAGGTGGCAAGCAAGCAGGAAGAAATAAAGTAGGGGTTTATGGAAGGGAATACGTTGAAACATTATGATGCTAAATCGTAGATTGTCCTAATTTTATAAAATTAATTTATAAAAAAAGACCGGGAAACCGGTCTTTTTTATATATCTTTATTCCCGTTTGACAATCTTTACAGTGACAAACTGTGGAAAGTCTATGATAATAGTAATAGGTAAATCAATAAGTAAACATAATAACTATCCACAATTATATTGTTCTAATTAAAAAGAAACTATCAATTATTAAACGAGTAAGAGGAGACCACATATGGAATATATCATTCTACTAGTAGCTGCGATTCTAGCCCTTCCTATAGTAATCTATTTAGTTCGTCGGAAAAGAATAAGTAATCGGGTTTTATTGGGAACGATGGCTGGATTATTTATAGCTGTTATTGGTCTACTGATGCAAGGCGCATTTGATCCGCTCTATGTCCTAGTAGCGATGTTCGGACTTGCATTCGCTGTTTCAGTTTTGTTGGACAAGCGATCTGAACCGGAGGCAGTAACCGTTTCTGAGCGCCCCGTAGTAAAAGATATCCCTCGTGAAATTATCAACACTAACCGTATCAATGCGAATGAAGAAATAGCTGCGTCAGTTAACAAGGAAGTTGGTTTTGCGATGGAACCGATTGAGGATGATTTGAATCAATGGATGAGCGCAAATCGAGAAGAAATTGAAAGTGGGCAGAGTGAATTCAACGATAGAGAGGAGCGTTCTGATGGGAAGTAAAGGATTCTTAAATACGTTTATCATAGTCTTGACGTCGACGCTCGTTTTTTACGGGTTTTCTTCTGTTGGTGCCCTTGCATTTACTAATGTGTCATCAAAGGACTTTGGGGATCAAACCTTTGTCGGTCCTTTCGATATCTCAAGACAAAAAGAACAAGCGGTGAAAGAAAAACTCGCAGCAGATTTCATAACACTTCAAACAGATTTTGCAGTCGATTTAACTTATCAGGATATCACAGTTGCTTTGCCTGCCGAAGTAGTTACTTTCGACGTTGAAAAAACGGTTGAACAATCGAATTCTGGTAAAGAAAATCCCATTGTCGCAACAGTTTCAGTCGATGGACTTCGAACGATTCTGACACAACAGTTTTCTTCAATCCTGTTTAGTGAAGATAGTCTTCAATCGATTGCAACTGGTATCGAACGGGAGTTAGGAACAGGTATTATGCCACTGACTATTCATATTACGGATTACTCTGATTTCACGGAAATAGAAATCGCAACATCATCGATTGCAGTAACAGAGCCCTCGACTTCGTTGACGAATTTAATCAATGCTTTAAATGGTATGGAAATCACATCTTTTGCAACGTTTTCTTTATTTGATTTCATTAAAAATAATGAGATTGGTGTCGTGTCTGACGAGGAGCTAACAGTTCTTGCATCTGTTCTCTATGCGACAATTTTGCAGACGAATTTTGTTATCGATGAACGCAATATAGGAAATATGCTAGCACCATTCGCAGAACCAGGGTTCGAAGCAGCGGTCAATGAGCGGCTTGGACTAAATTTCATATTCACCAATCCAAATAAGACGGCTTTCCAGTTGCATGTTCAATCTGCCAATGGAACAATTGTTTCGTCAATTACCGGTATGCCTTTACTCTATTCCTACTCACCGTTTGTCGGGCAACTAGAATCATTCGAGCCAAAAACAGTGCAGCAATTTAGCGCATTTATACCAAATGGACAAGTAAGTGTAGCTGATGAAGGCAGAAAAGGAATGGAAGTGGAAGTCCACCGAACGATTTCATACGAAGGCTCGGTAGTAGTGGATGAAATGATTTCATCTGACTTTTATGCTCCGATGCCTAAAATCGAACTCCATCCATTGAAAAAAGAGTCGCAACAAATTCCCGGAAATAGCAATGATGGAACAGTCAATTCTCAGGACAATCAAAACTCTGCCGATTTCCAAAATGGTTTGGAGTCTAACGTTGATAAAGACCCTTCACAATTACAAGGCGAAGATGAGATAGAAGTTCAATATGATAAAGGTGGAAATATAATTGAGTAAGCTTGAGAACGGAGTGGGGGAATAGCATGTCGACTACACGTAAAAGACTAGGTGACCTGCTCGTTGAGTCTGGTCTCATTACAAATGAACAATTGCAAGCAGCATTGAGCGAAAAACCGCGCGATCAGAAACTTGGCGACTCGCTCCTTCAATACGGTTTTATCACCGAACAGCAACTAATTGAGGTATTGGAATTCCAACTGGGTATTCCGCACGTCAATCTGTTTAGATACCCTTTTGATCCGAAACTGTTTAATGTTGTACCGAAAGAATTTGCTAAACGCAATTTGCTTGTCCCGTTGAAAGCTGAGGGGGACAGGCTTTTTGTCGCAATGTCTGACCCGATGGATTATATTACAGTCGACAATTTGCGGTTGTCTACTGGGTTCCATATTGAAACTGCGATTGCATCAAAAGATGATATAATGCGGACTATTTCAAAGTATTACGATGAGGAGTCATTCGATGAGCTTTTCATCGAACAGACAACTGAACAGATAGAACAACAAGATGAGTTGACGGATTTGGATTCCCCGATTGTCCGGCTTGTCAATCAACTCATGTCTTCAGCTATCACTCAAAAGGCTAGTGATATTCATTTCGACCCCCAAGAGCATCAAGTCGCTATACGCTTCCGGATTGACGGTTTGTTGAAATCGGAACGATTTTTACCGAAGCATATGCAGGCGATGATTAGTGCACGTATAAAAATTATGGCAAATCTAGATATTACAGAACACCGGATACCACAAGATGGCCGCATCAAGACGAATGTAGATTTTCGACCGATTGACCTTCGTGTCTCCACGTTACCGACAGTTTACGGTGAGAAAATTGTCATGCGTATTCTAGATCTCAGCAGTTCTTTGAACGACCTGACGAAACTTGGTTTCAATAAGTTGAATCTGGACCGGTTCCTTGAACAAATAGAAAAACCTAATGGAATTGTCCTTATTTCAGGGCCTACGGGATCGGGTAAATCGTCAACGCTTTATGCAGCGCTTAATAAATTGAATAAAGAAGAAGTGAATATAATTACAGTAGAAGACCCGGTTGAGTATCAGCTAGAAGGGGTAAACCAAATACAAGTGAACCCGAATGTCGGATTGACATTCGCGGCAGGTCTAAGGTCTATATTGAGACAAGATCCAGATATCGTTATGGTCGGGGAAATACGTGACCGTGAAACAGTTGAAATTGCCATTAGGGCATCATTAACTGGTCATTTAGTTCTTAGTACAATCCATACGAATGATTCGATTGCTACGATTACAAGGATGTTAGATATGGGTGTCGAACCGTTTCTCGTAACTTCATCGCTAAATGCTGTTATCGCCCAACGGCTCATCCGCCGTGTTTGTCGAGATTGTGGACGAGAAATGGCTGCATCTAGTCGCGAAGTGGAGATTTTTGCGAAGCGGGGTATTACGATTGAAAAAGTGATAAGAGGTTCCGGCTGTGCGGTATGCAATATGACTGGGTATCGCGGGCGGATTGCCATTCACGAAGTGCTCGTTTTGAACGACGAAATGCGAGACGTTATTAATAGAGGCGGAACGACCGCAGATTTGAGAGAAATTGCAATTCGCAATAAGACAATGTTTTTGATGGATGATGGTTTATTGAAAGTAAAACAAGGGATTACGACGACAGAAGAAGTATTGCGCGTCGCATTGATTGAATAGGGGTTTTGTACATGAACAGGAAGATTGATGAGCTGCTAAAGACGGCGTTTAAGTTAAATGCTTCAGACATTCATTTAACGGTAGGGGTGCCTCCGATATTCAGGGTTCACGGGGATTTAAAACGCTATGGCGATGTGTTGATTGATAAAGAATTTACTGAATCAGTCGCACAATTGACAATTCCGGATAAGATGTATCCAGACTTTGTGGAGCATGGCCAAATCGATTATTCCTATGAAGTCCTGGGAGCGGCTCGTTTTCGTGTCAATGCATTTCAGCAACGCGGTTCTATATCACTTGCTTTTCGGACGATACCAACGATAATACCGACAATCGATGACTTGCAATTGCCAGAAACGTTAAAGATGTTGGCGCAGACGCATCAAGGACTCATCCTTGTGACAGGGCCGACGGGGTCGGGTAAATCGACGACACTTGCAGCGATGATCAAATATATGAATGAAACAATGCACAAACACATCATTACGTTGGAAGATCCGATTGAGTATATGCATGCGCATGGTACATCGATTATTGATCAGCGGGAAATAGGATTTGACACTGCTTCATTTACATCGGGGTTACGTGCTGCGTTGCGGCAGGATCCGGATGTCATCCTTGTTGGGGAAATGCGAGATTTGGAAACAATATCGACAGCGATCACTGCGGCCGAAACGGGTCACCTTGTTCTGGCTACGCTCCATACATGGAGTGCTGCATCGACTATTGACCGGATTATTGACGTATTCCCGCATGGTCAGCAGTCGCAAATTCGTGTCCAGCTTGCTGGCGTTTTGACATCCGTTATTTCACAGCGATTACTCCAGACAGCTGACCGCAAAGGACGACGTGCTGCGACGGAAGTAATGATTAATAATCCCGCTATTGCTAACTTGATACGGACAGAGAAAGTCCATCAGATTCCAACTATTATTCAAACAAACCGTGCGTCTGGGATGCATATGATGGCATCTTCCGTCCGCACCTTTCTTGATCAAGGGATTGTTTCATATGATACTGCCACGCCGTATTTAGAAGGTGATGAGTAACGATGGCTCGTTTCAAGTATGAAGGACGCGATGCAAAAGCAATCCGGACAGGTGTCATCGTAGCAGTGGACAAGCGGGAAGCTGCTATAAAATTAAAGAGTCAGGGAATCCGTGTGACGAACTTAACTGTGCAAGCAGAAACTGCGCTGACAAAAGAAATCGTCATCGGAAAACCGGTGAAACGAGAACATTTAATTATGTTCCTCCGTCAATTTTCAACGCTTCTTAGAGCGGGAGTTACGATCATTGATGCTATTCGTATTCTCGCATTGCAAGTCGAATCGAAACCGTTCCAAAAGATACTCATAACGGTAAACGATGATTTACGTGGAGGCGGTTCATTGTCGGGGGCATTCACAAAACACCCGAAAGCGTTCGAACCAATCGTCGTCAATATGATTCGGGCAGGCGAAATGTCCGGTACGATTGATGATTCACTTGATCGTCTTGCTGATCATTTTGAAAAATCACATCAGCTCAAGCAAAAAGTTGTGTCTGCGATGTCCTATCCATTAGTCGTCGCAGTTTTGGCAATCGGAGTTGTTATCTTTTTATTGACGACCATCGTTCCTATGTTTGTCGAGATGTTTGCCAGTTTCGGAGGAGAGTTACCTTGGATTACGCGCTTCGTTATGAACGCGAGTACTTTTGTGACCAGTTACTGGTACTTGTTGGTTTTATTCGCAGTGATTGTTGTAGGTGGGATTTGGATGATGAAGCGTAATAAAGAAGGCAAGCTTTTGTTAGATACGTTTCTATTAAGGCTACCGATATTTGGTGACATTATGAAAAAATCTGTTTTGGCGACAATGACGCGGACGTTAAGTTCGTTGTTTGCGAGTTCTGTCCCAATTCTACAGGCGATGTCCATGACAGAAAAGATAGTAGAAAATGAAGTCATTTCTAGAGTGATTGCAAAGTCAAGAGAGTCATTGGAACGGGGCGGTTCGTTGACGGAGCCGATGAATGGGCACTGGGCGTTTCCACCGCTGATTCCCCATATGATTGCAATTGGTGAGCAAACAGGGTCTTTAGACGCGATGTTGGCGAAAGTTGCCGATTTCTACGAGAAAGAAGTGGAAGCTGCGACAGATCGGTTGAAAGCCTTGATTGAACCTTTGATGATTGTGCTGCTGGCTGGATTGGTCGGGACTATAGTCCTCGCTATTATGATGCCGATGTTCGAAATGTTTAATAACATAGACGGAATGTAAGGGGTAATTTCAATAATTAGTAAAAATGACGTACTAATTATCGATATAGTAGTTTCATATTTTGTAGAATTAGGTATAATTAAGATGTAAGTTTAATAAGAAGATGAAAAAAGGGAGGAAATAGACATGAAGAAATTTTTACAAAAACGATTGAACAATGAAAAAGGGTTAACGTTAGTCGAGTTATTGGCTGTTATTGTTATTTTAGGGATTATTGCGGCGATTGCGATACCTTCGATTGGTGGGGTTATTGAGAGTTCCAAGATTAAGGCTCAATTTGCCGATGGTCAAAACGTTTTAGCTGCTGCGAATATTTATTTTACTGAAGATCCTGCTGCAGGACCAGTTAGTATTACGACACTTGTAAGTGATGGTTATTTAGATAATGCAGGAAAATTTACTGCTACAAATGTGGGAACAGTTACTTATTTTAAAGGTGGAAACAAATTATCAGCTAGTACTTTAGGGACTAAGCCAACTGTTAAGTTTGTCGCAGCTACTAATTCTGATATTTCAATTGCTAAAGCTAAGGATGGTAACGGTGCGATTGTAGTAATTGAAAAATAATTATTAATTTAGGAGCTGTTCCCATGTCCATATTCACTCGCCGCAAGCGCACAGAATCCATGACAATTGAAGAAGATGCAGTCCGGTTTGTTCGGCTGAAATCGGTGGATCCGCTCGTTATCGATGTTGCGGAGGAAGTTACCCTTCCTCCGAATGTCGTTGTCGAGGGGAAGATTGTCGATTCCGAAACGCTTGCGACGATATTGGACGGGGCGATTGAACAGTGGGGAATCTCCAAACGATCCGTCCAATTCCTCGCCCCGGATCAATATGTTATTATCCGCAAAGTCCCATACCCCGACGATGTCATGACGGACGAATTGAAAGGTCATTTTTTCATTGAGATTGGTTCAACACTTTATCTCCCGTTCGATGACCCTGTCTTTGATGTCGTCCCATACCTACCCAATACCGAAACGAACGAAGCGATTATCATTGCCTCAAAAGAAAGTGTACTAAACCGTTACGAAGAGGTTTTGAAAGACGTGAAATTAAATCCGATAACGGCTGATATCACACCACTTGCCTTATATCGTCTTGCCTATAGACAGCATTCATTTACTGGTAAAGAGCATGTTCTTTTAGCTGATCTGAAAGATGGTAAACTGACGGTATCTATTTTCCATGAGCATTTCCCCCTCTTTATGCGACCAGTTGATTTGGAAAACTCGACGGATTTATCTGTTGTGACAGATATGACTGTTAAAGTGGGCAATGTCACGCCATCGACCATTGTGATGGAGTTAGAAAAACTCATTAATTTTTACCGCTATAATATGTGGAATGGTGCCGCTTCCATCACGCATCTTCTCGTGAATGGGGAGTACTCCCAAATGGATGCACTCCTTTCCGGAATCAGAGAACGGCTGAACGTCAACGCAGATGTATTGGTTAAGAAGCCTTTACAACTTGCGACCGGGGAAGAGCTGCCAGCGCGCTTCAACCGAACAATCGGGTTGGCATTGAAAGAGGTGTAGTCATGTTAGTCGATATTAATCTATTACCTGAAAAAGAGAAGGAGCGGTCGACGCTCCTCATCGCTGCACTGGCTATTCTAGGTGCAGCTGTTCTTTTATGGTTGGCTTTATTCATGCTTTCTAATAGTCTAGCAAAAGAGACGGAAATGCTTGAGCAGCAGCTGATAGTTCTACAGCAAAGTCAGGAAGAAATCCGTTCTGAGCTCCAGCAAACTGATTCAGGTGACGAGAAAAAGTTGCTCGCATCGACTGTAGATTGGGCGGAGGACTATCAGTTTGATACAGTCCCTCTTTTACATGAACTTATAAATTTATTGCCAGAACGTGGATTTTTTCAAACGTTTGATTTTACGGGTCCCAATTTGGCGACGGTTATAGTCCAATTCGACACAAAACCAGACAGTGCATATTATTACACGCGATTAAAATCATCACAGGTCATATCAGAGATTCATCTTGATTCTGTGAAAGTTGAAAATGCATCGACTGAAGAAACGAATCCAGCAACTGATGTTCTACCGCGTTATATGGCTACCTATTCAATCTTATTTACTGATCAACGGGTTGCGGTCGAGGGGACAGCTGGAGTTGACGAGGCACAAAGTTCGGATGAGGGAGATGATACGGGTGACTAATTTGACGAAACGCCAAAAAGAAATAGTCCTAGTCATCCTCTCCGTTTTGTTATTCATTTCACTTGCAGCCTATTCTTATTTCAAAGTGTATGTACCTGTTAAAGATACGAATGAGCAGATGAAGCTCACGACTTCCAATGAGCGGGACGTGTTGTTTGCTCTTCGCAAGCAGTCCGCGGCTCAGGGGCAAACTGATACGACCAGTTCGCAGCCATTGCAGCGTAAAGTACCGTCAATGCCATTAGAAGATGCAGTACTTCTCCAAATTGGCAAAGCGGAAATCAAATCTGGCACCCTGGTACAAGATATAACATTTGCGCAAGGCGAATTTATCATAGAAAATCCTGTTGAAAATGTTGAGAATATTAACCAGTTGTTGACTGAAGTAGTTCTTCAATCCGATTCGTACACGGGGATTGAAAAATTCGTCGATGAAATTGAGAAGATGGAGCGCGTTTTTATCATTGATTCCATCAGTATCAATGTACCCGTTGAAATTCGTGACCAGCAATTAGACGAGGGACTGATAGAGATGACGGTGGCGTTTTCCGCTTTTTATCGTCCTGATTTAGTAGGTTTACAGCACGAGGTCCCGAAAATAGATGCACCTCCGCCTAGTGAGAAAACCGATCCGACACCTTTCAATGATGGGGTGGAAGCAGGGGATACCAAATGACGATTGTAATCACAAGCCTATTTTCCGTTTCCTTCTTCAACATTGTTGACCTGCGAGTTCCTATAAGGGAATTAATTGTATCACCGCATTCCTATTGCACGACGTGTGACCAAAAAAACTGTTTCTTGACCTCGTTCCGGTCTTTTCTATTCTGAATAGGGTTTAATTTTAAGCAGTTGGTGCGTGGCGCTACAAAGTTTCACAACAGCTTGGGGAAATCAAAACGATTTCTCCTTTTAGGTTCTATAAGCAGAAAGAGGTGGAACAATTGCCTACTCAACAACTCGTAATCTATCTATTAGTATATATGGTTCCTGCCTTGATAATTTTTGGAATAGGCTGTATGGTGTTGGCGCAAAGCCCTCGACGTTTGGAACATAAATTAATGGTGGCATTTAGTTTTACGTATTGTCTGCTGTATCTTGAAGAATTTATTCGGCATTTATTACCACTGTCTTCTAGTGTTTGGATGATCGGCATATTTTTTTACCAAATCAGGTTATTGACGACCACCATTTTATTCCACTTTCTTATACATATGACGAAAACTTACAAGCATTATCGCATTCCCTTCTATCCATATCTTATTTACGTTCCTATCGCAATCGTCGTCATTTTAACGTTGATGAACGTCAATGTCGTGGATAATACAGAATTTATTCAAACTGGCATTTGGTACTCACCGATTTTTAATAAAACCTATTATATGAAACTGATCCTTTCAACTGTAATAATTATTCTTATGATAGTCACTTTATGGAATGGGATGAACCGCGCGACTTCGTTCAGAAAACGTAAATCCATACAGTTTTTACTGGTTGGAATGATAAGTATGCTCATTTTGACAGTCATTTTGGGTTATCCGAATTATGGTAGGTTCTTACCCCCGCATCCTTATCTACTATCTGGTATTGTGTTTTCCGTTTTCCTATCTATTTCCGTTTTGCGTTTTCAGTTACTACCTTCCGTCTCGAGAAGATATAAAGAATTGTTCAACTTAAGTCCGGTATCCATCATCATTACGAATGATCAGTGGGAAGTATTGGAGTTCAATGACAATGCGGCTATTGAGCTTGGGTCTCAAATAAAAGAAGGTTTCATTTTAATCGATTATTTTAGAGTGACAGAGAATAAACAGCAACTTCTTCGACTCAGTGAGCAGTTGGAAAAAGAAGTGACAATCAGAGATTACCTCATTAAAATTATGAACCCAGCCAAGGATGAAACCCTCTATTTTTCGCTGGATGCATCGATAGTGAGAGTGGATGAGGATGTCTTTTATTATTTGATTTGGCGTAATGTGACCGATGAATTGGAAAGTAAGCAGCTAGTACAGCGCTTAGCCTATCATGATGCACTCACTAATATTTCCAACCGAGCGTATTTTGTTACTGAAGTAAAGGAAAGATTAAAATCCTTGCCCGTTCAGTCAACGAATGGGACGGCGGTTGTACTTATTGACTTAAATCGATTCAAAGTGATCAATGATACATATGGACATGCTGTCGGTGATCAAGTGCTGAAGCATACAGCATCCATTTTGATGAAAATAACACGGGAAAGTGACATTGTCGCACGTTTTGGCGGTGATGAGTTCGTCATTTTCCTGGAGGAATACTCAACGGATCAAGCGGTGGATGAGTGGGTGGATGTTTTACGGGAGGAATTCGCAACCAATCCGTTTGTTGGAAATGCCTTGGTGTTGGAAATTGAGCCAAGTATCGGGGTTGCTTTTTATTCAATTGAGGCAAGCCAATTCGACGAACTATTTCAATTGGCCGATGTGAGAATGTATGAAGATAAGGAAAAGTCTAGAAGGACGCGAAGGGCGCTCCAAATAGACACAGTAGATAAACAGTAGAAGGAGAATTGCATGGGAATTGTTATTGGTGTTTTCTTTTTCCTATACGGTATTGTATTAGGATCATTTTTCAATGTTGTCGGATTACGTGTACCGAAAAAGGAGTCGATCGTTTCGCCTCCTTCACATTGCACCGTCTGTAATCGGAAATTAGGCGTTCTAGATCTTATTCCAGTCTTTTCTTATCTATTTTTAAAAGGGAAATGTAGGGGATGTGATACAAGAATTAGCCCGATTTATCCAATTGTGGAGCTGGTGACGGGGATTTTATTTGTGTTAAGTTACGCAATGCTCGGATTTAGTGGCGAATTAATCATCGCAATTTTATTCGTGTCGCTTCTTGTCATCATTACAGTGTCGGACATCGCGTATATGCTTATCCCTAATAAGGTATTGCTGCCGTTCGCTATAGTGCTTATCGGACTGCGGTTAATCATTCCCCTTGAACCTTGGTGGGATAGCTTCCTTGGGGCTATAGTGGGCTTTGGAGTACTCTATCTCATCGCTGTTGTGTCGAAAGGTGGCATGGGTGGCGGGGACATCAAGTTGTTTTTCGTTATCGGTCTTGTGCTAGGTACGACAAATACACTTGTGACACTGTTTTTAGCGGCGTTCATCGGGTCTATTGTTGGGCTTATCGTGTTAAAACGGACAGGGCAAGGACGAAAAACACCAATCCCATTCGGTCCCTCGATTGCAGTGGCTGCTGTCATCTCTTATTTCTGGGGAGCTGATTTTGTCGCTTGGTATGGCAATCTATTCTATTAAGTCGATAAATTTATTGGAACAAGGCGACATACGTCTTGTTCTTTTTCATGTCCACTCTGATACCGTTAACTATAAAAGTACCTTGGTTAGGGCAGACTTATGCCCCGAGCACCTAGGCGCTAGATAAACTTAAAACGGGGTGGTCAGCAATGAAATTCGGAAAACGTTACTCGAAAGGGACAGTTTTCATGGCGATGCTTCACGGTGTCCTCATAGGTGTCGCAGCTGTTGCAGTGATTGGTCTACTACTTGCTGGGACTAAAGGGAAAGACGATGTAAAGACCAGCGGCAAAGAATTAGCCGCATCGGGTCCAGCACCTGTTGAAAATTCAGCAAAGCCTGATGAAGAGCCGTTACAATTATTTGCAAAACAGCATGGAGCATTCTCGTCCTCGGAATCCGCAACTCTATTTATTGCAGAAGATCCAACTCTATCGAAAGCGGCCGTTATAAAGGCGGCCGATAAATACTTAGTTTGGACCGCTGTTGGATTGACGGAAAATGAGATTGATTCTAGTGAGTCTGAAGGTACTTATCGGAAAACATTCAGGGCAGATACCTCATCCTGCGGGGCAATCGGTGCAGGGAAATTGCGTGAGGTCCTCATGCAAACAGAAATAGCCAAAATTAATAATTTGGACGAAACTACAAAGGAGGGGAAAGATGATGATAAGACAAAAGGTTTTTACAAGAATATTACCACCATTACAACATTTACGAAGGATTTACGTGTCGTTAGATTGCTTCTTCTTTCCCAGTATTCACATACAGAAAACTGCGTTAAAATCACTTTTTGAGGCTTGAAAAGGGGACGGATTTGAGTTGTGAGGATTTTGAGACAATTTTCACAAATCCTTTTATCCAGTATGATTGGCTAAAGGGGGAATTACTAATGAAATTTACAGTTGTTAAACCAGTTATTCTAGCTTCAGCATCTCCGCGCAGGAAAGAAATTCTAAGTTTGCTTGGCTTCCCGTTTACAGTCGTGCCAAGCAATGTGGCTGAGGATTTAGCTGTAGAAAATGACGATTTTGAAGGCTATGCACGGCAACTTGCCGCGATGAAAACGCAGGCAGTAGCGAATGAAGAACAGGGTTCTATCGTAATCGGAGCGGATACGATTGTTGTGTATAAAGGGAAATTATATTCGAAACCAGAAAGTAAAGAACAAGCGCGAGCATTTTTAGAAGAGCTTTCAGGGAAAACGCATTCAGTTATAACAGGCGTTGGGGTATTTATGGATGATAAGATATGTACATTTTCCGTCCAGACAAAAGTTACTTTTCGTGAACTTGACGATATGTTGATTAATGCATATGTGGAATCCGGTGATCCAATGGACAAGGCTGGCGGATACGGTATTCAGACGGCTGGCGCATTATTGGTGGATAAAATTGATGGTGATTACTACAATGTTATGGGATTGCCAATTGCGAAGTTAACTGAGTATATGCGGAAGCTGGGCTTTATGGAATTGAATGGTGGTGTATCATTCATTGACAATTGATCTTCAGCCCAAAATGATGATTCGCGATGTACATATTGCGGACAGGCCACGTGAACGACTCATTAGACAAGGTGCGGAAAGTTTGTCAAATCAAGAGCTGATTGCGATATTGTTGCGCACAGGTACAAAACAGGAATCTGTTCTTGTTCTTGCTAACCGAATCTTATCCTCATTCGATAAAATCCAAGACTTGAAAGACGCTACTATTGAAGAATTGATGCTGGTAAAAGGAGTCGGTAAGGCGAAGGCGGTCCAAATCCTTGCTGCCGCAGAGATTGGCAAGCGGATGTATCGTAAGCATTCAGAGGGGCGATACACGATAAGGTCTCCGGAAGATGCAGCTGCCTATTTAATGACGGATATGGCCTCACTCAATCAAGAGCATTTCGTAGTGCTCTTTTTGAATGTTAAAAATGAAGTCCTTCATAAACAAACTATTTTTATCGGTAGCCTCAACTCCAGCATAGTTCATCCGCGCGAAATTTTTCGCGAAGCAGTAAAGCGGTCTGCCGCGTCAATTGTAGTTGCGCATAATCACCCGAGTGGAAACCCCTCACCATCTCCAGAAGATATCGAAGTAACGAAAAGATTAATTGAAGCGGGTTCGATTATGGGTATCGAAGTTCTCGACCACGTTATCATTGGAGATCACCAGTTTTTAAGCCTGAAAGAGAAGGGATATATGTAAATTTATTCTGAAATAATGCTTCGAATGGCACGAAAAATGAATAAGGGTACATGTGACGCTGTGAATTTGCTCTTCTATCCGTTATACTATGGTGTATGATTTCATGAATGCCGTAATTAACGGTTTAGCAGAAAGGAAGAACACAATTGTTTGGATTTGGATCTAGAGATGTCGGGATTGACCTCGGCACAGCAAATACATTAGTTTTCATTAAAGGAAAAGGCATTGTCCTCAGAGAGCCTTCAGTAGTAGCGAAAAATACACATACTGGTGAAATTGTAGCAGTCGGTAGCGCTGCGAGAAATATGATTGGTCGTACACCTGGATCTATCGTGGCAACACGCCCGATGAAAGACGGTGTCATTGCTGATTTTGAAATTACGACAGCAATGATTGAGCATTACATGAAAGAGGCAACGAAAACGTCGGGCGGAGCATGGAAAAAGCCAAACGTCCTAATTTGTGTGCCTTACGGAATTACTTCCGTTGAACAGCGTGCGGTTATCGATGCTTCACGACAAGCAGGTGCAAAAGAAGCGTTCACAATTGAAGAACCGTTTGCGGCTGCAATCGGCGCAAATCTACCTGTTTGGGAACCTACTGGTAGTATGGTCGTCGATATAGGTGGCGGTACAACAGAAGTTGCGGTCATTTCACTTGGCGGCATCGTAACAAGCGAGTCAATCCGTGTCGGTGGCGACACAATGGATGGCGCGATTATTAGCTATATCCGCAAAATGTATAATTTGACTATCGGTGAACGGACTGCAGAAGCTATTAAAATTGAAATTGGTTCTGCAAAAGTAATCGGCGATACACAGAAGATGGAAATTCGTGGACGTGATCTTTTGACTGGTCTGCCGAAAACAATCGAAATTTCTTCTGATGAAATCGCAGAAGCATTGCGTGAGTCGATTGCACAGATCATTGATGGTGTGAAGAAGACGCTTGAAACAACACCTCCGGAATTATCTTCGGATGTTATGGAACGCGGAATTGTGCTAACAGGTGGTGGTGCATTGCTCCAAAATCTTGATAAAGTCATTTCTGATGAAACACAAATGCCTGTTTTCATAGCTGAAGATCCACTTGATTGTGTTGCAATCGGTACAGGTAAAGCACTCGATAATTTTGAATTGATCAAAAAAATGCAAGGTAGATAAGTAAGGGAGGACATGGGCAATGCCGCGATTTTTTTCAAATAAACGTTTGATATTACTGCTCGTGGGCGTCATTATCCTTGTGGCATTAATTTCATTCTCCCTCAAAGACCGGCAGAATGCCTCCCTTCCAGAACAAGTTGTGAAAGATGTCGTCGGCTTCGGGCAGTCACTATTCTCGAAGCCGGCGCTTTACATAACAAACGTTATTGGGAATATTGATGGGATTTTGAATACATATGAAGAAAACAAACATTTAAAAGTAAGATTAAGCGAATACGCCTCTGGACAAGCCGAGCTGGCGGATGTGAAAGCAGAAAATGAACGCCTGCTCGAAATTGTCGGCAAAAAAGATGAATTGCGTGTTTATGATCCGGTCCAGGCGACGGTCATTTCGCGGAACCCTGACCAGTGGGAAGAGAAAATCATCATAGACAAGGGCGAAAATCAAGGTATTGAAAAGAATATGGCGGTCATTACAGCGGATGGCCTAGTTGGAAAAGTTGTACTTGTTACAAAGTTTACTTCCACAGTTGAGCTATTGTCGACGGAGAATCGTAATTTCCGTGTTGCTGCAGTTGTTGCAGGTGAAAAGACTTACGGACTTATCGAGGGGTACGACATTAAACGCAGTGAGCTTATTATGAAACGTATTGACTCTAGTTTCGAAGTCAAAGTCGGTCAGAAAGTCATAACATCTGGTCTTGGTGGTATTTTTCCGAAAGGGCTTTTAATTGGAGAAGTAACAGAAGTATCGACAGATGATTATGGACTGACGAAGTTGGCATATATCCGGCCGGCAGCGGACTTTTCGTTGTTGGACCATGTTATCATTGCTAAGCGCTCATCCATTGTTCAGGGGACAGACGGGGACAGCTCTGCGGATACTGAGGGGGAGGATGGATCATGATCCGATCCGTCATCCCTCTTATTGCCGTATTGTTGTTTTTCCTAGAGCCTGTATTCAGTCTGTTTTCACCGGTGAACATTGGTAGTGATAGCTATACGCTTGTTCCGCGGTTTGTTATCGTGTACCTTATTTTTATAGCTGTCTATTACAGTAGAAAACATGCAATCATTTACGGAATTGTGCTTGGACTCTTGTATGATATGTACCATATTGATATTATTGGATTATATGCATTTCTCTATCCTTTGATCTGCTTTATTGCAACACTTATTATTCGCCAAATCCACCGCCATATTGTTACGGTGATGTTCTTGGCCTTACTTCTGATTATCGTGCTCGAAGTACTATCATACTTTTTTGCTAGTCTCGTTTCATTGACATCTATTGGATTGGATGAATTCATTACAGGGAGACTTATTCCAACGATAATTGCCAACTCAATATTCGTTGGTATGTTCGGTTGGTTTTTCAAAACACTTATTTATAAAAGAGTAGTAGAGCGACAGGGCGAAACTTTGTAAAAGAAAATGCGGGGTGACGCAAATGACGAAACAGCAATATGTAACAATAAAAGGGACAAAAGACGGTCTTGTTCTTCGGCTTGACGACAAATGCGCTTATTCGGACATGATTGCCGAGCTCCGCAGAAAAGTGGAGGAAGACGGCTTGGAAGGACTTGCGGAAGTGCAGGTTCATACGGGTAGTCGCTACTGCAATGAAGAAGAATTGCGAGAGATAATGAACGCGATTCATGATTCTCCAAATTTACGTGTATCAAAAATCCAAAGTGATGTTATCACGATGGAAGAATGCAATAGAAAAGTACTTGAAAATCAATCTGAAACCTACATCGGCATCGTGCGATCGGGTCAAGTTGTGCAGGCAGAAGGGGATCTCGTTGTCATTGGTGACGTGAATCCCAATGGCCGCGTCGTCGCTGCGGGCAGCATTTATGTACTTGGTAGACTGAAGGGGATCGCTCATGCAGGATCGAGCGGCAATACGAAGGCTGTGATCGCGGCTTCTTGGCTTGAAGCAACACATCTTATAATCGCGGACAAAATGGAAACGATGACGGATGAGTTAACGATTTTGTCGGAACAACCGGAAATGGAATGTGCTTATTTGCATCCGAACGGCTTCATTGCCATCGACCGTCTGCAGGAACTCCGGATTCTTCGGCCTGGTCTGTCATCATTCAAAGGAGGAAGCTAGTTTGGGAGAAGCAATCGTAATAACATCTGGTAAAGGTGGTGTCGGCAAGACGACGACATCCGCAAATCTTGGAACTGCACTGGCTCTCCAAGGTAAAAAAGTGTGTCTGATTGACACTGATATCGGCCTCCGTAATCTTGACGTCATTCTCGGCCTTGAAAACCGTATCATCTATGATTTAGTGGATGTTATTGAAGGACGCTGCAAAGTTCAACAGGCACTCGTGAAGGATAAACGTTTCGAGGACGGTCTCTTTTTATTACCGGCTGCTCAGACTACTGATAAAAACGCAATCAATCCTGAACAGATGAAAAACTTGGTTACTGAACTGAAACGGGATTATGATTATATATTGATTGACTGTCCAGCTGGAATCGAACAAGGTTTCAAAAATGCCATTGCTGGTGCTGACCGTGCCATTGTCGTTACGACTCCTGAAATTTCGGCCGTTCGTGACGCCGATCGAATCATTGGTTTGCTTGAACAGGAAGACATAGAACCCCCGAAACTGATCATCAACCGCATCAGACGGCATCTCATGAATAGCGGAGATGCACTTGATGTCAACGATATTACGACACACTTGTCTATCGACTTGCTCGGCATCATCCTAGACGATGAGAACGTCATCACCTCCTCAAACAAAGGGGAGCCCGTCGTCATGGATCCAGCGAATCCTGCAGCAATTGGCTATCGTAACATTGCGCGCCGTATCCTCGGCGAATCAGTTCCGCTTATGTCTCTTACCACGGGAAAACCTGGATTCTTCGGTAAACTTAAATCGATATTTGTGAAATAACCCTAAAACCCCTTGCACATATTTTTTGTGTTGGGGGTTTTTTGTGAATTTTAGGTGGTGAAAATGGAAGAGTTGAAATTACAATTCGAAAGTTCCAATTAAACGTGGATTGTAGCAATTAGGTTTCAAGAGTTGAAGGTAAGCATTGAGAGTTGCGATTAGCGATAGTAAATGAATTGGGTTCCGCGATTGAAGTTAGAAATCGATACTTTTTCAATGAGAAATTCAAAATAGGAGGAGATTTTGATTGATAATTAAAAAACGAGGTATTCCAGGGGCTTTTGCAGGGCTAGCATCGCTTGTTTCACGTATATCGGAATCCGATGAAATGTATAAAAGAATTAAGTCTGATTATAAAAATAGTCGAGCGGGATTTGCGGGTGAATTGAAAGTTGATAATTATTTGAAAGAGCTGGAACTAAAGATGCCCTATTACGTTTTGCAGAATCTGAATATCAAGGTTGGAAAAAAGGAAGTTCAAATTGATACATTACTTATCCATCCTAATTTCATTTTGGTAATAGAAATAAAAAATATGCGGGGGGAATTTTATTTTGATCCCGTTAATAAACATTTTTATAGGCTGAACGACGAAGGGAAAAAGGAAGGAATGAGGAACCCGGAAGCGCAGCTAAGTCGGTCGACAACTATTATCAATTCATTTCTTCGTAATATAGGGGTCGAGATGTCCGCCAATGGACTTATCGTATTCGTTAGCCGTGCGGGGATCGTTATGCAAGCATCGGAAAACTGGAAAACGATTCCGATTGATTCACTGGTGGAATATATCGAATTTTTAGAGAGTCGTACTAAACGTGTGATCGCGAATGAAATATGCAAGCGTTTGGCATTTGAGCTTTTGACCGAAGATAGACTAGAAAAACCATTTAGTATCGTTGACTATTATAATATTTCGGTTGATAAAGTGAAGAAAGGGGTCAGATGTCCAAAGTGTGATTACATTCCAATGCTAAGAAAGCATTCGCGATGGTGTTGTGGGAAATGCGGAAAGGAATCACGTGATGCTCATCTCAATACCCTACAGGAATATCGTTTATTATTTGGACCGGAAATTACGAGTAGAAGTGCGATTGAATTCATGCAGCACGACTCCATTTACTTTGCGATACGTGTTCTTAATAATAATGCTGAAATAAAAAAAGCGAAGACAAGGTATAGATTATTTCAAATTAGAGATGAAAAACATCTATTATCGGAATTTATTCGGGAAGAGTTGAAAAAATAGTTGTTGAAATAGGAGGTTTGCAATTAGGTTTGACTAGTTGCAATTAGAATTCGAAAGTTGCAATTGAAATCCCGGAGTTGCAGTTAAAACTCGCTAGTTGCAATTAGAACCAAAAAGTTGCAACCAAAGAGAGATAACGGGTATTTGCTGCCCAACTTTTCTCGCAGAAATAGAACTATACGGACCCCACTTTCGATAAATTCCGTTCAACCGCCCATAATATTCCCCCCACCTACGTCATATACTAAAAAAAACGGGTGGTGTGACCGGTTGAAATGGAGAACGAAGTGGATGATGGCAATTGTGTTGACGCTCGGGGTGATTGGTGTGGCGAAGTTGGAGGATGCGGGTGTGATACGGGAACCTGTTACGCAGTATGTCACGTCTGGCAAGGACTTTATAGCGATGAAAAAATGGGTGGCAACAATAATTAAAGATCCGGCTGCTGACCAAATCGCGGTCATGGCAGATCCCCATCAGGAAGACCCTTTTTCCGCGTATGAATCAATGCAGCCATATAAAGAGGGTGTGATTGTATCCTATACACAACCGTTAACGATTGATGCGCAAGAGAACGGGCTTGTCATTTTTACAGGTTTCACCCGCGAATCGGGGAAAACCGTTACGGTGTTATATGATAGTGGGGATGAAGTGACGTATGGTTACGTTGGAAAAGTTGTCAAACTGCCGTATACAGCTGTGAAAAAAGGGGACACGCTGGCGCTAATGGATGAGGGGGCGATTTATCTGAAGGTAAAGCGTGATGGTGTGAAAATGGATGCGTCACTTTTGCCGACATATCTTTCGGGCGGGGAACAATGAAATTTAAGCTTCATCCTGTTCTTTTGCCTTTTTTTCTATTTTTAATCATGACCGGCAGCATTTCGATCTATGCCATTATCTTTATTTCGCTTCTGATTCATGAAGCTGGGCACCTCCTTGCTGCCTATCTTACTGGAATGCGCATACGATCTTGTACAATCATGCCTTACGGTGGCGAAATCGTTATTTGGAATAAACATATGGCACCAAGAAGAGATCGTCTCCTCGTCGCGCTCAGCGGTCCTTTAGCAACGTTGCTCCTATTATTAATGGCGATTTGGATTCCATTTCCGGGTGACGACCAAGTTATCCGGATTCAAGTTGCATTGCTAGTGCTTAACTTACTTCCCATTCTACCGCTTGATGGTGGACAGGCAATATGTGCGCTGCTCGAAACAGAAGGTTCCGTTTATCGCACACGCTCGCTCGTTTTGCTGCATTCAATTCTACTTCTTTGCGCTAGTATTATCCTATTATCAATTGATATACCTAAGACATTGCCCTACATTCTCCTGGCAACGTTCCTCTTGCTTCAAAACATTTCCGCTTTTCGGTTCCGAAAATATGAAAAAGCATTTGCAGAAATAAAATTAAATAGGTTGACGTAATTAAATATACGTGGTAATATTCAAATGTTATTGTTTGTAGCACCCGTGCTACAACCGCGCTGATAAGGTACAAGTATCCGTACGGATCACCTTGGAAGGCGAGTCTGTAATTATAGAGGAGGTGCAAGTATGTACGCAATTATTGAAACTGGTGGAAAACAGATCAAAGTTGAAAAAGGCCAGGAAATCTACATTGAAAAAGTAGCTGGTGAAGCTGACGAAGTTGTCACTTTCAACAGAGTTCTATTCGTAGGTGGAGAAGACGTGAAAGTAGGCGTTCCATTCGTGGAAGGCGCTACAGTTACAGGAACTGTTGTTAAACAGGGCCGTGCTAAAAAAATCACTGTTTTCAAATACAAGCCGAAAAAGAACTATCACAAAAAACAAGGTCATCGTCAGCCATACACTAAAATCGTCATTGACGGTATTAACCTGTAAGCCGGCATGATCAAGATCATCATCAAGAAACAATCATCCGGTCGTATCAACTCTTTTGAGATGACAGGCCACGCTAATTTTGCAGAATACGGAAAAGACCTTGTCTGTGCAGCTGCATCTGCAGTATCATTTGGTGCTGTCAATGCAATTATTGCACTTACAGGCAAAACCCCTGAGATTCAACAAGGATCTGACGGTGGCTATTTGAAAGTCAGTTTTCCTGAAACTGAAGAAAACGATCACGATACACAGTTGATTGTAAAGGCGATGATTGTTTCATTGCAGACGATTGAAAATGACTATGGGCAACATATAAAAATTATTCTTAAATAGTAGGAGGTGGCATACATGCTACGTTTAGATCTCCAGTTTTTCGCATCGAAAAAAGGGGTAGGTTCTACTCGGAACGGTCGTGACTCTCACTCGAAACGTCTTGGCGCAAAACGCGCGGACGGACAGTTTGTTACTGGCGGCTCAATCCTTTATCGTCAGCGCGGAACGAAAATTCATCCAGGTGAAAACGTCGGTCTCGGTGGTGACGATACTCTTTTCGCAAAAGTTGACGGCGTCGTTCGTTTCGAACGTTTTGGTCGTGACAAAAAGAAAGTTAGCGTATACCCTGAAGTTCAGGAAGCTTAATATACGTACGACAGAAAGGACTGCATACGAATATGCAGTCCTTTTTCTTTTTTTCCGAGAGAAGAAAATGTGTTTTTTCTACTTAGATTGTTGTCTGGGCGCCAGCTGCTCGCATCGATTCAGTGGAAAGGGATTAGAACTGCATCCCTCTTACTTGATGAAAAAGCAAAGAGTGCCTTTATGTTCAAGCCTTCCAGCGCTTTTAGCGTCTAAACGGCGTCTTGCGCATTTCTAGGCAACAGATGCTATACTATATACATGAAAATTGTTGGCGGTGAATGGGAATGGGGAACAGTAAACTTACCACGGCGGAAGCGCTGAAATTTGCAAGACATGATTTTTTAAATGAACTTCAATTAGTCTTGCTCTATATCGATCTTGATAAACTACCGGAAGCAAAACAAAAGATCTTGGAAGCAACCAATCGTATGCGTGAAGTGGCATTATTAGAAAGGCTCGGACTTCCAGCCGTTGAGATATGGCTCACTACGTTCGACTGGCTATATGGTGCTTTTACAAAAACGATGACGTGTACAATAGCATCCGGAATCCGGGAAGCTGATGATGCGGCAGTTGTAACTTATTTAGAACGAATGTTTAGTGAAGCTGAAAAAACATTGGACCCGACTTCTGAGTACGAAACGCAGATCGATGTGCAGGCAACAGCCGAAAGTTGGTCAATTACGATTACTGTGCATGCCCACATGAAAAAAAATCTGTTAGAACCGGTGGCACTCGGAAACATTACAGTTGAAGAGACACTTTCGCAAAATCAATGGACGTTCACAATTAGTGGACAATAGGAGGAAAATAAATGTTTGTCGATCACGTAAAGATTTATGTAAAAGGCGGCGACGGTGGTGATGGAATGGTTGCTTTCCGTCGAGAAAAATATATCGCATATGGCGGTCCAGCCGGTGGTGATGGAGGACAAGGTGCTAACGTTGTTTTCATCGTGGATGAAGGATTGCGGACACTTATGGATTTCCGTTACCAACGTCATTTCAAGGCGCCACGCGGTGAGCACGGTGGCAGTAAAAATATGCATGGGAAAAACGCAACTGATGTAGTTGTCAAAGTCCCACCTGGTACGATTGTGACAGACGCAGAGGACGGTTCAATCATCGCTGACCTCGTTGAGCACGGTCAGACAGCAATCATTGCTAAGGGCGGTCGTGGAGGACGTGGGAATAGCCGGTTCGCAACTCCGTCAAACCCTGCACCTGAACTATCTGAAAAAGGTGAGCCGGGCGCTAATAAAGAAATTAACCTGGAATTGAAAGTGCTAGCGGATGCAGGACTAGTTGGCTTCCCAAGTGTAGGGAAATCGACGTTATTATCTGTTGTTTCCGCTGCAAAACCGAAAATTGCAGATTATCATTTTACGACACTTGTTCCGAATTTGGGCATGGTTGAAACGGATGATCACCGCGGCTTCGTGCTAGCTGACCTTCCGGGATTGATTGAAGGAGCGCACCAAGGTATTGGTCTCGGTCATCAGTTCTTACGCCATATCGAACGGACACGCGTCATCATCCATGTTGTTGATATGTCCGGCCTTGAAGGACGTGAACCATTCGAGGACTTCTTGACAATTAATGAGGAGTTAGAACAATACAACTTACGTTTAACAGAACGTCCGCAAATCATTGTTGCAAATAAAATGGACATGCCTGAAGCGGAAGAGAATCTAAAAGTCTTCAAGGAAAAACTGAATGACAGCAATGCACTCATCTTCCCAATTTCAGCACTCACAAGAACTGGACTTGACGGATTGCTACATGCGGTTGCAAATCTCCTTGAAACGACACCGGAATTCCCGATGCATGAAATTGAGGACGAAGACAAAGAGAACTCAGTTCTGTACAAATATGATGGAGAAGCAGAGTTGTTTAAAGTGGCGCGTGATGATGATGGCGCATTCGTATTGTCGGGCTATACAATTGAGCGTCTGTTCAAAATGACCGACTTCAACTTTGACCAATCCGTACGTAAATTCGCGAGACAATTGCGTGCTATGGGTGTAGATGATGAACTCCGTAAACGTGGCGCGAAAGATGGAGATACTGTGCGACTTCTTGACTTCGAATTTGACTTCGTAGATTAATCAGGTGGAATGAATGACTAAAAAATGACAAAAGCTACGCACGAAGGGGGATATCCTATGAAGCAGTTGGGGGAAGGTCAGTTTTATCTTGTAAGGGAAGACGTACTGACAGAATCGATGCTGAAAATGTTAGAAGCGAAAAGGCTTTTGGCAAGCGGAGAGGAATCGACGATACAAGATGCCACGAAGAGGGTAGGATTATCCCGTAGTGCATTTTATAAATACCGTGACACTGTTTATCCGTTCGAATCAATTGCACGTGAGCGTATCCTAACGATTTTCATTCAGCTGGAAGACCGGAAAGGATCGCTTGCGACATTGTTGCAGATTGTCTCTGAGTCAAAATGTAATGTCTTGACAATTCATCAGACCATTCCTGTTCAAGCACGGGCTAATATTACTTTGTCACTCGATGTAACAGAAATGATCATAAAAATGGAAGAGTTCCTGCAACGGTTGAAAGCACCTGACTTTGTCGATTCAGTTGTCTTAATCAGTTCAGGTGCACTCTGATGGGAGGATACTAGTATGGGAAATGAAAGATATACGCCGACTGTCGCTTATTTAGGGCCGGAAGCATCATTCACGCACGTTGCGGCAAGCACTCTTTTTGGAAATTCGGGATTGATACCTCAACCTACGATACCGGATTGTATAGAGGCTGTGGCGGAAGGGCGTGTCGCCTATGCGATTGTCCCGCTTGAAAATGCGTTGGAAGGATCCGTTCCGATGACCATCGATTACTTGTTCCATGGAGCAGATTTGTTCATCAATGCTGAAATATCGATACCAATCGAACAGCATCTTATGGTCAATAAAAAGCAAGTTCCTTTTATCACTGAAATCGAATCCATCAATTCCCATCCCCATGCCCTTGCGCAATGCCATAAATATTTGCAATACCATTACCGTCGTGTCCCGCTTATCCAGACGACCTCCACGGCGGCAGCTGCCAAATATATTTCCGAAAACCCGGAAGTGAAGGTTGCGGCAATCGGAAATAAGTTGGCGGCTGAAAAATATGGTCTACATATCGCAGAGGAGAATATTCACGATTTTCATTTTAACCATACGCGATTCGTCGTATTATCCCTGCGAAAAGAAAGTTTGGAAACAAATGGCCATTCTGCAAATCTAAAAACGACATTAATGGTAAAATTACCAGAAGATGACCGTTCAGGTGTGCTGCACCAGGTTTTATCCGTTTTTGCATGGCGCAGACTCAATTTAAGTAAAATTGAATCAAGGCCATTAAAAACAGGACTTGGCAATTACTTCTTCATTATCGATGTAATGGAATCCGAAGACCACCCGATGATGAAAGGTGCGATGGAAGAACTCAGCGCACTGAATTGTACTGCTCGTTCATTCGGTTCATATTTCATATACGACCAACTACCGTCACGTCATTCAATATGACAGTGATGGTTTTTTATTGGGAAATAAAGTATACGCTTTTCTTAGTGTCTAGACTCCAGCGCCTAGCGCCTCGAGTCGCTTCAGTCCTTAAGTTAAAGGCAAAAAGCGCCTTTCACTTAAGGCCCTCCAGCGCTTTTCGGGTCTACCAAGGTGCCTTCCGCTTTTCTTAGTGTCTAGACTTGAGCGCCAGCCCCTCGAGTCGTTTCAGTCTTACAGAAAAGGCATAGTACGCCTTTATCTTCAAGAACTACAGCAGGGAGGGATTGAACTCCATCCCTCCTACTTGTCGGGGCTAAACGGCGTCTTCCGCTTTTCTTTAGAATAAATAACCCACATCCGCATATACATGGCAAGAGAGGATATCTCGTTAAAGATGAGCGTCACACAGACGGGCGTCCGTTCATACGATGGATTGACGGAAGGGGGAAATTTTTAAGTGGAAGTCCATATTGTTGTAAAAGGGGATACGCTATGGAAGATTGCGCGTCAATACGGTATCCCGTTTGAAGATTTAAAGCGGGTGAATGCGCATCTTGCTAATCCAGATTATATTGTTCCTGGAATGAAAATTTTCTTGCCAAAAAGACAGCATAATGCTGAACATCCTGAAAAAGGGAAAGGGCCGGTGACGCCGCATCCTCCAAAGGGTACAAAACCGTCGCCGCCAATACCGGTGCCAAAACCACCAACATCAAAACCACCGACACCAAAGCCGATACCAGTCCCAATACCGCCAGCACCAGCACCGAGACCACCAACACCGAAACCGCCAACACCGAGACCACCAGCACCAACGCCAAGACCGCCAACACCAGTACCACCATCCAAACCAACACCACCAAAACCAGCACCACCACCAGCAGTACAACCAACAGTGCCAGCTCCCATACCGTTACCAACGCCAACACCAACACCAACACCAATGCCGATGCCAATGCCAATGCATCCGCCACAAACATTTGCTCATCCGATGATAGGTATTCCGTGTGGGTGGATGCCGATTTTTGACGCAGATTGTTTCCCGTTCATGCACTCGGGGCAAATCCAGGCGATGCCAAGGCAAGAACAACCGATGCACCACGCTCCTTTACCATCGACTCAATTTCCGATGTATGAACAAGAATCACCGATTTTCTCTGGCCAAGGCCCTGCAACATCTCCTTTAGAAATACCTATGGTAGAAGGGTGGCAGTTGCTCGAATCGCCTGATTTTATGTTTGAAGAGACGGCTGAAATGGTTATGCAACCAGCCGCTGAGTATTCACCAGAGTATATGTATGAAGAATCACCTGAAATTGACCTGCAACCATCTGCTCCGTGTCCACCTGGGCCGGGCTACGTACCGCAGGCTATATCACCAGCTGTACAAGGTCAATGGAATCCCGGACAATTCGGTTATCCTGCAATGCCGCAACCAGGTTATCATCAAGGGTGTGGCTGCGAGGGTCAGCACCAACAACATCGTCAACAAATGATGGTTCCGATCTTTTATGGTCATCCATGCAATTGCCCTTCATGCATGCAACAGGCAACTCCTTATTCTGGAATGCCTCCTAATCAAGGTTCCAACTGGTTCGGAGCGTATTGACCGGCATATGGCGCTGGATGGGAAATTAGAAAAAATAAAAGATAATGTGTGGAAGTTAGAGAGTGATGGCAAGCGCTTTTCGGTGAAGCGATATCAGTCCAACTCCACCGCGATGAAAGTACAACGTGTACATGAAGCTCTTCATTCTGTTTCTTTCCCGCATATTGTAGATGTAGTGTCCCAAGAGAATCAACTGACGTTTGTTCAGCCATGGTTGGATGGTGCGAAGGCAGTCAACTTCAAGAAAAGGGCAGATCGGACGGATTCGCTTGCTGCTCTTCATGCACTTCATGAAACAAAAGCACAACTCGACTGGCACGCCTCACCCTATCTGCATCCGTACCCCCTTATCGCGAAGTGGGAAGACCGGATCAGCCGTTTCCGCGAAATTGGTGGAGAGTGTGAGGCGTATATTGGAAAAGGCCTTGTCGATGAAATCTTATTTTATGCATTGAACGCGATTAGCGCAGTGAAGAAAACTTATAAAGACAATCTGAATGGTACATTGCTTCACGGTGATGTCGTCCATCATAATATATTGCGTGATAGAGATGGCGTCATCCGTTTCATCGATTTCGATCTAGCGAGTACGGGGCCAGCCGGTACTGAAATTGCGCTCTGGATTCATCGAGTGTTGCCACAAATAGGATACGACATTGATTTTCTGTTTGATGAACAGCCGTCGCTTCGAAGACTGAATTATGCTTCCAAGACACTGCTTCTATTTCCAAATGAAATTCTTCGGGAATGGCTTCATTTCTTCACATTGTCACCGTCTGGAAGAGAAAGACAGGCGAAGCAACTGGTCCCCTTTACTGAGTCCGCACTCTCACATTGGCCAAAATTATGGTATGATGTAGAACGGATTAACACATAGGGGGTAAGGTTATGGCAGGGCATTCTAAATGGAAAAATATCCAAAACCGTAAAGGCGCACAAGATGCAAAACGCGGTAAGGTTTTCCAAAAGATGTCGAAAGAAATTTTTGTAGCCGCAAAAGCAGGCGGACCTGATGCAGAATCGAACGCATCTCTTCGTTTGGCTATTGAAAAAGCAAAAGGCGTTAATGTTCCAAACGACGTGATTAAACGTGCAGTCGATAAAGCGACGGGTGCTGGCGCGGATGAAAACTATGAGGAAGTAATCTATGAAGGATATGGTCCTGGAGGAGTGGCAGTACTTGTTTACTGCTTAACAGAAAACCGTAATCGAACTGCGCCGAATATGCGTGTCGCCTTCAGCAAAAACGGCGGTAATCTCGGTGAAAGTGGTTCGGTAGGCTATATGTTTGACCGAAAGGGACGTCTTTTCATCGAACGGACGGACAGTACTGATGAAGATGCAGTTATGATGGCGGCGCTTGAAGCAGGTGCAGATGATATTGAGTCGACAGTAGATGGCTTTGAAATTATTACGCAACCAACGGACTTTTTAACAGTGAAAGAGACCCTTGAAGCGGAAGGAATCGAATTCATTTCGGCGGACATCGAGATGATTCCTTCTATGTACACGGTCCTTAGCGAAGATGCTGAAGAGCAATTTGAAAAGATGCTCGAAGTACTCGAAAATGATGAGGACGTTCAGGATATCTACCATAATGCAGAAGACCAAGATTAATCCCTTTAAATAGGATTCATTCTAATATCCATCCACCGTTTTAGAATGGTGGATGGATATTTATTGTGATAGATGAACAGTGAAAATAATATACATATCAATCAGTAAACTAGTGTACAATCTAATTGTGTCTGTGCATCTAGAAAAACAGTAATTACGTAATAGGAGTCGTGGGAAGGTGATTTCTTTTGATTGAAACATTATTATTGAACTTTTTGTTTTTACTCTTTCCGATTCTGATTGCTGTAATTTTCATTGAAAATGGGTTGACTAATTTTAATAAATATTTGCTTATGTTACTGTCCTCTGTGACGCTCGTTTTTTGTATGGCATTCCCAATTAAATTGGAGTTAGGATATATCGTTGATTTAAGATATGTTCCGTTTATTATTGTCGCCCTTTTTGGTGGATACAAAATGGCCTTTCCACTTTATATAATTCTAAATGCGTATCGGTTCTTTATCGGTGGAGATGGGATTTTTCAGTCGCTTGCTCTCTCGACGGCGGTCCTTATTTTGGTACCGTTATTAAGTGCGAAATTTAAGCAACAAAACTCGCGATGGCGAATTTTTATTGCTATCTGCGTCACTTTTCTTACTATGACGTATTATTTTTTCACATTGAGCTTTAAATTTCCGAAACTGACAAGCGAATTTTGGTACTTGGTATTTTATACGCTTAGCACTTATCTAATGGCGACCTTTATACTAATGGCTTTAATTGAAAAAATTATCTCTAACATCAAAAGGCGCGAAATATATGTGCAAGCAGAAAGAATGAGAGACGTTAGTCATTTTTCGGCAAGTATTGCTCATGAAATCAGAAATCCACTTACTGTAACACGCGGATTTCTCCAACTGTTAAATGAGTCCAAAACGATTAATGCCGATGAAAAAATATATATCGAATTTTCGTTGAAAGAATTAGGACGAGCAGAAACTATTGTCAGTGACTTTTTAACGTTTTCGAAACCACAATGTGAAAATATGGTTTTCTCTGATTTTGCAAAAGATATAAAGTATGTTGAGAATATTATGCAACCGTATGCGAAGAGGAATAGAGTTGAAATCCTTGTTCGTTCAACAAATACGCTGAAAGCAACATATGATGAAAATCAGATGCAGCAATGTCTCATTAATCTAGTTAAAAATGGTATCGAATCAATGCAGGATCACGGTGGTGTGCTTTATGTCGATGTGTCGGAACACAAGAAAAAAATCTTGATAAAGATTCAAGACAGTGGGAGCGGCATGACAAGAGAAGGGATTTCACAAATGGGAAAACCATATTATTCTACAAAAACAGAAGGAACAGGCCTTGGAATGTTCATGGTTTATAGCACAATCAGGAATGTTAAAGGGGAAATTAAAGTGAAAAGTACGGTAGGGAAGGGAACAACTTTTCTGTTATACATACCTGTATAACTGTATTGATAAATAGTGTGGTAATTGCTATGATAAGTGTAATCTAGATTAATGTGAGTGAATGACCGATGACCGCCGATAAAGCGGTCATCTTTTCTTTTGCATACCAACCACCAATCAACTACGCCTGGTTATAATTATGTCCACTTTTTGAAATGGGCTTGCCACTGGATACGGTGTTTTCAGTCTGAGTTCCACTAATCAGCAGGAACTTCTGAAGATTCAAGTTAAAGGTAGAAAGTGCGTTCGTATGGTATAATCGGTTCTATATATAGGGGGAGAGTAGCGTGTACGACTACATAAAAGGGCAAGTCACACGTGTGACGCCTGAACATATCACACTCGAACAGGGTGGGATTGGCTGGCTCATCATGACGCCCAATCCGTATGCTTTTCATAAAACAGAAGAAATCCAACAAGTATTTACTTATCTGCATGTACGTGAAGATATTCAGTTGCTTCTTGGATTCAAATCCTTGGAACAGCGAGAGTTGTTCAAAAAATTGATCACGGTATCCGGTATTGGTCCAAAAGGTGCCTTGGCTATACTTGCTAGCGGCATCCCTTCACAAGTAATTGGTGCAATCGAACGGGAGGATGAAACGTTCCTTGTTCAATTTCCGGGAGTTGGGAAAAAAACGGCACGACAGATGATCCTCGATTTGAAAGGGAAGTTGTATGATCTATTTAATGCGATGGACATGCCAGATGAGGATATCACACTTCTGACAATGGCGGAAAATGGTGCACTTGATGAAGCAATACTTGCACTAGAAGCACTCGGTTACTCACAGCGCGAGCTGACAAAAGTGAAACCTAAATTAGAAAAAGAAGAACTTGATACAGAAGGCTACATGAAAATGGCACTTCGGTTATTATTAAAACAGAACTAATTGTATGGATAAATTGAAGTATTGTATCCCGCGTTTAAACTAAGCGAAGGCGCCTTACAAGTGGTAGCCGTAGCGAATTCAATGGAATTCTTTATCTCAACATATATAGCAACGGCAGAAAGGGGGGCGGACAATGGAGGAACGTGTTATTTCCGGAGAAGCATCGGATTTTGATGAACGTTTTGAACAATCGCTTAGACCGCAATTTCTTAGTCAGTATATAGGACAGGAAAAAGTGAAAGAAAACCTCGGTATTTTCATCGAAGCAGCAAAAGGCCGTAGCGAAAGCTTGGATCATGTCCTATTGTATGGACCACCAGGTCTCGGTAAGACGACGCTTGCAACGGTCATTGCCAATGAGATGGACGTCAATATCCGCATGACCAGTGGCCCTGCAATTGAACGCCCTGGCGATCTCGCAGCGGTCGTTTCATCTCTCGAACCAGGGGATGTATTATTCATCGATGAAATCCATAGGCTGAACCGTACAATCGAAGAAGTGCTGTATCCTGCCATGGAAGATTTCTGTTTGGATATCGTTGTCGGAAAAGGGCCCTCTGCGCGTTCTATCCGACTCGATTTGCCGCCATTCACACTGATTGGTGCGACAACCCGTGCAGGAGCATTATCGGCGCCGCTACGTGATCGTTTCGGTGTTCCACTGCGCCTCGAGTATTACGAAGTTGCGCCGCTCAAGGAAATTGTCATTCGTAGCTCAGGCCTTTTTGAAGTAGCAATTGATGAACAGGCTGCAGTAGAAATAGCACGCCGTTCTCGCGGCACCCCGCGTATTGCAAACCGACTGTTGCGCCGTGTGCGTGACTATGCACAAGTAAGAGGCAACGGGAGCATTACGATGGAAATGGCAAATGAAGCACTAGAAATGCTGCAAGTCGATTCACGTGGTCTTGATCATATTGACCATAAGTTGATTACGGGAATGATTGAGCGCTTTCGTGGCGGGCCTGTTGGAATTGATACGATATCTGCAAGTATTGGCGAGGAATCGGTAACGATTGAAGATGTCTACGAACCGTATCTCCTTCAAATCGGTTTTATCCAACGGACACCGCGTGGGCGGATTGCGACTCGTCTTGCATATGAACATTTTGGCTATCCAATTCCCGAGCACAACGATTTCTAATTCAATTATAAAGGGAGAATTTATAGACGATGGATGTAAATGATTTTGATTTCGATTTACCAGATAATCTAATAGCACAAACACCGTTACTAGATCGCACAGCAAGCCGTCTTATGGTGCTTGACCCAAAAACAGGGGAAGTAGAGCACCGTCATTTTCGTGATCTTCTCGAAGAGCTAGAGTCGGGAGATATGCTCGTACTCAATGATACGCGGGTGCTGCCTGCTCGATTAATGGGTGTGAAAGAAGATACTGGAGCCATGATTGAAGTGTTACTATTGAAGCAAACGGCAGATGACGAGTGGGAGACGCTAGCAAAACCTGCGAAACGTGTGAAACTTGGTACGATTGTCACTTTTGGTGACGGACGTCTGAAAGCAGAGTGCACGGGGATTTTGGAACAAGGTGGACGTACATTCAAATTTATCTATGACGGTATTTTTTATGAAATCCTAGATGAACTTGGGCAGATGCCACTACCACCATATATTACTGAAACGCTGGATGATCAAGCACGCTATCAGACTGTGTTCGCCAAAGAACGAGGTTCGGCAGCAGCACCGACTGCAGGACTTCATTTCACCGATGAAATCCTAGAAAGTATCCAGAATAAAGGCGTCAATATCGCATTCATTACACTGCATGTCGGTCTTGGCACATTCCGTCCAGTCAGTGCAGATACAATTGAGGATCACACGATGCATTCCGAATATTATCATGTCACTGAACAAACAGCGGATGCAATAAATGAAGCCAAAGCACAAGGTGGACGCGTCATAGGGGTCGGTACGACGTCTGCGAGAACACTAGAGACAATCGCTTCGGAAAATGCCGGTAAAATTGTGGCTTCAAGCGGCTGGACGTCGATTTTCATCTATCCAGGTTATACATTCAGTATTTTGGATGGACTATTAACCAATTTTCATTTACCTAAATCGACGTTGATCATGCTGATTTCAGCGCTAACAACTCGAGAACATATTTTAGCAGCATATAACAGAGCGGTTGAGGAAAAATATCGCTTCTTCAGCTTTGGAGATGCAATGTTCATAAAACCGTCACAAAGGAAGGAATCATAAAATGACAGCAGTTACATACGAACACATCAAAACTTGTAAACAAACCGGAGCACGTCTTGGAATCGTCCATACACCACACGGTTCATTTGAAACACCAGCATTTATGCCGGTTGGTACACAGGCAACTGTCAAAACATTATCACCTGAAGAGCTGAAAGAAGTCGGAGCAGGCATTATTTTAAGTAATACCTATCATCTGTGGCTTCGTCCGGGTCAGGATATCATTGAAGAGGCAGGCGGACTACATAAGTTCATGAACTGGGATAGACCGATTCTGACCGATTCAGGCGGTTTTCAAGTGTTTTCACTAAGCGAATTCCGTAAAATCGAAGAGGAAGGTGTCCATTTCAGACATCATTTGAACGGTAGTAAATTGTTCCTTAGCCCCGAGAAAGCGATGGAAATTCAGAATTCACTAGGCGCAGATATTATGATGGCTTTCGATGAATGTCCGCCGTTCCCTGCAACGCGTGAATATATGAAAGCTAGCGTTGAACGGACATCTAGATGGGCTGAAAGATGCCTAGGAGCACATGCACGTCCGGCAGATCAAGCACTATTCGGCATTATACAAGGTGGCGAGTTTGAGGATTTACGTGCTCAAAGTGCAAAAGATCTTGTGTCACTTGATTTCCCAGGTTATGCAATCGGCGGCTTGTCTGTTGGCGAGCCGAAAGATATTATGAACCGTATCCTTGAACACACAACACCGCTTCTACCACAGGACAAGCCGCGTTACTTGATGGGTGTAGGTTCGCCTGACTCACTTATTGACGGTGCTATCCGCGGTATAGACATGTTTGACTGTGTCCTACCGACTCGTATTGCGCGAAACGGTACGCTTATGACGAGTGAAGGACGTTTGAATATCCGCAATGCGAAATTCGAGCGTGATTTCCGTCCTCTTGATGAAAAATGTAGCTGCCATGTCTGTAAAACGTACAGCAGGGCTTATATTCGCCATCTTATCAGAGCGGATGAAACTTTCGGAATCAGGCTGACTTCTTATCATAATCTCCACTTCCTACTTAATTTAATGGAGCAGGTAAGGGATGCAATTCGCCATGATCGACTGGGAGATTTCCGTGAAGAATTTTTTGAGAGCTACGGATTTAATAAACCGAATGCAAAAAACTTTTAAATCTAGTATAATGAATCTTGATTGAAGGGGGGATATATATATGGGTTCATTAACACAACTATTGCCATTCGTTGCGATGTTCGCAGTGATGTGGTTCTTGCTAATCAGACCGGCGCAAAAGAAACAGAAAGCGACGAAGCAGATGCAAGGAGATTTGAAACGTGGAGATAAGGTCATCACAATTGGTGGCATTCACGGCACGATTGACGCTGTAGATGATTCATCGGTTTTTCTTAAAGTTTCTGAAGGCACGACACTTCAGTTCGATAGACAAGCTGTTGGACGTGTAACAGAATCAATTTAAGTATTGTAAGAATTTGAAGAGGCGATTGGCTGAGTGGGAAATTTCCCATTCAGGCAATCGCCTCTTTTTCCGTACTGAACGTGTATATAAGCAGAAGTGTAAAGGGCATCCTTTCGTAAAAGGGGTAGATCTTTATGAACGATTTATTAATTATCGGTTTTAGGACGGTATTTCTTTATGTGCTCATCTTGATCATCTTACGGATTATGGGTAAACGAGAAGTCGGCGAGCTGGGTGTAATCGATGTTGTGGTCTTCGTCTTTATGGCAGAGGTTGCCGCATTTGCACTCGATTCTCCCGACAAAGATCTGATTCAATCCGTCATACCGATGCTTATTTTACTCGTCATTCAAGTCGTTTCTTCTTATTTTTCAATGAGAAGTAAGAGGTTTAGAGATATTGTCGATGGTGAACCAACACTTATTATTAGGCACGGTAAAATAATTGAGCATGAAATGCGGAAACAACGGTATAATCTTGACGATTTATTTCAGCAACTTCGTGAACAACAGATTGGCTCTGTTCATGAAGTCTCATTCGCTTATTTGGAACCATCGGGAAATTTGTCCGTCTTTAAACACGACAGTATCCAACCAGTACTTTCGCTTATTTCCGATGGTGTTATCCAAGGTAAACATCTTGAACTTATCGATAAAACCGAAGAGTGGCTTTTAGAAGAACTACTGAACCTCGGAATAAATGATGTTGAACAGATTTTCTATTGTTCATTTGAAAATGATGGACTGAAGTTTCAGTTGAAAGAGAGTTATCAATGACTTTTCAGTAGTCTCCTGAACAGAAACAGATCACTTTTTTTAACTTGACCCGTTAAAATAAGTATCACAAGAAGGAAAACACTTGTGATTGCACATTCTGTGAATAAACCAAAATCTCCAATTGGGATGAAAATTGGTCGCATAATACAGGTCATGATAAATGAAGCATAAGGCAGAGCAAATATGGTGAAGCCGGAAGCGGTCGATTTGTTTTTCCGAAGTGTTGCTATATGAAGGAATGATGTAATAAGCACGCCAAAGCCGATCGCAAGGACTGCCCCTGTCACCTGTAAACCAGGCTGGGAAGCGAGGATGAACATGACCGCCAGTTTAGCAATACCACCATATACGGAGTTCATCATCCCTGCCTTGGCATCGCCCGTTGCTTGTAAAATTGAATAGAGCGGGCCTTGGATATAATAAAAGAAAAAAACTGGAGCAAGTAACGCCATATAGGAAGCACCCTGGGTGACATGGAATAACTTTACTGCCAAATCCTCACCGTGAATGAAAAACACAGTTGCTGCAAACGTACCTGTTAAAGCGGACAGACGGAGCGATAGATGAATTCGTTCTTTCAGTTTTCTCGTATTATTTGATGCGACTGCTCCGCTTACGGCGGGCACTAGGACAACAGACAAGGCATATGGGATGAACGCCGGAAATAGGAGCAACGGTACAAGGACACCGGATACAATGCCGTACAAAGTTGTGGCAGCTACAGCTGAAACACCTGAAAACGCGAGTGCACGGAGGAAGATAATCGGCTCAAGGAACCAAGTGAAAGTACCGAATAGGCGGCTACCAGACGATGGCAAAGCGATGGCTAGCAAAGGTTCCATTGGATAGCGCTTGAGTTTCTCCTGCTGTTTTGGTATTCGCTTCTTTTGTTGCCTATATTTGAACAACAAATAAAGGACGGATAGCATTTCCGCAAGAAGCGTAACGCCCATCGCATAAGCGGCACTCAGTGCTGTATTATCAGCTACGAGGAGATGTGGTAAAAGCCATGTGATTAGCGTGATACGGCATATTTGTTCTATGATTTGTGACCATGCGGTTTCTTCGATTCGTGCGATACCTTGGAAATATCCGCGGATCAAACCCCCGATAGCAGCGATAGGTACGATTGCGATTCCGACATACAGTGTGGTGGATGAAGCAGAATTACCGAGAAGTGTTTCAGCTAAGTAGGGAACGAACAAAATAGAAGCTGGAATGAATACTACTGCCGTCAAGATAGTGATGAAGGAGGCTGTCTTCATAAGGGAAGGGATTCTTACGGATTGCCCTTTCGCTTCGAGTTCGGCAATCACTTTGGCTATGGCAATCGGTACACCAAGCTGGACAAGTGACAGGAAAAAAATAAAAGCGGGATAAGCGGTCATGTAGATGCCGACCGCCTCTTCGCCTGCAATCCGCATGAATTGAATCCGGAAGACGAATCCTAAAAGCTTGGTTAGGAAGACGGCAACCATCAGTACGACAGTTCCGCGGATGAATGAAGACAATTTAAACAACTCCTTCTCAATTCCGGTCATTTCGTATACACTAAACCTATGCAGAAATATCCATACTTACGACTGTCCAGGAAAGGGATGGAAAAGATGCCAAGACGATTCGGACAACTGTTCACACATATGCTGCCTGCAATTGAAAGCAAAAAGACTGAATTTCATCTGTACGGCTATACAACAGTAACCGAAGAGGACATTTGGACATTTTGCGTCCAGAAGAAATGGCGTAAAAAAAATATCGAGGACATGGGGATGCATGAAATTGCAAATGGAATCCTCAAAATCTCACCAGCAGAATATATGACGTTTACACAGATTGAAGAACAACGTGGTGCAAACTGGTTTACCGACTTGAACAGTGAAGAACTTCAAATCTTACTGACACCACATAAATCGAAAAATGAGTTATGATAGAGTGAAACGTGACAATTTGACACATGAATGACTGTGTTTCATAATAGACATATTGTGTTTTTATAATTGTGTAGTATTCAGCGCCTAGTTGTTGCGGGGCGCTGTCGCTATTCTCGGAGTATGTACATAGATAAATGCCGTACAGTTGCACTCCATATTTAGAGGGGGAAATTGGATTATGAAAAGAAGAGGACGGATCGTAGCGTTTCTATTATTAATCGTCGTGTTTGGCTTGACGATTGGGACGACTGCGAAACCGGTAGTGAACGATGTAAAACTGGGTCTAGATTTACAGGGCGGCTTTGAAGTCCTTTATCAAGTTGAACCTTTGAAAGACGGCGCCCCAGATATAACAGAAGAAATGGTTAAAGATACAGCGAATGCACTAAGAAATCGGGTTGACGTACTTGGGGTAAGTGAACCAAGTATCCAAATCGAGTCGGGTAACCGGATTCGCGTGCAACTTGCGGGAGTCGAGGACCAAGAATCAGCTAGGGAGCTACTTTCGACTCAGGCAAATTTGACGTTCAGGGATGCCGATGACAATCTCCTTCTAGACGGAAACGACTTGAAAGAGGGGAAGGCCAAGGCTAACTTTGGCGAAAATGGTAACCCGGTTGTTACGCTTGAAATGAAATCACCGACTAAATTCGGTGAAGTGACAACATCAATCTCACAAAAAAAACCAGAGAACGTAATGGTCATCTGGTTAGACTTCATAGAAGGTGAAGATTCATTTAGAGCGGAAGTAACGAAAGAAAAACCTAAATTCGTTTCCGCACCCTATGTGGCAAACCCGATTAACTCATCAGACGTTGAAATATCGGGATCATTCTCTTTAGAAGAGACGAAAAATCTTGCTGGAATATTAAACGCAGGTGCATTACCTGTTAATCTTAAGGAAGTCTACTCGACATCAGTCGGCGCGCAGTTCGGTGAACAAGCGCTTAACAAGACAATTTTTGCGGGAGTAATCGGTATCTCGCTTATCTTCCTATTCATGCTTGTGTATTACCGCCTGCCAGGTTTTGTGGCAGTTATTACATTGTCGGTTTATATTTTCATCATTTTGCTCGTCTTCACGCTGATTAATGGTGTGCTTACGCTGCCTGGTATTGCGGCACTCATGCTCGGGGTTGGAATGGCAGTCGATGCGAATATCTTGATGTATGAACGGATACGAGAAGAATTACGTGTTGGTAAATCTATCAAGACATCGTTTATGGCTGGAGCGAAAAATTCTTTCACCGCCATTCTAGATGCTAATATCACGACGCTTCTTGCAGCAGTTGTCCTGTTTATATTCGGGACAAGCTCAGTGAAAGGCTTCGCAACAATCCTTATCATCAGTATTCTAGCCAGCTTCTTGACGGCTGTATGGGGCTCTCGTATACTCTTGGGTCTTCTCGTCGATAGTGGTGTGTTTGATGGGAAAACAGCATGGTTCGGCATTCCGAAAAGTAGGGTTCATGCACCCGAAGAAAATATTGAAACATTGGAACTGACAACGAAATTTGATCGTTTCGATTTCGTAGCTTCGCGCAAAAAATTCTATGCCATTTCAGCAGTATTGCTAATTAGTGGTGTCATTGCGCTTGGAATCTTCAAGCTGAACCTCGGTATTGATTTCTCGAGTGGTACACGTGTTGAAGTGCTTGCAGACCATCCAGTGACGAAAGATGAAATATCTACTTATCTAGATGAAATCGGGCACCCTTCAACTGATATCGTTATTTCTGGCGATACGGGGAATATGGCTGTCATGCGTTACGTAGATGAGTTTAAACAAGAAGAAGTCAACAAATTTAAAGCTGATCTTGCAAAAGAGTATGGCGAAGATCCAAATATATCAACTGTTTCACCAACAGTTGGTAAGGAACTTGCGAAAAACGCCATTAAAGCATTGCTTATTGCCATGCTTGGTATCGTTATTTACGTTGCACTTCGTTTCGAATGGCGTATGGGGGTCGCGACCATCGTCGGACTTCTCCACGATGTGTTCTTTATGGTAGCAGCAATTAGTCTTTTGCGTCTAGAAGTCGACATCACCTTCATCGCCGCCGTGTTGACGATTGTTGGTTATTCCATCAATGACACGATTGTGACATTTGACCGGATACGGGAAAATATCAACCATCGAGGTCGTATCGATGATGTAGCAGAACTGGCGGATATCGTTAACAAATCATTGCGTCAGACACTTGGACGTTCTGTAAATACGGTACTCACTGTTATCATTGTCGTAGTAGCGCTTATGCTATTCGGTGCAGAATCAATCCGTACATTCTCAATCGCACTTCTAATTGGATTGTTTGCGGGAACTTATTCATCGATTTTCATCTCAGCTCAAATCTGGTTTGATCTGAAGAAACGTGAAATCAATGAAAAAGGTGCCATTAAAGTCGAAGACAAGAAGAAACAATGGGGTTCAGACGAACCTATCGTTTAACACCTATTATGATAAGTTTCGGTTATTCATGGAACAGGGTATACTTTATGTATACTCTGTTCTATTTTTTTCTTAATGAAAGGGGAAAACTATATGAAGTTTCAATGGAATTTGTTGCTAGGTCTATTATTCGCCATTATTATCGCCATCTTTGCTGTCTTTAATGTTGACGCGGTACAAGTCAATTATGTGTTTGGCAAAGCACAGTGGCCACTCGTTCTTGTTATTTTAGGTGCAGCTCTTCTTGGTGCTGTAGTCAGCGGGTTTGTCGCGATGTTCCTGTCATTTCAATCAAGCCGCCGCATAAAAGAACTTATGAAAGAAATGACCACCAAAGAGCTTACAATTGCAGCACAACAGAATGAAATTGCGGAACTGCAAAAGTACACAGCCTTACCATCCAATGATGAAGTAATTATCGAAAATAAAAATGTATAAGCAAAGAGCGTCTTCCAGCTACTAATACAGGGAAGATGCTCTTTTTTGTTAACGATTTAGTGCAGACTTCTACTTCAGGGAATTTTAGCAGTCTTTTCTTTTAGAGTCGGAGCCCATCCGCTATAATGAATGTAAGGATGTGAAGGAATTTGATCGAATCAATGAAAAGATGGAAAGTGGAACGACCGAATGAAGAAATTGTAGCAATGTTGACAAAGGATCTCGGCATTTCATCTGTCCAGGCAAAAATACTTACTTCAAGGGGAATAATAGATTCCGGAGTGGCAAAAGATTTTTTACATATGGATGCATCTAGCATGCATGACCCTTTTTTACTATATGATATGGACAAAGCGGTGTCGCTCATAACAACAGCAATCGCTTCAGATAAAAAAATTGCTGTTTATGGCGATTATGACGGTGATGGTGTGACGAGTGTGACGGTCCTTACAACGGCTTTGGAGCGAATGGGTGCAGATGTGTTCTATGCGATACCCAATCGGTTCCAGCACGGCTATGGACCGAATAAAGACCTTTTCTTGGAGCTATACGAAAAAGGGGCCTCGCTTATTATTACTGTCGACAATGGCATTTCGGGTGTTGATGAAATTGCATATGCGAAATCACTCGGAATGGACATCATCATTACAGACCACCATGAAATCGGTGAAGTGTTACCAGCAGCAGATGCCATCATCCATCCTCGACATCCAGAAGGGGAGTATCCGTTCGGAGAGCTTGCTGGGGTAGGTGTAGCATTCAAACTTGCGTGCGCATTACTTGAAGATGTTCCGGAAGACTTATTTGAACTTGTTGCTATCGGGACAGTTGCAGATTTAGTTCCGCTTCGCGATGAAAACAGATATTTCGTCAAAGAGGGCATCAGGCAGATGCGTGTTTCAAAACGTCCTGCAATCCAGGCGCTCGCACGCATCGCTAGCACTGAACAAGCAACACTCTCAGAGGAGTCAATCGGATTTATGATTGGGCCTCGTCTGAACGCAGCTGGGCGTCTAGGCGATGCTACCCCGGCAGTTCAACTATTGAAGACAGAAGACGCAACGCTTGCGACAACATTGGCAAAAGAACTTGATACGCTGAATAAGGAACGACAAGCGATTGTAGCTGAAATAGCTAAAGAAGCGGAAGACATGATATTGAAAATGTATGGTGATACAGTTCCGCTCGTCTTCGTTATCGGAGGAGAAGGTTGGAATTCAGGTGTGGTGGGAATTGTAGCATCAAGATTAACTGAGAAATATTACCGTCCGTCAATTGTCTTGTCGATTGACAGGGAAACAGGAATTGCGAAAGGGTCTGCAAGAAGTATTGCTGGTTTTGATATGTTTGCCGAGCTATCCAAAAATGCGCAGCTTCTACCTCACTTTGGAGGTCATCAGATGGCGGCGGGAATGTCTCTTGCAGTGACAGACGTTGTTACGCTACGTGAAAACCTGAATAAACAGGCAGTTGAGGTGTTGACTGAAGAAATGTTGACGCCTGAAGTTCGTATCGATGTTCCACTGTCAATTAGTGAAATTGATGTTAGCGTTTTGGAATCACTGGAACTGCTGCGTCCATTTGGAATGGCTTTTGAAAAGCCTGTTTATATGATCGAAGATATTACAGCCACGACTGTTCGGAAAATTGGTGCGGCAAAGAATCATATGAAGCTGGAATTAGCGGATGAGGGCGTTTCACTTGATGCCATTGGATTCGGACTGGGTCCTATTGCGGACCAACTGACACCAGGTGTAAAGTTGTCGGTTACGGGCGATTTGCAGGTGAATGAATGGAATGGTAATAAGAAGCCACAGTTATTAATCAGCGATATCCGTTCAGATGATTGGCAACTGTTCGATTTGCGTGGCGTACGCGAAGCAACAAGATGGCTGCCAACCATTCCATTAGACGATACAGTGTTTGTTGCTTTCCATGAACAAACGGTGACACATTTTCAATCATCCATGAAGGGGATTGTTATTACTCTATTTGGACAAGAAGCAATAACGAAGGCTGAAAATCTTGTCCTTCTAGATATACCGGACGATGTTATCCAACTTGAAGAACTTGTAGGTTCTGTCCATCCAGATCGCGTCTATGCACATTTCCATGCATCCGAATCAAGGTATTTTGATGGAATTCCTGATCGTGAGCAGTTTGGCTGGTATTACAGTTTCTTGAAAAAACGTGAGAAATTTGACTTCGTTACGAACGGTGCTCAGCTCACAAAACATAAAGCATGGAAAAAAGATACGGTTTATTTCATGTCAAAGGTGTTTTCTGAGCTAGGATTTGTTAAGATTGAAGATGGTTTTGTTTCCGTTCAGGAAACAGCCGGTAAACGCGATTTGACGGAAGCGCCAGCTTATAAAGAGCGTGAACGTCAAATTGAGCTTGAGAAAAGACTGCTATATGCGCCTTATATGGAATTGAAACAATGGTTCGATACTGTGCGAAATGGAATTGTCGACAGGGAGGAACACTAATGGATTTGAAAGAATATGTGACGATTGTACCGGATTATCCGAAAAAGGGAATCAGCTTTAAGGATATTTCAACAATCATGGATAATGGTCAAGCTTATAAATTTGCAACAGATGAAATTGTTAAGTTTGCGAAAGAGGTTCATACTGATATAATTGTTGGCCCTGAAGCGCGTGGATTTATCATTGGTTGCCCAGTTGCCTATGCACTGGAAGTAGGATTTGCTCCTGTCCGTAAACCCGGAAAGTTGCCAAGAGAAACAATTGAAGTCGAATATGATCTTGAATATGGAAAAGATACATTAACAATTCACAAAGATGCCATAAAGCCTGGTCAACGTGTATTGATTGTCGATGATCTTCTTGCGACAGGCGGTACGGTGGGAGCGACAGTCGAGCTAGTTGAAAAACTAGGCGGAGTTGTTGCGGGCTGTGCGTTTATCATAGAGTTATCGTATTTAAGCGGTCGTGAAAAATTGCAAGGTTATGACATGCGTTCACTGATCACATATTGAAAAAGGTCCTCCGCGATAATAAGCGGGGGATCTTTTCATATGTTCAGAATGAAGGTGCGAACCACTTTTCCATATACTAACCCTTTACACGAGCATGTATTTATACATACAATAGGTAATACAATCATTTTTGCGGATAAAGTCGGAAGGGGTAATCGTATGGCGAAAAATCGTGACATGACGGCGGAAGAAATATTCACACTTGTTGCCTCTTATATGAATGAAGAACATGTTGAGTTCGTCAAAAAAGCATATGAGGCAGCGAAAACTGCACACGAAGGACAGCATAGAAGTTCAGGTGAGGTATATATTATTCACCCTGTCCAAGTAGCGGGTATTCTTGCCGAATTGGAAATGGACCCTTCGACAGTTGCAGCTGGGTTTCTACACGACGTTGTGGAAGATACAGACATCAGCAGGGACGACATCATCCGAGATTTTGGAGAAGAAGTGGCAATGCTTGTCGATGGTGTGACGAAACTCGAAAAATTACAATATAAATCCAAAGAAGAGAAACAGGCAGAAAATCATCGTAAAATGTTCGTAGCAATGGCTCAGGATATCCGTGTCATACTTATTAAATTAGCGGACCGGCTCCATAATATGCGAACGTTAAAACATGTCCCGGAAGAAAAACAGCGCCGGGTTGCGGCTGAAACGCTGGAAATCTTCGCACCACTTGCCCATCGTTTAGGTATTTCAGCTATTAAATGGGAGTTAGAAGATACAGCATTACGTTATTTAAACCCACAGCAATATTATCGAATTGTCAATATGATGAAGCGCAAACGTGTCGAACGAGAAAACTATTTAGTAAACGTTATGGAGCAAATCAAGACGGAAATTGGAGAGATGGAAATTGACGCTGATCTTTCAGGACGTCCAAAACATCTGTATTCAATTTACCGCAAGATGGTTATCCAAAAGAAAGAATTCAATGAGATTTATGACCTTCTGGCTGTCAGAATTCTCGTTTCAAGTATTAAAGATTGCTATGCGGTTCTTGGTATCATTCACACATTATGGAAGCCGATGCCTGGCAGATTCAAAGATTATATTGCGATGCCAAAACAGAATCTGTATCAGTCGTTGCATACGACCGTAGTAGGGCCGGCTGGCGATCCGCTTGAGGTACAAATTCGGACCGAAGAGATGCACAAAATTGCTGAATTCGGAGTTGCAGCACACTGGGCCTATAAAGAAGGAAAAACGGTAGCCGAAACCCCAAGTAATATTGATTCGAAATTGACTTGGTTCAGAGAGATACTCGAATTTCAAAACGAATCATCTAACGCTGAAGAATTTATGGAATCACTTAAATTCGATTTATTCTCGGATATGGTCTATGTCTTTACGCCGGACGGAGACGTTATTGAACTGCCGGCAAGTTCAGTCCCCATCGATTTTGCCTACCGTGTCCACTCAGAAATTGGGAATCGGACAATAGGTGCAAAAGTGAATGGAAAAATGGTCCCGCTTGATACTGAATTGTTTACGGGAGATATTATTGAAATTTTGACATCGAAGCAATCGCTTGGACCAAGCCGTGATTGGTTAAAACTTGCCAATACATCGCAGGCGAAAAATAAAATTCGGCAGTTTTTCAAGAAACAACTCCGGGAAGAAAACATCCTAAAAGGCCGAGAAATGATTGAAAAAGAAATAAAATCACAAGAGTTTGATGTGAAAGAAGTACTAACACAGGAAAATATTAAACGCACAATCGAAAAATTCAGCTTCACTTCCGAAGATGATATGTATGGAGCTGTTGGGTTCAATGGTATAACCGCTCAGCAGGTAGTTAATCGTCTTGCTGAAAAGTTACGGAAAGTACGTGAACAACAAGATACAATTGACAAAATCGTTTCAGACATGAAATCCCCTCAACCGGAAAAAATGACTGAATCAGGTGTTATTGTTAAAGGGATCGACAATTTGCTAATTAGGTTATCGAAGTGTTGTAATCCAGTCCCAGGTGATGAGATTGTAGGATTCATCACAAAAGGTCGCGGTGTTTCCGTCCATCGTACCGACTGCCCTAATATTGTGGTCGAAGATGATGAGCATGATCGAATTATCGACGTCGAATGGGCGATAGGGCCTTCTAGTTCAAGGAAAGAGTTCCTGGTTGATATAGAAGTGTCAGCTTTTGATCGACAAGGGTTGTTGAATGAAGTGATGATGGTTGTCGCCGATACGAAAACGCCGATGGTTGCGGTCAGTGGCAAAGCGGACCGAGACAAAATCGCCCGCATTCATATGACGATTAAAATTATGGATATTGCACATTTGCAAAGAATTGTTGATCGGATTAAACAAATCCGCGATATCTATTCTGTAGAACGTGTCATTAATTGATTGGAAGGTGTAACAAATGAAAGTTGTGTTGCAACGATCGGGTCCAGCTACTGTCCGCGTCGATGGGGAGAAAACGGGGTCAATTGAAAAGGGCTACGTGCTCCTTGTTGGTGTAACTCACTCGGATAGCGAAGAAGACGCTGCCTATCTTGCGAAGAAAATTGCAGGCCTTCGTTTATGGGAAGATACGGAGGGGAAGATGAACCATTCAATCCTTGAGGTAGGGGGGGATATTCTTTCAGTATCCCAGTTTACTTTGTTCGGAGACGTGAAAAAAGGACGTCGCCCAAGTTTCATTGAAGCGGCAAGACCCGAACAGGCAAAACCGCTTTGGGAATTCTTCAACCAAAAATTAGAAGAAGAAGGCTTGAAAGTTCAAACCGGTGTTTTTGGCGCAATGATGGATGTCGAGCTCATTAACGATGGGCCTGTAACGATTATTCTAGACTCGAAATGACATGGAAAAGGACCTTCCTCAATACCTGGGAAGGTCCTTTATGTTTTTGGAGAGTGTTTGGTACGTCCTTTTCTATACAGTGCGTGGTGTCAGTAACTGGCACGTTGCATTATTCTTCATACTACTAGTAATTGTATTCTATACAAACTAAGCGAAGGCATCCCCTAGCGCCGTGGCGAATTCAATGGGATTCTTTATCTCAACATTTCTAGTTAATTAGCATTGAAATAGTCGAGAAGCCCTTGATATATACCATGCGTCGCACGTTCACGGAACATGTCGCTTGTGACCGTTCGTTCCTCAGCAGAATTCGATAGGAAACCTAGTTCAATCAGAATAGCATTTTGCCTATTCTCACGAAGAACTAGGAAATCGCCAGGCTGTGATCCTCGGTTACGCAAATTCACTGATGAGGCAAGCCCGTCATTAACCGAAGAAGCAAGCGCTTGTTGATGTGCGTGTGAGTAATACGTCGTAAAGCCCGCTACGCTAGAATCGGGATTGGCATCATAATGGAGACTGATGAATGCATCCGCAGCATGCTGATTACTGATAGCGACTCGTTTTCTCAACGATACATAAGTGTCTGTTTCACGAGTTGTGATCACATTCGCGCCTGCAGCTTTTAATTTAGCTGCTAATAATTCAGAAGTAAGAATTGTAATGTCCTTTTCGTCTGTTCCACGGGCTCCTGTTGTGCCGCGGTCATTACCGCCGTGTCCAGGATCAATCACGATAGTAAGCCCCTTTAAAGTGCCGGCAACACGTGGGATTGATTCTTTCATAACGGGTTCTGTCAATAGTACCTCGTCGCCCGTAGAGACTACCCATGTAGCAATAAATGCAGAAGCCCCTGTCGGTAAAGAAATTTCATACCAGTCGCCATCTTGTTTAACAATTGGAAACTTTTCTCCTGCATCTGCTCGAGCGGCAATCTGTGAAGAAGTCGTAGCGGCTTCACGGATATTCGTCCCATTTGACAGGATGGTAACCGTTCCTAAATTTGAGCTTTCGGAAGTCTGGTTGCCATTCGATGTGAGCGTGCCGTGGAATGAGTAGACCCAACCCAATTCGTTATCATCTAATGAAATTTGTACCCAATTGCCATTGACTACCTTAACGTCATACGATTCACCTTGACGGATGAGTCCTACTCGTTTGGAGGTAAGGTCTGCATTTTTTCTGACGTTGAGTGCTTCAACTGAAACGGTAAATGACTCGGGTGTTGCGGCTTGATTGGTTGTCAGTGGTTCAGTTTGATCTGCCACCGGTGTAATATAATCTGTATGTACCCAACCGCTTGTGCCGTTAAATGTAATGGAAGTCCATTCACCATCATTTCCAGTGGCAATTGCTTCGTCCCCAGCGGCCATCCGACCAAGTACTGCTGAATTGGTGGAAGGACTGGATCTCACATTTAACTGACTGACGCGTGAAACGACTGCGGTACTTGTCCCAGTAGCTTGATCTGCGGAAGCAGTTAGCCAAGATGCAATCCATCCAGAACTGTTGCCATGCTGGATTTGGTACCAGTCTCCAGAAACAGCAATAACGTCTACCCGATCACCCTGTTTTAGCGAGCCGATTACAGCAGAAGTAAGCCCGGCACCGGACCGGATGTGAACGGATTTTGCATCAACGACGACTGATTCCGTATTAGCGTAAGTAGTTGGAATGTCGTGGAATACGCTGAATAAAAGTATGAATGCGATCATCCATTTGCTCATTTTTGACAAAATATCATACCCCCTACAGTCCATTGTAGAAGTTTTCACTACAAAAAACTACAATTAATCGAAAAAGGTTGACACTATGACGCAGAATCATTAAGATGATGATTAATTAACAATTTAACTCACACGGATAGTACGTGTTATATTTATGCCAACGACATGGAAAGTAATTGTATAATTGACTGACAAGAGAGGGACGGACGTGGCTGAAATCCATCCTACAGCGATTTACAATGAATAACACCATCGAGGCTCTGTGCTGAACGATTTCTAATTCAGTAAGTACAGACGGAACCGGCCGTTATCCGGTTTTAGAGTGGGCGCAAACTTTTGCGTCAATTTGGGTGGAACCGCGGAAGCTATAAAGGCTCTCGTCCCTTGCATAGGCAAGGGATGGGGGTCTTTTTTTGTGTACCGACTAACGTGTCTAGGCTTCGGCGTGCCTACAGGAAGTAGGTTATGCAGTGGATAGGGATTGAACTTCATCCCTCTTAGTTGCTACAGGTCGTGGTGTACTTAGACTGCAATTCTTATTTAGGAAGGGGAATTTATATGATTTTCAAAGTGCCAAGAGGAACTCAGGATATTTTGCCATCTGAAACATGGAAATGGCAGCAAGCAGAAAAAATCATTAACGAAGTATGCGATATCTACCGTTATAAAGAAATCCGTACACCGATATTTGAACAAACGGAATTATTTCAACGTCTCGTAGGTGAGACAACTGATGTCGTTCAAAAAGAGATGTATACCTTTACGGATAAAGGCGATCGTTCAATGACGCTACGACCTGAAGGAACTGCAGCTGTCGTACGCTCTTTCGTGGAGAATAAAATGTTTGGTTACCCGGATCAGCCTGTAAAGCTTTTTTACACAGGTCCAATGTTCCGTTATGAGCGTCAGCAAGCAGGACGTTACCGTCAATTCGTTCAATTTGGAGCAGAAGCAATCGGCAGCGCAGATCCTGCGATTGACGCAGAAGTGATTGCGTTGGCACTGGATGTCTATAAGCGAGTGGGATTGACAAAGTTGAAACTTGTTATTAACTCGCTAGGCGATACAGAGTGCAGAATAGCGCACCGCGAAGCGCTTATTGCGCACTTCAATCCGCATATAGGGGAATTCTGTTCTGATTGTCAATCTAGATTGGAAAAAAATCCACTACGCATATTAGATTGTAAAGTCGATAACGGCAATCCGCTCATTGCTTCAGCACCATCCTTAGCTGACTATTTGAATGAAACGTCTGCTCAATACTTTGCAGATGTAAAAGGTTATCTCGACGATGCAGGGATTTCTTATGAAGTCGATGCAAATCTTGTGCGTGGCCTTGATTATTATAATCACACAGCATTTGAAATTATGAGCACTTCGGAAGGATTCGGAGCGATTACGACTTTGTGCGGCGGTGGTAGATACAATGGTCTCGCTGAGGAAATCGGTGGACCTTCTGCACCAGGTATCGGTTTTGCGATGAGTATTGAGCGTTTACTTCTTGCGATGGCTGCTGAAGGGAAATCGTTTGAAGCTGAGCCAGTACTTGACGTTTATATCGTTACTCTTGGGGAAACAGCACGTCGTCCAGGCTTTAAATTGCTTGGTGCACTTCGAGAAGCTGGTATTCGGTCGGATATGGATTATATGGACCGGAAAATGAAAGCGCAAATGAAATCGGCAGATAGATTGAATGCACGGACAGTCGTACTAATCGGTGAAGATGAAGTAGCGGAAGGCGTTGCTTTATTGAAAAATATGGCTGACGGGGCGCAAGTAAAAGTTCCTGTTGCTGAACTGGTTCAAAAACTTAAAGAAACATTGATTGGCTAAAGAGAGGCGGATGAAGGCAATGAAACGTACACATTATAGTGGTGAATTGACAGAAGAGGTAATCGGACAACCGGTTACATTACAAGGATGGGTTCAAAAAAGAAGGGATCTTGGGGGACTAATTTTCGTCGACGTACGGGACCGTTCAGGAATCGTTCAGGCTGTATTTAACCCGAGTTTTTCAAGCGAAGCAATCGTGACGGCAGACAAACTGCGCAATGAGTTCGTAATCGAGCTAACAGGTTTAGTTGTTGAGCGCGCAGAAGGCCAGAAAAATCCGCTATTGAAAACCGGTTCGATTGAAATTCAAGTTACTGAATTGAACATCGTGAATGAGGCGAAAAACCCGCCGTTCATGATTGAAGATGAAACAGACGTGAATGAAGAAATTAGACTGAAATATAGATACCTTGATTTACGCCGTCCAAAACTTGCGAATACGTTCAAATTGCGTTCAGACATCACTAAAACAGTCCGTAACTTCCTTGACGATGAAGGGTTTTTCGAAGTAGAAACGCCGATTCTAACGAAATCTACACCTGAAGGCGCACGCGACTATCTAGTACCTAGCCGAGTTCACGAAGGCGAATTTTACGCGCTGCCACAGTCACCACAACTATTCAAACAAATGCTGATGGTAGCCGGATTCGACCGTTATTATCAAATTGCACGTTGTTTCCGCGATGAAGACCTTCGCGCTGATCGCCAGCCGGAGTTCACTCAGATCGATATGGAAATGAGTTTCATGTCAATTGAAGATATTATTGAATTGAATGAACGAATGATGCAAAAGGTAATGAAAGATGTAAAAGGAATCGATGTTCAAATTCCATTTAAACGTCTTCCTTATGACGAAGCAATGGCGCGTTTCGGTTCAGATAAACCGGATACGCGATTTGCATTGGAACTGACAGATGTCTCTGACGTCGTTAAAGATTCTTCATTCAAAGTATTTACGGCAGCAATCGAGTCAGGTGGGCAAGTTAAACTCATCAATGTAAAAGGAGTAGCGGATAGCTATTCTCGTAAGGACATCGACGCACTTGGCCAGTTTGCAGCAGTCTACGGCGCAAAAGGCCTTGCATGGTTGAAAGTCGATGCCGAAGGTCTGAAAGGACCTATCGCGAAGTTCTTCGAAGGAGAAGAGGGCGAAGGACTAAAAGCTGCAGCGAATGCTGAAGTAGGAGATCTATTGTTATTTGTAGCAGACAAAAAGAAAGTTGTCGCAGATACATTAGGAGCACTACGTACTAAGCTTGCAAAAGACCACGACTTAATTGACGAATCGAAGTTCAACTTCCTTTGGGTAACTGAATGGCCTCTGTTCGAATATAACGAAGAAGCTCGTCGCTACCAGGCAGCACACCATCCATTTACAATGCCGGCAGATGTGGAAGAACTAGTAACAAGTCCTGAGACAGTAAAAGCACAAGCCTATGACCTTGTTTTAAATGGTTATGAACTTGGTGGTGGGTCACTACGGATTTACAAACGTGATGTTCAGGAAAAAATGTTCGAAGCACTTGGATTCAGTAAGGAACAAGCGAACGAACAATTCGGATTCCTTCTTGAAGCATTTGACTATGGAACACCTCCGCATGGCGGAATTGCATTCGGTCTCGACCGTATTGTAATGTTGTTATCTGGTTCGACGAACTTGCGCGACACTATTGCATTTCCGAAAACAGCGAGTGCAAGCTGCCTGTTAACGTCAGCGCCTGATCACGTTGACGATACTCAACTAGCTGAACTTGGAATTCGAGTGATGGCAAAGAGTAAACGGTAATCAGTTAAGTTAGAAAAATGTAAAAACTATTTCCGTGAAATCGTTGAACTGACTAAAGATGTATGTTATTATACATGTAATACGAATCCTGAAGTGTTCGTTATTTGCCAATCAGTTTTGACCGAACATTTTTTCGTCGGGAGTCCGCATTTCGAGTCGGATGACATGCCTTTAGTCGGGACCTCAAAAGAATCGGATAGGACACCCACCTGCTGAGAGCGGGTTCAAAGCGATACTACAAAGACGGCACATTTGGGATTCGTTACTTACATGATCATACACCCCTCTGACTTACGTGCGGAGGGGTTTTTTATTGGGGAAAAATTTAAATTTATAATGGATGGAAAGGCGGAATTTCAATTGTTACATCAATTTTCAAGAAATGAATTAGCCATAGGTACAGAAGGTGTAAATCGTATGCGGGACATGACTGTCGCGATACTTGGTGTTGGAGGAGTCGGTTCATTTGCGGCAGAAGCATGTGCGCGGAGCGGAATTGGACGGATTATCCTTGTCGATAAGGACGATATTGACATAACGAATATTAATAGACAGCTAATCGCTAATTTGTCGACAGTCGGCCGTTCTAAAGCAGAAGTGATGAAAGAGCGCATTGCTGATATTAATAAAGAGTGTGAAGTGATTTCGCTCCATATGTTTTATACGGAAGAGACAGCTGAAGAGTTTTTCAGTTACAAACCTGATTATGTCATCGATGCATCTGATACAATCATCTTTAAAATTCATTTGATTAAAGAATGTGTCGCACGTAACGTGAAAATTATATCGAGTATGGGCGCTGCTAATAAGATGGATCCGACCCGTTTTCAAATTGCGGATATTTCAAAGACGCATACAGATCCGGTAGCGAAAGTAATTCGTCGCAAACTTAAAAAAGAAGGTATTTATCAAGGAGTGTCAGTGGTCTTTTCTGATGAAAGCCCCATTGTCGTGAGACCGGAAGTTGTTGACACAGTTGGTAAACCTGATGCCTTCATTCGAAAAGCGAAAATGCCGCCTGCATCGAACGCATTCGTCCCATCAGTTGCCGGTCTTGTCTGCGCCAGCTGGGTAATGAATGATATCGTTGCCGATATTCCTATCCGGCGAGTGAAAGATAAAGTATAATGGATAGTACCGTATGGATAAGCTTTTTCATGCGGTACCTTTTTGGTTGTCACCAAAATATGGGTAGAGGTATAATAGAGTGATTGCTTATGAAAATGAACTTGGATTGCTAGAAAGGGTGTTTATGTGTGAATAAAGTGTTTAAGGTATTTGTTTTTGGGTTAGTTGCCCTTTTATTAACAGCATGTGGCAATGTGGAAGCGAAACAGGGGATGACTGCACAAGACGTTTTCGAAAAAGCGAAAGATGCCTCTGCTAAATTGAAAAATGTGCGTACACATATCTCTTATGATGATTTTTGGAAAACAACAGCACCTGATGAAAGATATAGCGTGAAATATGAAATGACTTCAGATGCTGCGCTACAACCAGAAATAGTTAAACAGGACGTAAAAGTGCGACCGCAACCGATAAATGGGGATCCATGGGATGCGGAAGTATATAAAGTAAATGACCGTGTTTTCATTAAGGATACGAAAGTAAAGGAATGGGAAGAGTTGCAGTCCGGTTCGATTGCTGAATTATTCGGTTCGATGATTGAAAATGTTCAGCCAACACTGGACCTCGCGTTTTTTAACGACTTTGAAAACGATTTTGTGTTAGAACCGATTGACTATGGTTATAACTTAAGGCTGTCATTATCGAGAGAACAATATAAAGAATTTAAAAAAACACTGTACCTGTCGAACAACGGTAGCGATACGGATGTAGATGTAGTGGACAGTGAGTTTCCCCTTATTAATAAATTCGACATTGTGATTGGAATTGATAGCAAATCATTCTATGTAACTGATTTCAAAATGACACTTGATACAACAACGTACTCAATGGTACAAGTTGATGGTAATTCCCATCGAGTTAAACAAACGATCAATGCAGTTTATAGTCACTACGACAACGTGGATGATGTAAAGGTTCCGGCAGAACTATTAGAAGCTGCAGCTAACTAAAAAATACTCAGTAAAAACCCTCCTGAAAGTTTAACTTTTAGGAGGGTTTTGCATATGCTATTTTGAATATCGAGTAATTGTCTCGCAGGAGCTTATATTGAAAGTGTGGCGGGCATAACAAGCTTTATGCTAATTGGGCTGAATAACCATCAACATTACTATGAAAGAACTTTCATTTAATTACATATTAATATGGTTGATAACTGGGATTTCAATCATGAGGGATTACTCCACTGTTTATTTCGAAGTTTCTTATGATAGATTAAGACTATCAATATTTAACTGAAATAAAATTTAACAAAACAACTAGGAGTGTAATAGCATGCCACTAACTTTTGCTCACCCAGCAGCCATACTTCCGTTCTCAAGAAAAAGTAAATATATTAACTTTTCTGCAATGGTATTCGGTAGTATGGCTCCTGATTTTGAATACTTTTTGAGAGGCCAACCAATGGGGGACATTGGACATACTTTTACTGGGCTCGTTTTGTTTAATTTACCCTTGGTGACAATCGTTTATGTAATTTACCATATATTTGTACACCAAATTCTATTCAATCATTTACCAACTATTCTACAAGATACTTATATGAAAAGAGTAGATTCGACTATTATATTAAAGGTAGTTGTATTTTGTTATTCTGCCCTGTTCGGTATGTTAACTCACGTTGTATGGGATTCTTTCACTCATATAAACGGATATATGGTGTTAAAATTTCCGGCTTTATTCACTCACAGCTATAACATCTATGGTTTTGCTATACCTTTGTATAAATTTTTACAACATGGGAGTACATTATTTGGAATAACAATGATTTTAGTTTACATGTATTATAGAGCATTGACCCAGAGAAAACATAAGCATATTACTGTTTATCCTAAGAAAAAAATTATTTTTTGGTTTTCTTTATTCATTTTAACAGTATTATTTGTATCGTTGTGGTGTCTTATTGACCCTGTTTCGATAACCAGTTATGGGATATTGGTCGTTAGAATTATAGACTCTTCTTTACTAAGTTTATTCCTAATTTCTTTGTTGAAAAAATATGTTCGAATGTAATTAATATTTCCTGGATTTTAGGAACATGAAGATAAGTACAGATTGGGGTAGGTTCTGTGGAAAAACGTATTTCATTTGATTATCAAATCCTAAATAAAACCAAGTAAAGCATATAATAAGCGCCCCAGAAAAAGGGGTACTTATTATATTCTTACTCATAATCTAATTTAATGTTACCCACTGAAAGAACACTCCACCTATTTAATTTAAGTATTTATTCGCATCAACCACCGTACATACTCCGGATTCCTCCAAAAACTGTTTAATAAGATGAACGTGGCCGCCGCCGATTAATAGCAAAACTCTATCCTGTGGAGTTGATATCAACCTTCTCACATTTGTATAGAGTATTAAATTTCGTTTGTACCACCAAGTTAACCAATCCATTGCGTAATAATCTTTCTCTTTTCCAATCATCGCAAATTCCATGTAAAATTGGTGCATCTTTTTAACAGTTTCTACTTCATTCACACGTTTATAGCCTTCTAAAATCGGGAGTTTGGACCATTCTTCTGCCTCACGTTGCATGGGTTCCATGTACGTTGTCATTATTTTCTTATAGCGTTCGGGTTCATACTCTTTTGCATACTGAAAAATATCGCCTATTGTTGCTATTTCATTATCGTCCCCCCTCCAATCGATACAAGAAACTTCGCTTATGCCCGATTCCTTCGCTAAAGGGAAACCAATCGTTTCTATTTCATTTTTCATTGGGGTCGGATCATTCAATAGATACTTTCGATAACTTTCATTTAACTTCGATTGTACTTCCCGATCAGCTTCGACAGCTAACTTTGTCGGATTAAACCGACTTAGTGCGTCAACAACTTCCTTTGCTTCTAGCTCTAAATCAATATCGTTTTTGCGTTCAACATTGATTAAATCCGATGTGTCTCCTAAATGATACACCCCGACGATCATCACTTCTGGAATCATGTTAACCCTCCACTGTAAAGATATTGTAGTTGAAGATTGTTATTACTCTTTCAATTAATTGTATATTATCCAAAATGTAGCTTTTAACCAGAAAAAGTAATAAGGTGAATACTTTTTTGTAGATAGTTAATTAAGCTATTCCAAGAATCAAAAACGGTCATATAAGATTTCAGTGTTTTTGTTTTTAAACATACTGTTATCTCTCTTTTTTCGTAATTTTCCGCTTAAAATTTATAGCTAGAGTTAGATAGCGATTAATCTTTTGGTACTAACAGTATAGAGTAAATGGACTTAATTATCGGTCTTAGAGTAATTAATATCAAATTTTTGTAACGTTAAATGAATGTTGATTTTTATTTATTGAAACTATTCAGTCACAATGAACGTACTAGTAGTAGAGAGATTCCTAATTTAAGTAATGTGTAGATCGATTTTACATCTAAAGGAGGAAATGTGAATATTTATTTAAATATATTTGGTTTCTTAGTTTTTTTAACTACGATATTAATATTATTCATTTTTTGTGTCAAACTAATTATTTACTTTATAAAAAAGAATCATTTTCCAAAAAAACTTCTAATTGCTTTTTTGATAGGTACTATTTTGTTTTTTGGGCTATTTATATATGCGAACTATTTTTTCACATTTGATAATCTTGAAGGTGAATTTTACAAGGGACCTGTCAATTCTCCGACAGAAAAATATACAGCTAATGCTTACTACATGACATATGGTGGTGCCGCTGGAGGTGTCAATCTATGGATAGAAATCACTTATAATGAAGTGGATGATAAAATTGAGACAGTTTATTATAGTGATGCAAAAAGTTATTTTTCTATGGAGTGGAAGGATGAAAACACTTTATATATTATAAATGAAGAAATTAAGTATCCAAATTCAAATAGAAGTATTGAGTTGGAAATCGGCAAAGAAATTTATCACGAAAGTGGGTTAGTATGTCAAAGCTGGATAATGAAAGATCAGTATGAGACTTGCTATCAAAACTAACGACTCTTGTTTGGTTTAGGGGCAGGACTGTTGAACAAGAATGAAGAAACGAAAAATATAAAGGGGGGATTAGATATGATTGTTTTGCTTAATCTTGGCAGCTTAGTGCTTGGGCTAATTGCTTGGATACTTCCTGTTGTTAATCTGATGCGATATGAAAAGCAGAACCAAAAGAATTGGGTCCCTCTTACTATTATGAGCATCAGTGCTTGTGCTATTTCGCTATGTTTCCAGATTTTTTATAACTATCACTTGGTAAAGATTGAGGATTGGTCTGCTCTTATGGACACAACGGGTGCTGTGGCGTTCGTTGCGGCAGTTCTTCTCATCGTTACCATCCTATTAAATGTAATTACGCTGATTGTATATCGTGACCGAGCAGCGAAGTAGGATGTCAAATTCCAGTTTATAAGGTTGAAATAATTAATTCACACTTCTCTTATTAGGTATTTGGATTGTGGAAAGGGGAGGGAATGTAATGCATTGGGTGATGTGGGTTTTCTGGGGTTCCATTGTAACTTTGCTTGTAGGTGGATATCTTGTGGATTTTTTGACTGGGCGAAAATATGATTTTAAAGAACAGGAAAAGTCAGTGAATCAAAACTCAGCGGTAGCCGGTTCTCTACGAGAAGTGGCGCGGAATGACCAGCAAAATGGACCGTTTTAATAAGAGGAAAGTTGAAGGGGGGAGTCTTAAATTAAAAGATTTTTATTTTATTTCGTTTCCGTAGTAGTTATGGGATTTATTTTTTATCTAGGAATGGATTATAAAGTGCGATTAAGAGAAGAGTCGGCAACAACATTTAATATAATGCCTTATTTAATTTTTATAACTATTTTTCCTGTTTTTATTGGATTTTTTTTACGATTCCCTAAATTAATTATAGAGATTAAAGAAAAAAAGCAATGGTCGTTTGATTGGATTAAGGTTGTTGCAATTGGAATTCCGTCTCTTTATATAGCAATGATACCTATTCTGTCTATTTATTTCGGGTTGAATTTGTTATTCGCAAAAGAGTTTCTGCTATTAGGAGATACTACATTCACGTCAACAGCTGGGATTGTATTTGGTTATGTTTTGTTAGACAGCTTAAAAAAATAACAATTCCTCAACTAAAAATGCGGCACTACTCATTTTGGGTAAACTAGGTGGTATACCTCTCCCAGATAACGAACAAATCTAGCGAAGGAGCGACAAGCGTGAGGCCGTCACCAAAAGAAGAAGCATAGTTGGAAAAAAACCCATTCGTTAAGTACAGACTATATAACTGGGTGCGTTTCTACAAAAAAGTAGAGGCGCATTTTTTGTAACTGGCAATTTAGATGGGAATAAGTGAAAAATTACACTTTTGACTGTTTCCCTTCTGTGTAAGAAGAATACAGAAATGAGCATGAAGACTGTATTATGGAAATCATATTCAAGAAAAATAGGCAGTCTATTCTCTATTAGATTGTAGAGAATAGACTGCCTATTTGGGGGTTTATATGGGTCTTATATCGCTTGGGAAATTCATTTAGGGTGGGGTTTTAGATATTCCAGTCACTTCTTTTTCCGAAATTCTTTCAACCTATCATAAATTGCAGCCATCTTTTTTTCTTCTCCTGCTATAACCGGCTTGTAAAACTCCGAGTTTTTTAATTTATCGGGTAAATACTGCTGGTTAGTCCAGCCTCCGAAGGAACCGAGTGGTGTGTCATGCGGGTATTTGTAGCCGACGTGACCGAGCTTCGCCGCACCGGCATAATGTGCGTCCCGTAAATGCAATGGAATATCTCCGGTTTTGCCCTCGTTAATCGCTTTTACAGCCGCATCGAATGCTTTATAAGCTGAATTCGACTTAGAGGCCAGGCACATTTCGATAACAGCGTTTGCGAGTGGGATACGCGCTTCCGGCATGCCGAGCTTCACCGCTGCGTCTGTCGCCGCTAATACGTGTGGTCCAACCTCTGGTGAAGCTAATCCGACATCTTCGTAGGCCATCACAAGCAAGCGTCTATTGACGGCTACTAAATCGCCAGTCTCGAGAAGATTTGCAAGATAATAAATAGCGGCATTAACGTCACTACCACGGACTGATTTTTGAAGTGCTGACAATAAATTATAAAAGTGTGAACCTTTTTTATCCCCAAATAACCCGATACGTCCAAGCAGATTTTCAAGTAGCCAGTCTTCGATGATTATTTTTTCATCGACTTCATCGCTTGCGGAAACGGCAGACTCAAGAACAGTTAACGCTTTTCGTGCATCACCGTTAACACCTTCCGCAATCAATGTAAGCTGCTCATCAGTTATGGTAATCGGCATTTTTCCAAGCCCGCGTTCTTCATCTGCCATCGCCTTTTGAAGCACTTCCATTAGGTCTATTGGCTCTAATCTGGATAATTGTCGGATTTCACCACATCTGGAACGTATGGCGGGATTGACGTCGTGGTATGGATTTTCAGTTGTTGCTCCTATTAAGACGATTGCTCCACTTTCGACGTGTGGCAGTAATGTATCTTGCTGTAATTTATTGAAACGATGAATTTCATCTAAGAATAGTAGAACTTTCCCTGTAATGCGTGATTCTGCTACAACGTCTTCGACATCTTTCTTCCCTGAAACTGTTGCATTCATGGCGATGAAAGGCAGATTGCTAGTACCTGCAATTGCATGGGCGAGTGACGTTTTACCGATTCCGGGTTCCCCGTACAACAACATAGATGGAACATGACCGTTTTTTATCATTCGGTAAAGTGCCGTCTTTTCACCAATAATATCCTTTTGTCCAGCAATTTCATCTATAGTTCTTGGGCGCATGCGAAACGCCAATGGCTCATTTTGCAACTTATTCACTCCTTACCTAGTACATCCGTTCCTCTATTATACACGTTAGACAACCGTAAATCATTTTAAGGAAGCTTGAGGGTCAGTTATGCTATAATATTTTGAAGCAATCGTAAAAGGACGGGATAGATATGAAGATTTCTACAAAAGGTAGATATGGATTAACAATAGTTGTTGAACTTGGCTCTAAATTCGGGGAAGGTCCAGTACCGCTACGGAAAATTGCGGAAGAACAGAAGTTGTCTGAAGCATATCTGGAGCAACTTATTCCCCCACTTCGTAACAGTGGAATTGTGAAAAGTGTTCGCGGCGCTTATGGCGGATATATGCTGGCTAAGCCACCGACGGAAATTACTGCGGGAGATGTTATCCGAATTCTTGAAGGACCCATCCAAGTTGTAGAGGGACTAGAGGGATCTGATATTCCGCAACAAGAACTTTGGAAACGGATTGGCGAGGCGGTACGCAGTGTCCTCGATACAACAACGATTGAAGACTTGATGAAGTCGGGTGAAAAAGATGAGCGCGATAGTTATATGTTTTACATTTAAAGGAGTCTTATTATGACTAAAATTTATCTTGACCATGCGGCGACGACACCGGTTCATCCGGCAGTAAGCGCTACTTATATAGAAACACTTGAATCTGTTTTCGGTAACCCTTCCAGTATCCATAGTTTTGGAAGAGAAGCACGGAAATGGCTAGATGACGCACGGAAAACGCTAGCACAGTCAATCCACGCAGAACCGTCGGAAATCATTTTCACTTCGGGCGGTACGGAAGCGGACAACACCGCGGTTTTTGGGACTGTTATGGCGATGAAGGTCAAAGGGAACCATATTATCACGACGAATATTGAGCATCACGCTGTATTAAATCCATGTAAACAACTAGAACTGCTAGGTTTCGAAGTAACTTACTTAGAAGTCGATGACAATGGACAAATAACTGTGGAACAAGTGCAAAAAGCACTGACAGACAAAACGGTTCTTATCTCGATTATGTATGGCAATAATGAAGTGGGTACCATTCAGCCGATTCGTGAAATTGGGGCATTGCTGAAGGAACACCAAGCCGTTTTCCATACGGACGCTGTTCAAGCTTATGGAATCGTTCCACTTCATGTGGATGAACTCGGCGTTGATTTGTTATCAGTTTCAGCTCATAAATTGAATGGTCCAAAAGGAATCGGTTTCCTTTATCAGCGTAAAGGACTTGATACAACACCAGTTCTTTTCGGGGGCGAACAGGAACGCAAACGACGCGCAGGAACCGAAAATATTCCAGCGATTGTTGCTTTTTCTGAAGCAGTATTAATTGCACAACAGGCGATGGAACAAAATACTGTGAATTATTCTAACTACGCAACCATTATGACTGACGTATTTAACCAACAAGATGTCACTTACGAAATGAATGTAAAAAGTGCGGAAAAACTGCCGCATATAATGAATGTCAGCTTCCCTGGGACAGATATTGAATCGCTCCTAGTGAATCTCGATATGGCGGGGATTGCCGTGTCTAGCGGATCTGCATGCACTGCGGGTTCACTTGATCCGTCGCATGTCTTGACTGCTATGTTTGGTAAAGGGTCTTCCAAATTACGAAATTCGGTCCGATTTAGTTTTGGTCTCGGTCTTACTGAGGAAACGATTAAGGAAGCAGCGCAACTAACGGCTGAAATCGTCAAACGGTCTGTGAAATGAAAATATAAAGGATGAAAAATAGAATGAAAACAACTAAATCACCAGCAGAAACACGCGTTGTTGTCGGTATGTCGGGCGGCGTAGATTCGTCTGTTGCAGCACTATTGCTGAAAGAGCAAGGCTATGAAGTTATCGGTATTTTCATGAAAAACTGGGACGACACAGACGAATTCGGTGTCTGTACTGCAACGGAAGACTATGAAGATGTTATCAGTGTTTGTAATGATATCGGAATACCCTATTACGCGGTCAATTTCGAAAAACAATATTGGGATAAAGTATTTACGTATTTCCTTGAAGAATATAAAGCGGGTCGTACACCGAACCCCGATGTCATGTGTAATAAAGAAATCAAGTTCAAAGCGTTTCTTGAGCATGCAATGAGTCTAGGTGCAGACTATTTAGCAACGGGTCATTATGCACAAGTCGTAGAAGTAGAAGGCGGCGTATCAATGTTGCGCGGGAAAGATGCAAATAAAGATCAAACGTATTTCTTGAATCAATTGACACAAGATCAACTACAAAAAGTGATGTTCCCAATTGGCAATATGGAAAAAAGCGCTGTGCGTGAAAAAGCGGTTGAAGCTGGGCTTTCGACAGCGGCGAAAAAGGATTCCACGGGCATTTGTTTCATCGGAGAGCGGAATTTCAAGGAATTCCTTGGTCAATATCTTCCTGCTCAACCAGGAGATATGACGACGATGGAAGGCGAAACTGTAGGCCGTCATGATGGGCTTATGTACTATACGATTGGTCAACGTCACGGTCTTGGTATTGGCGGAGCTGGAGAACCATGGTTCGTTATTGGCAAAGACTTGAAGAAAAATATCCTTCTCGTTGGTCAAAACTTTGATAACGATGCACTTTATTCCGATAGTTTGACAGCAATTGACGTCAGTTTTTCGACTGTACGTGAACTTCCGAAAAAATTCAGTTGTACAGCGAAATTCCGCTACCGTCAACCGGATACCAACGTCACAGTTGAACTAACTGAAGACGGAAGTGCAATCGTCCACTTTGCACAACCAGTGCGTGCAATCACACCTGGACAGGCCGTCGTTTTCTATGATGGAGACGAATGTCTCGGCGGGGGAACAATCGATACAGTTATCAAAAACGGTAAACAACTTGATTATGTTGGATAAGGGGAAGTTAACTATGGAATACAATGAAATTGGAATCGCCGCACTACAAAATGGCGAATATGAAAAAGCAGTCGAATCATTTATGCAAGGGGTCGAAAAGGACCCGGAAAATGCAGTCGGTTATATCAATTTAGGGAATGTTTTCGCTTCACTTGGAGATGCTGAAAGAGCAGAACCATTTTTCCAAAAAGCGATTACACTTGATGCTGAAGCAGGCACAGCGTTTTATGGTCTTGCCAATCTTTATTACAATAAAGATCGTTTTGAAGAAGCAGCAAAATTATATGAAAAGGCAGTCCGCAAAGGTGTCGAAGAGGCGGACGCTTATTTCATGCTCGGGAAAAGTCTCGAACGTTCGAGTAATGAGAAATTAGCGTTGCCTTATTTACAGCGAGCGACAGAACTGGCACCTGAGGATCTTGAAATTCGGTTATCTTATGGGATTGTTCTTGCCAATTTGGAGCTATTTAAAGAAGCCGGGAATGAATTCCGTTTTATCATCGAACAGGACGAAGCAAGTGCCGATGCTCATTATAACCTCGGTTTCTTATATGCAGTGTCAACAGAAGAGAAACAAGATGCGCTTAATCATCTTGAAAAAGCATTCACAATCGATCCAGAACATGTTCAAGCACGCTATATATATGACATGATCAAGTTGGGTGAAGAAGGAAAATAAGAAGGGGTGGCGGTGATGGAAGGGAACAACATGGCGGGAAATACGGATGAAGTTTTTTTGATTGGACGACCAGTCGTGACAATCTTCCATAACCCCGACAGCCTTTTTACGATCGCGAAATTAAAAGTTCGTGAAACGAATAGTGGGAATGAAGATAAAGAAATCATCGTTAAAGGCAGTTTTCCACAACTGAATCCTGAAGATGACTATAAATTTACAGGTAAGCTTGTTAATCATCCGACATACGGTGCGCAGTTTGATGTGCATACCTTTGCGAAAGAGATGCCGGCAACAGAAACGGGACTGGTCCATTATCTGTCAGGTGATTTGTTTCCGGGCATCGGGATGAAGACAGCACAAACAATTGTTAAAAAGTTAGGCAAGGATGCTATTAAAAAGATACTTGACGATCCGTCTGTTCTTGGTACTATTCCGAAACTAGCGGATGATAAAAAAGAGACATTGATTTCCGTTTTGGAGCAGAATATGGGACTTGAGCGGACAATTATCCAATTGAATGAATGGGGATTCGGACCGCAAATCGCTATGCGCATTTATCAGAAGTATCGTGAAGAATCGGTTTCATTGCTGTCTGAAAATCCATATCGACTTATTGAAGAAATTGAAGGGGTAGGTTTTCAGCGTGCGGACGAACTCGGTAAAAACCTAGGCATTACAGGAAACCACCCTTCAAGAATCAAGGCGGCCATCCTTCATTCGATGAACCAAGCAGTGCAATCAGCGGGGCATGTATACGTTGAAGCGGAAGCCATTTTGCCAGACGTCAAACGCCTGCTTGAAATGAGTCAGCGCATTGATATTCCATTTTCAGATATTTCCCAGGCAATTATTGTGCTTGTTGAGGAAGGCAAGCTATCTGCTGAAGAACGTAGATTATACATACCGTCCCTCTACTTTTCAGAAATCGGTATCGCTGCGAAGCTTGAGCGCATTATGGAAAATGACACAGCGGATCAATTTCCTGTGTCAGAAATAAGAAAAGCGGTCGGGGAAGTTGAAGAGCGGCTAGGTGTTAATTATGCAGAAACACAAGTTGCAGCGATTGAAACAGCCCTTCATTCGCCATTAATGATATTAACGGGCGGTCCTGGAACCGGGAAAACGACTGTTATTCGTGGTTTTGTCGAAGTGTATGCAGAACTTCACGGATTGTCGCTCGACCCGAAAGAGTATGCCAAAAAGAAAGAACCATTTCCGATTGTATTAGCGGCGCCAACTGGGCGTGCAGCTAAGCGTATGTCGGAATCGACTGGATTACCTGCGATGACAATTCACCGTTTGCTTGGATTCAACGGGCAGGAAAAGGATGAAGAGACTGAGCGGGAAGTTGAAGGGCGTCTTATTATCATTGATGAAATGTCGATGGTCGATACATGGCTTGCCCATCAGTTATTAAAGGCACTTGCCAATGATGTGCAACTGTTATTCGTTGGTGACCAAGACCAGCTGCCGCCTGTAGGACCCGGTCAAGTACTTCGGGATATGTTAGATTCTGGTAAAGTCCCTATCATTGAGCTGACTGAAGTATTTCGGCAAAGTGAAGGTTCGTCGATTATCGAAATGGCTCATATGATTAAACGGTCAGAATGGACAGATGACATAACGAAGAAAACATCGGATCGTTCATTTATCAAAGCGGGTAGCGATCGAATTCTCGAAGTCGTCGAACAAGTCGTGAAAAATGCCATTACCAAAGGTCACCGCATTAAAGACATCCAAGTTCTTGCGCCGATGTATAGAGGACCGGCGGGTATTGATGGTTTAAACAAAATGATTCAGGAAATGGTCAATCCACCAGGACCAAAACGCAAAGAAGTGGTTTTTGGCGAAGCGATTTACCGAATTGGTGATAAAGTGCTTCAGCTTGTCAACCAACCCGAGAGTAATGTTTTTAACGGAGATATGGGTGAAGTCATTGCGATTATCAAAGCGAAAGAAACAATTGATAAAAAAGAACTACTAGTTGTTTCGTACGATGGAATTGAAGTTACCTATGAACGCAATGATCTTAACCAGCTGACACTTGCTTATTGCTGTTCAATCCATAAATCCCAGGGCAGCGAATTCCCAATCGTCATTATGCCAATCGTCCGCGGTCATCGTAAAATGTTGCGTCGTAATTTACTGTATACCGGCATCACTCGTGCAAAAAACTTCCTTATCCTCTGTGGTGAGCCTGAAGAGTTCAGGGCAGGTATAGCACGAACTGACGAATTGGAGAGGCAGACGACATTAAAAGAACGGTTAAACGGCGATGTCGTTGAACTGGTAGCTATGGAGTCTCCTGATCCTGAGCGTGCAAAGGTTTCTAATGAGGCGCATGTGAGTTCAGAGGATTCCCAACCTGTCATTTTCTCACTTACGATGGAAACTTTCCTATCAATCGATCCGCTGATTGGCATGAAAGGGGTAACGCCTTATGAATTTCTTGAAGTTTCAGATTGACAACAAGGCGGAACTTTTCTATAATCCAGTTAGAAATGTTATTCATATGTAATACGTTGACGGAGAAAGTAGACAAGTTTACTCGTCCAGAAAGGAGCCCCTTGGCTGAAAGGGTTCTCGAGCGAAAATGTTGAAAAGCTACTCCCGAGTGCAGCTCATCCCTGCCGTCCGCCGCGTTAAGGCAACCAGAGATGCCGGATTTAATTCTTCCGGTAATTAGGGTGGTACCGCGAGACTAACATCTTCGTCCCTTGCATTAGGGGCGGGGATTTTTTTGTGCCCGCAGGACGCGGGAATGCAGCCTGTGCGACAGGACGTCGCGCACTTAGGCTGCATTCCTTCAGCGGTTTGCAATTATATCCCGACGTCGCGCTTTGAAATCAGGAGTTGCCGTTACGTTTCGAAAGTTGCCATTAGAAATCAAAAGTTGTGATTAGAATTTCGGAGTTGCCATTAGAGCCTCCAAGTTGACATTACGATTCGAAAGTTGCAATAAGAGGCCCACACCCGATATCCACATGTTTTCAATTTAAAAGGAGGATTCATTCATGAAAAAACTAACAACGTCACAAATACGTAACATGTTTTTGGACTACTTCAAGGAACAGGGGCACAGTGTTGAACCATCTGCGCCGCTTGTACCAATCGATGATGCATCACTTCTTTGGATTAACAGCGGCGTTGCAACAATGAAAAAGTATTTCGATGGTCGTGTTGTTCCAACTAATCCGCGTATCGTCAATGCACAAAAGTCAATCCGTACAAACGATATTGAAAATGTCGGGAAAACAGCTCGCCATCATACATTTTTTGAAATGCTTGGGAACTTCTCAATAGGTGATTATTTCAAGGAAGGAGCAATTGTTCAGGCATGGGAATTTTTAACGGATGAAAAATGGATCGGTTTTGACCCTGAGCTGCTATCCATCACAATCCATCCAGAAGACGAAGAGGCATATGGAATCTGGCGTGACAAAGTAGGGATTGCAGAAGATCGTATCATCCGTCTTGAAGGAAACTTCTGGGACATCGGGGAAGGCCCGAGTGGTCCGAACTCAGAAATCTTCTACGATCGCGGACCGACATACGGCGACGATTTCTCTGATCCTGAATTATATCCAGGCGGGGAAAATGAACGTTATCTAGAAATTTGGAACCTTGTATTCTCGGAATTTAACCATAATCCGGATAATACATACACCCCACTTCCGAAAAAGAACATTGATACAGGAATGGGACTCGAACGGATGGCATCAGTTATCCAAAACGTTCCGACAAACTTTGATACAGATCTATTCATGCCTATCATGAATGCTATTGAAAACTTTACCGAAGAGAGATACGGTACAGATGAACAAAAAGATACTGCATTTAAAGTGATTGCAGACCATATCCGTACAGTGGCTTTTGCAATCGGTGATGGAGCACTTCCGTCCAATGAAGGTCGCGGTTATGTGCTTAGAAGATTGCTACGCAGAGCTGTTCGTTTTGCGAAACAGCTGGGCATCAACAAGCCGTTTATGTTTGAACTTGTACCAGTTGTAGGAGAAATCATGCAAGACTTCTATCCTGAAGTGACTGACAAGAAAGAGTTCATCATGAAAGTTATTAAAAATGAAGAGGAACGCTTCCATGAAACATTAACGGATGGAATGACAATCCTTTCTGGCGTGATCGAAACTGCAAAATCATCGGGAACTTCTATCGTTCCAGGAGCTATCGCATTCCGTCTCTATGACACATATGGCTTCCCATTCGAGTTGACAGAAGAATTTGCTGAAGAAGCAGGGGTTACGGTTGACCGGGCTGGGTTCGATTCGGAAATGGACAGCCAACGTAAGCGTGCGCGTGCAGCTCGTCAAGACGTCGATTCAATGCATGTTCAGTCGGGTGTACTTGGTGAAATTCATGATTCAAGCGAATTCATTGGGTACAATCAACTGCAATGTGATGCAACAGTTGTCGCGCTCTTACTCGAAGGAACATTAGTTGACACTGCATCAGAAGGTGATGAAATTCAATTCATCTTGGATCGTACTCCGTTCTACGCGGAAAGTGGCGGACAAGTAGCGGACAAAGGAACAATTAGCAGCGCAACATTTGTTGCGGATATTAAAGATGTACAAAAAGCTCCAAACGGTCAAAACTTGCATACGGCAATCATTCGTTCGGGTGAAATGCATAAAGGTACAGCCGTTCAAGCAGAAGTAAATCAAGCAGCTAGAAAACTAACGGTTCGAAATCACACGGCAACGCATCTTCTTCACAAAGCATTGAAAGAAGTACTTGGAGAACACGTTAACCAGGCAGGTTCCTACGTCGGTCCTGACCGTTTGCGTTTTGACTTCTCGCATTTTGGTCAAGTGACGAAAGAAGAACTTGAGAAAATTGAGCAGATTGTCAATCAAAAAATCTGGGAAGACATCGCTGTCGATATTGCAGAAAGACCGATTGACGAAGCCAAAAAACTTGGTGCAATGGCACTCTTCGGTGAAAAGTATGGCAAAGTGGTTCGCGTTGTTTCAGTTGGGAATTACTCATTGGAACTTTGCGGTGGATGTCACGTCGCTTCAACGTCTGTCATCGGTTTGTTCAAACTTGTATCTGAAAGTGGAATCGGCGCAGGCACACGACGCATTGAAGCACTTACGGGGCAGCAAGCCTACCGTTCATTCAAAGATGAAGAGGAAGTGCTCGTTAACGCTGCAAGCCTTTTAAAATCGAATCCAAAAGACGTTGTGACGAAGATCGCATCAGTGTTAGCTGAAATGAAAGAACTTCAACGTGAAAATGAATCACTATCTGCTAAACTCGGAAACAGTCAATTGGCGGACATTATGGCATCTGCTCAGCAAATCAATGACGTGACAGTGATCTCTGCACGTGTCGATGTGAAAGATAATAATGGACTTCGTCAGATGATGGACGAAATGAAACAGAAGTTATCAAAAGGAGTCATTGTCCTAGGTGCAGCGGCAGACGGTAAAGTGATGCTGGTTTCAGGCGTGACAGAAGATTTGAAATCAGGGAACTATCATGCTGGGAAAATCGTCAATCATGTAGCTACACAGTGCGATGGAAAAGGCGGCGGTCGCCCGGATATGGCAATGGCAGGTGCGAAAGATGTGTCTAAACTTGATGATGCCCTTCAATCCGTGTATGATTATGTCAAATCTGTTTAACTGGTGAATCAAATCGGGTATAATTAGAAATGTAATTATATCCGATTCATAAAACGGATGATCTGAAAGCGGGGTGTCGATTATGGAGTCATACGATAAGACGATGAAATTTAACTTTCCTGAAGAGTCAATGGAGCAAGAAGTGAAGCAGGTTATGCTTCATGTGCACAAGGCACTTGACGAAAAGGGCTACAGTCCAATTAATCAGATTGTAGGTTATCTTCTTTCGGGCGATCCAGCTTATATACCACGTCATGACGATGCACGTAACTTAATCCGAAAGTTGGAACGGGATGAGATCCTAGAAGAACTTGTGAAGTTTTACGTTCGTGAAAACGGAGGGAAAACAGAGTGAGGACAATGGGGTTGGATGTTGGATCCAAAACGGTTGGCATCGCGATCAGTGATGCGCTTGGGTGGACTGCCCAAGGCATTGAAACAGTAAAGGTCGATGAAGGTGCTGGCCAGTTTGGCATGGAAAGAATCCAAGAACTCGTGAAAGAATACGAAGTGAGCGGATTTGTGGTAGGATTCCCTAAGAACATGAATAATACAGTCGGACCAAGAGCGGTAGCATCTCAAGATTATGCTGAGCTTTTGAAACAAACATTCGGCTTTCCTGTTGCATTGTGGGACGAGCGATTGACGACGATGGCAGCGGAACGCGTGCTAATCGATGCAGATGTTAGTCGTAAGAAAAGAAAGACTGTTATCGATAAGATGGCAGCAATCATGATACTCCAAGGGTATCTTGATTCAAAAAATAGATGAGGTGATCGTAATGGAACACGGACAAGAAACAATGACGATTGTAGATGAAAACGGCGAGGAACACGTATGTGAAGTAATCTTTACATTTGATTCAGAGGAATTCGGTAAATCATACGTTCTTTATCATGTACTTGGTGAAGAAGATACGGATGACGACGAAGAAGTCGAAATCCATGCATCTGCATTTGTACCTTCTGAAGACAATGAAGATGGCGAATTGATGCCTATCGAAGACGACGCAGAGTGGGAAATGATTGAAGAAATGTTGAACACGTTCCTTGCAGAAGAGGACGAAGAAGACGAAGAAGAGTAAACTATATGTGCACGGACGGGACGGTGCGGTACAGGCCGTTCCGTTTTTTCATTGAGAGATGAGAAAGAGTAGGTCAGAACCTTGAGCAATGTCTTGACTCGAGCGCCTAGCCCCTCGAGTCGCTTCAGTCCTTAAGGCCCTCCGACATACAGGACGTACTAGTGTCGACGTTGCCACAGAACATCGCGAATTTAGTCGGTCTGCGCTTTTTCTTAGTGTCTAGGCTTCAGGCGCCAGCCGCTCGGGTCATAAGCAATCCAGTTATGTGGCAAAGAGCGCCACGTCGCTGGATCGACTTATGCCCGTCGCGGGCCTACAGGATGTAGGTCATGCAGCTGTTGCCATAGGAAGTGGCGCATTTAAGCTGCGTTCCCTATAGGTAGGCGCCTTGCGCTTTTCTTATTATGCTTCGAACGAAAGAGGTGGATTACGCATGGATGATGGTTCGAAAAAAGATATCATGTTCGAGCGGATGCGTGAAAAGAAGAAAGAAGTGAAAATCGTTAGAAGGATTGTGCTAGTAATCGTACTTGTTCTAGTGCTTATTGGCTTAATTGGTGGCCGTTACGTCTATAAATACATAACAGGGGCCCTTCAACCCATGGACCCGGATTCCGAAAAAGTCATTGAAGTAGAAATTCCTATCGGGTCTGGTGTAGACACTATTGCAGCGAAACTTGAAGAAAATGGGATTGTTAAAGATGCTCGTCTGTTCAAATATTACGTGAAGTTCAATAACAATTCTCAGTTTCAAGCAGGGACGTATGGCTTAACGAAATCGATGACGCTTGACGAAATCATCGAAAGTTTAAAAACAGGAAAAGTTTATAGAGAACCAGTCTTTACAATGACTGTTCCAGAAGGACTGACATTGAAACAAATTGCTAAAATTGTCAAAAAAAGTACAGGGATTTCAGAGAAAGAATTCCTTGCTTATGTAAATGACGAAGCAACCGTCAATATGTTGATGGGGAAATATTCGAAAATCTTGACAGAAGATATTAAAGCAGAAAACGTTAAATATCCGTTGGAAGGTTATTTATTCCCAGCAACTTATCCGTTTTTTGAAGAAAAACCATCTCTTGAAACAATAGTCAATTCGATGATTCAGGGGACTGCGCTAAATGTAACGCCTTATCTCGATTATCTGCAAAGCAATGATAAATCAGTTCATTGGTTGTTGACATTCGCATCGCTGCTTGAAGAAGAGGCGACGGCGCAATCAGATAGAGAAACGATTGCCAGTGTATTTTACAATCGCTTGGAGATAGATATGCCGCTTCAAACGGATCCAACAGTCCTTTACGCACTAGGTGAGCACAAAGATAGAGTACTTTATTCAGATCTTGAAATAGAAGATCCCTATAATACGTATGTCGTCAAAGGATTGCCGCCTGGACCGATTGCGGGAGCAGGAAGGTCTTCAATCGAAGCAGTTATAGACCCTTCTAAAACGAACTATCTATTTTTCTTAGCCGATAAGAAAGGTGTCAATCATTTTACGGATTCTTATGATCAGCATTTGAAAAACCGGACACTTTATTTATCAGGGGATTGACGGTCTTGAACTGGAGATGAACGCAATGGATAACTATAAGACATATCTTGCAAGTTTTGTGAAAGAAAGAGATACACTCATTGTTGAGATAGAACAATATGCGAAAGAACATCATGTTCCAATCATGGATAATGAGGGCATCGACTTATTTATTAGCCTATTAAGAATTCAAAATCCGGAACGTATCCTTGAAATTGGTAGTGCAATCGGCTATTCGGCGATACGGATTGCTGGGGCACTACCTAGGGCTTCTATTGTGACTATTGAAAGAGATACTGATCGGTATTTGAAAGCGGTTGACTACATCACGCGGAGTGGTTTTGAACAAAGGATTGCTATTATTGAAGCGGACGCGCTGTTAACTGACAGTGCTGAGATTTTCGATAAGACTTACGATGCGCTTTTCATTGATGCTGCTAAAGGGCAATATAAACGATTCTTTGAAAAATATGCGTCTAGCCTCAAAGCCGGGGGCGTTATTTATTGCGATAATATGTTCATGCATGGTATAGTGCTGCTCGAAGATAAGGATATCCCGAGGCGAAATCGCACAATGATACGCAACTTGAAAGAGTTCACTGAATGGGTTATGAATAATCCTGAGTACGAAACGTCTTTGCTTCCGGTTGGAGACGGGCTTTTAATTGCGGTAAAAAAATAAAAAGACATTAATGTGGATATCCTAGAATAACGGGATATTCTGATGCGTAAAGGGAGTTTGAAATGAAATCTAGAAAACCTCTCGTCATCGGTATTGCAGGTGGCTCAGGATCGGGTAAAACAAGTGTTACCAATTCAATCTACGATGTGTTTAAAGAGCATTCTGTGGTTGTTATCGAACAGGATTATTATTATAAAGACCAGTCTCACTTGGAATTTGAGGAACGGTTGAAAACGAATTATGATCATCCGCTGGCGTTCGATACAGATCTACTAATTCATCATGTTGAAACCCTTATTGACCGAAAGCTCGTAGAAAAACCCGTGTATAATTATACATTACACACGCGGTCTGAAGAGACGATTATTATCGAACCGAAAGATGTCATTATCCTGGAAGGGATTTTGGTTCTTGAGGACGCGAGGTTACGTGATCTAATGGATATCAAATTATTTGTCGATACAGACGGGGATTTGCGTATCATTCGTCGTATTATGCGTGACATTAATGAGCGGGGTAGAACAATTGATTCGGTCATCGAGCAATATTTGTCTGTTGTACGCCCAATGCACAATCAATTCATCGAACCAACGAAAAGGTATGCCGATATTATTATTCCAGAAGGCGGTCATAATGAAGTCGCAATCGACCTAATGGTTACGAAAATAAAAACAATTCTTGAATCTGGAACAGAATTGTAATATGATAATGACAGAATTCTATACAGATTTAGCACTATGTCGCATACCTGTCGTAGGAGCGGCATAGTATTTTTATGAACAGGAATATTAGGGAGTGGTGTGTGTAATGATTACAGAAAAGAAATTTCCAATGACTGCATCAGGTAAACAAAAGCTTGAAGAAGAGCTAGACTTTCTAAAATCAGTTAAACGAAAAGAAGTTGTTGAGCGCATAAAAATCGCGCGTAGTCACGGGGATCTTTCGGAAAACTCGGAATACGATTCCGCGAAAGAAGATCAAGGTTTCCTTGAAGGTAAAATTGCTTCTATTGAGTCGATGATCCGCAATGCGGTAATCATCACAGCAGACGAACTAAATACTGACGAAGTACGCCTTGGGAAAACCGTCACATTTAAAGAACTGCCAGACGGTGATGAAGAGACGTATACGATTGTTGGTTCTGCAGAGGCGAATCCAATCGAAGGTCTAATTTCAAATGATTCACCGATTGCAAAAGGACTTATCGGTCGTTCTAAAGGTGATCAAGTGAAAATTATTACACCGGGTGGAGAAATGTCAGTTACAATTCTTGATATAAAATGATTTACTGATAGCCGCCCTCTATTGTGAGGGCGGTTTTCGTACTTTATGATTTACTATAAAAGTTGAATAAATGAATGCCTAAATATAAACTGAGAGAATGCACCTTAACAGGAGTAACCGAGGCCCTTAGGCTGACGCCATCCCCGAGCAGTGCAGCAAATTCAATGAAATACCTTTTTAGAACTTTATGAAACAAATTACGTTGCTACTCGTCTATTACATACTGGCAATCGTCAAAATCTTAACAGGAGTTGATATGTGAATGACAGAACGAGAACCTGATCTTTCGAGAGTTGAACGAAAAAAAGGTCGTAACCGAAATAAAATTTTGAACAGTATGATTGCAGTTGTTGTAGTTCTTATTGTTATCGCTACAGTGGCCATTTTCTCTGGCAACAAGAGTGATAATGAACCGAACGATATTGAAGAAACTGCAAATGATAGCACTGTCAATGATGATAAGGCAGAAGACGTTGAAGATGACGATAAGGATAATGCGACAGAAGATAGTAATCCAACAAAGGACGAAGAGAGATCTGCACCAGAAAACACGACAGAAACCGAACAAGTCGACGAAACAACTAATGAAGACGATAGTGAGGAGTCTGACTCGGTTACATCCGTTCCTTCAGACGACGCAATCATTGCCGAGACGATTGTCAATAATGCATGGAAGCCTGTAGGTACGACACAAACAGGCGAGCACGTATCCCAGTATGATGGCACTTCAGTGGATTGGAATGAGAAAAAGCAAGCACTTGCCTATGCAACTGGTCTACCACAAGATTCAATGATCTTTTTGAAGATTAAAAACGGCGGTGGACCACAGAAGTCTATTGGAATCGTTTCGTCAAGAGATAGTACACAGAAATACCGTGTCTATCTCGAATGGGTGGATGGCGAAGGCTGGAAACCTGTAAAAATGGATAAATTAACAACATTGGACTTTGATTATTAAATGCAGTTTAGTGGAGGGAATACTATGAAGATAGCAGTAATTGGCGCAATGGAAGAAGAAGTAATACTCTTACGTGAACAAATAGATTCAGGTCTTGCGACAACAATTGCAGGGTGTGAATTCATCGAAGGGAAAATCGGTGAGCATGATGTTGTACTTGTAAAAAGTGGGATTGGTAAAGTAAACGCCGCGATTGCAACGACGTTATTACTAAGCAATTATAAGCCGGATGTTGTTCTTAATACAGGTTCAGCAGGGGGATTCCATGATTCACTTGAAGTCGGCACGGTCGTTATTTCCAATGAAGTGCGTCATCATGATGTCGATGTAACTGCTTTTGGCTACGAGCATGGTCAAGTTCCAGGACAACCAGCAGCGTATCCAGCAGATTTAGGGCTTGTGGATGCAGCTCGTGCTGCTGTCGATGAAGTAGGAGCACATGCACATGCTACAGGACTTATCGCTTCGGGTGACACGTTTATGAGCAATACTGAACATGTTAAAAAAGTGAAAGAGACATTCCCTCTGATGATCGCTGCGGATATGGAAGCATCGGCCGTCGCTCAAGTATGCCATCAGTTTGGTACGCCGTTTGTTGTCATTCGGGCATTATCAGATATTGCAGGAAAAGAGTCACCAATTAGTTTTGATGAGTTCCTTCCGGTTGCGGCACGTCATTCCACAGATATTGTTTTAAAAGTCATCTCGAAACTTTAAGCATTTCATGGTAAGATAGGTATATGAATAGATCTTGCAGATATTCTTTTTCGAGGAGGGATTTAACTATGTTATTTTTAATGGCAGGCGTGTTTATCGCAACAACAATTATTGCAGTTGTCATCTCCCGTGAGGTTAGCGCGGACTGAGCTGTAAAAGAAGAGGCGTTTCCTATGCTGGGATCACTCCCGCGTGGAAACGCCTTTTCTTTATTACTTATGGAATTATAAAATCTTGCACTGTGGATAACCTACAAATGAAGGTAATTCACGTCAAGACTCTAGTGCCACTGAACAGGTGCTTGCGCTTTTGGTCCTTAATTTGAATCATTGTATTCATGTTTGAATAGCTGGTACAGTTTAACGATTGCGCGTTTTTCGATACGAGAGACATAGCTTCTCGAAATGTCGAGCTGCTCGGCAATTTCTTTTTGCGTCATAGGCAGGTCATCTAACAGACCATATCGTCTTTGAATGATTTCAAGTTCCCGACCGTCAAGTTTTCCAAGATGTCTGTACAGCCTTTCTTTTCTTTCTTTTTGTTCGACTGCATCGACCGGCGATTCATCATCTGTTTGAAGCAAATCAGCAATTTGCAAGGATTGGCCATCTTTATCCATACCGATCGGATCAAAGAGGGAGACGTCTTTTTGTACCTTTTTCTGTGTTCGTAAATACATGAGTATTTCATTTTCAATACAGCGGGCGGCGTATGTGGCCAGTTTCGTTTTGCGATCCGGAGTGAAACTGTTTACCGCCTTCATGAGTCCAATTGTTCCAATTGAGATATAATCATCAAGTAGTTCGTGTTTTGGGTGGAATTTTTTTACGATGTGGGCGACGAGCCGCATATTACGTTCAATCAATTCATCTCGAGCATCTTCGTCGCCTTCTGCAAGACGTTGCAGGCAAGCTGCTTCTTCCTCTTTGGATAGAGGGCGCTGGAAAGCCTGCCCTCTAATATAGCCAATCACTGCAGGAATTTCGAGCCATAGCTGGACAATCGCCATGACAAACCCGCTCATCGGGCCACCTCCTGTGTCGTTGTATGACAGCATATGCGGTCGGCTCTTGCCGTATCACCGTTTTTTTAGTCGGACAGGCGATAAAGGATGTCCTAATTTAAGCCAGCTTGATGTGAGATGAACGTAACTTGCGTTTCTCTAATCGAGTCGGCGCCTTGCGCTTTTCTTAGTGTCTAGACTCCGGTGCCAGCCCCTCGAGTCGCTTCGGTCTTGCCGAAAAGGCAAAGAGCGCCTTTATCGTTAAGCTTTTCAGCGCTTTTCGGGGCTAAACGGCGCCTTGCGCTTTTCTTAGTGTCTAGGCTCCAGGCGCCAGCCCCTCGAGTCGCTTCGGTCTTGCCGAAAAGGCAAAGAGCGCCTTTATTGTCAAGCCTTCCAGCGCTTTTCGGGGCTAAACGGCGCCTTGCGCTTTTCTTAGTGTCTAGACTCCGGGCGCCAGCCCCTCGAGTCGCTTCGGTCTTGCCGAAAAGGCAAAGAGCACCTTTATCGTCAAGCTTTTCAGCGCTTTTCGGGGCTAAACGGCGCCTTGCGCTTTTCTTATCAATGCGTGTAAGTTGCATTGTTATGTTATAATCGTTTCAGATTAAGTACTATATCGGAGTGGATATCGTGTATAAGTATTTTTTACCAGATGAGTATGTGAAAGACATTTTTCATATTCACCCTGAAGTATTAAAAGATAAAGGAATCAAAGGGGTAATCACGGACCTGGACAATACGCTTGTCGCGTGGGACAGGCCGGATGCAACACCTGAAATCATCGAATGGATAACATCAATGCAAGATGCGGGCATACAGGTTACCATTGTTTCAAATAACAATGAAATGCGTGTTAAAGCCTTTTGCGAACCTCTTGGCATTCCATTCATAAATGATGCACGTAAGCCAATGCGGAAATCATTCCAAAAGGCACTCATTTCTATGAACGTCAAAAAAGAGGAAGTCGTCGTCATCGGTGACCAGTTGCTAACCGATATACTCGGCGGTAACAGAAAAGGGCTACATACGATACTCGTAGTGCCTGTCGCGACGTCAGACGCCGCTATTACGAAGTTCAACAGGAAGATTGAAAGAAGGATCATGGCGGGATTGAAACGCCGTGGCTTGATTAAGTGGGAGGAATAAGCTTGGAAGAAATTAAATGTATCGGTTGTGGAATAACAATCCAGACTGAAGACCCGAAATTGGAAGGCTATACGCCACCAGCTTCTTTAGAAAAAGAAGACGTTATTTGCAAGCGTTGTTTCCGACTGCGCAATTATAATGAATTACAACCCGTATCATTATCGGGCGATGATTTCCTCGCTATTTTAAATGGTATTGGTCAAAAAGACGGTTTGGTCGTTAAAATCGTCGATATTTTCGACTTCAATGGTAGCTGGATAAACGGTCTGCACCGCTTTGTTGGCAATAAAGATATTTTATTAATCGGTAATAAGGCAGATATTTTACCGAAATCAATTAACCCGAACCGTCTTATCAACTGGATGAAAGCTGAAGCGGCTAAACTTGGCTTAAAACCTGTTGATGTTTTACTTGTTTCTGCTCATAAAGGCAAAGGAATGGAAGAAGCACTCACAGCGATTGATAAACATCGCCGTGGGAAAGACGTCTATGTAGTCGGCTGCACGAACGTCGGGAAATCAACGTTCATCAATCGCATCATTAAAGGGGCGACTGGTATTGGAGAAGTAATTACGACTTCTCATTTCCCAGGAACAACTTTAGATCTTGTTGAAATTCCATTTGAAGATGGCAAAGCAATTTATGATACACCTGGTATTATTAATCATCATCAGATTGCACATCATTTGGATGCAAATGATTTGAAGGCAATCACACCTAAAAAAGAATTGAAACCGTCAGTATTCCAGCTGAACGCTGAACAGACACTATATATCGCTGGTCTTGCACGTTTTGACTTTATTTCTGGTGACCGTTCGTCGTTTACAATTCATGTTTCGAATGAATTATCAATTCACCGGACAAAGCTTTCCAATGCGGATCATTTGTACAAAGAACACCTTGGTGGGATGCTAGCGCCGCCGTCTGGTGAATCACTTGAAACGTTACCACCATTTGTCCGTCATGAATTTTCGATTAAAAAAGCGAAAACAGACATTGTAATTTCAGGGCTAGGTTGGATCACGATTCAGCATCCTAATGTAGTAGTCGCAATTCATGCACCTCGTGGGGTAGACGTTGTACTACGTCCTTCATTAATCTAAGGAGGGACTCATTATGAAAAAGTGGTATGCGGTTATCGGAGATCCAATCAAACAGTCAATGTCTCCGAGCATGCACGAAGCTTGGTTTGATGAAGAAAGTATAGACGCAGCCTATATCCCAATACATGTAACTGAAGACAGACTCCGGGAAGCAGTAGAGGGCTTAAAGAACTTAGGCTGTTCAGGATTTAACGTCACTGTTCCGCATAAAAGTGCTATTATCCCGTTTCTTAATCAGTTGGATTCTTCTGCGCGACAAATGAACGCTGTAAATACTGTCCACGTACTCGAGGATGGCACACTTGTGGGCTACAATACGGACGGTAAGGGATTTGTCCAGTCTTTGGAAGAAGCCTGTGCTGATCAGTGTAAGGATAAAAAAGTTCTCGTTATCGGAGCAGGCGGTGCTGCACGCGGTATCGCTTTTGCACTTCATTCCGCGGGATACGGCCCTATCTTTTTCACGAACCGTACTCTGGAAAAAGCCGTACAATTAGCAACTGAACTATCCGATTCGGCGGTTCTATCGGTAGCAGAGGCAGAATTATCTTTAGCCGAATTTGGTTTAATCGTCCAGACGACATCCGTTGGCATGAACTTTTCACAACAAGGAATGCCTTTAAACCCGGAAAATATGTCTGAAGGAACTGTTGTTGCTGATATTATCTATAACCCACTTGAAACGGCATTCCTTGCAGAAGCCCTTAAAAGGGGAGCAAGCACAATGAATGGGGTCGGCATGTTCGTCCATCAAGGAGCGCTTGCGTTCGAGACATGGACAGAAGTCCGCCCTGAAACAGGATTTATGATTGACAAAATAACGACAACTCTTGGAGGATAAATAACTATGTTAACTAATAAACAAAAAAGCTTTCTTCGCGGCGAATCGAATCGTCTACAACCACTTGTCCATATTGGTAAAAGTGGTTTAACAGAATCGGTCATCACGCAGATTGAAGAAGCGCTTGAAGCAAAAGAATTAATCAAAGTAACAATTCTACAAAACTGTGACCAAGATAAAAATGAAATTGCAGCGAAACTTGAAGAACAAGTAGGCATTGAAGTCGTTCAAGTTATCGGCAAGATCATTGTTTTATATAAAGAATCAGTTGAGAAAAAACGGATCGAACTTCCATAAGTGAGGTAAGCCCATATGAAAAAGATTGGCATTCTTGGCGGTACATTTAACCCGCCTCATATCGGTCATCTGATTGTTGCGAATGAAGTAAAGCAATCTCTCGGTCTTGATGAAGTTCGATTAATGCCGACGGCGGTTCCACCGCATAAAACTGCACCTGGTGATGCGACTGCTGAACAGCGTTTGCAGATGGTGGAACTTGCTGTGATGGATATTGATGGCTTGACTGTGTCTGCTTTTGAAGTAGGACGTGGCGGTGTTTCTTATACGTTTGATACAATGAGACAATTGACACAAATTGAACCGGAGATTGAATTTTACTTTATAATCGGGGGTGATATGATTGATTTGTTGCCTAAATGGCACCGGATTGAAGAACTTGTCACGCTTGTCAATTTCGTAGGTGTTGGACGTCCAGGGACTAACGGAACAACGGATTATCCAATCATTATGGTGGATATCCCACAAATTGAGTTGTCTTCAACATTGATTCGACAACGCTTTTCTGAGAATGGTGCCGTCCAATTGCTTATCCCGCCTGCAGTGGAAGCTTTTATTCGCGAGGAGGGTTTGTATGGAAGTTGCACAGTTGAAAATAGAAATCGCTAAACGTATGCCGAAACAACGTTATGAACACGTTTTACGGGTAACGGAAACGGCAAAAAGATTAGCTGAGAAGTATCGACTTCCAGTGATTAAAGCTGAGCAAGCGGCGCTATTTCATGATATTGCAAAATTCATGGACAAGGCTGACCTGCATCATGTTTTAAACACAGCAAACGAAGATTCACGGCTCTTGTCATTTCATCATGAGTTGTGGCATGCTCCAGTTGGAGCGATTATCGCACGAGATGAATTTGGGATTAGTGACGCGGATATCCTAAACGCAATCCGCTATCATACAACCGGTCGGGCGACTATGTCCCCGCTCGAAAAGTTGATCTATGTTTCTGATATGATTGAACCTGGACGCAGCTTTCCAGGAGTGGATGAGTTAAGAGTAAAAGCTGAAGAAAACCTTGATACAGCAATGGAAGCTTGCATTTATCAGTCAGTGCAGTTTCTTGTGAATAAAAGAGTACCGGTTTTTCCGGACTCAATAGACTGTTACAATCAGTTAATAAGAAGGGAACAGTGAAATTATGACTACTACATTACTAGAAACAGCTTATAAAGCAATCGACGATAAAAAAGGCGAGGACATTGTTGTACTGAATATGGAAGGGGTATCACTTATCGCGGACCAATTTATTATCTGTCATGCAAATTCAGGACGCCAAGTCCAAGCAATTGCAAAAGAAGTAGCTGACAAAGCTTCTGAAGCTGGATTTATTACAAAAAGAATCGAAGGAATGGATATGGCAAGATGGGTACTCGTTGATTTAGGCGATGTTGTCGTTCACGTATTCCATAAAGATGAACGCGGTTACTACAACCTTGAAAAGCTTTGGGGAGACGCACCAATGTTGGACATGGCTGAAGAAAGATGAATCAGGCTTATTCCGAATTCGCTTCTGTCTACGATGAACTAATGACCGATATTCCCTATGACGCCTACATTGATATTATTGATGTAGCGGCAGGGGGGATTGATGGTAAACGTGTGCTAGATATCGGATGTGGAACAGGCCTTTTATCGATGAAACTTGCTAAGCAAGGAGCACAAGTGACTGGGATCGATCTTTCTGCCGACATGTTAGTGGTGGCAGAAGAGCGTGCACAGTCGCTTTCTTTGCCTGTGCAATTTATCGAACAACCTATGCAACAGCTAGAGGGGTTTGCGGACTATGATATCGCGGTTATCGCCATTGATTCGTTAAACTATTTATCGAATCGTGAAGATGTGCTGTCGACATTTCGGCAAATCCATTCGGCCCTTGCGGTTGGTGGAAAATTGATCTTTGATGTCCATTCAACTTTTAAAACGGATGTCATCTTCATGGAAGGTCCTTTTACGTTTGATAATGGTCGAATAACATACATATGGATAACGGAAGAAGGCGAAGAACTTCACTCCGTTTATTCTGAACTGGCTTTTTTCGTTAAGAGCGAAAGTGGGTTGTATAGGCGTTTTGATGAGGTTCACACGCAACGAACGTTTCCAGTAAGTGACTATGCAGATATGCTTATGGACACAGGTTTTTCGATTGAACGGATTTTTGCAGATTGGGAAGATGAAGCGCCACACGAAGAAAGCGAACGAATATTTTTCCAAGTCAGAAAATAAACCTTTTCATTTTATTCGGTGAGGGGTTAGCCCTCACTGAATAAAATTAAGCCTCCGACGGATGTCACAGATTTTCAGATGAATTATCGAGCAAGGTCAGGCCTGCGTGATGCAGGTCAGTTAGCCATTGTCGCAAGGATGCGACGTTCTTTGGCTAACTTCTTTACTTGATCTGGACGCAAATACGCCAAGGCAGATTTGATTTTTGGTCGGCATTCATTTATAGTTGAATGTACTCCATATGGATGCCGCCGAAGAAAGGGTGACTGTACTGTTTCTTTCGTTTGTATCCGGTAAATGGCGTAAGATTATAACCCCAATTGCAGCAATCGCTGTCATATCCGCTTTTCTGTTCTTCCCCAAAGGACAGGCTGACGATAATACGTTTGTCATGAGCGAACAAAACCCATTCCCTGAATTGATTGAAGAAAAGATTGAAGAAGAAATTGTAAGTAGTATTCAAATTGCTCCAGCTCCCATCGTTGTCGATGTGAAAGGCGCTGTTAGGCACCCCAGTGTCTATTCGATGCAAGATGGAGACCGCCTGATAGATGCTATAAACGCAGCAGGCGGCTATTTACCAAACGCTGACTCTAGAATGTTGAACCATGCTATGAAACTGGCGGATGAATTCGTCGTCTATGTACCGATCATTGGAGAAGAAGTACTAGATATTTCTTTCACTCCATTAAGCGGTGTAAGTGCGCCCCAAGATGACGGAAAAGTCAATATTAATACCGCGGATGAAAAAGAATTGATGACGATCCCAGGTGTGGGACCCTCAAAAGCGGCAGCAATTGTTCAATACCGAACGGATCATGGCGATTTTAAATCACCGGAATCATTGATGGAAGTGTCTGGAATCGGTCAGAAAACATTTGAAAAACTAGAATCTCAGATTACTGTGAATTAAATGGAGTACATTCTATATTAATTGAACTATTGAATTTCATATAAGAGCTTAGCGTAGGCGCCTTCCAGGGGTAGCCGAAGCGGTATGGAGTGGAATCTTTCATATAGCCTATATAGTAGGGAAACATACTAAACGAAATAAATATTGGAGGCATTCACAATGGAGCGAATAACGTGGGACCAGTTTTTTATGGCCCAGTGCCATCTATTAGCAGTAAGAAGTACATGTACAAGACTTTCTGTCGGAGCATCAATTGTCAGAGATAACCGGATCATTGCAGGCGGCTACAACGGTTCCATATCAGGGGGAGACCACTGTATTGACCATGGTTGCTATGTCATTGAGAGCCACTGTGTGAGGACAATCCATGCAGAGATGAATGCATTGCTGCAATGTTCGAAGTATGGCATACCTGTTGCAGGATCAACGCTGTATGTGACGCACTTCCCATGCCTACAATGTTCGAAAGCAATTATTCAAGCAGGCATTAAGCATGTCATCTATGCAACAGATTATAAAAACGACGAATATGCATTAAAGTTATTTACACAGTCGGATGTTTCCGTTCATCATATTCCGTTCGATGAAAAGAAAGTCGACTTTTCCAGCGAAAGTAAGTTAGAACTTATCAATGAAATGCTTCTAAAAATGCAGGCACTAGGCGCTGGGAATGAAGAACTTGCCCCCTATAAAAAAAGGGTGGATAGCTTATTCGACAAATGATTTCACGTGTACGTTTCATGTATTTAGCAATCCCGGTCGCCGTATCAGCATTTGCTGTATACGGTCCGGTTTATCTATTACTCTGTAATTTATTTCTTCTTCCCATCTTCTTGAGTAGAAAAGAAGATTTCCTCACACCTATCCTCGCGGTTGCGACCGCTACCTTCTCTTTTTTCTATATTTCAGCGACGATTCCTATAATCAAAGAATCCGGCGATGCAACCCTTAGCATCTCTTGGACCGATAATGTGAAAATTGATGGTGGCAAGATGAAGGGATTTGCTAAAACATCTACCGGTGAAACAGTATACGCCATCTATACAATTAGCAGTGAACAACAAAAAACTCGTTTTCTTGAGATGAATATCCCGTCCGTGACATTCACGATGTCAGGTTCATTTCGCAAACCGGATATTCCTTCACATGATTATTCTTTCGACATGACGAAGTATATGAGAATGTATGGAGCATCAGGGCTATTTGAATCGGAGACGATTATTCAGGTAGAAAAAAATTCTGGTATCAGTACACGATTATCTGGACAGAGGCGGAAAGTGAAAAATCATATCGGGGCTACATTCCCTGAGACGCTGAAAGTGGAAGCTGAAGCTTTGCTTATTGGTGATCGAAGCGGGATGGATGAAGAACTGGCATCAAGTTATCGGACGCTTGGCATTACACATCTTTTTGCGATTTCAGGGTTGCATGTCGGACTGCTGACATTCATGTTGCGGGAATTGCTACTAAGAGCAACGATAAGGAAAGAAACAATTGATACACTTGTTATGGCACTGTTGCCTCTGTATGCCGTTATGGCTGGAGGGGCACCTTCTGTCTGGCGTGCGGTATCGGTGACTATACTCGTCCTTCTCGCGTCGTCAGGGAGGGTGAAGGTGAGACTGGATGATGCACTGGCGATAAGTGCAGCTTGTTTTATCCTTTATCAACCATTTATTCTATTTCAGCCAGGTTTTCAGTTGTCTTACTTGGCAGCTTGTTCACTCGTCTATTCTTCCGGTATTTTAGCCAAGGCAAAGACTGCTTTTGGTGTATCGTTTCTCGTCACGTCAATCAGCCAACTTTCTTTGTATCCAGTATTACTATTTCATTTTCATGAGCTGTCGATTTCATCATTTGTTGTTAATCTTGTTTATGTACCTCTATATTCACTCATTATTTTGCCAGCAAACATTGTTTTACTAATCATGACATCGATATTGCCGAAGGTTGCTGGTCTATTATTCATGGTATATGAGCCTTTCAGGGAAATCGTAGGAGGAGTAACAAGTTGGATATCTTCTTTACCCTATCAACTATGGACTCCAGGAAAACCGGATGCGCTTTGGACATCTATAGCTGTAGCAGGAGTCTTGCTGTTCTTTATGCGCAGTGAAGAAGGGGCCAATGTTTTTAAGTCGTTGCCAATTGTGCTCGTGCCTGCACTCGTCATTCATTTCATACCTTACATGGACAGCTCGTTAAAGGTAACATTTTTAGATGTCGGACAAGGGGACAGTATCGTTATCGAATTGCCTTATCGGCAAGCGGTATATGTGATTGACGCGGGCGGAACCATTACATTTGGCGACCCGAATTGGAAAACGCCTACAAAGCAGTTTGAAGTAGGTCGAAAAATCGTTGTTCCTTATTTGAAAGGCCGAGGTATTGCAAAAATTGATAAACTAATTATTTCTCACGCCGATGCGGATCATATGGAAGGGGCAGATGAAGTTTTAGAAGAGCTGACAGTTGGTGAAATTCATATTGCACCAGGAAGTGAATTTGAAGTAGCGATGAAAGAAATCATACAGATTGTAGGGGACAAACGCATTCCGATGTTGTCGATGAAAAAAGGAGTCTCTTGGACAAAAGGAAGCTCGGATTTTCATTATGTGGCACCTAAAGAAGGGAAATATGATGGGAATGCAAGTTCACTTGTCCTTTTCATGAAAACATCGGGACCTTCGTTTTTATTGACAGGAGATATGGAAAAAGAGGGAGAAGCTCAATTTCTTCGCGACTACGGGCATTCTGATTTCGGTCCCGTCATTTTGAAAGCAGGGCATCATGGCAGCAGGACATCGAGTACGGAGCCATTTGTCGACGTGCTTCGTCCAGAACTAACCATCTTTTCGGCAGGTCGAAACAGCAGATACGGACATCCTCACCCTGAGGTCGTCGCAACGTTTGAAAAGAAGGGGTTACCAACAATGTCAACCGCTGAATTCGGGTCGGTTACTGTAACTGTTAAAAAAGATCATTTCGAAGTTTCGAGTATGAAAAAATAAAAAAACGAACACAACACCCTGGATAGGATGTGTTGTCCGTTTTTTTCAAACATATTAGCCAGCGACTACGTCGATTATAGTAGCAATAACAAAAATAGCTGAGAATGCTACGAAAGCGACTACAAAGCCGATTCCTGAATCGATTAAATCATTACGTTTGGACTGTACATCATGTTCAAACTCATTCATTGCTACACCTCCTGATTCCATTATAGTATAGATGATTCCATGGTAAAAATCCATAGCAATCAACTTTTTAAACATGTCCGGCTGGAACTGACACAATTTGTCCATACAGTCGTTTTGCTATACTGTATAATTGGAATGTATTTAATTTGATTCAGCAATTTTTTTGTACTGAAAGCGAAGCGTTAGATATAGAAGTTCCCCCTATTATAAGCAGTGGGATGAATGGTAAAACGCTTATACATCGATGGTGGGCAAGTTTCTTACTGATTAGGGGAACCCAGACTAAATTCGCCGGGTCCTGCGGGCACAAGTGCAATTAAAAATTTGGACGAAATTGCGCTGAGGCGTAATCGATTTGGAAGAGGTGAATAATGTGGCAAATGCAATATGGAAAAAAATAGCTGCTGGGGAAATCGATCCGGTCTACTTATTGACTGGTCTCGAACAACATCTATTCGACTCCACAATTACACGGCTGAAAAAAGCATTACCTGACATTGATGCTGCATCAGTCATTCGGTTTGATTTGGATGAGACACCTGTAGAAGCAGTCATTGAAGAGGCGGATACACTACCATTCCTTGAAGACCGAAAATTAATTATAGCTGGAAACGCATCATTTTTAAAAGCATCAGATAAAACCAGAGAAAAAGTGACACATAATTTGGAGCTGTTGGAAGCTTGGCTGGCAAATCCATCACCAACGGCAACAGTTGTATTTATAGCACCATATGAAAAACTGGATGCACGAAAACGGATTACCAAAATAATAAAAGAACATGCGACTGTCATAGAATCAAAACGACTGCAAGGGAAGGATCTGTTCACGTGGATTCAGCAGGAAGCGGGGGCAAATGGATCGCGAATTGGACCAACTGAAGCAGAATTTCTCGTGAAAATGGCGGGGGATGACCTGCTTGCTTTGTCATCTGAAATTGGTAAAATGGCTACCTATTTGAATGGTAATGGGGATATTACGGCAGATGTAATTGAGTCGCTCGTACCACGGACTCCAGAAATGGATGTCTTCCGATTAACAGATGCCTACGTTTCAGGAAAAGTGTCGAATACCGTGGCCATCTACCATGACTTATTACGTAACGGTGAAGAGCCAATCATGTTGACTTCACTTATTGCAAGTCAAGTTAGGCTCATGGTCCATGTGGGTTTACTTCAGAAAAAAGGATACCAGCAACATCAAATTGCAAAAACGTTAAGTGTTCATCCGTACCGTGTGAAATTAATGATGGAGAATAGAAGTCTGCCAAGTTCTGAACGTTTGCTATTGATCTTAAGTAAGCTTGCGGCCATTGACTATAAATTGAAATCATCTAGTGGGAAAAGAGAACGAATTCTGGAGTTGTTCTTTATGGAGCCGTTGAGAAAATAAAAAATGACAATAAAAAAAGAAAGGTCGTCCGATAATCGGGCGGCCTTTCTTAGGTTGAAAATTAAAGTGCTTTTTTAGTAAGACGTGCTTTTTGACGTGATGCAGTATTTTTATGGATAAGGCCTTTACGTGCAGCAGTATCCATTTTTTTGATCGCATCTCTTAGTAGGCCAGTAGCGTTCTCGTCTTTAGCGTCAAGAGCAGTTTCAGCTTTACGTACAGCAGTACGCATCGCGTGCTTTGTATTCGAGTTTTGCTCGTTCGCAGCATTGCTTTGTTTTACGCGTTTGATTGCAGATTTAATGTTTGGCATTTCATTCACCTCCAATTTCAGGTAAGGCAAGAGTGTTTCCACGAAGTTTCGGATATCTCTTTCACAACAAGCATTATTTTATCAAATCAAGCGCCAGATTGCAAGAACAAATGCGCAAGCATCTGTTCAGCCCCATCAAGTACTGGACGTGAAATCCTTATGTTAGAAAATATCTACAAGTCGAGATTTTTATTAATTCCCCAGCAACTAGAAATTTAAAGAAGTGGTGGCGTAGTTCGTAGCGTTCTGTCGGCCCTGAGCATAGAGCATGCTGGAGACAGGATAATTAATCAAAGAACAAAGAATATTTCTGAGTCACATCGCACAAACTTAAAGGTGAGGTGATTGTATGGAGAAGTATGATTTTTATCGAACGGATCTTCTAGATGAGAGTGAAGAAGTAGTCCGTCACCGGACGGCGGATGACAAAAATAAGTTGAAAGAATCAGATGGGGTTTTGTTTGGCGAAAAAAGATTAGGTCGGGTCATTGTGACTTCTGTAAAAGTCGATGCGCAAGGTGAGGAAAAGATCGGGAAGAAGCAGGGAACTTATATTACACTGACAGTTCCGGCACTTACAGCGGATGATCGAGAAGGACTTGCTGATATGTCGCGTGTGTTAATCGAAAAACTGGATGAAATCCTTGTGGATATTACCACGCTCAAAACGGGAAAGATTCTTTTAATAGGTCTTGGCAATCGTGACATCACGCCCGATGCTGTGGGCCCACTGACGATGGACAGGTTGCGAGATATTGTGCCTGGCTATTATTCCGAAGAGGGCAGCGAAGTATTCGTCTATGCGCCTGGTGTGACGATTCAAACGGGTTTGGAAACATCGGACTTTGTAAAAGCTCTTGTTACTGAAATAAAACCCGACTTACTTATCGTCATCGACGCACTTGCGGCAAGAGATAGTTCAAGGCTTTGCCGAACGATTCAATTGACGGATACGGGTATCCATCCAGGATCTGGTGTTGGCAATAGCCGTAAAGAGATTTCAAAAGAAGTACTTGGAATACCTGTAATCGCAATCGGAATTCCGACTGTCGTTGACGGTCCTGTTCTAATAGCGGATGCCATCAATTCCATGTTTGGTTATATTGCTTCAAAAATAGAGGAGAAGGACAGTCCTTCATCAAGACTTTCCGTTACGCCGTGGCTGCACACTGAAAATAAGGATGCTGACCGAGCTAATCTGCTACCAATCTTTGGTGATTGGGCGACGTGGCCGCACGAAGACCGTATCCAGTTGTTTGAAGAAGTGTTGACGAACCATGAATTACGGACATTTGTCTCTCCGAAAGAGATTGATTCATGGGTTTCACTTTATGCGGAATCACTTGCCGATTCATTGACGAACTGGATTTCGACTATAAAAAACAGTCATTAACTCGTGTTCCAACGCATATAGTTGGAACACGGAGGGATGCCATTTGAAAAAAACACTGCAAATATGGGGCACACTTATCTTATTTCTCTTCCTGTTTCCAATGATTATCACAACATTTCCGAAGGGACAGTCGGCGAAATCTTCTAATCTCGTGAAAGAGTCTACTTACATGGTATACGCCGCAAATATTTTGGAAGAGGAAACAGAAACAGAAACAGAAAAAGAGCCAGAACTAGAGTCGGAGCTAATGCCAATACAAGCATCAGAGGCAGAAGGGAAAGCGTTACTCTATTTCACCCATTACCACGAAGCCTTTAAACCTGTGACACAGGCGAAAGAAGGAAAAATCACTGTATCCCACCAAACTGAAAACATTACAAAATTTGGTGAGAAATTAAAAACGCAACTACAATTCAACGGAATTGAAACGGATATGATAGCTGTAGAGGTGCCCCATACCGGTGCCTATAATGCAATCCGACCACATGTCAAGAAGAAAATACAGGAAAAAAAGTATGATTTGATAATCGATCTTCACAGGGATTCGGCTGGTCCGGATATAACAACAATTGCGTTCAATGATGAACAATATGCGAAAGTGGCATTTGTTATAGGCATGGAACATTCGAACTTTGAGCGTAATCGAGCAAATGCTGTGCTACTGAAGAATGAAATGGAACTGCTTGTACCGGGGATAACACGAAACCTAGTCATGAAGCACGGGCCAGGTGTTGATGGAAAGTATAATCAGGACCTTGATCCGTCTCTTCTTGTCGTGGAACTAGGAGGAATCGGCAACACTGAAGATCAACTAAATCGAACAATTGCTGTCTTAGCGAAGGCGGCTACAACTGTCATTGAAAATTCTAATCGTGCCGAATATTGAAGTATGCGCGGTTCACTGCTATAATTCATATAGCTAAAATAGGAGTGAACTGACTATGAATCATGAACAGAGAGCAGCACGTCAAAAGAATATCCGGAACTTTTCCATCATCGCTCATATCGATCACGGGAAATCAACATTGGCGGATCGTATTCTAGAACAAACCCAAACGTTAACAGCAAGAGAAATGAAGACACAAACGTTGGATTCGATGGATCTTGAAAGAGAACGCGGAATCACAATCAAATTGAATGCGGTGCAGTTGACGTATGCAGCTAAAGACGGGCAGGAATACACATTCCACCTGATCGATACGCCAGGACACGTCGACTTTACATACGAAGTGTCTCGAAGTCTTGCAGCTTGTGAAGGTGCAATCCTTGTTGTCGATGCGGCGCAAGGAATTGAAGCACAAACACTGGCAAACGTTTACTTGGCAATTGATAATGAGCTTGAAATTTTACCGGTTATCAATAAAATTGATTTACCCGCAGCAGATCCGGAACGTGTGAGAAAAGAAATTGAAGATGTTATTGGGCTGGACGCTTCAGAAGCAGTCCTTGCATCGGCAAAAGCAGGTATCGGAATCGTAGATATTTTGGAACAGATTGTAGAAAAGGTTCCAGCTCCACTGGGGGATCCGGATGCTCCGCTCCAAGCGCTTATTTTTGACTCGCATTATGACCCATACAAAGGGGTTATTGTTAATATTCGAATTATGCAAGGTACGGTTAAGCCAGGCGATAAGATTCACATGATGGCGACTGGTAAAGATTTCGAGGTACTTGAAACAGGTGTCTTCACACCAAAAATATCACCCCGAGATGAATTGACTGTCGGAGACGTTGGCTATTTATCCGCTTCGATTAAGAATGTTGGAGATACACGAGTTGGGGACACGATTACAAGCGTGAAAAACCCTGCAAGCGAACCGCTAGCTGGTTATCGCCGGATGAATCCGATGGTGTTCTGTGGACTATATCCAATTGATACATCAAAATATAATGAACTGCGTGATGCACTTGAGAAATTAGAATTGAATGACTCAGCACTTGAATTCGAAGCAGAAACATCACAAGCACTTGGTTTCGGTTACCGTTGTGGATTCCTTGGTCTCTTGCATATGGAGATTATTCAGGAACGGATTGAACGAGAATTCAATGTAGACTTGATCACAACAGCACCGAGTGTTATTTATAATGTCGTACTTACAGATGGTTCTGAAATGAAAGTGGACAACCCTGCAATGATGCCGGATGCACAAAAAGTCGATTATGTTGAAGAACCATATGTAAAAGCATCTATTATGGTGCCTAACGAATATGTCGGTTCTGTTATGGAACTGTGCCAGCATAAACGGGGGAACTTCATGACAATGGACTACCTGGATTCAACACGTGTCAATATCATTTATGAACTGCCACTTGCAGAAATCGTCTATGACTTCTTTGACCAATTGAAATCTGGTACGAAAGGGTATGCATCACTTGACTATGAACTGATTGGCTACAAACAATCGAAACTCGTCAAAATGGACATTCTCCTAAACGGCGAGCACGTCGATGCATTCAGTTTTATCGTCCACAAAGACTTCTCATATGATCGCGGAAAAGCGATTGTTGAAAAGTTACGTAAACTAATCCCAAGACAACAGTTTGAAGTGCCTGTACAGGCAGCTATCGGACAAAAGATTGTCGCACGTTCAACAATCAAGTCAATGGGTAAAAACGTTCTTGCTAAATGTTACGGCGGAGATATCTCCCGTAAACGTAAACTTCTTGATAAACAAAAAGAAGGTAAAAAACGTATGAAACAAGTAGGATCGGTTGAAGTGCCTCAAGAAGCATTTATGGCTGTCTTGAAGATGGACGAGGATTAATCGTTGTAGGTATCGTGTTATCGGTTTTGTGAAACTAGTGAAAATGGTCGTTTGCCATCCCCTTGCCATCCTTTGAAAAAGCGGGATGGCAAGTTATTCAATATCACGTATGGCTTGTTCGAAAATATCAACTGACGCATTTTGCATCTTCTGCGTTAAGTGTGAGTAGGTATCAATCGTGATAGCAGACCTACTGTGACCAAGACGCGCTTGGATGTCTTTCACCTTTGCGCCGTTCTCCATGAGCATCGTGGCATGAATGTGGGGTAGCGAATGGAAGTTGAATTCAATTCCAAGTTTTTCTTGCATTTTTTGTGTATTATATTTAATAACAGACGGCGTGACGATGCTTCCACATTCCTTCACGCATACATGATTTGATTCAGTATAGTGAGCACCGTATTTTAGCTTATTCTTTATAAGCCAAATGCGGTGCTTTTTTAATATATACACTAAGGTTTGACCAATATGAATTTCTCTTTCTGAGGAAGCAGCCTTTGTTGGATCTAAAACCCAAACACCTTCTTTGTTAATCATTGCCTGTTCAATCCTTAGCGTACCTCTATCAGAATTTTTTTGGGGATTTCACAACTGGAAAATTAGTTTCTTCGCGATTGAAAATATGGACATCATGAGTGATATACGCTATTTAGAAGGCGGCAAAGGAATAATGGAAGGAAGTTCCTTGAAGAGAAAGACATCACTACTTAAACGATGACTGAGGACGACAATGGTAAGTAGATCCTCGTGAACAATGATACTGATGAAGTACAAAAGCAAGAAAACCACGGCCGAAATACTTAAAAGTCGTGAAATAAAAAACTCACTTTCTAAGCTGTAACTTAGAAAGTGAGCAAAAAGTGGGGGTAACCCAATACTATATGTCACCACTATATCCTAAATGACTGGATTTTAGTAGTGGGTGCTGTTTCCATAGAAAAGTAGTACCCCGTAACAAATGGTATTAACTCCTGGACTGTTGACTTATAAAGGGAAGGTACTGCTAATTCCTTACAGGGAAGGGAAACGAAATTTGGTAATCAGCTCAAAACTCAACAGTCGTCTCCTCCGTTGTTTAAGAAACATGCGCCAACAATAATCAAAAGAATAAACAGAACAATTAGTAAGGCGAATCCTGAACCGAACCCTGAACGATTTTCAGGTCCGCAACCGTATCCGTAACCTGCATAACCCATAAAGTACACCTCCTAAAACGAATTAATTCATTCTATGCCGGTAATTATCGATTGTCTGGTTCATTTGTTTAGTAAAAAAATATTCTTTATTCGCTGTAGGCACGATGAGCGAGTGTGAGAGAGAGCGCGCATGTGTACCTACAGCTCTTAAATAGTATATTCAAATATATTAAGAATGCTGGGGATTCAACTCAGAAAGAAATAAAAATAGTAGGACCAAAATAAGTGCCACTCACTGCAGGATAACGAGATTCATGTACCAACGGAAGAGTGAATCCATATGCCATCCATTCCAAAAAGAAAACAGCGCAGACAATAATCAGCTTCATTGCGGCAAGCTCTTCTGAACTCACTAGCTGAACTTGAGTCATTGAAAAAAGAGTTATGTGAAAAGTGTAAGGGTGTCGGAAGTAATAATAAAAGCACGCTCTATATATGCGGCTGCGGGGCGGTTGATTACACGTGTGAAATCGGTCAGGAGTTATTGAATTCAATAATTGAATGTTCTGAAGCAGAAGTGGAAAAAGTGAAAAAGGTGGCGAGGAAAGACCCTGCTGAAATTACTGAAGAAGCGGTAAACGAAATGAGGGAAGCGGTATGAAGTATGCAGCGATTGCGAAGGAGATAGGTGTGATTTTGCAGCCACTCACTAATTGTCGTCAAAACTGGGATTTGCAAAAGTAAGGGAGCAGCACCAGGAGTGGAATCATCATTCCAAAATCTCGTTTTTATCCGGTCTTGTATCCCATTTGTGGTTTAGCAATCTCCACAAATTACGAAAAAGGAATGTCAGGTAAAATAGCTAGAGAAGGTGCTTTAAAAGATCATGTATACGACGTAGCGCCATCTATGACTCGCAATGACACAATTGTAGGCTTTTCACGTATCCATTGATGACAAGCAAGCTGTACAAGCCATTCCTTTTACACGTAGTATTTATCATGCAAGGGATGGTAAGGGCAAAGTCAATCGAGCATCCATCAGAATTGAAATATATTACAGCGAAAGTGGTGAACAGAAGTATTTAGCTGCAGAAGAAAATACTGTTGAATACGTCGCTCAAGTCTTGAAGCTATACGGATGGGGAATTGATCGTGTGAAATGGCATCGTGATTGGAGTGGCAAGAAATACCTACATAGGATCAACGGCGAGTAAGGTACTCAGACTGTTGAAGCCGTATTGCTAAGTTGTTGACCGAACTTAATAACCCGAAACCGCCGAATTTATTGAAAAATAGCAACGAAAAGTCTGAAGTAGTAGAAATAGAGGGGATATTAACTTCTATAAATATTCCTAATAATAAATTCGGATCAACTTCCGATGAACATAGGAAAATAATTAATAATTATTTGGAAGAAGAACATTCGACAAAAAATAAGTTGATATCTTTTACCCAGAAAAAAGCATCTCTCGCGAGGGGCTTTTTTGTTTGTCGAATTAAAGAGGTATTCGTATGGATAAGGACGAATATAGAACGTTGTTCTGTTCTTGTTCAACAAGTACAATTGGATTCTGGGAGGTAAATAATATTTACTTAGGAGGAAAAATGAATAAAACACTAATCCAATTCGAAAAAACCATTGATGACATTTCGAAATTAAAAGATATACAAGAATCCCAGCTACTTGAACCTATTAGTAAGAAAAAATGGTCGATTAGAGAAATTGTAGGGCATTTATATTATTGGGATAAGTATAATTTGGAAATAATGGTTCCGAAAATGAAAAATGGAGCAACCTTGCCGGAATATCCAAGCCATGACCAACACAATGCGGAAGCAATATCATTTCTAAGTGGCCAATCAGTAAAATCTATTATAAGTGCTTTCGTTGTAACACGAAAAGAACTTATCGAAAGTATCTCAAAAGAAGAGGGTAATGTTAGATTTACAATTGGAAAAGGCAAACGACAGTTCACAGTAGAATGTTTTATAAAAATTTTTTTAAAACATGATATTCACCACGTACAACAAATAAATGAAAAATTAAATAATTAGACTGTTTCCTAATCTAAACCTTGTTGCACCAAAGGGTGATTTAGTCGGACAACGGGGGATCGTCCATTGACGGTCTTTTTATTTGTCCAGTTGTCTGTGGAAGAGTTAAATAAGAACTGCCCGGAGATTTGATTATGGATAGGTCGCTTTTTTGTATGTCGAAATAGAGAGGTATTCATATTTATAAGATTGAATAGGGAACAAAGCTCAGTTCTTCTTTAATTGACGGGGCAGTTAATTCAATAAATGTTATATTTAATAGTGATGGTTAATTATTCGAAAGGAGAATTAATTATGATACATATTATAAAAGCCAAACCTAATCATGTTGAGGGAATATCAAAAGTTTGTAGTGATGGTTATTGGGCGACATACAGCGAAACACATTCTGAAATGTACATCAAAGGAATAATTAAAGAGTTTTATAATCATGAAAGAATACTAAAAGAGGTTTTAGAAACCAGTAAGGAATGGGGAGGATATTTTGTTGCAATAGAAGGGAGTGAAGTGATTGGGGCTGGTGGAGGGGGTATGATTGAGGATACCTCTGGAGAAGTTTTTGTATTGTATCTAAATCCTGCTAGACGTAACGAAGGTATTGGCACAATGATATTAGATGCTATTACCAAACAACAAAAAGAAGAGCTTAATGCAACGGAACAATGGGTTTCCGTTGCGAAGGAAAATCAAAAAGGAATACCTTTCTATGAGGCAAAAGGATTTATTTTTAATCATGAATTTGATGGACATGGAATTGTTGATGGAGAAAGATATACTTCATTGAGGTATTTTCGAAATATTTAATGTTTTTTTAAAAACAAACTTCTTTTTCTTATTTAATTAAAGGGAGAATTAGGGGATGACGACTTTCGTGAACCGGAGTTGTATAAACCTGTTGTGTATTGCGTATACAAACCCGTTCAACGATCAAATAGATGGTTTTAGGGTTTGATCTCATGTAGCCAAACCTTCTCCTCCTTCACCAAACTTGCCCGTTGGTTGAAGGAGGAAAGTGTACTTTTATATAAAAGTACAATACTTTGTATGGTTAAGTAGAGATATTAAGTAGGAGGAATCTTAGTGAAAAAAACAGCTGTTTTATTGTATCCACAGTTCAGTGAGTATGAACTAACTGTAGCCTTATCTATATTAATGCAAGGGAAAAAACAAGTTATTACGGTTGGATTAAACAAACAACCTATAAAAGGTGAGTCAGGGTTATCTTGTGTAGCTGACGCTACTGTTGATGAAATTAATTTCGAAGAAATAGATAGCCTCTTATTACCAGGTTGTATGGATATTATGTCGCTATATGAAGAAGAAAGAATAGTTGATTTCATTAAACAAGTAGTTACTAAAGAAACGGTGATTGCAAGTATATCTAGCTCTCCATTCTTATTAGCAAAAGCGGGTGTTTTAGGAGATAAAAAATATACTGTAGGGATTATAAAAGAAAATATGGAAAAATCCGGTGTCTTTAACCTGGAGAATTATTCAGAACAGATTGTAGTACAGGATGGTAACATAATTACAGCTAGAGGAAGAGGATTTGTTAGATTTGGAGAATATTTAGGGAAAGCGTTAAACCTGGAATTTGATAAAAGATGGTATTCGGAATAATGTAATAAAATTGAAATTAATGAAAAAATATCACTATAGCACTAGTTTTAAGTGAAGTTGTTCCATTTGACACACAATTAGGATTTGGGATTTTAATGCTTTATAGGATTATACCGCCATCGTTGAAATCAGCTTTTAACTTGGATAGTGATAATTGGATTACGCAACATCAGGCCGAGTCAAGTAAGTCTAGGGCATTAGGAGCAATAAATGAGCTGTGCTCTGAAAACGGAATCACTAAAGATGAAGTTAATAATTTTAGAATCGTTTAAATAAATTTATCTAAAAAAGCAGCTCTCACGAGGTGTTTTTTATTTACTTGCAATACGAACGTATATTCTGTATCGTGGGTAAAAAGGAGATGAAGGTTGCATGCCGATTGCGAAGGACAGAGTAGAAGTTGACTAGGATCTGATTAGAGAGTACTTGAATGGAAAAATGGACGAGGCTAATCGCGAGGTTTTGGGATATCAATGAAATGTCAAAACGGTTGTGTATGGGCAGAACATTCCTAGAAGAAGAATTTCTACACGATCCACGAATGAAATTTCTACAACGTCAAAAGGAAAGCGATTATGGTTCTACGAGCCATCGTTGAAAGTAATTAAGTTCAATACAAACAAGCAATGGACTTTATCTTCTGAAAATATATATAGAATTGGAGAGATTTTATTTTGACATATTTTGAAACAGCTGCAGAGTCACGTAAAGTATTCGATGAACAATTTGAAAAAGGCTTTTCACCGTTGCAGGCTCGTCATGAACAAGCTGGTATTTTTAAATCACGTTTAAACGAAACTGGATTTTTTGCTTTGACCCTACAACGTATCGGTCATCAATTAATTTTCCTAACAGCTTTATACGAAAAAACTACTGATAAGGGAACAAAATCCGGGGTCCTTCAAGAGATTGAAGCCATTATTAATGGTGAAACTGTCTCTGGTGTAGGATCACATGTTGGGACTAAGTCTTATACTTTCATTACTCTAGCCCCTACTATCACTGGCTATACTAAAAACACAAGCGGTGTTACGGGTTCGAAAGAAATAGTCAATGGAGTATCTACAAGCAATAAGTACTTTTCAACTCCGACGGTTTCAGATGGTATTATTGAACCGACGTTAGATAACTACTCAAAAGATCTTGGCTATATTGATGGTGGATTTGAAACAGATCCGGGATTTGGTCTTATTTTAGTGGGATATACGAACATCTTAGCTAATTTAACTTTACTATCATCCCTAGACCCTACAGTCCGAACTCATGTAGAAGAAGGGGCAAAAATTATGTTCCAAAAGCTCGCAATTTATTATGCTCAAAACCCTAAATTTACCGAGAAAAATCAAGCTACTTCTGACTTTGATTTTACACATACAACTATCGCTCGTTTAGCAGAGAACTACGGTTCTTCTGACTTACAAATCTTCGATATTGGTATTGCTACAGATCTTTCTACAACTGATGGTTTCAAAGCAGCAACTGGTGTACTAAACACAATCTACACGCACATTGCTTCATTGGCTTATTATTTAGCAGTTGGACTAGGAAAATCAAAGTCACAACTCAAGACTATTGAAACATCTGAACTGTTAAGTGGAATTTCTACAAACTCACCATTGCGTACTGGTCAATTAAATCAATACTTCGAACAATTCCCTGACTACCTTAACAAAATCGGAAATCCAACAACTTTCAGCTCGATCATCGGTCTTGCTCTTGGGGTTGGTGGTGTAAGTCAAACGTTCGCTCTTATTTCTTCTCAAATATCTGAGGCTCGTCTTACTGAACTTGGTGTATCTTCTGTTTCTCAGTTGAACGCTTCAAGTACTACCGATGGGAATACTTATTACTCTCAAGATCATATGAGAGGCTACTTAGGCTCAAATGGTTACGATTCATACGTGTCTATGGCATTAGTATGGCTGTCACATGCATCTGGAACCGAAACTGTAACTGATCGATATGCTACTGCACCTCAATTAAGTGGGACTGCTTTCGCAGTTGCCAAACAGCTTGGTCATGAGTACCGTCGAAAGCTAAGTAACACAACACTTAACAATCCTATCGCAATGCATCATGCATCTAAGTCTGATGATGGTTTAGCATTAACAGCTTATCTTGGTCAGTTCCAAAACTACATTAAGAATGCAAGTGCAACAGAAACTAATGGACTTTATCCAACATTCGTTGATTTTGTCGATAGAGTTAATTTAGATAATCCAGAGCCAACTGGTTTCTTATACTCATTTGCATCTAATGGTGATGCTGATTTATTCAAAGAAATCAATGATCGTGTAATTGCAACTGGTGAATTCAACAACTTACATAACACACCTGCTAATATTTCTGCAGTTCGAGGTTATATCCGGATTTCTCCTAAAACTTCTCATCGAGGTATTCATGGTTTAGCTGGATTACTAGAAAGAGGACTCACATCAAATTGCTAAGAGTGTTTATTGCGGATACCTTATTTGACACAGGCTATTGAATGGAAAGGTGGTCCGCTAAGCTGAGTGATATTAATGAGGTAGGGAAATCCTTGAAAGATACAAAACCTAGCTGGTTTGATATTGAGTAATAAATGGGACCTTTATGAGAATGAAAGAATTGCAGATTAGTTCCCAAGGGGTACTGAATATTGATACAACGGAACTATCGGAATTGTAATCAGTGGCAGTAAGGCCGAGGTGGCAGAGAATCCTCCACATGCTAATAAGGCGCATAAAGAGAAAGGTGACTCAGTGTTAATTGGGATGAGGGGGGATTTTGAAAGATGATGTATACCAATCTGCAATTTAGTACAGATTCTTGCAACTGAGGAGGAAAAGACTGTAGAAATTAATCAAACGAGATGATTGAAAAGGTCTTCCTGATGATTATGCATGCTAGTTAGACAAGAAGAGTACCAGGGCAAGAGGTAAGTCAAAAGAACAGATGGTTGGTAAGGAAGGGGCTGAATTGATAGGGACTAATCAACAGACGTACAAGCTTGGTAATTCGTAGACGATAATTAGGGGAGGATTTATGACTGAAAAGCAGATTGAGCAGTTGTAGTTCCATACATCCCATTTAGCTGATTCCGCCGCTATTAATTTACTACAGTAGTTTTTTTCTCTCTCTTCTATATCTGCGGGCTTAGTCGGAGTATCGGATAGGTTGACTACTACGAACATTACTACAAATGCGATACCTAAAAAATTCAACTGCTTTTTGCGCAGCACCTTGTCCTTTTTTACTATGGCAATAATAGTTTGTATGAAAAAGTAAAAAAATGCAAACACCGATAATAAAGTGATGAGTGAAAGTATACTATCCAAATAGACTACTCCTCCTATTTGATAGTAGTTTCATAGTACGATAAAGTCTGTTAATTAACTATATATGATGCGAAAGCCATCAACTTAATTAAGTAGATGTTAATTTGCTCATTTTTAAAGAATGTTGCGATGTATCTGTACTAATAAAAATTGTATAATAAAAGTAAAGATGGCGATATGTGTACCCCATAATCATTATATTTAACTATAGGTCGCCGGAGTGGGAGGTAAACAAGTGGTTATTTTAAAATCAATGAATCAACAGGAATTTCAGCAGTATATTAGTAGTGCAATTGATGACTATGCAAAAGACAAGGTCGCTTCTGGAAATTGGAAGGAAGATGAGGCGATTGATTTATCTAAGCAGTCATTTGATGATCTATTGACAAAAGATGAGGAATCCGAATTTAATTACTTATTCTCTATCTTTAACGCCGAACAGATTGTTGGAATGATTTGGATCGCACAAAAATCACCTACAAATAAGGATGAAGGTTTTATTTATGATTTCAATATTTTTGAGCAATATCAAGGATTGGGATACGGTAAGGAAGCAATGCGAGAACTTGAATGTATTGCAAAGGATTTAGGAATGAAAAAGATTGGACTTCATGTTTTTGGTCATAACAAAACTGCGCGAGGATTATACGAAAAGTTGGGCTACGAAATTACAAATATAACGATGGAAAAGTTAATTTAAAGTTGTTATATAGCGTATAAAGTGACCTCCATAGTCATTCAAAGAAAAAGAGATCCATCCACAGATTCAATAGTGGATGGGTCTCTTTTTTATGAGTCAAGACACAGTCACCTTCTTAGTGGTATTCACATAGTTCACTTTTCTCTAACGAAATAAACAAGAGTTGGAAAAAAAAAAATTCGTTTGCACCAGATGGTTCGTCCAATCATTACGCGTACTCGTCCATATAATACGTAGAAGGCTGGCCAGCTTTAAAGAATAACAAAGGGGGGATAGAAAATGTGTTTTGAAAATCAAAATCGAAATCGAAATCGGCGGGTAGAGTTGATTTGTGAATGTCGTGAAGTAAGGTCTGATCGTGATAATAAACATCATTGTGACCGTAATCGTGACCGTGACCGCGACGATAGGTTGAAATGTCACTGTAAAGAATCTCGTCGCAAACGTTGTAACTTTGGTTGGTAAACGTAGTAGAGATTAAAAAATGAAATAAAGAAAATCCTGATGCGAACAAGAATTTTCAAGCAAAAGGTGACCATTCCATACGGAACGGTCACCTTTTGCGTTTGTTTTTTACTAAAGAAATACACTTTATGCAATTTATAACGTTATATGCTTTGGCTTCTTCCAAAATAGTGCAATAATCGTACCGATTGCTAATACGATTGCGGCAAAATAGTATGGGTAGTTTAAGTCGATGTCAAATAACACACCTCCGATGATCGGGCCAAAGATATTGCCAATACTGGTGAAGGTTGAGTTCATACCGCCAATAAAGCCTTGTTCATTGCCCGCAATTTTAGATAAATAGGATGTAATAGCTGGGCGTATTAAATCGAATCCAACAAACAGGAAGAATGTTGTCAGTAATATTGTGAAGTACGAGCTCACGAAGGTCATCAATAGGACGAGAATCGCTGATACAGCTAAGCTGTAGCGAATAAGATTAATTTCGCCAATGCTTTTTGATAAGCGATCGAAGAGCAATAGTTGCGCAAGAGCACCGACAATTCCGCTACCCGTGATGACGATGGCGATATCTTTTGGCGTGAAGCCGAATTTATGGTCGACGAATAAGCTGAAAAATGATTCAAACGCTGCAAGGCCAAACGACAAAACGAAAATTAAAATGAAAGCAATAGCGTACATTGGGATGAAGAGCCGACGAAACCCTGTTTTTTGTCCTGGGATAGGCGCATCTTCAGCCACGCGTTCGGGTTCTGTTAATAGAATAAGTGAAAGAATCGCAGCAACCGCTCCGAGTACACCGGCCGAATAGAATGGTACACGTGTACCAATTTCAGCTAAAAATCCACCAATCCCAGGTCCGATAATAAAGCCAGTGCTAATAGCAGCGGACATATAGCCAATTGCCTTTGGTCTTGTGGCGTTCGTTGTAATATCTGCGATAAAGGCTGTTACAGCAGGCATAATGAATGCCGCACTGACCCCGCCGAGCATGCGCGAGATAAATAATACCTCAACCGATTTACCAAACCCGAATAAAAACTCCGAGAAACCAAATACAAACAGGCCGAGCACGATCATAATTTTGCGACCGTATTTGTCAGCCCATCGCCCGGCAAACGGTGAGACGATAAGTTGTGTAATCGCAAATGCCGCCATCATGTAGCCAACGACCGTACCGTTAATGTTTAGCTCATTCATGATCGTAGGAAGAACGGGAATAACGAGCCCGATACCAAGAAAGGCGATAAATAAATTCAGTAATAAGATAGCTAATGTGACTTTTTGATTTTTCATAAACAAAACTCCTCTACATTTAAGTTGCTATAAACCACTTCTTTCGATTGATTTTATAACGATTACAATTGGTATCTATATATGTTGAAGTGATGGGTAGTCGTGTACGGGATTTAAGCTTTGTGTGACACATCATAATGCTGTATGATACAAGTTAGTACATCCAATTAGCAAGAAGTATTTATTGCTATCTTGGAGATGGACAAGGATTAATAAATGAAGAAGGGGGCGACGAGCCCTCTTCTTTTCCATGTATAGACTCTAAGGCGTAGGAATTCGGGGTCATAAGCCCTGAACAAGGCGTTAACTAAAGGAAGGAAGTGACGGATATGAGGGGTATGTATATCCACATTCCGTTTTGCCACCAAATTTGTCATTACTGTGATTTTAATAAAGTGTTTTTCAAAAATCAGCCTGTCGATGAATATATCGAATCAATGGGTCAGGAACTGGCGATCATGCGGCAGGAAGGTATTTCATTCAAAGAAGTGGAAACGGTTTTCTTAGGAGGCGGCACACCAACTTCGCTGTCTGAAAAACAGCTTGAACGGTTGCTTGAGATCATCCATGAATATGTTGATGTCAGTTCATTGAAAGAGTTTTCGACGGAAGCAAATCCGGACGAGCTAACATTCGGCAAATTGATTGTCCTGAAAGATGGCGGCGTGGATCGATTGAGCATCGGTGTTCAGTCATTCGACGCAGACTTATTGACAAAAATCGGTAGGACGCACGGTCCAGACGACGCTGCACGTGTTGTAGGAGAAGCGAGAAAAGCCGGATTTGATAATATAAGTATCGACCTAATTTACGGGTTGCCGGGGCAAACAATCGCGCAATGGCAGGATACTCTTGATAAAGCACTTGCCCTCGATCTACCCCATTATTCAGGGTACTCGTTGATTGTCGAGCCAAAAACAGTCTTTTATAATTTGATGAATAAAGGCAAATTGCCACTCCCAGGCGAAGACATGGAAACGGAAATGTTCACGATGTTAATCGAACAGATGGAGCGTAAAGGACGCAAACGTTACGAAATTAGTAATTTTGCAATTCCAGGTCACGAATCAATCCATAATCTCATCTATTGGGAAAATGCTACGTACGCTGGTGTTGGTGCAGGCGCACATGGTTATGTAGATGGCACCCGATATTCCAATATCGGACCAATTGCGAAATATATGGAGAAAACAGCATTGGGCGAACGACCCGTCCAACAGACACATGTAGTTACTGCAATCGAAGCAATGGAGGAGGAAATGTTTCTTGGCCTACGCAAATCAAATGGTGTATCCATCTCTTTATTCCAAGAGAAGTTCGGACGGTCACTTGAAGAGGTTTACGGGGAAACGTTACACTCGCTTATTAAAGATGGACTTGTCGAGCGATTGGATGATGCGGTTAAGTTAACGCACCGTGGTGTTTATAGAGGAAACGATGTATTTCAGCAATTTCTTAAATAATCCAGAGTCAATTCGTTGACACTTCGATCTGCATTTGTTAAATTATCAGTAGTATTAGCACTCGCAGTTATAGAGTGCTAACAGGAGTGATGACTATGTTGACGAACAGACAATTGCTTATATTGCAACTGACGGTTGACGATTTCATCGAATCCGCACAACCTGTCGGATCGAGGCAGCTATCCAAAAAGCCGGAAGCACCATTTAGTCCTGCGACAATACGGAACGAAATGGCTGACCTAGAAGAAATGGGTTATCTTGAAAAGACCCACACTTCATCCGGCAGAATACCATCTGAAAAAGGGTACAGGTTTTATGTAGATAATCTATTAACAAAAGAAAAGTTGAACACGGAAGACAGTATTCACCTGCGTTCGGTTTTTCGGGAAAAAATTGTGGAGACTGAAGAGTTAATACGAAAGTCAGCGACAATTTTGTCTGATTTGACGAATTACACGTCGATTCTCCTCGGCCCCGATACATCGCTACATGCAGTGAAGCGTTTTTCAATCGTTCCACTAGATGAGAAGACAGCTGTCGCTATTATTGTCACGGACAATGGACGTGTTGAGAATAGACTCTTCAATGTACCGGAAGGCTTCACCGCGTCAGATATTGAGAAAATGGTAAACATTCTGAACGAGCGGCTCATTGGTACTCCGCTTGTCCATATTCAGAAGATACTTGCTCAGGAGACGCAAATGGTGCTGGAACGTCATATCCACCATGCAGGCGACTTGTTCGCTTCATTCCAACGGGCGATTTCAATCGAACCGGAAGAACGGCTGTTTTTTGGCGGCAAAATGAATATGATGAAGCAACCCGAATTCAATGATATTCACAAGATGAAAACATTTTTTGAATTAATGGACAAGGGCGCACCAGCAATGACGTTTTTTCAGGAAGGTATGACAGGAATTCATGTCCGCATCGGTTCTGAAAATAATCACAATGCGATGGAAGATTGTAGTGTGATTACAGCGACATATTCGGCCGGCGACAATATGACGGGTTCCATCGCTATCATCGGACCTAAACGGATGGATTATGCAAGAGTTATCACGATGCTTGATTTAATGAGCAGTGATTTGTCCAGAGAATTGGCGAGACTGACAATCGGCGGAACAGCAGGGAGGAACGACTAATGACAAATGTAAACGACGAATTTAAAGAGAACGAAGAAGTAGTAATGGAAACGCCCGATAATACAGACGACATCATCGAATCAGGTGAAGATACTGAGGAGATTGAAATCGTTGAAAACGGGGAAGAGACTATTGTGCAAGAACTTACTGAAAAGCTACAAGAAGAAGAGAATAAACGACTTCGACTTCTAGCAGATTATGAAAACTTCAAGAGACGGGCTACGCTTGATAAAGAAGCGCTACAGAAGTATCGTGCACAGAACGTCGTGACGAATCTAATACCAGTTCTTGATAACTTTGCACGGGCACTTACTGTGGAAGCGACAACTGAAGAGGCTCAAACGATGATGACGGGATTAGATATGATTTATCGTACTTTCCTTCAAGCCCTTGAAGATGAAGGTCTTGTTGAAATCCAAGCGCTGGATCAGGAGTTTGATCCGAATTTCCATCAAGCAATTATGACGGGTTCAGATGAAGACAAACCAGCAGGCATCGTACTTGAACAAATGCAAGCTGGTTATATGTTGAAAGATCGTGTATTAAGACCAGCAATGGTTAAAGTAAACGAATAAAAAATGTAGCATATATATAGGAGGAATTTGATTATGAGCAAAATTATCGGTATTGACTTAGGGACAACAAACTCAGTAGTAGCAATTTATGAAGGCGGAGAGCCTAAAGTTATTCCAAATCCGGAAGGTAACCGTACAACTCCATCAGTCGTTGCTTTCAAAAACGGCGAACGTCAAGTCGGAGAAGTAGCAAAACGTCAATCAATCACAAACCCAAACACAATCATGTCTGTAAAACGACATATGGGAACAGATTTCAAAGTGAAAGCAGAAGACACTGAATATACACCTCAAGAAGTTTCAGCAATGATTCTTCAGTATTTGAAGGGTTATGCAGAAGAGTATCTCGGAGAAAAAGTAACGAAAGCAGTTATTACAGTCCCTGCTTACTTCAGCGATGCACAGCGCCAAGCAACACAAGATGCTGGTAGAATTGCAGGCCTTGAAGTAGAACGTATCATCAACGAGCCAACAGCAGCTGCACTGGCATACGGCCTTGATAAAACGGACGAAGACGAAACTATTCTTGTTTATGACCTTGGTGGCGGTACGTTCGACGTATCAATCCTAGAACTTGGCGACGGTGTATTCCAAGTTAAATCGACGGCGGGCGATAACAAGCTTGGCGGAGACGATTTTGACGATGTTATCATCGACTTCCTTGTTCAAGAATTCAAAAAAGACAATGGCGTTGACTTATCGAAAGATAAAATGGCGATGCAACGTTTGAAAGATGCTGCTGAAAAAGCGAAAAAAGACCTTTCAGGCGTAACAACTTCACAAATCTCATTGCCTTTCATTACAGCAGGAGATGCAGGTCCACTTCACCTTGAAGTTTCACTTTCACGTGCGAAATTCGATGAATTGACTGCTCACCTTGTTGAACGTTCAATGGTACCAACTCGTCAGGCCATGAAAGATGCTGGTCTTACTGCATCTGAGATTGACAAAGTAATTCTTGTTGGTGGATCGACTCGTATTCCTTCAGTTCAAGAAGCAATTAAGAAAGAAACGGGTAAAGAGCCATATAAAGGTGTTAACCCGGATGAAGTAGTTGCACTTGGTGCAGCTGTTCAAGGATCAATCTTAAGCGGAGACGTTACAGACGTTGTACTTCTAGACGTAACACCTCTATCACTTGGTATTGAAACAATGGGTAACGTGTTCACTAAACTAATCGAACGTAATACGACAATCCCGACTAGCAAATCACAAGTATTCTCAACAGCGGCTGATAGCCAGCCAGCGGTTGATATTCACGTATTGCAAGGGGAGCGTCCAATGTCCGCGGACAACAAAACGCTTGGTCGTTTCCAATTGACGGATATTCCGCCAGCACCACGTGGCGTTCCACAAATCGAAGTAACATTCGATATTGATAAAAACGGTATTGTTACTGTTAAAGCGAAAGATCTTGGAACACAAAAAGAACATAATATTACAATTCAAGCAAGCTCAGGTCTAACTGACGAAGAAATCGAACGTATGGTGAAAGATGCTGAAGCAAATGCTGAAGCGGACCAAAAGCGTAAAGAAGAAGCGGACTTGAAAAATGAAGCGGACCAACTTGTATTCATGGCTGAAAAGACATTGAAAGATCTTGAAGGAAAAGTTTCAGAAGAAGAAGTGAAAAGTGTCGAAGAAGCAAAAGAAGAGTTGAAAACTGCGCTCGAAGCTGCTGACTTTGACGAAATTCGTACTAAAAAAGAAAAATTGGATGAAATTGTCCAACAGATGACTATGAAGTTGTATGAACAAGCTGCAGCTGAATCTGCTGAAGGCGCTGAAAACGCAGGCGAACCTAAAGACGACGATATAGTCGACGCAGATTTTGAAGATGTAATCGACGAGAAAAAGTAAATAAGAATGATCGTTGACGGAAAAGTCAAAGTCCGATATTCCGGCTTTGGCTTTTCCGATTTTTATTGTGCGTTCTATACTTCAGTACCTAGCTTCAGTCTAGTCTTTAATGGCAAAGAATGCCTTTAAATTCAAGCCTTCTAGCGCTTTTTTAGGCTGAACAGGCGCTTACGCTTTTCAGTTTTTAATGATACAATAGATGATATTCAAAGTATTTCGGGAGAGTGAAGTAATGAGTAAAAGAGATTATTATGACGTGCTTGGTATAACAAAATCGGCATCAAAAGATGAGATTAGGAAAGCGTATCGTTCGCTTTCGAAAAAATATCATCCCGACTTGAACAAAGCAGATGATGCAGTTGATAAGTTTAAAGAAGTGACCGAAGCATATGAAGTGCTGAGCGACGATTCGAAAAAAGCGAATTACGACCAATATGGACATACGGATCCGAATCAAGGATTTGGTGGTTTTGGTGGCGGAGGCGGCGGAGCTGATGGATTCGGCTTCGATGATATATTCAGTTCGTTTTTCGGTGGAAATACACGACGACGTGATCCAAATGCACCTAGAAAAGGCGACGATCTACAGTATTCGATGAACATTGATTTCATGGAAGCTGTTTTCGGTAAGGAAACGGAAGTTGAAATACCGAAAGAAGAAGACTGTGATACTTGTGATGGGTCAGGCGCTAAAAAAGGGACTAAACCTAAGACGTGTACACATTGTGGCGGTTCGGGTCAAATCAGCGTTACGCAAAACACGCCACTTGGCCAAATGGTTAATCGTCGAGCGTGTCAGCATTGTCAAGGAACTGGGAAAATAATTCCTGAGAAATGTTCGACTTGTCACGGAGCAGGTAAAGTGACGAAAAGGAAGAAAATTAAAGTAACGATTCCTGAGGGGGTCGATGATGGACAACAGCTTCGGGTATCTGGACAGGGAGAACCTGGTCATAAAGGTGGACCTGCGGGCGACTTATATATCGTATTCCGCGTCAGGGCTCATGAGAAATTTATCCGTGAAGACGACGACATCTATTTGGAACTCAACCTTTCCTTCCCGCAAGCTTCACTCGGTGATGAGATTGAAGTGCCAACTGTACAAGGCAATGTGAATTTGAAAATCCCAGCAGGCACGCAAACAGGAACACGATTCCGCCTAAAAGGTAAAGGTGTTAAAAACGTTCATGGCCGCGGTATTGGAGATCAGCATGTTGTTGTGAAAGTGTTGACGCCTAAAAAGATGACAGAAAAACAGAAAGAACTGATGCGTGAATTTGCGGCAATTAGCGGCGATTCGCTTGACGAGTATTCAAGTTCACTGTTCGATAAAATCAAACGTTCAATTAAAGGCGATTGAAAGGGATGAATTCATTTGAAGTGGTCGGAAATTTCTATTCATACGACGCATGAAGCAACTGAAGCAGTAGCGAATATTTTACACGAAGCAGGTGCAAGTGGAGTCGTTATCGAAGATTCAGCAGATCCAAGTCGAATCCACGAAGACCGGTTCGGTGAAATATGGGCACTCGACAAGAACGATTTCCCAGTAGATGGCGTTATCTTAAAAGCCTATTTACCAGTCACTACTTTTCTTATTGAAACGGTGAAAGATATCGACCAATCTATCAAAGGTTTATCGGAATTCGGAATAGACGCAGGGGAAAATGCCATTCAGACAAATGAAGTCGATGAAGAAGATTGGGCAACTGCCTGGAAAAAATACTATCATCCTGTCAAAATTTCTGGACGCTTTACAATTGTACCGACATGGGAAGAATATGAACCTGTTGAATCAGATGAATTGATTATTGAACTTGATCCTGGCATGGCGTTTGGAACGGGCACACATCCTACAACGGTAATGTGTTTACAAGCGCTTGAGAAATACGTCAAGCCGGGAGACACAGTTGTTGACGTGGGAACAGGTTCAGGCGTGTTATCTATCGGGGCAGCACTTCTAGGTGTTTCACGTGTCCACGCACTTGATTTGGACCAGGTTGCAGTTGTAGCTGCAAAAGAAAACATTGAGCTGAATCATGTTGAAGAAACAGTGGAAGTGAAGCACGGCAATCTTCTGGATTCTGTAAAAGAGCCGGCTGAAATCATCATCGCGAATATCCTTGCAGAAGTTATCATTTCCTTTTCGCAAGATGCGTATTCAATTTTACCGGAAAATGGCTTGTTTATTGTTTCGGGAATCATTGGACAAAAACGTGATCTAGTAAAAGACGACCTAATCAGCAAAGGATTTGAGATTGTCGAATCTGTACTTATGGAAGACTGGGTTGCTATCATCGCTCAAAAAAGGAGCGTGTAACGATTTGCAACGCTATTTTCTGCAATCTCCTTTTGATGAAGATGGAAATGCAATAATTACTGGTGATGACGCTAAACATATCGCGCGTGTTATGCGAATGACCGTTGATGATGACGTCATCGCTGTTACTAATGGCGAAGCCTTCGTCTCCCAAATTACAGAGCTTTTACCTGATGGCATCGTAATCCGTCGCAAAGGAGAACCTCTTCAGTCAAACGAAATGCCTGTTAAAGTAACGGTAGCTTGTGGTCTCCCGAAAGGTGACAAACTCGATTTAATCGTTCAAAAAGGAACGGAACTCGGCATGGCAGGGATTTTTCCGTTTCAAGCCGAGAGATCTATTGTAAAATGGGATGACAAAAAAGGTGACAAAAAAGTTGAACGGCTTCGCAAAATTGCCAAAGAAGCTGCTGAGCAATGTCATCGCACAGTTATCCCGGAAGTGCGAAATCCATTTTCTGTTAAGTGGTTAATCGCTGAATCAGAGAACTTTGATGTCCTTCTAGTTGCTGATGAAGAAGACGCGAAAAGTGGGGATCCACATAAAATTTCGGACCGTTTAAAAAGTGTATTACCTGGTCAAACAGTACTTGCTGTATTTGGTCCTGAAGGCGGATTGTCTAGGACAGAAGCCGAAACACTACGTTCGGCAGGTTTTTTACCGATAGCGTTAGGTCCGCGAATACTGCGGACGGAAACGGCTCCATTGTATTTATTGTCCGCAATGTCATACGAATTTGAATGAAAGTGGTGAGCAGTTGTGTCTTCGGTCGCATTCCATACGTTGGGCTGCAAAGTGAATCATTACGAAACCGAGGCAATCTGGCAACTTTTTAAAGAAGCCGGTTATGTCCGCGGGGATTTCGAAAAAAATTCTGATGTTTATGTCATTAATACATGTACAGTGACGAATACCGGTGATAAAAAAAGCCGGCAAGTCATCCGTCGTGCTGTTCGGAAAAATCCGGACGCTGTAATTTGCGTAACAGGTTGTTATGCACAAACGTCTCCTGCGGAAATTATGGCGATTCCGGGAGTAGATATCGTTGTTGGAACACAAGATCGGACAAAGCTCCTCGGACTCATTGATGAATTCCGTACGGAGCGTCAGCCAATCAATGCAGTCCGCAACATCATGAAAAACAGGATTTATGAAGAACTCGACGTACCTACATTTTCGGATCGTACACGTGCATCGCTCAAAATCCAAGAAGGGTGCAATAACTTCTGTACGTTCTGTATCATTCCTTGGGCGCGTGGACTAATGCGTTCACGTGATCCACAAGAAGTCATTCGACAAGCGCAACAGCTTGTTGATGCGGGTTACCTTGAAATTGTATCAACCGGTATACATACGGGCGGTTACGGTGAAGATTTGAAAGATTACAATCTTGCTCGTCTTCTTCGGGACCTTGAAACACAAGTCAAAGGACTGAAACGCCTTCGCATTAGTTCGATTGAAGCGAGTCAGCTGACGGATGAAGTAATTGATGTTCTTCGAGATTCAACAACTATCGTCCGCCACCTGCACATTCCGATTCAGTCCGGTTCAGACACGGTGCTTAAGCGTATGCGCCGGAAATATACAATGGCGTTTTTCGCAGAACGTCTAGACAGACTTCGTGAAGCGTTGCCGCACCTAGCAATCACTTCGGACGTCATCGTCGGTTTCCCAGGTGAGACAGAAGAAGAGTTCATGGAAACGTACAATTTTATTCGTGATCACAGATTTTCCGAACTTCACGTTTTTCCTTATTCAAAACGAACTGGTACTCCTGCCGCTAGAATGGAAGATCAGGTTCCGGAAGAAGTGAAAAACGAGCGTGTTCACCGTTTAATTGAATTGAATGATCAGCTAGCGAAACAATATGCATCTACTTTTGAAGATGAAGTACTTGAAGTCATCCCAGAAGAGAAGTATAAACTTGAACCGGAAAGTGGTCTGTATGAAGGCTATTCAGATAACTATTTGAAAGTTGTTTTCGCTGCCGATGAATCAATGGTAGGGAAAATTGTTCGTGTGAAAATTGCACAAGCAGGTTATCCATATAACGAAGGGCAATTTGTCCGCATTATGGAGGAAGAAATACAACTTGTTTAAGGTTTCCATAAAAGCTGTTCCTACTTTATTTTGAGTAGAAACAGCTTTTTTCGTGCAGAAATGAATTGTTCTTGATATGATGTGAGAAGTACGGACAACTCGAGGAGGTATTCATTTGAATACAAATTTTGCAACTTACATTGATCATACATTATTGAAAGCTGACGCAAAGAACAATGAAATCGTAACATTATGTGAAGAAGCTCGAAAATACACGTTTGCATCTGTTTGTGTAAACCCTACATGGGTGAAAACAGCAGCTGCTGCGCTAGAAGGATCACCTGTTAAAGTGTGTACAGTTATTGGTTTCCCTCTAGGAGCTTCAACTTCCGAAGTAAAAGCGTTTGAAACTAGGGACGCAATTACAAACGGTGCTAATGAAATTGATATGGTTATCAATATTGGCGCACTTCGTGGCGGTGATGATGAAACTGTGAAAAAAGAAATCGAAGCGGTAGTTAATGCTGCAAAAGGAAAAGCAATTGTTAAAGTCATCATTGAAACGTCCCTTTTAACGGATAAGGAAAAAAGGAAAGCATGTGAACTTTCTGTCCTTGCGGGTGCTGATTTCGTGAAAACATCGACAGGCTTTTCAACAGGCGGTGCGACTGAAGATGATGTGAAGTTAATGAGAGCTGTTGTCGGACCTGAAATGGGTGTTAAAGCTTCAGGTGGTGTCCGGAATTTAGAGGATATGAAGAAAATGATTGACGCAGGAGCTACAAGAATTGGTGCCAGTTCAGGCGTTCAGATTATGCAGGGTCTTGAATCACAATCTGATTATTAATTTAAAAGTTTTATATTGACCTATAGTTAAATCCGCGGTATAATTTATGAGTACATGGCACTTGGTCATGTTCTAGAAGTGTGTTTGGAGGGAGGGACAAGAGATATGTCGAAAACTGTTGTTCGTAAAAACGAATCGCTTGAAGATGCTCTTCGCCGCTTCAAACGTACTGTATCCAAAAGTGGAACAATACAAGAGGTAAGAAAGCGTGAGTTTTATGATAAGCCGAGTGAAAAACGTAAAAAGAAATCTGAAGCTGCAAGGAAACGTAAATTCTGATTTCCTGTGGTGATGAGTTCGACCTTGTTTTGAAATTAAAATTTGGTAAACCGGAAAATCCTTTATGGGTTTTCCGGTTTATTTGTATATGAGATAAAACAAAAAAATTAAGGGAAAGTGAAACTTCTGAGCATTTGGAACGTATATAGAGATATAATAGAATCTATAGAGAGAGGTGAAAAATACTATGCATAAAATGATAGGAAGGGTTCTCCTGTTCATTTTATTCGTATCTGTGTTAGCATTCCCACTCTTAGAAACGGGAGCTGCAGCTTCGAAAGTCTATAAAGTGCCAGTTGAGAACGTAGTTGAGAAAGGATTGTACGCATTTTTACAGCGGTCATTTACAGAAGCGGAGGCGGCGGGAGCAGAGGCGATCATCTTGGAGATTAATACACCGGGTGGATTTACTGATGCGGCCGACCAAATTGCCAGGCTGATAAATGAAAGTGATTTGCGGGTAATCGCTTACATTAATAGTAAAGCAATCTCTGCTGGTGCATTCATAGCGCTTTATGCCGATGAAATCTATATGTCACCTACAGCCACAATGGGCGCATCACAAGTAATTGATTCGGAGGGAAATGCGGCGGATGCTAAGGCTCATAGTTTATGGGTCGCGGAAATGAAAACGGCTGCTGAGTCGAAGAAAGACCGAGAACCGAAATATGCAGAAGCAATGGCAGAACCTGATATTGACTTACCCGCATATCGGGCTGGAGTTGGGAAACTGTTAACGCTTAAAGCGGATGAAGCAAAAGAAGTCGGTTACAGTCAAGGAACAGTTGGATCTTTCAATGAATTGCTAAAAGTAACAGGGCTTGAAAATGCAGAAATCATTTCAACAAATGAAACATTTACGGAAAGTATTGCTCGTTTCATCACCCATCCGGTCGTTGTACCGATTCTTTTATCAATTGCGGGACTTGGATTTGTGTTGGAAATGTACTCGCCAGGATTTGGTGTAGCCGGAACGATGGCTGCTAGTTCATTAGCTCTATTCTTTTACGGACATCTTGTTGCCGGGCTTGCGGGTTATGAAACGATTATCCTGTTTCTAATAGGGGTCGTTCTCATCGTAGCGGAATTCTTCTTGCCCCATGGTATAGCAGGTGTCATTGGAACGCTCGCAATTATAGGTAGTATCATTATGGCGGGCGGCAATCCGATGTATATGGCGATTTCTGTCCTTATCGCGGTTGCTATCGCTGTTATAGGGATGGTGATTATTATGAAATTTTTCGGTAAAAAACTGCACTTGCTCAACAAGGTTGTGCTAATGGATACAACTGATACGGAAAGTGGTTATGTTTCGAATGTGAACAGGGTTGAATTGCTTGGACGCATTGCAAAAACATCGACTGCACTTAGACCATCTGGTGCAATTGAGTTAGATGGAGAACGAATCGATGTTGTTTCTGAAGGAAGCTACATCGCTAAAGGAATACATGTTATCATTGTAAAGGTTGAAGGTTCCCGGATTGTAGTCAGGGAATCAGTAGAAAAGGGGGAAATTAAATAATGGCAGGACTCTTAGGTTCAGGAAGTTTAGTAATGGTCGTTGTAATAGCAGTTGTAGCAATCATCGTATTGTCAGCATTTTTCACACTCGTTCCTGTGGCGCTGTGGATTTCAGCAATGGCAGCAGGCGTTAGAGTAAGTATATTCACATTGATCGGTATGCGTCTTCGCCGGGTTATTCCGAGTCGAATTGTTAATCCGCTTATTAAAGCACATAAAGCTGGACTCGATGTTTCAATTAATCAGCTTGAAAGTCATTATCTTGCGGGAGGGAACGTTGACCGTGTTGTCAATGCTCTGATCGCTGCACACCGTGCGAACATCGAACTTACATTTGAACGTGCTGCTGCAATCGATCTTGCAGGACGTGACGTTCTAGAAGCGGTTCAAATGTCCGTTAACCCGAAAGTTATTGAAACACCATTCATCGCCGGTGTGGCAATGAACGGGATTGAAGTAAAAGCAAAAGCGCGTATTACAGTACGTGCAAACATCGACCGTCTTGTCGGTGGTGCAGGTGAAGAAACAATCGTTGCCCGTGTTGGTGAGGGTATTATCTCGACAATCGGTTCATCTATCGACCATGCAAAAGTATTGGAAAATCCTGATATGATTTCTCAAACTGTTCTAGCAAAAGGTCTTGACTCAGGTACTGCATTCGAAATTCTATCGATTGATATCGCAGACGTTGATATTGGTAAAAACATCGGTGCAGAACTTCAAACTGAACAAGCAATGGCTGATAAAAACATTGCACAGGCAAAAGCAGAAGAACGCCGTGCAATGGCAGTTGCAAACGAACAGGAAATGAAAGCGAAAGTTGAAGAAATGCGTGCGAAAGTTGTCAGTGCTGAAGCGGAAGTTCCGCTTGCTATGGCAGAAGCGCTACGTAAGGGCAATATTGGTGTCATGGATTATGTGAATTATAAAAATATCCAGGCAGATACAGGAATGCGTGACTCCATCAGTAACTTTGGCGGAGATAAGGAATCTACAGAAATTAAGAAGAACTAATACTTGAGGAGCCATTTCCTGGAAAGGGGATGCACGAATGGAACAGATAATCATTTTTATAATTTTGGCAATTGTCGGATCTTTTTTTAGGGGCAAGAAAAAAGATCCAGCTGAGGGGCCAAAGCCTAAGCCGTCCACGGCAACGGGGAACGCTCCAGAGGGTCCTACAACTAAATTAAAAGAGATGTACCGTGAATTGCAGAGAGAAATGGCAGGAGCAGATGCGGAACCACCTATCCGCCAGCTGCCAAAACAGCAGCAACAGGCAACAGTAACGGTTCCTTCAGCTCCTGTAGTAGTACCACCTGCAAGACCAACTGCTGACAGAAAAGAACGTACTAATTCATCAGCGAATCGTCACATCGAACGCCCAGATTCATCCGTGAATCGACATAGTGGAAGATTGTCTGCACATGGTGGTCAACGTCCAACTGTGTCTGCTATACAATCGCACGATTTAATGCCGAAAAGTCAAGGGGACTTGCTGAAAGGCATTGTGTTCTCTGAAATTTATGGCCCACCGAAATCAAAAAGATAAGCATTGACCCTCTATCCGAATCATACGATGTGGATAGGGGGTTTTATATTTTGAAAAGACTATTTCAGACCGGTTCATCAGTTACAATTGAAGATTTCGCTTCATTACGAATTAATGGCCCTTATTCTTTGTTGAAACTTGGCCCCGATTTCGCGATCATTAGCAGTGGTGAATACAGGATTGAGGCGATAGGCACTGATTTAACAGTTGAAACTTTATCAGAAGAAGTTGCTGTTTTCACATTCACTTCAATTACCACAATGAATGTGACTACAGGTGCAGACAAGGAAGCGGAGCGCAATGCGTAAAAGGTATGCTATCAAAATATCAGGCGACGGCAACCTTTCCGGATTCCTCACTAAACTTGTCACAATTGGAACAAAAATTACATCGCTATCAGTTGTCGATGGGGTGGCATATTTTCAAACAGATCGTAGCGGACTTCGTGCTATCCGGCGTAACAGAAGGCATTATCGATTAAAAGTAGCCATTTCAATTGCGAATCTTGAATCAGGCTCAATTGGACTTTTCACATCTAGCCGTTTCCTAATCGCATGTCTCATTCCTTTTGTTGCCTCATTTTTCCTTTGGACAGTAGATGTTGAATCGGATATGCCGGAAGTAGTGGACAGAATTGAGCAGAAACTTGAAAAAAGCTCTATCGTTTTGTTAAGACCCTTAGCTTTAATTCCTGATGAAGGTGAAATTCGACGAGAGCTCATGCTCGATGATCCTGCTTTATCGTGGGTTAGATTTAGACGAGTTGGAACGTCTCTGACAATTATTCCGATGTTATCACCACCCACAACTAACATTATTGAAGAGAACGAATCACCGTCACACCTTGTAGCGCGTACAGGAGGCGTTATAACGCGTTTTGCGTTAGAAAAAGGGGAAAGAGTCGGCCATGTTCATCAGACTGTAAAGAAAGGGGACGTGCTAGCCACAGGTATATTGGAACAAGGTGATAAAACGACAGTTGTTGGAGCGGATGGTGCCGTGTATGCGGATTATTGGGTTGAATACACCTTTACTCTTCCGAAAAAAATTAAATTTCAGTTACAGGGTGAGGAAATTGTGAACTATTCTTTTAACCTCCCATGGAAGCAGCAAGGTAAAGAAGGATGGTCTCTAGGGTCTTTCATCGAAACAGAAAGATATATGGAGGAAACCGCAGGGCACTTTGAATTGATTGAGGGAATGGAAGAAACAGTTATAATTCCCTTATTAAAAAACAAATTAATGTCGGAATCTTTTTCGAAAGCAATTATTAAAGATGAAAAAGTTTTACACGTGACATTCGATAATGATAAAGTTAGAGGGACTATATTGTTTCTTATCAATGACAATATTGCTGAAAAAAGACTGATTCCCAAGGAGACTGAGCCTATTGGATGAGCAAATGATTCAACTACATGTTGAAGACCCGAATGAAACAGTAATGCTTCTCGGAATTTCTGATCAGAATATGAAACTGATTGAAGAGCAGTTAAATGTTTCAGTATTAACTAGAGGCGACACGATATCAATCAGTGGTGCTGAAGATAGTAGGAATTCGGCTAAAGAGCTTTTGGAACAGTTGTTGAAAGTAATACGTAAAGGCATTAATATCAATCAACGAGATGTCTCGACTGCGCTCGAGATGGTGAAAAGTGGCACAATTGAATACTTTGCAGAGTTGTACGATGAAGAAATTTCAAGGAATATGAAAGGTAAAGCGATTCGTGCGAAGACAATCGGTCAGCGTGAATATGTCAGCGCAATTCGATCGAGAGATCTTGTATTCTGTATCGGGCCGGCTGGGACGGGGAAAACGTACTTAGCGGTCGTACTAGCTGTTTTAGCTATGAAAACGGGCTCTGCGAAGCGAATTGTCTTAACCCGTCCCGCTGTTGAAGCAGGAGAGAGTCTAGGCTTCCTTCCAGGTGACTTAAAAGAGAAAGTTGACCCATACCTTCGTCCGCTGTACGACGCGCTACACGATGTTCTGGGAGCGGAACAAACGGATCGACTTATGGAACGAGGGATAATCGAAATTGCGCCGCTCGCTTATATGAGGGGACGGACACTCGATGATGCATTCATTATTCTGGACGAAGCACAGAATACGACAAAAGCACAAATGAAAATGTTTTTAACACGTCTCGGTTTTGGGTCGAAAATGGTTATCAATGGCGACAAAACACAAATTGATTTACCAAGAAACACTGAATCCGGTTTAATCGTTGCAGAATCAATCCTTAAAAAAGTTGGAGATATTCACTTTCAGTACTTAGAGCAAGGTGATGTTGTTCGTCACCCACTTGTTGCGAAAATAATTGAAGCATACGAACAGGAGCAGTCATAGAAAGTGACTGCTTTTTCTTTAGAATCATCGCTACTCTGATTATATCTATAGAGAAGCAGGGGGAGAGATTCCAATGTTCCAACCAATTAGAAAGTTATTTAAATCACTTAAATTCAATTATTTATCCTTATTTTTAATCGGCCTATCCACTGTACTCCTTTTTTCATTCATGTATGGCAGTGTGAAAAAAGAAACGTATGAATTGAAAGCTTTTCAAATTGCACCAGATACTATCCGTTCCTTAAAAACGGTTGAGGACGCAGTAAAAACCGAACAGGACAGAGAACGTGCTGCTAATGAAGTAGGACCTTCCTATGTATTTTCAGAAGATGTTGTAAAAAATAGACAAGCAATCGCTACGTCTTTATTCGATTTTCTAATCGAAGTAAAAAACCAAGATGAGCCTGATCAAACTACATCGGAGATAGCTACTAAGCCCTCTAAAGAATTAGTAGCAGAAATGCGCACTAAACTTTCCAGTTTGGAAAAGGAAGAACCTAGTCTGCGACTTAGTGATGACGCCATAGTTAATCTTTTATCCCAGAGTACAGATGCTTTACTGAACGCGCAAAGCGTATTAGTAGGTGTACTAGGTGAGGAATTATCGAAGCCGGTACGAACTGCGGATCTGTCGACAGTCCGCTATGAGGTAGATCGGAAAATTAGGCTCACAGATTCAGTTTCATCTTCAATCTTACAGACTCTAATAACGCTTAGCCGCTCTCTGGTAGTAGAGACGGAATCGATTCATGAGGAAATGACAAAGGCTAGGGTTGAGCAGGCGCGGGAAAGCGTTGAACCTACCCGTATCTTGCAAGGACAAGTGATTGTCCGTGAAGGGCAGGTCATTGACAAAGAAATATACAGGCAATTAGAGCTTGCGGGCGTATTGTCAAATCAGTCGTCCATGAAACCGCTGGCAGGTCTCATTTTATTTGTCCTGTTTGTCGGTGCGATTATTTATATGCATTTCCTATCCTGGAGTGAAAATAGGGTTGTAAAGAAAAAGGCATTGCTCATTGTATTAGTTGTTTTTTTCCTGCTCGTCATCATAATGAAACTCATTTCCCTTATTGAAAAAGACTTTGATGTCCTATTAGCATTCTTGTTTCCGACAGCACTCGCTCCAATGCTTATTAAGCTTCTGACGAACGAGCGACTTGCACTAATGACGACAATTATCACAGCAGCAACAGCAGGAATTCTTCTTCAAGAAGGTTACGCGGCAATCATTCAGATGGAAGTCGCATTGTACATACTTTTCGGAGGTATTGTCAGTTTGTATTTACTCGGTGACAACGGCAGACGTTCGAATATTTTACGAACAAGCTTAGGGGTTTCTGTTTCAAATATGATGTTCATTGGATTTTACCTCTTAATGACACAGTCATCTTACGATTTGACGGAATTAGTGTATTATATGATAGCGGCAATTGTTTCGGGTATATTGTCAGGAGCTCTTACAATTGGGCTTATGCCATTTTTTGAATCTGCCTTTCGACTATTATCGGATATGCGACTTATCGAACTATCGAACCCGAATCACCCGCTACTGAAAAAAGTACTAACCGAAACGCCAGGCACTTATCATCATAGCGTTATGGTCGCAAATTTAGCCGACGCAGCATGTGAATCGATTGGTGCGAATGGACTTCTTGCCAGAGTGGGAAGTTATTATCATGATATTGGAAAGACGCTGAGACCGGGTTACTTCATCGAGAATCAGCATGCTGGTCAAAATCCACATGATTCATTGCCACCAGAAAAAAGTAGGGACATCATTATTGCCCACGGAGAAGACGGTGCGAGACTTCTGGAAAAGCATAAAATGCCAGTAGAAATCATTGATATCGCTCGTCAGCATCACGGAACAAGTACATTGAAGTATTTTTACTTTAAAGCTAAGGAATCTGGGGAAGATGTAAAAGAAGAGGATTTCCGTTATGCGGGACCCAAACCTCAAACAAAAGAAATTGCAATTATCTCAATAGCAGATAGTGTTGAGGCCGCTGTACGATCAATGAAAGAACCGACTTCAGAAAAAATTGCAGCTCTCGTACGATCTATCATTAATGATAAAATGAACGATGGACAATTCGATGAATGCGATCTTTCTATGAAAGAATTGAAGAAAGCGGAAAGAGTTATGTGTGAAACGTTAAATGGAATTTTCCATAACCGGATTGAATATCCGAAGTGAGTACGAAGGGAGCTAGTAGTAGATGTTGGAAATACATTTTGAGGATGAAACAGCTAGAGTCGATGACAAAATCGAGGATTTAATCCGAAAGCTGTTAAACCATACCGCTAAAGAAGAGGAACTAGCAGGCGAATTAGAGGTTTCGGTAACATTCATGACAGATGCAGATATTCAGGAAGTGAATGCAACTTATCGCGGTAAAAATGTACCGACGGATGTCATTTCATTTGCGCTCGAAGAATTAACGGAAGGTGAAGTAGCTATTATTCCTGAAGAAGGCATGCCAACCGCTTTAGGTGATATACTTATTTCAGTAGAAACAGCTGAGCGGCAAGCAGGGGAATACGGACATGATTTTAATCGTGAAATTGGATTTCTTGCGCTTCACGGCTTCCTTCACCTTCTCGGTTATGATCATTTAACTGAAGAAGAGGAAGCTGAGATGTTCGGCAGGCAAAAGGAGATCCTCGCATCATTCGGACTCGAGAGGTGATTGATCAATGCGGAAGTTCCTTCAATCTTTTGTCTACGCATGGAATGGGATTTGTTATGGCATAGGAGCGGAACGGAATACGAAAGTGCATGTGATGGCCGCAATCCTCGTCATTGTAGCGGGTTTTATGACGGGTCTTTCGCGGACAGAGTGGTTCATCGTCATTATTCTGATTTGCGGAATGCTGGCGCTTGAGCTGATGAATTCTGCAGTCGAACGTGTCGTCGATCTACTAACAACTGAACGTCATATACTCGCGAAACAAGCGAAAGACCTCGCAGCAGGCGCGGTCTTAGTGTATGCGATTGGAAGTGCAATAATCGGTTTAATGTTATTTATTCCGAAATGGTTTAACTAAATTAAAGAGGTGTCTTTATGGATGTAGAAAAATTAATTGCTGAATCGAAAAAAGCACGGGAGCAAGCGTATGTCCCGTATTCAAAATTCCCAGTTGGAGCGGCGTTGTTAGCCGAAGATGGGACTATCTATCACGGCTGTAATATTGAAAACTCCGCTTATAGCATGACCAATTGTGCAGAACGAACAGCATTTTTTAAAGCTGTTTCCGACGGCGTACGTAGCTTCAAAGCGCTTGCAGTAGTTGCAGATACAGAAGGACCTGTTTCCCCGTGTGGAGCATGCAGACAAGTAATTGCGGAGTTTTGTAATGGCTCGATGCCTGTCTACCTCACGAACCTAAAAGGGGACATTGAAGAAACAACTGTAGCAAAATTATTACCAGGCGCATTTTCAAAGGAGGATCTTTCATATGCAGCAGAACAATAAAAAGGGGTTCAAATCGGGATTCATCTCGATTATTGGACGTCCAAACGTAGGTAAATCGACATTTCTTAACCATGTAGTCGGACAAAAGATTGCGATTATGAGTGACAAACCACAGACAACTCGCAATAAAGTGCAAGGTGTTGTCACGACAGAAAAATCTCAAATCATATTCATCGATACACCGGGGATTCATAAGCCAAAACATAAACTTGGTGATTTCATGGTGAAAACGGCCCGTAACACATTGAAAGAAGTAGATGTGGTCATGTTCATGGTCAATGCAGATGAGCCGATTGGCCGTGGTGACCGCTTCATCATGGAACTTCTTGAGAATTCAAAGACACCGGTATTCCTTATAATTAATAAAATTGATCTTGTTCATCCGGATGAATTATTCAAAATCATTACTTCGTATACAGCAGAATATGACTTTGCTGAAATCGTGCCAATTTCCGCGATCAACGGAAATAATGTTGAACGCCTTCTCGAGACGATGATAAAATATTTACCAGAGGGACCAAAATACTATCCAGATGATCAAGTAACGGATCACCCGGAACGATTCATCATTTCTGAATTAGTTCGTGAAAAGGTATTGCATTTAACGAGAGAAGAGATTCCACACTCCATAGCGGTTGTAATTGAGAAGATTGAACGCGAAGAAGGACGGGAAATGGTAAATGTTATGGCGACAATTGTTGTCGACCGTGATTCCCAAAAAGGTATTGTCATCGGTAAAAGAGGTGCATTGCTAAAAGAAATTGGAACAAATGCTAGACATGACATCGAAATGCTACTTGGTTCGAAAGTATTTCTTGAGTTGTGGGTAAAAGTGCAGAAAGACTGGCGTAATAAACCCGGCCATCTGAAGGAATTCGGATTTAGGGAAGACGAGTATTAATGAATTGAACGCATCCTAAGTTCGCCGCGTCCTGCGGCAACGGATGCATGCCCCACTTCGTGTGAGCCCAAAGCGTAAGCGGCCCGCCAAGACGCGACAGGCATAAGACAGTCTGGCGGAGCGGCGTACTTTGCCGCATAGCTGGAATGACTTATGACCCGAGCGTCTGGGTCGCTGAAGCTAGACAAAGAAAAGCGTAAGGTGCCGCATAGCTCCGACAGGCACAAAGTAGTGTGTGAGGAGGCGTCTTTTAGCCTCCGCAGCAAAATGACTTGTGACCCCGAGAAGCTGGCACCTGAAGCTAGACAAAGAAAAGCGTAAGGTGCCGCATAGCTCCGACAGGCACAAAGTAGTGTGTGAGGAGGCGTCTTTTAGCCTCCGCAGCAAAATGACTTGTGACCCCGAGGAGCTGGCACCTGAAGCTAGACAAAGAGGTGATTGCTTCGCTGAACAAATGGGAAGGAATCATCCTAAGAGGTATCCCGTACGGTGAGTCCAATAAAATTGTGACACTGTTTACTCGTGAAGGCGGTAAGATGACAGCAATGGCCCGTGGAGCGAAAAAACCGGCGAGCAGGCTAGCTGCTGTGACGCAGCCTTTCACACATGGTTCATTCTTGATCCGTACGGGTAGAGGAATGGGGACGCTTGAACAAGGCGAACCCATTGATTCGATGCGGCATATTCGTGAAGACTTGGAAGCAACAGCTTATGCAAGTTATGTTGTTGAATTGATTGATAAGTTAACGGAGGATAATGAGCGAATTTCTGGTATATACAGCTTGTTGTATGAAGCGCTTCACGCTATCAATGAACAATATGATCCAGAAGCAATTGCATTATTTGTTGAATGGAAAATGTTGCCGATCGCTGGTATCCATCCAATACTTCATCAGTGTGCAAATTGTGGAGCGACAGAAGGTGAATTTGCTTTTTCATTTATGCAAATCGGCTTCATTTGTCATCGATGCTTCCATGTAGATAAGCATGCGATTCGAATTTCACCCAGTCAATTGAAATTGATCCGAACCTTTTATACAGTTCCAATTAATCGGGTCGGTAATTTGACGTTAAAGAAGACGACAAAAATCTTCATGAAAAAACTCGTCCGAACAATTTACGATGAGCAAGTGGGGATTCGATTAAAATCGAGATCATTCCTTGATCAGCTCGACTCGACACCCGAACTGCTACCTAGAAAAGAGAAACCAAAAGAGAGTGGCGAATAGTCCTCTTTACAATAAACTCCGAACCTTGGATCCTATGAAAAAGGGTCTAGATTCGGGGTTTTTATATAGAAATAAATTGAAGTAAAGATTACATTCAAATATGCTTGGGCACTAGGGAAAGCCTTCTGCCCTTGGCCAGACTAGTCTCATAGCTTCTTCTACCACTTATAAGGCGCCATCGCCCGGTTTATCCATCGTATTCAATACTTGAACTTATGTAAAAAATATTACACACTGTTTACCCGTTCAAATCCACTAAAACGAGTCCCCTGGAAAGTGAGCATTCCCACATCGCCATCAGCCAACATACCATATTGGGAACCGTTTACAGCTAATTCCATACGATCTCCGCTGTCTACTTGAAATGTAGCATAATACCAAGTACTTGCCGATGAATCGCCTGATCCGCCGGAAGTCTTGGTTCTTTTTGTAACAACTTCCGCTGGCACTGTCAGTATAGGGGAGTTATTATTTGAATTCCACGTACCGATAGATTTCACAGCAATGAAAATAATTCCACCAAAAATGATAATTGCAACTCCGCCGATAAAGATGGGAACAAACGTAAACATAGCTTCTCCAAAAGGTGAAAACATGTACAAAACCTCCTTATGTTTTTTGAGTGGTAGTTATAGATAATATACGTTCTATTTTTGAAATAGTTTCATTACGTCTTTGATATTTTACTTATATATCTTTATACTGATACGAAAGGAGACGGGATTTATCTATGAAATACATAAAAATAGTTCTTCAAATAATAGTCTTGTACAGTTTTGTCTTGATGGGGAACTGGCTTCAAGTTTTTCTACATTTGCCGCTTCCGGGAAGCATAATAGGACTTTTAGTATTGTTGGCGGCCCTTTCATTGAAAGTATTTCAGCTTGAATGGATTGAATCAGGTTCTTTCTTCCTTTTATCTTATTTACCATTATATTTTATCCCAGCGACTGTCGGTGTGATGAATTACGGACATGTTTTTGCAGGAAAAGGATTTCTGTTAATACCAATCACGATGATTAGCACGTTTTTGACGATGTGGATTTCTAGTTATATAAGTCAATTTCTTGCCAAGAAATCTGCTAACAAGGAGGGAATTTCATGCAAGTAATGATGTATTCAATCCTCTTTGTTATTGTAACGATTGCAGTTTATCTTGTTATGAACTTGTTATACTTTAAGTATCGTAAAGCATTTTTCATACCAATACTAACAACAACAGTTGGCATTATTTTGATCCTCATTCTTTTCAAAGTCCCATATGAAACTTATATGCTCGGTGGAAAGTGGGTTGACCTGTTGCTGGGACCCGCGATTGTATCATTGGCAATCCCTTTATATAAACAAAGGGAGTTAATCAAACAGAATATGCTTCCCATACTTGGCGGTGTAATGACGGGCGTTCTTTTTGGTATGGTAAGCGGTGTACTTTTTGCAAAAATGGCAGGATTCTCAAAAGAAATCGTTGTGTCATTATTACCTAAATCGATTACAACACCTATAGCTATACAGATTGCTTCGGAATTGGGTGGAGCAACTTCGCTAACAATCGCTTTTGTCATGATTGCAGGATTTACCGGTATCATTCTAGGACCAACATTTTTGAAATGGTATCGTATCGATACTGCAATCGGTCGTGGCATCGGACTGGGAGCAGCAGCTCATGCTCTTGGGACATCGAAAGCAATTGAAATCGGGGAGCAGGAAGCATCCTATAGTTCCATTGCAATGACGCTCTCCGCTATTATTGGGTCTATCGTTGGTCCGCTGATAGCTTGGTTGTTTTATTGAATGGCAAAAAAATTTAAGTGGATGAACAAATAGAAATCGAGTTATTACAACAAAAAGACAAAGAGGAATTGTATATGTTAAGTACACATTAGTTATGTAATCAGTAGCAGAGAATATAACTATGCATTCTCCGCTACTGAGAAAATTCAAATTAGATGAATCGATTACTATTATGCTTGAAGTATATTCTTCAATTCTTTGACGGCATCAAGAGAAATGCCTGTACCTAATGGTCCCTGTAATAATGCTGCGACGGCAACAGCGACCGCAACAACATCAACGTTATTTGTAACAGTGATTGTTGGACTTCCTATATTTTCGAAGGTACTTGTATCAGTATCAACTTGAGTTTGCTTCTGGTTTTGATCTTGATCTTGATACTGGAATTGTTTCTGGTATTGATTTTGATATTGGAATTGCCATTGATTTTGTTGTTGAAGTTGTATCAAAATATCATCTAATTTTGCTTCCATGTTTCTTAAATCCTTTTTCTTCTCACAACAATCGTACTTATCATAATGATTCTTTTCATTACAATGATAACAATCACACTTTTTTGAATGATTTCCCATTTCTTCTCCTCCTATTCTTAATTACAATATGAAATCAAATCCATCATGTAAGTTTTTTGTTCTTCTTTGACCCTGAAAAACTAATAATTAAAAATTAAAAGGAAACTTGGGTTTTAATAGCTAGAAGCGGAAAGAGAAGTCAGACCTTACAAAGCTATTCGTATTCACGGACGTTAGTTCAGTAATTTGTGGCAGAAAATTTTAATCATATATGTTGAAATAAAGAATTCTATTAAATTCGCTAGGAGGCTACCCGTGTAAGACGCCTTCCCTCAGCTTATATAGCTATTCAATTATTCAATATATATAGGTGAAACAAATACTATTATGCTTGAAGCATATTCTTCAATTCTTTTACTGTATCAAAAGAAAGACCTGCTCCTAATGGACCTTGTAATAATGCTGCGACGGCAACAGCGACTGCAACAACATCTACGTTATTAGTAATAGTGATTGTTGGACTTCCGATATTTTCGAAGGTACTTGTATCAGTATCGACTTGAGCTTGCTTCTGGTCTTGATCTTGATACTGTAATTGATTTTGGTATTGATTTTGATTTTGATACTGGAATTGCCATTGCTTTTGTTGTTGAAGTTGTATCAAAATATCTTCTAATTTTGCTTCCATGCTTTTTGAATCCTTTTTCTTCTCACAATAGTTCTTCTCATAATGATTATTTTCATGATATCCCATTTTTTTCACCTCCTATTCTTAATTACAGTATGAAACTAAATTCCTCGTGTAAGGGTTATTGTCTTCCCCTTGTCCTTAAAACAATTAGACAGTAGGAATAAAAAGGGAAATAATTTTTGATCGTAAAAGCGGAAAGGGAAGTTAGATATTACAAAGTTCATCGTACCAATTATTTGAGGACGCTATTTATCACTAAAAAAGTAGGGTTGTTTAAGAAACATTATTTTAGGTATAAATATGTGGAATACTATCTGAATGGTTTTAAGGTGATTCAAATAAGGCTAAAGGAACGTATACGGATAATTAGCCAAATAAGTCAAGTTGACTCCGAATTTGCATTTAGGGAACAGGTAGAGGCTAGTAAGAATCCTTTAACCCTTGAATGTTTAGAAGTAAATTACGGAAAACAAATAGATAGTTACATAGACAAGGTTATTTTATATATTAAAGATTAAACACCTTTTCCAAAGTTGAGGAAATTTTAAAATGGAATAACTTTTTCGATAAAAGTAAGTAATGTTTAACAGGTAATTGTTAATGAGTGAATATTCATTCAAGCTTGAAAGTGATACTCTTTATTCAATGAAGTCAGATAAATTGTGGGAGCGATTGAATAATGAAGCTTAAAGTTGGGGCTATTTTCACGTGATTAAAAACGTTTAATGTGGAAGAAACACAACAGTTTTCAGAGGTAATAGGTTATAAGGGAAAATATCATATGGAATGAGATGAAAAAGAGCTTTATGTACAAGGTCTTTTACTGCGAGTATCGGGGATTTAGTTAATATTGCAAGAGAGATGTTAAGTGGTTACCTTCGCCCTGTCAGGGGACACGATTACTTGTGAATTCACGATAACAGAAGTTGAATTTAAGACAATAGCCATGATTACCTTTTATCATAATCAAAGCGGAAAAGAAGTTCTGATTGGAATGAGTCATGGAATTATTAGGGGTTAATTAGCCTGTAAAAAAATATTAAAGCTATACTGCTTTAATTTGAATTGCTTTTTTATTTCCATTGTATTGTTATTAAATTATTCTTAATAATGAACCTTCTTGCTCAAGAGGCGTCAAATAAATAAAAGGAAGGTGCCTTTATGAAAAGATTAGTGTATCGACTTTTCGTAATGACTGTCTTTTTATCAATGATGATAGTAAGCGTAAGTGTTTCTGCTACAAGTTGGATCGAGATGGACCCGCAAGAAGTTAGCGACGAAGCTGAAGTAGTTATAAGTGGAACTTACGACTTTTCAAGTAAGCCGATAGACAGTGAATTTATTTTTCAAGGATATACGTTTGCCGTTGAAAATGTTTATAAAGGAGAGGCTACTAAACAAATAATCGCTGGAATTGACATGTATGATGTCGGTTGGGCTGAGGGATTTCAGAACGAAGGCGGTGAGTTTCTTCTGTTTTTAGAAAAGAGTGATTCTGCGACATTTCTTACACCTGTAGGAGGGCCAAATGGTATGGTTCAAGTCCTTAACGGCATAATAAATAATGAAAATGAAGAAATCGTAACTTATTATGCTGATTTTCTAAAAACGAGTCACAAGAATCCTAGCAGTGGAAACAATGTAGCGCTTATTGACAAGGAGAACTCAGATATATTTAATCCATTATATATCTGCGTAATTGCTTTGTTTGTAATCGCAGTTCTTATTTTACTATATCGTTTCGCAAGGAAGGGGAGGCGTTGAAAAAAGTTTTATTCATTCTCATAGTTTCAATGAGTGTATTTTTTAGTGCATGGCAAACAAAAGAATTGACATTCGTTGGTGAAGGCGAATATTGGTGGGCAGAAGTGACCGTGACCCAAACTGACGGAGATGAACAATATGAAATTCAGATTATTTATAAAGGTAATGAGTTAGACAGTGTTAAAACCTTTGATTATTTCGTTGAAACAAGCACCAATGGAGTGCTGAATTTTGGTACAAACAATGTTTCATTGAACGAAAAAGGTAAGTTTCAACACAAAAGTTTAAGTTCTAATAGCCCTTCAACGAAACAAGAAGAGAAGCTGGTTTTGAAGGTAGTATGGAACGGGATTACCGAAAAAATCTTTTTAGAAAATTAGTAAATTAAGAACTAAATATGTCGAAACAAAGAATTCAATTAAATTCGCTAGGGGCTGTGATTGAGGCATCTCACTTTCTAAACGGAACTTCATCTTATCGCACTTTGGTAGATTATACAGAAGAAATGATTAAACGAAATGCCTGATCGAATTGCTTATCAGTTAGGGTGGGAAGATTGAGCGTTAAAGAAGTTATTAGCAGAAAGTTGCCGAGGAAAATAATAACTGCGGCGATTACAGTTCCTATTTATGCAATATTATTAGCGTTAGTGACACCATACTTCTACGAAAGTAACGTGTACTCACTATGGCGATATTTGGGAAAGATTTTAGTTACAACGCAAGGGTATATTCTATACAGTTTTCCGGCCATTCTTCTATATGGGGTGTTTACTTCTTCTAGTAAGCGACTTACTTTCATCCAAATTCACGAAAAATGAGTCAGTAAAGTTAGAGTGTTTTCTATCGTTACTTTTTCATATGATTTTCGGATTATTATTACTTTGGATTAGTCTGCCCGCGGCTCTAATTTACTTTATGATAGATAGGTATTTAAGCAAGCGAAAAACTCTGTATAAATGGAGCGAAACTTATATAAGCTTAATGATTCCAATTGGATTATTTCTATTGATAATATTGATTTTAGTAGTAGGAGATTTCACTGTGAACTGGAAGGACTATATTGTCTTTTGATTCACTATAACAATGATTTTATTAGTAGAAATGGGGTACCAGTTATGGAAGTTACGTTAGAAAAAGCAAACGAATTTGATGCGCAATCTCTTTTTGATATACAAGTAAATGCATTTTTACCATTACTTGAAGTTTATGAGGATTACAATACTAATCCAGCGAATGAAACGATCGAGCGAATGATAACAAGGATAAACAACACGTCAGGAGGAGTTTATAAAATAAAATCGGATACTATTCTTGTTGGGGCTATTAGTGTCTGGTGGAAAGAGGAAACTGAATTTTGGATCAGCCCAATGTTTATTCAACCGAAATACCAGGGGCAAGGAATTGCACAGAAAGCAATATCACAAATAGAGGGACTTTTTCCTCAAGCGGTTAGTTGGGAGTTGGCTACTATAGCGGAAGAAAAACGTAATTGTTATTTATATGAAAAGATGGGCTTTATAAAAACAGGAGAAACCAAGAAAATAAATGACAGCACGACACTTATTTATTATAAAAAAGGTTTATGACTCTTATAAATTATTCTTGACCAACAGAAAGTGATTGAAGGGATGGAACACAGATTGCTAGAAAACTAGCACGTTTCGTGTGGAACAGGAAAAAGGCAGGGATAACAGGAAATGCTTATCTATTGCGGACAGTTAGTTGTAATAGGGAATGTGTGGAAGTCTTAGAGGGGGATAATTGTGGGATATAAGTTTGAAAGTTTGACACAAGAACAAGCGGAAGAGATTGCATATAATTGGCACTATAATGCGGAATATTCTTTTTACGATATGGTAGCAGATAAAGAAGATCTAGTTGAGTTCTTAGAAGCTCAAAAACGGGGTGACTCAAATTTCTTTGTTACTAAAGACAATGATGCTATAGGCTTCTTTACTTTTAATGAAGTAGCTAACAACACCATTGATATAGGGTTAGGCATGAGACCAGATTTAACTGGTAATGGCAACGGTTTGGGATTTGTCCAAGCAGGTTTGGATTTTGCTAAATCAAAATACAGACCAGAAAAAATAACATTATCAGTAGCAACTTTCAATCAAAGAGCTATAAAAATATATAGGGAAATCGGGTTTGATGAAGTTGATACATTTATGCAGGAGACAAATGGAAGTAGATTTGAATTTATGAGAATGCTTTATCGATGCTAATACAGGTTCATTACCTTTAATAGCTGGGATAACTTTTTATGTATGGCACTAACTTTATGACGAAAATAGAAGAAAGAATCTTTTATTACTTAATGTTACTTAGTGGTTTTATAATGCGGAGGTATTTACATTGAAAAATGGTCGTAATAGCGGTTTAATTTATTGGAGATTGAATTATAGAAAAAAGTTTATTAGGACTTTATGGATGATTCCACCTAGTATTATTCTGATTATAATGCTACTTATTTCCGAGATCTCTTATTCACTAAAAATAGTATTAACTTTGGCATTAATAGTTACTTTGCCTATTCAATTATTTTACACGCATTATAAGTGGAAAAGTGACATAGAATTTTAAAAATGAACTATTAAATTTTCTTGATGAGGAGAATATTGTTTATGGAAATAAAAATACTGACATTACAAACAGGTAAATTAGAAATAATGAAAGAATTTTATACGCAATATTTAGGTTTTTCTCTTTGTGGTGAAAGTCCAAAAAGTTTTCAAATTCAAGTAGGAACTAGCATTTTAGAATTTACGAATGAAAATGTAGTAGGGGAGCCATATTATCATTTTGCATTTAATATTCCACCCAATCAATTTCAAGAAGCGAAGGAATGGTTAAAAGGAAAAACAACGCTTTTATTAGAAGATGGAGAAGACGAGGCTGATTTTGCATTTTGGCCTGCACATGCTTGCTATTTTGAAGATCCAGCAGGAAATATAGTAGAACTCATAGCTCGATACTATGTAAATCCAAATAGTGAATCGACATTTGCAGTAAATAACATTTTGAATATCAGTGAAATTGGTTTAATTGTAAAAGATTCACCAAGGGTTGGCGAGCAATTCAAAGAAATAAATATTTTTGATAGTGATAATGATCCAATTACTACTTCTTCTTTAAACTTTATGCAAGAAAATAAAAATGGTGTTTTTATTATTTTAGCTAGCATAGGTAGAAGATGGCTGTTCTCGGAAAAGAAATCTGAAATTTTTCCAATGAAAATAACACTTGATAAACAATATTGCGTAGGTATAGATGAAGAACATGAATTTTTCATTAAAATTATTATGGAATGAAGTCATATAGGGACTTAGAATTTGTTGATGATAATGAATCAAAAGAATACCCTATTCAATTTTGAGGAGATGGATGGCAATTACTTTTTGGTAAACTTGAAAAGGTCGATTTCTCGTATGGGAAATCGACCTTTTCAAGTTTGTATGCTATTTGCACCGAATGAAAATATAACTCCCGATTTATTTTTTCATTCGACGAGAATATCAGCTTTTCTAAGTGCTTCTTCCGCTTTTCTGATATATTCTTCGTCGTCCGCCAATACCGTATGAAGATGAATACCACCTTCTGTTAGCTTTGATAAATAAATTGCATCTGCCTCTCTGATTCGCTTGATGAATTCTTTTACTTCATTCCGATTGGAAACCATTATTGACGCACTAAGATCTCCATAGACAGGATGCTCAATTTTGACGTCCTTTACTGTAACGCCGTTATCGACAAAAATGTTCAACTCTTCCATCGTTTGGTCCGGAGTATGTTTGCAAACAATCGTCTTTTCGATTCTCTTAGGTGCCGCTTGCACATGCATATAAATATAGCCCTGACTTGTTGCGACAATAGGTTCGTTTTTTGCTTTCAGCAATGTAATATCTCCAACAATCACCTGACGGCTGACATTTGTCATTTCTCCGAGTATTCTTCCTGTAATAGGTTTATCGGACGTCTGTAACGTATCGACGATTAATTGGCGACGTTCATCCCCAAGAATTTTTTCGTTTTCATTCATTATATAACCACCTCGCATAGCTATTTTACCATATTTAACGTATGTATAACCCTAAATGATAGCTCTATATATGTTGACCAAATGAATACGGCGTATGCGCATTACAAAGGCTTTTGGGAGGCCACTGAAAAAGTCCCAATACTTAGAACTAATTAGAATTCCCGCCAATATCGCTTCGACGCTTTGTGCATGCCTCCCGCGATAAGCCAGAAAGAAGACCGCTTGGGAGGGATTGAACTGCATCCCTCCTTAGTCTTATCGCTCCGGCTACCACGAAGTCGCGCCTTCGCTGAGCGCCAAGCGTTCTACAACCTAATATCCGGAATTACAACTCTCTCCTTATTGAGCGTCACAGCAAGTTCAATGGGATTCATTAATTCAACATATATAGCAAGTAATTTTCGAGTAGTAATTGAAACAGAGGCTAAAGGTTCCCAGGAAAGTATAAGTATCAGAAAATACATTGTATTCCGCGAACAAGTATGTTAAGGTAATAAAATAATTAATATGAAGTCAAAACTTCATTTGAAAAGATAATGACGGAAGAACTTCAAAAAGGAAGAGTGAAGATGAAATTAAAGGATCTGATTCACGAGTATTACGACCAACTGTCAAAAAGCCAGAAAAAAGTCGCGACTTATATAATCGATAACCCAAGAAATATTGCGATGTCTACGGCACAAGAAATTGGGAAGAAAATCGGTGTCAGCGAAACGACAGTCATTCGCTTTTGCTATAGCCTGCATCTCTCTGGTTATGGCGAACTACAAAAGGTCATCCGTGAACAATTGCTATTTCAAGAGAGTAGCTTCACAACATATCAGAAATCTAAACTGGAACTTGAACAGGCACCGCATTTTTTCACAAAAGTGATGGAGCGGGATCGAATAGCGATTGGAGAGACGATGAAACAAATTAAAGAAGAAGACTACGAAAAGGCAATCGAGCAGCTCTCTCAAGCAGAAACCATTTATATTCTTGGTCTGCGCTCTTCGTATACTGCAGCCAATTGGCTCTCATACACGCTTGGTTTAGTGAAAGGAAATGTCAGACTGTTACGACCGGAAACGGAGGATGTAATCCAAACGCTCAGTCAAATGAACGATAAGTCCGTTGTCATCGCCATTTCGTTTCATCGGTACTTGAAAGAAACAATTCAAATTGCGGAATTGGCACATAGACAACAAGCTTTCATTATCGGAATTACTGATTCAATGTTAGCCCCGATTCATACATTCAGTGATTTGTTATTTCCAATTTATTCGCCTAACAAGTCGACGCTCGATGCAACGGCTTCTCTATTTTCATTCATGAATGCGATTATTGCAGGATTGTCCGTGAAGGAGAAGGACAGTTTCGAAAAAAGACGTGAAACGTATCAATCGATACCAAGCGATTTCTTATTTGTTGAAGGAGTTGATTGAAAATGAAAGCAGTGTTACAAGAAATGAAGCCGATTGTTGAAAAGGTTTTTAACCATTTACACTCACATCCTGAAATTAGTTGGCAGGAATTTGAGACGACAAATTATTTGCAACAATTGTTAGAGAATGAAGGATTTCAAGTTACGACATTCGACGATTCAACGGGACTTGTAGTAACACTGGGGTCTGGTGATCCTTGTATTGGACTTCGAACAGATATCGATGCACTCTGGCAGGAAGTGGATGGGGTCTTTCAAGCGAACCATTCATGCGGACATGATGCGCATATGACGATTGCAATTGGCGCTTTACTCGTTTTGAAAAAGCTTAGGTATCCGAAAAACGGGCGACTAAAAGTGATTTTTCAACCAGCTGAGGAAAAGGGGACGGGCGCATTATCATTTGTGGAAAAAGGGATCGTTGACGATATCGACTATTTGTATGGTGTCCATCTCCGTCCGATTCAAGAAATCGGTCATGGCTATGCATCCCCAGCCATTATGCATGGTGCTGCAAAAATGATTAAAGGAACAATCGTGGGGACAGATGCGCATGGAGCAAGACCGCATCTTGGACAAAACGCCATAGAAGTGATGGCACTTCTCGTACAGGCAATCCACTCCATCCACGTTGACCCAATGGTCCCGCATTCTGCAAAAATGACGATGTTCCAAGCGGGTGGAGAGTCAGCCAACATCATTCCCGGAAGTGCAGTATTTAGTCTGGATTTACGCGCCAAAACAAACGTGGTTATGGACAAACTGATGAATTTAGTTGATAAAGCGATTAGTTCGGTTGCAGAACTGTCTGATGTTATCATTAATTATGAAATAATCGCGGAAATTGCAGCTGCCCAAGTCGATGACACTGCTGTCGAAATGATGGCACAAGCGATAAGGGAAACAGTTGGGGAACAATTTTTGGTGCCGCCTATTGTCACACCAGGCGGAGAAGACTTCCATTACTACACATTAAAAAGACCTTCTGTTAAAGCGACAATGCTCGGTCTTGGCTGCGACTTATCGCCAGGCCTTCATCATCCCAACATGACATTCAATCATGATAGTATACTGACCGGAATTGAAATACTCGTTCGAACGGTCATCCATTCATTCGGGCAGTTAGAGAGAAGGAAGTGAACCAAATGGACGTCAACCTATCCATTCGCAAACTAGAAACCAATGAAGACATGCGCCTGGTCCAATCGCTTGAACGAGCAATCTGGGGCCTTGAACCGATACCGACTCATCAAACCTATACAGCAGCGAAAAATGGCGGGTTATTGTTAGGCGCTTTCTTAGGTGATGAAATCGTTGGCTTTTCATATGGTTTTCCGGGTTTCACCAATGGTAAGCCGTATTTATGTTCACATATGCTTGGCATTCTTCCGAACTATCAACTGATGGGAATCGGAAAGTTGCTAAAGGATGAACAGCTTAAAATTGCCAAGGAAATGGGATACAATTTGATTACTTGGACATTCGATCCATTGGAAAGTCGCAATGCTTATTTAAATGTGTCGAAACTGTACGCAATTTGTGATACTTATTTAGTGAATTGTTACGGTGAAATGGAAGATGGTTTGAACAAAGGATTACCATCAGACCGTCTTCAAGTCGAATGGTGGGTTTCGAGCGAAAGGGTCGAGGACAAGTGGACACCGCAAGTTTCCGACTATGATCGACCATTTATAGTTGAGAAATCCCATAAAGGAAATCCAACACTAGTTGTGGATTCGGAAAATGTCCTGTTAAACAGTGTTGGTGTTGAAGTTCCGGTACCAGAACAATTTCAGTCGATCAAAAAGAATGAACCTGAACTAGCGCTCGACTGGCGATTGAAAATAAGGACCGTTTTTCAATCGTTATTTGGTTCTGGCTATGCGCTAGTAGGAGTGAATAGGTCTGAAGAAGGCGTTCATTATTATCAATTTGTAAAAAGAAACACAATTCCACTGACAATAAAAAATAGAGGAGAATCCGAATGATTATAAAAGAAATCAACATCCGAAAAATGAAAATGAGAATGAAGCACCCGTTCACAACTAGTTTTGGTACGTTCCAAGATAAAGATTTTCTGTTACTTGAAGTGAAAGATGAGCTGGGTAATACGGGATGGGGGGAGTCAGTGGCATTTCACTCGCCTTGGTACAGCGAAGAAACACTTGAAACGAATTTACATATGATCCGTGATTTTCTGATACCTATCGTATTAGGAAGGGAAATCGGACATCCCGACGAAGTAAGTGAATTGTTCGCTGCAATCCGTAAAAATAATATGGCGAAATCCACTTTGGAAGGCGCAATTTGGGATCTTTATGCTAAGCGTAACAAATTGACATTGGCGAAGGCTCTTGGTGGCGAACGCGATAAAATTGAAGTGGGTATCAGTATCGGGATCCATGAAAATATTGCTAATCTAGTCGAAACGGTACGTGGTTTTGTGGAAGAGGGATACAAGCGTATTAAAGTGAAAATCAAACCGGGCTATGACGTTGATGTAATCCGCGAGTTGCGCAAGAATTTCCCGGATGTGCCACTTATGGCAGATGCCAACTCGGCTTATACATTGGACGACATTGAACTTCTCAAACAGCTGGATGAATTTAACTTGACGATGATTGAACAGCCGCTTGCTTCAGACGATATTTTCGACCATGCGAAATTACAAAAACAATTGAAAACACCAATCTGTTTGGATGAAAGCATTCACTCCCTTGAAGATACACGAAAAGCGATTGAGCTTGGTAGTACGCAAATCATTAACATTAAAATCGGTCGTGTTGGAGGTCTTACTGAAGCGAAGAAAATTCATGATTATTGCATGGAACGTCAAATACCTGTTTGGTGCGGCGGAATGCTGGAATCAGGAATCGGCCGTGCGCATAATGTAGCGCTCACAACACTTCCAAACTTCATATTACCAGGCGACACTGCTGGATCCTCACGTTACTGGGAGGAAGACGTTATTACTCCAGAAGTTGTAGTGGAGGACGGCTATATTACTGTTCCAACCGCATATGGAATAGGTTACGAACCCAACTTGAAAGCTATGAATAAATTCACGGTAGACGAGTTACACTTCAAAGCTGAATGAGGTGTGATGAGAAAGGCTGAATAGGTGTAGGGAAGGATGACTTAAATCGTCCTTTCTGATTGGAGAAATCAGAAAATAAAATCTATTGTAGTAGTTTGACTATAAAGAGACACTGCGGCTAAAACGGGGGATGAGTAATGAGAAAAAGTTTTCAAATCGCTGGAGCTTTTATCGGAGTGATTGTTGGAGCAGGATTTGCATCAGGTCAGGAAATTTTACAGTTTTTCACTAGTTTTGGACCAATTAGTATCGTTGGAACACTTGTAGCAACTGTCTTATTTGCATTTTTAGGGATGAACTTGACACAATTGGGAAGTCGTTTGCAAACTAAGTCTCATCAACGTGTAATCTATCATATATGTGGTCGTTATTTAGGGGTACTTGTTGATGTTATTATTACATTTTTCCTTTTCGGGGTAACTGTAGTCATGTTCTCAGGGGCTGGCGCAATTTTTGAACAGCAATTTGGCATTCCTAGTTTCATTGGAAGTATTTTGATGGCGATTGTAACCATATTGACGGTAACGTTGAGTGTTCAAAAAGTGATTACACTCATCGGAGCATTTACTCCGTTTTTACTATTAATAGTGATCGTAATTACAGTTTACTCATTAATAAATTTTGACTTTGCTACTGCTGATCTGTCAGCCGCTGTTGTCACTCAAAATAAAGGTGCATCCCATTGGCTACTGGGCGCAATTTTATATGTCTCTTATAATTTGGCAGCTGGAGCCGCGATGCTCACGGTTATGGGTGGCACTGTAAAGGATGAGAAGGTTGCGGCATGGGGTGGAATCATCGGTGGTCTTGGATTGGGACTACTCATCCTGCTTATCAATGTCTCAATGCTGACTCAGTTAAAAGCGATTGCAAGTGTACCGATGCCAATGCTGTTTTTGGCAAATAATATTAGCCCTATAATGGGGGCAATTATGTCCATTATCTTATTGGGGATGATTTACAATACAGCGGTTGGAATGTTATACGCATTTTCAGCTCGTATCGTTAAAACTGAAACAGTGCGTTTTAAAGGTGCCGTTACAATTTTTGGTGTAGCTGCGTTCGGCGCGAGTTTTATTGGATTCATCACACTTGTTGGTACTGTCTATCCAGTGATGGGCTACCTAGGTTTCACATTAATTGCTGCAATTATCTTCACATGGGCAAGGAAAAAAGGAACAGTTGGTAAAATAGATTCTTCGAATTAATTAATGCTTCACAAATCAAATTCAGTATTGTTTGGTTATTTGAAACTATCGGTAATTGAGTGGTGAAGAAGGAGTAATATGTGGCAATAAGGTGTGAAAGAGAATGGGATTTATCAGCTAGCGAATCCCAACATCACAAACTCCTGCATTTGCCTTCGTAATCTTATGCAAAAACATAGAGGGAATTATCGCCGCGAAAGTTAGCCCTTTCGTCCTTAATACCAGGACGATTGGGCTTTTTCTGGGTATAGGAAGAAGAGAAGGTGGGTTTGCTACTTTTTACAACAATAACAAAATAGTAATATCTTAGATTGCAGAATGTTATTGTTAACGGATTGAACATGTGTTGATTCACCAAAGTTAACCTGAAGATAGGAGTTTTTTTCGAAATGCTGTGAAATAATCTTGAAGGTAGAATGGAACAGGTTGACACATGATTATATAGAACTATAATTAGTAGAGATTTATCTTATAATAGTTGTAAAGGAGAACCGATTTTGTTTACTCATCCTTCCATGGAATCATATAGTGTAGTTGTTGGTGAATACTCTTTTTCAATCATTCTTTTGTCCGTTATCATTGCGAGCTTTGCTTCCTATACCGCGATATCCATGAATGAGCGAATGCAAGAGAATAGCTTTTTTCATCGAAATTTGTGGCTCATATTAGCATCGGTTGCTTTGGGGTTCGGGATATGGTCCATGCATTTTATTGGAATGGGTGCCTATTTATTACCCATTTCGATGACTTACAAACCTGAGCTTACATTTTTGTCGATTATTCCAGCAATTGCAAGTTCATTTTTAGTGTTTACTTTAGTCAACCGCACGCGAAAAACGATTGGATTAAGTTTGATTTCGGGTGTCGCAATGGGAATTGGTATCTCTGCCATGCATTATATTGGGATGGCGTCTATGGAATCAGATGCTATCTATACATATGATCGCACAATTTTTACTGCATCTGTGGCGATTGCAATTAGTATTTCTTTTATCGCAATCTACATTTTTTCTTCTCTTCAGCATCTTTTGAAAAATAAACTCCTGAAAACAGTTACTTCGCTCGTTATGGGGTTAGCAATTTCTAGCATGCATTATACCGGACTCATGGGGACTACTTACTATATTCATCGTGACAAGATTGATAGTCTGCATGAGATTCATCAAATGGATATGAACTATCTTAACATTTCAGTTTCAATTGGTTTGGGTCTATTGCTGCTATTATTACTATTATCGAGTTTTATTGATCGGTATATTGATTACCGCGTAAACTATTTCGAGTCCTTAACGAGAATCCCAAACAGGCGGAGCTTTGAGAAAATGTTGAACAGTCCCTCTTATGATGGAAGTCTTGCAATGTGGTATATCCCCGACATTGAAAAAATCAATGTTGAACAAGGGTATATTTTCGGAGACAAAGTTATTCAGTATTTGGGACGTTTTTTCTCTCAGTGGTCATCATCCTCTATGAAACTTTACCAGCTTCAGGGCAAGCGTTTTGTCTTTCTTCTTCAGGGGGTGGACGGAATCGTTGAGTTTGAACGCACCATGAATAAGGTTGCAGAGCAACTTAAAGCACTGACTGAAATCGATGGCAAATTAATTAAGATTGAAGCGGTCTGCGCGATGTCAACTACGGAAGAACATCGGGATCCGAAGCGTTTGTATACAGAAGCGCTTACTGTGTTAGAGCATCCATCGACACGCTATGATTACCAGGTGATTCGTTTTGATAATGCAATCCATTCTCATTCATTCGAAGAAGAAATCCTAGAGAGTATAGAAGGTGCGATGCACGAAGGACAATTATTCATGGTTTATCAGCCGAAAGTAAGGGCTAGTACTAATGAATTGTCGGGGTTTGAAGCTTTGATTCGTTGGAAGCATCCGAAATACGGTATGCTATCTCCAGTAACTTTCATACCAATACTTGAACAAAGCACACGAATAGGAGATGTCACGAACTGGATAATCGAGCAAGTTTGCAAACAGATTGCAGAGTGGGGAAAAACGACTTTCCAAGTACACCCCGTTTCAATTAATATTCCTGGGGATTATGTTACATCACCAATCCTACTTAATGTATTAACGGAAATGGTGAAAAAGTATAAGTTGGAACCGTATAATTTAGAATTAGAAATTACGGAAACGAGTGTAGTGAATTCGATTGAAGATGCGGTGAAAGCCCTCAATACGTTTCGAGAAAAAGGTTTTTCTGTAGCATTGGATGATTTCGGAACAGGAGTTTCATCTTTGTCTTACTTGAAAAGATTGCCGATTTCGACTTTGAAAATAGATAAGTCATTTATTGACGATGTACCACAATCTGAGAAAGATTCATCTATTCTCAAGGCAATTCTCGCAATCGGTCGAACGTTAAATTTAGATATTGTACTAGAAGGTGTAGAAACTGAAGAGCAAGTACAATTTCTAAGCCAAGAGTCGGAGTCGTTAATCTTCCAAGGCTATTATTTTGCTAAGCCAATGACTTCGACAGAACTTTTGAATTGGTTAGCGCAGCGCAAGCCGGTTTAATTTTAAGAAACTATGCTGAATGGTTTAAAAGATTAAATGTTATGGATAATCTATAGGGTGCTCTAAATAGTTGAAAAACGTTCTAAGCTTGAACTAACGAAAAAATGTATAAGAAATTCGTTCTATTCGCAATTCTACCTGTTGTTCTCGTCACCATCTTGCTCATAATAAAATGAACTTCAATACCTGAAAAGGCACCGACATATGGGAGTATTACTATTTGTCGTTACTTTAGAGGGGCAGTGACGATATTCATTGTCCGTTCATAATATCTGAAGTAAAAGTAGTTCACTCATACACGCTTGACAATTCAGTTAAGTGTTGTATGATAGTTTAAAATCTTCTAAAACTTGAACGGTGATGAAGGATTACTATGCGAATCCATGTTGTGAAAGAGAGCGGAATTTATCAGCTGGAAGATTCCGTCACGACAATCGCAGAACCTACCTTCGTAGTCTTATGTAAAACATAGGCGCCCCCCTCGGCGTTATGGGGATAAGTGGGATGTGTTCGCATGCATCCAATTATGGTGGTACCGCGGAAGCTAAGCCCTTTCGTCCTTAATATCAGGACGAGTGGGCTTTTTTTGTTTTCCACCACAAGAAGGAATGGGGTATTGGAATGAAAAAACAACGGATTGTCGTGAAAATAGGAAGCAGTTCTTTAACAAATGTTAAAGGTGAAATCGATCAAACGAAATTCAACGATCATATCGATGCGCTTGCCGTACTACGTAAAGCAGGGCATGAAGTGATCCTTGTTTCTTCTGGTGCAGTCGCGGCTGGGTTTGCAAAGTTAGGCTATTCATCGCGGCCAATAACAATCAAAGGGAAACAGGCGGCTTCGGCGGTGGGCCAGGGTTTGTTAATGCAATCTTATATTGAAAAGTTTAGTGTTCATGGAATCGTGCCAGCTCAGATTTTATTGACACGAATCGATTTTTCGAATCGTGAGCGCTATAGAAATGCATTTGCGACTATGACGGAACTGTTGGAACGCGGAATCGTGCCCATTATTAATGAAAACGACACAGTCTCTGTTGAAGAACTGACTTTCGGTGACAATGATATGCTGTCAGCACTTGTCAGTGGCTTTCTCCATGCGGACCAGCTTATTATTTTAACGGATATTAATGGACTTTATGAATCAAATCCACGCAAATATCCATTAGCGAAACGACTTGATTATCTTGAACAGATTACAGATGACTTACTAAAAGGAGCTGCCGATACGGGATCAAAAGTGGGAACAGGTGGCATGAAATCAAAACTACTAGCTGCAAAAACAGCAACATCACTAGGTGTTTCCGTTTTCATCGGAAGGGGAGAAGGTTCGAATAAACTACTAACGATTTTACAGGGGGGAGGCGACGGCACCTATATTTCCAATCCAGCTATCGCTAAGATTAATACGAGCAGACAATGGATCGTGTTGCATTCCGAATCGACAGGTGAACTTCACGTTGATCAAGGGGCGGAAGTGGCTATTTTATATAACGGAAAAAGCTTATTACCTGCAGGTGTTGTTAAAGTAAACGGGGATTTTCACAAAGGTGACGTTGTTGAAGTATTTGGCGTGAATGGGATTTTAGGTAAAGGAGAAGTAAGTTATTCTTCTGGTGAATTAAGAAACGCGATTGAAGACAGAAACAAGGAAAAAGAAGGTGAACTAGTTTCATCGGCTGTTGAAGTCATTCACCGGGACCGCTGGGCACAAATATGAAATGAGGGGATTTAGCATGAGCGAAGTACACTTAAAAGGGAAAGCTGCAAAAGAAGTAAGTTATTCGTTGGTGAACATCACAACCGACCAAAAGAACAAAGCACTGGCATTAATTGCCGAACAATTAGTGGCCGATCAAACGTCCATACTTGCTGAAAATCAGAAAGACTTGGACGATGGAAAAGCGAAAGGTTTTACTGACGCAATTCTTGACCGCATCCTACTCACTGGAAAACGAATAGAAGACATGGCGAATGCCATCCATCTGTTAATCGAATTACAGGATCCGATTGGAGAGACAGTGGAGACCATTGAAAAAGACAATGCATTGCTTATTGAAGTGAAGCGGGTACCAATTGGCGTTATCGGTATGATTTATGAAGCGAGACCGAATGTCACTGTTGACGCGGCGACGCTTGCCCTTAAAACGGGGAACGCCGTCATTTTACGCGGAAGTTCTTCTGCGAAATATTCGAACTTGGCTCTTATAAAGTCAATTCATGCTGCTCTTGATAAAAGTGATGTTCCCAAAATATCTATCCAATTAATTGAAGATACGAGCAGGGAGACGGCAAAAGAACTGTTCCGGCTTAATGAATACTTGGACGTTCTAATTCCAAGGGGTGGCAAAACACTTATTGAAACAGTAATTCGTGAAGCAACAGTTCCGGTCATTCAAACTGGGGCGGGTAATTGCCACATCTATATTGACGAATCAGCAGAGCTAGAAATGGCTACTAATATTGCATTGAATGCAAAGATTCAGCGTCCATCCGTTTGCAATGCCATTGAGACAATCTTAATCCATGACAAGTGGTTTACGTTGTATGGAAAAGAACTTATCGAAAAATTGCAGGAGAACGATGTGGAGATATACGGAGATGAAACTGTTGTTCGAGAATGTGAAAAGGTGCGAGCTGCATCCGAATCAGATTGGTCAACGGAATATCTCGGGTTAACAGTTAGTGTCAAAATTGTAACGAGTATGGAGGAAGCAATTACTCATATTACCAAATACGGGACAAAGCATTCCGAAGCGATTATCACCAATGATGAAAAGCATGCTACGATTTTCTTGAATTATGTCGATGCCGCCGCAGTCTATCATAATGCTTCGACTCGATTTACGGATGGTTTTGAATTTGGTTATGGCGCGGAGATTGGAATTAGCACACAGAAATTGCATGCACGGGGTCCGATGGGATTAAAGGCGTTGACAACGACAAAGTATGTCATCCGTGGAAATGGGCAAGTGCGGGTATAGAGAGAATTATTGGTGGATCCGAGGGTATGTTCGAAAATCGCGGGTAAATCCGTGAAACAGTGGGTACACCCGAAAGCAGCAAGTGGAAACCCATAGCAAACAACATCAAAAAATCCGCGGAGTTTAACATCCCGCGGATTACTTTAATTCAATTCCAAATGTTGCTTCATGGTACCTGTAACTTCCTGTAATTCTGTTTCATCCATAATGTAATACCATATACCGCCGTTCATTCGCTTGCCTTCACCTTTTTCAAAATGAAGTTGCTCCACTTTACCAGCCGCGTCACGGTAATTCTTTTGGACGTCTACCATTTCATCGAACGTCATATTTGTTTTTACATTGTCACCCAGGGCATTGAAGACACTGCGGTATTTTAACAGACTCTTTATGGAGGTTCCTTCATGCAGTACTCCTTCAATTACCTGTTTCTGTCGATCTTGACGCCCGAAGTCGCCGTTAGGATCGCCTTTCCGCATCCGCACATAGGATAGTGCTTCTTTGCCGTCCAAGGTGATGTCACCAGTAGCGTAATGAATCGAATCCTGTGTAAATTCAAAAGGATTGTTAACGCTGATACCGCCGACGGTATCTACAATTGTCTGGAAACCTTCCATATTGACTTCCATAACATAATCAATGGGAATATCCAGTAGATTCTCGACCGAATCCAGTGACATCTGAATGCCACCGAATGCATACGCATGGTTTAATTTATCTGTGGTCCCGTGGCCAATGATCTCTGTGTACGTATCCCTTGGAATACTGACCATTTTCGTCGTTTTTAACTTAGGATTAACGGCCATTACAATCATCGTATCCGAGCGACCTTTATCACCTTCGCGTTCATCAACACCCAAGACAAGCACTGAAAACGGATCTTGGTTACCCAAAGTAATTCCTTCTGCTCGCTTCTCAGATAATTCGCGGTCAATCGGTTTATACATAGCTTTCAACGTTGACGTCAAGTCAAAATAGACATTCAATGCAAAACCGCCGATTATTAGGCTGATTACTGCAATGACCCATGGCCATTTTCTACGTTTCTTATTTTTCTTCATATCTGCTCGATTCATTATAGTTCCTCCAGTTGGTGTCATTCGAAAAAGTGTACCTGGATATAGACGCTCAACCTTACGTCTAAGTTTCAATTAGATTAAGAAAGATCCAGCTAGATTAGTAAGACTTCTAGTTTCTTACAGTTTAGAGCCTGAAATTTACTCGAATACAATTCGCATCAGTACTTAAATAAGTGTTGAAACAGCATTGTAATGTAGAAACTCTGCTGCTATAATTCGTATACTTAGTTATGAAATGTTTGGGCATTTTTACAAGCAAAGCATTATAAAATTCACAACGGTGTTTAATGAAGGAGAGACTGCATTGGAAGATAAGATACGATTACGCCTCGTTTTGACGGGGATTTTATTGGGAATATTAATGGCTGCAATGGATAATACAATTGTAGCGACAGCGCTCGGTTCAATATTGGGAGATTTGGGCGGTGTGGACAGCTACATTTGGATTACGTCTGCTTATGCAGTAGCTGTACTTGCGGGTATGCCGATTTTCGGAAAGTTATCCGATATGTATGGACGAAAAAGGTTCTTTTTATTTGGTATCATTGTTTTCTTAGTTGGGTCTGCTCTTTGTGGGCTTGCACAAACGGTTCCGCAGCTTGCGGTATTCCGGGCGATCCAAGGAATTGGGGGAGGGGCATTATTACCAATTGCATTCACTATTGTCTTTGATGTATTTCCTCCTGAACAGCGTGGTAAAATGACAGGCCTTCTTGGTGCTGTATTTGGCGCTTCAAGTGTTCTAGGTCCTTTGCTAGGCGCATGGATTACGGAATCAATAAGCTGGCACTGGGTATTTTACGTCAATATTCCAATCGGCGCGATTTCTTTATTCTTGATCATTCGCTATTATAAAGAAGCTGCACAACCGATCAAGCAGACAATCGACTGGCTAGGCGCAATTACACTTGTTACAGCTGTCGTCAGCCTGATGTTTGGGCTTGAATTGGGCGGGAAAAAGTTTGAGTGGTTATCATGGCAAAGTATTACCCTCTTTAGTATATTTATTGTCTTTTTTATTGTCTTTATATGGGCTGAAACGAGAGCAAAAGAACCGATTATTTCATTTTGGATGTTCAAGAACAGACTTTTTGCATCATCCCAGGCCCTGGCATTCTTATATGGTGCTACATTTATTGGCCTGACAATTTTCATCCCTCTTTTTGTGCAGGCTGTATACGGTGGATCTGCCACAAATGCGGGAATTATTCTTATGCCGATGCTTCTTGGTTCGGTCGCTGGAAGTGCTCTTGGAGGAATATTGCAGACGAAAACATCGTATCGCAATATCATGGTGATCTCGGTTATCGCTTATTCAATCGGTATGGTGTTAATGAGCACAATCACACCTGATACATCACGAATCGCATTATCCCTATTTATGGTACTTGTTGGATTTGGCGTAGGGTTTTCTTTTTCATTACTGCCCTCTGCATCGATGCATGAAATGGACTACCGCTATAGGGGATCGGCTAACTCAACGAACTCGTTTTTCCGTTCGTTAGGCCTTGCCCTCGGGATTACCATCTTCGGTGCGATTCAAACAAAATTGCTAACAAGTGAAATGAGCACTGGTTTTGCGAAACTTGGTGGAAGCGGGCAGGGCGGACCGGAATCACTTGGAAATATCCAAACGGTATTTCAGCCAGAAGCTCGCGCCAACATCCCGCCAGATATATTGGATGTGATTGTAAATGCAATGTCTACATCAATTTCAGCCACATATCTCTGGTCACTTATACCAGTTGGAATTGCAGTTATTGCCGTTTTCTATATGGGTAATGAAAGACTAGATGTAACTAAAAAACAGTAAAACATTAAAGCTGTCACATCCATTTTTTACAATGGGCGCGACAGCTTTTCTTTGATTTATGACAGTTGCTACTACAACTAGTTTCGTTTGAAGCGACTGGTTTTCTTGGGTTTTAACCGTTGTATTCTGTCGTCTACTTCTTGTTCCATTTCAGCTGTTTTTCCTTCGTCCACTTGGAATGAAGTGATTTCATCCCCTTGGATTTCAACTAAAAACCATGTGCCAGCCTTGCTGTCAATTGGGAGCGTGTTTATGTCGACATGGAATTCTTTCTGCAACTTTTCAACTAAAAGAAGTGCTTTGTCATTGTCTGTGAATCGATCAAGATATGCTGAATACATAATTATCCTCCTGTGCACGCAATGCCTTGCGTGAGAATGTCGGTAATCCGGGCAGGTCCGATGCCTTTTATTTTCCTAAGATCGTCAACTGATTGGTAAGGGCGGAGTTGGATTAAATCTTGTGAACGGGCGGGACCGATGTGGATAATTCGCTGTACCTCCACTTCACTTGCTGAGTTGATATTAACACATGAGGCAATTGAAACTGGCTGTGTCTCATTTTTTGGTTCAGGTGTAGGTACAACTTCAGTTTCTACTTCAGGTGGTGTGTGCTTTATAGTCCCTTGGTTATTTGTATGGACGCTAAAAGTCTTACCATCTGTTTCAACAATAACTGTTCCGTGAATATCCGTTCCATAAACGAGAACACCGCTTTTTTCAAGCCGATTAATCGTTTCGATATGCGGATGTCCGTATTGATTGTCAACACTTGCCGAATAAATCGCTATATCTGGTTGAACGGCCTTTAGAAAACTATCGGTTGTTGATGTTTTCGAGCCATGGTGACCCACTTGTAAAATATCTGCCTTTAGGTTTGCACCACTACTAAGCATTTCACTTTCTGCTTCCTCTTCACTGTCACCAGTAAAGAGGAAGGAAATCTCTCCGTATTGTAAACGAATCGCAATCGAATTGTTATTTGTATCGCCTGACAGCGATTTCGGATGAAGTACTGCAACCTCTAGCGGCCCAATGTCGAATACATCGCCAACCTCAGGCTCATAGTAATCTACGTTATTGTCTTCAATTGCAGCAAGTGCACTCGTGAAAACTTGCGAATTCGTAGTTTCACCATTCATCCATACTTCTGATACATCAAATGTACGGATGATTTTATCCAGTTGCCCAATGTGATCTGCATGGGGATGCGTAATCGCGACAATATCGATGTCTGTTATGTTGTGGGCTTGAAGATAGGACACAACTTCTGTGGAGCTCCAATCTCCGGTATCGATGAGTACTGCAAATGCTTCATCACCCTGGTTGTATTCAATCAATGTGGCGTCTGCCTGTCCGACATCTATGTAATGAACTTTCATCCTCGAGAGCGGTAGATTTTGCTGTTCAATGGAATCTGCATCTTCCACTTTAACAACTTTGTTCTGTTCTTCGTTTGCTTGTTCTTCTACTAATTCGGAATCCCCATTTACATTATCAGGTATAGGTGACTGTGTTGTACTTTGACCGCAACCTGCAAAAATAAGTAGGCCCGCGATTAAATAAAGACTGGTAAATATATTCTTAATCATTTTTTCTCCTCTATCATTCGGGTATTTTCTTACTAGTATAGTGTAGCAGACATAGGTGCTGTGGATAACATTGTTATTATGTGATAAATTAATGGGATTTAATACCAACGACCAAGCGTTCATACTTTGTACAAGCATATCCAATAATTCCACCTGTTATAATAGCTCATCAGCCCTTATAATAGAAGTATATTCTAAAAGGAGTTGTCGTAGGCTTGAAGCATGTTTCGAAGTTTGCAACAAAGATTATGGTTCTCGTCCTCTTAGTCACTGGAACAGTAGCAAGTGTGGGGTGGTACTTCTTTGATGCAAATAAAGGAATCGCAGTATCGTTTTCCGAATTGGAAAAAACAATTCAAGCTCAAAACGATCAAGTTGTATCGCTTAAAGAAACGTCTAACGGAACATTATTCTTACAGACGAAAGATGAGCAATACGTAACTCAAGTTCGTCCTGAAAGCCAGTTAGTCGAACAATTAGTCGAAAAATATAATATATCATATAACTATTCCGATCAAAGCAAATTAAGTAGTTTATTGTTCGGAGGAGTGTTCATTACGCTGCTCATTACATTAATTGTGCTTCATAAAAAAGGAAAGATCGGCGTAGGTGCCTCTTCTATGAAAAATAGCGCATCTAAATCGACGCCTTTACCCGATATAACATTACAAGATATTGGTGGGCTTCCTGAAGAAATGAAGGAAGAGATTTTACAGACGTTATCTATTGTGAAAGATCCGAAACGGTCGGCCCAAGTAGGTATTCAGCCACCCAACGGAATTCTTTTATATGGTCCACCGGGTACTGGGAAGACTTTACTTGCACAAGCAATTGCACGCGAAATAGGAGCAACCTTTTTTTCGTCCAGCGGGTCAGCGTTCACAGAACTATTTGTTGGTGTAGGTGCTTCCCGTGTACGATCTCTGTTTGAAAATGCAAGAAAGCAACGACCAGCAGTCATATTTATTGATGAAGTCGATGCACTTGCAGGTAAACGGAAAACACATGGTGGGGAAGAAGCGGAAAAAACATTAACGGAACTTCTTGTTCAGCTAGATGGTGGCAATAATAACGACGGTGTGCTATTCATTGCAGCAACGAACCGAAAAGATATGTTAGATGAAGCTTTTCTTCGTCCAGGTCGAATCGATTATTCATTCCAAGTACCCTTACCTGATACGACTGGAAGAAGAGAAATTATTGATATTCACACGAGAGGTAAGCTGTTGGCTGATGAAGTCTTTGCTGCATTAGATACTCTTGCCGAAAGTACATCAGGATTTTCAGGAGCTGAACTGAGTTCTCTCTTTAAAACAGCGAGCAGAAGAGCAATTCGAGATGGACGTGAACAAATTGCTAAGAGTGATCTTGACTTTGCAATTGACCGCACCATTCTTGGAAGCGCCTCCCGTTCGATGAATGACCCGGAGACGAAGAGAAGAGTAGCCATTCATGAATCCGGTCACGCGCTAGTAGCTGCAGTAACAAAGCCTGGTTCAGTAAGGAAAGCAACAATTATTCCACGCGGCCAAGCACTTGGGTATGTAGCACCGATTCAGAAAGAGCTTCACTTGTCTACGTATAGTGAATTATTAGACCAAGTCAGTATGATCCTTGCTGGTGGCGTTGCCGAACGAATATATCTTGGCGAACACAGTATTGGCGTAAGCGGCGATGTTCAACAAGCGAAAGAAATCATCGAGCGCATGGTTGATACAGGTTTATTACAAAACGGCTTCACGCTAACTTTCAATAAAAGCGAGAAAGAAGCGAAGATGCAAATTCTTTTTGATGAAGCACTTCTCAAAACAGAAAACCTAATTAAAGAACACGTGTCAGAATTCAAACAGTTGGTGGATCTATTAATGCAAAAGGAAACACTGGACGGCTCAGAAATACAACAGATTGTTAGCAGGCACGTAGTCGAAATATAAATGTGTTAAAAAAAGTAATCAACGGGAGAGGCATTTGCCTCTTCTTTTTTTATGCAGTAGAAAACGATAGAAAGCCGTTTGGTTGAGCTTTCATCAGTAGAATTTGTTAGCCGACTATATCTGTAAGGCGAACGATCATATATGCTACTCAACCAATCATAAGTCAGCCCTGACCGATCATATATGCTACTCAACCAATCATAAGTTAGCCCCGACCAATCCTATATGCTACTTAACCAATCATAAGTCAGACTCAACCAAGCATATCTATAAAAATCATCCCATTCCCTAGCGTTTGAATCCACAAGTTCGTTCTAATTTCCTCCCGTTCCTCCTACAGTGTAACAAGGCATAGAAATGGGGGAGATTATCTATGTTAATAGATGGAGTTTTTTCAGGAGGAGGATTAAAAGGATTCGCGTTAGTTGGGGCTTATCAAGTCCTCGAAGAAAAGGGGTATCGATTTCATCGTGTAGCTGGAACGAGTGCGGGCGCAATTCTTGCCAGTTTCATTGCGGCTGGTTATTCGGCTAAGGAAATTGAAAAGATGCTGGATGAACAAGATTTTCAGGTGCTTCTTGATCCACGGAAGACAATAATTCCTTTACCGTTAATGAAATGGTTTCAACTGTATTGGCGACTTGGTTTATACCAAGGTAATGCTTTGGAGAATTGGTTTTTAGAAAAATTAGCAGCAAAAGATGTCTATACATTTTCAGATTTACCGCCGGGAAAACTAAAGCTTGTTGCTTCGGATTTAACGAATGGAAAAATGATTGTGCTTCCCGACGATTTGGAGGGCTATGGAATATCAGCAGAAACGTTTCCAATTGCTCGTGCATTACGCATGAGTTGCGGAATTCCATTTTTCTTCGAACCGGTACGATTAAAAGTAGGGAAGGGAGAGACGATTGTTGTGGATGGGGGGGTGTTGAGCAACTTCCCTATGTGGATATTTAACGACGAAGGTGGAAATACAGAACGTCCAGTCCTTGGTTTGAAGTTAAGTCGTAGCCAAGAAGAAATGCCGGGACATAAAATTGACAATGCCTTAGATTTATTTGAAGCCCTTTTTTCGACGATGAAAAATTCGCATGATGAAAGGTATATTTCGCGAAAGCATGAAAGAAATATCATTTTCATCCCAGTTGATGATTATAGTGCAACCCAATTTGATATGGATCAAGAAACAAAAGAGGGACTTATAGAAGCGGGACGCAACAGCACGATTCAATTTTTGAAAACATGGTGAAAAATACCGGGTACCAAAACGATTATGAGTCGTTTCGGTACCCAGTACTTTTTTTTAGAGCTTATGAAACTATAAAATCACGTACTATGGATAACCTGCGAAATAGGCTATTTCACGTCTAGACTCCAGCGCCTAGGGGCTTGCACTTTTGTTTACTTTAAAATTAGTTTTTTGCCCATTCAGTATGGAAATGGCCTTCTTTATCCAGGCGTTCATAGGTATGTGCGCCAAAATAATCGCGTTGAGCTTGGATAAGATTGGCCGGTAATGTCTCCGTACGGTAACTATCATAGTAAGCCAATGCACTTGAGAGAGCAGGAATTGGAATCCCATGTTGAGTGGCTACGGCTACTACTTCGCGAAGCGAATTCTGATAGTCTCCTACTATTTCTTGGAAATAGGGATCAACTAAAAGGTTTGGCAAGTCACTGTTAGTATCAAATGCCTCTTTGATATTCTGTAAGAACTGGGCACGAATGATACATCCTCCACGGAAAATCATGGCTACTTCTCCGTAAGGGATTTTCCACTCATACTCCTCAGATGCTGCACGCATTTGCGCAAAACCTTGGGCATATGAACAAATTTTACTCATATATAAAGCTTTACGAATCGCTTCAATCAACTCTTTTGGATCACCTACATACTTTTTCAGTTCAGGGCCTTTTAGTAGTTTACTTGCTGCAACGCGCTCTCCCTTAATAGAAGAAATAAATCGTGCAAATACGGACTCTGTGACGATTGGAAGGGACACGCCTAAGTCTAACGCATTTTGGCTAGTCCATTTTCCTGTGCCTTTTTGTCCGGCTACATCTAGAATTTGATCAATGAGCGGTTTCCCAGTTTCTTCATCCATCTTTGTGAAAATATCTGCTGTGATTTCAATGAGATAGCTGTCGAGTTCACCCTTGTTCCATTCTGAAAATATTTCATGCAACTCCTGCGCTTCAAGACCAAGTGCATGTTTCATGATGAAATAGGCTTCGGAAATCAGTTGCATATCGCCATATTCAATACCATTATGAACCATTTTCACATAATGTCCTGCTCCATCAAGGCCCATATATGCACTGCAGGGAATGCCGTCAACTTTTGCCGAAATAGCATCAAGAATGGGCTTCACTTGTTCGTAAGCTTCTTTTGAGCCTCCAGGCATAATCGATGGGCCGTTACGAGCTCCTTCTTCTCCACCAGAAACACCAGCACCAATGAAATGTATGCCAGATTCTTTTAAGGTTGCTGTGCGTCTATTTGTATCTTTAAAGAATGTATTTCCTCCATCGATAAGAATATCCCCTTGTTGAAGATGAGGGACAAGGGACTGGATCACTGTATCTGTTGTTTCCCCGGCTTTAACCATTAATAAGATCTTACGTGGAACTTCTAGCGAAGCGACTAGATCTTCAATGCTGTAGCTACCATGAATAGCTTTATCTTTCGCTTCTTTGTTGGAAAATTCATCTGTTCGATCTGTCCAATAATCATAGACAGCTACCGAATAGCCTTTACTTTCGATGTTTAGCGCAAGGTTCATCCCCATTACGCCCAAACCAATAACGCCCATTTGTTGTTTGATCATATTTTACTCTCATTCCTTTGTATACGTTATTTGATTTTATCTAAGCGACTTTCTAAACTTTGTTTTTCTACTTCAAAACCAGACTTGCCAAGTAGCGCAAACATATTCTGTTTATAAGCTTCTACCCCTGGTTGGTCAAATGGATTTACCCCGAGCAATGTTCCACTTATTGCACAAGCCTTTTCGAAGAAATATATCATTTCCCCAAAGGTAAATTCATTGAGTTCATCCAACTCAATAAGCAAGTTTGGAACACCTCCATCAATGTGAGCGAGGGCAGTACCCAGTGCAGCTTTCTTATTTACCTCATCCATTGTTTTTCCTGATAGGAAATTCAAACCGTCAATATTGTCTATATCATCTTGAATCGTTCGTTCAATTTGGGGCTTTTTTATCTGTAGGACTGTTTCAATGAAAAGACGACGCCCTTCTTGTATATACTGACCCATCGAATGTAAATCCGTTGTAAAATTAACTGATGCAGGGAAGAGTCCTTTTTCATCTTTACTTTCACTTTCTCCAAAGAGCTGCTTCCACCATTCAGCTACATAATGTAGACCAGGTTCATAATTCACAAGTAATTCAATTGATTTCCCTTTATTATAGAAAATATTTCTTACCGCTGCATACTGGTAACTTTCATTCGTTGCGAGAACGGGATCATCGTATTTGATATAGGCGGCTTTTGCTCCTGCCATCATTTTGTCAATATCGAGACCGGCTACTGCGATTGGAAGTAAGCCAACAGGCGTCAGAACTGAGTACCGCCCACCTATGTTATCCGGAATAACAAATGATTCATAACCTTCTTCGTAAGCAAGGTTTCGAAGTGCACCTTCATTTTGATCAGTAGTTACATAAATTCTACTTCTTGCCTCTTCTTTTCCATACTTTTGTTCCATATATTCACGGAGAATACGGAATGCTAAAGCGGGTTCTGTTGTTGTACCTGATTTGGAAATAACATTTATAGAAACGTCTTTCCCTTCTAACACATGTAGTAAATGTTCGATGTAGGTAGAACTGATATTTTGTCCAGCAAAGTATACTTCCGTATTACCTTTGATTTGGTTATGAAACGTATGTGATAATGCTTCAATTGCTGCTTTAGACCCCAGATAAGAACCTCCAATACCAATAACAACTAGCACGTCTGACTGTTGTTGAATTCGTTTAGCAGCTATTTTCACCCTGGTAAACTCCTCTGTATCATAGGTAACTGGCCAGTCAACCCATCCTAAGAAATCAGAACCTGGTCCTGTTTGTTGATGGATTTGGTTATGAGCTTGTTTTACAAATCCGCTTAGATTTTCAAGTTCACTATTTTTCATGAACGATAAAACATTGGTGTAATCAAATGAAACTGTCATTTTTTTATCTCCTTTGGACTTTATCTTTTATTTACCACCAATTAAATTGATTGGATTGCAATAGTTGATTGGCTGCTTCTGGACCTGTAGAGCCAGCAGGGTAAGGATATAAAGGCAACATATCCTCCTGAAATGCCTCCAAAATCGGTTGGATCCATTTCCATGATAATTCGACTTCTTTCCAATGGGCAAAGAATGATTTATTACCGAGCATTGCATCAAATAGAAGTAGTTCATATGCTTCTGGTTGGTCTTTAGAATTGGTCGAGTGGTTCATATAAACAGGATAAAAACGGTTACTAGAAGGATTTTTCATATTCACCCTTAAAGATATACTTTCGTTTGGACTAATCTCGAATGTTAATAAATTAGGAGTTATCTCTTCAGTTTGAAGTACATTTGATTCTTCTACCTTATTCTTTAACTCAAAGACAATTCGTGTAGACTTCTTATCCATCCGCTTCCCCGTGCGTATATAAATTGGGATTCCATTCCAAGACGGATTATCAATATATAAACGCGCTGCGAAATAAGTATCATTCATTGAAGAGTCATTCACCCCGGGCTCCTCTTTATAGCCAGCAACTGGTGTATCAAGAATCGCTCCAGATTCGTACTGTCCACGAACAACATCCAGGTAAACTTTATCTTTAAGAATTGGTCGAAGAGATTCTATGATTTCCATTTTCTTGATTTCGTTTTCTTTGGTCGTTACTTCCCCGGGGAGGTGCAGTGCTGTCATCATCACTAACTGAAAAAGGTGGTTCTGAACCATATCACGTAAGGCTCCAGCCTGATCATAATAATCAGCTCGTGTTTCTACCCCAACCGTTTCACTTGCTGTGATTTGAACATTGGAAATTTGTTTATGATCTAATAAAGCTGCTAATGCTGGGTTGGCTAGTACTAAGGTTTCAAAACTTTGGACCATTGGTTTTCCAAGATAGTGGTCGATTCTATAGATTTCTTTTTCGTTGAAGGCTTTGCTCAAAGTATCATTCAATTGCTGTGCCGATTTCAGGTCACTTCCAAACGGTTTTTCAACAATGATTCGCTTCCAGCCTAAAGTTTGACTTATACCATTTGCGTAAAGATTTGACGTAATAACATCAACCAACTTCGGTGCGACAGACAAATAGAAAAGTCGGTTTTCTGGTATATCTAACTCATTTTCTCTGTTTTCGATGAGTTCGAACAAATTCAGATAGGATTCATGGTCTGTTACATCAAATGCAAAGTAGCGAAACTTAGTTAGGAAATCTTGCAAACCAAAAGTTTGAACAGCTCTTCTGGAATATAACCGGAGTGCTTTTTCCACTTTAGATTGAAAAAATTCGTTAGAACAATAGTATCTACCTAAACCGACTATTGAGATAGAATCCGGCATTTTTCCATCGAGAAATAAATTATATAAAGCAGGAAATAACTTTCGTTGAGCTAAATCTCCCGTTGCTCCAAATAAAATAAAAGTCATGTCTTGCATGATCCATTCCTCTTGGGATTCCGTTAAACAATGTTTAACATCAAATCCTTCCGAGGGATTTTCGGTATCCATATTCGATTCCCCCTACTTTTACAATTAATATTCCGTTTAAGCTTTGAATGATAATCGCAACAGTTCTCACTATACTAACTGTGGTCAATTAATGTAAGTACGCACTTTATCATCATATAGTGACTAAAAGTATACTGTTGCTTGTAATTATAAAAAGAAATGATAAGGAGTGTGAAAATGAAACAGTTGGCTTATTCATATATGTTGAATTAAAGAATCCCACTGAATTTACTGTGGCGCTCAATAAGGAGAGAGTTGTAATTCGGGGTGTGGATTGTAGAACGCTTGGCGCTTTGGGGTTGCCTCTGCCGCGCCTGCGCTTGGGAATTCATTATTAACGGAGTTGTGATTTAGAGATGTATGGATTGAGATATAATGTGATTACTATTTGATACTAACTTCATTGAAGAAAGACGCACTACATGCTGCACTAATCTCCGATAATGAAATGAGCTTCCCTATATAGAGACTATATAGCGAAGGCGCGACTTCGTGGTAGCCGGAGCGAGAAGACCGAAAGTGATCTTCTTTCTGGCTTATCGCGGGAGGCATCCACAAAGCGTCGAAGCGGTATTGGAAGGAATTATAATTAGTGCTAAGTATCGGGATTTTTTCAGTTGCTTCCCAAAAGTCCTTGTAAAGCACATACGCCGTATTCATTTGTTCAACATATATAGAGGATAGTAATGTCAACAGACTCTGAACTCAATTTTTTCAAGAAAACTTAACTTTTTTATAATCAATATATTGACTTAGAGGCAGTAATGAAATGATGAAATCAATTTGTTATCTTGTAACTCCATTACTTAAAAGGATTTTCACAGTATACTATTTGTCTGTATGTGATTTAAAAGTGCGTACTTCACAATTTTGACTTTAGGATATACACTAAGTTTGCACCGAAAAACGAATAAAAGGAGAATGAAAAAATGAAATTACAATTAGCATTAGATCTTGTTAACATCCCAGAGGCCATCGAACTTATTAAAGAAGTAGAGGAATATATCGATATCGTTGAAATCGGTACGCCAGTTATAAACAAAGAAGGACTAAAAGCAGTTGCAGAAGTAAAAGCTGCATATCCTAACCTAGAAGTTCTTGCAGACCTTAAAATCATGGATGCTGCAGGTTATGAAGTAGGTAATGCTTCTGCTGCAGGCGCTGACATTATTACTATTCTTGCGCAAGCAGAAGATTCATCTATTAAAGGTGCTGTTGAAGCAGCAAAAAAACTCGGTAAAAAAATATTGGTCGATATGATTGCAGTAAAAGACATTAAAACACGTGCTGCAGAGCTTGATTTGATGGGTGTAGATTATATCTGTGTACACACAGGCTATGATTTGCAAGCAGAAGGTAAAGATTCATTCGCAGACCTACGCACAATTAAAAGCATTGTAAAAAATGCTAAAACTGCTATTGCTGGTGGTATTAAGCTTGAGACATTACCAGAAGTGATTAAAGCACAACCAGATCTAATCATTGTTGGTGGTGGAATCACAAGTAAAGACGACAAAAAAGCAGAAGCTGCACAAATTCAAAAGCTAATTAAAGAAGGCGTGATGGTGTAACATGAACACCACAAGTTACGCAGATGAAATTTTGGCCGAGCTAAAGCGAACCATTAATCTAATTAATAGTGAAGAAGCCGAAAAATTAGTAGAAGGAATTTTATGTGCGAAAAAGGTATTTGTTGCAGGTGGGGGACGATCTGGATTCATGGCTAAGGCATTCGTAATGCGAATGATGCACGTAGGTCTTGATTCGTATATTGTAGGCGAAACGGTAACTCCGAATCTAGAACCAGATGATATTTTCATTGTCGGTTCTGGATCCGGTGAGACCCAAAGTTTGGCTGCAATGACTAAAAAAGCGAAGAGCATTGGTGCAACAGTGGTAGCTGTTACCATTAATTCTGATTCTACAATTGGGAAGTTAGCAGATATTAAAATTGAAATACCTGCCCAAGCAAAAGGGGAAGGCAATAGTGGGAAGTCAATCCAACCGATGGGATCACTGTTCGAGCAATCGCTTCTCTTATTTTATGATGCAGTTATTTTGAGATTTATGGAGAAAAAAGGATTGAATTCTGAAGTGATGTATGGACGACATGCTAATTTGGAATGATATCTCTTACCTATGTACCGAGCCTGTAGGGGATATTTTCGGACTATAAAGGCACTTATTTGTTTCTAGTCCAAAGTGTGCAAACTTTATGTGAGCTAATCGTACAACCAAATCTGCGATGGTTAAAAGAATAAACAAAAGAACTGATTTCGCTTTTTCGAAAAGGAAATCAGTTCTTTTGTTCATTCATACTATCGGTGTACTTTTTTAGTATATCTATCCTGTAACCAAAGTTGCTTTACTAGACAGCTAACTGAATAACATGCGAGGATAGTTAGGTATTGCAATGTGCAAAGCAGGAAAGGAATTAAAAGAGAGCGCTGATTATCGAATAGGAAATAGTTAATGATTTAGTTTTTAATAAAGTCTGTATATGATTGAATTCAAAGTACGTACTTTTTTCATACATAGTGGTGAAAAGTATACTATGATAGAGAATGGAGGTGGAGTAAATGCCGAACTTAGGGGAGAAAGCGTTTAATTGTGAAAAAGAATTGACGCTTGCTATTATTGGCGGCAAGTGGAAAATGCTTGTGTTATGGCATCTTGGCAAGGAAGGAACTAAACGCTTCGGTGAATTAAAGACCCTCATACCTGGTATCACCCAACGGATGCTTGTAAATCAATTGCGTGAACTTGAAGACCATTTGATTGTCCATCGCGAAGTATATGCTGTTGTTCCTCCAAAAGTTGAGTATTCACTTACTGAACATGGTAGAAGTCTTATGCCAATTCTAGAAACAATGTATGAATGGGGTAAAGATTATATGGAGAATGTCTTGGAAGTGAAAACTGACGACCTATAAATGGGTACGTCAGTTTTTTGATTTAAGAAGACTTATGCAAATCACTGATACAATACGACGCCTTTCTACATATGGTATATAAGTACTTATGATTTTAGAAAGGGTGATAATAACAATGGATTCCTACAAAAGAAAATATCCCTACAAGAAGAAACAACCCAACATTCTGTTCTTAATGGTTGATCAGGAACGCTTTCCATCGGTTTATGAAACAAAGGGATTGAAGGAATGGCGAAAAGAAAATTTAGTTGCGCAAGAATTACTACGGAAGAATGGTATGGAGTTTTATAATCATTATGCTGGGAGTACAGCCTGCTCACCAAGCCGGGCAACATTATATACTGGACAATATCCTTCGCTTCACGGCGTTACTCAAACGCCAGGTGCTGCTAAGGGATCATTTGACCCAGATGTATTTTGGCTTGATCCAAACACTGTTCCAACGATTGGGGATTACTTTCGATCTGCAGGATATGATACATTTTGGAAAGGGAAATGGCATGCTTCAGACGAGGATATCTTAATCCCGGGCACGCATAATGCATTACCTAGCTATAATCCAGCAACTGGCGTTCCAAATAAAGAGCAAGAAAAAATATATGAAAAAGCGAACCGACTCGAAAACTTTGGATACTCCGATTGGATTGGACCGGAACCCCATGGCGCGGATCCTCGAAATTCCGGTTCGTCTGCGGGAATAGGCACAAGTGGGCGGGATGAAGTGTACGCTGCTGAAACAGTAAAGCTTATCGAATCCCTACATGAAATTTCAAAGTGTACGAATAACATGACACCTTGGTTTATAAAGTGCTCCTTCATAAACCCTCATGATATTGCGTTATATGGAGTGCTATCCGCAGTTTCCCCGAATTTCAATTTTGAAGTCGACCCAACTCTCCCATACATCCCACCGGCACCAACAGTAGGGGAATCATTGTTTACTAAACCATCTGCTCAGGAAAGCTATCGTGTTACGTATCCAAAAGCATTGCAACCGATAATCGACAATAATTTTTATCGTCAATTGTATTACAGCTTACAAAAAAAGGCCGACAATGAAATGCTTAAGGTCCTAACCGCACTTCAAAACTCAAGTTTCTATGACAACACAATTATTGTATTCACGTCTGATCATGGAGAACAACTGGGAGCGCATGGCGGACTCTATCAAAAGTGGTATAATATGTATGAAGAATCGATTCATGTCCCATTAATCATTCATAATCCAACCCTATTCAGAGGAGCTAAATATACAAATATGCTAACAAGCCATGTCGACATACTTCCAACATTACTGGGACTAACGGGAATAAACGTAGACTTAATCCGTGAAAATCTTTCAAAAGATCACACCGAAGCACTTCCGTTAGTTGGTAGAAATTTGACTCCATTATTTTATGGGCATGAAAGGTTTTTTGGTGCAAATGAACCACTCTATTTCATGACAGATGATGATGTATTCAAAGGTTTACATCAAACAAATGCAATCACGGGCAAACCCTATAAATCGGTTGTTGAACCGAATGACATCGAGGCGGTGATTACTAAGTTAGAAACTGGAATAGATAAGAGCGATGAGATATGGAAATTCGCCCGATATTTTGACAACCCAAAATTTTGGACGAATCCAGGATCTAGTGATACAGTCATAACTGAACAAAATGGTTGTTATGTGCCGATAACAAAAACAGAACCAGTTCCGGAGCAATATGAGCTCTACAATCTTACTAAGGATCCACTAGAAAAAACAAACCTTGCCGATCCAGCATTTGCAACAATCGAATCGGCTATTATTCAACGAGTGTTAACAAAGGTGCTTGAAGAGCAGTGCAGAAAAAAAAGACTGACGCCAGCGAGTGGGAAAGTTCTTGGCATGCCGAATTGCAGTAAGGGTGAATAATTAGTAGGTGAGAAGCACAACTATGGGTAAGGAAATAAATCTTATTTGTTTCTATATCTGGTACTTTTTCTTGATAGTAATTCACACAAATAGTAATTAATAAGCCAGCGATTCAGTCGATTAATCCGACTGAACCGCTGGCTTGTTTATAATTAATTCGTTCACAAAGTACTACTGAAAAGTCCCATCTGCGTTTACTTTTTGGGAAGAGGAGCACCATTTATGTGGCCAATGTAAAAATCTGGGGAAAAAGCGTTAAGTTAGTGCTCCTATCTTCTTCTCTATTCGAGCAAATGATTTGAAACTTATTAGTGTAGCTATATATGCAAATACGCTACCAGTAAATAGTGGGATAATCCCAGGGAAAAGTGTAGAGACAAAGTAGATACCACCAGCTAAAGCGCCAATAGTGATGACTTCAATCGGAGATGTAATTGCGATTAAGAAAGACTGTTTGATGTATTGAAAGAACTTTAAGTTGAAATGTACATAGACTGGGAAGAAAAATAGTAATGTGATGATGCTTGAAATAAGTATGAAAATTAGTACGGGGAATAAAAACTGTAATTCACCACTATTTAACTGTAAGAAATAAAAATTGAAATAAAAGCAGTAGCTAATGACTAGAAAAATAAGTCCAAAACCATTTGTCTTTAAAAAGTCAGTCCGAAATAAAGTCCAAAACATAGGAAGTATTTTGAATTTCTCTTCACCTCGAATTAATTTACGGACAACTGCAAACATGGCAGCTGTAGCTGGAAAGATACCGAAAGCGATTAAGCCAACTAAAGTAAAAAAGATCCAAAGCAAATTAATATAAGCTAACTCGATCATTCTATAAGAAATTCTATTAAATTTTTCCCAACCAACCATGTCGATCACCTCTCAATAGTTAACTATATATTAAAAACATTGAAATTAGCAACCATTAATATGCACAAATATGGAAGGATTTTAAAAAAATAATAATCGCATGTCCCCAATTAAAGACGCTTTAGAGACTTGTCTCTTGATGAGAAATAATGTAATCTGATAAAAATGGACGCGCAATTCAATTACTTCAGTCTATTTAATTGTTTTGAAAAGGTAATCACAAGTATTTTTGTTAACTGTAGTAGAGAAAGTTTGAAGGAGTACTCAAAAGATTCTTACCCAATCGGTTTAGAGCCGAGAAAAGTATATTGTGCAGTGAGAGTCGCTACCGAATTGCAAAGGGGGGGTAATTCATATTGTAGTTTAATAGACCAATTATAACTAAATCAAATCAATATAATTTGAGAGGGGTTATTTAGATGAGAAGAATTGGGTTTTTTCTATTATTACTATTACTTGGAGCTTTAATTGTAGGATGTAGTTCTACTGATACTGACACTGGCGCTGAAAAAGAAGAAACTGGTGAAGAAAAACCAGAAGTGGTGGGAGAAGAAACAGAAAAGGAAACGGGGCTCTCTGGTGAAATAACAGTTTGGGCACATCCATTTACCGGTGATCAAGAAACTGAGGGCGCGATGTGGGATGAAGTCATCGCTTCTTATGAAGAGCAAACAGGTGTGAAAGTAAATTTTGAACAGATTCCATGGGCCAATCGTGATCAAAAAGTACTTACAGCTTTAGCAGCAAACAATGGTCCTGATGTGTTTTACGTAATACCTGATCAGATGCCACAGTACGCTGATGCGGGTATGTTACTAGCGTTAGATCCCTATTTAGAAGGCTTTGATATTGATGATTTTGTAGATACAGCGTTAGTTTCTACAACTTGGAAAGATGAGTTATATGGACTGCCAATCTTACAAGAAGCCTACACATATTTATATAATGTCGATGTAATCAAAGCGATTGGTGAAGATCCTGCAAATTTACCTGCAACTTGGGAAGATTTTGAAAAGTGGGCTGAAAAAGCAAAAGACAAGGGCTTTTATGCAACAAGTTTTCAAGGTGGAGGATCAATGAATGGAACGTTATATCCATTCCTATGGCAAGCTGGCGGAGATGTTATTACGGCAGATAATGAAGTATTAATTAACAATGAAGCAGGAGTGGAAGCATTTGAGTTCATCAATAAAATGTATAACGAGGGCTGGATTCCGAAAGATTCAATTACTGCATTAGAACATGATGCACTATGGGAAGGCGGAAAAATGTTAGCAGTTCAAGGTTCAGGTATTTCAGTAAGTCGTATGTTAAGTCAAAACCTTTTTGAATTCGTTATTGCTCCACCAATGAAAAATAAGGAACAATTAACATATGGAACAACAGGGATGTTTGTAGCGCCAATTAATACGGATAATCCAGCAGCTGCAGCAGAATTTATCAAAGTCGTGACGGATTCGGATAATCAGAAGAAATTTAACACAGTCACACAGTATATCCCTACTAGAGAATCAGCTAAAGATATCTTTGGAGAGCAAAAATATCTTGCACAGCTAGCGGATTATACACAATTTGCATTACCGGGAGTTATCCATCCAGAAGGACGTACAATCATGCCGTTAATACAAGCTGAACTTCAAACGATGATGGAAGGGAAGAAAACACCAAAAGAAGCAGCAGATGCCGCCGCAAAAGCGATTGAAGGTAAGATCGGCAAATAAAATGTTAGTAAAGCAGAGAGTTTGATCAATAAACGATCAAGCTCTCTGTTACTAACTTACATATGAAAGGGTGATTACACTGAGTAATGCAGTAGCTTCTAAAAAGAGTAAATTGCCACTGGGAGAAAGAGTGAAGCGTGAGTGGAACCGTAATGCTATCGTATATATCTTTCTCATCCCTGTTTTAATCCATTTCATAATCTTTCAGATATATCCTTTTGCATTGAGCTTTTATTTAACATTTATGGATTGGAAAGTAATTGGTGACCCGGAATTTGTAGGACTTAAACATTGGAAGTACTTCTTGACCGATTCATTGGCGTGGAAAGCTATTTGGAATACGGTTAAATTTTCAGCATATTATATTGTGCCAACGATGGGCTTAGGGTTAATTTTAGCGTTAATTATCAATTCGGGTGTTAAATCAGCAGGATTTTTTAAAGGAATCTTTTTCTTGCCAGTGGTCACTTCATTCGTAATTATTGCCGGGATCTGGGGTTGGTTATTTAGAGGTACAGAGGCGGGAATGATCAACTACTTGCTTAGTTTTATTGGTATCGAACCACAATTGTTTTTATCTAATTCTAGCCAAGCCCTAGCTGTTTTAGCGGGATTGAGTATATTTAAAGTTGCCGGAAGTACGATGATTTATTACTTTGCTGGACTTCAGTCGATTGATCGACAATTGTATGAGGCGGCACGAATTGATGGGGCATCATCATTTAAAATATTTTGGACGATAACATTTCCATTATTAAAGCCCATTCACTTTTTTGTCGCAATAACAACAACAATCGGTTCGTTCCAAATTTTCGATTCAGCTTATTTATTAACAGGTGGAGGTCCGAATTATGCTACGACAACCATTGTATATTATTTGTATGAACAAGGATTTACAAGTCTTAACTTAAGTTATGCAGCTGTACTTTCTTATGTATTATTTTTTATTATCCTAGTTATCTCGCTTATACAGAGAAAATATCTAGGACAAGAATCGAATAATTACTAATGTGTAGATGACCGCAGAAAGGAGATTGAAAAAATGCTTAAAAAAATGATCTCGTATATAGCGTTAATTGTTTTGGGATTTTGTTTTCTATTGCCGTTTCTTATTATGATTTTAGGATCTTTTAAGGATGTTCAATATGCACAATTAGATCCATTATTCTGGATACCGGACCATCCTACAATGAAAAACTATTTATATATAATGAGAGACGGAATATTTATCAGATGGATTTTCAACTCTGTTATTATTACCGTCATTCCAGTAGCGAGTCAAATGATATTTTGTGCGGTTTTAGGCTATATTTTTGCGAAGAAGAAATTCCCAGGACGAGAAATCGTATTTTGGGTTTTCATGGCAGTTATCATGATTCCGCAGCAACTATTAATTATACCTAAATTCATTATGTTCTCTGATTTCGGTTGGATAAATACTTATTGGGCATTGATTGTTCCAGAGTTATGGGGAATTATGGGTGTATTTTTAGTTAGACAATTTCTACAAAATATACCGAATGATTTGGAAGAAGCTGCATATATTGACGGGGCGAATGATATACAAATATTTTTCAAAGTCATTTTGCCACTTTCGATACCTGTTGTAGCTACAGTGGGAACATTTTCATTTATTTCAAACTGGAATGATTTATTCCAACCACTGATTTACTTAACACAAGAGAAAATGTTCCCAGTGACGCTTGGTTTAGCTTCAATGCTTGGGAAAGAAGGGAACTTTGGTATTGAAATGGCTGGTTCGACAGTTTCTTTTATACCGACTTTCCTCATATTCCTATTCTTCCAGCGTTACTTTACGGAAGGAATTCAAATGTCAGGATTGAAATAAACTGTCCCACTGAATAAGCTTCGGCTCTAGAGGATGCCTTCTGTCATAAGCCAAGCAGTTTCGCCGCTAGTCTTAGAGATTTAGCTGCCTCTTGTAAAGCGTCTTCGCTCAGTGTATATAAGGTATTCATTTGTTCAACTTATATAGGTAAAAATGATTAGAAAGGAGTGGAGGATACCGTTTGTACTTTGAAAATCGGCATTATTGGGCTAGATACATCGCATGTGTTGGCATTTACCAAGTTATTAAATGATCCGAGTGAAAGATACCATGTGCAAGGTGGAAAAGTAGTGATTGCTTTTCCAGGAGGATCACCTAATTTCGAGCTTAGCATGTCCCGGATTGACGGCTTTACTAGAGAACTCAGGGATAGCTTTGATGTTGAAATCGTGGATTCTATTGAGGAAGTTGCGCATGAAAGTGATGCGATTTTGTTGGAATCAGTCGATGGGACAGTGCATCATGAGCAATTACAAAAGCTTGTTGCGTTTAAAAAACCTGTTTTTATCGATAAACCTTTTAGTCTAAGTTCAAAAGTTGCTATCGCAATGATTCAATTAGCTGAGGGCAATCAGACACCCATTATGAGTACATCTGCGCTACGTTATGCAGAAAATTTAACAAACGTTCTTAGAATTTCGGATAGAGGAAGAGTTATAGGTGCTGATTGTTTTGGACCCATGGAACTACTGGATAAACAACAAGGCTTTTTTGGGTATGGGATTCATATGATAGAGATGCTGTTTACTATTCTAGGTCAAGGCGCAAAGTCGGTAACGACCATAACAGACAAAGAACATGACGTTATTACAGGTGTTTGGAAGGATGGGCGTATAGGAACGGTTAGAGGTAATCGAAAAGGAAACGCTCAGTTTGGCGCATTGATTCACTTTGAGAATGGTACTGAATATGTCGATATTAATTTATACCAAAAACCTTATTACGCTAGTTTATTGGAGCAAATTATGGATTTTTTTCACGATGGAATTTCGAGGGTTCCTTTAAGTGAAACAAAAGAGGTTATCCGTTTCGTTGAGGCGGCTAACGAAAGTAGTCATTATAGAAAAACAATAATTATTTAACAAACAGTGAAAATACTATATCTTTCAGAGCTGAGGTTTTAGTAGTCAAATGAAAGCCGATGAAAAATACAGTGATTTTCCCATCGACTTATAAAGTTGTTTGTTATCTTTGCTCTTCCTCAATAAAGCTTAGTCGATAAATACGACGGGGCCTTCCTTTGTGCGATAATTTTTCTTCGCCAACAATATCAACCAGTTCAGCATCCATCCATTTTAATAGAATTCGGTTGGCGCTCCTAATGGTTACATTTAATGTCGAAGCTAATTCTTGGGCAGTATAATCAATTTTTTTATGCCTAGAAACGCGTGCCATTAATTTTGTCATATAGGAAGCTGACATCCCGGCCTTTTCAGCTTTATCTAACAAATGTGGGTCTGTAATGGCTAAATTATATCTTTCATATTGTTTATGGCTTGTTATATCGACAGGCCCCAAGACACTGCGATCTTCACGAACAATATAGCAAACGTTTCCACCTAAATCTTTTGATTGACGGAGCGCTAATCGTGCGTGATTGCCTGCTTCGGCAGCGGTACGGCCAAAGCCGACACCAAGACTTATCGTAATGCCAAGTTCATTTTTAATATCTTGGAGTAAGGGAATGAATTTATAGCCCCTTGTTTCACGTTCGAAAATACCGCGGGTGGTAATGAATGAATATTCTTCTCCACCTAAATTGATTAGATGCCCATCAAGCAGTTTAATATAATCAAGTAGCATTTGTTGGATAGTTAATTTTAATAATTGAACATCATGCTCAGAAGAATACTTTTCCGTTACGCCTTTGAAATTATCTATATTAATTAAACCGAAAACAATTTGCGATTCTTTATTTCTGCGTGTATTCGTTGCTAAGAGGGCTCGTTCCAAAGAAACGATCATGTCCTGTTGAGTAGGTGTTACCCATTCATGGGGAATATGGCGAGCAGATAATTGAATCGCTACGTCCTGAATCCCTGTAAGTGCAATTGCATTATAGTCCTGATAATTGCCAATATGGAATTGTACTATTTCCTCAATGATTGTACTTTGTAAAGGGTTTTTATAGATAAGAAGTTCATAATTAACTTCTTCAAGTTCTGATAAAATTTGTTCAACATACTTTTCTTCAACTGTATCAATGGACAGGCATTTTAAACTGTACCTACTTTTAATGATAAATAATGACCTGTAAAGTCCAGTGCCCATTAAGGGCATATGATGCACAGGGATTATAAAATCGACAACTTGTTTGACGATGTTATATGAGTGATATTCAGTAAACATTAATACTTCGACATCGTTCATTAATTCCCTAGTTATTTCTGTGATAAGACTAGTAGGTTCGATGATTCGAAAAACAGGTTTAAAGTTTGGAAACGTTTTCAGTGTTTCCCGTGTTTGATCGACAAGTGCTTTTGGCCCGATGATACCGATATTAATATCTGAATTATCTTGTACATTATTCTTTCTATGCATAAATAGTTCCCTCCTTATCGTTGTAGAAAAGTGAAATAACGGGATAGTGTCTCTTAACCTAATGTTTTGTTTATAATACTTTCTTCTAGTAATTCTGTCAAAAATGAGAAATAACAGCGCTAATGCATGATAAAAGAAATTCGACATAAAAGGACTCAAATAAGACTTGTCTTTTAATGAAAGTCTACATACAATACTATTGAATAGCAATTTAGAAGTATCAGATAACTAGTTTTTATTAAATGAAAATAGGGAGTGTTGAAATGAAGACAATTGCAGAGCTTGAAGATCTTATGACGAAACCATCAACAGAACTAATCAATGATCTTAGATTAGTAGATGGTGATATCTTAATTTTAGGTATTGGTGGAAAAATGGGACCAACATTAGCGAAGATGACGAAACGGGCGATTGATGAAGCGGGTTTGGATAAGAAGGTGATTGGCGTTTCTCGGTTTTCAAATGGCAGTTTAAAAGAAGAGTTAGAGGACTTTGGAATTGAAACAATCGCTGTTGATTTACTAAATGATGAGCAACTACAATCACTCCCGGATGTAAAAAATATTATTTTAATGGCAGGGAATAAATTTGGAACTGCTGGCAATGAACATTTCACATGGGCAATGAATGCTTATTTACCGGGTAGGATTGCAAATAAGTTTAAAAATTCCCGTATCGTTGCATTTTCATCTGGTAATATTTATCCACTGACGAGTGTGGTGAGTGGTAATTGTTCTGAAGAGACAGCTGTTAGTCCGATTGGTGAGTATGCACAATCTTGTTTAGGGAGAGAGCGTATCCTAACAAACTTTTCTCGTAAAAATGAAACGCCACTGCTTCTATTTCGACTAAATTATGCAATTGATATGAGGTATGGAGTGTTAGTAGAAATCGCTCAACAAGTTTTAGAAGGTAAAACTATTGATTTAACAATGGGGAGTGTAAACGTAATTTGGCAAGGAGATGCAAACGAATACGCAGTACGGTCCTTGCTACATTGTGATACTCCACCGAAAATAGTGAATGTGACTGGACCGGAGACCATTTCAGTCCGTTGGTTGGCTGAAGAATTTGGAACGCGATTTGATAAGAAACCTATATATGACAATGAAGAACAGCCGACAGCATTGTTAAATAATGCTTCCAAAGCGCATCGGTTATTTGGCTATCCAAAAGTAACACTTCAACAAATGATTGATATGACGGCAGAGTGGTTAGTGAATAATGGAGAAACATATAATAAACCAACCCATTTTCAAGAACGAAAAGGAGCATTTTAAATGTTGAATCCTGCTGTGAAAAAACAATTACTTGAGGGAACTGTTATTCCGGCGCATCCATTAGCCCTAACAGAAGAACGGCAACTAGATGAAGCCGGTCAGCGCGCACTTACTCGCTATTATATTGATGCAGGTGTGGGTGGGGTAGCAGTTGGTGTCCATACAACTCAGTTTGAAATTCGTGATCCGCAGTTTAGTTTATTTGAAAAAGTATTAACCCTTGCGATTGAAGAGATGAGGAAGGCACTAGTTCCCGATTCATTCATAAAAATTGGCGGAATTAGTGGTCCCATAGAACAGGCGATTAATGAGGCGGAATTTATAAAAGCGATTGGCTATGACCTTGGATTGCTAAGTATGGGAGGTTTACACAACGCTTCTGAGGAAGAGCTACTTGATCGGACTGAAAAAATTGCTGGGATTATCCCGGTTATTGGATTTTACTTGCAGCCGGCGGTAGGGGGCCGGATTCTTTCCTATGATTTTTGGAGGAAGCTTGCTGATATACCGAATGTTCATGGCATAAAGATCGCACCTTTTAATCGATATCAATCTCACGATGTGATTCGAGCGGTTTGCCATTCCAAAAGAAATGAAGAAATAGCTATTTACACTGGAAATGATGACAATATCGTTAATGACTTGTTAACGACCTACCGTATTGATGTAGACGGTAAAAAGATAGAGAAACAGATTGTCGGGGGGCTACTTGGGCATTGGTCAGTCTGGACGAAAACAACAGTAGATATGTTTAATAAGATAAAAAACATTCGATCTAAAGAGGACATTCCAAGCGAATTATTAACCTTAGGGCAAGAAATAACCGATGCAAACGCTGCTTTTTTTGACCCGAATAATCAATTTAAAGGGAGCATTGCAGGTATTAATGAAGTGTTGGCAAGACAAGGGCTGTTGAAAGGTCGTTGGTGCTTACTTGATAAAGAAAAATTAAGCCCAAATCAATCGGAGGAAATAGATCGTGTGTATGTCGATTATCCGCATTTACATGATGATGCTTTTGTGAAAGAAAACTTAGACAAATGGTTTAAAGAGTAAGGAGCGGATGAAATGAAATCAATTGTCACGAGAAATCAAAATGTTCATATTGTTAAGTGTATGAAACCGGCGATTAAACCTTCCTATCTATTAATTAAAACACTGCACTCGGTCATTTCACCTGGGACTGAACTAAGCTTGATTGGAATTAGTGAGGATAGAGATATCACATTAGGCTATAGTGCGGTTGGTGTTGTTATGGAGTGTGGTGAAGGTGTGGAAGATTATCAAAAAGGGGATATTGTTGCCTGTTATGGTGCTCCATATGTAGGGCATTCTGACTGTCTATTAGTTCCAACGACATTATGTGCAAAGGTTCCGTCTGGCGTGGAGGCAAAGGAAGCAGCTTTAGCAGGAATTGGTGCGATTGCAATACATGCACTAAGGATTGCAAAACTAGAATTCGGGGAAACAATTGTTATTATTGGCCTAGGACTGCTTGGTCAAATGATCGCTAAAATAGCCAATGCTGCTGCATATAATGTGATTGCTTTCGATAATCAAGCAGAAAGAGCCGCAATGCTTCATGAAGAAACGAGTATTCGTTCTTTTTCTACTATCCAAGAGATGGAAAGCGAAATCGAGAAATGTACGAAAAAATATGGGGCAGATGCGGTTCTATTATGTGCGGGTGGTAAAGGTTCATCGCTGACAAATCAAAGTTTAGAGTGGATTCGACATCAAGGAAAAGTCGTAATTGTCGGTGACATTGAACCGGACTTTCCTAGAAATTTACTGTTTGCGAAGGAAGCGCAAATACTTATTTCACGCGCTGGTGGGCCAGGACGATATGACCAAGTTTATGAGAAACAGGCAATCGATTATCCATACGGTTACGTTCGCTGGACAGAGGGAAGAAATGTGGCAGAGTACTTACGTTTAGTAAATGACAAGCGGATTAATGTCCAATCATTTTTAACGGATGAAGTTGATTTTCAGGATGCACCAGCTGCTTATGATGAGTTGTTCAATAAAAAGTCAACGACATTGACGAAGATTATTAACTATTAATAAGTCGAAGTAAAGATTCCCATCAAATCCGCTTCGGCTATCCCTTGTAAGGCGCCTTTATTCAGTTTATATAATTAGTATTTTGAATAATTTTACTATTTCATCGCGTACTATTCCTATTATATAGAAGGGAGTTATGTCTATGTTGAAAGTTGGTGTAATTGGAGGAGGTTCTATTTCCGAGTTTCATATTATTCCATATATGAAAAACGATGGAGTAGAGTTAGTGGCGTTATGTGATAGCAATGAACAGCGTCTAGCCAAAGTTGGTGAGCGCTATAGTGTCACTGAACTATATAGTAACTATGAAGAGTTATTGCAAAATCCGGAAATTGATGCGGTTAGTATTTGTACTTGGAATAACACACATGCAGTGATTGCAATTGCGGCATTGGAAGCAGGTAAGCATGTTTTGGTTGAGAAGCCATTATCTATGACTGTTGCACAAGCATTAGCTGTCGAAGCGGCGGTTAAGAAGTCCGGTAAAGTACTACAAGTTGGGTTTGTCAGACGTCATGGAGACAATACAAAGCTACTCAAGCAATTTATTGAACAAGATGAACTTGGTGAAATTTATTACGCAAAGGCTTCCTGTTTAAGAAGGCTGGGAAATCCTGGTGGCTGGTTTAGCGATCAGTCGAAATCTGGTGGTGGGCCGCTTATTGATTTAGGTGTCCATATGATTGACATCTGTTGGTATATGATGGGGAAACCACGACCTGTCTCAGTTAGTGGTAATACATATTCAAAGTTAGGCAATCGTAGCCATATACAAAATCTATCGTTCTACCAAGCAGCTGATTACGACCCTGCATTAAATGATGTGGAAGATTTAGCAAATGCACTCATTCGGTTTGACAATGGAGCCTCTTTGTTTGTAGATGTTAGCTTTACACTTCATGCCAAAGAGGATGAGTTATACGTTAAATTGTTTGGTGAAAAAGGTGGAGCAGAAATTGAACCGAAATTAGTGATGGTAACGGAGAAAAGCAACACGATTTTAAATGTTACACCACAAGTTGATAATTTGAGCTTCGATTTTGAAAAAGCCTTTAAAAACGAAATCAATCATTTCGTTGACTGTTGTAAAGAAGGAAAAGAAACCATTGCACCTGTTGCTGATGGTGTGCAAATCATGAGAATGTTGAATGCCGTCTATGAGTCAGCAAAAACAGGCAAAGAAGTATATTTATAAATGAAAACGGTGGATAAAGATGTTGTCATCATAGGTGGTGGACTTGGTGGTTGTGCAGCAGCGTTATCGGCATGTGCCAATGGATTACACGTCTTGTTAACAGAAGAAACCGACTGGATCGGTGGTCAAGTCACTTCGCAAGGGGTGCCGCCTGATGAACATCAATGGATTGAAGAATTTGGTTCAACGAAGAGATACCAAGACTATCGTAAAAAAGTTCGAGACACTTATTTACGAACAATGGATGTAAAAGTTACTAAAACACTATTTAATCCGGGGAATGGTTTGGTCAGTAGCATTTGCCATGATCCGAGAGTCAGTCTACATGTATTGAATGAAATGCTCCTGCCATATGTCTTAACTAGCCAGCTTACGATTGTATTGAACACGGTAGCTACCTCGGTTGAAAGAAATGGCAGAACATTAACTAGCGTAACCTATAAAAATACTGTAACTGGAAAAGAAGAAGTGGTTACTGCACCCTATTTCATCGATGCTACAGAAGCTGGGGATCTATTGCCGTTAGCAGCTGTCGATTACGTAACAGGTGCGGAAGCGAAAGCAGATACACATGAACCGCATGCAATGAAAGTAGCCGATTCTGACGATATTCAAGCATTCACATATGTACTTGGTATGGAATACCGGCTAGGAGAAAATCATACGATACCGAAGCCGGAGATGTACGAGTTTTGGAAAGAATTCCATCCAGCTATATGGCCCGATAACTATTTAAGCTTTTTTGCGCCACATCCGATTACGAAAGAGAAAAGAGAATATACGCTTTTTCGTGAAGAAACAGGCTTCCCTCTTTGGGAATACCGACGTAGCTTTGATAAGCAACAGTTTAATACGCCAGTCGATGCTGGTGATGTCAGCTTAATGAATTGGCCACAAAGTGATTATTTCTTAGGTAACATTTACGATGTGCCCGATGTAGAAAAAGAGAAACATATCTATCAAGCAAAACAGTTAAGCTTGTCCCTTTTGTATTGGTTACAAACCGAAGCGCCGCTGCCTGATGGCAGTAAAGGATATCCAGGGTTGAAACTTCGTAAAGATCTATTCGCAACTGAAGATGGCTTAGCAAAAGCAGCCTATATTAGGGAATCGAGACGGATCAAAGCGGAATACACAATCGTAGAGCAGGATGTTTCACCTGATTTTAATGAAGGGAAGACAGGAAAGTTATATGTTGATCGTATAGGGATTGGCTCATATAGCATCGATTTACATCCAAGTATGACCGGGAGAACCTATCTAGATATAAAAGCGTTACCCTTCCATATCCCTTTAGGTGCGCTGATTCCGAAAGATACAGATAACCTGTTAGCAGGTAGTAAAAATATTGGAACAACACATATAACAAACGGTTGCTATCGCCTTCATCCAACAGAGTGGAATATAGGGGAGGCATGCGGTGCATTAGTTGCATTTTGTATGAAGAACAACACAGATCCCAAAACAGTTCGTGAAAATAAACTGTTGTTATCAGAGTTTCAAGATCAGCTAAGAGCAGATGGTTTTGAATTAGAGTGGCCAGCAGAATTTTATCGTTAGTGAAAGTCAATCGACGTGGAGGGATCGCATGAATATTAGTGTAAGTATGTATAGCTTGGCATCCACTATCCGGAAGGAAAACTGGTCGATTGTCGACTTCATTGACTATGCCAGCAGTATTTCAACGGAAGGGGTGGAATTGCTCGATATTTATTGGACGAATAAGGACGAAAAAGACGAAGAAATCGGAGAAGTACTTACCGCATTGAAAAGCTATAATTTACAAGTGTCTGCATATGATATCACGAATAATTTTGTGAAAGAAGCAGTTGAAGAACGTGCTGAAGAAGTGGCAAAGGTTTTACACGGTATTCAAGTTGCGAAAAAACTTGGAACGACAATTGTTCGCGTATTTTGTGGCGATATCCAAGGTGACTTAACATATGAAAATGGATCGGCCTGGATTATAGAAGGTTTGAAGAAATGTGCAGAAATAGCTGAAAAAGAGGGAATCTATTTAGCTATTGAAAATCATGGCTTATTAGCCGGTAAGAGTAAGCAAGTAAGCGAGATTATAAAGGCGGTGAATAGTCCTTTTGTAAAATCGACGTTTGATACGGGGAATTTTTTGCTTGTCCATGAAAAGCCGACAGAAGCATTTAAGCGGTTGAAAGATGAAATTGTTCATGTTCATTTTAAAGATTTTCGTGAAAAAGTAGAAAATGAGTCACTTCGTGGCTTTCGTTCATCAGAAGGGGTGGAACTAATCGGGGTTATTCCAGGTGATGGTGAAGTGGATCTCGCTTATATTGTAAATGGATTAAAAAATTCGAATTATGATGGTTGGTTATCTATTGAATATGAAGGACATGACGACGCGAAAATGGCTAATGAAGAAGCGGTTAATCGTTTAAGAAACCTATTGAGATAGGGAGTTGAAAGTAATCATGAAAATTGTATTTGCTAGCTTAGAGAAACTCGACTTTCGTAATACAGTTGAAAATGTAATTCTAATAGAGTCGGTTGAACAATTAAATAATACTACTTATGAAGATACTACATATGTGTTACCTGTTTCTGAAGAGTATATGGGAATTATAGCGGATGCCGGAAATGAAGTTTATATTCCATTCACTGAATTAACAGTTGACCATCAAAGTCTAGGATGGCATGTGTATTTTGATTTAGAAAACTATCCATTTTATCAAAAAGTAAAAGGGTTGATCGATAAAGAAGAAAAACCTAAAGGCGTTTTTCGTTTTAGACGCATGGTGAAGCAATATGAAAACAATTCATTACTCACGGGCGATTTATATGTATTATCGTCATTGCTTGGGGAGCCTCAACGTATTCAAGTAAAACAAACGGATCAAACTGTGATTCCAGTACATACGATTATTTTGATGGACTTTGGTGGAGGAACAATGGCGCATATTGAATATACAGTGACTAATCAGGAGCGAATAGAGCTTGAATGGAGCGGAATTAAAACGATCTTAGAATTTGATAGTGATCAGATGAGACCGATTCAGCAAGGAAGTAAGGCGTCTCTACCATTAGCCTATTCGGTCGATGCCATTTTAGCAACAGCTCAGAAAGTAGATCAGGTGCTCGTTAATCGATTGAATTATTTTAGTAACCTATTCAATGGAGGTGCTCATTCATGAAGGTTGGCATGATGAGTTTTGCACATATGCATGCATACAGTTATGCGGATGGCGTAAAGAGATTACCGAACGTTGAGTTAGTGGGCATCTTTGATGAAGATATTGAAAGGGGCCAAGAAGTCGCCAAAACATATAATACGGACCACTACAGTGACCAAGCAGAATTTTTAGCATTGGAAATGGATGCTGTCATTATTTGCAGTGAAAACAATCGTCACAAAGAAATGGTTGTAAATGCCGCGAAAGCAAAGAAACATATCCTCTGTGAAAAACCAATTGCAACGAATCTTAGAGATGCTAAGGAAATGATTCAGGTATGTAAAGATCATGCTGTTATTTTGCAAATTGCTTACCCTGTACGCTTTAGCTCACCGATTCAACAAGTAAAAGAAATGATTGATAACAGAGAACTTGGTGATATTATAGCTTTCCGGACAACCAATCGGGGGCAGAATCCTGGTGACTGGTTTATTGATGAAGGACAATCTGGTGGTGGTGCTGTATTAGATCATACCGTACATATGGTCGATATCATGCGCTGGTATTTAAATGTAGAAGTAACGGAGGTCAATGCAATTATTGATTCCTATTTTCATGATATTGCTATTGATGATGCTGGTCTTCTCACACTAGAATTTGAAAACGGCGTGATTGCTTCTCATGATGCAAGTTGGTCCCGTTTTACAGAGTACCCAACATGGGGGGATGTAACGATTGAAGTGATTGGGACAAAGCAAACAGTGAAAGTAGATGCATTAAAAGAACATATTAGGATGTTCAGCAGTGGAGAAAAATCATTGCAACATGTTTTTTATGGAAACGATATGGACTTTGGATTAATAAATGATTTTATCAACTGTGTAAAAGAAGGAAGAGAACCTTCTATCACAGGTTATGACGGACTGAAATCATTAGAGGTTTCATTGGCGGCCTATGAATCAAGTAAATTTAAAAAGGCGATTAGGTTATAGACACTAATAAGGGCACTAGTTTTCGTCAATTATGATAGGAAGCTGTAGTGTCCTTTTAATGTTTAATTTTTGGATATAGGAGATAGCATTTAGAAAATGGAAGTATTAAATTGCTTTATGTGGTAGGCATTGGAGAATGTTCAGTGTTATTGTATGAGTATTCGGTTTACTCGGTAGTTAACATAAAGGATGTAAAGTTGGAGGAAACCGGTTTTGCATTAGTAAAGATATATTAAAGGCAACTCCAAAATTAGTAGATTAGGGGGATTAACTAAAATGTCATTAAGAAATAAGATATTCATTACTTTTTCCTTATTACTATTACTTCCCCTAATAGTTGTTGGAATAGTTGTTCAGAATATATTTATGTCTTCTAAAAGTGAAGAAGTTATTACTAAAGTTGAAAATACGATTATACAACTAAATTATAATTTAGATTTAATGTTAGAAGATGCATCAAGGTCTACAATCTCAATATTATACAACAAAGAACTTGTTGGTGTTTTAAGGGAATATGATATGAATACTCCTATAACCCATAAAAAGTATAGTCATGTTAAATTACTTTCTTTATTTTTATCGAGCATGACTTTTAATAAAGATCAAATATATGGGATACATATATTTGCAAAAAATGGTCAATTATTTAGTCATATGGATAACTACAGAATTGAAGATCAAATTAATCTACAAGAGCAAGAATGGTATCTGAAAGCTAAGGAACAAGAAGGTGGTTGGATAACATATTATGATGTTAAACCTATTTATTATAAAAATAACAGTGAAAAGTATGTGAGTTTTCTTAGGTTGCTGAGAGATCCGGAGAATCACAATGAATTAGGAGTAATAAGAATTGACTTTGCACCTAAGTATATAAAGGAAATAACTGAGCAACTTGGAAGCGAGAATTGGCAAATATCCACAACGCATAATGAACCATTAATAGGAAGTCAAAGTGATTATCTATTATCTAGTTGCCAAAAAAATCAAAGTTGGATTAAGACTGAGAAATCTAATCAAGAGTATTTTTGTGTTACACATACATCAAGTAAAACTGGTTTAAAAATAAGTAATGTTATACCCAAAGATTATTTATACAGTGAAATCAGTGAGTTCAACAACATTTTGCTTTTATTAATTGGATTTTGTTTACTTATTTCTTTACTTATCTCTTACTATATGACGAACTATCTACTAAAACCATTGGAGTTATTAAAAACACGAATTAGATGGTTTCAAGAAAATAAGTTGGCAAATAGTAGTAGTATCCAATCTAAAAATGAATTAGTAGAATTACATGTTGCTTATGATGGAATGTTATCTGATATAGATTATTTGGTTGCGGAAGTGTATGAAATAAATTTGAGAAACTCGGAAGCTGAATATAAAGCGTTACAATCCCAAATGGACCCACATTTTATCTTTAATACACTAGAATCAATTAACATGAAGGCCATAAATAATGATCAGTTTGAAATTTCAGACATGATTGCCGAATTAGGAAAATTAATTAGATATCGTTTAAAAAATGAAGAACAACAGATCCCTTTGCAAGAAGAAATAATATTTGCGAAAACCTATGTAAGCATTATGAAGAATAGATTAGAGGATGCACTTGACGTTCATTGGGATTTGGAAGATGAGATTCTGGATCATCTAGTACCAAAATATATAATTCAACCAATAATTGAAAACTCGATAATGCATGGTTACAGTAAAACGGTCAAAAGGGTTGAGATATTTGTGAAAGTTAAAATGGAAGGATCCGCACTTACTATATCAGTTTGTGATAATGGTACCGGGATAGACAACTGCAACCTATTAAAAATAAAAGAATCACTAAAATCTACTTTAATGAATAAAGATTATGGGGAACATCCTGAAAGCGTTAAAAATGGTATTGCATTAGTGAATATCAACAGGCGGTTAAGACTTATTCATGGACCTAATAGTATGTTGCTTATTTCATCGGAAGTAGGAATAGGTACCCAGGTAGATATTATCATTAGAAAGTAGGTAATGAGGTTGAAAAATGTCCTGTTAGTGGATGACGAAAAAGTAATAAGGAAAGGGATAAAGAAGTTACTGGAGGATGTTATAACCGGTTATAAGGTTATGTGGGAAGCATCTAATGGTTACGAAGCTCTTGAAATTGCAAATATAGAAATACCTGATCTTGTGATTACAGACATTAGAATGCCTGAAATGAATGGTATTGATTTTATATCGTATTTTAAAAAGAGACATCCGTTAGTATCGGTAATCGTAATCAGTGGTCATGACGATTTTATTTATGTAAGGGAGGCTTTAAAGTTAGGAGTGAAGGATTATTTGTTAAAACCAATAAGTCGAAGCGAACTTGCAAGTACTCTCCAAAATATAGATAAAGAGCGTACTAGTAATTACGATATTATTAACCCAGGTGAATCTGTGAATATAAGTAAAATTAAAGATGTAATCAATCGGAACTTAGAAAAAGAGATAACTTTAAATTTCATTTCAAATACGTTAAATCTTCATCCAAATTATATTAGTCAACTGTTTAAACAAAAAACAAATATAAAATTATCCGAGTACATAATGCAGCAAAGAATAGAAAAATCCAAAGAATTATTAACTCAAACTCAACTTAAAATATATGATATTGCACATTTAGTTGGTTATGTGAACTCGAAACATTTTTCAGTGGTCTTTAAAAAAATAGTTGGGAAGACTCCTTATCAATATAGGCAAAAGATTTGAATAATCTTAACATTACAAACCATTTCTTAATACTAACCGATTATGAAGCGCTTACATTATTGGTATTATGAGAATAAGAAAAGGGGGCAGGGATATGAAAAAGTATTTATTGATTTTTTTCAGTCTTGTATTGATTTTTCTTGCAGCATGTAGTAAAGAAGATTCAAAAGACCAGAGTAAAGATGATGGAACAGCTAAAAGTGATGATAAAAAAGAGGATGTTGAATTGACGTTTTCAATATGGGGAAATGATCAACACGCAGAAATGTATGAGGAAGTTCTAAAAGGGTTTTATGATGAAAATCCAAACATTAAAGTGAAAATTGATCTTATTCCGTTTCCAGACTATCAGCAAAAGATGTCAGTACTTGCTGCAGGAAGTGAATTACCAGACGTAGGTTGGGTTTCCGAAGCAATGGTCTCTCAATTTACCAAGAATGATATTTTAAGTGATATTTCAGAGTTTAGTAAGGATGACGACTTTAATATGAATGATTTTATTCCGTCGACATTGGAATTATGGAAACATGACGGAAAGTTATTAGGGTTACCGTTTTCTACACCACCTATGATTTTATACTATAACAAAACAATGTTTGAAAAGGCTGGATTAGAAACACCGACTGAACTGGCTATGAAAGATGAATGGACATGGGAACAATTTGAGGAAGCTGCTAAAGCATTATCAGCGGGTGAAGGAATCAATAGAACTTATGGCGCAAGATTATTTAGGGAATGGACTAACTTTGCAACGTTACCTTCTCATACAATCTCATATGGAGGGTCAATCTTTTCCGATGATATGAAAGAGTTTAAGTGGAATTCTACAGAAGGCATTAAGACCTTTGAAATGCTGAATCGAATGATGTTTGAGGATAAGTCACATGTACCACCAGGTGAGAATATTGAATATGAAGGTGGAAAAGTTGGTATGTACTCCGCAATGTATAGCTATATGACAAATGCAAGAGAGATTACTGACTTCGAATGGGATATTGCCCCACTTCCTAAAGGTCCTGAAGGAAGGGCTCCATTACTTGGGCAAGCGGGAATTGTTGCATTCGAGGGTAGTAAGCATCCAGAAGAGGCAAAGGTATTATTGAAGTTCTTGGCTAGTAAAGAAGGTATTCAGGCACAGTCTGTATTCTTTGTTCCAGCAAGAAAAAGTGTACTAGAATCCGATGAATTTATTAATATCCCTAATAACCCTTCAAGAGAATCTATTCAGTTGGCCATGATTGATCAGATGAACCATGGTTATACGTATCCATTACATGAAGACTGGACAAAAATCGAAAGTGAAATTATCAAAGGTATTGATAAGCTGTTTGCACAAATGGAAACTCCAACTATAATACTTGAGCAAATGGAAAAAGATATAAAACCTTTATTAAAGTGAGAAAAGTTACAAGATTAAAAGTAACGGTTTCTAATCCGTTACTTTTAATCTTATAAAGGGGGATATTGGAAATGGAAACAACATTAAAAAAGATGTTATTTCGTAAGGAAATATCTATAATTGCTAGCCTTCCAGAGAATCGTATAGATTTAGCGCAAGCAGCTATAGATGCAGGAGTAGATGGACTTAAATTTCATATTAATGTTTCTCATCGGGCTAGTCGGAATGAATTTAAAGATATAGAGCATTATTTTGAGATATTTGAAGAAGTAAGACGAAAATTTAGTGGACCAATAGGTTTAGTTATTGGTGATGAAATTGAAAAGGTACTTGGCACAAATACGAAACAGTTAAAAAATTTAGGATTTGACTATTATTCACTATATGCAAAAGATATTGGGTCGAAAATGCTACTTCAGAATGACTTGGAACGTACAGTAGCGGTCAATGATAATTTTTGTTTCGAACAGGTGCGGATTATTGAGTCATTTAACATCCAGGCAGTTGAACTGTCAATCGTGAGAAAGGAAGACTACGGACTTCCGATGAACTTTGAAGACTTTATTACTTATAAAAGTTATAGGGATAATACAAAGCTACCGCTTATTATACCTTCTCAAAAAAATCTTGTACCGGATGATATGGTTATTCTTCAAGAAATAGGTATCAATGCAATTATGCTAGGCGCGGTAACAATTGGTAGTACAGTAGAGTCTATTTTTGAAACGATTTCACGGTTTACGAAAAAATAGAATGATTATTGAGGGTGAGATAAAATGCTTAGACACATCACCAAAGGAAAAAGACTTAGTTCTAAATGGAGTGACAATATAGCAGGTTGGTTATTTGTCTCGCCTATGTTAATTGGATTTACAATATTTATGTTTGGACCTTTGCTATATGCTTTTTTTATTAGTTTGAATGACTGGCCACTACTAGGAGAAGAAAATTTTATAGGCTTAAAAAACTACGAAACGCTGGTTCATGATCCTACATTTATTAAATCCTTAGTTAATACATTATTATTTAGTTTAGGGTTGGTCCCTTTTAACATAATACTGGCTATGTTTTTAGCATCTTTGTTAAAAACAAAGTTCTTTGGGATTGGCTTATTTAGAACTGCTATATTTGTTCCGGTAGTGACTTCTTTAATAGTCTGGTCGATTGTCTGGAAGTATTTATTGGCTTCTGAATTAGGATTTATTAATCAAATGTTAGCTTTAATTGGTATAGAAGGACCTTCATGGCTTTTAAGTGTATCAACTGCTTTACCAGTAGTTATTTTTGTAAGTGTGCTTAAAAATGTTGGACTAAATATGATCTTATTTTTAACGGCAATGCAACAAGTTCCGATAGAATTATATGAAGCATCTGAGCTTGATGGTGCATCTAATTTCAGGAAATTTAGAAGCGTAACATTACCATTAATTACTCCGACAGTATTTTTAACTATGATTATTACTACAATTGGTGCTATGAAAGTTTTTGGACAAATCTACGTCATGACCCGCGGAGGGCCAGTCGATAGCACTAAAGTCCTGGTTTACTATATTTGGGAAACTGCTTTTAAACATTTCGATATGGGCTATGCTTCAGCTTTAGCATTTGTGTTGTTCTTTATCTTATTAGCATTTACTATTCTATCTTGGATTGTTAGGAAGAGGTGGGTTTTCTATGAGGAATAAAGGAAGAAATCTGTTTAAGTATTTTACGCTTTTGATAATAACATCTTTAATGATCGGTCCTTTATTATGGATGATTGCAACCTCATTAAAAGAACCCGCCAAAACGTTCACACAATTCCTACCTAATCCGATAAGATGGGCAAATTATGCTGAAGTATTAGGTAATTCAACTTTTTTGAAGCAATACTGGAATAGTATTTATATCTCTATATTAGTAACACTTCTGGTTTTGCTGTTCTCTTCAATGGCAGGGTATGCTTTTGCTAGAATAAAATTTATGGGCAGGAATGTAATTTTTCTATTGTTATTAAGTGTACTAATGATCCCAGCAGAAGTGACTATTATTCCATTATTTTTATTCATGCGAGAACTTGGACTTATCAACACTCACCTTCCATTAATTTTACTGCCTACATTTGGTGCTTCAGGTGCATTTGGTATTTTTTTAATGCGACAATTTTTTATTATGATACCAAAAGAATTAGAAGAGGCAGCGATAATCGATGGTTGTTCAAAGTTTAAGGTTTATTGGAGAATTATGTTGCCATTATCTGTACCAGCTCTATCAACATTAACTATATTTACATTTTTGGCAAATTGGGATGAATTTTTGTATCCTCTGATATTCATAAATTCACGGGAACTCATGACACTGCCTATAGGATTATCACTATTTACTGATGAGACAGGTACAGCATGGCATCACTTAATGAGTGCAACAACATTAGCTACAATACCATTATTGATAATATTTTTCTTTGCCCAAAAGAAATTTATAGAAGGAATGACGGCAGGGAGCATTAAGTGAATTAAAATGTCAATAAGGGCACTAGTTTTCGTCAATTATGATAGGAAGCTGTAGTGTCCTTTTGTTGTTTGATGGAAAAGGGGTAAAACCTTCCATTATATATTGAACAAATGAATAACTATATCAACTGAGTGAAGGCGCTTTACAAGGGGGAGTGCGGGAGACATCCCCTAGCGCCGTAGCGGATTTGAAGGGAATCTTTATTTCAACTTCTATATTTAAGAAAGGTGTTGTTAATCATAGACAAAATTATTTACTGGAATAATCACGAAACGGTTTTGTTCGCTGTTGAAGAGTTAAGAAGGTTAATGAGAGAAGCAGGACATGAAAGTACAATCGATGCCCAGGCGGAATTCACTGCACTTAATAAAAACATGAATAGAGTTATCCTGCTAACAACAAACGAATATCATTCTTTGAAGGATATGAGAAAAACAATCATACTAAATGATGATGGTTTTGCATTGATTAGATCAGAGCATGATATGTGGATTATTGGGAATGAGCCCCGTTCTATTCTCTATGGTGTTTATATGTATTGTAAAAAGCAGTTTGGTTACCAGTGGATTGATTTGGACAAAGAAACAATCGTTAACTCTCATTCACCAAAGAAAGAAGAACTATATATCCATGAACCGATGTTTGCTAGACGTGGAAATATTATTGAAACCATTAATGATCCGGGCTATATCAATACCCTCATAGATTGGGGAGTTAAAAACGGACAAAATGAATATTTCTTCACGTTCTTCTTATGGAATGAGGTTAAATCATACGTAACTTCTGCGTTACGTAAAAGAGATGTTCAAGTGACGTTAGGCGGTCATAGTTTAAGTTACTTGCTTAGAGAGATACAAAAGGATACGAACGAGAATATGCTCAAGCAAGAAGAGAAACTAAAGTTCTTTGCTGAAAATACATATCTTCAGGATAAAGTCATTCAAAAAATAGTCGCTATCTGTTTGGAAAACAAAGTGATTACTAGAATATCGTTGTGGCCTGAAGATATCGGAATTGACGAGAAAAACGCGAGTGGATTTTTACCGACATATATTCGATTTACTGAAAAAATGAAAGAAGCGCTTGATAAAGAAGGATTACACGTAGAAGTAGAATATATTGTGTACAATGCTGGGTTGTCTTGGAACATGCTGGAAAGGGAAAAACAAACAGAAGCATCTAATCAAGTCGATGCGTTATATGCCTATTGGGGAAGGGATTATTCATCAGCCATAAATTCAAGTGATTCTAGGCAAGTTAGAGCCTATCAAACATTGCAAGACTGGAATGAGCAAACGAAAAAATGCGGGAAATCGTTAACAGTTCTTGAGTACTATAGTGATCATTTTATGTTAACGGAGCTATTCCCGCCACTTCTTATGAGAATACAGCAAGATTTACATGATTATAAACAATTGACTATAAACGGTGTATTAAATTTAATTGTACCAACGCATCAAAAACAACACTATCCAGAGCTAGAAGTTAACTACCCCTGGAAATGGATTCACCATTTTAATAATTACGTATACACAAGGATTGCCTGGGGTGAAAAATATGAAGTGATTGCAGAAGAATATTTCACTGTTTTTAATGAGGATAAAGCAGCATTTCATGAGATGCTGCTCGAATTAGAAAAACTTTTATCACAGCATACGAAGTGGAATGCACCACTTTTTCCTGCTCGAGTAGTGGATCCAGAAAAAGTCCGTGAGCCGATGAGTCAATTAAAGATACCTTCCTATTTACGCGATGTATATGAGCATTTGGCGAAGCTGGATATGACGGAGACTGAATCATTACTTGTCATTCAGACAAAGGATAATTTTAAATCATTTACAACAAAAGAAATGATGTCGATCTACTTCTATTATTTAAAAAAAGGAACCGAGATTTATTCAACTGCATGGGCATTAAAAGAAGAACAATAAAGCCTAACAGAATCTACGGAGGTTTTACTTATGGATTTTAGTAATCTGCATTATTATGTACCAACAAAAAAAGTCAACAAGCCAACGTTAATTGAAAAAAACCTGATTATATACGGAGGAACACCAGCGGGAATAACGGCAGCTATTCAAGCGACAAGAATGGGTCTCACTGTAGCAATCATTGAGTTTAGCAGAAATATTGGTGGGATGACTGCGAGCGGATTAGGAGCTACAGATCTTGGCGCTGAAAATGCTGTTGGTGGTCTTTCAAGAGAATTTTATAATGAAATAGCGAAGTACTACCGAAAAGAGAAACAATGGAAATTCGAACCGAAGGCGGCTCAGTATGTATTTGATAAATGGATGAAAGATTATGATATCCCGGTTTATTTAAACCAACATCTAGCAGAGGTAAGTAAAGAGAATGGGGCAATCATTGAAATTATAATGGAAAATGGGTCTCGCTATAAAGGGAAAGTCTTTATGGATTGTAGTTATGAAGGTGATTTATTAGCTAAATCAGATGTTAGTTATTTTGTTGGACGAGAATCAAATGCAACGTATCAAGAGATTTATAATGGCGTCCAATTTGGAGCACCGCATCATAAATTTGAAAAGTGGATTGATCCTTATGTTGTGGAGGGGGAGGCAGAGAGTGGTTTGTTGCCGGGAATTACAGAAGATGATCCCAAACAGTTAGGTTATCAAGGGCAAGGAGATCATCGAATTCAAGCGTATAATTTCCGGATTTGCTTGACGAAGGAACGAAAGAATCGTATTCCATTTCCAAAGCCATCACATTATGAATCAGATCGATATCAGCTTCTACTTCGTTATATTCAAGCGGGTGTTTGGGATGCGATGAACCTTCACACGATGTTGCCAAACGGAAAATCCGATTTAAATAATTATGGCGCCATTTCGACGGACAATCTTGGGATGAATTATGACTGGCCTGAAGGTAGTTATCATAGACGTGAGGAGATTTTTCAAGATCATTTGAATTATGATTTGGGGATGTTGTACTTTTTAGCTAATGATTTACGTGTACCAGTAGAAATCCGTGAGGAAGTAGCTGCCTGGGGATTACCGAAAGATGAATTTGAAAAAACGGGAAACTGGCCACATCAGTTGTATATCCGTGAAGGAAGAAGAATGATTTCTGATTATGTCATGACAGATCATAATTGTCTAAAGCAGACATTTGTTGATGATCCGATCGGTTTGGCATCATTCCATATGGATTCTCATAACTGCCGACGTGTCGTGATTGATGGCAGGTGTGTGAATGAGGGAGATGTTCAAGTACCAATTGCTCCTTATGCGATTTCGTATCGTTCCATTCGTCCAAAGTTTGAGGAATGTACGAATTTACTTGTTCCCGTTTGCTTATCAAGTTCACATATTGCTTATGGTTCGATTCGAATGGAGCCGATATTTATGATTCTTGGGCAGACAGCAGGAACGGCGGCAGCTCTTGCCTATAAACATGAAATAGCTGTCCAAAATGTAGATTATGAAGAATTGAAACAGGAACTTCTAAAGGCGGATCAAGTTGTCGAATGGGGAGAGGAGATGATGGATGATCCGATTAAACGAATGGAAGAAACGTTCGGAAAGGAATAACCATTACAGTAGTGGAGGGGTCTAGATGAAAATCATTGCTTGGAAACGCGATAGATTAGAAGAGCTAGTAGAGTTATGGAATAAAGAATTAGCCGTAGATTTTCCGATGCGTAAAGAGCTGTTTATACAGAATAGTTTCAATGACGTGAACGTTAGCTATGAAGGTTCTTATATCGCAGTAGATGATCAAGACCATGTGATTGGATTTGTAGTTGCTAAACGATGGCAAGAAACAATAGACGTGAAAATGGATCCTAAAAGGGGGTGGATCCAAGTGTTATTAATAGACAGTGCACACCGGGGGAAAGGGCTTGGAACAAAGCTTCTTAAACGTGCAGAAGCACAATTAAAAGGAAATGGTGTTGAGGAGATGCAATTGGGTGGTGACCCCTTTCACTATTTCTCGGGTATACCGGATCAATATAAGAATGCTCAAAAGTTGGCGAAAAAACATGGCTACACTAAAAGAGTAGACACATATGACTTGATTAATCACCTGGATAAAAAATATGACTTACCTGTTGATAATTCAGTTGTATTTACAATCCTTAAAAAGGAGGAAGAAGTTGATCTAATTTTATTTCTAGAAAGATGTTTTCCCGGAAGATGGGTCTATGAAACGATGAAGTACTTTGAAATGAATGGGGATGGACGAGAATTTGTTGTCGTCAAAAAGAAAGGTCAAATCATAGGTTTTTGTAGAATAAATGATAGCCACTCGCCATTCATTGCACAAAATATTTATTGGAGTCCCCTTTTTGAACAAGAGGTCGGTGGGATTGGTCCATTAGGGATTGATGCGAATGAACAAAAGCAAGGGTACGGATTAGCGATTGTTCAAGCAGCAATAGCTTATTTACAAGAACGAAACACTGAAACTATCATTATTGATTGGACAATTTTAGTGGACTTTTATAAAAAACTAGACTTTAATCCATGGAAAATATATGGCGTTTATTTAAAGGATTTGAAGTGAAGATTTTAAAGAAGGTGTAGTGAGTAATGGGGGTCCGCCAACACGGAACCAAATTGTTTGAACAGGTGATCCAATTGGCTTATGAAACATTTCTTGAATAGGGCCAGACATCGATGGGGTGGCCTAAATAAGTTTTATCCCGCATTAACGGGCAGTAAGATTCCCACTTCAAACACGAGAAGAATAAGTGGAGAGTCAACTAATCGTAATAGCCCGTATGGTTATGCTAACAATCAGTGGAGGATGAAGAATCCCCACTGATTGAAGACTTTTTTAATTGCGGTGAAATTTCCGCAGTTTATACATAGCTTTGTTGCAGAAAAAATGAAAGCGATTAACATACATTCTTTATAGTTTACATTCAAGGTTTATGGTAAGATACTTTGAATGTAATTGGATAAAGAAGGGAAGTGTAGTAATGGCATCAGCCGAAACTGCAAAAAGACCAGACAAAAAACTGAATTTATTTCATTTAACATGGCCAATTTTTTTAGAAGTCTTTCTTTTTATGTTGATGGGTATCGCGGATACATTCATGTTGAGTGCATTGTCAGATGATGCTGTGTCAGGTGTAGGGGCGGCAAATCAGTATGTTCATATTGCCATTCTCATCCTAGAAGTTGTTGGGAACGGGGCGGCAATTGTTGTATCACAATATCTCGGCTCGAAAAGGTATCTTGAAGCATCCAAAATTTCAGCATTAGCGGTTACATTAAATTTAATTGTCGGTCTTCTTATGAGTGTTATTTTCGTTATATTTTCAAAAAACATGATGATTGCTATGAATTTACAAGGCGATGTACTGGAGCATGCTTCAAAATATTTAATCATTGTGGGCGGAGCGATTTTCTTACAAGCTATTATTAATTCGTTATCAGCGATTATTCGTGTACATGGCTTTACAAAACAAACGATGTTTGTTTCATTAGGTATGAACATTGTTCACGTAGTCGGCAACTATGCACTAATTTTCGGGAATTTTGGTTTTCCAGAGTTAGGGGTACAGGGTGCAGCAATTTCTTCTGTTGTCAGTCGCTTGCTTGCATTGATTGTTTTCTTTTGGATACTTTATCGAGTAATGGAATACCGTGTAGAGTTCCGCTATTATATTACATTGTCAAAAGAATATATTCGTAAAATATTACAGATAGGCATTCCATCCGCATTCGAACAGGTGATGTATCAAGGGTGTCAAATTGTCTTCTTATACTATGTAACTTACTTAGGAGCGGAATCATTAGCAGCAAGACAATATGCTGTGAACATATCAATGTTTACGTATTTATTCGCGATTGCGATTGGTATGGGAACGGCGATTATTGTTGGAAGGTTTGTTGGCGGAAACGAGCAAGACGAGGCATATACGAGTGTTTGGACAAGTGTCAAATGGGCATTTCTGTTTACGTTATGTATGGTGACACTCGTTATCATATTCCGCTATCCATTGATGAGGTTGTTTACTGATAACACTGAAATCATTGAAATAGGGGCATCCGTTTTACTTCTTAGTATTTTACTAGAAACCGGGCGTACGTTGAACATTGTTATTATCTCCTCATTGCGTGCAGCTGGAGATGCAAAATATCCGGTTATCATTGGTTCTTTTTCAATGGTAGCGATGAGTTTGCCATTAGGCTATTTTCTAGTGTTCGAATTAAACCTTGGACTCGTTGGAGTATGGCTAGCGATTACTGTAGATGAATGGACGCGTGCTATTATTATGTATTACCGATGGAAGAGTAGGAAATGGGAAAGATACGCTCTTGTATCGCCGAAAAAGAGTCGTCAGTGAATACAGATAGTCAAACATAGAACTTGGAACAGTTGAATAATATATAAAGCGTGTCACTTAGAGTTTTACTATCTAAGTGGCATTTATTTGACTCGGTGTAAAGTGGATATGCAATTTTAACGAGGTAAATAACTAAAGCCCCAGCAACTCAGGCGAAATTAATCGACAGAGTTACTGGGTTTTTTAGTTTAATACAATCATAATATCTTCTCTAAAAAGTCTTGTGCACGTTGACTTTTTGGTGCAGAAAAGAATGCGGCAGGGGGGGCGTCTTCAACTAATTGCCCATCGTCCAAAAATAACACGCGATCTGCGACTTCTCGCGCAAATCCCATTTCATGGGTTACAATCGCCATCGTCATACCGGTAAGTGCTAACGATTTAATAACTTCCAGTACTTCCTTCACCATTTCAGGGTCAAGGGCAGAAGTTGGCTCATCGAACAACATCATTTCGGGTGACATTGCCAAAGCTCTTGCAATGGCTACACGTTGTTTTTGTCCGCCCGATAATCGAACTGGATGTTCGTTCTCTTTTTCAGCGAGTCCTACCTTTTTTAATAATTCTCGTCCCTGTTCTTCTGCTACATCCTTAGAAGTTCCTTTGACCATCATCGGTGCATAGATAATGTTTTCAAGAACAGTCTTATGGGGGAAGAGGTTAAATTGTTGAAATACCATTCCAACTTGCTCTCTCACCTTCATAATATTGACCTTGGGATTTGTTACTTCAGCTTCATTCACCCATATATGTCCGCTTGTAGGTGTTTCAAGTAAATTAATGCAACGAAGAAATGTCGATTTTCCAGAACCTGAAGGACCAATAATTGCAATGATTTCCCCTTTTTGAATGGTGGTTGAAATCCCTTTTAACACTTCAACTTTTCCGAAGTTTTTACGAAGATCCTGAATTTTAATCACTTCGTCTCATCCTCCTTTCAACCGCTTTACCAATCAGTGTTAAAACAATTACCATCAGATAATAGATAACACCCGCGAAGATTAGCGATTCAAAATAACGATAAGTATTGCCGCCTACGATATACGATCTTCTCATAATATCTGTTACACCAATGACGGTGACAATCGCAGATTCCTTCGTTAAGGTAATAAATTCATTCATCAAAGCAGGTAAGATGTTTTTCAAAGCTTGCGGTAAAACAATATCCATCATCATTTTCTTATAAGGGATGCCGAGGGCCATTGAAGCTTCCAGTTGCCCTTTATCTACAGCTAAAATACCGGCTCTAATAATTTCAGAAATGTATGCGCCCGAATTAAAACCGAATGCCAAGACAGCTGCAGTATATGCAGTGACTTTAATATCGAATAACTGTGGGGTACCATAATAGATTAAAAGAAGTTGGAGAATCAATGGGGTTCCACGGAAAATGGACGTATAGATGTCCGCAAACCATTTTAGTCCTTTAAATCTCCCAATTTTACATAACGCTAAAAGAATTCCGATTACAAAACCTATAATTGCTGCAACGCCGACAATTTTCAGAGTGACCCCAATTCCTTGTAGAATATAAGGAATTGAGGGGGCAATTTGGGAAAAGTCTAAATTCATGGGCTAACATCCCTTTCTTTCCCGAATGAATTAGTTACTGAACCATTTCAAAACTAATTTCTCTACTTCACCTTTATCCTGTAATTCCTTGAGGACACGGTCAAATTCAGCAGTTAAATCGCTGTCTTTTTGGAAAGCCATTGATAAACCTAATTTGTGCTCCTCTGGAAGTTCAAAGCTAGACAGTTCCTTATTTGACTCGATATAGCCATTTGCCACTACATCTGCAATGACGATTGCATCAAGATGACCAGATTTGATTTCTTGGAAAAGATCCGGTACGCGGTCACGGCTTTCAACAGAGTAACCATATTGTTCTTCAAGTGATTTCGCACCTTTTTCTTGAACAGATGCCGTTTGAGCACCAATTTTTTTGCCTTTTAGATCTTCCGCGCTATTGATGTTGCTGTCCTTCATCGTAATAACTAGATTTGTAGCTGTAAAATAAGCAGTTGAGAAATCAATTACTTTTTTACGTTCTTCATTGTTGCCATCCATACCTGCAACGACCATATCAATGCTTTTTGCTTGGAGCGCGGGAATTAAACCATTGAAATCCATGTCTTCAATTTCTAATTCATAACCTAGTTCTTTGGCAACCATTTTTGCCAAATCAATATCAAAACCGATGATTTCATCACTTACTGCTGTGTCGACATATTCGAATGGGGGATAATCTGCTGAAGTTCCCATTTTAAGTATCTTCGTATCTGATGCACCTGTTTTCTCACCACCTGCTTCATCTTTGGTTCCACATGCCACAAGTACGCTCATCATTATAACGAGTAGAAGTGCAATCCCTGACCACTTTTTCATAATAAATCACTCCATTTCTAATTTGTTTTATTTTCAAATTCCGTTAAAGCTTCATCCAATACAGTCAATCCGTCATCGATCTGCTCTTTTGTTATTGTAAGCGGGGGAATCATTCGAATAACTTCACCAGAGTTGCCGCACAAGTAGAACAGTACACCTTTGTGAAGACAACCATCCAGGACAGCCATTACTGCTTCGCCGTCAGGTTCACCCGTTTCTGGATTGCCAAGCTCGATACCAATCATCAAACCAACACCTCTAACGTCATTTATGGTTGGATGTTGTAGTTTCATTTCAAGTAAGCGTTCCACTGCATAGGCGCCCATTGCTGTTGCGTTTTCCAATAGCTTTTCTTCTTTCAACACTTCAAGAGATGCGAGAGCAGCGGAACAAGCGATAGGATTGCCGCCAAAGGTCGTTCCATGTGTGCCGAGCGGCCATTGGTCCATTAGTTCTTTCGAGGCAACAGTAGCGCTAAGCGGAAGCCCTGCTGCAATCCCTTTAGCGATCGCCATGATATCCGGTTTGACATCGAATGTCTGTGCAGCGAACCAATTGCCTGTGCGGCCGAATCCAGTTTGAACTTCATCGAAAATAAGTAGAATGCCATGGCGGTCACAAATTTCCCGAACTTTTTTCAGCCAAGCTTTTGGTGGAATGATGTATCCACCTTCGCCGAGAATCGGTTCGATAATCATACAAGCGACTTCTTCCGGATCTACTTGGTGGTTGAATAGTTTTTTCGCATCTTGCTCAAGTTTTTCAGGGAAGAAGACGTCAGGATCTGCTCCTTCAGGAAGGTATTCAGGCAGTGCATATGGCAACTGATAGGAAAGCCATGTGGGCTGCAAATGTTTCCGGTATTTACTTTTCGATGTTGTCACACTTAATGCGCCCATTGAACGTCCATGGAAACAGCCAGTGAAAGAAACGATATAAGGTCTTCTTGACGTATATTTTGCAAGTTTTAACGCACCTTCAATTGCTTCAGTGCCACTGTTCGCGAAAAAGAAGTTATCGAGTTTTGGTGGTAAAATCGTTTGCAGTTCGGCTGCAAGTTTTAAGATGGATTCATAGATGATAACACCTGATGGACCATGAATAAGGTGATCTGCACTATCTTTGATCGCCTGTACGACTTTAGGGTGCCGATGTCCTACGTTCTCGACAGCAATGCCAGAAGTGAAATCTAGGTACCTCTTACCATCAGCGCCGTAATAATAACATCCTTCTGCTTTTACAACAGGTAAGTTCGGGTGATCTTTTGCCATACTTGGTGCGAGAAAGTTTCCAATGTTGTCGACCATATGAAGCCAGTCTTGTTGTTCTCCTAATTTTTGCTGCACAGTAAATCCTCCTACTCAATATCGGTATATTTTTTCAGTTTGCGAACGACAGAAGGTTGGCTTATTCCAAGGAACTTAGCGATTTCAGTCGTTGTACGATAGCGCTCCTGCGCATCCCTTAACACTTTCATTTCAACATCATCTAAAATACTTGGTAGTGTTCGTCCTTCAAGATGAATAATAGACAAGTCATCGTCTGTTTTTTTACGGTATTCTGGAGGCAAGTCTTTTGCCGTGATAATAGGGGAAGTACTTTGGACAACCAACCGTTCGATAACATTTTTGAGTTCGCCATGGTTTCCATGCCAATCAAGAAGTAGTAACTGGTTAAAGACATCATCTGAGAGCTTCTTTGTAGTAGTGTGTGCAATTGAAAACTGACTTAAATAGATGGAAATCAAAGCACTCAAATCTTCTTTACGTTCACGAAGCGGTTTTAAATGAATTGGAACAATGTGGAGCATGTAATACAAATCTTGATGGAACTTTTTAACAGCAATTGATTCTGTCAATGCATTTTCAGCTGAGCTAATTAGCCTCACATCAAGTGGAGAAAATGTAGTTGCATTTATAGGGGTAAATCTACGTTCTTTCAGTACATTGGCAACTTTTCCTTGAAGATGAACCGAAAGTTTATCGATTCCCTTTAAATAGAGGGTTCCTTCATGGGCTAACGTCAACAGACCCGTTACCCTTTGCTCGAACTCTCCACCGAACAGTTCACGTTCAAACATCGCTTCCGGCATTGTTTCGCAGTCAATTTCAATGAAAGGTCCATTTTTTCGCTTACTTTCGTTATGAATGAACTTTGCCATTGTTGTTTTCCCAGTTCCTTGTTCTCCATAAAAGATGACAGAAACATCGAGTGCGGCCGCATTCCTAGCGGTTTCATAAGCAATTCGTGTCGTCCTGTTTTCCATCGTCAATCCATCGATTGTAAGATTCTCTTTTCGGAGTAGCGAGAGTTCCTCTTTTGCCAGGGACATTTCATTTTCAAGTTCTTTCATATATTCCTGAATGACGAGAAGTTCGGCTACTTCATAGGAATAACTAAGGACAAATTCAACTTCGCCTGACTCATTAAAGAATGGCACGCCTGTAATAAGTGCTTTTCGTCCAGAAGGGGTAGCTTGTATGACAACTACCTTCTTTTTTTGTAGAAGGACGAGTGGAGTAATAGCAGGAGAGAAAATACCCCTTTTTTCTAAATCATATACGGATTTTCCGAGGAGATCCTCAGCACGTATCCCGTAATAGCGTCCACTAATTTGTGAAGCTTTTACGATAATACCTGCGTGATTAGTAACAATGATATCTTCATCATACGAATCAATAATTTCTTCTTTTGAATTTGGATGTAAGAAAAATCCTGTCATACGACCACCTTTCCTAGAGGTAACAGTATTCAATAATGAATAATTATTTGTTTGTAAATAAAATATACGTTATTATTGGAAGATTAGCAATATATTTTTAACTCATTGGTGAATGTACTAGATACTTGTATTGGCGATGTCGAAAATTATAACATGCATTCAAATGCATTTACAAGTATAATTATACAAATAGGAGATATAAGTACTGAGAAGTTCCTTTTTTCGCTTATCTATGATTAGATACAGGTCAAGTGACTCGTTTATTATTCAGAAATGAATTGAAGGAAAGGGGATTAGATGATGTTAAAAGAAATACTAATCAATAGTATAGAGGAATCTATTGAAGAAATGATTCAGGTGCGTCGTCATTTACATATGCACCCAGAATTATCACATCAGGAAATTGAAACACCAGCCTTCATCGCCAACTACTTGGATGACTTAGGAATCGAAGTGCGCCGGGGAGTTGGGGGGAGAGGTGTGGTAGGAATAATACGCGGAGGAAAGTCGGGGAAAACGATTGCTTTCCGAGCTGATTTCGATGCATTGCCAATCCAGGATGCAAAGGATATCCCGTACCAGTCAACCGTACCGGGCGTTATGCATGCCTGTGGACACGATGGTCATACTGCAGCATTATTAGGCTTTGCAAAAGCGGTAAATGCAGTGAAAGATCAATTGCAAGGAACCATTATCCTCATTCACCAGTTCGGGGAGGAATTGCCGCCAGGTGGGGCGAGAGCCATGATTGCGGATGGTTGTTTAGATGGAGTGGATGCGATTTACGGTGCCCATCTTCAGTCTACTATGGATTCAGGTCATGTTTATGTACGTGACGGTTATTTACAAGCTGGTGAAGATACCGTCAAGATTATTGTAAATGGTTCTGGAGCACATGGGGCAGAACCACAAAAAGGAGCAGATCCAATTTTAGCAGCCAGTCACATCATGGTTGCACTTCAATCCATTGTGAGCCGGAATACAGATCCAATGAAAGAGCTTGTTATTTCAATTGGGAAGTTTCATGCTGGGGATGCAGATAATGTCATTCCAGAAAAAGCAGTGATGGAAGGGACGATTCGTGTTTTTGATGAAGAGTTGCGTACGTTGGCCGGCGAACGTCTGACGGATCTTGCACGTTCTGTGGGTCGCGGACTTGGTTGTGAGGTGGATGTGCAAATTGAAAGAGGGTACGATGCACTTTGGAATCATGCCGAGCAGGTGGACATCGTTCGAAAAGCAGCTTCGGATACATTTGGTAGTGATGCTGTAATTGAAACACAACCGATTATGCCAGTCGAGGACTTTTCCTATTATCTGCAACAAGTTCCAGGTGCTTATTTTTTTGTCGGTGCAAAAATGGAGGATACTAAAAAGGTGTTCCCACATCACCATGAAAAATTTGATTTTCATGAGCCGGCATTGGAAATGATTACTAAGACATTTGCAGGGATTTTGCTTGATTATCAAAAATAGTGAGGGCGTATCAGTTGGATGCAAGACCCATTTGAGGTAATCCGCAATTCCATGCTGGTTATGCAGTTCATTCAACAAGTTGGTTGCGGAATAGAGAACACAAAAAACTTAAAAAAGGGATTGTATAGCAATGGAAATCAAAACGGTTGTTTTGTTTACAAAAGATTTAGTGCAAATGAAAAATTTCTATATTAATATACTAGGTTTTTCTTTACTGAATGAAGATAAGAATAGCTTCCGAATCACTATTGGTACAAGCGAATTAGAGTTTTCCTCAAAAGTAGTAGAAGGCAATCCCTATTACCACTTTGCATTTAACATACCAGCTAACAAATTTAATGAAGCAAAAGTATGGACGAAAGAAAGAGTAAGTCTACTAGTTGAAGAGGGGGAAGATGAAGTTGAATTTGTTCATTTACCAGCTCATGCGTTGTACTTCTATGACCCAGCCGGTAATATAGTAGAGTTCATTTCGAGACAGTCAGTATCCAAAGATAGCAAGGAAGCATTTTCGATTAAAAGCATTTTAAATATTAGTGAAATCAGTTTGACTGTAGATGATGCTATAAGTGTGGGCGAAAAACTTTCCGTTATTGGTGTGACTGAACGTGACAATAATGCAATAAGTACAAACATGCTTAATTTTATGGGTGAAAGAAAGAATGGGGTATTCATTTTATTAACTCAACCAGGAAGGAAGTGGTTATTTTCTGATAAAAAAGCTGCCATCTATCCTCTTGAGATAACATTAACGGATAATAATAAAATAGTAATCAAGCCTGATAATGAAGTACAAACATTTCCGATTAAGCATGAAAAATCGTCTATAGAGTTGAAATAAAGAATTCTTTTTAATCATATATACGTTTTGGAACTTTGGAACTGTCTACGCCCACATCGTAATTAAATAAGCTGCCAATCATGTTATTAACTGGTTACATTTGGTTAATCAACAGGTGTGATTTAAATTAAGAATAGGGAAGTTCTTGATTTTCCAAATATGCGTTTAGATTTGCCAATGAATAGGCGAATCCTTCTTGGTTAAATTCTACTCTTGTTCCGTCAGGTTCAGAGCTTAATTCAATCGAAAAAAGTATTTGATTTGAATCCCAGTAATACGAAATTTTTTGATTTTGCACGACTTCTTTAATCGTAAATTTCATTGTCATGCTCTCTTCTTTTTTAAGATCATTGTATGAACTTGGCATCAATGTGAAAGTGGCTTGCTCTCCAGCCTTAAAAATGGGTATGTTCCACTTGGAACCTGGAGCATACCAAATTGAAAAAACTTCATCATTGGCAATGGCATTCCAAACTGTTTCTAAATCTTTTTTGATTAATATGGACTTACTGTTAGTCTTCAATATAACAACCTCCGATACATAGTCTCTCAAGTATAAAAAAGGAATGATGGAAACACAAACATATGTCGATGGTCAGATGATCTAACAAAAGATATGATGACTCATGAAAGTAATTGGACAGTAATGGATAATGAAGAGTCGCTTGCAGTCTATGATAATCAAACGTTACAGGTGGCATTCGCTTGTAATCCGAAGAAATAGTTACTAAGCCGAGCTGTAGTATCGCCCTTGGTGACGGTAAATACTTTTAATTTTGAATAAAAACAAGAGCCTTCTGGAAAGTATCCCGGAAGGCTCTAACGCATTTTTCATTCAAGTAGGTAAGATGAGATTAATTCCATAACCCTGCTTTTTCAAGTTTCTTTTTACCTCTAAACGCTAAGATGATAAAGACTATATTGAAAACAAGCATTGCAACGATTGTATAAAGTACTAATGTGTAAGTACCAGTTAATTCAAATACAAACCCATATCCAGGTAAAGCTACGATACCCGCAACAGCTAGTCCTAATGCAGCAGTAGAATAAATTTGACTGAATTCTTTATTGCCGAAAAGGGAAGTTGTAAGAATAGGTCCGAGTGTTCCAACCGATGCAGATACAACACCGAAAATCCCGATTGCAATCATAAAAATTGTTGAGTTATCTGCAATCGTAAGTAACATTCCGATTGAAACCAATCCCGTAATCATTGAGAAGATGGCTGTATTTCGTGCGCCAATCTTGTCGCTTAAGAAACCGAAAACGATAGATCCAACTAGCATACCAATCATCCAAATACCTAATGCATTACCGGCGAATTGAACGGAGTAACCAAGACCCATTGCGAATGTGGGAATATGTTGACCAAAGCTAGCAATTGCTGTTATGAAGAAGAAAAAGATAACTAATGCATAAAATGCAGTAGATTTTCTTGCTACAGCAGCAATTACACCTTTATTAGGCTCAACTATAGTTTCACTTGCACCTTTTTTAACTTCGTCCATGCCAATTGGTAGCAGACCTTTTTGTTGAGGTGCCATTCTGATTGTTAAAATAATAATGGGAATAACGATTGCCATTACGACAAGTCCTAATGTAATGTAAGCGGATCTCCAACCGTTGTTAGCAATAAGGTTTCCAACGATAGGTGAGATGATAGCGCCACCTATTCCAACAAATGCCATCATGGCCCCCATTGCTAATCCATTATGTTTTTTAAACCAGTTATTGATCAATACTGGCCCAGCCATTGTTGCAACGAAAACCGAACCAATTGCCATTGGAATAGCGAATAAATACCATCCCCACACTGAATCCATTAAGCCAAACATAGCAAAAGAACCAGCTTGTAAAATTACACCGACAATAAGTAGTAATCTGATGTCATATTTCGCCATCATCTTACCGGCAATCGGTAAAAATAGCATTGTAGCAATTGAAGAAACACTAAAGTATAATGTCAAACTACCCATACCAATTCCTAAGTCCTGAGAAACGGGTGTTAAAAATAATGCACCTGAGCTATTAATTCCACCTCGTGTAAATGCCGCCATAAGTGACACACCGATGAGTAACCACCAGCCAAAGTGAATTTTTTTCTTGTTATTCATTAAGTTAAACCATCCTTTTTTCTTTTACTTTGATCGTTCCGTATATCGAAATGTTCATTACCTTTTTCCACGATAATACTTACAGCCATATTAATTTAACATTAAACTATCTTATGTGTCAATAAGGTGAATTTTTTTAGTTGGTTAGATTTGAACGCAAAAAATTCTAAATAGTAATGTTGAAATAAAGAAATCCATTGGATTGATATGGCACTAGGGGATGCATTATGCCTAATTAGATAAGCTTCTGCGGCGTCATCACTCAGTAAATATTGCAATCCCTCAGTTCAATATTACATGTGTTGATTGGCCAAAGTTAACCAGTAAATGACTGCTTACTCCTTCTTTATAGCATTACTTTTTCGAATGTAAGGCAGTTACACTTGCAACCTTTCTTGAAAAATAGTTGCATTTTTTACTTGAACAATATAGACACGCGGTAAAGGTGTTGTGATCGTTTCGTCCAAAGCGAGCAAGAAATGTTCAAGTGAAAATGTAGACTTTTATGCATTTCTTACAAGTGCTTTATGTAAGAATGTAGTTAATCAACAGATGTGGTTCAATCTGTATGTACATTCGTAACGCGATCATTCCGCGTCTACTTTCACCTTGTGCATTTACCAAGTAGATCTGTATTAAATTTGGGGAATATCCGAACTTGGGTAACAGATGAATCCTTTTCCATTTATGAGTAGCATCCTTTCACTGAATAACTTTTGTACAGAAATCTAAAACATGATTTTGCTATTATCAATGAAAATGGAGACACTAGTACTTGTAACATATAGTGGAATGCCGATTTACGTTGTGGGCTAACCGAACAAGCGGTGTAGACGCAGTGATGTATTGGGTAACGAGGACATGGTTTTGAATGAATAGCTAAAAAGCACTAGGCACGGAATCTGAATTGATTCCGTGCCTAGTGCTTTTATTGTGATTATAAAGAAGGTGCGTATGTATTATTTAACCGCAGAAATCTCCTGCAAAATCCCATAGCCATTTTTCACTTTCAAGTGCGCCATCAATCGGCCTTTCGCTGATAAATCTTCAAGTTCTTTGCCGGTGTTTTCCGGTACGAAGTAGCGTTCCAAGCCAAAATCGATGGAATGGACGTTAACACCATCAACATTCTGGTAATCATAACTGCTCAGTTTCCCGGTTAAATAGACGCTACCTCTAGGCTTTTTATCAGATAAACTATCCAACACATAGATATCGTCTTGCTTAACAAGTTTTCCGTAAACAGTTAACCCATTGGAATTCACCGACTTGTTGAGTTTGTCCAAAATCACAGTCGAAATTTCATTTTTCGGAACTTCCTCAATTTCATAACGGAGTGTGACATAATCACCGTACAGTAAATCTCTTGGATCTACTGGCACTGTCAGCAATGCTATATCATCTCCGTATGTCAATGTCCATAATGGTTTGACTGTCAGGCCGATTAATAGGAGAAGGGGGACAGTTAGTGCAACAATGAAACCAATACCCTTATTTTTCATCATGTTCATGTGCAATCACCGTTCCTCTCCGAGTTTTCTCGAACCAAAAACCAAAACCGATTAAAATCAAGCCTCCAACGATAAAGAATAACGATTTTGGCATAAAATTATATGACAAATCGGCGTAGAAGCGGAAGATCAATGTGCACACAATAAGAACCGCTGGCAAACTGCCAATCTTCAAGAAGTACAACAGTATTATTGAAAAAATGATTGTGAAAATAATCGCTGCTATTCCTGTATTGTTTGCCGGTATAAAATCCCCCCATGTACTTGGGAAAGTCAGAAACAGCCCCGCCATTCCATAGACTACTGAACCAAGCCATTCGGATGGCAACTGGTATCGGCCAAATGGATAGAAGGCAAGAAACAATCCAAGTGCAAAGAATGTACATAAAATTAGTACTTCATGCAGATCAAAATAAATGAATAAATTGAATGAAAATAGTATAGTCAAAATGACATTGGAAATAAATAAAACTTTGGAATGACCCATCCGTCTTTCATTCATCCAAAATAGTAGCGGAATAATTAGTAGAAGCAGATAAGGTAATTCAACCGTTCCATTCAACACTTTGAAACCGTAAATGATGAAGAATAAGCTAGCAGTCGCAAAAATGAGTTTGTCTTTCAAGTGATAGGCGAGTGGTAAAATACCGAGGCCCCACATGAAGAAATCTGTATAAACACCTTCACCCAGATTAAACATTTGACCAATTAGAAAAATCCCGGCGCCAAACACAAATACACCAATATAATAGAGACTTCGTGAAGTTTTCGGGTAAATATCTTCCATCTTATGACCACCTGCATAAAAGCCGGCTGTCCCAAGGAATAATAGTAAGAACTTCGCAAGTTTCGGTATTTCTTGCCAATTACCTGCGATGAAGCTAAGAATGCCAACGCCGATTAAAATCGCTCCGATGACTAGCAATACCTGTACAAAACTTAGTCGCTCAGTAGGCAAATATTCTGCTAGAAGTTTGCGTGCCTGATTTGTTTCCAATTGTCTTGTTTGTTCCAAAAAGAGGAATTCCTTCTCAAGGATACGGTACTCTGATTTACTAATTTTCCTCTTCATCTCATTGACCTCCGTTTCTTTTAGACTCCCTTATGCTAAGTATACCCGCAATTATTGAGATGCAACAGTTTCCGTTTTTCGTAAATTAAGTACAATGTCCCTTATCTACTCCTTTCTTTTTTCTATTATCATTCCTGCTTTTTTTACAATTTTGATGGAATTTAACAAAATAAAAAGCACTCATATTGAGCGCTTTTTATCTTAATTTTTGTTTTCTCATCCATTGCGTTGCGACCCACTTTTCTCCGGCTATAACTGGTGCTCCACCATGTAAAGTTAACTTGTTTAAATCATCATCACTATAGAAATACTCGAAATAAACTGCCATACCCTTGTGTGGGGTTACTGAGAGATTCAGTTTAGGGAAAAAAGTTTCTCCGCCTTGTTCTACATCATTTAAGTACATAATGAGCGTACTAATTCTATTATTGTTTGCTACTTTACTTGTTGATGAAAAAAAATCATAATGAGCTTTATACTCTTGACCAGGAGTATACTTAAGGATTTGAATTCCCTCTCCGTGTTCAATAGGAATATTCATGATAGTCGCAATTCTCTTTTCGACTCTAGCAACAGTTTCGTTTTCACTTTCACTTTCTTGAAAAAACATACTACTACTTGTTCTCAGTTCATCTATTTCACGAGTCTTCCCAATTTTTGAACGTTGCATTTTGTCCTTTGACAATTTGATTAGTTCATCACATTCTTCGTTACTTAAAACATTACCTAAAATTACTATCAATGGCTCTTCGAATCTAGTGATTATATCAATTTCTCTGTCTGTTTTTATTTTATTTCCAGCGTGATCAAATATAGTTTGTTCTTTATTCTCCGTTATCATCTTCAAACGACCCCTTAAACTATCTAATTTTCAGAACGAGTACGTTTTATCCCGCATTAACGGGCAGTAAGACCCCCACTTCAAGTCTTAAAGGACACAAGAAGAATAAGTGGGGGATCAAATGCCCGTAAAAGCCCGAATGGTTAGGGCCAACGAGGAGGAATTGCAGTTCATTCCTCCCTGTTGGTTACTTAGGCTTTGCCACAGGACGTGGCGCACTTAGCCTAAGTTCTTTAAACAATCAGTGGGGGATGAAGAACCCCCCTCTGATTGAAGATTAACTTTATTGGTAATGATTATAAGTGTTAACGGTCTACTTTCACTTCAAATATTTGATTATAAGAGCATGCTCTTATAGTTTCTTCTTTGAATGATTTTATTTTATCATAGAATTTTAACATATCGCAAATTTGGTAACCATTTTAATGTTGGGATCTTTTCGTTAATACTGTGGCTAATAGTGAGGAAATTTAGATGTGGAAAATGACAACGTGTCGGCTCAATCTGTTGTAAAAGTAATAGTTGAAGTGATTTCAATGGGGAGAATGGAAGATTGGAAGGGAACAAAAGAGGACCTTTTATTATTTTTATTGCCTTTACAAACCGATCAATTTAGAAAACTGCCTTCATCGATTTATAGTGAATTTCACAAGTAAAAGAACCAAGTGTCGGATTAGAACAATTCCGACGCTTGGTTCTTTATTAAATCATCTTTATATGTCAAAAATAGAGATGCAATACTGATCACAGAGAAATGAATAAGTCTTATCAGACGCCGCGTTTATTCCCCCATAGCAGAGTATGCAATTGTGGCAACACTTTGGCATCATTCATTATAGGGGAGTGGACTGTTAAATCAATTAACCACTCATATCGTTGTAACAATGTCGAAACGAGAAGTGCATCGTCAGTTGTCGTCGTATCGTCATTTCCTGTCTGTAGAAAGAAAGGAAACGCCGGATATCGCAGATGGACCTCTTCCGCAAACTTGAAATCCTTTTCATCGAAAATGACGACTTTCAAAGTAGCAGTCGTATCAATCAGTTTCTCCATGAACGTATCCAGTTTACTGAAATCCGTCACCATCCCTGAACTTGGTGGTTTTGGGGAAAGCGTGATGTCATCAATTTTCAATAACCAATCCTGCCAAAAAGAAGCTTGCGTTTCAACTGCGACCTTCCAACCTTGTTCGTGGCACAAATCGACAAGTTCCCCAATTCCTTTATGAAGGGCAGGGTTCCCACCTGAAATTGTGACATGTGAAAATGACTGTCCGCCTATTGCTTTAAGTTCATCTATGATTTCTATCGGCTGTTTCGAAGTGCTTTTTCCCGAACCGTCCCATGTAAAACTGGAATCGCACCAAGAACAAGAATAATCACATCCAGCTGTTCGAACAAACATGGTCTTTAATCCCATGACCATTCCTTCGCCTTGAATCGTTGGACCAAACACTTCCATTACAGGAATCTTCATAGGACTACCGCCTGTTCAGGGCGATAGATGACATAGCTAGTCGGCGTTTCTCGGACAATGACTTGTAGACAGACTGGCTTATTGCTTCGCGTTCGGAGAACTTCCTGGATTGATTTGCAAACCTGTTCTGCCAATTTCTCCGTCGTTGGAAAATTATTGTTAAATTCAGGATGATCATTTAGCACAGAATGATCGTATTTATCATGAATGAGGTTTTTGAGTTCCTTGAAATCAATCAGGAAACCGATTGAATCCAGTTCATTTCCTCCAATTGTTATGTTTAAGTAATACGTATGACCGTGCATTACTTGGCATTTTCCAGCATCTTCGCTTGGAATGAAATGTGCCGCAGAAAAATGCATGTCTTTGTTTAATTCAAAACGATATGAATGCTGAACTTGCGGATAAAATTGCTGCATCATTCAGAGACACCTACAGACTTTTTAGATAAATAGGTAGCGAGACCGTCATTCCGTAACACACAGGCAGGACATTTCCCGCAGCCTGTACTCGGAACTCCGTTGTAGCAAGTAAGTGTCTTGTTCTGCACAAAGTCGAACGCACCAAGTTCGTCAGACAAAGCCCAAACTTCGGACTTATCGAGCCACATCAAAGGCGTATGGATGACAAACCGCCCGTCCATAGCTAAATTCAGTGTCACATTCAACGATTTTATAAAATTGTCACGGCAATCAGGATAACCGCTAAAATCCGTTTCACTGACACCCGTAATTAAGTGCCGAGCACCAATCGCATCTGCATAGACCGCGGCAAATGACAGGAATAAATGATTCCTGCCTGGAACGAAAGTCGACGGCAATTCACCTACTACTTCATTCACTTCGATATCATCACGCGTCAAGGCATTTGCTGACAGTTGGTTGATCAACTTCATATCCAGTACTTTAAACGATACTCCAAGCTCATCTGCAATTTTTCTAGCACACTCGATTTCCTCCGAATGGCGCTGACCATAGTCAAACGTCACCGTAGCAACTTCACGGAAATTTTTCAATGCCCAAAACAGGCATGTCGTACTATCTTGGCCGCCGCTAAAGACGACAACCGCTTTTTCATTTTTCACTATAAAACATCTCCTTAGTTTTTTAGAGAGGGAGTTTTCGAACCTCTTTTTTTGAACAACGTTAATGATATCATAAATAGGTGATGGAAGGGATTAGAAGAGGGGTTTGGAAACAGTTGCGCACACAATTCTTATAATACAATCCGCGTATTATAAGTCTATCGTTTAATGAATTGTTTAATTAGGTGTATGATAACTATGCAAACAACTTAAGGAGATGAATTATCAATGAGAGCAGCAGTATGGTATAAAGCCAATGATATTCGTGTTGAAGAGCGTGAAGTGAAAGAAGTTCTTGCAAATGATGTAAAAGTACGAGTGGCATGGACTGGTATTTGCGGCAGTGACTTGCATGAATACCATGAAGGCCCAGTATTAATTCCAGGAAATGGTCCGGATCCATTGACAAACCAGGAAGCGCCACTAACGTTAGGGCATGAGTTTTCAGGTATTGTTGAGGAAGTTGGTTCTGATGTGACACGCTTTAAAGCAGGAGATCGTGTCGTTATCAATCCGTTGATTACCTATGGCAATAAATCGTCTGAGTATGATATATATGATGGCTTCACGTTTGTTGGACTAGGTTCTGACGGTGGATTTGCAGACTTTGCAGTCGTATCTGAGAAAAACGTTTATGCACTTCCGAAAGGTTTATCTCTTGAAGAAGGCGCACTTGTAGAACCGATGGCAGTTACTGTACAGGCCGTGAAAGAAGGCGGATTGCAAGCTGGTCAAACGGTTGCTGTATTTGGTGCTGGCCCGATTGGATTATTGACAATCATTGCTGCAAAAGCACAGGGTGCTAACAAAATTGTTGTATTTGACTTGTCTGAAGAGCGCTTGGAAAAGGCGTTGGCAGTAGGAGCTACACATGTGTTCAACTCAGGTAAAGTGAATCCTTTGGAAGTTGGAAAAGAGATTGAACCTGAAGGCTTTGATGTCTCGTTCGAGGTAGCTGGCGTAGAAATTACGTTGAACCAGGCAATTAAAATCACAAAAACGAGGGGGACGGTTGTTATTGTATCTATATTCCCGAAACCAGTTTCCTTCTCACCAATGGATTTAACGGCTTCCGGTATTAAAATTACATCAACACTAGCTTATGAGCCTGCAGTATTCCAGAAAACAATTGATATGATGGATTCTGGCGAAATTAACCCTAAAGAAATTATTACGAGCCGTATTGAGCTTGAAGAGCTTGTTGAAAAAGGTTTTGATGCGTTAACGAATGACAAAACGCAAGCGAAGATTCTTGTTAAATTGAGCGGCGAACAATAATACGATAGAATAGTTAAAAGTAAAGTACCCTGGTTGCATCTTTGGATGTTACTTAGGTACTTTTTTTAGGTGAATACCGTGGCGGACTAGGATTATCTATCGCAAAAATAATCATTGATCTTCATGGCTAAAAAAACTATACAAAGCGAGAAGGGGAAGGGAACAATTTTTACGGTTACCATTACTCTCTAACTTTGTTCGGTAATTGATGTGATAAAGTGAGGGAAACAACAGATGTCATTTACAACTATTTTATTAATTTTGCTCGTCTTAGTGATCTATTTACTGTTATGTTTTTATATCGGATACAATGGCTGGGTATGGCTGAAAACAACGCAATTTGCTGCCTTCAAGAAAACCTATATAATGCTCATGATCTTACTTAGTTTGTCCTTTTTCATCGGACGGTTTTGGTCATGGGTACCTATCCAATTCATCGGCGGATTTTGGCTCGTGATTTTTGGCTATAGTTTACTATTATTACCTTTGATCAATCTCGCGATCTGCTTATTGAAAAAGAAATTGATTTTTCAAATCGGATTAGGGACGATATTATTCTTTGTTGTTGTGCTTATCTACGGTTCGTACAATGCTTGGAGTCCCGTTGTCACAACGTATGAGGTAGCTATTGATAAACCAGCTACAGAAAAAGAGTTAAAACTTGTCGTTGTATCCGATCTTCATCTCGGAAGCATTGTCGGTGAAAAGCATTTGGAACGTTTAGTTGCCGAAATTGAGGTATTACGCCCCGATCTAATCTTAATTCCTGGTGATATTATCGATGACTACATTGCTCCATACCTGGATAAAGAGATGGGGAAAATATTAGGGAAACTTCATGCACCACTTGGCGTTTACGCAGTACCTGGGAATCATGATTATTATGGCAATGATGTTGATCAATTAGTTATCGAAATGGATAAAATCGGCATCCATGTACTAGCAGACGAAACAGCACTCGTTTCCGATGACTTTTACATCATTGGTCGAAAAGATCTGGCGGCAAAGAGTAGGATTACAACAACTGCATTAGTTGCCGACTTAGACCAAAACAAACCAATGATTATGATGGACCACCAGCCCGTTGAATTTGACGAGGCAAGTGACAGTGGCATCGATTTACTGTTATCGGGACATACGCATAGAGGTCAACTATTTCCAGCTAATCTAATTACTCGATGGATTTTTGAAAATCATTATGGCCACATAATGAAAGGTCAGCTTCACTCAATCGTAACTTCTGGTTTTGGTACATGGGGCCCCCCTCTTAGAATCGGTAGCCGTGCTGAAATCGTTGAAATCAATCTCAAATTCCAGAAATGAAACGCAAAATAACAGGAGACATTGAGACAATGGCAAGCTGAAAGTTGGGGTTCTTTACAAAAAGGAAAAAACAGCTGAAAGAAAAGGATTTCCTTTTCTTTCAGCTGTTTTACTTATGGGTATTTGTTTTCAAAATCACAGTCTTTCAATGGAATCAATTTTGATTTGTGTTCTACTTTATAGACTAGCCAAACGATTAAGAACAATAGTAAACCGACGTAGGGAATGACTACGCTATTCCAATCAATTCCGCTACCCATGAAAGCTTGAAAGTTTTGATCTAAAATAATGAAAATACATAGAAATAGCACCAATAATGGACCAAGCAGGAACCATTTTGTACGATTTGGAAGCTCTTTTATTTCGTGCGCCAAGTCCCAAAGAACGCGAGTGGACGTATACATGCCAGAGTTACCTGCAGATAATACGGCTGTTAGAATAATCGCATTCATAACGGATTCCATTGGTTTTACGAGTCAGGGTTTCTTTTTACAGCCGTTTAAAACTATCAAATTTTGATTTCCAGTAGCTGTTACTTAAGCTTGTTACTTGCGACTGCTTGCCCCCAGCATGCACGAACTTATTATTGCCAATGTAAATGCCGACGTGTGAAATGCCTTTACGATATGTATTTTTGAAAAAGACCAAATCACCTGGTTTGGGCGAGGTTACTTTCTTCGATTGCGCAAATTGGCTAAGCGTGGTGCGTGAGATTTTTTTCCCTGATTGTTTGAAAGCATATTGTACGAAACCACTACAGTCAAAGCCGTTTTTTGTCGTCCCGCCAAATAGGTAGGGTATAAACCTTAGCTTCATTGCCTGATCAACAACGTTTTGAGAAGCAGTGGATGATTTGGAAGTTGATTTGTTTGCACTTGTTAAAAGAGAACTAAGTATCCATCCGGATGTTTTGTTAACTTTTACGTGAAACCAAACATCGTTCCCCAACTTTTTTTGCTGTGAAACAGTTAACGTCGTCCCTTTTTTTACCTTAGCAACAACCTTATTTGTTGTACCAGCAGCGGAACGCACATTGACATTGGATTTTGTCTTAAAGGTTCCCTTTTTTGCTGAAATGCCGTTAGACGCTGAATTGGTTTTCTTAGCTGATGTTTGTAAGATTTGATTTGGATAGAGTGAATCTGACGTTAAGTTATTCCATTTTTTTAGATTGGTTATGGATACCTTGCTTGATTTTGAAATGTTCCATAGTGACTCCCCATTTTTAACTGTATGCGTGCTCGCTTCTACATCGCTATTTGCCATTCCGAATACTAAAGTGCCTGCTAAAAGTAGTGAACATGCAATTTTTCTCATTATGTATTTCAGCCACCTTTTCTATTAATCATTGACTGGTCAATGCCTATACGTTTAATAGTAGAGAACTGAATATGCAAGTACAACAGCAATTTGATTACAGATTCATTACGCGTCCGTAAAAATAACGGGATATCTTGGACTTGCATCCAACTTTAGTTAACATTTGCCGTAGGCAGCTTAAATCATAGACTTCTCTCGGTTCACTGGTTGAACTGGGGAGAGGTTTTTTTATTGAATATGGCACAAAACAAACATTCTTTTGTGGATTTCTCATTATTGTGCTTAACTGGAACTAAATTCCTGAAAATAAAAATGAATAATCTGTCCTAATTCTTGTTTCTAATCAATATACATATACAAAGGCTTGTACTTCAATTAAGAAGAATGGGGGGTCAACATGAAGGTCAAAAAATCTTTAGCTTTATTGTTAGCGGGAGTTTTGGTGGTAGGTATGTTAGTGGGCTGTGGTTCAAAGCCCAAAACGACTGGGGGAAAAGATTTACCGATTATTAAAATCGCTACTCAGACACCACTATCAGGAGGTAGTGCCGCAATTGGAGAAGTAATTAAGCTAGGTGCACAGCTTGCATTAGACGACCAAAAGGAAAAGTTTAAAGAATTAGGATTTGAGTTGCAACTCGTCCCTTTCGATGACCAAGCCGATCCCAAAAAAGGGGTGGCCAATGCTCAATTAATAGGTGCAGATAAATCTATATTCGCAGTTGTCGGTCACTTCAACTCAGGTGTTGCTATCCCATCTTCAGAAGTATATGAAAAATACAGTATTCCAATGGTTTCACCAGCCAACTCAGCAACTGAAGTTACAGATAGAGGATTAAAAACAGTGAATCGTATTGTTGCTCGAGATGATTCTCAAGGTCCAGCAGGGGCTGATTATGCAGTTAACACTTTAAAAGCAAAGAAAATCTTTATCGTTCAAGATAAAACAGCATACGGTACGGGGCTTGCGAAAGCCTTCGAAAAAGGTGCTGAAGATGCAGGAGCTGAAATTCTTGGGTTTGAAGGGATTACGCTTGGAGAGAAAGATTTTAATGGAGTTCTAAACCAAATCCTTTCTAAGAAACCAGATCTAGTATACTTCGGGGGAATCTACGCAGAAGGCGGGCTATTAATAAAACAAGCGAGAGAAAAAGGTATTGATATCCCGATTATGGGTGGAGACGGATTAGATTCTTCTACACTCGTTGAAATTGCTGGAGATGCAATTAAAAATACGTACATTACTACTCTAGCAGGAGATCCTGCTGAATCAGAAGCTGGAAAAGAGTTTATGGAAAGGTACAAAGAAATTAACAATCGTGATGCAGAAGCATACTCAGTATACGGCTATGACACTATGGGAGTGGTATTAAAAGGTATCGAGAATGCAATTACAGCAAATAATAATAAATTGCCGACACGCGAGCAAGTAAGAGATGCTGTTCGTGGAATAAAAGATTATCAAGGTGTGTTGACAACAGTAAGCTTTGATGACATTGGCGACAATAAGTATGCAAAAGTATTTATTTTTAATTATAAAGAAGCTAGTTATCCACCGCAATTAGAAGGTGAAGTCGAAAATTAAGTAGCTTGGAAGGGTACGATTCATTTTGACTGTCTAGCTCCAGGCGCCAGCTCCTCGGTCATAAGTCAGACCGGCTTATGTCTGTCGGAGCTGTGCGGCGCCTTGCGCTTTCTTTTATACACCTTGGACAAGGAGGTAGCTTATGCTGAACGAAATAATACAAACGATCCCGCAAGTCTTGATTGATGGCCTTGCCCTAGGAACTGTGTATGCTGTAATTGCTTTAGGGTACACAATGGTTTATGGGATATTAGAATTAATTAACTTTGCACACGGGGAAATCTTTATGACAGGTGCTTTTATTGGGACAGCCCTATTAATCTTTATGACAGGCACTGGATGGGGGGCGGCGCTACCTGCCATTGTTATGCTAATTATTGTACTCATTGTAACTGCTTTCCTTACAGGTTTTTTGGGGATGGGTATTGAAAGATTGGCATATAGACCATTACGCAATGCACCTAGATTAATCCCGCTTATTACAGCGATTGGCATTTCATTTTTATTACAAGATATTGTAAGATTCATAGCAGAATTAACAAAAGGAAACTACATTGTAACGGGACCTAGTCTTTTTACAGAACAAGTTTTGATTAAAACTTCTTCCATAAGTTCCATTTTTAATGATGCATCTATAAAAACATCATTTATTATTGTGTTAGTTACAGCGGTAATTATGATGATTGCTCTAGATATATTTGTGAATAGGACAAGATGGGGAATGGCGATGCGGGCTGTTGCACAAGATCGAGAAACAGCTTCCTTGATGACAGTAAATGTGAATAAAGTTATTTCAATAACCTTTTTTGTAGGATCTGCTCTTGGGGGCGCAACGGGGGTATTATTTGCTGTACAATACGGAACCATAGATCCTTATATTGGATTTATTCTTGGGTTGAAGGCATTTACCGCGGCAGTAATAGGGGGCATAGGAAATATTCGTGGCGCAATGATTGGCGGTTTACTACTTGGGGTATTAGAAATGTTTGCATCTGCTAATTTAACACTTTTAACTGGTGGAGTATTTGGTGCCGAATACAAAGATGTGTTTGCGTTTGCGATATTGATCATCGTGTTACTTTTTAAACCGGAGGGCTTATTAGGCAAACCGGTCACTGAGAAAGTGTAGGTGAGAAGATTGAAAACTCTATGGAAAAAATATGAACAAAACAAACTTGCGCATGGAATCTTTCTTCTAATTTACATCGGAGTTACATCACTAAGTTTATATACGGCACAGAAGTCAGTTGCCGCCTTTCTACTTCTATTAACTTCGTTATTACTACTATATTTTACAAAGTTTACTAATCTCACAAAATGGTTGATAGCGGGTTTTGTACTAGTGTTTTTACTGCCGTTCACAGCTAGTAATGGTGATGCTTATCAATCTTACATGGAAGTTTCGACACTTGTTGGTATCTATATTGCTATGGCTTTAGGATTAAATATTGTAGTTGGTATGGCTGGGCTTCTTGATTTGGGTTTTGTAGCATTTTTCGCAGTTGGGGCATACACATATGGTATTTTTGCTACAGCGCAAGCATCTAATTTTATGCCATTTGGAACTTTCCCTTTATCGGGAGAAAGCTTTTGGCTATTTATTATCATAGGTGGATTGGTAGCTGCGTTGTTTGGAATTCTACTTGGAATTCCAGTTCTCCGGGTTAAGGGAGATTATCTAGCTATTGTTACGTTAGGTTTTGGAGAGATCATTAGAATTATATTTAATAATCTAGATCGCCCCATTAATATAACAAACGGTGCAATGGGGATTTCTTCCGTAACTCCACCTAGATTATTTGGGATCGATTTCCTATATCCTAGCCAATTTTATTACATTGTACTTGTTCTCCTATTTTTCACGATCTTTACAGTTCGTCGTTTTGAACACTCCAAAATAGGGCGTTCGTGGAAGGCTGTTAGGGAAAATGAAATAGCTGCTCAAGCTATGGGTGTACCTTTAGTTCGGACAAAACTAATGGCGTTTGCGATTGGTGCTACCTTCTCAGGGATGATGGGTGTCGTCTTTGCTGCTAAACAAGCATTTGTAGACCCTACAAGCTTTACACTACTTGAGTCAATTACGATATTAGTAATGGTGGTTTTGGGTGGTATGGGAAGTGTCCCGGGCGTTATTCTTGGGGCGGCCGTTATGACGATTCTGAATCTCCAAGTATTGACGGAAATGACAAATTGGTTAAATCAACTAAGCTTGTCGGGGATAATTTCGATTCCATATGCATTATCACCAGCTAAAATGCAACGTTTCATATTTGGAGCCCTATTAATCCTCTTTGCTTTATATAGACCAAAGGGACTCTTGCCAGCAAAAAACCGTATATTTATCGAAAAGGATTTACAAGGAGTAAATAGGAAAGCTAAGTTAGTAACAACGCAGGAACAATCGGAAAATGAGAAGCTGTAGCAGAAGGGGGTGCAGTAATTGTCTATTTTAGAAGTTCGAAATATAACAAAAAAATTTGGCGGTCTAACAGCAAATCAAGATGTATCAATGACAGTAGAGAAAAACTCAATTACAGCAGTTATTGGACCGAATGGTGCTGGAAAAACAACATTTTTTAATATGATAACCGGTATTTATCAGCCAACGTCGGGCATAATCCTCCTTGAAAATGAAAAAATAAACGGATTAAAGCCGCATGACGTTTCAAAAAAAGGGATTTCGAGGACATTTCAAAATATCCGTTTGTTTAATGAAATGTCAGTACTTGAAAATGTCCTCGTTGGTATGCATACCCATTTAAAAGCAGGTCTAATGGGTATTTTATTAAATCTTCCTGCCATTCGGAAGGAAGAGAAGGCTTCAGAAATGAATGCATATAACTTATTGGAATATGTAGGACTAGCTCATCTTTTAAATGAAAAAGCATGTAATCTAAGCTATGGCGCACAAAGAAGACTGGAAATTGCAAGAGCCCTTGCTGCTAATCCAAAGGTTTTATTATTAGATGAACCTGCGGCAGGCATGAATCCAAAAGAAACAAAAAATCTAACTCAGCTTATACAGAGCATGAAACATGAATTCAATCTAACCGTTATCTTGATTGAGCACGATATGAAGCTCGTCATGGAAATCTCCGAACATATTGTTGTATTGGATCATGGCGAAAAAATTGCGGAAGGTAAGCCTGAGAACATCAGAAATAATCCAAAGGTTATAGAAGCATACCTAGGATCGGGAGCTATTCAAACGGGATAGGGGGACACTATATGCTTCAATTAGTAAATGTTGAATCCTATTATGGTGGTATACATGCCTTAAAGGGTATAGACGTGTTAGTGAAAAAGGGAGAAATTGTAACACTTATAGGTAGTAATGGAGCTGGAAAATCAACCACACTAAAAACCATAAGCGGATTGGTGAAAGTAAAGACTGGCAACATTATATATAATGGACAGGAAATCTCAAACAAGCCTGCCCATGAAACGACTTTATTAGGAATTGCTCATGTTCCCGAAGGTAGAAGGATTTTTTCGAAACTGTCGGTTAAGGAGAATTTGCTAATGGGAGCATTCTCTGTGAAAAATAAAAATGTGATTAATGAAAGAATGGAAAGAGTATTTCACTATTTCCCGAAATTAAAAGATCGTATCGAGCAAAAGGGCGGTACGATGAGCGGAGGGGAACAGCAAATGCTTGCCATTGGGAGAGCACTCATGATGGAACCGGATTTATTAATGCTAGACGAACCTTCAATGGGGCTTGCCCCAATAATTGTGGAACAAATTTTTGAAATCATAAAAGAATTAAATCGAGAAGGCATAACCATTTTACTTGTGGAACAAAATGCTTATCAAGCGCTGCAAATTGCGCATAGAGGTTATGTTATTCAAACAGGAGAAATAAAACTTCAAGGAAACGGCTATGATTTGATTACTAATGAAGAAGTCCGCGAAGCGTATTTGGCATAGTAGCAAGTAAGATTTTAAGTTTAGGATTTTGTAGCCAATCTATTCAAAAACGCTTAGATATTAAATATCCAAGCGTTTTTTTAGGTGTTGTAACAGATGTATTAGGTACGTATTAGCATTGCGTTAGTTAAGAAGGCTGGGTTCGCGTTGATTTCGGAATTTCTTTATATCCTACTCACTTAATACTGAATTGTGTCGTAATTATATGCCTAATTTAGTATATAAATACTTTCACTTAGAGAAAGAGCTATCTTCTGTAAATAGTTGCAGAAAATTTCTTAGCGTAAAAGAATTATACGCATCTTTTTTCGTTTTAATACCTAATCTCCATTTATTGCCGGAATATACTCAGCCATTCTAGGGTTGTTTCTCCCTTCAGACGGTGGAAAGTGGATTGTGGAAGCGCCGTACTTGCTCGCTGCCGCAAAAGGATTAAATATGAGCATGGCCTGGATTGTGCAAGTATACAATGCTTCAGAAGCACTTCCCAACATGATAAATCCATTCTTTATGTTACCTTTATTGGGTGTCCTTGATGTCAAAGCAAAAGATCGCGCTGGATATTCCATTTTGCAACTGATTTTTCACGATCCTGTTGTCCTTTTCTTAGTGTAGATCTTAGCAAAACAATGCCCTATATTTGAATAGTATGTTTAATAGATTTTGAGCCCTTGGGAACTCCAGTAAGAGTTTCCAAGGGCTCTTTGTAGTATTGTGTTATGGGATATTCACTAGTGTTGTTGTTTTCCCTTAAAGGAGATTTCAAATGAAGTGAGAAGTAGCACACCTTCATACAAATTTTCAACTGACCAATCCTCTTAGCTCAGTAGATTTTTGGACTTCGATAACAATGCGTTCATTATTTGTCTGATAGACTATCGAATTTTTATCTGCTTGCATTAACGCTTTTGTTGCTTCCTCAACTATGTCTTGTTGATTTTGGGGCAATTATTTCATCGTTCCTATCAATAGTGGTGATTTTATCATTAAAGTCAGTGTTATCTTTGTAAAAATTCCGAGCAGATTCAAGGATTTGTTTCGTATTTCCATAATTAATGGCGAGTACAATTGACCTGCCCAAAAGTCTAATCCTATGTCATTTAAAACCCAAAATAATTCCGAAGTAAATAAGCCACCCATTTACAATGAGGATGATTTCGAATGTTTTCGAGTAACCCTTTCACAAGAGCAGGACTTAAAGTAGGTTTAAGTAGCTGTTGCTTAAGCAGAATTAACGATTCTTTTTCAATAGAATCCTCAATTTCTTTTATATTTTGTTCAATGATTTCAAGGATTTGCTCCTTTGTTGTTTCTTCCTGCATTGGTTGTTTAAACAGTTGAACTAGCTCGTTTGAAATAAATGGAAGGGTAATGTGCTTGGCTAGTATATTCGTTTTCTCAACCAGCGATTGAGCAAGTAATTTCGAATCTAATGGCAAGTTATAGAATAAAAATAACTCTGAATAGTTTTTCATAAAGCCTTTAATGCAGTAAATTAAATCGTGCTTTATCTGTTCAATTTCTTCGCCGTATAATCGTTCAACCATCGATAAAATTACTTTCTCCATCAATTGATCGTATGCACGAATTTTTAAGATGAACTCTTCGTTAAATGATTGCATTTGTTCTTTAATAAGAATTTTGCCAAAGTCAGAGTGCTTATGAAAAGAATCGAAAGTCGTGTAATAAAAATTGAATAACAAATCTTCATCATTTTTCGTGGTATTGACTTCGTAGTCAATACTGGTTATAAATTGGATCATAAAATGATCAATCAATGCTAAAATCAATTCGTCCTTTGACTTGAAAGATAGGTAGAAGGCGCCTTTAGAAATCCCGCAATGTGCTGTTATCTGTTGTACAGAGGTAGCTTCAAAACCTTGTTCTGCAAAAAGTTCTAAAGCCTTATCCATAATTAGTTGTTTTTTTATCATTATGATTATATCGCTCCTAGGGTTTATCATTGACAACTGACTCGTTAGTCATTAGTATAAATATTTGAGTTCGTAAAGTCAATTTGGGGAAGGTGTAAGAATGAAAGGGTTAGTCAATTTTGTCCTAAAGAATAAATTAGCAGTATGGCTACTTACAATTATCATTGTTGTATCCGGTATATATTCAAGTACACAAATGAAAACGGAGACGTTGCCAGATATATCAATTCCTTACTTAATGGTAATGGGTGTCTATCCTGGAGCTACTCCAGAGCAAGTGATGAAAGATGTCTCCATTCCATTAGAGAAAGCGGTAGACAATCTTGAACATGTGAAAGCCGTTTTTTCAAATTCTTATTCTAATATGTCAAGTATTCAAGTGGAATACGAATATGGCATAGATATGGAAGAGGCGAAACGTGCATTAACTTCTGCACTAGATGCAGTGTCTTTACCAGAAGGAGCACAAGCGCCAACGATTACAGCAATTAGCATGAATATGATGCCGGTTGTCGCACTAAGTGTAAGTAGTCAAACAGAAGATATTGTTGAATTAACGTCAACAGTAGAGGAAATACTACTTCCGAAAATCGAGAAAATCGATGGAATTGCATCTGCAACGATTGCAGGTCAGCATATTGAAGAAGTGCAACTTACGTATAAAGATGAAAAGATGGCTGCACTGGGCATAACGCCAGATACAGTCAAGCAAATGATCGAAGCAAGTGATTTAGCTGTGTCACTGGGTCTTTACGAGTTTGAAGAAGGTGAGCAAGCTGTTTCAGTAGACGGCAAGTTCATGACTGCTGATGAATTAAAGGAAATGCTTATTCCTGTAACACCATCCGCAACAAACACAGCACCATTTGTGAAGCTTAGCGATATTGCTACAATTGATGTCGTAGGTAGAGAAGAGTCGGTTTCACGTACAAACGGTGAAAATGCCATTGCCATTCAAATTATTAAAGGGCAACAAGCAAACACAGTTGATGTTGTAAACGCTGTGAAGGACTTAATTAAAGAAGAACAGAAAACAATAGACGGTCTTGTCATCGATGTATCACTTGACCAAGGTGCGCCAATTGAAGCTTCAGTATCAACGATGATTGAAAAAGCGTTATTTGGTGGTTTGATCGCCATTTTAATCATTCTTCTGTTCCTTCGTGATTTCAAATCAACAATTATTTCGATCATATCCATTCCAGTTTCGATTTTCATGGCTTTACTGTTACTAAACTGGTTGGGTATTACGTTAAATATTATGACGCTTGGTGCGATTACGGTTGCCATCGGACGTGTAATCGATGACTCGATTGTCGTCGTTGAAAATATTTATCGTCGTTTGCATTTAAAAACAGAAAAATTATCAGGCCGGGCACTTGTGCGTGAAGCGACGATTGAAATGTTCAAACCAATCATGTCTTCAACATTAGTGACAGTTGCGGTATTTGCGCCACTTATTTTCGTTGGTGGTATGGTCGGTGAGCTATTCTTACCGTTTGCATTAACAATGACGTTTGCGCTTGTTGCTTCGTTAATTGTTGCCATTACAATTGTACCTGCATTATCTCACTTCTTATTTAAGAAAAAGTTATATAGTGAGAAGACAGAAAGCCGCCATAAAGAGGTCGGTAAATTAGCTACATGGTACAAAGGTGTTCTGGGCTGGACATTAAACCATAAAGTCATTACTTCACTAATTGCTGTCGTTATGTTGGCAGGCAGTGTGGCATTAACGCCATTAATTGGTTTTAGCTTTATGGGTAGTGAAGAAGAAAAAGTGATGTACTTAACGTACACGCCGGAAACAGGCGAGCTAATGGAAGATACGTTAGCAAATATTGAAATTGTAGAACAAAAGTTATTGAAAAATAAAGATATTGACATTGTTCAACTATCTGTTACTGATTCCGGCGATGCAATGTCCGCGATGATGGGCGGAGGATCTGGTGGCGCTTTAATGTACCTCATTTTCGACCCGGATATGAAGAACTTTGCGGAAGCTCGTACGGAAATTGAAGACTATGTGTTCGACATTGGTCAATCAGGCGAATGGAAGAGCCAAGACTTCACTTCAATGTCAATGCCTACGGGTGGGGTTAGCTACACATTCTACAGTGAAAATTTAGATAAACTAAATGAAGCTGTAAAAATGGTAGAAGGTGTTATAAATGAAAACGATCGCTTAGAAGATGTTTCTTCAAGTGCAAAAGATGCTTACGTTGAATACAAATTCAAAGTAGAGCAAGATGAATTACTGCAGTATGGCTTAACAACGGGGCAAATCGTCATGATGCTAAACCCGATGCGTACAAACGATGTATTAACAACGGTTGAAAAAGATAAAAATACATTAGAAGTAATCGTGCAGCAAGAAGAAGCTGTACAACCAAAATCAATCGATGATCTTTTGGCGACAGAGATACCGACAGCACTCGGTACGACAATGAAACTTTCTGAGCTGGTAACAGTTGAGGAAGGGACAACGTTAAATGCACTTGCTCGAAGCCAAGGTGAATATTACGCAACAGTTTCAGGAACAATCATTGATGCTGATATTTCAAAAGCGACATCTGAAGTAGATAAAGCAATTGATAAACTTGATTTACCTAAAGGTGTTACGGTCGGTGTTGCTGGTGTGGCAGCGGATATGACGGAAACATTTACACAACTTATTGTGGCAATGCTTGCGGCAGTAGCAATTGTCTTCTTCATCCTGGTTGTAACATTCCGTGAGGGCGTCGCACCATTCGCGATTCTCGTCTCGTTACCATTTGCAGTCATTGGTTCATTTGTTGGTTTATTAATCGCGGGTGAAACAATCTCTGTATCGGTCATGATGGGGCTATTAATGTTAATCGGTATCGTTGTTACGAACGCGATTGTACTAGTAGACCGTATTATCCGTATGGAACGTAGCGGTTTGAAAATGCGTGAAGCAGTTCTTGAAGCGGGTGTGACGCGTTTACGTCCAATTCTTATGACTGCGATTGCTACGATCGGTGCACTAATTCCATTAGCAATTGGATCAGGCGGCGGTGGCGGTTTGATCTCCAAAGGTCTTGGTATTACAGTAATCGGTGGTTTAATCAGTTCAACGTTATTGACACTGATTGTTGTTCCGATCGCTTACGAACTATTATCCAAGCTTTTCAAGAAAAACCGTAAAGAAATAGAAGAAGATTAATTGATCTAACTAACAAAAACGACCTCATCTATTTATAGATGAGGTCGTTTTTGTTAGTGGATGCTACCTACGGATACCAAACAAAATCACTTTCACATGTGGCACTCTATATTAAGCAATAAAATCAATTCATCTTTCTGAATTTCTCAATTGCTTCCTTTGAAAGTTAGGTTCAAGTTCTTTAAACCAATGATCCCCGCTCAATCTATTCGATTATTATGACGATGTGTCACATGGATTAATCGACAAAGCCATATTTTTCGATGTTTTTATGAAGTTTGATGTGTCAGTGGAGTTAAAGCTTCCTTGGTGAATTAAAGTGAAATCGAGGTATAATTGGGGCAGCAGTACTGTGTTTTGGCGGTGAAAATTGGGTCAGGTTGAATTGCAAGTGTATGCTAAATGCCACAAGCAGCTAGCTGGAAACTTCGATCAGTTTCAAGAGCGCTGTATATCGATCGAATACATTGAAGAATACATGATATTTACAGTCTCTTTAGCGGATGAAGAGCTAGAGCCTGTTTATGCTTGGAGAGGATTTGGAAATTATAGGACGAGCATGGAATACGCTGTCTGATTGACCAGAGGATTTCGTATCGTACATTGAAAAGGGCATACTATTTTCTGGGGATGGAGGACGAAAGTCTACTTACTTTGGTCTCAATTCATGTATTTATGTTTTACAATAAAGGAGTTTTGACTGAAGTATTTTAAGAGTACTTGAAAGTTTATATGGACAAATTATTGTTATCAAATGGCTCGCTGTGAAGGGTGCCTGGGACTAACGTATTAGTACTATATATGTTGAATTAAAGAATCCCATTGAATTTACTGTGGCGCTCAATAAGGAGAGAGTTGTATTTCGGGGTGTGGATTGTAGAACACTCGGCGCTTTGGAGATGCCTTTTCCGCGCCTGCGCTAGGGTATTCATTATCGAGAGAAATGTGATTTTGAGATGTATATGCCGAGACTATAATGTGATTACTAGTTGCTACTAATTCTATTCAAGAAAGATGCACTCCAGGTTGCAGATCTCATCACAAATTATGAAATGCTCTTTCTCACATAGACCATCCACAAAGCGTCGAAGCGGTATTGGCGGGAATTCTAATTAGTTCTAAGTATTGGGACTTTTTTTAGCGGCCTCCCAAAAGCCCTTGTAAAGCGCATACGCCGTATTCATTTGTTCAACATATATAGATCCCTAAAATTAAGTGGAAATGCCCAAAGTTAAATACGATAGAAAAGTGAATACCAATAGAACACGAACACTCAGACAACTTTTGTGACCAAATGTAATATTAAGTGAAAGCGTTTTCGAGTATAGTTTTTGTAAGGGGGAGCTAGTTATGTTGGAGAGCAGAAGCTTGAATACATATTTCCAATTAATGAAATTGAAGCCAGTACAGCTATCCTGGTTTATTGACATGCTGAACTTATCCGGACGTCAGTTTCAATATGATGTAGAAAAAATAAATAACTACTTAATTGGCGAGGGAATGTCACCGATTCGCATTTCAAATGACCGAATTCTCATACCAACTGAGGTTATTAATTTTTGGAAAGATAACAACACAGATTTTACAACAAATCAATTTTCTTTTGACCAGGAAGAACGCGTGATCATTATCTTGTTATATACCTTTATCAGGCGCGAACCCCTTTCTAATTTTCACTTTCAAAATACTTTTGGAATTAGTAAAAATACTGTCAGTGCAGATGTAAAACGGGTCAATCGGTTTTGTATCGATTTCCGAGTTGAGATGCGCTATACACGTGAGCAAGGATATCATTTAAAAGGATCAGAAGAAGATAAGCGGAATTTGATGCTCAAGGCGATTTCAATATTGAAAGTTAAGCCACATGCACATGAGAAATTCACTTTTATATTTCAGCAGCAACAGTTTGAGAATCAATATGATCTTTATCAGCAAATTTTGAAGGATTTTGAACAGCAATATTCATTTACATTCATTGAAGAAAGATTGGATGAATTTATTTACTTACTTCAAATGATCCATATTCGCCAACGGCAACAAAAAAGGGTGTTGATTTATCCGGATACGGTGAGTTTTCTAGAAAAGAAAAAAGCTTTCATAGTTTCGGGATTGATTCAGCAACGTTTAGGATATACGACTCACCCGGAAGAAGTATCCTTTCTAACAATCCAGCTGCTCGGTATATGCCAAGGAGAAGTTAGCCCTACTAGGACTGATACTCTGCTTGAAATCACGGAACAAATTGTTGTTAGTTTTGAACGTTATGCATGTATCCAATTGCTAGATAGAAACAAAGCAATTGAAACGTTATATTTGCATTTTAAACCGGCTTATTACCGAATGCTCTTTAAAATACCAATTACAAATGCGTTGCTTGCTGAAATTAAGGAAGAGCATCATGATTTGTTTACAGTTGTAAAGGAAGTACTAAAACCTATTGAAGAAATGCTGAATATTAAAATACCTGAAGATGAGGTTGGCTTCCTTACCCTTCATTTTGGTGGGTTACTTAAATTGGATAGTGAGAGTCAAAGCAAAGTATTCAGGGCTCTAATTGTTTGTCCAAATGGGATTAGTTCAAGCATAATGCTAGAAAACCAATTAAAATCGCTTTTTCCGCAATTTCATTGGACTTCATCGCTTTCATCCTATGACTTTCAGCATCTCGATGAAGCGAAGTATGATTTAGTATTTTCCACTGTTTTACTTAAAACAAAAAAACCGTTGTATATGATTAGACCGATCATGAGCGAAATGGAAAAGAATGAACTCGTCCAAACGGTAAAAGGGATGACGCTTCAACAGCCTTACCATTATCCAACTTCGGATGAATTAATGAAAATCGTTCGCCAATATGCAGACATCAAACAGCCAGAGTTGTTAAAAAGTGCATTGCAGCACGCGTTATTTCAAAAGGATAGCTTGAATACGAGGAGGAAACAACCGGTGCTAAAAGATTTATTAATCGAAGAAAATATTCAATTTATGGATGAAATCGAAAATTGGAAAGATGCAATCAAGAAAGCAGCAGAACCGCTACTGTTAAACGATTCAATTACAAATCAATATATTGACGTAATGATTGAGAACGTTGAGACAATGGGACCGTACATTATCATTGGAGAGCAAATTGCAATCCCTCATGCACGCCCAGAATTCGGTGTTAAAAAATTAGGAATGAGCTTGTTGAAACTAAAAAAATCTGCGCACTTATTAAACAGTGAAGCCAATCAAGTTGAAATATTTATTTGTTTAGCTGCGATTGATAATCAAACACACCTAAAGGCGTTGGCTCAATTGACAAAGTTGTTAAGTGATCCTATTAAATTGCAATATTTAAAGGAGGCGAAGACAAAACAGGATATTCTTGACTTAGTTTCAGAGTTCTCAGTTCAGTAGGTTTGTAACGTTCTATATAAGAAATTGAAAAGTACGATTAAAACAAGCAATCATAGGAGGAATATAAGATGAAAATTTTAGCAGTGTGTGGGAACGGACTAGGAACGAGTTTTATTCTGTCAATGAACGTAAATAAAGCACTAAAAGAATTGAATATTGATGCCGAATGCAAAAATATGGACTTAGCGAGTGCAAAATCAGAGGCAGCTGATTACTACATTGGTACCCCTGAAATTATGGAACAATTGCAAGACGGTAATAGAAAAACAATTGGTATCATTAATATGGTCAGTGCAGTTGAAATCCAGAAAGCGTTGACTTCTCATATCTTAGGGGAGCAATAATATGTTTGATCTGATAATGAAGGATATTTTAGGAACACCTGCCATTTTGGTTGGTTTGTTCGCTTTATTTGGTTTACTATTGCAGAAGAAAGCAATTACTGATGTTGTTTCTGGAACATTAAAAACCATAATGGGCTTCATTATTCTTGGAGCAGGTGCGGCTGTATTAGTAGGTTCACTTGACATCTTCGGAAATATGTTTGAAAAAGCATTCAATATTCAAGGTGTTATCCCGAACAATGAAGCAATTGTAGCTATGGCACAAACTGCTTTCGGTGCTGAAACAGCTATGATTATGTTAATTGGTATGCTGGTTAACATAGTCATAGCAAGATACACGAAATTTAAATACATCTTCTTAACTGGGCATCACACAATGTTCATGGCCTGTTTACTTGCTGCTGTTCTGTCAACTTCGGGCATGGGTAGTGTAATGATAGTAATCGTAGGCTCACTTATTTTAGGTGCATTAATGGTTCTACTACCTGCAATGCTACAACCTACAGTAAGAGAAATTACGGGCTCGGATGATATTGCTGTAGGTCACTTCGGTTCATTCGGTTATTTTGTAGCAGCTAAAGTTGCTAAATTGACTGGAGACAAAACGAAATCGACTGAAGATGTAAAAGTGCCAAAATCACTTGGGTTCTTACGTGATTCTTCTGTAGCATTGGCATTAACAATGGCAATTATGTTCTTTGTGGTTGCTTTGGTTGTTGGTCCTACATACATTGAAGAAAACCTGAGCGATGGTGCAAACTTCTTAGTGTTCTCTTTGTTACAGGCAATTACGTTCGCCGCGGGTGTATTCATTATCTTGGCGGGTGTTCGTATGTTAATAGCGGAAATCGTTCCTGCATTTAAGGGAATCGCAGATAAAATTGTTCCAAATGCGAAACCTGCATTAGACGTTCCTATCGTATTCCCATTTGCACCAAACGCAGTTATCATTGGATTCTTATCAAGCTTTGCAGCAGGACTGTTAAGTATGTTTTTACTACCGCTTGCAGGGTTAGCTGTTATCGTCCCCGGACTCGTTCCACACTTCTTCTGTGGAGCTGCTTCCGGAGTATTCGGCAACGCAGTGGGTGGGCGTAGAGGTGCTATAATTGGTGCTTTTGTACAAGGATTGTTAATCAGTTTCCTTCCCGCAATGTTGATGCCCGTTCTAGGTTCACTTGGATTTGAAGGTACAACTTTTGGTGATTCTGATTTCGGTGTTATAGGTATTCTAATAGGATATATAATCAATTTCTTCAACTAATTCAACTAATAACCCTAAGGGCTCCTTTTATGGAGTGCTTAGGGTTATTTTCATTTCTGTATATAGGAGTTTGAATCTCGGAAAAAGTCCTTGTAATTGGAATGAATTAGGATTCCCCCTAATACCGCTTCGACGCTTTGTGGATGCCTCCCGCGATAAGCCAGAAAGGAAACCACTTTCAGTCTTATCGCTCCGGCTAGCACGAAGACGCGCCTGCGCTGGATGGTCTATTTGAGAAAGCGCATTTCATTATCTGTGATGGAATCTGCAACCTAGAGTGCGTCTTTCTTGAATACAATTAGTATCAAGTAGTAATCGCCTTGTGATCTCGGCATATTCATCTCAAAATCACATTTCTCTCGATAATGAACACCCTATCGAAGGTATGGAAAAGGCATCTCCAAAGCGCTAAGTGTTCTACAATCCACACCCCGAAATACAACTCTCTCCTTATTGAGCGCCACAGTAAATTCAATGGTAACCTTTAAATCAACATATATAATCAATTTCTTTTCAAAAAGAGTATCCTTTTGCGGATTCTAACCTAAATAAAGTGTGAAAACGCAATGATCAGTCGGTCATTGCGTGTAGGGAGCGATTATTTAGTGAAGTTCCAACCGGTTAAAACAAAAGAAATATTAAATGAAGCTGTATCATTAGTTCGACGATTCTATATGGGGATGAAAGTGCTTAAGGAATCATTTGCTCAGTGAATCTTCGGAACAGGTCCAACTTTAAACGTGGCGACCGACAATGGCCTTGCGCATGCAGCGAAACTATTCGGTGTTACGGTCTAGGCTCCATAGAAATCGGTCGTCATCCGGGTGTGATTACAGTCACTTTGCAGGTACGGAAGTCATATCTTGCTCAAGCAAAGCTATGGGATATTGTTGATTAAGATGAAAAACAGAGTGGGCTACCAATTTTGGTAGTTCACTCTGTTTTTTGCGAAGAACTATAGGTAGAAACTGTTCGCCTTAATTTAAACATCAATATTATACTGTTTAATTTTATTATAAAGACTGACTCTCGAAATACCTAATTTTTTTGCTGCGGCACTTTTGTTTCCGTATGTTTCAATAAGTACTTCTTTGATACGCTCATGTTCCAATTGAGCTTTCTCTTGGGCTAATCCTTTTTTGTTTACAAGGTTGTCAGTTGTGACGGGGAATATAGCCATAATGTCTTCTGCATGAATCGTTGAATTATCAATAATGATAATCATTCGTTCAACAACATTTCGTAGTTCTCGAATATTACCTGGCCACTGGTAGTTTATGAACATCTCCATGGCGCTGTTCAGAAGTGTGGGTATTTCTTTTTGATATTTTGCGCAATACTCTTGAACGAAACTAGTGACTAAAATTGGGATATCCTCGATTCGCTCTCGGAGTGGGGAGATTTTCAAAGTAACAACATTTAAGCGGTAATATAAATCTTCGCGGAATAGCCCTTTTTTAATCATGTCTTCTAAATTACTATTAGTTGCAGCGACGATTCGGCTATTTACTTTTATTGATACGTTGCCTCCTATTCGAGAAACTTCTCTTTCTTGTAAGACACGAAGTAACTTTACTTGCATATCAAGAGGTAACATCCCAATTTCGTCTAGAAATAATGTACCGCCGTCAGCCATCTCCACTTTTCCAGCTTTTCCGTCCTTGTGAGCGCCTGTAAAAGATCCTTTTTCATACCCAAAGAACTCGCTTTCGAAAAGAGCTTCGGGAATTGCACCACAATTTATGGGGATAAAAGGTTGATCTTTACGTAAGCTTGCTTCGTGTACGCCTTGTGCAAAAAGTTCTTTACCTACACCACTTTCCCCTTGAATTAACACCGTCGCATCTGTCTTCGCAACTTTTAACGCTAATTCCTTTGTGGATTGTATGGCACTACTATGTCCTTTAATTTCAGAGAAAGGACCTATTTGTCCCTGTAAATTATATTGTTGTTTGACCTTTTGTAATTCTGTAGTTGTTAATGATAACTTTTCATTTAATTTTACAATGCTTGTTATGTCTTGATCGATTGAAATGGCTCCGATTAAGTTCCCATCACTATCTAGAATAGGGGATGAGCTTATGAGGACATGCTTATCCGGGAGGGGTTGATGATAGACATTATAAACGGGCTTTTTCGTTTCAAGAATCTCTAATAACTTTAAATCTTCCTTTTTAAAAAAGGTACTAATCTTGTTGTTTTTTATAGCTGCCAGCGGTATTCCGTAAATTTGTTCAGCTTGAGAATTCCAATATTCTACTTCTCCTAAGGCGTTAATAATGGCAATTGCATCAGAACTCGTTTCGATTAATGTGTTCAAATAATAGTGCGAATGTTCAATGGGGATAGTATTCATTGCTTACAACATCCTCCCTGAGTAAAGTTGTTAGTGTTAATTTTGTATTTACAATACTGTAAACTTAATGAACAGTTCCTATTGTAATGAATTATACGAACGATTGCAATATGGTGATTAGATATACTTTTGTGAGTTGGCACGCTTCTTGCAAGTATAGTAGTGATCAAGAAATAACTATGTACTTGGGAGGTATAAACGCTTTATGGTGATGATAGGGAAAAGTATACGGACGATTGATGCTCATACTATGGGTGAAGCAGCCAGAATAGTGATTGATGGGATCCCATCAATCCAAGGGAATAGCATGATGCAAAAGAAAAACTATATGCAAACTGAAATGGATCATATACGGAAGCTGCTGATGCATGAACCAAGAGGTCATTTGAATATGTTTGGTGCAATTTTAACCGAACCTTGCAATGTGGAATGTGATCTTGGTGTATTATTTATGGATAGTGGCGGCTATCTAAATATGTGTGGGCATGGAACGATTGCGGCTGTAACAATAGCAATCGATCAAGGGCTGATTGAGAAACGGGACAAGGTAATATTGGATACACCCTCTGGAGTTGTTGAATGTTATATCGTGTACGAAAATGACAAAGTTAAAGAAGTTTCCTTTATTAACGTACCCGCATTTTTGTTGAAAAGGAATGTAAGCGTTTTAGTAGATAGCGTAGGGCATGTCAATTTGGATATATCATTCGGCGGTAGTTTCTTTGCGATTGTGGATGCCAAGCAATTCAATTTGGAATTAAATATTGAAGAACAAGATAAAATTGCGGCACTTGGAATTGCGATTAGGAAAGCTGTAAATGAGCAACTAACAATAGTACATCCTGAAATTCCAGAAATTAATACAGTTGACCTTGTGGAATTTAGTTTAGAAGTAGAAAAGAATCACTATAAAAATACAGTTGTTTTTGGAGACGGACAAATTGACAGATCGCCTTGTGGAACAGGGACATGCGCGAAACTTGCAACATTAGATCTTAACAAAGGTGAAGAAATCATCCAAGAAAGTATCATTGGATCACGATTTAAAGGGGCAGTCGTTGATTATACGGAAGTCCAAAATATTAAAGCAATTATACCGAAGATTACTGGATCTGCTTGGATGACAGGGATTCATCAGTTTTCATTGGATGCAACAGACCCATATGTAGAAGGTTTTTTATTAAAATAATTAATAGTAATCACACAAAATGGAGGTATTGATCATGGGATTAACAAGAGATTTCTTTATTTTACTGTCACAAAACAAAGTTTTGAATAGCGGTGCAAAACGATGGGGGTTAAAACTAGGGGCACAGTCAGTTGTTGCAGGAACGAGCGTTGAACAAATGGTAGAAAGCGTAAAGCAATTAAATGCAAAAGGTATTGCTGCAACAATCGATAACCTTGGGGAATTTGTTTTCGAGAAGCAAGAGGCGATTGAGGCAAAAACACAAATCCTAGCAGTCATCGAAGCGATTCATGAACATGCATTGGACGCGCATATTTCTTTGAAGCCTACACAGCTTGGCTTAGATATTGACTATGATTTCTGCTTAGATAATCTAAAAGAAATTGTTGCAAAAGCAAACGACTATGCTATATTCATCAATTTTGATATGGAGGATTATGGACATTTACAGCCATCCTTTGACATCATTGATGAGCTTTCAAATGACTACACGAATATCGGAACAGTTATCCAAGCCTATTTTTATGAGGCGGATGAAAACCTTCAGAAATACAAAGACTACCGCATGCGAATCGTTAAAGGTGCTTACAAAGAGCCAGAAAACTTAGCGTATCAAGATAAAAAAGATATTGATCAGAATTATATTCGATTGATTGAATATCATTTGCTGAATGGTAAATTTTCGTCTATCGCAACACATGACCATCATGTTATCAATCATGTTAAAAAGTTTGCGAAAGATAATAATATCTCCAAGGACAAGTTTGAATTCCAAATGCTATATGGCTTTCGGAATGAATTACAACTGGAGCTTGCTAATGAGGGGTATAAATTCTGTACATATGTACCATTTGGAGTAGATTGGTATGGCTATTTCATGCGTCGACTGGCGGAGCGGCCACAAAACCTTAATCTTGTTGCGAAGCAGATGTTCAATAAAAAGACCAATACAATGATCGGCATTGGGGCTAGCGCATTTTTATTAGGTAGAGTCAGTAAAAAGAAAAGAATCTAAGCATATCAGCTAGCTATTTTTGGGGATGTACTAAACGATCTTATATGAAAATATGCATTTTTAGATGCGAAATTTAGGGGGAATTTACATGGAGAAAAAAATGCCGTTTTCACAATTAATAGCGATTGGTTTTATGCTTTTTGCTATGTTCTTAGGTGCTGGAAACGTTATTTTTGCACCAATGTTAGGTCAAGAGGCAGGAACAAATACATGGATTGCGATGGGGGGATTCTTAATAACAGGTGTTGGAATGGTTCTTCTTGCAATTATTGCATTAACGCGTGGGGGAGGAACTGTTGAAAAACTAGCGGGAAGGGTACATCCCCTATTTGCAACAGTATTCTCGATACTACTATTCCTAACGCTAGGGCCGATTTATGTGGTTCCACGAACAACATCGGTGGTCTATGAAATTGCAATCAATCCGTTAGTGCTAGATAAATCAAACACCAGTCTCTTTCTTTTTATTTTCTCGTTGTTATTTATAGTCCTGACGATTTACCTATCATGGAACACAACAAAGTTTGTGGATCGCTTAGGCAAAATCATAACGCCGATTTTTGTAGTGCTCTTAATTGTACTTGTTGGCAAGTCCATTATTACACCTATGGGGAGTTTTGGGGATCCCCAAGGTGATTATATAAAGGGGGCCTTCTTAAAAGGATTCACCCAAGGGTATTATACAATGGATGTTCTCGCGGCTTTTGTATTCGGTGGAATATTCATCAAATCAATTAGTGCCTTTGGTATAAAGTCTGAAAAAGAAGTATCCAAGTTATTTATTAAAGCTGGAATAATTACAATTATTGGTTTGGTGGCTTTACAAGTCTCGATGGCATGGATAGGTGCTTCCAGTGTCAATCCAATTGGCTATATGGCTAATGGTGGAGAAGTATTAGCGCAAAGTGCTATCGTCTTATTTGGACAGTTTGGAATTTATATTATAGGAACTGTTATTTTGTTAACAGGAATTACAACAAATGTTGCTTGTTTAGCAGCTGTTGCGGAGTATTTTGAAAGAATTATGCCTACTGTTTCATATAAAAAGTGGTTGATAGTATTTGCTACTTTAGGTCTAGTTATTACAAACTTTGGACTTACGACTATCCTGACGTTGGCGTCTCCAATTTTGCTTTTACTCTATCCTATAGCAATTGCTTTAATCGTTCTAATATTTGCAAATAACTTGTTTAATGGCCATCAATCGGTTTATGTAGGAACTGTGATTGGTGTCGGTTTTGTTGCAATTCTTGATGCTTTAAAGGAGGCGACTATTTTTCCAGAAGCCATCAATACGATGTTTGGATTTATCCCATTATTTGAAAATGGTGCGGGATGGGTTGTAACGGGGATCATTGGGTTTGTTATTGGTCTAGTCGTAGCGAAATCGAGAAAAGAATCTGTTACATTAATCAATATCGCTGGTGAAGAAGTCCATTAATGATTAGTGGATTGAATAGTGGTTAGTTTTATATGAAAGGTAAAATGCCGCAGGGGACATAAAAACTCCTGTGGCATTTTTATATCAAAGTTTTTTAAGGAACCTATACAAGATGTACCGTTAAAAGTTTAACTACCTCGCGCCAACTCATTGACTTCTATAAATCACATACGTATAATACCTAGTAAACAGGTAAGGATAGTTTATTTGGAGAGTATCCTTGAAAGGGTGTTTACTATGACAAGTAAAGCGATTTCAATTTATGCTAATCAACTTTATCTTTCGGGGGTTCTTCATTTTCCAGAAAGAGTGCATCATAGAAAGGTTCCGCTTATTGTATTATTACATGGATTTGTCGGTAGCAAAGTCGGAGAACATCGGTTATTTGTGAAAGCAGCACGGTATTTCACAGAGAAGGGTTATGCGGTTTTTCGATTTGATTTTAGTGGTTGTGGGGAAAGCGACGGGGATTATGCGGATGTTACGGTCACGAAGCAATTAAGTGAGGTTCAGGCGGTGTTAAATTATGTATCCAAGTTACCTGAAATAGATGCAAACAATATTATATTAATCGGTCATAGTCTTGGAGGTGCTGTCGCTTCATTAACTGCTGCAGTAGATTGTCGAATTCGTAAACTTATTTTATGGTCACCAGTTGGGAAACCTTATAAAGATATTACCGGAATTTTAGGCGAGAACGCTATGAAAACAGCGGCACTAAATGGGGTAGTTGATTATCATGGGTTTTATGTGAGTCAATCATTTTTAACTGATTTGAAAAACCATCACCCTCTTGAAGCGATTCGTTCGTACCAAGAGGCAGCGTTGATCATTCATGCACAACAGGATAAGGATATACCGAAAGAACATGCTGCGCGTTATTCTGCATCATTGCAACAAAGACTTGTTCCTGACCGAGTAAACACGCATTATATTGAGGATGCAGATCATACATTTTCAAGCTACACATTTGAAAATGAATTATTCATGAAATCTACCGAATGGCTTGGAGATTGTTATGAGTATTCTGGAAAAGTAGCATTATAGTTTTAAAGATGATTCAAAGAAGTTGATGGACTTAATAAAAGAGTCCGTCAACTTCTTTGAATTTCTTTTCAAAAAGAGTATCCCTTCTGCAGATTCCAACAGTTTACAAAAGAAAACTCTTTTATTAATAATATTGATTTTGATGAAAAATAAAAGGACCATAAATAACTTAGTATTAAGGGTGCTAAGTTACTTCTGGCCTTCTAATAAGAATAATTGCTCCCTTTCACTGGACTATTACGAATACTTTGATTGAGAAATGGTTTGTGATAGTCAAACAGTCATTTTTCTTTCATTTCATGATATAGGTTGCGATTATCCCAAGAATGATTCCAATTATTATGGTAGCACCAAATATTAATACTTGTTTCAATTCTCCATCCCTTCATTGTTATTATTTAAAGTTTATTGACGAGGTCTGGAACATATTCAGTGGAAAAAATAGATATTCAATATAGTTTTGAAGATCTCCCAGGTGACGCGATTATTCGTATACATGGTTTTATAAAGAAAATGATGGTCGTATCACTTTGGGCGTAAAAGCCCTATATATACAATAAAAACAATTATCCTTGAAATTTTTTTTCGTAATTGGTAAGCGCAAGCAAAGGAAAGATATATTGATAGCTATGATAGTGGATATAAAAACCTCCACCCATTCCTTGTCCAACCGGATAGAATAACGTCCAATCGACTTTATTATAGGTTTCTAGCAAATAGGAAATCCCTGCATCAATTACGGGTGTTGCCTTTTCTGAAACCGCAATGAGTGTATCCAGTGCCCATGCTGTTTGAGTTAGGTTGCTGGAACCAAGAGGGATGTACTTAGATGCGAGGTCGCTTTTGCAAGATTCTCCCCAACCGCCGTCATGATTTTGTATCGAAAGTAACCAGTTTACAGCTTTTTGAATAGTTGGACTCCCTGGGCTTACACCTACCGCGATAAGACCAGTAATTGCCGCCCATGTTCCGTAAATAAAACAAATTCCCCAGCGCCCGTACCATGAACCATCCACTTCTTGATTATGAATTAGCCAATCTACCCCGCGTTTCATAAGGTCATGATTTTTCGGTAAGTTCGTATATTCACCTAGAAATTCAAGTGTTCTACCGGTTAAATCGGCACTGCTTGGATCTGTCAATAAAAATTTACCGCCTTCAATTGGAAGCAAGTTCAATAATTGATTATCAACATTTTTTTCGAATGCAGGCCATCCACCGTCACTATTTTGCATAGACATTACCCAAAGAATTCCTTTGTCCCAAGCTTGATGAATGCGAGTGTCTTTCTGAACTAGCTGTGAAATAGCCCTTAGTGAAGCCGTTGAGTCATCTATATCAGGATTCATCGTATTTACAGCTGAGAATCCCCAGCCCCCGGATAAAACTCCAGGATTATGAATCGCCCAATCGCCATATTTAGTTTGCTGCTGCTCTAACAAGTATTCGCTTGCCTTTTCGATTACCGAATCAGTCGAAGGAACTCCTGCTTTTTGAAGAGCGTAGCTAATTAAGGACGTATTCCACACCGTTGCAGTTGTATATTGTATATGCTGCTGACCATGAATCGTGCATTGCATCGCTTTTAGTCCTTGGACCGCCTTTAAAATTATCGGGTCGCTGTTGGAGTGACCAAGAGAGAGCAGGGAAAATATCATAAGAAACGTAGAACTAAAATAACTGTAAAGGGTTCCATCTGGCTCAATGTGATTGAGCATATACTGTTTTGTTTGATTGATGGCTAAAGAATTGAAAGTTTGAGATAAACCCAGAAAACTTTTAAGGTCATGTTCAATTATAGAAAAAAGTTCTTGGATATCTTGTATATTGAAAAAATCATCAGCTGTCTCTGGAAGGAATAATTCAGATAGATTAGGGCTGCTTTTTGTTGTTTTTACGTATTTCTTATTTGCTAAAATCATAATTGGAGCAAGATTTGCTCTTCCATACACAGAAAGGTCATAGAAATTGATGGGGAAATTGAGCGGCAAGAGGATAATTTCAACCGGTATTGGGAAATATGCGGGCCATTGATATTGACCGGTTAACGCCAGCATGATTTTTGTTAACATATGTGATTTTTCAAGACCACCGTTTGCCAAAATAAACTTTTTTGCCGCAAGCAATCTATAGTCTTCCTTGCTGACATAGCCTGAATAAAGAAGTGAGTAATAGGCTTCAACCGTAGCGGATATGTTCCCATCACCTTCATCATGGAAAAGTTTCCAAGCGCCATTTGCCTCCTGTTTACTCAATATTCTTTCAGTTAATTCGCGAACTAAATTTTCATCATCTATTTCCAGTGTCCTTACTAAAATAATCATATAGGCATCTGTTGAAATACCCGTTTCAAAGGGGTAATCCCACGAACCATCGGGTGTCTGGTCAGTTTTTAGTTGTTGGACTAATTGGCTAATCAACTGTTCGGTACGATATGTCAACGTCTCATCATCTCCTTAGTAAAGGTTATTCATATCTATATATCCCTATTCATAATCCTAAAGGAGGAATGATTTTTAGTAGGGGGGCGGCCCGTGTTTAATTTATTAAGAAAAATAGGGGGAAAACAACAACTTCCGGAAAGTTTACTATTAATTAAAGCTGATTTGAAGAAGTATAACTCTGTTCCTATTCTGGAGGAACAGCACTTATCTTGGGGGGATCAGCAACTTCTTCAACTGATTCGTTTAAAAACGAAACAGTTGAACCTGAATAATGTGACGAGAACAAAAGCTTACCTCGATTTCTATATTTTTCGGCCAGAAATTCACTGGGCATTCCTAGGACATATGGTTTCGAGAAATGGCGGATGGAATATGACGGATTTAAAAGGAGAGTTCCTTTCTAGACTTATGAATGAAAAAACAAAACAAGATTTCTATTCATTCTTGGAACGTGGGAACTGGCTTATATTCCAAGATGTATATCCGCAGTTCTTATTATATGAAGAAAGTCTATTTCAAAGTCGAAATTTGTTTTATTTGTTGCCTTACTTAAATGTTTCTGCTTTTATGGAAGTGATTTGGAATCGTTTCTGGGAGGAAAGTGATTCCTATACGCTTGCGATTGCACTCATAATTAATGAACAAAATTATTTGGAGAACAGAATCGTGCGAAATTCCTTCTATCAAAGAAAGGTTTTTCAGACGTTCGAATTCGTACTCCAGGATCTGCTTTCATTCAATCAAATTTTGTTTCCCTTTACTGACAGTGGAAAGTCAACTGAAAAGGCACCTCTTACGGGATTAACGCTTCATCAATTTGGATCGCTACATGAACGTATTATGCTCGGAAAGGATTTGTATCGATTACTATTTCATGAGGCAGACCTATTAGAAAAAGTTTATCGCTGGGCAACTACCCACCCACATACTGGTTCGCGTAAGGACTATTGGCCGGATGTTTTTAATGATGTGTTCGAAGGGGTGCCAGGATTGGCTATTACGAGGAGGTTAAAGTCTTGTGCGCTAAGAAAAGGAGCGCTTAGGTTGTATAGCCCGCGGCTTGAGTATGTGTGGGAAAACATCCCTCATCACGAAGCGGAAACTGGAGATTGGTTCGAGCATTGGCGTGTTGTTGATTACTTAGTAGAAGTAAAAGAACCGATTAATGGAAAGGTGATGGGTGAATACTGTGAAACACTTGAAAGGCTTGAACTCGCCGCTATCGCGAAAACGGCTATCTTCACGTAATGCATTCTTGTATTTGCCATCTATTTTAGTGGCTTCTTTACTGGGTACCTATTTAGATTTGTATTTTGTTGGAAAACAATTATATGAGTTCCCGGTTCGCCCTTTCCCAGATGTATTTCCGATTAATATTGTATTTACATTAATCATCCTACCTATGTTAATAGGGCTATATCTTTATTTGGTAGATAAAATGTCAAAATGGAGTAGGCTGATTTTTACTTTTTTTCTTAGCGCACTCGTGCCATTCATTGAGAAAAAGTCAATGCAATTAGGTTTTTTTTATCATGAGAATCAATGGAACCATATCTATTCGTTCATAGGTTATTTCCTATTTCTGTTGCTGATTTGGAAGATTTTTGAATGGGTGAAATCAGAAGTTAGACTATATATGTTGACATAAAGAATTCTCTCAACAATGCCCGCGCTAGGGGATGCCTCTCGCAATAAGCCAGACAGAAAACCGCTGTCAGTCTTATTGCTTCGGCTACCCCTATGAGGCGCCTTCGCTGGACATTATATAGAATCATTAGTGCAACATATATAGGTCTGTATATGCTGAAGAATCATGGAGAGGAACTTATTTATTCTAGAGCCTAGATTATGGCGGTTAGTCTGGTGTCACCGCTATAGGAATAACGAAAGAAAAAATGACCGGAGATGAAAGTCAAGGAGTTAGTTGCTAAACGAAGTACAATTGAAGCTTTCGGTAATTTTTTTCAAGCGATAGGGAACACAGCACTATTCAACAATGAGCTACTTAAAAAAGCAGTGATTGTCGGTAATAAGCGATAATCACTGCTTTTTTATTTTGAAATTCAACTTATGGGTATCTGGACTAAGTATGATTTAAAGTATATTGAATTACATGAGTACCTTTTTTTACGTGTGTATGACAAGGGGAAAATCAATTATAAATATAACTTGATGCAGCAGCTACAGCGAAGCGAGGGAAACAATTGAATCAGGAAATACCATTTAGCATCAGTCTAGCGCCGGCAAGTAGTGAGACGGTTGTAGTAACTTGATACGTCTGATGATAGTGGTCGGTACCATGAATGGTGAAAATAGTGTTAGCACCATTCATTGAAGAACCATCTAGACATTGGTTGGTGGGGGGGAACGCTGGTACACCAAGCAATACTAAAATAGTACCCCCGATTGTATAGGAGACACCTATAAGAGGTAGAGGTCAAAGTTGTCACCGTAGGCTATGGTGGACTATTAGTTCCGTTAGAATATACAGTTGCAAAAAAATGCACCTATAATAATCATTTCTACTTTTTATGTCCTTTCTCTATTGAATTTTTTTGGCACAGCTTGCTTATGTGTGTAATAAAAAATAAGTCATTACCACTCTCAAAAAGCGGAATCCTTGTGGTATTCTATTTTATCTGATAAATGGTATACTAATAGGAAGAAATGAAATTGCTTTACTACCATTTAGGGGGTTCATAATGATTAATTTTCCGAAACCAACAGTCGAGCAATTTTTCCGTACGTATACGATTACAAACTTTGCAGTAAGTAGCGATGAAAAGCGATTAGTGTTTAACGCTAATTTAAATGGCAAAATGAATTTGTGGGCGATGGATTTGCCGGACACTTATCCATATCTGTTTGCTCATAGGGATGAATCATGTAATTTTATAAAATTCGATCCAGAGAACCGGTATGTGTTAGCGGGATTTGATAAGGATGGAGATGAGAATTATCAAATTTATGCGATACCGAACGAAGGTGGATTGCCGCATCCACTTATTACAGGAGATGCATCTGAAAAGTATTATTTTAGCCATCTGAGTGCAGACGGAAAGTGCGTGTACTATGAGACATCAAAAGAGAATCCATCTTTTTTGAACACGCGGATTCGTAATTTGGAAACAGGAGAGGATAGACTGCTGAATGTCGGAGAAGTATCAACTACCGAACTAGCTGCAGTATCCGAGAATGAAGAATCATTTGTTTATTTACGAGCATTTGCCAATACATATATCGTTGGCTTTGTAAAGATGGGGGAAGAGACCTTCAACATTACACCGGACCCAGAGAAGGTCCATGTTGCCATGGAACCAGTTTTCACAGATAATGAAACAATTTACTTTGCAACGGATTACGACAGCGACGAAATGTATTTGGCTAAGTTCGATTTGACATCCAAAGAGTTTTCCAAAGTCCTAGCCTTTGATGGGGAAAGTATTCAATCGGTTAAATGGGATAAGGACAACAAAGCGTTCTATCTTATCACTGTCAAAGGTGTTACAGATATTTTATATCGGTATGACGTTGCCACCGACAAAGTTGAAGAATGCTCGTTGCCTGTTGATATCATAGAACAAATACAAGTGGCGAAATCGGGAAATCTTTATATATTAGGACGCAGTGCAACCGTACCACATAATGTCTATCAATCGTCTAACGGTGTAGAGTGGAAGCAATTGACGAACAATCGTGTCTTGGGATTAAGTCCAGAGGATATGGTGGAGCCAGACATTGTTTCCTATACAAGCTTTGATGGGATGGAAATCGAGGCTTTATTGTTCAAAGCGAAGCCCGAAAATGATAACGGTTATACGATTTTCTGGCCACATGGTGGACCGCAATCAGCTGAGCGGAAAATGTTCCGTTCGATGTTCCAATGCTTCATTAATAGAGGTTATACAATTTTTGCGCCGAACTTCCGTGGAAGTACAGGATATGGATCGGCATTCACAAAGCTAGTTGAGCTGGATTGGGGCGAGGGACCAAGACTTGACTGTATCGCTGGAATCGAGTGGTTGTTTGAAAGTGGGTTTACAGACCGAAATAAGCTGTTCCTTGTCGGCGGTAGCTATGGCGGATACATGGCACTATTATTGCATGGGCGACATTCAGACTATTTCAGAGCAGTTGTTGATATTTTCGGGCCGTCTGATTTATTTACCTTCATCAACTCTGTTCCACCACACTGGAAGCCGATAATGGAACGATGGCTTGGGGATCCCGAGCGCGATAAAGAACGTTTCATCAAAGACTCACCTGTTACTTACTTAGACGGCATGGTAAAGCCTATGCTTGTCATTCAAGGAGCAAAAGATCCACGAGTCGTCAAAGAAGAGTCTGACCAAATCGTTGCAAAATTAAAAGAAAAGGGCCGTGATGTCGAGTATCTCGTTTTGGAAGATGAAGGACATGGGTTCTCGAAAAAAGAGAATGAAATTAAAGTATATAGTTTGATGCTGGCATTTTTGGAAAAGCATCAGGCGTAGATTATTAATTCAATACGAATAGCCGCTTTGAGAGATGGAAATCCAAATCTTAAAGTGGCTATTTTTTCATTAATCCATGTCATATGGCGTTGAAATTTAACCTAGACAAACACTAATGCATTGATTCACACTCAAATTAGTGAATCGACAGGAAATCAATCTATGGAGAAAAGAACAAGCACTTTTCCCGAAAAAGTAGTTTACAAGAACTATTGAAAAGTAATATTTCCTGTCATACCAATAAATGCATAATTGGATTCAGTCAATGCTAAGCATTCACATCCTCCCGTTAGACCTTCTTAATAGGTATCGAAAATTAAAATAACGTGATTAGTCTTTAGATTTTCACGAATTATAATTTAATGTATTAAAACACTCTATTGGCAGAAGATAAGAACAAGTCTTAGCGATTTACGGATGAATTGTTTTTATTGTGACCATTCCTGAAGGTATCATCCAGACAGCACTCGGGAAAGATCTTACGATGAGAAAAAAGAATATTTCATTAGTGATTGCGGCGGCGATTAGTTTATAAAACGGAATAGTAATATGGAGGAGGTGTTAATTCATGAGAGCGATACAACGGATTGCTTTGGCATTAGTAATTATTGGTGCTATTAACTGGGGTTTAATTGGGATTTTTAAATTTGATTTAGTAGCATCAATATTTGGTGGGCAAGAGGCATTTTTGTCAAGGGTGATTTATGTTCTTGTTGGTCTAAGTGGACTGGTTTGCTTAGGGATTTTGTTTAAACCAATGGAAGAAGTAGTTGAGGATACAAATCATCGCAACTTTAACAATCTCAACTACGACACAGAATTCGGGGAGGAGACAGACTTTTCAAAAGAACAGGTATCAGTCGAAAAGAAATCTGTTGAAAATAATATTAAGGGTAAGAGTAAAGGTTCTTCAAAAAAGAAGAAATAATGGAAACAGAGTGAAGTTGCGATATTATTGGAAATATCCCTGTCTATGTCAACAGAACATAGACAGGGATATTTATTTGGGAAAAAGTATCTGATACAAATACAAATTGGTATTTCATCCGAACTAGGAGCCAGAAATTCCGGATACCGATAAGTAATTGATATCGGGAAATTTTTAAACCTTTATATGTTTGCATCAATTTTACGATTAAGAAAGCTACGTCAAAGGAAGCGCTATATAAAGTCGATATTGAGGATGCATTGACGAATTCAAATTTTGCTTAATCAAATCGGCCGAGGTGATTTTTTATAATCAGTGCGATGAATACCAATCCTGAATCGTCATTTTCTGTTTAATAATGAAAGGCGAATTGAAACAGATACTGGCTATGATTATGTATGAGACAATCTCGAATTTACGTCCATTACTTTTACTTGGCAATCGGTTTGAATTCAGATTTGGCGAGCGAAGAGCGGACCTCGAATAATGCCATTCCATTTATTATTCGAGGTCCTCTGAAAAAATACAGAGTAATTGCAGCCGAGAATTTCACCCTTTCTATGTATTACAATGCCCAATTGAACAAGCAAAGAATGATGATCTATCGCTCTGAACAGTTACGTTCATTTTCAAAATAACTAAAAGGCTATGCAGAAACTACAGTTGCATATTAATAATTAGAGTATCAGGTATGTAAGTGAATGTCTGGTATCTTTTGTATGTTTATATGGATATGTGAGTTGATAGTAATTTCGCATAAAGAAAATGCCTTACTAAAAACCGAATAGAACTCGTCTACAAACTGAAATTCTATCATATAATCAGAAGGTATTGTCTGGAAATTTAAAAAAGGGTGGAGGGGTGTTTAATGGAGGATTTTGTAAATGGACTGAATAACATTTTATGGAGTACGCCAGTCATTTATATTTTACTTGGGGTCGGTTTATTATTTTCTGTATTGACGCGTTTTTTGCAGGTGAGGCACATTAAAGAGATGGTTACATTGATGTTTCAGGGGAAAAGTTCAAATGCTGGTATTTCCTCCTTCCAGGCGTTATCAATTGCACTTTCCGGGCGGGTTGGGACAGGTAATATTGCGGGTGTGGCAACGGCAATTTATTACGGAGGACCAGGAGCTGTCTTTTGGATGTGGGCAATCGCTTTCATTGGGGCCTCAAGTGCCTTTGTTGAATCCACACTAGCACAAATATACAAAGTGAAACAAGATGGACAATATCGCGGTGGTCCAGCTTATTTTATTGAGAAAGGAATAGGATGGAAGTGGTTTGGAACTCTATTTGCAATTGCTGCTCTAATTGCGATGGCAGTCCTCATGCCAGGTGTCCAATCCAATTCAATTGCCGTTGGGATGAATAATGCATTTAGTATTCCCCAATGGGGAACAGGGCTTGTAATTGTAGCTATCTTAGGTTTCATCATTTTAGGTGGAGTCAAGCGAATTGCGAACGTTGCACAGATTATCGTTCCATTCATGGCATTGGGGTATATGCTGGTTGCACTCGTAATTATTGTAATGAATATCAATCTATTACCTGAAGTCTTTGCATTGATTTTTAAAAGTGCTTTTGCCATAGATTCCGCTTTTGGCGGTATCATTGGTATGGCGATTATGTGGGGCGTGAAGAGGGGAATATTTTCAAACGAAGCAGGACAGGGAACTGGAGCTCATGCGGCCGCGGCGGCAGAAGTATCCCATCCAGTCAAACAAGGTTTGGTTCAGTCTTTTTCCGTCTACATTGACACATTGTTCGTCTGTTCAGCGACAGCATTTATGATCCTGTTTACGGGAATGTATAACACACAGGCAGAGGATGGAACATATATCGTCAATAATATCCCTGGTGTAGAACAGGGCCCAGGATATACACAGGCAGCAGTTGACAGTGCTCTTCCTGGTTTTGGAGCAGGCTTTGTAGCCATTGCGCTATTTTTCTTCGCTTTTACAACAATCATGGCCTATTATTATATTGCAGAAACAAACATAGCTTATTTAATACGAAAAAAGAACACGAAAATGGCCATGCTCATATTGAAAATCGTCATTCTAATCATGACTTTTTGGGGAACAATCAGAACGGCAGAGTTGGCCTGGGCACTTGGAGATGCGGGTTTAGGTATTATGGTATGGCTGAATGTCATTGCGATTTTACTACTGACCAAACCAGCGCTACTTGCCTTGAAAGATTATGAAAGTCAGAAGAAATTAGGGCTTGATCCTGTTTTTGATCCCAAGAAGCTGGGCATAAAAAATGCTGATTTTTGGGAAGAGGATTATAAGCAGGATTCCGATGATCGTTTATGAACCTAAATTTAATAACATAGTATGTATTTGGTATTTAAAATCATACAAAAGAGAATGGAATCGGATTCTAACATAATTCAGAATTAGGTTCCGGAAATATAGTTAAAATCAGCCATTTATGTGAATGGCTGATTTATTTTTGTGTTTTTATTCTTTTAAATGAAATTGTTAGTCATTTACTGTCATGAGACGGTCCTTATATATGTGGGCGAATACGGTAAATTTAGTGTGGTAAAATAGGGTAAGCAATGATCTGTGGAGTTGAACGGAATCAAGAGCAAACAGATTGTTTACGATGTAAATGGAGGAAACAATATGAGGCTGAATCAATTTATTAGTTCATCGGGGCTTTGTTCCAGGCGAAAGGTCGATGTGTTGATAAAAGAGGGGAAAGTGACTGTGAATGGGAATCAGATTTCACTAGGACATGTGATTTGTGAAGGGGACCGGGTAGAAGTGGATGGGCAACTTATCAAAGCGAAAGAAAATGATATTTATCTTATGCTCAATAAACCAACGGGTGTGACGTGCACCTCGGCGAGCCGAATTGAAGGGAATATTATCGATTTCGTCAATTACCCGGAAAGGATTTTTCCTGTTGGACGTCTAGATAAGCAGTCTGAAGGGTTAATTCTTCTGACGAATGATGGCAGCATTGTAAACGAGCTTTTACTGGAAGAAAATAATAATGAAAAAGACTATATGGTCACAGTTGATAAAAAAATAACGGCGGCGTTTATAGATGAAATGGCTAAAGGCGTGGAAATTTATAATCCTAGAAAAAAGGGGAATGTTCTAACAAAGCCGTGTAAAGTCATTCAAATAGATGATAATTGCTTTAGAATCACCTTGTCACAAGGATTGAACCGACAAATTAGAAGAATGTGTAGACGGTTTCAAATTAATGTCACTCGTTTACAACGTGTGAGGATTAAAAAACTCCCCCTTGGTACGTTAGCTCTTGGTGAATGGCGTCAATTATCGAAAGAAGAAGTAGCTGGGTTAAAATGAAAGGTTGTATGATTAAATGTATATTCACGGGAGTGTATATACAACATTTGGACATACTATAATTTGAACTAAAAAATTGTAGTATGTCTAAATGGAGGTGAAAGAACTAATGACGAAAAACAAAAATATCAATAGTGATCACAATAACGATAAAGGGAAGAAAGCCACTAGTGTAACGCCTCAAGGTTATGGAGATACTGAATTCGCTGAAGAGCCAAAAAGCAAACTGGAAGAAAGAGCTAAAAAGAAAAATACCAAATAGACTTTAGGTGTTCAACACATTGGTATGACCAGATAGAAAATGCCCTGTCTCGAAACAAGAGACAGGGCATTTTCATTTTTACTATAAAAGACTATTTACGAATCACAGGACTTGTATTTTGTTCCGTTGGTTCTTATTTTTTCGTATTTGATAAATAGCAATCAGCAAAATGAACCAAACAGGAGTAATGAACAAAGCAACACGTGTATCTTCTGCAAGTGCTAGTACGACAAGAACGAATGCAAGGAAAATAAGGATTAAGTAATTGGAAAATGGATGAAGTGGCATTTTAAACTTGTTCACTTTCGCAAGGTCTGGTCTAGTTTTACGGTATTTCAAATGACAGATGACAGTTATTCCCCAAATAAAGATGAAACACACTGTAGAAATACTTGTAATCAGTGTAAATACGCCTTCCGGCATCACATAGTTCAAAACAACAGCGATCAGAATAATAACGGTTGAAAAGAACAGTGCATTGGAAGGGACTTTGTTGGTAGTCAGTTTTGTAAATGGTACAGGTGCATTATTATCTTTAGCTAGCGAGTATATCATACGGCTTGTGCTGAAGACGGCGCTGTTACATGCCGAAGCTGCAGATGTTAGGACGACGAAATTAACGATACCAGCAGCTGCAGCGATACCGACTGCAACGAAGACTTGGACAAACGGGCTTTCCAGTGGATTGATAGCATTCCACGGATAAATACTCATAATAACAATCAGAGCACCGATATAGAATATTAAAATCCTAATAGGAATATTATTGATTGCTTTCGGGATAACTTTTTCCGGGTCTTCGGTTTCCCCTGCTGTCAGTCCTACAAGTTCAATGCCTACAAATGCAAATACAACCATCTGGAATGATAAGATAAAGCCATGAATGCCATTAGGGAACATACCACCGTGGCTCCATAGATTAGAGAAGCTGGATGGACCTGAATCGGTAGAAAAACCTTTTATAATCATGAAGATTCCGATAACAATGAGTCCAAGAATCGCGATGATTTTAATTAATGCAAACCAAAATTCCATTTCGCCAAAAAGTTTAACAGTTGCAAGATTCATAAATAGCAAAATGACAAGTGCAATTAATCCTGGCATCCACTGTGGCACTGTAGGGAACCAAAACTGGGTATACAGACCAACGGCAGTTAAGTCAGCCATTGCGATTGAAATCCAGCAGAACCAATAAGTCCAGCCTGTAACGAACGCAGCCATATTCCCCATATAGTCTTGTACAAAGTCAACAAAAGAGTTATATTCCAAATTGGTTAAGAGCAGTTCTCCAAGTGCGCGCATGATTAAAAAGCAAACTATGCCTGTAATCAAATAAGCAAATAAAATGGAGGGTCCTGCTAAATGAATCGACTTTCCGGCACCAAGGAATAATCCTGTTCCGATTGCTCCCCCAATGGCAATTAGTTGTACGTGCCTGTTTTTTAGGCCTCTTGCCAATTGTTGTTCCTGCATACGAATTTCCCACTCTCTACTAGTTATATGTCTTGTTTAAAATATCATACAATTGAAAATTAATACCCTAATGAAAGTTTAACATGTTTTCAGTTAACCGAACAATAGAGGGGTTAATAGTCATTATATTGCGATAAAAAAGTTTTATCCAAAACTATTCTAGGTGTCTGCAGTAATGCTTCTCTATTGTTTTATTTTGAACTTGAAACTACGCTTGATTCTGAAGAGGTTGGTATAGTGAATTGAAAGAACCAAATTCACCGGACTAGGCTAAAATAGGACATAAGTATAAAAAAGCGTATCGATTCAGCAACTTTTGCTGTCCAATACGCTTTTACAAGACATGATTTTCTGTTTCAATAAATGTTCCGGAAACCGAAATTGAATTCGTTCCAGTTCTGAATTTCATATGTAGGTTTAGCGGTAGTTGAGTTTTTCTTTTGTTGCGGATTGAACCAACAAGTATCGATACCAAAGTTATTTCCGCCTTGAATATCAGATGAAAGTGAATCCCCAATCATTAGGACACGGGACTTGTCTGTTAGTTGCAATTTATTGAATGTATACTCGAATATCTTTGACTGTGGTTTTTGGTAACCTGCCTCTTCAGATGTAATAATAGCTTCGAAAGAGTTTTTTAAGACTGATCCACCGATTCGAGCTAACTGAACATCTTTAAATCCGTTCGTCAATATCGCCAATCTGGAACCTTTAAGGCTACTCAGCATTTCTGTCACACCGTCAATAAGATGAACTTCTTTACCCAAGTTATCAAGATAAGTTTGCCCAAAAACTTCCGCATTCATATCGAGGCCGTGTTGCATGAACAATCGCTTAAACCTTTCTGTTTTTAACTCCATCAGTGTGATATGCGCTTGTTCCAAATCATCCCATAGCAACTTGCTGATTGCGTTGTAACTATCCCTATAGTCCTTCAACCCATTCGGAAAGCCGTTTGATTCGAAAGAGTGAGTGAACGCCCGTTTTTCTGTTTCGCCAAAATCAAACAATGTATCGTCTAAATCAAATAAAAATACATCATATATCATAAAAATTTCATCCTTTACAAATTAAAATTTTCTATTGGATGATAGTATAACATGGTTTACACTTTTAACATCAGCAATAATTGGCACACAGAACTAGTTCCATTCATTAAAAAAGTGCGACTGCAGAACTAGCTCATCTGCACGCGCACTTTTTAGATTTTCGGAAATAACTTTCTTGCTGCTATAAATAACCAAGTACATAAGATGAAAGGGAACGTTAGCGCAGGCAGACCAAGTGGATCGAGAAGGAACTCCAATCCTGCAGTAATTGGAACTGTCAAGGTGGCAGCTACTATTCCAGTCAGCGGCGTTTTTTCTGGTTTATTATCAAATACGAGACTGACGGCTATGATTGTCAAAACAGCGTTGTAATTATATAAACCTAAATTCAATGATTGCGCATCTACACCCATAAAATAAGCAACAAGCCAGGATACAAACGTACCGATAATTGCATAAACTCCAAATCGCCAACCTGCCAAGAAAAGCCCTACAAGAATTAGGGAGCCTGTCAAAAGAGAGTCAATGATGAAAACTTCACCAATTCCTTTTATCAATCCAACTAATAAAGTTGGCGTTCCCTCAGTTTGTAAATTCCAACGCGCGGGGGAGCTGATGACGAAACCAGGATCCATGTGAAGCACGTCGGTCCTGTAAGTAACAAGTAGCCCAATCCAAGTAATAAAAACGAACGGCACTGTTAGTATAGGGATTCCCCATTTAGCAATCCATTTCGTTAGTATAGCCATTGATAAAGCAGCAATTGCAGCGGCAATCAGTGCAATCAGCCAGCGATTTCCCCCAGTTAAAAAAAGAACTGCCGCCATTCCACTTAGAACGGAATTAAAACTGTAAATTCCAGCCCGAATCAGCGAATGATCTCCACCGCAATACTGCGCGGTTAGGGTTCCTATTATAGAAGAAAGAAAAGCCATTAGACCAAGAAATGGTGAATGAAGCGTAATCCCCATTAGTATTAAAAACCCTGAAAAAGCATTATCAACTAAAATAACTTGCGAAAAGCCTTTTAATGACGCTGAAATAAGAATTATAAACTTATTAAGAAGTGTGGGATTTGAATTAATTTGCCGCATTTGGACATCTCCTGTTTATTATTTGCGTTAAAGAGTTCATAATTAGTTGTCCAATGAGCGCAAAAAATAGTGATATAAAGTACCTTTTAAATACTATTTAAGTATAGTACCACGAAAAGGGCTTTACTTATACAAAAAAAAGTGTAAAATGTTAATTTGTAAATAAAAACTCATTTAGGAGTGTCCAATGAAATTATCAGAAAAAAATGTTCTGATTGCCACAGGCGTATTGTTTGTAATTGTTGTCGCCATGTTGAACCTTGGTAATAATGAGACTGCTAAGCAACTTGAGAATCAGTCTAATATAGAAATTTCTTCATCATCCTATAATGTGAATGATGGAAAATTAACATTGGGATTCGAGAAACCGACTAAAGAATTTGAATTAGCACGTATAACGATAATTGATCAGAACAGTAATTCGTTTAACGGAGAGCCTACGAAGCAGAAAAATTATATACTAATTGATGCCTATATCCCTGAATTAACTAAAGGGGATTTATTAAATATAGTAATCGAAGAAACTATTTCAACAAAGGAATTAAAGATCGAGTACAAGATTCCTGAAAATATAAGTATCACGATTTAATTATAAGTTGAAGACATTCGAGGGCTTTTAGGTGCAATATCCTTGTCTTCATTATAAGATTGAAAAACCTGTGACTGATTGTTTCCGAATATGGAGCAATCAGTTTTTAGTTGTCCAAATATAGGTCTGGAAATGTGGCCTTTATAAATCAGATTAACTGTCACCTCTATTAGTAATTGAACCAATTGAGTGATTGTATACATTTATCCTGAATACAGTGTCATACTTAAGAATAGACCCAATTTACGAAAGGAAGGCATGCTTAATGGGACATAAATCAACCATAAATGTGGCGATGCGCTGTGGGCTTGAAATTACGGCTAACGCACGCAAAGAACTCATAAAATGGTCAACGGATGAGCACGCCTTTTTTTCGATGCAGGTTGCCTTCGATGTACATATTGAAAAGCGTCCCAATAATAGACAGGGCAATATGTCCTTTTCGTTGTTCTTCGACAATGGCTCAAACGAAGCTTTATCGAAGCGTTTAAACGATAGAGTAGCTGTAATGGAATGTGTTTATCAAAATGATGGTTTTTTAGCGACTGGTTTCCACGTTAGGGGCCGTAGAGAACCCGTACAGACGAACAGACGTCTTCCAGTACGATTGAAGTTTCTTCTAGGCCGTAGTGCCGGCGTCGCGATGCCTATCGATTTGTACACAAGCATTAGAGAATTACCGATTGCACAAGAACGTTCTGAGTACGTGAAGAAAAGAATTGCCAGCTGGGAAGGTTATTTACGAATTCAAGAAAGTAATGCGGATGTTGCAGATTTGACAGCAACTTTTTCAATGGCCAGTTTTAATGAAGATTTCAGTAAACTGAGTATTGTTTGCAGTGGGTTAAAAGGAAATGAATGGAATACAATTAAAGGTTTTGGTGCCAAGATGAAAGGGCTATCAAATGACATTGGTAGCGTCATAAATACAGATAGGTCTAAGAAAGTTATTGAAATCGAACTGAGTCGGAATTATAAAGAGATGGCAAGACGGAATGAATGGCATCCGAAATCGTATAAGGAAGTTGTATTTAGTAACTTTGCTGAACTTAGCCAAGTAAAAAGATTAAGGAAAGGTTTTAAAGATCTCCAAGATGGTCTAGCTGCCAATGCAAATTTAGAAAAGGTCCTTTTCGAGGAGCGGCCAGTCGTTCGTATTTCAAAAAAACAGCAAGAGCTTGTTTTTCATAATGAATTAAATGAGTTTCAACAAGAAGCTGTAACTGGGGCCATGACGTCAAATGATTTGTACGTGATTCAAGGGCCTCCGGGGACCGGAAAGACGACAGTTATCTCTGAAATTTGTCATCAAAATGTCAAGGCGGGGTTGCGTACACTCGTCGCCTCACAAGCAAATCTAGCGGTGGACAATGCGCTCGGTAGATTATTAACGCATCAAGATATTCGGATTTTACGTTACGGTCGGACAGATAGTATTGAAGAAGAAGGAAAAAAGTTTATTGAAGAAAATGTAGCTTTGAACTGGAAAAACGTAACGTTAGATGCAGTGAATAATCAACTTCAGTCAAATACTGAAAAAGAAGCACAACTTCAAGATGAGTTAGTGAATTGTGAAGTGCGATTGAAAAAACTTCAACAGGACCTGCTGTCGCTAGATGAAAAAATAAAGCAAAAAGAAGAGGCCGAAGCACAACATCTTCTCCTCTCTAGCGAAATCATGAAGCTCAGTAAAAAAGCAGTAATCTATAAAAAGGAATGTGAAGAATTAGTAGGAAATGAAGCTGACTTCAACAAATTAGCGGACGCATTAAACAAGGAAATCACTCAACTTGAACAAGTTATACAAGTTGAAAACATGAGTCCAGAGACAATTGAACAGATGGAGAAATTAGAACCTCAATTAGAGCAAATGCGTTTTTACATAAGCTATCGTCAAACAATACACATGATTGACGAGTCAGAAAATGCTATCGCAAGTATAGGTAAAGAACTGGAACTAAAAAGCAATAAAATTGATACTATTCATGTGTTTGTGAAACAGTTAGATTCAATAACCAAAATTGACTTATTGAAAAATCGACTAGAGTTTTTCGGAATAGTGCCGACATTCAATACGAATTGGAAAATGACCGAATTAAATAAGTTGATTGATTCAATTAAATCCGACACGTCTAGTGGCGAATACAGTGAATGGCAAGAATTACAAAAAAGACTTTTAGCGGCTATTGAGATGATAGAGCGTTTGTTGAAAGAGCATGGATTTTTGCCAAATGCAGTTAAAAGAACTGTGAACCAAAAGTATAGTTCAGTAACAGATATTCATGGGCTCATTGATCGTGTTGGGAAATTTCTAATCGATCCAGCGACTAAAAGTAGTCTTGAAACGAGGAATTATTCGGCTCAAAAATATGATAATCTTGATAAAATCGCGATTGCTTTAGAAATGTTACGTGAAAGAAAGAATTATGTGCAGACACAGGGCGGAAATTTGGAAAAACAAAATCAAATTAGGTTGGATGCCAAAAAAATGTTTGCTGTTATTAAGACAGAAATAATTGATCATACCAATCAATTTATATCAGAAATAGAACAGGAAAGAAGCGCAATGCAGCGCAATGCGGAGAGTCACCAAATAACGCTAAGTGACCTTCAGCGAACTGCTGAAAAAAATCAAGAAGAAGTTGGAACTGTCGATGAAACGGTATCACTTAGAGCAGCGAAAGAAAAATTGAAGCAAAAAGAACAAGTCTATGCCGACTATATGGATAAGAAGGCGACACTTAAACGATATATCAATGAGTTGGATGCTAAAAACAGTGAAGTCGACGTTAATAATCAAAGATTACAAAACAATAGAGCTAGGCTTCAAGTCATAAGTGAAGAACTTGATTCGATAAATGCAGAGCGCCTGGAGCAGGAAAGTCAACTAGCACCTTTAGTGGAATTGCTAGCCCAGAATCCCGAAGAACAGCGTCAACAAGCGCAAACTTCACTCATGACTTTATCGAAAAAAGTGAAGAAACTCAAAATCGATAAAGAACGTTTGCCTATCAACCATTCACTTCAAAATGAATGGAGGACACTGCTCACGGAAGCGAATGAATATGATCTTGACGAAATCCGAAAACTATATGTACAGCATGCGAATGTCATAGGGACAACTTGCGTCGCGTCTGCGAGACGTGATTTCATGGAGGAGTATCCGACATTCGATGTGGTCATTATAGATGAAGTTTCTAAAGCAACACCTCCCGAATTATTGCTACCAATGTTAAAAGGGAAAAAGATTATTTTAGTGGGGGATCATCATCAGTTACCACCACTTATGGGGCAAGATACACTGGAGGAATTACTTGAGGAGAGCGACAATACTGAAGAAAAGAATGAACTAGAAAAATTGTTGAAAGAATCATTATTTGAACGTCTTTTTAGAACATTACCGAAGCAAAACAAAACGATGCTAGCCATCCAGTATCGTATGCACGAAAGTATAATGGAAACAATTACGCCTTTTTACAAAGAAGGAAATTATGGTCTTCAGTGTGGTTTAACGGACTCAGATTCTGTTCGTGATCACTTGATGGAATCCCGCTATGTGCATAGGAAAGATCATCTTCTCTGGTTTGACATGCCAAATGAACCGAAGTATTTCGAGGAGAAGGTTAAAGGGGGTACTAGTCGCTTTAATCAGGCTGAATTGACGATGATAAAAAAACTCTTGATGGATTTAGATAAGGCAACTGAAAATGCGAAAAATGCTGGAAGAATGAAGCAGGAAGACAAAAAAAGTGTTGGTGTAATAAGCTTCTATGGTGAACAGGTGAAAAGAGTAGACCGGTTAATTCAGCAAGAATTAATCCCGCAGCATCTACATTGCAGAACAGGTTCAGTGGACAAGTTTCAAGGCATGGAAATGGACGTCATTATTTTAAGTTTCGTTCGGAATCACCAGGATAAGGGTGGTGACATCGGGTTTGCGAGGGACTACAGGCGTCTAAATGTTGCTTTGTCACGTGCACGCGAGTTGCTCATAATCGTGGGGAGTTCGGGTATGTTCACGATGAGGACAAAACATCCAAGTTCAAGGGAAATGTATGGACGTCTTTTAGAAAGCATCAAATTGAAAAATGGGCTTAGGAATCTTGAAGGAACTGCAAAAGTATGATTTATAGGGGGATCCCTGTGTATGAATGACTTAAAGGGACGGTTAACAAAAGAACTTCAACAGGACTTTAATGTAAAAATAAAGGGTTCTCTATCATGGAGTTTACCTGTTAATTCAGTCGAAATTGTCTACCAAACCGTTATGCGCACGAAAGTGGATATTCTGATGAAAATGATGTTGATTGCTTTTGGAAAAGCCGATATTGCAACTGCTGAAGAGTTGAGTGATATTCTACTCGTTGAACAGCTTTTTATCAATGATTTGATTGATAAAATGTCGAGAACTGGTGTAATCGAAAAAAGAGAAGGTTTTTACTCTTTAACAGAAGTTGGGGTCCGGCAGTTTAAAACGGGTATTTTCGTACATGAACCAGAAAGTGGCTCTACACATGCGCTTTACAGTCCATGCCATCAAGCATTTCTGAATGGAGAAATAAAGAATATTGCGTATGAAGAGAAGGAACTTTATCGCTTTAAAAGCGAAATTGATGATTGGTCTGTAGCGAAGCTTGAGGATTCGGTTCTCATAGATGCGCTTAAAGCGATGGGCGTAGAATCAGGAGAAGGAAACGTTCAGATTGTTGTGTCTGAAATTGTATCTGCTTCTGACATTCAAGTCGATTTGGTTCCATGCATTGAATTTCATCTGTATAACGAGGCAGAGGATTTACTCTATGCAAGGGTGTGGAATACGCTGTCAGAACACTGGGATGAGACGCTCGAAGCACAATTGAATGAAAAAGAACGGAAAAAGTGGCGAGAGATATATTTATAATGAATTTGATACAGATATCTAGGTGAAACGGGAGAATCCTTTAGTTGGGGAATCTCCCGTTTATTCATTGCATAAACTTCGCCTTGTAGTTGTCCTAGTAGTACGTATGAAATAATTGTTAGAGTGTCAGATAGAAGTATTAAAAGGTCTCTTATTTGGGTGGATAGAATCAAAAACTTGTGCTACAGTTAATTCGCAGACAAGTTCAACTAGTTTAGTGTATAAAAAATAAGAAATGTAGGGATGGAATATATGAAAATAGTAGCAGTGGATATTGGGGGAACATCTATTAAGATGTGTATAGCTGATGAGAAAGGGAATGCTTCTGCTTTTAAAGAATTCGATTCTGAAGCTGAGAAGGGTGGACCACATTTAGTTGATAATATAATCACGAAAATCATAGACGCTTATACAGGATTTGATGCCATTGGTATTAGTACAGCCAGTCAAGTAAATAGTGAAGAGGGCTCTATCATTTATGCGAATGAAAATTTTCCGAATTATACGGGTATGAAAATAAAAGCGATTTTTGAAGCTAAGTTCGGCGTTCCTGTGAAAGTTGAGAACGATGTGAATGCGGCTGCACTAGGGGAAAACTATTTTGGTGCTGGTAAGAACTTTAACGATTTCTTATGCTTAACTTACGGAACAGGTATAGGCGGAGCAATAGTAATTGATTCCACTGTTTATAAGGGGCTTAATGGAGGTGCAGGTGAATTTGGACATATGATTTTGCATCCTGGAGGCGAGAAGTGTAATTGTGGCTGTGTGGGATGTTACGAGATGTATGGATCGACCACAGCTTTAGTAAAAAAAGCATCGCAACTTGATAAAAAGTATATCAATGGTCGAAAGATTTTTGAAGGCCTTGAACAAGGTGATGTGAAATTAGAAGAGGTTCTTAATGACTGGGTACTTGAAGTAGCATATGGCCTCGTTTCACTAACACATATCTTTAATCCTCCTGCGATTATTATAGGTGGTGGGGTCATGGAGCAAGAAAGATTAGTAGCAATGGTGACTAATAAAGCAAAAGAATTAATGTTGAAAAGTTTTTCTAATGTGGAAATATTGAAAGCTTCGCTTGGTAATAAAGCAGGATTATTAGGTGCGGCATCATTGCATTTTCCTAGCAAGGACTAGAGAAAGTATACACTATAAAGCTTTGTGAAGGTCGAAACTTTGAGAGATAGCTCCTTTTGTTACTTCTATGATTGAGAGTGATCACATTAAGTGGTTAACTCTCTTTTTGGTATTTGTATACGATGACACCATTCAATTTAGAAAATAGGGAGTGATATAAGTATGAACAACAAAACGGGTTTTATGGGTGGCTTGTATGCCATTAGTGAATGGATTATGAAGTTTTCTTTGATTAATCTATTTTGGATTCTCTTTAATATACCAATTGTTTTTTTGCTTTTAAATCTATTATTTATTGAACAAATAGAAGAATTACCCCTTTTATTGATTCCCTTAATACTATTAATGCCAATTTTATTCTTCCCTGCAACGACCGCAATGTTTGGGATGGTAAGAGGGTGGATTATTAAAGATGAAGATAGTAGTCATCTTTTCAAGACTTATTGGCGGTACTATAAAGAAAATTATAAAAGAAGTGCTTCAAGTGGCCTTATTTTAACAATAGCTTGGATGATTTGGGCGGTAGATGTCTATTATTTTGTTGATAAAAGTAGTATTTTGATGTTTCTTTTTATGATTTTGGGTATTATCTTATTTGTCTTTTCAATCAATCTTTTTTCGGTTACAGTTCATTATCATATGAAGTTGATTACTGCATTAAAAAATACATTTCTCCTAACGATAGGAAGTCCAGTATTATTTATTGCTGTGGCAATTAGTAGTGGTGTAGTCCTATATATAAGCCTAAACGTTTTCAGATTCTTCCTTCCCTTTTTAACAGGCTCGCTTATTGCCTTTTTATGCTTTTCCGCTTTTTATAGAAATTACCTAAAAATAATTGATAAAAGTAAAAACTGAAATCACCTAAAATTTAATGGAATCTAATAAATCAATTATTTGTATTGCACAATTAGAAATTGGATGTTAGTCTAAAGATGTAAATCAATGCAACCGGTTTCATGATTGGTCTAGGGGGATAAGTCGATAATTAATGGCTACTAGAATTAAATTGTGCAACCGCTTTCATTGGGGGAAAACAAAAAAGGGGAGATTATATTGAGAAAAAAGAAGCGTTTTTGGGGTTTAGTTTCCGTATTTCTAATTTCTAGTCTTGCATTAGTCGGATGCTCAGGTTCGGAAGGCGAAGGAAAAGACAATGCATCTGGGGATCAGGTAACAGTTGATATTTTTCAATTTAAAGTAGAAATTAAAGATCAATTTGAAAATCTTGTAGAAGTATATGAAAAAGAAAATCCTGATGTAAAGATTAATGTTAAAACTGTCGGTGGGGGAAATGATTATGGCGCATCTTTAAAAACGGCATTTTCTTCAGGTGAAGAACCAGATATTTTTAATGTAGGTGGGCCATCTGCTGTTGAAGAGTATAAAGACTATTTAGCAGACGTATCCGATACAGATGCAGCAAAAATTGCCCTTGAAGGTACACTAGACACTGTGCGAAATGGTGATGAAGTTCTGGGATTGCCGTTTAATCAAGAAGGCTATGGCTTAATTTATAATAAAAGAATTTTTAAAGAGGCTGGAATTAATCCAGATGAAATTATTACTTTTGACGATTTAGAGAATGCGGTTGAGTCATTGGACAGCCAAAAGAAGAAACTAGGCATCGACGCTGTATTTGCACTTGCAGCTAAAGAAAAATGGGTAATTGGAAACCATTTAGCAAACATCTTCTTTGCACCAGAATTCAATAATGATGCTATAGAGGCTTTTAATGGTAAGACGATAGCATTTGAAAAAAGTGATGAATTGAAAAGGCATCTTGACCTGGAGAATAAATATTCTGTTCAACCTGTTCTCAGCTTAGATTACTCCCAACAAGTAGAACAATTATTTTCTTTAGAAAAAGTTGCTATCATTCAACAAGGTAACTGGGTTTATAACTCGATTTATGATATGGATCCAGAATTAGCTGAAAATAACATCGGTATTATTCCAGTTCCTGTTGAAGGATTGGAAGGTCATATTCCAGCCGGAGTTCCGATGTATTGGGCTGTAAATAGTAATAGTGATGAAAAAGTAGTTCAAGCAAGTAAAGATTTCTTGAATTGGATGTATACATCTGAGACTGGTAAAAATGCTGTATTAGAAGACTTTAAATTTATTCCTGCGTATAAAGATTATGATTCATCTAAAATAGCAGATCCTCTATCTCAAACAATTTATGAATATGCTTCCAAGGGGAACACTATACAAGGATGGGTGTTCCAGGGGGCTCCAACGGGCTGGAGTGAAAATGTACTTGGAGCTAGCATGCAAAAGTATTTAAGTGGTGGTATCGCTTGGGATGAAATGATTAATGAAGTACAAGTTAAATGGGAAGAAGAACGAAAATGATTTGATCTACAGAAAAATACAGCTAACAAAAGTTCATGCAAATTTTTGTTAGCTGTACTACATATTGGGGGTGCAAGTAATGCGTAACCGTGATTTATCATTTTGGTTATTTCTAATGCCAGTGATTTTGAGTTTAGGTATTGTGATTATTATCCCATTTATTTATGGTGTTATTTACTCCTTTACAAATTGGAATGGTATGGTAGTAACTGACTTTGTCGGCTTTAAGAATTATATCACTTTATTTAAAGATGCAGAATTCAGAGCAGCGATATGGTTTACTACTAAATTTGCAGTAACTTCCGTCATACTCCTTAACTTTTTAGGACTAGGTCTAGCTTTGCTAGTGACACGGAAAATGAAAACGAGTAGTTTTATGCGAACTGTTTTCTTTATGCCAAACTTAATTGGTGGGCTCATTTTAGGATTCATTTGGCAGTTTGTTTTCATAAGTGTTTTTGGGAGATTAGGAGATTTGCTGGGAATTGAGGCCTTAACAGGTTGGTTGTCTACGACCGCAACTGGCTTTTGGGGACTAGTCATTTTAACATCTTGGCAAATGGCTGGGTACATTATGATTATTTATATTGCTTACTTGGAAAACATACCAAAAGATTTGATAGAAGCGGCAGAAATTGATGGAGCATCTAGCTATCAGCGTTTTTGGAAAATCACTTTTCCACTAGTAGCACCTGCATTTACGGTTAGTATGTTTTTAACACTGTCTAGTTCATTTCAGATCTATGACCAAAACCTGTCGTTGACTAATGGCGGACCTTATAACTCCACGCAAATGGTTGCGATGAGTATTGTTAAAGCAGCTTTTACTGAAAATAAAATGGCCTATGCCCAGACGCAAGCCGTTATTTTCTTCCTGATTATAGCCGCTGTTGCCGTCACGCAAGTTTACTTTAATAAAAAAAGAGAGGTGGATTTGTAATGAAGCAAAGTAAACGTAATTTATATATTATAGAATTTTTTGGCCTATTGCTTGCTTTATTATGGCTCTCACCTTTTTACTTAATGATTGTTAATGCATTTAAAACAAAGCGGGAAATTTTCACGGATGTACTCGGATTACCTAAAGAATATACGATGGATAACTTTGTGAAGGCTTTTATTGATTTAGATTTTATGAGTGCCCTTTTGAACTCTATACTAATTACTGTTTCAGGTGTAGGAATTATCATTATTTTCTCATCTATGGCGGGATATGCATTGGCACGGAATAAGAGTAAGCTTAGTGGCATTATTTTCTTAGTTTTTGTTGCTGCTATGTTAATTCCATTTCAATCAGTTATGATTCCACTTGTCTCATTATTTGGACAAGCGGATATGTTGAATCGTCCAGGCCTTATCTTTATGTACTTAGGATTTGGTTCTAGTTTATCTATATTTTTATATCATGGTGCAATGACTGGAATATCAAGTTCAATGGATGAGGCTGCCATTATCGATGGAGCGAATAGATTTCAAGTGTTTTGGAAGATCATATTCCCATTACTTAAGCCTATTTCAGTTACAGTAGGAATATTAAATGTGATTTGGATTTGGAATGATTACTTATTACCATCTCTGATATTATCGGACTCGAGTGCGACAATTCCTATAAAAATGTTCCTATTCTTTGGTCAATACACAAAACAATGGCATTTAGCATTAGCAGGGTTAACAATCGCCGTGATTCCAGTTATTATCGGTTATTTCTTTGCGCAAAAGCAAATTATCGAAGGGGTATCAGAAGGTGCCGTTAAATAAAACTATAAAGGATGAAGGTTATGTCAGTAACGATCAAAGATGTTGCGGCTCAAGCAAATGTAGCCCCATCTACGGTTTCACGTGTAATTTCAGATAGCCCCCTCATTAGTGAGAAAACGAAACGAAAAGTCCAAAAAGTTATGGATGAAATGGGTTACCATTTAAACTATAATGCGCAAATGCTTGCTACACAATCAACGAAGACAATCGGTATTATTATGAAAAACTCTACGTCAGAGTTTATGCATAGCTCCTTTTTCCCAGAAGTTATTCGGGGTATCAGCGCCTTGTGCAGCAAGTATGACTTTAGTATCAGTTTAACCACAGGGGAATCTGAGGAAGAAATCTTTGCTGATACTGTAAAAATGGTACGCGGAAAAAGAGTGGATGGCATGATCGTTTTATACTCAAAAAAAGATGATAAAGTCGTTCCTTATTTAATAGAATCTGGTATTCCATTCGTCGTCATAGGCAAACCTCTAATTCAATCCAGTAAGATCATGTTTGTAGATAATGACAACGTCCAAGCGGCGAAAGAAGCTACTGATTTTTTACTAAACCTTGGACATAAAAAGATCGCATTTATTGGTGAAGATGATCAGTTTGAAGTAAGTGAAGCCAGGTTAAATGGCTTCATTCAAGCGGTAAAAGCGCAGGGGTTGGCTGTATCAGAGGGCTATATCAAAAATATTCAATTCGATCCTCATCATGGGAAACAAGTTATCACTGAATTAATGGGCTTAGCTGAACCGCCTACTGCATTAGTTGTCTCAGATGACTTAAATGCGTTAATTGTGTTGACTGCTTTGAGTGAGAAAAACATTAAAGTACCAGACGATATGAGTATGATTGTTTTTAATAATTCAGTGATATCAAAAGTAGCCAATCCACCATTAACAACTGTGGATACACAAATATTTCAATTAGGGTATGAATCGGCAAACTGTTTAATCGAACTGGTGAAAGATCCGCAAATGTTTAGAAAAAGTGTTATCATACCAACTGTTATTGTGGAAAGAAATTCGTGTTCAGCTTTGTAAATAAGGAGAATACGTAATTTTATATATAAATGCAACCGGTTGCTTAAATTCGTGCAACAGACTATTTGAAGGAGGAACTATTTATGAATATCGTCGTATGGAATGAAAATCGTCATGAACAAAAAAATCCAGTTGTTTCGGGTATTTATCCAAAAGGAATACACGGAGCAATTGCAGATTTCTTACAACAGGACGCTCAACATGTAAAAACAGCAACACTCGATGAACCAGAGCATGGTTTAACGCAAGAGGTTTTGAATGATACAGATGTACTCGTCTGGTGGGGTCATCTTGCGCATGATGAAGTACAAGATGAGGTAGTAGAAAGAGTTAAGAAGCGTGTATTGGAAGGTATGGGCTTAATTGTTTTGCATTCGGCTCATTTTTCTAAGATATTCAAGACGTTGATGGGAACGACTTGTGATCTTAAATGGCGCGAAGCAGATGAGAAAGAACGATTATGGGTTGTTGATCCGAGCCATCCCATTACAGAAGGCATCGGGGAGTATATCGAACTTGAAAAAGAAGAGATGTATGGGGAGCATTTTGATATCCCAGCACCTGATGAGCTAGTCTTTGTTAGTTGGTTTGAAGGTGGGGAAATATTTAGAAGTGGCGCAACATTTAAGCGTGGCAAAGGGAAGATCTTCTATTTCCGACCAGGACATGAAACATATCCTACATACTACAATAAAGATGTGCAACAGGTGATTCGTAATGCAGCAAAATGGGCTACCAATTCGAACACACCAACGCCAATCTATGGCAATGCTAAACCGTTAGAGAAAATTACTAATATGTTGAACAAATGAATACTTTTATAACTCAGTGAAGCCCTCTTAAAGGGATAGCCGCAATCCTAAGGCTGGCGGGGAAAATCCTTGGTTTAGGCAGGAAGCAGCCTCTCACGCTGTAGCGGATGTAATGGGATTCTTAATTTCAACATATATATTCATATTCAATGAAAACAATAAGAGGAGTGAAAAAAGTGTCGAAATTACGAGTTGCTGTTATTGGATGTGGAAGTATTGCTAAAAATAGACATTTAGGAGAATTTAATAGCCATTCCGGAGTAGAAATTGTCGCAGTCTGTGACATTATCGAAGAAAGAGCACAAGAGATTGCACTACAATATGGAGCAAAAGCTTATACTAGCTATGAAAAGTTATTTGAAGTGGAAAAGCCGGATGCAGTGAGTGTTTGTTTACCAAACTATTTACATGCTCCTGTTTCCATTGCTGCTTTACAAGCGGGCTGTCATGTCTTATGCGAAAAACCGATGGCAACATCGAGAGTTGAAGCTACGGAAATGATTGAAGCTGCAAAAAATAATAATAAAAAATTAATGATCGCGCATAATCAACGCTTTGTAGCATCGCATGCTAAGGCCCGAGATTTAATTGCAAAAGGTGAGGTAGGTAAAATCTATAGCTTCAGAACTGCATTTGGACATGGCGGGCCAGAAGGATGGAGTGTTGACGGTAAAGACAGTTGGTTCTTCAATAAAGAGCAAGCCTTTATTGGTGCGATGGGGGATCTTGGCGTACATAAAGCTGATTTGCTTCGCTACTTACTTGGTGAAGAATTTGTCGAAGTAGCTGGTTTTATTGAAACAAGTGCGAAAGAAAATACAGATGTTGATGATAATGCCGTTTGTATTTTGAAATCTGAAAGCGGTGTGATTGGAACACTTGCAGCTAGTTGGGCTTATACGGCAAAAGAAGATAATTCCACGATTATCTATGGTGAACATGCTACATTACGTCTAGAAGATGATCCAAACTATTCGTTAATTGTTCAGTATAAAAATGGTGAAGTCGTTAACTATGAATTAGGTGGAATTCAGTCTAATGCCGAAGGTGGTCAAACAACAACACACATCATCGAACATTTTGTGGACTCGATTGTGCAAGATACTGAACCACTCATTAATGGCGAGGAAGGTATGAAGTCATTAGAGGTAATTCTGGCGGCTTTAGAATCAATGGAAACAAAACGGTTTACCAGAATTTGACTAACCATTGGAGGTACGATTCATGAAACTAGGCGTATTTGCAGTTTTATTTTCACAAATGCCATTTGAAGAGATGCTAGACTATGTAAAAGATGCAGGTTTACAAGCAATAGAAATTGGAACGGGTGGAAATCCAGGGGATGCCCATTGTAATGTAGATGAGCTACTTGCAAGTGAGGATAAACGGAAGGCGTATCTTGATAAAATTCAGTCCCGCGGATTAACGATTAGTGCGTTCAGCTGTCACGACAATCCAGTTTCTCCAAATAAACAAGTCGCACAAAACGCTCATGACACATTCGTGAAAACGGTTAAACTAGCACAGTTATTAAATGTGCCCGTTGTCAATACATTCTCAGGAACGCCGGGATCACATGAGGGCTCAAAACATTCAAACTGGCCGATATCTCCATGGCCAACAGAGTACTCGGATATTTATAACTGGCAATGGGAGCAAAAACTCATTCCTTACTGGAAAGAACAAGGGAAATTCGCGGAAGATCACGGTGTAAAAATAGGGATTGAGCTTCATGGTGGGTTTTCAGTACATACACCTTATACCCTGTTGAAATTAAGAGAAGCAACTTCACCGGCCATTGGAGCCAATTTGGATCCAAGCCATCTCTGGTGGCAAGGGATCGATCCGGTTGCGGCTATTAAAATTTTAGGGAAAGAAAATGCCATTCATCATTTCCATGCCAAAGATACTTTTATTGACCAGGACAATGTGAACATGCATGGCTTAACAGATATGCAACCCTACGGAGATGTGCAATCTCGCGCGTGGACATTTAGATCTGTCGGATGTGGGCATAGTATCCAAGATTGGTCGGATATGATGAGTGCATTACGCACATATGGCTATGATTATGTTGTGAGTATTGAACATGAGGATCCGTTAATGTCAGTTGATGAAGGGCTTTCACGTGCAGTGACGAATTTGAAATCTGTAATGATAAAAGATCAGCCTACTGATATGTGGTGGGTGTAACAAACGGAAAAAAGTTGCGTTGTATGAGGTAGATTTTCATGCAGCGCAATTTTTTTGACGAGTAAATTAATGCATGTATTCATATAGTAGACCTGTATTGAATGATCAACAACAACTTATAGACAATCCAAAACGAAAAGAGTGTTATGAATGAGTGTATTGAGAGTTGGAATCATTGGTGCTGGGGGAATTGCAAGTGGTGTACACATCCCTAATTATTTGAACAGCGGGTATAAGGTGGAAATAGTCGCTATTGCTGATGTTGTAGAGGAACGTGCACAACAAGTTGCAGAACAATTTACAATTCCTCATGTCTTTACTTCCTATAAAGAAATGCTTAAGAACGTAGAATTAGATGCGATAAGCGTTTGCTTGCCTAATAAATTTCATGCAGAAGCCACGATTGCTGCGCTTGAGGCAGGTTGTCATGTGTTGTGTGAAAAACCACCGGCAATGACTGTGGAAGAAGCACAATTGATGGTAAAAGCGGCTAGCGATTCAGGGAAAATTTTAACGTACGGTTTCCATTATCGCTATCGACCTGAAGTAGAAATCGCAAAATCGTTTATTGATGCTGGAGAAATGGGCGATATTTACTCAGCACGCATTCATGCTATCCGTAGGAGAGGTATTCCGGGTTGGGGGGTATTTACGAATAAGGAATTACAAGGCGGTGGTCCGCTAATCGATATTGGCGTTCATATGCTAGATACCGCGCTCTATCTCATGGGCTATCCAGAGCCTGAAGTTGTATTGGGGAAAATCCATCAACAAATTGGCCATAAAAAAGGAGTAGGGCTGTTTGGTGAGTGGGACTTTGAAAACTATACAGTAGAAGATATGGCTGTTGGTATGGTGACATTTAAAAATGGAGCTACCTTAACTTTGGAAACTGCTTTTGCTGCAAATGTCGAAAAAGATGAGACGATGCAGGTTTCCTTGATGGGGAATAAAGGGGGAGCCGATATTTTCCCTTTGAAAATTTATCAAGAGAAATACAACACATTAATCGATAGTACTCCTGCTTATCTACCAGAAGTAAATGGACATCAACTTGAAATCAATCAATTTGTAGCGTGCTGTTTGGAAGGCAAGACCCCATTAAGTACGCCAGAACAAGGGTTAATTATTCAAAAGATTGTTAATGCGATTTATGAATCTGCGGAGACTGGGAAAGCGATAGTGTTTTGAAGTATTTAGATGAGGAAAAAGCACGGGTGCACTAGATTTACAATTTTGGTCCATTCGAGAAGAAGTGGAAAAGGATAAATTGGGGATGATTGAAAGGTAGCGAAGATGGATGAGATAGGTATTAAACAGCGGGGCTATTGTTCAGATTGCAGACCTCGAATATAATCTTGATAAAATACCATAAAACGATTAGAAATGATTTGATATTCCAAAAAAGAATATAGAGGGGAGGAGTATAATTGAAAATAAAAGTTGGAATTATTGGATGCGGTTCAATCGCTAAACTACGGCATGCACCAGAATATAAAGCCAATCCATATGTTAGTGAGATTATTTTTTATGATAGAAATATAGAACGTGCACAAGCGTTAGCAGATTTATTCGGCGGTGGTGTAGCGGAAACTGCGGAAGAATTACTAGCCGACCCTTCTATTTTGGTGATCAGTGACTGCTCATCGAATGAATTTCATCATATTTTTTCTACAAAAGCATTACTGAGTGGAAAGCATGTATTATGTGAAAAACCAATCGCTTTAACTATCGAACATGCAGAAAAAATAATTGAAGCCCAAAGTAGATCGGGGAGAAAACTGATGGTTGATCATAATCAACGATTAACCCGGGCACATCAAAGGGCGAAGGAAATAATAGAGAAAAACCAATTGGGTGATGTGCTCACTTTTAGGACGACGTTTGGACACTCGGGACCGGAAAAGTGGGGAGTGGATAAAACAAACTCAACTTGGTTCTTTAAAAAAGATCGATCTGGCTTTGGTGTAGCAGGTGATTTAGGCATTCACAAAATCGATTTACTCCACTACTTATTAGACGATGAAATTGATCAAGTAAATGCTATGCAAGGAACACTTGATAAAGTGGATAAAGACGGAAATCCAATTGAAGTATGCGACAATATCGTATGTGTGTTAAAAACGAAACAAGGACGAATTGGAACGGCTACCTTTTCATGGACATATTATGGAGAAGAAGATAATAGTACGACAATCTACTGTGCAAATGGCATATTAAAAATATATAATAACCCTGACTACCCAATTGAAGTGATTATGAAAGAAGGAGAAAGAATCAACTACCAGCTTGAATCAATCCAGACGAATGACAATCAAATAAATAGCGGTGTTATCGATGCATTTATTGATAGTGTCCGGTTAGATCAAGAGCCGATTGTTACTGGGTTAGATGCATTGGCCTCATTGAAAGTAGTATTGGGTATTATCGAAGCCGCGGAAACGGGGAAAAGTGTAAGGATTGAGTAAAGATCGAATAAGTGTAACAAGTAATAAAAAAGGTTGTGCAGTATGAATGTTGAATTCATACTGCACAACCTTTTTTTATAAAGTAAGAACTTTTGTCACACTGCGAGAAATTTCATGCGTATTAATTGTAGATTCTATTTGATTATTTTTCACGCATTTTATAAACTCTTCAACTTCATAGTACATAGTATTAAATTCATGTTTAATAGAAATATCCTCAGTTTGACCGTCTTTGTATTTAATAATAATTTTTTCCGGATCACTGATTTTATCGATTTCGATGACGCCATTCTCGCCCTGTATTTCATTTGGTGAATGGGAATCTGAAATTTTTGAGTACATAATAACAGCTTCAAATTCATCGTAATTTAAGATCATACTTCCTTGACCATCTGCACCAGTGGATAGTAAATAAGTATTTTTAAGTACAGATTTAGGTTCGCCGACTAGATGCACAATAGGCGCGATACAGTAAACCCCTAAGTCTGTTTTAGCGCCATTCCCCAGTTCGGGTTTAAAAGCATTTTCAATAATGCCATCCTTATATTTATCGTAACGCGAAGAATACTGGTTATAATGAAATACGAATCGTCGGAGTGGACCAATCTTAGCTAGGTTCTCTTTTAAGTTGAGAAATGTAGGTGTAACTGTTGATTTCATTGCTTCCATATAGGTTGTTTGATGGTCATTAGATGCTTTAATTACTTGATCCATTTCAATTAAGGAAGTGACAGCGGGTTTTTCGCAAAGAACGTGAATGCCATTATTCATAGCTAAAATACTTTGTTCTGCATGAAACGCATTGGGTGATGCAATATAAACGGCTTCAATATCACCGCTTTGAAACATTTCTATCATATCTGTATACACATGTTCGATATTATGTTTCTCTGCAAATGCTCTCCCTGTCTCCTCAGTCCTTGAATAGACTGCACCGACACTAAATTCGGGATGTTCTTTAGCTGCTGCCAGTAATCGATCTGTAATCCAATTCGTTCCGATAATTCCAAACTTCATAGAAATAGCCCCTTTTAGTTATATATGTTGATGTAAAGAATTTCATTAAAATCGCTACTGCGCTCGGGGATGCCTCACGCTCTAAGACGAGCAGCTTCGCTCAGTTTATATAGATGTTCATTTGTACAATATATAGTTGATAATAAGTAGTTCTTGCCCTATAAGGCGGATCTAGCCCTCAATGCCAAATGAAAACACTGTTTGTTTGTCATATAATTCATGGGCCTCTAAGATAACGGAAGGAAAGCCCTTGTGATGCAATGAGGCAGGGGAGGCTTGTGTTTCAAAACAGACACCTAAATAAGGTTTTGAATTACCTTCTGCTAGATTAAGTCCTTCATCGAGAGTATTCGATGTGTACATAACCACGCCTGGTTGGTTGGTCTTAATCGTCATCAGGCGGCCACTCGTTTCTTCTTTTACACGGATGTTTTGTTGTTGAGTTTGATTGAGAATAAAGTAATGATCATATCCATGATTAGCAACCCTATTTTGTGTTGATATGGAGTTAATGCCGTCAACAAGTTTTCTTCCAGTTCGGAAATCAAATGGCGTATTCACTACATTGATTTTTTTACCTGTTGGAATTAGTTCCGTATCAAGTTCAACAAAGTCATCACTCTCCATTGTAACATGATGGTTGTGGATCGTGGCGGCTAGATTTCCACTTAAGTTAAAATAGGAATGATTTGTCATAGTAAGCACAGTCGTTTTATCGGATGTTCCTGAATAATCAAGGATGAGCTCGTTATTATTAGTCAATGTATAGGTAACAGCAACTTCAATAGTACCAGGATATCCACCTTCACCATCTAAACTTTTATGGTTTAATTTCACGCCAACTGTATCATCTGACTGAAAGGGACTAGACTGCCAGATTACTTGATGAAATCCTTCGTCTGCTCCATGTAAATGATGGCCACCTTCATTTGCTGCCAATGAATATGGTTGATCTTGGATAGTAAATGAAGCATCTTGAATTCTTCCGGCAACGCGGCCGATTATCGCACCAAAAAAATTTGGGTTTTCTTCATAATCGGTATAATTTGTATAGCCAAGGACCACATTTTCTAGTTGATTATGCCTGTTTGGAACGCTTATGTCAGTGATGATACCACCGAAGTTCAAAAAACTTACTGTCATACCGTTATTATTTGTTAATGTATACAACTTCCACTTATTCAGTATATCTTGGGTCTCTATTTTCATCTGGCTAGCCACCTACCTATTTAATGTTTGGATGAATCGTTCACACTCACTTTGTACTTTAAAAACGCCTGCATCTCCAAGCACTTTGGCGAATTTAATCCCAAGTTCTTTTTCTAAAATGGACTCAATTTGCTCTAGGTTTGATAATTCTCCATAGTTAGCTTTCATTTGCTCTGCCCATTGTTGATGATAGGGGGCTACAGAAGTTGTTTGATCGAGTAAAAACTTCTTGATTTCAGCTAATTCATCTTTAAGACGAGCCGGTAAAACTGCCAGACCCATTACTTCAATAAGCCCAATATTTTCTTTTTTTATATGATGGACATCTGCATGGGGATGGAAAATCCCTAGTGGATGTTCTTCAGTTGTTCGATTGTTGCGTAAGACGAGATCGAGTTCAAACTTGTTAGCACGCATTCGGGCAATCGGTGTAATTGTATTATGTGGAGTTTCATTACTAAAGGCTCTGATATCCGCTTCCTCATCACTATAACTTTTCCATGTGGTAAGGACATGGTCAGCTGCTTGAATCAATGGCTCAATCTCATCGCTCTGCAAGCGAATGGTTGTTAACGGCCATTCCAGGACAGATGCAGTTATGTTTGGAAAGTTTTCTAACGTAAACGAAAGTGCAGTTGTTGCAGTTGTCATTGGAAAATTATAACTTCCTGCTTGATAATGATCATGATTCAAAATAGAGCCACCGACAATAGGTAAATCGGCATTTGAGCCAATAAAATAATGTGGGAATTTCTCTATAAAAGTAAGTAACCGTTTAAAAGTATCCTTACCAATTTTCATATCACGATGTTCTTCAGCAAGTAAAATACTATGTTCATTATAATAAACATAGGGTGAATATTGCAGATACCAATTTTCATTTACAAGTGGTACTTGAATGATACGATGATTTGCCCTAGCTGGATAACCTGTCCGGCCAGCGTATCCTTCGTTTTCGATACATAATAGACATTTTGGATAATCAACATCATGTTTCAATTCGCTTTCTCTCTTGATTTGTTCAGGGTCTTTCTCGGGTTTTGACATGTTAATGGTAATATCCATTTCACCATAGATTGTTGTAGCTTTAAAATGGATGTTTTTCTTGATGCGGTTCATCTGAATATAATTGCTGTTTTTACTTAATTCATAAAAATAATCTGTTGCGTTTTTTGGGGAGTTACTATATTTTTTCTGGAAAATTGCATTGATAACAGATGGCCTTTCCACAAAGCAATTCATGATTGTGGCTGAAAGTATTTCTTTGTCATCAAAAACATTGTCAATGACATTATTTTCGGTAGCATAGGCAATAATTTTGTCGAGTAGATTTGGAATTGAATCATCTGTTGTGCCTTCAGTTGTTGCAGGCATAGATTCGAGATGGAGCAGTGCAAGTACTTGATTCGTCACATAATTCTGATCAGCGGTATCGATTAGTCCCACTTCGATACCTTTTTGAAGGAGTCCTCTAATATCTGAGTAAATCATTTAGCTGTCACGTCCTTCTGGTAACCATTTGGGTTGTTGACATGCCAGTTCCAAGCATCTTGAATGATTTTTTCAATTGAAGTTCGCGTTGGCTGCCAACCTAAAAGAGTGGCAGCTTTATCAGAGCTTGCGATTAGGATACTAGGATCACCCGCACGACGTTTACCTGAATTCTCAGGGATTTCTTTACCTGTAACTGCTCGTGCTGTATCAATCATTTCTTTGACTGAAAATCCTTGATTACTGCCAAGATTGAAAATATCGCTTTCTCCATCATTTTTTAAATAATTAAGTGCTAGAAGATGCGCTTGAATAAGGTCTTCTACATGGACATAATCACGGATACATGTGCCATCGGGTGTATCATAATCTTCTCCGAAAATAGTGATATTTGAACGTTGTTCGAGTGCTGCTTGGAGAATGATTGGTACGAGATGTGTTTCAGGATGATGATCCTCGCCGATTTCTCCAGATTCCCGTGCACCTGCCACATTGAAGTAGCGTAAAGCAACATAGCGAATGCCATAGGCTTGTTCGCACCATTTCATCATTTTTTCCATCGTCAGTTTTGTTTCGCCATAAGTACTTGTCGGATTGGTTGGCATCTCTTCTGTGATTGGGACAGATTCTGGCTCCCCGTAAGTGGCTGCTGTTGATGAAAAGACAATTTTTTTGACATTGAACTCTGTCATCACTTGCAGTAATATTTGTGTGCCATAGACATTATTATCATAATACTCCAATGGATTTGCCATGGAATCACCGACAAGGGAATTCGCAGCAAAATGGACAACTGCATCAATAGGTTCATTAGTAAATACATTACGCATAAACTCGATGTCTCGACTATCACCTTCGTAAAATGTCGCATCAGGATGGATAGCTTCTCTGTGCCCAGTTTGTAGATTATCAATCACTATGACGTCCGTCTGTTGATCAATTAACTGATAAACCGCATGTGAACCGATATATCCAGCTCCACCTAGAACTAATACACTCATTTAGTACACTCCTTCAGTAAGTTCTCTTGCTCCGTCACCAATTGCAGCGGTGTAAAATGATGCCTCATAACCAATTTTTCCTCTATATATTTTATTTACATTGTTCTTGAAGCTATCAACTTTGTCTATTTCAACAATTGCAATTGCACAACCACCAAAACCTGCGCCTGTCATGCGGGCGCCCACAACGCCTGGTTGATCCCATGCTGCTTGGATAATCGTATCTAGTTCGATGCCTGTTACTTCATAATCCAGTTGAAGAGATTTATGTGACTCATTCATTAATTGCCCAAATGCCTCTAAATTGCCTTGTTGTAATTGCTGAAGAGCCTCAACAGTCCGTAGATTTTCATAGACAGCATGTTTTGCACGTTTTTGGTTTGTTTCATCAGTAATAAGGTGTTTGTGTTGTTCAAATTGTTCTTTCGTCAAGTCACCAAGCCCCTTAATTTGAAGATCTGTTTGCAAGTTCGTCAAAGCCTGTTCACATTGCACGCGACGTTCATTATATTTTGAACCAGCAAGTGTTCGTTGTTTATTGGTATTAATGATGATAATCACATGGTCAGCAAGCTCGATAGGGGCATAGTTGTAGGCTAAAGTTTGGCAGTTTAATAGGATGGCATGCCCTTTTTTACCTTTACCAATTGCAAACTGATCCATAATTCCACTGTTGACGCCGATATAATCATTTTCTACTTTTTGCCCAAGTTGAATCATCTTTACACGATCAATATTTAAATCAAATAGTCCTTCCAAAAGGACACCAGTGACCATTTCAATAGAAGCAGAAGAGGAGAGCCCGGCGCCGGTAGGAATGTCACCATAAAATAAGATATCCATTCCAGTCGTTATTTGGAGTCCGCTTTCCTTCATATAATGAATCATACCTTTGGGGAAGTTCGCCCAATCATGTGCTTCATTATAGTCTAAATCGGCAAGATCACATTCAATGGTCCCAATAGAGGGGAAGTTCAACGAGTAAAAACGTAACTTTTGATCATTGCGTTTTTGAGCAAGTGCGTACGTTCCAAATGAGATTGAGGCGGGGAATACATGGCCTCCATTATAATCCGTATGTTCACCAATTAGATTAATTCGTCCTGGTGCAAAAAACGTGCGTGGTGTTTCGGTAGAGTCGAAGATTGATCGGAATTTATTTGGCAGATCTGGATTAGTCAAAGGTGTTACCTCCCGAAGTTAATAAATTAATTTAATTAAGTATAGTGTACTATACTTTGAAAGACTATTCAATATAGTCCGCTATATGTTGAGGTGGGGATAAAGATGCGTATTCAATCAACTGAAAGGTTGAAAAATAGATTTCTTTCAAAACTGCTTCTGCGCTCTGGGATACCTTTGTTCGGTTTATAATCCGTATTCAATATCTAAGCTTATATAAAAAATGTTATAGCACGAAAATTGGTTAGTTGATTTCCGTCAAACTAGCGATTACTCTAGAAGAAAAAAAATGAAGTTAATCTATAATACGAATTAGGATCTATGAATAGTAGTGTGATTTTTTAAAATGTTAATACTCTTACGGATGAAGGGGAAAAGTGAATAATAGGTGGCTGCTTCTAATGATTTATTGCTACACGTGCAACGTGGTCAATTACTTAGTCTCGGAAAAACACCTTTAGCTATTTCAGCAATAGGAATTGTAATATAGAACTAGCTAGTATGGCTACTAAGACTTTAACAATAATTAATATCCCGAAAAAAGAAATAGGTAGAACACTAGCAGACCAATTAAGCTATCAAATCATTGGAAAGGCACATTATGACCGGATAGTTCAATATGATGTGGATTTAATAATAAGAGAGTCTTCCAAAAATACTTGACATTAAAGTATTTTTCAGTATATTCTTAATACTAGGAATGTATTTTTTGGGGGTTCAGGAGTTCGATTTGGTGAAAACTGGTTTTTATTTTGATATCTGGTAAAAGACAGTTAATGAAATGTGTACAATATACGCTATTCAACAGAAACAAGGTATAGTAGCGATGTTAGATGGAACAAACTTACCGGTTCATCAGATTTACGTGTTTAGCATTCTTTATCGTTTATCACAAACAATGATGACTAGGCTTGGCCGACTACAATTCATGTGTATTTATATAATAAGAATGATCTTTTTGTTTTTTAGCGAAATTCAAAACAAAGTTGGAAAAATCGTTTTTAGTATTGAAATAACTTTGGGGGCCAGAATATTGGCCTCCTTTTCTATAGTAATAAGACTTCTCTTGCAATAACTTACATATAGAATCAGGGAAATAGTTTAATGAAAACGGAAGGTATGTATTTACGAATTCGTATATTAAATAATGTTAAAGTAATCGAAATAACGACAGTTGGAAATGGACAAGGGCAGTATATTATTAATTGTTCAGATATATATATCAAGTGGTTGGATTGATTTACATGTCCATGCGTTCCCATCATTCAATGCTTATGGCGATGATATCAATGAAATCAGAGTTAAGCAGGGAGTGACAATGATTGTTGAAGTAGGAAGATGTGGCACCGAACGAATTTCAGATTTAATTGCTAGAGGTGAATGAGGTATACAGAATATATCGGCTTTTTTATTGTTTCAGTAATTTCTTGCAGGTTGATGAATTATCAAATTAGAATGGATTAATCGAGCAGTGAGAAAGTATTCGGATCATATCTTCAAATTAAAGGTGCTGATGAGTAAAAGTGTAAATGGAGACAACGGGAATAAACCGTAAAAAATTGCTCGCAAATTTGCGAATGAAATGTCACTCCTATTAAAGTTACATATCGGTTCAGGACCAATAGCTATATTGATATTATGACGTTCTTAGAAAGCCACTTTAAGTAGTAATTGATGTAACCGAACGTGGTGTTTAATTGACGGTGGACATGGAGTGTATTAAAAGGATGAAGGACTAAGTAGTGATTTACTTTTATTTGATTTATTAAGATTTTCTATATTAATATTCTTCCGTATAGATTTAATAAAGCGAATAATATGAACCCTGGATCTAGTAATGAAACTTTTGGCTGAAATCGGTTCTATCTATAGTTGGGTTGAAGATGATTTAAAGGAGGAACTAATCGTATGAAATCTTTAAATGGTATCTTTAAAGCGATTTTTGAAATAGGAAAATGGCTTAGTAAAATGATGTATCTCCACCTCTTATGGGTTATATTCTCATTAATGGGTCTTGTGGTGTTTGGTGTTATGCCGGCGACGACAGCAATGTTTACGGTAATTCGTAAATGGATGGAAGATGATAACGATATTCCAGTATTTCAGACCTTCCTCGCATCGTATAAAACCCACTTTCTAAAATCCAATGCGTTAGGGACATTTTTAGTAGCTATTGGTATATTTTTATATATTGATATGAAAATTTCAAAGCAGCTAGTCCAATCTTTTTATTTACATATTATTTTATTGATTATTGGTTTCTTGTATTTAATTACTTTACTATACTTTTTCCCTGTATTTGTACGATATAAGCTTAAGTATTCTCAGAACTTTAAGCAATCGTTTTATATTGCATTGGCTAGACCATTTGAAACAATCGCAATGGTTATTAGTTTGATACTTCTCTATTATTTATTTAACTTTCTACCGATTCTCTTGATATTTGTAGGGTCTTCACTTATTGCGTATTCGCTTATGTGGTTCGCCTCTCAAGCATTCAAACAAATAGAAGGAAAGAAAGCAACCTAGAATATTTACAACTTTTTTGTACAGAAAGGAAGTTGAATATATGCATTGGCTTAAGAGGACAAAATCCCGATTATTATTTAAGTACATTGTGTCGTATTTATTAGTTTTCCTCATTCCTTTCATGTTAATGAGTGCATTTATTTATTATAGTTCGGTTTACAATTTACGAGAGGAAATCGAACAATCTAATATTAATAAATTGAAACAAGTAGAAAACATTACAAACGAACGGATAAAGGAGCTAGAAAAAATTGCGACAAATATAGCCTATGATCCCCGCTTGACACCGTACATGATGAAACATAATTATTACAGTGGAGAGGCAATTGAAGAGTTGAAAAAATATAAGTCAAACAGTTCAATTATTGAAGATTTGTTTGTTTATTACCATGAAAATGACCATATATATACCTTAAGTGGCTCCTTTTCGCTGGATACATTTACACAGAGAATGTATAAATTCGATAAAGAAGAACAAGAGAGCTTGATAAATGATTTATATATTACAAAGCCAATGTTAAAGACTGTTGGGAACGTAACGCTGAATAATGGTACGCAAGATCGTATAATTGCTTTCCTATACCCAATAGTTCCAAATAGTCTTTACCCTTACGGAACCGTTATGTATTTTATCAAAGAAAAGGTCCTGACAGATCTCACTCAAAACATATTAGGTAACTTTCAAGGAAATACGTATATTTTTGACGAGAATAATCAGAAGGTTGCATCTAGTATTAATGTACAGGAGATTAGTGAGGGGAATTTAAATTTAACAACTATTAATGATCAAGAGATAAGGAATGTAGAGATAAATGGAAAAGAGTACTCTCTCGTTTCTGTCAAATCAGAAATTAGTGGATGGACATTTATAACACTGATGGATACAGATCAGTTTCTTGAACGGGTTTTCCATATGCGAACATTTATCATCACAATTTTGATTTTCCTCCTTTTTGTTGGTATTATAATAGCTGTTTTATTTGGGAGTAAACAATATAAACCAATTCGAAAGTTATTTGAACTAACACAAAAAAACGACAAACAAAATGTGGAAATTATGGAGTTAAATGAATTCGAGAACATCGGAAATACAATTGCAAAGGCATTCCTAACGCATCAGAGTTTGAATGAAACAATCTTTTTACAAAAACCATTTGCAAAAGAGCAACTACTTATTAATTTACTGAAAGGTGATTTAAGGGATAACAAAGAAATAGATTCATTAATGCATGCGCTAAATGTTGTAATGAGGGATGATTGTTATTTTGTTACAATTGTATATTTCGATAAAATGAAAGAAAAAGAGAATTTTCTACAGCTATTATCGAAACTAACAATACAGGATGCCGCAGTACATGGAGTTGATTTGATTTATTATGATGCATTGGCATTAATTATAAGTATGAACCAAGATCCAAATAAAGCTGTCAATCAACGCCGAATACTTGTCTCACAAATCCAACAGTATATACAGGAAACTACTGTAATTAACCCTACTGTTGCAGTAGGGAAAATGTATGAGGAAAAAAGCTATATTAATCGATCTTATATTGAAGCACTTGCGGCAATAGAATATAAGTTTGCAGTACCACAGGGGAGTATCATTTATTTTGAGGAAATAAGTTCCCAGTCAGAACGGGGGTTGGGGTATCCAGTAGAAGACCAAATAAAGCTTGCCCAAAGTCTGAAGCAAGGGGATCATATAGTTGCAACAGAAACACTGCGCGACATGTTTACAAGACTTGCGAAAGAGGAATTGTCCATACAAGTTTTAAAATGTATCTGTTTTGATATTATCAATACGGTAATGAAAACGGCTTCTGAAATGGAATTAACGAAGTATATAGACGACTTCAATAGCATTGTAGATTTTAATTCTATAAAACAATTAGAAGAACAGCTTTGCGAAGTAGCCATAAAAATATGTAAAAAGGTTGAGAGTAAGAAGAGGTCAAATAATGAGGAATTGCGAAATGATGTTCTTGAATACATTAAAGTGAAATATAAAATGTTCGATTTAAGTCTGGAAAGCATAGCAATAAATTTTCATCTTACCTTACCTTATCTTAGCCGATTTATTAAAGATCAAACTGGTAGCACTTTTACGGAGTATGTATTGAAACTGCGCATGGAAGATGTAAAGAGAAAATTAAAGGACACGGATTGGCCAATTAAGAAAATTGTTCTCGATGTTGGCTACAAGGATGTATCAAATTTCACACGGAAATTCAGGGAGAGGGAAGGAATCCCACCTGGTGAATATCGTAAATTGAATAGAAAGTAATCAAATAACTCTAAAGTCCTTCGTATTGTGTGAGGGCTTTTTTTTTTCGTTAATTTAAATGTAGGTTTAAGAACGGATTGGCAGTATGTGCTTCAGTTTCACTCTAAACATGACCTAAATCCTTATGTATTAAATCGACATATGAATATAAAATCGACATATCCATTTCATTATCAATCCCATGTCTCGCAAGTCTGAATTGCGTTACTACTCATCGCAGAAACAAGAATTAATAAAATCAACATATTGCTTACAAATTACATAACGAGCTAAGATGATGGTAGTTTCACATTAATGGATAAAGGAGGATATTTGAATGAGCATGAGTACAGCTACCCAACAAAAGGAAGCAAAATCAAAAAAAAAGCTTGGATCAAGTAAAATCCTACAGAATTGGCAATTATACATATTTATATTGCCAGCATTTTTATACTTTTTGATATTTCACTACATTCCAATGTATGGGGTACAAATCGCATTTAAAGACTTTATTCCATCATTGGGTATATGGGGTAGTGAATGGGTAGGTTTCGAACATTTTATCCGATTTTTCGAGTCATATTATTTTTGGGATTTAATTAAGAATACATTAGGAATTAGCGTTTATGAGTTGATTGTAGGTTTCCCGTTACCAATTATTTTGGCACTAGCAATAAACGAAGTAAAAGATGGTTTATATAAAAGAACTGTGCAAACGGTTACATATGCACCACACTTTATATCAATAGTCGTAATGACAGGGATGGTCATTGCATTCCTTGCCCCAACAACAGGCATAATAAATCATGCTATTCAATTACTTGGTTTTGAACCTATTTCTTTTATGACGGATCCAAAATGGTTTAAGACGGTCTATGTATTTTCGGGAGTATGGCAAAATGCAGGTTGGGGAACAATTATTTACTTGGCTGCTTTAGCCGGTGTTGATACACAGCAACATGAGGCGGCCATTGTAGATGGAGCTTCACGTTTACAACGAATATGGTATATAAACATTCCGGGGATATTCCCAACAATGGTTATTCTATTAATATTGAACGTCGGGAATATGTTAGCAATTGGCTTCGAGAAAATTTTATTATTACAAAATCCGCTTAACCTCGAATCCTCGAACGTTATCGCTACATTTGTTTATCAAGCTGGATTATTAGATGGCCAATATAGTTTTGCTTCTGCAGTTGGATTGTTCAATGCAGTTATTAATGCTATTTTACTCATTAGTGTAAACCAAATTGCGAAAAAAACGAGTGAAACAAGTCTATGGTGAGGAGGTAAGAATATGGGGGCAGTAATAAAAGAAACAAATAAAGACAAATTGTTCAATGTTTTTAACTATATTTTTCTTACACTGGCAGCGGTAGTAGTGTTGTATCCCTTGCTTTATATTGTTAGTGCATCAATAAGTGATCCCGCAGCTGTAAACTCAGGAACGATGTGGCTACTTCCTAAAGGGATAACATTTGACGGATACAAGTTAATTTTTGAAAATAGTGATATTTGGAGGGGATATCTTAATACTATTTTTTATACCGTACTCGGTACATTTATAAACTTAGCCATTACAATTCCAGCTGCTTATGCATTATCACGTAGAGATCTTGCAGGTAGAAATCTATTCATGGGTATGTTTGTTCTGACAATGTTTTTTGGTGGTGGATTGATTCCAACTTATTTAGTTGTTAAAAATTTAGGGCTTATTGATACAATTTGGGCGATGCTTTTACCTAATGCCGCTGCGGTTTATAATATAATAATTGCTCGTGTATTTTTCGAAGTTACGATTCCAAAAGAATTGGAAGAATCGGCAACTATTGATGGAGCCACCAATTTTAAAATGTTTTTTAAAGTTATACTACCATTATCGGCTCCAATAATAGCGGTTATGGCACTATTCTATGGGGTAGCACATTGGAATGGCTATTTCAACGCCTTAATCTATTTATCAGACAGAAATCTTTATCCGCTACAATTAGTATTAAGAGAAATACTGGTATTACAGGAAATGTCATCACAGAATATAAATATGTCAAGTAGTATGGCTGAGGTACTTCATAGTAAGCAACAACTAGCCTCTATTATCAAATATGGAGTTATGATTGTGTCTACCCTACCTATTATCATTATGTATCCATTTATGCAACGTCACTTCGTTAAAGGGGTCATGATTGGATCACTTAAAGGCTAGTTAAGATGAACGCATAAACATAGATGATATTTAGGGGGTGATGCGTATAAGGATTGAAGCAATTCTTGGGAAATAATAGTAGTTAAAAAAGGAGAATGGAGCATGAAAAAAACAATTACGTTACTTTTTGTAGCTATATTAACTATATTGATTATGGTAGCTTGCTCATCAGATAAAGGGGAAAAGGATAAAGATGCATCCAAAAGTACAAATGTTGAAGTAAATAAAACAGGATTTCCAATTGTTGAGGAAAAAATAAAGTTATCTATGATTGCACCAGGTATTGGCCTAGCTGAATGGAAAGACATGGCTACATTACAAGAATATGAGGAAATGACGAATATCTCTTTTGATTATGAAACACCTCCAATGAGCGACTTTAAAACAAAATTAAATTTGGCATTTGCTAGTGGAGGAATAGCAGATATTATATATGCAGCTGGAACAAATAATTTAACACCAGCTATGGAAACTGACTATGGAGAACAAGGGGTTTTATTACCTTTAGAAGACCTTATAGAAGAGTATGCTCCTAATCTGAAAAAAGTACTTGAAGAAAGACCGGATGTGAAAAAGTCTATTACTACAATCGATGGACATATTTATTCATTACCAGTGATTTCTAGTGGGCCAACATCTATCTGGTATAAAGGACCAATGTGGTATAACGGTAAATGGCTAAAAGCGTTGAATGTTAAAGAGTTACCGAAAACTACAGATGAGTTTTATGATCTATTAAAACGATTCAAAAACGAAGATCCCAATGGAAATGGAAAAGCAGATGAAATTCCATTGCTTGATGTAAAAATGGATGGCACTCGTGCATGGTTCTTAGGTGCTTTTGGCATGAAAGAACAGGGGATTGAAGAAATTAATGGTAAAGTACGATATGCGCCGAAACTTCCGGAATATAAAGAGTATCTAACGTATATGAATAAGCTTTATGAGGAAAAACTATTAGACCCAGAGACATTCTCCCAATCCGATGAACAGAAAAAAGCAAAAGGACAAGCTAATAGAGTTGGGATATTCCCAGATTACTTTTCATTCTTTACAACAGGAGAAAAGGAAGAAGATGCAATGACTAATCCCATGTTTCAACCGTTAACTAGCCCCTTTTCGGATAAACCATTGGTACCACGCAGTCCGGGAATCAAAAGAGGGGCTTTCTCGATCTCAAGTGGGAATCAAAATCCAGAGGCTTCTATACGATGGATTGACTATTTCTATTCACCAGAGGGCTATGCATTTTTAAATATGGGTCCTAAGGGGGCACTTTGGGAATGGGCTGACGAAGAAGGAGGGGCTATAGTAAATCTTGATCCGCCAGAGGGCTATGAATCCTCAGAGGAATACCGTGGGACATTAACACCTGATTACGGAATTCCCGCACCTTCTTTAAGTGGTCCAGTAGAAGGGAAGAAGATATCAGAATTTGATAAGTTTATCGAGTCTGAAACTAATGGGAAAATCGATCCATTTGCAGAAGTACCTTTTCCACTTGTGTACTTAACGTCAGAAGAGCAGAAACAAGTTAACACAATTGAAATAGACCTACAATCGTATATTCAGCAAATGGAAGCAAAATTCATCACAGGTGTTGAGCCATTATCTAATTGGGATAAATATGTAAAAACAATCGAAGATATGAATATTGACAAGTACATTGAAATCTACCAGGTAGCTTATGATCGTTGGGCAGCAAGTTAAGTGAATTGATATAACTTGTAGTTCAAAGAGATGGAAAAGGTTAAAGTTTTCCTTTAGGAAAGGATTGAATATGACCAACTTCCAAATAAATAACAAAGCAAAGAATTAATCTGTTACCGAATTTTGAATAACGAGATATGGCCAGATTTAGATTGTCTGAATGAGGGGTTATTTTTGATGAAACCAAGTGCTGGCTGTTACTCATCTACACTGACATTGTAGATGAGTAGAGCGTTTGGGAATTTTGATTCGTAAGATTGGGAAAATAGGAAGTCCAAGGAGGAAAAAAATGATGGAAAAATTAAAACTGGGTATAGTTGGTTGTGGCGGAATTGCAAATGGGAAGCACCTCCCAAGCTTAAGTAAACTAAAGAACGTTGAACTTGTTGCATTTTGTGATATAGAACTAGATAAGGCTGAAAAAGCAGTTAAACAATATGGGACTGAAAATGCTAAGGTTTATGAGAATTATCAAGAATTATTAAAAGATGATTCAATTGATGTTATTCATGTTTTAACTCCAAATATCTCTCATGCAGAAATTTCAATTGCTTCAATGGAAGCAGGGAAGCACGTTTTATGTGAAAAACCAATGGCTAAAACATCTGAAGAAGCGCGACGAATGGTTGAAGTAGCTAAACGAACTGGTAAAAAGCTCACAATTGGTTATGACAATCGCTTTAGGCCTGATAGTCAGAGCTTGCATAAAATTACAAGACGTGGTGACCTAGGAGACATTTACTTTGCCAAAGCACATGCAATTCGTAGACGTGCTGTGCCGACTTGGGGAGTGTTCCTCGATGAGGAGAAGCAAGGTGGCGGTCCGCTAATTGATATTGGGACACATGCACTTGATCTAACATTATGGATGATGGATAATTATAAGCCGAAATCTGTAATGGGTAATGTTTATCATGTATTGGGTAAAAACGAAAATGCTGCAAATGCTTGGGGACCTTGGGATCCTGAAAAATTCAAAGTTGAAGACTCTGCATTTGGCTTTATTACAATGGAAAATGGTGCAACAATTACCTTAGAAGCAAGTTGGGCATTAAATACACTTGATGTTGATGAAGCTAAATGTTCCCTAAGTGGTTCAAAAGGTGGGGCAGATATGAAAAATGGTCTGAGTATTAATGGAGAAGACATGGGCAACTTGTATACTAGAAATGTAGAATTAGGTGCAGGTGGTGTTGCTTATTATGACGGCGCATCAGAAAGCAATGCCGATCTTGAAGCGCGTTTATGGATTGACTGCATTATTAATGACACAGAACCAACTGTTAAACCAGAAGAAGCTTTTGTTGTGACGCAAATTTTAGAAGCAATTTATGAGTCTGCTAAAACTGGTAAAGCTGTTTATTTCGACTAATAAGTATCTGTATTAAAATGGCGAGATTTGAAAGCGAGTACATTTAGCTTATGAAGTATTTATGTTTTAAATATAAAATATAGAAAAGTGAGTGATAAAAATGATTAAAGTAGCCTTATTAAGTAGATGGCATGTACACGCTGATGACTATGCTGGTAATGTTAAAGAAAACGACAACATGTCGATTGAAGTTGTTTGGGATGAAGAAGTCGAACGGGGAGAAGGCTGGGCAAATGAGCTAAATGTTCCATTTGAACAAGACTTGGAAGTTGTTTTAGCTAATCCAGATATTGATGCAGTCATCGTAAATACACCAACAAATATGCACAAAGAAGTTATCATTGCTGCAGCGAAACATAAAAAACATATTTTCACTGAAAAGGTTTTAGCATTTACGGTTCAGGACGCTGAAGAGATATATGCAGCCGTTCAAGAAGCTGGCGTCAAGCTAATGGTTTCTTTACCGAGACTAACTGATAATAACTTCCTATATGCTGAGAAATCAATTAATGAAGGTTGGATAGGAAAAGTTACAATGGTTCGTTGTCGTTTCGCTCATAACGGTGGCGTAGCGCCAGAAGGACAAGAAAATGGATGGTTGCCTGCACGTTTCTATGATAAGGAACAAACTGGTGGGGGAGCTATGATTGACCTTGGCGCACATCCAATCTATTTGACGAATCGCTTAGCTGGAAAAGCAGCAGGTGTTTATGCACGTCTTCATAAAGCAAACAGTACAACTGTAGATGATAATTCTGCACTATTAGTAGATTATGAGTCGGGAGCACTTGGTATTATTGAAACAAGTTTTGTGTCAAATGGCAGCCCGTTCCAGTTGGAGTTATATGGAACGGAAGGGACGTTACGTATTAGTGATGATAAAATTCACATTAATAGTGCCAATATAAAATCACAAGACTTAACAGAAGTATTACCGGCATTACCAATGCCAATGGTGCAGTGGGTTAATGCGATTAAAACAGGGGCACCGCCAACGATTACCAAAGAAGATGTCATTAATTTAACACTAATTAATGAAGCGGCAGTGAAATCTCATGATGAAGGACGTCGGATTGAGTTGTAATGCATTTCAAGTGAAATATTGAACTGTTATGTGGAACTGAAAATAGCTAATTATATAATTGAAACAAGAAAAAATAGTATGTTAAGAATTAGGGAGTATGACCAGCAAAATTAGTTATAAACTAAGTTTATAAAACCTTGCTGATCATCTCTCTTTTTTATTTTATTTACATTTTCAAGGGAGTAGATTATATGTTGAAAGTTGGAGTTATTGGGGTAGGTTCAATATCGGAGATGCATCTTACACCGTATTCTCAAAATAAGGAAGTAGAGTTAGTCGCATTATGTGATATTCATGAAGAGCGCTTAGTTGAGAAAGGTAAGTTATTTGGTGTTAGCCAGTTATACACTAATTATCAGGAACTATTAAATAATCAGGGAATTGACGCTGTAAGTATTTGTACGTGGAACAACACGCATGCGGAAATTGCTATTACTGCGCTCGAAGCTGGTAAACACGTCTTAGTTGAAAAACCATTAAGTATGACTGTCGAAGAAGCATTTGCAGTTGAGGCTGCAGCTAAAAAGTCTGGAAAAACTGTACAAGTTGGTTTTGTCAGACGACATGCAGATAATGTGAAAATTTTAAAGGCATTTATCGATAATGATGAGCTTGGTGAAATATATTATGCAAAAGCATCATACTTGAGACGATTGGGAAATCCAGGTGGTTGGTTTAGTGATCAAACAAAATCAGGCGGCGGTCCGTTGATAGACCTGGGCGTTCATGTAGTTGATATTATGTGGTATTTAATGGGGAAACCGCGACCCGTTTCAGTAAGTGGAAATACATACCATAGGCTTGGCAATCGTAGTCATATTGAAAATCTATCATCTTATCAAGCAGCAGACTATAATCCAACATTAAATGATGTAGAAGATCTAACAAATGCACTCATCCGTTTTGAAAATGGAGCATCACTTTTTGTTGATGTTAGTTTTACACTACACGCTAAGGAGGATGAAACGTCGGTTAAACTATATGGAGACAAGGGCGGGGCTGAAATTGAGCCTGCATTAGCACTTGTTTTGGAGAAGAATAATACAATCTTGAATGTTACTCCTCAAATTGACAATTTAGGTTTTGACTTTGTAAAATCATTCGCAAATGAAATCAATCATTTTGTAGAATGCTGTCAATCTGGCCATGAAACAATTGCACCTATAGCTGATGGTGTCGAAGTAATGAAAATGCTTAATGCAATTTATGAATCCGCAAAAATAGGTAAAGAAGTTTATTTATAAGGGGACTTTAGTAATAAAGTAGGAGGCTCTTTAAATTGATGAAAATGATATTCAGTAGATTTGACAGGATCGACTTTAGAACGACTTTAGAAAATGTAAGTGTTTTGGAGTCTGCTGAACAATTAAGAGAAAATGAAAATGGCGAAGCGATTATCGTCCTAGCAGCTACAGTTGAAAACTTGCAAGCAGTAAAGAATCATGCACACCAAGTTTATATTCCATCAAATCTGATAACAACCAACAATCAAAATCTGGATTCGAGTGTTTATTTTGATTTAGAAAACTATCCATTTTACCAAAAGGCGAAAGAGATTATTAGTAAAGAAGATAAACGTAAAGGTGTTTTTCGCTTTAGACGCACTGTGAAGCATGTTGAAGATGTTTCATTACTTGCGGGAGATTTATATGTGTTATCAGCACTTTTAGGTGAGCCACAAGATGTTCATGTAAAACGGACTGATCAAACTGTGACCCCGGCTTATATCATTATTATGTTGTATTTCGGTAGCGGAACAATGGCTCATATTGAGTATACGGTTACTGATCAGGAACGAATTGAGTTTGAATGGAGTGGGATTAATACTATTATTGAATTTGACAGTGATGAAATGAGACCAGTCCGACCTGGAAGTAAGACGGCATTGCCGTTAACCTATTCAGTTGATTCCATTTTAGCTACAGCATACAAAGTTGATCAGGCGCTTATTGATCGAATGAATCATCTTGGATTGCTTGTCGATGGAGGTGCAACTAAATGAAAATAGGTATGATGAGTTTCGCACATATGCACGCATATAGTTATGCAGAGGGGTTAAAGAACATACCCAATGTTGAATTAGTTGGTATCTATGATGATAACGTTGAAAGAGGACAAGAAGTCGCGGTGAACTATAATACAATACATTACAGTGATCAAGCAGACTTCTTAGCACAAGAAATGGATGCCGTCATTATTTGCAGTGAAAACAATCGACATAAAGAAATGGTTTTGAACGCAGCAAAGGCAAAGAAACATATCTTGTGTGAAAAGCCAATTGCAACCAGTCTTGATGATGCTACAGAAATGATTCAAGTTTGCGAAGACAATAATGTTACTTTACAAATCGCTTACCCAGTAAGATTTAGCTCACCAATTAGAGAATTGAAAGAGATGATAGATAAAGGGGAACTCGGTGATATTGTCGCATTTCGTTCAACAAACCGTGGCCAAAATCCTGGAGGCTGGTTTATTGATGAAGAGCAATCAGGTGGTGGGGCTGTACTCGACCATACTGTTCATATGCTTGATATTATGCGTTGGTATTTAAATGAAGAAGTAACCGAGGTAAGAGCGTTTGTCGATTCTTATTTTCATGATGTTGACATTGATGATGCAGGGATTCTTACGTTTGAATTTAAAAATGGTGTCATAGCTTCCCATGATGCCAGTTGGTCACGCTTTACTGAATACCCAACATGGGGTGACGCAACAATTGAAGTGATTGGAACGAAACAAACAGTAAAAGTTGACGCGTTTAAAGAGCATTTTAGGATGTTTGGTAGTGGTAGCAAGTCTTTAGAGCACGTGTTTTTTGGAAATGATATGGACTATGGTTTGATTCTTGATTTCGTAAACTGTGTGAAAGAAGGCAAAGAACCCTCCATTACCGGCTATGATGGGCTCAAATCACTCGAAGTGTCGTTAGCAGCATATCAATCAAGTGAATTGAAAAGGGCTATTAAGTTATAAGTAACAGGAGATCACTAATGAGTAAATGTGGAATTTGAAGGAGGAGAAAGTAATGGGGAAGTTAGGATTACAATTGTATTCAATTAAAGATGCAGCTGAACAGGATTTACTTGGTGTACTTGAGCAAGTTGCCAATATGGGGTATGAAGGTGCTCAATTTGCAGGTTTCTTTGACCATACAGCAAAAGATGTAAAAGCTAAAATGGATGAAGTAGGAATCAAGGCAGCAGGTGCACATATTCAAATTGAGGAATTACAAGATGATGTTGATGGTTTACTACGTTATCATGAAGGTATAGATAATCGTCTACTGATTTGTCCATATCTACCAGAAAACATGCGGACAACTGAGGATGATTATAAACGGACAGCTGAATTATTTAATAATTTGGGTGAGAAAGTAGCTAAAGCAGGTTTTTCATTTGGCTATCATAATCACGCATTTGAATTTGATTTATTTAATGGGAAATCAGGTTTTGAACTATTATATGAAAATACGAATCCGCAATATGTGAAAATGGAGTTAGATTGTTTTTGGGCTGCACATGCTGGGAACAGTCCAGTTGAAATAATAAAAAAGTATGCAGATCGCTGTGTTTCGTTACATATTAAAGATCTAAAGCTTGTTAATAGTAAGCCTGTTTCAACTGAAATTGGTACAGGAACACTTGATATTGCCCAGTTTTTAGAAGCGGGTAGAGAACATAAAGTTGACTGGTTTGTTATTGAACAAGAAGACTTTACAGGTGACCCAGTAGAAAGTGCAGCACAAAATGCTAAAGAACTAAGGAGAATTAGTGAAAAATCATAAATGTGAAGAAAGGTTATGCAAGTATAACGATACTCCGACCATTTTTCTATATGGAGATCAATTTAGCTCCATGAAAAAGTCTGTTGCTTTAAGGAAATGAATAACTCTATTATAGCTGATAATAAAAGAGTCTAAACGAAGAATAGGTTGTTGAAAATAATATTGAATGTATCTTATATGAACGATATCAAACTGATCAAATAAATTGATAAATAGTGTGCATTGACTATGCTCGACTACTTCAATAAAATTGTTTTGGTTTTCTATTGGACATAAAAATATAGATTTTAAAAACTGAATATATAGAATTGCTAATTTCGTAATTAGTATAATAATCTGGAGGATTAAGTGATGACAAAAGTAATTAAAATAGGCATTATTGGCAGTGGTGGAATTGCAGTCAGTCATGCAAAAGCTTATCAAGCAATGGCAGGTGTTCAGATTGTAGGGGTGGCAGATGTTGTACCAGGAAAGGCACAGGAATTCATTAATAACTTAGCGATTGAGGATGCCCAAGCATTTGAAAATCATAAACAAATGCTCGATCTAGATATAGATGGTGTTAGTATTTGCACCCCAAATATTTTTCATCATATGACAAGTATTGATGCATTGCAAGCCGGAAAACATGTACTTGTCGAAAAGCCTTTAGCAGTCACACTTGATCAAGGAATTGAAATGGTTCAAGTAGCGAAAAAGACAGGGAAAATGCTCTCTGTTGGTTTTCAACCACGATATGATCCAAATATGCAAAAGGTAACAAACATTGTTCAGTCTGGCCAGCTTGGAGACATCTACTATGTAGAAGTAGGGGGAGGACGCCGTCGCGGGATGCCAGGTGGCACGTTTATTAATAAAGCATTGGCGGGTGTAGGAGCTATGGGTGATATAGGAACATACTCGCTTGACTTAGCGCTAAATGCATTAGGTCATCCAAAGCCGCTAACAGTCTCGGCATATACATCGAATCATTTTGGGAAGAATCCGATTTATCATCCTGAAGCGGATAAGTTCGAAGTAGAAGATTTTGGTGTTGCCATGATTCGTTTAGAAGGCGGTATGGTACTTAACTTTAAAATATCTTGGGCAATGCATATGGATACATTAGGGCCTACGATTTTTCTTGGAAAAGATGCTGGTTTAAAGTTAATGCCTGCAGGTAGTGGACCCTGGAGTGGGGTTTGGGATGGAGGAATTGGATCAATTAGCATGTTTCATGATGTGGATAGTCATCAAACAGAAACAGCTATTCCTCTACAAGTACATGACATCAACATTTTTGATGCGAAAGTACGCGATTTTGTTGTTGCTATCAAAGAAGATAAACCTGCACCAATTCCAGGGGAAGAAATCCTAATCAACCAAGCAATCATTGATGGTATTTTCAGGTCTTCTGAAAAAGGAAAGGAAGTAGATATTCATATTCCAGTATTATAAATTGGATCCGTTATAAGGCCACTATTTAGACGAATTAAAGAACTTAAGAGAAATATAGACTGCCTTTTTCCTAACAGTAACAGGATATAAGCAGTCTATACTTCTAAAATAAATGTATTAGTTTACAGTTATTTCAGCACAAAAGTTATCTACCTATGCGACTAAAATTGGGAGGGAAAATAATTATGAAATTAGGAGTCTTTGCAGTACTATTTGCGGGGAAAACATTTGAAGAAATGCTAGATTATGTGCAAATAGCTGGATTGCACGGGGTAGAGATTGGTACAGGTGGATATCCAGGTAATGCCCATTGTAATTTAGATGAATTACTTGGGAGTGAAGATAAAAGAAAAGAATATATTGATCACGTGCATTCACGTGGTTTAACCATTAGTGCGTTTAGTTGTCATGATAATCCTGTTTCGCCCAATAAAGAAATTGCCCGAAATGCACATGAGACATTTACCAAAACGGTAAGATTGGCAAAATTATTAGATGTGCCTGTTGTTAATACCTTTTCTGGGACACCCGGGTCTCATCCAGATTCGAAATATTCAAATTGGCCAATATCTCCATGGCCATCGGAATATTCCGATATTTATAAATGGCAATGGGAAGAAAAGTTGATTCCTTATTGGAAAGAACAGGGTAAATTTGCCGAAGATCATGGTGTAAAGATTGGCTTAGAGTTACATGGTGGGTTTTCAGTTCATACACCATACACGATGCTGAAATTGAGAGATGCTACAAACAATTCTATCGGTGCTAACTTGGATCCGAGTCATCTCTGGTGGCAGGGTATTGATCCAGTAGCAGCGATTAAGATTTTGGGTAAAGAAAATGCAATTCATCATTTCCATGCAAAAGATACCTTTATTGACCAGGAAAATGTAAACATGCACGGATTAACTGATATGCAGTCTTATGGAGAGGTACAAAGTCGAGCATGGACATTCAGGTCTGTTGGATGTGGACATAGTATTCAAGAGTGGTCAGATATGATGAGTGCTCTGCGAACATATGGGTATGATTATGTTGTGAGCATTGAACATGAGGATCCATTGATGTCGATTGAAGAAGGATTTTCGCGCGCAGTAAAGAATTTGAAGTCAGTCTTAATTGAAGAGCAACCTACTGATATGTGGTGGGCATAGAATATTATATCGCAAGCATTATTTTTGACTAAAGATTTAACTAACATATACCAAAATTTCTAGACTAGCCCCGCTATACTACTATAGAAGGAGATGCTTATTATGAAAGTTGGTTTAAGTTCTTACAGTCTATATGGAATATTGAAAAGTAAGGAAATGTCAATTATTGAGGCGATCCAATGGGTAGCTGATCAGGGGGGAGAGCATATTGAAATTGTCCCGAATCTTGGTTTTAAACTTGAAGATAATCCAGCATTAGTTGATGCTATTCGAGAGAAAGCTAGTGTTGTTGGGATTGATATTTCTAATTATGCGATTGGAGCTAATTTTATCACAGAAGGTGAAGAAGCTTTTCAAACAGAAATTGAGCGAGTTAAAAAAGAAGTAGATATTGCTAATCGTCTTGGGGTAAAATTCATGCGCCATGATGTAGCGTCACTACCTATTTCCGACTCAACAATCAAACAATTCGAATCTGACTTACCTAAGCTAACAAAAGCTTGTCAAATAGTTGCAGATTATGCTGGGAAATATGGAATTACAACTAGTGTAGAAAATCATGGCTTTTTTATTCAAGCAAGTGATCGAGTACAGTCGTTAATAAATCATGTAAATCGTTCTAACTTTAAAACAACATTAGATGTTGGGAACTTTATGTGTGTAGATGAAGATCCAGTATCTGCTGTTAAGAAAAACATCTCATATGCATCTGTAGTACATATCAAGGACTTTTATCTGAGACAAGCACATCTTTATCCTGGAGAAGGCTGGATGCAAACAACATCAGGTAATTATTTAAGAGGTTCAATTGTGGGTCATGGGGATATTAATATGAGAGAAGTTATCAAAGTTATTAAAGAGTCAGGTTTTAACGGCTATATATCAGTTGAATTTGAAGGAATAGAAGAGTGTAAACAAGCTTCGAAAATGGGTATGGATAATGTACGTCGTTTATGGGACGAAGCTTGAATAGAACAGTGGATAAAGCAATAGAAGATCATTGAGAGTTCAGTTGGAAATGTTAAGAAAAGTATTGTAGGTACTGCTCCTGTAATTAGTCAATGCAAGAAGGGATTGTGAGTCGTAAAACTTCACCGAATGACATTCTATTGAAATAACTTAGTTTGTTAAAGTAATAGAAGAGAGTGAATTTTGAGGTGTATCAAAAATAAAACAAATTGTTTAAGCTCATTGGCAGATGTGTCAGCAGATAAGGAAATTTTTGATCTACCTATTCATAAAGCTTCTGCTCATTTAAATGAAACAAGGTTAGAAATGCTGGTTGTTAGAGTGGAAATAATTGAATTGCTAGAAGCAGCGCCATACGAGAAAAAGGCCATTTAACAAGCCAGCCAGTGGCGCCACAGTTCAATCAATTCAAACTTGCCATAACGCAGAAAATCCCTAATTCGATTTCCGCTAAACCAGTGATTACTATAGAAGGAATAAAATCAAGTTAATGGGGGAGTTATATTGACTATAAATGTAGGGATTATTGGAACAGGTTACTTCAGCATATTCCATGCAAAGATTTTATCGGGTTTAGCAGGTGTCAAAATAACAGCTATATATGGGACAAGTATAGAAAAAGCGGAGTCAATGGCATCAAAGTTTACGCATGCGAGAGGGTATAACAATTTGGAAGGTATGCTGGACGCCATTCACTTGGATGCTGTCTATATTTGTGTCCCGCCAATGGCACATGGAGAGATAGAACTGGAATTAATTAAGCGAGGAATTCCGTTTTTTGTGGAGAAACCATTGAGTCAAGACAATGAAACACCTTTAACTATATTTACGGAGATCAAACAAAAGTCTTTGCTTACATCAGTAGGCTATCATTATCGCTATAGTGATTCGATTTCGCATTTAAAAAGTATACTAAATGACCAGAATATCGGTATTGTCCTTGGGCAGTATATGGGGAGTATGCCAAAAGTGCCGTGGTGGCGAAATCAAGCTAGTTCCGGGGGACAATTTATCGAACAGACAACGCATATTGTCGATTTACTTCGCTATATTTGTGGGGAAGTCGAAGAAGTTTATGCGGTATTTGGTAGCCAGATTCTTTCTACGCAAGACGAATCTGTCACAGTTGCGGATGTAGGAACGGTAACCATGAAACTACGTAATGGGATTGTAGCTAATATATCGAATACTTGTATACTCCCAGAAAGCGTTGGGAAATCGGGAATCACCTTATTTACAAATCAAGGAATGGTAGATTGGTCACCCAAACGTTTAGAGATTAAGATGAAAGGGTCTACAGCAGACTATATCGACACGGTTAATCCTTATCAAACAGAAAATGAAGTATTTATCAATGCAGTACGCACAGGTGACCCATCTAGAATTTTGTCAGACTACGGAGATGCTTATAAGACGCATAAAGTAACCACGGCTGCGTTAGAATCGGCAATAAAAGGATCACCTGTGAAATTGAGCAATGCATTTTGAGTTAAAAAATAGATGATTGCTATGTATCGATAAAAAACAACAAAGAAACTCCTCTATAATTAGATAGACAATCGAAGAGGGGGATTTTGATAGATAAAGGAACTATAAGTTTTTCGATATGGAACAGTGTCTATGTCCATCTGTCGGCTTCTTCGAGTTGCCTAAGAATTGATGGCAATGGACAAGATTGCCCTTTCCATCAATTCCTCCAGCGCTTTCGCAATAAGGAGCGATTGAACGGCATCCCTCCTTATTGCGAAAGGATGTCGTGAACTAAGGCTACGTTCAAATATAACGGTGCCTTACGACTTACTTAATTTAAAGTTGACGTTGCAGAATAGCTTCAATTGCTAATCCAACACCATCATGTTCATTTGTTGTTGTGATTTCAGTGCAAGCAGCTTTAATTGCTGCTGGAGCATTACCCATAGCAACAGCGCGTCCTGCACGTACCATCATTGATAAATCATTATAGCTATCACCGATTACCATAACATTTTCCATTGAAATCCCTTTACTCTTGGCGTATTTTTCAACTGCTATTCCTTTTTGTGCATTGATATTTGTAATCTCGAGGTTTCCCGCTCCAGATGAACTGATAGCAAGTCCAGGCAACAACTGAAGTGCTTCTCTAGCTTTATCCAAATTCAGTCTATTAAAGGACGTTCCAAATACTTTATATATTTCACTTCCACGTTGGTTTATCAGCTCTTTGTAAGAATCAACTTGGCGGATATAACCTTGTTCTACTCTATCCATTACTTCTTGTCGAATTTTATCTACGACGGGGATCTGGTTAGCTGCCTCAGCAAGTTGAATGAAAGTATCGATTTGATCTTCAATACTATTAATATAAATGAGCGTATCAATATATAATTGATAATCGATTGTGTGAGTATCCAAAATAGATGTGATTTTTGTGATGTCATTTTCGACTATATGGGTTGCGGAAACCAATTCCCCAAACGCATCTCTAATTTCTGCGCCATTAAGACAAATGTATGAAAGATTCAATCCACTATCCCTAACAGGACCATAGGCTTCTGAGAAACCTCTTCCAGTAGCGATTACAACCTCAATTCCATTTGACTGCGCAGCTAAAATTGCTTGTTTGTTTCTAGTACTGATGCTGTGGTCAGGGCTTAATATTGTTCCATCCATATCAATTGCAATTAGGTGTATCATAATTGTCCCCTTTCTTATACATAGAGACTGATAATACCAATGAATGCGATAAATATCAACTTGCCTGTTCGACAGAGTTTTTCTTGTCCTAGCGAAATAATTATTATCAAAATTAAGAAGCTTCCAATGGAATGATTGAAAATGCCCGACAATGAATTCATGAATTAGTATGGAATCTATAGTGAATCTAAATAAGCCAACTTAACGGGTGATTTTGAGATAACCATTTATGAATTTTTTGCAAACTATGTTCGTCTGTAGGAAAATGGAAATTGTGCAAAGAATCACTGGGGAAGCTCGTCAATCGATATGGAATTTGTCTAATGCCAGCAGACACTAGTTCTATATTTGATTTATAGAAAAGAGATTACATTGCTCAGTATTTGGGCGAAAAGTAGGGCGGTTTAGCTCGAATTCATGCGGCCAAAGGCAATTGGAAAAACCTCGAAGAAAAATTGAACTTTTCACACTCAAACAATACTGTCTGTCTATTCTACTAAAGAGATAAGTGATAGTATTAATGCTAATGAGCGATTCGTGTAATGATAATAATGGTTAGCCTTTCGAGCATAAATTGAGAAGCTATTAAATATCAACTAGTTAAAGCGGTTTCCTGTCATGAAAAAACGATTTGATTGGTATTATAGATTAATGTGTTAGAAGTAAAATAGGGATGTTATTTATCTATAAATCTATAATAATAGGAGGCTTTAATATGCGGCAAGGCACATTCCAGTGGATGAAATCAGTAAACAAGTCCATTATATTAAATAAAATAAGGACGGACGCACCCATCTCTAGAGCGCAAATTGCTAAAGAGACTAAATTAACGCCGCCTACGGTTAGTAGTAATGTGAAAGAGTTGATTGAGCAAGGGCTTGTAAAAGAAAGTAAGCTTGGTGAGTCTCAAGGTGGCCGTAAGCCAACGATGCTCTTAATCAATAACCAAGAATTTTATGTAGTAGGAGTAGACGCGGGACCGGAAATGATAGAGTGTATCCTCACCGATTTGTCGGGAAAAATTTTGAATCGGACTTTAAGTAAGTTGACTACACCACTAACAAACAACCAATTTCTCATTATTTTAAAAGACTGTATTCACAATTGTATAAAAGACATACCCTCAACTAGTAAAAAAATTATTGGTATAGGTATAGCTATGCATGGAGTTGTGGACGTGGAAACTGGTACATCATTGTTTGCTCCTATTTTAAGTCTGACAAATGTTCCGATTAAAGAAGAATTGGAAAAAGAATTTGAACTAGAAGTTAAAGTAGAAAATGATGCACGCGCAATGGCGTTAGGCGAATCTTGGTTTGGAGATCACGGTGAATTAACGAGTATGTTAGTTGTGAATATTGGACGGGGTGTCGGCGCGGGCCTGATCATTGATGGGAATTTATACCACGGGGCACAAGATATTGCAGGTGAAGTGGGACATATGACTATCGATTTGAACGGAGAAATTTGTGAATGTGGTAATCGGGGTTGTTTGCAAACGTTCACAACGGGTCCCGCGATTGCTAGGCGAGCAATGAAGAGCATATCCCAAGAACTTATCACTGCAGAGGAAGTCTATGAATTAGCTATTAGGGGTAATGAAGAGTTTGTGACGTTATTAAAAGAAACTGGAAGAGTTATTGGGATAGGTTTAACAAATTTAATACATATCATTAATCCGCAAAAAATTGTACTTGGTGGTGGGGTAACAAAAGCAAAAGAATTTATTTTACCAGTCATACTAAAAACGATTGAAGAATGTGCATTGACACCACGGGCAAAGCAGACTGAAGTAACCATAACTAAACTGGGGGATGATGCAACACTTATAGGTGCTGTGTCTTTACTTTTAGTTGACGTATTTGACCCAAATTGAATATACAATTTAACTAGAATATAACGTATAGCGGTTAGCTTAGCTAGTAAATTTAAATGAAAGAAGTGCAAGAAAACACTCAAATTACTACGTTGTTAAGCCGTTAAAGTAAATTTGAGCTAGATAAGTATCTGGTACTCATTTAATAGTTATTGAAGAAGTATGCTAATCTCTTATGTCCTTAGCGACATAAGGGATTTTTTCATGAGAGCATTTACATGCAAATATTTTTTGTATTCTGTATAGACGGAATAATACATGTATGTTATTATTGGAAAAACGTTAAGTAAATATTTTACTTACTATATTTACTAAAGGTTTACTTAAATGCGGAAGATTATTTATTGAGCAGCTAAAAAGAATGTGTGGTGAAATATATTTTGGTTGCAGATGGTCACACTCATGCGAATTGAACGCTATAAAAATACAGAAATTCGGCGGCAAGTGATTTTGTAGGTATGGAAAAATATGAGAACGAGTAATGAAACGTATTGTACAGATTTATAATTGGTTTCTCTAAAGTACTCTGTTCTTGTGCATTGCGAAGTGCCAAAAAGGCATGTTTACTTGTTTGAGTTATTTAAAAAATAATATACCAGTTTGAGAGATATGTAGAGGAGGTAATCGATTTGAAGAATTATAAAACTGTTTGGATTATTAGTATGATTCTCGTACTTAGTGTGTTATTAGCAGCGTGTGGTGACGTAAAAGAAAGCGCTGACATTGTTGATGGAGTAGAAAAAGAGGCGGCAGAAGAATCATTAAAAGATGTATCACAAGTTCTGAACTTGATTGAAGTAGCGGAAATTGCATCTGCTGACTCAGCAATTGCTGAAGACGCAATAAGCACTAAGGTACTCAATAACGTAATGGAAGGACTATACCGTGTGAATCAGGAAGGATTACTAACGCCAGCTATGGCTGAAGCGGAGCCTGAAATCAGTGCAGATGGAATGACGTATACGTTCAAAATTCGTGACGCACAATGGTCCAATGGAACACCTGTAACTGCGCATGACTTCGTATATGCGTGGCAACGTGCTATCGATCCTGACATGGCTTCACCTTACGGACCGTATTTGATGGCGGGCATGATTGAAAATGCGACTGAAATCGGAGAAGGTGAGATGGAAGTAGCAGACCTTGGTATTAAGGCAGAAGACGATAAAACGCTTGTTGTTCAACTGGAACGCCCAGTTGCTTACTTCCTATCTCTTACTGCTTTTGCGACATTTTTACCACTTAACGAAGAATTCGTAACTGCCCAAGGTGACAAATATGCTGCTAGCTCTGATGCAATGATTTATAATGGTCCATTCTCATTGGGAGATTGGGACGGTACAGGTAGCTGGAAATACGTTAAAAATAACACGTATTGGGATGCTGCTACTGTAAAACTCGATGAAATCATTGTTGATATTATTAAAGAAACAGCTACGGCAGTAAAATTATATGAACAAGGTAAGAAAGATCGTGTAGTACTGACTGCTGAGTATGCAATGCAATATGCCGATGATCCAAACATTATCAATGAGGTTGAAACGGCTGTATTCTATTTCAAAATGAACCAAATGCGTGATGGTAAACCAACGCTGCTTGCCAACGCTGACATTCGTAAAGCGATTGCAAGAGCATTCAATAAAGAAGAACTTGCAGAAGTGGTCTTAGCGAATGGTGCTGAAGCTGCTAACTTCCTCGTAGCAAATGACTTCGTGCTCGATGAAAACGGTAAAGACTTCCGTGATTACAGTAAGGATTTCACTGTTTACGATGTTAAAGAAGCTCAAGCTTTTTGGGAAAAAGGACTAAAAGCACTCGGGACAGATAACGTAACAATCGAGCTTCTTGGTGGAGACGCTGAAAGCTCTAAGAAACAACAAGAGTGGTTCAAGTCGGAACTTGAAAGAAATCTACCAGGTTTAACAATCAAACTAAAAGAAGTTCCTTCGGCAGTGCGTCTGGAACTTGATGATACTAGTGATTATGATATCCAAGCAACAGGGTGGGGCCCTGACTTCCAGGATCCAATTTCATTTATGGAATTGTTTGTAACGGGAAGCCCGCAGAATAAAATGGGTTACACAAACCCAGCATATGACGCACTAATTGAATCTACAAAAACAACTTATGCTAATGATCCAATCAAACGTTTTGAAGTATTTGCGGAAGCTGAAAAAATTCTACTTGAAGATGATGCAGCAATTGCGCCGACGTATCAACGCGGAGGAATGTTTCTTAGGAATCCAGCTGTAAAAGGGATTGCTATCAATCCCTTCGGAAGCGATTTCAGTTATAAGTGGATGTATATCGAAGCGGCCGGGAAGTAAGGAGCGTAAAATAATTCTTTTACTCATTTCCTTGTAATAGTAACTTGAGGAGCGTCTTAGTTTTTGGCAACAGTTGTAGTGTAGTTTTTGTGGAGGGGATTATTTAATACTAACACTCTATATAGACAGAATAATGAGTGTCTGTTAGTATGAAAAACATTAGTAATAGTTTTACTTGTAATTTTACTTGGTTTCAAAGTCAGATAGAAAAGTAGATGAAGAGATTGTGTGGTGAATTATGTGGCATATGCATTGGGTGTTGATATTGGTGGTACAAAAATTGCGACCGTGATAATTGATCAATATGGAGAAATATATAAACGTTCAGAAGTTGCAAGTGATCCATCAGATAAAGAAAAGATGTTTGAGCAGGTCATTAAAAGTATTGAAATGGTGTTAGAAGGTTCAAAAATACATCTTAAAGACATCAAAGGTATGGGGGTTGGTGTACCAGGAAAAATAGATCGTGAGAATGGGATTGCGGTTTTTCAAAACAATTTACCTTGGAGGGACTTTCCAATTGTAAGTCGGTTGCAAGATTACTTTTCTTTTCAAAACATTGTAATCGATAATGATGTATATATGGCTACATTTGCAGAATGGAAAGTATCAGATACAAATAAACAGGATACATTTGTATATTTAACAATTAGTACAGGAATTTCCTGCGCTATTATTCATCAAGGCTCGTTTATGCGCGGGAATGGTTTTGCGGGTGAACTTGGTTTGTTTCCAGTTTTGGCAGGGGCATCATTAAATGGAATCGAAAACTTGGAAAAGTCAGCATCTGGCCCTGCTATAAAAAAAATTGCGGGAAAGCGATTTAATAATCCAAATCTAACAACAGGCGAATTTTTCTCGAAATATGAAGAGAATGATGAAGATGCAATAGTATTAATGAATGAAGTCGTCGGATCTTTAGCACATGGTATTTATTCAATTATATGTTTGTTAGATCCACACAGGATTGTACTTGGTGGTGGAGTTATTAATAACAATACTCTTTTATTAAATTTAATAAAAGAGTCATTGAAACAATATTTAATCCCTGAACAACAACATATCCTAGAACGCTTATTTATAAGTAAATTAAAAGGAGATTCAGGGATTGTTGGTGCAGGTTTAAAAGGGATTGAGTAGTTAATTAGCAACTATAGAAAGGGGAGCGATAAAGTATTGGGAAGTATATTTTAGCGGATTTAGTAATGTTTAAGTCGAAAAGGGAATGAAATATGGGGAAAAGGGGTTTTTAAAAATGAGGAAAATTGTAGGATTACTTTTTGGTCTATTTTTACTCGTTATTCTTGGAGCTTGTGGAAGTAATAGCGAAGATGCTAAAGCTGATAATGAAATAACTTTGTGGTATTGGAACAGAGGACTTGATGAAAGTGTTTTGGAGAAAGTGAAAGAAGAGTTCCCGGAAGTTGAGTTTAAAGCTCAGAAGTTACCACCAGGCGGTGATTATAAAACGAAATTGAGTTCTTTATTAGCATCTAAAAATAGTGATGATGCGCCTGATATGGTTTTAATGAACATCTGGGTTTCGGAGTTTTTACCCCATGCTGATCGATTTGTAAATTTATATGATTATGGTGGGGAAGAAATTGAAGAAATATATCCTAAATGGAAAACAAGTCAAGCTATCACTGGTGATGGAAAGACTATGATAGCGGTCCCAGTTGATACATCTCCAACAGGTTTCTTCTATAGAGAAGATGTTTTCTCACAAGCAGGAATAGCTAATTCACCAGAAGAATTATCAAAGAAAATGAGTACATGGGATGGCTATGTGGATGTGTTAACAGCACTTAAAGATAAAACAGACGGATATGCTGTTTCTTCAATTAAAGACGCTTTTTCTGGTCAAGTTAATAAACTAGATCAGCGCGTCTTTGATGAAGAGGACAACTTTATTGGTGACCAAAAACATATTAAAGAAATTTGGGATAAAGTAATTGAATTAAATGAAAAAGGACTTGTTTTTGGTAATATCGAAGAACAGTCACAAGAGTGGAATGCGGCAATTAATAATGATGAACTTGTTGGTTATGATGGACCAGTTTGGGCAAAGGACATACTAATTGATGCAACGCCGGATACTGCAGGTAAGTGGAAGGTTTCCAGATCACCAGTTAGTGATGGAAATGATGGTGGGTCATTCCTAGCAGTATTAAATTCATCGAAAAATCCTAAAGTAAGTGCAGAAATCGCTAAATTTATTAATTCGACTGATAATCAAGTTACTTCATATAAAAATTTGAGTTTATTTCCAGCAGAAATAAAAGCATTAGAGAGTGATGAGATTAATCATGACGAAGAGTTCTTTGGCGGTCAAAACACAACGGAAATATTTGCTGAATCTGCTAAAAATGTAAAAGAAGCATATAGAGGACCTAAAGAATCTATTGTGTTTACAGCGTTTAGGGACGAATTAGATTTAGTTAAAATAAAAAATAAAGATCCTGAAAAAGCGTGGAAAGATGCTCTCGCTAAAATAGAACGGGACCTCGGTCTGTAATATTTAATAGGGGGAATAGCCATTCCTCCTATTAAAATATAAATTCAGGTGGTGAGTTAAAATCGGGATTAACAATAGTCAAGTAATTAAAAAAGATACATGGAAAGAAATAAAGAAGAATAAAGGAGCCTATTTACTAATATCACCATTTTTCTTGATTTTTTTAGTATTTGGTGTATTCCCACTTTTATTCTCTATTTACCTTGCACTGTCTAGTTGGGACGGAATAGGAACGATGGAATTTGTAGGGTTACGAAACTTCGAATTTCTAGTTAAGGACTCCCTATTTTGGAAGTCGATTGCAAATACACTTATCATTTGGTTTTTATCAACACTACCTATGATAATTTTAGCTCTAGTTATTGCATTTTTGTTAAATTCAGCGTTTGTTAAGTTTAGTGGATTCTATAAGACTTTGTATTTCCTACCAAACGTAACAGCAATTGTAGCTGTTGCAATCGTTTTCAGTGTAATATTCGCACCAAGTTATGGGTTAATAAACTATTTTGTTACCTTACTTGGATTTGAAGCCATTGATTGGCATAATAATTCGGCTGGGGTGAAACTAGCTATTTCCGCTATGATTATTTGGAGATGGACAGGATATAATGCGATTATTTTTCTTGCTGGTTTACAAAAGATATCCGGTGATTTATATGAAGCTGCTAGAATTGATGGGGCAAATTCATTTGAAATTTTTACTAAGATAACAATACCATTATTAAAACCAGTTCTATTATTCGTTGTAATTACTTCTACTATTGGTGGAATGCAGACCTTTGTAGAGCCACAACTACTCGTAGGTAATTCTGGAGGAGCTGGGGGAGAAGGGTTAACAATCGTTTTATACCTTTATCAACAAGCGTTTGTGAAAAACCTTTATGGTTATGGTTCAGCAATCGCAATCGGGTTATTTGTAATAATAATGCTATTTTCATTGATTAACTGGAAGGTTATACAACGAAAAAGTTGATAAAGATAAAAGAGGTGAAATAATTTGACTAAAATGAAGAAAATAGTATTACATGCAAGTTTAACCTTAGGAGTTATTATATCAATATTTCCATTCTATTGGTTAATAGTTATGGCAACGAATGATTCAAGTGCAAGTTTTAAATTTCCACCTGTTTGGACATTTGGAGATCAACTCTTTGTAAATATCCAAAAGGTGTTTGCAGAAGTTGACTTTTTAAAATCAATTGCTAATACAATTCTTGTTTCAACGATATCAACAGTATTAGTTTTGTTCTTTAGTTCATTAGCAGGATTTGTTTTCGCTAAATTTGATTTTCCTGGTAAGAACAAACTATTTGTATTTACGCTTGCTACGATGATGATTCCGGCTCAACTATCTCTAATTCCAATGTTTATTATGATGCAACAATTTGGTTGGATTGATAGTTATAAAGCTTTAATAATTCCGGGACTTGTTAGTGCGTTTGGGATATTTTGGGTCAAGCAGTATGCTGAGGGAGCAATTCATGACGATCTATTGAATGCAGCGAGAATCGATGGTTGTGGTATTTTCAGGATGTACTGGAGTATTGCATTGCCAGTTCTAAGGCCAGCATTAGCCTTTTTAGGGATATTTACTTTTATGGGTGTATGGAACGACTACCTATGGCCGCTAATTGTATTGAATGACCCCTCTAAATACACATTAATGGTCGCTTTAGCAAATTTAAAAGGATTACATCAAACAGATGTTGCAGCTGTTATGACTGGAACATTACTAGGGACATTACCGCTGATTATATTATTCTTAATTGTAAGTAGACAATTTATTTCGGATATTGCAGCAGGAGCAGTTAAAGATTAAAAAAAGAAGGATGAGTAGACTTTGAAAAAGACAAAAGCTGTATTAATTGGTGCCGGTGACAGGGGAGCTAAAGCGTACGCTCCTTATGCCAACGATTATCCACACGAATTAGAATTTGTAGCTGTTGCTGAGCTAAATCCTGAGAGAAGAAAGGCGTTCGCACAACAGTACTCACTTTTAGAAAACCAATGTTATGCCACGTGGGAAGAGATGCTAGAAGCTGACATCGATGCAGATATAGCTTTCATCTGTACATTGGATAGGGAACATTATGAACCTACAGTAAGAGCAATCGAAAAAGGATACCATGTTTTACTAGAAAAACCTATGTCACCTGATCCTAAAGAGTGTATTTCCATGGTGGAGATTGCAAAGAAACATGATAAACTGCTAACGATTTGCCATGTTCTTAGGTATACACCATTTTGGCAAAAAATCAAAAGTATCATCGATGAAGGGAAGATAGGGGACATTGTTTCGATTCAATTGAATGAAAATGTCGAAGTTATGCATATGTCACACAGTTTTGTACGGGGAAACTGGAATAATAGTGATATATCTAGTCCAATGATTTTACAAAAGTCATGTCATGATATGGACATCTTAATGTATTTGATGGATCAGAAATGTAAGCATGTCAGTTCCTTCGGATCGTTGATGCATTTTAAGGAATCAAATGCGCCTAAAGACGGCCCTTTACGTTGTTTGGATGGATGTCCTATCGAAAACGACTGCGCATTTCATGCTGGGAAATATTATTTAGGTGAAGGTAAAGGTTGGGCGAAAAAGTTTACAACAGATCATTCGCGAGAAGGTATTATTCATGCGTTAAATACAACGTCATATGGAAAATGTGTCTATCGATCGGATAATAATGTTGTCGATCATCAAGTAGTCAATCTGGAATTTGAAAATGGGGCTACAGCTACTTTTAGTATGTGTGGATTCACAAGAGAGCAAACGAGGATTGTACAAATCATGGGCACAAAAGGTGAAATTAGAGGGAAAATGGATGAAAACTTGATATCTGTATTTGATTTCCTAACAAAAAATGAAACAATTACGAAATTGAATGAACCAAGTAGTGGCCATGGTGGTGGCGATGAAGCCATTGTTAGAGACTTTTTACAAGAAGCAAGAAACTACGATGGAAATGAAAGCAAATCATCCGCTGCTGTATCACTTGAAAGTCATTTATTAGCATTTGGGGCCGAAGCTTCAAGGCGACAAAATGGTAAAGTCATTCATATTGCTAATTTTGCTAACGAAGCTCTCTAACTAAAAAATAAAGGGGTTGCTTATTGTGTCGAATTTAATAGTACAAGGAAAAAGTCTATACATAAACAACGAGCCCATACAACTTATCTCTGGTGCAATCCATTATTTTAGAATTGTACCGGAATACTGGGAAGACCGTTTATTGAAGTTAAAAGCATGTGGTTTTAACTGTGTCGAAACATATGTACCATGGAATTTACATGAGCCAAAAGAAGGTGAATTTAACTTTGAAGGAATTGCTAATATAGAGGAATTCATTCGGATAGCAGATCGTGTAGGATTGCATGTCGTTGTTCGCCCTAGTCCATACATATGTGCAGAGTGGGAGTTTGGTGGTTTGCCTGCTTGGTTATTAGCGGATAGTAATATGAGATTTAGGTCATATCATGAACCGTATTTAGAAAAAGTTGATAAGTATTATGACGTTTTATTAAAAAAACTAGTCCCATATTTAACAACAAATGGCGGTCCCATTATTGCGATGCAGATTGAGAATGAATATGGGAGTTATGGAAATGATAAAAAGTATCTTACGCATATAAAAGATGCGATGCTTATAAGAGATATAGATGTATTATTATTTACGTCTGATGGGCCAACAGATTCGATGCTCCAAGGTGGTTCGGTTGAGAACGTTCTTGCGACAGTTAATTTTGGATCTAGACCAACAGAAGCGTTTAACAAGTTGCAAGAGTATTTCCCGAATACACCTAATATCGTCATGGAGTACTGGAATGGGTGGTTTGATCACTGGGGCGAAGAGCATCATCAGCGGGACCCAGCTGAAACCGCCGCAACTTTTTCGGAGATGCTTGAACGTGGGGATTCGGTTAATTTCTATATGTTCCACGGAGGCACAAATTTCGGTTTTTACAATGGTGCCAACTACGGTGATGAATATCAGCCGACGGTTACGAGTTACGACTATGATTGTCCAGTAAGTGAGGCAGGTGATATCACACCTAAATTCCATGCAGTACGTAAGGAAATTGCCAAGCATAAAGACATTGGCGAATTAATATTACCTGAACCAATCCCTAAAATGAATTATGGACCTGTTACAATGACGGAGTCAGTTCAGTTATTTGATGCACTAGAAATGATTAGTAAGCCAATCCAAAAGGCAAACCCGGAAACAATGGAGAAGTTGGGCCAAGATTATGGATTTACACTTTATCGTACGTTTTTAGAAGGCCCAAAAGAAGAAGCGGCATTAACAATCCAAGAAGTCCGTGATCGTGCGCTGGTATTTGTTGATAATGAGTATAAGGGAGTCATTGATCGGTGGAAAAATAACACCATTTCATTTGCAGTACCTAAAGAAGGTGTACAAATCGATTTACTAGTTGAAAATATGGGGCGTATTAATTATGGCCCTTTGATGAATGATCCAAAAGGAATTACAGAAGGTGTTCGGTTTGAACGACAATTCTTATTTGACTGGACGATGTATCCTTTACCAATGGACAATCTTCAATTACTGTCGTTTAAGGAAAACAATGAAAAGACTACTGGGCCTGCATTTTACAAAGGAACATTTAATGTAGAAGAGATTGGCGATACTTTTGTGGAATTACCTGGGTGGACAAAAGGATTTGTCGTTGTTAATGGATTTAATCTGGGCAGGTACTGGGAAGTTGGGCCGCAAGAAACATTATACTTGCCAGGTCCGTTAGTAAGAAAAGGTGAAAATGAAATTATTATTTTTGAATTACATGGAACAGCGGCTCCTAAAGTCTCGCTAATAGACACACATAAACTAGGCTAAATCATAGGACAGTTGCTAATCTGTTCTATGACTATAAATACTGTATGATGTATATATTGTAGGTAATCTACTAAATACGGTAATTATAGAAATGGAAAAGGTGATTGAGAGTGGCAACGATTAAAGATATAGCAGAAAAAGCGGGTGTCTCTTCTGCAACAGTTTCTCGGGTGCTTAATTATGATGCAAGCTTATCGGTAGCAGATGAAACGAAGAAGAAGATATTTGAAGTAGCAGAAGAATTATCATACCGAAAAACTTCGTCAAAGAGGTATGTCGATCAAAAGGTCGCTGTTGTGCATTGGTATACGGAAAAAGAAGAATTAAATGACCTTTATTATTTATCAATAAGGCTTGGAATCGAAAAACGATGTAAAGAAATTGGTATGAAGCCAGAAGTATATTTTTTCAATAATATTAAAGATATAAAGGCTGCTGAAATAGAGGGTATTATTGCTGTTGGTAAATTTAGCGAACAACAAGTTAAGGAATTAACAACTATTAATCCAATGGTTGTCTTTGTCGATTACAGTCCTAATGAAGATAAATATGATTCAATTGTCATTGATTTTGAAAAAGCTACAAAGAAAATAATCGATTTTTTCCTTTCCACTGATCATCGTAAAATAGGATTTATTGGCGGGAGAGAATTACTGAAAGGCCAGACCGAACCTATAGAAGATTTAAGGGAAAAGACGTATAAATCCTATATGTGGGAAAATGGACTGTTTGATGAACGATTTGTCTATGTGGGCTCATTTTCAGTTGAAGATGGCTACAACTTAATGAAACAAGCTATAGAAGACTTAGGCGAAGACTTACCGACTGCCTTTTTTATGAGTAGTGATGTTATGGCCATTGGTAGTTTAAGAGCACTTCATGAGGCTAATATAACAATCCCAGACCGGGTCAGTATTATTGGGATAAATGACATGACAGTTTCGAAATATATGTATCCATCATTAAGTACGATTAGAGTATATACGGAAGTTATGGGTGAAACAGCTGTAGATACATTATTAGAACGACTAGAAGGCAGAAAAATAGCGAAGAAAATACTTGTTTCGACCAAACTTATTATTCGCGATAGTGTGAAAAAGTAAGGGAAGTATTCATTGAAGAAGTGGAGGATGTTAAAAATGTTTAATCTAACTTCAGACCAAATTAAGAAAAGCAATGCGGTACATACGTCAAGGGAAATACATCAACAGCCAGTTGTATGGAAGGAACTGGTTACAGATTTATTAGAGCAGCAAGAAACATTTAAAGGATTTCTTACATCCATTTACAAAAAACATGATACTGTTCGAGTTATTTTAACTGGTGCCGGTACATCTGCATTTGTTGGCGACACTTTAGTTCCAGAATTAGCACGACAAAATCAACAAAACGTCCAATTTGAATCAATCCCAACAACTGATATTGTCTCCAATCCAACAGAATACTTATTTAAAGAGATACCAACAATCTTGGTGTCATTTGCACGGTCCGGTAATAGCCCGGAAAGTGTTGCGACTGTTACATTAGGGCAAGAGATTGTTACTGACTTTTATCAAGTTGTTATTACATGTAATAAGGATGGACAATTAGCGAAAAATATTCAAGGCGATGACAAAAGTATTACGCTGTTAATGCCTGAAAAAGCAAATGATCAATCATTAGCAATGACAAGTAGTTTCACGAGTATGACCATTGCTGCTTATGTGTTGTTTACTGAGGATGTCTTTACGAAAGAAGTAGCAACACAAGTTATTACTAGTGCGGAACAGTTAATTGAAAGACTAGGGAACACTGTTGATGAAGTATTGGGATTTGATTTTGAACGAATTGCATATTTAGGTTCAGGTTTACTTGCTCAACTGTCACATGAAGCAGCTTTAAAAATGCTTGAACTCTCCGGTGGACAAGTTGTTGCAATCCACGAATCATCACTCGGATTCCGTCATGGTCCGAAATCAATTTTGAATGACAAATCAGCAGTCGTTTTATTCATGTCACAAGATCCCTATACAAGAAAATACGATCTGGATATTTTACGGGAATTAGCGGCAGCAAAATCTGGCATGAAAATTGTAGCACTTACTGAAACGAAGGATGAAGAAGTTGAAAAACTAGCTGACTGGGTTATTTCAGTAAATACTGGCACAGAATCACTTTCAAGCGACTTCCATCTTGCATTATTGTATATCATTTTCGCCCAAGCTCTAGCATTGAAAAAATCAATTCAATTAGGAATCACACCAGACAATCCGAGTCCGGATGGAGCGATTAGCCGTGTCGTTAAAGGAGTTACTATTTACGACTATAAAAAATAAGTTATCCAGTTATCAAATCGATTCAATTCATTAATGGAATAACTAGGGGGAAAAGTGATGGGATACGTACAAAACACGAAAGAAATGCTCATTAAAGCTAGAAAAGAAGGGTATGCTGTTCCTGCTTTTAATATTCATAATCTAGAAACAATCCAAGTGGTCATTGAGGCAGCAGTTGAATTAAGATCGCCCGTCATCCTAGCGGCGACTCCTGGAACGATGGCTTATGGTGGTCGTGAATATATTCAAGCAATTGCTGAAGTAGCAGCAAAGAGCAATGATATACCAATTGCATTGCACTTAGATCATCATGAAACAGTTGAATCGATTGTAGAATCGCTTGAGTTAGGTGTAAAAGCGGTCATGGTGGATGGATCACATGGTACTTTTGAAGAAAATATTGCTCTCTCTAAAAAAGTAGTAGATGAAGCTCACAAATATGGTGCGACTGTCGAAGCTGAACTAGGGAAATTAGTTGGGCAAGAAGATGATATTATTGTTGAAGCAGCAGATGCAGCGTATACAGATCCAGATACTGTACAAGAATTTATTGAGAGAACAGGTATTGACTCACTCGCTGTTGCGATTGGCACAGGTCACGGTCTTTATGAGACTAAACCGAATCTTGACTTTGATCGTCTAGAAAAGATAAAAAACTTAGTAGAAATTCCAATTGTGCTTCATGGTGCTTCGGGAATTTCACAAGAGGATGTTCGAACATGTATTTCACTTGGTTGTGCAAAAGTAAATATTTCGACGGAGCTAAAGATCCCGTTCTCTGAAGCATTGCGCACGTATTTAATAGAAAATCCAAATGAAACAGATACAAGAAAGTATATGAAACCAGCTAAAGACGCTATGAGGAACGCAGTTAAAGAGAAAATAATCATGTGCATGAGTGACGGAAAAGCATGACGATGTGGAGTGAGAGAATATTCTCACTCCATTTGAGTATACAGGGGTAAACTTTGTAATGTATTATTGAGAATGGAGTGGTATACGATGATATTAACGATTACATTAAATCCAGCAGTAGATATTAGTTATAAGCTTGATAACTTATTGCTTGATACGGTAAACAGGGTCGAAGATGTATCTAAAACTGCGGGCGGAAAAGGGTTGAATGTAGCACGGGTATTGCAACAACTAGGCGAAGATGTCGCTGCATCGGGCTTTTTAGGTGGTAGCTTAGGAGATTTCATTCGTACGCAACTTGCGGTAATTGGAATTCAAGATTTTTTTGTTCCGATAGATGGTGAAACGCGCAATTGCATAGCTGTAATCCATGAAGGAAAACAGACGGAGATATTAGAAACTGGCCCAGTAATATCAGTAGGTGAAGCGGCACTTTTTTTAGATAAATTTACTGAATATGCAGAACAGGTTGAGATTGTAACACTATCTGGAAGTCTGCCAAAAGGCTTGCCGACGGATTTTTATGTTGAATTAGTGAAGATTTGCAACCAATATGATACCCAGGTTTTACTAGATTCAAATGGGGCTATATTAACAGCACTAGTAGCAAGTGAACATAAGCCTTATTTAATTAAACCGAATGAGGAAGAACTTGCAGATTTACTTGGTCAAACGTCTCTTGATGAAACACAAATTATGGAAGCGCTAGAATCAACGCTATTTACAGATATCCCTTGGGTTGTTGTCACGCTAGGCGCGGATGGCGCAATTGTGAAAAATAACAAGACCCTTTACAGAGCAAAGGCCCCTAAGATTAAGGCGATTAATCCTGTAGGTTCTGGTGATTCCGTAATTGCGGGGTTTGCTGCGGGAATAGCCCGTGGTTTAGAAGATGCAGCCTTAATCAAATATGGACTATCAATTGGTGTTCTAAATGCGCTGGAAGAAAAAACGGGTCACATTAATGCAGAAAAAGTAGAGTGGGCTGTTGAGCAGATGTTGGTCGATAGAATCGAAAGAGGATAAGTGTGATTGTGCATAATTGAATGAGTGTCGATTTATATTGCAATACTAGACTGAACGTATGGAAGGAAGTTATTCTTGGGAAACTTATATTTAATTAATGCTACACTAGTTTTGGAAGATAGTGTATTGTACGAAGGGTTTATACATATTAAAGAAGAAAAAATCGAGTCTATTGGTGTAATGGGAGATTTCCCCTCTTTGGCTACGGCGGATCGAGTAATCGATTGTAAAGGGAAACAATATGTGATTCCAGGTATGATTGATATTCACGTTCATGGCGCGGCAGGGTTTGACTTTATGGATGGTAAACAGGAAGCTTTTGAAGGAATTGCGCTGGCTCTAGCAAAAGAGGGGACGACCTCATTCCTGGCAACAACCATAACGAACCCAGTCTCTTATACTAGTGAAACGCTAAAAAGTCTTGGGAGATATCGAGTAGAAAGCAATGATCCGGGAACCGCGGAAATGCTAGGTATTCATTTAGAAGGCCCTTTTATTAATAAAACACAAAAAGGGGCCCAACCAGAAAATGCTATTATTACGCCGGATGCTAATTTATTTAAAGAATGGCAGGAATTATCTGGATGTTCTATTAAAATCATCACATATGCGCCGGAGTTGGATAACGATTTTGAACTTCTAACTGAACTTAACAAAACCAATGTGATTCCATCGATGGGTCATACAAATGCATCCTATGATGAATCGGTTCATGCCATATCACACGGGGTTAGCCATGCAACGCATTTGTTTAATGGCATGAAAGGAATGCACCATCGTGATCCTGGAGTTGTTGGAGCAGTTCTTTTACAGGACGATATCCATGTTGAAATTATTCCAGATGGCATTCATTTTCATCCAGATTTAATGAAACTCATTGTGAAAATGAAAGGGCTTGAAAAAGTACTAGTCATAACTGACGGGATGCGTGCGAAAGGGATGCCAGATGGGGAGTATGATTTGGGCGGCCAGGAAGTGACTGTGCGCGACGACAAATGTTTATTAACGTCGACTGGTTCTTTGGCTGGAAGCATACTGACGATGAATAGCGCTAGATTGAACCTCGCCAAGTGGCTAGAGTTGTCTATCCATGAACAACTGCAAATCACCTCAATAAACCAAGCGAATCGTTTAGGGCTATCAGGACGAAAAGGATCATTAATGACTGGTAAAGATGCTGATGTTGTTGTTCTAGGGCAAGAAGGTTCAGTCGAGTTGACAATTTGTAGGGGTTCTGTAGCATATGAACGTAGTGGTGCATTCAAATGACTTTGGGAGGTTATTCATGTGGCGTGGCAAGATGGAGCAGCAAAATGGTTTAATTATGGTGATTTAGAAGTTGCACTAAAGAAACAACTTCTGGGTGAAAAAAATAATAAAGAATTACTGGAAGATTGTTTTTATAAAAATCTCTCATTCGGCACGGCTGGCTTGCGCGGAGAACTGGGGTTTGGTACGAATCGGATGAATATCTACACTGTTAGGAAAGCGGCACTTGGGCTTGCTTTATATATAAAAAGCTGCGGGGAGGTTGCAGAAAATAGGGGCGTCGTAATTGCTTATGATCCGAGGCATCAATCTGCGGAATTTGGTCTTGAAGTGGCGAAAGTCCTTGGGTTTAATGGCATTCGTTGTTATTTGTTTGATGAACTTCAATCTACTCCATTGTTATCCTTTGCAGTGCGGGAGTTGAATACGTTTTCGGGCATTGTCATTACAGCAAGCCATAATCCATCAGAATACAATGGACTGAAGGTATACGGAGAAGATGGTGGACAAGTAACTTTAGAAGCCGCAAATGCGATTACTGCTCATACGGAGAGTATTAATGATCTATTTTCGGTTGAGGTCGCGGAAGAGGCTATTCTCTTAAAAGAGGGATTGCTTACTTATTTGAATCATGAAATGAGCGACCGGTATGTATTGCATTTGAATGGAATACTTTTAGGCGGAGAGCCGGATAAAGGTCTATCGATTGTATATTCTCCACTTCACGGAGCAGGGGGCAAATTAGTTAGTAGAGGACTAGAGGTAGCAGGCTTCTCGGACGTAACCATAGTTAGTGAACAGGCAATTCCAGATCCGAATTTTACAACCGTTAAGTACCCAAATCCGGAGGAATCACAAGCCTTCGAAATGGCACTTACATATGGCTATAAAGTGAAAGCGGATCTACTCATAGCTACTGATCCAGATGCAGACCGAATGGGAGTTGCAGTACGGGATTTAGAAGGAGAATATGTTTTTTTAACAGGTAATCAGATTGGTGCATTACTATTAAATGCATTGTTGGAAGATAAGTCGGACCGCGATACAATGCCGAAAAATGGTGTTGTTTTAAAAACAATCGTCACATCAGAACTTGGTAGGGCGATTGCAGACAAGTATGGTGTTAAAACGATGGACGTCCTTACAGGGTTTAAATTTATAAGTGAAAAAATCTTAGAATTTGAAGAAACTGCAGAGTCAACTTTCTTATTTGGTTATGAGGAGAGCTATGGCTACCTGATTGGCGATTTCGTACGGGATAAAGACGCTGTCCAAGCATCGGTTTTAATTGCTGAAGTGGCCGCTCGTTATAAAGTAAAAGGCCAAACATTATTGGATGGACTACACGAACTGTATGAAGAGCACGGCTTTTATCAAGAAAGTTTAGAATCGATAACGCTAAGAGGGAAGACTGGAATGGCGAAAATTGATGAAATCGTGAATTATTTCCGGTCGACATCATTTGTAAAAGAGTTTACCAAACCCCTTTCAATCATTGAAGATTATTCATCTGGACATTTTGTTATCGTTGAAACGGGGGATCGGCGGCCACTCAATTTACCTATCGCGAATGCTCTTAAATTTATATTGTCTAATGGTGCATGGTTCGCCATCCGTCCATCTGGAACAGAACCGAAAATTAAGTTCTATTTTGGAGTGAAGGGCGCGACAAAAGTTGAAAGTGACGCGCTTTTATTGAAATTAAAAGAGGCAGTTATGACGGTAGTAGAGGGGTTAACTTCTGACTCGTAATGAGGAGGCAAGTAGAAACTGGGAATGTTGAAAAGGAAACTTTGAATTAGTAGATATAAAGTTGTTAGAACTTATGGGCAAGATTTCCTTGTCATAGGGGATAGCAACTTTTTTGAAGTCAATGAATCGATAGATATTCCTTTCGAACAGATTACTAGTAGACTAAAGGATCATAGAAATCAAAATAAATTGATTGACAATTTAGAATATCGGTTCTATAATTCGTTGTAAGCTCATATATTAGTTTTTAAACAAAATCTAAAACGATTTCGCAAATGGTCACATTGAGCATCTCAATCAAAGCGTATATTTTTTTAGTTTAAAACTAAAACGTTTTCGTGAATTAATGAAAGCGTATTCACTGAAGGGAGGACTTTCATTGTATGATGAATTATTCGCAAGGTAAAGGAGAACTCAAGAATTGGGTTGTTTCCGAAGTTGAGTTTTCTCCTGATACATTAGGGAAAAGTGAATCAATTATGTATCTTGGAAATGGATATATGGGATTGAGATCTACTACTGAAGAGCCATACATAAAAGACAAAAGAAATTTGCTTATAAATGGAACATTTAATAGAGCTGAGGAAAATGAAGTTACGGAGTTACCAAATTTAGCGGATGTTACAAGGTTTGATATACGGATAGATGGTGAACGTTTTAGCCTTGAATTTGGAGAAACGAAGAATTACCAGCGACAATTAAATCTAAAAACGGCTGAGCTGACAAGGTATTTTGACTGGACTTCACCAAGAGGAAAAGAATTACGATTCCATTTTAGACGGTTTGTTTCACTGGATAACTTACATTTAATTGGGATGAAAATGATGGTTGAAAGTCTTACAGATCCAGTTCGAATTTCCCTTGATTCCGGTATTAATGCACAAATGAGCAATTCTGGATCACAACATTTTCTTGAAGGTGAACGAAGAATTTTTGATAAGCAATTCATTCAGTTAGTCCAAACAACTAATGAATCTAAAATTGATGTTGTAATTAACACAACTCATAAAATTACGGTTAATGATGAGGAAAGAATCAAAGTTCCTGAGATGAATATGGATCGTCGAAAAGTATGGTTGACTTATGATTTCAGTCTTCAGCCTACTGATAAACTGGAAATAGAAAAAATAACAACAGTGTTCACTAGCCGAGATAAGGAATTCGAAAAAGCTGAATACAATATACAACAACTTCGCGACCATTCATTACAAGATTTACAAGACAGCTCCGGAAAAGGATATGATACACTTTTTCAGTCACATTTGGAGACGTGGCAGAACAAGATATGGGAAGCATATAATTTCGAGATTAATAGCGATGATGACTTTGATCAACTTGCATTGCGTTTTTCGCTTTACCATTTAACCATTATGACACCAGCACACGATGACAGAATGGGAATCGCAGCAAAAGCGTTAAGTGGAGAAGGTTATAAAGGACATTCGTTTTGGGATACAGAATTATTCATTCTTCCATTTTTCATCTATTCTAATCCCAAAGTTGCAAAATCGCTATTAACCTATCGTTACCATGGTTTAGTAGGAGCAAGGAAAAAAGCTAGAGAAAATGGTTACCTTGGTGCGATGTATCCGTGGGAAGTAGCCTGGCCGACAGATGGAGAAGTAACGCCAGTTTGGGGAGATATTGATATCGTTACTGGAAATCAGACGAAAATTTGGTCAGGATTTATCGAACAGCACATTACTGCAGATATCGCCTTTGCTGTTTATCAATACTATAATGTTACAGCTGATCAGGGATTCATGGACCACTATGGTTATGAGATTATTTTTGATACAGCAACGTTTTGGGCAAGTCGGCTTGAGTGGAACGAGAAAAAACAAAAATATCATATCAATGATGTAATTGGTCCGGATGAGTACAAAGAACATGTAGATAACAATGCCTTTACGAATTATATGGCGTATTTCAATATGAAACTAGCAATCCGCTATTATGAAAAGTTAACAATGGAAAACCCGATGTGTTTAAAAGAACTAACCAAAAAGTTGAATTTGGATAAAGCATATCAACATTGGCAGGATAAAGCAGGAAAAATCTATTTACCAGAACCGCGCGAAGAAGATCTAGTAATACCGCAAGATGATACGTATTTACTGTTAAAAGAAATTGATCTCGCGAAATATAAAAATCAGGAGAAAGTTAGAGGTATCTATCGAGATTATAATTCGGAACAAATAAATAAATTGCAGGTTACGAAACAGGCGGACACATTAATCTTGTTTTACTTGTTAGAACAAACTTTTTTAAATGATGATGAACGCATTTCAGAAGCTGTTAAACGAGCAAATTTTAATTATTATGAACCGAAGACATTACATGATTCATCGCTAAGTTTGGCGACACACGCAATCGTAGCAAATGATATTGGTGACATTGATTTAGCCTATTCTTTATTTAAAAAATCTAGTGAAATCGACTTAGGACCACTGATGAATACATCAGATGATGGTGTTCATGCCGCTTCTATTGGTGGTATTTGGAAATCAGCAATCTTTGGTTTTGCTGGAATCAGGCTTGTCGATGGAAGACTGAGAATAAACCCAAGAATACCAAAACATTGGCATCATATGAAGTTTACGATTCATTGGCAGGCTCAGCAGGTTACTATTTCAATAACAAAATCTACCTTGTCAGTAAAGGTAGAAAACAAGGAGAGCATAATATTTGAGGTTTTTGGTGAAATTCATGAGTGTGATGATTTTATAGAAATACCATTTGGTTTAACAGAGTGAAATATCACTCGATGGAGGACCTGCATCCTCTGCATATAAAGCTAACTAATGCAGGATAACTAGTAAAGGGTGTATTAAATGTTGGTAGTTATAAAATGATTATTCATTTTATTCACTATAAAAATTCAAATGATAAGAGGGGGAAATTAAATGAAGCATCAAAAAAGAAAGATTAGTAGTCTATTGCTAATAGCTTTATTACTTCTTTTAACTGCATGTAGTAGTGGAAAAGAAGATGGTGAAAAATCGGAAGAAAGTACTAAAGAGCCTGAAAAATCAGCAGCTCAAAAAATCACGATTTTCCAAAGTAAGGTTGAAATATCAGATCAGTTGGAAGCACTGACAAAAGAATATACGAAAGAAACAGGCGTCGAAGTGGAAGTCTGGGGGACAACAGGTGATGATTACTTCCAACAACTACAAATTCGTCTGAACAGTAATCAAGGTCCGTCTATTTTTAGTCTTCAAAATGTGACAGAAGCTGAAAAACTAAAATCGTATGCTTACGATATGACTTCTGAAGGATATGTAAAACACATTGCTCCTGGAATGGAATTAGAAATTGATAATAAGATCGTTGGTGTTCCATATGGCGTCGAAGGATTTGGTATGGTTTACAACAAAGATTTAGTTAAACCTGAAGACGTTGCCGACTATGAATCTTTTGTAAGTACATTAGAAAAGTTTAAAGCTGAAGATATTAATGGTTTTGGTCTTTCTAAAGAAGCTTATTTCTTAATTGGCCATATTGCAAACTATCCTTTCGCATTGCAAAACGATCATTACGAGTTCATCGATAAATTGACAGATGGTGGAGTTACGATGGCAGGCACGAAAGAATTCCAAGAGTTTGGGAAATTTATGGATGCTATTAAAACGAATACGGTAAGTCCATTGGATGTAACGTATGACAAAGAAGTAGGTGACTTTGCTGCTGGTAAATCTGCAATGATTCATCAAGGTAACTGGGCGTGGGGGATGCTGTCTGATTTCGATGTGGATTTTGAAGTAGGCATGTTACCGTTCCCATTAATGGGCAATGATAAATTGGCTGTTGGAGTCGGTAACAACTGGACGATTAATGGGGAAAAAGATGAGGCTGAAGTTAAAGCAGCAAATGACTTTTTGAACTGGATGTTTACAACTGAAACGGGTCATCAATACATTGTTGAGGAATTCGGATTTGTTCCTGCTTTGACAAATATCGATGCAGGCAATTTAGATCCACTATCTCAAGATGTATTAAAAGCTTCAAATAGTGGTCAAACAATACCTTGGGCACTAAATTATTTCCCAGCTAATATTATTCCGAATGATTTTGCGCCAGCTGCAGAAGAATTCTTCTTGTCAAAAGATATGACAGGTGATGAATTCATTCAAAAAATGGATGGAGCATGGAAAAACGCAGTGAAATAATATCACTATAACATCATAGTTATCATGAATAGGAAGATAGATTTTTATAATCTATCTTCCTTTATTAACTAGTTGAAAGATAGACAAACTACTAGAAAGTGGTGGTTACATGCCAGGAAAAAATAATAAAGGGTGGTACATATTATTTACTGCTCCGCTATTGCTAATTTTTGTTACGGTAGTGATTATTCCTTTTTTAATAGGAATTTACTACTCCTTTTTCGAATGGGATGGGATTGCAGCAAACCAAAAAGTATTTGTAGGATTTGATAATTTCATCAAGTTATTTGGTGACACACGTTTTCTTGCATCTACATGGAAAACGACATTGTTTACATTTTTAGCAGTTATTTCAGTAAATGTGGTAGGACTAGCTTTTGCTTTACTGGTGACATCCAAACTCAGAATTGCAAATATGGCACGTACAATGGTATTTATGCCCTATTTGATCGGTGGACTAATACTAGGATACATTTGGCAATTTATCTTTTTGGATGTATTTACATTGATAGGTAAAGTGACTGGACTAGACAATGTATTTTTTAATTGGCTAATCGATATTGATTATGCATTATATGCCCTAGTTCTCGTTTTCACATGGCAAATGGCGGGATACATCATGATCATTTATATCGCGGGAATTCAAGGTATTCCCAATGACGTAGTCGAAGCATCTAAAATTGATGGTGCAAATGGGTGGCAAAGACTTAGAAAAATCACTTTTCCTTTATTAATGCCAGCTTTTACAATCAGTTTATTTTTAACTCTTTCATCAGCATTTAAAATTTATGATGTAAACTTGTCCTTAACAGGTGGTGGCCCAGCTAATTCGACGGAAATGTTTGCGATGAATATTTATAATGAAATTTTTGGTTATGGTAATTATGGATTTGGTCAAGCGAAAGCAATTGTATTTTTCTTTGTTGTTGCTGCTATTACACTGACTCAAGTCTATATTACGAAGAAGCGGGAGGTAGAGATGTGATGGAAAAAATACGAGGAATTACAAAAGAAGTATTACTCTTATTGGCAGCACTTTTCTTCTTATCTCCCATTTACATAATCATTGTAAACTCATTTAAAGATCGCCGTGAACTTTATGAAAATGCACTTGCATTGCCTGGGAAATTCAGTTTTCAGTATTATCTAGAAGCTATGGAAAAGATGAATTTTTTGACTGCGCTGGGAAACTCATTATATATTACTATTTTCTCAGTTGTGATTATTGTTGTTTTATCTTCGATGACTGCATGGATGTTAGCTAGAACGGACAATAAGTTGAGCAAAATTATTTTCATGACTTTTATAGCAACGATGCTTATACCTTTCCAAACATTGATGATGCCTTTAATGCAACTCATGAGTACTATTACGAATACGTTACACATTCCAATGTTCAATACTCGTGAAGGTTTAATTTTTATGCATGTTGGATTTAGTTCAAGTATTTCTGTCTTTCTATATCATGGTTTTATTAAGTCTATTCCAATCACTTTGGAAGAAGCAGCTACGATTGATGGAGCTTCAAAGTTTGGGGTCTTTTGGAAAATCATTTTCCCGATGTTGAAACCGATTACTGTTACTGTGATGATCCTAAACGTTATTAATATTTGGAATGATTATCTATTACCGTCCCTAACACTTACTGACAAGGGGCTTCGAACAATACCACTATCAACTTTTTATTTCTTTGGCGAATTTACGATTAAGTGGAATTTAGCAATGGCGGGATTGATGTTGACAATCATTCCAGTTGTAATTTTCTATGTACTTGCACAAAAACATATTATTAAAGGTATTGGGGAAGGAGCAGTGAAATAAATTCGTTCTTGCAGTGGGAAAGAGAATGCAAGTGTTTTCGGGTTTTATGGGAGCATTATCGGGTTCGACTCTATAGATAATGCGATTGCCCGTTATTAATATTAACTAATTAAGGAAGTGATTCTAAAATGACTACAATAAAAGATGTTGCAAAAAAAGCAGGTGTATCCATTGGTGTCGTATCAAAAGCTTTCAATAATTATGTTGATATTAGTGAAAAAACACGACAAAGAATTTTCGCTATCGCAAAAGAATTGAATTATACACCTAATGTTGTAGCCAAAAATTTATCATCAAAAAAGCAAATGACTATTGGATTGATTTCATCTGGCGTTCTTAACAATAATGAAAAAGATAACAACGCATTCGATATATTCAAAGGAGTGTATACCGCTGTTGAAGAAAGTCAAAATGAATTGTCGATTTTTCTAATAGATTCATTGAAGCAGAAACAAAAAAGTTATGCTCAATATTGTCGGGAGCGAAATATTGGTGGTGCGATTTTACAGGGAATACGCACTGATGATCCATATTATAAAGAACTAATCGATACCAATATCCCCTGTGTGATTGTCGACATTATGACAGATATGAACAATGGATTGATTGGCAGTGTCTCTATTGACAACGCCAAAGCTAGTAGAGAGATTGCTGGTTACTTAATAGAACGCAATCATCGAGACATTGTTATCGTGGCGGGGACAAAAGAAACCGATGTAAATGCAGAGAGGATTAAAGGAGTTCAGGAAGCTTTTAAAGAAAATGACTTGGAGATGTGTGATGAAGACGTGCTTTATGCTCAATTTTCCGAGCAGCAAGCGTATATTTTGGCGGAAAAGTATCTGCAAACTAAACAACCAACAGCGTTTCTTTGCTTTAGTGATTTGATGGCATTTGGTGTAATGAGGGCAGTAAAAGAAGCAGGATTAAGAATTCCTGAGGATATTTCTATTACTGGGTTTGATGATTTAGTACTTAGTGGCTATACCCAACCGAAACTTACTACAATTCGACAGGATTTCATTGAAATCGGAAGGCTTTCAGCGCAGTTGCTACAAAGTTTGATGGAAAACAAACTAGATAAGAAGCATATTTATGTCGACTATCAGTTACTCGAACGGGAAAGTGTCAAGGCGTTACGTAAGTAAAGAAGCTGCCAAATCCCGATATAATTACTTAAAAAGAAAGGGGAGTAAGACATGACACACTACCCAAAAGCTTTTATATTCGATCTTGATGGCGTTATCACAGATACAGCAGAGTTCCACTTTTTGGCGTGGCAAAAGCTTGCACAGGAACTTGGTGTATCGATGGATAGACAGTTTAATGAACAACTTAAAGGAATAAGTCGTATGGAATCTTTAGAGCGTATTTTGGAATTGACCCCCTCCTCGCGAAGCTTGTCTTATGAGGAGCGATTAAGACTGGCAAATCAAAAGAATGACCATTATTTGGAGTTTATAGACTTGATAAATCCAGATTATATATTGCCTGGCATTGAAAGTCTATTGAAGAAAATCAAAGCTCAGCATATTAAAATTGCGCTTGGCTCAGCTAGTAAAAATGCACTTAAGGTATTAGAGAAACTTTTATTGACAAATTATTTTGATTACGTTGTAGATGCTACAAAAGTAACGAAAGGAAAACCTAATCCTGAAACGTTTACAACAGCAGCGGACTTCTTGAATATTCCCTACTCTGAATGTATCGGTCTAGAAGATGCAGCCGTAGGTGTAGAGGCAATTAATAAAGCAAATATGTTTTCTGTTGGCGTTGGTGCATTAGAACATTTATCCCATGCAGACTATCTAGTAGGAAATACGTCTGAATTGATTTTTGAAGAAATTGTAAAACGATATAATGAGAAAATATAATTTAATCAAATTTGAATAAAGAAATTTAAATCTTCATACAAATATTAATTGACTAAGGAGTGATATATCAATGACGTGGAAATTAACGAAGTCAGAGTTAGATAATGAAAACTTACTGCTAAATGAAAGTCTTTTGTCCTTAGGCAATGGGTATCTAGGTGTGAGAGGGAATTTCGAGGAGGGCTATAAGGATACATATAAATCGATTCGAGGTACATATATAAATGCTTTTCATGATGAAACAGAAATAAATTATGGAGAGAAGTTGCATGGGTTTCCAGAAACACAGCAAAAGATCCTGAATGTCATTGATGGGCAATTTATACATATTTATTTGGATGACGAACTATTTTCTATGTTTGAAGGAGAAGTAATTAATGTCCAACGAAATCTGCATATGGATGCGGGTTTTGCCGAACGAATTGTACATTGGAGATCACCTAAAGGAAAAGAAGTTAAAATCCATTTTAAACGACTCATTTCTTTTGTTAGAAGGGAATTATTTGCAGTAGATATTAATATAGAGCCTTTAAGCCATATTCAGCAGCTAAAAATTGTTTCGACTGTTAATGGCGATGTCTCTAACTTTGTTGATAAAAATGACCCCCGGGTAGCCTCAGGTCATGCTAAAAGACTACATGTAACGGAAGTTCGAAAAGAAAAAGAATTTAGCATAGTAAAAAATAGTACCTATGTTACCAAGCTTGAAGTGGCTTGTGTTACTTCTTCTGTGATTGAATCTGGAAAGTGTATGTATGAAAGTAAAACCGCAGATAATTACGTAGAAGAGACTTACTCATGCGTTGGTGATGAAACAGTGCAATTTACAAAATACAATGTTTATACAGATACACTCAGACATGGAGAAACAGTTATTGAAAATGCAATTGCTATTCAACGGCAGCTTAAAGGATCTTCTTTTGAAGATCTTTTACTGGAGCAAAGAGAATATCTAGATAATTTCTGGAGTAAATCCGATGTGAAGATTGATGGTGATGCACAGCTTCAAGAAGGCATTCGTTTTAATCTCTTTCAACTTTTACAATCAGTCGGCAAAGATCCGGTAAGTAATATTGCAGCAAAAGGTTTATCTGGTGAAGGTTATGAAGGGCATTATTTCTGGGATACTGAAATCTATATGTTTCCGGTATTCTTAATGACGAGCCCTGAAATTGCGAAAAACTTATTACTTCATAGATACTCTATTTTAGGGAGTGCTAAGGAAAGAGCTATGGAGATGGGACATGAAAAAGGGGCTTTATTCCCTTGGAGAACGATTTCCGGTCCGGAAAGCTCGTCGTTTTTCCCTGCCGGAACTGCGCAGTATCATATAAGTGCAGATATCGCATATAGTTATATTCAATATTATTTAGTAACGAAGGACGAGGCATTTTTAAAAGAGTATATGGCAGAAGTCCTATTTGAAACTGCACGTTTATGGGGTGATGTTGGTCACATGAAAAATGGCTTATTTAGAATTGATAGTGTAACTGGTCCAGACGAATATACATGCGTTGTGAATAATAATTATTATACGAATGTCATGGCAAAACATAATTTACTGTGGGCTGCTAAAGTATATTATCTGTTAAAAGAAGAGGATGGTAATCATCTAAAACAATTAGCTGAAAGGTTAGAACTGACAGAATTAGAAGTAAGCAAATGGACTGAAGCAGGTGAAAAAATGTATCTGCCATATGATGAAACTTATAAAATCAATGCTCAGGACGATAGTTTTTTGCAAAAAGCGCGTTGGGATTTAGAGAATACTCCGAAAGATAAGTTCCCACTTTTATTGAATTATCATCCGTTAACACTTTATAGATATCAAGTATGCAAACAAGCAGATACTGTCTTGGCTCATTTTCTGCTAGAAGATGAACAAGATTTCGAAACAATTAAAAGATCCTACGATTATTACGAACAAATCACCACTCATGATTCATCATTATCTTCCTGTGTATTTAGCATAATGGCTTCCAAACTAGGCTACGAAAAGAAAGCATATGATTATTTTAATGAAACGGTTCGCCTAGATTTGGATAATACACATGGAAATACAAAAGATGGCCTTCATATGGCCAATATGGGTGGGACTTGGCTAGCAATCGTTTATGGATTTGCTGGTTTACGAGTGAAAGAAGGGGGGCTTTCATTAACACCCTCTCTTCCTAGTGAATGGGATTCACTCGGTTTTTATTTACAATATCTAGGCAGGCTACTAAAAATCCATATGGATAGAACTGAAGTAACTTATTTGGTAATAGAGGGAGAGGCGTTAACTATCTCACACAACGGAAAGTCTATTAATCTTGAAAATGGAAAAGAAGTGAAGGTCCAGTAACATGAAATATGGGGAATATTATATATATATTGATATGCGGAATATTGAATCCCATTGAATTTACTATGACATGGGGGATTTTCCCCCGACGCTAAGTCAAGGAGCTTCGGCGCAACTCTTAGGGCTTAAGCTACACCTTTTAAGCACCTTTACTTAGTTTATTTAGGTACCCAGTTATACAATATATAGATTTATAAAAACTTAATAATAATACGTTGTTATATAGTACTGATATTATATCCTAGATTCCAGGATAATCGAAACCCAGTATTATCAAATGATTCAAGGAAAGGGCTTGTTATCCCAAAACATCGCAAAGCTTAATTTAATCGAAGGACAATGAGAAAATAGTTCATTCGTGCTTCATGTCATTGTGATGTAATAGTTTATATACTTCTGTTTGTGTTTACTCAATCAAAAAAGACATGTGATTCCTATTGGAACACATGTCTTTTTGGGGTGATATTTGCTTCCACTCAGTTTAAATACAGGAATCTTTATATCCTTTCTTTATAAATAAAATAATCGAAATCAGCATGTCGATTCTGACCTGATGTATCTTGACACTGCATGCCGACAAATGCACCAGTAAAGAAGCCTCCACCTTTGATATAGTCATCAGAAAGCTTATGTGACGCAAATTTGACAGGTATAACAGTCCAATTCACTCCGTCAAAGGAATAAGAATACTCGTAAAAATTGGTTTTTACATCAACTCTGAGGTGAACATATTCTATAGTATCTGGAATGACGATTTCTTTACCTTGAAGCGGTTGAGCAAATATAAAGTTATCGTAAGTGCTGAGTTCAAGGATTCTACCTTTCTCTTCGTGCCAGGAAATCTGAAGTGCTGTCCAGTTTTCTGTATTATAATAGTTGACTAGTCCTGCAGATTGCTGGAAAGAGTTTGGAGTGAAGTTCACTTTCGTTTCTGCAGTAAAGTTAAAATGTTGCCAACGTCTAGCTATAAAAGCCTGAGTGAACTTTGAAGTCAAGGATTCTTTTCCGTATAGTCGCAGGTGGCCAGGATTGTCTTTTAGTGAAACAATATCTTCGCCTAATGGGATACGCAGTGATTGAAAATGATTATTTAATTCATCAATATCAAAGTCATCTTTCTCATCATAATCATTCTTCCATTTTACTTCTTCGATATCAGGTCCTTCAATTTCAAGGGACGGTCCGTTACCCCCAACCACATATGGCCAATCATTTTTCCACTCCATTCTTTGAATGGCAGTTTCCCGTCCAAGTGGGCAATAGCCTCGATCATCCAACAATGGTTGGTTTTCTCTTGGTAAGGGCCTGCCTGTTAAGTGTACTAAAAACCATTCATCTGTATGTGTATGAACAATTGAAGCATGTCCAGACTTTTGAAGTGGATTTCTAGGATATGGCCATGATGTAATCAATGGATTCTCGGGATGCACTTCATATGGTCCCCAAAGATTTTTTGATCGTGCGATCGTGGCAGCATGATCGTATTTTGTACCACCCTCTGCTGTTAATAAGTAGTAATAATCATTGATTTTATATATATGAGGGGCTTCAACTAATTTGATATCTGTCCCTTTAAAAATTATTTTAGATTCTCCAACTAGTTTTTGTTCCTCGACGTTATATTCTTGAAGAACTATACCATAAAAATTATGATGATCGATACGATGATCCCAGTACATGTTCGCTAGATACTTTCTACCGTCTTCGTCGTGATACAATGATGGATCGAAGCCGGAGCTGTTTAAGTAAGTACGCTCAGACCATTCTCCATCAATAGTTTCACTGGTTACAAGGTAATTGTGGCAATCTTTCCATTGTCCTTCTGTTACCTTCACATCCGTATAGATTAGCCAAAACTTACCGTCACTATGTGAGAGTTGGGGGGCCCATACACCCCCTGAATTAGGATTTCCCATCATATTTAATTGGCTTAATCGATTAAGGGGCCTTGAAACTAATCTCCAATTATTTAAATCCTTGGAATGATATATACCCACTCCAGGGAACCACTCAAAGGTAGAAACGGCAATATAATAATCTTCTCCTACGCGGCAAATGCTTGGATCTGGATTGAATCCAGGTAAAATTGGATTCCGAATGATTGTCATTTTAATTCACCCTTTACATAATTTTTATCTTTCACCAAATCTGAGCACCCTGAAAAATAGTGAATGCATGTAAGTGCTTACAAAATGGAGAAAGGTTAAATACAATTATAAAAATACTAATTAATGACCTATTGTTTATCAATAATCCGACAGTTATTGGCAGGGGAGTAATGGGATTAATAAATAAATGAAATCATTAATTAGCAATTTTCACAATACTATATTAGATAATACACTAGTTAATTGGATTAGCAAATTAGTGATAGTTGATTAACGAATGACTAAAGTAACAAAAGGTTTGCCGTTACTACTACTTTAAATTTGAATTATACTTCTTTGTTGGATACTAACACTTAAAAAGTTTTCTATTGAAAAAGCAGCTACGCCTAATGCGGACGAGAGTGTGGATAACTCCGAAAAATCAATTTGTAAATCACTTCGTTGAAACCATAGAGCTTGGTTAGCTACTCTTGTATTCAAAGATTCCTCTAGCCACTTTTTAGAAGAGGCCATCCGATTACCAATAATCACTTGTTGTGGATTAAAGATATTAATAATGTTATTTATGCCTACACCTAAATAGTCCCCAGTTTGTTCAAATAGTTTGATAACCTCTTTATTGCCATTCTCTGCGAGAGTTAATAAATTATTTAAGTCGCCTTCTTTGTTAGAAGGGAGGGGGATATCTAACAGTCCAGCGTTATTGATTAATGCTTGTTCTGACGCATACAATTCCCAACAACCATCATTTCCACAACGACATTTAGAACCATTAACTTGTATTGTCATATGGCCAAGCTCACCAGAAAAACCATTGGACCCTTTATACAAAGAACCATTAAGAATAAGTCCGACACCTATTCCAATCCCAGCACTTACATAAATGATATTTTCAAACTCTTTTCCAGCACCAAATTTCTTCTCTCCGTAGGCACCAGCATTTGCCTCGTTTTCAATAATGACTGGAAGGTTATATTTTTTTTGTAAAATTGACTTTAAATTAACGTTTGTCCAGTTTAGATTTGGCGCTAGCAAAACTTCCCCACTATTATCAACTATTCCCGGTACACCAACACCGATTCCAACGATTCCGTGAGGGCTAGGTGGCACAGAAGAAATTAGGGAATCGATGGTGTTAAATAATTGTTCTTCAATTTCATTATAAGAAAGGTTCTTAAAAGTCATTACTTTCTCTTGAAAAATATTTCCGTCTAGGTCAGTTAAAACGCCGAGTAAGTAATTCACCCCTAGATCTATTCCTATCGAATAGCCAGCTGAATTATTAAATAATAACATGACAGGTCTTCTCCCGCCGCTAGATTCACCTGGACCAGACTCATAGATTAAGTGATCCTCTAGTAATTCGCTCACTAAGGATGAGACGGTTCCTTTGTTTAAACCAGTTTGATTTGCAACAGCAGCCCTTGAAATAGGGGAGTTATTTTTAATTTTATCTAAAACTAAAGATTTATTGCCTTTTTTGACTACATGATGATTCCAAGTTTGATTAGCATCCATCTTCATTCCATTCAACTCTTTCTCTCTTTTTTTTCATTCTAACAAATAAAAACTTGATTAGATACAACTTCGTATTCAACTGATTTGAGTGTCTACCTAACTTTTGTGGAAAGAATTATAACGTCCTTTTCCTATTTTGGGGGAAAAACACAATTGAAAATCACAAAAATAGAGGTAGAAAAAAACTTTGTTCATCCACTAGACTAACAACTTCCTGTTTGCTATAATGAAAATGCATACAACAATCTGAATATTGTTGTTTCAAAAACTTGAGTTGGGGGAGATAAATAATGAGGAAAAAGAAAGCGTTTACAATTCTGTTATCCACTTTTGTTTTGACTTTATTATTAGTAGGTTGTTCAGATTCAGGTAAAACATCTAGTGATACTGAAATAAAGTTTATGCATCTATGGCCCGAGGGGAGCTCTAAACAGCATCATGAAATTGTAAGTGAAATTATTGCTGATTTTGAAAAGGAACATGAAGGTGTCAAAATTGATTTAGAAGTGTTAAGCAATGAGCAATACAAAGATAAGTTAAAGGTTCTATCAACATCTAAAGAATTACCAGACGTTGGAATGACTTGGGCAGCAGGATTTTTAGAACCCTATGTAGGTGGTAATATGTTTGCTCCATTAGATGATCTTATTGATAAAGAATTAAGCGATACATTCATTCCAGGAACTGTAGAGGCTTATGCAATAGATGGGGTGACTTACGGTCTTCCACTAGAGTTGAACATTGCGACAATATATTATAATAAAACTATGTTTGCAGAGCATAATCTCGAAGCACCAGAAACATTTGAGGAACTAGAAAATGTAATTAATGTATTTAAGGCAGATGGAATACAACCTATCGCTTTAGGTAACAAAGATCCTTGGACAGGTTCGTTATGGTATATGTATCTAGCAGACCGAATTGGTGGTGCTGAAGTCCTTAATAAAGCGATCGATAGATCCGGTACTTTCGAGGATCCAGCATTAATTGAAGCAGCAGAAAAAGTACAAAACCTTGTCGATATGGGGGCATTTGTCAAAGGATTTAATGGTCTCTCTGATGAAGAAGCGAAAAGTATGTTTATGAATGAACAAGCACCAATGTATTTAATTGCAACATGGGATTTACCAAATTACACAACAAATGAAGATGTACCTCAAGAATTTAGAGATTCTGTAGAATATCTCAAGTTTCCAACTGTGGATGGGAAGGGAGATATGAATAGTTTTATTGGGGGACCTGGGGTTGGATTATTTGTTGCAGAAGATTCTGATGTAAAAGAAGAAGCTAAAGAATTTGCCGCATTTTTTGTTAAACAATGGGGCGAGAAATCTGTCACAAAAGCTGGCGTTATTCCAGCATCAAAAGTGGATGCTGGATCCTTAGACCTGCCACAAATGTATATCGATATATTGGATGAACTTAATTCAGCAAGCAATATTACTATGTTTGCTGACGTTCAAATGAGTCCAAGTGTAGCACAAGTGCATTTAGATGCGATTCAAGCACTTTTTGGGAATCAAATGACACCTGAAGAGTTTGCGAAAGCGCACGAAGAAGCCCTTTCGAAATAGTAAAAAGCATTCTGCATTGCGTAAAGTCAAATTAACAATGAAGAGGACATATCCTTAACATCGGATGGTCCTCTTCTACTTCATAAGATATGGGGTTGAGTGTAATGAATAAAGTAATGTCAAATAAGCTATATATAGCACTTTATATTTTACCAGCACTCCTGTTGATTACTGTACTAATATTTATTCCATTAATCCTTACGGGTTACTATGGATTAATGGACTGGGACGGCATTGGTGCAAAGAAATTTATTGGATTAGAAAATTATATTAATGGGATTAAGGATCTCAAATTTTGGAGTAGTGCTTATCATTCGTTTTTACTAGCAATTTTCTCGACAATGAGCTTAGCGCTATATTTGTTAGTTTCATTAATATTGGCATCCAAAATAAAAGGCGCTGATTTACTGAGGAAAATATACCTGATTCCAATGCTTTTGTCTTCAGTTGCGATCGCTCAACTTTGGATCAAAGTATACAATCCGTCGAATGGTATTTTAAATGCTATTCTTATCAAAATAGGGATTGATAATCCGCCCGCGTGGTTGGCCGAGCCATCACTAGTATTATTTGCTATTTTCATACCAATTTTGTGGCAATATGCTGGATTTTATATTTTGATTTACTATGCAGCACTTAAAAATATTCCTGAATCGATGATAGAGGCAGCGAAAATTGATGGTGCATCTGCTTTTCAAATTGCCCTTAGGATTAAGCTACCTCTAATTAAAGAAGTAGTAAGCGTCACAGTCGTATTAGCTATTGTTGGATCACTAAAGTACTTCGATTTGATTTATGTTATGACTGGTGGAGGACCAAATGGAGCGAGTGAGGTTATGGCGTCCTATATGTATAAACTAGCTTTTTCAAGTTATGATTTTGGATATGGAAGTGCCATTGGATTCTTATTGTTGATCATTACCTTAGTAGTAACGTTAGTTGTTCGGAAATTTACTACTTCCAACGAGCCAATAGAATATTAGAAGGAGGTTTATGATATGGGTCGCATTGGTTACTTTTTTCTTTACGTTTGTCTAGCAGCTGTAGCGTTGTTCCAGATACTCCCAATAATATGGCTTTTCATTTTCTCATTAAAAGATAATAAAGAGATATTTGCTGGATCACCATTTGCTCTACCGTCGGAGTTTAGATGGGAAAACTACCAAAAGGTTTGGGATGGTGGAATAGGCATTTATTTCTTCAATAGTGTTTGGATTACTGGTCTAGCGATTATCCTAACAGTATTGTTTGCGAGCATGGCAACTTTCGCAATTACAAGAATGAAATGGAAGTTAAGCGGTTTCGTATTGGGGTTGTTTATGGTTGGACTAATGATTCCAATACACTCTGCTTTGATACCACTTTTCAGTATGTTCTTAAGCGTAGACTTAATTGATAATCCTTTCGCTGTTGTCATTACATATACGGCTTATAATTTACCAATCACAATGATGATATTACTCGGCTTTTATTACACATTACCTCGTGAAATAGAAGAAGCCGCAATTATAGATGGATCTTCAGTTCATCGATTGTTTTTCCAAATTATTCTTCCGATGACTGTGCCAGTAATGTCTACTACTGTGGTTATTAATATGATTTATAATTGGAATGAATTTGTATTTGTAAATACGTTTATAAGTTCAGAAAAATATAAAACATTAACCGTAGGTATTCAAAACTTTATTGGGCAATATATGACAGACTGGGGAGCAATCGGAGCAACGTTAATCATTAGTGTGTTACCAATTATTGTTGCATTCATCTTCTTTAGTAATAAAGTCGTTGAAGGGATTTCTGCTAGTGCAGTGAAAGGGTAATAAGTGTATGGCACATAAAAAAACTTCATACAACGGGGGATTGAACTGCTCCGTTGTGTGAAGTTTTTTTCGTGAAAAAAGTCGTTAATTCTCGATATTAACGGGATTGCCATTTTTCTTATTCGTTTTATTAAAAGCATGTAAACTGACCCACATTGTTATGTATGCGTATGAACTTCCACCAAATATGAATGCCAAGGCAGGAAAACTTTTCATAATAAAAAAGAGTGGTACAAGACAGAGTATTATCAATAAACTATTGAAGGGGTTTATTAACATAATAAAAAAGCTGTTTTTCATAACATATTGTACTTTTATATCGTAATGAACAAAGGCAGGAAAGATATAAAATAATAACATAATGAAAAGTAACATAAATGCAAATAAAGGTATATATGTCCATGTTAAATCCCCGTTAGTATTACCTTGAATGTAAATAATATCAATCGTAATTAAGAAGATTATTATACTAATAAATATTCCCAAAAGATTGCTTTTTAAGAAGTCTCTCCGATAGTATTCCCAAAAGGCTTTTAAAATTGGCTTTTCTGTATTTCCTTTTAACCATTCTCGGGTTATTGCAAACATTGCTATAGTAGCTGGGAAAAAGCCGAAAATTATTCCGCCTGCTAATGAAAAAAGTATCCACAATAAATTTAAATAGGCAAACCTTGTTATCCATTCAAAAACGTTATAAATAAAGCCACTAGTAGGATTCATTGACAACCACCCTTATTTCCTGACTTATAGAATAAGCCAATCTCATTATTTAATAGAAAGAGGAATCATTAAAAGCATACACTACTCATATAAAAAGTTCATCATTTCCAGTGATAAATGCAATCAGTTTTTTAAGTTAAAAACTTTGTTCAACTAATAGACAAACTAATGATTTGTGTTATAATTACAAATGTAAGCCTTTACATTCGCTGTTGCTTTGTAACATAAAAAATCTAGGAGGTACAAACAATGACTTATTTCCTAAACATTGACAAGATTAAATTCGAGGGTTCATTATCAACAAATCCATATGCATTTAAATTTTATAATCCCGAGGAAAAAATCGGTGATAAAACAATGGAAGAAATATTACGCTACGGAGTCTCGTATTGGCATACATTTACGATGAATGGCTCAGATCCATTTGGCGGAGGCAACATGATTCGCTCGTGGGATAAGTTTAGTGGTATGGATTTAGCTAAAGCCCGCGTAGATGCTTCATTTGAATTTTACGATAAAATTGATGTACCATTTTTCTGTTTCCATGATATTGATATAGCACCAGAGGGTAGCAGTTTAAGAGAGTCTAATCAAAACTTAGATACAATTGTAAGTATGATCAAAGACTATATGAAAGATAGTAAAGCAAAATTACTTTGGAATACGGCGAATAACTTTACACACCCACGATTTGTTCATGGTGCTGCCACTTCAAGTAGTGCAGATGTATTTGCTTATTCTGCAGCTAAAGTGAAAAAGGGATTAGAAATCGGTAAGGAACTTGGTGCAGAAAACTATGTATTCTGGGGTGGCCGCGAAGGTTATGAAACACTTCTGAATACAAACATGAAGCTGGAGCTGGATAACTTAGCACGTTTCTATAATATGGCTATTGACTACGCCAAAGAAATTGGCTTTGATGCCCAATTTTTAATTGAACCTAAGCCAAAAGAGCCTTCAACACATCAATATGATTATGACGTAGCTACTGCACATGCATTCTTGCAAAGTTATGGTCTTGAAGATCATTTCAAGTTCAATATTGAAGCAAACCACGCGACACTAGCGGGACATACATTTGAACATGAACTTCACTATGCACGCATTAATAATATGCTGGGTTCAGTTGATGCAAACCAAGGGGATCCACTTATCGGATGGGATACAGATGAATTCCCTACGGATTTATGGTCAACAACACTTGCAATGTATGAAATTCTTAAAAATGGCGGACTTGGTAGGGGCGGCCTAAACTTCGATGCGAAAGTAAGAAGAGGTTCATTTGAGCCAGAAGATTTATTCCATGCACATATTGCTGGAATGGATGCTTTTGCAGTAGGTTTAAGGGTGGCACAAAATTTAATTGATGATAAGGTCTTGGAAAGTATAGTCGAAAATCGCTATCAGACTTACACAGAAGGTATTGGACTTGCTATTGTTGAAGGAAAAACAGACTTCCGTAAACTGGAAGAGTATGCTTATGGTTTATCAGATATAAAACAGACATCTGGTCGCTTAGAACAAATTAAAGCAACAATCAATCAATACTTATTGAAAGCTTTCGCTAACTAATTAAGTTTTGAATGGCAGGAGAGATGTAGCTATGAAATATGTAATAGGTATAGATTTAGGAACAAGTGCTGTTAAAATTTTACTCGTCAATCAACATGGCGCTGTTGTTCAAGAGGTATCGAAATCTTACCCTCTAATTCAAGAGAAAACGGGATATAGTGAGCAAAACCCTAAAGATTGGGTTGATCAGACTGTATCGGGTCTACTTGATCTTTTGAAGGATTTCGATGGGGATCCAGAAGATATTGAAGGCATTAGTTTTTCTGGGCAAATGCATGGACTTGTTTTGTTAGATGAAAATAATGAAGTATTACGTCATGCGATTCTCTGGAATGATACAAGGACAACAGCGGAGTGCAAGCGAATTTATGAAGTCGTTGGAGAAAAGCGTTTGTTATCTATAACAAAAAACCACGCATTAGAAGGATTCACTTTACCAAAAATAGTATGGGTTAAAGAACATGAGCGAGAGTTATTTAGTAAGGTTAAGACGTTTGTTCTTCCAAAAGATTACTTGCGTTACAAGCTTACAGGTAAATTACAAATGGAGTACTCTGATGCAGCTGGAACACTTCTTTTGGATGTCAGTAAAAAGGAATGGAGTACAGAACTCTGTGAATTACTAGATATTGATACCAGTCTTTGTCCACCATTAGTTCACTCCTATCAGGAAGTAGGTAAGATAACATCTGTATTTGCAGAATCTACTGGTCTTGCCAACTCTACACGTGTATTTGCAGGTGGTGCTGATAATGCTTGTGGTGCTATTGGTTCAGGGATTTTAGAGGATGGAAAAACACTTTGTAGTATTGGGACATCTGGTGTCGTTTTGTCTTATGAAGCAAGTCCTGATAAAGATTTCCAAGGAAAGGTTCATTACTTTAATCATGGTGCTCCCGACGCATTTTACTCAATGGGTGTTACTCTGGCTGCGGGTTATAGCTTAACTTGGTTTAAAGATGTTTTTGCGGGGGACGAATCTTTCGATGATTTACTAGCCGATGTTGGCTCTGTCCCTGTTGGATCTAATGGACTGGTATTTACTCCTTATTTGGTGGGTGAAAGAACACCACATGCAGATGCTGCAATTCGTGCAAGTTTTATTGGAATGGACAGTTCTCATCACAGAAAAGATTTTGTTCGAGCAATTCTTGAAGGGATTACATTTTCGCTAAATGAAACTATTGATATTTTTCGTCAAAAGGGCAAACAAATCGATACGGTCATATCAATTGGCGGTGGTGCGAAAAATGAAGATTGGCTTCAGATGCAGGCTGATATTTTCGATGCTGATATTGTTAGACTTAAAAGCGAACAAGGACCAGGTATGGGGGCAGCCATGTTAGCAGCTTATGGATGTTCATGGTTTGATTCATTGAAGGATTGCGCGAATGAGTTCTTGAAGGAAGATAAACGATTTCATCCCAATAAAACTAATGTGGAAAAATATAAAAAGATGTTCGCTATTTATCAGGATATTTACGGTCAAACAAAAGATATTAATCGAAGGCTTTTAGAATTCCGTAGGTAGTCCTTTTAAATAAGAGTCTCAACTAGTTAGTTGGGACTCTTATTTATAGAAATACTAGTAACTATTCTGCATAACGGTGAAGAAGTTAATGACGAACATAACAGCTAAGTGTGAAATTCTGACATAAAAGTCACTAATGAGATCTAACAAGAACAAGTGAATCCAAATAGGATAGAACTATTATATACAGTTTGAAGCATGTTCACCGAAGTTTTGCGGAAATGAAATGGATATGATTTGTTCGTAAAAGAGTGAATAATTAATATTATCGTGAGTGCCAAAACGGCTTTTATTCATTAGTATACGTATTAAAGCTATTGTTCTTGTATTTCAAATCTGTTGTTATAGGCTTTGTTAAAAAATACTTGGATAAGTGGAGTGAGGAAAAATGAATTATCGTCAAATTGGCAATACAGATTTAAAGGTAAGTGAGCTCAGCTTTGGTACTTGGGCAATTGGCGGAGCTTGGGGAAGAACGAATGATCTAGAAGCATTGAAAGCTTTAGACCACGCAATAGGAAAAGGTGTAAACTTTTTCGATACGGCAGATGTTTATGGAGATGGCCATAGTGAGGAACTATTAGCGAAAGCAACCAAAGGAAAACAATCTGAAATTCATATAGCAACTAAATTCTGTCGAGCAGGGGATGTACATGACCCTAAAACATACTCAATGGAAAGTGTTACAAAGTATTGTGAAGACAGCTTAAGACGACTTAATCGCGATCAACTTGATTTGTTTCAAATTCATTGTCCACCAATGGAGATTTTAAAGATTGGTCAAGTGTTTGAAGTACTTGATCGTTTGAAAGAACAGGGGAAAATTCGCTATTATGGTGTTAGTGTTGAAACTGTTGAAGAGGGTTTATTTTGCTTGGAGCAACCTAATGTTAGTGCATTGCAAGTCATATTTAACCTATTTCGTCAAAAGCCGTTAGAAGCACTATTTCCGCAAGCAAAGGAACAGGGGGTTGGTATTCTCGCGCGAGTTCCACTAGCAAGTGGGTTATTAACAGGGAAGTTTAGAGCCAATTCACAGTTTGAAACAGATGATCATCGTAATTTTAATCGAGATGGAGAAGCATTTAATATTGGAGAAACATTTGCAGGGGTAGAATTTGCAAAGGGTATAGAGTTAAGTGACAAACTTACTTGGATAGCTGAAAATAGAGGGAATATGACACGGGCAGCACTCAAGTGGATTTTAGAACACGATGCAATTTCTTGTGTAATACCTGGATTTAAAAGCGTTGCTCAAGTAGAAGATAACTTGCAAACTGTAAACGTAGAAAGTTTTACGGAAAAGGAAATGACCAAATTGGCGAAATTTTACAAGGATGAAGTGCAACGGGAAATTAGAGGGGCGTATTGAGTTTGTAATGAGGCTGTAAAAAGCGTCTATGCTTGTTTCAGCAGAAACTTTTACTAATACATTGGTTATCACAAAAATGCCAAAGGGAAAATTCCTTAGGCATTTTTACATTACTTTGTTTTACTGGAACTGCATCATATTTATGTTTATGTGTAGTTGCAAAAACGGAATCATCTAATTGCAAGGCGTATGTAAGTATTAATGTGGTACTATTAATTTTGACATAATAATCTAAAGTGAAAATGTTTTTCGAAAAAGGTAAAGAGGTGCTTTGATGATCAATCAATTACGTAAAATTTATTCTTCACTTCTTGTATATTCTGAGAGAAAGGATAACCTAGACCGTACATATAAGTGGTTTGTGACAGACGACAATGAAATTATTGGTATTAGTGAAGAAGAATTAACTTCCAAAGATTTATCATTATTAACTACTTTCTTATTACCATATAATATAAACTTACCATTACCTACCGCTGAAGAACAAAAGTGGAGAAACACAGTTCATTCGACTGAAGTAAATTCTAACTTTGAAATTAAAAATCCCTATCGCTTTATTTACTTTTCAATCAAAAAAAATCAAATTGACCCAATTATATTTAAAGATGCCATTCATGAACTATTTGCAAATCCAGTTCCTATTCTATGGGAAAATGGACATGAAGGGATTATCATAGAAGAACAGACAGTCTATGAAGATAGCATCTCTTTTGAAGAGATTAAAGATATACTCATGAGCGATTTATATGTGAAAATCAACTTCTTTATAGGATCTTATAAAGACGGTTTGGAGGACATCGCTCAGTATTATCACTCATTAATAAATGCGGCTAAGAAAGTATTTATATATACGAATAAGACAGTAGTAACGTATATTGATGCTGTGCCCTATCTACTTATCAATCAAACAGAATCAGATTTACGTTCCGATATTGGCAAAACTATTTTACAAGAATACATAAACGATGAAGAAACACTGAAAATGATTGAAACGTTTCTTCAATGTAATTTAAATATATCGGAGACTGCAAAAGTATTACATATGCACCGAAATAGCCTACAATATCGGTTGGATCGTTTTTTTGAAAAGACGGGGATTGATGTCCGACAATTTCATCATGCAATGACAGTTTACCTGGCCCTTTTAGCAAGAAAGTAACTCCATTTGTTAGGAAACTTCGTTCATAGTAAATATGCACGAAGAGTGTCCAGATCTTTGTGCATATTCACCATTACTTAAATAGTGTAAATATTGTATTCTATTAATAGTAGATGAAAGCACTTACATACACTGGAGGGAATAAAATGGCAGACTTGAAATTGGTAAATATAAGAAAAGTATATGATAAAGATGTTGTTTCTGTTAAAGATTTTAGTTTGGAAATTAGAGATAAAGAATTTTTAGTATTAGTTGGTCCATCAGGTTGTGGAAAATCAACAACACTTAGAATGATTGCTGGTTTGGAAGAAATATCAGGAGGCGATCTTTTCATCGGTGGTAAAAGAGTGAACGATGTCCCACCAAAAGATCGTGACATTGCTATGGTTTTCCAAAACTATGCATTATATCCACATATGGACGTTTACAATAATATGGCATTTGGTTTGAAGCTACGTAAATTTAAAAAAGATGAAATAAAAAAACGTGTTGATAATGCGGCTAAAATTTTGGGACTTGAGGACCTCTTAAATCGTAAACCAAAGGCACTTTCAGGTGGACAGCGTCAACGTGTTGCTTTAGGACGTGCTATTGTACGTGATGCCGAAGTATTCTTAATGGATGAGCCATTATCTAACTTAGATGCTAAGTTACGCGTACAAATGCGTGCGGAGATTCAAAAGTTGCACAGGCGCCTGCAAACAACAACTGTTTATGTAACCCATGACCAAACGGAAGCGATGACAATGGCCACGCGCCTCGTAGTAATGAAGGATGGATTTATTCAGCAAGTAGGAGCCCCTAAAGAAGTTTACGATGAACCTAACAATGTTTTTGTTGGTGGTTTTATTGGTTCTCCAGCAATGAACTTCTTAAACGGTAAACTAGAAGAGAATCATTTTGTCATGGGAGATGTAAAGGTTCTGGTACCCGAGGGTAAAATGAAATATCTTCGCGAGCAAAACTATATTGGTAAAGATATCATTCTAGGAGTTCGTCCAGAAGATATTCATGATGAACCGTTATTCCTTGATTTTTCTCCTGAAACAAAAATCAGGGCTTCGATTGAAGTTGCTGAATTAATGGGTGCCGAGATAATTCTTTATTCTAAGGTAAATGACCAAGATTTTGTTGCACGTGTAGATGCGCGTTTCAATGTTGTGGCTGGAGAAACAATCGACTTAGCATTTGACCTTAATAAAGCACACTTTTTCGATAGCGAATCAGAATTACGAATTAAATAAGATTAAAAAGTAAAGCCACTAAGGGAATTAATTTTCCTTTAGTGGCTTTGTATTTGGATTCTTTGATGTTGAAAATGGTTGCCAAACACCACCTATATATCTATTTAACATCTTATCTACAAACACTACTTATTGTCGATCATAAAACTCATCTACCGGAACAAATAAACCGACTTTTCCATGCGTTTCATGATCTAACGTGGCGAAAACAATGCCAATCACCAGCCCCTTGCTATTAAATACGGGGCTACCGCTATTACCTCGATAAACCGGTGCCTTCATCATAACGACAGGTACATCCCAATCTGGTAGCTGGATATAATCAATTATCGTACCTTCATTTGCAATGCCCTTAAAACTTAAAGGATTACCAATAAAGTTTATGGCTTCATTAGCTGTAAAAGTCGTTTTTTCAGCGAGTTCTAAATGGGGTAGGTCTTGTCCATTGACTTTTAATACAGCAAGATCGACTGATGGATAGGTATGCACAACTTCTGCCGTAAAACGTCCTTCTTCTGGGAAAAAGACATTTACAGTGTCGATTCCTTTGACAACATGATAGTTTGTTAGAATAGTTCCGTCACTCGAAATGGAGAAACCTGTGCCTTTGCTTTCAGCGGATTGAATAACAACAACAGATTTCTTATAGGTACCAATGTTTTCTTGCTTCGATAATTTTGAGGAAGTTTGTAAGAATTCAATGGCTGGGATTGAATACACTTCAAAAATGATCGCAAATGTGTTGAAAACCATCACAATGGAGATAAGCCAAAATAGCCATTTTGGAAATGGGCGTTTCGTTTTGGGGGTTGTTTTTTCTTGCGCCTCTCTATAAAGGACCTCCTGTTGTGCTTCTAATACCAGTGCTTGTAGCTCTTCATCATCAATTTCCTCATTTGAATCAACGTCTTTTAAATCAGGCGGTTGTTTTTCATTCGAATTCATGCACGCACACCCTAACTATTAAATACATTTCATTATAGTTCATTATAGCAAAGGAAAGAATACAACGTTTTTTCTTTTATTTGTTTGTCATCATTTATTAAGTCAGAACATATAATGAATGGTTCAATGACATTTAGATGGAAGAATGAATATAGTCCAAGCGTATTTTTCTTACACAATTATTTAGTAAAAGGGGAATGAGATATGAGCAGAGAAAAGAAGAGAATGTTGGTCCTTTCTATAGCATTAGCACTTGGGATTGGCGGAGTGATGCCATCTTATACTTTCGCAGCGGTGGAACAAGCTGGATCACACTTTCAAATTGGACAGATTGTCAAAGGGACAGTCGTTGAAAATTGGGGTAATGAAATAATCGTTAAAGGTGATAGCGGTGAACGCTACCATGTAGGATTGCATACTTTTACTGAGGAGAAAATCCAGGCGATGAATTTCTCAGTTGGAGCTTTGGTGCAAATCGAAGGAGAAGTCCTGGAAAGCATTGCGGATTTATATAGCTTTGACTACTTTGTTAAAAATCTACCGCTCGGGGTGACAAAAGATGAAATTAAAAAGCTTGAACTTCTTTACAATGAGGTAATGACTTTAGAAAAGGATGAGTTATGGGAGGAGGCAGGAGAACTATGGGTGCAAATTAATCGAATAACCAATCCATATTATCTTGCAAATTGGGAGCCTGAAGCATTTGACGTCTATATAAGTATGTTTGAATATCCATTTACGGCTAATGACCTGCTGCAACTGGAAGAACTATATTATCAATGGGTTTCACTTGCAAAAAGTGGGGCGGAGATAGAATCTGGCGTTAAATTAGATCAGTTTTTTGAAATTGTCAATACTTATTATGTAGAGCCCACATTTGAAGAGTATATTATAGATTTAGGTACGACTATTTCCAAAACAGATTTTCCGGTGATAAAGAAATTATATGAGGATGCTCGCCAGGCTAGTAGTGATGGAGACGATCAACTGGCGATGGATAAATGGGAGGCATTTGACTCCGTGATGCGACCGTATTATCGCGCTGCCAATCCAATGCCCACATTTGATGAACAAATGGCTTATTATGATTTCGAAGTATCTAAGGAAAATCTTTCTAAACTACAAAAAATTTATACTGGCATCATTGACTTGGAGCTTAATGGTAAATATGATGAAGTAGATAGTCAATGGGAGTCATTTTATAGCATTTTGGAGCCGTATTTCTCAATGAATGTAAATATCCCATTCCGTGCCACACAAGTCATAATCAACGGCGAGACTTTTCAAAGATAAAACGTATGTTAAAATGCCTATCGTTTCGGTAGGCATTTTTGTGTTGTCTTAAATATAACGTAAATATTTCTAAAGCATTGAAAATTAGTTTTAGGTAGACGTCTGTGTAAAGCTACTCAGTCAATACACCCTAATTTCAGTACAGCTTCCAATTGCTAGCCTGAATAACTTATGACAAGTAAGAGCATATTGATAAGTAAATTACATTTTCACCGCCGATAAACGCATTTAATAATTTACTCTTTAAATGTATTTATCATTGAAAGTAAATGAATATCTTCATTTTATGTAGAATTCATAGGAGGACCTCCATGAAAAGTATTGTCAGGGTAACCAAAGTAGAAATAACTAATTTGAAAAACGTTAAAAATGGTGAGTTTCACACAAATTCAACTTTCAATACATTGGAGAAAGCTGATGTCATAGGGTTTTATGGTCAAAATGGTTCTGGGAAAACTGCGGCAGTGGAAGCGTTCAATCTGTTAAAGACTTTATTATCAGCCAATTATAATGCTCCACTTCCCAAGCTCACATCTAATTTGCTATATTTTAATGAAAAGACTATTCGTTTATTGTTTCAATTTATTATTGAAAATCAATTCGGTGAATTCTACGTTAACTATTCAGTCTCTTTGACGGCGGGAAAAGGAAGGTATCAAATTGTCGAAGAACAAGTAGTATATCGAGAAAATAAGGAAAATGAGCCATTCAAAGTTCTAATTTCGAAAACTGTTAAAGGATTAACGATAGGAGCTAATGAATCACATGAAATGAATGAATCTGCAAGGGTCTCAGTCATAGTAGCCAATAGAATGGCCACTAGTAACTCAACTTCTTTTGTATTTCGAGAAGAGTTAAAGGAAGTATATGAAGAGCATTTAGAAGAAACTGAAATTGAAATCATGAAAAGTCTTTCAGATGACCTTAATCGTGATTTACACATCATTGATACGATTCAATATGGTTTATTAGTTGCCAATCTTGTTATGCCTTTTAGTGTTCATTTGGAAAGAAAGCGTGGACATATACCCTATGAGATGGCGGACACAATGGTGTTACCACTGGACTTATTTAAAACGATTGACCAAGTGGTTAGTCAGACGAATATTGTCTTGCAGACCATTATCCCAGGCCTTCTAATAAAGATAAGGCAGATCAATAAGCAGAAGTTGAGTGATGGCAGTGAAGGGGTTCGCTTTGAGTTTTTATCAAAACAAGGGGAGATTGAACTTCCTTTACGAAGTGAATCGGAAGGTACATTGAAAATTATTTCTATCTTAAGTACTCTTATTGCAGTTTATAATAATCCGAACGCTTGTGTTGTAATTGATGAGCTCGATGCAGGGATTTTTGAATACTTACTTGGCGAAATATTAGAAGTTCTGAACGAAAATGCACAAGGTCAACTTTTTTTCACTTCTCATAATTTAAGAATATTAGAAGTGCTTCCAATTCGAAACTTATGGTTTACGACTCTTAACGAAGAGGATAGATACCAACAATTAAAAGGTGTTGAAAGGCTAAGCAATGCACGGGATATCTATCTACGTGCAGTGCAACTGGGCGGTCAAGACGAAGAAGTCTATGCAGAAACGAATTTATATGATATTAAAACGGCATTCCGAAAAGCTGGGATTATACATGACAAATACTAAAAAGAAGGTCGTGTTATTACTTGTCGAGGGAAGCTGCGAAGAGGTATTGCTATACAATCGGTTACGCAGTCTTTTCGAGCAGCATAATATACGTTTCCATATTCAGCACGGCGATATTTTATATGACTTGGACAGGCCGGAAGAACCTATCAAGTCTGTGATTGGAAATGCAGTAAATGAATTTATGATAAAAAGTAAATTTCGTCCTGAAGATGTATTCTGTGTATTGCATATTATTGATATGGATGGCTGTTTCATCCCTGAAGATGCGATTGTTATTGATGACACCCAAAAAGAATTAACGCTTTACCACGAGGATCGAATAACTGTTCCGCATGAAAAACAAAAGCAACAAATAGCAGCTAGAAATATGGATAGAAGTACAAATATCAATATAATGAAGGCATTGGATAAGATAATTGCTGGTGAAATCGACTACCGTATGTATTACTTTTCAAGAAATTTGGAACATGTTCTATTCAAAGAACCCAATCCAGAAAAGGATAGGAAATTTCCAGAAGTAGAACGGTTTATTGAGCAGTTGGAGATACCAATTGAAGACTTTTTACAGGGATCTATGCCATTGGTAAATGGTGCAGATTCTTATAAGGAAAGCTGGGAAAAGATTTCTGAAAGGACGGCTTCATTGCAAAAATATAGTAATGTGCCTTTGTTATTCGAATTTGTTAAATTACGGTCTGGCTTTCAGAGTCCCTAAAATAGCATATAGTCAGGTGTTAGTGTTCAGTTATAAGACAAAGAAAAAACCACTTTATTTCAAAAGTGGTTTCTTTTCTATGGCTTTCTATTTGATGTATTGACCTGCAACCTTACATGGAACGAATTAAAATATCTCTGACACTTTCTCGATCTAATTCTTTGTAAAGGCCAACCCCAGGTTTGATAAAAGTTTTATCGATAATTAATTCAATATCTTTGTCGTCAATCCCATAGTCGCTCAAACGATTGGGAGCATCGAGAGAATCCCAGAATGTACGAAGCGCTTTCGCTCCTTCTTTTGCGACTTCAATATCACTCTTGCCTTTATCAGAAATACCAAAAACGTTCATTGCCAACATTTTTACTCGGGATGGATCATCTTCAAGTACATGCTCTAACCAGTTTGGGAACAATATGGCCAGTCCTCCACCGTGTGGTATGTCATAAACAGCCGAAAGTGCATGTTCTATTCGATGAGACCCCCAGTCACCGCCATCTGTTCCATTCGACAATGTTTCATTAAATGCAGTTGTACTAATATACATCATCGTCTCACGATGTTCATAAGAAGTTAAGTCTTCAAGTAATTTTGGTGCAGTTCGAATCGCTGTTCGGAGTAGGGATTCAATGAATCCATCGATCATAGGCGTGTTTCTTGTACGATGGAAATAACTTTCAAGAGCATGAGACATACTATCGACAATTCCATATACTGTTTGTTTACGGGACACCGAGTACGTATAAGTCGGATCCAGGATTGAAAACTGCGGGAATACATGTGGCGAACCCCAACCAAGTTTATCCTTTGTGTCCCAGTTTGAAATAACAGATATCGGATTCATTTCAGAGCCAGTTGCCGCTAATGTAAGGACAGTTCCGATTGGGAGAGCTGATGTTATCGGAGCTTTTCGGGTAATTAAATCCCAAACATCTCCATCATACTTAGCTCCAACAGCAATAGCTTTCGTACAATCAATTGCACTTCCGCCACCGACGGCTAAAAGAATATCGATTTCCTCTGATTTGCAAATTTCAACGCCTCTATGCACCGTTGTTAAACGTGGATTTTGTTCCACACCAGGTAATTCAAATACCGTAGCTTCTGCTTTAGTGAGTTCTTTCATCACATCTTCATAGACACCATTTTGCTTAATACTGCCTCCACCATAAACTAGAAGGACTTTCTTATGAGCAACTTCTGTTGATAATTGACTAATTTGCCCCCTACCAAAATATAACTTCGTCGGGTTGTGTTGTGTAAATATATTCATCATTATTGCACCTCTTCTTAATAAAATCTTTCATCTCGCTGCAAAGGGGGATATGAGCCCCATTTAAAAAATTACAGTACGAACATTCTAGGTGGGATAACAGCTGAGAAAAGCCCTATTCGTTCAATTAATACTTTATCACGACTAGTGTTCAATCGTCGCAGATGCTGATCTAGGGTAAGGTATGTATCACTATATCTCCTATATATGTTAAGATAATGATGTCTGAAATATTGGACAATATTTTTCGGCTTGGCGACTAAAAAGATCCATCGAGCCTAAGTTCTTTATTTCTATCATAATTGAAGAGAAGAAAATGGTAACGATGTCCAATTCATTATCGAATTGCTTCATTAGATAGTTAGTGTAGCAGGGAATTAACCACCAAGCAAAGTGTATCAGTAGAGATTCAATCTCATTCAAGCTGATATACCGATTCAATTTCCTAGTTAGTTTCGGCAGTTGTCATTTAAATAATACTTTCGGGAGTGAACTACTTTTGGAGAATAATACGATATTTTTAATTGATCAAAAAGAGGGGTTAAGTCTAGAGTTCAGTAAACTGGTTTCTATGATGGATTATACTAGAGTTACAACGATTCGTGAAATCGAAAGTTTAACAGTTGAAGAATTGGATTTTCTTTATGGAGAAGAATCGAATTCAATCGGAATGTTGCTTGCTCATATGATATCGGTTGAAAAGGCATACCAAATCTTCACGTTCGAAAATCGAGATATTACAGATGATGATAGTAGTACGTTAAATCCAGGATTAGATTTAGGGAATAGTGCGCGAGATCAAATTAAAGGAAATAGCATTGATTTCTATTTGGAACAATTAGCTGAAACAAGGAACAAAACAATTGAAACGTTTAAAACATTGAAAGATGAATGGTTATTTGAACAAATGTCATTTTGGGATGGACTACCCACGAACAATTATTTTAAATGGTTTCATGTATTTGAAGACGAACTAAATCATCGAGGTCAGATTCGAATTATAAAAAAGATGATAAATAAACCTAAAGGGCGATAAAGTGAAATAGGTGTCAAGTGACAGAATCTAACGCAAACAAGATTGTTGCAAATACTAGTTTAAAAGAGAGTAGAGAAGAGTTTCATTCAAAAAAATGCAAATTGCAACTAAATATGTTGAATTAAAGAATCCCATTGAATTTACTGTGGCGCTCAATAATGAGAGAGGTGTAATTCGGGGTGTGTAGAACGCTTGACGCCTCTCGCCCTAAGCCTGGATTGGCGCTTCGCATCCAGTCTCACGGCTTCGGCTACCCCTTTGCCGCGCCTACGCTAGCGTTGTTCATTATTGAAGAGAGTTATGATTCGGAGTGTATATGCCGAGATTATAATGTGATTATTTTTTGATAGTGATTTAATTCAAGAAGGACGGACTAGAGATTGCAGGTCTCATTCCGGTAACGAAATGCTCTTTCTCACATAGTCCATCCAGCGAAGGTGCGTCTTTCTGGCTTATCGCGGGAGGCATCCACAAAGCGTCGAAGCGGTATTGGCAGGAATTTTAATTTGCTCTATGTAGTGGGGCTTTTCAGTGGCCACCCAAAAGCCTTTGTAAAGCGTATACGCCGTATTCATTTGTTCAACATATATAGTCGAAAAGCCTATCAACAGCGGAGTGAAATTATAGGACATTATCAACGAGCATGTGGTAAAAATGGTGCTGTCCCAGTCACTGACGAGTTGAAGCGGAAATACGATAGGCGACTAGCTTTTTAGATGAATTGAGGAATATGTACAGTGGAATTGAAACCCAATACTTTACGATGAAAAACGGTTCAAGGGGGTATTATTCCTTGAACCGTTTTTATGTCCATATTAATCATTGTATCTTATTAGAACTTTTTAGTATTTGTTGAAGTGCCTCCCCGATTGTACCAAATGTAAACTGAAAACCTTCCTTTTCTAATCGGTCAGGAATAACCCAACGGCTTTTCAAAATCAATTCCGTTTCAGTGTTCATAAAGATGGCTCCCATTTCGAGCATCCATTTTGGCGAGGGTAATCCGATCTTTCGGTTCATTGTTTTTCGCAGTTGTGTCATGAATACTCGATTCGTGATCGGCTGGGGAGCCGAACAATTGAATATGCCATTCAATTGTTCGTTGCTTTGAAGAAATAGGATGATTCGAAACACATCTTCTATATGAATCCAACTAAACATTTGGTTACCTGTTCCTTGTACTCCGCCGAGCCCAAAGCGGACGAGGTTGAGGTAGGGCTCCATCACTCCACCATCCTCACCGAGGACAATAGCAATTCTTAAAGCGACTTTCCTTGTTTGGGATAGCTGAAAATCAAATAGGGATTTCTCCCAAGCTTGTGCTACTTCTACGGAGAATCCGGTTCCAATATCGCCACTAGCCTCCGTCATAGGTCGATCCTCCGCATGTCGATAAATCGTAGCCGAGCTCGAATTGATCCATAATGGCGGTGGATTTTTACAGGCTAGCAGAGCATTTCCAAGTATTTCTGTGGTCCCAGTTCTGGAGTCTAGGATTTCTTTTTTATTCTTCTCATTATAGCGACAGTTGACGGACTTCCCAGCAAGATTGATGAGCATCTCGGCACCTTCTAAGGAATCTACAATGCCTACGCTATCCGTCCAAAAAAGATGATGGGGCTGTCTTGAAATGATAATTACTTCATAGCCTAAATTCGTAAACTTCTCTTCAAAGTATTGACCTATAAAACCCGTTCCGCCAGCTATGACTATTTTCTTTTTCATATCATCCACTCGTTTCTTGTAGTTCTTTCTAATTGGACGATGCTTTGCTCAATTATGTTGCAAAGTTAAATTTTGACTTAGAGAACCAAGTTCCCTTGTTGTTAGCATGAATTAAGCGACGAAAAATAATGAAACCGATGTTCTTATTGTGATACAATACATGCAAAGCATTTGCATAAGCAGGGGGAGTATGGCGTGTATCTTACCAATATCTGAATCAATATATTAAGGATTTCACTAGCTATATAGAAATCTATTTTCCCAGCTTAATTAGGAGGTAAATAGAATGATTTATGTAAAAGGAATTGTATCTTTTCTGTCCAACAGTAAATTACCAAAAACAAAAACATATATGAAAAACAAATTTGTAAGTATGAAAATTATTGAAATAACCGAGCGGTATTCAACTACTGAGGAAGAACAATCTGTAGTGATCACATGTAGTTTTACTGTTTCTATGGACGAAGACTATGTATGCAAATCACTTGAGGATTACAACGGAAAAGTTAAACCTTTTTTACAGAAACATATAAAAAGTTTAATTTATAGAGTAGAAATTCATCACTTAAATTATTTAAGGAACAGTGAAATGAAATCAACTGCTCGTATATCTTCATATTAATTAATCAAAAATTTCTTCTGATGTGTAAGCAATACTAATCGTTTAGTCCTATGACCGTTTAAATGTGTGAGATATGTATAATGAGCTCTGAAATAATCTGTATAAATAAGGGAGGCAAAACGATGGTCCAAGCATTCGATACAGCAGAAAGTTACCAATGTCCTATTTGTAAAGGCAATAATAATTGCTGTAATTCCACAGAGAAATCTCTAGGTATATGTTGGTGTAGTGGAGAGTTCTTTCCGAAAGCAATTTTCGACCTAGTACCTTACGATCAATTGAGAAAATCATGCATATGTAAAAAATGTCTAGACGAGTTCGTAGGGTGATAGAAGAGAGGGGGAATAAAATATGTACGAACAAAAAATGAAGGCAACAGACAATGATGTTATTGAATTTATTGAGAATGTAGAAAATCCGAAAAAACGTGCAGATGCTTACACGCTACTTGATATATTTAAAGAGACGACTGGCTTTGAAGCAAAAATGTGGGGACCAAGCATTATTGGTTTTGGATCGTATCATTATGTATACAAAACGGGCCACGAAGGTGACGCACCTTTGGCAGCTTTCTCTCCGCGAAAAGCAAAAACTAGTTTGTATTTTGCACCCGGAGATAGCGAACGTGATGCATTGTTCGCGACATTTGGAAAACACACTTCTGGCAAAGCATGTGTGTACATTAATAAAGTCGATGATATCGATACGAACGTATTAAAAGAGTTAATTACTCAATCGGTTACGTTTTTGCAAACACAATATCCGGAGAATTAATTACGATTTATCAGCAGATAGATATGCGTTGACCATTAACTAGTTCGAGAACTGTTAATTCTGACAATAAAGAAGAGCTATGTGTATACTTAGTTCCATCAAGCACACACATGGCAACAATAGAAGTGACAAAATAGCGTTTACATTCAATTGCTTAACGAATGTAAACGCTTTATTATTGGTAGTAATCAAACAGTTGTCGCTTTATAAAAAAGGAAGGGAGTGTATGTTTATGGAAAATGAACAGCAAACAAATTCAGGATTCAAAATGAAAGTCCAACGTTTTGGAAGTTTTTTAAGTGGGATGATCATGCCGAATATCGGTGCATTTATTGCTTGGGGGATTATTACAGCATTATTTATTCCGACGGGTTGGATTCCGAACGCAAGCTTTAGTGAATTGGTAGATCCTATGATTTATTACTTATTACCAATTTTAATCGGTTTTACAGGTGGCCGTCTTGTCCATGATATTCGTGGGGGAGTCGTTGGGGCAATTGTCACAATGGGGGTTATTGTTGGAGCACCAGATGCTCCAATGTTCCTCGGTGCAATGATTGTAGGACCTTTAGGTGGATGGTCCATTAAACAATTTGATAAATTAGTTGAAGGGAAAATAAAATCAGGTTTTGAAATGCTTGTCAATAACTTTTCATCAGGTATTATTGGCTTCATTTTAGCTTTAGTTGCTTTTAAAGGAATTGGCCCAGTTGTAGAGGCGTTGAATAAAGCTCTTGGAGCAGGTGTGCAAGCGATTGTCGATGCGAATTTATTGCCAATTGCTAGCATATTGATAGAGCCAGCAAAAGTGTTGTTTTTAAATAATGCTATTAACCATGGTGTGTTAAGTCCGATTGGGCTTGAGCAAGCTACACAAACAGGTAAATCGATTCTCTTTCTATTAGAGGCCAATCCAGGACCCGGTCTCGGGATATTACTTGCGTATATGATTTTTGGTAAAGGGATGGCGAAGCAAACGGCATCAGGGGCAGGGATCATTCATTTCCTCGGGGGGATTCATGAAATTTATTTCCCTTACATTTTAATGAGACCATTGCTATTGGTTGCTGCCATTGCAGGAGGCGCTACGGGCGTATTTACATTTCAATTATTGGGAGGCGGCTTGGTTGCCACGGCATCGCCAGGTAGTATTTTTGCCATCCTTGCCATGACGCCAAAAGGTGGCTTTGTAGCTGTTATCGCGGGCGTGCTCTTTGCAACAGTTGTGTCATTCATTGTAGCATCGATCATCTTAAAAACAGGCAAGGAAACTGAAGAGGATGACTTGTTAAAAGCTACGGAAAAAACGTCTGCGTTAAAAGGTAAAGAGAGCCGTGCAGCAGACTTTATGCAACAATCGATTGCTGAAGAAGCTGTTCAAGAAGTGTCATTTGCAAATGTCGAAAGTATTATTTTTGCATGTGATGCAGGCATGGGTTCCAGCGCAATGGGTGCCTCAATTTTGAGGAATAAAGTGAAAAAAGCTGATATTGATGTTGCGGTTTCGAATATGGCTATCAGTAACTTACCGCCCGATGCGGAAGTAGTAATCACTCATAAAGATCTAACTGAGCGTGCGAAAGCAAAATCACCAAACGCATATCATATTTCTGTCGAAAACTTTTTAAATAGTCCGAGATACGATGAACTTCTTGAAAAACTGAAAAAGTAATGAGTGTACACTTAAACTCAGCCTAATTCGAAAGAAATTAGGCTGAGTTTTACCAATGATTATAGAGCATTTCAGTGGGGTGTTTAACGTGGATATTTCAGCTCGGGAAAAAGTTATCTTGGATGAATTGATCAACAGAAGTGAAGAAGTAACAATTAAAGAGTTATCGGAGAAAATAGCAGTCAGCCCTCGGACCATTCACCGCGATTTGAATACGATAGAAAAGTTATTGCATCCATACAACCTTGAACTTATAAGGAAAACTGGGGTTGGCATTCAGATTCTAGGGGAAGAAACAAATAAGGAAATATTAAAACAAAAGCTAAACACTTTCTCCTCTCGCGAGTATACATTGGACGAAAGGCAAACAATGATTCTTTGCACATTATATGAATCAACAGAACCTGTGAAGCTGTTTGCGCTCGCAAATGAACTAGGAGTAGCGATTGCAACGATTAGTTCAGATTTACTAAAGCTAGAGGAACAATTAAAACCCTTTCAACTTTTAATAGTGAAAAAAAGAGGGTATGGAATTAAAATAAGCGGATCCGAAAAAGCAAAACGAAGAGCAATGAGCTACGTGATTGCCAAGACTTTAAAAGAAGACGAGTTGTTTTCATTTATTAAAGAACGTATCCAGAAGAAGTCTGGGAATCACGAAAGTTCTATATCCAAACGGTTATTACATCTTGTTGATAGGAAAAAATTACTTGTTATTGAAGATGTCATGCAACAATTAAATCGAGTACTACCATTTCCAATTACGGACAATGCTTATGTCGGACTCATCGTTCATTTAACTTTGGCAATTGAACGTATTATGTTAGGTGAAAACATTCAGATGGATACGATATATTTGGAGCAGTTAACAAAGGAACCGGAATACCATATTGCACACGAAATTATCACTAAATTAGCGACCCGTTTCCAGATTGATATCCCTAATGCTGAGATTGGATATATTACGATGCATCTTCAAGGAGCTAAGCTTCGTCATAATGAAGGACAATTACTTGAAGCTTCCAATTTGGAAACGTTCATGCAAGCGAAGAAACTGATTCAGTACATGGAAGATGCTACGGGTGAAGATTTGAAGGATAACGCGCCCCTTCTAGAAGGTCTTGTTACACATTTGAAGCCTGCGATTTATCGAATTCGACAGAATATGGGTATCACCAATCCATTGTTGAAAAATATTCGTAAAGACTATGAAGAACTGTTTCAACTAGTTAAGGATGCAGTAGGAGAAGTATTTCCAGAATTACGAGTTCCCGATGAAGAGATAGGTTACTTAGTTATGCACTTCGGATCTGTTTTACTTGGCTTGAGGGGCGAAAAGGACTTAAAAGCCTATATTGTTTGTTCTAGTGGCATTGGAACTTCGAAAATGCTTGTATCGCGACTTCAACGGGAAATACCAGAAATTGCAGAAGTAGTGAATGTATCTCTATTTGAATTGAATGAACTTCAAATCTCAGATAGAGACTTAATTATTTCCACTATTTACTTACAAGATTTTACTAAGGAATATATGATCGTCAGTCCTTTTATGACACAAGAAGAAATTAAGCAAGTTCAGCTGTATGCAAGAAGGCAGATGCTTATAAAAAAACCGGTTGCCTTGTTAAATCGTGTTCGTTCAAGCGTTGATGAAATAATTAACAGAATGAAAAATATCCAATTATACACGGAAACTGTAGCCGAGTTATTATCGGGTTTTCAGCATTCATCACAAAATGAATATATGTCGATAAAAAAGTGTATACGGGTAGCATGCCATCAATTGGAAATGCAAAAAATTATAAAAGATGATGAAATTGTAGCAAATGCTCTATTTGCAAGAGAAGCTCTTGGTGGGATAGGAATACCTGAAACAAAGCTCGCTTTATTTCACACCCGTCATGAACAAGTTCTAAAGCCTTCGTTTACGATTCAAACACTCAAAGACCCAATCGTTATGACAGCAATGGACGGAAATGATAGCGAAGTCAAGCATTTATTACTGTTGTTAGCACCCCATCAATACCATAAACAGGGTTTAGAAGTACTGAGTTTCATTAGTGCACTAATTATTGAAAACGAAAAAAGTGTCGAATTGTTTGAATCCAATCAGGGGACGCTTATCCATTCTTATTTGGCACAGAAATTTGTGCAGTTCATAGATGAAAAAATAAATTGACTAGAGGAGTTTTTATAATGACATTACCAATTTTATCAATCGAAAACATTGTGTTGAATCAAGTACTGGCAACAAAAGAAGAAGCAATCCGCTTAACAGGGAAAATCCTTTTTGACAGAGGCTATGTTCAGTCAAGTTATATAGAAAAAATGCTTCAACGTGAAGAAATGACATCTACGTACATGGGCAATTTTGTAGCCATTCCACATGGTACAGACGATGCAAAACAAGAAGTGAAGGAGTCAGGTATTGCGATTATTCAAGTGCCTGGGGGTGTGGATTTCGGAGATGGGAATATCGTGAAATTGATCTTTGGGATTGCTGGAAAAGGGGATGAGCATTTAGAAATCCTGTCGAATATTGCAATCGTAGTTTCTGATGAAGAAAATGTAGAAGCAATTGTGTATGCATCATCTAAAGATGAAGTCTTATCCTTCTTTGAAGGAGTGAACTAACATGATCGCTGTTCATTTTGGCGCTGGAAATATAGGAAGAGGTTTCATTGGAAACTTATTGTATCAATCCGGATTTGAAACATGCTTTGTAGATGTGAACAGCGAGCTTGTTAATTTGATAAACGAAAAAAAACAATACCGTGTTGAACTTGCAAATGAAGCTCACGAAGGACTACTTGTGAAAAATGTTCGCGCTATTAATAGTGCGACGGATCCGGAATTAGTAATCGAAACAATTGCCAAAGCCGATCTTGTAACAGCGGCGGTTGGGCCGAATGTATTGCCCTTTATCGCGGGATTACTTGCTGATGGACTTAAGGAGCGTCTCATTCAAACGGGACAACCGTTAACAATCATCGCTTGTGAAAATATGATTGGTGGAAGTGCTTTTCTTAAAGAAAAAGTATATGAAAAGTTAACTGAAGACGAAAAATCCCAATTCGATCACTGTTTTAGCTTTCCGAATGCAGCGGTAGATCGGATTGTCCCGAACCAGATAAATGAAGACAAGACAGCGGTTCAAGTGGAGCCATTTTATGAATGGGTAGTTGATGAATCGGAGATCATTGGTGAAAATCCGCCTGTTAAAGGGATTACGTTCGTTAAAGATTTGGAACCATATATTGAAAGGAAATTATATACGGTAAATACAGGCCATGCTGCCGTTGCTTACTTTGGTTATTTGGCAGGTATCAGGAGAATGGACGAAGCACTTGCGAGTGAAGAAATCAAAACTATGACTGAGAATGTCTTGCAAGAAACCGGTAAATTACTCATTGCTAAATATCAATTTAATGAGCAAGAGCATGGCGATTATATACAAAAAATTATGGGGCGTTTTGCAAATCCCTTTATATCTGATGATGTAACACGAGTGGGTCGTTCACCTTTACGTAAACTCAAATTCAATGATAGGCTGGTCGGCCCAGCAACTCAATACGTGGAGTTGTTTGACGAGACACCGACTTTCTTGGCGATGGGAATTGCAGCAGCATTGCGTTATGATTATTTGGAAGATCCCGAAGCAAAGCTCATTCAAGAAACAATTCAGCGGCAAGGTGTTCGTCATGCAATTGAAACATTTACTGGTTTGAAGGCTGGAACAGCTCTATTTACAGCGATTGAAGAGGGATATCAAAAACTTAAGGGAAATTAAATTACAGTAATGACATAATTGAATGATGGCTGAAAGTATAAGGAGTTGTCATCTATATAAAAAGAAGCTCATTTGCATGCAGATGAGCTTCTTTTTATATAAGAAAAAATGAAGTTAAAATCGATCTTGTTTTGTCAGGTAGAGATGGATTAGCTGCTTAAGCATTTAGAATTTGAGATGGCTATCCATGTTTTCGAGATTACTTGCGGCAGTGATAATCATCCACTTACAACTTTTTCTAAGGGCTTAAGTGCGGGTTTTTCGCCTTCCACTTGAACTTTTCTAATATCAACTCTGATTAATATGGAAATAACGAATGCAACTACAAACAAACCAGCGAAATAGAGCAAGCTGCTTTCGTAACTACCCGTCATATCTTTCATCCATGCAGCGAACATAGGCCCAGCAAGACCAGCTGCCGACCAAGCAGTTAGTATATAACCGTGGATTGCACCAAGCTGTTTCGTTCCGAAAATGTCGGCAATGTATGCGGGAATGGATGCGAAACCACCGCCATAGCATGTGTAAATGACTGCGAGCATAATTTGAAATAGCAGTGCATTTGTTGTGAAAGGCAATAGTGCAAACAAAAAGATTTGGATTACAAAAAATGTGGTATATGTGTTTTGTCTACCTATATAATCAGAAGTAGCCGCCCAGCCAAGTCTGCCGGCTCCATTAAAGATACCGAGGACCCCGACGAGTGCTGCAGCCTGTATAGTTGTCATACCGATACTGTCAATTGCGAGTGGTTTTGCGGCTGATAATATACCAATGCCACATGTGACATTAATAAAGAGCATTAGCCATAAATAGTAAAAACGTTTGGTTTTCACTGCTTCATTCGCTGTCAATTGTGCCAAGTCTCTCTTTTGTTCGATTTTTCCTGCTTTAACTTTTTCAATAAATCCAGCGGGTGCCCAGCCTTCTTCAGGCTTTTCAAGATATAAAGAGGATAAAATCATAACTAAAAAGTAAGAAACACCCAAAATAAAGAATGTGTTTTTTAGCCCAACAGAAGTAATAAGCGCTTCCATAATTGGGCTACTAATAGCTGCAGCAAAACCGAATCCCATAATGGCAAGACCGGTCGCAAGTCCACGGCGGTCAGGGAACCATTTTACAAGAGTGGAAACTGGCGCAATGTAACCAACGCCAAGCCCAATCCCACCCAGTACCCCATAAAATAAATATAGTAATGGAAGCGAGGAAGCGCTTACAGCAAACCCGGAACCAATTACACCCGAGCCAAAACAAATAGCTGCCATGATTCCCGCTTTCCTTGGCCCATATTTCTCCACGAAGTGACCAAGAAATGCTGCAGACAGCCCCAAAAATAGAATGGCGATACTGAATGTGAGTTGTACTTGACTTGTGGACCAACCAAACTGATCGATTAATGGATTTGTAAAATTGCTCCAAGCATATACTGAGCCGATAGAAATATGAATACCAACTGCGGATGCGGCAATCAACCACCTGTTCTTCGTTTTATTCCCCTTCAAACCTTTTCCCCCTTTATGAAAATATGAAATTAAACAGATATAAACCTGTAATCCCCAAAGGTAATTTCGAGCAGCTGAGCCCCTATATTTAAATAGCCTTTTATTTACATGAAAGATGTATAATGTGTTAATGTTAGACATTTCAGTCATCTTAGCATTCATTGCCAATTTTGTCACGAATGTTTTTTTAGTGTTGAAAAATATTGTTGTTTTCTTCGATAATGATCCGATCCGGGTGAGTGTACAGATTGAATGAATTTTGCCGTATAAATCCGACTGTAGTAATTCCGAGTTCTTCTGCGAGTGTCAATGCCAATTCAGTAGGGGCTGATTTTGAAAGTACAATTTCACAGCCGATTTTTGCCACTTTCAATAAAATCTCCGATGAGATACGGCCACTAAACACAATTATTTTGTCTTTTACTGAAATAGTATTTCTTAAACAATGACCGTAAATTTTATCTAAAGCATTATGTCTGCCAATATCCATCCTTGACAGCACAATGCCAGTAGGATCACAGAGTGCTGCATTATGGACACCTCCAGTTTTATGAAACATGTCTGCTGATTGATCCATTTGCTCCATCAGAAAAAAGCAATCTTCCGGGGTAAGCGTTACATGGGTTCCTGTCATTCTTTTCACTGTTAATGCATCGTTAGCAAACACAAAACCTTGTCGGCTCATGCCGCAACAGGAGGTGATGTAGCGTTTGTTCAGCAATTTTTCGTAAAAAGGATACATCTTGTCCGTTTTGATATGGACAATACCCAATTCTTCCTGTAGAGAAATGTCTTTGATATCTTCATACTTTGGGATGACACCTTCAGATGCCAAAAAACCGACCGCCATGTCTTCGATGTACTCAGGCGAGCAAACGATTGTTGCAAATTCTTGGTCATTGATTTTGATAGTGACGGGGTGTTCGACTACAATTTGGTCTTCCTTTTTCGAGAAATATCCGTTTGAGTATCGAAAAACAGTCCGTTTCTTATCTTGTTCCATCTACTTTCCCCCCTTGTGTTCAATTTGCCGGTCGAAAAGAAATACGGAAATTGCAATGTCCTCTTCCAATTTGATGTCCGAGAAAAGGTGGACAAATTTAGCCCCGACGAGTTCTTCCATGCCATCGGGTGGTGCTTTTTGATAGACATCTTGAATCATTCTAGTTCTTGCAGCATGGATCATTTCTTTTCCTTCTGGTGTACTGGCAATAAATTTTTCAGTTGGAGTCAAGTTCCCGTAGAGTGTTGAAATAATCATATTATCAACAAAAACCGTGTGGATTCTTTCAGGTCCCTTCCCGAATAAGTCTTTGCGTAGCTTTCTGATAATATCATTAAAATCATGTATTCTTTTTAACATGTATTTATTCCTCCTCCGTGGTAAAAGAAAATAGTTCAAAAGCTGAAAAATAGATTGTTTATTCTTTCAACTTAAAATATACTAGTGTCTAAGAGGTGTTACAGTATGAACTGCTGTGGCATTATCGAACGTTAAATAGAAATATGGATTGGTAGTTTAACATGTCCTGTTAGAAGACTATTCCACTATGAAAGTGCACTTGTCAAGTCGGTGTATTTTTTCATGGTGGTTTTTTATTTATAAAAAAGGAGGCGCATACATGCCAATCAAGATTAACGGTTCCAATTATGACTTCGTGGAAGGCAAGACGATCCTTGAGGTGATCAATCAGTATCAAATTGATCATCCGCAAATATGTTACTTACCTGAAGTGGACCCAATTGAGACATGTGATACGTGTATCTTGGAAGTAGATGGCCGTCTAATGCGTGCTTGTTCAACAAAAGCTGTCTCTGGAATGAGCGTAGAGCTGGCTTCAACTCGTGCTAAAGAAGCGCAGACGGAGGCAATGGATCGAATTCTAGAAAATCACCTTTTGTATTGTACAGTGTGTGACAACAATAATGGCAACTGTAAAATACATAATACGGTGGATATGATGGAAATCGAACATCAAAAATATCCATATGAACCAAAATGCACACAGGAAAGTGTTGATTTTACACACCCATTTTACCGTTACGACCCAAATCAGTGCATTGCTTGCGGCCAGTGTGTTGAAGTATGCCAAAATTTACAGGTAAATGAAACCTTATCGATTGATTGGGAGAGGGACCGTCCAATTGTTCTGTGGGATGGGGGCGCGAAAATTAATGACTCATCTTGTGTAGGCTGCGGCCACTGTGTTACCGTATGCCCATGCAATGCACTAATGGAAAAATCAATGCTTGGTGAAGCCGGATTCATGACCGGGCTAAAAGAGGAAATCCTGACGCCGATGATTGAACTTGTCAAAGATGTTGAGCCCGGGTATAGCGGCATTATGGCCGTATCAGATGTTGAATCGGCGATGCGCGATACGAGGACGAAGAAAACGAAAACAGTATGTACATTCTGCGGTGTTGGGTGCTCATTTGAAGTGTGGACGAAAGATAGAAAAATTTTGAAAATCCAGCCCGTTTCAGATGCCCCAGTCAACGCGATTTCGACATGTATAAAAGGGAAATTCGGGTGGGATTTCGTCAACAGCGAGGAACGAATTACGACACCACTTATCCGAAAAGGCGATTCTTTTGTTGAAGCTACGTGGGAAGAAGCGCTTGACCTTGTTGCTTTGAAACTAGGTACAATAAAAAAAGAGTATGGAAAAGAAGCTGTTGGCATCATTTCATCTTCGAAGATTACAAATGAGGAAAACTATGTGATTCAAAAATTAGCACGTCAAGTATTTGAAACAAATAACGTTGATAACTGCTCACGCTATTGTCAATCACCAGCGACAGACGGTCTATTCCGTACAGTAGGGATGGGCGGAGACGCTGGAACTATTAAAGACATAGCGAAGGCTGGTCTTGTCATTATTGTCGGGGCTAACCCAGCTGAAGGACATCCAGTTCTGGCCACTCGTGTGAAGCGTGCACATAAGCTGCACGGACAAAAATTGATTGTCGCCGATTTGCGAAAAAATGAAATGGCTGACCGCTCTGATATCTTTATAAGTCCGAAGCAGGGAACTGATCAAGTATGGCTCATGGCAGTGACAAAGTACATGATTGATAAAGGATGGCATGATCAGTCGTTTATTGATGAAAATGTCCATTACTTGGGTGAATTCAAAGAAGTTCTTGAGAAATATACACTCGACTATGCTGAAACAGTATGTGGTGTATCAAGGGATATGCTAATCAAGACAGCGGAAATGATTCGTGATGCAGACGGTACTTGTATTCTTTGGGGAATGGGTGTCACACAAAATACTGGTGGATCGGATACTTCCGCCGCAATCTCCAATTTGTTACTTGCGACAGGTAATTATCGACGTCCTGGTGCTGGGGCTTATCCGCTACGTGGACATAATAACGTACAGGGTGCATGTGATATGGGATCGCTACCAGGATGGCTACCAGGCTATCAACACGTCACTGATGATAAAGCACGTCAAAAGTTCGAAAAGGCATACGGCGTGAAAATCCATGATAAGCCCGGACTTGATAATATTCAGATGCTACATTCCGTCGATGCTGAAATCATGAAAGCCATGTATATAGTTGGTGAAGATATGGCGCTCGTCGATTCTAATGCGAACTATGTACACGATGTCTTGTCTAAGCTCGACTTTCTCGTTGTGCAGGATATTTTCTTCTCAAGGACTGCGCAATATGCAGATGTCATTTTACCGGCGGTTCCATCACTTGAAAAAGACGGAACATTTACAAATACGGAAAGACGTGTGCAGCGTTTATACAAAGCACTTCCGGAATTGGGAGACGCACGGGCGGACTGGTGGATTGTACAGGAAATCGCTAACCGTCTCGGTGCAGAATGGAACTACAGTCATCCGAGTGAGATTTTTGCGGAAATGGCTAGCCTTTCACCGTTATTTAGTCAAGCTGATTATAGCGTAATGGAAGATTGGGACAGCTTCTTATGGGGCAGTTTGGATGGTGAAAGTACACCGCTGTTGTACGTGAACGGATTTAATTTCCCTGATAAAAAGGCTCGTTTTGCTCTGTCTGACTGGGTGGAACCTGTAGAGTTTCCCTTAGAATATGATCTCCACATCAATAACGGGCGTTTGCTAGAACATTTCCACGAAGGCAATATGACGAATAAATCGGATGGAATTCAGAAGAAAGTGCCGGAGGTTTTCGTTGAAGTTTCACCGGAACTTGCGAAAGAGCGTGGTGTGTTAAGCGGTTCCCTTGTACGCTTGATTTCGCCATATGGCGCTTTAAAATTACCAGCACTCGTAACGGACCGTGTAAAGAAAAATGAATTGTTCTTGCCGATGAACTCAGTTGAAAAAGAATCAGCCATTAATTTCCTAACCGGTCCTGCAGTCGATCAGCGCACGAATACACCAGCGTATAAACAGACGATGGTACGAATGGAAGTACTTCGAAAAGAAGGCGAAAACCCGTTGCCTAAGTCGAACCATCGTAATAAAGAGCGTCACCCACAAAATGGTGTTGAAGTGGAGCGGAAATGGGCTCGTCCAGGATATATACAATTAACTGAAGCTAAGAAAGAAAGGTGATATACGATGGCGGCACCAATTACTTCTATTAAATGGAACGAACTGACACCACAAGAAATCAAACAGAATAAACTGGGTGAGCTACAGTCATTAATTGCCGAACAAGACCAGGCACTCAATAAAATACTTGAAATTACTGGGGAGTTGGATGACGCAGGCGTCTTCGATGCACTGAAGGCGATGGTGAAAGCAAAGGCTGATATCGCGAAAATTGCAGTAGACCAAGCATCACGTGACCCAGTAACCAATATTATCAACCATGTGCTACATGCAACTAGTGTGATTTCATCTATTGACCCTGATGTTACAGCGAAACTTGCTGCGAGCGTTAAAAGTGGATTGAATGAAGCTGAGCTTTATAGCGGTAATGGGCAAAAAGTAAGTATTTTTCAATTGATGACTGCATTAAATGATCCTGATACGAACCGTGCCGTGAAATTTGGACTAGATTTTCTGAAAGGGATGGGCAAAGGGTTAGAATAAGATAGCAAGTAGTAGAAGGTTCGAAAAAGTACCAGTAATACGTCTCGATTACACACAAATAAAATGAAATCAGCCATACATGTTAATGGCTGATTTCATTTTGTGTTACACAGTACTTAATTACGTCGATAACTCCATTGTTGGTATTGGAAGCGTACAAAGCAACCTATGCAAAAACCTAGGATTGCGATGAGTGCAGCTATGCCAACCATCGTCGTAGCGATATTAAATAATATAGTCCAATTCAATAAAAAGCTTACACATGCAACGAATAAAAATCCGACAGCCAACCATTGGTTAAATCGTAACTGCGCGTAGTCTTCTTGAATATATTGATTAGCCGGTTTAGCTAAAAAATGCTTAACAAGTACTAAAATCGGATGGAATCCCGTCAATAAACTTGAAACATTTGCGATTAATGGAATGAGTAATATCCAAGCTGACTGTGTTAGAAGTGCAATAATTACAGTCAAAACAATCGTCCATTGATTTGCCATTACTAAAGGTTTTGGTATTGTTTTCACATTAAAACCTACTATTCTAATTGGATTTTATACTATTATATGTTATGGTGACCGGAATGTACATGAGTAAGAGGAATAAAAATAGAGCAGGTTTTAGATATTTACCTAAAATTGAAGTTCGAGGTTTCCATACATATAAAAGAGACCCATTATATTTTGACTTTAAATCATTATTCTATTCAGTGTATTGCATAGTTACTCTTGCATCATTCATTAGTCAAAGCGACAGCATTGCGTTGAAGGACAAGTGACGCTTCTAGATGTAAACAACCAAAATTGTTTTCAGTAAAGGGTTAATTTATGAATAAAAAAGCTTTTTACTTGCGATGTTTACAGTCATTGAATGGGATCAGGATTCGCTACTATACGTGCTAGTTTACTAGGAGGCTATAACCAGGCAATTTGATACTTACTCGGTTTTAATAGTATCTAGCGTTTTCGTAATTTATGCCCTCTGGCTTGGAACTAAATTCCGGTCACCTAAAAAAAGAGGATATTCTGAAGATAGGTGTACTTGGTTAGATTGGGATTAGTGTCTACCACTGGGGAGTTACATATAGAAGAAGTGACAGTTTCTTCAGGTTCCGAAGAAATTTTCATTGCTTCTGCACCTGTTTACACAGCATTGATAGCTGTCATATTTCTGAAAGAGCGGTTAAGTACTCTCGCTTGGGTGGGGATGTTTGTCGGGATTATCGAAATTTTTCTCATTACAGCTGGATCTAAGGGAACATCTTTCACTATTTCAAAAGGAGTTATTTTCATTTTGAGCGCATCTATTGTAACATCTTTTTTCTTCGTTTTCCAAAAATCACTATTGAGATGTTATCGTTCCAATGAAATAACCACATACTTCACTTGGGGGGGAACTGCCATTCTTCATTTACTTCCCAGGTCTCTTACAAGGCATTCAGGGTGCTACAAATGAAGCTAATTTGTCGACTATTTATTTGGAGGTTTTCCGGAGGCAGCTGCTTATGTTACATGGGCTACGGAACTTTCATTGGGAGAGACGGGTTCAGTTGCAAGTATGTTATATGCTGAACCAGTTGTTGCCATTAATGTCGCCATTGCGAGTGATCCGATTTATGTAAATAAACACGTTATAAATTGTTAATTATTCAAGAAAATGAAAGACACCAGATTCCAAAACAGTCAGAATTGCTTTAGAATCTGGCGCTTTCCACAGTGCATGATACTAAGCTTGAACTAAATTATAAATAATCGAATACGTCGTCATTCAATCTCTTGGCACGAATGTTTTACAATCCGTTTCTTCACTACTTGTTGCTTTTTTTCCTTTTTGGCTGACTACGTAGATAGAATTCGCTTTACATTTGTTTCCGGGACCCCAGAATTTACAGTTACTCACTTCGCAAAGAATTTCTTGAGCCATAGTATCACACCTCCTTTTTATTATGATGAGCAAAAACAGAGGATTAATACTTTTTTCTTTTAAAAGCATCTATTAAGAAAACTATCATGATTTTAAAAAATGGGGTACAATTGAAAACATTGCTCAAGCGCGTAGTATGACCAATAATATTAACTATAGTAGTTGAATAAATGAATACCCTATATAAACTTAATGAGGGCACCTTACAAGGTGTAGCCGAAGTCCTAATGCTGCAGCGAAGCAAGTTAGCATAGGGCGGGAAGTATCCTTAGCGATATAGTTAGTTCAATGGAGTTCTTTATTTCAACACATATAGCATGATTATCATTAGGAGCTGTTCGTAAATGTCTATTAAAACAGAAGTTGAAATGAAATTGAAACAACAGGGAAATCAAAGTGAAAATCGGGGGCGACTGTTAGTAAAATGTCCGGATAAACCTGGAATTGTATCGATGTTGTCGACATTTTTACTTAATCATGATTCGAATATCATTGAATCAAGTCAGTATTCGAATGATCCCGAAAAGGGAAACTTTTTTATTCGAATGGAATTTTACTGTGAAAATTTGAAAGAAAAGTCAGCGCAAATGGAAAGTGATTTTGAGGAAATTGCTACCAATCATTCTATGGATTACCACTTTGCTTACGAAAGTGAACGGAAGCGGACAGCTATCTTTGTTTCAAAAGAGCCACATTGTTTGATTGAACTTTTGTGGGAATGGCAAAATGGTGACTTGGACACAGATATTGTAGTCGTTGTAAGTAACCATGAGGACGCACGGGAGATGGTCGAATCTTTAGGAATTCCTTTTCACTATATTCCTGCCAATAAGGACATTCGGAAAAAAGTAGAAGAAGAACAGATTCGCCTAATGGAAGAATATAGTGTTGATTTACTAATTCTTGCTCGCTATATGCAAATTCTTACGCCTGACTTTGTAAATCATTTTCAACATCGAATCATTAACATTCATCACTCTTTCTTGCCGGCGTTTATTGGAGCCCGACCATATGAACGGGCATATGATCGTGGTGTGAAACTGATAGGGGCTACTTCCCATTATGTAACAAACGATCTTGACGAAGGTCCAATAATTGAACAGGATATCGAGCGGGTAGATCATCGTGATGACGTAATAGATTTGAAAAAAATTGGAAGCCGTATTGAGCGACGTGTTCTTGCAAAAGCTGTAAAGTGGCACCTCGAAAATCGAATTATTGTCGAAGGTAACAAAACGATTGTGTTTCATTAATATTGGGTTTTTGCGTTTGGTACAGATTTTAAATAGTTAAGGAATCTAGTTTCATAGCGCCTGGAATCAGTATGTAAGTCAATGTAACGACATAATAAATAAGGCCAATTTCTCAATTAAACACGAATGATTACAATGTCGTGTTTAGTAGAAACTGGTCCTTTTTATTTATTGAATTATTACTATGTGCACTGAAAAGATATGATTTTATCCAAGTCTATTCTCCATGGAAGCCATGCATAGCCATCCCATTTAAAACCCGTGGTTGTAAAATAATCGATGTAAGTTGGATGAAACCAAAATGATGTTCGGTTTACGAGACGTAGGTAAGTATCGCGATATAAGCAACCTCGTAACGCGCCTGGATCTATGGAAAGTGGTCCAGTTTGTTGTTTTGGGATAGTAGATGGCGGTGGATTGGTCGGTGCTGCACCTTGTTTCGTAAATTGAACTTGTTCTTGATTTTTTGGATAATGTGGCTGTCCAAAGGGGAGTTCCGAGTTATTGGGATTGTGCGGGACTGGAAACTGATCGTCAGACAAAATTGAGTGCCTCCTTTTTCGATATATACCTAGTAGTATATGTGAGAATCATATTTTGGGACCTGGTTAGTAAAGTGCTACCTTGCCGGAATCAAGTAAGTGAAGAATTTAGCTGTCTGCTAAGGGAAGAAGCCAGTATAGGAGTTATGTCCGTTCCTTATATGAGTAAGGGCCGATGATAACATATCGATTACAATTAAATGAAGGATCAGAAATGTGTAATGAAGATGTAAAAGAGGAGTTTTTTTGGGTTAGATCCTTTTCTATCCCGACCCAAAATGATAAGCTTGGTAAGTAAGTATTATTTTAATGAGGGAGTATGATTTAAATGGTTGAAAAACAATTTATAGTTACGGATGAGCAGGGGATTCATGCGCGACCCGCTTCAATATTAGTAAGTACAGCAACCAAATTCAAATCCGATATAAACTTGGTTTACAATGAGAAAAACGTCAATTTAAAATCAATTCTTGGCGTAATGTCTTTAGGTATTGGTTTAGGTGGAGAATTTAAAATTAGCGCCACTGGAATCGATGAACAGGATGCACTTAACGAACTTGAAGAAGCGTTGAAAAACGGAGGACTGACTAACTAATGAGCCTACTTCATGGGATTTCTGCATCAAATGGTATAGCGATAGCAAAAGCGTACCGTTTTGTTGAGCCAGATCTATCTTTCAGTAAAAAAACTGTTGAAGACATTCCGGAAGAACTTTCACGTTTTCAGTCAGCTGTCTCTATTTCGAAAAGTGAGTTAGAGTCAATTCGCGATACCGCTGCAAAAGGACTTGGTGCAGATGAAGCAGCTATCTTCGATGCACATATATTAGTTTTACTTGATCCGGAGCTTCTGACTTCAATTGAAGATAAAATTAAAACAGATCATGTGAATGCTGAACACGCACTCAAAGAAACGTCTGATATGTTTATTACAATGTTCGAGCAAATGGATAATGAATATATGAGAGAACGGGCTTCGGACATTCGTGATGTTGCGAAACGTTTGCTGTCCCATTTGCTAAATGTTGAAATTGTAAATCCGAGCATGATTTCTGAAAAAGTAATTATTATCGCAGAAGATTTAACACCTTCAGACACGGCGCAGTTAAATCGTGAATTTGTAAAAGGTTTTACAACTAATATTGGTGGGAAGACTTCCCATTCTGCGATTATGGCGCGCACATTGGAAATTCCCGCAGTTGTAGGTACGAAGGAGGCGACTAAGCTTATTCAGGACGGTGACATCATTATTGTTGATGGGTTTAAAGGAGAGGTACATATTAATCCTACTCCGGATGTCATTGCTACATACGAAAATGAACAATTGAAGTATGAGCAACAAAAAGCTGAATGGACAAAGCTAGTAGATGAAAAAACAACTACTGCTGATGGTCATCATGTTGAGTTAGCTGCAAATATCGGCACCCCGGAAGACTTAGAGGGAGTCATCAGTAATGGTGGAGAAGGGATCGGATTATACAGAACCGAGTTTTTGTATATGGGCAGAAACCAACTCCCAACTGAAGAAGAGCAGTACGAGGCATATAAGAAGGTTCTACAGGGAATGTCAGGTAAACCGGTCGTTGTTCGGACCCTTGATATTGGCGGGGATAAAGAACTCCCTTATTTAAATCTCCCTAAAGAAATGAATCCATTCCTAGGACTTCGCGCTATTCGTTTATGTTTGGAAGAGCAGGATATTTTCAGAACGCAATTAAGAGCTCTTTTAAGAGCCAGTTCATATGGGAATTTGAAAATCATGTTCCCGATGATTGCAACTCTTGATGAGTTCCGCCAGGCTAAAGCAATTTTGGAGGAAGAGAAACAAGAACTCCTAAATAACAATATAAATGTTGCCACTACTATTGAGGTTGGCATCATGGTAGAAATCCCTTCCACTGCAATACTGGCAGATCAGTTCGCGAAGGAAGTTGATTTCTTTAGTATTGGAACCAACGATTTAATCCAATATACGATGGCTGCTGATCGTATGAATGAACGCGTTGCCTATTTATATCAACCTTATAATCCAGCAATTCTACGGTTGGTCAAGATGGTTATTGACGCCTCACATAAGGAAGGAAAATGGACTGGGATGTGTGGGGAAATGGCAGGGGATGAAATCGCTATTCCTTTACTATTGGGACTAGGCCTTGATGAATTCTCGATGAGTGCCACATCCATTTTAAAGGCCCGTACTCAAATTCTAAAATTGAACAAAAGCGATATGGTAGAACTTGCGAATGAAGCCTTGCAGATGTCAACAGCTGAGGATGTAGTTCAAGCAGTTATGGCCCGCAGCAATTTGTAATTCAAAACAGTTATCATAAAACAGCATCCCAGAACTTGATTAATCGTTCAGGGGTGTTGTCTTTATTTATTGTTTTGCTGTATTCTTGTGTCAAACACCAACACCACTGTTATTCCTACGACGCCATTCTAAAGAATCTTATTTGTTGATGTATGTTAGAATTACCCCGCAATTAGCCTCGAATTAGTATGAAATAAGAATCACACTTTTAAAATTGAACCAAATATGAATTCATTCTGTAATGGGGGAAATAAAATGACTAAAAAAATGATTATGTTTGATATTGACGGAACTCTTTTAGACCACGATAAGAAATTACCTGCTTCTGCGAAGGAAGCTGTTAAATCTTTAAAAGAAGCAGGACATGAAGTTGCCTTTGCGACGGGGCGTGCTCCTTACTTTATCGAAGATTTGAGGAAAGAATTGGAGATTGATTCTTTCATTTGTTTTAATGGTCAGTATGTTGAAATTGAAAATGAAGTCATTTATAAAAACCCTATTGATAGAGAATTATTAGCGCATTTATCGGGTTTTTCCACAACGCAAAATCATCCACTTGTTTATATGGGTGCAGAATTTATGAGATCCACTTTTGACTATCATTCTGATATAGAAGAATCTCTTACCTCCCTTAATATTGATACTACTCAAATAGAAATGGACGCTAGTTACTACAACGATACTGAAATTTATCAAACACTCCTGTATTGCAAAGAACATGAAGAAACATTATATCGAGACAATTTGCGAAAATTGAACTTTATCCGTTGGCATGAATATTCGATGGATGTTCTACCTCTTGGCGGCTCTAAAGCGAAGGGAATTGAAAAGTTCATTGAGAAGAAAGGATTCTCGAAAGATCAAGTCTATGCTTTTGGTGATAATTTAAATGATATTGAAATGCTTCAGTATGCTGGACATAGTGTTGCGATGGGGAATGCACCTGAGGAAGTGAAAAAAGCAGCAAGATATGTTACGAAAGATGTGGGCGAAGATGGTATTGCTTACGGATTGCAGATGGTTGGATTATTATCTTAACTAATTGGAGACATAAATGATCTATTACAATTGCCTACAGTGAAAACAACAATTAGTCATTCAAATGAATGGCTGATTGTTGTTTTTATTTTCGTGGATTTAATTCGATAACTTACACATTATGTAATAAGATTTCATCGCTAAATCGCTAATAATACCCTATTCTCAAAACAAATTTTAGTTGTTTTGGAGAAGGGTTTCTTTTTATTTAATTAGAATGTTTGTTTTTCAAAGATTCGGGGCAATACTTGTGGAAACAAATTATCGATTGCTGTTTAGGATAAGCAATCGTATTTGAAATGAAGGAGGAGACTTTTGTTGAAAATGAAAATATTTTTGTTAGCTCTAATTTTTGCGTTTTCCACTTATTCAGTAACAGATGCGGCGATACTCTCAGATGCCCAACTGAGTGATGATGAACTGACATATTTACAAACCCTTTCAAATGCAGTTGACATGATTTTGGGAGAAGCAGAAGAAAGTAAGGTACCTGATCAAGAAGTAGTAGATCAGGAATTAGTCGCACCAGTGGAATCAACTCCGAAGCCGAAAAGCTATACAGTAAACGCAGGCGATAATTTGTATCGAATTGCACTTAATCATAACATTACTATAGATTCTCTCACGAGTTGGAACGGCCTAACAGGCGAGGTGATCCACCCTGGTGATGTATTAATCGTCAGTGGGCATGTAGCAGATGCGGGAACGAAAGATACAATTGCGGCTGCAATCGTGCCAACGCCACCACCTGCAAGTGATGGAAAAGAGATGCTGGTTACAGCGACAGCCTATACAGCCTACTGTACGGGCTGTTCAGGAACTACCGCTTACGGCATTGACTTACGTTCTAATCCAAATCAGAAAGTAATTGCAGTAGATCCAAAACTTATTCCGCTAGGTACAAAGGTTTGGGTGGAAGGCTATGGAGAAGCGATAGCTGGAGATACAGGAGGAGCCATTAAAGGGAATAAAATCGATGTTTTCATTCCATCTTATAATAATGCAATGGAGTGGGGAGTCAAAAAAGTGAAACTTAAAGTACTCAATTAATAAAGAAAACCTGTGCAAAAATAGTATTTTTGCACAGGTTTTTCATTTTGGTTAAGATAGACGGTTTCTAAAATCGTCATACCCAAACTGTTTAATCACTTGAATACCATCACTAACGGTATTTAAGGCGATAGAAGGTAAGTTAACACCATTAAATGTATTGTTTTTCACCATCGAGTAGTGGCCCATATCACAAAAGACAAGCTTATCACCAGGCTTTAATGGCTCATCAAAAGAATAATCGCCAATGACGTCTCCAGCTAGGCAAGTAGGTCCACCGAATCGATAGGTGTAAGCCTTTTCGTTTGGCATTCCTGCACCAATGATTTCAGGGCGATAGGGCATCTCCAGTACATCAGGCATATGACATGCTGCTGAAGTATCTAAAATAGCAATTGGCATACCGTTGTGGAGGGTGTCCAAAACAGTCGCAACAAGATAGCCAGTATTCAATGCAACAGCTTCACCAGGCTCTAAATACACTTGTACACCGTATTTATTCTTCATAAACAGTATCGAACGGATAAGTGTTTCGATATCATAATCGGGTCTTGTGATATGATGCCCACCGCCGAAGTTGATCCACTTCATATTTTTAATGTATTCCCCAAACTTTTCATCGACAACTTGCACGGTGCGCTCCAGCGTATCAGAGTTTTGTTCGCACATCGTATGGAAGTGTAAGCCATCGATGCCTTCAAGTTGGTCCGCTTCAAAATTCTCAAGCGTAACGCCAAACCTTGAATGCGAAAAACAAGGATTGTACATATCGACTTCGATTTCAGAGTATTCAGGATTAATGCGAAGTCCAATTTCTATTTGTTTTGGATGGTTTTTAATTTTTTCTTTGAATTGATTATATTGTTGAAACGAATTAAAGACGATGTGATCTGAATAAGAAAGAATCTCATCAATCTCTGTTTCCGAAAAGGCAGGGGCGTAGGTGTGTACTTCCTTGCCCATTTCTTCGAAGCCTAGTCTTGCTTCGTGTACGGAACTAGATGTTACCCCGTTCAAGTATTCTCCGATTAACGGATAAACTGAGAACATCGAAAATCCTTTTTGAGCAAGTAGAATCTTACAGCCCGTCTGGTCAATAACAGACTTCATTTTTTCCAAGTTTTTAATAAGCAATCCTTCGTCCACTACATAGCAGGGGGAGGGGAGTGCATTTAAATCAATATTCAATTTCAAGCCCTCCTCAGTCAATCAATTCAGGATTGAAGCTTTCCTGCCATGGTAGACCATATTTGTTGAGTGCTTCCATGAATGGATCAGGATTGAACTCTTCGATATTGTGTACGCCAGGATTCTTCCATTTACCCGTCATTACCAGCATCGCACCGATCATTGCAGGGACACCTGTTGTATACGAAATTGCTTGTGAACCTACTTCTTTGTAACATTCTTGATGGTCACAAATATTGTAAACATAATACGTTTTCTCTTCGCCGTCTTTGATACCTTGGAAAATACAGCCGATATTCGTTTTTCCTATTGTTCTTGGCCCAAGAGAAGCTGGATCCGGTAGCACAGCTTTTAAGAATTGAAGGGGAGCGATTTCTTTCCCTTCGAAAAGGATTGGTTCAATAGAAGTCATTCCAACGTTTTCAAGCACTTTTAAGTGGTTCAAATAGTTCTCTGAGAACGTCATCCAGAAACGAATTTTTTTGATACCTGTAATATTGAGTGCAAGGGATTCCAGTTCCTCGTGATGTAATAAGTAAACATCTTTTGGACCGATTTCAGGAAGATTATAGACACGTTTAATTGATAATGGTTCAGTTTCGATGAACTCACCATTTTCAAAATAGCTTCCATTAGCTGTGATTTCACGGATGTTAATTTCAGGATTAAAGTTAGTAGCGAACGGATAGCCGTGATCACCAGCGTTTGCGTCCACAATGTCAATCGTATGAATTTCATCGAAATGATGTTTTAGTGCATGCGCAGAGAAGACACCTGTAACGCCCGGATCGAAGCCACTTCCAAGTAGTGCAGTGATGCCAGCTTTTTCAAAACGTTCTCTGTAAGCCCATTGCCAGCTGTATTCAAACTTAGCTTCGTCAAGAGGTTCGTAGTTTGCAGTATCGACATAGTCAACGCCAGTAGCAAGACATGCATCCATGATCGTTAAATCCTGATATGGCAATGCAACGTTAATGACGATATCTGGTTGGAATTTATTAATAAGTTCAACCAGTTCTTCCACATTATCAGCATCTACTTGCGCCGTTTGAATTTTAGTACGGCCGCCATCCAGTTTTTCTTTTAACGCATCACATTTAGATACTGTACGACTTGCGATACAGATTTCTTCGAATACGTCAGGAACCTGACAACATTTATGAACAACTACTCCTGCAACTCCACCAGCACCAATAATTAACGCTTTTCCCATAATGAACACCCGCCTATAATATAGTTTTTTTTAGATTGAAAAGTTGAAGTAAAGAATTCCTTCAAATCTGCTGCGGCGCTAGGGGATGCCTCCCGCCAAGATTAGTCGAGATATCCTTGAACCTAAAGGAAATAACCTCTGGACATTAACTGTATAATTTCTGCAAAGTACTCAGAAATTATACAAACCGAACTCTTCGTTGTTCGGTTGGCTATCCCTTTTAAGGCGCCTACGCTCAGTTTGTACATGTATCCAAACGCCACACCCCGGTGCCAGTTACTGCCACCGAATTCAAATTGCCAATAACAATTCGCGTAGTACTTTACATGCTACCGCTGTCGAGACACCGCTTTGATCGTAAATCGGAGATAGCTCGTTTACATCACAAGCAACAATATTGAGGCCGCTTACTGTTAACATGGCATTCAGTAATTCCATAAAGCTGACTCCGCCGGCTTCAGGTGTACCTGTTCCAGGAAATACAGAAGGGTCCAATACATCCAAATCGATGGTTAAATAGACTGGTTTACCTTTAAGCTTTTCAACGACTTCTTCTAATCCGTTAAAGTTAAACTTGTTCGTAAACACATGGTCTTTACCCCATTGGAATTCACTGCGGTCTCCAGAGCGGATACCGAATTGGAAGATCTTGTCGTCTCCGAGTAAGTCCCATACTCTGTGAATAACGGTGGCATGAGAAAGGGTTTCCCCAAGATAGTCCTCACGTAAATCTGCATGTGCGTCAAATTGAATGACATGAAGGTCAGGATGTTTTTTGGCAACAGCACGCATTGCACCGAGTGTCACCAGATGTTCCCCGCCAATCATGCAGGGAATCTTGCCGTCATCCAAAATTTGAGTTGTGAAATCTTCAATTTGTCCTAATGCTCTTGTCGTGTTCCCAAAACTTAATTCTAAATCGCCACCGTCAAATACAGCGATATCCTCTAAGTCTTTATCCTGATAAGGGCTATACGTCTCAATTCCAAACGATTCACCACGCATTGCTTTACTTGCGAAGCGTGTACCAGGACGAAAAGAAGTTGTAGAGTCAAATGGAGCCCCAAAAATAACGATTTTCGATTCTTCATACTCATTGTCACAACCAATAAACGTTTCAACATTTCTATTCAACATCTTTTAATTGCTCCTTTACATAGTTTGGAAGTGCAAATGAACCAACATGAATGTCTGTATTGTAATACCTTGTTTTCAGGTCAAGGTCATTCCATGCTGTTGCATCCAAATCTTGAATAGGGTCAAATTTCTTTGACGCAAAACCAAACAACCAATGACCGGATGGATAAGTTGGCATGTGAAATTGATAAACTTTACAAACAGGGAAGAAGCCCACGATTTTTTGGTGTGCTTTCCTCATACCAAGCGCATCCTCAGCGTAAAAGGGACTTTCATGTTGATTCACAAGAATTCCATCTTCTTTCAGCGCTTTATAACAGTTGCCGTAGAATTCTTTTGTGAATAGCCCTTCACCTGGACCGAATGGATCTGTCGAGTCCACAATGATCAAATCATAATCATTTTCGATTTTACGAACAAATTTTAGCCCGTCTTCAAAGTACAGATTAACCCTCGGGTCATCTAATTTCGAGGCTGTCTGCGGTAAATATTCTCTGCAGACATCAACAACCATCTTATCAATTTCAACCATGTCGATTTGTTCAATAGTTGGGTAAGCAGACAATTCACGGATTGTTCCACCATCACCAGCCCCAATGACTAGTACTTTTTTTATAGTCGGATTGGTTGCCATTGCTACATGCGTAATCATCTCGTGATATATAAATTCATCTTTTTCAGTACACATTACGAGTCCATCTAGTGTAAGAACACGGCCAAACTCCGACGTTTGTAAAATATCGATTTTTTGAAAATCACTTTTACCCGTGTAGAGGTGCTCTTCCACTTCCAATGAAAAACGGACATTAGGCGAATGATTTTCTGTATACCATAAATTCATTTCGCCAACTCCTTCAACACATTAATATTTGCAATGTCGCTGTCTTCAGTACCTGTTAAGAAACAGCCTTTATCTTTGGAGTATTGAATGAAATCCAAAATTTCCTCTGTAATTCGTTCACCAGGCGCCAAAATCGGGATACCTGGGGGGTAACACATAACGAATTCACTGGAAATATAACCTGCGCTCTCCGAAATGGGCAACTTTTGCTTAGGCGCATAAAAGGCTTCTTGCGGTGTGAAAGCAACTTGCGGACGAATGTAATCATGGATGAAAACGCTGTTTTTATTCTTAGAATAGCGGCGTTTTATTTCAGCGAGTGCTGCGACTAACCGTTCCAAATCTAGATGCCTGTCACCGACAGAAATATAAGCCAAAATATTACCGATATCGCCAAATTCAATTTGAATATCATACTCATCTCTAAGAATGTCATAGACTTCAATTCCGGCTAAGCCAATGTCGCGGGTATCCACCGAAAGTTTCGTAACATCAAAGTCGAAAATCGTATCTCCATTAATCAATTCTTTCGAATAGGCGTAATAGCCGCCAATCTTATTGATTTCAGTCCTTGTATAGTGTGCCATTTCGGCAACCTTTTGAAATATCTCTTTTCCGTTAAGCGCTAAACTTCTTCTCGAGATATCCAGGGAAGAGAGCAGTAAATAAGATCCGCTTGTCGTTTGTGTCAAATTGATAATCTGCCTCGTATAACCTTCGCTTACGTCATTGTTTATCAACAAAAAAGAGCTTTGTGTCAATGACCCGCCGGATTTGTGCATACTAACGGATGCCATATCAGCACCAACTGACATAGCAGAAGCGGGAAGATTATCACCAAAGTAAAAATGAGTACCATGTGCCTCATCGACAAGGACGAGCATATCGTGTTGATGTGCAAGATCGGTAAGAGCTTGCAGGTTTGAACAAATCCCATAATAAGTAGGATTGTTGATGAGAATGGCTTTAGCATCTGTGTTTTCTAAGATAGCTTGTTCTACATCTTTTACGGCCATTCCTAAAGGAATGCCAAGTTCACTGTGTACGCCCGGATTAACATAGATAGGAACGGCACCACTTAAAATGAGGGCATTAATCGCACTGCGATGTACATTGCGTGGCATAATGATTTTATCCCCAGCTTTGCATGCCGTCATGATCATTGCCTGTACTGCAGATGTGGTACCATTCACCATGAAAAAGGCGTGCTTAGCATTAAATGCTTGAGCTGCTAATTCTTCTGCCTCTTTTATAACCGAAACAGGGTGGCAGAGATTATCAAGTGGTTTCATGGAATTGACATCCATACTCAAGCATTGTTCACCTAAAAATGCAGCTAATTCAGGATTACCTCTTCCACGTTTATGACCTGGAACGTCAAAAGGGACGACGCGCATTGATTTGTATTGATTCAGCGCCTCCATTATGGGGGCTTTATGTTGCAAAAGATGTGTCACGTAATCACCCCTCATTCATCTATATTAGAACCATTAAAAATTTCAGTCATCTCTTTTCGTAGCATGGTTGTGATTTCGAGCCTTTCATTAAGAGGTAGCTCCGAGACATCTGTATTGAACAAATAGTCCTGCAGGTTTATGTCTTTGATAAGTAGCTTTGTATGAAAGATATTGGATTGGTGTACATTTATATCTTTCCAATGGTATTTCAGCAATGTATTGCTGTCAATATAATCCCGAATGGACTCTATAGAATGATCTATATACAATTTTTCGCCTTCCATATTGCGTGTAAATCCACGCACTCGGTAATCAGTTGTAATAATGTCTGAGTCGAAACTCCCGATCAGATAATCAAGTGCATTCAACGGGGAAATTGTGCCGCACGTTGAAACATCAATATCGACTCGAAAAGTAGCGATAGAATTATCGGGATGATATTCCGGATATGTGTGAACGGTAACGTGACTTTTATCCAGGTGACCAACGACTGTTTTACGAGTTCCCAAAATGGTACGTTCACCTTTATTACACGATTCATCAATCAATGCGATAGGAAAGGCTTCCTCCGAAATAAGAATGGTCACACTTGCACCTTGTGGATCATAATCCTGTTTACTGACATTCAAGACATGTGCCCCGATAATATCTGTCACTTCGTACAGGATACTGGTTAATCTATCGGAATTATATTGCTCATCAATATAAGCAATATATTCACTTTGCTCCCGCTCACTTTTCGCATAGCAAACATCATAGATGTTGAAGCTAAGAGTCTTTGTGAGGTTGTTAAAGCCATAAAGCTTCAGCTTATTTTCCAACCCTACCATCACGCCTTTCATGTAAAACAAATCTTATTATAAAGTATAACATTTCTTAGTCAATAGAATTTATTCTTCATAAATTAAAATAAAGAATCCCATTGAATTCGCTTCGGCGCTAGGGGATGCCTCTCGCCTTAAGCCAAGCAGCTTCGCGGCCAGTCTTAAGGCTTCGGCTACCCTTTGTAAGGGGCCTACGCTCGGTTGATATAGGTATATGCAGATAAAATATTTAGTAGGCATTCACTAGAGTTGCAGTAGAAAAAAAGTGGAACTACTTTAAAATATTATTAATTACTTGCGAAAAAATGCCCCTAATTAGTAGTAAGGAAACGACGACTAAATCAGTTACCTATACTATTAAAAGGAGCTTCATGAAAAGTGTAAACTAAAGTTTAATCTTTCGTCAATAGTTTTTAAATTCAGTGTTAGTTGACTGTGAAAAAAATGGGATAGAAAATAGGTTGAAGTAGTGTAAATAAAAATGGAGAATTAATATTTTTGTAATATATATTAATTGTAAAAATTTATTTATTAATTAATTTTGTTCTTCGGGAAATAGGATGCTTTCAAAATGTTAGAAGATTATTTCCTGGGAAACTAATTTTGATTATTCTTAATACAAGGAATTCTTAACGAGAGTATGTGTATTTTAAAGATTACTTTGCGTTAGATAATTTATCTGACACGGTAAAAGATGGGAATAATATCTTTCGTGGCTGTATTTTCAGAAAAATACAACATGTTAATAAAGTGTATCCATTCCGCTTGTAGTTCATACGCTATTGAGTGAGTATGAAACGGAGGGAATATTGCATGATAGATGTTGTGAATTTACAGGCGATTATTGAGGAGCATCGAAGACAAATAAAGCCTAGGAGAATGACAAGTGGAGAGAAGCGAGTTCTTTCACTGCAAAAAGAGGACAGACGACTTAACGGGCAAAAGCCCTGACAGTCGTTTTTTTGATTATTTTAAAGGACGTGTGTCGTAGTATAGATGAGTATCCATTGTTCTAATAATTATCTTCAAAACTGATTCTGATTAGGGAAGAGTTATAAATCCATACCAATATAAACTGAGCGAAGGAGCTTTACAAGGGGCAGTCGAAGCCCTAGCGTCGTAGCGAATTCAATAAGGTTCTTTATTTCTACATTTATAGTACCGTAAATACACACGTTGTAGATGAATACACCAAACTGGCAAACTAAAATGTACACTTATTATTTTTGTATAGTCATGTTACACTTAAATGTATTCTTAATTAGTTAAAGGACGTGTTTATGTGATTGGACGTAATGATCCATGCCTCTGTGGCAGTGGGAAAAAATATAAAAAATGTTGTGAATCGAAAGCGACATTTTCAATAGAAGAAGTGCAATCGGAAGAGCTTGAAAGAATTTTGCAAGCGTTTTATGAAGAGTATCCTGAAAAACGTGACCTAAATGAATTCTTGAGCTTGGTGAAAAAATGGAGTGAGCCACTTAAGGAATATTTAGTCGAGGAAATGATTGAAGCGATTGTCATGGATGAATTCTTTTTCCATCACAAACCGGACATTTGGACGAATTATATGAAGAAACAACAAAAGAAAATTATCCGTCCATCTGTAGTGAAAGTGTTAGAAACATGGTCTGATCCACGTATTTTCATTGGAGAAGTAGTAGCTGTAGATGATACATATATGTCCATTAAAAATATATTAGAAGACGAAACGATACGTTTACGACGTGAAAGTGAAAAGCCTGTTCCAGTAGGCGTCCATGTGTATTGCTTCATTTTACCGGATGGCTCATCCAAAGATAATCACTATTTGGCGATTTCAAGCTTGATTTTCTTCCCAACCGATTATACAAAAGCATTCGGGAGATTTGTGAAGCAATTTGAATCACAAGAAGAACAATCTGTTCCCTCATTTTTAAAAGAAAATGGAATTGCATTTTGGAAGCTACTTGGTGAGGATGGCTACGACGGAGGAGAATTTACAAACTTTGAAGCGGGTGTACTCCAAAAAGCAATAGAGTTTTTAGAGGAAAATGAACGTGAATCTGAGCAATTAATAGAAATAATAGAAGATTATTTAGTAGAACAGCAGCCGAACGCACGTAAAGAAGTGGCGATTGCAGCTGGAGCAATTCGATTTGGCCAAGAAAATGCCTTATTTGAACCTCTTACGATAACTGTGAAAGAGATTGCTGAATGGTTTGAAGTGTCTACCTCTTCATTGAATAAATATTATTATGATTTAAATGCGTATTATACTAGCAAAGATTGATCCATATTTTTATAAAGAACATCCTACTCATTTGAAAAAATGGAGTGGGATGTTCTTTTTTTATTTCATCAAAAAATGAATTGATTTGTATCTTAAACTCGTTATAGCAAGTGAATATGCTGACTCTTCACGGGTGGCATTGTCATTCAAAGTCTTGGAGAAAAACAAAAAATCATAAAAACTGTATTTAGTATGAAGAAGACAAAGAGAAATGGGAGGTGCCATTATATAGGTAGATTCACATATTTGTTTTGTCATGAAGCACTGCAAAGGAGGAACTCCATAAATTTTGGAGTCTTTTTTTTATTGCTTATAAGTGTTGGGATTTTCTTGCAAATGTTGGTAAATGGTAATCCTTTAATTGTAATGAAATAATTTAAGTTTGTTAGGGCAAGTGCTGATATAATGGAATTTAACTCTTTGGAATAATCGGTTCTCAGTAAACGCAGGAGGTGACGTAGTCATTTAAGTAATTGGTTATTATGTTAATGGCATACATAGAACTTCTTAACTGGAACGTACGTACTTTTGTGGAAGGGAGTAGAATACATGAAACTGCATTTTTATAATCATGCTTTTGCTAAACTCATAGAAAACTATACACTAACTAGCGAACAGCAACGATTTACGGGAACCCCAAAAGATTCTATTGATCTTTCGAATACGGAAGAGAATCGCTATTCGATTTTAGCGGTAGAAAATGAGCAACTTGTAACGTTCTTTAGCTTACATAAAGGTGAAGGGGTTAACCCTTTTTCTCCTAATGACGATGCTATATTAATTAGAAGCTTTTCAACGGATTTTCATCAGCAAGGTAAAGGTTATGGGAAGAAAGCATTGATGCTTATACCAGAATTTGTTAGAAGTAATTTTATTGGCATTGATGAGATCGTACTAGCTGTAAATATTAAAAATGAGATAGCTCAAGCCCTGTATAAAAAGTGTGGCTATATTGATGAAGGCGTTCGGGAGATGGGGAGAAGTGGTGAACTCATTGTGATGAGCTACCACCTGTAGGGAATTCTTTCATAACGAGCAAGTGGAGGGAATAAACAGTGGACCAACAAGTAATAGTGGAAGAATATCGTAATGACATTTTAGAAAACGTTCATATGGGTGTTATTTGTGGAATCAATGCAGATGGCGATATCCTTTATTCTGTTGGCAACGAAAATCATATGACATTTCTTCGTTCGGCAGCAAAACCATTTCAGGCGATTCCAGTTATTCAAAATGGAGTAGATGACAAGTTCGGACTTACATCCAAAGAAGCTACTTTATTTGCTGCTTCGCATCGTGGAGAAGACTATCACATTGAGGCGCTGGATTCGATTTTACAAAAGGTCGGAATTAATGAAGAGCAATTTTATTGCTGTCCAACCTATCCGCTGAATGAAGAACCAAAAGCGGACTATCATCGAAAGCACGGGAAGCAGCGAAAGCTTTACCATAACTGTTCAGGAAAGCATAGCGGTTTTATCGCTTTGGCAAAAGTGCTGGGATACGACATTGACGGTTATTGGAAGTTGGAACATCCGGTACAGCAGCTGAGCTTGGCCGCGATGGCTGATATGGCCAATTATCCGAAGAAAGACTTTGGCATTGGAATTGATGGATGTGGATTCCCTGTGTATGCAATGCCGCTTCAGAACATTGCTCAAGCGTACCTGAAACTTGCTTGTCCAGATTTGATTCAGCAACGAGAAATGAGAGAAGCTGTCGTTAAAATTACTCGCTATATGAATGCACATCCGGAAATGATTGCGAGTCATGATTTCATTTGCTCTGTTTTATTGGCGGACCCAAATATCGTTGCTAAAGGTGGAGCTAAGGGCGTGTATGGTTTTGCACTTAAGAATGAGCGAATGGGCTTTGCATTAAAAGTAATGGATGGATCCGAGCTTGTGTGGCCAATCATTATTGCATCTATTTTGGAGCAGATCGGTTATGAAAACCATGAAACGATTGAGCGTTTGTATAAGTTAGCGCCAAAAGAAATTATAAATGATAATAATGTGATTGTCGGGGAAAGAAAAGTCGTATTTGATTTACAAAAATAAAATGCATTCATAGGAGGTGTAACCAAAATGATGTTAGAAATTATAGCTACAAGTTTGACGGATGCAATTGCTGCAGAACGAAGTGGTGCCGACCGATTGGAACTTTGCGCAGCTTTGACTGAAGGTGGCCTAACGCCAAGTTTGGGATTGGTGGAAGCAGTGGTTGCAGGTGTAAATATTCCAGTCCATGTAATCGTTCGGCCACATAGTCGAACTTTTCACTATGATGACAACGATTTAGCTGTAATGATAGCTGACATTCGCCATATTAAACGTGCGGGAGCTGCGGGAGTTGTTGTTGGAGTACTAACTGAAGAGCGTAAAGTGAATACGGATGCCCTCTCACGTTTGTTGGAGGAAACTGGAGAGATGAAAGTCACTTTTCACCGTGCATTTGATGAGATAGAAGATCAGCTGGAAGCTTTAGAAGTCATTGCTCGTTTCCCACAGATTCAGCGGATTTTGACTTCAGGGGGACAAGCACCAGCGCCAGAAGCTGCTGAACAGCTGAAAAAGTTGGTGGACAAGTCTAAAGATACTTCTGTCCTAATTTTAGCGGGGAATGGTATGAACCCTGAAACGCTGTCTTCATTGGTGTCTGCAACAGGGATAGAAGAAGTTCATTTTGGGTCGGCTGTCCGTGTTAACAGGAGCTTCATGTATCCGATTGATGGAGCGATTATTACAGCGATAAAAAGTGAACTTGAGCATAGTTAAATTTGGAGAAAAGTGAAATTGTACCTACAAACATTGGGATTACGACAAATGAGATTATAGAAATAATAGTTGAAATAGGTTCGGAGGATCGAATGGAAAACAAAACCTTTATTGGAAATGTGAAATTACTAATACAAATGCATGCTGAAGGGTTGCTTGGTGGTGAAATAATGCCAGAGGATGCTCTGATTGGAATTGTTCCCAAAGATGATTTAATGAATGTACTGACATTAGGAATGGCTTTAAATTATCAAAGAAACTCATATAAATTATGGGAGTCGGTTGCACAAGCTTATTTGGATAAAAGTTCTCGTTGGATCTTTAATCCAAAAGTCGTATCTGAAAGTAATTTGGATGAATTACGTAGTATTTTGGTTTATTACCGAGTTGCTTTACAACCCAATCGCCACCCGGAAATTTGGCAACGTGTGTCTAAGGGAATAACTCAATCATCTCAAAGAGGTGACGTAATAGGATTGATTGAATCTGCTCAATTTGATATAGCCATCTTAAAAAGCATTATGGAAATCAATAGAAAGCCAGAATTTCCATATCTTTCTGGACCTAAGATTTTCAATTACTGGTTATATGCCATGGAAAGGTATACGGGAGTTTGCTGGAGGTCTCGAGAATTGATTACAATAGCTCCTGATACGCATATTTTGAAAGCTAGCGTAAATTTAGGTCTATGTTCTTCTGAGGTATTAGATGGTTCGTCGGATAATAGACAGATAGTTGCTAAATCATGGGAAAAGGCACTAATTGATAGTGAGTTATCTCCAATTGATGTTCATACCCCTTTATGGTTGTGGAGTCGTGCGGGTTTTCCATCTCTTTCAGTCTAATAACTTTGAAATGTTACACAAAAGCTAGCTATTAAAATGAATAGAATTATATGTTTGAGTAAGCAGTAACTGATAATTATAGTGTAGTTACAACTAGATAAGTAAGAGAACCGCTTGTGTTATTAGAATCAAATTATTCCCTTGTATGACATCGGGATAGCAGGATACTTTGATACAAAAGCTAATTAATCTTGACTGACTTTTTGTTCTTAAACCAATTGAATATAGGACGAGTAATCAGCCATTTAACGAAAGTGACTGATTTTTTTGATTTCCCAAAACTGTTGTGATCTCACTATCATTCTGCATATATTAGTGAATAGGGGGATTAGAAAAAAATCTAGTCTTACTCTCTTTATTTATTGACAAAAAAACAGCAAGTTATGTAAGATGATAAAGTTGATTCATAGCTACTAGTACTAGATAAGCTATTGGTCACCGCGTGTAAAAGGAGTGAAAATCGCGCGTTAAATGTAAATCGGAAAACAGTTAAAGCGCCAGTGCTGAAGAAATCGGACGTTACTAATTTTCAGCAGACGAGGTGGAGGAGTATCGAACTTTCGGCGGAAGCCTCCCAATCGCAATTGCCCGGTTGTATTTTTTGCTAGTAAATCATTTGAGCAATCGAATGGACAAAGGAGCAAAAAGGCAAAATCATTCAAGCAATATGTAAGGACACTTCGCTAATTCAGCTGAGGTGTAGTTAAGTATTGCTTATTTTGCAAATATCGGAGGAAAAAATATGTGTGGAATAGTAGGTTATATTGGTGATTTAGATGCGAAAGAAATTCTATTAAAGGGACTTGAAAGGTTAGAATATCGTGGGTATGACTCGGCGGGAATCGCACTCCGCAATGAAAAAGGTGTTACTGTTATAAAAGAAAAAGGACGTATTGCAGACCTACGTGCAGCAGTGGATTCAACAGTGTTAGCGTCAACTGGAATTGGTCAAACACGCTGGGCGACTCATGGCGTTCCAAATCAAACGAATGCACATCCACATCAAAGTACATCGAGTCGGTTTACACTTGTGCATAATGGTGTAATCGAGAATTATCATAACCTTCAAAAAGAATATTTACAGGACGTTCAAATGATTTCTGACACGGATACAGAAATTATCGTACAACTTGTTGAAAAGTTTGTTAAAGATGGTATGACTACTGAAACAGCTTTCCGTCACACACTGTCTTTACTCCATGGTTCCTATGCAATCGCCATGTTAGATGCTGATGAGACAGACACTATTTTTGTTGCCAAAAACAAGAGCCCATTATTAATAGGAGTTGGAGACAACTTCAATGTGGTTGCTTCTGATGCGATGGCGATGTTACAAGTAACAAACCAATACGTTGAACTACATGATCAAGAAGTTGTCATTGTTCGTAAACAAGCAATCGAACTGATGACATTGGCTGGCGAAACTATTGACCGTGCACCTTTTACAGCAGAGCTTGATATGAGTGATATTGAGAAAGGCACGTACCCTCACTTTATGCTGAAAGAAATGGACGAACAGCCAGGTGTTATTCGTAAAATTCTTCAAGCATATGAAAACGAGCAAGGTGAACTTGCAATGGATGAGAATATTGTAAATGCGTTTAACGAAGCTGACCGTCTTTATATAATTGCAGCGGGCACAAGCTATCACGCTGGTCTAATCGGCAAGCACTATTTTGAAAAAATTGCTGGTATTCCGGTTGAAGTGCATATTTCAAGTGAATTTGGCTATAACATGCCACTTCTTTCGGAAAAACCGTTATTTCTTTTCATTACACAATCTGGAGAGACTGCGGACAGCCGTCAAGTATTGGTGAAAATAAAAGCGTTAGGCTACCCAAGCATTACGTTAACAAACGCTACAGGCTCCACACTTTCTCGTGAAGCGGATCATACATTACTGTTATACGCTGGTCCGGAAATTGCCGTAGCTTCGACAAAAGCATATACAGCTCAAGTAGCAGTTCTTGCTATCGCAGCTTATGTTGTGGCCAAAAAACGAGGGAAAACAGTAGAAATTGACTTGAAGAAAGAGCTTGCCATCACAGCGAATGCAATCCAAACACTTGTGGATTCAAAAGAGGAAATGGAGCAAATCGCACATGAATTCTTAGCAGTTTCTCGAAATGCTTTCTTCATCGGGCGGAACCTAGACTATTACGTTAGCTTAGAAGGTGCACTTAAAGTAAAAGAAATTTCCTACATTCAAGCAGAGGGCTTCGCAGGTGGGGAATTAAAACATGGGACGATTGCGCTGATTGAAGAGGGCACACCCGTGTTTGCAATTGTTACACAACAAGCGGTGAGTCTCAACACTCGTGGTAATGTTAAAGAAGTTGTCGCGCGCGGAGCGAATCCTTGCATACTGTCAATGGAAGGGTTGGAAGAAGAGAATGATCGTTTTGTTCTGCCCAAAGTGCATGCCTTACTTACACCTCTTGTTGCCGTTATCCCCTTGCAGCTAATTAGCTATTACGCTGCTCTTCATAGAGGATGCGACGTTGACAAACCTCGTAATTTAGCAAAATCAGTTACGGTGGAGTGAGGTTAGTTTGAGTATCAATTTTTTTGATGTGATGTAGCTTTGAAATAAAGTTGTGGATTTAAAATAAAGTCGCGATGTTTGTAAAAAAATGCGACGTTTATAAAAAAGTTACGAAACACCCCTTTGGATATTTATCCAAAGGGGTGTTTCGTTGTAAAAGGGCTTATTTAATGAAACAGTTGAGTGTAAACTGGATTTATAGAAATAAATGAAATGATATATGGAAGTTTGTTGAGGAATGTACTTAAACTCCTAGGAAAATAAAAAAACTCATATTATTGATAATAGTGCATAAATGTACAAGGGGAGTTGAAACTGTACGGGTTCATTAAGGGAAATCTAAAGTAGAGAGCTTCATTCGTACTCGTTTAGCGCATATGGTGATCGCAATGAAGCCGTACTTCAAGACAGATTAAAGGTATGGAAATTTTTTCTTGGATGCGGAGATATGAATCATCCAAAATGGATAAGATGGTAAACAAAATCATTACGGAATTAATCAAGAAATAAGTTCGGAGTACACGAGTCTCTTTGAATGACTAATGGTTTCAGAACCTGGTATCATTCAATAAAAAGTATACTCGAAGTATTCTATAATTAAGGGAATATAGATTTTAAGGAAGGAGACATTTTACAATGGGAACTTCAAACAGGAGTTTACGAATATGCAGCAACGGACACAACTATTATAAAAGTAGTGATTGTCCAAGCTGTCCGATATGCGAGAAAGAACGTGAGCCGGACAAGGGATTTCTCTCAAAGCTCTCAGCACCTGCAAGGAGAGCGTTTGAGCATCACGGTATTGGAACGTTACAACAACTATCAATGTTTAGCGAAAAAGAAATTTTACAATTTCACGGTATTGGCCCAGCTTCTCTGCCTATACTTAGAAACTCTTTGGAGGAAATTGGATTAGTATTTAAACCTTAAAGACAGGATCGGTCTTCTTATTTTTGCGAAGGTACCAAATCGAATTCAATGGGATTTATTGTATGAGTGTATCTAGGTCGGTACTACGTGTTTGAATTATGAAATCTGCATACCAATCATTTTCAATTAATGTGGCAATGAATGCCATTTTAGTAATCAAAGAGGAGGTTAATCATGTATATTCCCAAGTATTTTAAAGTTACAGACGTAGATGAAATTAAAGAATTTGTTCAAGAGAACTCATTTGGAACTATTGTTACAATAAAACAAAATAAACCAATTGCTAGTCATTTACCTTTGGCGCTAAATAAAAAAGGAGATGATTATTATATTACCGGGCACATGGCATATGGGAATCCACAATGGAGAACATTCGAAGGCTGTGATGATGTACTAGTTATGTTCCAGGGGCCACATGCTTATATTTCTTCTTCTTGGTACGGGCATGAAAATGTTCCAACATGGAATTATCAAGCCGTACATGTATATGGCATTGCGAGCATTTTGGATGAGGAAGAGTTAAAACAAGACCTAATAATGATGCTACAAAAATACGAGAAGCATCGAAAGAATCCGGTTTTATGGAACAAACTATCTCCTCAGTTAGTAGAAAAAGAACTAAAAGGAATTGTTGGATTTAAAATTAAAGTAGGAGAAATTCAAGCTGCCTATAAATTAAGTCAGAATCGCAATGAGGAGGATTATCTTAACATCGTTGATAAACTGCATGGGGAAGAAGAAACAAGTTCCCAACAAATGGCGAAGGTGATGAAAAAGAGAGTAGAGAATTACGGATATTCTGATTAATATGTTAATAAATCCGATAATGGCGTGGGAAATCCTTTCCCTAAACGCCAAATAATGCTTACTTGAAAATCAAAAGGGTATTATTTGGCGTTTAGAATAAGAGGTTCACTAAATAGAAATACAAACAACAAATTGGAACTTTAAATCGGTTTAATATCTTTTGGTCATGTCCTAACAAAATTTCTTTCGAGTAAAACCCAATATAATATAGTTAAGTAGAATAATTCACTTGTGAATATAAGTATATTCTTATATGATGATCTGAGGAGGGTTGACTAATGAATGAAACAGTAACGATTGATATGCAGCAAGCATCGCAACTCTTAAAATTACTCGGAGATCCAACCCGTTTGACCATGATGCAGCTACTCAAGTCACATGAATGCTGTGTGTGTGAATTTGTTGAGATTTTTAATATGAGTCAGCCAGCAATCAGCCAACACTTGCGTAAACTTAGAGATATTAAGGTAGTGAAAGAAGAACGTAGAGGACAATGGATTTTCTTCTCGATTAACAAAAATCATGAAGACTATCCGTTTATTCAAAGCATTCTTGAACAGCTTCCTGAACAGAATGAGTCTATAGCTAGACTGGAAGCGCAAGGGCTTAGAGTTTGCTGCGAGTAGGAAGGGGAAAGGGCGTTGGTTTCAGTAATAATGGCATCATTGATATTCATCATTACAATTATTTTTGTTATTTGGCAGCCTAGAAATTTATCAATTGGATGGTCCGCTTGTATTGGAGCAATAATCGCTTTATTAGTAGGAGTGGTTAACTTTCAAGACGTTATTGATGTTACAGGGATTGTATGGAATGCCACTCTTGCTTTCATCGCCATTATAATCATCTCATTGATCTTAGATGAAATCGGATTCTTTGAGTGGGCTGCCTTACATATGGCTAGATTAGCTAAAGGCAGTGGGATTCGCATGTTTGTTTACGTCAGTATTTTAGGTGCAGTTGTTGCGGCTTTGTTCGCAAACGATGGGGCTGCATTAATACTAACGCCAATTGTTCTTGCAATGGTAAGAAATTTGAATTTCAATGAAAAGATGATTTTTCCATTTATTATTGCCAGTGGTTTTATAGCTGATACCACTTCGTTGCCATTAGTTGTGAGTAACTTAGTCAATATTGTTTCAGCAGACTTTTTCGGTATCGGATTTGTTGAATATGCAACCAGAATGATTGTTCCGAATTTATTTGCATTAGTTGCGAGCATTTTAGTGTTGTTGTTATTCTTCCGTAAAAGTATTCCTAAAGACTATGATGTCTCGGATTTAAAAGAACCGAAGGATGCTATCAAGGATATAAAAATGTTCCGACTAACTTGGCTGATTTTAAGCGTATTACTCTTAGGTTATTTCTCTAGTGGGTTTACGGGATTGCCTGTTTCTATTATTGCTGGGCTTACGGCGATATTCTTTATGGCCATGGCACAAAGAAGTCCAGCTGTACACACGAAGCAAGTACTTAAAGGGGCACCTTGGGCCATCGTTTTCTTCTCTGTTGGGATGTACGTTGTTGTCTACGGATTGCGTAATGTTGGTCTTACAGCTGTATTGGGCGATGTCATTCAATTGGCAGCCAATCAAGGACTCTTTATTGCAACGATTTCTATGGGATTTATTGCAGCGATATTGTCCTCACTTATGAATAATATGCCTACGGTCATGATTAACGCGTTAGCTATATCAGAAACGACTACGACAGGTCCTATTCGCGAGGCTTTGATTTATGCAAATATCATCGGATCGGATTTAGGTCCCAAAATAACGCCAATCGGTTCGTTGGCCACTTTACTATGGCTACATGTTTTATCTCAAAAAGGTGTGAAGATATCTTGGGGTAGCTATTTTAAAATCGGAATTATTTTAACGGTTCCTACACTTCTGATTACACTAATAGGACTGTATTTATGGCTGTCAATCATACAATAAAACACAAAAGGTGGCTTTAATTATGTCGAAAAAAACACTCTATTTCTTATGTACAGGTAACTCATGCCGTAGCCAAATGGCTGAAGGTTGGGGCAAAAAGTATCTTGGTGAAGAATGGCAGGTTCTCAGTGCTGGAATTGAAGCACATGGAGTTAATCCAAATGCTGTCAAAGCCATGAATGAGGCTGGCGTCGACATTTCGAATCAAACTTCGGATAGTATTGATCCACAAATCTTAAATGATGCAGATTTTATCGTCACGCTTTGTGGGGATGCTGCTGACAAGTGTCCGATGACACCACCCCATGTAAAGCGTGATCATTGGGGATTTGATGATCCTGCAAAGGCAGAAGGAACGAATGAAGAGAAGTGGGCTTTTTTCCAACGTGTTCGTAATGAAATTGGTGATCGTATTAGGTACTTTGCTGAAACTGGGAAATAAATAATTAATAAAGGTCGGGAGAAACCATCTCTCGACCTTTATTCCGAAATGCATATAAATATATTATTATCTTTTTATGAAGGGGTCGATCCCAAGATGAATATCTAACGTACGACTTTGAATCAGCACAAAAAGTGGAACTGGATTTACCAAAAACAGGAGTATGCAATGTGAATCTGACACCAATAAGCAAGAACAGTCTTGATGCTGTTAAGTCAGCTAATGATTCTGCAATAAAATAGGCGTTAGGTGATGAGATGAATAAAGAGGATCATGATTTTTATGCAAAAGGAAAAGTATTGTAAACCATTAGTCTTAAAAATAGAGTTGGATTAGTATTGAAGGGAAATCGAAAGCCTCAAGAACGCAACTGGGAGGGGATGGAAGAACGTGATATGCATTGACATACCATTAGGAACAAGTTAGTATAATTTTAAGCTTTGAAAGGAGCGATAGAGGTGGGATTTTTACAACTATACTGATCGATATGTACATATTTTGTTAACCACTCTTTTGAGGGGTTATTTGTTGTGCGTACTAGGTTAGATAGGAAGTAGAAGCTTTATCGCTCTACAGATATCTTTACCATTTTTTAAGTACGCAGTAAAATGCGTACTTTTTTTATAGACTCAGGGAGACAGGTGCTATAGTCGTTTCTAAGCAGTCGCATTGTGATTTTATGATTTGGAGGGATTTCACTATGATGATGTTACTTTTCTATTGATACGGGCTTAGTAAGTCAAGCTCGTATCGGTGAAGAATCGATACGCAAATTCAGGAGGTATCGATTATAATGGAAAATAGAAATTGGAAACGAAAATTTATTGCGTTATATACAGGACAGTTTTTCTCATTGCTGAGTAGTGCCGCTGTTCAATTTAGTATTATTTGGTGGTTGACAGATACAACGGGTTCTCCACTTGTATTAGCACTGGCTGGGATAGCCGGCTTTTTACCGCAAGCCTTGCTCGGTCCATTTGCAGGGACGATTGTTGATCGTCATTCCCGTAAAGTGATGATGATTTTAGCAGATCTGATTGTTGCACTGGGTAGTTTATTCTTGTTTTTATGGATGTATTATAGCGAGCCAGATATCACGTTAGTCATACTTGTGTTAATTGTTCGATCCCTTGCGACTGCTTTTCATATGCCGGCAATGCAAGCTTCTGTACCATTGCTTGCACCAAAAGAGCATCTTACAATGGTTGCAGGCTGGGGGCAGATGGTGAGTTCAATGACCAATATTGCAGGACCCGCAGTAGGGGTGTCGTTACTGGCAGTTAGCTCCCTTGAATGGGTGTTATTGTTCGATGTTTTTGGCGCTATTATCGCTTGTAGCGTGCTATTGTTCATCCGAATTCCGAGCGTAACAAGAACAGAAGAAATGGCCACTGATAACTTGATAGCTGAAATGAAAGAAGGCTATCATGCGATTGTGAAACATCGCCTTGTCCTAAAGCTAACCATCGTGATGATCGTTGTAGCTGTTCTATTCATTCCCGTTGGAACTTATTTCCCGCTTATGGTACGGAATCATTTTGAAAAAGGCGTAGTAGAAGCAGGTATCGTTGAGATCGTATTTGCAATTGGTTTGATTGTAGGCGCTTCGTTTTTAGGTGTACTGGGAGATCGGTTCGATAAGGTTAAAACAATGGCAGCAGGCATGATCTTGATGGGCATTTCCTTATTTATTTCCGGTCTGCTTTTGCCGTCGATGTTCTATGTGTTCGTAGTGATGAGTTTTTTAGTCGGTTTAGCTGGTCCATTATTTTCAGCGCCATTCTATGCTTTTATCCAAGCGGAAATTGAACCTCAATTGCTTGGACGGGTATTCAGTTTTGTGACAAGTCTATCGTTATTGGCAGCACCAATTGGATTAGGTTTAGCTGGATTTTTTACGGAACTCACGAATGTAGCCGTCTTCTTTAGCGCGGCAGGTCTCCTTATTGTTCTAAATGCGGCAGTGACTATAAAAGTGAAGAAGGAGGAAGCGACATGCAATTTTTATTATTCTTTTAATACGAGCTTGAAATAGAAGCTCGTATCGATTCTAGCTATCGGTACGAAATTATAATATTTCGGAGGTAGTGAATTTGGAACAAATCTGTTTGGAAATAAAAAATGTTGAAATGACTTATTTAGATAAAGAAATATTGAAAATTGAACGGTTAGCTGTCCATCAATTTGACCGGATTGGTATTGTTGGGAAAAATGGTGCTGGGAAAAGTACATTATTGAAATTGTTAGCTAATAATATTAAACCGACACGTGGAACAGTGAAACTTCATGTGGAGGGCGGTTACTTTGAGCAACTGGAAGCCCCACTGTTGTAGAAGCGGACGGGGCCTTACTTGGAAGATTGGCAGTTCCGCAATATTCTGAAGAGCTAAGTGGTGGTGAGCAAACAAGGTTGAAGTTGGCACAGTTGTTTACGCATTATTACGAAGCACTATTGATTGATGAGCCGACTACGCATTTAGATCAAGAAGGTATATCTTTTTTACTCGATGAACTGCGCAATTACTACGGGGCACTAGTATTAATTAGCCATGACCGCGCTGTTTTAGACTCGCTCGTTACCACAGTATGGGAAGTGAATGACGGAGTAGTACATGTCTATTCAGGAAATTACAGTGATTACCAGACGCAAAAACAGCTCGAACGTGAACAACAAAGTCAATCGCACGAACAATTCGTAAAAGAGAAGAACCGTCTTGAAAAAGCAGTGCAAGAAAAAATGAAAATAAACAATTGAATCAAGTGTAATTTCTAGTGAAAAATAAGCCGTTGAGAATATCTCAACGGCTTATTTTTCAGGGGCCTGATGGAGAATATTCTGTTCGAGAACTGTTCACATCAGTCAAACTGATATATTGTACAGTAGGAAACCCTTTTTTTATATTAAATTTCTCTAAATTTGCTAAGAACCTGGTTTTTACAAAATTAGTAAGGATATAGATTGCTTACGCTTAGATAGTAGCTAAACAAATCCGCAAATGATTTGCAGAAGAGGGGGTTAATTTTAGATTGAAGTAACTTTTGCAAGCTATGGATTTGATTGAGCGGGATAGGTTTTGCTTGACTGTCAAGGCTATGGTTCGATTTTCCAAGAAATTATCATTGTAATATATAAATACGATTAGTGTAGAGTGCTTCTCAATTCTTGTGGATAAAACAGTTACATGTGCATGAAAAGATAGAGCAAATCCCACAGTGAGTGGAATAGAAATGCATTAGGAAATTAAACGTAGCAGGCAAGATTAATAATTGCATTGGTACAAAGAGGCTGTCCCATCAGCCGATAATTTACAACTCATGGACAGCCCCTTTTTAATTTGGGTAGTACAATACCATACTTAAACGAGTCAATGTTTCTCCTGAATTATGATAGCTATGGGGTCTGTCGGCTTTAAATCGGATGGAATCACCGCTTTCAATGGTATACTCCTCGTAATTTACACGTACCGTTAGCTCCCCCTCAAAAATTGTTAATAGCTCTTCGGTCCCCTCCATATGTGAATCTGCACTTAGGAATCCACCTTTGTCTATCTCAACTGCATACACTTCAAAGCGTTTGTCTTCATCAAATGGAAAATGGGGGTATACTCGATATTTTCCATTATCTTCGGACAAGATCTGAATATCACTTTTCGATACTATTATTGTGTCGGGCTGAGGGTGATTGATGAGTGAAGTAAAAGAAACTTTCAAACCATTGGCTATTTTCCAGATAGTTGTAATGGTTGGAGCTGATTCGCCACGTTCAATTTGACCGATCATTGTTTTACTTACACCAGTCAATTCAGCCACTTTTTCAAGACTTAATTTTTTACTCTCCCTTATTGCTTTTAAATTCTTGGCAATGATAAGATGAATTTCCATTTTTAAAACACTCCTATTTCTCTGTACAATATAACGTCTGAACTGTACAATAAAAAGAAAACGTTATAGTGCCTGTTATGGACAGTATAACATATTCATTAGGGGGAGGTCGAATATGCCAGTACTAACATTCTTGTTGTATGTTTTTGTCATGAGTTTTACGCCAGGTCCGAATAATATTATGGCGATGTTATTTGCGAATCAGTATGGATTTAAGAAGACACTTCGATTTTGCCTAGGCGTAGGCGCAGGTTTTTTTGTCATCATGATATTATCGAGTTACTTTAATCTAATCCTACATAACTTCATTCCGAAAATTGAGTTGCCTATGATGCTTCTAGGTGCGGCCTATATGCTGTATCTGGCAATCAAAATAATTACTAGTTCGACTAGTACTAATGGTGATGAGGGCGGTAAATATAACAGTTTTTTGGCAGGGATGCTGTTACAGTTTGTCAATCCGAAAGGTGTTTTATATGGTATTACGGTAATTGCAACGTTCATTCTTCCATATTATAGTTCAACAATTGACTTACTACTATTTTCGTTGTTTCTAGGTTTCGTCGGTATAATGAGCACTTGTTGTTGGAGCCTTTTTGGTTCGATATTTCAGAAATTCCTCTCGGATTATAGAAAGCAATTTAATATTGTGATGGCATTGTTATTGATGTATAGTGCAGTTTCGATTTTTTTGTAATAAGTAATATTAAGTGCGAGGGTTACAAATGAGGCTGTTGTTAAAAGATGCGCGAAGTGGATTGAATACTCTGAAGTACGCAAAACGCATTTAGAACTTGTTTTATCATGGAAGTTAAAATGAAAATACTGAGCTGTCAGTAATAATCTTGATGTTGTTTTCATTCAATTAAGATCTCCCTAAATAGAAAATCCAATCAAGATATAAAATATCTTGATTGGATTTTTAATAGCTATAAATTTTCAGTACACTTTATCTCCATTAAAAATGGAGTTTTTTACAATGACATAATCCACTGTTCGGATGGCTTCAAGTTTGCTACCGCCAGCATAGGAGATGGACGATTGTAAATCTTGTTGCATTTCGTCTAAAGTGTCCATTAGTGGACCTTTATATTCGACGTACATTTTTTTACCTTCAACGTTTTTCTTTTCGCCCTTTTGGAATTCAGAGGCTGATCCAAAGTATTCTTTGAAACGTTGTCCATCTTTTTCAATTGTTTGACCGGGAGATTCTTCGTGTCCAGCAAATAGAGAACCGATCATGACCATTGAAGCACCGAAACGTACCGATTTAGCAATGTCACCGTGTGTACGTATGCCGCCGTCTGCGATGATAGGTTTAGTAGCTGCTTTCGCACACCAACGTAGTGCAGCTAACTGCCAACCGCCTGTACCGAAGCCTGTTTTTATTTTTGTAATACATACTTTACCAGGTCCAATACCAACTTTCGTAGCATCTGCCCCGGCATTTTCAAGTTCGCGTACGGCTTCTGGTGTGCCAACGTTACCAGCGATGACAAAGCTTTCAGGCAGATGCTTTTTAATATGTTGAATCATATTAATGACTGCATTGGAATGTCCATGAGCAATGTCGATTGTGATGAATTCAGGTGTAAGTTCGTCAGCAGCTAGTTGTACAATAAAAGTGTAGTCCTCATCTTTAACACCAACGCTAATAGAAGCGATTAAACTACGTGATTGCATGTCTTTAACAAAGTTTGCTCGTTTTTCTGGGTTAAAACGATGCATAATATAGAAGTAACCACTTTCAGCTAATTGGATAGCGATACTTTCATCAATAATTGTTTGCATATTTGCTGGTACAACTGGAATTTTAAATGTATGTCCGCCAAGTAGTATAGAAGTGTCACACTCAGAACGACTATTTACCACACACTTTGCAGGAATCAGCTGGATATCTTCGTAATCAAATACGTTTTCCATAGATAGCACCTCGAAATCCGAATAATATCATTCGTTTAGTTTGGAACGTTCGCACTTTAATAATTTACAACAATTTAGGTAGTATGTCAAAATATTTAATAGTGATTGGCAAAACGTATAAAATCTGATTCCATTTCCTTTTGAGTTTAATAACTACTTTTTGTTATACAAATAATTAAAAAATAAGCAAAAAGAGCTTTCGTGGACTCTTTTTGCTTATTTCTATGTGTCGATAGCATCTACTGTACAAACACGCAAAGAGAGGCATTGAATGGTGAGTATCCCATATTACCGAATCGGGGGTATCGAAGTTTCAATGGTTTAAAAGTCTGTTATCTTCTTACGAGACCTTTTTATCAATAGATCTTCATATAACGTTCAACTTCCCAAGGGTGTACGGTAATTCGGTAACTTTCCCATTCTAATTTTTTCTCTGCCATAAAGTTTGTGAAAATGTGATTGCCAAGAGCTTCTTGGATAATTTCATCCTTACCTAGCGCGATGAGTGCATGGTCAAGGTCAGTAGGTAGTGTCCCGATACCTAATTCTTGAAGTTCGAAAGGTTTCATTTCGTAAATATTGCGGTCGACTGGCATTGGCGGTTCGAGTTCACGTTTAATGCCATTTAAACCTGCTTTTAATATAGCCGCCATTGCAAGATATGGGTTTGCAGCCGAGTCGACGGAACGGACTTCGATGCGAGTGCTTATTCCCCGAGATGCTGGAATTCGGATAAGAGGGCTGCGGTTTTGGGCAGACCAGGCGATGTAACAGGGCGCTTCGTAGCCGGGAACAAGTCGCTTATAAGAGTTAACTGTTGGATTTGTAATTGCTGTAAATCCAGGAACATGTTCGAGAACGCCAGCCATGAACTGATATGCTGTTGTACTTAATTGTAATTCACCATTTTCGTCAACAAAGGCATTTTCACCGTCTTTGAATAGGGAAACATTACAATGCATACCTGATCCGCTGACACCGAAAAGGGGTTTTGGCATGAACGTTGCGTGCAAGCCATGTTTACGAGCAATTGTTTTGACGACGAGTTTGAATGTTTGAATGTTGTCACAAGCGGTAAGAACATCCGCATATTTAAAGTCGATTTCGTGTTGTCCTGGAGCGCACTCATGGTGCGATGCTTCAACCTCGAAGCCCATTTCCTCTAACTCCAAGACGATATCTCGTCGACAGTTTTCTCCAAGGTCCATTGGTGCAAGATCGAAATAGCCGCCGTTGTCATTCAATTCCATTGTCGGTTGCATATTTTCATCGAGCTTGAATAAGAAGAATTCTGGTTCTGGTCCCAGATTGAAATCAGTAAATCCGAGCTCCTTCATTTCTGTCAATACACGTTTTAAATTCCCACGAGGATCACCTGTAAACGGAGAACCATTGGCAAGAGAAATATCACAGATAAGACGTGCTACCCTTCCTTTTCCTGAGGGCCAAGGGAACACCATCCATGTGTTAAGATCTGGTATGAGGTACATATCGGATTCCTCGATACGCACAAATCCTTCAATTGAAGAGCCGTCGAACATCATTTTATTGTTAAGCGCCTTATCGAGCTGGCTGATGGGAATTTCCACGTTTTTGATCATACCTAAAATATCTGTGAATTGAAGTCGAACGAAATTCACATTTTCTTCTCCTACAAATTTGCGAATGTCTTCTTTTGTATAATTCCTCATCATACCACTCTCCTTAAGTATCATTAATTACGGATTACTCCATAACATTTTTCTATAATAAAGCAAAAAGTTACCATTAACAAGAATTTTATTTAAATCTAATTAATTTGTATAAAGCTGGCTTTCAATAATCTAATCATAATACTGAAAATAAACCATTTGTTGGAAAAATAAGAAAGGGGATTGCTTATTATTCTTAATCTTCATTTTTAGGGTGAACCGGAAATAATTCAACAGTAATTGAGATAAAAGAGTAAATAGGCTTGCGTAAGCAAATTAAAAAAAGCGAAGCCTCTTTTATTGAAATGGGCTTCGCTTTTTTTTTGACAGAATCTATTATACTATAATATGTTGGCATAAAGAATCCTCTCAACAACGCTCGGGGATGCCTTTGCTGGAGATTATATAGAATCATTAGTTCAACATATAAATATATTTTTAGTTCGTTTTCAAGTTTTTGAGTCGTCTGTCCAAAATGAAATTGCCAAAGGGGATAAATGCTGAAAGAAGGGCACCAATCGTAAACCTAAACGGCCATTTCACCTTAATCATCGTATATACAATTGCTGCGATATAAGCTAGAAATATATAGCCATGAAGTGTTCCGACGATTGTTACTGCACTCTTCATACCGAACCAATACTTTAATGGCATTGCGATAAACAATAGGATCAGTAGTGAAATGCCTTCCAATATACCAATCAAACGAAAACGTCCTAAAGCATTTTTTAACATGATTCCACTTCCTCTACTTACTACATTTCATCAATTACTTTACAATATGAAAATTATCATGTACAGGAATGTGACTTGCTGTGAAGGAAAGGGGCAGGGAGAGTTGAAACTCAGGATTATTGACCTTCAGCCTGTAGCACCTATACTTCAAAGTAGAAATACAGTTAAAATCGTCGATACATTATTTAATTCTCTGGCTTTATTTTAATACCAACGATTGTTGTTTGAGAGAGCTTGCCAATTGTTCGGTGATTTTTTTCATCTTTCATTAATTTGTGGAGGTTACTTTTGAACACTTTTCAAGAACTTGCAAAAACAGTTATTATTAGAAAGGAAAATCGTTGCATTCCTATATAAAAAGGACTCTTGTCATCATATAGGTCATGATTTAGGTTTTATTGTTCAAATTGAACGCATTATGGTCTAGGGACTAATCGTATGCTATTTCCGTATGTGAATTGACTGATAAAATAGAAAAACTATAGGTTTTTTAATTAATTTTAGAAAATCCCCAGTAGTCATCGAATTTCGGTTATACTAGAGAGAAGTAAAATCAATCATTATTCAATAGTAAGGAGGATTTTAAATGACTGAAAACAATGAAACAAATGAACACGAAGCGCCAAAGAAAAAGATAAGCTTAAAAGAAGTGATACAACAACAGTTAGAAGCGAAGAAGAACCAAACTGCTGATAACAACGCAAAAGGCAATCCAGCACAATCTGCTAAAAAAATGCAAAGCCAACAAGCAAAAAAAGTTAGCAGTGCCCGTAGAAAAATGGGGTCATAATGTAACAGCGCAAACCGATTACCTATTGGTTTGCGTTTTTTTTGGAGAAATAAAACGTCTGTTGATTAACCATTTTATTGAATTACGTGCAGGTAATAAAGGATTGAAAAACTCCATATTCACTGGATCATTTCCGGTCCGCTTTCGAAGAATTATTCAAGGCATCTCGATAATGGTATAGAAGTGGTTCAATTCAAAGCGAACCAAAAGCAACTATACACGGAGTCCTTGATATTTGAGTAAGTCTTTTTGGTGAATTTTGGTTAATCAACACATGTGTAAGTCCAGGGGAGATCTAGTACTTTATGTGTTCCATTAATTAAAATACAAAGTTCGAAAAGTTGGCTATATTGAAGAAGAAACAAGCTCATTTTGAATGGTATACTGGCAATATTGGAGATGATGAACTTTGAGTTTACAGACTGAAAAACATAGATTACATCTAGAAGCCGAGCAATTCATACATAGATGTTATGCAGAACTTGGGATGACAACAGAGCAACAGATGAAGCGAATAGAGGAAGTGCGAAGTGAAATAAATGAAACTGGAACGTATAGCCATACTTCGCAAGAACTTCAACATGGAGCTAGAATGGCTTGGCGTAATAATAATCGTTGTATTGGACGTTTATTTTGGGACAGGCTTCAAGTGTTTGACGAGAGGGCATTAGAAACCGCTGAAGATGTGTACAGCGCATTATTGAACCATATTGAATATGCGACAAATGACGGAAAAATTCGTTCATCGATTACGATTTTCCCACCACGACATGGCGGAATTGATCCGATACGAATATGGAACCATCAGCTTATACGCTACGCAGGATATGAAGAGGCTGAACAGATTATTGGAGATTCCACATCAGTTGAATTTACGAGGATGTGCGAAATGTTAGGTTGGAAAGGGGAGAGGACTCCTTATGATGTTCTTCCTCTTGTCTTTCAATTGGAAGGAGAATCGCCCCGAATCATTGAAATACCAAAAAAACTAGTAAAAGAAGTGACGATTACCCATCCACAACTAGAGTGTTTTGAAGAACTGGGTATAAAATGGTATGCGGTGCCAATTATCTCGGATATGCGGTTGGAGATTGGTGGGATTAACTATCCGACCGCTCCATTTAATGGATGGTATATGGGAACCGAAATCGGTGCGAGAAATTTGGCGGATGAAGATCGTTATAATCTACTCCCAAAAGTTGCAGAGTTGATGGGACTGGATACAAGATCAAACCGTTCACTATGGAAGGATAAAGCGCTAGTAGAACTAAATATTGCGGTGTTGAATTCTTATCAAAAAGCGGGTGTTACGTTAGTCGACCATCATACTGCCGCCAAGCAATTTAAAAGTTTTGAAAAAAATGAGTGTACAGTAGGGCGAGGTATCACAGGAAATTGGACTTGGCTGATTCCACCGCTTTCGCCTGCAACGACTCATGTCTTTCACAAACCTTATAGCAATGACGTCGTTAAACCTAATTACTTTCATCAGAAAAATCCGGGTGAAAGCTAATAGGATTTTATACTTCCGCAAAAAATAAGAGTATCCATTTGCACACTTGTTTGAAAAACATAAATATATGAGATAAGAATAAAAACAGCCATGTAAGAGAATGGCTGTTTCGGGCAATCTTTATTCAGGATATAGTAAGGAAAAAAATTAACTATACTTTCATGGAAATCTATCTCGCAAAAAATATTTGAGCGGTTTTATCACTTTTAATTTCCCGGTTATACAAGGGTGCATTTTTCTAAGATAACACCAATCCATCTTTCATTGTAATGATATGATCCGCAAAAGAAAGCATTTCTTCATCATGAGTTACCATCAACGTTGTAATGTTCAATGTTTTCGTCAACTCACGGATCAATGTCATGACGTCTTTCGATCTTTTAGAATCTAGGCTTGCTGTCGGCTCATCTGCAAACAACATCTTCGGTTTGTGGATAATCGCACGGGCAATTGCCACACGCTGTTTTTCACCCCCTGATAATGAAGCAGGGTAGGCATCTTTTCGATGATTCATATCCACCAATTTGAGGATTTTTTCGACTTCCACTTTTTGTTCACGTTTTTTAAGCTTGGTTTCAGAAACGTCAAGCATCAGCAATAATTGTTCTTCTACGGTTAGAAAAGGGACTAGGTGTGAGGATTGAAAGACAAATCCGAACTCGCTCGCTCTAATTTTTCTGATCTGATCCTGATTCATGTCAGTCATGTTTTGACCTTCAAATAGCACTTTTCCGTCCGTTGCACTTTGAAGTCCCGCTGCTATTGTAAGAATCGTACTTTTACCAGAACCTGAAGCGCCTACTAACGCTGTTATTTCACCTTCTCGAAGTGAAATATTAATCCCTTTTAATACTTGTTCGTCCACTTCACCATTCGTAAATGTTTTTGTAACTTCATCAATTGTGAAAATCGTCATATTAAACCTCTCCTTGTTGGATAGCTTGCAATGGTTCTACTTTTTTAATTTGCAGACCGGACAGCGTCGCCCCTATAAAGCCAATGATAAGGAATACAACCGATAATTGAACAGTTGTTTCAAGTGTTAAACTAAATGGCATTCCTTGAGGTGCAATTAACGAGAAGCCTTGGCTTAAAGCAACTGACAGTCCAAGTGCAATCACGGTGATGAAAATCATCTGGTACCACATCATACCGAACAATCTGCTTGTTTTAACGCCAAGTGCTTTTAAGATGCCATATAATCCAATCTTTTGAACGTTCATCATGTAGAAGAATATTGCGAACAACATTCCGCTAATGGCAACCAAAAACCAAATGATCATATTAAGTGACATCTGTTCTGCACTGTAACTTGGAATTGTATTGAGGAATTCTTTATTTGAAAATGATTGTAAACCCGTCACCACTGGTGCATGTTCTGTACCTGGTACAAAAATCAATTGCATTTCATTGACACGGTAAATTTCTTTATAGTTTTCCATGTTGATAAAAGCAACAGGCGCATGGCTGTATTTCTTTTGTTCAACAAAGCCCATTACTTTAAATTCACCACTGAACTGATTATTGGTTAATATATCGCCAACCTTAATCCCTTCATCTTCTAATGAACGATCTAGGATGACTTCTCCTTTACCGACAGATTCAAACGATTTTGAATCTGTTGAAGTAACGAAAGCTATACTATACTGCTTGTCGTCCATATCGTTGACAAAACCCATCTGAATGGAGAGTGCAGCTGCATCTTTTTGTTCATTTAAAACAGTGGTTTGTACGCTTTCATCTATTCTTGAAAGGTTGTATGTTTCGTTTGCATCAGCGTTCATGTAAAATTGACCATCTGGTAAATCTTTAATTAACGCTGCGTTATCTTGGGATAAACCGTTCGATAACCCCGAGATGATAAATGTTAAAAAGCTGACGAGAAAAATGATTGATCCTAAAATAATAAATTTTGTTTTATTCTTCTTAATTTCTTTCCATGCAATATTCATCTTTGCGCCCCCCGTATTTCTTAATAACTTAACTATAATCTGACTAGGTGAACGGAATATTAACAGATGATTACACTTAATAAGCGGCTGATTACATGAAAAAAGGTATGTAGTTCAGCAGATAATGGTACAATACATATTGAAGGGTATTGTATTTAATATGTAGCGTTACCCTTAACTAAACAGGATATTGAAATAGAAGGAGATTGGATCACTTGACTAATGGAATTAAAAACGAAATGCCGCCAAATTACGATGAATTACGGAAGGCAGTTAACCGAGCATCGAATTGGAGACTACGTTTAGAAGCTATTGAAGAATTAGGACAATGGAAACATAAACGGACTATCGATGTACTTTTACACAGAATGAACAACGATGCCGTATATAAAGTGGTAGAAGCCGCTCACCGTAATCTTGTGAAATTTGGTGAAGATGTTGAATTACCACCACGAAATCGATTTGAACTGATTAAAGATGCCAACAAAGTTTTCCTTCGAATTAAGAAAAGCTTGCCAAGAGATCACTCGTTCGAAGAGTACAAAGAAAAGTTGAAAAATATGAGACTTGATTTGTATGATACCTATGAAGGTGACAAAGGCGATGAATTTGAAGCATGGCTTGAAAACGTTTGGGAGACGGCAAATAAAAAGTAAAACGTTTCAAAGTTATATACATACTGAAAAACGATTGCAAAATAGCTGCAATCGTTTTTCAGTATGTGTTGATTGTCATATTAAGTTGCGGGTAGTTCTTTAGTGGTGTATTATACCTATAGGAAATATGGAGATGAGTGAATAACATGAAATATAGTGGTAGAATAATCGCGATGTCAGTAGTTAGTTTATTCAATATTCTACGGTATTTTTATTATCATCAATATTTGGAGCTTCCATTTAAAGCGAACTTTTTTATTTTGACATTCATCTTTTTATCGGTTGCTTTGTGGTGTGGAATGCAGTTCGATCGAGTAAAATACTACTCTGAAAAAGATCCTTTAACGGATACTTACAACCGTCGAACGGTAGAAAAATATTTTCGGGAAATCACACGAACAATTAGAAACAAGGATCAAAAATTAGGTGTCATTATGATCGACCTCAACAAATTTAAAGAAATTAACGATACATATGGACATCATAAAGGTGATGAACTATTGATCCATCTTGCCTATATTATAAACAAGTCTGTTAAGAAGAGTGATAGGGTAGCACGTTGGGGTGGAGATGAATTTTTGATTCTAGTACCTACAAGTACTAATGATTTTGAGTCAGATTATATACCGGAATTTCAACGAAAATTGGAAAATGAGAACTTTGATGAATTCCCATCAATAGGAGTATCTCTTGGCTTTTCGATTTATCCGGATGATGGGCAAGATTTTCAAGAGTTGATACAAATTGCTGATGGGGAGATGTATAAGGCAAAAGGAAAAGAAGTGGCTATATGAATATTAATGGTCACTTAATTCCCTTAAAATACGGTCATTTCTTTCTAATTGATCTGGTGTAACGTCTGTACTCCTCCTTCTGATGTGCTAAGTTTTTTGCACATTAGAAGGAGGAGTATTTTTATATTCATATCTCATATGTTTAGTATTGGCTTTGTTTGAGTACGAGGCGAGAGGAAAAAAGGATGAATTTCTCTTGTTAGAGACCTGTCCAAACTCCCATTGTTTAGCACACGGGAATTTTTATCGGAATTGCTATAATTGGAGTTCCAAAGCGCTCAAAAGTCTATTAACTTGTTACGAATTATTGAGTAACCGATTTTAATTGGACTATATTCTTGTTCGATAATTGAAAAAAACACTGCCTACACCGCACGATGTTTAACGATTTATTGAGGATATGAATCTATACAAAATATGGTAATTTTCACTTGTTTAATTTACAGAAATTATTGAATTATTAGATATGTAGATTGACTTTCAAATACCTTTGTTCGATAATAAAGGAATAGGAAAGATGGTAGTTGCGCTACTGAGTACGGGGAAATTGGCAGGATAGATTATATTAACAGTGACTTTATCAGTATTTTAGTTGTATGATTCTTTAGTTTCTATTGCCATTCTAGTGTGTATGGAAAGCTAGTAAGCGTTTTCAATTCACATGAGACTAAACTGTTTTATCTGATGAAAAATGGAGAAAACAGATTAAAATAGTATGTAAATAGAAGGGGGAAAAGAAATGAAGAAGAATCTAATTTTGGTACTAATCACGATTTTTATGATTGGTATTATTGTGGGTTGTGGTACAGATAACGAAAAAGGGCAAGAAAAAGAAAGCAGTGGAAAAGGCGTGTTGGATCGCATTGAAAAATCGAAAGTATTGAATGTCGCTTTCGAAGGCACATATCCTCCCTTTAATTTTTTAAATGACAAAGATGAGTTTCAAGGTTTTGACGTAGATATCTCCAATGAAATAGCCAATAAATTAGGCGTCAAAGCCAACTTTATTGCAACAAAATGGGATGGACTAATCGGCGGTCTAAAGGCCGATAAATTTGATATCATCATTGGGCAGATGACTGTAACGGAAGAACGCAAAAAAAGCGTTGATTTCACTGACCCGTATGTCATAACTGGTTCCGTATTAATAACTCGTGAAGATACCGATGACATTACAAAACTTGAGGACATTAAAGGCAAGAAAGTCGGCGTTGGTGGTGGAACAACTTTTGAAGAAGTTGCGAATAGCGTCGAAGGTGCTGACGTGAAATTATACAAAGCTGTAAGTGACTATATTCAAGACCTTACGAATAAAAGGTTGGATGTCATTATCAACGACCAGTTATTAATGGCCTACAATATTAAAGAAAATAGCCTTCCATTAAAAATTACAAGTGACATAGTAAATAAAGATGAAATAGGGATGGCAGTTAATAAGGGAAACGAAGATTTTATTACGGAAGTAAATAAAGCATTGAGTGAAATGAAAGAGGATGGAACATATAATGATATTTATAAAAAATGGTTTGGAACAGAGCCTTTAGACAAATAAAAGTAAGCATAGAGTGATCAAAGGGGAGATATTGATTGCTCTATGTTTTATTACATGTAAAAACCAAGTATTGGGGGCAGATTAATTTGCACATTGCCATATTGGGAACCGGAATGATAGGTACGACAGTAGTTAGTGAAATTGCTAAATTTACTGGTATTGATGCAATTACAGCTGTTGATGTTAGTCAAGGGAGTATTGATAAGTGTTTAGAAATCGCCAATAATCCCAAAGTGATAGGGAAAGTGGCCACGTTAGAAACTGAGGATGATATTGCAAAAGTGCTAAAAGATGTAGACGTAGCTGTGGCATGTCTACCACACTCTTTGAGCTTATTAGCCGTAAAAGCTGCAATAAAAGCAAAATGCCATCTAGTGGACCTTGTCGGATCAAACTTTAATGAAAAAATAGCATTGGATAACGAAGCACAAGAAGCAGGTGTAATCATCATCCCTGGCTGTGGTGTTGCTCCCGGAATAACAAACTTTTTAGCTGCGCAAGGTATTGAGATGTTAGATGAAGCAGAAGAGGCAATAATGACTTGCGGTGGCATTCCAAGATATCCTGTTCCACCACTATGGTATCAAGTAGTTTTCCGTCTTGAAAGCGTATTAGGTCTTTATACAAAACCTGCAATGGCCGTTAAAGATGGAAAACTTGTAAAGTTGCCTCCTCTTTCAGGGCTAGAGAAGATTATTTTTCCAGATCCGGTAGGTGTCTGTGAAGCTGTTATTACAGATGCACATAGCACAGCGTTCATTTTAAAAGATAAAGTGAAAAATTTATATGAAAAAACGGTTCGCTATCCAGGACATTGGGGGAAAATGAGTGTTTTAGGCGAATTAGGTTTTTTAGATATCGATCCCATTACAATTGATGGAATTACAACTACGCCTCGTGCATTAGCAGAAAAAATACTAGCAACAAAAATGGTTGGAGATTCGAATGAAGATATTACTGTAGTAAGGGTTGAGGTAAGCGGGGTTAAAGGTGGAAAGTCCACAAAGTATACTTGGGAAATGATTGACTACTATGATCATGGCCGGAATATCACTTCAATGGCAAAAACTACTGCTATTCCTGCTTCATTGGCAGCCAAATGGATTGCTATGAAAAAAATAACAGAGACAGGTGTTGTTCCAATAGAAAGCATAATCATCAAAGATCGGTTTCAACCATTTATTGAAGAGTTGGCCAGTTTAGGAATTGAAATTGAACGTAAAGAGGAAACCATAGTATAATCAATGGTTTTACTGAGTAGCTTGTCTGACAGGGGGAGGATGTATGGACGCCACAATCATTATTGATTCATTACCATCTCTACTTAAAGCTACGTTGATGACCATTTTTTTGGCAGCTATATCAATAGTAATTGCACTCATTATTGGTTTTTTCACAGCAATCGTAAGGATAGTAAAAGTTAAAATCTTAAATGGGATCGCTAGTACCTACATTTCAATAATCCGTGGAACGCCACTTCTTGTGCAAATTTTTGTATTCTATTATGGTTTACCGCAAGTAGGAATTGCTTTAGACCCGATATCATCGGGGATCTTAGCCTTAAGTTTAAATGCAGGTGCTTATCTGTCTGAATCTTTTCGCGCATCAATACTTGCTGTGGACAATGGGCAAATGGAAGCGTCAATGTCAATGGGAATGACCTATTCTCAAGCCTTAAGGAGAATAATACTACCACAGAGTCTACGAATTGCTATTCCCACATTGTCAAACACATTTATCGTGCTTATTAAAGATACTTCACTTGTCTCTGTCATCACTGTAACGGAATTATTACAAATGTCGAGCTTGATAATCGCAAAAACATTTGAACCCCTCACGATTTATTTAATTGCCGCTGCAATTTATTGGGTTCTCATAACTTTCTTTACAACGCTATTAAACAAACTAGAGATTAAAACATCCAACTATTTAGTTCGTTAAATAAAATATTTGAAAATACTAATGTGAGGAGAAAACCATGAGTATTATTCAAATTACCAATTTGAAAAAGAGCTTTGGATTGAATGAAGTTTTGCAGGGAATCGACCTAACTATAAATAAGAGTGAAGTGGTCGTAATAATGGGGCCAAGTGGATCTGGGAAATCAACTTTTTTACGTTGTTTAACTTTCTTGGAGGAGCCATCCGATGGAATCATTGAAATTGGTGAGTTTACAGTGCTTGCAGGTGGAAAAATAGAACGCAAACGAAAAAAAATAATAAGAGAATTAAGGAAAAAAACAGGATTTGTGTTTCAGTCGTTCAATCTATTCCCTCATAAAACCGCCATTGAAAATGTAATGGAAGGACCTATTATTATTCATGGAACTAAACCGGTCGAGGCGAGGAAATTAGCGGAAGCATTGCTTATTAAAGTTGGACTTGGGGACCGTTGTGATCATTATCCAGCCCAACTGTCGGGTGGCCAACAGCAAAGGGTAGCAATCGCCAGGTCGCTTGCATTGAATCCGTTGGTTATGCTCTTTGATGAACCTACTTCTGCTCTCGACCCAGAACTTGTTCGTGAAGTTTTGCAAGTTATTAAAGATTTGGCTCAAGAGGGAATGACTATGATAATTGTGACACATGAAATGAACTTTGCGAAAGATGTCGCCGATAGGATCGTATTTATGGATGAAGGATTAATTGTTGAGCAAGGAACGTCAGCAGAAATATTTCAAACTCCAAAAGAGGAAAGGACAAGACGATTTTTGTCAAAAGTAGAATAATTGCAGCGCCTCCTTCTATGGCATAAAGTCTTGTAAGTAGTTTTTATGTCTATAAAAATTACAAATTAACGCTTGATGCATATATGTTGAAAACACCTTTTCGCCTTTCATTTAATCTGAAATAATAGGAGCGCAATGAAGTTAATCATCAATCATAGTGGGGGGTCTTACTGACCGTTAGTGCGCAATAAAGAATATCATATTATAATCAATGAAAATGGCTATTATTTAATTACAGATGTCTGTATTTCTGATTAAATTGGCATCGTGTATGAGGCTGTTAGTTAAGTAATCTTTTAACCATATAATAGCTAATACCTCTTTCGATTTAGAAAGGGGTATTTTTTATCATAAATTCATAAAAAAGCGAATTATCTTGACAGAGTAATTATTCGTAGCTTACTATAAGTTAAATTCCGATGAAACCTATCGGAATGATTAGCATAATATAAACTACTAATTAAAAGATAGCTTAGCTTCATTAGAAGACATTAGGGGGAGAAATGGTGAATAGCATATTTGTCAAAACAGAACGTCAAAAGACTTGGTTAGAGAAGTTGTATAAGAAAGAAATGAATTTCAAAAATACGTCAGCACAAACTGATGAGTTAGCCATCTTCCCTACGGAAAACATTCAAGAGTTAATCCAAATGGGTTATACGAGTAGTACAATTCCAACAGCTTACGGCGGAGAAGGGTTAAAGGTGTACGATATGGTACTCCTTCAAGAAACATTAGCGAGTTTTGATGGAAATACAGCACTTTCCATCGGATGGAATCTCGGAGTTGTCGGAGAACTTTTCGGAAAAGGGTTATGGAATGATAAAAATCTTGAATTCTTTGCCAAGGAAGTTCTGAATGGAGCTTTAGTGAACCGCTCTGTGAGTGAAGCACAAACAGGGAGTCCAACTCGGGGAGGACGTCCTGGTACAAATGCGGTAAAACAAGATGGTTCATGGGTATTATCGGGACGTAAAACATTTACAACGGCTTCTCCAGTATTAACATATTTTCTAACATCTGCGTGGATTGAAGAACAACAACAAGTAGGATTCTTCCTGCTTCACAAAGATTTAGAAGGACTAACAATTGATCATACATGGGACGTCATTTCAATGAGAGGAACTGGAAGTCACGATCTCGTTCTCGATAATGTCAAAGTCGAAGAGTCAAAACTTGTTGAACTTCCTGACAAGCCAAGTGGCGCTCCGTTTAGTGGTTGGCTTCTTCACATCCCAGCATGTTATCTAGGAATTGCACAGGCAGCACGTGATTATGCTGTGCATTTTGCAAATAATTATTCACCTAACAGCCTGAATGGACCAATTAGTCAATTGCCAAATGTTCAACAATTACTAGGAGAAATTGATTTGGAATTAACCCAGGCAAGGCATCTGATTTATAGTGTGGCGGAGGCCTATGATGATGAATCACGAAGAGGCTATCTGACAAATGAGGTCGCTGTTGTCAAGCACACCATTACGAATTCAGCCATTACGATTGTCGATAAAGCAATGAGAATTGTAGGTGCAAAAAGTCTTCAACGGACGAATCCATTACAGCGCTATTATCGGGATGTCAGGGCAGGTTTGCACAATCCTCCTATGGACGATATGACAATTAAGAAATTGGCACTGACTGCAATTGAACAAGATACAATAAAAAACGCTATCCAAATGTAAGCATATTGGATTGAAGCGAAAAAGGGGATTTCATGATGAGAAGAAGCGTGTTTCAACTTGCGGCAATTGGTTTAGCATTAACTACTATTTTAGCTGGATGTAACTCAAGTAAAGCGGCCGATGGTAATGATTCAGACATACAAAAAGTAAAAATCGCCTATGATCAAGCTTCAAAACCAATGTCCTGGTTGGATGAAAAAGGAAATGCAACTGGATATGATGTTGAAGTGATGAAACTAGTTGATGAATTACTTCCACAATACGAATTTGAGTACGTTGGAACGACAAGCGATGACCTACTTGTGGGTGTCGAACAAGGGAAATACCAGGTAGGGGTTAAAAATGCATTTTGGACACAGGAAAGAACAGAAAAATTTATCTTCCCGAAAGAATTTATCGGCTTAAGCAGTGCGGGTCTTGTGCTTAAGAAAGAGAATGAACATATCAAATCCCTATCAGACTTCGCTTCTGCCGGCTTTTCGTTGGCACCTATTGCAGCTAATAATGCTCAATACACTGTAATTGATGAATATAACAAAGAAAATCCGGGTAATAAAGTGCAGTTGAAAGCTGGAGATGCTTTCACAGTTGACGTTGTTCAGTGGGTGAATGAAGGTCGCGTAGATGGTGGTGTTATCATTGAGGGTCCTTTTGAAAAGCAAGTGACTGCTGAAGATGGCCCGTATCATAATCTGGCAGACGAGGTTGTTTACAATGAATTTGCAGTCATAAAAACATGGCCTTTATTCAATAAGAAAGAACAGGAATTTGCGGATGCCTATGATCAAGCAGTTAAACAATTGAAAGAAGAAAAGAAGACAAGTGAATTAAGCACATCGTTTTACGGCAGAGATTTGTTTGAAGTGTTGGACGCTGTAGAGAGATAACGCTAAAGATATAAAGGCTGTTGGGTGTGCGATATGCTCAACAGCCTTTGTCAATCAAATGGTTACAATTTGAAAATGAAAGCGGGGTGGATACATGGAGAAGTATTTTGACGCATCATATATATGGGAGTCCATCCCACTACTAATTCCTTTTTTAAAAATGACATTTATGGTTGCAGGTCTTTCCGTCCTGTTCGGTACGTTCCTGGGCTTTATCTTAACGGCGGCGAAAATAGGGAAAAGTAAATTTGCAAGGAAGGTAGCTAATGGTTATACAACAATATTAAGGTGTACACCCTCTATCGTACTCCTTTTTTTAGTATATTATGGACTTCCTGCAATCGGTGATCGTGTCGGTCTGAATTTGAACAATATACACACAGCTGTATTTGTCATAATCACTTTTACACTTCAATTTGCGGCGGCTATGTCCGAGGTCATGCGCTCAGCTTTTCAATCAATTGACAAGGGACAATTTGAGGCCGCAGTAAGTGTTGGGCTAAGCAATTCACAGGCTTATAGACGAATCGTATTTCCCCAAGCTTTTGTAGTCGCATTACCGAACTTTGGAAACAGCTTGCTGGCAGTACTTCAAGAAGGATCGTTAGCTTATACAATCGGGTTGATAGATGTTGTCGGAAAAGCAAATCTTATTATTGCGGGCAACTATAACGCTCATGCATTAGAAATATTTCTTGCATTAGCAATTATTTACTGGATACTTTCAATAGCAATTGAACAGTTCTTCTTAAAATTAGAGAAAGTATTTAGTAAGGGGAAACAAGGATTGAAAACTGCATAAGGGGGTGAGAAAGTGTCTGAAGGATTAAATTACAAGTTTTTAGTAGATACATTTTTTATCGCATTATCAGGTGTTCCTATAGCGCTATTCATTACAATTGTAGCTTTGCTCTTTGCGTTGCCGTTAGGATTTTTACTGGCACTAACAAGAATCAATCGAATTCCCGTGTTACATCGTTTTGCACAAGTATACGTTTCTTTTGTCAGAGGAACCCCAATTATCATTCAGATTTTCATCGTCTATAGTAGTGTCCCCTTATTGCTAAGTTCACTATTTACAAAGTTTAATATTGGGATGAATGTGTATGATGTGAATCCAATTTGGTACGCATTCATTGTCTTCACTTTTAACACTACAGCGGTCCTGATTGAAGTTTTTCGCTCTGCACTAAGCACGGTGAACAAGGGGCAGTTGGAAGCTGCCCAATCAGTGGGGCTAACGAATGTGCAAGCGTACAGAAGAATTATTATTCCACAGGCATTGGTCGTTGCAATGCCGAATATCTGTACAGCGACAGTCAACTTAATCAAAGCGACATCTCTCGGGTATGCAATGTCATTACAAGAAATTACGCTGAAAGCAAAAGTGGCAGCGAACGTAGGCTACAATTATGTTGAGGCCTATATCGATATCTTTCTTGTCTATTTACTGTTATGCAGTGCAGTCGAATTCGCATTTAAACTATATGAAAAACGTTTGAGTAAATATAAACCGTCAGTCGTTTAAGTATGAAAAGGAGGGATCCGAAGCATGTTAGAAATTAGAGATATCCATAAGTCATTCGGTAAAACTGAAATCTTAAAAGGTGTTGACGTAACAATAGATAAAGGCGATGTTGTTGTTATACTGGGGCCAAGTGGATCCGGTAAGACAACATTACTGAGATGTATCAATTTTTTAGAAAAAGCGGATCAAGGCCGTGCTATTTTTGGGGATATAGACGTGAATTTAAAAACAGCATCCAAAAAACAAATCCATCAGATTAGACAGAAAATCGCTTTTGTATTTCAAAACAATAATTTGTTCAATAATAAAACAGCTTTAGAAAACGTTACAGAAGGACTTATTATCGGAAGAAAAATCCCGACAGCAGAAGCGGTTGAGATAGGGAAAAAAGCGTTGGATAAAGTGGGGCTATCGGATAAATACAATGCATATCCCAGTGAATTATCGGGAGGGCAGCAGCAAAGGGTAGGCATTGCAAGAGCAGTTGCTTTGAATCCAGACATTATTTTATTTGACGAACCAACTTCTGCATTGGATCCAGAATTAGTCGGGGAAGTTTTGACAGTTATGAAGAATATCGCGAAAGAAGGAACAACTATGTTAGTTGTCACCCATGAAATGGGTTTTGCGAAGGATGTAGCTAACAAAGTAATATTTATGGATGGGGGAGTCGTAGTAGAGGAAGGAGCACCCCATGAAATCTTTGTAAATCCAAAGGAAGAACGAACACAGAAATTTTTAAAAAGGGTATTGCCCGAGGACTTTACGTATCATATTTAATAGTCGTTATCCATGAGGGTGACTTTCATTATATTAATAATGAAAGATAATTGAAATTTCATTCAAACTGATTCATTATAATAACTAGACCGTCTTTTTAGTAAACCTTGGCTTAAGGTTGCTCAGAAGAAATAAGTTCATAAAGGAAGTTTGTCAATGCAAGAGACTAACATTACGAGAATAGAATTAGACGGTAGAGAACTAATACTTATTGGAACTGCCCATGTTTCCAAGCAAAGTGCAGAACAAGTAAAAGAGGTAATCGACAAGGAAAGACCCGATTCAGTATGCATTGAATTGGATGAACAAAGGTTTCAATCTATAATGGATAGTAATAAGTGGAAAGAAACGGATATTTTCAAGGTGATTAAAGAGAAGAAAGCTACATTGCTCTTAATGAATCTGGCAATATCCTCCTTTCAAAATCGTTTGGCAAAGCAATTTGATATTAAACCTGGACAGGAAATGATTCAGGGGATTGAATCAGCAAAAGAAGTCGGTGCAAATTTGGTGCTGGCTGACCGTAATATCCAAATTACTTTTTCCCGAATTTGGGGGAATATTGGACTTAAGGGGAAAAGTCAGCTTCTGATGTCGGTTTTTTATAGTATCTTCAGCAAAGAGACGATTTCTGAAGAAGAATTGGAGAAAATGAAATCAAAGGACACGCTAAATGCCGTTCTAACTGACTTTACGGAATCATTTCCAAGGTTAAAGACGCCCTTAATCGATGAGAGAGACCAGTATTTAGCACAGAAAATCAAAGATGCACCAGGTAAAAAGGTCGTTGCAGTCATTGGTGCAGCACATGTTCCAGGGATTACAAAAGAAATCTATAATGACCATGATTTAGTCGCATTAGCGCAAACACCACCAAAATCAAAAATCCCAAAAATTATCGGATGGGCAATTCCGATTCTTCTATTATCAATTATCGCCTACACCTTTATCGCAAATCCATCTGCCGGTTTCGATCAAGCGTTAAGCTGGGTCTTATGGACAGGTAGCCTGTCAGCTATTGGTGCTGCGGTGGCTCTTGGACACCCGCTGGCCATTTTAGCGGCCTTTGTATCAGCCCCTATTACTACCTTGCATCCACTGATAGCGGCCGGTTGGGTTTCAGGAATTGTTCAAGCATTTTTTCGCCGCCCAAGTGTTGGTGACTTTGAAACGCTTTCTGCAGATGTTTTTACGATTAAAGGTTTTTGGGCAAATAAGGTGACACGGGTCTTGTTGGTAATCGTTTTGACTAACTTGGGAGGAACGTTGGGGACCTTCTTAGGCGGAGCCGACGTTATCCGTGTATTCTTTGAAAACTTAAAGTGAAATCAATTGATCAGCATTTTCTTTTAAACGTTTTATAGTAATAATGGGGTGGGGATCGGATGAATCGAATCAGTTTTTGCTTGTTAGTGATTTTGACGACTGGACTAATGGGTTCTTCTTTTACAATAGGGAAGTTAGGGTTAGCCTATTCATCTCCACTCCTATTAGTCGCTCTGCGTTTTACGCTTGCAGGGATTATTATGGCAACTATCGTTAAAATCTTAAACAAGCCACATCCAGTAAAAGCAATCGACTGGGTGTGGCTTGTTCTAATTGGACTTTTCCAAACAGCTTTTGTGATGGGCTGTATATTTATGGCACTGCGTACAATCACTTCTGGAGAGACGTCTATCCTAACGTTTATGAATCCTTTACTCGTTGTCGTTTTTGGGACGCTTTTTTTAAAATCGCGTTACCATATTCAGCAATGGATAGGTGTACTGTTAGGTTTTATCGGGGTTTTTCTCACGTTAGGTTCACATCTTGACTTTAAAGTCGGTACCATATTAGGGCTTTTGTCGGCTGTTTCATGGGCGATTGCTACGCTATTGATAAAAATACATGGTTTCAAATTTGATACGTATGTAATGACAGCCTATCAAATGCTTTTTGGTGGATTAATTCTCTTTCTGGGAAGCTTACTACTGGAAGAGACTTTCTTTAAAATGACTACTCAATCTATCCTGATTTTGTTATGGCTTACCATTGCAGCCTCAATTATTCAGTTTTCTATTTGGTTTTATCTTCTCCAAAGAGGTAATCAAGAACGAACTAGTGCATTCCTTTTTTTAGCGCCATTCTTCGGTGTACTCACAGGATGGTTTTTACTCCATGAAAGACTAACCTGGTCTATCCTTTTTGGTGGATTACTAATATTTGCAGGAATCTTTCTTGTTAATTGGAAAAATAATTATGAAAAGGAAATAGAGAAAACCGATGAGAACAACGAAAGGTTAAGTGAGAGTTAACTAACATGTTTCCTAGCGCACTGAAAAGTAGTTTAAAGTGCCTATTATATGTGCAAGAAGATCGCCTTTAATTCCAACTAAACTGATATGATTGAAAATAAATTCTGATAAGTCATTGACTTTGAATTTTCGATAATGTAGTATTGGTCTCAACTTAATAGTTTATATCTTATCTAGAGAGGTTGAGGGACTGGCCCGATGAAACCTCGGCAACAGACTGTTTAGTACTGTGCCAATTCCAGTAAACGAAAGTTTAGCAGATAAGAGGAGTAATATGTGTTCGATTCTATTAACCTCTTCTTGCTCTATTTAGAAGTGGTTTTTTTATTTCTTTACTGTAAAGGTTGTAAGTCATTTATCATTTTAACAATTTCATACATGCTAATTAGACAACTAAAGGCAACTTTCTAATCGATTATTTGAATCGGAAAAAGGTGTCTTTTTTGTATATAAAAATTAAACTGAAACAAATGATTTAGGGGGGCAAACAATGACAGAGTCTACAAATATCGTTTGGCATGAATCAGAGGTAACAAAAAAAAATCGTCAAGAACTAAAGGGCCATAAGAGTGCTATTCTTTGGTTCACTGGGCTATCAGGGTCAGGGAAATCAACAGTTTCAGTAGCGCTAGAAACAGAGTTACACGCGAAAGGCATTCATACTTATCGACTGGATGGAGATAATGTCCGGCACGGTTTAAATAAGAATCTAGGGTTTAGTCCAAATGATCGGACGGAAAATATTCGCAGAATCGGTGAAGTTTCAAAACTAATGGTCGACGCTGGCTTATTCACATTGACAGCATTCATATCGCCTTATCAGGAAGATCGAGATCAGGTGCGAGAAATTGTCAAATCCGATGAGTTTATCGAAATATACGTTAAGGCAAGTTTAGAAACTTGTGAAGAACGGGATCCGAAGGGGCTTTATAAGAAAGCAAGATTGGGTGAAATTAAAGGCTTTACAGGAATTGATGCTCCTTATGAAGAACCTGTTAACCCGGAAATAATCATTGATACCAATCAATTAAATATTGTAGAGTCTGTCAAAGTCATCGTTTCTTATTTAAAAGAAAATAACTATATCTAAAAAAATTACAAAATGCGTAACATATTGGGGTTTTAGGAATAGAATGTATTTAAACCTACTTGACACATAGGATTAATAAAGTTAGTATAAACGCTAATCACATGCCGACTGGAAATCCAGAAGCTAATGGACAATCGTGAACATACGAACAATTCGCTGACTAAAAAATTAGAGGCGACTTTAATCAATAGTAGATTAAAGTCGCCTTTTTTAAAAAAAGATAATGTAATAGAGTTATTGAGTTTAGAGGGGGGATTAGTATGGCGAAGTTGACGTACAAATCTTGGGCTGAGACTAGTGAAGTTTTTCCAATCGATGACGAGTCAAAAGGTGCGTTAAACGTCTTGCGATGGGCTTACGGAGAATACGACGATGAACTTGTATATGCGTGTAGTTTTGGGGTTGAAGGTATCGTAATGATAGATTTAATCTCGCAAATAAAACCAACTGCTAAAGTGGTCTTTCTCGAAACCGGATTTCATTTTCAAGAAACGCATACCTTAATCGATGAAGTAAAGAAACGTTATCCAAAGCTTGTAATTGAAATGAAGACTCCCGGCTTAACGGTTGAGGAACAAGCTGACAAGTATGGCGATCGACTATGGGAAAGACAGCCGGATCGTTGTTGTCATATGAGGAAAGTAATTCCACTCCGTGAAGCAATGAGCGGTACGACCGCTTGGTTATCAGGACTTAGGCGTGAACAATCACCATCAAGAAGTCAGACAAACTTTGTGAACAAAGATGAAACCTTTCAATCGGTTAAAATTTGCCCGCTGATTCATTGGACGTGGATTGATATTTGGGATTATGTAAAAAAACATAATTTGCCATATAATCCACTCCATGACCAAGGCTATCCCAGTATCGGTTGTTCACACTGCACATTCAAAGGGGATACAACGACGGGGTCGAGGTCAGGGCGCTGGGCAAATCAGGCGAAGACAGAGTGTGGCTTGCATAATGCTAACGAAAATGGGGGAATTTAAATGAGTTTGAGTCAACCGCATGGTGGTACATTAATTAATCGCTGGAATCCTGGTTTTCAATACGAAGGAATAACTGAAACAGTTGAATTAGACGAAATTGCTAGTAGTGACTTGGATTTGATTGGTACGGGTGCTTATAGCCCTTTAAGTGGATTTCTTACAGAAGTAGACTACAATTCTGTTGTTACAACAATGAGATTATCTACTGGAGTACCTTGGACAATTCCGATTACATTGCCAACGACAGAGGTGAACGCACAAGGTATCGCTGTTGGGAAATTTGTGAAATTGGTGAGAGATGGAGTTGTCTATGGTGTTCTCGAAGTATCGGATATTTTCACACCAGATAAGGAAAAAGAAGCTAAACTAGTCTATCAAACGACAGACCGTGAGCACCCAGGCGTCAAGAAGTTGTTTGAGCGCCCTAATGTCTACCTGGGTGGAACCATCACACTGATTCAGCGAAGGCCGCTGAATGAGTTTTCGGAGTACCTATATGACCCGATTGAAACAAGAGGGAAATTCCAAGAGCTAGGCTGGGAAACAGTCGTCGGTTTCCAAACGAGAAACCCAGTTCATAGGGCACATGAATATATTCAAAAGACTGCATTGGAAATTGTAGATGGATTATTTTTGAATCCCCTTGTAGGTGAAACGAAATCAGATGATATTCCAGCAGATGTGCGCCTGGAAAGCTATGAAGTCTTACTAGAAAAATATTATGCGAAAGAGCACGTGTTTTTAGGTGTATTTACAGCAGCAATGCGCTATGCCGGACCAAGAGAAGCTGTTTTTCATGCGATGGTTCGAAAGAATTTTGGTTGCACACACTTTATCGTCGGTCGTGATCATGCGGGTGTTGGTAATTATTACGGTACGTATGATGCTCAGAAAATCTTTAGCAACTTTACGCTTGGAGAACTTGGGATCACGTTATTATTTTTCGAGCATAGCTTTTACTGCAATAAATGCGGTAACATGGCAACACCAAAAACTTGTCCGCATGATGCCAGTCACCATGTGATCTTGTCGGGAACAAAAGTGAGAGAAATGCTTCGTAAGGGAGAACAACTGCCATCGACATTTAGCCGACCGGAAGTGATCGAAGTATTAATTGCAGGAATGCAAAAAGAAGAGATTCATTCATAACGATGATTTTATTGTAGAACTGAGCGGTGAGAGGAGAGATGAGAATGGGAAAAGTATTTATAGTTGGAGCTGGACCTGGAGATGTTGATTTAATCACCGTTAAAGGGATGAAATGTATTCAACAAGCGGATGTCATCTTGTATGATCGTTTAATTAATAAAGAGCTGCTCTCCTATGCAAAACCGGGAGCGGACTTGATTTATTGCGGAAAACTCCCAAATTACCATGCAATGATTCAGGAGACGATTAACCACTTTTTAGTGAAATATGCGAAGCAGGGAAAAATCGTCACACGCTTAAAAGGTGGAGATCCATTCGTTTTTGGCAGAGGTGCTGAAGAGGCAGAAGTTCTTGCAGACAACGGAATCCCTTTTGAGGTGGTTCCAGGAATTACTGCTGGAATTGCGGCTCCTGCTTATGCGGGAATCCCAGTCACGCATCGTGATTTAAGTTCTAGTTTTGCGATTGTAACTGGCCATATGCGTGCTGGAAAAAGCGATTCCATTCATTGGGAAAGTCTTGCAGTTGGTATTGATACATTAGCGATTTATATGGGTGTCGGAAACTTACCTTATATTTGTGAGCAACTGACTAAGCATGGCCGACCTGAAAACACGCCAGTAGCACTTGTTCATTGGGGGACGACAGAAGCACAGTATACGATTACAGGTACACTGTCGACCATTGTAGAGATTGCGAGAGAATCTGAAATTAAAAACCCAAGTATGATCATTGTCGGCGAAGTTGTGAAATTGCGAGAGAAGATTCAATGGTTTGAACAAACAGAGTTGAACCAAAATAGTATTAAAGAAGTATCTGCATACTAGCAGTTTAACTTCATTCAGCAGGGGTGAAAATCCCCGCTTAATAATAAAGAAAGGTTACCTTATTACGCCGAGGCGTACTTGATACGAGGAGGGATTAGCATGCAGGCAGTTTTATATGTGGGCCACGGTAGCCGAATTAAAGCAGGTGTCGAAGAAGCCATTCAGTTTATTAAGAGCAGTCAAGCAATGATCGATGTTCCGATTCAAGAGATTTGTTTTTTAGAACTAGCGGCACCAAGCGTGGATGAAGGGATTACGAAATGCGTGGAACGCGGAGCAACTAAAATTGCCATTGTACCTATACTTTTATTATCCGCAGCGCATGCAAATGAAGATATTCCATTTGAAATCGAAGTGGGAAAAATCATGTATCCCGATATCGAATTTACATACGGAAAAGCATTTGGCATTCATCCGAAGATTGTTGATAGTTTATATGACCGAGTTGTTGAACAACAAGTAGTGATTGCAGAAGATGCTCAAGTGTTAATCGTAGGCAGGGGGAGTAGTGATCCCGCAGTTAAGCATGATTTAAATGAAATTGCACAGCTTCTTGCTGACAAGTACGCCTTTAATAAAGTAACTGTTTGTTTTCTTTACGGAGCAGATCCTCATTTCGATGAAGCATTACTGCAACTACAGGAAGCACCTCAAAAGCAAGTTTTCATTATTCCGTACTTACTATTTACAGGTATTTTAATGAATGGCATTGAGAAAAAGATTGTGACACAGTCTACTAATAACCAGCAGCTTATTCTTTGTGAAAATCTTGGTTATCACAAATATGTCCAGGATGTACTTGTAGAACGGGTGAATGAGTTACTTGAAAAAGAGCAAATCAGTCAGCTTATTTAAATGAAGATATTTTGTCTGAGAGGATGAAAGGGACTATGGAGAAACGGGAACAAAATCTTGAACTTACTATTGAAAATGTTAAAAAGATGCTGAGCACGATGAATTATGGCTCTATCACATTGGTTATTCAAGACAATGTTGTGGTTCAAATAGAGAGAAACGAGAAAATCAGATTAAAATAATGCTCTTTTTATAGCTGTGTATGTTGAAATAAAGAATTCTTTTGAATTCGCTATGACGCTTGAGGAGACCTCAGCTTAGTTTATATAAGTATTCGCGTGTTCAGCATATATATGTAAAATACTAATTTTGCGGGGTGGGAAATTTTGGCGCTTCAAGTGATAAACAGTCCTTTTAATCAGGAGCAGGTAGAACTCCTAAATCAACTTTTACCGATACTGACAGAGACACAACAAATCTGGTTGGGCGGCTATCTGAGTGCGAGTCAATTAGCTACGCAATCAAACGCTTCAGGCAGCGTGGCTGTTCTGGAAGCTCCGTCAAAAAAAATAGAAGTCATCTCAAAAGAAGTGACAATTCTCTATGGATCTCAGACTGGTAACGGGCAGGCTTTAGCTGAAAAACTGACGAAGAATTTAAAAGCAGAAGAGTTCCAAGTAACGCTTGCTTCTATGAATGAATTCAAACCGAATTCGCTTAAGAAAATTGAGAACTTACTACTTATTGTAAGTACACATGGTGAAGGTGATCCACCAGATAATGCATTGCCGTTCTATGAATTTCTTCATGGTAAAAGAGCGCCACAATTGGATAATCTGCACTATTCGATCCTGTCTTTGGGAGATAGTTCTTATGAGTTTTTCTGTCAGACAGGTAAACAATTTGATGAACGATTACTGAAGTTAGGTGCAAAACAGCTTAGTCCACGTGTGGATTGCGACTTGGATTATGATGAATCTGCTGCGGAATGGTTTACGAATGTTTTAGCCACATTAAATGAGCAACAAGGAAGCAGTTCTACAACGGTCCAACAACCAGTCAACAAGGGTGTTACGGAACAGTTGGAGTATTCTAGAACAAATCCATTTAAAGCTGAAATCCTAGAGAATTTGAATTTAAATGGCCGTGGGTCAAACAAAGAAACACGTCATCTTGAGTTATCACTTGAAGGATCGAACCTTGAGTTTGAACCAGGAGACAGTTTAGGCATTTTTCCAGAAAATGATACAGAATTAGTAGATACCTTGATTGCAGAGATGGGCTGGAATGCTAGCGAAGCAGTGAAGGTCAATAACCAGGGGGAGCTTAAGCCCTTGCGCGAGGCGTTGATTTCTAATTTTGAAATCACTGTATTGACGAAACCATTACTACAAAAAGCAGTGCAATTTACCGCTAACAATGAATTAAAGGAACTCTTGGAATCAGCAAAGGACCAAGAATGCAGGGATTATCTCTATGGTCGTGATCTATTGGATCTAGTACGGGATTTTGCGCCATGGGAAGTCACTCTAAGTAATTTTGTCGCAATATTACGTAAAATACCCGCGCGCTTATATTCAATTGCCAGTAGTTCAAAAGCAAATCCAGATGAAGTTCATCTCACGATTGGAACTGTTCGTTATGAGGCACATGGTCGCGATCGGGTTGGTGTCTGTTCAGATGAATGTGCTGTACGTGCGCAACCAGGAGATCATTTACCGGTATATGTTCAGCGTAACTCGAACTTTAAATTACCAGAAGATCCTAACACGCCTTTGATTATGATTGGACCTGGTACTGGAATAGCTCCGTTCAGATCATTCTTGGAAGAACGCGAGGAGATTGGCGCCGAAGGGAAAACATGGTTGTTCTTTGGTGATCAACACTTCGTTACAGACTTTCTGTATCAGGTTGAATGGCAACAATGGCTCAAAGAGGGTGTATTGACGAGAATGGATGTTGCATTTTCCCGTGATACGAAAGATAAAGTCTATGTCCAACACAGAATGATTGAGAACAGCCAAGCTATTTTTAAGTGGCTAGAAGAGGGTGCTGTACTCTACGTCTGCGGTGATGAAAAGCATATGGCTGCTGACGTCCATACTACTTTGGAAAAAATCATTGAAAAAGAAGGTGCCATGAGTACCAAGGAAGCATCTGATTATTTAGCTGACATGCAACAGCAGAAACGTTATCAACGTGATGTCTATTGAAACAAGTGAGAGAGGAGCTAGTTACATGACTAAAAAAATAATTCTTCCGCCACAACCCGGTCCACCTAGTGATGTTGAGCGGATTAAGAGTGAGAGTAACTATTTACGAGGAACGCTTGTGGAGACGCTTGAATATCCGATTAGTTCGGGGATACCTGACGACGATAATCGATTGATGAAACACCATGGGAGTTATCTGCAAGATGATCGGGATTTACGCAATGAGCGACAACGTCAAAAATTAGAGCCGGCATACCAGTTCATGGTCCGTGTTCGCGCTCCGGGCGGCGTTGCAACCTCGGCGCAATGGCTCGCAATGGACGGTGTTGCCAATAAATTTGGTAATGGAACGTTGAAATTGACTACCCGACAAGCATTTCAAATGCATGGGATTTTAAAGTGGAATATGAAGGAAAATATTCAGGAAATTAATGCGGCATTGATGGATACACTAGCGGCTTGTGGGGATGTGAACCGGAATGTCATGTGTAACCCAAACCCTTATCAATCGGATATTCATGCCGAGGTCTATGGTTGGGCTCAGAAACTAAGTGATTATCTTTCGCCACGGACCAATGCGTATCATGAAATTTGGCTTGATGGTGAAAAAGTAATCGACAGTCAAGAAACAGAGGAAGAAATCGAACCATTATATGGTGCGCTCTATTTACCACGGAAATTTAAAATTGGTGTAGCAGTTCCTCCTAATAATGATGTTGACGTCTTTTCGCAGGATCTTGGTCTAATTGCCATTTTAGAAGAAGGTAAATTAGTAGGATTCAACATTGCAGTCGGAGGCGGCATGGGGATGACACACGGAGATACAGAGACCTATCCTCAGTTGGCACGGGTGATTGGATTTTGTACAACAGATCAGATTATCGAAGTAGCCGAAAAAATCATTACGATTCAACGTGATTACGGGAATCGTTCTGTTCGAAAGTATGCACGTTTTAAATACACAATTGATACACGTGGACTTGAATGGGTCGTAAAAGAACTCAATGAGCGATTAGGCTGGGAACTAGAAACCGCGCGTGATTATCATTTTGAACATAATGGAGATCGTTATGGCTGGATAGAAGGAAGCGATGGCACTTGGCATTTCACGCTCTTTATCCAAAATGGTCGAATCCAAGACTTGGATGATTATCCACTGATGACTGGCTTGCGCGAAATTGCCAAGATTCACACAGGAGATTTCCGCCTTAGCCCAAACCAAAACCTGATTATCAGCAATGTTTCGAGTCAAAATAAGAAAAAAATCGTCGAATTGATTGAACAGCATGGATTGACTGATGGACAGCATCATTCTGCATTACGTCGAAGTTCAATGGCTTGTGTTGCTTTTCCAACTTGCGGACTAGCGATGGCTGAAGCTGAACGTTATCTTCCTTCGCTGTTGGATAAGATGGAACTGATTTTGGATGAAGCGGGATTGCGTGAAAAAGAGATTATCATACGTATTTCAGGGTGTCCGAACGGTTGTTCTCGTCCTTCTTTAGGGGAAATAGCCTTTATCGGTAAATCTCCTGGAAAATATAATATGTATCTAGGGGCTGGCTTTGTTGGAGATCGACTGAACAAATTATACCGAGAAAACATTGGAGAAGAAGAGATTCTAGCACTACTTAGACCACTATTTTTCCAATACGCGAAGGAAAGACAAGAAGGCGAGCATTTTGGAGATTTTGTTATCCGTGCAGGACATGTGAAAGCAGTCCAATCTGGATTGGACTTTCACGATTAATAAGAAAAGTGCAAGCGCCTAGGTAGACCCGAAAAGCGCTGGAGGCCTAAAGATAAAGGCGTACTTTGCCTTTAACTTAAGGACTGAAGCGACTCGAGGGACTAGGTGCTGGAGTCTAGACAATAAGAAAAGCGCAAGCGCCTAGGTAGACCCGAAAAGCACTGGAGGGCCTAAAGATAAAGGCGTACTTTGCCTTTAACTTAAGGACTGAAGCGACTCGAAGGTCTAGGCGCTGGAGTCTAGACAATGCTCCAAGTGAAAAACTTATACTTTCTAATAATATAAAAAAGCTAAGTAGGACCGCTGATTTTACGGTCTTTTCCAGAATAACTTTACAGCGGCAGGTGGATAAAACAATGAAATCCTACCCGATTATGTTGAACATCGAAGGCAAAGCTGTAGTAGTAGTTGGTGGTGGTCTGATTGCCTACAGAAAAATTACCGGCTTGCTACAGGCAGGTGCTTATATAACTGTGATTAGTCCGGTGATTCATTCGAAAATAGAACAACTCTTTATTGAGAACAAGATTTCCTGGAAAAATAAATTGTTTGAACCGGTTGATCTTGATTCCGCATTGATTGTTATTGCAGCCACAAATAGTGAAATCGTGAACACATTCGTTGCATCGTCTGCTGGCAAGCATCAACTGGTCAATATCGTTGATAATCCGGAGTTAAGCACCTTTCATGTCCCTGCAAAGCTGACAAGGGGTGACCTAACGATAAGTGTTGCAACGGGCGGCGGAAGTCCGACACTTTCCAAAAGCATTCGTGATGAACTTGCCGTAATTTACGACGATACTTATGGCGATTATCTTGAATTTCTAACGCTGTCGAGAGAAAAAGTTAAGCATTCTATCTTTGATCAAACAATAAAAACGAAATTACTTAAAGCAATCACGAATGACACGTACAGGCAATCTAACAACATGCAAAATGCCTTTCTAGAATTAATAAGTGGATATCAAAACATGTCCTAAATGTAACTGGGAGGATGACAGATATGCGCGTCGTAAACAATATAGCTGAATTGATTGGAAATACTCCGCTTGTGAGATTGAATAGACTGCCAGATTCAGAAGGAGCAGCTGTCTATGTGAAACTTGAATATTTTAATCCAAGCGGGAGCGTAAAAGACCGAGCTGCTTACAATATGATTGACGAAGCAGAAAAAAGTGGGGAATTGGTTGCGGCGGCAACGATTATTGAACCGACATCAGGCAATACAGGAATAGGATTGGCAATGAATGCCGCGGCAAGAGGTTATGGAGCGATTTTCGTCATGCCGGATAATGCAACGATTGAACGCATTAATTTAATGAAAGCATATGGTGCGGAGGTCGTTCTAACTCCAAGTGAGGAAAGAATGCCAGGTGCAATCGCCAAAGCAAATGAATTAGCTGCACAAATTGAAAACAGTTTTATCCCCATGCAATTTGAAAACTCTGCAAATCCGGATATTCATCGGACAACAACGGCTGTTGAAATTAGTGAAGCGATGAAGTCCATTGGAAGAAAGCTTAATGCTTTTGTTTGTACATCAGGAACGGGAGGGACAGTGACAGGTACCGGAGAAGCACTTAAAGAACTTGATGCTAGAATAACGGTTCATGTTGTTGAGCCCGCCGGATCACCTGTCTTATCGGGCGGAGAGCCTGGTAAGCATAAGCTTGTTGGAACAAGTCCAGGTTTTATTCCTTCCGTTTTGAATACGAACGTCTATGATGAAATATTTATGATACAAGACGATGAAGCTTACGAGACAGTACGGTCTTTAGCTGCGAATGAAGGGATTCTTATTGGCCCTTCGGGAGGCGCCGCCGTATACGCGGCTTTGACTGTTGCAAGACGATTGACTCCAAATGATACGGTCGTCTGTATTGCACCAGATTCCGGTGAACGCTATTTATCGAGCGATCTGTTCGGATTTTAATACCAAATCTTCAATTTACGGAGTGCGTGAATAATAAATATTGCTACTAAATTAGTTGAACATATGAAAACCTATATAAACTAAACGAAGTGGCCTTAAAAGGAATTCTTTATTTCAACCTATATAGATTTACTTGTAGGGAATTTTAGGGAAGGGGTATTTGAATGTATTTAACAATAGACGGCATTGTGAAAAGCTTTCCGCACAAAGAAAATGGTCATGTCAAAGTGCTGGATAATATCTCGTTAGACGTGGAAAAAGGACAGTTTGTTTCAATTGTTGGTCCTTCCGGTTGCGGGAAGTCGACATTGCTCTATCTGATTGCTGGTCTTGAAAAGGCTGATCAAGGGGAAATTCGGATTGCTGGAAAAGTAGTGACAGATCCCGGACCAGATCGTGTCGTTGTATTCCAACAGGATGGATTATTTCCATGGTTAACGGTTCTTGATAATGTCACGTATGGCTTACGTTTAAAGGGTCTGCCAAAAAAAGAGGCAGAGGACAAAGCCAGAGAAATGTTGAAAATGGTCCATCTAAGTAATTTTATCGACGCCTATCCACATCAGCTGTCCGGAGGTATGAAACAACGTGTTGCTATCGCACGTGCACTTGTTATGGAGCCCGCAATTTTACTGATGGATGAGCCATTTGCGGCACTGGATGAGCAGACCAGAATGGTGTTACATAATGAACTTCTGGAAATTTGGCAAAAAACGAAGGTGACAATCTTTTTCGTTACGCATAACATTCGGGAAGCTGTCCTTTTATCCGAAAAGATTATTGTATTTGAAACACGTCCTGGAAGAATAAAAGAGATTTATTCTTCAAAAACAATGAAAGACGGCGTTATGCCAAATGATGTAACCTTTCATTTGGAAAAACAGATATTGGCATCACTGCAAGGTGAAATTGAGAAAGTGTTAAAGGAGGAAATGGGGGATGACTACATTTTTAAGACGAACCCTCTTCATCGGGATTCTAGCGGCGATATGGGAAGTCACATCTAGATTATCAAGCTTACCCGATTTCATGTTTCCGAGTCTCAGCCAAGTATTGCATACACTTTACACAGGTATTTTGAGTGGTCAAATAATGACTGCAATCCTTACTAGCATGAGTCGTCTATTAATAGGATTTACAATTGCGACAATCCTTGGTCTTTTTTTAGGCTACCTCATATGGCGTTCTGAGTTAGTGGAAGACACACTTGGATTTCTTGTCACAGCATTGCAATCGATTCCGAGTATTGTTTGGTTCCCACTTGCAATCATTTGGTTCGGTTTGAATGATTTCTCTATTCTTTTTATTGTAACAATCGGTGCGACTTGGACAATGACAATCAATGCGACAAGTGGTTTTAAAAATGTGCCAAGGCTTTATCAACAAGTAGCTAAAACATTAGGTTCTAGCGGTTTTCACTTTTTGCGAACAGTTATTATGCCAGCATCTGTCCCGCAACTCATATCTGGATTACGAATCGCCTGGGCATTTTCCTGGCGCGCGTTAATGGCAGGGGAACTTCTTGGTGGTGGAGGAGGGCTTGGGTATCTCTTGGAAATGGGAAGATCACTCGGACAAATGGATTTGGTTATCTCGGTAATGATCATCATTGGTGTTATCGGTACAATCATGGATAATCTTGTCTTTTTACGATTGGAGCGCAGTGTGCAGAAAAAATGGGGAATTAGTTAAGGGAAAAGCGGAAACAGCATGCTACGACGTGACAGGCATAAGCAGGAATGACTTTGAAGGATGGTAGTCTAAATACGTGATATTCATGGCACAACAAGGAGGGGGAAGTTCAATCCCTCCCCACTGATGACCCGAATCGTGCAGACCAAGTGTCTGGGCGTTGAAGAATAGATAATAGATAAAAAAGGGGAGAGAACGGAATGAAACGTAATTTGTTCTTACTTGGGCTTATTTCTTTAGCTGTATTGGCAATTGTATCTGGCTGTGGAAAGACAGAAAAAGGAGCACAAGACAGTAAAGAAGTGAACATTGGTTATTTCCCTAATTTAACGCATATCGCTACAATTGTGGCGCTAGAAAAAGATTATTTCACTGAAGCATTTGGAGAAGATATTAAAATCAACACAAAAACCGTCAGTAACGGCGGCTTGTTTATGGAGGCGATGGTGACTAAATCCATTGATGTAGGAACAGTAGGACCCGGTCCATTACTGAACTTCTACGTAAAAGATCCCAACTATCATATTATTTCAGGCGCTGTAAACGGGGGAGCCGTCCTCGTCGCGAGTGAACATAGTAATATTAAAGAACTTGCTGATTTAGACGGGAAGAAAGTTGCGATTCCTGTAATAGGAAGTACCCAAGATGTAATGTTACGTAAAGCACTAAAAGATGTGGGTCTGAAGCCGACGTCAAATGGTGGCACAGTCGAAATGTTTGCTGCAGCACCAGCTGATACAGCAACGCTCTTTATTCAAAAGTCTGTGGATGCTGCAGCAACCCAGGAACCATGGGGCTACATTTTGGAAACGCAGGCGAACGGTCAATTGTTGTTAGATTGGGAATCATTCGCTTGGGGGAAAGAATCGACAAATACCGTGGTTGCAGCAAGTAAGAAATTTTTGGAAAATGAAACATTAGTGAAGGCCTATTTAACAGCACATGTAAAAGCAGTAGAGTTTATTGAGCAAAATCCTGAAGAAAGTCAGGATCTAGTTATAAAGCACATCAAAGAATTAACAGGAAAAGAGATTGATAAAACTGAGCTCGCAGCCGCATTTAAGCGCCTGAAAGTAACCACGTCTGTCAATGAAGAAGTTATTCAGGAGATGGCTGATATTAGTAAAGAGGCAGGGTATGTTACTAGTAATGATATTGACGGTTTAATTCAATTGAAACAGTTGAAGTCAATAGAAGCAAAATAATAAAATGTAAAGCGTTACTGATTTAGTAGGATTATAAACATCATAATGATGTTTATAATCCTACTGCGTTCGTTAATGGTGCAGTAGTCGTTTAGTCCAAACTGATCCGAAAGCACCTGTACATAGGGTATCTAGTGTTTTATCACAAAAGTAAGCAATCATTTACTGGTTAGCTTAGGTTAATCAACACATGTAATAGGTAATGATCATTATTGGCGGCATCGATACAAACGTAGATAATCTAGTTTTTTTCGACTGGAGAGCAGTGTGCAGAATAAATGGGGAATAAGTTAAGAGGTTATTTATAGAAACAGATGGGGAGAGAAAAGGATGAAACGTAAATTTTTCGTACTTGCGCTTATTTCCTTAGTTATATTGAGTATTTGTGCTGCATGCGCTAAAGCAGAACAAGGAGCACCAGGCAGTAAAGTCGTGAACATTGGATATTTCCCGAACTTAACGCACATGGCTACAATCGTTGCGCTGGAGGAAGGTTATTTCACTGAAGCGTTTGGGGAAGATATTACAATCAACACAAAGACCGTCAGTAACGGCGGACTGTTCATGGAAGCGATGGCTACTAAATCCATTGATGTGGGAACAGTAGGACCAGGTCCTGTACTGAACTTTTACGTAAGAGACCCTAACTATCATATAATTTCAGGCGCTGTAAATGGTGGTGCAGTCCTTATTGCTAGTGAAGATAGTAACGTTAATGAGCTTGCTGATTTGGATAGGAAGAGAGTTGCGATACCTGGAATTGGGGGTACTCAAGATATCATGTTGCGTAAAGCACTAAAAGATGTGGGTCTGAAGCCGACAGCAAATGGAGGAACAGTCGAAATGTTTGCGGCAGCACCAGCCGATACAGCAACACTATTTATTCAAAAGTCTCTAGATGCAGCTGCAATACCAGAACCCTGGGGCTATATTTTGGAAACACAGGCAAATGGTAAGCTTTTATTGGACTGGGAATCATTCGCATGGGGGAAAGAATCACCAAATACTGTTGTCGCCGCAAGTAAGAATTTTTTGGAGAATGACAAGTTGGTGAAAGCCTACTTAACAGCTCATGTAAAAGCAGTTGAGTTTATTGAGCAAAATCCTGAAGAAAGTCAAAATCTTGTCATTAAACACATCAAAGAATTAACGGGAAAAGAGATTAACAAAGCTGAACTCGAAGTCGCATTTAAGCGCCTAAAAGTAACTACTTCAGTCAATGACGAAGTAATTCAGGAAATGGCTGATATCAGTAAGGAAGCAGGATATATCCCTAGTAGCGATATTGAAGGTTTAATTCAATTGGATCAGTTGAAGTTTATAGAAGGAAAATAATAAAACGTAACTAATTTTATTGAATTGGAAACATCATATTGATGTTTCCAATTCTTTTTTCTCGTAGTTTTGAAAATGTCACAAAGCTTTCCTTTGTCTTACTTGAAAACTAAGAGTAAAATGGAGTTAAGTATGCCAGCCACTGAACGAATTGGGAATCCACCAAATTGGAAAAGCACCTGGCTTTTTTGAGGAGAGACGAATTGATGACTAAAGTAATGGATCCTTCTTGGGAGAAGGTTAATGAAAAAACTGTTTCGAAAGAAAAAAATCTTTCTACGCTATTCGCAGATCTTAAATCTTTATTTAAGGCGATAGTCTTAATCTCTAATGTGCTACCTGTCCTTACTGGATTTTGGTTAGCACTCTATTTTACGAATGGAACTTTTTTAGCAAACTGGGATGTATTTTTGTTGACGATTTCAGGCAGTACACTTGTTATGGCTGGGGCACTTATCTTGAATAACTGGTACGACGTCGATATTGATACAGTGATGGAGCGGACCAAAAACCGTCCGACAGTTACTGGAAACTTTACACTTAAGTTTGTCTTTAGATTAGGAATCATATTATCTGTAGTAGGTTTAGTACTTCTAGCTTTTACAACAATTGAAGCGGCTGTCTACGCATTTATTGGATGGTTTACGTATGTTATTTTGTACACAATGTGGTCAAAACGTAGATATACGCTAAATACAGTCATTGGCAGTGTATCAGGTGCGGTGACACCTTTAATTGGATGGGCTGCAATTGCACCTGGTTATCATATCGTGCCAATCGTACTGACGCTTATCCTATTCATTTGGCAAATGCCGCATACGTTTGCTATTGCCATGAAGAAAGTGGAAGAATACAGTTTGGCAAAAGTGGCGATGCTTCCAGTCGTTCACGGGTTTAATTTTACAAAGCGGCAAATGGTTATCTATGTCGCATGCTTACTGCCATTACCATTCTTTTTAGGATCGCTTGGTACAGTATTTGTTATTATTGCCTCGTTGATGAACATTGGGTGGTTAATTGCGACTATCGCCGGATTTTTCACGAAAAACGATATGAAGTGGGCACATCTGATGTTCATGTGTTCGGTGAATTATGTAGCTATCCTGTTTACACTGATGATTCTTGTTACATTGCCAGCATTTAATTAAACAAGAAATTTCAAGCTATCTTAGAATGGTCAAACCACGTAAGTGTCAGGGTGATAAATAATACAAGTATGCAAAAATGAAAATCCTCTCGTGTCTATTATGACATGAGAGGATTTTTAAATTACAGGAACCTATTTATCCCGAAATTATTTGAGAACTTGTACAAATTATTTACTGAAATACACAGCTATTTCTTTTGTGATTTCTTCAGGTACTTTTAAACTTAGCGGTTCTCCGTGCAAGAAATTGAATACGTTCATATCACTTGTTTGGAGTGCGCCCATAGTCAATCGGGGAACAATTCGAACGTGAACACGGTCAGATGAATTCTTACTTACAGGGATAAACAAGGCGAGGTTAAAGCTTGCGATACCGATTGATTCAAAGTAATTGAAAAAGCCCGTGAGACTTTCTGCGAGATCCTGCCAGTTGGTATCCGTTAATTCACCTAACGAAGAAACACCTAAAACTCCAATGAAATCAATATGACTTTTAGGTGCGAATGCATGAACCCAGTCGATGGAACCCACCGTCGCGATAAAACGTTCACCAATATCTTGCTCACTTTCTATTAATGTATCATAATAGTTTCTTCCTGTTTCTGTGTGAAATTGCTCGCTGCTTGCTAATGTTATCAATTGATAGTTGGTCGGCATCTCAGAGGCCAGCACATGAATATGTGGGTGTAAAATGCTACCGCCTGAAGGGGGTAAGTAGTTCCAGTTGATGGATGCATATGCAGTTTCCGGATCCTGGGCAATAACTTTATTCAAATAGTTATGTGCGGCAGAAAAGGAGTTGGCAATCATTGGTGTTGTGAATTCATCGAGTTTAACGTAATGCTGATCACACATTCGGACCACCGCATTATGCTTGCTGTAAGGGAAGAGGTTTGGAAAAACGACGGCTTCTCCTTGAATTATCCTGCCGTCTTCGGTTAAATCATTCGGGAATTTAGGTGTGACTGTGTGTACGTTTTCAATGCAGAATGGACATTTACTACCCGCGGTTTGTGTTGCGAGCTCAGAATAATCTATTGACGTAAAGGATGCACCTGGGTCGAAAATGATTCGGGATGTTTCTCCTGTTAGCGGATCCATTCGAATTTCAGTTTTGCGGTCAATCAATTTTCCATCTTGCATCGGATCATGAAACGTAAAAAATTCTTCTTTTGCTATAAAAGTAATAGACATCTATAGTTTCCCCCTACTGTATATTCTAAATACACTTTCTATTCTACCTGTGATTCACTTAAAAGTCAGTAGTATCATAGTGAATGTCTAAAAGGGTGTAGGGATAGGGATTGCCTATAAAAAAAGAGTGTTCCTCGCATTATTATGCGAAGTACACTCCTTATTTGCTTCAATAATTAATCTTCAGAACCAACAGCTGCTTCCACCTCGTGCCAAGAAACACCAAGTGCATCTGCTACACCTTGACCATAAGCAGGGTCCGCTTTGTAACAGTGAACAATATGACGAAGCTGAATATGTTTCTCAACGCCATTCATATTACGACCCGTATTTTCGAACAAAACTTGTTGTTGTTCTATGCTCATTAAGTTGAAGAGTTTACCTGGTTGCTCAAAGTAATTATCGTCATCTTCTCTGAAATTCCATTGGTCTGCTGCACCGAAAAGATCTAGTGCTGGATCTTTATATTTTGGTTGTTCTTTCCACTCACCATAGCTGTTCGGCTCATAATGAAGTGTGCTACCCATATTGCCATCGACTCTCATCGCGCCGTCACGGTGGAAACTATGAACTGGGCATTTCGGTTGGTTGACCGGAATTTGGTGATGGTTCACGCCTAAACGGTAACGCTGTGCATCTCCATAGGAGAAGAGACGACCTTGTAGCATTTTGTCCGGAGAGAAACTGATACCTGGTACAACGTTTGCGGGTGTAAAAGCAGCTTGCTCTACTTCTGCAAAATAGTTATCAGGATTTCGGTTTAATTCCCATTCGCCAACTTCAATAAGAGGGAAGTCTTTTTTATACCATACTTTTGTCAAATCAAACGGGTTGTAAGGCATATTGTTGGCTTGTTCTTCTGTCATTACTTGGATGTACATTTTCCATTTCGGGAAGTTCCCATTTTCGATATTGTCATATAGATCGCGTTGATGGCTTTCACGGTCTTTCCCAACAACTGCCTCGGCTTCTTGGTCAGTCAAGTTTTCAATGCCTTGCTGTGAACGCATATGGAATTTCACCCAAACACGTTCGTTGTCAGCGTTGATCATACTAAAGGTATGGCTTCCGAAACCATGCATATTTCTGTACGAATTTGGAAGTCCGCGGTCACTCATAACAATTGTTACTTGGTGAAGTGCCTCAGGTAGTGATGTCCAGAAGTCCCAGTTGTTATTGGCGCTACGCATATTTGTACGTGGATCACGCTTAACAGCATGGTTCAAGTCTGGGAATTGCATTGGGTCTCTAAAGAAGAACACAGGTGTGTTATTTCCGACAAGGTCCCAGTTACCTTCTTCTGTATAATATCTCATTGAAAATCCGCGAATATCGCGTTCTGCGTCAGCACCACCACGTTCACCGGCTACTGTTGAGAAACGAACGAACATATCTGTTTTCTTACCAATTTCAGAGAAGATTTTTGCTTTTGTATATTGTGAAATATCATGTGTTACGGTAAATGAACCATACGCAGCAGATCCTTTTGCATGCATACGCCGTTCAGGAATAACCTCGCGATCAAAATGCGCGAGCTTCTCCAATAGCCAAACATCTTGTAATAGTATTGGCCCTCTAGGCCCAGCAGTCATTGAGTTTTGATTATCCACAACTGGAGCACCAGCAGCAGTTGTTAATTTTTTATTATTGTCTTTTTCTGTCATAGATTCTCACTCCCTAGATTGTTTTAATTCCTACATGATAATCATACTAAAAAAGAAACAATATATCTACTAATAACATCTACTAAAATTAATTCTTTTATAAAGGCTGCATATCCTCAAGTCGTAAGTAGCTTCGTATGTACTTTTACTGAATGAAGAGGGGGAGAATTACATATATCCATTCTCAATTAGAAGGTATATAAAAAACTTAGAAATGAGACGCAGGCAATTCGGAAAATAGGATTCTCCTTCTATATTAACTTTTATTAACGGAAAAGTCAGTAAAATTATACGGGTATGATAAAAATTAATTAAACGTTAAAGAGAATTCTGTGATTCGGCATATCTCAACAATGAAAAACTGCCTGAACAGTCAACGATAAGGTAGATTGTTCAGGCAGTTCATTTTCTCGATAAAGAGGCAATGTTAACTTGAATCAGCAGAAATCCCTACTGATTAGGAGAATTCAGACTAAAATCGCCTCGTCCTACGGAAACAAGCGCAATTCAAAATTCGGACGCAATTACACCTAGGCGCAATTGCTCTCGCTCGATTGTATGAAGAACTTTTTGAAATGCGTCTTCTATATTTTTCGCATCGATATCTACTTTCTGTATGTCAGTATTTTGATAACCAGAATGTTTATACCTTGGATCGTAATAGTGTTCAAGTAGCAACTCGACTACCCATGCAAACTCACCATTTTCCAAATGCGTTTCAATCTCCTTGGCAATGGGGGTATGTAATCGTTTTTTAATTAATTGAAAAGCCTCCTTGAAACGTTCCGGGTTGTTCCACGGTTCATAGTCTGCTAAAACAATTTTGACCCGTTCCTCAAGAGGGAGGTGAATGACAATTTGTATCCCAATTTCCTTTTTCTCATAAATAAATTGCGGTAAACTTACTTTCCCAATCCTTCTGCTCTCACCTTCTATGAAAACATACTGCTCAGTTTTAAAACGTTCTAATTCACGGACTAATAATGAGTCGAATTTTTTTTGATTGCTTGGCTCAAGTCCTATTTGTCCGAAAATAGAACCGCGATGACCAGCAATGTGTTCGAAATCGATGACTGGATAGCCATTGTTCGCTAGACGCTTCAAAATCTCTGTTTTACCAGTACCCGTATAGCCATTCAATACAATGAAGTTTGGCGGAAAGTTCTCCTTTTCCAATTCATGAACGATCCATTGGCGATACGAACGGATCCCTCCACTTAGTCGAGTGGTATGAATGCCCATTAAATCAAGGACAGTAGCCGCTGTCTTACTGCGCATGCCGCCACGCCAACAGAATACCGTCATAGGCGTTTTAATAAGTTTGAAAGCACGAATAAAATCCGGCAATTTCTCTGAAAAGACTTCAAGCCCTCTTTCCATGGCAACTTCTTGTCCATTGTGTTTATAAAGAGTTCCGATTTCCGCGCGTTCCTCATCATCAAAGACAGGAATGTTAATGCTTCCAGGAATCGTCGCCTCATTAAACTCTTTAGGAGAACGGACATCAATGAATGTATGTGGGCCTTTTTCTTGCAATGTAAATATATCTTCCAACATCAGATCTCGAAACATTCAATACACCTTCTAACCAAAATTTACATTTTATCAAATGACAGTGATCCGTCCTTTATTATCTTCTGTTACTACGCCGATTACCCGTGCGTCTACGCCTTTTTGTTGAAGTTCATCCAACAGTTGACTCGCCTGGTCTCCAGGGAGTGCTATGAGCAGTCCACCAGAAGTAACTGCATCACATAAAATCCAACGGTCGAATTGGTCCATTGTTTCCGAGTACGTGACAACATCCGCTACGTGGGCGAAATTGTTCTTTGTTCCGCCAGGTACTTTTCCAGCTTCCGCCAGTTCTTTTGTGCGGGGGAGTGTTGGTACTTGGTCTGCAAAGATTCGTATACCCACGTCGCTTGCTTTCGCTATTTCAGATGCATGTCCAAGTAGTCCGAAGCCAGTTACATCTGTGGCAGCATGGACATCGTATGTCGCCATTGTTTCTGCCGCCGTTTTATTAAGTGTGGTCATAATTTTTGTAACATAGACAATTTCATCTTCCGATAATAAACCATTTTTCAATGAAGTTGTGTAAATCCCGACACCGATTGGTTTTGTTAAAAGTAATTTATCACCTGGTTGTGCACCGGCATTTGTTCGTACTTTATCGGGATGAACGATTCCGGTTACGGCAAGACCGAATTTTGGTTCTTGATCATCTATTGAATGTCCGCCGACGAGTGTAACTCCTGCTTCTTTTAATTTATCACCGGAACCACGAAGGATCTCTGTCAGGATTTTTTTATCCAGCGTAGCGATTGGAAAAGCAACGATGTTTAGCGCTGTAATTGGAGTTCCACCCATTGCGTAGATGTCACTGATTGCATTTGTTGCAGCAATTTGACCGAAATCGTAAGGATCGTCGACAATTGGCGTGAAAAAGTCGAGCGTCTGTACCATGGCTATTTCATCAGTCAGTTTATAAACACCCGCGTCATCGCTCGTATCGAGACCAACGAGCAAATTAGGATTGGGAGTCGCAACTGGTAGGCTACGTAATACCTCCGCCAAATCTGCAGGTCCGATTTTACAGCCACAGCCTCCTTTTTTTGTAAGGGAAGTCAATTTTACTGGTTCAGTTTTCTCCATTATTTTTCCACCTTTCGATTACAATTCTATTTATAATCTTAACACAATGGGAAAATAGATTTAGTATAGCAAGTCCTCGCAATCTATTTCTTATGGTAGAATATTCATAGTTCGTGCAAATTTTAAGGGGGTACAGGTTTGATTCAAAAAAGAATAGCACTATCGTTACTATCTGTATTATTGTTCGTTGGAATGCTATTTACAACGGTTCCAGAACATTCAACCGTGTCTGCAGCTGTTTCGTATGAGGGTTTGGAAAACACCATTAATACGATTATGGCAGATAGTAGAATGCGTGCAGCTTCTAGCAGCGTAACCGTGCGCAAAGCTTCAACTGGGGAAATCATCTACCAAAAACAGGGTGATAAAGGGATTACACCCGCCTCCACGCTGAAAATACTCACAGCAGCGGCAGCACTTGAGACACTTGGTGAAAATTATCGTTTCACTACAGATGTATTAACAAATGGCAAAGTAACAAATGGAATACTAGACGGAAATCTATACCTTCGCGGGACAGGCGATCCTACGTTGTTGAAAAAAGACTTTGATGATTTTGCTTCGAAGTTGGCTATACTTGGAGTCAAACGGATTTCAGGTAATCTGGTAGGGGATGACACTTGGTTCGATACGATTCGTTTATCACCAAGTATTGATAAAAATGATGAATCTTATTACTATGCAGCTCAGATTTCAGCATTGACTGTATCTCCGAATACGGATTACGATGCTGGAACGGTCATTGTAGACGCAAAGCCAGCTGCACGCGGGAAAGTAGCAAAAGTAATGCTAACCCCGGAAACTGGCGTTGTTCGAGTGGTCAATCGTTCTAAGACAGTTCCTAAGGGGACTAAAAACACTTTGAAAATTGAACGTCAATACGGTACGAATAACATTATGATTACTGGAAATGTCCCGATTGGTTCCGCTGGCAGGAAAGAGTGGATTACTGTGTCCAACCCAACTGCCTATGCACTTGATATTTTTAAAAAATCATTACTAGCAAAAGGGATAAATTTTGATCCCTCATCTAAAGTATTACGGGGAAAAACTCTAGAAGAATCCAAAATTCTCGTAACTAAAAATTCCATGCCATTAAAGAGCTTGATGAGACCTTTTATGAAATTAAGTAATAACTCACATGCTGAAGTATTGGCGAAGGCAATGGGGAAAATGAAGTATGGGGATGGCAGCTGGAATGCAGGTTTACGGGTGATGCGCGACTATGCTGAGTCAGTCGGTTTAGATGTGAACGAATGGTTGTTTGAAGATGCATCCGGTATGTCCCATGCGAATAAAGTGACATCTGCACAACTGACTGAGTTATTGTATCAAGTGCGAACGGCACCCTGGTACGGGTCGTTTGCGCAAGGACTACCTGTTGCTGGGGCACCGGACCGATTCATCGGAGGTACGCTTAGGAATCGCATGAAAACGGGAACTGCTAAAGGTAATGTCATTGCGAAAACGGGGAGCTTGACAAATGTCAGTGCATTGGCAGGATATGCACAAACAAAAGATGGAGAAACGCTCATTTTCAGTGTCCTAACGCAGGATCACAAATCCAGTACGATTCCTATCCTAGACCGTATTGCAACTGCTATAACTAATTCAACAATTAAATAATAATGTGAATTTGAACATCGGGATATATTTACCTCGATGTTTTTTTAGTGTCATGTATTTTTTTGTAATAATTACTTTCTGGACATTTTGGGTATAGCAAGAAATACATATGTACAATTTGAGTATTCAATGCATAAATCAGATGTCGGGAGGAAGTTATGTGGAGTATAAAGGCAGAAAAGGAAGTTCGAATGTTGAAGATCGAAGAGGCAAGGGAAAAGGGGGTATAGTATTAGCCGGGGGCGGTATTGGCGGCTTAATTCTTATACTTATTATTACTTTTCTTGGAGGCAGTCCAAGTGAAGTTTTGAATGACTTACAAGGTGCGGATTCGGGTCCCTCGGTTCCATATGAAGAATCGGCTGAAGAAAAGGAGCTTGCGGAATTTGTTTCAGTAGTTCTTGCAGATACAGAAGTTGTTTGGACAAAATTGTTCCGCGAACAAGGGTTGGAATACGAGGAACCAATCCTCGTGTTATATACAGATAGCGTTCAATCTGCGTGTGGAGCAGCAGGAGCATCCGTTGGACCATTTTATTGTCCAGGCGACCACAAACTTTATATTGATTTAAGTTTCTATCAAGAACTTCAAGACAAGTTCCAAGCTCCTGGGGATTTTGCGATGGCCTATGTTGTTGCGCATGAGGTAGGACATCATGTACAAACCCTTTTAGGCATCAATGAGCAAGTGAATGCTCTTCGCCCAAAACTGAGCACAGAAGAGTTTAATAAATATTCGGTACGCCTTGAATTACAGGCAGATTATTTTGCTGGTGTGTGGGCAAGGCATCAGAAGGACATGAATTTTCTTGAAGAAGGTGATCTTGATGAAGCCATTACAGCAGCGAGTGCTGTAGGTGATGACCGCATTCAGGAACAAGCCCAAGGGTATATTGTCCCCGACAGCTTTACTCACGGAACTTCTGAACAAAGGAAGCGCTGGTTTACTAAAGGATTTGAAAACGGCACCATTGAGGGTGGAGATACATTTAAAGCAAGTGGATTGTAAAAGAATCATGGAGGTGACAAGGGTTTCCTCCGTGGCACAATGAAAAAATCTTGCTTAGGACATAATCGCCATAAGCAAGATTTTATTTATCAAAAAGCAAGTTAGATAAGTAACTCAAATAATGTGCTATCATTGTTAACCTCTTTAAAAGAGAAACCGCAATCATGCATTCGCTGAATAAGTCCTTCGTAGTCTGACTTCCTCTTTACTTCAATTCCTACAAGTCCAGGGCCGCTTTCTTTGTTGTTTTTCTTTGTATATTCAAATGTAGTGATATCGTCGTCAGGTCCAAGTACTTCATCTAAGAATTGACGTAACGCACCAGAACGCTGAGGAAAGTTAACAATGAAATAATAAAGAAGTCCTTCATAAATCAATGATTTATCTTTAATTTCCTGCATTCGACCAATATCATTATTCCCGCCACTTATGACACATACGACAGACTTCCCCCTAATCTCATCTTTATAAAAATCCAATGCGGCGATAGATAACGCGCCTGCTGGTTCTACGATAATTGCATGTTGGTTATATAATTCCAAGATAGACGTACACACTTTACCTTCTGGAACTAGTACAATGTCTTCCAGGTACTTACGGCAAATTTCAAATGTGTGTTGGCCGGCACTTTGTACGGCTGCCCCATCAACGAATTTATCGATTGTATCCAAGGTTGTCACTTCATTATTCTTTAATGCTGCTTTCATACTAGCAGCACCTTCAGGCTCTACACCAATCATACGTGTATGTGGTGACAGGTTTTTAATATAAGTACTCAAACCAGACATAAGGCCGCCGCCCCCAATACTGGCAAAGACAAAATCAACAGGTTCCTCTATATCATTCATGATTTCAACCGCGACTGTTCCTTGTCCGGCAATGACATCGTAATCGTCAAATGGGTGGATGAAAATTCTGTCTTCAGCAGTCGCACATTCGACCGCTGAAGCGGATGAATCATCAAATGTATCGCCCACTAAAATGATTTCTACATAATTCCGTCCAAACATTTTCACTTGGTTAATTTTTTGCTTCGGAGTTGTCTGTGGCATGAATATTTTTGCGTCAATACCTAGATGCGCACAAGCAAAAGCGACTCCTTGCGCATGATTACCTGCGCTGGCACAGACAACACCTTTTTCAAGCGCAGCTGCTTCTATGGTTTTGATTTTATAATAGGCACCCCGTAATTTAAAGGAACGAACATGTTGTAAATCTTCCCTTTTTACATAGACTCGACAGTCGTATTTTTCTGATAGTCGTTCATTCTTTTGTAGAGGAGTATGTGCGACTACATCTTTTAGTAATTGATTGGCAATCAGTATATCCTCGACTTGAATTCCAGTTGGTTCCGTCTTTGTTAGATTCATAGTAATCTCAGCACCCTCCATATAAATAGATCATTTTTCTATACTAACATGACAGAAGGAGAATAAACACATCAATGTTTGTAATTATGAGTTAATTTCGAAAGGGAAAATGGCAATCTGTCTTATCTAGTTAGAATAAGATTCAATGCTTTTTCATGAATTGCAACATGGAGTGGGGTGGACTTTATAACTTCTCCATCGATGATTGCGAGAATTGGCCTGTCTGTTTCAATTGTGATTTCTTTTTCCGTTCTGTATGTAACGCCTTTCCTGAGAATCGGTTGACCCCGAAGCAAAGCAGGAAATAGGCGCATTAAGACATTCATCCGCCCTACATCATGAAGCATTGTAATATTTAACATACTATCTGTTGGAGAGGCTCCGGGACAAACAACTAATCCGCCGCCATAGGAGGAAGTATTTCCACAAGCAGTGAGCCAGGTAATAGCGTATGTATAGGTCATATCATCGATTGTGACTGTACTTTTAAACGGCTTAAATGACAGTAACTCAATTATCGCAGCAATGGTATAAGTGAATGAACTTAAGCCAAGCTTATTTAATATCGGTTTGTAAAATGAGTGATTTACACGTTGACCAATCCTTGCATCAAGCCCGATTCCAGCGACAGTAATGCCAAAACGGTCATTTATGTTTAATAAATCAATGGCAACAGTCCGATGCTCTAATAGTCCTTTGATAAACTGATCAGGGTGAGTAGTTAGGCGGAACATCCGAGCAGTGTCATTTCCTGAACCAGCAGGTAGAATAGCGAGTGGAATACCGGTTCCAGCAATGTCTTGTATGACAGAACTCATTGTGCCATCTCCACCGATAACTGTCACAGCATGAATGGTAGTTGACTGAAGGTAAGTTGTGATGAATTTGCGTGCTGTAACTTCTGAATCACTGACAATCACACTGTATTCTCTATTTTTTTGCTTCAATTTCTTCTCGATTTCATCCCATAATGAGCAAGCTTGGCAATTTCCCGATAATGGATTTACGATGAAAAGATACATAACATACCCCAATGCTACTATTTTCATAGTAGCACATTTGGATCTATAGGCTTACGAAGTTAAAGCTTCCTCTCAATATGATTTAATGTTAAAGTATATTGAGTGGTACTATCTAAATTGGAAATTGAGAGGGGTAAATTTATGGGAAGAGTACAGGATAAAGTTGCATTAGTAACAGGTGGGGCATCAGGTATCGGGTTGTCTACTGCTACACTTCTTGCAAAAGAAGGTGCAAAAGTGGTCGTTGCAGACTTTAATCTGGAAGGTGCGAAACAAGTTGCCCAAAATATCTTAAACGACGGTGGAGAAGCCGTTGCTGTATTTTTGGATGCTGGGAGTGAACAATCAATTAAAGATGCGATTGATTTCACGGTTGAACAGTTTGGTACCATTACAATCCTCTATAACAATGTAGGGACGACAAATTTGCAAAAAGATTTGGATGTCGTGAATATTGATTTAGATGAGTGGGATCGTTTAATGAATGTGAATGCAAAAAGTGTTTTACTAGGAAGCCGATATGCAATTCCACATATGCAAAAAGCAGGCGGAGGTTCTATTATTAATACTGCATCCATGGCTGCCTTTGCGGGGGATTCTGTCCGTTCAGCTTATGGTGCATCGAAGGCTGCAGTTGTAAACTTGACGAAATATATCGCAACGCAATATGGAAAAGACAATATACGTTGTAATGGAGTTGCTCCTGGTTTGATTTTAACACCTGCTGCAAAACAAAATATGTCACAAGAAGTACTTGATATTTTTGAGAAATATAACGCATTACCATACCATGGGGAAGCTGACGATATTGGAAATACCGTCTTATTTTTAGCTTCTGATGAATCCAAGTTTATTACTGGCCAAACGATTCAAGTTGAAGGTGGTCACTATTTAAGCAACCCAAGTATTGCTGACTTTCATCAGTTAATGTCACAAGCAAAATCGTAAGAATTCAATAGATAATCCATATAGAAAAGTTAACAATAGACGATTTAAGAGAGGGTTTGATTAATTATGAAACTTCAAGACAAAGTTGCAATTATTACTGGCGGAGCCGGAGGTATTGGTAAAGGGATGGCGACTGCATTCGTAAAAGAAGGTGCTAAAGTTGTCATCGTCGATTTAAATGGGGAATTAGGGGAACAGGCAATTAAGGAATTGCAAGTTTATCAACCGGAATCGATTTTTATCCAAGCGAATTTAGCCGAGCATGATAAATTGCCGGAAATAGTGAAGCAAACCGTCGAGAAATTCGGTAAGTTGGATATTTTAGTAAACAATGCACACGCATCGACAAATAAGCCATTCGAAGAGATTACGCAAGCGGATCTAGACTTATCGTTCAACACAGGATTTTATCCGACGTTCTATTTAATGCAGGCTGCATTGCCTTATTTAAAGGAGACGAAAGGTAAAATCATTAACTTCGCTTCTGGAGCAGGTATAAACGGAGACGCTAACCAAGCTACATACGCTGCGGCAAAAGAAGCAATCCGGGCGATTACGCGTGTTACTGCAAATGAATTTGGTCCATTCGGAATCAATGTGAACTTAATTGCACCACTTGCGGATTCTCCTGGGATTCAGCAATGGGCAAAAGCACAACCTGAAGCTTTCGAAACAATGGTGTCTAAGATTCCGTTAAAACGACTTGGTGACCTAGAAAATGATATCGGGAGGGCTGCTGTATTCTTGGCAGGTGCCGATTCTGATTACATTACAGGACAAACATTAATGGTCGATGGTGGAATTACTAAACTTAGGTAAACCAACTAATTGAACAGACTAAAAGAGCATCTCCGTTGAGAAGATGCTCTTTTTTCATATTAACGACTTATTTAACTTTGTGTAAATGGAAAGTAACGATTGCTGCTCTGTTTCTGTTAAATGTGAAAAGACCTTCATGCGGAGATGTTGACCGTCTTTTTGTGCTTGATTCAATAAATCTTCGCCTTTTTGCGTAATTTTCCAATAGATGATACGGCGGTCAGTATCGTCCTGCCGACGGGTGATTAGTTCTTTGTTCGATAGTTTAGTGGAAAGGTGTGTGAGAGATGCAGGTGTAAAGTTTAATAGGCGGGCAAGCTCAGAAGGTCGGCTTTCCCCATTCATCTGTAATTCGTGCAAGGCAACAATATGCGATACACCAAGATCGTAATCTACTTGCTGCCGCCACTTTACATGCATTTTATGTGTTACTTGTTCAATCGTATGTAGTAGTTCAAAGATTGTCTGAGTAGACATGATTTTCCCCATCCTTTTCTCATAATACGTCTCCAAATAACTTTTTATTTTTTCGCGCATTACTAGTGTACCATCATTAAGGGGGATTTTGGGGTGGTAGTTTCGTTCAATTATGTATACCATCATAATGAGGTGAGATTAACATGCAAGGCAAAGAAACCAAACGATATGAAGTGGATTTATATAAACCAGTAAAAGAATATTTCACACAACAAGGTTATGATGTCCATGGTGAAGTAAATGAGTGTGACGTTGCGGCTGTAAGAGATCAAGAGCTGGTCCTTATTGAATTGAAATTATCGCTATCAATTGATCTTTTAATCCAAGCGACAAAAAGACAGCGGCTGACTAATGAAGTCTATGTCGCAATTCCTAGACCTAAACTCAACTTTCGTTCGAAAAAGTGGAAAGATAGTTGTCATTTGGTGAGAAGACTAGAGTTAGGCCTCATCCTTGTTTCATTCTTGGAAAATGATGCACAGGTGGAAATAGTGTTTCATCCCGCGTCTTTTGATCGGAAGAAAAGTATGCAACGTAGTAAGAAAAAAAGAAATGCGATGTTGACTGAAATGGAAGGCAGACTTGGAGACTATAATATTGGCGGGAGTTGCCAGACTAAGATAATGACAGCCTATAAAGAAAACTGCATTCATATAGCTTGTTGCCTTTTGGAATCGGGACCTTTATCTCCAAAATCGTTACGGAAGATGGGGACTGGGGAAAAAACGTTAACAATTTTAAATAAAAACTATTATGGTTGGTTTGATAAAATTCAACGAGGAATATATATGATTAGTGACATTGGAAAAAATGAGTTGCACGAATTCCCGGATCTCTTTAGCTATTATCATGAGGTGGTAAGAGAAACTGCTAGCGCTTACTTGGATATCGATGATGTCGGGGGAAATATGTGAAGGGGAGAACTTGCAATACGTGTTACTATTGAATTAGGCATTTACATATCAAAAGCAAGAAGCTTTTGAATTGGAGGATTATATATGTTAAAAGAAAGTCAATTAATTGCGATTAAACAGCTTCAAAAAGAATGTGAAAAAACGGATGGTATTCAACTGAAGTTAAATTGGGAGATGCTCAGAGAACGAGAAGGACGTCAAATGGATTTTTTTCATGAAGAGGATGGAGAACTTGTCGCTTATTTAGCTTTATTTGGTTTTGGCTCTACCGTTGAAGTATGTGGAATGGTTAATCCGAGGAATAGAAGGAAAGGGCATTTTACCGAACTATGGCAACAAGCATTAGCACCAATCGAACAATATGGTTTTCAAACAATTTTATTGAACACCCCGTCTTTGTCCAATACCGCTAAGGGATGGTTAGCAAGTCAGCCCTATTCCTATGCGTTTTCTGAATATCAGATGCGTTGGTCAGAACAGCCGATTGAAGCGAGCGACGAGGTTCTGATTCGTGTGGCGAAAAAAAGTGATGCGAACCTTGAAGTGAAGCTCGATGTCCTTGCATTCGGAATGGATGAAGAAGATGCGCGTTCTCATCTGGAGCGCATAAAAGAAAGACAGGACGAGCAGTTTTTGATGATTGAGGCAGATAACAGAACGATTGGTAAGGTCCGGATCAATCGCATGGATGGTGAAGCATGGATTTACGGATTCGCCATTTTACCCGAGTTCCAGGGGAGAGGGTACGGTAGGAAGGTACTCCGCAATATCGTGAAAAGTGAGCACGATGCTGGCAATCAAATCTGGCTTGAAGTAGAAGCGAAAAATAATCGTGCACTTGGCCTATATGAATCAGTCGGTTTCGTGAAAATGCAAGGTCAGGATTATTATAAAAAGAATAGGGGCAACTAGAAAAAAGCTAACCGGAATCAATGCTACGAGCCATTCCGGTTAGCTTTTTTTGTCATTTTTTATAGACGGATGTCAAAAACATCTTCTAAGAAGTGTACTTTCTCTTCTATTGAAAGTATTGTTTTAGTTTTAATATTATTTTCGGTTATAGTTACTGTCTGATCTGATAATGTAATTCGACCGGTAGTAGTGGCGCGGGTGACGATATCTGAGTGTGTAAAAGATGATTCTTTTGCAACTTGATTAAATACACAGCCCTCATGAAAATCGACAAGTGCTTTTGAGGTTAAATCGAATCGATATAACGTTTTTATCTCAGTGTCACTGATTCGTTCCAGATAAAATGATTGATCTAGCTGTTGAATAACCCTATATGTATCGCTTATATCAGTTTGTTCCTCCCCGTTTAGTGGAATCGGTAAAGAAGTGGAGTCACCAAAACCTACGTCTATAAGATAGGGTTGATCAAGTTGTACAATAATAGCTGCATGAGTATCTGCTTTTGCCCACTCTCCGCTTGGCCTTAGAACTGTAGCTGCAACTAAATGTGCATCGTACCCCAATTCGGTTAGTAGCCAACTGAAAAGCCCGTTCAACTCGTAGCAATAACCGCCACGTTTACGACGGACGATTTTATCATAAATATGTTGTAAGTTAAGATAAATTGGTACCCTGCGAATCACATCCAAATTTTCAAAAGGGATATGTTGGACATGCAATCGTTGTAACTCGGTTAAATCAAAGAGGGATATCTCTTTGTTCTGTGTTCCGCAAAACCTAGCTAAGTAGTTGAGGACTTCCATTTCAGCACCCCATTTCATTATTTCGAGAAAAATATACTAGTTAACTGCTCATTAAAAGTACGTATTAATTATTATACTCCATTGAAGTAGAATAATTAAATGAATCTATTTAAGGCGTAGCGGACTCAATGGAATTCTTTATTTCACCATATCTTTATATGTTGAACAAATGAATACGGCGTATGCGCTTAATAAAGGCTTTTAGGAGGTCACTGAAAAAGTCCCACTATTTAGAGCAAATTAGAATTCCTGCCAATACCGCTTCGACGCTTTGTGGATGCCTCCCGCGATAAGCCAGAAAGAAGACCCCTTGGGAGGGATTGAACTGCATCCCTCCTTAGTCTTATCGCTCCGGCTACCACGAAGTCGCGCCTTTGCTGGATGGTCTATGTTAGAAAGAGCATTTCATTATCAGTGGTGAAATCTGCAACCTGGATTGCGTCTTTCTTGACTATAATTATATATGTTGAATCCGGTATATATACTGAGCGAAGGCGCCTTAACAGGGGTAGCCAACCGAACAACGAAGAGTTCGGTTTGTATAATTTCTGCGTTCTTTGCAGAAATTATACAGTTAATGCCAAGAGGTTATTCCAGATAGGTTAAAGAATACCTCATCTGGCTTATGGTGAGAGGCATCCCCTAGAGCCAAGCGTTCTACAATCCACACCCCGAATTACACCTCTCTTATTATTGAGTGCCACGACAGATTCAATGGGATTCTTTAATTCAATATATCTAATTATATTATTTATCCGTAGGCAATACAGAAGATAATCCCCTCTTATCATAGAAGATAACATCAAAAATAACAGAAATTTGTCTAATTAGGCATGAAACGGACGAATAATCTATGTCTTACGGACTTTGTTTTTGTTGATTTATAGAGTATTATAGACTAGTAGAATAGTAGGGGGAAAAACAATGAGAAATACACTAACGGTACAATTGGGAACGATTATTGTCGGTATCATGGTTGCAATGTTAGCGATTACGTCCATCGCAACATATAAAACAGCTTACGATAAATTATATGATGCCGCAGGTGTTGAAGCGTACGGATGCGCGAGTATTACAACAGGTTTGATCCGGCCGGAAGACGTGGGAAAAATGCTTAAAGGTGACCGCGAAACGATGGATGAGGTTGGTCAACAGCTTAACTGGACACTCAATCATAAAGCTATTTTCGAGACTCAATACATCATTGATCTAGATGGGAAAATTCTAGCACTTGATGACCATTTAAGTGCAAAAGGATTCGAACCAGGTGATTCGGTTCCGGTTGATGAAAAAGCGCTTGCAATGCTCTTGGATATGAAGCATTCAACTTACACAGAGCTCTATGAATTTGCAGGTCTAAAACGTCTATCTGGTTATGCACCGATATTTGAAAATCACGATCCAAATGGAGAAATCATCGCAATCAGCGTTATCGATTTTGATGGTTCAATTGTTGCTGGAAGAACATGGGATGTTGTTCGGAATGGTATTTTAATCAGCCTTATTCCAATGATCATCGCATCGATCATTACAATTATGCTAATCAGACGTAAAACAAAGTCGATTTCAGCTTTAATCGCACATGCGAAAGAAATTGCGAATGGAAATCTCGGCATTGAAGATACAGTTGTAACAAGTAAAGATGAAGTTGGCGATTTAGGACGAACATTAAACATGATGACAGCGAACTTGCGCAATACGATTGGGACAGTCAAAACAACAGCTGTTCAATTAACGCAAAACTCACTTGACACAGCTGCTTCATTAAATGAAATGCAGATGGCGATTCAACAGGTCGCACACAATATGAGTGAAACCGCAGCTTCTATCTCCGACGGGACAATCAATGCAGAACATGCATCCAAAATCTTGTCTTCTCTGGCGAATGATCTTCAGGATTCAAAAGAGAAAGCTGAACTAAGTGCGGGGAACTCTGAGCGGACAATGAAAATTGCAGAAGAAGGTCAGCATAGCGTAAATGACATTAGTAATGATATGGAGAAAATCAGAGTCTCCTCAAATGAAGCAGGTGGTACGATTCAAAATCTAATTGAATCTACAACTAAAATTCAAAATATCACCAGTTCAATTGCAGGCATTGCTGCCCAAACGAATTTACTTGCGCTTAATGCATCGATAGAAGCTGCACGTGCGGGTGAACATGGCAAAGGATTTGCGGTCGTTGCGGAGGAAGTAAGAAAACTTGCAGAACAGTCCAATAAAGAAGTTCTTGAAGTAGAAAAGCTAGTGCAAGATATTACTGAAAGTATCGGTCGAGTTGTTACTTCTACATCAGAGAGCACAAAACTTATTGAATCCGGAACAGAAACGGTTCGTTTGACTGCAACTTCCTTAAGTAACATTTCAATTGCCGTCTCTGAAACTGTTAAGGAAATTAACTTAATTTCAGAATTAACGACAGCTGAAGCAGAAAGTTCAAATCGTGTAGTAGTACTCATCAATGACTTGACGCAATCGATTCATTCAATTGAAGATATGTCTAACAATATCTCGGCTGCAACAGAGCAGACATCAGCTTCAATTGAAGAAGTTGCAACACGTTCTACTGAAATGAGTCATATGGCACAAGATCTGGAGAAACTTGTCGGGCAGTTCAGATTGGAATAATTAAGAAAAGCGAAAGCGCCTGGAGCTAGACACTATTCTAAGTCAAAAAACTAATACTTTCTTATTCTTATTAAAAAAAGACCCGCAAAAAGCTAATTGCTTTTGCGGGTCTTTACACATTTTAATTATGTATTTTCTTGCTACTTTTCTGTGATTTGTGGCTCAAATATGGGTATCGTTCTCCTCATCGCTAAAAATAGCCATGTACTAATGATAAAGGGAGATGTTAATACGGGAAGCCCTTTCGGATAAAGAATTAAATCCATACCTGCTGCAATTGGGACTGTCATTGCAGCTGCAAATATACCCATTAGGGGGAAATTATTTTTTTCATCGAACATTAGACCCACGGCAATCATTGCTAACACGGCATTATAATTTTAGAGACCTAAATCTAGCAATTCAACATCGACCCCTAGCGAGTATGCAGTTAGCCAAGACACAAATGTCCCAATAATCGCATAGACACCAAATCTCCATCCAGCCACGAAGAGAGCAATTAGAATAAGCGAACCTGCCCATAGAGAGTCAATAATGAATACTTCACCTACACCTTTTATTAAACCGAGAAAGAAATTGGGTTTACCTTCAACTGGAAGATTCCAGTTAGCAGGAGATGATGTGACAAATGACGGGTTTACATGCATTGCGCTAAAACGATATGCCGCAAAAAGGCTAACCCATGTTACAAAAAGAAATGGAAAAGTGAGCAAGGGAATATTCCACTTGGCTAAAAACTTCGATAAGATAGCCATAAGCAAAGCAGCTGCTATTGCAGCAAATAGTGCAATAACCCAGTTCCAATCATTTTGTAAAAATAACATTACCGCGATACCGGAAAGGATGGCGTTAACTCCATATATTCCATGGCTAACTGCAATTTGGTCTCCTCCACAATATTTTCCCGTCACCGTACCAATCATGGAAGACAGTAGTGCCATTAATCCAAGAAGGGGAGAGTGTAGCATTATCCCTAAAAGAATTAACCCTCCTGAGATTGCATTGTCGATTAACATTACTTGAGAAAACCCTTTAAGTGAAATACGTATCAGGTCTTTAATGCTATCCAACTTGAAAGATCCCCACATTTGGGAACATCTCCTTTTACTCTGAATATAAAACTAATTGTTTATGAATATACCATAATCCCATCACTATTTTTCATTTTTCTCTAATAACCCCCCAATTCTAAACTATCTGTATTCCTAATTTAGAATCATAAGGGTTACATCTTAACTAAGAATGTATTATAATTTTCAGTGGACAATTATTTGTAAAATACTATTTTCAAAAGGAGAATCTCGATGACAAAAGAAAAACATCTTAGTAAAATCTTCCTGTCTTTATTACTATTTTCAATGATGGTTGTTTTAGCTGCTTGTGGTGCTAGTGGCGATACAAATAAGGAGAGTGGTTCTAAAACTTCCACTTGGGAGAACATTCAAGAAAAAGGTGAAATTGTTGTCGCAACGTCAGGAACTCTTTATCCAGCATCATACCATGACGGCGAAAGCAAGGAACTAACGGGGTACGAAGTTGAAATAATGAACGAGCTAGGAAAGCGTCTGAAGCTGGAGATCAAATACGTTGAAATGGGTCTAGACGGAATGCTTACTTCTTTGAATAGTGGGCAAGCTGATCTAGCAGTGAATGATATTGAAATCACACCCGAACGGGAAGAGAAATTCACTTTTTCTGAGCCTTATAAGTATTCATTCGGTACTGCTATCGTACGGAAATCGGATCATTCAGGTATTGAGTCTCTTGAAGATTTGAAAGGAAAAAAAGCGGCTGGGGCTGCAACTTCCGTTTATATGCAAGTTGGACGCGACCACGGTGCTGAAGAGGTGATTTATGATAACGTCACAAATGATGTGTATTTGCGTGATGTTTCTATAGGCCGTACGGATGTCATCTTGAATGATTACTACTTACAAAAATTGGCACTTGCTGCATTTCCGGAGTTTGAAATCATGATCCATCCGGATATCAAATATCATCCGAATGTCCAAGCAATCATCATGAAAAAAGACAATGATGAACTACTAAAGCAAGTGAACTCCGTACTTGTCGAAATGCACGCGGATGGAACAATTTCTGAATTGTCGAAGCAATTCTTTGGTGGGGAAGATGTATCAGTTGAACAAGACTATGATTTTGAATAATCGAAAAGGCGGCTTGTAATGTGAGTGGAATTGAATGGCAACACATTTTCGATTTGCAGCTTGCCATCGAGTCATTTCCGTATATTTTGCAGGGGGTTGGTTACACCATACTCATTTCCTTTGGGGGCATGGTGTGCGGGCTGATATTGGGCTTCTTCCTGGCGCTAGGCAGAACGTCTAAATTAGTACTATTTAGGTGGCCAGCACGTATCTTCATATCCTATATGCGGGGTACACCGATGCTTGTATTCCTATTTTTACTCTATTTTGGTTTGCCTAATATCGGAATTCAATTTTCAGCTGTCACTGCCGCTTTAATAGGCTTCAGCCTTCACTCTTCAGCTTATATGGCTGAGATTATCCGATCGTCGCTTAACTCAATTGATAAGGGACAATGGGAAGCTGCCACTGCATTAGGGATGTCCTATTGGCAGTCATTGCTTTTTGTAATTTTACCACAAGCAACACGAATCGCAATTCCGCCATTGTCTAATGTTCTACTAGATTTGATCAAAGCATCTTCATTGGCTGCGATGATTACTGTGCCCGATCTGTTTCAACGCGCAAAAATCGTTGGGGGCAGGGAATTCGACTATATGACGGTTTATATTTTGGTAGGTCTAATCTATTGGGGCATTTGCTTACTTGTCGAAGTGTGGCAAAATTATCTAGAAAAAAGTTCTTTGAACAACTAATGATTCTGTAACCAGTTATCATTTCAGCAAAAGCACGGTCGTGTGATATAATTAAAAAATAAAAAACAATATTGAGGAGCATATAACATGTTAAAAGACTTCTTTATCGGATTGTCCCAAAACCAGCTTTTGAATAGTGCGGCAAAAAAATACGGCTTAAAAATGGGAGCACAAAATGTTGTAGCAGGAACTAATGTAGCTGAAACTATCCAAAGTATTAAAGAACTGAATGCACATGGGATTTCTTGTACGGTAGATAACCTTGGGGAATTCGTCTTTGAAAAAGAGGAAGCATTAGCTGCGAAAAGACAAATTTTGGAAGTCATCGAAGCTATTCACGAACACGGGGTCGATGCTCATATTTCTCTAAAACCATCTCAATTAGGTTTAGATATAGATATTGATTTCTGTTTGGAAAATCTAAAAGAAATTGCAGCTAAAGCAAAAAGTTATGAAATTTTTATTAACTTTGATATGGAAGATCATGCTCGTTTGCAACCATCATTTGATCTCCTCGATGAGTTGTCTAAGGACTATGACAATATCGGAACGGTAATTCAAGCTTATTTCTTCCGCGCGGTAGAAGATATTCAAAATTACAAAAATTTCCGTTTGCGTATTGTAAAAGGTGCTTATAAAGAGACTGAAGAATATGCTTATCAAGATAAAAAAGAAATCGATGAAAACTATATTCAATTGATCGAATGGCATTTGTTAAATGGTAAATTCACGTCAATTGCAACACATGATCATCATGTCATTAATCATGTAAAACAATTTGTTAAAGAAAATGACATCCCGAATGATAAATTCGAGTTCCAAATGCTATACGGTTTTAGAAAGGACATGCAATTGCAATTGGCTAGCGAAGGGTATAATTTCTGTACATACGTTCCTTTTGGGAATGACTGGTACGGCTATTTCATGCGTCGCCTTGCTGAAAGACCACAAAACTTGAATCTTGTTGTTAAACAAGTGTTCAATAAGAAAACAAATACAATTCTTGGCTTGGCTGTCGGAGCTTTCGCTCTTGGAAGAGTTACCAAGAAGAAATAAGTATAAAAAACAAAAGCGCAAGTGCAAGTGCAAGTGCCTGTTCGGAGGCTTAGGAGTCTGGACGTGAAATCTCTATGTGGTAACTTATCCATAGTACGAGTTTTTATAATATCCTAAGAAACGGAAAAGGATGTAAAATGGGGAACCCCTCAATTTACATCCTTTTTTCAATTCATCCGACAGTCACGATCACTATGAAATAAATAACCATTGCAATCAAGCCAATCGGAACACCAAAACGAGCCCACTCACTGCTTTTAATATTAAGTTTTCCGGCAGCTATGATATTTGGGATGTTTCCGGGTATTAACATACCTCCGCTGATTAACAGTCCAAGTAAAAGGGCTTTAATTGTCGAATCATTCATAACAGGGCTGATTTCTGCTGCAGCTAATGTAGCATTATCAAGCACTGCTGAAATCATGTTAATCCAATATAATACAAGAGGGTTTAAATCTAATAGGTATCTTTCGATAAATGGTTCGAAACCTGCACCAAGCAGTGTAAGGGCCATTACGAACAGATATACTTTAATCCCACGAATAATAATATCCATATACGATTCGGTTCCTTGATTAACTTTTAAACTGTTCAACTTGTTTGAAGGCTTGATTATGATTGCGGCCAGTATTCCAAAAGCAATGACGCCTGGAATGATATCAGGACCGATTAATCGTAGTAAATAGAAAAAGTCTGCATCCAATTTGCTTGTTGCGATTGTTGATAGAGGTTCCCCGATTGGTGTAAGAACAGCACCAAGCCCAATTGAATAACAAGCAATGATGACAAGACGGATTTCTGATTTACGGTCAAGGCGCAAAACGCCTACTATTGCGACCAGGACAATTGCTGCAATAATTGCTGTAATGACACTAGAAAGGATTCCTAAAACGATAACGATAAGTGCTAAGAATAAGCGAAATGGAATTGCTTTGCTCATGCCTCGTATACTTTTTTCGAAAGGTTTTTGTAACCAGCGGAATACTAATCCAGCGATAATAACGGCTAGGGTTATATGTATCGGATCCTCCAGGGCTTTAACGATCAAAGTTGAGTCAAGTACTTGACTGACAAGGACCGCGGAAATCCCCATAATGAATAAAAACACTTCTAAGTTCCGTTCAACTATTTTTACAGTGAACGGCAAAAATAAAACTAGTATTAAAATAATAGACAAGCCAACAATCATAATTATCCTCCTTTTCATTCTAATCTAAAAATAGGGTCAAATTCATCTTATCATTGAAATAGTAATAGAAAAACAATTTATTATAAAAATGAATTCAACAGGATAATTAATTTCTTCTATTCTGAAATTAAAAATGTATGATTGAGTTGAGATTCCAAATTCTCTATTTGAATGAAGCAAAAAAACAGAAGAAATCGTACTTTTTCAGAAGTTAAATAAACAAAAAAACCACCTAGATTCACTAAGTGGTTTAATTTCTCGCTAAATCTAAAAAAAATTTTGTGTATAGTGCAAAAGATATGTTGAAATTAAGAACCCATTGAATTATCTAGGGGGAGGTGATGCCTACTTTCCTTCGTTAGGCGACTTCGCTCTCTATTTGTTCAATATAAATAAGTACTTTTTTATTCCTTCGAATGTTTCGCCCTTAACAGTTCAAATAGTAGGGGCGAAGTTATCGCTATTTTGTCGCTTGAATTTTTATCAGTCGTAATAGATGCTTGAAACGTGACAGGTTCTTAAAAGTTAAGGTCTTAATCAAGAAACTCGAAATATAATAATTCTCCTTTTGTCACATTAGAGTTATCAGCATTCAAAAAGTCTTGTATATTGATTGTTCTGCGTTGAAAAGACTGCGATTTGTTATTTACTAAGCTATTTAGTTGTTTTGTCCGCCTCAAGGGAATTCATTACGCTTGTGACCGTGGTTTTGTAATTCATATGGAGAATAGAGGGACATGGTAGAATCGGTGGTTATTGCGAACTGGCGATGATTTAATCTTAATCAGTACAATTTGTTATCATAATCATAATATTGGAAAGTAGATGACGAATAATTTAGTGAAGCTTGTAAACGAATTAAAAACTGATATTTTCAAGTGAGTTTGAATCTTGCGATTTTACTCCACTCAATTTGCGTATTTAATTTTCTTTTGTATCGTCTTCCTTTTCTAAGCGTTTAACAATTATCTCCAAAAACTTATTGAGTTTCTCAATATCAGTACTCTGCGAGTTATTCTGTACTTGATCATTTTTTAATTCGTCAATTTGATTCTGTAATTTATCAAGTTCTTGTTGCTGTTGGATGTCAGAAATCCTACTTTCTTCGATTGAAATAGCGGCCCCTAGGGTTTGTAGGGCATCCCCTAAGGTAGAAATTGCTGAACCCCATAATGAAATTTTAGCACCAGTATCCGTTGAACTATCGTTATTTTGTAATCCCGTATTGAATACTGAGTCGCTTCTTCTCAAAGTTATCACTCCTTGACCATATTAACTAACGTATTATTTCATTCTATTAGATACTATATGTTCATCCAATAGAACGGGGAACTTACTGTAAACTATCCTATGTTTAGTTTACTCGAGGTTGTTAAATGCAAGATTTAAGACTTATGTTGAAACAAAACAAGCAGCCCTGTAAACTCACAGGGCTGCTTGTTTTGTTTCAATTGTATTAGCGTACGCCTTTCATAAATCGTTGGATAACCGGCGACATTGCGAATAAGAGGAAACTTAATAGAATCGCTGTTCCACCGATGATTCCAAAATACATCATTTCAGTTTCAGGTTTATATAATTTAACGATCTGTGCGTTAAGCGCTTGTGCAGCAGCATTCGATAGGAACCACAGACTCATCGTCTGCGCAGAGAACGCTACCGGCGCCAGTTTAGTCGTAGCTGACAATCCTACCGGAGATAAGCACAGTTCCCCTAAGACGACGACAAAGATGCTTAGGATGAGCCATAGTGGGTTCACGAGAGCATCTGTCCCACCTAAATAGCCGGGCACTAAAATAATGATGAATGATAAACCGGCAAACAGAAGACCTAACGAGAACTTCTGCGGAATATTCGGTTGCCGATCACCAAGTTTCATCCATAGCCATGCAAAGACAGGAGCCATTGTAATGATAAACAATGGGTTAAATGATTGGAAAAAGGCTGGTGAAATTTGATAGCCAAAAATATTAAGGTTTGTTCGTGTATCTGCATAAACTGCAAGAATTGTTGAACCTTGCTCGGCAATTGCCCAAAATACGACAGCTGATAAGAAGAGCGGGATGAACGCAATTATTCGGGACCGTTCCACATCATTTGTTTTTGGACTCCTATACATAACAATAAAATAAACCGTTGGGATAAGGAAGCCGAGAATACCGACAATTATAATGAATGATTCAAAAGTCAGCCAACCTTGAGGGATGGCAATTGCAACAAGAATCCCAATCACTACAGCCGCAATTGCGAAAATTGAGAATACTTTTCTTTTCTCGGACGGTTGTAATGGATTCGCTACTTGTGTACCCGCTAAGCCGAGACTTTTCTTTTTTGTCAAAACGAACATTAATAAACCGAAAAACATTCCAATAGCAGCAACACCGAATCCTAGATGGAAACTTGTTTTCATTAAACTACCAACGATAAGTGGTGAGATGAATGCACCTAAGTTAATACCCATATAGAAGATGCTGAATCCTGAATCACGACGGTTGTCGTTTTCAGGGTAAATATCACCAACTACACTGGAGACGTTTGGTTTTAGTAACCCTGTACCAATTACGATAAGAATCATCGAAACGAAGAACAGTGAAATGTTACCGGGAATTGCAAGCGCGATATGACCAAGCATAATGAATATTCCACCATAAAAAATTGCTTTTGAGGTACCGAATACCCGGTCAGCTAACCAGCCGCCAATAATACCTGACATGTAGACCAGCGAACCATAGATTGACACGATGGACAAGGCGATAGTTTTATCTAATCCAAGTCCGCCATTTGATACTTCGTAGTACATATAGTACACGAGTATTGCTCTCATACCATAATACGAGAACCGTTCCCAGAATTCCGTGAAGAATAATGTGAACAAACCTTTCGGGTGCCCGAAGAAGCCTTTTTGCGGAACACTCTCCACGATCTGTTTCTTAGTTAGCTGTGACATGATGATGCCTCCTTCATATTTCACTATAATACAATTAAACGTTTTCAATTGTCAAAAATAATTATTGGAAACGCTGTTATTTCAATTAACGTTTATATTACAACGTTTCGATATAGTGATAATTTTCTAAATCTAATAAATAGATATTTTATGATAATAAATTAATTATATAGTAAAAGTCTGGGAGATTAATACACATGTATCCATGTCACTTTTCATAGAGTGTAGGAGATGTAGATGCTAAATTCGATGAATATCCTTAAAAGGTGCAGCTCAAAGTGTGCAATGCACGTCAGTTGTCATAGTATTCATGCACTCTATTTCCCGGCAAAGGCTGATTGTTAGTTCATTACATAACCATTGGCTCTATATGCAACCAACAATTCTGTACATTCACATCCAATCCGTTGAACCTCCACTGGATTTCACATGTAAATTTACGTATTCATTTACTTTATTGAGCAGTTATCCGATTGTAGACTAATTATTCGAGGAGGAGAAACGTTGGAAATCTATGATGTCGTTTTAATTCCGCTTATCATCGGAATCGTGGAATTATTGAAGATGTATGGGATGCCAAGGCGGCTACTGCCGTTCATATCACTACTCTTCGGTGTTGTAGGGGGCATTATTTATATTTATCCAGAAGACATTAAGGCAGGTATACTTGTGGGTTTGATGATGGGCTTATCCGCAAGTGGGTTGTATGCGGGAGGGAGAACGGTAATCGAGAAAACTGAATAGAGAAAATGTGGAAAACCCCTTAGGCAATGGATAGCTTAAGGGGGATCGATACCTATTTTTCATCTAGTAAAAGAGCGATTTTCAATAAAACTGCATCATGAAAGAGGGTTGGGTTATAGCCGCTTATTTCTTCTATTTTTCGAAGCCGGTACGTTAATGTGTGGCGGTGAACTTCTAAGGTTGCAGCAGCTATAGTGTTGTTCTGATTACAAGAAAAATAGATGGAGAGTGAACGTTTCATTTGTTCATTCAATCCCTTTAACACTCTACTTGAAAATCTGAACGTCTCACTCGATGAGGCGTTTTTTTTCAGTAGGGCCAATAACTCGACATCCTCAAAGTATATGAGATGTTGTGTTGGTTGTGCAAATTGCAATGCATTTTTGGCGGTAGTATAGGAGTAGCGAATTTCATCTAAAGAATTGACGGGATAGCCAACGCCAATTCTGACAAGGGAGTCTTTCTGCAAAGTAAGTAGTAAAATAGAAAGTTTTCTCTTCAAAGTAGTTTCAGTCATTCCGCTAATTAAAATGAATACCTCATTCAATTGTGAATGTCCAATGAGAACAGAGTTTTTTTCAAATTGATCCTCCAATTTTTCAATGATTCTTTGAGAGGAAGGTAGGAAGCTCTTAAATTCGATTAAAAGTGTTGTGTATGGATTTATTGTGCTAAATCCCAAAAGAGAAAGTCTCTCCTTAACAATCAACGAAAGCGGCTCACCGCTAATTAACTCTTCAAAAATCAGTTCTTTCATCTTCCGTTTCCATTCCGCCCGCGAGGTAATGAGTGACTGGTGAACCATCATTTCAGTTGTTAATTGTACAAGTGTTGCGATTTCTCGGAGATCTGCAGGATTACCGGTTATTCCAATGACACCAACTAATTGTTGCTGAAAATGAATCGGCATATTGACGCCTGGTTTTGTGCCATGCCAATTTACCATGTTTTCTTCTGTAATCCATAATATTTCCTTCGTTTTTGCGACGTATGCTGCACCTTCATGTATTTTGTTGATGCGCTGTTCTTCACCTGAAGCCAAAATCATTCCATTCGTATCCATGACATTCAAATTACGGTTTAACCGGACCATCGTTTGTTCAACAATTTCATCTGCAAGTTGCTTTGTCAGCATTATTCTATCCCCCATGTATAACTTTTCCGGAAATATTACGGGTAATTCTATACAATTAGCATAACGTATTATCTGAATAGCTCAACTATACTATTAGTAAGCGCTTTAGTTAAGGGGGAAGTATTTTTGAAAGTAGTTGTGGCACCAGATTCATTTAAAGGTAGTTTAACGGCCGTTGAAGCAGCTGAAGCGATGGTGGCAGGCATTTATGATGCTGACCCCTCTATCGAGACAGTTATGCTTCCTGCGGCTGATGGCGGGGAAGGAACGATGAGCAGTTTGGTTGGCGCTACGGGGGGAGAAATCGTATCCGTCGTCGTACAAGATCCGCTTGGCCGAGAAGTCGGGGCGGCTTATGGCGTTCTTGGAGATAGGAAAACGTCTGTCATTGAAATCGCGGAAGCATCTGGATTGATGCTGTTACACGAAGAGGAAAGAAATCCACTTGTTACATCGACTTATGGCACGGGCGAATTGATTGTTCATGCACTTGACGCGGGCTTACGCAATTTTATTATTGGGCTTGGGGGAAGTGCGACAAACGACGGTGGTGTAGGAATGTTACAGGCACTTGGAATGCGTTTTCTGGGTGGAAACGGAGTGGAATTGTCAAGGGGGGGAGGTTCACTTGGTAATCTTCATGCAATCGATATGCATGATTTTGATAAACGAATTTCAGAAAGCACTTTCCTAATTGCGTGTGATGTCAGTAACCCATTTGTCGGGCCAACTGGTGCTTCCGCTGTTTTCGGTCCACAAAAAGGGGCTTGTCCTGCGATGGTAAATAGACTTGACGAAAACTTGATGAGGTTAGCCCATGTAATTGAACAACTAACCGGCATTTCTCTTCACGGGAAAAAAGGAGCAGGTGCGGCAGGGGGAGCCGGAGGTGCTTTTCAAGCTTTTTTTCCTGGGGAAATGGAACAGGGTATCGACGTTGTGTTGAATGCGATTTCATTCGACAAACAAATTACTGACGCAGATTTAATTATTACAGGTGAAGGCAAAACTGATAGTCAGACATTATCGGGTAAAACACCATTTGGAGTTGCGAAAGTGGCCTATAAAGAGGGAAAGCCAATCATTCTTATTTCAGGTGTGATAGATCAAGAGAGCCGGGATCTATTGGCGCCCATATTCAACGAATTACATGCGATTACAGACGGAACGGTTTCATCACAAGAGTCGATTGCGCATGCAAGTCATTATTTAAGAGCGAAAACAAAGTTGGTAATGGAGAATTATTTAACTAACTATACAAAAGGGGTGTAGAGATGTTATTTGCAGTTATTGCACTTAGTGTTGTGCTCGTTGTTGTGTTGACAGCTGTTTTTAAAGTTCATCCGTTTTTATCTTTACTGCTTGGCGCATTTTTCGTCGGTATTGCTTCAGGCATGCCGTTGCTCACAGTAGTGGAAAATGTCAATGAAGGATTCGGCGGATTAATGAAATCGATTGGGATTGTCATTGTCGCGGGGACTATTATTGGAGTCATTCTAGAAAAGTCGGGTGCGGCATATAGAATGGCGGAAGTCGTTTTACGAGTAATCGGTGAAAAGCGCCCTCAGTTGGCAATGTCAATCATCGGTTATATCGTATCAATCCCTGTTTTTTGTGATTCTGGCTTCATTATATTAGCAAGTTTGAAAAAGGCATTGGCGAAACGTTCAAAAGTGGCGATTGCATCCATGTCAGTTGCACTTGCAACCGGATTGTATGCGACACACACGTTAGTTCCGCCAACACCGGGACCAATTGCTGCAGCTGGTAATATCGGCGCGGAAAATTATCTAGGGACTATTATTTTAATTGGACTTTTCGTTGCGATTCCAGCAGTTATTGTTGGTTATTTCTGGGCAGTAAAAGTAGCCTCAAAAATCGAAGTACCGGAAGATACTGAGGAAGGCGGACTGAATTACGAAGAGATTGTTGAATCGTTCGGGAAAATGCCTTCCACGTTCAAAGCATTCTTGCCAATTGTACTGCCAATAGTATTGATTGGAATCGGTTCTGTGGCAGCACTTACTGGCGAAGACACTGCTTTTATCAACTTCCTACGATTTTTAGGAGCACCATCCGTCGCGCTTCTATTCGGTGTGCTGGCATCGTTTTTGTTACTTCCTAAATTTAATGAGGAAACGCTTTCAGGTTGGATTGGCGATGCATTGAAGGAAGCTGCTCCTATTCTTCTTATTACTGGGGCAGGAGGAGCATTCGGGAAAGTTATTTCAAATTCAGGTATTGCAGACCTTATCGCAAACATGAATATGGAGGCGTTAGCGGGTGGTGCTCTGTTCCTCCTTATTCCATTTATTATCGCAGCCGCATTGAAAACAGCCCAAGGATCTTCGACTGCTTCACTTGTCATCACCTCAACATTAATAGCACCACTATTGCCTTCAATGGGAATTGAAGGAGCGATTCCACTTGCGCTTGTAGTAATGGCGATTGGTGCCGGAGCAATGACTGTTAGCCATGTGAATGACAGCTTCTTCTGGGTTGTTACACAATTTAGTGGCATGACAGTGACGGATGCGTATAAGGCACAAACGATGGCAACGCTGTTACAAGGCGTAACAACAATTATAGTTACGATGCTACTTTGGACCGTTCTAGTGTAAAGCATGAGATAAGGAAGTCTGATCTGTTAGTGAGCTTTCTAGCTAACAGATCAGACTTTTTCCATTCTATTAATAAATCATATCCATATTAATTACTCACTAAGTTGCACAATTGCTAATGACAGAAAATTCAAGGTGTTATATACTATATCAAAATGGTGAGGTGATCTATATGAATATGCCACTAGTATTACCGCAATTTCTCGATCGAGCAGTTGCTTTGTATGGAGAAAAGGATGCGGTACATTGTGAAGAACGTGTTTTTACATACCGACAACTGAATAATAGAGTAAACCAACTTTCTAGAGGGCTACGCGAGTTAGGGATTGGAAAAGAGGACAGGGTCGCTTATTTAGCAGGGAATTCTCTTGAAATGTTGGAAGGGTTTTATGGCGTTTTTCAAATTGGTGCAGTAATGGTTCCGCTCAATATTCGTTTAAAGCCGGAAGATTACGTATTCATCTTAAATCATAGTGAAGCCAAAGTTCTTTTTGTCGACCAAGATCTCTATGGCTTAATTAAACCAGTGATCGATCAATTTGAAACGGTAAAGCATATTATTGTTCACTACAAAGATCAAGAAACACTAGAAACGGCCTATGACGACTGGCTTGCTACTTACTCATCTGATGCATTTGACCGTGCAGAACTGGATGAAAATGATGTCTGTAGCTTACTGTATACGAGTGGAACAACGGGAGATCCAAAAGGGGTCATGTTGACGCATCGTAATAATTATCTACATGCGCTTAGTACGATGCATCATTTGAGGGTCACTGACTCGGACGTCTATTTGCACGTTCTTCCAATGTTCCATGTCAATGGCTGGGGCTCTCCTTTTTACTACACGGCAAATGGGGCTACACATATATGTTCAAGAAAATCGACGCCTGAATCCATATTTAAAGCACTTCAAGAACATAAAGTATCCATCTTGCATATGGCACCAACCGTATTAAATGCGTTGCTGCTGTATCATGATCAGCATCATCCGGTCATCAATCAAGACATTCGCGTGGTGATTGCAGGATCTGCACCACCTCCTGCCTTCATCGTCAGGGTCGAAGAAGAGCTGGGTTGGGAGTTCATCCAAGTATATGGTATGACGGAATCCTCTCCGCTTAGCCTCATTTCAACGATCCACTCGCATTTGACCGGGTTGTCAAAAAATGAACAGACTGAATTGAAAGCGAAGGCTGGATTCTCGATGATTGGTAGCGATGTTAGGATTGTCGATGAAAATGGAGTGGAAGTTGCCCATGACGGGAAACAAGTCGGGGAAGTGGCAGTGCGGAGTCATGGTGTTATGAAAGGCTATTGGAAAAACGATCATGCAACGGAACAAGCGTTGCAAAATGGCCGGCTTTTAACAGGGGACATGGGGACTATTGATGAAAATGGTTATATCAACATCGTAGACCGAAAGAAAGATGTCATCATTAGTGGCGGAGAGAATATATCATCGATTGAAGTAGAAGGTGTCCTATACGAACACCCTGCGGTACTGGAAGCTGCTGTCATTGCGGTTCCACATGAGAAGTGGGGAGAGACACCTCACGCATATATTGTATTACGCGAGCATAGAAACGCAACCGAACAGGAAATTATTGCTTTCTGCAAAGAAAAGTTAGCCCATTTCAAAGCAGTTACAGGCATAACTTTCGTCAATGAACTTCCAAAAACAGCATCTGGCAAAATTCAAAAAGTCCAAATTCGCGATGCTTACTGGGAAGCGCAAGGAATAACGGGACGTTTGGTGAATTAATGAATGACATAAAAGCTTGCACGTGCATTGAGGAACACCCTCTATGTGCACGTGTAAGCTTATTTATTTTTCCTTCGCATAACAAGTAACGATAGTCCGAAAAAAAGCAATGTTGTACCACAGAGATACATAATACTAAATAACTGGGTAGTTTTTTTACCATTGATGTCGTATAACATGCCCATATCAATTTCGAATGCTTGCTTCATGGCAACTGGCGCGGTAGAGAAGGCCTCTAGAAGGGGTGCCTCCATTATTAATTGCCGAAACAGTGCGGCTGAATGGGAAACCGGGAACAGCTTGACAACTGATTGGATGTAATCAGGCAGTCCACCAATCGGAATATAGATGCCAGCTAAAAAACCAAGAAGTGTTCCGATAACCGTGCTTGCTGCGGCAAATGCATTTGACGTTTTGAAAAAGGAAACCAACAGAAGCACCATTGATCCGCTAGCTAATACGGATAAGATAATTACACCGCTTGCCGCCATCATTTTACCGAACGACAGCACCACTTCTCCGGAAACGAAGAGAAATAGATTTGAAACAAGAAGCGTAATCATACACATGATAAAACCTATAACCAATGCGCTGATGATATAGCCACCCACCAACTTTGTTCTTGAAATAGGGGAAGAGTAAAAATCCATGTATGTTTTATTTGCGCGATCTTCTACCAGGATGCCAAATGAGCCGAGTGTCGTTGTCATAGAGGTTACCGCTAGGATCCCTGCAATGAACCAGGTAGTGAGCACTGCCTTTTTTGCAGGGAAGTCCGGAAGCCCTTTGGCGGTCATATCCCCTAAGAATAAAACGTACAATGCGATTAAAATAATGACGGCTAGAAGTGAGAAAAAGACAGTGGCTTTATCCCGAAAATACAATAAGATATTCCGTTTAGCAAATGCGATCATCCGGATTCCCAACCTTTCCATTGATGGCGATAAAAACATCATCCAAACTGGATTTCTTCACTTCAAAAGATGAGATGAAAGAAGTGAATTTCACCAAAATTGGTATCGCTTCCGTCGTATGATTAAGGCGGATAGTAAACAGCGACTTTTCGTCATCGAAATCCAATCCATCTAACATGAGCAAGCTTCGCAGCTCATCTGCTCGCTCCGTAGAAATTGTCAGTAAATCTGTTGAATAGTTATTTTTCAACTGTTCAGGAGTTCCTTTTGCCACGATGCTGCCTTTTTTCATAACGACAACATAATCCGAGTTTGCTGCTTCTTCAATGTAATGTGTCGTTAGAAAAACAGTCATACCTGTTTCTTTTTGAAGTTGCAGTATGGTAGCCCATATGTTTTTTCGACTTTCTGGATCAAGCCCTGTTGTCGGTTCGTCTAAAATTAAGATGTTCGGTTTATGAATAAGGGCGCGCGCAATATCCACTCGTCGTCGTTGTCCACCTGATAATTTCCCATAAGGTCGATTCGAAATAGACTGTATATCCACGATATCCATAACTCGAGTAATCGCAACGTTACGTTCTTGCCGCGGCATCCCATAAAAAGATCCCCGAATCGCTAAATTCTCTTTGACGGTCAATAAAGGATCAAGTAAGCTCTCTTGAAATACGACGCCGATTTCCTGGCGAATGGCTTGGTCGTGCTTGCCGACAGTATAACCATTTACATAGACATGACCACTGTCTAGCTGGAGGAGCGTCAAGAGAATTGAAATAGTCGTCGATTTCCCAGCACCATTCGTACCTAAAAAAGAAAAGAGGGCGCCTTTTTCTACATAGAAACTGATGTCGTTTACAGCTTTTATTTTTCCGAATGATTTCGACAATCCAATTACCTCAATTATGTTAGTCAATAGGGACTCCCCTTTTTTTACCTGCAATGGCGGCGTTAATTTGCGTAGCGCTCATTTGATTACCCATAAACGTAACGATAATGACTACGATATAAGTCAATATTCCAGTAGTGATAATGAACGGTGTATCATACCAAGTGAATGGGAAAACTTTGAAAACTGCACCTGCAACAAGAAGTACAATGATGACATCTAGTAATTCAATGAACCTTAAAATGAGCGGATTTTGAATGGGTAACTGATGCGTAATAAAAATCAAACAGATGATGCAAATTGAAATAATCAGCATATGAACAATCATTGCTTGATCCATAGGTGGGAAAACTTTTAACCAACTAAAAAAAAGATAAAATAGACTACTAAATGTGAATGAAATACAACTTGCTGAAATGTAATGCTTAACTAGGTCCAAAATGATCTCCTCCTCACGTTAAAAATTTTTCTTTGAAAGATTTGACGTAATGTCTATTGACGATGACTTTTTCACTGTTCATCAAAGACGCTTCAAACTTCCCATTAAATAAGGCTCGCACACTGTCAATTAGAGCTGTATTGACAATTAAGTTTTTACTAATGCGGATGAAATGTGTGCTTGCCAGCAACTTCTCAATCTCGTATAGCCTCAAGTCACTTTCGTAGATATCTTTTTCATTGTAAAGAAACGAACGGTTATCAATCGATTCAATATAATACACGTTATCGACGAGAAGGGAATATGTCCGCCCATCTTTTGTTCCAGTTAAGGTTATATGTAGTTGGTTAATCTGTTTGATTAATCGTTCAAGTTCATTGTCAATTTGTGGACAGTTGATAGTGATTTCAACCTCGTTATAGATATTGGATTCATTAACTGTCAAACGAATGATCATCACATCCTTTCGCGGAAATCTTATGGATAGAATCGTACCATTTTGTGGAATTTGGAACAATACTTCTCGGGTAACATGCATTTTTCAACTAATAAGATGCATGCGATAGTACAATACTCTTTTAAAAAGCAAGGTAAATCGGCTATGATAGGATGAGGTACATATTAGAAATGGAAGTGTTGTTATGAGTCAATTGATAATCGAAAACCTCACGAAGACTGTTGGGGAGAAAACATTGTTTAAAAATATAGCGTTTACGGTCATAAGCGGAGAAAAAGTAGGCCTACTCGGAATCAATGGAACAGGCAAATCGACGTTATTGTCAATCATTGCAGGAGTCGAACAAGCTGATTCGATTTCGGCCGAACATCCGAATAGATACCGTATTGTTTATTTACCACAAGAGCCAGAAATTGACCCGGACCTTACAGTGATGGAAACGGTGTTCAAGAGTGACGCACCGATTATCAAGGTCAACTTAGAGTATGAGTACGCACTTCAAGCACTTTCTGCGGATCCGGAATCTTCACTAAACCAGGAACAATATTCAAAGTTTCAAATCGAGATGGACGATCTATCTGGTTGGGATATAAACTCAAAAGCACGGACGATTTTGTCGAAACTTGGTATTGAAACGTTCGATAAGAAGATGGGCGAGCTTTCAGGCGGACAGAAAAAACGGGTAACACTTGCAAAAGTATTGATTGAGCCTGCCGATCTCTTGTTACTCGATGAACCGACAAACCATCTCGACGTCGATTCAATTATGTGGCTGTCAGATTACTTGAAAAATGAACAAGGAGCTGTCATCTTTGTTACCCATGACCGCTACTTTTTGGACGAGTTATCCACCAATATTTATGAACTTGCAGATAAAACGTTATATGCACATACAGGTAACTACGGGAATTATCTTGAATCGAAAGCCATTCGTGCGGAGATGGCTGCATCGACGGACGATAAACTCCGAAATCGCTACCGTTCAGAACTGAAATGGATTAGACGAGGTGCGAAAGCGAGATCGACAAAGCAAAAAGCACGAATTGACCGCTTCGATGACCTATCGGAGAAAGTCAAAAAAGAAGATACGGGTGGAGAAATGGAAGTCGCGCTTAAGTCGACACGTCTTGGTAAGAAAGTGATTGAAGCGGTCGGCATCTCGAAGTCGTTCGGCGGAAGAAAAATCATTGATAATTTCTCTAGTATCCTTCAATCAGGTGATCGTATCGCTGTTGTCGGACCTAACGGGGCAGGGAAAACGACGTTATTGAATATGTTTTCTGGAGAAAGTCAACCGGACAGTGGAATCATCGACAAAGGAACGACAGTGAAAATTGCTCATTTCCAACAACACACGCCAATTATGGATGAGAAAAAGCGAATTATCGAATACATTCGTGATACGTCAAATGATATTGAGGGTGCTGATGGAGTACGAATTTCAGCTTCGCAAATGCTAGAACGGTTTTTATTCCCCACACAAGCACACGGGACACCCATCGGTAAATTATCAGGTGGCGAACGAAAAAGACTCTATTTGTTGAAACTGTTAATGGAACAACCGAACGTCATGCTCTTGGATGAACCGACAAATGACCTCGATCTTGAGACTCTTTCAGTACTGGAAACGTTCATCGATACATTCCCAGGCGTTGTCATCACCATTTCACATGATCGATTCTTCCTAGATCGAACATCAACAAAGCTATGGGTAATGGATGGATCAGGGGATGTCGACACATGGTTTGGTATCTATTCTGACTTCCTTGAAACCTATGTACCTAAAGAAAAAGTGGCACATGAGCCAATCGTTGAGGTAGAGATACCGGTTCAGCAGGAAACCAAAAAGAAAATGTCGTACGCTGAAAAGAAAGAGTACGAAACAATTGAATCAGCTATTGAAAATGTAGAGAAGTCAATCGAAGCTACGGAGGCAGAAATGGCATCCACTGGCTCCGATTACGATAAGCTAAGAGAACTGACGGCAACACTTGACGAATTGAACGGCAAATATGAAACACTCATTGAACGTTGGTCTTTTTTACAAGAATTGAATAAATCCTAACGAAAGGGGCAAATACAAATGAAAATCGTAACAATCGAACCAACACCAAGTCCCAATTCCATGAAAATCGTGCTCGACACAGAGTTACCAAAAGGGACGAGTCATAATTATAAAAAAAGTGATGCAGAAACAGCATCCTATCCAGCTTCAGCATTATTGAACATTCATGGCGTAAAAGGAATCTATCATGTCATGAACTTCATGGCCGTCGAGCGAATTGGTAATGTCGCATGGGAATCAATTCTTGCAGACGTTCAGGCTGTTTTCAATGAAGAGAAAAGTGATCAGACTGAATCTATGGAAGAGATTGACGACAACTACGGAGAAGTATACGTACACGTTCAGACCTACAAAGATATTCCCCTTCAAGTGAAAGTATTCGATAGCGAATCTGAGGAACGTTTTGGACTAAGTGAACGTTTTGTGCAAGCTATGGAAAAGGTTCATGGACGTGAAGTGGAAAACTATATATTATTACGTAAATGGGCAGATTACGGAATCCGTTACGGAGAAAAAGCTGAAATTGGTGAAACGGTGATCCAAGAAATAGAGGCGGCGTATCCAGAAGAACGTTTGCTAGCGATTATCCGTATGGCAAATGAAGGACAAAGTGAAAATATCCAGCGCGGAAGAAAAATTTCACTGGAGGAGTTCTCAGTGGATCAATGGGAGACTAGATTCCAACTGCTGGATCAAATCCCTGACCCCGACATGTCGGATGCACCACTTCTCGAACGAGCACTGGACGATGAAAAGATGTCAATCAGACGCCTTGCAACGGTCTATCTTGGTATGATTGAAGACGACGCTGTCATTCCATATGTAGAAAAAGCGCTTAAAGATAAAAGTTGGGCAGTGCGTCGAACGGCTGGAGACTGCATGAGCGACCTTGGATTTGAAGGGTTCGAACAGGCGGCAATCGAAACATTGAATGATAAAAACAAACTGGTTCGTTGGCGTGCGGCTATGTTTTTATATGAAACAGGAACTGACAAGGCGTTGCCTGCTTTGAAAGAGGCTGAAAACGATTTAGAGTTTGAAGTGAAACTTCAAATCCGGATGGCCATTGCACGAATTGCTGAAGGTGAAGATGCTAAAGGTTCTGTTTGGAAGCAAATGACAGAGGCGCGTACGACTTCAAAAGAGTAAAGTAACGACTACAATTATCAATATGTTAAACGTTAGTGGATGTGAAAAATTACATTCTGCTAACGTTTTTTCTAAAGAACAAAAACGCTGGAGTCTAGATATGAAATCTCTATGTTGCAGCTTATCCACGCTATGAGATTTTATAGTTTCCTAATCTATTGAAAATGGGAGGAAGACATATGAAACTGTTGAAGATCCTTCTCCTCATCGTATTAATTATTGGTGCAGCTGGGTATGGAATCTATTATGTTGGAACTAATATTGCATCCGACAAAGTAATGAACGTTGTAACTGCTGAATTAGAAAATAGCGGACAGTTAAACGAAATTAAACAAATGGTAGCAAATGACCCTGAATTAATGCGTTTCATTGAAGAAGGTGCAAATGTTGAAAGTAGTAATCTTCCTTTCACAACGAAAGAGCAGGCAACAAGAGTATTAATCAAAAAAATTGGGTTTAGTGAAATCCAAGCTATTCAATCCAACGCCCAAAAGGGAATGTCGAATGAGGAAATACAAGAGCTGTTAAAAGATATTGAAGGAAAGTTAACGGAGGAAGAAATTCTAGCATTAAAGGTTATCGCTTATAAAGAATTCCTTAAATAATGCTGATTTCATTGATAAAGTAGGGGGGATGGTTTGAAACTAAATCATCCTTCTTTAATGTATGGCATTTTGGTGATATAGTAGGATACTTGTGATTCTTCTTTAGAGATTTCATCACATACATAGGAAGTTTTTAAATTATAGAAAGGTCGTTAGTAATCATGGGACCACTTAAAGGAAATAAACGAATACGATTTGCATTACTTCTCGGAACACTAGCAGCGATGGGTCCGTTAACAATTGATATGTATCTACCCTCATTCCCGACAATCGTAAGTGCTTTTGGCACTACGGCTACCTATGTACAGGTAAGCCTAACCGCCTGCCTACTAGGTATCGGGTTAGGTCAACTAATTCTTGGCCCAATGAGTGATGTCCATGGACGGAAAAAGCCGTTACTTATTGCACTTATTGTCTATTTTGTCGCTTCAGTTTTATGTGTATTTTCCCCGAATATCGGGTTCTTCATTGCGGCACGTTTCTTGCAAGGCTTTGCTGCTGCTGCGGGTATCGTCATTTCAAGGGCTGTCGTCAGAGATTTATATAGCGGACGAGAATTGACGAAGTTTTTCGCTTTACTCATGCTAATTAATAACTTAGCGCCAATCCTCGCACCAGTTCTTGGAGGGGGCATCCTTGCGTTTACTGAGTGGACTGGTGTATTTGCGGTTTTAAGCGTAATCGGCTTTTTACTATTTGTCATTGTTCTATGGAGAATGGATGAAACATTGCCAGAAGAAATGCGCGTACCAAGTAATCTATCTCATACATTAAAAAACTTTCTGTCTCTGTTAAAAAACAGAAAGTTCATGGGGTATGCACTTGCACAAGGTTTCATCATGGCCGGCATTTTTGCTTATGTCGCCGGGACACCGTTTGTTTATCAAAATATATACGGAGTCTCACCACAGACATTCAGCATATTATTCGGTATGAATGGATTTGGACTAATCATCGGGACCCAGGTAGTAGGGCGCTTAACGGGTGTGGTCTCAGAAAAACGATTTTTAGAATCGGGTTTATTCATCTCTATCACTTCAGGTACATTGCTATTGATAGCCGTGTTAATGAATGGTCCACTTTTCACAATCGTTGTGCCTATCTTCTTTTTCGTCGCTTCGATTGGTGTTATTTCGACATCATCCTTTTCACTCGCAATGGAAAAGCAAGGGCATATTGCGGGTAGTGCATCCGCATTACTTGGTTTACTGCCATTCATTTTAGGCGCAATTACGGCACCACTTGTCGGAATAGCAGGGGAAGAAACCGCAATTCCGATGGGAGCCATTATCTTCGCTTCAAGTTTAATTGCAGTCCTCGCGTATTTCGGACTTTCAAGAGAAAAAGTCGAACAAAACTAACAGAGTTTAAAAGCAGCCACTTACTCATTTGAGTAGGTGGCTGCTTTTTATTGTCTGATAATGTAGACACTGTCTTTCGTGACCTGAATATAATGATTATATCGGATAAATAGAGGAGAGAAGGCAGTGAAAGAAGTCATCATCGCGTTAGTCAGTTCTTCAATTACAATCATCATCACAAGTTTTTTTAACTATCATTTTCAACTAATGAAAGAGATTCGAAACGAAGCGGTTAAATATAAAACAGAAATCCTGAAAAACGTTTACACTCCAGTATTAAAGTTACTAGTAGCGGCAATTGTGCCAGGCGACGGATATGACGGGATTACAAAAGAGTCTTTTTTTGAAATTGAAGACGTTATTAAAAGAAACTATGAGCTAGTTGATCCTGATTTAGATTCGATTATTTGGTCCATTAAAAAGGAAATCCGATGGGAACACTACGAAGATAGTTTAAAGTTATTTGATAAAAATAAGCGTTTATTGCACCACGTCGAACTGAATTTCAATTTTTATAGGAAACAATTAGGATTGCCGTTTAACAAAACTAAACTCAAAAAGTCTTGAGAATCAACTAAATATATTTGTTGAAATAAAGAAGTCTAGTTCCGGTACAAGGGGATATCGCCGGTCTTAGGGCTCCGGCTACTTTTTGAAAAGCGCCTTCGCTTTGTTTATATAATTATTCATTTGTTCAATATAATTGAGACATCTGAAAACGTTAAGTTTTGGCATGTCCTCTACATATTTGTTTAAAATCGGACAAGTGCCGCCATTCAAAAACGCTTTGTGAATAGTATAGATAGAAAAGTATCTTTGGATTGCTGTGGCAATTTAAAAAAACAAATACTTTTTAATAGGGCACAAAAAGGAGGTGTCACAAAATGGTTAAAATCGTAATCGATGCTGGGCACGGATTCAATACACCAGGTAAACGTTCACCGGATGACGAACGGGAGTGGTCGTTTAACAATAAAGTAGCCAAATACGCTATTGCTAAACTAAAGACATACAAAAATGTGGAAATTCTACGTGTGGATGATCCGACCGGTCAGACAGATGTTCCGCTTGCTACACGCACTACTCTAGCGAACGAATGGCAAGCCGATGTATATGCTTCTATCCATCATAATACCCTTACGGATAAGTGGGGCAGCCATAGCGGTATTGAAACATATACAATGGACAACCCAACAGCGAATCCAAAATCAAAGGAAATTGCTGGTGCTATTCATCCTAGGATTGTTATGGCCATGGGGTTGAGTGATCGTGGTATGAAGCGTGCCAACTTCCACGTTCTTCGGGAATCTGCTATGCCAGCATTCTTAAGTGAGGGAGGCTTTATGGATTCAACAGTTGACATACTAAAGTTACGGGATGATCACTATTTGCAAGCCCAAGGTGAGGCAATCGCAGAAGGATTGGCTATATACTTTAAATTGCAACTGCTAACTGCTTCCGTAGGCAATCAGATACTTTCACCAAAGGAAGGAACAAATAAGTTGTATACACCATCATCGCAATCACTTATCAATTCGACAAGCGCCGTTTTAAAACGACTTGAAAAGATGCCAGATGGCCCGTTATCAGCAACTTGGCATGAAAAATTATTGAAGGGAACATTGACGGACTCGGATGCAATTGGGCTCTTGTATGTAGCGATTGAGCGTGGCCTTTTGGTAGATGGTAAGTAAGTGCGTGTCATTTATTTTGAGGAGTGTGAAATAAGAACCATCAGCTACAATAGCGATTATGGTGAGTTTGAAATAGCATAAAGAGCGAGCTTAGAAAATAATAGCTGTTACTATTTCATCTTCATCGAATAAGGGGGAAATTATTGTGCCGCACAACGACAATGCCATCGAAAGGGATTTGCCAAACGAATTATCAAAACCGGCAACACGAGCGCTTTCAGGTACCGGTTACTTGCGGCATGAACAGTTCGCTAAACCTCAGGGAAGCTATTTACATGGTACGGGTCCAAAAGCCATGGATCTTATCAGTGATACTCTTGCCACCAAAGGGCTGTCGTTCGCCAAGGGTTCTTGAAAGATCCTAATTTTATGGTGTAAAACGAAACAAGCCATCTTTTCCTAATAAGGGAAGATGGTTTGTTTTAATTTTCATCAGATTACTCCGAGGGGAAAAAGGTGTACAACCCTATATCACGTATCCATAAATTTGCATTGCCACCATCAATATCAGCCACCCATAAATCACCTTTAGCAGAAACGAAATCGCTTTTTCGTAACCAAGTTATTTTATCGATTGAAGGTAAATATTCGGGCTTATAATCACCTTTATTTTTTGGTGGTGTCGTTATTTTTAGTTGTTTTTGACCAGCTAGCGTTAAAAAGTATAAGGAAGCTTTAGGGCGTTTCTCAGCGTCATTTGACCACTCACTTTCCTTTACCCTTGAAACAATAAGCGAACTATCATTAACCCATGAAAAATCCATCTCCGCATAGTTTTTTGGCGTTAGGTTTATAGAATGATAAGTGGAAATTTCCGTTACCTTTAGATTTTTATTTTTAAAACCAAAAACAATTCTTCCGCCGCCGGCAATATAACCGAGTAAGTTTTCGCTATATGCCCATTTTGGAGTGAATGCCCAGATAACTTCATCTAATACTTCAAATTCTTTTCCGTCTACAGAAATCACACATAGCATATCACTATCCATCGCCCATGAAGCTGTTGGAGTCACAAAGAAGGATATCCATTGTTTATCTGAAGAATAAGCAAATGATTCCGCGTTTATCGAAGGAACTTTCACGTCGTCTTTCACTACTTCTTTTGGAATCACGAAGAATTCTGTCACGTTTTTCGTTAAATTTCCGATGTTTTGATAACCATTCGCTATAGAAATCGTATACAGGACAGGATTGGTCCATCCATCCGGCCGAAGAGAAGCACTAGAGGAGGCAATAAAACCCTTCCCATCAGGCTGCCATTCGTAATCGTTTACTCCTAAAGCAATATTATAGAATTTCTTAAAATCCGATACATTCAATACGTCACCATCAATAAAAGCAACAATATTTTCAGTTGGAGACCATTTTGGATTTCGTCCATCATAAATGATTTTACTGTGCTTTTTTGTTTTCATATCATATACCCACAATTGATTTGAGGTCTGTTTATGTTCATTTACTAATTCCTCGACTTCTTTTTGATAAAGAAGCAAGTTCCCATCGAAGGACCATTGTGGAGGATAAGGGTATGTTGCTTTTTCAACAGTCAGTACTTCTTCTTTATCATCAATTTTCACCCACAAATAGCCATCCCTAATAAACGCTACTTTTGCATCTGAAGCATTTGTTTCCGAATAAATAATGGATGGAAAAATCAAGCATAAAATAACAAGGATATGAAATAACTTTGCCATAAAATCACCTCTTACGACGTATGTTCTCCCAATAATGAATAATTAGGTATGTAAAATAATGTTTAGTATTTGGGGTAGAATTTTCATTGCAATCCTCGAACTAATCGAAAAGTTGAAATTAAGTTAGCTATATAGTCGCTATTTAGTGAAAAAATACGTAGGACAAGGTAATATGAAAGATGGAAAAACCATTAACAACAAGCACTATTTAAATAGATTGAAAGGGGATTATTAAATATGAACGCTTACGATGATTACATGAAGGGCATCGTTAAACCGATGCGTGAAGAACTTGCACAAAATGGATTTACGGAACTGACGACGGCTGAGGCTGTTGAAGAAACAATGAAGACACTTGAGGGGACAGCTCTTGTCGTTATCAACTCGGTTTGTGGATGTGCCGCAGGTCTTGCACGTCCAGCAGTAAGGGAAGCATTACAGGAAGCTGAACATAAACCAAATCACTTGTTCACAGTATTTGCAGGACAAGATAAAGAAGCTACAGCTATGATGCGGGAATATTTCCCTGAAGTACCTCCTAGCTCACCTTCTATCGCACTTTGGAAAGATGGGGCACTTGCGTACTTTATTCCAAGGGAACAAATTGAGAATTTTGAGATGGGGCAAATTAAAGACCATCTATCGGAAGTACTCGATCAAGTTTGTAAATAATGAGTACAGTCATCACGACCGCTGGCAGGCCTGATGATCAATCGCTGCAGCTAGCACTAGAAGCGTCTGAAACTCTAGGCTATCCTATTGTCGAACGTAAAAAGCAAGCGGTTTCCCGAATACAAAACACGCACAGTTCGGATGTTATTGTAGCGGGAAAAAACCGCTATGATTTGTATCGTATTGGAATGGATGAACCATTTTTCTTTCATCCCAATTCTGCAGCGTTTAGATTGAAAAGGCTATTGAATGGTGAAATGGATCCGTTAATTGAGATAGCTCAATTACAAGAAGATGATTCGTTTCTCGATTGTACACTTGGGCTTGGCTCCGACAGTATCATTGCTTCTTTCGTTACAGGTGAAAGCGGCAAAGTGTTGGGCGTCGAAGCAGACCCAGCTGTCGCGTTCATAACCAGACGAGGACTGCGCTCGTTCCCATCTGAGTCGGAGCAACTAGTTCAGGCCATGACTCGAATTGAGGTCGTCCAGTCGGAAGCGATTGAGTTTTTGAGCCATCAAGCTGATTCATCGTGGGATATTGTCTATATGGATCCGATGTTTCATGCACCTATTACGGAATCGTCCAATTTTACGCCGCTACGTCAAGCTGGCGTACATAGTGTGCTGACAGCTGAGTGGATTAAGCAAGCACTTCGTGTATGTAAACGACGTGTTGTTGTGAAAGACCGGTTTGATTCACCCGTATTTGAGCAATTCAATATGGAGCGAAAAATCAGACCGAATACGAAGTTTCATTTCGCTTTTATCGAAAAATGAAAAACGCCGTCCTCCTCAAATTAGAGGGCGACGGCGTTTATTGATATTAGTGGGTGAAATTCAATGAGCTAAGATACACAAGCAATGCCAGCATTCCGATACCGATAAACAGATTCACATCCATCAGTGATACCCTCCTTCAAAAAAACATACAATTATCTTCATTTTTATTGTACAATGAAAATAAGAAAGAAGAAACCTTTTCAATACTTTTTCGTCAAATAAACTACTAATAAACAAAAATTTAATCAATTGCGGGTGAGATGTTATGAAAAAATGGTTACAAAAAACGCTCATTGTTGCCGTAGCACTCTTGACATTCGGTGCTATTTCACCGAATCATGAAATTTGGACAAACTTGCAAGACAAAAATGTATCGAAACATGCAGTTGGGCCATCACAAAGTAATGATTATTCAATCGGATTAGAAGACTCGTTAGTCGATGATAGTTTAGAAGATAATTCGGACTCAATAGAAGATTTATTTATCACGTCTGCGAAGAAGCTATCGTACATGAAATTTGGAACAAAAGTCGGTCCGGTAATCGCCGATGAGTTTGACAGCGTTATTTTCCCGAAAATTGAGGAAGCCATCCAATCGACACTTGCAAGTTCAGGAGACGTACATAAACGCCGACTTGCTATCAGTGAAAAACCTGCCGGAGACTACTCAGAGAAAATTTTCAATGTATACGACCTAGAAGACAGAAAAGATCTTATCCGTTTCCACGTACGTACTGAAAAAAGGCCAAAAGACGGCTACTACTACAATTTTCACTATCATATTGCCGCTGATGAATTTACAGCTCATCATTCAATCGGTGATATCTATTGGGCAAAAGACACACCACCGAAATGGTTATCCTAAAATTGTTGAAACGCCCGTTGAAATTACGAGCGTTTTTTATTTTGTAAACATTGATATATCAGCGTTTATGGAGTTTCTGCAATACGTAAACCCCAAGTGGTTTTGTTGTTGATAAATGAGCAAATACCACGTACCCCAATTTCACTCTTTATCTTTTTCGAAAGAATCTAAACTGACGATTTCATCCATTAAATTAGATGCCTGAATTTCATCTTTCTCAAACGAGTGAGCGTATGTTTTATAAATCGTTTCGGGGGTATCTCCCACTTGTGCAGCAACAGTGGAAATCGTTATGTTATTTGATAACTGGATCGTAACGAATGTATGCCTAAAATAATGGGGTGTGAAGTGGGTAATTTTTTCTTTTTCGCATATCAAGTCGATCACACACTTCATGTCCCGTTCTCCAAGGGGTTCTCCGGCGTAAGTAATGAAAATACATAGCCAAGCGGGTTCCGGGACTGGTAAGGCGCCATAGACTGCTCATGCCACTCTTTGTAAACAAGTAAAAGATTATTGATATTTTCACTCATGGGAAACTCTCGGTAACTGTTCTTAGTATTCGGGCTCCTTGTCCCGAAGCGATTTACGCAGGAAATGGTCGAAGAGAAATTCGGCTACAACGCTGAATCCTTTATTGAGTTTGACTAGTCACCGGAGGGAGCTGTGCAATTGCTCCTTTCGGAACTTGGCGAAGAGGAGGCGATGGCGGCATGAAGCAAATGCAGAGGGATTATCTTATCCAGCAGCTACAGGCTATGAGAGTCGAGAATGGCCGTAACGGGGAACTGTTGTCTGAAATCGGACGGTCGAAGGCTGCTTTTGATAAACGAGAGAAAAATGTAATGTATTATGTGGTTATGCGGCGGAGGAATACGTTATAAACGGAGTGTGGGGTTGTTGTATCAGTGGGAGGGATGGAAGTTATGACGACAATGATTACTGCGTTTGAAGGTCGGGCATTTATTATTTCTGCCTTGTTACTCGCGTTAGGGATTTATTATATTGGTCGGATGCACGGTCGGGCAAATTAACGGGCTGGGTTCAAAATCCGATATAAATTAAAAAAAGAAAGAGTAAGTTACTCTTTCAATTGGAAAACAAAAATAATAGCACTAAAGATGTTGTTAAAAACTACTTCGAAATAATTTGGTTTTGGACTTTTTTAGTTAGTTTTTCAAAAACTAACTTATAGGAATGCAGAATTAGATTTTCTAATAGATCGTTGGATAGATTTGAATCAAAATAAATAGAGTTCCAGTGTGTTTTATTCATATAATGCCCAGGAATAATTCCTTGATAGGTTTCTCTTAACTCTTCAGCACGAGTAGGTTCGCACTTTAAAGTGATAATTGGCTTTCTTTGAGAGTCTCCTCCCATCATAGCAAACATCTTCCCGCCAACATGATAACGATCTGCTTGCCAGTCTACTTGGTAATCATGTGTCGTTCCGGGTAGTGTCTGACAAAATAATTGAAGTCTAGCTTTATCCATTTTTAAGTCTCCTTTTATAAAACGGTCACTAAATACACACGTTCGATTACATTTATTATAATCAATAACCTATGTATTTCAATAACATTATTGTAAATGCGGCTTTACTTGTAATAAAACATGAAAAAATTATGCGTAGTTCAAACAAAAAGCGAAGGAATAAAAAGACCACTGATTAAAAATAATCAGTGGTCTTTATCACAGTCATCTTGTGATATAGCAACAGTATTGGTGAACAAGAAAAACATTAAACGTAGAAGTTTTTGGCAATAGACATAATGATCGATTTTGGCTTTGTTAATAATTATTCATAAAATATAAAAACCAAACGGCATGATTTTGTTCGTCAGCTGAGGCCCGTGTAAAAGCGTCTCTAATAACTGGGTTATCGGTATTTCTTGAAATATCGTGATAGAAGTCAACGGTTTCCTGTTCATCTATAAATGCAGCGAGTACCCCACTTCTATAATCGGCAGGACATTGTTTTGTGATTTGAGGAGAAGGTTTTTTTCCTGTTAAAGAAATATAAAGATGCCAAAAGGTTTCGTAGTGTCTGATTTCATCACTTCTAATTTCAAGAATGCGTTTTTTTATTTCGTTGTTTGGAGCCTGGTTCGCTAATAGTTCATAGCAGTAAATTGCTGTGTACTCACCATTAATTGCTTTCGAAATATCATTTAGAACTTCTTTATTTGGGGAAGATTGCATGGAACTTTGATTCATTTTGTAATCAGCTCATTTACTCAGTGTATGAGTAAGACTAAAAATATGGACCTTGTCTTATGGGAGTGAAAGATTTATTCATAGATGAACAAAGTGATTATTGATTGCTCAAAAAATCAGGATTTAATTTTTGATAATTCACTTGTCAAGACGTCAATTTGTTTTTGCATCTTTTGGAATTTCTGATCTTGTTCTTTTTGATCTTGTTGTTGCTGGACATCATCGAGTATTGATTCTTCTAATGACATAATTGCTGCAATGGTTGAAATAGCATCACCAATTGTGGAAATCGCTGATCCCACAAAGGCGAGTTTATCACTAAGATGATCTTCAAGATTATTTGGATTCAATTTTTTCGCCTCCATAACTTAGTCATTTTAAAAGAGCTTCATTGTAATTTAATGCATTAAATTACCTTTGGTGCGGATTTAAAACGAAAGTAAAATAATCAGCAGTATGGTATGCCAAACATTTTGTGAAGGAGGGATAGTAGTGGTGCAGAAACTCACTATTTTTGATACGGTGCCAACAATAGCGTTTGGGCTTGGTGACATGGTTGAACTCGTCGTCAATGTGGAGAAGAAAGAGGTTGAGGATTATTACTATCTCAAATCGCATGAGGGACGGGTTATAAAGGTTTTGCCCAGACAGCCGTACGAGGTTTGGTTTACGAAGTCTAATCGGATTGGGATATTTCGGCATGGTGAATTGAAGAGGAGGAATTATGGATGATTCATAAATCTTTATTTTTCAACCGTTCGTATTCATTTAATAATAAATCAAGCAATTGGCTTGTTTCAACGACTATTGGGTCAGATAGAGCTTTCTCCTTAGCTAGTTTGTTGAGTTGCTTTCTTACTGTTTCAATTTGATTGTCCATATCTTCAAGTTTTTTATTGGTCATGTTTGTACCTCCCGATTTTATCTTAGTATCTATAACGAAGGTAGAAAATATACATGTCAATAAAATTTCAAAAGTGCTTTATTTTCATATTAATTTAGATTTTTACCAATAATAAAATAAAAATCAGGTGTAATTGATGACTACTTCTAAATTATTATTGGATCAAAACTCATTTGTCATATGACTCAGAAAGAGTGGAGAAGGATGAACAACGACCATGAACGTGAAAAGTTTAAAAGATTGATGGAGAGCTTTTCGATCGCTGAGTGTGCGAATGCTTTAGGGAAAATGGGGAAAATCAACTCTCGAAAACTTATGGCTGAGATGTCGGAAGGATCCAAGATATTCCGTCAATATTTGGAACATCATCCGAGTATTGAAACGGATATCACGGACGAGGACATGTTGTTGTTACAGACTGATATGGCGCTTGATGCGGGGGATATGGAGCATTTAAGGGGTGCGTGCGAGCGATATAACCTCTCTTACTAGCCCCGATACATACGAGAGATAAATAGAGGGTTTCCCCTTTTTATGACGAATGATGTCATGTGGAGGGGTTATATATTGAGGGAATAAATAGCTGTTTATTCCAAGTGTTAGTAATGCATGTTAATAAATTTTTGGACAAATATAATTAAATGAGTAAGGTTGTGATTCTAATGAGTAATGAAATTCCGTTTAGTAGATGTAGTTGGGCTGAAACGAATACAACTGAAAGAGAATATCATGATAATGAGTGGGGGGTTCCCGTTCATGACGAAAATAAACTGTTTGAGCTACTTATTTTAGAAGGTAAACAGGCGGGCTTAAGCTGGATAACGATTCTGAAAAAACGGGAAACTATAAATGAGGCATTTGATTTTTTTGATCCTAAGATAATCGTGAAGTATGATCAAGACAAGATAGATGAACTTTTGAGTAATACAGGTATTATCAGGAATAAGTTAAAGGTTAATGCTGTCATTACAAATGCTAATGCGTATTTATCATTAATTGATGAATATGGGAGCTTAGATTCTTTTCTATGGAAGTACGTGAATCATGAGCCGATTAAAAATAAATGGACTAAAATATCGGATGTTCCTGCGTCAACGGAATTATCAGATCTGATCAGCAAGGACTTAAAAAAACTAGGATTCAAATTTGTAGGCTCTACAACCATTTATGCATACATGCAGGCAATAGGAATGGTTAATGATCATCTTGTAGAATGTTATCGACACTCGATGTTGAACTAATCCATCTATTTTCGCACCCGTCGTGGTGCTTTTTCTATGCCAAAAATAACGGAGGTGGACGGTGATGTGCCAAACTGGGAAGAGATACAGAAAGAGTGGGAAACAAGTGAAATATCATTCAATGATTTAGCGGAAAGCATAGCGTGAAAGATTCCACCATTCGCAGTAGAAAGAATCGAGAAAAATAGTCAAGAGAAAACGTGAAGCGCGACGCAACGAAAAAGGTAGTCAAAGAAGTGTTTGTCGAGACGGATGATTTAACCGATAAGCAGAGGCTTTTTTGTATTTACTACATTAAAAGCTTTAACGCGACAATGGCAGCTATCAAGGGTGGGTATGCAAGAAATAGTGCTCACGTCGATGGAAGTCGGTTGCTTAGAAATGTTAAGGTGGCAGTCGAAGTCAGAAGACTGAAAGGTGAAATGCACCAGGAAGTCTTCATTACCGCGATGGATGTGTTGAATAAGTACATTCAAATAGCCTTTGCAGACATAACAGACTTTGTAGAGTTCGGAAGTATCGAGATGGAACAACGGCATCCGGAAACGGGCAAGGTTATGTTGGATGCTAATTTCAAACCGATCACCTATAAGATGAGTCATCTTGATTTCAAGAATGCGTTTAGCTGTCTGTTGTTGTCAAACCTACGAATGTCGCCAATTTCCGCTATGATTCGGACGGCCGTGTTCGCTCCAATAGCAGGGAGACTACGTAAAATTTCATATTCTTTAAGTTCCTCGGCAAGGGACTCCATTTTGTCGATGCATTGATTCTTCTGAAGAAGGAGCTCTTGATATCGTTTTGCATATACACGTACTTGATCACACAGTACATCAGTTGAAGAGGCGGCTGGGTAAGATTGTTTTGCTGCCTTGAGTAGTTCAACTGCCTTTTCCTCCGCTTTTTTAACGGACAATCGTTTATTTGTATTGGCAAGTATCCGATTTTTAATGACCGTCTTTGATTGATTTATGACAAGATCTGGATGCGGATATAATTGTACTACGTTCAGGAATAGCTCGGATTTGGTTGTGAATATCTTCTCGAGCTCAGGAAAGGTTTCCTGAATGACCTTATGCATTCGGCTCCGGGCGACGCTCAATTCATCGTCCAATTCACTGTAATGCCTAGACATTCGTTTCAGTTGTCTGTAAACATCATCCGACACTGTTTCAATCCGTCTTTCGGTCGTAAAGTGTGTGAGTGCCAATTGATGTGCATCACTTCGATCCGTTTTGTGCATACGCAAAGAATCGCATTGGAGTTTTGCTTCCAAGGGATTTAAAAGACAATACCTGTATTTGTTCTCTATCATAAAACGTTCCAGAGGCCTTGAGTAGACACCTGACGCTTCAAATACGATGTGAGGATGCTCTCCATATCCGTCAATTAAGTCATCGATCAAAACTTTGAGTTCGATGAACTCGGGACGATTGTGCTCGATTTCTTTCTCCAACTCACACTTCTTCAGCGCGTTATAAACGACCATATAGCTCTTTCCCATACTGACATCAAATGCGATGACGTGTTTCATATTCACCCTCCTTGTGTGTTTTAAAGACCTCACCTTCACCTTATCGATTCCCATTTCTTATACACGATCTCGATGGATCCAACATACTTAAACCTGATTCAAATAAGGGGAGTGAAGTAGGTCGGTTTTTTATACGGATTCAAGACCCCAAAGCTGCCACGACCTATTCTTCACCTCTATTATATAAAAAAATAGTAGTGCTAACCAATGCCTTGGTCTGCACTACTGATCTTAGTATGTTTTTTATTTGTCAAATTCCAGAGGTATTCAAATGAATAAGAACGAATAGAGAATAATGCACTGTTTTTGTTTAACCAACACAGCAGTTTAGTGGAAGAAGAAAAGCTATACATAGTCAATTAGTTAAACAGAGGGCGGATTTTGGATATTATCGAAGCTTAGAAAAGGGAGGATGTCGTAAATTGGTTAAAAGACGTGGTAATTATGAAATAAGGATTGTAGGTAAACAGCTAAGCTGTACCCACTGTGAAGGTGTCATTTTTAGTCATCGGGAAGTATATATTGATGTAGTACCGTTTGTTGATGAAGAGCAAAAGCAGCAATTAACACTGCAGTCTTTAACTTGCAAAGACTGTGGTAATATTCAGCAGTTCCAACAACTAACGAAAGGGATGGAAACGAATATCGTTTACAAACAGGTAGATTAGATATGGTAGAAGATTTAAGCTGTGAGGAAAGTCGAATTACTATTTTGAACCGACCGCTTATTTGTCTTTTCTGCGCACATGATGTATTTATTCCGTATAGGACGTACAGAAATGTGGAAAAGCCAGGGATTGATGTGTTTTATGTAAACTATACGGCAGTTTGTACGCATTGTGGTGGTGTGATACAGTTTGGAGATCCGAGCTACTTTAATAATCGAGAGGGTGTTTACGTCTGGGCTTTTGATCAAACTCTCCTTCATGCACGTCCCCCAGAGCCACCTATTATCCGCATAGTAGATGAGGTAAAATTGCAGGCACAAAAAAAATGCTTACATTTAGCACTTCGGCTACTCGTGCAAGAGAAAAATGTAGTTGATACAGTGCTTTCCTTAGCCAAGGAGGAACAGTATTGTAAAGTAATAGCATTATTGGAGTCAAAAACGTGTAAGTTAGTTGAAGAAATCAATGCTGAAAAATGTTTAGCGTCAGCCCTACATCAGTTAATGACGCACTGTATCGTCGACAGTAATCAATTGCTCTCCATCGTAATAAATGAAAGCTATCCAGGAATTGAGCCATTTTTAAAGCAGTATATGAAATGAAAAAGCCTACAGTTGTGGTGCTTTAGTTCAACAAGAGGAGATCGTCAATTGACGGTCTTTTTTATTGGTCCAGTTTTCTGTGGAAAGGTTAAACAAGACCAAATAAAAAGCGGCCCCTCTACAGAATTAATTGTGGTTGGCCGCTTTTTATTGAGTAATGAAGTTAAATACTTCCTCATTCGGGTGTTATGTCTATTAGAAGTAAATGTACATACATCACCGTTTGGGTCAGATTATGCATCAAATTTCTGTCTCGCTGTTCAATTACATCTATTAAACATTGGAGAAAAGTGCCCAGCTGTTCGTTCAACTCCTTCATTCGTAATCCAACTTTCATCTAATAGCCGATCTAGCAGGAATTATTAGATGTTGCAAAACTGTAAGGTAAACGTCACCCGAACCGATGGATAGGTATTGGGATTTATCCTACAATGAAATCAGAAATGGAGTGGAGAAATATAGAATGAATAAACGAATTGAGGAATTGGATTATATACGTGGATTCGCCTTGTTGGGAATCATTCTGGTAAATATATTGGCTTTGCTTCAAATAGGTATTCCTGAGCCGCATACAATAGATGCAAGTTATCAACGATTTTTATTTTTATTTGTAGAAGGTCGTTTTTACTCCATTTTTTCATTTTTGTTTGGAGTGGGATTTTATATCTTTCTTACGCGGGCACGAAGTAAAAAACAAAATGGATATGTATTGTTTTTACGTAGAATAGTAATTCTATTTGTATTTGGGATGGTTCATATGTTTTTTCAACCGGGAGAAGCATTAGCAGTTTATGCTGTATGCGGATTACTTGTATTACCGTTCTTTAAAGTAAACAAGCATGTGAACCTTGCTATAGGCATGATGTTGCTTGTCGTGTTTGCAGTTATGGGAGAGAAACTACTCTTAACATTTCCATTGATTTTATTGGGCTTGGTTTGTGGCCAATATCGTATTTTTGAAAACCTTGGTGAAAAAAGACGTCTCTTTATCTTTACAGCAAGCGCGTTAATCTTCAGTGGATTCGCCTTATATGCACAGTATCAATTAGTACCTTACGAACCGTTTTTCAGTATGATAGTTATAGATGAAGAAGGGCCAATTGACGCGGTAAGTAAATTTTTGAGAGCCGGTATAATGGTCGGCCCAGTACTGTCAGCATTTTATGTAGGATTGTTGCTTCTTTTATTACAATCAAAAGTAATAAAACTTGTTCTTTCACCGCTAAAGCATTATGGTCGGATGGCCTTGACCAATTATGTAGGACAAACTGCACTTATTCTACTTGCTGGTAGAGTTTTTAATCTATCAGCAAACCTTTCGTATATGGGAACCTTATATATATGCATAGTAATTTGTGCCATTCAGATGGTGTTCAGTATGATTTGGCTACGCTATTTTAAAATGGGCCCACTTGAATGGATCTGGAGAGTTATTACGTATTGGACAATCATTCCTTTGGTTAAAGAAAAATAATGTACCGGCACAACAGAAATATGTTGGATTTTTTATCGTGCGCCCTGCATGGGAGTAGTCTATAGGGTGCAAGTCCCGAACTTTGAAGGCAGAAGTAACAGTTAGCCTAACGCAAGGGTGTCCATGGGGACGTGGAATCCGAAAGAAAGAAGGGTTTGCAAAAAAAACAACGACCAATCAGATTAGGGAAAGTTCGTTATATTTGTTTTATTGAACTTCTAATATAATCTCGTCAATTACTTCCTCTAACTCTTTCCTAAAAATCGGACCCGTACATTCAAGTTCAAAGGTATCTTCAGTGATAAGGTCCTCTAGCGTGTGAATGTCATTCTTTTTAAGTATCTTAGTCAACCGTACACTTAGTTCCAGTATTTCAATTGGTTCTTTCAAATATTTTTTTTGTCAAAGTGGATATCTTAACCGTGTGGGGGGGGTTCTATTAACATGGTGTACGAACTGACAAATTTAAGTATAAACATACAGTAAAAAAGGTAATCCAACCTCGATAAGATTGAGGTAGGATTACCTTTTTGAAAATTACATTGACTTTTCCAACAGCCTTCATCTATTTAACCTTTTTGTTGCCTCGATGGCGCATGAAATAAATATACTGTGCCATTAATGTCGCGGGTAAATTAAAGAGATTACCTTGTAGATTAAGTTGTAACTGTTGCTGCTCAAAACTCATTACTTCATATGTATCGTTATGCGTTAAACCAGATTCTTCAAGCTCTTTTTTTGTAGCTACAATATTGCTATATTGAACTGGAATCATAACAAGAAAGTACATCACGAAAACCGAACCGATGATCCAGAATTCCATTACTTCGTTCTCCTCCTTGTCGAATAATTAGTAGTTAGTAGTTTTACGAAAGAAACTGGAAAAGGTTTCATTTTGGGTTATTAATTATTTCGAAATCGATTTTTTGCAGGAAACTCCCTGTCCTGCTATGATAAAGAAGTAAATAGAGAGGGGTTTGATTAACATGAATATGAATTTTGATCTTTATATGAATGATATCCTTAGACAAGCACGTTCAGAGATGGAAGCTAGCGGTTATGAGCAGCTGACAACGCCTGAGCTTGTTGAAGATGCGTTTAAACGTTCTGGCACAACACTTGTAATGGTGAACTCGGTTTGCGGTTGTGCAGGTGGTATCGCACGTCCAGCAGCTGCACACGCAGTGCATTATGACAAACGTCCGGATCACTTAGTAACTGTGTTTGCAGGACAAGACAAAGAAGCGACTGCACAAGCACGTATGCTTTTCGGAGAAGATCACCTGCCTTCATCACCATCATTCGTACTTCTGAAAGACGGCAAGCTTGTCGCTGAAGTTGGACGTTATGAAATCGAAGGACATGATCCAATGTCTGTTGTGACAAATCTACAAAGTCAATTTGAGGAATATTGCGAAGAACTATAAGAAAAGTGCTGGGCGTCTGAAAATGAACTTAGGCTAGACATATAATGCAAAAAACAGTCCGTATGTGCTAGATTGCACATACGGACTGTTTTTTGCTTTTACATGATCATGCTAAGACCGAACATAACACTTGAAGCAAGCATTGCTCCAACCATTACCAAAACAACGACTTTCTGTACTTTACGATTGCTCATTAGTCAAAACTCCTTAAGCTTTATAATTCTATTTTAACAGAATTTATGAATATCACAACATCTAGCCGTTTAATGAGGTAAAATGTACAATAGGGGGAGGGGGAATTGTTATGCAAAAAGTAGACCACGTTGGAATCGCTGTCAAAAGTATCGATGTATCAATAGACTATTACATACATACGCTCGGGCTTACGCTTTTAGCAGTTGAAGAGGTCCCAAGTCAGAACGTGCGCGTCGCGTTCATTGACGCTGGGAATATTAAGCTTGAGTTATTGGAACCACTGGGGGAAGATGGAGCAATTGCGAAATTCATCGAAAAACGTGGTGAAGGGGTTCATCATATCGCATTCGGTGTGACGGATATTCGTTCAAGGATGGCTGAACTGCGGGAAAAAGGCGTTCAGTTACTGCAAGAAGAACCGAAACCAGGTGCTGGTGGAGCGGATGTGGCGTTCCTCCATCCAAAATCATCATTCGGCGTATTGTATGAGCTATGCGATAAAAGCGGCAAAGGGGACTGACAAAATGGATATCTATGATAAAATCAATGAATTATATGATAGAAAAAGAGTGATTGAACTTGGTGGCGGAGACGAGCGAATTGCTAAACAGCATGAAAAAGGGAAGTTGACCGCAAGGGAACGAATTGACTTGCTGCTAGATCCGAATTCATTTGTTGAATTAAATCCGTTTGTTATCCACCGTACGCGGGACTTTGGGATGGACAAGCAAGTCGGCCCAGGCGATGGCGTGGTAACTGGCTACGGGAAAGTTAACGGTAGACCAATATATTTATTTTCACAGGACTTTACTGTTTTTGGAGGAGCGCTAGGGGAAATGCATGCCATGAAAATCGCCAATGTCATGGATCTCGCTGCTAAAAATGGTGCACCATTCATCGGACTGAATGATTCGGGTGGAGCCCGCATTCAAGAAGGTGTCGTCTCACTTGACGGTTATGGTGAAATTTTCTACCGTAATGCTATCTACTCGGGTGTTATTCCACAAATATCAGTCATTCTTGGGCCTTGTGCAGGTGGCGCAGTTTATTCGCCAGCCATCACGGACTTTGTATTCATGACGGATGAAACAAGCCAGATGTTCATCACTGGACCGAAAGTAATTGAGACGGTTACTGGGGAGAAGATTTCGTCTGAAGACCTCGGCGGTTCGAAAGTACATAACTCAATCAGCGGGAATGCCCATTTCCGTGGTAAAGATGAGAAGACTGTTCTCGAAAATGTCCGCAAATTACTTGCTTATTTACCACAAAACAATACAGAAAAACCGCCAGTCGCTGCTTATGACGAAGCTGATGATTACCGTGCAAATCTGGCTGATGTTGTGCCCTATGAAACCATTCGTCCATATGACATTCGGAAGGTTATCGAACAAGTCGTTGATACGGATTCCTTCATGGAAGTTCAAGCTGAATTTGCAAGAAATGCTGTCGTCGGATTGGCCCGTATGAAAGGGGAACCGGTCGGACTCGTTTGTAATCAGCCGAAAGTAATGGCGGGTGGCCTTGATATTGATTCATCCGATAAAATTGCACGTTTTATCCGATTCTGTGACTCTTTCAATATTCCAATCATTACTTTTGAAGATGTAACTGGATTCTTCCCGGGCATTAAACAGGAGCATGGTGGTATAATTCGCCACGGTGCAAAAATTTTGTACGCTTATTCGGAAGCAACTGTGCCAAAAATAACGGTTATCCTACGCAAGGCATTTGGCGGTGCTTATGTAGCACTGAACTCTAAATCAATCGGAGCGGATATTGTCTATGCATGGCCAAATGCTGAAATTGCAGTTATGGGTGCGCAAGGCGCTGCGAATATCATCTTTGCCAGAGAAATTGCCAATAGCGACGATCCGGAAGCGATGCGCGCAGAAAAAATCGAGGAATATCGAGAGAAATTCTCAAATCCTTACGTTGCGGCATCACACGGCATGGTCGATGACGTTATTGATCCTCGTGAAACACGCATTAAACTATTGCAAGCACTTGACATGATGCGCAACAAGCAAGAGACTAGACCGAAGAAGAAACACGGTAATATACCGTTATAATTAAGGGGATGCTTTAAATGAATAAACAAAGACTACTAGAAGAATTTTTGGAACTCGTACAAATTGATTCTGAAACGAAAAACGAACGGGCGATTGCTGATGTTTTAACACTAAAAATGGAAGCACTCGGTTTTGATGTTGAGGAAGATGATTCTGACGATCGCACTGGACATGGCGCAGGTAACCTTATTGCGACTTTGAAAGGGACTGCTGAAGGCATCGATCCAATTTATTTCACATGTCATATGGATACTGTCGTTCCTGGTCAAAGTATTAAACCGGAATTGCGTGATGACGGTTATGTCTATTCTGACGGTACGACAATTCTTGGCGCAGATGATAAAGCAGGAATTGCGGCCCTATTTGAAATGGCACGTACTTTGAAAGAAAGTGGTAAACCACACGGCGTTATTCAGTTCATTATAACAGCAGGTGAAGAAAGTGGCCTAGTCGGTGCGAAAGAAATGGATGCATCATTGATTACGGCGAAATACGGCTATGCTGTCGACAGTGACCAAAAAGTTGGCGGTATCGTAACTGCTGCACCTTTCCAAGCAAAATTATGGACGACAATCCATGGCAGAACAGCACATGCTGGCGTTGCACCTGAAAAAGGAGTTTCGGCCATCAATATCGCGGCTAAATCGATTTCTGCAATGTCCCTGGGTCGTATTGACTCAGAAACAACTGCTAATATCGGACGCTTTGAAGGCGGACAAGCAACGAATATTGTCTGTGATGAAGTTCGTATTTTAGCGGAAGCAAGATCTATCAATCAGGAAAAGCTGAATGAACAGATAGAACATATGATTCGTACATTTGAGCGGACTGCTGAACTAATGGGCGGAACAGCTGAAACAGAAGTTCAGCTGATGTATCCTGGATTTAGTTTTGAAGAAGACGCAGAAGTCGTGCAAACGGCGATGAAGGCCATTAAGAATATCGGACTAACGCCACAGTTAATAACTAGCGGCGGTGGAAGTGACGGTAATGTATTCAATGGCGCAGGTATTCCAACAGTTACACTAGCTGTTGGTTACGAAGAAATTCACACGAAAAATGAGCGGATGCCTGTTGATGAGTTGAACAAGCTGACAGAACTCTTGCTTGAAATCATCCATGTAACGGCAAATAAGTAAAGGGGGGAAAAGGATGAGTGATTTAAAAGCAGTTATTGTCCAATGTGGTAACGAGGAATACGCGATTGCTGTTGATACTGTCGTGTCAATTGAGCGTCTTGAACAAATAAACCCGATCCCACATCTTCCTGAATATATGCTCGGACTTATGCGGATTCGTGGGGAACTTGTTCCAATTCTGGATTTTGAACAGATTCTCTATGGTAAAACTGCACAAGGATATGAAGATGCACGTGTTGTTGTAGTTCAAACTGGCAGTTTATACATTGGTTTACTTGTACTGAATGCGAAAGAAATTCTTGATATTCCAGAAAGTGCTTTAACTTCCTCGGGGCTTATTGCGTACTCAAGAACACCTTATTTCACGACAGTTGCAAATTTAGAAAACCGAATGATTACCGTTGTCGATCCTGAGATTTTATCCCAAACGCTTGCTGGGATGGATAAAATCGGCGAGTATGTGGAAGCACAACTAGCACAAGAAAAGTAACCTGTAAGCCGGGCAGTGCCATCTGTCCGGTTTTTGCATGTTATAATTAAATATATTAAACAAATGAATACTAAATAACCTAACTGAAGACGCCTTAAATGGGGTAGACGAGGCCCTAAGAATGGTGGCAAAGCTGCTTGGCTTAGGGCGGGAGATATCCCCCTTGCACCTGAGCGAATTCAATGGCATTCTTTATTTCTACATAAGTAGTATTAAAGTGAAGGAGGGGAATATGTCTTGACGACGGTTAGTGATTCACAAGCAAAGGTCATTCTTCATCTGGATATGAATAGTTTTTTCGCATCCGTCGAACAAGCGCATGACCCTTCCTTGAAAGGTATCGCAATGGCGGTTGCCGGTAATCCAAAAGCACGGAAAGGCATTCTCGTGACGTGTTCGTATGAAGCAAGATCGTTTGGCATTTACACGACGATGACCGTCGGTGAGGCGAAACGGCTATGTCCGGATCTGGTAATTGTCCCGCCCGATTTCGAAAAATATCGAATCGCTTCGTCTGCAGTTTTCGACTTGTTACGAACCTTTACTGACCTTGTAGAACCGGTGTCAATTGATGAGGCGTATATCGATATTACAACGATTGGTGGATTGACCAATGCTGTAAATATTGCATCAGCTATGCAACAACGCCTTTTACAGGAACTGGACTTACCGTGTTCGATTGGTATCGCGCCGAATAAGTTTCTTGCGAAGACTGCATCAGATATGAAAAAACCGATGGGTATTACGATTTTACGAAAGAGGGAAATTGAATCTATCTTGTGGCCACTTCCGGTTATTGAAATGCATGGAATTGGGAAGAGTACAGAGAAAAAGATGAATGAGTTGGGCCTTTTCACAATCGGGGATTTGGCAAAAACAGATGAGATCACCATAAAATCGTCTTTTGGGAAACACGGCATCCGACTGCATGAACGTGCAAATGGTATTGACCACCGTCTTGTAGACCCTGAAGCTGCTGAAGAACGAAAAAGTTTCGGCAGCTCAACGACATTACCGGTAGATGAAACTGATTTGGATGAATGCCTGAAGGTTTTCAAATGGTTGGCGTCCAAAGTAGCGGCCCGTCTTGATACTAAACAATTAGCCGGCACAGTCGTCATGATCCAGATACGTACAGCAGACTGGCGTAATCATTCTCGAAGCAGGACGGTCCTTAATCCACTTTATAAAGAACAAGATATTTATAAAGAAGCTGCTGATTTATTTACAAGGCATTGGGATGGCGAACCAATTCGTCTTCTTGGTATTACCATATCAAATGTGGTTATGATGAATGAACTGCATGAACAGCTATCAATTTATAACTTTGAAAAACATGCGAAAGAAGAGACAATGGATACTTTGCTTTCGCAGTTGGAACAAAAATTCGGTCCTGGAACAGTGAAGCGGGGCATGAAATGAAAGGTGGATATCCGTTATGGAACTACAATTTTTAGGAACTGGGGCGGGTATGCCGTCCAAAATGCGTAATACGTCAGCTGTCGTTTTGAATTTATCGGCCGAAGGGGACGGTTATTGGCTATTCGATTGTGGGGAAGCGACGCAACACCAGATATTACATACATCGCTAAAACCACGGAAAATCGGCAAGATATTTATCACGCATTTGCACGGCGATCATATTTTCGGATTACCCGGATTGATTGGCTCGCGCTCATTCCTTGGTGGCGAGGAGCAACTTGACATTTATGGGCCAACTGGGTTGAATGAATGGATTAAGACAACGTTGCGCGTAACCAATACGCATTTAAACTATGAGCTAATTGTTCATGAAATCGGGGAAGGCGTTGTTTTTGAAGATGCCGATTACCGTGTAACTGCGAAAAGTTTACAGCATATTATCCCGTGTTTAGGTTATCGGATTGAGCAAAAGCCTCTTCCAGGAAAGTTACTCATCACCAAAGCGAAAGAAGCGGGTGTACCAAACGGTCCGCTACTGAAACAGTTGAAGAGCGGAGAAGATGTGATATTGGAGGACGGGCGAGTTGTTGCCAGTTCGGACGTCACCGGGGAACCGCAAGAAGGATTTATAGTTGCCATTCTTGGTGATACAAATTATTGTAGTGCCGCTGTTGAACTGGCGCAAGACACGGACATTCTCGTTCACGAGGCTACGTTCGATATAGATACGGGAAATCTGGCGAAAGAATATGGCCATTCAACAATCGGGGATGCAGCACGGGTAGCGCAAGAAGCAGGAGCTAAAACGCTTATTGCAAATCATATTAGTGCCCGTTTCATGCCTAGCGACGTGGCGCAATTGCAAAAACAAGGGGAAGCCATTTTCCCTGCACTCCATATTGCGGAAGACTTCTCACGGTTCGAATGGAAAAACGGTGAAGTTATTCGGGACTAAACATGAATTCAGAGTGATATAGGTGCTTTTCAGCCGTTACATCTACTTGAACATAGCAATATCTTATGTGAAAATATGTAAGCTGAAACCCGATTTTTCCTATTGCAGGAAGAATCGGGTTTAGTGTATGTATCAAACATTATTTTACAGAAATAACTTGTCCATTTGTCATTTTCTCGAGTTCATCTGGTGTTAATTGAAATATTGCTTTCGGATGTCCAGCAGCAGCCCAGATCGTTTCATACTTGAAAAGGTCTTCGTCAATTAAGGTTAGTACAGAGTTTTTATGCCCTAATGGGGGAACCCCGCCAATAACAAATCCTGTGGATTCACGGACAAAATCAGCGTCTGCTTTACCTAGTTTGTCATTTAGCGTTTGAGCAACTAGCTTCTCATCAATGCGATTGATTCCACTCGCAACAACTAATAGCGGCTCATTTGTACTTTTTAGTTTGAATATAATCGATTTAGCAATCTGCGCGACCTCACACCCTAAGGCATCTGCCGCTTCTTGAGCAGTTCGAGCGCTGTCTGTCAATTTGACGACCTCGTTTGGATGTCCTAATTCCAATAGTTTCTCTTGTACTTGTTTAACACTAGTCGTTAACTTCTGCATTTATCTCAATCCCTTCAAACATTTTCGTTTAATAGACAATATTCTACAAAGTTATAACCTTTACCTTTATTTTTGGTGAACACTCAGAAAGGTTATATAACTCCATTAGGAGATATTTGGAACTACTACGTAGAATTGAATGAGTTAGACAAATACTTTATCTGGTTCGTGAAGTTTCCACGAATTTTATATCTCGAGTAGGTGAATAAATTATATTTACTATTGGTAGATACCTAAGAGGATACTCTACAGGCATATCACTAAAAAAGTAGTAGTGCGAACCCGTGCCAGGGTTTGCACTACTACTTTTTCATTTATAAATTACTGTCCAATATTGGCAGGATAACTTATTTAAAACATCCAGCCTCGCTCATACTGTTTCGGCGACTGGATCTCAACACGAAGGTCTTTTGCCGCTGTATATGCCCAGTACGGGTCGCGCAATAGTTCGCGTGCCAGCAAAATCATATCGGCACGGCCGTTTTTCAAGATTTCTTCTGCTTGGATACCAGTTGTGATCAGGCCAACTGCGCCCGTTAATATATCGGCACCATCTTTAATTGTTTCCGAAAATTTCACTTGATAGCCAGGAAATGAATCAATTGCGGCTGGGACGACCGCTCCGGAACTAACATCAATTAGATCGACGCCTTGCTCTTTCATCCACTTCGCCATTTCAATGTACGCAATGGACGTCATGCCTCCGTCAGTATAATCATGTGCAGATATTCGGACGAACAAGGGACCTTGCCAAACAGTGCGAACTACTTCGATAATTTCACGTAACAAGCGATAGCGGTTTACTGCAGAGCCGCCGTAATCATCCGTCCGTTTATTCGATAAAGGCGACAGGAATTCATTAATAAGATAGCCATGTGCACCATGGAGTTCAATGACGTCAAACCCGGCTTTCTTCGCACGAATTGCACCTTCCTTGAATGCTTGTACAGTCGTTTTTATATCGTCTAAAGTCATTTCAACAGGCGATTTATACTTTTCATTGAATGCAATTGCGGACGGTGCATAAATATCGCCGTCGACTGTCGCTTTACGTCCAGCATGTGCGAGCTGGATGCCCGTTTTCGCGCCCTGCTGCTGCATGAGATGGACCACTTCTGTTAATCCCGCAATATGGTCGTCGCTCCAGATGCCAAGATCTTGTGAGGAAATTCGTCCCGCAGGTTGTACTGCTGTAGCCTCAACAATGATAAGGCCAACTTGACCGACAGCACGTGTGGCGTAATGTGTCTTATGCCAATCCTCAATCATTCCGTCTTCGTTATGGCTCGAATACATACACATCGGTGACATAACGATGCGGTTTTTAAATTCAACATCGCGTATTGTAAATGGTTCAAATAACTTTGCCATGTTTTTAACCCCCTAAATGATTAATACGATTAGTATAACAAATGCGGGAATATAAGGCGGGGGTCCCGCCTTGGAAAGATGATTGGCATTAACACGATTTCACAAAAAAGTGTCAGTGAATGGCCCCCTATATAGCAGGAGAAGTTATCATCATTCTAGAAGAGTTATCTATCAAAGGAAATTAGGTGGAAAATGGAGGCTTTATTAGTTATAGATGTACAAATGGAATTTTGAGTTTCGGTAATTTTTAAGAGGGCTGTCAATAATCAAGAATGTTATTAAGGATTTCAAGGAGAATGGAAAACCTGTTATTTTCATTAGGCATTGGTCAGACGTAATTGAAGTATTGGATTACGAGGAATTTGTCAAAGAGTATAAACTATCTAACTTACGTTGAAGCAAAGATATGACTTAAAACAAATACAGTGGGGGAATAAAAGTGAACATAAAAATTACAGAGCAGATTGCAAAAATTCAAAGTAGTAATCATTTCTCAGGTACTGTATTTGTTAAAGATGGGGAAAAGATTTTGGCAGATGTAAGCTATGGTTATGCCAATCGTTCTGAACAATTAAAAAATCAAAGAACATCTCGATATGGAATAGCGTCTGGATGTAAGCTTTTCACCTCAATTGCAATTTGTCAGCTTGTAGAAGAAGGAAAACTATCTTTTGATACGACTTTAGGAGAATGTCTTGATTTAGATTTTCCATATTTAGACGAAAAGATAACCATCCACCATTTACTGACGCATACTACAGGAATGCCAGATTATTTCGATGAAGAAGTCATGGATGACTTTGAGGAACTGTGGGTCAAAAATCCGATGTATCACTTAAGACGTTTGAGCGACTTTTTGCCACTTTTTCAAAATGAGCAAATGAAATCTCCGAAAGTAGGGCGGTTTCACTACAATAATGCAGGTTATATTTTGCTAGGTTTGATAGTTGAACAAGTAAGTGGACTTGTCTTTACTGACTACGTTGAAGAACGTATTTTTAAAGAAGTCGGCATGTTAGAATCAGGATACTTTGCGTTTGATGCTCTTCCGCAAGGGACTGCTTTAGGGTATATAGATAATTCAGACGGAACATGGAAAACGAATATTTATTCACTACCAGTAAAAGGCGGTTCGGATGGCGGAGCATATGTAACAGCAAAAGATATGGTTAGGCTATGGGAAGCCTTGATGAACCATCGACTTCTACATGAGGTACTAACCAATCAGTTACTCACGGCTCATACTCAAGTCGATGAAGATAGCTTTTATGGATATGGCATATGGATTAAGAAAAATGAAAAAGGTGTATTTAAGTATCATGTAATGGGCTATGATCCTGGAGTTAGCTTTCACTCCGCTTATTTTCCCAATTCATCTCAAATAGTTGTTGTATGCTCAAACAAGTCAACAGGAGCATCTGACATTATGAATGGAATTGAAGAGGAACTGACAAGGTTCCAAGCCTTTAAATAAAAAATGACTTGAACCTTATTAAAATTGACGAAGAGGAGAGTGGGAAAGTTAGATATGGGGATTTTTTTGATTGGGGAATATCTTAAAAGTGAAAGAGTAATAATGCGAGAAATTGAAGAGAAAGATTGGGTAGATGTTCATAAATATGCATCGCAACAACTAGTGTGTCAGTACCAACCGTGGGGACCAAACTCTGAGGAGGAATCTGAAGAGTTTGTAAAACAAGTTATTGTAGATGCCAAAAAGAAACCAAGAAGTCGATTTGTATTTGCCATAATTTTAAGGGGAAACGGAAACATGATTGGGGCAGCTGAGTTAAATATCCAAGATTATAGCAATAAAATCGGAGAAATTGGCTACATTATAAATCCAGATTTTTGGGGAATGGGATATGCAACAGAGGCAGCGAAATTGTTAATTGAATTCAGTTTTAAAAATTTTAATCTCCATCGTATTTATGCGACATGCGACCCAAGAAATGTTGCTTCATCAAAGGTGCTAGAGAAAATAGGCATGACAAAAGAAGGTAGAATGCGTGAGGATTTACTACTAAAAGATGGATGGCGTGATTCCCTTTTATACAGTATTTTAGTTCATGAGTGGAGTGGAAAATAGAGTGCTAAATTTTCACCAAAAGATGATAAATAACTTTAATACCGAATCGATTTCTGTGCAAAAAAAACGAGTGAAAGTTACTACTATATATAAATATAGTTTTGACTGATAGAAGGGGAAATTATGAATAGAGAACATTATTTATATGAAGAATTTATATGTATTTCTGGATTATTAAACCAACAGTTAGACATTGTACCCGTCTTATATGGTTCATTAGGTCTTGGAAAAGTAACAAATATCGACTTTTCTCCTCAAGATATTGATATACTTGTGCCCTTAACTTATTTAGAAGAAAAATGGAAATTTCTCCAACATACCATGGAACAGCTAGGCTATAGAATGGTTAACTTACAGGAACATGAATTTATTAAAAATGATATTAAAATTGGGTTTGCTTTTACGGAAGATTTATTGGAATTTGCGGATGTAGATTATACAAGTTTAAACCTATTTGAAGATGCTGGTTCAGAATACTATTTACCTACGATTTTGGATTTCGTTAAAGTCTATAATAAATCGCTAGAAGATGGCTATAGAAGAACAAAAAATAACAATAAGGACTTGGATAAATTAGAGATTTTAAATATAATTATACAGAATACATTATAATTACAATGAATATAAGTTCTCAAAATGGCATAGTCTAAATGAGGAAATAACTTACATAAAAGTAACTAGATTAAGTTTTACAATCGAAATAATTTTTGGGGCAACTCATTATTCACAAATCCCATATGTAATGCATGGTGACACCTTTACTTGTAATAATCCACTGTAGTGTATCGCTGACGTTGTGATACAAGTATGGTTAACATGACCACGAAATACGTTTATTTATTATTTGCATTTACACACACACTTCTCTATAATCAATTCAAACCTTATATCAAACGGCAATGACGAGGAAAAGTAATGAGACGATGTTATATAGAGAGCTTCTGTTGGTGGAAATGAAGCAAACTAGTCTGATGAACATGATCTCCGAGCTTTGCACTGAAAATCCGCGGATGAGTAGGCTGCAACAAGATTTGGCACTTGTTACAAATGTCAAAGTATACTCGCAGGATTTGTAGCGACGTACTTACTAAGACAAGTGGCGTGAGCTATTTGTGAACTAAGGTGGTACCACGAGTGAAATATTAACCTCGTCCTTATCGATACGATAAGTGGCGGGGTTTTTTGTATGCCCTAAAAAGGAGGAATTGGTTTGAGAATTTTAATTGGGGGCGCGTGGCCATATGCCAATGGATCATTGCATTTAGGTCATATCGCAGCGTTGTTACCGGGGGATATTTTAGCGAGGTATTACCGACTAAAGGGTGAATCCGTCTTATATGTGTCTGGTAGCGATTGTAATGGTACACCTATTTCGATTAGGGCCAATCAAGAAGGGCTAGCGATTCAAGATATCGCAGATCGCTATCATCAAGAATTTATAGAAAGCTTTGCGATACTGGGATTTAGTTATGATTTTTATTCCAGAACGGATAGTCAACAACATCATGAAGTTGTCCAGCGGATTTTCTTGCAGCTACTTGAGAATGGATATATTTATAAAAAAGAGATTGAACAAACCTATTGTGAGTTTGACCACCAATTTTTACCGGATCGGTATGTGGAGGGAGTTTGTCCGAACTGTGGACATCCATCTCGTGGGGATCAATGTGATAATTGTTCAACCATCCTTGATCCGCTTGATTTAATTGACCGTAAATGCAAAATTTGTGGCAATGAACCAACCACAAAGGCAACGGAACACTTCTACTTTTCATTAAGTTCATTTCAACATGAGCTAGAAGAGCAAGTTAAGAAGGTTCGGGCAAACAAAGCGTGGAGAGAAAATGCCATCCATTTATCAGAAAGATATTTGACAGAAGGTTTACATGACCGCGCTGTGTCAAGAGATTTACAAAATGGAGTTAGTGTCCCAGTAAAAGGTTATGAGGATAAAAAAGTGTACGTTTGGATTGAAGCAGTATCAGGTTATTATTCGGCCAGTCAACAATGGGCGATTGACACTAATCAAAGTGATGAAGCTTTTTGGAATGAAGAGACCGTATCTTACTATGTACATGGGAAAGACAATATTCCCTTCCACTCGATTATTTGGCCATCTATTTTATCGGGTATTGGAAAGGACGCTTTTCCAACACATATCGTTTCAAACGAGTACTTAACATTAGAAAAAAAGAAACTATCAACGAGCAAAAACTGGGCTGTGTGGGTTCCCGCCATTTTGGAAAGTTATGATCCTGACTCCATTCGATACTTTCTAACTGCAAATGCACCTGAAAATAGAGACGCTGATTTTTCGTGGCGTGAATTCATTTTCAGTCATAATTCTGAGCTTCTTGGTGCTTACGGTAACCTCGTAAATCGGACGTTGAAGTTTATTGACAAGTCATTTGAAGGGGCTGTTTCTGGAAACCTGGATCTAGATATTATAGAAATGATTCAATTTAGATATGGTGAGATTGGTCACTTGATTGAACAAGGTCATTTTAAACAAGCGATTGAAACGATTTTTGAAACCATTCGTTTCGGAAATAAATACTTTGATACAAAACAACCCTGGAAAGAAATCCATGAGAACAGGGAAGAGTGCAAGCATATTTTACTTACATGTGTGCATATTATTGCAAATTGTGCTCAGTTATTATCGCCATTCCTACCTTTTTCAAGTGATAAAGTGAAAGCAATGTTGAATTTAGCACCATTTACTTGGGAACCCATAGAAAAATCAATATATCAAACCTTTCAAGTAAGTCCTTTATTTGAACGAATCGATTTAAATCAGATTGAGATCGAATTAGAAAAGTTAAAATTGAATGCAATATAAGCAAAGGCTCGAGAGTATAACAATAACTAAACCGCTATTCAACGTTGTAAGTTAATAACATCGAGGGCTTACTCCCTAGGAAGCGTTGATGGGAAAAATCAAATGCTGGATAAGGCTAAATCTTTTGTCAGAAAGTCTTCAATACTAAACTATTTCACAAAATATGAGTTGCGCTATATCCCTCAAAAAAATCATTTCATATTGAGTGGTTCCAAAATGCGGAATATTATGATAATATCTATGTATCTATGAAAGGTGGAGTTTATTATGAAAAAAACTACTATTATCTATCGATGCAACGTCTTAGGGGAAACGATCGGCGACTAATCGGGTAAATTAAATTATTTAAAAAGACTATTTTTAAATAAAAAGAAATGCTCGATTGCTCGTTCGAATTATAGGGGGAGCATTCATGTTAAATCAGCTAGGATTTAATTTATGGGCGAATGACTATGATCAAACAGTACAAGTAAGTGAAGAAAATAATTTGTATCCGTTTGCTGGATACAAAAAAATATTGAATACTATTTTTAATGAGGTCATGCAAAAGCAACAATCAACCATTTTAGATATAGGGTTTGGCACAGCGGTTTTAACGAGTCGACTTTATGAAAATGGGCATCGCATAGATGGTTTAGATTTTTCTACTCAGATGATTGCGGTAGCTCAGTCTAAAATGCCAATGGCAAATTTGGTGGAGTGGGATATTACCAAGGGCTTACCTGATTCTTTTGAAGTCAATAAGTATGACTTTATTATAAGCACATATGCGCTGCATCATATTGCGGATGAAGAGAAAATCACCTTTATCAAGAGTTTGCTACCTCTACTTTCAGTGAATGGGAAAATATTCATTGGTGATATTGCATTCCATACACGTGAGGAGCTTGAAATTTGTAGAAATGATAGCATTAAATATTGGGATGAGGATGAGTTTTATTTAGTCTCCAATGAAATCAAATCATCGTTAAAAAATGTTTGTAAATGTGAATTTCATCGCGTATCGCATTGTGGCGGTATATTAATGGTTACGAGGTAAATATAAGTTTTATAGTCGAAATGAAAAAATGAGTTGTTTCGGCAACTCATTTTTTCTGTAATTAATGAAGGCATTTATAAACTTTGAACTCGTGTAAGAGTCAGTGACATTCAATGGTTAGTTTCGATTTTGCTACACTATAAAATAAGGAGCTTACACTACGAGAATACTCAAAAAGCGATTTTCAATTTGAAAGTATTCAAGGCGATAAATCTATCAACAAAGTGAATTGATATGGGGGGAAACATAATGAATGGACTAGCAGTTTTAAAGAGATTCAGCTTTCAAACTCAAGAAGAACCGAAAAGTATTTATCCTTTCTCCCCGGTATATCGAGTTAACAGTGAAATGAATGATTTTATTGTTAAGAAAACACAGAGACCAATTGAGCGTGCACAAAGACTGATGAGGTATACGACCAACTTAAAAGAAAATGGAGTAAATGTGGTAACACCAGTTAGTTTAAGTGTGGAAAACCCTCAATCAATCGGAGAGGATACATATGTAGTTTATCCATTTATTAAGGGAGTGCAGTATTCCGGTAAAAATGACGAAATCATAGCAGCAGGCAAACTATTGGGGGAAATACACAGCCTTTCGCCCATGGAAAATACGTTTGAATTAGAAGAATATGATGTTTTTGATTTTAATGTGGACGAAGTGGCAGAGAGTGTTCAAAAGATAGAAAAAAACGCTGCACGATATGATTTTAAAATTGAAGGTATTCAACTGAAAAAGAAATTAGTAGAAGTAGTTACTCAGCAAGAAGAATTGAAAAATAGCGGTTTGCAATTTGTACTCACTCCACATGACTTCAAAGCGAATAACTTAATCTATACACCAGATCCTTATTTAATAGATCCTGATAATGCCAGTTGGATTCCACGTATTTTTGATGTAGCATTAGCCCTACTTTTATTTCATAATGAATTATCAACCGCTCCAGACAAGCCATTTACGCCTGAACAATGGCAATTATTCCTGCAAGGCTATAAAAAATATAGTAGTCTTACCGATCTAGATTACGTTTATTGGGAAAAAGCAGTAGAGCATGTTTTTCTAGATGAGGTTATGTGGTTAATGGCCGATGTAGAGGATGATTGGGCTAATCCATCCCAGAGACACCTTTTTGAAGGGCTTATCAAGATCGTATACGATCCTTCAAGCTATAGTCTAAATTGTTAGGTTAAATCTGAATTTATTATGCGTATTTCAATGTTGCGGGAATTCTCCCTTGTGGAAAAGTAATTTTGAAGGTTGCTTTCCTATTGCTACACCATTGGAATATGCAATTGTGGAGGGAAGAATGTATGAGTAGGAATGTATTTGAAGAAAACTTTGAGAAATATGCTGATCCTGAAATGTATGACCACTTATATGAAGGTTATCAGAAGGATTTGAACTTGATTTTAGAATGGGCCAAGCTAGATCAACCGATTATTGAATTAGCGTGTGGTACAGGCCGACTTACCATTCCTATGGCAAAACGTGGATTTCAAATGGTTGGTGTTGACCTGCATGAGGGTATGTTGGAACGTGCAAAGCAAAAGGCGAAAGAACAAAAGGTATTAATTGAGTTTTTATTGCAAGACTGCACGAAGTTGAATTTATCCGTCAAAAGTTCGTTAGTTTTTATGACTGGGAATTCCTTTCAACATTTCCTAACGAATGAAGTACAAGATGACTTAGTACAATCTGTCCGACAACATCTGGTAGAGGATGGAATTTTTATTTTTGACACGCGAAATCCTTTACTACACGAGTTGGCAGCTGTTGATGAATATGAGCAACTGTATAGCGATAATAATGGTAATCAAATTATCGAATTTCACCGTGAAGAATACAATTCGATGACACAGATCTTACATTGCCATACTGATCGACAAATTTATCAAGGAGAAACCTTAATTGCTAAAGAGCAAGATGGCATTTCATTACGCTATTCATTTCCACTCGAAATGGAAAGAGTGCTTAAAGAGAATGGGTTTGAGATCTTACAGGTATATGGTGATTGGGATAAAAATGAGCTCAATGTGAAAAGTACTTCTATGGTGTATGTGTGTAAAGTTAGAAAATGAAAGGAGCCTAATTCTAAGATACATCGAAATCCGGCTCCTCTCTAGTATTAAATCGGCGCAGCTTTTATTGTATTTTGCTAATAATTTGAACCTTTTGTCATACTGCTCGTCTAACTAATGGAAGTAATTTGCAACCCATTGACAAAGGGGGGATATGTACTATGAAGCAAAGGAAATATGTTGTTATTTTAATGTTTTTGCTTGTATGTGTAAGTTTACTCGTTATGAATCCTTTTAAAGAAGATATATGAGATTCTAATTTTAAATTGCTTAAAAATGAAATTTTATCAAAAAATGCAACTAATAAAAAAGTGAATTTGACCACATTTATCCCATTTGAATGGGATAAAGTTTATTCATTCGTTCCATATTTTTCAAAAGAAACGATATATGAAATAATAGGATATAAGTGGGGGAATATCAGTGAAACAGTCAGTGAGGGCATGAATCAAATCGTTTTCGTGAAAGACGGAAAAGTGGTTTGTTATCTATATGGCTATCCTGAGAGTAATAAGTTTGGGATATTCTTTGAAGGTACAGATTCTGCAGACAATGTGGAAATTTTATATTCAGAAGATAACGAAGTTTTTGATGTGACGAAAAATGGAGATATTGTTTATTTAAAACACAGTAAATAGGATTCATTGTACTAGTGGAGAATTATGCATTTTTATTAAGGGGAGAACTTGATGCAGCAATTACCAGTTGTTGTACAGACCATTCTAAAGGACTACATCGCCTTGTTTCATGAGCGTTTACCAAACACACTCGAAGGATTTTATATCCAAGGATCAATTGCACTGAATGCCTATGTGAATGATTCAAGTGATATTGATTTTATTGCAATAATAAATCGCCGTTTGTCAGGAGAAGAAGTGGAAGTATTAGCCGAAATTCATAGTATTATTGCCAGTAACTATCAAAAACCAGAAATGGATGGAGTCTATGTTCTTTGGGAGGATATTGGTAAACTAGAAGCTGATGATAATATTTATCCTTTCTATAACGATGGTGAATTGAGTTATGGTGCTTATTTTAACTCTATCACTTGGTGGATACTGAAAACGAATGGAATTAGCATTTTAGGTCCAGAACCAACTGCGCTAAGATTTGAAGTTGATCCACAGCTCTTAGTTTCTTATGTACATGAAAATATGAATACGTATTGGGCACAACGGATCCAAAGAATTGAGAGTTCATTGGGACAGTTACTTCATCTATCAGCTGAAGAGATTGATTTTGAAATTGAATGGTCGATTCTCGGATTGTTACGCCAATATTATACCTTAAAAGAACATAACGTACTATCAAAACTTGGTGCTGGCGAGTATGGATTGCTGCATCTACCACAGGAATGGCATCAGATAATTAAGGAAGCAATAAATGTTCGTAAAGGTGCTGGGATCGAGTTTTTCACTTCTGATGAGCAGAGAATTGAAATGGCTTTAAGATTTTCGAAGTATATCATTAGTTACTGCAACAGCAGCTTAATCCAAAAACGTATAGTATGATTTAATGTCAATTTTCTCACTTTTCAACTTACTGCTACTGAAGGGGATTTTTATGGCTTACAAAATCGTGTTTTTCGATGTTGATGGAACAATTACGCACCATGAAGATGGGAGTATTTCAATTAATACTAAAGAAGCAGTCAAAGCATTAGTGAACAAAGGAATAAGGGTAGTAGCGGCAACAGGAAGACCATTATCTATGTGCGAAGAAATAAAAGCACTAGGAATAGATACGTTCATCACTGCGAATGGAGCGTATGTCAAACACAATCACCAGGTTATTCATAAAGTGCCGATGGATAAAAATGTGATTCAAGATGTCGTTGAATTTTCCTACACAGAGAATCAAGGTCTTTCATTCTTCACTGAAGATTTTAGCATGAATGGTGTAAAAGATACTGAAATAGTAAAAGCGTTGAAGGAAACTCTATCATTGAATAACTATCCTACAATAAATAAACTGATTTATAATCAAGAGGTTTACTTAATGTGTTTGTATGCAACTGACGAAATGGTTGAGAAATATATTCAAAATTTTCCGTATCTAACATTTAAGAGATGGCATCCTTATGTATTGAATGTACTACAAGAAGAAGTATCTAAATCATTAGCCATTATAAAAGTTTTAAAGTATTTCGACATTGATAAATCAGAGGCTATTGCGTTTGGTGATGGAGAGAATGACATAGACATGTTGGAATTAGTAGGACTTGGTATAGCTATGGGGAATGGGAATGAAAAAATAAAAACAATTGCAGATTTCGTAACTAAAAAGTCAAGTGAAGACGGAATTGAGTTCGCGTTGAAAAAGTTTGGAGTGATTTAATTGATAAATATGTTTCAGTATAATTGGCAAATCAGAGAAGACTGGTTTAAGTGGTGTGAAACCATTCCATACGAAGAACTCACTAAAAAACGTATGGGGGGTATGCAGAGCATAATACATAATCTATTTCATGTAATTGACTGCGAACAAATATGGGTTAATCAAATGCAAGGTACATCTGTCATCATTAAAGATATAAATAGAATATCAAGTCTTAATGATGTTAAGTCATTTTCTAATCTAACCAAACCAGCAACAGAGAGCTTCATAAAATCACATACGTCTGAATCTGAAGATAGAACTTTGGTAGTAAAGAGTAGAAATGGTACTACTAATTCATTCTCGTTTGATAAAATAATTACACATATACTATCACATGAAATTCATCATATTGGACAATTATCTGTTTGGTCTAGAGAAATAGGATTGAAACCTGTATCGTCTGATTTACTATTTAGAGATTTAATTTAGTTAACAATTAAATTCAACAAACTGTTAAAAAAAACGATTCCACCATGTTGAAATGGGGAATCGTTTTTGCGTTTAGTGAGTAACATAACTCGATCTATCAATATTTTTTATTAAGCATATGAATGCAGCCCAGCAATTACAAGGTTCACGAAGACTTGATTGAAAATAATTATTCCAAAACCAATGACTGCCATCCAAGCAGTTCTTTCTCCTTCCCATCCTTTCCCTACCCTTAAATGTAGCATTGTGGCATAAAATAAGAAGGTGATTAAAGCCCAAATTTCTTTCGGGTCCCACCCCCAGAAACGGCTCCAAGCAAATTGGGCCCAAATCATAGCGAATATCAGTCCACCAAGTGTGAACAAAGGAAAACCAATGATGACTGCTCGGTAAGTAATTTCATCCATAGAGTTCGCATTTACTTTATGAGTAAGTGGTTTGAGTAGAGAAATGATTTTTCGCTTCGTGAAAAGACGAATTACTGTGTAGAGCACAGTCCCTACAAGGAATGACCATATTATTGTATTCAATTTTAATGCATCAATCGAGTTTGGAATCTCTATAATACCGTTTTTTTGATCGACAGTCTCATAAGAATTCGCATCCACTGATTGGGCAACTACTGAGTTTTTAGGAACGGTAATGGCTGGTAATTTATAGTTATAAACGTCCACCTCAGATTTATGATTTTCGAATTGAAGATTTTTAGTATAACCGACTGCATTAAATGTGCTAGTCATTAGAATGAAGCCCAATACAACTACCATAAAATACATGACGAGCTCCAAACAGAATGTATTCTTGCTTTTTTCAGTTGGATTAACTATTTTTAAAAGGTAGATAATACCTGTAACAAAAGATATGGACAATACCGCACTAGAAAAGGCTACTGTTAGTACGTGTATTGTTAACCAATTACTTTGCAAAGCGGGAATAAGGGGCGTTATATCTTTCGAAAATGCATTTGCATAGCCCAGAATTAGCAGTGCTATCGGAAGAGCAAAGAGTCCAATTACACTTTGGCGATATAAATAATACATAATCAGGAAACTTCCAACGAGCATAATGCCAAAGAAAGTCATGAATTCATAAAGGTTGCTGACTGGTGCATGTCCGGCAACAGACCATCTAGTTATAAAATAAACAATCTGTAAAATGAAACCTACCCAAGTCAGTGTTATTCCAAGTATTGAAAATATCTTTCTTTTCGACCTAACTGCTAGTCCAAAAGGAATAATTGCTAGTAAGTAGATAAAAAAGGATATATAAAGTGCTGTACTGCTTAAACTGATTAATGAACTTGTAGACAAGATGGAACGCCTCCTCTTACATGTTTTTAAGATCTCTTTAAACTACAACCTGAGTAGAATGACTGATGTTTATGCATAAGTCTGATTTTCAATACCAATAGTAACCTCCAACTCACTGTTAATATTGTTTATCTGATTTACTCAGATAAACCAATTTAATCCAGTGTAGCATTCGCAAATTCGAAATGGAGGAAGAGTTCCGACAATTTCATGACTTGAAGTCATCGTATGAATTAGGTTTTACCATTCGAGATGTATTATTGTTAATTTCGGCCCGAAAACCGGCTGATTATGTAGGTTCCTTGATTGCTAGATAGTCGACTTATCATATTTTAAACAACCGTATGATTTCATCGCCCCAATACAGTTTTAGAGCTATTCTATATAACGGTTGAAAAACAAGATATTGTATTAGAAGACTAATAGTAAGCCTTTTCGAAATAATGAGGGATGGACTTTTTATTCTTTGATTTACATACTGCATGGGGGTATGGTAAATTGAAAACATTAATAAAACAGGAGGTGTTCAAAATGAGGGGTCTAATGCAAGTACAAGGGATGTCTTGCACTAGTTGTGTCAATTCAATTGAGGGTGGTGTTGGCAAACTTATCGGTGTGTCTTCTGTCAAAGTCGATGTATGTGGTGATGAGGTTGTGGTGGAGTTTGATAATGCTCAAAGAACTGAAGAAGGCTATAACGTCGTCTAATTACAACATAAGTAAATCAACAGTTTCAAACGTCATGTACGGGTAGAAAGTTGTTTATGGGATTATGCCTTTAGGTATAATCATTCTTTTTAAATAAATTATACCCCCATTATGTATATGGGTAATCTACATAATTATAGCCAAACATAAATGAGTAGCTCGACAGTTATACTTGAGAACGACTAAAAGATAAGGAGTGATTTATCATGCATGATCACGACCACGGTCATCATCACAGTCACGCTAGAGAAGGAAATAAAAAAGGACTTGCGATAGCATTTGTAATTACTGCCGGGATTATGCTGTTAGAGTTTTTTGGAGGTTTGCTGACGAACAGTTTGGCTTTACTGGCCGATTCGGGGCATATGTTGAGTGACGCGGGGTCATTGGCGCTAAGTTTAGTGGCAATTTGGTTTGCTGCGCGGGCGGCTTCACCTAAAAAAACATACGGTTATTATCGATTTGAGATTTTAGCGGCATTATTTAACGGGGTAACGTTGTTTGTCATCTCAGGAATGATTGTTTATCATGCGTATGGACGTTTCTTTGAGCCACAGACTGTTGCGAGTGGTTCGATGATTATCATTGCGTTCATTGGGTTAGCGGCCAATCTACTTAGTGCTTGGTTTTTAATTAGCAAAGGCGATGTGAAGGATAATGTAAATTTACGCAGTGCCTATCTGCATGTCCTTGGCGATGCACTTGGTTCTGTCGGAGCGATTATTGCCGGGATTGTTATGTACTTCTTTGACTGGTATGTTGCAGACCCAATTATCAGTGTTGTCGTGGCGTTGTTAATCCTAAAAGGTGCATGGGGGATTATTAAACAGACGATTCATATTCTAATGGAAGGGACACCGATTACAATTGATCAGCAAGAGGTCAAGCAGACATTAGAAGCGATCGAAGGAGTTATCAATGTACATGATTTTCATGTATGGACAATTACATCCGGATTGGATTCACTTACTTGCCACCTGCTAATAGAGGATAATCAAGATGAACAGCGCATACTTCAACAAGCGATTCAACAAATCGAGAAGCAGTTTAAAATCATGCATACAACGATTCAAATTGAAAAGTCTGATTTGCAACATGCAACACCTATCGTGTAACTAAAGAGATGAAGGAGGATTTAGTTTAGAGAAAATGGTTAAACTAGCAGGGAATGGTGGAATCGCATTTGGATCAATATTAAATTCCAAGCAACTAGCAGTAATGGATGATTATGGGGGAAGACGATAAACTGGAGTTGACGACGTCACAGCAACTGTACATTGAGGTAGTGGAAAGAAAAGTTGCAGGGATGACGGATCGATTTAAGGCAGCCGAAAAATATAGTGAACATGGCAAAAGAAGGGAATCTTTTTTCAAATTCGTGCATTATTTTGAGGAAAATAACCTAAAAAGCGAACTCGTTGACCCACACCAAGTAAAATGCTAATATAGGGGTACGGGGTATGCGCACCTGCTTAAGGAGGCAAAATCATGGAGGAATCAACCAAAACAACAGTCCAACCAAATAAACAACAGCTTCTTAACCGGTTAAAACGTGTAGAAGGACAAGTAAGAGGCGTTCATCAAATGGTCGAGAATGATCGCTATTGTGTCGATATTTTGCATCAGATTAGCGCGATTCAATCAGCCATGAACAAGGTTTCTTTAGCCTTGTTAGAAGATCATACACATCACTGTGTAGTCAATGCCATTAAAGGTCAGAATGGTGATGCGGCTATTAAAGAATTGATGGACGTTATGAAAACAATGACGAAGTAAAAATGCTCCTCGCTTGACATACCTAACAGGGGTATAGTAAGTTTAGGGTAATAACAAAAACAGGAGGTTTTTAATTTGAAAGAAACGTTAAAAGTAGAAGGCATGTCATGTAATCATTGTGTTAATTCAATCGAAACGAGCGTTGGGGAACTTACGGGTGTTTCAACAGTCAAAGTAGATCTTGGCAATAATGAAGTATCAGTAGAATTTGACAATGCAACTACATTTGCGCAAATCAAGGAAACGATTGAAGAGCAAGGCTACGAACTCGTTTAACGAATAGACTGTCAGCTTACACCACGTGGGGGTATATAGTAGTAGAAACGATTATACTTTTTGGTATGATCCTTCTTTTTGAAATAAATATACCCCTACCGAGTATTGGAGGAGAGACAAATGGCTACTTCTGAAAAAACGTTACAAATTACTGGAATGACTTGTGCAGCATGTGCGAATCGCATTGAAAAAGGGCTCTCAAAAATAGAGGGTGTTGAGAAAGCAAACGTTAACTTTGCATTGGAAAGTTCAACAATCGTCTACGATCCAGCTAAAACGAATGTCAATGAGTTTAAGGCGAGAGTTGAAAAACTTGGATTTAACGTCGTTCAAGAAAAAGTAGCTTTTGACATTTCAGGTATGACTTGTGCGGCATGTGCGACGAAAATCGAAAAACGTATTGGCAAGATGGATGGTGTTTCCAACGCAAGTGTTAACTTTGCGCTAGAAACAATTGCAGTCGAATATGATAGTAAACAAGTTGAAACAACAGAGATGATTACGGCCGTTAAGAAAATGGGCTATGAATTAATTCCAAAACAAGATAGCAAAGACAAAATGGATCACAAGGAACAAGAAATCAAAAAGCAAGAGAAAAAGTTCATTATTTCACTGATTTTAACGATTCCATTACTATGGACAATGGTGGCGCATTTTGAGTTTTTATCATTTATTTATATGCCCCATATTCTAATGAATCCGTGGCTTCAGCTTGCATTTGCGACGCCTGTTCAATTTATCATTGGCGCTCAATTTTATAAAGGTGCTTTTAATTCACTACGGAATAAAAGTGCCAACATGGACGTATTGGTTGCTCTGGGTACGAGTGCGGCATACTTCTATAGCCTTTATTTATCGATTGAATGGATGAATAATGGCAAAGTTGGAAGTCCCGAGCTATATTTTGAAGCGTCCGCTGTCATCATTACATTAATCGTACTTGGTAAATTATTTGAAGTTCGTGCAAAAGGTAAAACGAGTCAGGCGATTCAAAAGTTGCTAGGTTTACAAGCTAAAACAGCGAGAGTCCTAAGAGGTAGCGTTGAAATGGAACTGCCGATTGAAGAAGTTATCGTGGGAGACACAATTCTTGTGAAGCCAGGTGAAAGGATTCCGGTGGATGGCGAAATTATTGAAGGACGTTCAGCCATCGATGAATCGATGATTACAGGTGAAAGTATCCCAGTTGATAAAGTTGCAGGTGATAAAGTCATTGGTGCGACAATCAATAAGAATGGATCATTGCAAATCACAGCAACAAAAGTTGGAAAAGATACAGCATTGGCACAAATTGTAAAAGTAGTGGAAGAAGCACAAGGTTCGAAAGCTGAAATCCAACGTTTAGCAGACAAAATTTCAGGTATCTTTGTACCGGTTGTTGTCGTTATTGCAGTTGCAACGTTCCTAATCTGGTTTTTCATTGTAACACCAGGCGATTTCCGTTCGGCATTGATACCAACAATCTCGATTCTAGTTATTGCTTGTCCATGTGCGTTAGGTTTGGCAACGCCGACATCGATTATGGCAGGGTCAGGTAGGGCAGCTGAAATGGGCTTACTCTTTAAAGGCGGAGAACATTTGGAAAATACCCGTTCAATTGACACTGTCGTGTTGGATAAAACAGGTACAGTGACAAAAGGTCAACCTGCGTTAACAGATATTACAGTGACAGCAGGCTTTACAGAAGATGAAGTGCTGCAATTAGTTGCAACAGCTGAAAATCAGTCCGAGCATCCTTTAGCACAAGCCATTGTTTTAGGCGTCAAAGAAAAAGGGTTATCACTACTTGACGTGTCTGATTTTGAAGCATTACCGGGCTATGGTATCCGGGCAAATGTTAGTGGTAAAGAAGTATTAGTCGGTACTAGAAAATTGATGAACGACTATAAAATCGCTATTTCAGACTCGAATGCTGCTATGGAAAAGTTTGAAAGTGAAGGGAAAACAGCGATGCTGATTGCTGTGAATCATAAACTTGCAGGTATTGTGGCAGTCGCGGATACAGTGAAGGAAACATCGAAAGAAGCCATTGCTAGAATGCAGGCATTGGGTCTTGAAGTAATCATGCTGACAGGCGATAACCAACGAACTGCGGAAGCAATAGCTCGTCAAGTTGGGCTATCTCATGTCATTGCAGAAGTGTTACCAGAACAAAAAAGTGATGAAATTAAAAAATTGCAAGACCAAGGTAAGAAAGTTGCGATGGTTGGGGACGGTATCAATGATGCGCCAGCACTTGCGATGGCGAATATAGGAATGGCTGTCGGAACAGGTACAGACATTGCGATAGAGGCAGCAGATATTACACTGATGCGTGGAGACCTTAATAGTGTAGCTGATGCGATTATTATGAGTCGCAAAACGATGCGCAATATTAAGCAAAACCTATTCTTTGCATTCTTCTACAACACAATCGGAATTCCTATTGCGGCAATTGGTTTATTAGCCCCTTGGGTTGCGGGGGCAGCGATGGCATTCAGTTCGGTGTCCGTTGTATTGAATGCATTGCGCTTGCAAAAAGTGAAATTGTAAAAGGAATGAAGCCATGCGGAAATTCTGCATGGCTTTTTTTAGTGTAGAGGGGGATTTAAGTGTAAAAATAGGTAACTGAAATTGTACACTAGACCTATGTGTTCAGATTGCCAAGATGCAAAATCTTATCTAGCTAAGCAAAAAAAGGATGTAATAATATGGGTAATGAGTTACGATAGGCCTTAAGATTATTCAATGATTGAAGCTGATAATGAGCAATATTTTGCATAGACTGATAACAACAGGGGAAAGTGGGGATTAGTTTGCTAAAAAAACCAAAGAAACTGCAACCAGGAGATAAAATTGCAACAGTAAGTCCTTCTTGGGGAGGGGCAGGTGATTCAGAACTTAGATGGCGTTATGACCAAGGGGTTAAAAGAGTAGAAAGTATTTTTGGCCTTGAGGTCCTCCCGATGCCGAATAGTTTGAAAGGTTCAGAGTACCTTTATGAACATCCACAGGCTCGTGCAGAAGATCTAATGACCGCATTTAAGGATAAGAGCATTAAAGGAATCTTTGCGAATATTGGTGGGGAAGAAAGTATTCGTTTACTACCATATATTGATTTCAACATAATACGAAAAAACCCGAAAATATTCATGGGTTATTCTGATGTGACGATTACTCATCTGTTTTGCCATAAAGCAGGTATATCTTCTTTTTATGGTCCGGCGATTTTAACTGATTTCGCTGAAAACGTTGAGATGGATTCCTATACAATTGATATGTTGAAGCGGATACTTTTTTCTGATGATGTTATCGGTAAAATTAAACCCGCTCTAAAATGGACGAGTGAGCGTTTGGAATGGCATGAAAGGAATAAGAATAGACGCCGGAAAATGCTACCAAATCATGGATATGAACTGCTTCAAGGGTCGGGAGTTGTACAAGGAAGATTGATTGGTGGGTGTATCGAAGTACTAGAATTCGCGAAGGGTACAGAGATTTGGCCCGAACAGAAGCATTGGAAGGACAGCATTCTGTTCTTCGAAACATCGGAGGAAAAGCCCGAACCTAGTTTTATAAAATACTGGTTGCGTAATTATGCTGCACAAGGTATTCTTCAAATGGCAAATGGCATCATTTTTGGGAAACCACAGGACGAAAAATATTATGAATCCTATAAAGAAGTTATTCTTCAGGTCATGAAAGAGTATGGCTTAGAGGATTTACCGATTCTCTATAATTTGAATTTCGGCCACACAGAACCAAAAATTGTTTTGCCCTACGGTGTGATGGCAAAGATCAATTGCGATAAGGGGACTTTTTCGATTTTGGAGAGCGGGGTAGAATGAGGTAAGTGGTACTATCATTGTTGGATAAAAGAGTTGCTGATCAATTTAATTTGATCGGTAAGTCTTTTTTCATTTAAAGAGTTCGTTTCACTGTATTAATTCCAACAATTCATTCAATTAGGGTACAATAGTAAATAAGAGTTTGACTTTACGAGGAGGAATTAGTATGGGGGACAGAGTGACTAATCTGGATTGGTAGTCCAGCCTTATATTTCGTGAAGATAAAAGAGGAATCTACGATATTATAGGTGGTACGTATTTTGTCTCCGCTAAACAGGGCGAATGATGGAGTGAAAATCGAATTGAAGGACGTGTTGATTATCAAAGCGATTATTTTTGATTTTGATGGGACATTAGCGAATACCTTACCAATTTGTTATTATGCTTTTCAGTGTGTCTTCCAGGAGTTTGATAATAAAAATCTTTCTATTGAAGAAATAAAGGCAATGTTTGGCCCGTCAGAAACTGGGATTATTCGAGAGAACCTATCCAATAGTAATAAAGACGAAGCTATTGAGTTGTACTATGCAAAGTACTCTGAACGCCATAACCAATTAGTTACACCACATAAGGAAATTGTTGATCTGGTAAAGCACTTAAAAGAAGTAGGACTCAAAATTGGGATCTTTACTGGAAAGGCAAAAAGAAGTTTAGATATATCTTTGAAAGCTTTACAGATGGAGGGGCTGTTTGAAGTCATCATAACAGGGGATGATGTGAACAAACCAAAACCTGATCCAGAAGGGTTATTAAAAGCTTTATCTCTTTTAGGTGTCGAAAGCAGTGAGGCACTATTTATCGGAGATAGTGATGCAGACATAGATGCTGGCGTTCAAGCGAATGTACATACTGTAGGCGTCCAATGGTTACCTGATTATCATTCAATGGAATTTACGATTGAACCTGATGCTATCTTTAAAAGTGTAACAGAATTCATTGATTCTATGAAAATTGGTGTCACTAATGAGTACTAAATGGTTGGAATGGGCGAAGAGAATACAAGCAATATCTCAATCAGGATTAACCTTTTCAAAAGACATGTATGATCTCGAGCGTTATGAAGAATTACGCATGATTAGTGCAGAAATCATGGAAGAACACACAGGGGTAGAAATGCAAAAAATCAAGGATTTATTTATGAATGAAACAGGTTATCAAACCCCTAAAGTCGATGTTCGTGGAGTAGTTTTTAAAGATAATACGATATTAATGGTAAAAGAAAATATGGATAATAGATGGTCTTTACCTGGTGGTTTTTGCGATATAGGGTTGTCGCCGTCTGAAAATATTATAAAGGAAATAAAAGAAGAATCTGGCTATGATGTAGTTCCTACGAAACTGCTTGCTTTGTTCGATAAAAATAAACATCCGCATCCTCCGCAACCGTATCATTATTATAAAGTTTTTATTCAGTGTGAAATTGTTGGAGGTATTCCAGCTACCGGAATCGAAACGAGTGGTATTCAGTTTTTCTCTGAAAACAATATACCAGATCTTTCTGAAGATAGAGTGATAGAATCACAAATAAAAACACTTTTTGAGTTTTCAAGGGACCCTGATAAAGAGACGTTGTTTGATTAAATAGGGGGATGGCAGGCTTGAAAATCAATAAAAAAAGGGTTAGTAAACTTTTAGAGATATCTTTTTTCACTGTTAGTGGAGTCTATTTACTAGTAGCAGGGTTAGGATTAATTATCATGATATTTTTTACTAATTCTTATTTTTCGCAATGAAGATGTGATTTATGCGGCTATTATTCTAATACTTTTTAGGAGAAAGAAAGAACTAGCTTTCGTTAACGGGGACTATAATTTTATAAATGAACAGATGAGCCCCTGTTATTATAATTCTTATACTGTTCATCAGAATAAACATCATCGTTTAATAAAGCTATAAAAAAAAATGATTTATTGAACGACGGAAAGTGAGATTTAAATGAGAATAGTTGAAGTTAAACCTTATGATGAACAATGGGTTTCAAACTTTGAAGAAGAGTCCCATAAATTGCATGAGATTTTCGGTTCTGAAATTACCGAGATACACCATATCGGCAGCACTTCTGTAATTGGACTGCTGGCAAAGCCCATTATAGATATAATGCCGGTAGTGAGGGACATTAATCGAATTGATGAATTTCACAAGGCAATGGTTGCCATTGGCTATGATCCAAAGGAGGAAAATGGTATACCCGAACGTCGATACTTCCAAAAAGGGGGAGATAATCGAACTCATCATGTTCATATTTATGAATGGGGGAATTCTGAAATTGAACGTCATCTTGCATTTCGGGATTACTTACGGGCACACCCAGATGTTGCTCAAAATTATGGGGATTTAAAAGAGAAGCTGTCTCAACGTTTTCCCTATGATATTGAATCATACATTAAAGGAAAAGAACAACTAGCATTGGAGATTGATAGAAAAGCGATAGCTTGGTATAGTTGATTATTTCACTTTGTTAATAATGACCAAGCATAAAGGTAGGCATGAAAATAATGAATTCCTCAGTAAAATATAAAATCAGAACGCTTTTAGGCTTCACTCTATTCATTATCATAGTGGGCTCTCTGTCATATCTTGCTGTCTACAAGCTTTCATTTTTACCAAATGGTTATGATATTGTTTCACAGCAAAAAGACAGTGTAATCGTAAAAAAATTTAATATAATTGGGCTAGAAAAGGATATCATTACCTTATCATTTTCTGAAAATAATTTGTGGAAAATTGAAGAATTGAACTATGGAATAAAGCGGCAGAAAGATTTTTGTTGGTTTCTATTTACTGCAAGTAGCATTTCGATTCTCATTCTTATTTTAAAATTGCGTAAGGGAGAGAAGTTTTGGATTGCAGTCTGGGGAAGTCATATTTTTTTCGCTACACTGTTTCCGTTACTTATCCTCATGAACTCTTTGAATAGAATACAGGATTTAATTTCCTAATGGTTTAATTCAATACGTTAATCAAAAAAATGTTGCCCTACCTCTTAATAAGACGGTAGGGCACCTGCATACAATCCAGTTTGTTAGCAATATTGGAATGTCATTCGGATAATTTCCGATGACCTCTATGTCATTGCCATTCATCAGTTATGGATTAATGCCAATTCTATTGAATGCCTTTTTAATTGGGGTCGTATTAAGTGTCTATCGAAGGAAAGATTTGACGTCGAGTCGTTTTAGTCATATTGAAAGTGGGGAAATTTAGTTATATGTAAACTAGTTCGATAAGATAAAAGGCAAGCTTCTAAAACTTGAACGATAGCTCGAATAGTAGACACGTTTTATAAAAGTGACCTATTATTCGAGTTTTGCGTTCCACTATTTAGTGCAAAATGAATAGCTTTAAGACTGCGCCCCTAGCTCACGAGAACGCGCCTCCGCTTTCCCAATACATTGCGCAATCGTTTCTTTGAACTTCCCGTTCTCCAACGCATTCAATCCGGCTTCCGTTGTACCGCCTGGGCTCGTCACGTTTTTCCGTAATTCCGCGGGCTCTGTACCTGTTTCTTTCAACATTGCCGCTGCGCCTTCAAGCGTTTGGATGATAAGCGCGCGCGCAATGTCTTTTGAAAGACCTTTACCGATCGCTGCTTCCTCAAGTGCTTCTGCTAAATAATAGACATATGCAGGGCCGCTACCGGAAAGAGCAGTGACGGCATGTAAGTCATCTTCTTCTACTTCTTTCACCATTCCGATTGACTCTAAGAGACCGAGGATATGTTTTTTCAACTCCTCGCTAATCGCATGATTCCACGCGATACCACTGGCAGATTTTCCGATTGTAGCGGAGGTATTTGGCATGGAGCGTGCGATAGGTCTTGCACCAAGACCATTTTCGATTGTCTGAATTGAAACGCCTGCAATAACCGACAAAACCGCTGTTTTATCGTCCAAATAAGGAAGTGCATCCGCCATCGCCTGATGGATATCTTTTGGTTTCGTCGCAAGAACGACGAGATCTGCATTTTTCAGCGCCTCTTTTTCCTTGCAGACAATGGATACACCATATTTATTGTGTAATGAAAGTAGCCTTTTATCATCAGATCTATTCATAACAAAAACATTATGAGGTACCACTGCACCTTGTTCCACAATTCCTGCAATAACAGCTTCTGCCATAGAACCGGCACCTATAAATACAATCGTTTTCATTCAAATTACCCCTTTCATTCCATTAATAAAAACGTACGCACCTAGGCGCTGAAATCTGGACAATAAAAAAATGCGCTCTCGTCCCTACTAAATAAGGACGAAAACACATGTTTCCGCGGTACCACCTAAATTTACCGGCATAACACCGATACATCTCGTTCTTTCTTAACGCGAAAGGCACGCCTGTGTTTCCACAGCAGCTCAGAAGGAGGTTAGAAGCGGGAGAGGGGATGTGGCTTTCAGCCGGTGACCACATTTTCTGTTCTCCATTGCCGCAACTACTTGTCTTCGTCAACGCCTATATGTACTTGAATTAGACCGATTATTGCACGTCGTCTAAAAAAAGTCAACTATCTAATTTTTATTGAGTTATCGTTAGGTCATTTTCAAGATAAAGTAAATCGCAATCATAATCGCAATAACTATCCCTAAGGCAATCGATACTTTCACGGCACTCACAGGGGATTTCCCGCTTACTTTGCCAGTTTGTCCATTGACGAGGAAGCGATAGACCTTATTGTTGAACTGGAATGATGAAATCCATAAAGGCAATAGAATGTGTTTGTAGGTAATGCTGTCATAGTCGGTGGAGACACTGACTATATTAACAACATCGCCATGAACTCTGCCGTGTATACCACTTGTAATTCCATCGTCTATGACAACTTTGGCATCATTCCATCCATCCTTCAATGGAATTGAATACTTTTCTGCCAAAAATCCAGATAAATAGTCCATTTTATAATCAACAAGTCCATTTAGATGAAAAGGTTCCACTTTATCAATCAATCCACTGGCCACATTACGTGAAGCTTTCACCAATACATCATCGAAGAACTTGCTATAATGACCATGTTCTGTACGCCACCTGATTTTTCTCACTTGTTCTGTTACTTGTTTGGGTTTGCCATCTTCAATTACAGTCCGTGTTTTTGTAACATAATAATACGTACCAATTTGTACGACGTAGGATGAATTCGTCTGAGAATCGAACGTCCAGTAAGGAATATAAGCACCAGCCAAATGGTCTAATTTATACGATTGGATCAGCTTGGAAGGAGCAAAATATTTCTTTTTCATCCACACCTTGAATTTTTCGACCGCTACGTCTTTTGTAATTTGAAAGGGGAGGACCAAAGCTGGTTTGATACCTGCGTGGTTTTCCGTTACCGCAATATGCGACGATCCACAAAATGAGCAAAAATCTGCTACCTTATCTTTATCTAAAAGGGTTTCGGCACCACAATTTCCACATTTGAAAACTCGCTTTTCATCATCCCAACTGTGGTCTTCTTTTTCTAGTGCCTGTAAGAAATCAAGTTCAATCGTGTTTTCTCGCGATGTCGTGATTTCTTTTTCACTCCCACAAAATGGGCATTTAAGTGTTCCACTTGAAGGATCAAAAACTGTATTACCACCGCAGGAAGAGCATTTATTCACTTCCGTTTGTTCAACTATCATCGCTTCCACACGCTCATTGTTTTCTAAACTGGACACTCGAACACCTCTCTATCCATCACTGTTGCAGATTGTCGCCACAGTCCCCACAAAACTTTGTATTCGGGGCATTTACCTTTCCACATTTCGCACATGTTTTTTCGGTCACTTGTTTTGCGCCACATTCCCCGCAGAATTTTGCATCTTCATTTATTGCCGCCTGACAGCTAATGCATGGCACTTTTTGCTTTTGTACAGTTTCCCCACATTCGCCGCAAAACTTTGCGTTCGTATTAATGAGTGCCTGACAATGAGGGCAAGTCATTTTTTCTGGTTTCGGTGCTGAAGGCGAATTAGTTTGTTGATGGTTGCCTTGGAGAGCGTTTGCCATCACACTGCCAATCGCAGCCCCTGCACCAATGCCTGCACCTGCACCTGCTAATCCGCCGCCTTCATTTTGCGCCGCATCTCTAATTGCTTCTGCCGCCTGGTATTGCTGATACTGATTCATGTTACCAATAACACCCATTGCAGTTTTTCGATCCAATACTTTTTCCACTTCTTCAGGGAGTGATAAGTTTTCAATATACAACGAAGTGATTTCAAATCCGAATGTACTGAATCGTTGCTTCATCTTCTCTTTGCCTTTTTCACTTAATTCGTCGTAGTTCATCGCTAGATCTAGAGCAGCAATATTCGATTCAGCAAACAGATCTGTAAGTCCCGACAGCACCATTTTTTTCAACTGACCCTCAATGCTGCTGGTGTCATAGGATGCGCTCGTGCCAAACAGTTCTTTTAAGAAAACAACAGGTTCGGATACGCGATATGAGTATATGCCATAGCCACGTAATCGAATGACGCCAAATTCCGAATCGCGCATCATGATTGGATTCGAAGTGCCCCATTTCTGGTTGATGAACTGCTTCGTATTCACAAAATAGACTTCCGCTTTGAAAGGGGAGTCGAATCCAAACTTCCACGACTTTAATTTCGTTAAGATGGGCATGTTTTGTGTGTATAATAGATGACGTCCTGGCCCAAATACATCCGCAATTTCACCTTCATTGACGAAAATGGCAACTTGTGACTCCCTAACGGTTAATTCTGCACCCATTTTTATTTCGTTGTTTTGGACGGGGAAGCGGTAAACCATTGTACTTGCGTTTTGGTCCGTCCATTCAATGACTTCAATAAATTGACTTTTGAAAAATCCGAATAATCCCATGCTTAAGCCCTCCTAGTAATTCTATATCGTCGTAAATAACTGTTAAAATAGATACTTTGATTATACCATTTTAAAACTTCATGGTAGAGAATTGATTCAAAAGATGACGCTTGCTACTAAAAAAGGTACAATGGACTGAATACTCATTCATATTAATAAAGGGGATTTTACATATGATACAGAAAATTGTTATACCAACACCATTCGCAGTTGGCGATGTAAATGCATTTCTGATAAAAGGAGATACATTGTCACTCGTTGATGCGGGGCCGAAAACCCCTGAAGCATTTGAAGCATTGCAACAGGGCATCAAGGAAGCTGGGTATGCATTCAACGATATTGAACAAGTCATTTTGACACACCATCATCCTGATCATGCTGGCTGGATTGACGCGTTTGATAACGCTAAAGTTCTTGGTCATGTGTATAACGATTTATGGCTCAAACGGGATGAAGCTTTTTTCCGCTATCATGATGCGTTTTATCTCGATTGTCTTATCGAAGAAGGAGTGCCTGAGCAGTACCTTGGTTGGGTTAAGAAGATGAAACGATCCACTGCACTTATGGGGGAACGTCCACTGGATAGTATGATTGCCGAGGGTGATGCGCTTCCGGGGCATACTGGCTGGACAGTTATGGAAACACCTGGCCACGCTCAAAGCCACATCGTCTTATGGGATGAAGAGAATAGAACAATGATTGGTGGAGACTTAGTGCTTGAAAAAGTGTCTTCAAACCCGCTTATTGAACCACCACTTGATCCTGCACAGGGACGGCCGCATTCTCTATTGCAATATAACGAATCGTTGAAACGTATACTGACATTGCCTGTAGACATTATTTATACTGGGCATGGCAATGAAGTACGGAATGCTCACGAACTTATTGAAAGTCGACTAGTGAAACAGCGCGAACGTGCGTTAAAGGTACTTGCTATGATGAACGATGGCTCAAGGACAATTTTCGATTTAACCCGAGAACTGTTCCCGGCTGTCTATGAAAAAGAACTGGGTCTTACACTCTCTGAAACGATTGGGCAAACTGATTACCTTGTCAATGAAGGGCTAGCTCGCGAAACAAGGGATGAAGGCGGCGTCCTGCATTATGAACAAGCATAAATCGATACTCATAACAGGTGCGACTAGCGGGGTTGGATACGCACTGACTAAACGGCTGTTGGCAGTAGGTTACGAGGTGTGGGCGACAGGTAGGGCACTTGCCGTTTTAGAGGAGTTGCAACGTGAAGGTGCGAATACGATACCTGCGGATTTTTCGAAAAAAGAAGATGTTGAGCAATTGATGGCGAAGATTGGTTCACCCGATGTCATCATCTTTTCGGCGGGCGTTGGCTCATTCGATTTCGCTCACGAAACGTCTGATGAAGCGATTCAAAGCATGATGACAGTCAACGTAATCGCACCCATGCAGCTGACTAAACTTCTGTTGCCGAGCATGATGGAACGCCGCAGCGGACATTTAATTTTTCTGGGTTCACAAGCTGGAAAAGTGGCAACACCCAAGGCTTCTATTTATGCTGCGTCTAAGCATGCGATTATCGGCTATACGAACGCGCTTCGTATGGAAGTGGCTCCATTCGATATCCATGTGACGACTATTAACCCAGGTCCGATTGACACACCCTTTCTGGATCTCGCGGATGAAACAGGTACTTATCGCACATCACTTGGCAGGCATTTATTGACTGTGGAAACCGTGGTCGATGCGGTGGTTAAAACAGTAGGGAAACCAGTTCGCGATGTGAATTTACCTTGGTATATGGGTGTCACGAGTAAACTCCACGCAGTCGCTCCGACGCTTGTCGAACGGTTGGGGCGGAAGTATTTTATGAAGAAATAATAGGAATAAGCATTTTGCGAAAGCCGGCGTAATTACCGGCTTTTTACCTTGAAAAACATATTTTTTGAAGAAAAATTTTCTGAAGCAACAAAGGATTGTGAACAACTTTAGAAGTTGTTAGAGTATCTACGAGGAAATTACATTATTTACGTTATAGACTTAATTCGGATCACTCGAAGTACGCAGAATTTATTTGAATTGATTGATTTAATACGAGGGAAAATGCAAGATTAAATCACTCAAGGATACAGGGCTAAATTTATTAGAAAATAATCCATACAGCCCAATTCCATTAAAGAACCGGATAATAGAATAGCAAGGGAATTTGACATGTCACCTTTAGGTGTCCTATAATAAATAAGACAACAAAAGGTGTCGTAATTATTATGAAGTTTAATCAGTGACGTTACAGGAAATATTAATGAAAAGGCGGGGCTGATTTTGAACGAAAAAAGTCAAGTGAGGGATGTTTATGACGCTGTTGCCGATCCAACAAGGCGAAAGTTAATTCAAATGTTGGCGGATGTTGAAGAATTACCCCTACATGAGATAACCGTTCATTTTCAAATGGGGCGTACAGCAGTATCTAAGCATTTATCGATCCTTAAAGAGGCGAATCTAGTAATTGCTCGAAAGGTCGGTAGGGAAACAAGATATCGGCTGAATGCAACCCCGTTGAAAGAAGTTCAAGATTGGGTATCCTTTTACGAAGGATTCTGGAATGAAAGAATTGCTAAATTAAATCTTTTATTGGAGGAGAAAAAATGAAATCAGATGTATCATTAGATTATCAATTTACAAGTTCTATCGAGCAGGTGTGGAACGCTTTAACGGATTCGGACACACTTGCGAAATGGATATGGGATAATGATTTTAAACCAGTCGTTGGACATAAATTCCAGTTTCGGACAGAGCCTAACGAATGGTGGGATGGCATTGTAGATAGCGAGGTGCTCGAAGTGGACGAGCCTCATAAATTATCTTACACTTGGCTAAGTGCCGGAGAAAGCACTACTGTTACATGGACTTTGAAAGAAGGTTCAGATGGAACTGTCCATCTACATTTCGATCAAACTGGATTTAGTGAAGCAACAAAAGCACAACCAGGAGCCATCGAGGGAGCTACATATGCTTGGACGCAAATGGGTGAGCAACTCGAAAATGTATTAGCAGAACTGTAAAAATGATTTCTTCATCCTTTATGATGTCTGCTTTTCAGGACTAACTTTATTATAAAAATAATCCATTCTTCAACAATATGGCGCTTTTCCGGAACATGGAAAGCGTCATTTTTAATGGAAGTAAGGATTAAGTAATCTAACAATTTTTGTTTGAATTATAATTTAGCAAACGTGGCAAGACTAAATTTAGAGAATGGAGAGGACAATACTGTGAAAATAAATCAATTAATTGCGAACAATATTAACAACTTAGATGCAACACTACCAGTAGATAAATCGTTAGGAATTGCTGGTTTGTCTGGATCTGGTAAAACAACTTTTTGTCAAACAATTGGTGAAGAATCCAAGAAGCGTCTCGTTTCCTTATTGCCAAAGTCTGAATATCAGTATTTATTTCCCCGTATTATGGAAACCAATTTCAGTGCCATCAAGATGGAAGAAATGCCTTTAGTCCTTTTTCTCGGAAAATCAGCGATTTCTTCCAATCCACGTTCTACAATAGGTACACATACAGGCGTATTTAAAGACATTCGTGTTACCCTTGCTGAAAAATTTGAACTGTCTCCAGAAGTTTTTTCATTTAATAATGAGCTAGGCTGGTGTCCAGGTTGTAAAGGTCGCGGAACTACTAAAAATGTCGAATGTAAAAAGTGTGAGGGCAGGCGCTATAATCCTGAAGTTGAGCAATATAAGATAGATTTATTGGAGCAACCACAGAGCATTTCTGATATCAACAACTTAAGCATTGAATCAATTCTTTCTCTCGGAGAAGAATTACATATTAGTGAAGCGAAACAACATATTCTTAAAAATATTATCAATATGAATATTGGTTACTTAACTTTAAATCGCATTATGGGTACATTGTCTGGTGGAGAATTAACACGACTTTACTTGGCAGAATTCATGGCAACAAGTGAAAATACGGTAATTATAATTGATGAAATCTCCGTGGGTCTTGATCACCAAACACTATTGAAAATTTTAGCAGAGATTAAGCAATTGGGGTATAAGAATCAAATTTGGCTCATTGACCATTCTGACACGGTGCTCGATACAACGGATCAGCAATTGTTCTTTGGGCCTGGTAGTGGTAAATATGGCGGGAAAATTGTTGAAGAATCCCCACGTCCAAAACCAATCTCTTCGGAACGAAATCAGTCAATGCCGACGGAGTACTTCCAGTTTCATGATCTTTACTGTCGTAATATTCAAATGGCTGAAATTCAGATTCCCCAAAATAGACTTATAACTTTTACGGGTGAGTCTGGATGTGGTAAATCTACACTTGTCAATGAGTGTATGGCTAAAGATTTTCTGAAGCGATATCCAAAAGATAAATTGGTAATGGTGGGGCAAAATCGCAACCAATCGATTACCAGTCGGTCAACAGTTGCGACTTTTCTTGATATTAAAAGGAAACTCAAAAAATATAGTGAAGAAATTGATGATATTTTTCAGCGCTCGATTGAAGACATTATTGATGAACTGCCGAATGAAGACATCGCTTATAAACGCCTGAGCCTATTGATTAAACTTGGACTTGGTTATTTGACGTTGGAAAGAAAAACACAGTCTTTATCGAATGGTGAATTTCAATGTGTCCATTTAGTTTCTGAGCTGTTTGCCAACTCGAGAAACCCCCATACGCTTTTTATTTTTGACGAACCTTCAAAAGGGTTATCACAAAATATTTTAAATCAATTCATTGATAGTATTAGGGTCATTCTACAGGATGAATCTGTTTCAATAATTATGATTGAACATAACTCTTATATGATGGAAAGCTCTGATTTTATCGTTGATTTTGGTAAAAGACAGCTTGCACCTGTTCAACACCTTGATATTGTGAGTCATGATGATTATTATCGTCAACAAAACAGGACGGATAGAGTTACTCCGTTGCAAATTTCTTCAACCATCCATCAACAAAATGGCGTAAACTACTTAAAAGAAAATCAAATTGCCTATTTTAAAAATGCAGAAAACGTCTATAAGGGCGGTATCTTAAAAAGCTTATCATCAATGGCACGGTTGATTTATGGTGAATACGAATCCGAAACAATTGCACCCGTAATCGCCATTGATTTGGAACGACATTTGTATAGTCAATATAGTTTTCTCTATGAAATGGGTGGATTGATCAACCATATTGTAGCAGCTCATCCGACCAATAAAAATACGCAGCGCTTCGATTTCTATAATCAAGACAATCATTGTCCAAGTTGCTCGGGCCGCCGAGTGATTGAAAAGTTTGATATAGATGTTGTGATTCAAGACAAAAACGCTCCGTTCTGGGATGGCCTATTGCATCCAGATGTGATGGAGGTATTAAAACATTATCAATATTCAAGATTGGAATTCATTTTTGATGAAATTAAGAATGAACTCGGTCACGATATGAGTAAAAGTTATAATGAAATGACAAAAGAAGAAAAGCATACCTTTTTATATGGGTATTTAGAAAAGTCGTTTTATGATAAAGCAGCTAAGGCACAGAGAACATGGCAAGGCTTCAATAGTATAATTGGGATGTATATGTTTATTTCGAAATCGATTATTAAAGAGCATATGAAAGCATCCAAAGAGATAATATCATGTCCGATTTGCGAAGGGTCTGTGTTAAACCATCATAATCAACTCAAGTTTGGAAATACGGATATTCGTGAGATTATAAACCAGCCGATTGATCAAGCATTGAAAACGGTAGGAGCGTTACCTGAACTGATAAAATTGAAATCTATTGTCGGCGGAGATATGACTTTGACTGAAGATGTCTCTTTACTGCCTAGGGAAACACAAGTCGCGCTGAAAGTATTTGAATTGGAAATGGCAAGCTTTGCTGGTTATGAAGTGGTGTTACAAAATGCCTTACCATTCTGGGATAAAATTAGCAGCAATATCGAATCCATCAGCACGAATAACCAGGTTACGATCTGCGATTTTGATAAGATCACTGAGACCAGAGAAACGATCATTGATAAGTATTTCACCAATGGAAAATATAAAAAGCTTGTCTATGTCTATGAAGCCTTTGGATATAAAAAAATTGTAACCCAAATTAATAAAATTAAAAAAAGTCATCCATGTCCATTCTGTAAAGGAAAGAAAGTCATTACAGAAGATAATCTCCATGATGGCGTATATAAATTAACGATCCCATGTGTGAGTTGTAATGAAAGTGGCATCACTGAAGAAGGACTTCAGGAAGTTGTCGAAGGTATAGCAGTTGAAACATGGCTTACTGGTAAAGTAAGTGATGTTGTTGAGAAAAACCTATATACTGAGGCCGTTGCAGATATTCCAATCTTCAATCGTATACGTGAGTTAAATAAACGTGATTTGATGGCGGTTTATCAATGCTTGGCTTAAAAGAATATTAAAAGTTTCAATCTAGATAGATGAAAGAACTTCATTAAAGCCCAATTTCTCTATTTTAATTTTCAGAGAAATTGGGCTTTTTAATTTATACTTTCCTTAACGTTGATAATCCATATTTTACTGCCAGAACCTCTAAAAATATAATTAACGGTTGCTTTAGATTATTTTGAATAGTGTATATACACCCGATAAACGAAACCTCGCTAGTGCATATAAAAATACAACGCTCGCTACTAGTTTGTTCTCCACTTATAAAACACTCCCGTATAAGTATTACTGACATCAACTAAGGAGGAGGGATAGCTTGAAATGATGAAGAAACATCGCAACCGATAATACTATTGATATATGTACTAGCGAGGTGTATGATTATTAAAAATATTAGGGGTTGTCTAATTATGAAGTTGCCTTCGTTTCAGCAAGCTGTTGGATTTAGTGTTGGTGATGCCCTATCCTTGTTCTTGTTAAGAACTATTCTTGAACGAGAAAATTATTCAAAAGCACTCTATGAACACTTTAACTTGGATTTCCCAGGACGTTCCGTTTCCTATGAATATGTCGCACGTACTACCACCGCTTTAGAAAATAATGGTTTTCTTTTTTCCCGAACAGAAGGCCGCAAAAAGGTCTTTCAAATTACTGAAAAAGGAAAAGCTCGTCTTCTGGAATACGAAACTATTTATGCACTTCGCTTTAGTGAAGTTTCGACTGTTATAGATAGGTTCTATTACTTTTTAACTAAAAATGGATCGCTACCACAATCCTCGATTGAGCCACTACACGCAGACTTTAGATTATTTATATCAAAATTGCTATCTGTAAAGGATGTTGTACGATTTATGGCTCTGCGACTTAGCTTAAATCGTCAATCTTTTCATATGGCCGAGGTTCAAGAGCAATTGAATAGTTTGTTTGGTTGGTCTCCATCTAATGGCTATTTGTACAATATAGCACGTGAAATGGAAGAAACAAATTTATTGGTTGGTTTCTGGCCAGATGAAAGAAGAACTATTCGTAAATTATATAAAACGGATGAAAGTGAGCAATTCTACATAATCGTATCAGCTTCATTGACTGAACGAATCATCCAAGTTCGTAGATACTTACATTACGTTTTAAAAACGGTATGAATTACACATCTATTTAGCATATTTGTAATTGAAATAAACACAAGTAGTGTAGTTTTATGATAAAGTACTAGTAAGATATATCGGAAAATTCAATCTCGGGAAGGGTGTTTAATTTGAGTAATGTAGATTTGAAAGCACGGTCACCGTGGTCAAACTTAAATCAAGTTCAAAGTGTAAGTCTATCTCCACCTGAAGTGCAATCCATTAACGGTGAAATAAGCATACCAGGGAGTAAAAGTCTTACGAATAGAGCGTTGATACTAGCAGCTTTAGCTAACGGAACTTCAACATTATCCGGAATCTTAAAAAGTGATGATTCATATTGGTGTATCGATGTACTCAATAGCCTTGGCATCAAGACCGAACTAGAAGGGGATACGATTACCGTTCATGGCAATAATGCAGTTTGGCCAAATGAAAATGCAGACTTATACATTGGGGCTGCAGGCACGATTGCTCGTTTTCTTCCTGGTGCATTAGCAGTTGCGAAAAACGGAAATTGGGTTATTGAGGCAAGTAACAGTATGAGTGAACGGCCAGTAAAACCTTTAATAGACGTACTTACCGCAATGGGAGCAAAGATCGACTATCTGGATAAAGATGGTTATTTCCCTCTCCGTATAATAGCAAATGAACTCACGGGAGGTTCAGTTAGTATTTCTGGAAAGATTTCAAGTCAATTTATAAGTGGCGTGCTACTGGCAAGTCCGTATGCAAAAAAAGCTGTAACTGTAACGATCCCTGATCACATTGTTCAGCCAGACTACGTTGAAATAACACTAAATCTAATGGAGAAATTCGGAGTACAAGCCCAATTTACTGAAGACCTTAGGGAAATTGTTATTCCTCAATCAGAATACAAGAGCTGTGATCTCGATTTAGAAGCAGATGCTTCAACTGCAAGTTATTTTTTAGCCTTAGCAGCTATTACGAATGGTCGCATTAAGATTACCAATCTTTCACCCGAAAACAGTCAACCTGATATTAATATGATTAATGTCTATGAAAAAATGGGGTGCACTGTTACTAGAGGAGAAGGCTTTATTGAGTTAGTTGGAACACCTACGTTGAAGGGCGGGTTTGAGATTAGCATGCTCGATATGTCAGATCAGACGTTGACATTAGCCGCAATCGCTCCATTTGCAACGGGTCCGATTACTATACGAGATGTGGAACATATTCGCTATCATGAATCCGACCGAATTAGCGCTATTTGTACAGAATTACAAAAGTTAGGCATTAAAGTCGAAGAGTATAAAGACGGGTTAACCGTTTACCCAGGAACACCACAAGCTGCAACATTGGATTCCTATGACGATCATCGAGTGGCAATGTCATTAGCATTGATTGGCGCAAAGGTTCCAGGGGTATTCATTAATGATCCAGGGTGTGTGTCAAAGACTTGTCCAACTTTTTTTGACTTACTGCAGCAATTAGGTGTGAATGTTGAGTATTCAAATTGATTGGTTGAATAAGGGCTTTTGATCAAGAGAGTATTCATGCAATCGAGAAAAGCATTGCTACGAACAGGGAATTAACCAGTTGAAAACAAATAGGAGATAATGAAAATAATATGATTAAAGGATTATACGAAGCCCATTTACCCGTAAGTGACCTAGAACGCTCAATTAAATTTTATGAAAGTTTAGGATTAGAATTTGACCATAGAATAGAGGCTCGAGTAGCATTCCTTTGGATAGAAAAAGACAAAAGTTGGTTAGGTTTATGGCAAACAGACAAAGTAAATCTCGACTATCACCCATCAATCCGACATATTGCTTTCCATGTAGAACTAGAAGATTTACGGAATTCGCGAAAATGGCTTGCAGAAAGAAATATCGAGGCTAAAAAAGCGTTTGGTTTTGAACCAATCGAACCATTCGTTATGCCTAACGAGAGATATGGCCATGCCAAAATACATTTTAATGATCCAGATGGAAACAGTTTAGAATTTATCTGTAAAGTTGAGAAAAACAATCCTAACGTAACCAGTAATATGTATTTGAGCGATTGGGAGAAAGCTAATTTCACTCCTAAATAAAAACAGTCCATTCTTAATCAAACAGTCCATCATTTTTATCCTAAAGGGGTAGCATTCAGCAAATCCAAATTAATAATTTGGATTTCTTAGTGTTGTCAGTGAGAAATAAACCTTTATTTACTTCTTAAAAGCATCAGATGGTATTAAATGAAAATGAATTGTCTACAAGGAGCGTTATTTAATGAACGAACAATCAAAGATTGATGAAATATGCATTGGCCTACAGGATAAAGGCATAATTAATCTCAATAAACAAAGAATTACTAAAATGAAGAGTGGAACGACTGATGGCCTTGTCTATAGCGTTTCGGAACATAACGTACCCAAATATGTGCTTAAATTGGATCATCCACAACAAATCAATTTTGCTAGTCGTTTTTTTCATACGTATCAAAATGTTCGTCTACTTCCTAAACTCTATTATACAGATCCTGAAAAAAAGTTTATTCTGTATGCGTATATAGAAGGTACTACTCATTATAATCGTGGTTCAAAAATAGAATGGATGACCCTTTTGGTAAATGAACTATTTAATCACTACGTCAAATACGATCAGAATGCCAGCTGGGGAAGACTAGATGGAATACCACAACAAACTTGGTATGATTTCAATAGAAGTAGTTTGGAATCAGCGCGTACAAATATAAGGGATTTATTGCCGAATGAAGATTATTTTAAGGTGGAATCAATAGTTGAACGAATAGCTTCGGTTGAAAAACAGGAAACTAAATACTTGCTTCACGGGGATACCGGAGTTCACAATCTTGTGTTTCAAAATAACACACTTAGCGGAATTATAGATCCATCACCTATGGTAGGTCCTATAATCTACGACTTTACCTATGCATTTTGTTCATCATCTGATGACTTGAATATAGAAACATTGCTTTCAACATTCTCATTACTTAAACAAGTGCCTATAGAGGAAACAAGACTTATAGAAGAAGTTATTTTCCAACTTTATACGCGGATCGGAATTTGTATTAGGGTCCATCCGCATGATTTAGAGGGCTATCTTAAAGCTTGGGAATACTCGAAACAACTGAGCTAGCAAGTGCTTTACAGATAAATAGAAAGCGTCACAAAGGGCAGCTCCATAAGTCGGAATTTCAACGACTTATGGGGCTGCCCTGATTTAATCTCTAAATATACTCCCCAAAACCTTCCGATTTCCACGAATGAATTGCATGACGTTCCTTCTCGAAGACCTTTTCCAAGTAAATCATTGTCGTTTCAATCTTCTCGTGTCCAAGGGATCGCATGATGTCGTAATTAACATGAATTTAATGTATGCCCAAAAAAGCCCTGAGTCCTTGGTATGTATAGGTTTCAAGGTTTTTTTATCATATCCGATTCACTTTGAAAGTGCGATTAACGCAAATGCATTAACTGTTATATTCCTAGAAGTACCAGAAGCTGAAGATGCAACTTGAAAAATCATCTTACCAGTTTATCTATCATTCGGATTTTTATACCAATCTAATCATTTATAGTAAGCATATTCTTTTTCGACATTAACCAAAAAATCCAAGTCATCGTAAATTTTTAGAAGCAGTCGGGCTTGCTGGATACAAGTGGTTGCGTTGGTTCTTCCTAACTTATTATTGCAAATGGAAATTCTAGCAAAACAAACCGCAAGTGATTGGTATGACATCGATTTTTTATGCTTTTGAATAATTATAGTTAACATTTCTAACGCTTTTAAAAAGTCTCCCTCTTTAATAAGTAATAATGTGAGATTAATTTTAAATGAAATTATTAATTTTTGTGAATTCTGAAATCCATCATAAAGTTCAAGTCTTTCAATAATACGAGAAGAAATTGCAATTGCAGTATCATTTGGAAAGAAATGTAAAATTGTATTAATTAGAAGAATATCACTTAAATACCATTGATTAAGTTTTGAAAGCCTATTCCAAACTGGTTCAACAATTATACGAACGATATTAATATCATTCTTAATATTAAGGGATATTAGTGCTTCACATATAAGTTTAATATCCAGTAATAAAATGTTTTGGTGTTTTTTTAAAGCATTATTAATTTCTATTTTTATCTTTTCCAATGCAGTTACATCATTATAGGGTAATGAAAAGAAGTTATTGATTATTTGCTGAACCTGTCCATGTTTGAAATCATTATTAATAAATCTTACTTCTTCCAAAGTCATATCTAATCTATCCAGAAAATTTATATAGGCAATAGAATGAACATCTGATAGTTCAGCTTCAAACTTAGAATATGATGACTGGGAGAGGATGTCTTTAGCAACATACTTTTGTGTATACCCTTTATTTATCCTTATTTTTTTTATTGTATTTCCATTCAGCAAACTATTTCACCTCAACAATATTCTTTTTTGAATATTATGTAGCTATTTAATATTCTTACTTTACTATAGATTCAGGGGGTGCACAATGGAATTTATACTAGTTTTGTTAGATATATGGATTATTGGAGGTGGTTAAAAGAATTGACCGGTAAACCAAAATAAATTAAATTTAGAAAGCAGGGTGCAAATTTCATGCGTAAAAAAATAATTTCTTTATTCGTAATACTTATTGTATCTCTTAATTTGGTATCCCAAAGTGCATATGCTAATAGCGATGGAGAAATATTAACACCTATTAGCAGTGAAGAAACATTAACACCTAGTGCTGTTATTAATCCTGGTTCTGCTGCGGTTGGCGTCACGTTAAAAACAAATCAATTTGTTGCTGTATCGGATAGTATAAAGATTATTGACGGAACAGGAAATGTGTACATGCAAGCAGAAAATGGAGCTGTTACAGTAGGTATTTATTACGTTTATGCTGGTGGTCCTGATAAATTACTTAAAGAATATGTAGTTCTACCAGGAAAAACTTTAAATACTACCATAAAAGACATGGTACCAGCAACTTATGTAATTAAAGTATATAGAGGAAACCCGGATATCACTAATACTTCGGCTTTTGGTTATCTTGCAGACTAATAATGAAAATAAAATTTACTCGCTTGATTTAGTGAGTACTGAATATGCCAAAAAGGGGAATGGAAAATATGTATAAAAAGAAAATCATGTTATCTCTAGCATTAGCAGTATCTTTTTTAGCAACGAATCAACAAAATAATGTCAAAGCAGAAGAAGTCAATGACCAAAATATTGAATTTAAGAGCACAATACCTGAGGGTTACTATGATGAAGTTTTGGAAGGACAAAAAGATACCGCTGAATACATTAAAAATATGCAGTTAGAAAATCAAAAACTAACTAACTCCGATGTAGAAACTTTTGCTGTACCTATACCAGATGGCTCTATGGGGAATACAGGCGATATTCTTTATACTCCAAGTGGATTTAGTTCTACATCCCTACCTGTAGGAGGCCACGCAGCAATTGTTGTTGATCGTTATTCAACAATAGAAGCTATGGGATTAAGGCAGGATACTGATGGGGTGAGATATTGGACGAATAACTTTAAAGAGCGATATAAAGATGCTCGGGCTTATACAGTAATTGGCGCAACTGCAAGTCAAAAGCAAAGTGCAGTTAACAATGCTAAATACGAACTTTATGATCCTTATAACTATTCATTCTATGAAAAAACTAGAACAGATGCTTTCTATTGCTCACAATTAGTATGGAGAGCTTGGTATGACCTAGGAGTCGAACTAGATTATAATGGAGGAACTGCAGTCTGGCCTATCGACTTAACTAAAGGCAGTAAAGTGAAAGCAATTTAAATAAGTGAAAAAGAAAGCAGAATTTGCTTTCTTTTTTTAATAGGGGAATGTGAAATGAAAAAATCTATCTTAATTACTGTAATCCTTTCTCTCCTATTTATGCTGGGGTGTAATCAGAAACAAAAAGAAGACTTTGTACTATTGGAAAGTAATTTAACAGATGAAGACAGTAAGTTGTTGTTCTTAGATTCTAATCTCAAGGAAATAGAAACAAAAGTGATTAAAAGTAATGGGTTAACGTCATTGATCAATGATGAAGAAAAATTGTTATCAATAAGCCCTTATAAATCTGAGTATATTACAGTTAGTAAAGATGAAATAGATATAACTGACTCTAAACTCCCTCACCCCTTATTTATGATTCCGTTTAATAATGAAAAAATGTTTGTCTATAATTATGATAAAGAAAATGATATGAATTATTATACTTATAAGATGGAAGGGCGAAAAGGTTCAGAGCCATTCAGACTAAAAGGAATTCCTTTTTCAATAACTTCTGATAAAAAATCATTATTTATTTACAGTAGAGATTTTACAGAACCTATTGAAAATCAATTTACATTAAGTGTTGTCGATACTATAGACAATAGCATAGTCAAAGAATTAGTAATAGATGGACCTTTGGTTTCGTCCGATTTGTCTGTTCATGACAATGAGTTATATATATCCCTGGTAGACATGGATAATGGTGATAGTTATATATATACATTGAACCTTGAAAACTGGCAGTTGGAAATAAAAAAATTAAAAGAAAAAAATATTCTTGGAGTATATATACAGAAAAATAACGTTTATGCTATATATTCTAACTCTGGGAAGTCATTATTAATTAAATATAATAATGATTTTAGTAAATTACTAGAAAGTACGGAAATAGGGTATACTATTGAAAAACCGAAGTTTAGTAAAGATATGATGTATTTTATTTCAAATAAAGATGATAATTCTACTTTTTTATCTTTTGATTTAAAAAAATTAAAAATCAATAATGTCACGGAAATCCCTAGTTCAATTATAGATTATGTTATTCTAAGTCAATAAAAGAGATACTAGAAGATTAAGTAAATAGAGAGGTTGATTACAAATGAAAAGGAAATTTAGTATTTATTCATTATTACTAATTATTATTGGTATTTTCATGTCGATTATGTCGTTCCCTCCATTGAATATAACTTTTCTTGGATGGACTGGTATCTTTATTGGATTTAGTATTTACCTACTTGGAATCGTACTAGGTTTTATAGCTATATATATAAAAGAAAAGGGTTTCTTGAAGTACATATCTGTAATCTCTATCTTATTCGGAATTGTATTTGTGACATTTATATTTGCTATTGTTGGTCAAGTATAAAAACAAAGAACTTTGACGGTAATTATTACTTGTTTACATTATTTATCGATGTTCTCTTAGGTTACGGGGCTAAAAAGGGAGAGGACAATAAGTAATTTGATTTTAAAACAATCTGGCGCGATTGTTGGACAAATGTTTTTTAAAAAAGGGTGGCTGCGGTTACTCTTTTTTTATTTCGCCAGTGGAAAAAATAACGGGAAGTGTCAACGATACATTCTTAAAGTTGAGTAATAAAGATGAATCTTTGTGGTAGAAATTGAAGGGTTACAAGGGCTTCTCACGATGTGAAGCCCTTGTAACCCTTTTTATATGTCTTGTTTTGTGATGACGACTTAAGAGGAGTACCCTCGCGCAACAGCTCTAAAACTACGGTTTTAGTTCTGTTATGTGAGTTTTTTTATGCTTAGATGTATTCCCCAAATAAGTTTGGTTTCCATGCATGAATCGCATGGCGTTCTTTCTCAAAGATCTTCTCCAAATAGTTCATTGTCGTTTCAATCTTCTTAGAACACGATTAAAAGGATCCAAGATACTCAAGCCTACCTCAAATGAGGGGAGTGAAGTAGGTCTGTTTTATTATGTTCAAGTTCCCAAGGAGTACACAACCTACTCTACACCTCTGCTATATAAAAAATATAGCAGTATAGACCAAGGCATTGGTCTGTACTGCTAAAATTGGTATGTATTGATACTTTTAAAAAACCTGTATAGCAAGGAATCAAAGTTATGAAAAAAATTCAGTCACAGGAGTATTTTTTATATTCAAGTTGAATCATCTGTTTAAACAACTCATCCTCATAGATTTCTAAGAGAAGTTCTATTTTTCGATTGATTGTGTCTTCTTTTCCCCTTGATGTATACGAATAACATATTGCCATACGATTATAACAAACTGCTAATGGTTTATAGGATAACTCTTGCAAATGTGATTCTATAAGTTTTTCCAATCTATTAAGTGCTTCCGAAAACATACCGTTTTTAATGAGTAGTAACGATAAATTGAGTGTAAGAGTTGATCTTAGCCTTATTGCTTCTTCAAAGTTTTTATAAATTTTAAGTCTTTCCAGAAGTTTATCTGTAATATATATAACCACATCATCATCAAAAAAGTATAAAATTACATTCATCATTTGTATATCCAATAAATACCATTGATCATAGTATGAGATTCTTTCCCATACTTTATTCACTTTTTCTCTTGCCTTCTTAAAATCACCAGTAGTCTCTATAATTAATAGAGATTCGCAGATACTTCTCAATTCCTCTAAGACAATATTTCTATTTCCAAAAAGATGATATTCATCTATTGAACTTATAACTTTAGAAATTTCAGTCTTATTATTATACGGTAAACGGAAAAAACTTTTGACTATTTCTGTGGGTTTATTGAATTGATAATCATTATGAATATAACTAAGTTCATCAGTGGTTAATTGGAGTTGTAACAAAAGGTGCATGAAATTTGTCGAAAGAATATCCGATTTGTCAGATTCGAAATTTGAATAGGTTGCTTGTGTGAATAAGTTTCCTGTAACCTCTTTTTGAGTATATCCTTTATTTTTTCTAATCTTCTTAATTGTCCCGCCATAATTCGACATAATTCCCTCCATTTGTTATTTTTCTCATATTTTGTATTTATACCGTACTTTAGATTTATTATATAAGAAAGGAGGGAAATAAATTGGAAATTATTTTTATTATTTTAGATATTTGGTTGATTTCTGGAGGCTGAAAATTAGTTTAATTAATTTTTTCATTTGAAATAAGCTTGATAAACAAAAGTGAGATTCATCCACAATAAAAAGGAGTGAGAAAAATGAAAAAAAGCGTATTTGTATTTTTATTAGCATTAATTGCTTTAGTGCCTAACTCTGTATTTGCATCTAGTAACACAGGTAATTTTGAAGAAATAGTAATTTTTGAACAAGAGGAAATTACGGACATAGACAAAATTGTAGAAAGGGCTATTAAAGGAGAGACAGATGTAAATGATTTTGATTTTGAAGTGGTGCCTTCTGTAACTGAAATCACTACCAAAGATGGCTTGAAAAATGCAATTGAGCCATCTTTAAGTAAAAGTGACTCGAAAGATATAAATGAAGAAGACTTTGAAGTGTTTAAAACTACACAGAAACTCAAAGAAACTCAATTATCAGACGGGTCAATAGTTACTGATTATGTAACAAATGCTGTAGTAGTATACGATGAAAGATCATCGGGTACCAAAACAGACGGTTCATATACCGTAAGTGGTGAAGTGTCTATCCGTTGGCAGCAAATGAATGACGGGAAAATCAAATGGAAAGTTTTTAGCACCAAAGGAAGTTGGACAGTATTAGATACAGCTTTTTCTCTATCAAATAGAAAAGTGCACTACGGACAAGTGGGATTAGAGGCATGCATCTATAATGATTGTAATGAAGTTAAATCCCCTACCTCAAATTCTTACCTATATCACGCTCCAACAACTTGGCCGTGGTTGAGCATGTTTACTGGAGTAGCCAGCGTGTCATCTAATACTTCAGTTAATGTGAATAGAGGGTCTTCTACATTTGTGTTCAACGTTCAAATAATAAAACATGGTAACTCGGCTGTCGATTAATCAGGAAAAAACCATTTTGAATATTGCATTCAAAATGGTTTTTTCTTTTGCTATTTTATTTTTTAAATTATAATTCAATATATTATGTGTTTTATGTTATAATTGCGAATATCTAGAGAGTTAACGCGTGTGAGAATTATAATCTTTAGCTTATTTCTATGAAAAGGTATGAATTTTCACCTTTGGAAAAGTAATGATTTTATATGATAATTAATTTTCTGTTCAGCATTAGGGACTAATTATTAATCTATTAATAAATACAGTAGAAAGGAGAATTTCATGAATAGAATAAATTTATTAATTTTAATAGTTTTCGTTTTATTAACAGGTTGTTCTAGACAAGAAACCATTCGAGCTGCTGGTGAAGGTGAATATTGGAAAGCGCATGTGGTATACGAAGTGTCCAATTCAGAACTCTCTGATAGAGGGGGGATTGAATATACAGGAGATGAAGAACTTATCTATGTCACTTTTGCGGTAATTACTAGCACCGGAGCTAACCGGAAGGGAGAACGATATCCTGAAGAAAACCAAACCGCTATATCTTTTGGAACGTCCGTAACTAATCATCCACCAACTAAAGATGAAGCAATTATTGACTTAAATCACACTTATATAGAAATTAAATGGCAGACTAAAACTGGAGATTATGAAGAGAAAGTAGAATTGAAAGTTAATTAATTCCGAAAATACTGTATAACAAAGCCTGGACTTTAATAGTCGAGGGGTCACAGGAGCAGAAAAAAATAGTTGTACAGTGAAGTAACTTAGCATAACCCGTCCTTAATTTAGAACGGGGTTATGCTTGTTTTATGTTTTGGTTTTAAATTTAAATACCATTATTTTTACAAATGGGTAGCAGTACGCAAATGATCTGGCTTGTTTTTTTAGGGTAAATTTGATTAGAACTTTTAGTCGAAAGTTGCGGTAACTGAAATGATGATTGATGACAATGGCGATTATGGTATAATAGACTCATAAATCATATGCGACTCAAGAGGAATACCCTCGCGCAACAGCTCTAAAACTACGGTTTTAGTCCTGTTGAGCGAGGGTTTTTTTATTAGATATAATCCCCAAATATATCTGGCTTCCATGCATGAATTGCGTGGCGTTCTTTCTCAAAGATCTTCTCCAAATAGATCATTGTGGTTTCAATCTTCTCATGTCCAAGACTTCTCATAATATCGTAAATATCTACGCCATTTAGCTTTGAGATGATTGCGAAGGCATGGCGGAATACGTGTGGGGTGATCTTCATCGTTTGATCCGATAACTTCAGCTGTTCTAAGCTTGTAATCTCCTTTTTCACATACTGCGATAAATACGAGGGGGAATATGCTCGTCCTGTATTCGTTGTAAAAAGCGGATCATCCAGATGCGCTCGTTCGATTGGCAATAGGCCCCGTGCATTGCGAAAACTACGAATGCTATGGACCACTTTCTCTTTCAACGGAACATGCCGTCTCTTATTGCCTTTCCCCAACACATCCAAATAATAGCCGCTTTGAATAGAATCCACTTTTAAGTCTTTCACCTGCAAGGTACAAAATTCTTCATTCCGAATTCCGGTTGTTGTTAAGACGTGAATAATCGTAAACATGATTGGTTGCTGCATGTCTCTAAATGTATTCAGTAGCATTACGACATCGACTGGTCCTAAATCCCGATTAGGTCGATCATCTTTTCGAACGGTCGCAATCCGTAATCCCTGGTGAATCGGTTCCTGAATATAGCCCACACGATGCAGAAATGCAATAAATGCTTTGAGTATCGTTGTTTTCCGTTCTAGCGTTGCAGGGGAGTATGCCCCTTTGCTCACCACATACGGACTTTCAGTTGCTAACCACTCTTGATACCTTCTTAAATGACGTGATTGAAGTGATTTAAACAGAGAACCTTCTATTATATAGGCGACATCTACATCAATTTCTGTACTGTATGTTAAGAGCTGTTCGATGAAGAGCAAAAGTTCACGCTCATACTCTCTAACTGTCCTCTCCGTCCGATCATTTTTTTGGTTCAAGTGGCGGCGTTCGTAAAGAAACCATTTCATCATGTCTGGATCCGTAAAATCATGAAAAGCCTTTTGTCCATCTTTCTCTGCTTCATCTAAACGATTTTGAAGAGCCGGCAAAGTTGATAGATCCTGTAGCTCCATTTTTAAAAAACTTATTTGCAACTGTTTAGTTACACTCACTGAAAATACGATAGACTTAACACCCCTTTATTCAATTCATCAAAATACGCATTATGTCTCTTTAGAATACAATCATTATTTTTATCACTAATTCCACTTTTTAAGTCAAACTATTTATAATAAAACGAAAAGTTAGTGTGTCCTGTAAATAATTCGAAAATAGTCAGTTACAACTATTATATTTACCTTTAAAATAGTAAAGATTTAACCCTCTTTATTCTAAATCTATATATTTCTAACAAGTCCCTATAGAAAAACATTCAACATTTAATTAGATACTTTAATTTTCAATCAACCTATCTATTTTAACACAACTTTAATATAACATAAAAAAACAGTTCCTTTGTTTATGTATAATATTTTATTGATTAAATTCTATTGTATTTCGATATGATATTAAGTTGCTATTAAAGTTGAGTTATTTTATAGTATATAAGAATTGAATTTATTATTAATCGAATTATGTCACTGACTTTATCATTGTGAAATTAATTGAATTACTAAATATAATTTAGGCTATGTCAAATAAAGTAGTAACGCTCATTTAATTTTATTTATTAAGTTTATGCACTTAAGACAGGAGAGATTGAATTGAATGATTGGTACACAAGACTAGAGGTAGCGGATATACTTGGTATATCGAAGGCTACTGTCTACCACTATGCGAAACAAAAGAAAATCATTAAAATAGAAGACCCACATCGCCTGATACGAGAAGTGAGGTACAAACGGGAAGAAGTCGACACACTTGCTGCAGAACGACAACGCAATCAACCGATGGGGCTTCGGCCTTCTGAACTCGCTAAACAATTGGGCGTGACAACGCAGCGCATTTATGCCTTAATTCGAGAAACTGATTTACCCGTGGATGAATTGCCTGTTGGAGATGAACGCACAATCTATTCCATTCCAGATGAAACGGCGGTATGGATCACACAAGAAATCGAACGGACAGCGTCTGTGCGGGGGACACGGGTTGAATTTTATGATGCTAAATTTGACATCGTACTATACCAGCTTTTCCGTACTCAACAAGGACAAGATATGCGTGTATTGCGTAACGACAACCAGGAATGGGGCTTCTATTTACAATCGCGGACATGGATTCCTTTTACGAATGGTATCCATATTTATCAGTATGAAGCGGTGTATCCGATTCATCGTCCGAATAGTAGAGTTAAAGGGTATACAGACTTTTCACTACCAAAAGACTTACAGGAATCGTTTGATTTCCTTGATTTCGTCTATCAAATATGGGGGATTGAAAACATTCGCATCCGTGAGCACGACACACATATTGATTTGTCGATAAAAAGCGGAGAAATTGAGCTATCTATACCTGTTCCGGAGATACTTACAGAAAGTATTATAAAGAGATTTCTCGTATTAGGCGATGTTGTAATTAAAGAAGGCGAGTGGACGCTTATTAGCGGATACAGGCGCACGACATTTGATTTACCAAACAATCTGCTGGATAAATTGCAGGAGATTGCCAAAGAAAAAGACCTGTCAATGAGTGAATATGTGGAAGAGGCAGTGCGGGAGAAATTTGAAAGGGAAGAGAAAATGGAATGATAAATATCTTTAGTAACCAAAAAACGAGCTGATATTTAGCTCGTTTTTTGGTTATGAGGATTATATAAGGAACAAAGTGTCAAGTTAAGTGGGATAGAAAGCTAAACAAATTCAAGTTACATAATATTATTATGTAAACTAATAATTATTTTCAACCTCGGATAACAGTTCAAAGAAAACAAGTCAAACTATTAGCTGGACAAAAAGAAAGGCTGGTTCGAGGACAATTACAAATCAATTTATGGTAAAGTTGATTAATTCAGAAATATAATAATTATAAGGGGGATTCACGTATGAGCATTCTAAAAGCAACAGGAAATGACCTTGATTCATTAGCAGAACTATTGGACTTATACAGAGTATTTTATCAACAAAAATCAAATATTAATGGTGCAAAAGAGTTTATTAAAGACAGATTAAGCAACGAGGAATCTGTTATTTTTATAGCCTTTGATGAAAATAATCCTATTGGCTTTGTTCAATTATACCCTTCTTTTTCGTCTGTTAGTCTGAAGCGGACATGGATCTTAAACGATTTGTATGTAATGGAAAGTGTTCGTGGCAAAGGGTTTGGCGAAAAGTTAATTAAAAAAGCCATTTCATTTGCAGCGGACACAGGTGCAAAAGGAATATTACTTGAGACCAATGTAGAAAATATAACAGCACAAAAGCTTTATGAAAAAATCGGTTTCACGAAAGAAAAAAACTACTTCTATTTCTTTTCAATTTGAGAAAATACTAGTACCCATTAAATATCTAACACAGAAAATCAAAAGAAGTTTTAGGAGGGACTTAATACAATCCGAAAGTCTTCATTATCAGCATCCTTATCTACGGAGGTTCTTACATGAGTAAACTACATAAACTAGATTATGAATCACCGATTGGAGTAATTGAAATAATAGGTACAGATGAGGCTATATATTCAATAATGTTTTCTGAAGAGGATAGTGTGACAAATAGGATGCAAGCAGAAACTCCCGCGTCTTTAGTGGTTTGCTATGATCAAATTGAGCAATATTTTAAAGGTGAGCGTCACGAATTTACATTTCCTTATAACTTTGAAGGAACAGACTTTCAAAAATCAGTTTGGAGCGCTTTGACAAAAGTATCCTGCGCTGAAACGGTATCCTACAAAGATATTGCTGTTTCAATTGGGAATGAAAAAGCCGTCAGGGCAGTAGGAACTGCAAACGGAAAAAACAAGCTAAGTATCGTGATTCCTTGTCATCGAATTATCGGTTCTAATGGGAAATTAACAGGTTATGCAGGTGGTTTGTGGAGAAAGGAATGGTTACTTCAGCATGAGAGGACCTTTTACAAGGCATAACCCACATCCTCTAGGACAGTGTTGTTCGTGAACTCTTTCAAGCAATCGTCCTTATGATCGCTTCGCTATTCAAATCGCATTAGTACAAATGAAATAATCCGCCCTTGAGTCTCCAAGAAAATGAGCGGATTATTCTGTAGAGTTTGCTAATCGCCTTTGGAGCGATATTATGTTATTAAAGATCGTTTGGTAGTTGCACATCAAACGGTCTTTTTTACTGTGTATTACTTTACCAATGATATCCGTCGTACTCTTCGCATTTTGGTAAAAGAACTCTTAATCTGTTTTCTTTTGTTTCAGAATCAATACCAGAAGGAAGGGAGTACCAGATATGGATGCCACTACAAGAAGTGTTGGAAAATCAGTCATTGTATAAAGTATCCATCAGCCATACCTAATGCACGTGTTCGTCCACATGCTCTTTCGACACGCTTAGAATCGTAAAGCTTTCAGCGGATGAATCACATCCTTTAAGTGTGTAGATAAATAATTGTTGCCCTTCCTCTTCTAGGAGATCCGTACATGTCATATTCGTTTTGACGGGATCCTTGCCTCTATTTTTATTTTTTGAACGATCTATCTCCAAGTGGATCGTGGAGTCTTGGAAAGAAAGATTATATAATGTTGGATCTCCTTCAAGCGTGTAATTCGCAATACGGACTGTAGCTGCTTCCTCCATCTCCATACTTTCCAAGAACGATTCAAACGCAGGATAGTTATAGACAGGCCCGTGCATATTGACGATATCACCGTTTAGAACAGCTTTTTCACTAGTATACGAACAAGCTGAACTGACTATCATGGCTATTAGTACAAGTAAATATAAGTGTATTTTGTTCCTCATATTTATTACCTCCTTACGATCCGCTAGCGTTTCACCTCAATTATATGAAGAAGCAGCATACATTATCCCATTTTGAAAACTAAAACTACTTCTGAATCCGAATTATTTGAATCTCGGACCTTTTATATTGTTCAGACTTTTGCTAAACTAATCAAAGGTCTAATTTTAATGAAAAGTAGGGGGAGTAGCGTGAAGGTTTTATTACAACTTGGCTGGTTTTTTAAACAGCGCAAGAAGCAGTATCTTTTCGGGATTGCGATGCTTGTTTTCGTTTCCGTATTGCAATTGTTGCCTCCGAAAATTATCGGAATTATCGTCGATGATATTACAAAGGGTTCTTTAACAGCTGAAGGGCTCACAAAATGGCTTATTATCCTAGCTGTAGCAGGTATCCTCATGTACATTGCGCGCTATTATTGGCGTGTTATGATTTTTGGTTCAGCCGTTTTGTTATCCAGAACAATGCGTGAAAAGTTATTCAATCATTTCACGAGAATGTCGCCATCTTTCTACCAAAAAAGACGTGTAGGAGATTTAATGGCTCATGCAACAAACGATATAAATGCTGTGCAGCAAACAGCCGGTATGGGGATTTTGACACTGGTCGATTCCATCTCAACAGGTGGATTTGTCATTTTGACGATGGCCATCACCATCAATTGGAAATTGACATTAATAGCACTTATTCCACTGCCATTCATGATTTTCCTGACAAGCTATTATGGAAAACTATTGCGCAAGCGATTCCGGTTTGCCCAAGAAGCATTCTCGAATTTGAATGACAAAACGCAGGAAAGTATATCTGGCATTAAGGTCATCAAAACATTCGGTCAGAAAAACGAAGATATTGAAGATTTTACAAGCCTGTCTACAGATGTCGTTGGTAAAAATATGCGTGTCGCCAAAGTAGATGCATTATTTGATCCGACGATTACAGGGATATTTGCAATTTCATACATTTTGTCTTTCTATTTTGGAACGAAGTTTATTATTGCAGGCGACATGTCAATTGGAGACATGGTAGCGTTCAGTACATACCTTGGACTTCTTGTCTGGCCAATGCTTGCATTCGGCTTCCTATTTAATATTGTAGAGCGTGGAAATGCATCTTACAGCCGGATTACAGAATTGTTGTCCGTTGCACCAGAAATTAAAGACGTAACGGGTGCGATTGATAGAAGACCAGAAGGCGATTTACACTTCGATATAGACGAGTTTAAATTCCCAGGTGATGAACGCGCTGCATTGCACAATGTTCACTTCACGTTAAAACGAGGAGAAACAATGGGCGTTGTGGGGAAAACAGGATCAGGTAAAACAGCGATTTTAAAACTATTGCTTAGAGAGTTTGAAGGATACAAAGGAAGTATCGTCTATGGAGACAAACCTATCAATCAATATAAGCAGCAACGTTTAAGAGAGTCGATCGGTTATGTACCACAAGATCACTTCCTATTTTCAACGACACTTGCTGAAAATATAGCCTTTACAAACCCTAGAATTGGAACAGAGAAAATTCATGAAGCTGCACGGCTTGCGCATATCCATGAAGACATTTTAGGATTTACGGAAGGATATGGCACTATTGTTGGAGAACGTGGTGTATCGTTATCTGGTGGTCAGAAACAGCGAATTTCCATTGCCCGTGCATTAATTATGGAACCCGAATTACTGCTTTTGGATGATTCCTTATCGGCTGTCGACGCCAAAACGGAAGAAGCGATTTTACAATCACTCAAACAAACACGTACAGGCGAGACGACAATTATTACCTCTCACCGATTAAGTGCCCTCCAACATGCACATAAAATCATCATTCTGCATGAAGGTACGATTGTCGAAACTGGAACGCATGAAGAACTACTCGAAATGAATGGAAGATATAAAGAAATGTATGACCTGCAGCAACTCGAAGTGCTTGTCGAACAAGGAGGCGAGGAATAATGTCAGCAGAAAAACAACCAAAATTAACAGCGAAAGATCAATGGGTTGTCTTAATAAGATTGTTGCGTTATATCATCCCTCATAAAAAGAGCGTAATTATTGCGCTTGTCCTGCTTGTTTTGACGGTCGCGGGCAGTATCGTAGGACCCTTAATTATTCAACAATTCATTGATAACCATCTAGCTACCATGAGTTTTCAAAGGAGTCTCATCAAGAATATCGCAATTGTCTATATAGCTATTCAGATATTCATGGTTATCGTCTCTTATTTTCAGTTGATACGTTTCCAAGATATTGCACTGAAAATCATTCAGCAAATGCGCATCGACGTGTTTTCAAAGGTACAAGGGCTCGGCATGCGTTATTTTGATAAAACACCTGCTGGAAGTATTGTGTCACGTGTGACGAATGATACGGAAGCAATCAAAGAAATGTTCGTCAGTGTCATTGTCACGTTTTTACAAGCTATATTTGTAATTATTGGCGTTTATATTGCATTATTTTCACTTAATGCAAAGTTGGCGTTTATTTCCTTGTTATTATTGCCTTTGTTTTTAGCCGTTATTGTCGTCTACAGACGCTATAGTGCTGATTTTTATCAAGATATTCGTGAGCGATTAAGTCAGCTCAACGCTAAAATAGCTGAATCATTATCCGGAATGGGGATGATTCAAGCCTTTAGACAGGAAGATCGGTTAGAGGCAGAATTTGATGATATTAATGAAAAACATTTCCGTGCGGGAATGCGTAACATCAAATTTGACAGTGTCCTGCTGGGTCCAGCAATCGATTTACTGTACGCTGGAGCAATCATTTTTGTACTCGGATACTTCGGATTTTTATCTCTTGCCAGTCCTGTGGAAGTGGGGATACTCTATGTATTTACAACTTTGATTGGCCGTTTATTCCAACCTGTTCAACAAGTAATGCAACGATTATCTATTTTCCAACAAGCGATGGTTGCAGCATCGCGAGTCTTTAAGTTAATGGATGATCCTGATATGGAACCGGAGCAACAAGATAATAAACAAGCCGAAATTCAAAATGGTAAAATCGAATTCCGTGATGTATCGTTTTCCTATGACGGACAAGCCGACGTACTGAAAAATATTTCATTCACCGCGAATGCAGGTGAGACTGTTGCCCTCGTCGGTCATACCGGTAGCGGTAAAAGCTCCATCATCAACTTGCTAATGCGTTTCTATGAATATGAGCGTGGTGGTATTTATATCGATGATGTTTCGCTGAAAGAATACCCGAAAGAAGAATTGCGGAAGAAGACAGGACTTGTCTTGCAAGACCCGTTTCTATTCTACGGGGACATCGAAAGCAACATTCGTTTACATGATAAGGAAATGACGTCTGGGGAAGTAAGAGCAGCAGCTGAGTTCGTCCAAGCAAATGAATTCATCGAAAAACTACCAGACAAATATGCTCAAAAAGTAACAGAACGTGGCTCCACATTCTCAAGTGGGCAGCGCCAGCTAGTTGCATTTGCACGTACAATCGCGACGAATCCTAAAATTCTCGTTCTGGATGAAGCAACTGCCAATATCGATACAGAAACAGAAGTGGCAATTCAATCGAGCCTTGAAAAAATGAGAAAAGGGCGCACAACAATCGCAATTGCTCATAGGCTCAGCACAATTCAAGACGCAGAACTAATTCTCGTCCTGCACAAAGGCGAAATCGTCGAACGTGGAACACACCAGGAATTATTACTGAAAAAAGGGCTCTACCATAAGATGTATCTCCTTCAAAACAATATTTTGGAAGATGTTATCTGATAAATGACTTGAGCTGCAGTGGGTGGCCCATGCAATGAGGAAGGGTTGAACTACCTCCTTCTATGCACCCGCAGCACGTGGCGAATTTAGATTGCCTTCATATTGTCACGAACTAAAACCGCCTGCCCATATTGGGTAGGCGGTTTTTAAGCCGACAGTATATAGGTTTTAAGCAGTCATTGCAGCGAGAGACAGAGACCTGTGACTATGTTCCGCGGAATTGTCATAAACTGTTCACAGACATATTAGACGTAATTTGACGCTTCTTTTGATACGATTGAGGAAGAAAAATTGAAGGGGAGAGAATAATGGCAACAGACTTAAATCTATTTCTCGCTTTCGGTGCCGGTTTCTTAAGTTTCATCTCTCCGTGTACATTGCCGCTGTACCCAGCATTCATTTCGTATATTACGGGCATGTCACTGGATGATCTAAAATCGGATTCGAAACGCATGAGCAGAAGCGGTACACTACATACACTGTTCTTTTTAATCGGATTTTCAATTATTTTTGTCGTACTTGGTTTCGCTACGTCGTTGGTAGGGACATTTTTTGTAGAAAATCAAGAAATACTAAGACAACTCGGGGCAGTCTTTATGGTGTTATTTGGCCTTATGATTGCAGGTGTATACACACCTAAGTTTCTTATGGGCGAAAAGAAACTACAGTTTAAAAACCGTCCTTCTGGTTATTTTGGGAGTGTATTAATTGGGCTTGCATTCGCCGCAGGTTGGACACCGTGCTCAGGACCGATAATCGGGGTAATCATGGGACTCTCTGCGACAAACCCAGGATCAGGAGTTATCTATATGCTGATGTATGTCTTCGGTTTTGCGATTCCATTCTTTGTTCTGTCGTTCTTTATAACGCGTCTCGGTTGGATTCGGAAAAATAGTGGCTTGATAATGAAAATTGGGGGCGCCGTCATGATTGCATTCGGAATTTTGCTGTTCTTCGATGGATTGACGTATTTAACAAGTTTGCTCAGCCCGATTTTCGGAGATTTCCAAGGTTTTTGAGTTGAATGGGAGGGATTCCGATGAAGCAAATCGGATCATTCGGTGAATGGATGGAATACGTTGAAAGAGAAAGCGCGTTACTCCTTTTCGTGAAAACCGATAACTGTTCAGTCTGTGAAGGACTATACCCACAAGTGAAAGCACTGAAAGTAGACTTTCCAATTCCATTTTATACAGTGAATGTGGCAGAAGTGCCAGAAATAGCGGGACAACTTTCGTTATTTACAGCGCCAGTTGTCCTCCTGTTCAATGAAGGGAAAGAGTATGCGCGATTTGCACGTTTTATTCGAATAGAAGAATTGAAGTATCGCTTGGGGGAAATAATATGAACGAACTAATTGAAACAGTTTTCACAAAGGTGCCCCCGGTTTACCTCATTATCGGTTCAACCGTACTTGCGCTAGTTATGGGATTGATTGCGCTGATTGTTAGGACGAAAGCGGCGAAGAGACCTGTTACCCCACTGAAGATCATCTTGCCGCCCCTCTTTATGTCGACGGGTGCGCTGATGTTCATATTCGAAGAATTTCGGGTGCCGCTGTCCCAGGTGCTAGAAGCCCTCCTTGTTGGGATACTGTTCTCAATTATCTTGATAAAAACGACAAATTTCGAACGTAAAGATGACGATATCTATATGAAACGGTCAAAAGCATTCCTATTTATTCTACTTGGGCTTCTTATTGTTCGGCTCGTCGGGAAACTGCTTCTAAGTAATACAATAGATGTAGGGGAACTGGGCGGCATGTTCTGGATTCTTGCATTTGGCATGATTATCCCTTGGCGGATTGGTATGCTTATCAAGTACAATAAAATAAAAGAAGGTAAACAAGTAAAAGGTGTCCGCAATTAAATGCGGACACCTTTTACTTGTTCCTTAGAAAATAATGAAATCTCGCACAGGGAATAATTTAAAACTCAGAGATTTTAGAAGCCCTTTAAGCCACTTTTGTTCAATCAAAATAAATGTTCATATGGTGTTAGATCAATCTTCATTTCGGCCATTTTCTTGCGCAAAAATTTATGGTCCCGTTTTGGCGTTGCTTGTATATATCCGCGGACAATAAGATCGGAATCAATTTTCTTCGCATTTTCCTCAAGTGCTATCTCGCCAATCTTACCCGCGATTTTTTGCTTCGCTACGGGGCGGAATAATTCCGGTACTGGGACAACTAGCTCATTCAACAAAAGTTTCGCCTCGTCATTCCAAAGGTGCAGAGAGCTCTCCACATAATGCTCTTCCCAGTCAAGTGTAGATTTTCCGTCCGCTTTTGGGAACACTTTCAAAAATTTCCGGAACATGAAAAAGCCGCCGATGCCGAATAGCCCTATGAGGACAACGCACCAGAAAATGATGAACCACATAAATAGATCTTGCTGCAACAGTCTTCACCTCTTCCATTCTATTCACCATTATAAGAGCTTTTGTAAAAAAACACACGGACAATGTATTCCTTTCTTTAATTTCAGACTATATAAGGACACAAAGAAGGTGATAGTCATGGCAACCCGCAAATTTAAGAATGCGGTTGGAGGAATTTATTCTGATGCTTTCGAGGTAAATGACTCTCCACTTTTTTTCATTTTATCCCGCATTAATGGGCAGTAAGACCCCCATTTCAAGTTTTCAAGGACACAAGAAGAATAAGTGGGGGATGAAGCCCCCCCTCTGATTGAAGATTAACTTTATCTCTTGCACCGAATCGAAACGAAACTTGTCGATATATACTATGTACTCTTTTCCTTAAAGATGAAGTGAACTTCACAAATAAGTCACGGATTCGTCATGGAAGCAATCAGCTCCTCGCTTGTTTGAAGCCATTACTTCCGATATGATGAACGTATCAATTGATAGTGGAGGAAGACAAATGAGAAAAAAACTTTTACTACCTTATGTATTACTTGTAGTGCTTATTTTAAGTGCGTGTTCTGCTGGTGGGTTCAAAGCGGAGCATAATTATAAAATTGAACCGTTTGAATTTACAAACCAGCACAATGAAAAGGTTTCGTTGGATGATATGAAAGGGAAAGTATGGCTGGCACAATTTGTTTTCACTGTTTGTACAAGTGCATGTCCGCCGATGATGATGAACATGGCAGACCTTGACAAAAAACTTATTGACGAAGGCATTGAAGATTACAAAATCGTATCATTCAGTATTGATCCCGATGTGGATACACCGGAAGCGATGCAAGATTACCTTGACTTGTATGACGTCCTGGATCAAAGCAGATGGGAAATGCTGACTGGGTATACACAAGAGAAAATTACTGACTTCGCTGCGAAGTCCTTCAAGACGCTTGTTGCTGATATACCTGATTCGGATCAGGTAATGCACGCAACTTACTTTTCTCTTGTCAATCAAAAAGGGGAAGTCGTCAAAACCTATGACGGTATGACAGATGTACCATTTGATGAAATCGTCAAGGATATGAAAGCACTTAGTAAAGAAGGTGCGTAACTAAACAAAAGCAATACTGGATCTAACGGGGTGGAAAGATGAAAAAACAAAAACGTAAAGGCTTATCTATAAAAATGAAAGCAATGCTTATCATCCTGCTTATCCCGATTACTGTTACTATCTTCATATTAACAGCTATTATTTGGACAGGTTTGAACAATCCAGAACTAATTCGGAAATCTGCAAGTGCATTGCTCGACATAGGGGAACGTCACACTGCAACGTCAATTCCGGAAGAGTACATTCCTATCTATAAAGAGGCGGCGGAGGTTTATGGTATCCCGTGGACACTCCTTGCAGCACATCACCGCATTGAAACGCGGTTTTCAACGATGGATCCGCTTCTTTCACCCGTGGGTGCAGAAGGACATATGCAGTTCATGCCTTGCACATTTGTCGGCTGGACTTACCCGGGATGTAGCGGTCTTGGAAAAGGCGAAATTCCTGAAAAAGACAAGACAAATCCCGCTATCATCAAAGAATACGGCGGATACGGTGTCGATGGGAATGGTGACGGCATAGCCGATCCATATGATATCGAAGACGCAATTTTTAGTGCCGCCAACTATCTTTCAAAAAGTGGCGCAGCAGATGGAGACTTGGAAAAGGCTATTTTCAATTATAACCGCAGTGAAAAGTACGTACAGGACGTATTGCGATTTTTCAATGAATTCGAAGTCCAACGAGTTGACATGGAAGCAGCCAATAAATAAAATTAAAAAGATGGACCGCCAGTATATTGGGGTCCATCTTTTTATTGCTTTGTAAATTATAAAATTCTTGGCCTAGGGATCACCTATGAAAGGCGATATTTCACGTCTAGACGTGGCAGGCGTTTCCGCTTTTGTACTTCGTTATTAATTGGAATTATGAAGCTTTACGCATTGATTTCATAATAAAGCTCACAATGAACACGAGGATAATCGCTCCAATGAAAGCAGGGAAAATATAGAAGTCAGAAATTTTCGGACCCCATTGCCCAAGTAGCATTCCACCAATCCATGCACCAATAATACCAGCGATAATGTTACCAATAATTCCACCTGGGATATCTCTTCCCAAAATCATTCCTGCAAGCCAACCGATAATCCCGCCAATAATCAAAAACCAAATGAAACTCATACTGTCCATCTCCTTTTTAGTAATTTAAAATTTCCTCTATAGTCTTTGCAATAACCTTTATTACATGCCTTTAAACATCTTGAAGGAAAAAATTACCGAAACTTCAATAGTGTTAGCGGACAACAGTAACACCTAGCGTATTTTCAAAATGACGAAGTGCCCATGCATGACCTGTAGGATCGAAGCTCGCAACACCTTTTTCGTGGACGACAATATCAAATCCGCGGTTGTATGCATCGACAGCTGTATGAAGGATGCAAATATCCGTACAGACACCAACCAGATGCAATTCGGTAATTCTGCGTGCTCGAAGAAGCAACTCCAAATCTGTGCCCGCAAATGCACTGAAACGTGTTTTGTCCATCCAATGGATTTCTTCTTTGCGCTCATCATACAATTGTTGAAGGGAACCATACAGATTCCTGCCGGAAGTCCCACGTATATTATGTGGAGGAAATTGTTTTGTTTCAGGATGGTACAAATCGTCTAAATCATGCACATCAACTGGCATCACAACGAAATGATTGTCGTCTAAAAATTTCCCCGTTAACTCGGTGATATATTTTTCCAAGTGAATTCCTGGTTCTCCGCATGTAAGCGCACCATCTTCAGCCACGAAATCCATTGTATAATCAATAACTAACAACGCTTTCTTCACTTTATAACACCCCTTTTCATTCCATCATGCCATAATTTAGTGACTACTTCATTAATTTCTGCTAAAAGTGTTCCAAACGCTCCAAAAAGGGGTATGTATTATTAAGTGCTCCCTTCACCGCAGCTCGTCAAATTCACAGAGACGAAATATGCGATTCCCTAGCGTACTTTTGAAGCTTTCATCGAAGAAATTCATGACTTCATGCATGCACATCCATTTTGCGTTCATCCCCCAATTGAATGCATAGTCGCTACTGATGATGATGTTCTTCTCAGTCCCACGCAAGAAGAGGAAACGGAGTTCATCGCGTTTCTTATGTACAAAGAATTGGACGCTTGCCTCTAAATTTAATGGGTATACATGCTAATCGAGATATACAACGGCGGCCACATTTCGAAAAAGTGAACGATTTGAAGAATGAACAAATGCGGAAACTGTCACCAAATCTCAAATGGTTCATGAACATATCCGACAGCAATATGATCCTTGTCGCGTTTTTTTGACAAATTACTTGCAAACTATCTTACGTATTATGAAGAGTTCTTAAGAGGGAGGAGAGTCATAACATTAACTTATGATAGACTATAAAGTTAATGTATTTTACTTATGTGGGTTGATATTATATGATGAAGTAGAGAAAAGACGCTTATTTATAGCCTTTTCAGTAGTTTTCAGCAGATAGAAGGAGGAATTCAATAATGGCAAAAAGCAATTTGCACAACAGCCGTACGTCATTCGATCTGAACGGTAAGACATATAACTATTATCGTCTTGCCGCACTCGAAGAAGCCGGTATCGCTAAAGTTTCCAATCTACCTTACTCGATTAAAGTGCTACTTGAATCCGTCCTACGTCAACACGACGGCTATGTCATCAAAGACAATCATGTCGAAAACTTGGCGAAATGGGGGAAAGATGCGGACGCGGATGCAGAAGTACCATTCAAACCGTCACGCGTTATCCTTCAAGACTTCACGGGTGTACCTGTTGTTGTTGACCTTGCATCACTTCGTTCAGCAATGGCAGCAATGGGCGGCGACCCTAATAAAATCAATCCTGAAATTCCAGTTGATCTTGTTATTGACCACTCTGTACAAGTTGACCGTTATGGTTCGGCAGAAGCGCTTAACCTGAACATGGAACTTGAGTTCGAGCGTAACGCAGAACGTTACCAATTCCTAAGCTGGGCACAAAAAGCTTATGACAACTACCGTGCAGTACCACCTGCAACAGGAATCGTTCACCAAGTTAACCTTGAGTACTTGGCAAATGTTGTCCATGCAGTTGAAAACGAAGATGGCACATTCGAAACATACCCGGATACACTTGTAGGAACTGACTCCCACACGACGATGATCAACGGTATCGGTGTTCTTGGATGGGGTGTTGGTGGTATTGAAGCTGAAGCGGGCATGCTCGGACAACCTTCATACTTCCCGATTCCAGAAGTTATCGGTGTAAAACTTGTTGGTCAGCTTCCAAACGGAACGACAGCAACTGACCTAGCGCTGAAAGTGACACAAACACTTCGTGCACATGGCGTTGTTGGTAAATTCGTTGAGTTCTTCGGACCAGGTGTTGCACACTTACCACTTGCAGACCGTGCAACAATTGCGAACATGGCGCCTGAATACGGTGCAACATGCGGATTCTTCCCAGTAGATGAAGAAGCACTTGATTACATGCGTTTAACTGGCCGTGAAGATAGCGATATTGCAGTAGTTAAACAATACCTAGTTGAGAACGATATGTTCTTCACTGTAGAAAACGAAGAACCAACATACACTGATGTTGTCGAAATCGACCTTACTGGTATTGTAGCGAACCTTGCTGGACCGAAACGTCCACAAGATTTGATTCCTCTTACAGAAATGCAAAGCTCATTCAACGAAGCAGTTGTTGCACCTGAAGGGAACCAAGGTTTCGGATTCTCTCCTAAAGAGCTAACGAAAAAAGCTACAATCGAATTCGAAGACGGACGTTCTGTCGAAATTAAAACAGGTGACCTTGCAATCGCTGCAATCACTTCATGTACAAACACATCTAACCCATATGTTATGTTGGGTGCTGGACTTGTTGCGAAAAAAGCGGTTGAAAAAGGACTTACACCACCAGCTTACGTGAAAACATCACTTGCACCAGGTTCAAAAGTCGTTACAGGGTACCTGGAAGATTCAGGACTTAATGTGTTCTTGGATCAAATCGGATTCAACACAGTTGGATACGGCTGTACTACATGTATCGGTAACTCTGGACCGCTACTTCCTGAAATTGAAAAAGCAATCATGGGCAACGATATGCTAATGTCTTCAGTTCTTTCTGGTAACCGTAACTTTGAAGGACGTATTCACCCACTTGTGAAAGCAAACTACTTGGCTTCACCGCCACTTGTTGTTGCTTATGCACTTGCTGGAACAGTCGATATCGACTTCGAAAAAGATCCAATTGGTAAAGACAAAGAAGGCTTTGATGTCTTCTTCAAAGATATTTGGCCTACTACGGAAGAAATTCAAGCAGTTGTTAAATCAACAGTTACTCCTGAGTTATTCCGTAAAGAATATGCACGGGTATTCACTGAGAACGAAGCATGGAATGCAATTGAAACTACAGACGATTCATTGTATGATTTCGATGAAAACTCAACGTATATTCAAAACCCACCATTCTTCGAAGGACTTGCAAAAGAACCGGCTGACATTCAAGCACTTTCAGGGCTTCGTGTCATTGGTAAATTTGGCGATTCAATCACAACGGACCATATTTCACCTGCAGGCGCAATCGGTAAAGATACACCGGCTGGTAAATACTTGATCGACAATGGCGTAAGCCCTCGTTTCTTCAACTCGTACGGTTCACGCCGTGGTAACCATGAAGTAATGATGCGCGGTACATTCGCTAATATCCGTATTCGTAACCAAATTGCGAAAGGCACAGAAGGCGGATTCACGACTTACTGGCCAACAAAAGAGATTATGCCAATTTATGATGCTGCTATGAAGTATCAAGAAGAAGGCACGGGTCTTGCAATCATCACTGGTAAAGACTACGGAATGGGTTCTTCACGTGACTGGGCTGCGAAAGGTACATCACTTCTCGGTATCAGAACAGTTATCGCTGAAAGCTACGAGCGTATTCACCGTTCAAACCTTGTTATGATGGGCGTACTTCCACTTCAATTCATGAAAGGCGATAGTGCTGAAACACTTGGCCTTACTGGTGAAGAAGAAATCAACGTTAATATCGCAGAAGGCGTTAAACCACGCGACATTCTGAAAGTAACAGCAACTGCGAAAAACGGTTCTGTCAAAGAATTCGACGTACTAGCACGCTTTGACTCAGAAGTTGAAGTTGACTACTACCGTCACGGCGGAATCCTGCAAATGGTTCTTCGTGATAAAATGAAAACGAACTAATTTTAATAGGTAGAGGTGTCCGATTTAATCGGGCACCTTTTTTCTGCTTAGACTTCAGTTCAGCTTTTTCAGCATGGCTTTTGTATAATGGGTAGTGAGGTGATGGTAGTGTTTATCAGTGAAAAAGAAATTGAAATCAGATATGCAGAGACAGATCAGATGGGAATCGTCTATCACGCGAATTATTTAGTATGGATGGAGATCGGACGTACGAAGTTGATTGAGGACTTAGGCTATACATACGCGCAACTGGAGGCAGATGGCTTCTTGTCGCCGGTGACGGACTTATCTATTCAATATAAGGCAGCGATGAAATACGGACAGAAAGCGACTGTACGGACGTGGGTAGAGTCACACGGAAGGCTACGTACAACTTATGGCTATGAAATCCTCCATGAGGACGGCACAATTTCAGCAACAGCAAAATCGGAACATGTCGTCGTGAGAAAAGGCTCATTTCGTCCCGTTTCCCTAAAGAAAATCGCGCCAGATTGGGATGCTAAATATACAGAAGTGAAGCGATGTAAAGACTAATGGCATTTGGGATACAGCGTGTAGAACTGCGAGCTTGGAAAAAAGCAGTTAGTGAAGGGGAAATGGCATTTTTAACTCATTACTGGCTTGATGAACGCTTTCCAGGATACAATACAGTAACCAAAGCAGGTTGCGCAGATATCAGCAAACTTGTCGAATGGGGCAAGCAATATGGATTGAAGCGGGAGTGGATCGATATGAGGGAAGATTATCCTCATTTTGATTTGTTTGGTAAACACGAACGAGACATTTTACTTAAAGAAGGACTCCATAATCAATTAAAACGGTTCAATCTACTTTAATGAGTGTGTAGTATAACAGTTTCAAGTTTTTTGGAGTTAATAATTGTCTATTGTCAGCAAAGCCTTACCTACTCATAAATAAATGAAGAAAAGCGTGAGGCATATGGCCATCACGCTTTTTCGTATGAATAAATAAGTTCATGCAGTTTAGGATCCACATTGACATGTAGGTCATGACCAAGGAAATACCATTTGTCTCGGCTTTCGATATAATAACGAACACTATTATGCTCTGTTTCAATGGCTACTTCATCCGGTTGCTCTTTCGTTACACCAAGTGAAAAGCCTGCCTGAATCGAACTGGATCCACCGTATCTTGCAAAAAAGCGGATAGCATCACCAGGTTCAGCTTCCATCTCCTCTTTAAACCACAAAAGCGCTTCTTTCGACAAAATAATCTTCATTGGAAACACCAGCCTTTCCGTTGCTACATCCATTGTATTATAACCACTTCACTTTTGGCTCGGTTCCTGCTTTGATCCGACCGATATTCTCCCGGTGACGATAGAAGATAAAGGCACCGAAAAGACCAATCATCACCATCAAATAAATATCGCCTGTTCGGAGGTAAAAATAGATACTGTATACAAATCCAACGACAGATACGATCATTGATGATAAGCTCACCATTTTCGTTACTTTTAAAGCGATGAAAAATGTTGCGAGCACAATGATGAAAACAGGCCATTCATAGGCAAGCAACACACCGCCGGATGTCGCTACAGCTTTGCCACCTTTGAAATGGGCGAAGACGGGATACATATGTCCGACGACTGCAAGAAGTCCTGGAATAAGAGGGTGGACGCTAACACTGTCGAAAATAGGCAAGAGCGGCAATAATGCAGCTGCAGTACCTTTTAAAATATCCAGAATAGTTACGGTAAGTCCCGCTGTTTTGCCGAGTACACGGAAGGTATTCGTACCACCTAGGTTGCCGCTACCATGTTGTCGGATGTCGGTCTTGTAAAAAAGTTTCCCAACCCAGAGTGCAGAAGGAATTGAGCCAATTAAATAAGCAAGTAGTAAAAGTATGATAAGTTCCATTGACGTACTCCTTTTTTAGTTTGTCTATGTATAGACCTAGTTTAGCAGAACCGTGAAGTTGCGACAATGGGCTTCATGTGAAGAATGAGCGAACCAAGTTAAGCAGTTATAGCCTGATTTCTGATTTTTGTACCCCTAACAGCTGATTTGAGAGACGAACAATTTCCTGTCTTCGTTGCAATAAAAGTCTATCTTCTATACAATTAATTGAGCAAGCTTCCGAAAACGTTGATTTGACAAGCTTTAAAGGAAGCAGTACGATTATATAATAGAGAACATTTGTTTGATGGAGGTTGCACTTTGACGAAAAACGTAGATAATTATACGTATGATGATGATTCGATACAAATACTTGAAGGCCTCGATGCAGTACGAAAAAGACCAGGTATGTACATTGGGTCAACTGATTCCCGTGGACTTCACCACCTTGTCTATGAGATTGTAGATAATGCGGTAGATGAGGCGCTAGCGGGATTTGGTAATGAGGTAGACGTTACACTTCATAAAGACGGAAGCGTCAGTGTGCGGGACTACGGGCGGGGGATGCCAACAGGAATTCACCAGTCGGGTAAACCAACGACAGAGGTAATCCTGACCGTTCTCCACGCAGGCGGCAAGTTCGGACAAGGCGGATACAAAACAAGCGGTGGACTTCATGGCGTTGGCGCATCAGTCGTAAACGCATTGTCAGAAAAACTCGAAGTCACGATTTTTCGTGACGGCAAAAAGTTCTGTCAACGCTTCGAAAAAGGTGGTAAGCCAGCCACTACACTTGAACAAATTGGAACAACACGTGAAAAAGGGACGCTCATTCATTTCAAACCGGATGCGACGATCTTCTCTACGTTAAAATATCATTATGAAACGATTAGTGAACGCTTACGGGAGTCTGCATTCCTGTTAAAAGGCTTGAAAATCGAGCTAAAAGAAGAAGGAACGGACAAGCATGAAATCTTTCAATACGAAACTGGCATTGAAGCTTTCATCTCTTATCTGAATGAAGAGAAGGACGTTTTGCATGAGGTAGCTTACTTGGAAGGCGAATCAGAAGGCATAGAGGTCGAATTTGCGTTCCAATTTAGTGATGGTTACTCAGAAACGATTTTATCATTTGTGAATAACGTTCGAACAAAAGACGGTGGAACACATGAAACCGGTGCCAAAACCGGTATGACACGTGTATTTAATGAATATGCAAGAAAAGCGGGTTTATTAAAAGAAAAAGACAAAAACCTTGAAGGTGCGGATATCCGTGAAGGTATTGCGGCAATCGTATCAGTCCGTATACCGGAAGAAATTTTGCAGTTTGAGGGACAGACGAAAGGCAAACTCGGGACAAGTGAAGCAAGAGGCGTAACCGATTCAATCGTTTCGCAAAAACTTCTGTATTTCCTTGAAGAGAATGCAGATTTAAGTGCGTCCCTCGTACGTAAAGCAATTCGGGCGCATCAAGCACGTGAGGCGGCGCGAAAAGCGCGCGAAGATGCGCGTTCAGGTAAAAAGAGAAAAAGATCAGATACACTACTATCGGGTAAATTAACACCTGCGCAATCCAGGAATGCTGCGAAAAACGAACTCTACCTGGTCGAAGGTGACTCTGCCGGCGGCTCTGCAAAACAAGGACGGGACCGTGTATTCCAGGCAATCCTTCCATTACGAGGGAAAGTACTTAATACTGAAAAAGCAAAACTCGAGGATATCATGAAAAACGAAGAAATCAATATGATTATCCATGCAATCGGGGGCGGCGTAGGATCAGACTTCCAAGTCGCAGACATCGCTTATGATAAAGTAATCATAATGACGGATGCGGATACGGACGGTGCACATATTCAAGTGCTGTTGTTGACGTTCTTCTACCGTTACATGAAACCGCTAATTGAAGCAGGAAAAGTATATATTGCATTGCCTCCTCTTTACAAAGTTTTCAAAGGGACAGGGAAGAGCGAAAAATTTGCATATGCATGGACTGAAGGCACAGAACTTAATAAAGCGATAGAGAAAGTCGGCAAAGGATATATGCTCCAACGCTACAAAGGTCTTGGGGAAATGAATGCCGATCAGTTATGGGAAACGACTATGGATCCTGAAACACGTACATTGATCCGTGTAACGATTGAAGACAGCGCTACAGTTGAACGTCGAGTAACGACACTAATGGGCGATAAAGTAGAGCCAAGACGACGCTGGATTGAAGAGAACGTCGATTTCGGTACACAGGAAGAGCACAATATTTTAGACAACGAATTTTTGCACGTTGAGGGGGATTTTGAATGACACCATCAGAAAGCTACCAAGACCTTCCCCTGGAAGAAGTGATCGGTGACCGGTTTGGACGATATAGTAAGTACATCATCCAGGACCGGGCATTGCCTGACGCACGCGATGGCTTAAAACCCGTTCAGCGGCGTATTTTGTATGCGATGTTCCACGAAGGTAATACACATGAGAAAGCATTCCGGAAATCCGCAAAAACAGTCGGGAATGTCATCGGGAACTATCATCCACACGGTGACACATCCGTCTACGAAGCAATGGTACGGATGAGCCAAGATTGGAAACTGCGTCATATGTTAGTGGAAATGCAAGGAAATAACGGTTCAGTCGATGGAGATTCGGCTGCTGCAATGCGGTATACAGAAGCACGCCTTTCCACAATAGCAGGGCAAATGCTACGTGACCTGGGTAAAAATACTGTCGATTTCATACCAAACTTCGATGATACTGAACCTGAACCAACTGTTTTACCCGCAAGATATCCAAACTTGCTCGTCAACGGTTCAACAGGTATTTCTGCAGGATATGCGACGGATATCCCGCCACATGCGCTTCATGAAGTACTTGATGCGGTCCTTATGCGGATGGACAAACCGGATGTTACGGTCGATGAATTGATGACAGTTATCAAAGGACCTGATTTTCCAACTGGCGGTACTATCCAAGGAACAAACGGTATTAAAACAGCCTACGAGACCGGAAAAGGACGCTTTATCATCAGATCGAAGTCGTTCATCGAACCCTTAAAAGGCGGTAAATCGCAAATCGTTGTGACGGAAATCCCATATGACGTTAACAAGGCAAATATGGTGAGGAAGATGGATGAGCTTCGTCATGATCGAAAACTAGATGGTATCGCAGATGTCAGGGACGAATCGGACCGGACTGGCCTCCGTGTTGTCATAGAGCTAAAAAAAGACGTCGACGGTAATGCGATCTTGCAATATCTTCTTAAAAATACAGACCTGCAAGTGACGTATAACTTCAACATGATTGCCATCTCTGGGCGCAGACCGACATTAATGTCACTGCCGATGTTGCTTGATGCCTATATTGGCCATCAAAAAGAAGTTGTCACACGTAGATCCCAATATGATATCCAAAAAGCGCAAGACCGACTCCATATCGTCGAAGGGCTTATGAAAGCTTTATCGATTTTGGATGAAGTAATCAAAGCGATTCGCGCATCAAAAGACAAACGTGATGCTAAAAATAATATCATCTCGAAATTCGAATTCTCCGAAATACAAGCTGAAGCAATCGTTTCGCTACAGCTTTATAGACTGACGAACACGGATATTACTGAACTTCAGCAGGAAGATGCTGAACTCCGAAAACTGATTGAACAGCTTGATGCAATTTTGAAAAGTGATAAAAAACTTTCTGCAGTCATCAAAAAAGAGCTCCTTGACATCCGTAAACAATTTGCAGAACCAAGACGCTCTGTTATCGAGGAAAAAATCGAAGAAATTAAAGTCGATCTTGATATCCTTGTTCCAAGTGAAGAAGTTATTGTATCCGTCACAAAAGACGGCTATGTGAAACGCACTAGCGTCCGCTCTTACAGCGCTTCAAACGGCACGGGACAGGAAATGAAGGAATCCGATTATACGCTATTAGAAGCGCCAATGAACACGCAGCATCATCTCTTGCTGTTCACTTCTGCAGGGAACTATCTCTATCAGCCTATTCATGAGTTGCCAGATATTAGATGGAAAGATCTTGGGCAACATATCTCAAGTATCATCCCACTCGGGCAAAATGAAACGATTGTTGCAGCGATTGGCCTTGAAAACTTCGATGAAGAAGCGTTAATCGTCACAGCATCGCAAAATGGGCTAATCAAACAATCAAAACTTGCCGATTTTAAAGTCCAGCGCTATTCAAGGTTGTTTAAAGCGATGGGCGTGAAAAAGGATGATGTAATGATTGACGCAAGGCTCGTTAGGGGGGACGAAGATGTTATCCTCTTCACACAGCAAGCCTATGCGCTACGCTTCCCGCTTACTGAGTTATCAGTAACAGGTATTAGGACTGCCGGTGTACGTGGCATTAACCTTAAGGACGATGATCTGCTTGTTGCTATGGAGATTAATTCAGATGACGGGGCTTCCGTCTTAATCGCGACACAGCGAGGCAGCGTGAAAAGAATGGGCTTAAAAGAGCTCGAAAGTGCTTCCAGAGCGCAAAGAGGTAATGTTGTTCTGAAGGAACTGAAGTCAAATCCGTATCGTGTTAGCGGGGCGTTAATGGTGAAAAATGATGAAATTATTGTTTTAGCGACGGAAAAGGGAAGTAAAATCCCTATCTTAGCAGGATCATTGCGACCAGTTGACCGCTATTCAAACGGTAGTAGTTTAGTCGATGAGAAAAAAGATGGCAGCATAACACATATCTACAAGGATCCAAAAGCTGAAATTGAATAAATAACTTTAAAAGTCATGGGAGTATCTTCCCATGACTTTTAATTTTTTCTAACGTATAATAGTTCGATAAGCGAAACAAATTGCACGTTCAAAAAGAGAACTTGTACTAGATAGGTTGAATGATTGATTTCATTGAATTACGCTTCGGCTACCACTGTCAGGCGCCTACGCTAGTTTATATACCGCATTCAATTCTTCAACCTATATAGAATATGGCACACCCTATAAAAGTGTGAACTTTTTGAGTAATTATTAATAATAGAACGGGGATAGGGTATGTGGAAAAATAGAAACATTTGGATAATATTAACGGGGGAAATGATTGCAGGCTTAGGATTATGGACGGGAATAATCGGAAATCTCGAGTTTATGCAAGAAAAAATCCCTTCCGATTTCGTTAAAGCACTAATAATGTCAGCAGGACTTCTTGCGGGAATTATTGCGGGACCGCTAGCAGGGAAAATCATAGACCAATCAAAGAAAAAAACCGTACTTCTTATATCAGGCGCAGGGCGTATGCTCAGTGTTATCTTTATGCTGATTGCTATATCAACCGGATCTGTTTGGTGGATGGTTGCATTCATGGTTAGCATTCAACTATCTGCTACCTTTTACTTCCCTGCACTGCAGGCAACCATTCCGCTTGTCGTCAAAGATGATGATTTGCTGACGATGAATGGGTGGCATATGAACGTTGCTACGATCTCACGTGTGCTTGGCACCGCCTTAGCGGGCATTATGCTCGTCTACTGGTCGCTTATGTCGCTCTACTGGATATCTATGATTGCTTACGGGGCCCTACTACTATTTACAATGATGTTGCGCATCGATGAGGGAGAGGGAAGAGAGGCCAAAGTGAAATCGGTGGGTAACAAGGGTGGATTCATGGAAGTTTTTCCTGTGTTGAAAGCATATCCTGCTGTCGGCATGACACTCATTATGACGCTTATTCCATTGCTTTTCATCGGATCATTCAATCTAATTGTCATTAATATTAGTGAAATCCAGGATTCTGCATCGATTAAAGGACTTATTTATACATTTGAAGGGGTAGCATTCATGGTCGGAACATTTGCCGTGAAGTATATTTCTAAAAAATGGCGCACGACGACAATCTTATTTTCCTTTGCAACGATGGTAGCAGTAGCAGAATTCATGCTCTTTTTTGCAGACAGTATAGTAATTACGTTAAGTGCTTTTGCCGTACTTGGATTTGCCTTAGGTTGTTTTTTCCCAACAGCAATGGTTATATTTCAGAAACAGATGCCAAAAGAGTACCATGGCCGATTCTTCTCGTTCCGCAATATGTTAGAACGGGTTATGTTCCAGGTCGTTTTACTAACAGCAGGTGCATTTCTCGATATTATCGGATTGCAATCAATGGTTATCATTTTCGGATTAATCAGTTTAAGCATGACAGCAATTTTCTTTGTTCAGATGAAAAAAAGAAATATCATATTAGAACAACCCAAACAAATCGCCGCAAAAAGTATTTAACTTTTTGCGGTTTTTTCTATACATAATGTAAAAAACGAACTTTCCATTTTGGAAGTTCGTCGGCATTTAATCTATGGGTTTTAATGTATCTAGCAATAACTTTTCAAGGAAATCTTCACTTGTTACTGCACGTATCATAGCTCGCATGTATTCGTCACGATCGATTTTGTCATATGTCCATAAAAATCTTTTGGACTTCGCAAAGGCTTGTAGGAAAATACGAATTGTTCGACCATTACCTTCACGAAATGGATGCAGCATATTCAGCTCTGATTTGAAATAAGCCAACCTTTTAACTGCATACTCTAGAGTATCCCAGTCAGGTTCATTGTCTAATTGAGTGAATAAACTAGACGCGTACGCCTCCATATATTGTACTTGGCAAAAGCGAGTATTACCTTTCATCAATTGCAAATCACGGAATTGTCCCGCAAACGAGTAAATGTCTTGGAATAAATGTCGGTGAAGTCCAACAAAATTGATGAGCGAAAAATCCATGATGTTGTATGCGCCTTGTTCAATTTGAGTTGCACGAATCGAGAAAGTAAACGCCTCGGCCTGCTCAAGCTCAGCAAAGTTTGTCACACCTAACAAATTTGTGGTTAAAAGATAATCGTCATTTTCAAATTCATTGTATTTCGCCATTTGCCAAAGCTTCCTTAATCAAAGCAGGCGTTACTGGCATACCCGAATTGACAATTTCAAGAGCTTTTTGTTGCAGCGAATGACTTAAATGTAAGTTTTCAAGCTGCATATTTTTCAATACGCGGTTAAACTCAGGAGAATTTAATTGAATTTCCTTCACACTAAACGACTCCTTTCTATACTCTTTAATTATAAGCTTTTTAGCAGAATTTATCCACTTAATCAAGTGGGGTTCAACTTTTCACCCCATAATATCCACATTATTGCCCCAAAACTAACTATTTCTACCCCAAAAATTTGATAAGCTTAAATTAGAAATTTAGGGCATCGAAGAATACAGGGAGATTTCAATGAAAATTTGGAAGAAGTACTCACTTCTGTTAAGTGGTATAGGCGTTTCATTTTTTGGAAACTGGGTTTATTTAATTGCGTTAAATATTTTAGTACTAGATATGACTGGTTCAGCGGCTGCGGTCGCAGGGATTTACATTGTCGGACCAATTGCACGAATGCTGACAAATTTCTGGGCAGGTTCCATCATTGATCGTGTTAATAAACGAAAATTGATGGTCTTAGCAGATGTCCTAAGGGGTTCGCTTATTTTACTTGTTCCATTTCTTGATTCGCTGTGGATTGTCTACTCCATTCTATTTGCGACAAATATCGCTGGAGCATTTTTTGGTCCAAGTTCGACCTTTTATATCACAAAATTTGTGGTTGAAACCGATCGAAGAAGTTTTAACTCGATCATGAGTATGATGAATTCAGGTTCATTTTTAATCGGACCAGCACTAGCCGGTGTACTCATCGCCTTATTTGGTACAACTTGGTGTGTGATTTTAAACGCGGTTACGTTCTTTTTCTGTGCATTTTGTATTGCAAGGTTGCCTGACGTAGAAAATGAAAACTTAAATCAACGTGAGCCAATTACTTTGAAGATACTGGCTTCTGATTGGCAAGTTGTAAAAGGGTTCATTAAGCAGGATCCTTATTTTATGAAGGTTTATTTGCTGTTCCAGACCTCGCTTATGATTGCTTTTGCTTTAGATTCCCAAGAGGTCACATTTATCAAGCAGGATCTAGCACAGTCTGACCAACTATATGGCCTCATCGTCAGTATTGCAGGTGTAGGTGCATTAATAGGCGCAGCGGCTTCAGCCGCCTTTGCAAAGCGCTTCTCATTGCAATTGTATTTAGGTATTGGAATGGTCTTAACAGCAGTCGGCTATTTGTTGTTCTACAGTACAGTTGATTTTTTGACGGCAACAGTGGCTTTTATCTTTTTAGGATTCTTTATGGCATTTTGCAATGCAGGCTATGATACTTTTTACCAGAGTAATGTACCGACAGCGATCATGGGACGTTTTGGTAGTTTGGCGTCGATGTTCCAAAGCTTTATGCAAATTGTATTTACCTTTACCCTAGGACTGATTTCTGAGTGGTTCTCACTACAAACGGCAGCTATTGGATTCGCTAGTATCGCAGTAGTCATGACGCTGTTGCTTTGTATTCAAGTCTTTAGTCAGCAGCATAAACATTATTATGAAGAAGCAGATTGAGGGAACTAAGTAATGTAACTTAATCAATAGGGAAGAAGAGATTTATGTTGGTATTTATCGATGTAATAGGTGCAGGTTACTTTACTTTGAAAGGGGTGATTACATGGTATTAATACGATATGCACATGGAACAGATTTAGCTGATATAACTTCTCTTATGTCTGAATTAGGGTATGAAACAACCGAAAGGGAAGTAACTAAAAGATTATCGAAGTTAAATTGCAATCCTGATTATCATACTCTTGTTGCGGAAATTGATAATCAAGTAGTAGGACTACTGGGATTATACATTGGGCTATCATATGAATTTAGTGGTTGTTACGGTAGAGTTGTCTGCTTAATAGTGAATCAACACTATAGAAAAAATGGTATTGGTAAACAGCTCATCGCAAGAGCAAAAGAAATCATTATTGAAAAAGGTGGAAGTGCAATCACTTTAAATAGCGGAAATAGAGCTGAAAGGGAAGATGCTCACTCATTTTATTTGAAAAATGGTTTTACTGCTAAAAGTACAGGATTTGTAATGAAGTTCAGCTGATTTACTTTTTTAAATCAGCATAGAGTGACTTAAAAAACGTTCATCAAGCATCGGTAAATGCTTGATGAACGTTTTTTAAGTTTTTTTACAAGGACAGGAACCTCTAAACACTTGGACACGAGGTCCGAGTTCACCACATATATTCCCCAATGACTAGTAAAATCCATCTTTTAATCTGTGCTACAGAATGAAATACAACATATCGGCATCCTGAATTTGTAGAGTTAACATTACAGAAGCTTTAATCCTGCAATAACATACTATAGCCACTAAATATAAAGATGTATAGTTACATGAGAAAACGTGAAAGGAGTTTACTCATGAATATTACATCTTTTTTAATATACTGTTTTATTATTACTTTCACACCAGGACCGACTAATATCGACATACTATCCACTGTGAATAAGCATGGGACAAAAAGGGCAATGCAGTATACATATGGAGCAACGATTGCTTTTGGTTTATTGCTTGCCCTATCTGCTATGTTGAATACAATGCTTATAACGGTAATTCCGAAAATTTTGATTGTTATGCAGATAATCGGAAGCATTTATATGCTCTTTCTTGCTTATCAAATCTGTAAAACGGATAAATCAAAACAAACCGTAAACCAGACTGGGACCTTTATGTCAGGATTTCTCATGCAGTTTTTAAATCCAAAAGTAGTAACATTTACAATGACTGTATTTCCTAGCTTTATTTTGCCCTATTATACCGCAATTCCTGCGGTAACAATAAGTGTTATAGTTATAACACTTATTGGGTTTTTAGCATTTATGACATGGGTTCTTTTCGGTACAATCTTCAAGAAGTTTTTACAGAAGCATGAAAAAGTTGTTAATATTATTATGGCATTATTTTTAGTTTATGCTGCAATCATGATATGGTTGTAGGAATGCTAATGTTGAGGTGAATTAAATGGACAAATTTATCTATAAAAAATCGGCGGGTATTACTGCGTTGGCTGCAAGTATCACTGACTTTACATATAAAAAGCACTCTCACCAGGAGTATGCAATAGGGGTAACATTGCGTGGTATTCAAGAGTACAATTTAGATGGCAGTTTACAATTATCCTATCAAAATGGTGTGATGCTTTTTAATCCAGAACAGGCACACGACGGAATGGCACATGATGAGACAGGCCTTGATTATGTCATGCTCTATATTGAACAACAACTGCTGTTGGAGGTCATTGAGAAAAAGGATTTGGTGCGTTTTTCAACCCCCATTGTGTATGATCATGGACTTGAACAAAGAGTATTACGTCTATCCCATGCGATATTAAATGAAAAAGACGAGACTTTGTGCAGTGAATTACTAATATCCCTCACAGATAGCCTAATTCAAACTAATCTTTCCACGGACACTAAAAAAGACGACTCTCTAATTAGAATAGCAAAGGATATGCTGCATACCAACTTGGAAACTGTCATTAAACTTGACGAGATCTGTGCAGAGCTTAATATATCGAAGTTCCAGTTTATCAGGTTATTCAAGGCTCATACTGGTATCACACCATACCAATACTTTCTTAACTGCAAGATAGAACATGCAAAGCAGTTATTAGGTAAAAATGGAGATATTTATTCAGCAGTAGCTGAATGTGGTTTTGTTGATTTAACCCATTTTAATAGACACTTTAAAAGCGTCTATGGAATAACGGCATTTGAATATATGTCTCATTTAAATTAAAGAAAAGATTTTCGTATTAATTATTATTTCATCACCAATGTTAATGGAATAGCATGCTGAAATACTACTAGACAGATATCATATTGTTAGACTTGGTTCTTGTCAGGTCGGTGTGTAAATAAGGTTAATTCAAATCTGATAGATGTGGCAGAAAGAATTGTTTAGTCATTGAATTTAAGGAGGAATGGCTTCTGAAAAAATCCAATATTATTTTCTTTGAAAGAAAATTTCCAAGTGCAAATATGATTCTTATTAAGGATCAGCTCCCGATTCTTATTGATACTGGTTTTGGAAGTGATGTGAAAGATACTGAGCTATTAATTAAAGAAGAAGGTGTTTCACCAGAAGAATTACATCTCATCGTTAACACGCACTATCATAGTGACCATGTAGGCGGCAATTATCAACTTCAAAAAAATTATGGCGTTAAGATTGCTGCTCATAAATGGGAAGCCGATTTAATTAATTCTTGTGATACTGAAGCATGCGGTTCAGAATGGTTAGATCAGCCTGTGGAACCTTATCGGGTCGATCTAAGGCTCTTGGATAACGATGAGATTAATACGGGAAGGAGAACCTTCAATGTCCTGCATACACCTGGACATACGTTAGGGCATATTTCTTTATATGAACCTGAAGAAGAGATATTAATTTGCGGGGATCTCTTTCACAAAAATGATATCGGATGGTTGAATATCTTTCGCGAAGGTGTTTCATCTATCCAACGATCACTAGAAAGTTTGGATCGGTTGTCTATGCTCCGGATTCAGCAGGCATATTCAGGGCATGGACCTCAAATGGAGAATCCCCTGGCCGCCATTGATGCAGCGAGGAAACGGTTTGAAAAGTGGCTTAGTATGCCAGACAAAGTTTCATGGCATGCCTGCAAGAGGATTTTTTCATTCACACTAATCATTAAAAACGGATTGGCAAAAGAAGATATCGGTAACTATCTACTAAAATGTGGCTGGTTCCAAGATTTTGCACGCTACTCTTTCCAGGTTCAGCCAGAAGAATTTATTCAAATCCTGCTCGATGAAATGATTCGTTCCGGTGCAGCTAGCTGGCACAACAATTATTTAATCGCTACCGCGCCATACCAAGCACCACAAGAGAAATGGATGAATAAGAACATAAAACCTAAAGATTGGGAACCCCATTACTTTGTCACATAAATAAAATAGGTGGGAAGTGGATGGAAAACTGTTGAATCTTACCTGATAGTAATAGTCTCTTTTTATAACGAAGAAGGATAGTTGAATACCGCTCTCAATAGTCATAATATTCACACCTAATAAACGACACAGTATAAAACCTTCAGGGGGGAAATTTATATGCCATTAAAAGTAGGAGATATAATTACGTTTGAACGGTCATTTACAGTAAGGGATGTTGAATTATTTATAGAGATTTCAGGTGATGAAGGGATTCATCACTTGACCCCAGATGAACAAGGAAGACTTGTAGTTCAAGGGTTACTAACGGCAACTTTGCCAACAAAAGTAGGTGGAGACAATAATGTGCTAGCTCGTACGATGAATTTTGAGTTTTTAAGGCCTGTTTTTACTGGTGATACAATAATTTGTGAAGTTAAAATCGAAAAATACGAAAGGCAAGAAAATAAAAACAATAGAACAGCTATTACTGCATCTTTTGTATGTGAAAATCAGGATGAAAAAGAAGTATTAAAAGGGGACTTTTCAGGCGTAATACTTTAACATTTTCAACTTTCATGAAAACTCTCATAACAGTCTGTGGTACAGTGTTTTTGCTGTATGGATGACAAATGGGTAGCGTTAGTAATTATCAGGGTCTTGTAATTAAGATGACGAAAGACGATTGAAAATTAAATGGATTAGCTAATATTTATTAGATGCCTGAATAAATAAGTGTTAACCAATGAATCCATAGGGTTTTGTACAAATAAACTAAACAAGAAAGTCTAATTAGTATAGGTTTTCTTGTTTAGTTAGTTTAAACATTTAGTTTAAACATTCTTGTCATTGTACAATTTCCGTTTTATCTCACTGTTTCAAGTATACTTATCGAATGAAACGCAACTACCGATAATATATATTATGACCATGTAGTTCTATGAACTCGTAAATTCATAGCTCTATCCTGTATCTATGACTAGATTTCTTTGCATCTTCAACATCTATGAACTGAACGCTATATTCTATCACATCATTTAGGAATAACTTATGCGCTTTGGCAAACTGCTTAACCTCATTAAGCAATTCTTTATCACAGCTGTTATTGAATGCTATTCGATCTTTTGGCCGAGTATCTTTATTATATGAGATTTGATTTTCAGACAATAATGACTGTAATCCACTTTCAATTAAATAGTTAACATGCGTGTTATTTTCTTTTGCAACGGATCTAAGATCTTCCAATATTGATTGACTAATATTAGTGACAAAATTGGTCCTTGCTGTATCCGTCGTTTGAATCAATCTGCCATCTACAAGCTTCCACATAATTAATTCACTCCTTATCAAATTTCAAATTTAATTCTGGACTCTTTACTTACTATATGAAATAACGTTGTGACATTCGCTGTCTTTTGTGTAAGATAAAATTATCAGATGCTGCATTATTATATATAATTTCCGCAAGTTTTGGAAGCTCGTATTTGCCTTTTACCCAAATACGATAAATATAATTTCCAGCCGGACTTACTGTTATCGTGATTTCTGAACGTAATTGCCATGATTGAAATACGAACAAGAGCCTAGCTGCAAAATCCTGACTGCCTGACGTAACATTCATAACGTAACCTGATTTTTGTACCCAGCCATCCCCATCAATAACGCCTCTTACAAACGACGCTAAATATTCTTCTGGCACATTGGGAAATGGAACTGATAATGATTTATTAGAAATTATCCCCAACATTTTAAGATCCTTTTTAATCTCTTTAGAATTAATGATTAAAGTTGGTGTAGTTTTTGTTGGCCCTGTAGCTACAAGCACATAGTCTGCCTCCATGTACTTGGCAATCAATTGAAGAATACGTTCATCTTTTTGAGAAAAGTATATGCTATGGAGTTGTTTATTCACATGTCCATCTGTCACGAATAAACCTAACACCCAAGCCATTTCGTGTGTCCATACTTTAAAATAGTCTTCATTCACTTTATGCTTTCTAGGTTGGCCAGAGTATTGTTCTCGATTCATTGAAATCCCATGCTTATACATCACATTCCGAATTGCCCGATCGGACAGGCCGACGATTGGACCCATTTCTTTAAACGACATGCCACTTTTATACATTTTAATAATGGCTTCGTCTGTCATACCTGGATTTCTCGACACAGCCTTCACTTCCCTCCTATTAGCTTGATAGATGAGCCATTTCTTAATAAATGAACGATTTTTCGTTGATTACATTCAATACCCTCAACAAAATATGCTCATTTACAGGGTATAGAACTAGTGTTCTATTCGGGCTATATATACCCAAATTACGAGTTTTTAAACAAAAGAATCTAAAATAACTTTTTTACTTGGATAATATATACTGGTTTTGTTTAAAATATCGTTTTGTTTCCACAATAAATTTCGAACATGGTTTCTTACCTCTCAATTATGTTCCTACCGATAGGAACATACGTTCAACCCTCGTGATTTCGGCACTTAAATTAGAATAATCCAATTTACCCCAAAACCAAAACCACGTGTGCTCTTGGTTTTTCCACAATGAATAGCCGTATAGACCAATGTTTTCGCCTGCAGTAGGATTGCTAAAAAAAATAGCATTCCCTTATTTAACAATTCTGCTTCGTTATTACGGACGACTTTCGCTTCCGCCGCCTTCTCATTAATTTGTACTCCTACGAGCTGTAGAGCATCTGATTCTTCGTAATAGGCTAACTATATCCTTTTTTGAGATTGCCTGCTTATACGAGCTTGTACGCTGGTCTGCGATGAAGATTTAACATCGTTTGAACACATTGTTAGTTAAAACCTTCAAAACTTAAATTTCCTCAACAGTTAACTTACTTTCAACCTCATTAAACAATAGTTGTTTTTCTTCTGCCGTTCAGTCACTTTGTGTTTTTAATTAGTGTTCTTTTAATTCGCTAATATAACAAACGTTTACTGTATTGGAAATGTTACATGATTGGTGTTAGTTGGATAAACGCTGTATGCTCCCCTATTTTCATTTCCGCCCCCACTATATCGTGGTTCACAATATCAATACGCATTTTGAGTTGACCGAACTTTGCGCCTTATTTTTTTGATGATGTTAATAGAGTTAAGGTGCACTTAATTGATCAACTTCGAGACTCCATAAAGAGTCTGTTAAGCCGCCTTATCAAAATTTATTTTAATTGCCCAAAAGCGTCTTCTCGATTGTCTTACGTGCCATTACCAATTAAGGCGTTGGATTGTATGAACTATTATCGACTTACTTAAACTCACAATAGCTCATTGATCAATATTTTATATATGGGGTTTCCAATTTATTGAGTACATTTCCCATGAAAAGAAGGTCCATTGCTATTTTATTAGCAATGGACCTTCTTTCTTTTATAATGCTTTTACCGATTTGACCTTAGTAATTGACAATAAAGCGGAATTCCTTAATAAGCGCATTCTCTTCCGCCGCCATTTGTATTTCCTCACTATTACTTAGTATCTATGTAGTCAATATTAAGATCTGCTTTTATGATCGAGTACATATATAAATCATCGAATTTACCACAAGTAAATTCATAATGTCTCAGTAATCCCTCTCTTCTAAATCCTTGCTTTTCTACTAGCTTTTGTGACGGGAGATTCGTCGGTTCAATCAAAGCCTCAATTCTTTCTAACTGATAGTGTTGATAGCCATACTTAATAACGGCTTCCAATGCTTCACTAGCAATCCCTGTACCCCAGTGATCTTTGCGTAATTCATATCCGACTTCAGCTCGATGATGTTTGGTAAGCATATTAAGAAAGCCACAACTTCCTATAACCTCACCAGAATCTTTTAGCGTAATCCCCCATCTAATTCCTGTACCATCTTCGTATATCGATTTATACCACCTTATTTCATTCTGAGCATCTTCTACTGTTTGGCAAGGTGCTAACCCCATAGGTGTCACAACCTCTTTATCCGATAGATATTTAAACACATCATTAGCATCCTCTGCTGTTACTTCTCTTAAGATTAATCTTCTAGTTTCAATTATTGGAAATTCTTTTCCCATTAAATTAACCTCCACTCAAGTTTTATCACATTGAAACCTATCATCCATTCTTTAATGCTTCTTTTACTATAAGAACCCTTAAAGATTTTCAACTGTTCAAATAAAACTTCATTATTTATTACTCTTGTTCCAATCCTTAGCTAGCATTCCATAAACAATATGGTCCACGTAATGGTCACATAGCCATTCGGCTTCTCGAACACGGCCTTCCTCTGTGAAATTCAATCTCTCTGGAATAGCTCTACTCTTCGTGTTTTCTTCAGCCGCCCGGATCTCGACTCTGTTTAAACCCAACTCGCCGATCGCATGATTCACAAAAGCCCTAACCGATTTAGTCATTAATCCTGAGCCTTCATACCCTTTTCCTAACCAGTACCCCAAACTCGTCGATTTGTTGTTCCAATCAATTTTGTGAAATCCAATTACACCAGCAATTTGTTCTTCAAACCAAATTCCTGCTTGAAACCCATTATTATCACTAAATTGTTTCATGGTTCCCCTAATAAAGGCCTCCGTATCTGCCGAGGATTTAGTACTATCAATGAATGGTAACCATTCTCTCAAACTATCTTTGGATTGATTTGTTAACATAAATAATGGCTCTGTGTCATTTAGATTTAGCATTTTCAATTTTGTTTTTTCATCAATTTTATAAGTAAACATAAAAACCTCTCCTTTAATCAAAATAGCTGAGTCATTCCGAAGATAGAGTCTAAGTTATCAAGTCCCCCCTATTTAGCACTAACTATGTGTACCAACAATCGTTTACAAGCATATTCACCGAATGTCGACTCAAGAAAGAAGACTATTGTTTTACCCAAATTGCCTTTGTATAGACAATTTTCATTCCTACTCTTTCCATATTGTTTTGACTAATGGAACCGAATCTGGCTTGCCCTACAACTAACTTGCTGTTTAGTGTATTAGCATGACGAATGCGTTCTCTAATCAAAGCATTTTGTACTCCTTTATATCTTAAGTGTGGAACAGTAGCTGCCGCCGCAAGAGTAGCTATCCCGTCTTTAATGAACAACACACCAATTCCAGCGGGTTCATTTTCAACAATTGCAAGATAAAAAGTCCAATCTTCATTGTCATATAAGATTTCATTATTTTGAGCAATCCCACTTTGTAAAAATGCAGGCATTTGAAATCCTTTTGCATAAATTTCTGCAAACGTATCAAATTCATTTTTCTCCAACCTGCGGATTAAAATCTTTGGATTAATTGGCGCTAAGTCTTGGGACAGCGAAGCATATAGAGTTGTATGAAAGTCTGACTGATAAAATCCTGACTTATTGAGATAAGTAAGGAAATCTGAAGAAACGTGTGCAGGAGTCAACTCAAAACGCACAGGAATTTCTCTGTCATTATAAAATTCGATTAGTTGATCTACAAACTGCTCATCGCCATCTTTTAACCCTTTAATCGTATTAAAAGATGGCCCTGGAATATTTTTGACTGAAAATGCTGTGGCATTTCCAAACCTTTGTATGTCGACTCCCATAGGGTTACCTTTTATTTCTTGTACAGCAGTCAGCCTTGAAAGCAGTGCATCAACTTCGGATTGTTCTATTTTTTCAGCTAGTCCTTTAGTCAATATAAGATTCACACCTGACACACCCTTCCTCAATTTGATTACTACTGGGCTCTATTAGTCTACTAGTTATACCTTCCGTCTAATAAATCACTAAATAATTCTTTTTTTATATTCTCATCCCATTCACTACTATTCTCCAACACAAAAGCACAACAACCACTTAAAAAATAACGCATATAATTCGGATTTTTTGGTTATTTAATGTAAGCTGCTTGTCCGTCAATAGCTATAAATTTATCCTCTTTAGACAATTAATCATTCCTACATTTAACATTTCAGAAAATTATAGCATATATAATTAGTCGAGTAACCCATCTCGTAAAACAGATATACTATAAGTAATGACTCCAAGTCCTATCACAGCTAAACATTTTAGTAATAAATTATTAGATTCAATTGGAATACCTATGGATTTTGAGACATTTCTTTGCTTTAATCTCATTAAAGCAAAAAAAGAGCTTAAATTCAGCTCTTTTTCTTTATAGGGTAACTATCATTCTGTCTTCTCTTGCCTTTCAATCTTCTCTCACAGTGCCTCTTCTGCATATACACTCATTGACCATGTCTTCTTCTTTGAAAATCACCTGCAATGTATTCAGTAGATTATTTGGCAAATCAAATTTAGCAAACTCGTAAATTCCCGCTCGGTTTCTTCAGGGTGATTGTAATCCCACGGCGCATCGAAGTCTGCCATAACTCACTATCCACATAGTATTCTAGATGTTAACGGATCTGGTAACTGACTCTATCCGTCTCTTTCAACTCAGCCAGCGAAGCCGACCCTATACCGAACATTGCCATCCGTAGTTCCAATTCCCTCGTTTCCATCACTTCCAAGACATCCTCCATAGACTGCGTGGCTTCCTTCAGAATCGATCTGCCGAATCCGACCATGTCTGCACCAAGTGCAATGGCTTTGGCTCCATCTAGGCCAGTATGCATTCCACCGCTTGCGATTATTGGTTGCTCCACAATTTTACCCCTTACCGAAGTAATGCATTCGACTGTTGGGATGCCCCAATCACTGAACGCTTCAGCTGCTTTTCTCTTTACTGTAGATGTTGAACGAAACTTTTCGACCTGACTCCATGATGTGCCGCCTGCCCCCGCTACGTCGATAAAGGAAATGCCTGCATCGCATAAACGTTTAGCTGTGGCCCCGTCAATTCCCCACCCAACTTCCTTCACACCAACTGGCACTCCCAACTCACTGCAAAGTCGTTCAATTTTCTCCAATAAATCTTTGAAATCCGTATTTCCTTCTGGTTGAATCACTTCCTGAATACTGTTCAAATGGAGGACAAGTGCATTCGCCTCTGTTATGTCAATGATTCGGCGACATTCATCTACGCCAAAGCCATAGTTAAGCTGAACCGCGCCTAAATTAGCGATTATTGGGATGCTCGGTGCATATTTCCTTACTTGAAAAGAAGCTCGATGTTCCGCACTTTCTATCAGCGCTCGTGTCGAACCCAAAGCTAATCCCCAGCCTCTTTGTTCTGCAGCTTCGGCAAGATTCCGATTAATTGTTTCTGCAAATGCAGCCCCGCCCGTCATCGAACTGATAATAAATGGTGTTTTGCAATCATGACCTAAAAATGTCGTATCGATTGCGATATCATTGAAATTGATTTCAGGCAACGCATTATGGATAAATTTAACCTTCTCGAAGCCGGTTGTGATAGTGTCACCCGTTACGTGCTCATTCAACGTGATTTGAATATGCTCTGATTTTCTTTGGTTAATTGGTATAGTCATTTGAAAACACTCGCCTTTCTCCATGGTGTTAGTGATTACTCATTAATTACTTTAATTAGTAGAAGTCACTGTATTGCTCTGGTGCCTCTCCCCTTGTCTCTTGCACATAAGGATTAAGTATTTGTTCAGCATTCTCGTTTATGTCATCTACTTCTATTAAAAATGTCCATTCGTCACCATAATCGTAAATATACAGAAACTTTTGCCTCGTGATAAAACCAACAGCACAAATTTGTATTTTAGAAGCATCCGCATGACCAAAGTCATCATTAGGAGATGCGATACAATCATGTGACCATTTTTCACCATCCATGAAAAAAGAATACAGATGATCATCGTCAAATTCAAATGCTTTGATAATGATTTGATGGAAATCGTCCATTGTATGCTTAGCTGAAAAAGTTAGTTTTCTCCATATTTTATTTGTTAGTGAAACCTTAAACGTGTAACGACCATCAATGAATTGCTTTCGGTTTCTAGGCAAGGTATGCATCAATTCATCTTTTGAAAATAAATTTATAAACGGTTGAAAAAATGGCTGGGCGCTTTGGTCTTCATCGGATAAATACGCACCGAATCTCCCATCTAATATTGAACCTGGTATAACATTGAACTCTCCATCTTCCCGACGCAACGCGATATTCCATGCACATACGTTTCGCGAAATAAGTAAAATAGGCATCATTTGAGTACCGAACTGCGTAACCTCAATCTTTTTGGCGTAATATACACTTTTGCTATCACGTTGTTCTTTACGTTCTACATCCTCTTCGCAAATCCATAAACCCAACCACTCAAAATAGAGATTGAAGTAATACCAATCATATGTACAACTTGCTAGTATCCGCCCGACATCGGTTTTTGGGTTCTTCACTACCCAAGTTCGTCCTGGCTCATCCCGACTTAATATAGAAAACACTTCGGGGAGCGTTAAAGCTATTGAATTATGTTGTTTATCCTGAAGTCTCGCCCAATTCACATCGACCCAGAACGTTTCGAGTAAAAAAAGTATTTTTCTACATCTGTTAATTCTTTATACAAATCCATTCTTTCTGTTACTTTCAGTTGGAGCGGTCCCGATTTTACCGACACCTTTTCCAGCAAACATCCGCTTAAAGCCAAGTGATAGATGAAATGGATGAAAGAATAATAGGCCTGTTCAGTATACGATGTACAATCCTTGGTTCTTATGGTCATACGTTCATTAATCGCGGGCAGATGCTTTCTTGATATGTACTCTTTTGCCTTTGTTAGCTGAACTACATGTCCGCTTATATAGCTAACAAACTCATCAAAATCAGCTACTAAGTTGATTGGAATTGATTCATTATTCATAGCGTTCAATTTTATAACCCCTTTTCCCGTTGGATCAGATAGGATTATTATTATTCCAATAGACAATTCCTAAAATGCTTTTGTCTAATTATACAATTTCCTCACTCGAAGTTGTAGTTTCGTCTCGCCTCTTAGAGTCATCACTGGTTAAGAATACGAAATGATGGCTGATAAAGAGGATAGGCGATTACATATCTTATAAGGAGTGAATTTATATATAAGCGAGTACCTCTTTGAGATTGTCCAGAACGTAAATGTTTTTCATATTGGAAGATGAACCTACCCCTATTCCAAACCCCTTCATCTTCATGTTGATAGCTAGTTCTACATCAACGATTGAGTCGCCAATCATAAATGATTGATCAATATTTATATTTGGGTATTTCAGTATTGCATTCATAATCATCCCGGTTTGAGGTTTTATACAATCACAACCTTCATCCCTACTGTGAGGACAGTGAAATACATCCAGGATTTTTATTTTATGACATGATAATTCATATAGCATCTTTGCTGTAATGTCATGGTACTGCTCTAATGATATAAATCCTTCGTTTATTAGATATTGGTTCGTGATGATAATTATTTCATAGCCTCTTTGGTCAACGCTCTTTAAAGTCTGAACTGAATCGGCTAAAAACACAGGATTCTTTATATCCGTCCACTTGTGGTCAGGATAGTCTTCAATAATAGTCCCATCCCTATCAAAAAATGCGACCTTCAATTAAATCACTCCTTATTTTTTCATTGATTCATGGGTGATAACACCGCCTGCCTCGTCAACTTGCGTGAAGCTGAAAACTCAAGTGGATTTTAACAAGAAGCCAATTCGAGTATAGAAAAATTTGGAAGTCAGGTAGTAAGCGATGTGAAATAATAAGTGAGTTTCTAGGGCGGTAAAGATCGGAACTATTCCCTTTAAGCTATTTACTTAAATCCAAATATACTAATAAGTTGTCAGGGGCGCAATTCAAACGTATAATGAGGATATAGCTTGACTAGAATAAAAAAAGATTGATCGATGTTGTAGCATCGATCAATCAATGCAATAGTCGGTTCCCTACAAGGGGATCAGCACTTACGGAGTGAGAATAACCCATCCCTATGAGCCGTTAACTCAAGGATGGGTTATTTTTTATGGTTAAATGACAGAATCAACACAATTAAAGTTGCGAAAGCTACAGCAAACATTAACGTTTCAAAAACTGACATCGACATCACCCCCTTTCATGGGGAGTGAGCCGACCACCCTTGAGTCACCTATTCTATTACCTCTTAATTATACCATACAGACGTTCTTAGATTAACTAATAGTTCATGATGAAATAACTCTTCCACTTTTGTCTGCCAGTACTTCCCCAACGATAGTCTCTTCAGATTTCATACTTCATACCGTCCCGCTGTTATTAAACCAGATGACTAACCATTCGTTATCCAAGTAATACACCACCTAACTTCCCTGTTTATCTTAAATATCTATTCTAACGACTTTTTTAATACATAACTCACTTTGTCATACTCCATTTTCTCTTCATAGAACCTATGTGCGCTGTTCGTTGCAAGCCTGATGACAGCGCAACACTTTCATAGCCGTTGTCTTTTGCCCACTTATGGACATAGGTAAGTAACTTCTCCCCATACCCACTAGACCGTTTCGTGGTATCCGTCACCAAATCACAAATCCAAATGAATCGACCATAATAAAGTGTGATTATTGGCTTGAAACCGATTACTGCAACGATATCCCTTTCACTTTGTACACAGACAGTTGGTAACGATCTTTCTCTGTGCTTCACAGACTAATTCCAAGTAGGTATCTTCATCCAAATGTGTTCGCAACTGCCTCATAATCGGATATGCTTCAACAATTTCATTACGTGTTTGAAGCTCCTTAATCGTTAATTCATTCCTCACACACAGCAACCCCTTTTTCATTAATATACCATGCGGTTTCATCGCAACATGATTAAATTGTTTGCCGAGCTCATTCGAGAATACAAATATCCAAAAGCTTATTCGAATCAAACACTTGAAAGTTAAACCCCTCAAACGTATAATAAGAATAAGATTAGAATACAATAAAAAAGACCGCTTGGTGCGCTAACACCAAACGGTCAATGTAATAAGCAGGTTCCCTACAAGGGGATTGGCAAAATGACAGGGATAACCCATCGAGCCTTTAACTCAAGGATGGGTTATTTTTTATGGTTAAATGCAAGTACCAATACGATCAATGTTGCAAAAGAAATTGCAAACATTAACGATTCGAATACTGTCATTGGCACCACCCCCTTTCGTACGGAAGTGAGCCGACCACCCTTGAGTCACCTATTCTATTACTCTTCTATTATACCATACATACGTTCCTCCAAACCCAAATTCCACTATTCCTGTATGAAAGATTTATACCTCTATCATCATTTTTATGTAAATATAAAGGCATCTAAAAAGATGCCTTACATTTAAAATGAAAAAGTCGTTTAAAGTAGCCTTGTAAGCTTATCTATCCCTGCAGTTTTTACATACTTTAATGAGTTCTTTCGCTTCCGTTTTATGATTGTATAATAACTTAATTCTATTTCGAGTACACAACGGACAGTCTCCTCTTCCTTTTGAAGGGAGCTTTTTTATTGCTTTTCCTCGGTTTCTTTTCGCCATGACCATCCACCTCCAGAATGAAAATTCTTCTTTCTCTTTATCTAATGATGGCATGGGGAGATCTTATGGGTATTTTAATAATTTATTTATGAAAAACTATTCTTGGTAATTAGATATCATGATTAGGAAGTCCGTTAATTGCCATAGTCCGTCCTTTTTTACTGAGATTATCTACAAGTAGTGACATATATATATTCAATCATTTAACAGCGGGAATAATACCTTCAAAAATACAAAAAGAGGTATTTCACACTCTTGCAATACTATCCCCCGTCCCTTTTGAATATCATAAAAGAGATGAATATATGAGGAGAGAACTATATGCAAATTCATGTAGTACATCCAGGGGAAACATTATGGTTGATTGCACAACGTTACGGCGTCACCGTAACTCAAATCGTGACAGCCAACCAGTTGGAAAGTCCAAGTAAACTAGTAAGTGGGTTGGCTCTAGTCGTTCCAACACCTACTCAGACACATACTGTACAACCTGGTGAGAATTTAACACAAATTGCACAGCGTTATGGTACAACTGTCGAAGAAATTAGTAAGATAAATCAAATTCAAAATCCCAATATGATTTTATCCGAAACTATTTTAACCATCCCCGCCCATAAACCAGTTATTGATGTGAATGCTTACACAATCAATACTGGGGAAACAGGCGCTAGGGAAATTCAAGAAGTTGGCCAATATTTAACCTATTGGATGCCTTTTGTTTATACGATTCGTGAAGATGGTGGGCTAAGTACCATCGACGATACCGCTATGCTTCAATCTGCCGCTGCCGAAAGAGTTGTTCCTGTGATGGCCATTACAAATTTCAGTGCCACGGCCGCTGGATCTAGTCTGGCGCATTCAGTCCTTGCAAGTACTGATATCCAGGATGTTTTATTAACAAATATTTTAAAAGTCATGAAAGAAAAAGGCTATCAAGGATTAAATATTGACTTTGAAAATGTGTTGCCGGCCGACCGTGAAAACTATAACCAATTTTTGCAGCGTGCAGTGGATCGCTTGCATCCGGAAGGTTATTCCGTCTCAACAGCCCTTGCTCCAAAGATTAGCGATGAGCAAAAAGGGTTGTTATATGAAGCACATGATTACGCAGAACACGGAAGAATTGTCGATTTCGTCGTATTGATGACCTATGAATGGGGTTATCGATTAGGTCCTCCACAGGCAATTTCACCGCTAAATGAAATAAAAAGGGTGCTGGATTACGCTGTTACCGTAATACCAAGAAACAAAATCTTGTTTGGTTTTCAAATCTATGCGCGCGACTGGTTACTTCCTCATGTGCAAGGACAAGAGGCAGAAACATTTAGCCAACAGGAAGCAATTCGCCGGGCTATTCAATATGGGGTGGCCATTCAATATGACCCAATAGCGCAGTCACCATTTTATCGCTACACGGATGCAGAGGGGCGTAACCACGAAGTCTGGTTCGAAGATGCCCGCAGTGCACAGGCAAAGTTTGATGTGGTAAAGGACTATAATTTACGCGGAATTAGTTACTGGGTTCTTGGTTACCCATTCCCACAAAATTGGTTGTTACTGGAAGACAACTTTACTATCCGAAAAATACGCTAGTTTTCATTATCGATACTTCCAATAACCTTAACCGTACAGAGTCACTGAACATAGGATAGGATACCCGATACTTGGAATGGAGGCACTCTTATGCACTATAACCCTTATCCACACTGGGCCAATCCTTATTCTAATCCACGGTGGCTGTACAACGAGCATGTTCAACCACAGACCATTTTAAGACCGCCAAGTCCTTTTCCATCTATAAATACGCAAGTGTTGAATACTTCGGCCCTAAGATTTCAAGATCTATTGAAACAAGCGGATTTATTAGCAAGCAAGATCGTTAACTCTAAAGAATTCGCACATGAGTTAATGGAAGCAGCACAACTATCAAATACAAAAAAGGTAGATGAATTAATTGTATCAACAGGCATCACATTAAAAATCAAAACATATTTTAGTCCAACTGGAATTCGTATTGAATTAAACAACGATGAAAATCCAGGTGAATGTTGTCATTTACTAATGACATTAAAGTGGTAAGGTTGAGGATTTTTTTTGTATTCCGGACATAATTCACGCGAAATTAGATTGATTAGAATAAAAAAGACCACTCAATCAGCGTAACAACTGCTTACCAATAAGCTTAAATAACCCATCCTAATGAGCTATTTACTCAGGGATGGGTTATTTTTATATCGTTTTGAATTGTCAAATCTGTCCCTATAATCATTGATTAAAAAGGACTGATTTCACTAACACTAACGAGGACAAGTCTATTTCAAACGAAAGGAGTCTTCCTCTTGAAACAACAGTCTGATAAGAACCAAGCACATACGGAGCAACAATTCCAAGGTCAAAAGAAACAAGCACTACAAGCAATGCAACAGGCAATGCAAACGATTCAGTTGAGCACTTCTACGACTGACCTCCAATTGTTGCAACAAGCACAGCATCAACTTCAACAAGCATCACAGCTGCTGGTTCAAATGCAAGGGACTGCGGTTACCAAATCGACTACCGCAGTTCAGCAACAATTGGAGCAAGTTCGGCAACAAATCGAACAGGCTGCGCAAACCTTACAGCTTATCCACTCGCTAAATAGTGGAAATAATAGCTTCAAAAAAGGTTAAAAACCTGCCTTCGACTCATTCAACCAGTCGAAGGCAGGTTTTTCTTTTCAAGTAACGCCGCTTTTACTGCTTCTTTAATCTCCTGATAGCCCGTACACCTGCATAGATTCGACTGAAGCCACTCTTCAATCGTCTCATCTTCAGCGTCAGGATGCTTTTCAATAAGGGCATGTGCATTGACGATAAACCCTGACGTGCAGTAGCCGCATTGAATGGCCCATTTCTCAATGAATGCTTTTTGAACCGGAGAATCCAACAACCCCTCGATTGTTATAATTGGTTCATTTACCGCTTCAACTGACAAGGATAGACATGAATGCATTGGTTCCCCGTTTACAAGGACTGTACAAGCCCCACAATCGCCGTTTTCACATGCTTTTTTTGCACCAGTTAAGCCAAGTTGCTCGCGTAATGTATGCAAAAGCGTATCGGCAGACCGGATGACCGCGTCATGGGTTTCACCATTCACAAGAAGTTTAATAATTGTTTTTGTTGTATCAATGGAATTGATCACTTTTTCCCCTCCAAAACTTCAAACGTATCTACTAACAGGTTTTTTAACACGAATCCACGGTAAGCTGCGGATGCATGCGAGTCATCCACAATTGATGCTGGAAGATGGGAGGCTATTTGTTCTATTCTTTCCCTCTCAGATAATGAATCATCATTAACAATCGCTTCTATCTTCTTTGAACGAAATGGAAAACTACACAACCCGCTAAAAGCGACACGGATTTGGTTCTCTTTCAACAAAGCCGCCAAAGTGACGACAGGATAACCCACTTTAGTCATTTGAGTCCGTTTCAAACTAAGGTAAGGCAAATCGATAAATGATGCATCGACGATAATTTGAACAAGGAATGTGCCTTCATCTAAAGTCATCTTTCGATCGAATATTTTTTTCAATGAAACAACTTTTTCTTCTCCCTGTGAGGCGATCTTCACCTTTGCATCCGCTAATAGAAATGGTAAAACGCCTTCCCGATATATCAATTGACTATTTATATTACCGCCTATCGTAATTTTGTTTCGTGAAGAATGATTGGCAATTTGCTTAACAGTTTGGCTTAATAAGGGAAACAGATTTGTTTCCACCAGTTTATTTAACGAAATCGCCGCACCAATAATAAGCTGCCCTCCCTGGATTTCACATATATTGCATTCAGGAATCCCTTTAATATCAATTACCACATCGGCATGCATTTTATTCGTCCGTGCGAACGTAATGAATTCTGTTCCTCCTGAATAATAGATAACTTTTTTTCGGAGACTAGTCGCTGTAATATACGTCTCTATAGCTTCCGCAATGGTTGAAGGCTTATAGTAGTTAAAATCGAATGCAATCATTGTCCGCTCTCCTTCTTTGTTTTCCATATTAATTCTGGAATGAGCGGTAGTTCGTTCAATTCAACTTGCGCAGCCTCGGAAAGTCCATTCGCTAACGCCGGTGCCATACCGATTACTCCGTGTTCCCCGATTCCCCGTGCACCATACGGTCCGTCCGCAAATGGTGTTTCGATAAAATCGACCAAATACTCTACCGGCTGTTCCCCGTAACGAAGCATATGATAAGTGCGCAGATCCGCGTTTTCTACTACCCCATTTTCATCAAAATGAAACGATTCACTGCTAGCAAAACTTAACCCTAAATACATGCCGCCCCGCATTTGCTGCGTCGCCATCATGGGATTAATAATGGTACCGCCGTCAAGCACCGTGACAGCTTTAAGTATTTTGTACGTGAAATTACGTTCATCCAATTCGACTTCTACCGCCTGTGAACCGACAGACCACCATGACCCCGGTTTCCCGAAACCAGTCTCCTTATCCATCGGTGTCAAATGGCGCTGAATATAAGAACCAGTTCCTATAATCTGCGCGCCTACCGCATGGCCGCTAGGTAATGTGTAACCTAAAGCAATGTCCTTTATTTCGACTCCGTAAGCGGGGTCAGGTACTAAATAGACGCGTCCGCCTCCCACTTCCAAATCCTCTTCAGAACATTGCAATACGATGGAAGCCGTTTTTTTCATTTGCTTAATTGCACTTTCAGCGGCAGCTAGTACTGCACGTCCCGCTAAGAATGTCGTGCTGCTCGCTACGGTGCTCCATTGATGTGGATCATACTGTGTATTCACTTCCATGATCACGTGAATTTTATCCATCGGCATATTCAACTTTTCAGCAAGAATCTGTGCAAGGGTGGTTTTCGTTCCTTGTCCAAGCTCAATCGCAGCACAGTTTAAATTCACAGCTCCATCTGGTTCAAATGTGATAACTGCTCCTGCTTGGGCATTCGTCGCAGTCTTCGACGTTTTCCAAAACAAACTGATTCCCTTTGCGCGCACTAAATTTTCACCAACTGCGATTCTTTGCCCTTCATCCCAGCCAATCAATTCTTTTACTCGAATAATACATTTTTCAGTATCCCCTATATTATTTGTAGTGAGTACTGTTTGGGTAGGTGTTGTGTCTCCGGGTTTAATCACATTCAATATTCGTAATTCAATCGGATCCATATTCAATTGCTTAGCTAATATGTCCATCGTTCTCTCAACAGCAAAAGTCAGCTCGGGATGCCCATAGCCTCGGTATGACGTTGCGAACGGATGATTCGTATACATGCAGTAGGAGTCACACCATACATTTGGAACATTATATGGCCCCGTACAATCGAGTGCAATTGCCTGCGTTATACCCGCCCCATGGTCTGTATAAGCACCTGAATCAACGAGGAAGGTATACTGTCCCGCCATCAATTTCCCTTCTTTCGTCACACCCAGTTTTATCGTTGCATCAAGTCCGATATGACACGGGGCGGTTATCATATCCTCTTCGCGCTCATACTGTAGCCTGACCATTTTCCCACCGACAGCTTTCGATGCCAAATAAGCAAGTGGCTCTAATTGAATAGCTCCTTTCCCACCGAAAGCACCACCAATCAACGGGATGTGAACGATAACATTACCTACTTCAATATTAAAAAACTGGTTAAATACCTTTTTTATCATATAGGGGGATTGAGAACAGGAATGGATAATCACTTTCCCGTCCGGATTGATCTCCACCCGGGTACTTCGCGTTTCCATCGCGGCATGATCGGAAAGGTTGAATGAATAAGAAGCCGATATCGTTTCTGCACAATTCGCCCAGATAGTTCCGATATCTCCTTTACGGATTTTAATGTGACTGCCGATATTTGTACCAGGGACAGGATAGACGTTATCGATTATTTTTGTATAGTCTCCGGAATTGTCATGTACTAATGGTGCGTCAGCTTGGAATGCCTGCTGGACTGAATTCACGACGGGGAGCGGTTCGTATTCTACTTTTACCTTGTTTGCCGCCAGTTTTCCTTGATGTTCAGAATCCGCCACAACAATTGCTATCGGCTCCCCATAATACCGCACCTTGCCGAATGCCAATGGTGGGCGGTCTGCAAGAATCGGGCCAATATGAAATGGGAAAACCTCTCCTGTCACGATTGCACGCACGCCAGGCATTTTCCACGCTTCAGTCGTGTCAATGGATTTGATCAAGGCATGTGCTTGAGTGCTTTTCACAAGTTTCGCGTGCATTAGGCCAGGTACCGAATAATCCCCAACATATCTAACTTTGCCCGTCGATTTTTCTACCACATCAATTCGTTGTTCAGACTTGCCAACCGTTGTCCATATTTTATTCGTCATTCACAAACGCCTCCTGGACAAAATTTAACGTGCAACAATAACAAGTGTATCCGTGTCAACTTCATGCGCTGAAGCATCCATTATCTTCTCTAGTGTCATGCTGATTTTCTGTAATTCCTTTTGATCTTTCACAATGAAAACAGGCGCGCCGCCGCCCTGTAGTGATTCTGGTTTTATCGTGATGATAGCGACAATCTCTGCATGCTGATTTTCCAAACCACTCAACTCCTTATAGTACAGACTCCAGATTACTGTCCTTTAAACGTCACGCATTTTAGATTTAGTTCCCCTATTTTCCTTTATCCGCTTCTTTAGGCATCCGGATTGCACTATCCAATACGGGGACATTGTCTAATACGGCCTTGATTTGATGGAAATCTTTTTCCCGCGGCAAAAAGAACAATGCGATTCGCCCGTCCTCCATATCTCTTTTCGTAAGTGGAATCAATGCCGGTTCACCGGAATCTAGATAACTGCCCAGTACAGTAGCAACATGGTGCAACATTGCTTGTCGCTGCCCTAGGAAGGACAAAGTGACAATACTGTTTTGATTTTTCGGGATGATAATTGCACCAACTGCCTTTTCGGTAATTATTTTTCTTGTATCTTTCAGTCCTACATTTTTAATAAGGATATCACCCACAAAAAGCGTCGGACCTTCAAAACGAATCTCTGCTTCTGTAACATCCGCGATTGCATTCAATAACTGTCCTGACATATTGAACTTCACCATGACTAGCATGACAATCCCACCGATAATTCCCAACCAGAAGGAAAACACAGCACACAATGTAGTGATAAGAGCCGTGAACATCACTAAATAATTCCGACTTTCAAACGCTTGTGCCATCCCCTCAATAAATGGCGTCCCACGCTCTACAAGTTCGAAGTTATCGATATTTTGAAGTGACTCCCTTTCCATCTTCCGAACTTCACGAAACTGTGTAGCAGCAAGACCAAGGAATGTCACGGCAGTCCAATCAGATTCCAACACTGCTGGAATCGCTACGGCACCGATGAATGCCGCAATGAAACCAAAGGAAAGGTGAATGATTCGCCCTGTCGGATACGTTGGGTATTGCCGAAAATCAGTACGTAACAAGAGTGTTCGTGCCACAAATCCAAAAACAATTCCGACTACGACCGGAAGTAAATAGTTATCCAAATACTACACCCCCGAAAAGTTATATACTTCTCTCGCATTCTAACCAAAACAACGACAGATTATAATGTGGTAACGATATTAGAGAATGAATAGAAGGTTAGCTAAATGGCGACAGTGGGTGGAAAGAAATGAGGTGTGGATTTGCAATCGATTCAGCAAATGATTGAAATTGTTTTGATTGATACCCAACCCGTTGTACTTGCGATAATTATTCAGGTGGAAGGATCAGCTTACCGGAAAGAAGGTACTTGGATGCTCATTCAAGAGGATGGTACACATACAGGTATCATCAGCGGTGGTTGTCTTGAAAGTGATTTACATAATCGTGCCATAGAAATGTTTAATACAGGAAAAGTAGAAATTGTTCACTATGACTTAAGTGCTAAAGATGACCTTGGTTGGGGGCGTGGTGCGGGATGCAATGGAGTTGTCTCAATATTTGTGCGCGATATCGATAATGATTTCCGGCACTTTCTAACCTTAATGCACAAACAGTTCTTGGCCATGGAACCCGTTTTATTTATCCAATCAATAAGTGAGTTTGACAACTATGCATTTTTAAATGAAAGCAAAAACTGCCTCGACCACTGGCAAAGTGAAATCCCCTTCGAACTAGATGCCTTCACTCCGTTTCAAAACAAAGTAGGACAAAAAAGTAAGGACGACGAAGACGAAATGATGTATTTTCAACTTATATGGCCTCAACCTGCCCTTTATATAATCGGTGCAGGCGTTGATGCACGGCCGCTTGCACGACTTGCTGTAAACGTTGGGTATGCGGTTCATCTGCTTGATTCTCGGAGTGCACTTTGTAATGAAATTCATTTTCCTACTGCAGTATCTTTTCAGGTTGACGACACCGAGAAACTAATCGACAATATCTCTTTAAGTCCACTCGATTCAGTTGTCATTATGACGCATGATTTCCAGTTGGATGCGAAACTAATGCATAGACTCCGCGACCATCAATTATTGTACCTTGGTATTTTAGGGTCAAAAAAACGAACTGAACGTTTACTAGGCGAAGAAATTCCCAATTGGATTCATTCACCTATAGGGCTTTCTATTGGTGCAGATGGACCTGAGGAAATCGCTGTTAGTATTGTAGCAGAACTTATAGCAGTGAGACGCGGGGGAATTTCATGAAAATCGCAGGTATTTATCTTGCCGCTGGAAACAGCAGCCGTATGGGGAGTAATAAATTAGCACTACCTGTTGGAACCATGACAGTAGGTAGCTTAGCGCTTGAAACAGCTTTGAAATCATCGCTCGATAAAGTCTATATCATTACAAAGGATAAGGACGATGCAGATTGGCTTCCCGCTGAAATGAAACTAGATGCGAGATGTTCATTCATAAAATGTCCAACTGCTCATAATGGCCAATCCGAATCATTGCGCTACGGCATTCAAGAGGCACAAACTGATCGCATGGATGCCGTCATCGTCATATTGGCGGATCAACCTTTTATCACCGTCCAAATGCTCGAAGAAATGATTGCGTGCACGAATAACAACCAGATGTGCAGATTCGTCGCTACCACATATGAACAGACAATCATGCCGCCTGTCCTTTTTTCGTCTTCCATGTACAACGAACTGATGGAGTTACGCGGAGATAAAGGAGCAAAAGCAATTTTACAAGGTGATTTTCTCCAAATGGGAAAGCTATTACCCTGTGCTGATAAGAGGCTAGTATTCGATGTCGATACAGAGGCTGATTACGAAGCACTCCAATTAATAGAAAAAACGAAATGATAGAATGTATCCTATCATTTCGTTATCGTTATTCTTCCATTATCCGTTCTTAATTTAATTAAATTCTCACCATTTCCGAACTTCGTATGTTTGTTTTCATATCCAAAAACATCGATTCTTCCGTTGTCCGTTTTAACGTCAATCGTAGCATTCGTCGGTTCCTTTTCAGTTTGAATCTCGATTTTACCGTTATCTGTCGTTAATTCAATCGGTCGATCTAAATTGTTTGTTACAAGGGAAATTCTCCCGTTATCTGTTCTTCCGACAATCGTACCGTCAACATGATCTAGGATAATTGCTCCGTTATCAGTTTTAACATTGACAGCTGTAGCATCAATGGTTTTTAACTCAATCGTGCCATTGTCTGTCTCCAGTGCCAACTCTTTCGTTTGAATATTCTCCACTTTGATCCGGCCGTTATTGCTTTCCGCTTGAATTCGATCATACTGTTTTTCAGGCACTTTCACGATTAGCTTTAAGTTTAATGAGGATAAGCCAAAGTTAATGAAACTTCGCCGCTTTTCTTTGAACTGAACAGATAGTGTGTTTTCTTTTACAACAGCCTCGAAAATGAATTTCGACCTTTTCTTTGTCTTCCCTGAATACGACACTGTCGTTATCGAATCTTTGGTTGGCACAATCTCGACCATTGCATTGGTCGTCAAAATTTCAATACTCGTAAATGATTGATCATCAATCACTTTTTTCTTGGCGTTATTTTCAAAGTGATTCCCGGAATTGAACATCAATGCAATTCCACCAACAATAAGCAATACCAACGCTACGATAATGAACACTTTATTTCTAATAAACATTTTATGCCAAACCTCCTTATTTATGATTTTAAGTTTTTTCTGTATCCGAGGTTCTTTGCATTAAACGAAGCCGATATGAATTCATAGCCGCTTCCCCGAGCTGGTCAAGCAGATTATAGTTGGCAAACGCGCCGACAATCGCGCCGAAGCCAGGAATTAATTGAAACATTTTCACTAAATCAATGTAATCTCGGTATTCTTGCTGAAAGTCCCTCCAATCCATATCAGCAATCAGAAGTTTCTCTTCTTCCCAATTCTCAATAATAGATAATGTCTCTTTCCTTGTTTCCTCACTTGAAAATGCAAGCTGGAACACATGTAAAATGAACAATCGCTCTTCATATTCATTCGTATCAAATCCATAAACCGCAGCGGCTTCAAACAGAAACTTCATTTTAATGGATAATAGAAGCGGAAAGTCGACAAGGCCTAGCATTATTCCCCCTGCTCCAGTTCCTGCACCTTCAATAACAGCAGTTTTGCGGAATGACGAAAGCTTTTCCTTAAATAACTCATCCCTCTCATATAGACTTAGCACGGTTGATTGCCTTTTTTTCGTCGTGATAGTAGAGCCGACCAAAGTGACTTTCACCATGTTTTTTATGCTCTCTGTCATTACCTGATGAAACTTTTCTGGAATAAGACCATTCACTTTCATTTGCGCTTTTTTTGACGTACGGCTAATAATGCCTGATCGCTTTGTCATTTTCCGCTTCCAAAAATGCAACTCCTCTTGAACTTTCATCGTATAGTCAACCATAATTCTGTACCCTTCTCTCTGTTGCAATCAATTCACTGATTACAAATTAGTATAATGGATAGGATTTTAATTCAAATGGACCTGAGAAGTGATTGCAACTCAGTCTTAAGATGTAGTTAACGTGACCCATCACGAAAACGCCACTTTCTAAATAGTAGCCACAAACAGACGAAGATCAAAAATGCTACTCCTTCGAGCGCTAAAATGTACCACGGATAGGGTCCTAAGTAGTCAAGCAAACTTCCGTTGACTGGTTTTTCCCTTAAGAACATATAGTTGCCTTGGAAAAACACATTAACCGCAAATATAAGTGGCAACAACAAGTTTAAAATAATCATTGTCTTGATGATTCCTATAAAAGTAGGTCTGTATTCTTTCATCCACGTAAAGTATAGTGCCGTTATTATGATTCCAATATGCGTGTAAAAAAAGTGGAAATACCTGAAATGCGGGAATCCAACATCTAATACAGGAGTCGCCATCGCTTGAAGCGCCCCTCCAATACCTGCAAAAAAGATGAAATCATACAAATGCCTATTCCCTGTCCATAAGAGAACAATCGCAACAAGTAAACTAATGCTGCATAATTCTAGCGGCAACGAATCGCTAAATCCCCATCTCCCAGTTACAATCATCCAAACATGATAAAAGACTTCCATTACCAATAAAGTCAACGCAAAAAGGCGTTCATACTTCGACGACACCGACCATCGCCTTCTTAAAATAAATAACAATAAGATGGATAGGCACAACACGCCTATTGCCGCCATATGCTCCATTGAAAATAGTAAGAAGGAAGGTTCACTATAGCCAGCCATCCTTGTACCCCATTTCTGTAAGTCCTTTTATCTTGATCTATAAACAATATCCACTTTACCGACCTTATTATCCATTTTATACGTTTTTGCTGATTCCGGATAGCCTATCTTTATGTAAGATACCTTCATAGCGACAGGAAAACCATTGAAATACTCGGAGTTGCAAGTAGGCGTAGTCATCATGTATCCAAAGACTTCTCAGGATCCTTCAATATGTTTTGTTGACACATATGAATAGCTTTCAAAATTGGGCCGCTCATATTGTCGTTAGCAATTACGCGTATCTACATTTCATACACGATTAACTGTTCATTGCCGAATATTTCATCGAACGAAACGGGTTTTCCATTGATAAAAAGGTTTATCGTATCATATTTCTCTACCGTTTTGATTTTATATAATACTTGATATTTTAATTTGGTGTTTGAGTAGTCAGAATCATATTCTTGATTGATAAACACGTTCAATGTGTCTTGTTGAGCACTTACGTTAAAGTCACTAAAATAAACTGCATCATTTCCTTGATTAACGTAAATTCCATTTATAAATACATACATATTTTTTTCACCATCAAGGTAGAGATAATTACCATTCTTCACTTCAGCATATTCAATAAATTCCTGTACAGCATCATTTGCATTACCTATGCTTATTTCTGAAAATGAAAAATCCGAATTGCACCCGGTTAATAGTAACATCAGAACAATTAACGATAATCGCTTTTTCACAACAGCGCTCCTTGTAATAATAGTGGTTTATTTCTGTTCAGATAGCTAACTCTGCTAAAAGTATCTTTTATCATTAATACGTTACTAACAACCTATTCATTTCATTATTTGAAAATTAAAAACGATGCCTTTATGAGATTTCATTTACTCATAGAGACATCGTTTTCATTATGTTTTAAAACCTGATGAATTGATAGCCAATATTCAATTGATGGGTAGGATGCGAAAACTTATTAATCAAGTGGAATATCCACTTCCACCTTGTCGTCCAAATACAGCGGATAGCTATTAATATTCAGACGAATTGGATTCACTTCATTCTCAAAATCAAATGTAGAGACTGTTGTGACATAAGGTGCTTCTCTGCTAGCATGCATTTCGATTAAACTATTACTTAAATCATTGCCTTCTTTGTCAAATAATCCAGCCAATAATAGCCAACCGCCAGGTCGATAAGTGACTTCCAATGTATTGCGGGATGGCACTTGCACAGCAATATCCAGTCCACTCGGCACATACAGCACTTTCTGTTGCTCAAAATCGACCTCGATATAATCCGAGCCTTTTGGAAGTGCTTCGATCCTCTCCATCACTAACGTTAGTTTTTTCGGCTGCCTGAAGTAATTGCTCTGCATGAATAAACTTACTTCGCCATCACGCAATAGACCGCCATCTCCATTTCTTAGTTGACCCCAATCTTCACCATTCTCATCAATCAAACGAACCGATGTAAACTTTAGTAAATGCATTGTGTTTTGTTCGTCAGTAGTTAGTCGGATTTCTGCGCGTAACGGCGAAATTTTCAATTGTTTAATGTCAATTTTTTGACCATCTACGACAACAGATTGGTTCACTTCATATACTTTTGGTTGTTTAATGGGCTTGGTGAGTGTAAATGGCACGGCGAACTTTGTCTCTGATGGATCACTCAAGTCCAAATTAAATTCAAATGACATATTAGCATACGATAATTCATCAGCAGACGTAATTTCAACTTTGTCTTCCTGTACAGTCCTTTCACCCGATCTAGAGACATTGTATGAACTTGCGACACCAAATGGAATACCTTGTTGAGACACCTCTAAAGAAGTTATACTCACTTTAGAAAGATCAAAGGGGGATTCAAGCTTATAAAATATAGTCATACCCGAATGATCAGCTACGACATTCTGTAAAGTCAAGGTATAGTCGCCTTGCGTTACCACAATTCCGAGTTCTTCATAGTAATTATTTTCTACAATGTCACTAATTCCTTTATCATAAGCAATCATGCCAACGACAGAAGAAAACCCTGGAATTTTGGCCACCGCCTGTGCAAACACAGGAGAAACGCGAATCGACGTCACAAAAAGTAGCAGTACAATAACAGCTACACTGGCGACTGAATACAGACGGCGCTTTCTCTTCTTGGTCAACCGATGCTGATGGATGGCCTTTGTACGTGCTTGATGCAATGCTTCTTTAGGAATTTCAATCGCTTCCAATTCCTCAGTTAGCTTCTGCCAGTCCTGCTCATTCAAGTTGGTCATTTATAGTTCCTCCTTTGCAATGAGTACGCGTAATCTTTTTAACGTCTTATGTAGCCTTGATTTCACAGTACCTTCGGGAATTTGCTTCAAGTGTGCAATTTCTCCGTTCTTCAGATCCTGGAAGTATTTTAAATAGATAAGTTCTTGTTGTTCTGTTGGCAGACTTGTGATAATATCGGCCATTTCAAATGGTTGATGATCTGTCGACGCTAGTTCAATTTCATGATTGTAGACTAATTTCTCTTGTTTCTTTTTCATATCTAGGCAAATATTGATGATAATTCGGACAAGCCAGGTTGCTATGTACGTTGGTTCTTTGACGGTATGCATCTTTTTTAAAGCTCGATACGTCAGCTCTTGCATAGCTTCAACAGCATCATGCTCATTTTTCAAATACGCATAAGCCGTACGATAGAGCGTATCTTCATGTTGTGCCAACAGCTTCACCAATGCCTGTTCATCACCCGCAATGGCCCTTTTCGCCAAATCCAGCTCCATACTCCCACCCCCTGTTACCTATTAGACAGCTCAAACTGGTAAATCGTTCATTTTATTTTTTTCAATAAAAAACGAGTTCAACTAAATTTAGTGAACTCGTTGCTTAACTCCTTCTATTAGTTAGCAAAATAATTGGTGAAACCTCATAACTTGAGTGAATTAACTCTTGTGACCATTTATCTTTTGGATTAAAGAGACATTCGCCAAGATTGAAATTAGGAATAAAAGCAATGATTCCATCGAATATTTTATATTCTTTTTGGCAAGAAAGAAAACAACTATTCAGGTTACCAAATTTACAAGAGAGTCCCCGTTAAGTGAAGTAATACAGACAAAATCCATGTTTCATTTCATCCAATATGGATAAGATATTTTTTTATCCCTCCTTTTTGCTCGAATTATAGTAATTAATAACAATCTCAGCTCAATTATTGAGCGATATACAATTTCTTATCGTATAGAGTACGATTGAATAACAATAACGAGTTTTTAATTTAGCGAAAAAGACGGTAAGGCTACCTATCACTCTCCGCCGCTTTATCGGGTGCTTTTTGGTACATCCATTAGAGATAATATGGAAAAGTGCAGTGTTTGAATGAGTGACAGTACCGCAAAATAGCTGCTCATCAATTTAACTTTCGTGATATATCAAGTTAGGTATTTTTCGATGATTAGTAGCCTGTTCAAATGCATAGGCAAGTTTTATTAAAATCCCTTCATTAAAAGCAGTACTTGCCAAAGTTATACCAAAAGGTCGTCCACTTCTCATATAGCCCGCAGGAATAGCAATGGAAGGATACCCAGCTTTGGCGCAGATCGTTGAACCTATATAGGATGGAAAAAGAATAGCATCTAGATCATACTTTTTTAAAGCAGAATCAATTCCTATCTGAGAAAAATATAAATCATCCAGTTTTGCCTTCAAATATTCAGGATTCCTAAGCGTGTTAGGCAATCCAACCATTTCCTCCAACTTATTCTGCCCATATTTTAATGCTCTATCTGCGGCACTGTTATTAAACTGAATCAATTCAGTTATAGAGTGTACAGGCAAATGAGAGGGAAGCTTGGAAAGATAATTTTCTAAGCTATGTTTCAACTCAGATATTAATACCACCCTTTTCCACTCTCTATGAAAAGAAGGGATTTCGATATCCTTAATGACCATAGCACCTTCTTCACTAAAGGTTTGAATGGCATTCTTAAATAATTCATCATCGTATTCCTCAGATTCATAAAACTTTTTAGAAGCGTTGGTGAATACACCTATTTTAGCACCCTTTAACCCCACAGAATCCAAGTAAATTGAATAATCCTGTTGTTGCCTTCCTTCACTTTTATGAGTTGCAGCGTCAAGTTTATCGACACCAGCTAAAGCTCCTAATAAAATTGCTGCGTCCGTAACCGTTCTTGCCATTGGTCCTGCCGTGTCTTGAGAATATGTGAAAGGGATTATTCCAGTACGGCTAATCAATCCAACAGTAGGTTTTATACCTACCACCGAGTTTGTAACCGCCGGACTTAGAATAGAAGCATCTGTTTCAGTGCCAACTGACAATACTGTAAAATTTGCCGCAACTGCCACAGCAGAGCCTGAGCTCGATCCACCAACATAAAGTTCAGCATCACCATATGGGTTCAGTACTTGCCCACCTCTGGAACTATAGCCTGCCCACATTGTATTCGACATCCCATTCGCTAATTCTGTCATATTTGCCTTACCTAAGATCACCGCACCTGCTTTGCGAAGTTTTTCAACAAGGAATGCATCTTCACTACTACTATGACTTTCTAATGCGATTGTTCCTGCACTCGTATGCATGGAATCATTTGTTTCAATATTGTCTTTAAGTAATACAGGAATACCATGTAAAGGTCCTCTAACACCCTTTGTTTTTCTTTCGTAATCTAGTGCTTCAGCGATAAAGATTGCATCAGGATTTATTTCAAGGACAGAATTTATTTTTGTACCATTTTGATCATACTTTGCTATTCTATAGAGGTAATACATGATCAACTCTTTTGACGTTACTTCTCCGTTTTCCATAGCTGCTTGTATATCATTAATCGTTAATTCTTCTCTAAAAAAATTATTGAAATTAATTTCCACTTTAACCCTCCCTCAAACCATTTTCATTTCCCTTATTTAATTGTCACAAGTCATTTTTCTATTTTAAATCATATGTTCTTTTTTTGAAGACACTTTTCACGAATGCCTCTTTATGGTGATTTAGTTACTTGATAATATGCTTCAAGTAGTTCTTCAACTAGAATGCCATTAATTTTCATACCGGAAAACTCACTTTGTTGTATATCAATATTCTTAAGATTACAGTCAATAAACTTGCTTCCTTCAAGATCGCACCTCTCAAAAGATAGTGGCGCTTTTGTTTCACCAAGATTTGTATCAGTGAAATGAACCCCGCCCAATGTAACCAGCGTAAAATCACTGTTTGATAGATTTAAATCAGCAATCAGAGTATCTCTTAGATTTATGTTTTGAAACTTTGAATGGCTAAGATTGCAATTGTTAAAATGGATTTTCATCAGATTACTATTATCAAATGAACTGCCCGTTAGGTTAACCTGATAATAATCGGTTTCAACCATACCGCAATTTTCATACTGTATGTTAGAAAGGTCTTTATTTTGAACTTGAAAATTCCTAATTTCTAAACTTTGGCTTTGTAAATCTACTCCTAACGAAACACTTTTTTCCGCTTTTTGTAACGGTATTCCTCTTCAGTTTGAAAGGTTTTCTTAAAGCCCAATTTTTCGTAAAAGTAGTGATCATTAAGTTGTCTACTAGAGGTTTCCAGGTCCCAAGTTAAAACTTTAGCGAACGATTCTTCTAATAAACCAATGACTTTTGAGCCTATGCCTTTCCCTTGAAATGAAGGAATTATAAATAAACGGTCAATTCTCCCGTGAGTTTTCCCCGACAATGTAACAACACCACCGACAATCTCTCCATTATAGATAATCTTATAATAATTCAATTCTCTAATCATATATTTAGCAACTTCGATTGAAGCATAGTTTGAAGGTTGGATATTATAATCAATAATATCCTTTTGTTTTGGCAGCCATTTTCTAGCCTCTTCATCAAATGTTTTTTTCTTAATCTTCGTTAATAGTTCCGCATGCTATTGATGCCTTTTCAATAGTTATCATTGGCATTTTTTATGTTCTCCTCCATTTTCTTTTCCCACTTCCATTTTATCATAATAATCCTAATGTTTTATTCAATTAAAGAAAAACACTGCATCCACGTAAAAACGACACGACTATAAGCGATCAATGCTCATAGTCGTGTCGTTTTTAGTTTAGATTAACGTGTAATAGCCGTAATCCTCTTCGTGAAGTCCATCTCAGGATAATATGCTTCTTTTACCAATAAATTAGGCCCTAAGCAGTTAACCGCGGGACAATGGCAACCAATCGTTTTTGCAAGTGGGCGCTCAAGCCAGCGGTCGAGCATTACAGGAAGCGATTCCGTTTGAATATTGCCCATTGGCGGTGTATCACCAAAATCCGTGACAATCACATCACCAGTGAAAATATTGACGTTCAGACGGGATCTGCCATCTGGGTCATTACGTACTGATACGTTTTTACTGTTGTAAATTCGTTTTAACAGCGCCAAATCATCTTCGTTATCACTGCACGCATAAAATGGCAATGTACCAAACAGCATCCAGACATCTTCGTCACGATGATCCAGTAGCTCATGAATCGCTTTCCGCGTTTCATCTAATGAAAGCACTTCAAGCTGAGAAGCGAAATCACTTGGATACATCGGGTGCACCTCATGGCGCGCACATTTCATTTCCTCTACGACTTGTCGATGAATATGTTCTAGATGCGGCAACGTCCGTTTATTCAACATCGTTTCCGCTGAAACCATGACACCTGCTTCAGCCAATGCTCGGCTGTTATCGATCATCCGCTGGAATTGCTCAGCGCGACGCTCTCGAGGTGGTTTACGTTCCATATTAGCGAATCCACCGTCCACGAAGTCGTCAACTGTGCCCCAGTTATGTGAAATATGTAAGACGTCCAAATAGGGTGCAATTGCCATATAGCGGTCGAGTGGCATCGTTAAGTTCGAATTCATTTGTGTACGGACTCCACGTTCATGCGCATACTTTAATAACGGTAGAACATAGTTCTCTACCGACTTTTTAGAGAACATCGGCTCTCCGCCTGTGATACTTATAGTTCGTAATTGTGGAATTTCATCTAGGCGAGACAGTAGCAATGCTACTTGTAATGCGTCAGGATCTTTATGCTGTAACATATACCCGACTGCACAATGTTCACAACGCATATTGCATAAATACGTCGTCGTGAATTCAATGCTAGACAATGTCAGTTTACCATGCTCCTGTACATCCAAGTATGCTTCCCATGGATCGTAAGCAGGCGTCATTTTTTTGAGTGTTGCTACATCAGTTTTCATTTTTTATTAACTCCTATACGTATAATAAGCTACTAAAATAGTATGCACCTCAAGTGGACCTTTCGCAAGGCATAAAAAATACCCTATCCAAGAAATCAATTCGTGGATGGGGTATTTCTACCTCGTCTAGACTTAAGTGCCTCTGAACAGGCGCTTCCGCTTTTGTCTCGTCCAGACTTCCAGCGCCTTGCCCCTCGAGTCACTTCAGTCTTGCTGATAAAGGCAAAGAGCGCCTTTATCTTCAAGCCTTCCAGTGCTAATCGGGGCAGAACAGACGCTTCCGCTTTTGCTGTTACACTGCAGGTTTATTAGAAAACTGGCTGTTGTACAAATCTGCGTAAAAGCCGTTCTCTTCCAACAGCTCGTTATGTGTTCCTTGTTCAATTACCTTCCCTTGATCCATTACGATGATTAGATCAGCATCCCGGATCGTTGAAAGACGGTGAGCAATGACAAAGCTCGTTCTCCCTTCCATTAAGCGGTTCATCGCCTGTTGAATGAGGAGCTCTGTCCGTGTATCTACACTCGACGTCGCTTCATCCAAAATCATAACAGGAGGATTTGCCAGAACGGCACGAGCTATCGTAATAAGTTGCTTTTGTCCTTGAGAAATGTTAGATGCTTCCTCATTCAAGACTGTATCATAGCCCTCCGGCAATGTTCGAATAAAGTGATCGGCATGAGCCATTTTGGATGCAGCGAAAATCTCATCATCCGTTGCGCCCTCTTTCCCGAAAGCGATATTGTCTTTAATCGTCCCATTAAAGAGCCATGTATCTTGTAGAACCATTCCAAAAGTCGTTCGAAGATCTTCACGTGACATATCACGTGTGTCGAGTCCGTCAATTGTAATCTTCCCGCCGTTCAGTTCGTAAAAACGCATTAATAAATTAATCAATGTTGTTTTCCCGGCACCAGTTGGCCCTACAATGGCGACTGTTTGACCTGGGCTCACGTCAATGTTCATATCTTCAATTAACAAATCGTCCCCGTAACCAAAGTCGACTTGTTCAAATGTCACTGTACCTTCTGCACGCGTTAAACTCGCTATTGTAACTTCTTTTATTTCTTCTCCCTCATCAAGAAGTTCAAAGACCCGCTCCGCTGCGGCGACAGTCGACTGAATGATATTCGCGATATTTGCCGTTTGCATAATCGGCTGTGTGAATTGACGTGTATACGTAATGAACGCTTGAATATCCCCGATTGAAATAGCGCGCTGTGTTACTAAAATACCACCAACTACACAGATAACGACATAGCTGAGGTTCCCAATCAAAGACATCACTGGCATGATAATCCCGGAAATGAATTGGGCTTTACGGCCAGCATCATATAATTGTTCATTCACCTCATCAAATTCAGCAACGGACTTTCGCTCATGGCCGAATGCTTTGACGACTTGGTGACCTGTGTACATCTCTTCAACATGGCTATTCAATTGACCAAGCGTACGTTGTTGGGCAGCGAAATGCTTTTGTGACCTCTTCAAAATTGGCCGAATGCCAAACAACGATAGGGGTAAACTGACGAGCGCAATAAGTGTCAACACAGGGCTGATCGTTAACATCATGATAAGAATCCCAACAATTGTAACAACTGATGTGATAAATTGCGTCAAACTCTGTTGCAATGTGCTTCCAATTGTATCAATATCATTCGTTACCCGGCTAAGTGTTTCACCAACCGGGCGGCCGTCGTAATATTTAAGCGGTAGTTTCTTAAGCTTGCCGTTGACGTCTTCCCGTAAATCATACACCGTTTTTTGTGCCACACTCGACATGATGTATTGTTGAATATAGCTAAATAGGCTACTGATGACATATAACCCTGCGAGTAAAAGGAGTAACTTACCGATTGCCTCAAAATCAATTCCTGCACCAGGCACACCTGTGGCCTTGCCATAAGCACCTTCAAATAATTCGGTAATCGCATTCCCCATTATTTTAGGTCCTACAATCATAAAGACTGTACTTAAAATTGCCGCAAAAAATACAGCGATTAATGAATTGCGACGGGGTTTTAAATAACCAATCAGGCGGCGTAATGTACCTTTAAAATCCTTGGCCTTTTTCCCTGTCATCATCATCATATTTCCTCCGCCAGGTCCCATTGGGGCTCCGCCTTGAGGTCGTGACTGTTTTTGTTCACTCATGCGATTTCCTCCTCCGAGATCTGTGATTCGACGATTTCACGATAGACCTGATTATGTTCAAGAAGTTCCTCGTGCGTACCAATGCCGGCAATTCCGCCGTTGTCTATGACAATGATCTGATCCGCATCGATTACGGTACTAACACGTTGTGCAACGATGAGGACAGTCGCTTGCTCCGTTTCATCTTTTAAAGCAGCACGTAAATTTGCATCCGTTTTGTAATCAAGTGCAGAGAAACTATCATCGAAAATGTAAATATCCGGTTTGCGAATTAACGCACGCGCAATGGACAATCGTTGTTTTTGACCTCCTGACACATTCGACCCACCTTGAGAAATAACAGCATCGTAGCCGTCATCCATCCTTGAAATGAAATCTTCAGCTTGCGCAGTACGAGCAGCATGCTCGATTTCAGCTTGCGTTGCATCTTGTTTGCCGAAACGAATGTTTTCAGCAATCGTACCGGAAAAGAGCAGCGCTTTTTGTGGAACGAAGCCGATTTTCGATCGTACTTCTTCTTGTGATGATTCGCGAATATCAACACCATTGACGCGAATCGTACCGGAAGTAACGTCATAAAAGCGTGGAATCAAGTTAATAAGCGTTGTTTTTCCCGCGCCTGTTCCGCCAATAATAGCGGTCACTTTACCCGATTTTGCCGTAAAGCTAATATCCGATAATGCTGGCGCCTCGGCACCTGGGTAGCTGAATGATACACTGTCAAATTCAAGTGTTCCGGGCTCTTTGTCCGCTTTTTTAGTACCTTCATCCAGAAACGTTGGTTGCATCGCAAGAACTTCGTTAATCCGTTTTGCTGAAACAGCAGCTCGAGGTATCATAACAAACATCATCGATGCCATAACAAGTGCGAACATAATCTGCATAACGTATTGTATAAATGCCATCAAATCCCCAATTTGCATGGCACCATTATCAATTCTAAGCCCACCAAACCAAATTACCCCAACAACGGTTAGGTTCATAACGAGCATCATAACAGGCATTAAAAATGCCATCATCTTGTTAACCTTTATCGATACATCAGTCAGATCTTTATTCGCTTTCTTTAAGCGAACCTGTTCTTGTTTTTCACGGTTAAACGCACGAATCACACGAATACCTGTTAAGTTCTCGCGTAAAACAAGGTTTAGCCGGTCCAATCGCGTTTGCACAGTTTGGAACAGTGGTACTCCTTTATAAAGAATAAGTAACACTGAACCGATTAATATAGGCATCGCCGCAACAATAATTAACGATAACTTTGCATCCTTTGAAACAGCCATAATTATACCGCCAACCAGCATAATCGGAGCACTTACGACCATCCTTAGCATCATAATGACCACTTGCTGCACTTGCGTGATATCATTTGTCGTTCTAGTAATCAGTGATGCCGTGCCAATTTCATCAAAATCTTGAAGTGAAAAATTCTCCACATGATCAAATACTTTTCGGCGGATATCCCGACCTAATCCCATTGCCGCTTTTGAAGAGTAGTAACTTGCAACAACAGATGCAATCGCCCCAAGTGCAGCAACTAAGAGCATGATTCCTCCAATCTTCCAAATATACGGGATATCACCAATAACGACTCCTTTGTCGATAATATCCGCCATTAGCGTCGGCAAAAATAGATCCGACATCGATTGAATGAAAACAAGTCCTAATATCGCTAGTACAATCCATTTGTAGACGGATAAATTTTTTAACAATTTTAACATTCCACAGATTCTCCTTGTTCTATAGACTTCCTGACAATCACTTTCTTAAATTAGCAAAGTAACTGTAAAAATAGTGCCTTCATTCAATTTACTTTGTACTTGAATAGAACCATCATGCATGTCGATGATTTTCTTCGTAATGGACAAACCTAAGCCACTTCCACCTAGCATACGATTACGTGATTTATCCACTTTATAGAAGCGCTCAAATATATGCGCTTGATCTTCCTCAGCTATACCCATTCCTGTATCCGCAATGGTCACAACTGCTTCCTGCGCACGCTGATATAGAACTATTTTCAGACTACTACCACTAGGTGTGAACTTGATACTATTGTTAATGAGATTAATCCATACCTGACTCATCAGCTCTTCGTCAGCGATGATTTCCACTTCATCTAATGAAATATCCAACTCCAACGATTTAGCAACCCATTGAGGTTCACAAGATAGAATGATTTCACGAATTTGTTTATCCAAACGATACGCTACTGGCTCAAAAGGATGATGTTGAGATTCTATGGATGTTAGCTTCAGTAAATTATCGCTTAGATTGGCTAATCGCCTACTCTCGGTTTCAATAATCCCAAGATAATGTTCCCGTTCCTTTAACGTTAAATCGCTTTGCTTTAAGACAGTAGCAAAACCACTAATCGAGGCAAGTGGCGATTGGATTTCATGCGAGACATTGGAGATAAACTCTTGACGCATTTGCTCTATTTGATTCAGCTCTACCGCCATCTCATTAATGCTCTCTACTATTTTTCCAAAAGGATGATTCTTTTTATGTTTAAATTGATTCGCCAACTTGACATCATAATCGCCCTTGGAAATTCTTCGCATGGCATCAATCATCATTGTGAAAAAATCCATTCGGCGTGGAGAAACAAACCTCGAAAAAATCCAGCTAGTAAGAATAAAAAGGAAGATCATTGCAAATAGTGTAATCAGCCCTCTAGAGAAGTCACTGATATGCAAATCCCATTTCTTATGAATGAACGAAGTTCCTAAGTAAGCTAGCGACCAGTAGCAAACAGTGACGATTAACCACGCAATTACGGCCGTTCCAATACGCAGCACTTTTCTCAACCTTCTACCTCTAGGCGATAACCTAATCCACGAATGGTGCTAATCTTAAAGGAATCACAGTGATCGGAAAAACGCTCGCGCAATCGATTAATATGCACGTCAACCGTTCGATCTGTACCTTCGTAATCATACCCCCATATATCCTCAATCAACTGCTCCCGCGAAAAGGTTTTACCTGGATAGCTCGCTAATTTAAACAGCAATTCAAATTCTTTCAGCGGTAGCTCCACGTTTCGATTTTCCAAGAACACTTCATATGTTTTGCGATTCATCATCAGTTCGCCTACCTGAACCGTCTGCGAAATTGCAATTCGATAGCGTTTAAGTAGCGCTTTTACCCGTGCAACAAGTTCAGCTGGCTCAAATGGTTTCACAAGATAATCGTCTGTACCCAACTCAAACCCTTTGACTTTCTGTGTCGTATCTCCTTTGGCTGTCAGCATCAGCAACGGGATATCATACTGCTTTCTAATTTCTCGGCATAACTCCCATCCATCCATGTTTGGCATCATTATATCTAATATAACTAGGTCTGCCTTAAATGACTCCAGTGCTGCCAAAGCTTCAACACCATCACATGCTTCAACAATTTCAAGGCCGTCTGGACGTAAGAAAAGTCCGACCAACTCGCGCATATGTGGATCATCATCTACAATTAATACCTTCGCCATGCTTGAACACCTTCTTTCTTTGCTCAACAATTAATTCATTTTAATAGATGCATGTAAACTCAATATAAACAACGGTTATCAAATGAAGGTATTTATTAATTACTAACCCAGTAATATCAGCGTTTAGCGCTTCTTCACATTATACAGCTTTGTAAAAGAAGTGATATAAAACAGGATGGTTGGGGAGGATTTTAAAAAACGCTGATAGGCGCACAACCCATAACGAAAAAAAAACAGCTATCATCTCGATTGAGAAGCTGACTGCTTTTATTGTTCAGCTTTTCAAGTATATTGCTGACTTTATCGCGCACGTCTTCGGATTCTTCTATAAAAACTTCATATTCAATTTACCGATTAAATAGTCTTTCGCCATGTACATCCTTTACAATGACTCCTTATATTCAACAGACGTAACTAATTAATTGCACACACTTGCTTCCCCTTTTGATTCACCATACCGAGTTATTGTTTGTAATATAAATAAAAAACTCATTTCCATAAAGAAATCGAAGTAATTATTTTCCTGTTTATAGCACTGAGTTTAAGTGAACACTATAAGTTCAAACAAAAAAGGGAGTGTTTTTAGTGGATATGAAGGATAAAGTACAAAAAGAATTATCTCAGATTGACGTCGAGAAAAAGGACGAAATTTTAGAAAACTTTAATCGATTCAAACAGTATCTTTCGGAGAAAGTTGAGTTAGGGGAAAACATGGGCTTGAGTGAAGAAAAACTTGCCAAAACTACAGAATTAGTTGCAAATTATCTCGCCAAACACGAAGAGCCCCGCAATAGGGAGGAAAAAATGCTAATGGAACTTTGGAATTCCGGTTCTAAAGAAGCGCAACACACATTAGCGCATATGTTACTGGAAATGGTACGGAAAGCTTAGTAAAACGAGTAGTTCATGTTTATATTAAATAAATGACTGTAATTAATCAAAATGCGACCTATCCGCTAATCTGTGGATGGGTCGCTTTTACTTTATCTTACTTATTTATCGCAACAAGTATATTAACCGCTAACACCCATACAGTTACAGCTGCGGAATATTTTGGACCAGCGGATTTCAATGCAAATAGATGGCCCGTATATGATCTCACGCCCACCTTCAACTAAAGTTCCTTATTAGTTGAAGAAACGATTTGTAAAAACAAACATTATAGGCTCCATTAAAAAATAAAATCAAATCGCCAAGTGTACCAACACAAAAAAACACAACATAATAACTTGCAATCGTGATTTCATTGTTAAACAGTTCTTTGAATGCCTGAATAAACAACGCATTAAACTTAAACTAACTTAATATCCAACCGATTAAAAGAAAACTTACAATCATCATTGCTCTTTCTTGTCCCCTTCTTTAAAACAAATAGATTCGCTATCTTCTTATTCATTTATTATCCATGCTTCAACTAACTTTGAGGCTAACTCTCCGTTTGATGAAAAGCGTTATCCCGAACTTTTCAAGTACTTGTGTAGCCGTTATTTCTACTTCTTCGTTGTTCGACACATCTTCTTTGAAAAAAGTCTCGTCAATACCGGATGAATGTAATTCCTGTACTTTTGCATCCCCAGCTTGTTGATCAAAATCAAGAACGACTACCCATGCACCTTGTTTACCAAATAACGTAGCTGCAGCTGCACCAACAACTGGTACTCTTTCACATTGCCCCTATAATGATTACGACACCTTGACCACCTCCAACACGGAATATAACAAGTCCTAATGACTTACTAGACTATTAAATTCTCTGAAGCAGGATAGTAACAATTACCTCTCCGCAAGATATTTTTAAGTAAATACCGAATTCCCGCTCTAACAACATAAACATGATTAATCAAATAATTAATAGAACAAAATTGCAACTAGTAATGCCGGAATAGCTGATAGAATAGGAGCTATTACGCAAGTCATAAAAACATGTATGTATCCATCTTTATGTGTTAGTCCTGTTACAACTAAAGTCGTTATTACTGCTCCATTGTGAGGTAAGGAATCCAAACCACCAGATGCCATTGCTGCAATCCTATGAATTGCGTTCGGATCTAAGTCTAAATTCACATAAGTCTCTGATAAAGTTTCCATCGCTATCCCTAAACCGCCGGATGCTGATCCAGTAATACCAGCTAGAGCCGTTGTTGCAATATAAAGTGAAATCAACGGACTTCCCGGAACATTTGTCATTATATCTACGAAAATAGCAAAGCCTGATGTTGCCGCAATAACAGCTCCATAGCCAACGTCCGCACTTGTATTAATTAGTGGTAAAACTGCATTCGTTGCACCGATGTTGATTGTTTCTTTTTTCATATCGATATAATTCCAAAAGACGATTGTACAAATTAAAACAGAAATCATTAATGTATATAAGACTTCTATTTTTAATAAGTTTAATAAAACTAATAAAAGTATTGGCGGGGTCATACTTAACATTAAATTGGGTAATTTTTTGTTAGCATACTTATCGATGATTTCCTCATCTTTTTTATCCTCAAGATTTTTCATTGTTGCATAAGTTTCGCCTTTTTTCTCAGACCTATTTAAGGCATATTTTAAATACCAAAGATTAAGCACAAGGACAGTGATGGTTCCTGCAATTCCAATCCATGCTCCCGATGTAACACTAGTGTTTAAATAACTGATTGGAATAATATTTTGAATTGAAGGTGTTCCAGGTAACATTGTCATCGTAAATGTTCCGATTCCAATGAAAAAGGGTGCCAAAAATAAATGCCAAGGTATATCCATTTCTTTGAAAAGTGGTTTAGCAATTGGTAAAACTGCAAAAATAACAACGAACAAACTAATACCGCCATATGTTAAAAATGCACAAATCACCATAATTGAAACCAATACTTTATATTTACTGTTTTTACCTAAAACTTTCAACAATGATTCTGCGATTCTTCTTGCTGCTCCACTGTCATCCATGAATTTCCCAAACATTGCAGCAAAAAGGAAAATTAAGTAGTAATTCTTTGCATAGTTAACAAACCCAGCCATATAGTCATTTTGAAATGTTTCTAAAATTGGCATACCGTTTAGCACTATAACAAATAAGCTGACAATCGGGGCAATAATGATAATTGTAAATCCCCTTAACGCAAGGAATATTAATAAAATTAATGAAAGAACTATCGTAGTTATACTCCACATTCCCATTCCCCCTTGTATATTTCTTTAAGCTAGTACTCTACCCTTTAAATACTCTAGTTCGAAGCGTACTTTCATAATTGATGACTTCAAACCTATGAAAGTGCTCTCTATTACTTGAGTATTTATCACCAACAAGATTAAATTGTTTTTCAACCAAACTGCAGCACAATTCCAATCAGACTGTAGTCTAATTGTAATTTAAGAAGCAATATTCTGTCAACAGGATATTAGAGTACCATTAAAACAATTCCAAAACCCAGTGTTTACTTGAGTATTAATTGCTAAAATGATTGACTTACTATAAAATAACTTTCATAACCAGACCCAAGTACAAATTCAACTGGATTGCAGCCTGATTATGATATAATAGATAATATTCTGACAACACTATATTGGAGTGATTTTTTTGATGAAAAAAGAAAATAAACAAAGTAGAGGTAAAATGACTCAAAAAAGAATTTTAGAAACTGCATTGAAATTATTCACTGAAAAAGGCTATGATAAAGTAACCGTTGATGAAATTTGCGAAAAGAGTGAGTCATCTAAAGGTTCTTTTTATCAGCATTTTTCATCAAAATCAACTATATTTTTAGTGAAATTCTTTGAAGTAGATAACCACTATGCCCAAGTAATAGAAGCTATGCCGGAAGATATCGATGTGTATGAAAAAATATCAATATTTTTTCATGAGGCTTTGTGTATCATTAATGATCAGATGGGAAAGGACTTAATGAAAGTCATTTATAGTTCCGCGCTTGTTTCAAATGACCATACTTATTTCTTAAATAAAGATCGAGAACTAACTCGTATTTTCATATCTTTCGCTGAAGAAATCCAAAGAAACCAACCGATAGATTCTGCTTCTCAAGTAGAGGATTTATTAATGATGATGAGTCAAACAATGATGGGCGTTATATACTATTGGAGTGTTAGCCAAGACGATCGAAAGTTACCTGAGCTGGCTCAATACGTTACAAAAACAATGATCAAAGGTCTGAAAAGTTTGAACGAGGTTCATTTGCCCTAAGTGGATTATCCCCATATTTAAATGGGCACTTACACATCAGAAATTATGAAAGTTTAATTATTCGAGAATGTACCCCTGCAAGCACCCCTTTCTATAAGCCACTATTCGAAGGGAATTTATCAAATAGCTTGGTCCTATTAATTCACTCATACTGCATAAAAAAGGCAGGAATCAGAGGAGATAATCTTCTCTGATTCCTGCCTTTCAATATGCGGTCTATTATTGATTATTCACCTAACCAAAAGAATCGAAACCTTACATTGCGACTGGATTCGCTTCGTTCAATTGCACCTATACAGCCTCAGAAATTCTAACATCTTTTCACTTAAAGAATTCATCAATATAATGAAGCGTTTTAATTTCCTTGTTCTTTTCTTTGGCTTTCACAATTTTAACTACCATATCATTATAGGGGGTTGCAATACCGTATTCTTTTCCTTTGTTACTAACAACTCCGTTTATGTAATTAATCTCGGTTGTTCTTCCTTTCTCCAAATCTTGCAACATGCTTGCTTTCGTGTCACGGTGTTGATCCCAGGTCTTTTTAAAGTAAGGAAATTTACTTAGTATTTCTTTTGGGGTACGATCATTAAACTCCAGAAGTCCGAGATCCTGGTCCTGCATTTTAACTAAATCTATACCTTGCGCGTAGGCTACTTTAATCGTTTCGTCGGCAAGATGTGCAAGACACCAATAGCCCCTAGGATCGTCTAATACCTCACCAAAAGTACAGCCAAGCGCGGCCGACATCCCACTAAAAGTAGCATTCATTAATATTTTAGACCATCTAATGCCAAGCAAGTTATTAGATACTTCAGAACCACCCACATTTTGCAGAATTGCGTTAACTGCTTTAATTCTTTCAGTAACTTCTCCATTCATTTCTCCTATTTCAAAGGCAAACTCTTCTAAAGCCTTTTTCTTCGATGTTAATTCAGTAACACCGGGTTTAATCCATGTCGCTCCAAAACCCACAGCTCCGCCAATCGTTCTATCTTTTCCAATAATTTCTGCTACACTTTCTTCGGGAGCCCCGTTTTGAAGAGTACAAATAATACTAGTAGAATGAAGATGTGGTAAAAGCTTATTTAAGACCTCTTTGTTATCGAATTGCTTTGTTAGTAGAAATAACAAATCGTATTTATCAGTTAAGTCATCTAGATAATAAGCATGCCCATGTGTTTTCACTTGAATAGAGCCTCTTATTTCAGTACCATTTTTTTGCATTGCTATTACATTTTCTTTAAAGCCATCTATTAAATCCACTTCAATGCCTTTTGAGTTTAATAATGTTCCTAACACAGTTCCTATTGCTCCAACGCCTACTATACCAATTTTCATTTTCAAGTCACCTTTCTCTTATAATTAACTTACTATGCAGCATGTTAATATCGTGTCCTATATCTTAACTTCCTTGTGCGAAATCAATTTAGTTATTCCACAATCGTGTTTTTCAAAATACCTAACTCAGTTACTTCTAATTCAACGGTATCACCTGGTTTTAACCAAGATTGTTGGACCCCACTCAATTCTAATAGACATCCTGTTCCAACTGTTCCTGATCCAATAATATCTCCTGGGTATAACGTGGCGTTGATTGACGCCCTTTCAATCATATCTGCAAATGAATAGTGAATATCTTTTAAATTACCTTTGGAAATTTCTTGCCCATTAATTCTCGCCGTCATTGTTAAATCATGTCTATTTTCAATCTTATATTTCTGTAGAGATTCTTTAGTGACAATATACGGACCAATTGACGTCGCAAAGTCTTTTCCTTTTGCAGGTCCTAAACCTATTTTAATTTCCTCCATCTGTATATCTCTAGCCGACCAATCATTGAGAATCGTGAATCCAAAAATATAATCTTCAGCATCTCCAGCTTTAATGTCTTTACCTTGTTTTCCAATTACACAGGCAATCTCAAGTTCAAAATCCAAACACTTTGTAAAAGAGGGATAAGATAATGGTGTTTCCGGACCGATAATCGCATGATGATTAGTAAAATAAAAAGCCGGGGCTTCGTACCATTCTTTAGGTATCTCTTTTTCTAAATTTTTATATGCATTTTTCAAATGCAACTCAAAACTCATAAAATCTCGCACACTTGGCGGTCTTGGAATAGGAGCTAGAAGCTCAGTATCCCCTAGGTTATATGTACCGCTATGCTCTTCTTTTAATAATTCTTTAAGAATAGGGGTATATTTTTCATGGTCTTCAATAAATGTAAGTAGCTTAGAAGGTAATATCCCATCAGATAGCTCATTCATGTCGTAAACTTTTTGACCTTCAATCCATCCAGCTCTTTCTTCACCATTTATGTTTATAAAACTTACAAATTTCATTCTTTATCCCCCTGTTCTTATTATTTTTGTTCAACACCGATCAAGTTATGTGAACTTCTGTTTTTTATTAGAATGAACATCGTATTGAAGCAATTTTACTGCCTTCCAGCAAGCCCGCAACTCCAACTAGTTGAAGGCTTATGAAAGCATCGATCTTCTTGTATATAAACACATTCGCGTTCACTTAAGAGCAGATAATCAAGCCCTCTACAAGAAATTGATATGGAAAAAATGTTTAAAGAAAACTCTATTTACATTATTAGAATTCTATTTTTTTATCCGACGCTAGTGAATTATTTCATACATTTCCAAGGTACGCTTTTGCGACATCTGGATTATTAAGTATCTCTTCTCCTGTACCCTCTAAAACAATACGCCCAGTTTCTATGACGTAGGCACGATCGGATATTTTTAATGCACTATTTGCCATCTGCTCAACCAAAAGCACCGTAACACCCGAGGAATTAATTTGCTTTAAAAGGTCAAAAACCTCATTTACAATGATAGGTGCAAGTCCTAGTGAGGGTTCATCAAGAATTAAAAAGGATGGTTCCGTCATAAGCGACCTTGCAATGGCTAGCATCTGTTGCTCTCCCCCAGAAAGGGTCCCCCCTAATTGCATTTTTCTTTCCTCGAGTCGTGGAAAACGTTCGAAAATCGACTGTATTAGAACATGCGTTTTCTTAGAATCCTTTACAATATGCGCTCCTAAAAGAATGTTTTCCATTACAGTATGTTGAGGAAATATCTGTCTCCCCTCCGGTACTATTCGAATTCCCTTGCGCACTAGCTGATCGGGACGATCATTGGAAATCTCTTTGCCTTGAAAGCAGATACTTCCACCTTTCCCCTTATGAAGTGCAACAATTGTATTGAGAATTGTGCTTTTTCCAGCACCATTCGCTCCTAATATTGTAACGATCTCACCTTGACTTACTTGGAAAGAGATATTATGAACAACTTCAGTTTTCCCGTAGCCTACAGTTAAATTCTTTACTTGTAACATCGTTTCACGCCCCTTCACCCAAATAAGCGTTTCTGACAACTTGATTGGAATTTATGCTTGCCGGATCACCCTCAGCTATTTTTTTGCCATAATCAAGTACTGTAATATAATCGGATATTTCCATTACTAAATCCATGTGATGTTCAATCATCAAAACGGTAATCCCAGCCTCCCGGACTTTATTAAGCAACTTAGAAAACTCCATAGTCTCTGTATCTGAAAGGCCAGCACATGGTTCATCTAGTACTAGAAGTTCTGGTTTCATACTCAGAGCTCGCGCCAGTTCTAATAACTTCTGTTGGCCCGCTGAAAGGCTTTCCGGTTCATTATTCGCTTGATTACTTAGATCTATTAAATCAAGGTAATCCATTGCTTCATAAATTGATTTTCTTTCTTCATTCTTCATTTTCCTTGTACGGAACATGGTATCGGTCAGTGAATAGCTATAAAATAGACGTCCCCCCATTGCAACATTATCAACCACCGAAAGATTGTTAAAGAGTCTCACATGTTGAAATGTTCTCGAGATCCCCTGCCTAACTAGATCAATAATACTTTTACCTGTAATGTCCTTATCATTAAAAATAACCATTCCTGTTGATGGCTTATCAACTCCAGTAATTATGTTTAAAGTTGTGGTCTTGCCGGCACCATTCGGACCAATTAGTGAGTGAACCGTCCCTCTTTTAATCGTCATGTTTAGATTTTCTACAGCTGTATGTCCCCCAAATTTCTTAGTAAGATTCTTGATAATTAAAATATCATCATTATCAAAATTATTACCATTACTCACAACATTCCGCTTAATATCAAATACTTTTTGGTCCCTTTTTTCCATAATATATTGATTATCATCTATTTCTCTAAAATGCTTCTTAATGGTTCCTGCGATACCCGCCGGAAGTACTTGTGGGATTATGACAAGAAGAGCGCCATAGACAATCTGTTTCAAGTCAGGTGCTGCATTAAATAATTCCGGTATCATCGTAGCAATGATAGCACCGACTATTGGACCACTCAGAGTCCCTTGTCCACCCAAAACCACCATCAAAAGAATGAATACTGTAAATTGAAAACTGAAGGTATCAGGGCTTAAATAGCCACTATAACTAGCATAAATACCTCCGGCTATTCCAGCCAGTAATGAACTAAAAAAGTAGCCTATTATTCTATATTTACTAAAGTTAATTCCGACCCCGGCTGCTGCAATCTCATTGTCTGTCATTGCAATTAAATCTCTACCCCATCGACTTTTAACGATGTTCCTCTGTACGATAACACAAATTACTACTATTAGTAATATGAAATAGTACTTTTGAAGGGTATCTAGAGTGAATCCGAAAATATTCCAAGTAGGGACGAATAGCCCCTGTGAACCACCAGTAAACCAGGTCCATTCATTAAACACTCGATGCGCCATTTCTAGTAAACCAATACTTATAAGAGCTAGGTAATGGTGTTTTACTTTAGATGCCGGAAGGGAAACTAGCAAACCCACTAAAGCAGCTGCTAGTGCCCCTGCTATAAGTCCCGCGAAAAACGGCATGTTGTAGGCGGTAATGGCCACTGCTGAAACATATGCCCCAACACCAAAATGTGCGGCAAAAGCAAAAGAAGTTATACCACTAAAGCCTGCAGAAATGTTATATCCAATTGCTAGGATAATATATATGAATATTAAACTTACTAATCGCAAGTAGTAGCTACCTGCCATTAGTGGAATAACTAAACTAATCAATAAAAGAGCAACCCAAAGGATAGTGAAATAAATTCTATATTTTTTCTGCGCTGAAGTTGCCTTTATTGAAAATTTTGGCACCTAATATCCCTCCCGGTAAAACTATAATGAATATAATCATAACTAAAAAGATAACGGCATCTTTTAATCCACCAGGGATCATCGTTCCAACAATTCCCTCTAACAAACCTAAGGTAATCCCACCAACAAACGCTCCTTTGGTATTACCTAAACCTCCGATTAACGCTGCTGCGAAAGCCTTGATACCAACTGCATATGTCATTGTATAGCTAGCAAAAGTTATGGGTGCAATAAGTGCACCTGCTATTGCCGCAACACCACCTGATATCGCGAAACAGGTCAACACAACGACATTACTTCGAATACCCATGATTCTTGCTGTATCCGGTTTATAAGATACAGCCCTAACAGCTCTACCAAAACTAGTTTTCTGAATTACAAATTGATAAACTATACCTATCGATATTGCAATGATAATCATCATGATTTCGTGCAACATAATATTTGCACCGAAAATACGGATATCCTGACCATCAAAAAGGAATGGGAAAGCTTTTGGTTCCGTTCCGAATAGCATTCGGGCAATATTGTCTATAATGATACTTGCACCGAAGAGAGTTACAATCCAACTTGAATTTTTCGATAAATCTCCTAATCTTTCGACCGCTGTCTTATAAATCAATATACTTAGTAATATGTTAATAAGTATTGCTAACAAAATAGCAACTAAGTAATTCATATTAAAAGCACTTATGAACCAGTAGCTTGTCATGGCTCCTATCATAATAACGGAGCCATGTGCAAAGTTAATGATACGTGTTGTAGAATAAATTATACCTATGGCAAGCGCCATTAAGGCATACATGCTTCCATTAGCAAGAGCAAATATTAGTTCCTGCATATATACTCTCCTCTCCTCTCTTATCTTCCCAGTCTCATCATGTTGTAGCAGCGCCACTTACAATTATGCATTGCCCTGATAAGAAGCTTGCATCATCACTAGAAAGGAAAGACACAACACTGGCAATTTCATTAGGTTTTCCAAGTCTTCCTAAGGGGGTGTTCTTTATATGTTCATCCATAATTTCCTTTGGGACAGTTTTATACATGTCTGTTTCAATATAACCAGGAGCAACGCAGTTCACGATAATATTCTTTGGTCCCCCTTCCTTCGCCAGAGTTTTTGAAAAGCCAATTAATCCTGCTTTTGATGTTGCGTAATTAGCCTGACCTACATTACCAAATGCAGATATGGACGAGATGTTTACAATCTTTCCGATGGCCTTATTCCTCATAATGGGTATAACGTGTTTACAAAGGTAATATGCACCTTTAAGATTTACATTTATAACAGCATCCCAAGCCTCTTCTGACATCTTGTGAAACATACTGTCCTGTGTAATACCAGCATTATTGACAAGTATGTCAATAGTACCGAAATGTTCCATAGCTTGAGAGACAGCTATTTCTACTTGTTTTTCAATTGATACATCACACTGAATGGGCAGAACTTTAGCACCACTATTATCGAGTCTTGAAATCATTTCTTTCGCCATGTTCAGATCATATTCAAGTACTGCAATACCTGCAATACCATCCTTTAGAAAACGATTAACTATAGATTCACCGATACCTTTACCACCCCCAGTAACAATTGCGTATTTACTTTTTAATTTCCCCATAATATTACCCTCCCAAAAATTAAACCGAATTTCATCTCTGAATTCTATTTTCCAAATGATCACGGCTTCAAAATTTAAACTTATATAAGATTTTCTTTTATTGATTTCCTGGTCATATATAAAGGATAAGTCTCCCACTTACATAAAACCCAAGTTAAGTTGGCCTCCCCAAATTCCTTCACTACCCTAATACTGCTCATCATTGTCAGCTAACCAGATAAAGAAGGATCACATTAAAAATTAAGGAGACCGACATCATATAGTTCTAAACTATTTTTTTATATAAAGATCGCCATTAAACATTTCTGAGATGCTGGCCATATCCAATTCTGCTAAAGGGTATCCCTCGTGAGATTCCTCCGAAAAGGCATATTGTTTTACAAAAACCGATTCGAATTCCTCCACACTATTTTCCAATACCTTTTTAACTTCATCGGTATCAGTTGTACCTGCTTTTTCAATTGCCCACTTTAGTAAATAAACTGCCTCATAACTTGGTACTACGGAAGTAGGGTTTGTATCACGTTTTTCATATTCGCCGTATTCATTAATAATATTTTGATATATCTCCCAATATTTTGGCTCTAACTCTGTTTTACCAGAAGCCACTGCCCAGTTGTTCATAGAAATAACTGACACTTTATTAGCTCCAGGGCCAGCCAGTTCCTTAAAGTTTGGCATGGCCACTCCTGTATAGCCTAAAATATTCAATTTATCAATATAGTCGATTCGTTCCAGAGACCTTACAATCTTTGCCCCGTCAGCTCCTAAGGTCCAGAACAGTGCAACATCTGCGTTAGCCTCTTTTATTTTTTGTGCGATAGGCGTCATGTCTGGATCATCCGACTTATAAGTAGCTATTATAGTAGGCTCAACGCCATATTCTTTTAGCGTCTCTTCCATAACAGCAATTCCATCCACGCCAAGGGCAGAGGTATCAGCAACCAAAGCAATATTCTTATATTTTTTCTCTACTGCAATTTTGACAAGAGCCTTTGCCTGTGTAGCATTAGACGGCGTTATTCTAAAAGCATAGGGATTGTCTTTGCTGATAAGATTTGTACCTGTCGCTACTGGCAACATAGAAATAACTTTACTTTCCTGAAGATATGCCATTGAAGCTGCTGCTGGAGTCGAATTTGTAGGTCCAATCAGAAAGTTTGCCTTTTCCTTGTCCACTAATTCCTCCACAAATGTTTTGGATTTTGTCGGGTCAGCCTCATCATCACGTGTGGCGATTCTCACCTGAGCACCCATGATACCTCCATTCTCATTAATTTCTTTTACCGCAAGTTCTACTCCTTGTGACTGCGCTTTCCCAAGTACAGCACTTGTTCCACTCATCGCTCCGATATTACCAATTACTATTTCACTAGGTGAACTATTACCTTCTTTAGGTGAACTACTACCTTCTTTTTCATTACTACAAGCGGTAACAAGTAATAAAACGCTTAAAAGAATTGAACTAACAAGTTTTTTTCTCATCTTAATCCCCCTCATTTTTTTCTGATAACAAAGTTAAGTTTAGTATTAAGAAATATTCTGTGACCAACAAATATATCCAAGATACCAATCCCAAAAGCGTGTAAACCCTTACATAATAATCAGCCTCCTTACTATTTACTGAGAGTTGATCACTAGCGTCGCATAAAAAACAACATCTGCGATTGATGAGTTAATGCCTTTCCACACGCCTAATCTAACGAAAACGCTTTCATCATTAGCAACCAAATACATTTTCTTCATACATATTGCCATCGATTGCAATTAGCACTTATGTTTTTATTTGATAGAATTGAATTATTTAAGCCTCAGTATTTTCAATAATAATGGCAATACCTTGTCCACCACCGATACAAAGTGAAGCTAGACCATACTTAGCTCCTCTTTTCTTTAACTCTAAAGCTAATGAATATGTAATACGGGTCCCGCTTGAGCCGACCGGATGGCCTAGAGCAATAGCACCTCCATTAACATTAACTTTACTCGCATCAAGTCCTAATTCTTTAATTACCGCTAAAGACTGAGCTGCAAAAGCTTCATTTAGCTCAAATAAATCAATATCTTCAAGTGTTAAACCTGCTTTTTCTAAAGCTTTTTTGCTAGCTGGTACAGGACCAATTCCCATAATACTAGGATCTACCCCTGCAACGCCCCACGAGACAATTTTCGCAAGCGGTTTTATATTATGTTCGTATATATATTCCTCAGATGCCAATAATACAGCAGCCGCCCCATCGTTAATTCCACTAGCATTACCTGGCGTGACAGTTCCCTCCTTCTTAAAAGCAGGCATCAACTTGGCTAAACCTTCTACAGATGTGCCTTCACGAATATGCTCATCCCTATCAAAGATGATTTCCTCACCTTTTCTACCTTTTAATCTAACCGGGACGATTTCTTCTGCAAAACGACCACTATTTCTTGCAGCAATTGCCTTGTTTTGTGAATCTACGGAAAATTGATCCTGTTCTTCACGCGAAATCGAATATTTTGTTGCTAGGTTCTCAGCCGTCATTCCCATTCCACATCCAACATGATTATCTGTTAACGTCTCCCATAACATGTCCTCAACAATTGGCGCCTTGTTTGGTGATCCAAAACGTGTACTTCTTAATACATGTGGGGATAAGCTCATATTTTCTGTCCCACCCGCTACGATTACATTTGCATCCCCTAAAGCAATGGACTGTGCCCCAGATACAATCGACTGTAAACCTGATCCGCAAAGTCGATTTAATGTTAATGCCGAAGATTTCTCTTCTAAACCACTTTTTAAGCCAATATGTCGAGCCAAATACGCTGAATTTTTATTCGTTTGAATGATGTTACCAAATATAATTTCATCAATATCCGTAATTGGAATACTACTTCGCTTAATCGCCTGTGTTGTTGCGATCACTCCTAAATCGACTTCGCTAATATCCTTTAAAGATCCTCCAAAGGTACCAAATGCAGTTCTTGCACCATCAATAATATAAGTATTCATTTATTAGCTTCCTCCTTTTGCTTTTTTAAACTTGGATAGGTACTTAGTAAATGTTTAATTAAGTCCGTATCACGTTCAATAACATAACCATCAAGGCCCTTGCCTGGATAGTTGTAAAATCCTTGTCCAGACTTCACACCAAATGCACCTGCCTCAATTCGATCATCAATAATTTTGTAACTTCGGTCACTCGATTCAATTTTGGACTGTAATTCGCGAATGGTTATGTTCCAAATATCTAGCCCACCAAAATCCATAATTTTCATTAAACCACTAGAAGAAAATCTAAAACCAGGACCGGCGAAAATAGCTGTATCGAGATCTTTTTCACTGACCACGCCATCTTCAACTAAGGAAAGTGCCTCTCTTGCAAGTGCTATCTGAATCCGATTAGCAACAAGGCCAGCTACTTCTTTTTTAACTTCAATCGTTACTTTATTATTCACTTCTAAAAAATCTTTTACTTCATTAAATACCTTATCATCTGTCTCTTCAGTTCTTAAAAGTTCTACAAGAGGAACGATATGGGCTGGATTGAAAAAGTGTGTCAACATTACTCTATCTTTGTGCTTCTCAACATTCACAGTAATTTCTGAAAGTCGTAAACTCGACGTGTTAGAAGCTAGAATTGTTTGTTCCCCGCAAATAACATCTAATTCTTGAAAGATCCTTTGTTTCAATGCTAAATTTTCTGAAATACTTTTGATGATGAAATCACGGTCTGCCAAATCATTTAATTTTGTTGTAAATGTTATATTGGACATAACTTCTTCAACACTTATAGGAATGTTATATCCCTCTTCACGAAATATTTTTAAGTAAATACCGAATTTCCCCTTCGCAATATCAAGCGCTTCTTCAGATAGATCACATAACATCGTCTTCGTTCCATTAAGTGCAAATTGAAAAGCAATCCCAAAACCCATCGTACCAGCGCCAAGAATTCCAACTTGTTTAATCAAAACGTTTCACCCTTTCCTACTGAATAGAACTTAATCTCAATAACCAAGCTTTCTATCGTTCTAGTACCTTGTCCTTCAAATACGTTAATTCGAAGCCCACTTTCTCACTTAATGCTTCAATAGTGATATCTTCAAGTATTTCAACCACTTTAACACCATTTTCAGTAAATTTAAAAACAGCATATTCAGAAACTAATAAGTCTACCCGCCTTATACCACTTGTGTTATATGTTAGATTTTTGACGAGCTTAGATTCTCCATGTTTGTTAAATAATGTTGCCGCGACAATGACTTTCTTAGCTCCTATTAATAAATCCATCGCCCCACCAACACCTAGAATTGGTTGATTCGGAACCGCCCAATTAGCAATTTCTCCGTTTATATCAACCTGCAACACTCCTAGTATTGCAACATCTACATGACCACCGCGAATGAGTCCAAAAGAGTCAGCACTACTAAAAAATGAAGAACCTTTTAAAATACTCACTGGCTCCTTACCTGCACTAATTAGATCTATGTCAATCTTCTCCTCTATGGGTGAAGGCCCCATGCCTAGCAGCCCGTTCTCCGACTGTAAGTAAATCTTCCTACCTCCTAAATACTCGGTAACTAAAGTAGGTATGCCAATTCCTAAATTTACAATTTGTCCTTCTTCTAACTCTTCTGAAATGCGTTTGGCGATTAAATACCTTTTATTTTGAACCAACGTATGTGCCACCTTTCTTTACATATTTACTTTCAATAATGTAATCTACATAAGCGTGTGGTGTCACAATATATTCTGGGTCTAATTCTCCAACATCGACAATCTCATCCACCTCGGCGATGACAATTTTACCAGCCGTCGCAATCATAGGATTAAAGTTTCTCGCAGTCGTGTGGTAAATTAAGTTACCTAGTTTATCTGCTTTCTTAGCTCTAACTAGTGAAACATCTCCCTTAATGGCCTTTTCAAAAATATAACGTTCTCCATCAATTTCACGCTCTTCCTTACCTTTAGCCAGCTCTGTTCCTACAGCTGTTTTTGTATAGAATCCGCCAATGCCCGCACCGCCAGCTCTAAGCGCCTCAGCAAGTGTTCCTTGGGGTATTAATTCAATTTCTAATTCACCATTTTGCCAAGCAATTACTGCTTCTTTGTTCGTTGTAAAAAATGACCCAATCGCTTTCTTAATTTTCCCTTGCATGAATAATTTGTGTAAGCCTTGACCGTCATCTCCCAAATTGTTACTTACAATTGTCAAATTCTTGATGTCAGTTTCCAATAACTCATCTAAAATTGTTAATGGGGTTCCCGACAAACCGAATCCGCCAACTAATAACTTATCGCCACTTTTAACTAAATCCCTTAATTCCTCTTTTTCAATTACCTTTTTCATTTTTCATCCCCCTTGAGAAAGTGTTTTCTTGTGATTGATGATTAGTTGCTAAAGATTCAGTTGCAATAAATAAAGTCTGTCAGTAAACAGATGCATTCTAATTACTAGACTAGAGTCTAGTTGGACTGTGGTCTAATTGTACTTTAACCGGGAAGATTCTGTCAATATGAATTTTGATTTTTTAAAAAAATTAATCAATTTAAAGGTGTGTAATTTTAATAAATCAAAGAGAAACAGAGTTTTAAGGATTTATTAAAGAGACGAATGATAGGGCGAATAACTTTTGACATAAGCATACTTCCCTCAGATTGAAGCAGGGGGCAGTCGTACAAGATATCCAAGAGCGATTAGGTCATTCAGACATCAATATATTAATACAACAATTCACATTTACGCTAATATGACCAAAAAACATCGAAGAAAAGACCTTTTGTGAGTTCAGTGAACTTACAAAAGATCTTCTCTAAATAGCAGTTTAATATCGTATTGAAATTTGAAGAAGACATTACTCTAATTCTCACCTTACAAATCCTTACATATCAAGGGTTCAAGGTTCTTCTTACATCATGCCGCCCGTAAGGTGAAAGTGTGTAATATCTTTAACGATGTGTTCTAAAAGTACGGTATATCAAAGTTTTAGCTAATCAGAGGTGTAACATCTTTAACGAGAATTAAGCGTTTTTCATTTGATTGCGTGAGCAAAATGTTAGCATCTATTCACACTCTCTTCCTTTGCGGAGTGTTCATAATATCAAGAGTAAAGTGAAAAAATATTTTGACAGCAACCTCTTTGCTTTGACTACATGACTTCAAAGTCGGCATAATTAAATTACTTATTTTATGAAAAACAGGTAAAAAGAATGAAAGATCAAGTTGCATTTATACTGCTTCTTAAGGTCTTTATTTTAAGTTATATACAAAAACCATGCTTTAGACATCGTCTAAAGCATGGTTTTTATTTAAACTAATATTAAACTGCTAAGTTGATTTTTTTAGCTCATCTACTTATTGAGTCTATTAACTGGAAAAAATATTCGGGTTTATGAGTCTTATTTAGGTTATACCATGAATGCAATGTATCTGGTGCAAATACATCTAATTTCTTCATTACTTCCATCGCAAATTCCAGAGGAGCTACCCCTGATGCAGTAACCAAATTCTCGCCAGATACTACAGGTTCCATCTCATAAAATTTTTCTCCTTTATAATTAGGACAGACCATTTTAATATACTCTAAGTCATTACTTGTATGCTTTCTAGAATCTAGGTATCCAACATTCGCTAGTCCCTCAGTTGCACCACAAATTGCAGCAACAATAGTGCCTAGCTTTAAAGCCTCGCCAATTTTTTTCAAAATAGGTTGATGAATATCTTCTCCCCAAGTATTCCCTCCAGGTAAAATTATAAGATCCGTACTCTCAAGAGTACACTCATCAAGGGAAATATCTGGTTTTATGCTCAGTCCTCCCATTGTAGTAATAATTTCTTTATTAGCTCCTACTGTAATTACTTTTAATGGTGCTAAATCTTTTTTGAAATATCTTCCTGAGTTTAGTTCAGCAATTAAATATCCATATTCCCAGTCCGACATTGTATTAAATACATAAAGAAAAACTTTTTTTGTTTGCATCCAATAACACTCCAATCACATTTAATATAGCCAAATATAACATGACTTCCCTGACACCTAGCGTCAGGGAAGTTAACAAATTTGATGAAATTTTATTAATTCCGACAAAACTTCAACCAGTCTTTTCTTAAGACTGATTGGCTCAATAACTCGAATAGATTTACCGTACGGTAAAAGCAAATAAGGTACATATGTATGTATCATATCTTTCTCAAGGAGAAATACTGCTTGATTTGAAGTCCACTCTTGTAAATAATGTCCTAAAAACCAATGTTGGCAAATATCACCCAATGCCCTTTTATCTCCATTAATAACCAAAGAAATAATCCCTTCCTTATCTTCTATAGTTGGAACAAGGTTTTTCATAAAGAAGTCACGTGCTGAAAAATTTTCTGGTCGGTTAAACTTATTTTCGGTTAACATTAGACTTTCCATTCGATCTACTCTAAAACTACGGATATCATTCCTAAGATGACAAAATCCAATCACATACCACTTATTATTCCAATAAATAATCCTGTACGGATCCACCATTCTATACTTTGATTGCCCTTCGCCACTTTTATAGTATAGAATTTTTACAGAGTATCCGTCAGCTACGGCCTGCTCCAATTCCTTCAAAAAAGGTTCCATAGCGAGGGAACTTAATCGACTTATTACTTCAAGACTAGTTAAATGTTGATTTATCTTTGTTTCCTGCTCTTGATTCGAATATTTTCTTAGCTTTGAAATAGCCCTATTTAGTGCTTCACCTCCATAATATCCCGCTTCTTCTGCAAAAATAGCAGCGTGAAATAGCGAGGTTTGCTCCTCAAAATCAAAAAAAAGTGGAGCTTCAATAAAATTGTTCAATAAAGTGTACCCACCGTTATGTCCTGCGTCTGAAATTATAGGTACACCACTTATTGAAAGTGTATCAATATAACGATATACAGTTCTTATATTCATCTCTAGCTTTTCTGAAATTTGTTTTGCAGTAATTTTTTCACCTGAACTAAGCATCCATAGAATTACTAGTACATTGTCAATTTTAGCCACAGAATCCACCTCTATATGGAAATAGTTTTATTTTAAAATCACACTAAAAACACTACCTATTCATTGAATTTCTATTTAAAAGTAAGAAAACCGAAAAAGCTAAAACAACTTACCATGTAATTTTTGAACTTGATCTTTTAATTGTTTGTTCTCTTCTTCTAGTGCCTTTATACGTTTTTTTAAGGTCTTTATTAATACTTCCTCTGAACGGACACTTTTACTAGTTTTACGAGGGTTTAACTCACTCATTTGCATCCCTTAATGTCTCCACTCTAGTTCTAATATCTTTTTGTTTGTAAAGCCATGACTTTGAAACATTTGCTTTTTGTGCAACGGAATTAAAATTAATCTTCTCTTTTTTCAATGTCATCTCTGAAATTGTATTTTCAACCTTAATTCTTGTCTTCTCCGACTTTTCTTTGGATAGTTGAATTATGGCAGTTGTGTTACTCTTTCTAGTCATCTCAATTCGTCTCCTTTAACGAATGAATAGATGCCAAAACGCGTTGTTTTCTTTATTTTCCGGTCCAAGCCTATTACAATTTTCATATTGAGGCTTTGAATTCCTTTATTTTTTGCATCAAACCCTAATGAATTTTTCAGAGGTAACTAATTATTAAGTCGTTTGTTAACTTCAATCCTAATGAACTCTGGCAAATAGCTGGGAGTACATCCTTTTGCTACTATTTCATCTTTGTAAAGACCCGTTTTCTCACCAAGTTTAATACAACGTGCGCGATTCTTTTCATCATAAACGCCTATCCAGCCTGCGGTGAAATTCATAGCCCATTGAACTTCCGGTTCTTCCTGCGTAATATTAGCTTCTAATGCAGATAGCAAGTCTGCGGTGTTATCAGGCGGTGTTTGTCCAGTCCATCTCAATCGCCCTTGATAATACCAGAAAGCTCGCCTTTGAAGAGCAGAAGGACTATTTCCCCATGACTCCATCAATGCAATTTTCTTCTTGTCTTTGGTGAGCTGATTAGCCATTAACCAATCCATTAAGTTATTTCGCTCATCAAAAGTGTGAGTTTGCATATCCTTATCAAGCTTATTTAGCACATCTTGTGAAAGAAGTTTTTTGTCCATAATTAAGATTGCTAATAGTCTGGGCAAGAACTCTTCGGTTGACCAAAGTTCCACAGCTAGTTCGTGATCTTTTTTAATGTCCTTCGCGATTTTTCGTAAGTCGCCTAGCTTAGTTTTACTATTGATCTGAGGGAGAATGTTTTCTGCTTTTGATGAGCGTTTTATTTCTGTACCTTTATTTTCATTCATTTTATACAACTCCTTTATTAAAGCATTGTTTCTTAATATGTCCTTGACAGGATATATCAAGAACTTAATTTCGTTATAAGTCTCATTGCAGTGGTGTGCCTCCAAAGTTTACCTTTTTTAATATTGTAGCATATATCGTATTAAAGCTTTCTCCACCTATAATAGAAAAGCAACCTTCTTTAATATAAGTAATAACATTTCATTCCTTTTAATTGGAAACGAAAACAGTTTCAGTTGGTGACACCAAAAACGAAAAAATCTAGACGGAAAATTGTTGTGGATGAAGATGTGATCAAAGCTTTGAGCCTTCACAAAGAAACTCAAGCAAAAACCATTCAGCAGTTAGGTGATGCTTACAATAATCAAGACTTCATCTTTGCTAAAACAGAGAGACATCCAAGATATCCTATCGTCATTAAAATGGTACAACTCAGGATAGCTAGACTTATTGCAATCACAAAATTAAACAAAGACTAAACACCTCACTTATTGAGACATACACACACTTCACTTTTAGCAGAAGCAGGTGTCGCACTCGAACAAATCATGGGTAGACTTGCCCATTCAGATGATCAAATCACCAAGAATGTCTATCTCCACGTAACACAAGAAAAGAAAAAAGAAGGTTCCCAAAAGTTTACACAACTCATGAGAAGCCTCGATAATAATCCTCTATGTAAGAAAAAAACTCTTTTAACCTATATTGCCCCGCTATAAGTAGCTTTCTGATTTCTACATTCATTACCTTGGAAATCATCCAAAACAATTCCGTTCTCTATTGTTTATCCCAGCAAAGCAAGGGCGTACGTTCTCATCAGATTTTAACAAAGCTACACCTAAAAAAGAGTAACGATTACTCGTCACTCTTCTCTACAGTGTTTTTAGCACTTGAATACAATCCTGAGGCTGATAACCCTAACATTGCACCAACTAATATACCCTGTTTTAAATCAAAGTCAGCCACATAAATCACACCTACAGCAATACCGATTACTAAAGCGATAAACGGCAACACTTTTTTACTCACGCCAGCCCTTTTAAACAACTCCACAATCCCCAATATCAGAGGAATTAAGACTACATCGTAAACTTCAAACATTTAATCACCTCTTTCCCTTCTACTATTTTATGAACTACTCGTCCTTTCGGTAACGGCCTATTTCCTGTATTTCCATTGAATGTTTTGCCACAACAAAGCTACCATTACTACAATGTGGACTCCTACAGTCACTGTGCCGTTCAACATACAATATCGTCTTACCCCCTTATCGAACTTGTAATAAGCCGAATTAGCGGATTCTAAAGCTTCAGTCATGTCATTTTTAGCCATTGTGCTAAAAAAAGTCTTAATGCCCGTTAGATGATCATTTTAACGTCTCCGTCAGCCATTCCATCACTCCTTATTTTGGGTAATTAAAAAGAACGCCTGATTAGACGTTCTTGATTTGTCCCTTACTATTCTTTTTGAAGTCCCTCTTTTTTTACTACTGATAAATTAATCACGAATTCTTTCTTCACAAACTTATTACGAAATTCAGCAAGCGAGATTTAAAGCAAAAGCTATAAAAACCTTATAATAGTATTTGGTGACAGCTATTCAAACCGTCACTTAAACACATTTCGTTAATAAAAAGACCATGAATGAACGGCTAGAAATGTATGAACCCTTTCCTTTATCAATCTTATTAAAAAGGTCTGTCCATAAATTATTCTTAATACGTAAACACCAAGTAGTTAGTAACTCGTATACATATAAAGAATAGTTGCACTCTACAAATAATTAGCAAAACCAACCTACCCTCATGAAAAAAGCGAAGTTATTCACTTGCATTTCGCAAATTATTTACCTCATCTATTTACATGCCGCAATTTATCGACAATTTAATCACTTGCAATATGCAAATTTCACACATAGTAATCCCCTCATCCCTGATTACTACTTAGTTCCCTCGCAGCTTTACCTCCAATACATGCATAGAGCGAAGGACTGTTTCACGTTCAAAGTCATTCATAGAAGCCAAGGCATTCTCCATTTTGGAAGCAATGATTCCATTGATGGCCACCACCATGTCACTGCCCTTTCCAGTTAACGACAATAAATATATTCTCCGGTCTCCTTCATAAGGAGTTCGGACGACCAGCTCTTTCTTCTCCAACGTACCAATCTGTCTGGAAAACGTCGTGATGTCCATACCGACAGCTTCAGCCACCATTTGCATGGACGGTTTATTCATTAATGAAATCTCATAAAGTATTGAACTTTGAACGATTGAAATCACATTGCAACTCGACTTATGAATGCCACGCATGCTTTTAGATAACGAGTGAAAAATAGGAATAATTTTTTCCATTAATGAATTCCCCCCACCAACTCTTTCTACAATTATACAGCAAGAAAAGTATAAGTAACTGTATTGATAGAAAATTCAATCCCTTGCATATGAGTGGCTTTGGCGAAATGCAAAAACGCGTCCATATAGTTGGACGCGTTGGATATCATGTATATGTAATTTCGCCTTCATCTTGGATATCAATTCCATTTTTGAGATGAACCGTGGTCTTTAAAATAAGCGTTTGGATTCGAGTTTCCGATTCGCTCTCCCATCGCTCGTCAGGTACCATTTCAAACGAAATCATCCATGTTTCTTTTGATTTGATGTCACTCATTATTTCAATAGATTGTTTTGCAATAATCACTTCATCAATTTCCGACCGTTTCAACAACTCAATCACAATAAAATCGACGAGTTCATCACTGGCATCCCCATCGATATAAACCGTGCCGGAAAGTGTTTCACCAAAAGCGACATTCGGTCCATCGACGTTTGTATTAACGGTCATTTCTCCATATTCAATCGTTGATAAAAACTGCCTTACCATGTTCTATTCCCCCAATCTTCGACCATCCGGATCTTCATAATATAAGCCTTCAGCAGCTACATGTTTATTATACCGTATTTTGAACAATTTAAATAAATGTGTTACCCCAACTTTAATGAGTGCATATCCCGGGATTCCGAGAACGACACCGGGCACACCGAACAACGATCCTGCAGTGAGTAAAACAAAAATGATAGTGACCGGATGTGTATGCAATGATTTCCCCATAATTTGCGGTGAAATAAACTTCCCTTCGATGAGTTGAACAATTGTCCAAACGATTGCTAACTTGATAAGCATGAAGGGCGATGCCACGGCGATAATGACTGCAGGAGTAATTGCGATAAGCGGTCCTAGGTACGGGACGACACTTGTAAACATTGCAATGACACCGAGCAGTAACGCGTATTTCATTCCGATGATAAGAAACCCAATTGAAACCATGACACCAATGCAAATCGCGACAAGAATTTGCCCCTGGATATAAGAACTAATTTGGTGATCCGCATCGCGAAGAATGGTTTTAGCGTCATTACGCATGTGCGGAGGCAGCATCTGAACAAAGTAACGTGGCAGCTTCTCCCCATCTTTCAATAAATAGAAGAGAATAAAGGGCACCGTAATAATTGCAAGAACAAAACCAGTTAAAGCAGAAATGAAAGAACTAAGACCACTTGCAATTCCACCGACCGCATCCGTGAAATACTTTCCGATATCCCCTTGCCCAGATTCAAGGATATTTTTTACATTAATATCCAAACTTTCATAATAAGAAGCGAAAATCGATGTTCTTAAAAACTCATCGATTTTCAGCACCATCTGGCTGAAATATGTAGGGAAGTCTTCGACAAGGTTATTAAACTGTATTTTCAAGAATGGAAATACCATAAAGACCAGCAAGGTGATAAGACCCATGGCTCCGATGAATAGAATTAATATACCCCAGATTCGTGGTATTTTGATTTTTTCTAATAAACGTAAGATGGGCCTTAGTAAGTAATAAGCAATTGTTGCAAGAATGACTGGCAATACTACCGTCGAGAAAAAGACAGTAATCGGATAAAAAATGAAAGAAATCCGATTAAAAATAAGTATGATTAAGCCAATCAATAATAGTGAAATGAGAACAAACAACGTGCTACGCCCACCTAAAAAACGAATTATATTCGAAATCGGTTTATTTCTATTCTCATCAGCTTCCATGGGCATCCTCTACTCTCGTCAAGTTTGTGCTATTAATCCAACTTCATATTAAGGAATTTTGAGATCGCCTCTTTATTTTTCACTTTATCCACTTCAATAACAGATCCAGCGTGTGGATACGAATTAAATGAATAGGATCCCTCTATTGGAACAGTCATCGTTTCAACTTCTGCACCTTTTTTCATTATAAGGGAGATTGCACGTGAAATTTCGTCTTTTGACGTTAAGTCCGTATTGATGAAACCTGATAACGCTCCTGCAAGCTTCGGCACATTTGCAATCATTCCTGGTCGCATCGCTTCGTCCTTCATCGCAGAGATTACTTCTTGTTGTCGTGCAACTCGACCAAAATCACCTTCTTCATCTGCACGAAAACGCGCATAGCCAAGTAATTCCTTGCCGTTCAACTGTTTTTTTCCTGGCATAAGTGTAACGCCAATCTTTTCTGACATTTCTTTTTTAACATCAATCTCTACTCCGCCTGGAAACGCAATATCAACAATCGATTCAAAGTTAGCAAAATCAACAATTGCATAGTGATGAATAGGGACACCAAACATCCCTGTTATCGTGTCTTTCGTAGTCTGCAGTTTGCCGAGATAATAGGCGGTATTTAACTTATACGACTTGTATGCTGGAATCTCCGCATAAATATCACGCATAAATGAAATCACCCGTATCTTCCCAGCACCCTTATCCCAAGATAGCACCATCATCGTATCTGTCCGCGATTTCCCACTGCCATCATCGTCCACACCGAGCAGTAAGTAATTTTCAACGGATGTATACTTCGGATCTGTAGCATCCCCTTTAAACGGACCCGGGTCAATCCCATTGTTTTTTGCCAACGATTTCCCCGCATTGTATTCAGTATATGAATACAACCCAGCTCCGATAAAACAGAGTGTGACTATTAAAAAGATGACCCTGCCGATGCGAAGTTTTTTCTTTCTTCTTCTTTTCGGTACTGGCCCTTCATAATGTTCTTCCATTATTGATTCCTCCAAAAAGTGATATCTCCATTAGGACGAACAGGAAGTCTCTTGGTTGCGTCTAATTATTTCAATTATAACACGATGGGCCCTTGAGGTTAACCTTAACTATTTTTTGCGCGGATCTAGGTCTGTTAATGTAGTTATATCCATTAATATTTATTCTATAATGGTCGATTTACAACAGTTCCCCACTCCCCCCATTACATCCCTGCATATGTTACATAGATGTTGGTGAAGAAAGGTGGTGTAAGATATGGGACGTGAACATGGTGGTGGAGAAGGTAGCTCGTTTGCTTTGCTTGTTGTGCTTTTTATACTATTGATAATCATTGGCGCAAGCTTCATCTATTAATATAAAAAATAATCCAATCTCAACCGCTCATTAGCATCTCTCAACTGTAAGAGCGCTTAGTAGGCGCTCTTTTTGCTGTTGTACTAAACAGAGGCAAACAACTATTTTCTACTATTCTAATTATGATACAATTTACTTATATGCAATGAAAGGGTGTTGGTAACGATGACTAAAGAAATAGTTGAAAAAGCCACATTTGCTGGTGGTTGTTTTTGGTGTATGGTGAAACCATTTAAAGAGTGGGACGGTATCCACGACGTCGTATCCGGTTATATGGGAGGACATGTTGTGAATCCTACATATGAAGATGTCAAAAAGGGCGACTCTGGTCATTTAGAGGTCGTCGAAATCACATATGATCCATCCGTTTTTTCCTATGATAAATTACTGGATGTATTTTGGCAGCAAATCGACCCGACCGATGCAGATGGACAATTCCAAGACCGCGGACATTCGTATTCAACAGCTATCTTCTATTATACAGATGAGCAGCGTCAAATTGCCGAAACGTCTAAAGATAAACTTGGTGCAAGCGGTACATTCTCTAAACCGATTGTGACACCAATCCGTCCCACTGAAACATTTTACCGTGCAGAAGACTATCACCAGGATTATCACGCAAAAGAACAAGAGCATTACGAAGAAGACCGCGCACTTTCTGGTCGGGATGAATTTATCGCAGGGCACTGGTCGTAACAGTAAGAACTGGAGTGCCCGACAATGTATTTCGTTAAACTACTAGCAATTTCTATGATATTCTTTATTTTTGGGATTAAAGCAGGACTTCCAAGCTAAGTCCCATCATATATGTAAAAAACTGAATAATGAGCGCTTATCAAAGTACTCATTATTTAGTTTTTCCTGTTCTAAAAGAATAATCAATTTTACTAGAATTAAGATTGATAAACTTCTATTATTTAACTACAAAATGTTGGATATACGGCGTCATATCTTTTAAAACGGCACGTAAACATTCAGGGTATAATGCGACTTCATTCAGTTCTTTGATTGGTGTCCATTTAAATATTAATCGCTCGCCTTCAATGCCATGAAAAGGGGCTTCGTTATATGAAGATGGATTCCCCTTTGATGTTATCGCATAATAAAAGCCAATTTCATGAAAATCTCTCCCGCCATGTTCAAAGAAATTCTCGATGACCAAAGCCATTCGGTCCACATGCACGTCAATTCCCAATTCTTCACGAAATTCCCTTTTAAGGCTGCTTTGCGAATCCTCCGCAATTTCAACTCTTCCCCCAGGAAGAGACCATTGCGACTCATTTACATCCCGATGTAATAAAACATGCCCATTTTCAATCCAAATTCCAGCTACTCGATAATTAAATACAGCTTTTTCAGTTTTAAATACAACATCCATGAATTTCATTCCCTTCAAGTCAAGCTTTCTTATTTTGACTAGTTGTATAATCAAATGCAACAACCTTAAAACATGAAAAGCCACAGACAAACCGTGTATGATTAGGTCGACTAAAACACAATCAATACGGAGGTTTATCTATGGCACAAACACATTCTACCACATTTAAACGCACCTATAAACGAGGCATGATTGCAGCGCTTCACGGCGAAGGGAAAATCCATGCAGGACATCTCAAACTCGATCGACTATGACCGTAGTATAATCTGGCGTGAATTAAAGCGTGGTACCGTAACACAGTTGAAAACCGGCCGCACCATGTACGAAGCCCACTTCCCAGAGACAGCCCAAGTCAAATACCAAGAAAATCAGAAAGCTTGCGGTGCCAAACCCAAGCTTGATGAAACCATTGAATTTATCAAGTTTGTAGAGGCTAAGATATTGTATGATGAGTGGTCACCCGACGACGTCTGCGGATTTGCATAGCGCAACAATCTCTTTGATAAGGCACGCGTTTGTACAAAAACATTTTACAACTATATTGAGCTCAGACTCATCACTGTCAAAAATATTGATTTACCTATGAAGGTTCGCCTAAACACAAAAACAAAAAGAAGCCGGGTAAACAAGCGTGTTCTTGGTCGTAGTATCGAAGAGCGCCCGACTGAAGTCGAGGATCGTGAAGTATTCGGCGATTGGGAAATCGATACTGCCATCGGAAAGAAGAGCCAGGACGAGGCACTTTTCACAATTACTGAACGTAAAACCCGTAAGGAGATCACCTTAAGGATTCTTGCCAAGAGTAGCTAAGCGGTAAGTGCTGCTTTCTGTGAACTACGAGACTAACTTCGCAAAGCTGTTTAAAACAATTATCGCTGATAACGGATCCGAATTCTCCGAACTTAATACTTCCGTCTTCCGTGAAGGTACAGAGGTCTTCTTTGCCCATCCCTATACATCTTGCGAACGTGGAACGGATGAGGACCATAATGGATTAATCCATCGTTTTATCCCGAAGTGGAAAACAATCACTTCAGTTTCTGAAGATACAATTCGCTATGCAGAAAACTAGTGTAATCGCCTGCCTAGAAAGATTCTTGGGTATCAAACGCCTGATGAATGCTTCTTAGAAGAACTCTCCAATATAGCTTGAGTAACGGTTCGTCTGTACTTTCATGATTTATTGCATTTAAGGTAGAAAAATTAATAGTGTTTAGCTTATAATTTAAATGGGTGATTAAAAGTGACTATTCAACGTAAAAAGTTAATTGATACCTGCGATAACCGCAGGCTGTACAGTAAATATTCACAAAAAAGTACACCGAGCGTAATTTTCATAGCTGGATTAGGCGATAGTTGTGAGACTTGGAACGAGGTCCAAGGCCGAATATCTCAGGAAACATCTACCTTTTCTTACGACAGGGCGGGTGTTGGCAGGAGCCGTGTGACATCCGCCCCGCGGACTTGCCTTGATCTGGTAGAGGAGCTTTCCGAATTGTTGCTAGAGCTTGAGGTCCAACCGCCCTATGTATTGGTGGGGCATTCTTTTGGCGGTTTGGTCGCCAGATTGTATGCAAGCCTTTATCCGCAGGTCATTTCCGGTATAGTTTTGGTTGATGCTGCGCCCGAATATAAAGAGCTTGCGTATGAAAAGGTTTTGCCTGAAAAGTTGGTTGCAGGAAATAGGGAATATTTCGAGAATCCTATGTTAAATAGTGAGAAGATCGATAAGGTACAGAGTTATAAACAAATCGTTGATTATTTCCGAATAAGTGACATTCCTCTCTCAATTATCACAAGAGGCTTACCGGATAAGAGTGACGGGGAATGGCCTGATAAGGAAATACTGGAAATTGAGCAAAGGCTGCAAGTAGATTTCCAGTGGCTGTCAACGTCAAGCAAACACCGGATTGCTGGTCGGAGCGGACATTATATTCATCACGATGAACCGGAAATTGTGATCGAGGAGATTATTATAATGCTGAAGGGGATGGGAAAGCAAACGATGCAAGGATGAAATTTATGTTGGACCTTCAAATAATTAATAGTGAGCATTACCGGCCTTGTGAAGGTGAGTTGCTGCAGGATTTCGTAACTCTGATGTGGAAGAAACAATCCGTTACGCCGAGGACTGGCGCAACCGTCTACCTAGAAAGATTCTAGACTACCGCACGCCATAAGAGTGCTTGTTAGAAGAACTCGCTAACATCGCCTGAGTCATGGTTAATGGGGACTTTTATGTTTTGTTGCATTTAATATTACATTTTACGTAAAAATAATAGCAATAGTATCGGAAAGTAAAGATAAGTATTAAGTAAACGTATGCGTCAAACTATGCCCAACTAAAAAATGCCTACTCAGAACTGAAATAACTAATCCAGGTAAGCATTTTTTATTATTCGTTGTCGGTTTGAAATAATTCGTAATGGACGATATCATCTCGATTCAATATTTTTTTGACTTTTGGTTTTTCTATAGGAAAACCAAGACCTAGAATTGCAACAATTTTAGGTCTGACGGGATGTTTAAAGCTTCCCTCACATCTGTTTCACGAACCCTCGACTCTTCTGCATCCTCTGAATGATAGACAGCATCAAACCCAACGCCGAGCTGTAGATCCGATGCAGCTAACCACATAAATGCTGTCGCGATGGATGCATCTTGCAGCCACTATTTACTGATACCAGCTCGCCCAGTCACAACAATCGCCACTTGCGCAGTAGACAGCCATTTCATGAAGGGTGTCGTTTTTCAAAACAGCCAGTTTTTCCACGTTTTTCAATGACGATAAATTCACGGGAAGGAAAATTATTCCCTGAAGGTGCATAAAGCTGAATCTATGATTTGATCCAGTAGGTCCCCAGAATTTCTTTCTCCTGAAAACTAGTGATTTCACGTCTTAAACGTATAACTTCTACTATTGACAATTCCCCCCTGTACTTATTGGAAAGATATCCTTTTAACTAATTATACCGTCAATTCCAACTACTCACAATTTCGAAGATTTGAGATTCTTAAAGGACACGCTGCTCTATCTGTTGTTTAATCAACAAAGCAAAGCCTTCAATAGATAAACACTCCGTTTTCTGACTACCAAATTCCCGAACATTCACCGTTCCATCACTAACCTCTTTGTCACCAAGAATAAGTGTATAAGAAACCTTCTGAAGTTGGGCTTCTCTTACCTTGTAACCTAACTTTTCGTTCCGCTGATCAATTTCAACACGTATGCCTTCATTTCTTAAAACGGACTGTACACACAATGCGTAATCCAAATGTACACTTGAAACAGGAACAATTTGTACTTGCCTAGGAGCGAGCCATGTTGGAAAAGCACCTGCAAAATGTTCAATCAGTATGCCGAAAAAACGATCGATTGAGCCAAAAATTGCACGGTGAATGACCACCGGCCGAACTTTTTCGTTGTTTTCATCAATATACGTGAGGTCAAACTTTTCAGGCATTTGGAAATCGAGTTGAATTGTGCCGCATTGGTGGCTGCGTCCAAGTGCATCTTTAATATGGAAGTCAATTTTTGGTCCGTAAAATGCACCATCCCCCTCATTTAATTGATAAGTAACCGCTAGATCCTCTAATACATTCTTTAGAGCCTCTTCTGAATCATTCCAAATCTCATCACTTCCTAGTGATTGTTCTGGCCTAGTTGAAAGTTCAATCGAATATTCAAAACCAAAAGTTCGATAAACTTCATCAATAAGATGAATAACTTGCTTTATTTCGCTTTTAATTTGATTATGTCTCACAAAAATATGCGCATCGTCTTGGCAAAATGTTCGAACCCTTAATAGTCCGTTAAGAGCACCACTAAATTCATGGCGATGGACTTGACCGAATTCAGCCATACGTATTGGTAAATCACGGTATGAATGAAGACTATTTTTGAAAATTAGCATATGGCCAGGACAGTTCATCGGCTTCATCGCAAATTTTGCGTTTTCCACTTCTGAAAAATACATATTCTCATGGTAATGATCCCAGTGCCCCGATTGCTCCCACAGACGTTGATTCATCATGAAAGGCGTGCGGACTTCTGCGTACCCCGCCTTCGTCTGAAGTGCACGTGAAAAGTTCTCTAGCTCAGTGCGTATTATCTGCCCATTCGGTAAATAGAACGGCATGCCTGGTGCTTCCTCAGAGAACATGAATAATTCAAGTTGCTTTCCAAGTTTTCGATGATCCCTTTTTTCTGCTTCCTCCAAAAAATACAAATGCTGTTCTAAGTCTTTCTTTTTCAAAAAGGAAATTCCATAGATACGTTGCATCACTTGATTATCACTATCTCCCCGCCAATAAGCACCTGACACCTGCGTTAACTTGAATGCTTTTATCCATCCAGTTGACGGTAAATGTGGTCCGCGGCAAAGGTCTATAAATTCTCCTTGTTTATAAAGGGAAATTTTCTCGTCCGCTGGTATGTCTTTTAATAGTTCTAACTTAAACAATTCGCCACGCTTCTCAAATAGTTCTTCTGCCTCTCCATACGTGACTTCTATACGTTCAATTTTCAAATCTTCTTCGATAATAGCTTGCATCTTTTTTTCAATCATTACTAAATCATTCGAAGTGACGCTTGTATCCGATAGAAGGTCATAGTAAAAACCGTGTTCAATTATGGGTCCAATCCCTAACTTCGAATCGTCATAAAGTCTTTTAACCGCCTGCCCTAGCACATGTGCAGTTGTGTGCCTTAGAACTTCGAGTCCTTCTATCGATTCCTTTGTGAAAAGTGTAATCGCAGCATCCTCCATAATGCATTGTGATAAATCATATAATTGTTCATTCACTTTTCCCGCTACAACATTCTTTCTCAAACTTAAGCTAATGGACTGTGCAATATCCGCTAATGTAATACCTAGAGGAAAATTCTTTCGGCTACTGTCTGGAAATCGAATCTCAATTTGCTTGTCATTCATCTTAAAACACCCCATCCAATTTTTTGTATAAAAAAATACCCGTCCCAAATAAAGGGACGAGTATGATTTACCCGTGATTCCACCCAAATTTCTAACACCATCCAACAATGGTGTTAACTCATGGCGCTGTAACGTAGCATTAACGGAATTAGTTACTTCATTTCACTAATACAGCTCAAAAGTGGTAAATTATCTTCTGCGTTAGGAAGTTCTCAGCAATACTTCCCTCTCTGGAAACCATCAAAATAATTCATGTCTTTGTCATCGCTTTTATCGTTATTCAGTTATATTTCTATACAAATAAACACACCCATCCCTAGTAAAGGGACGAGTGTGTTTGCTCGTGATTCCACCCAAATTTCTAACACCATCCAACAATGGCGTTTGCTCATGGTGCTGTAACGTAGCATAGACGGCTTCATGCAGCTCAAAAGTGGTAAATTGTTTTTCTAAGTTAGGAAGATTTCAGCAATACTTCCCTCTCTGGAAACCATCAAAACAATTCATGTCTTTATCATCGCTGTTACAAGTATAGTTAAAATTCATTGAAATCGAATTAGTTAATATCCTACAACAAAGAAAATGGATTATCAAGCTTTTTTTGGTTGTATCCAATACAGTTTATGTATGATTAGTTAAAAAGGATACTCATAGTTAGGTTCATACTGGCCCGTATCCTCAAATCATTTCATACCTAAAAAAGTAAAGCCGACCTTTTCCAATACCTTTAGTGACCTTTGACTATCAGGACTTCCAGATGCTGTGTACACGTGCACTTCTACATGATTTCCGGCAATTTCTAAGTAAGACTACGCTGTTTCTCTTGCGAAACCTTTGCCACTATATTTTTCATTATAATGATAAGTTAATTCTATATTACTTAATAAATTCATACAATTAAATTCAGCAGTATTTATAATTTCATTAGCTACGTCAAAGGAGTAATTAATTATGAATATATCCTGAAATCCATGTTCATTTTGTGGTTATATTCTCAGGGGTTTCCTCTCTTTCTTAAGGTAAGCGAAAAAACCTTTTGAACGAAATAATATGGGAATAATAACCCCAAGGATTATGCTAATTCCCGTGGGGTTACTTTATTCACACGTCAAGCAAGCTATATAAATGAGCGGAGTCACTGACATAAAACGTTTGCTGCTTGCGGCCACTTAATAACAATAAAGAACGAAGGAGATTAGTTATCAATGATGTTTATGTTGTAGTTTACTAACCACATGTTAATTTGGGATAGGTGGGCGATGAGTTGGGGGCCTGTCATAAGCTGACCGAACCAAGGAACTTTGAATGAGGATCCGTCTGAATCGATGATGTCCTTGACTCTTTGTTTTGAGACAAGTTCTAGTAGGGGAGATGTTTTATTATCTAGGATGTTGTTTAACTTAGTCTTTACGAGTTTCATATATGTTTGATGATGTGTTTTAGGGTACGGACTCTTTTTCCGGTATAGAATTTCATTAGGAAGTACTCCTTCTAAAGCCTTTCGTAATATTCCTTTCTCTTGGCCGTTCAGCATTTTCATTTCCCACGGTATGTTCCAGGCATATTCAACAATTCGGTGATCGGCGAATGGAACCCGTACTTCTAAACTTGCTCCCATACTCATGCGATCTTTTCGCTCCAGAAGCGTTGACATAAACCAAATCATATTTAAATAAGACATTTCCCGGTGCCGTGCTTCTATTTGGGTTTCTCCCCCTAGAAGAGGCACTTCACTAATCGTTTCGTTATAGCGATCCCTCACATACCCTTCCAAATCGAGTTTCTTTTGCCAATGTGGAAGCAACAGCTGCTGTCTTTCCGTTTGTGACCGCATCCACGGAAACTCCTTTCCGTGCAGCAGTTTTTCTTTATAGAACCATGGATATCCTCCGAAGATCTCATCCGCACACTCACCAGACAATGCAACTGTATAATCTTGTTTCATCTGTTCGCAAAACCATAACAATGATGAGTCTACGTCTGCCATACCAGGTAAATCTCTCATCATCACTGCTTCTTCCAACAGATTTGCCAGCTGATCATTATTTATAATAGCCGAGTGATGAATAGACCCCAAATATTGTTGCATTTTCTCTATCCATGGTGCATCTTGATCAGGCTGAAAGGAACTCGCTTTGAAATATTGATTGTTGTGCTCGTAGTCAATGGAGTACGTATGAAGGGTACCGCGTCCCTCTTTTTTAAAATATTCTGAAGCAAATGAACTAATAGCACTCGAATCAATTCCTCCAGATAAGAATGTACAAACAGGTACATCAGCAACTAACTGGCGCTCAACGGCATCCTTTACAAGAATTTTTACTTGTTCAGCCGTCTCATCTAACGTATGATGATGCTTTTTGCTTTCTACATTCCAATACCGCCAAGTTTTCAGTCCATTTCGATTGTAAATTAATGCATGAGCTGGGCGAAGTTCATTAATGCCCCGAAAGACACCATGACCAGGAGTCCGGGATGGACCTAATCCAAATATTTCCTGAAACCCCTCTCTGTCCACTTCACTTTTCACTTTTGGATGTGCAAGTATTGCTTTAATCTCTGAACCAAATATGAGCGATTCGTTTTCTTCACGATAAAATAGAGGTTTGACACCAAGTCGGTCTCTTGCCATAAAAAGCTGCTCTCGGTGTTGATCCCAAACAGCAAATGCAAAAATTCCATTTAGATGCATTACGCAATTTTCTCCCCACTCGATATATGCCGTCAGTAACACTTCCGTATCGGAATATGACTGAAAAGAGTACCCTCTTTGTAGTAATTCCTTTCTAATTTCTTCTGTATTATAAAGCTCTCCGTTATATACGATAGTAAAAGTATGGTTGTTTTTTTCTATTGACATCGGCTGTATACCTCCGGCAGGATCGACAACTATAAGCCGGGTATGACCAAGTAACAGATGGCGCGAACTCCATACATTAGAAGCATCCGGACCACGCTTCGTCAATGAATTCGCCATCTTTTCCACAATGAATACTTGCTGTGTCAAATCTTGATGCCAATCAATCCATCCTGTTATTCCACACACTCGCAATCACTCCTTCTCATTAGAAATTTACATATTAGCTTTTTTTCACTATCCACCGCTTCATTAATATTGCGACAGATATTGATCGCGTTCCCATGGGTGTACTTGTGTCCTATACATATCCCATTCAATTTCTTTTGCTTCAATAAACCGTTCCAACAAATGGCTGCCTATAGCTTGAGTAATCACTTTGTCTGCTTTTAATTTTTTTAGTGCCTCAGCTAAAGTAGCCGGCAAATCAATGATTCCGGTTTTTTCCCGTTCTTCTTTTGACATCAAATAGATATTTTTGTTAATTGTTTCAGGAGGTGTTAATTTATTTTTAATGCCATCTAATCCCGCAGCTAACAAGACTGCCATGGCTAAATATGGATTTGCAGCAGGGTCAACACTACGAACCTCTACACGTGTACTCATTCCACGTGATGCGGGGATTCGAATAAGTGCACTTCTATTTCTTGCTGACCAAGCCACATAGCATGGCGCCTCATACCCGGGAACTAACCTTTTGTAGGAGTTTACAGTAGGGTTTGTAATAGCAGTAAAACTCTGAGCATGTTTCAGAATTCCTGCCACAAAATTTCTTGCAGTATCACTTATTTCTAGCGACCCGTTTGGATCATAAAATGCATTTTCGCCATTTTTGAATAAGCTCAAGTTACAATGCATGCCAGATCCATTTATGCCGAATAATGGTTTAGGCATAAATGTCGCATGTAGCCCATGTTTGCGAGCAATTGTTTTAACGATAAGCTTAAAGGTTTGAATATCATCACAGGCTCTTATGGCACTTTGATATTTAAAGTCAATTTCATGCTGGCCCGGTGCTACTTCATGATGGGAAGCTTCAATCTCAAATCCCATTTCTTCCAGTTCAAATACGATATCGCGACGGCAAGTTTCCCCTAAGTCAGTTGGTGCAAGATCAAAATAACCGCCATGATCATTCAATTCCAATGATGGTTCACCCTTGTCATTGAGTTTAAATAAGAAAAATTCAGGTTCAGGTCCAACATTGAAATCAGAAAACCCAAGTACTTTCATTTCATTTAAAATCCTTTTGAGATTATTGCGAGGGTCACCTTCAAATGGTGTTCCATCTGGATGATAAATATCACAGATGAGACGCGCGATCTTTCCTTTTTCTGTTGTAAAAGGAAAGATAATAAACGTATCTAAATCTGGGTATAAATACATATCAGATTCTTCAATACGTACAAATCCTTCAATTGATGAGCCATCAAACATCATTTTGTTATCGAGTGCTTTCGGCAACTGACTAATCGGAATTTCAACATTTTTTATTTTTCCGAATAAGTCTGTAAATTGTAGTCGAACATACCTTACATTTTGCATCTTAGCCAAATCTAAAATAGATTCTCTGTTCATACTTAGATCCTCCCCTTTTGTCTAAAATCATTGCCTTCATCGATTACTGAACCATTAATATAGGTGTCTCTCCCCAATTCTCCATGGCAGATATATGTTGCTTTTCCTCTTTTCCAAATGTGGCCATGTTCATCCCAGCTTACCGTCAAGTCTCCTCCAGGTAGATGAACGGTTATCGGAAGATGTCTATCCAACATATCGTTTAATGTGGCAGCTACTACCGCAGCGCAAGCCCCTGTTCCGCAAGCCATTGTTATACCCGATCCACGTTCCCACACTCGATAATCAATTTCTTGGCTGTTCTTGACATGAACAATTCCGACGTTTATTCGTTCTGGGAACAAATCAGAGTGTTCAATTACAGGACCTATTTTATCTAATGGCACTTCATTCACATCATCAACAAACATGATTGCGTGTGGATTCCCAATCGATACACAAGTCATGTAATACACATCTCCTCCAAAAGAATGCGGTTCATTTATCGCAACCGAGAATGGATTTCCTTGCATCGGTATCCTGTTTTTTAGTAGTTTGGGCTCGCCCATATCAACAGTTACATACTGCACGTACTTTTCATGGTCTACATCTACTTCCAAACTCACCACCCCACCCAACGTTTCAATTGTAAAAGGAGATGTTGTAGCGTACTTTTGATCAAAAAGAATCTTTGCTACACAACGCAATCCGTTGCCACAATTCCTTGCTTCCGATCCATCCACGTTAAAAATTCTCATTTGAAAATCTGCTATATCCGAAGAGCCTATTATTATTATGCCGTCAGACCCGATACCGAAGTTCACATCAGATACTATTTGAGCAAGCTGATTATAGTCTTGGTAGTCCATTTCAGTTTCTAATTGATTGAAAATAACGTAGGAGTTTCCCAAACCATGCATTTTAGTAAACAACAACTTTATCCCCCCCTTAAAAGATGAATTTGGATGTACTCAACCTCGCTTTGATTTCAGTGATTACTCGTTGCTCTTCTTTCACTCCTTTCGCTTGAAACGTAACCGAAAATCGCACATAGTGTCCGGCATCATCCCATGGAACACTGGATATTAAATGTTCACGTAATAAATATTGGCTAAACTCTTCCGCTGACTGAAAGTGAGGACCGCTTGCTACCGCTTTTGGTATCTTTGTATATAAGAAAAATGATCCTTTCGGTTTTTTAACATTAAAGCCACACTCACGTAAAACTTTTTCCAAAAGATTGTGACGCCGTGAATACTTAGCTACAGTTTGTTCTGTAATTTCTGGATGAGAAAGGGCAAATTCCGCTGCTTTTTGTATGGCGATAAATTGACCAGAGTCAATAGTGTCCTTCACTGTCTTAATCACTTTGACAAGTTTCGAATTTCCTGCCATAAAACCAATGCGCCAGCCTGTCATATTGAATGATTTCGATAAGGAATGAAGCTCTATTCCAACCTCCTTTGCCCCGGGTACAGAAAGGAAGCTTAACGGCTTTTCATCATCGAATACGAGAGCAGCATAAGAAGCATCATGCACAACGATCAATTGATTTTTCTTTGCAAATTGGACTACTTCCTCAAAGAATTCTACAGTTGCTACAGCCCCTGTTGGGTTGTTCGGATAATTCAAGTAAAGTAGCTTCGCTTTCTTGAGAATACCCTCATTCAATGAATCTAGTTTTGGCAGAAATGAATTACTCTCCAATAGCGGCAGATGGACAATTTCTCCTCCGTAGTATTCTGTGTGAGTGCCTAAAATAGGATAACTGGGCGATGGCATAAGTGTAATATCACCAGAATTGATGAAGGCTGCAGGAAGCATCGCCAAGGCTGACTTTGATCCGATCGAATGGTTGATTTCGGTTTCTGGGTCGAGGTCATACACTCCAAATACATGTTTCATATATTTGGCAGCTGCATGCTTCAACTCAACTATCCCATTATCCGCATACATGCGATTTTCAGGCTTCTTTGCTTCTTCTGCCAATATTTCCACAACTGCTTCATCTGCCATTGCATCAGGCTCTCCAACGCCAAGATCGATCAATTCCATATGAGGATTTGCCTGCAATGCTTCTTTTTTTATTCTTTTTATTTTTTCAAATTTATAGATTTCCTCTTTTAAACCAAATTGCGGACCCCCTAAACGGTCTGCAAACAGTTGTTGTATATAATCAGCTGACATATCTATTCCCCCAAAACATTCATGACATTTTGCTTATGATGTACTCATTACATTCAATGACTACCTCCATACTTCTTGAATAGCCCAACCTACCTCTGTTCTCCTCTACTATTTGAATTCATTTTCTACTTTTATAATATCGATTATTAAATGGAATTGATTTAGACTTATTGCTTAAACATTTGCACTTTTTTAGTGATACAGTAAATTTGCAATAAAAAAAGCCAAGCATAAGAGCCTGGCGAGTTTAACGAATTTCTGAAGGGTTTTTACCTGTGTACTTTTTAAATTGTCTGCTGAAAAAATGGAGATCGCTGTATCCAAGGACATACGCAGCTTCTGTCACTGTCATACCTGAATAACGGAGTAAATGTTCCGCTCGTTCAATGCGCGAACGAATGATATATGATCTAACCGTATGGCCAATTATTTGTTTAAACTTCAGAGAAAAATATCTTGGAGAAAGATTGGCCCGAGCTGCTAAACTTCCAATTGAATGTTGTTCACCGGGATGCTGCTGAATATAGTTAGCTATTTCCCGAACAGTTTCCAGCAAGATATTGCTCGTGTAAGCCAGTTGCTCTACCTTTTCTTCTTCTTCTTCTTCTTCTGCTCTCAATAGGTGAATCATTAGTTGCTTTAAGATGAGCTTTGCCTCTATTTCCATTCCAAATGTTTTCACTAATAACAAGCGAACGTATTGAGTTAAGAGTGATTCAAAACTGAAAGTATTTTCAACCATCCGATGGGCGGTAGGGACCAATTGTGGTGTTTCAGTTAAGTCGAAATGAATATAGGTTAATACTAGGGGGTCTTGGGGATTATGCGTGGCAGTTGTCACGTCTCCATGTTTAAAAAGAAAACAGTGCCCTTTTTGTATATCATAAGACTTTCCGTTTAGTACCAATATTCCTTCACCGCTCCAAACATAAAATAAATCATAATTAGGGAACGGTTTATCGCGCTTTTTCCATTTCCAAGTCGGCTCACAATGAATAGTGGCAAATGCCGGTTTCAAAATAAATTGATCCGGATTCAAATCTAACATGCAGCACCCCCTTATTTTTCAGCAAACCTTTTTAGGTAATTCCTAATAATGCTCGTCTACCTTTTGTCTTCGGTTAACTCTATGTAACCATATTCGATAAAACTCGCTAAAATTACTATCAACAGTGTATTCAATACAGTCTTGAATGGATAGAAATCCTTTACTTGCTATTATATGTCGTAGATGTACCGCATAAAGCTTCCAAGCACAGATAGCAAGTAGGTATGAAAAATTTGCCCATCTTGAGGTGATTGTCAAACTGTTTTTTAAAGCAACAGTATTTCAACCGTTGATACATACGCGCGACGGTAACATAAAAAGCGAAATCAGAGTTGCGCGTGAAGCATAAGGGACTACTCTATCACGAAATAGGAAAAAAAGAAAAGAGGTTTTAGAGATTTTTTATTATCAATTCATTATAGTTCGTAGATTATTTATAACTTCTATATCCTATATTCATAATAAAGTTCTTCTTGCTCTGTATCTTCAAACCATTTCATGCATTTAAAAGGAAATCCAATCTTTTCTAATACTTTTAAAGACCCTTTATTCTCTGGACTTGCAGAAGCAGTGATAACCTGTACTTCCCCATGATTTATGGCGATTTCTACACAAGCATACGCCGCTTCTGTTGCGAAACCTTTGCCCCAAGATTTTTTACTATAATGATAAATTAATTCCACATCGCTTAATGAATTCACACAATTAAATCCAGCAGCACCTATAATTTCTTTAGATTCTTTATCTTTTACTGCGTACACGGATAAACCGTTAATTTCATGACATTTCCTATAGCCTTCGATAACTTGGCCCAACACATCACTTGAAGAAGCACCATCGCATAATGCCATCACTTCTTCATCACCCCAAAACTTTTTCACTGAATCTAAGTGAGAGTCATTAAACACACATAGATATAAACGTTTAGTCTCATATATAATTTCCATTTTTTTCACCTACTTATTTATTGTTAACTCAATTTCTGTGATTTTATCAGCTTTGGTAAATGTTATTGTTGATTTTTCTCTCCAATTTTTCACAGTTAAACGTAGCTACTATTCTAAATTCTACCTTCTTATTGTAGAATCACAATAAAAAGAACAACATTAAATTTTCACAGCGCCAAATCAATAAATCAATTCTTCATATTTAAATAGCCTCTTTCAATACAATTTAGCAATTTCATCCTTCAACTTGTTCATTGTTCCCTATTTTTAAGATTGTGAAAAGCATTACACATAAAATAATCAATAGTCCTCCCAATGCTGGAACAAAATTATCAAAAACATCAATTGTTAATCCAATAAATGCAGGACCGAGGGCCCCGAGTAGATAACCACCAAATTGCATCATCGCAGACCAAGACACTGTTTCTTCACTATTTTTGGCCTCTTGAATAGGTAGAAGTAGTGCCAAAGGAAACAAACCACCAGCCCCAATACCAAGGAAAACTGTAGCTATCCACGGAGAGTAATTTAGCAGTAAAATCAAAATCCCTACTATTTCTGAAAAACTACAGACTAGTAACCAAACTTTTCTATTACCCGTTTTGCTAACGAGTATAGGTAGTAAAAAGCTTATGGGAATTTGGATTACTGTAAATAGAGTCAGAATCAAACCGGATTGAGAATAGCTGAAACCCATTGATTGTACGATTGGTGCTAACCAAGCTGTTAGCGAATAAAAGATAGCCGCCATGCATCCAAAAAACAACATGAATAATGTCACCCTTTTATTTTTTACAAACAAAGCTGAAATAGGCAGGGTATCTGTACTCTTTTCTGCTTTTTTTAGAAGTGGAATAAGTAGTAAAAATGCAGGAACCGCTAATATACTCCAGAAACCTAATGCGTGTTGCCAAGATTCATTCATCCTCTGGTATGTAGGCACAGAAAGACTGGATGCAACCGCTGCACCAATCACCATTGACACGGAATAAACCCCCATTAAACCATGATTGTTGGGAAAGTATTTTTTTATAAATCCTGTAATTAATGGTCCAGCAATCCCTATTCCAATCCCCGAGAATAAAGCTGTCGCAAACAACAAAAAGCTATTATGAATGAACATACGAAGGAATGTAGCAACGAATATCAAAGTCATTGCTATAAGCAGAGACTTCTCCATTCCCAAACGCTTATTTAACTTAATGGCCAATATGGAAAATAGCCCCATACAAAAAACCGGTAGTGCGGTTAGTAAACTAGCTGTCACCCCGCTCATACCTAAATCCGTTTGGATGATATCAAGTAAAGGCCCAACAGAAGTAATCGACGGTCTTAAATTTAATGAAACAAAAAATATAATCATCACAAGATAAACAAAACGCATGTGAAACATCTCCTTCATTAAGCATTGCATTCATTGTATATTTGCGCTTATAATAGTTCAATACTATTTTTTCTATACAAACCATAGCTGTAAGCTATCATAAAAGGAGCATGTTAAATGGAAATCAGGCAGTTACACTATTTCCTTATGTTATGCAAAGAACTTCATTTTACTGAAGCTGCCTACAAACTAGGTATTTCACAACCAACCCTAAGCCAGCAAATACGGGTATTGGAAGATGAATTAGGCCTACCTCTGTTCGATCGCCTTGGAAAAAAAACCGTTAAGACCGAAGCAGGTAATCTCCTTGAGCACTACGCATTGCAAATTGTTCAACAACTAGAAAACGCAAAAAATGCTATAGAAGATCTTACAAATCTGAATACCGGTCACTTACGTGTAGCAGTATTACCATCCGATCTTGATTATCGATTAACAGCATTACTAATCGATTTTCACAAAGAATTTCCAAATACTAAAGTGCAAGTGATTCCATCGATTGATATTTTAAATAAGGTGTTAGAAAATGAAGTTGATATTGGTGTTGGGCTAGCGATTCAACCAGACAGTCGTTTAAATCGCATCCCTTTTTATACCGAATCGTATAGTCTTTTCGTTACTAAAGACCATGAATTAGCAGACAAAGGTATTATCTTGCCTGCTGACTTAGAAAATCTGCCTTTAGTTATGTATCCGAAGGGATTCTCTGGACGAGATTTGATTGAGACTTGGTGTTTAAGTCAAGAAATTGCTATCGATGCCCTGTTGGAAACAGGATCAGCCACATCTTTGTTTCAACTTGTAAAAGCAGGGATTGGGGCTACTATTCAACCTAGTCAACTAATTGAAAGTTTCCAATCACTCGGTATCCGTGCTATTCCAATCAAGGATTCCCCTACTAGGAACTTAGAGATGTTTTATCGTACTGATAAATATTTAAGTCAATCTGCAAAAGCATTCTTGAACCGAATGGAAACCTTTTTTTAATGTAAAAATACCATTTAAATGTTTATTTATAGCTGAAGTGTAAAAATAGTTCTATTCTAAAAGCTCTTAAATTGAATAAACCCCACAAAGAACATATTTCTCTGTGGGGTTTTCACTCTATTTACTTCATTATTCTTCACGCATTTTTTTATCGCCAATCATAAACGTCAGGATGAGCATCATCACATACAGTAACATGATAATGCCGAACGTATAATGATGGTTCGCCGTCCCGTCATAAACAACTGCAATCAGAAGAGGCAATAATCCCCCTATGATGAAACCGCCTGTTTGCATCATTGCAGTCCAAGAACTTGCTTCCTCAGCTGTCTTTGTCTCGTCAAGTGGTAAAAGAAGTGCTATGGGGAATAAACCGCCAAGTGGTATCCCCATGATGAATGCGCCTGCCCACATGAGTGGATGGATCCCTGTCCAGAACAGCGCAACTGCGAGCATCCCCGCAATAAGCATTAGCATAAGCCAAAACTTTCGTGCTGGAAAACGCTCCATCAGCAAAGGTAGGAGAATGTTTAAAAAGATTTGGACCGTCGTCATAATGCTAAGGAGAGTTCCCGCCTGCAGCAATGTCATTCCGGAAGAAATTGCAATTGGCGCGAGCCAAGTAATAATTGAAAAGAATGCAGATGACTGCAAACCGAAAAATAGTAAGAATAGCCATGCCTTCCGTGTTTTCCATGGGGATCTCACCTTTTTCTGTTTCCCCTTTACGACAACGGAATCGAGTTGACGTACTTCCATGTTCCCTCTCATTGCTAAAAACCAGGCAACTAGACCGAGAAGTGCTAGCATGGACCAAATACTAAGTGCAAACAAGTAGGATCCTGTTCTATCAAAAAATACAGCCGTCAGTCCTGCACTAGCTGCAGACCCGACCCCCATCCCGAATGAATAAATTCCGATAACAGATGCAGCGCGGTCCGGGAAATACTGCTTGATCATTGCGGAAAGGAGTGGCCCGATTACTGCAATAGCGATACCTATAAGGAAGGCTGTTCCGATTAGAATTAAAAAACTGGAAATGAACCCGCGTAAAGCGGTCATTAGTCCAATTAGTATAAGCATTGCATAGATTGTATACTTCAATCCAAATTTCCGGTTCAACACCGGTGCCATTGAGGCAAAAACGCCCATACAAATGACAGGTACCGCCGTCAATAGACTCACCTGTGCATTAGATAACGTCAACTGCTCACGAATTGTTTCAAGCATGGGCCCAATGGAAGTGATAGCTGGCCTCATGTTAATGGATATCGCAAAAATCGCGAAAATAATAAGAAATGCGTTTTGTTTAGTTACTTTTTTAGACATTTACTCGTTCCTTTCTTTCAGTAAAACAAATAGCTCTGGGCGTTCATTGCTGAGGGAAACTCTGGTCATCCCCCTAAAACGGACAAAGTAGGGTATAGTCTAGTCTATGCAAGAACTCTAATTATCCTATCTAGGATGGAAGGTTTTCTTCTCCATATTGATCAAGGAACTGTCTTTACATCACTTCAACACCATAAACAATCAAAGAAACTTGGCTTTATTCCAAGCATGTCAAGAAGAGAAAACTGCTGGGACAACACTGTAATGGAGAGTATCTTTTCACACTAAAGTGGCATGTAACACTAAATAAAATAAGCCGTCTTACAATTAAATAAATCTTCATAGACGGCTCTTTGTCATGCGTACCCAAGTGGTTCGCTATTTTTTATAATTCGAGCTTTCTGTCTAGCATAGCAAACCGTAGATTTAAAATAATAATTAGTGTGTGGTGCTACAATCACATATCCCAGTGAAAACACAAAATAACCAAACATTCAATAGAGTGTCTAGTTTACATTCTATCACGTTATGAGGGTAGTGTTGCGAATAGTGCCATGTGTGTATAGCTAACCGGAGTACTTATCCACTATAGCAAACTCTATTATTAATTCCGCCATTACCAATCCCCTCACAGTGTTATACGAGAGGAATTCGGACTTTTTTCATTGCTCATAACTTCTCTTTTCAAACTTATATGCTGAAACCTTATAATCAATAAATGCACCAATGAACCCTATAGGTATACCGCCTGCAGAGGTTGAAAGTAAAATAATAAAAAGATCTACCCTCCCTACTTTTTGGTACAAAAAATAGAAGACTAAAACGGTTCCAATTGCTGTGAATATCACCGTGAAATAATAAGTTATATTCACACATTCTTCCTCTCCCGTCAATTTCTCACTCATACCATACCCTCATTTCTTGGAACAACAATAATGTACTTTTATTATTCACTTACTTTTGTTGTTTCAATCAATTTAGGCATGATATCCGTATTATCCTCACTCGGAAATACGTGCGCGATATGCGTTTGATATGTTTGCTATTAAGTTTATCGGATTCATATATTGCTCTTTCGCTTAATGTTCAAACTGCGTATTAAACAGTTTTCATAATGTGTTTCGATTGCCTCTGTGGTACTATCATTTAATACATAATGAAAGGAACTAAAGCCATGATTATATTAATACAGTTGATCAGCTCAATACCCAGCTTGTAGGGCGTGCTGCAACACCCCTTGACGTGCCTTGCAAGCTCGGGTTTCTCCAAGGGAGCTGATCCAAATGAAAAACCGTTCCAAAGCCTATACTCGCCATCAGCGAGAGAGAATCATTCAAAGAAAATGGGCAATTCTAAAAGATGCTCTGCAACGAGAAGGCGAGTCCATGCCCGTGCGTGGGACATTAAGCAAAGGAAAAGTCCATTGTTCTTGTAGAATGTGCTGCTATGAACAGTATCATGGCATCCCAAAATCTAAACATAAAGCACAATGGGCAGCGATGCAGAAGGAAATAGACGATTAAGTCTATTTCTATTTTTAATGGCTTTTTTTATTTCACATAATGTGTCCACTGTTTATCGGACCGCACATGTATCAGCGCAAGAAAGTAAATGACCCTTCACACTAAAGTGGATTCATACATATCCTGTAAAAGTATGCTACCAATGCATATTTGACATCATATAAGGAAGGATGTACTTATGAGTTCGAATATTGATTACACTTCACCAGCAACTCAGTTCACTTTTGACGTAAATGACAGTCCGATTTTCAAAAAAGACAATCAAAATTTTATTAATGTGTTAGGTATCAAACAATTAAACACATTAGAAAATGTGTCATTACTTGATATCTTTCTTAGCGCTGGCAATGTCATCGAGCCACATTACCATCAACATGCTGCAGAGCTTGTTTATTGTATTTCTGGAGCTTGTACTGTTTCATTTCTGAATCCTTTTACAAAAGAAATCCAAAATTATCCTATTACCCCTGGGCAAGTTGCAAACGTGCCGCAAGGATGGTGGCACTATATAGTAGCTACTGCTAATAACACTCATTTTTTAGGTATTTTTGATGCACCAACTCCGGAAGTAATTCTAGGGTCTGACCTCTTAAAATTAACGCCTTCGAATATTATGGCACATACCTATTGTATGGATGAGAGTCAATGGAAAAAAGCAATTGCTCCCGTTGAGCCTTCTACATTTATCGGACCCCCAAAGGACTGTAACAGAGTGAAAGAAACCACCTCATATCCAGTCCCACATTCTGTAGAGCAATACGCCGACCAAATGTGTCCATATACTTATCAAAAATAACAATTTATCGTTCTTTCTCTTTGAACGCGTCCATCCCATTCATTACTTTACTTGATGTTCGAATTGGCGACCTCCTCACTAATCTGTGGACGGGTCGCTCTAGCTTTGTTCAATTTAACCTTCTCACTGACAACGAATCGAGCTGCTGACGATTGTGTCGGTCATTTTTTCACTTCACGTTGAACTTCTTAATAGTTCTACTCCAGACTGATAATCCTCTTTTCCGGGGCCTGTACTATATCCTGCATGTTCTTCCCCTCCACTTGTCTCCTCACTCCCCTTTTCTCTATTTATGGGTAAATAAAAAAGAACGCCCGGATAGACGTTCTTGTTAATCGATTAATGCATACAGTTATTTGTTTTTTATATAGTCCATCCCTTGCGTTGTTATTGCTAATACTAGATTATCTGACCCTTGCCCACTGTCTATGGCATATTCCTTTTCGATTAGGTATTCAATAGCCAGTTTGCTGTTTACGTCTGCATTTATCATTGCTTTGGGTAATTTATAACTTCCTCCATTATTAGCGAAATGATAATCATAAAGACTTTGTAATAGTATATCTGATAATTTATTTCTTTCTTCATTAGTCATATGTAATCCCTCCTCTTCCTTCTACCATTCGACAAATGAGGAAGGAATCCTTTAAATAAATAATAGCCAGTGATGGACGAACGTTATAGTATTACTCGATTTCACTTAATTTCAATTCCGTAAAACTTTTTCTGATAATTTCTTCAGAATAAAAATTTATTTTCCCACATTCTGTAACCTCTTTGTATTTTACTCGGTAGCATTTATTGCTTATCCTAACAATGTCCGCATCCATCATCAATTGCGCAGTTTGAAAATCAACAATTCCTTCACTGCTCCCTCTAGCTCCCAGTCCAAATTCAGTAATAGCATAAACTTTGACAGCCCCACTCATAAAACCACTCCTCATATATCTAATACTTTAACACTCTAACACCTTAATGCTTAAATACTATAATATCCGACAAAAAAAGGAATATCAATCCTAATAAAAGGATTCAGATTGGTCATAAAAAATACACCTCTCAACCTAGGTGTTCGTTTGTTGTAGAAATAGAATCAAACCAAGATATTTTATAGAATTGATTAAAGCTGAAAATCATATCACCTTGACTATGGTGACATAGTAATTCAGGTTCCCCCTTAATGATTGCATTGAGTTCTGTCTTTTCGCTCGCAGGTCTTTTAATTTTCTACCATCATCTTCAGACACATCTTGCCCAAATACCCATAACTTTCTATTCTGAGTATCCATCGATAACAAAAATTAAAGTGAAATGAATACTTTATTTTCTTGATGTTGATAAGTTAGCGTTGGAGAAACTTCGCGTATTTAACTGAATCTCGCCGTTAATTTAAGAAAAGCTCCTAACGTTGCACACAGATTCCCTTAAAAATATAGTCTTTTATAATAATCAATAATAGCTTAGAGTTGCTATTCAAGGGATGAAGTACTTTCCTTAAACAAATGCACAAAATTTATATTTGAGAGAGGTAGTTAAATGAAAATCGATTCACCAAGAATACCAAACGATTTACCTACAATCAATTTCCAAGATATTTTTTACCAAGAAGATCCAGAACTTGAATTATGTATAATTAATGATTCCTTTTTTGCTAATGAAGTGTTGCATAGAGTGCGATTATCTAAAATGTCTTTAAAAAATTGTAAGTTTAACAATACTAATTTTAGTAATATCGACATTACTGATGTTATTTTTGATAACTGCGATTTTTCAAATGCTAACTTGAGTAGTTCTTCTATACATAGGACGGTATTTAAAAATTGTAAATTATTAGGTCTGGATTTTACAGAGTCTCGATTTGGCAATGTTGAGTTTGATAATTCTTCACTGAACTTAGCCTCATTCGGAAATTCAAAACTAGAAAAAGTTAAATTTCTAGACACATCATTAGTAAGCTCTGATTTTTATGATTGTATATTTAAAAACGTCGAATTTAGATTATGCAACATAAACAGTGCAACCTTTGAAAAGACACCACTTAAAGGAATCGATATTAGTAATTCTACTTTTGAATCACTTACAGTATCTCTAGCAGATCTTAAAGGCTGCAAAGTGAGTTCTTTCCAAGCAATTCAATTTGCTTCTCTATTAGGCTTGATAGTTACTGATTGAATTTATTCTAGTTATATAATTAACTTTGCCAACTAAACTTAGACAAAAAATGGCCATTATAAAATCCCATTCATCATAGTCGTTAGCTGACTAACAATAAGAGGAATTTTTATAATGGCACACCACTGAATATCATACAAAAACGTAAGATGTTTCTTCTATAAGATTGATGTAAGGCCCCTTTAATTGGTTTTGCATAGAAAACAATTAACACGGAATGATACTTCTCCAACCTGTAGCACATTTATTATGCACACTAGTTTCCTCTTTTCACCAAACGCACAGAATGAATGCTCTTGTTCAACTATTACATCCATTAGTGAAATATCATATTTATTTTAAAGTTGTTTTAAACACATAACTAGTTTTGGCATACTTCATTTTATCCTCATAAAAACGGTGTGCATCTGTACGCTGTAATCCTGAAGATAAAGAAACACTTTCATAATTATTTTCTTTTGCCCATTCATGAACATATGTAAGTAGTTTTTCACCGTATCCTTTTGAACGTATAGTAGTATCTGTAACCAAGTCACAAATCCAAATAAATCTGCCACTAGAAAGTGTTATCATCGGCTTCAAACCAGTAACTGCAACAATTTCACCACCATCTAGTAAAGCGAACATTTTATATCTATCATTCTCTTGCGCAGCAATTACTATTTCAAGATAAGTATTTTCATCCAAGTGAGTTCGTAACTGCTTCATAACAGGAAATGCTTCAATAATTTCATTGCGTGATTGAAGTTCTTTAATTGTTAACGTATCCATAAGTGGAAACTCCTTTCCAATTTTTCGCCGAATTGAATCTAACATAGTTTTTCGTCTACCTTACTTATTGAAGAAGAATCGGCTATTCTTAAAGATTTTATCCTTTTTCCAACTGATGCTCCAGTAAGTTGAATAAGTATTAATTTGAACAAGCCCTAATTAAAAACACAAATACTATAATCATAATGAATGAAATAATATTTATTAAACAGCTACCACTTGGTGCACCTGTGGTTGCTTGTGCCCACGTATTATTTAAAGTGCTACCTGGATTTTTCTGTTGTTCTTTTGCCTTTAATCTCTCTCTTTCTTTTTCTTCTGCAGACATATTACCACCACACCCATTACATTTTTTATATTTACTACTATCAATAATTTGTTTATCCTTTTTTGATAATTCGTTATTAGTGAATGATTCATCATTATATTTTCGACAAGGATCATTTGCAAGGTCACTTTTCATTAATACGATTAAGTTGTTTCTATCGTAACGCATTTACATCTTCCCCCACACTTGTAATTCGACTTACAGTGAGGAAGTCCTCTTTTTGGTTTGATATTACGCAACTTTTTGCTTAACGTAAAAAAGCGACCCAGCCACAATTTCAATTTGTGGACAGGTAGCTTTGGTTTTGTACTTATTTAACCTTCTCATGGATAACTAGGCAACGTTGATACCACAGTGTTCTCGGATTATCCATATTAAAGACTGTCAATAGATAATCTCCTGTTGTTCGACTAATGCGCATGCTAGCCATACATGTAGCGCAAAACCAGAGCTACACCATAGAGGATGAAAATGTGTGCTGAACGGGTATTGGGTCGATCTACTATGATGGGCAGAGAAGCCCTGGCTCCAACGACCACAGTGCATCACAGACTGTCGTACCCAATATTGGCAGCACTTACGGGAGATCAATCCTACTCTGGTTACTGCCCCAGCCTTGCCTATATTCTAGGGTGGGTGGATGTATGGGGATGATTTTTCATTTACCTATCCATTCCATATTATCATTCTTATAGCTCAGCTTTTTTGGTTATGCGCTATTATCAATAAGCTTATTAGCTCAATCCCCTATTTTCTTTTCGGTTTTGGTTAAGAATTTTTCCAATGCTTCACTAATATCAATATCCGTGCGGTCAGCCAAATTAATCAGCCACCACATACATTCACCAAGCTTATGTTCAAGTTCAGATTCAGTTTCTCCATTTGTTGGCCAACGCCCTTGTTGAGACATTGTTAGACGACCTACCAAACCAGCATCTGTCAGGAAAGCTAGCGCATCTTCTTCTACTGTCCATTCTTTTTCATGATACTGTCGTTCTAAATTATGGTAGGTTTTTCTTAATTGTAAAGAACGTTCAACGGCTTCACTAAAATTCATATTTTTCATTTTGTTTCCTTTCTTTTATAGACATGTATGGTTCATCTGTTTGTATTTTGATAAGGGCATCTCATCTTACTCCCATAAAATAAAAATAGCGCCAATTTCTCTTTAATAGAAATCAGCACTTCATTTATTCACTCTACGCTGCGTGACGCTTTTGGCGGTTGGCACACGTCACATTTACGTTGGTTATTATTATTAAATTTCGTAAATGTTTTTTCAAAGTTGCTACCACATGCACATTTAAATTGTAACTTTTGAGAAAAACCGAGATATTCAGTCGTTAACAACTTACTTTCTGAGTTTTTCTCAACAAATTCTCTAATTTTATCGATCGTCCATCGTTTAATCATTCTCTTACACCTCCATATTTTATCTATAGGCGGAGGCTTTTTTTGGGCATCCGTTCTATTATGAGTTAAAGTCGTAATTATCCTAAGCTCCTCATTATAACATGAGCTGACACACAATCAAACAGATGGAAGGGATCTTATTTAACGAATTTGTCCCGCCAGTTGAATAAGAACAGAGCATTGTTCTTTATTTGCCCAATTTTATACGAATACCACTTAATAATCAATGGATTTATGGTTGATTCTTAGATTGATCAATGCCTTTCTTGGAGCACCAATACCACCAAACAATTCAAGTATTTTATTCACTACTTTCACCTGTCACTTGGTTCCCCCATTCGTTGCTTCTTTGTACTGATCACTCACCTTTAATTGACTTTATGTCATACTCCTTAACGAGTTAAAAAGGGAGGGATATCCAATAGGGTCTTTCACTCCGATATTTATTTTCATTATTTATTTGGTTATTATCTGGTTCGTTATCAGTTTTATCAATGTCCAAAAAGAACGAAATACTATACTTAAAGAAATTCCAAACAAATTTAACGGTAAAAAGACAGAGTGATTTGTCTCTTTTCCTACATTTAATGTTCGTACCGTGACTCAATTATTATTGAAACATTTGAAACTTATTGGTTTTACATACGTAAATTAGATAACTCCCCCTATAAATGTTGATGCACCAACGGTTATCACCATTTTTCAGAGTGCCAAAAAATATTTTTCAACCGTCTTAGAAACACATAATGTAATTTGTGTTAAAAATTGCGAGTATGGTAGTACGCTTCGCCGAAACCAGTTCTAATAACTGGTTTTAATCCAATATGTTATGCACATTGGATCTCTGCGTTTTCTTATGTCGACGTACCCTTCCAAGTCTCTTGGCATCATGTACCCACATTCCTTCGTTCCTTCGTTCGGTCTATTCATAAGGCAGAGGCCAGCGAAGCTTATATTTAGAAAGTTGGTGTTCTACTTGTTTATATCAGAGGTAACTAACAAAGTTATAAATATTTTCCTTTTACTTGTATTGATATATGTAATTCTATTCCTCCAAAACGGAAGTATACTGATGAAAGCGTTAGCAGTCTCTATATTCTCAGTTAGGATTTTATATGACATCTACCAAATAATAAAAATCAAGAAACCAAAAGCTGATTAAACCTAATCGGCTTTTTTTTATATGCGCTTTGTTTGTACTGTGTGTTACCTTCTTAGTTCTTCAATAGGGAATCCGCGTTTTATAAAGTCTTTAAAATCTTCAAACTTAGACCTATAACAGAGTTCCAAATATATCAAATGTAAGTCCTCTCCGCTTAATTCAGTATGAAAGTATTTATTGAGTTTTTCTACCAACCTATTAGCTTGTTTCTTTTCTAAACCCTTGCCAATCTGACGACAAAGATTAAATACAACTACCATTTTCACATTCTTTTATATCCGCATAAGTGTTGCTTGCTACGTCTATAATCAACTCGTTGTACTGGTTCGAGACGTTAATTCCATAATTTTGCATAAACCGAAAAACCTCGCTGATTTTCTATATCTTTAACGACTCCTGTAAATGATTCATACCGCATATGGGCAAATATCATGATTCCAACTTCTACGGCGAATTCTATTGATTCACCAATTCTCCCGCCAATTTCAAGAACATCTGTTCCTATTAGTTTTGGGCCTACCGCTGCAGCCTTTGATTTCGGTGGTTTTGGAAGTGCTACCATTTTCATCATTCTTTCTGTACCAGTCTCTTAATTCCGCTAGGTGTTCCCTAAACATCAGTGATATGGCCAACTCTTCAGCGCTCTGATCAATCACGTTGTAGCAACTCCCCTTATGCCTTGATTTTCTACCATTGCAAAATAAATACCAATCAATTCTTCCGTCCTGTTACGTAGCCGTATATTCAAGTAGCGTCTCTTGTCCTCATAGCCGCCATGAATAAATGCATACTCGGTGAACGTCCCATCTTTTCCCCTTTTAATTAACTTCATGTTTTTTCTTCGTGCATAATTATTCGTTTCTGCCAATTCAGCTCGAACGGTCTTTAACGCACTTTCAACGATATAGGTGTAAGGTGCTTTCAACTTGAATGAGCTTGTTTCAATCACTTCTCGGTCTCTCTCCAAGATACTTATAATCATCGGTAAATAAATCATATTCTCGAAATACGGTAATGCTTCTCCTGGGATTAACGGCATTAGATCACCATTCTTTCTTTATATACGATGGGAACAAGCGCCAGCACGTTATCAAGTGTAAATTTCTGATTGGGGTTACGTAGAAACACTAGGCATGGAATGATACCTCAGCGACCTGCAGTACATTGATTCTTCGTTTGCTGATTAGATTCGTCTGCAGCCATGTATATCCATATCTAGGGATTCGTCATATTCAACTGACTTAATTAACCGATTGCGTACATTCGTTCCCTGTCTTGATTCATTATACCGAATAAACGTTCGTCTAGCAAGCAAATGTAAGACCGTCAATAGAAGATCTCTTTTTGTTCAACTAACGCTCCCGGTTATTTCAAAAACTATTTCATTTGCATTAAGCTTGTCCACAAAAACTCTTCTCCGAAAAATTCACTTTGTTGAGTAATCTTTTTCATTCTCCTGAAATTAAGGATGTCAAAGTCCTTTGCTAATACTTCTTTAAGTCTCTTTTCTGTATAACCTATACCTTTATTTAAACTACCCGCTCTATAAAATTCCCAATCAGAAGTATCTAATGCACCATCTGTATTGAAGCACACCAAACCAAAATAGCCATTTGGTTTAAGTGCTTTTTTAATTACTTCTAAATATGATAACCGCCTATGTGGCGCTAAATGATGAAGTAAACCACAATCGTAAACAAAGTCATATGAATTAGGTTCAAAGGGAAAACTAAATAATGAATGGCAATAAAAGTTTATATCTACTTCATCTTTTCTTGCCCTTTCCATTGCCCAATCAATAGCATTCTGTGAAATATCTAGAGCATCCACTTTACAACCTTTTTGAGCCATATAAATAGCGTTTCTACCTGGTCCACAACCAATTTCTAGTACACGAGTTGGATTTAGACCATTCTCGTAATACTCAACTAAGTTCTCATCAGGACCTTTTATTTTAAAGAATGGTATTTCCTTATCACGATTAGAATAAAAACCTTCCCAAAATTCTCTAGGTTCTCTTAATTGATTATCTAACATATTTAATAAATCATCGTAATTTAAAATAACTTCTTTCGTCATTTTGACAACCTCTTCCTTTTAATTATGCCGAAAAATAAGTAATTGGAATAGTTAATTAGTTATTGATTACCACTCTTTAATTGATTATTTTTTTATTGTTAAGATCAAACTTGAAAACATCAATTTTTTGACCTTTATCATCTGTAATAGTCTCGACAAAACTCCATCCTCTATCTCGATAGTAATCTGAAGCATTTTCTGTTCTTAAATATAATTCTTTATAACCTAATTTCTTTATAACTTTTAAAGTTTCAGTTATCAGCTTTTGCCCTACTCCTTTACCCCGATGCTCAGGTTTTGTATATAAAGAAGCGAGCCATGGTTTGTACAATTCCCGTTCCTTTAAATCATTTTCAAATATTGATATAGTACCTGTACACTCGTTTTCTTCTATTGCAATTAAAGTAATTGGAAATCGTTCGGAATTTGTATTTGAAAAGTATATACAGACTTCTTCAAAAGTCATTTTACTACCTGTATTTACTACAAATTCTTTATATATCATATTTGAAACATCATTAACATAATCAGACCGGTTCGACAATAAATCAATAAGCATTATTATCCCCCTCGTATTTCTATACTTCTACAATAACTGATTGTTGTCCTAATCTCCCCAATAGTTGAAGAAAAACAGAGCATCGCTCTTTATTAGTCCTGATTCATACGAATACCTTTTTAATTCGACAAACAAAAAAGGCACCCACTCTACTCTGTATGATTAAAGACAAGAAATTGTACATGATGTTTTATTACATCATAGATTGTTTATAATGTTACACATATTATTAATATGCACATTACCAAAAGGAAATTTTAGAGGTATACATTTTTATTTTACAATTACAAAGTGCTTACTCCCCTTTTTTAGTGGCTAGAGGAAGAAATTAACTATCGGGAAAACCGGGTGGGATGGAATGAATCGGAAGGAAAGATACGAGTAGCTGTTGAGGATTATTTGCTGCATGAAATGAGCTGTAAGGTTCGTGATAAAGATCGTTTCGTTTTATGAATTTAACAAACAAACGCCCTAATACCATTGATTAATAGCGGTTGAAAATACATTGTGAAAAATCAAGAGCGATGGGTAACTAATCAATTTGAGCAGTTCAAATAGAAGCCGCTCACTCTATAAGAGGGTCAAAAACCTATCTTGGAGCAATGTATAGGCGTACAGCAGCACGGAAAGGAAAAAAACGTGCAGGTATTTCTGTCGCCATGCCATTTTGAAGATTGCCTATTATCTCTTAATACGCAAAGAAATTTATGTAGACTTAGGCGAAGATTATTTCGACAAACAAAAACAACAATCCATTGTACGGTATTCTGTTCGAAGGCTCGAAAACTTAGGGTACAACATTACAATCACTGAACCAGAAGTCTCCTAATCCAACAAATAATCTGAGTCAGGAACTAGACGCTGCACTCTTTTTTAAAAAATATTGAGCAGTATCTCCTTTAGTGTTGTCATTTTTGCGAAGTTTGGCGTTTAATTTTCATTGGAGTTCAAGTAAAAAAGGAGATGCTTTAGCAACTCTATGATCTTCCACTTAAGCAGCCTTTCTTTAATGGAATAACAATGAATTGAAAAGTTCTACCAGAGAGGTTCTTCTTCATTGCATAATTAATAAATGAATGGCATATGAACGGTTGCTAAAGCCAGCAAAATAACATTGATTCCTATAATACTAGAATAGGATAGATGCGAAGTTAATAAAAAGAATTGAATAATAAGGACTGGAAGATATAAAAGAGAAGCACGTACCCTTTATTTTGCAGATAAATACTGGACACCTTCACAATAAGGACATCTCAAATTGATTCTAAATACCTGAGTGATCGTGTCTTTCCAACTCCATTTCCGACCACAATTCTGACAAGTTGGTATTTATACAACTCCCCTCTTTATTTAGTATCCTGCCCCGTAAGCTTAAAAAGTGTAAATGGCAACAAAAAATAAAAATGCTGCTGCAAGGATAAAAGATATCGCACTTGTTTTCTTTTTTGCTTGTAGTTCCGAAATCCCCGTAACCAACATAAACACACCTAAGAACAACATCATATATGGCATAAACTCAAAGTTTTTAGTAATTAGACCATAACCTGCTAATGCTATAACAATAACTGATAAGATAACTTTTATTATTTTCAATATTTCCATCTCCCCTATTAAGCCCCTGTACAATTTCTTGTTTAATCATATTATTTCGAACTCTTTTTTGTTATAAAAATGGAATCCCTTATTGAACTAACATGCTGCGTTAGTTCAATAAAGGAAAATGAGAGGTATCATTAAACTTATTTAAAACATTCTGCTGAAAACTATTTTGACTTAGAACTGTAATACCTCCTACTGATGAAGAAAAGTATGCGTTAACAATCCTTTTAGGTTCAAATTTCATCCACCAAGCTATAATATAACCCAAAGTACCACCATGTGTGACAATCAATAAATTTCCCCCCTTTTCCATTTCATATATCCTATCCATACAACTACAAACACGACTATAAAACTCTCTCCATGTCTCTCCATCTTTAAATTCTTGATAATCTAAATCAAATCCACTATTTTTCCTTGGTATTCTATTTTCTCTTGCCCAATCCTTTGTTTTTCCTGCTGCAATACCAGTATTTATTTCACGAAGTCCTTTATTTTTGATGACTTTTAAGTTTATCTGATTGCCAATTATTTCTGCTGTTTGTGCTGCTCTTAATAAATCAGATGAATAAAAAGCATATTCGTTATTATCTACTATTTCCTCTTTTAATTTGTCCCCTATAAGTTTTGCTTGTTTTCTCCCTAAATCTGTTAAAGGTGTATCTGTCCATCCTCCTGACATGTTATTTATATGGTGTTCTGATTGACAATGCTGTATCAAGATAATGTTTCTCATTCAGACTTCCCTCCCCTAAAAATTAATTTATTTCAAATTATCCTCACTTGTAGAATTATATCAATATTTTAATATCTTATTAAGCTAAACTGCTTCGTTAGTTCAACAAGAAAAAAAGCTAACTAAGACCTCTCGATCTTAAACTAAAGCATCCGTTAGTCTGACCCCCATGATCCCGGTGCATCACAGACTGTCGCATTCTATACGAATAGGACTCACGGGAGATTAGTCCTACTCTGGTTATTGCACCAGCCTGCCTTTATTCTATGAAGAATGGAGTTGGTTACTGACTAACTTTCAACTTAATATAATCATTTTGTAGGCTCAGTCTTTTTTGTTATGCTATTTTATTGATTTTGATAGTTCTTTAATTTTCATGTGAGTTTAAGAAGAACAGAGACACTTATTAAACAATTGCACACTATTATGGAATAACGAATATAGAAACAAGAATGCTAATTAGCTTTATTTTTCTTCAACTAACAGTCTCTTATTATAACAAAAGCCCCTTTCAGTTGGCGCTGACTGTCGTTTTTGAGACAGTAAGAAAACACCTTATAGTGCAGCCAGTTGACGGTATTTTACCGGCGACTGGCTGTTTAATTTCGTTTGAATACGGATATTGTTATAATAATCAATGTAGTCTTCGACGATTTGGATGACATATGCATTTGTTGTCCGGTGAATTTCGTCGAGATAGAACGTTTCAGACTTTAGTGAGGAGTGAAACGTCTCAATTCGGGAATTATCAGCGGGCGTGCCTTTGCGGGACATGCTCATGGTAATTCCTTTTTCTTTCACTGCGTGTTGATAGGCATACGACGTGTAAACCGAACCTTGATCACTATGCAAGATACAGCCCTCTGGCAAGTCTGGCAACTGCTTGAGTGTATCTAAGACAAATTGTGTATCTTGCGTTTGCCCAATCGTTTCGGCAATGACCTCGCTATTAAACAAATCAATAATACTTGAAAGATATAACATGGATTGACCAAAAGGCAAGTAAGTAATATCTGTGACCAGCTTCTCAAACGGTTTCTCCGATCTAAAATTACGTGCTAATAAATTCGGCGCAATATAAGCTAGCTGTCCAGTACGCTTACGTTTCTTCACTTTCACACGACATTGCCACCCGTATTTTCGCATCACATCTTGGACTGTTTTCTCACAAATTACTTGTTCACTTTGTAAGATGCTTGTCCTTCTTTGTTTCAATTCCACTTTCCTTTTTCCAACGGTAATAGGTTGAACGAGGTACACCCAGATGCTTACAAATTTCCGTGATTGGCATAATTTCGCTTAATTCCTCGACAAGCTGCACGACTATTTTGGGAACCACGTCCTCTCCAACTCTGCGTACTTTTTTAAGACCTCAATCTGTTGTTTTAAATAACGATTTTCTACTTGTAATTTAGCTGTCTCCGTTTCGTACTGAGGACCTTTGCCGAAGGCATATTGTTTTCCAACTGGTTGTTCTAGGCGGTGTAATTGACCCTCACGATACAATTTCATCCATGTCTTTAATTGAGAGTGGTTCCGAATAGTTAACGTCGCTAATACCTCTTTCACGGGTATTCCGGCCAAACGCATCTCAATTGCCTTCATTTTCACTTCTACTGGATAGCTCACTCTTGTTCCCATAAAAAAACACCTCCACGTTGTCTAGTTAGGGTATCAATACCCGTTTTTCAACGAAAGGTGTTTTTATTTGTCTCATATTTCTAGGTCAGTGCCGTTTACGGTTGAACTAAAAGGAGCTTTTTATTATTTGTTATTATCATATAAATCTTTATACATAATACCAACAAGAGTAAAAACAAATACAGGGATTAAAAAAAACCTATTATTTGTCAGGCTATTCGCGGAAGTATTATCGAATAGTATACTTACTATTAAAGCAATTATAATAATCACGCTAAAAATAATAAATATCATTTTATTTACCAAAAAATACTCTTTTTTTATTTGAATCACTAAAAATACTATTGTAAAAACAATTAAAACAATACGAGTTATAAATAAAAATTCATATTGAAGAAAAAAAGTTGCAAATAAATATAAAAGAACTATTAAATTAAAAATTATAGGGAAATTAATTTTTTTCATAATAAACTCCTAAAAGTAGATTGATTGGCGTTGTTCAACAACCTGGTCCGATTGTTGAACACAAATTATAAAAAACTCTTCAAGTAACCTGCCCCGTTAGCCATACATGTAGCGCAAAATCAGCGCTACACTACAGAGAATGAAAATGTGTGCAGTACGAGTATAGATTAGGACGGCTGGCGAAGAAGGTCGATGAACTATGATGCCGTAGAGCCCTATCCGTTAGTCTGACTCCAACGACCACGGTGCATAACATAATGTTGCACCCAATAAGGGTAGCACTTATGGGAGATTAATCCTACTCTGGTTACTGCACCACCCTTGCTATATTTTTTTTGAAGAATCGAGTTGATCCTTGATCTACCTTTCAATTCAATTTTATTTTTTGCAGGGCTCAGTCTTTTTTTAAAAATTTTTTCTGAGCTTTTTATTATGTGCTATTATCAATAATAAGAGTTTTTTATTTTCACGGGAGTTGAATAACAGTCCACTAATACTATTCAGATTTTTAAGCATATATCTTTCAAAAATCATATCCCATTAATAATTAGTACCCTTTTATAGACTGAACGGCTTAGCTATAACTAATGCTTTCTATTTTGAATACGTTTAATAATTCAACTAAATTAAACCTACTCGTTAGCTGAAGAAGGAGTCTTACATTTTACGGTTACTTTAACTTATATGAATGTCTGTTCCATACCGAAGCAATTCTAGCCTCATTGCCAAAGATTGGGATGCAAAGTTATCCCACGATGTGCTATATAAAGCAATTCGTCCTTGTTTTTGCACCTCTGTTGCCCAAACATTTGTAACATCTATACCGTATCCTCGTCCACGGTAATCTTCATGTGTGAATATACTTGCTTCGTCTGCTTTTGTGGTACTCCTTGCACTACAACAAATGGAAACTGGAATATCGTCCTCAACTATTACAAAACAAGGTTGCTTATGCTCAAAATCCTCAAATGTATATGGAAAATAAGGCTTTAAAAGTTCTTTATTTTCATGAGTTACTTGTATTGCTTGTGTATGGGCCTTGTCCCTTACAACAGAAAACACATACGCTGGTCCAATCCATAAATTATTTAATTTACTGTCTATGCTTAAAACATTGATTACTTCTCCTAGATAAGCATCAGGATTTGTACCAATAACCTGTTCTAACTTCCCTACAAGGCTCGCATCCAGCTTATTTGAATACCTTACTACACTCCCCAGGTTGGTGCCGCCAATGAAAATTCTTGTTGCAACATCGTATGGTGGTTCATTCACGACTGTTACTCGATTTTCAGTATCGTGTTTAAATAACACGTTTACATGATTTTCCATCAATTCTAAGTCAGATAACATAAACATTCCTCCATAATTTAAACCTATCAATCTAGGCGTTGTTTTTGTATTTTGATGTACTGACCTGTCCGTTAGTTGAATACAAAAAACTAACAATAGACCTTAATAAAGCCTATTGTTTCAATGCAAATACAAAATACCCTCTCTTTCTATACAATAATAGCTTATTTGACTACGCCCAATGAAATGTACCCTCCTTGACATAGTTATTACCACTTCATACCTTCTGGTTGATCAAAGATAGAAAACCAGATTTTCCGGAATTGATAATGTTATACTAGTTATATAAATTTGACTGATTTTCAATAAGATCAACCTTTCGCAAACGGACCAGATTGATTGTTAGATAGAGTTTTAAATATCAATATTTTTGGGGGGATAAGATTGTTAAAGATTTCATTAGTGCCACATAATAAAATCTATGCAAAATCAATGTCTGCACTATCATCGGCACCTCAAGTAAAAGATGCATTAGGACTTACCAATGACCAAACTTCACTTGGAGGTACTATTGATTTTATCAAGTTTATTCTGGTGCAAGAAAGACTAGGTAAGCAATATTCAAGAGTCATTCTTGATGAAACCGAAAATTTAATTGGCGTAATTACACTAAAAGACATTGATAGCATCACTAAAACTTGTCATATTGGTACTTGGATAGGGCATCAATATTGGGGAAAAGGTTATAACGCATTAGCTAAATCAGAAATTCTATATATTGCCTTTACAATATTGAATTTAGAACATGTATTTGCAGGAGCGAAGTTATCAAATGTCCGTTCTCAAAAGGCCCAAGAGAATCTTCCTTATATAAGAATTGGTGTACAATCAGAGTTTCTAGAGGAACATAGTAAGTTAGAATCGCAAGTGAATTCACCATGCATTTTGAATGTAATAGAGAGAGAAATGTTTTTGAAATGGCATCCAGACAACAAATAATTACTCTTCCACAATCGGGCCAGATAATTAAGTAAGGATTAAGATATTTATTGACTATACAATTTGTTAATTAATATGCACACAAAATAATAATTTGGGGGTAAATATGGACTTAGAATTATTAAAATTTCAAGAAGATGATTTTGATAGTTATTATAGTCTTGTTTCGAACGAGAGTGTAATGGCGCAAATAACAGAGCGGGCTATCCCTTATGACGAAGCCAAAGTAGATTTTCAAAAGTTGTTAAAACGCAATGAAAAATATGAAAAATACGGATCGTATAAAGTCTATGATTGTTTCGATGAGACCTTTGTTGGACTTGGGCATTTGACACTAAATGAAAAACAAATTAGTGAAGCAGAAATTGGATATATGTTGCTACCAGAATACTGGGGGAAAGGTTATGGGACAGAGACGGCCAAAAAAATAATTGAAATTGCAAATCAATTAGAAATTATGGTGTTAAAAGCTATTATTGATCCAGAGAATCTCCCTTCTAAAAAGATATTGAGTAACCTGGGTTTTGAATCCCAAGAGTTTTGTGTAATAGACGGTTTATCAGGGGAAGTCCTAAGTAAAAAAATATAAATCACTTTACCAATCCATTGTTCCATTAACGGGTGCGATTATGGAAGATCATAAGCCTAATTCCTCTTTCAAGATACGATGGGGTTAGGCTTTTTTATCTTTCAAAATCCTTACCATTGTAATTTTGCTCTTTCTTGACGTTACCACATTGGTAAACTCATTGGCAACGAGTGGTTAGTCTTGCGGGAATCGCTGGTGAAAAACATGGCAGAAGCGGTACATTCTTATGACCGTAATCACTAATATAGTGGGCAAATCATTTATAAACAAAAAGGACTTCAAATACAGTAATGGGTTCTATTTAAGGGGAAAATGATAAAAGACATAAACAGTAACACTTATTTTATAGACCAAAAAAGCATCAATTATAGCACTGATGCTTTCTATTTTTGAATACGTTTAATAATTCAACTAAGTCGCCCGTTAGCCATACATGTAGCGCAAAATCAGCGCTACACCACAGAGGATGAAAATGTGTGCAGAGCGGGTATAGATTAGGACGGGTGGCGAAGAAAATCGATGAACTATGGTGCCATAGAACCCAATCCGTTAGTCTGACTCCAACGTCCACGGTGCATCACAGACTGTCGCACTCTATACGAGTAGCACTCATGAGAGATTAATCCTACTCTGGTTATTGCACCAGCCTGCCTTTATTCTATGAAGAATGGAGTTGGTTTTTGATTAACTTTCAACTTAATATAATCTTTTTGTAGGCTCAGCCTTTTTTTAAAAAACTATTTCTGAGTCTTTTTTTTATGCCATTTTATTGATTTTGAGAGTTCTTTAATTTTCATGGGAGTTTAATAAAAGATATTGTAACACTACTAAAATAATTTCCCTATTCAGTTAGATAGTTCCCTAATTCGAGTCTGCTTTTTCTTTCTTTCCAATGCTATAACCAAGTACAATACCTAAGATAAGGAAAATTAATACATCCATTTCAAAATCTTTTGTTATCAAACTTAATACTACCGCTGCCACAACTGCCCCTAAGATTGCTAATAATAAATTTTTCACAAATCGCCCTCCCTCAACCGCGTAAGTTCAGATTGATTTAATATTATAATTTTATACTAACATTTATTTATTATAGTTGAAATGTATTATTCAACTATAATGCCCCGTTAGCCATACATGTAGCGCAAAGTCAGCGCTACACCACAGAGGATGAAAATGTGTACAGAACGGGTATTGGATATTTAGGCTAGGAGAGGAAGGTCGATCAACTATGGTGCCATAGAGCCCATCCGTTAGTCTGACTCCAACGACCACGGTGCATCACAGAATGTCGCTCCCTTACGAGTAGCACTCATGGGAGATTAATCCTACTCTAGTTGTTGCACTAGCCTCCAATACTATTCGCCGTAGAAAGGATGATTACAATGGAAGTAATCATTGAGCATGCATGCGGTATGGACGTTCATAAAGATTCGATTACTGCGTGTATTATGACTCCAAAAGGAAAGGAGATTCGAATGTTTTCTACCAAGACTGTATTTCTATTACAGTTGATTGACTGGATTAAGGAGCATTAGTGTACCCACGTCGCGATGGAAAGTACAGACGTCTTTTGGAAGCCTATCGTTAACATACTAGAATCTGAGAATATTGAGTTTCTAGTCGTGAATGCCCAACATATGAAAGTAGTGCGGGTCGCAAAACCGATGTGAAGGATGCCGAATGGATTGCCAAGTTACTTCGTCATGGACTACTCAAAGCGAGTTTTATTCCTGATCGAAATCAACGGGAACTTCGGGGTTGGTTCGCTATCATCGCAGCATTATTGAAGAGCGTGCAAGACAACATAATCGGATTCAACAAGTGTTAGAAGGAAGCGAATATCAAGTTGGGCTCCGTAGTCTCCGATATTATGGGTGTTTCAGCTCGTGACATGCTTAATGCCATCGCAGATGGCGAGGATGATCCTATAAAAATTGCGCGCTTCGCTCGACGTACAATGAAAAAGAAAAAAGATGATCTTGAACTCGCTCTTCGTGGATACATCAATTCACACCAACGGCTCATGATAAAAACCATTCTCACTCATATTGACTTTCTAAGTGAGCAAGTTGAGCTACTAAACCAGGAAGTAGCTTCTAGACTATCCTCACACCAAGAAGATATTGAGCGGTTGGATTCTATTCCTGGCATTGCTACACGTATGGCTGAACAAATCTTAGCTGAAGTCGGAACCGATGTCGGAAATCAATTTCCAAGCTCTTACCATCTATGTTCCTGGCCATAACGAAAGTGCTGGCAAAAGGAAATCCACGAATATGAAAAAAGGAAACAAATATTTAAAGTCAGCTTTAATAGAAGCCGCTCACTCAATAAGAGGGTCAAAAACCTATCTTGGAGTCATGTATAGGCGCACTGCAGCACGAAAAGGTAAAAAACGTGCAGGTATTTCAGTCACCCATGCCATTTTAAGGATCGCCTATTATCTCTTAACACGCAAAGAGATGTATGTAGACTTAGGCGAAGATTATTTCGACAAACAAAAACAACAATCCATTGTACGGTATTCTGTTCGAAGGCTCGAAAACTTAGGGTACAACGTTACAATCACTGAACCAGAAGTCTCCTAATCCAACAAATAATCTGAGTCAGGAACTAGACGCTGCACTCTTTTTTAAAAATATTGAGCAGTGTCTCCTTTAGCGTTGTCATTTTTGCGAAGTTTGGCATTTAATTTTCATGGAAGTTGAAGTACAATATTTCATAAAATTTGGTTATACTGCTCTATATCTTGAATTAACCTCCGGACTGACTGTTGCCAAAATTCCAACTCAGAAAGATCTAATTGGAAATGTTTTTTAATTAGTTGTTCAAGTGGCAGCATCCCAGTTTCACTTAGGAACCCTTTAAACTTTTGATTAAATGATTCATCCGTTTTAGCAAGTTCTAAAAGTCCAATACTTAACAAGAAGCCAAAAGAGTATGGATAATTATAAAAGGGAGTATTCGCTTGATAGAACTGTCCATATTTAATCCATACAAAAGGCTCATTTTCACTTAAACTGCTTCCATATGCTTGTTCCTGAAATTGTAACGAAAGTTCTTCCATCTGTTTTGCATCTAATTGTCCATCTTTTCTAAACTCATAAAACCTTTTTTCAAATAAGAAGGCTCCTCTAATAGACATCAAGTAATTTAGGGAACGCTCAATCTTCGAACCAAGAATTGCTTTTTTAATAGACACATCGTTTGTGTTTTGAATTACATAATCAATAAATGCAGTTTCGAAAAAGATTGAAGAGGTTTCCGCCATTGTCATTTCAAATGTATCTTCTGAGAACGAAAGGGATGGAACATATTTCATTTGTTGGAAATGCCAAGCATGACCTAATTCATGTGCAAGTCTTCTAGCACTGTCTATGCTATTGTCATAATTTAATGAAATCCGTGATTCGCCTTCTGGAGTAAATGGAGCACAAAACCCACCCGAAGATTTTGTTTTACGTTGTTCTGCATCTACCCATCCCTTTGTAACTACTTCTTTTACAAATTCACACATACTCCTGTCAATATTTACAAGAGACTTTGTTATTCCATCGATCGCTTGTGAGAAAGTAATCTGAAGAGAAACTTCTTGAGATGAAGTCATCAACTCATGCCAAGAAATATTCTTTTTCCCTACTTCTTCTGCTTTAATTCTTAAATAGCCGGAAAGGTCATGAATATTGGAATCTACTGCATCCCACATAGTATTAAGTGTTGATTTGGATATGCCATTCAATTGTAATGATTCATCAAGGTAATCTACTTTTCTTATCTTGTTTTCATTAAGTCTTATTCCAACCATTTGATTATAAATAGAAGCAAAAATATTTGCTTCTATTTCAAGGGTTTTGTTTAGTTCTCTAAATACATTGTGCCTTTTAGATTGTTCTGGCTGAGACAAGGATAAATTGCTAGCTTCAGCAAAAGAAATTTCATTTTCTTCATGATTAAGATAGACTTTTACTTTCAAATTGTTACGAACTTGTCCATAAAGGTCTTCAAGACCACTTAATGTTTCTCGAGTAAAGTTTGATATAATTGTTTCTTCACTATTTGTTATTTTTACATCCTTTAGTAACTTAGCTATCAAACTTTTTTGATTAATATTGTTAGACCAATCTGTAAATTGTTTTTCACTCATATTACTTAGGTTCTCTTGCAAATTTGATATTATAAAGCGTACTTGGGATTTTAAAGCTGATATGAATCCATTTAATGATGTAAGGAGGGAAGGGTCAATATTTTCTGTAGTTAAGCAGTAATAAAAGGATTCTGCTGATTCAATCTTATTAATTGCTTGCGAAATAATGATCAATTCGCCGTCATTCAAGTTATTTGTTTTTGAATACTCCTCGACTTTTATCAATTTTTCTTTAATACTACCCAAATAATTTTTAAACTTTTCCATGTCTAGACCACATAGAAGATTACTCAAATCCCAACGAATTGATGTATCAAATGTTTCCATACACTTCTCCTCCTGTTATTGATTATACTTTAAATGCTACACACTGATATTTACATCAAGCCCCAATAATTCTTTGTTGAATATTAATAAATCACAAAGAATAAATCCCCTTTTTTTAACTAAACTGCCCGTTAGTAAAAATGCGCCTCTACTTATTTTAGTAACGCACGCGTTCGCCATACATGTAGCACAATTTCAGCGCTATATGTATGGCGAACGGGTAGGTTAGTTGAATAATACTTGGGATTTGCACCCTATAGATTACGCCCATGCTTGGCACACCGAAAAAATGATTGAAAATTAAATCCCAATCATTTTTATCTTTATAACACTAAATTTCCTCTATATTTTAACTCTTCGACTGATAAATGATCTGCTTCGCCATCTAAAATATGTTCCACATCTTGTAGCGTTTGTGACATTGAAACAGCTTTACCTTGTTGTCCTGTATATGCTGCTGCTACGAATAATGGTTGTGTGAAATACGCCTCTAGTCGCTCTCCGAGATTATATGTCTCTAACTCGACTGCAGGAATTTTCTCAATCCCATGCACAGCTACTACTGAACGTAACTCACGATATCGACGAAGTAATTTTTGTGCACGTTGTCTCAAATTAAAGTGACGTTGGTCCAAGTCAATCCCTTCCAAAATAGAAGAAGTTGAATAAATTGGATGTATAGCTGGGTATTGGTGTCGTGTAGCCAAGTCTGCATCCAATTGCCACAATGTTTCAAGTGGACCATATGGCATCTCTTCATCCACAGCTTCTCCAGAGAGATCAACAAGAATTGTTGTGATGTTTTGAACTCTTTCTGCCACTAATCGTTCCTGCAAATCTAATAGTTCACCAGACGCATTAAAACTCTTGTCTGAAATAAAAATTACATCTCCGTTTTGTGAAGTTAACTTTGAGAATGTCTCGTCGATTGTCGCCGTCACTATATCAGCCAATTCAGTCGTGCCTTCAAGCTCCGGATGATTCGTTGTTGGAAGTAAAAAGACCGTTGTGTAATCACTCTCTTTAAAACGGTGCATTAATTCGGCTAATATAACAACTTGCCCCATGCCTGGACGAGCCACTAATCCAGTAGTACCTCCTTTTACAAGTGGTGCAAAAAAATCCAATGTTTTAATTTTCGTTTCAATCATATTCAGTTTCTCCCCTCGAATTATCAAGTCGTCTACTGAACAGTTAGCAAGTGTTGCGAGACCGACTAAAGTGCGGACTTCTGCTTTTCCTAAATCGATTTTACCTGTGCATAAATTTGACACCGTAGCCGGTCGAATTCCAATTGATTTTGCTGCGGATGTTAAATTCGGCACCTTTCTTCTCAATAATGCCACGTTTAATCGAATATCATCCATTTTAGATTCCCTCCTTCGTTACTTTAAACAGTAATTTATTTTACTCCCAAACGCAACACTTATTACTTTTAAAAATAAAAGAGACCATCTTCTACAGTTCAACGAACGCACTCGTTGACTTAATAAGAACTAACTTTCCAACTCAATATACTCTATAGTTGTTTCCATTTATCCCCACCTATTTCCTTCTTTTCTCCTTACAAACATACATCGAGCAGTAAAATTCTCTCCATTTATTAGATTCTTTCTCTCCCTAAAACTAAAAATCCAAATTCATTTTTTCGAATAGTGAATGAAACAGTTTCAAAACATTGTTCAGGTCATTAGGTATGGTAGTAGACATCAGGTTTATCAATATTTGAATGTACCAAATAACCCAAATAATCTTTAGACATACAGCTCCTAATTTTCGCGTTGGTCTGATTTTTCTAGCACCGCAATCTTTACTGTTTGGACATCAATTTGTCCGCTTTAATGTCTAACTGTTTTAAAAATAGATGATTCTATTGTTACATCCGGCATCCTCCATTTCACTCCCCTTCGCTATTTTTGAGCAAAGAAAAAGAACGCCCAGTGGAACGTTCTGACTTGTTGCATATAATTAATTTACAAATAAAATACGCTAGTTTACTACTTAGTAATACCTTCAAATTCCTTCATTGTCTCATTAATTTTAGATTGAGTTGAAATAACCGCCCTTTGTGAATTCTCCGTTACTTCACTGACCTTCATTACTTCTTTTGTAATGTTGTCTACGTTGGCATTCACTTTTTTTATCGCACCTTCGACATCACCAGCCAATTTTCGAACCTCTGTTGCCACCACATTAAAACCGAGTCCATGTTTCCCTGCTCGAGCCGCTTCAATAGCTGCATTCAATGCCAAAATATTAGTTTGCGAAGAAATGTTTCGTATTGATTTAGAAACTTCACTTATTAAATTGGTTTGTTCCTTCAAAGATTGAAATGCTTTTATGTTCTCCGTAGAGTTATCAGTAACCATTTCCCCTAAGTCCTCAGACAACTTTTTTAATTGAGAAACTATTTCTATCGTTTTATTTTCGCGTTCTGTAATATTTGTTGCGATTTTAAGTACAGCATTTACTTCACCTTTATCGTTTAGAACGGGAATATAAGTAGCTTCTAGGCAAAGTAAATCCTTTGCTTTACTAACCCTATGAATCTTCTCTTGAAACTTTTTACCTTTCCTTAGATTATCCCATAGCTCAGCATATTCCTTACTATTCCGGAATTCTAAGGTGCAAAATTGTTCATGTGACATATTCTTCATTACGTTGACACTATACCCCAAAGTCTGTGCAAAGTTCTGATTTGCCCAAATAACCTTCCCATCCAAATTGAATTCTATCATAGCTAAATTAGATTCTAGTGAAGCTAAAACCGCTCTTTCATTCAATACTTGGGTACTAATATTTATATTTGTAGCAATGTTCATGTTCATGTGCCTACTTCCTTTATAATAGATTTCCTATTCTTAAAAACATAATAGAAAAGAGTGGAATTACAGATTTTATTTCCCATAATAATTCCTCTACACTATACTACTACAAAGGAGGACGAAAGACCTTTTTATCACCATCAAGTATTACGGTACCAAATTACCTAACTCAACACAGCATCGGTTTACAAATGTAAAAAACGCCCGAATGGACGTTTTCACATTAATAATTATTCAATTTCACTACTTTGCAGTTTGTTCCTGCTGCGCGTTACGCATTTACACTTTCGGCTTTGCGACCCTGTCTTGCATGTAATCTTTTCATCGCAAATCTTGCTATTGGCTGTGCAACCAACAGTTCAATCCAAAATGCTATACCAAAGTTTCTTGGCCAAATGTGAAAGAAATTTTTAAATGGTTCTAGGCTTATTTGTTTCGTACCAACCCAAGTTCCGATAATCGATAGAATAATAGATAATACCGTAACATTCAATAAAGTATTCAATAGAATTCTGGCATTAAACCCATCTGATTGTCCCACGAATTTTGGTATCAGCTTGCCAACAATCGGTCCCGCAATCAATCGTACTGATAAAATTACGATTATCCACATAAACGGAATAATCTTTAATGTATCTAGATATACCTCTTTACTGAAGCCACGTTCCAACCCTGTAATAATAGGGGCGATTGTGTTTACTGAAATAATTGAAATGATTAATAAAAATAATATACCTTCTCTTCCGTTTCTAGGTAGTCTTGTTTCTCCATGCATGTTTGTCATCTCCGCGAATAATATTTCAGATGGCAGACGTATCATGAGACATATATTTTTGGTTAATGAGAAAGCCAATATCTCTACACACTGATTTACTAATCATAGCATTTTCTTCAAATGAATGTCACCTCTCCGTCAGCCATTCCACACTCCTTATTTTTGGATAACCAGACTAATCGCATTGCTATCCTAGCCTTATACCTTCTCTATCTTTCGGCTTTCGTTTCGCGTATGCAGCATGCCGTCAACGGTAGATTTGTTTTCCCTTAATTAATAGAAAACCACCAAACGCATTGTTTGCCAGTTTTCTTTTTGGAAAGTAAAAGAACGCCCGGTTGGACGTTCTCCATTTGTACTTATTCTTAGCGCTGAACCTTAACGTATAAACGCCAAATCTCTCTCAGCCAAAGCATCTTTCAGCCAGCAAGGATGCATTTTCAACAAATCTGCTGGCAAAGCTTGTTGTTCGAAATATTGAATATCGAGTGATTCCGAAGAATTGCATCGAAGTTCTCCGCTTATAATTTCAGCTAAAAAACAGGTTGTTATAAAATGAACTATTTTTCCTTTAGGGTATGAAAACACCTGTGAATCTGGATCAGAGTAAACACCGATTAGCTTAGTAATTCGTATATCTAAATTCGTTTCTTCCTTCATTTCCCTAATAGCTGCTTCGGATACTGTCTCCCCGATCTCTACATGTCCTGATGGGATCCCCCATAGCCCCACATCAGCTCTCTTCTGCAATAATACTCGATTATCTTCATCTAAAATAATAATAGCGACTCCTGCTTTAAGTTCGTTAATTTCCTTCATTTCAATTATCCCCTTAAGTAATAAAATAAGGCTGATTGAGAAAGTTTCAATGCATCATATGCTGAAATTTTCCCCCTCGAACCTTTTATGTCAATAGGCACCTTATGCAACCTGTAAAAGATACGATCCTTGGTTTCAGACGTTTATAAGCAAAACCCTAGTTATAGTTCTCCAATATATTGATTTGATGGACTATAAATCATGATACCTATAGTACTATTTAAATTCAAGAGATACTCCAAGAATTCATTCAACGACAATCAAAATCTCGCGAACACACGTAATTGCATCGTTAGCCATGAACCCCAGCTCCTCGATTCGCTGCTTGTCGCTGAATCTGGGCGCTAATAATAATGCGGGGTTTGAATCGGATGGTTACTAAGCTGTTGGGTTGGGTTGTAACTTCGGAAATTGTTTAGTTGGCCATTGTTGCATCGAGATTACAGGTCAGGTTCAATCGGTGTATGCAGCAAGCAAGCCCACGAAAACACTTGACTGAACGTAAGAAAAGCACCCAGCAAGATGCTAAATAAACTCATAACTTTTACCTGTTGGATACATGAAAACGTTGTACCATAGCAAGATTATATCCTTTTATATAGGAATTCCCCATTATATCTTGATGAATGTGTTTATCTTGTATCATTTGAGTAACTTTTATCGACGCATCTTCTAGACTACTCGCAGATAAGTTCATAATGAAAGTTTCATTATCATTAAAATGAAGTGTTATCTGAAATTCAAGCATTTTCTCACCTCCCGCAACCGATGTTATCAGAAATATAGGTAAACTAAAAGTTAACACTCGTATGTAATTGGACTGTTGCATAGTTCTACATACAAATTATCGCACTCCCGACTTGCCTTTAAGTTTATCTTCTTTATTCTCTAAGAACAATATCTCGACGTATTTGGCATTTCTGACATTTGCATCACGATGGAGCCTTTCAGGTGTCGGATGGGACGTGCTTATCCAAGAGTACTTCTTCACCTCAAGAATCCAACGAAGAACTTCTATCCCTCTCACATTTCCAACTACGTGGATACGCTCTTGAATTATCCTTAACTTCGTTCCTATCTAATGACTTGTTGGAGATGCTTACTCCTTCGAAAAACATCTCTAATCCTTTCAGTTTGATTGATTCCCATCGACTTTTCCTACTTTGGTGCCCCATTAGCTGTTTTCGGGCAAAATAAGTGCAAAGACTAAAATCCAATAATAAAACAAAACAACCGTTAAGTTGAATCAGTGTCCTCATTTTTTCCGATAGACGATTATTTTGATTGTGAATAAAATTTTCATTTTGCTTGATACTACTGTTAGTAAAAATATATAAATGAGGTGCTAAATGTGTATTACTACAAAGAAGAATTGATCAATCCCGTCACTCCTCCCGATAAACCCGACCCTGAAGCTGCAAAAGTAATGCAAGAAATTCTAGGTGGGCATTTTGGAGAAATGCGTACCATGATGCAGTACTTTTTCCAAAGCTCCAATTTCAGAGGTAAGGAAACACAATATCGCGACTTACTTCGTGGTGTGTTTTTGGAAGAAATCGCTCATGTTGAACTTGTCCAGAATACAATCAATCAAATGTTAAATGATTCAGGTGAATCTGCTGTACCAGGTAATGCTGGCGTCGATCAAGCACCTCTCGATGATGCCGTTAGACACGCAAATCCTCATCACTACATTATTGGTGCTCAAGCCTCTCTCCCTGTAGATGCTACTGGGAATCCTTGGAACGGTTCTTGGGTTTATAGCCATGGCAATTTGATTAGTGATATGCTCGATAACCTGGTGTTAGAATCAACCGGTGTCTTGCAAAAAACTCGAATTTACGAAATGAGTTCTAACAAAACATTTCGCGAGACATTAGCTTTCCTAATCGTGAGAGATAACGCACATCAGAATGCGTTTGCAAAAGCATTGGAAACGCTCGGCGTTGATTGGGGCAAGCTGTTCCCTGTCCCGAATTACGATATAAATAAATATCCTGAATGCAGAAAATATGTGGAGTTAGGGTATCATAATGCCCAGTTCAATTTCAGATTAGACCCAACTAGAATCGGGGAAATTTTCCAAGGACAGTCCCCTAGCAGAAATAATGGCGAACTTAAAGTTACTCCTCCACCTGCTGGATTCCCGGTTCCTTTACTGCCTGACATGCCAAATGAACATAGTCCAGGTATTCAAGACATGAATAACTAAATTCTTTCAGTCCCTATATAAGGGACTGTTTTTTTATCTCTTCGTGTAACTAACCTCATTAAATAGAACCTCACAGAACTCAGATTTATAGGATTGTTTCCAAACTGTCACCGATCCATAACTGACTAACCTATAATTAAGCAGATTTCGTAGTAAACTTACATTAGATAAAGTCAGAATGGAGACTATCAAATGACAGTTACAACATGGATTTGGATATGGATTTGTATTATTATCTTTGTTTTAGAACTCATTTTCATCTATTTCGTCGTCCATAAAAGTTATCGATATAAACATACGATTGATCCGATTGATGATCATATAGAAGAAATGAATAGAGAGTGAATCGATATAGATTAATGAATTATTTCTATGAAAATTAATTTATACATATAGAGCGGACCGGCATATGACAGTAAAAGTCCTTTCTATCATTTTGACAGCGCATCAAAAATAGTAAGTTGCTGCACCACGGTTAACACTCCCTCACAGAATGTTTGGTGCTGACGAATATACGGATCGTCCTATCGCTAGCACTCCACATCCAATCCCTGGTGCGTCGTTCAATATCTTTCAGCACCTCTAACAGTAACCGGGTTAAAAGTTTGATTATTTCTTCGTATGAGGTCATTCAGTTATCTACTTCGCTTTTTGGTCAGACTATGCGTTCCCACTTATTGCACTAGCTTGTAAATTTGAAATAAACTCCTAAAAAAAACACTTTTAGTTACAGTAACCATGGTACAATCATTCTAAAGGAGGGATATCCTTGAGATACATTCTAAGTGTTATTATTTCGATTCTTGTAATAGTTTTACTGCTTAAGCTAATAGGCGTACTGTAAACAGTCACATTATCTTTAAACTAAAAGTCAGTGGTTTTTTTCCAGGTTCTGCTTCTATATCGCTTAGGTGCCTGGGGGAAGAAATTGATTTCGTTATGATAATATCTAGTCCTCTTCTTAATTTACTGCATATAATGGGTCTCCCATTTCCTCGTACTGTGCGTTAAAGTAACGAACTGTCAGCCTGCAAAAAGCCATTTGTGGTGCTTTCAAATTCCTGTAATAAATCCCTATCTGTGTGATCCTGCGTATTAGGCGCATTCATGAATTTCATAAATGCATATTCTTTAGTCCGTAGATTCGGTTCGGCCTCGTTTAGAATTTCATCCACACTTTCCGCTACAATGACTTCGATATACATTTCTGTTGCCTTTTTATAAGGAGTTGTCTTCAAGTCGTTTTCCTCCACGTTCACCGCTACCAAGCCTTAATGCTCGTTTTTATTACATTCGCAATAAAATAGTTTAATAAGTTTCCATCACATCTGCTACATATTTTGGTCGAACTGCGTACTACATTTTGATGGCTTTCACTGCATTTTCACTTTGCAAAAAAGCAAGAATCCTCAAGGAACATTGAATGTAATAAGCTAATAAAAAGCATAAAGAATATTAAGGTATAGCCAGTCATACATTTAATCAATGTTGTTGTTTGTAATAGATATCAAAGTATTACAGAGGGAGAATAGCTATGAGCGTTGAGTTTGTTTTAATGGCACCAACAGCTCTTCAAGTGTTTAAGGCAGGAGAGTCCAATCCAAAAAAAGTAAAGCGGATTGTTTATGGGCAAGCTACATCTGACGCAAATGGTATAGCCACACTTTATTTCACAGAAAACGGATTATCTAATGGTATTCCATTATTAACAACTATTGACTATGCTGTATCAAGCGTATATTCTACAAATCCTTCGATAAATGCAAGACCGAGAGTACAAATGCGAGAAAAGAATGTTGCTGCAAAATTCGTCTCTGCTAATGTCACAAATAATAGTAGTATAGTAGTACTAGGAATTAATGTATTAGGTTCAGAAAATCCAGTGAGTGGAATTCTTGTAGATTTTATGATTTTAGGTAGCTTTGATAGGTAAGAGAAAGCGACAATAATTTTGAAAAACGTGGATTAACAATGGTTGTTCGAAATTTCCGGGCATAAATCTCAAGATGACTGTGATAAAGACTGCTGATTATTTTTAATCAGTGGTCTTTTCTTTTCGGACAGCACATGTTAATAACCCACCTATTTGCCTACTACTCCTTTGTATTAGACTCTTTCATAAGATTGTTCTATCAAAGTATGTTAGTTTGTATATAGGCAAACTTATCGAAAGGTAAGGACGCAAAGCCAAGGGCCTAATACAACTATTTGTAATGGTAGCCGGTTACCAAGTGTATTGCTTTCTATCACTTGTTAAAAAGGATGAGGATCATTTTCAATAAATCAGTAATGCTCGTAGATGATTCAAAATTCATGAGAAATCTATTAAGAAAGATTATCGTAAGTAACGGTTATTATGTCGTAGCTGAAGCTGGGAGTGGAGAAGATGCTGTGCCTCTTTATAAATCACACTTCCCGCATATCGTTTTATTGGATATCACTTTACCAAATATGAACGGTATCGCTACGCTAAAAGAAATTAAGAAAATAAACCCCAATGCTCGTGTTGTTATGTGCTCAGCCTTAGGGACTCAAGATTTAATAATTGAGGCTTTAGAAAATGGAGCCGCAGATTTTATCGTGAAGCCTTTTTTTGATGGACTTATTACCCAATTAAATAAAATCTATTGAAAAACATAGTACACTAACATAAAAGACCAAGAAATTACGGTCTTTTTTTCATCTTAAATGTACAATTCGTGTTTACTCCATCACTTCCCCCGCCCATGCATCCAACCAATTTAATAAAATCCTAACGCGATTAACAAAGTCAAAATAATGAATGTCCATCCTTCAAACGAGGTCATTACTGTCGCCATAACTTCCAAGCCTCTTGCCTTTTCTCATACAACTCCCGCTGCAACAATGGCTCGTACACCACAACCTTGTAACGGGATGGCCACTCATTTAAAAACCTCGAAGTCAAATTAGCGAAAGCCTACAGTGACACATTCACTTTTCAAATTGGTGGAATATTTGGAGATTGTTTTCATTTAAACCCCTCATAAGCCTTGAGGCATAAGCATTGTTGCTACTATGAATTATTTCGTGCTAGACTAATCAGCCGTTTCGTACGTACGTTCTGCAGGTGTGATAATATGATAGTTTCAGCATCCAGGTACTAATCGACTATGCCACGCCGTTAAAGTAAAGTCGTAGGAAATCTTTTGAATTCGTGTGGTTGGGGGACATTCAGGGGGACACATTAAATGCGGACAGGCGCACGACTTATAACATAATAACAGCCACCTTCTCAATCGAGTTGGTGGCTGTTTTTTTACTCACTTTTCATTTCCCAGCTTTTCAAACAAGTGGTTGACTTTATCACACATTTCTTCAGTTTCACCAGGATCAATCTCTTGTCTATTTCTTTTTTAGTAATCAACAAGGTGTTTGCCCTTCATTTCCTCTTTTGCAAGAATAGGATACTACAGATGGAGGTGAAAGAATGAATTTTAATAACCACTTCTCTAATCGTAAATGTAGTAAATGTCACATCAGTCCATGTTCTTGCAAAAATATATGTAGAGTACCAAGAGTGTTCATGGGGCCAATTAGGGCTATCGGGCAGGCTGGCTCCACTAGTACTATCGGAGCCACATGCGGGTTATGCGAATACGGGTATATTTACAATCTAACTCCTCAAACGGTACCTATAGAAGCTGATGTTTTGTTTGATTCAAATGGATTAATGACACCTGGAATTGTGCATACCCTTGGAACCTCTCAAATTATGATTAACGTTCCGGGAGACTACGAGGTTACTTTCTCTGTATCAGGTACGGAACCTAACCAATTTGCACTGTTTTTAAATGGATCGCTGGTTCCCGGAACAGTCTATGGTTCAGGTGCTGGCACTCAGCAAAACAACGGGCAGGCTATTATTGCCATAGTAGCCAACGATGTTCTTACCCTTCGAAATCATTCTTCTGCTGCAGCAGTTGGTCTTGCGTCTGTGATAGGTGGTACACAAGCTAATGTAAATGCTTCTATTGTCATTAAGATGTTGAATCCCAATGCTTAGGTAGAAATTATTCGGTATAAAACATCTTGGTTTCACTGGATTTTAATACAGGCTTCAACAATCACCTGATGCAAAACTTCTAAAAATAGAGGTGAAAAGTCGGAAGTAATTACTATCCATAGAAGAAACTCAAAAACAAATCGACCTTTCCCTATTCGGATTGGTCGTTTTAATTTACCGGTTCAATTAAACAAGTCGATGCCTCCTTAAACAAACAAACGATTCTAATTTGCGCACCGACAAACTTCAACATGTTCGCTGCATTACAAATGAATGCAATATTCAATAAATTCCTATCCGGTATTATCCCAGATACCAGATTGAAAAGGCGACCTTCTTTCGTCGAGAGGTCGCCTTTACCCTGTTTATTATTCAACACATTCCACTCCGATTATGTCCTCCACCGGCATACGGTCCCTACCGAATGGACTATCGACCGTAATCCACATCGCCTCAACATTTATTTCTTTTATGACAACCATGTAAAAAATGACTTTCCCTTTATCCCACAACTTTACGTGTACTTTGCATTCCCTTTTTTGCGCAACTTCTATTTCCATGCCAGTCGTGGACGGAAAATTTAAAGTTTCCAGTATTTCCGCTTGTATATCCTTGACTGTTTGTTCTGGATCACCCCACAACTTTTCAGTTCCAGTTAGATCAATAAATCATTCATCGTTTCTGTTGTCAAGTAATTGTTTACTATTTGTCTTCTAAATCTTGGATTTTGTGTCACTTAGAAGTAAATTTCGGTCAACAGCGTCATGTAAACCTGCATTTTTCTGTAATTTAAAAGAATCCATATTGAAAAATTTAATCAAAATAGATTCTTTTTATTAAAGCCTGAGTTTACATAAAAATTATTTAATTAGAAACTTAAACATCTATTAAATATACTAAAAAAGATTTAGGGCATCTTGGGATAAGTCTGTTCAAAATCCCTTTTTTACAAGCCGCTAAATGGAAACTGAAATTTTTGAAAGAAGAAAAACAGTAAAGACTTTAAAGGGGTTCGAAAACAATGGATTTGGATTAACCGGTTGTTTGATTGGTCAAGTATGAATAATTCAGGATGAAGATAGTTTTTCAATCCTACCCATTCAGCGTGTTGTATCCAAACGATTTCACATTGAATTTGCTCCCGACTTCCCCATAATAAGTGAACCAGAAACTTCCCCATTTAAATTCACCATTAAACATTGTTGCTATTAGCAAAATATTCACGAGTATCTTTGCGCGATTGTGGGGTTAATACGCGATCAAGCTCTTCATTCAACCAAGTAAGTGACTTGTTACGAAGAATATTGCGCATACTATCTTCTGCTTCGAGCATAACTAAGTTAATCACACAGGGAGAAGCTAGAGCGCATGCTGCATAGTCTTCATCCCGGCATAGGTAGCTATTATTTTTAATATTTTTACATTGAAAAATGGGGGAAGCACCTTCAACAGCTTCAATTACATCCCAAAAAGAAATTTCCGCAGGAGACTTGGCCAGTTTATAGCCTCCTTTTACACCTGGAACAGAACTTACGATACCCGCTTTTGTTAATTTACTAAAAATCTTCGAAAGATAGGTCTCTGAAACGCCTTGAAAAGCGGAAAGTTCTTTAATCCCAATTGTGTCATTAGGAGGAATATCAATTAAATATACCAAGCAATGCAATCCATATTCAACACCAATACTATACTGCATGCAAACACCTGCTTTCTACATATAAAGATTGCTACTAACCATCTTAGGTGGATTTAAAACCCTTGTCAAATATGGAAATTTTCAGCTATTTTTTTTTGTTGACAGCCATAAACTAAAGAGTTATATTGTGGTCATAACCTATCGTCGATTGATGTTATCGACGATAGGTTGTAGAGGCAAGGACAAATTTAGATTCACGGAGGAGATTACTATGAAGGTTAGATTAAATCATATCAGTGCAAGCCCAGGTGCTTTGCAGGCAATGATGAAACTGGAAGGGTTTATTAAGACAAGTGGATTGGATGCTAAGCTATATGAATTCATTAAGATCAGAGCATCACAAATTAACGGGTGCGCTTATTGTATGGACATGCATACACGGGATTCAAGGAAAATGGGCGAGACGGAGCAGCGGATTTATTTACTTAACGCGTGGCGTGAAGTACCCTTTTATTCCGACAAAGAAAGAGTGGTGCTTGAGCTTACGGAAGCTGTAACCCGTATTTCAGAGCAAGGTGTGTCGCAGGATTTGTATGAAAGAGTTCGGGCACATGTGGATGAGGCAGAATATGTGGCAATCATTATGGCGATTAATACCATTAATGCATGGAATCGAATCGCCATCTCCACGGGGATGTTCCCTGAAAAGGAGTAAAGAGAAGCTTACTGAGAATAGTGAAATTTAATAAGAATAACTTTAGGATAGCTCTTACAATTGTATGTCCATTGAAGACCGAGGCCGGTCTTCATGGCTTACCTTAATGAGCATCGCTAATCAATTAAATTCAGGTCCTAGTTAACCTCGAGGAGAAATCAATCATGTCAACCGTCTTATACGTAACCGCACACCCACTAGATAAGAGTGAATCCAATAGTTTGTCTGTAGGTCACGAGTTTATCCAAGCTTACCATGGAGCAAACCCAAACGATGAAGTTATTCATCTAGATCTATATAAAATAGATATCCCGCAACTAGACACCGAAGTGTTAAGTGGTTGGGGCCAATTGAGAAGCGGCAGTTCTTTTGATCAATTGAGCGCGGGTTCTCAGGCTAAAATAGTTCGTTTGGGTGAACTGGTTGATCAATTTCTCGCTGCAGATAAAATCGTCGTCGTCAATCCAGTTTGGAATTTCTTATTCCCACCTGTATTGAAAACTTATATTGACGCCATATGTGTACCAGGAAAAACAGTTAATTATACGCCAGAAGGCTTTATTGGCTTAGCATCTGACAAAAAACTGCTTCATATTCAAGCTTCCGGCAGCGTGCTCTCCGAGGGACCAGTGGCAGGGTTCGAATTCAGCCACCGATACTTAACAGCTGTATCTAAATTCATAGGTATACCTTCAATTGATATTATTTATATCGAGGGTATGAGCGCTGCACCAGATCAAGCACTTACGATTAAAGAAAAAGCTATTCAACAAGCGATCGAACTAGCCAAAAGCTTCTAAAGTTCGTGAACTAAATAACTGAATCGGGTGTGACAATGAATCAAATATTTCCAGTATCATCTCAGCACCATGCTGTATTTGGTTGGTTAAACAGTAACTTGAGTTTCTCATTTGCAGATTACCATGATCCTAAAACTACGAGTTTTGGACTCATGCGGGATTTGAATGGTGACTTTGTATTAAGTCTTCGTGGTTTAGCGATACACCTCTATCAAAACAGGAAAGTCGTATCTATCGTTCTGAGGGGCCAGTTAGAACTCAAAAAAGCATCGTGAAATACATTTTATTTGTTTTAGCTGGGGCATGCAGCTTCGGATTATTATCTACTTTTGTAAAGAAGACTTATGAGTCTGGTTTCCATGTCGGTGATGTCGTCGGTAGCCATGTACATCATATCTAGGTGTTCACGATATTCCACTGACCTAACTAATTGATTATGCACACTCGTTTCCCATTTTTCATCAGCACACAGAACAATCGTTCCTATCGCAACTGAATATCAGAAATTAATAAATTATACCAAATGATATTTGGATAAATAAAAAAGCGGCCTTCCACAATCTAATCTGTGGAGGAGCCGCTTTTGCTATGGTCTTATTTAACAAAAGTCTACTTATTGATTAAGTCTGTACCATATGAGTTGTCGATTGCACAAAGCCATTCGCCTTGTGAATTTTTCTTAAACACATAGGTTGACCTTCTATCCATAGAATATTTCGTTTCATTTTTATCAGCCTCAAGTAGCGTTTGAGAAATAACTAATGCAGTATCTCCAGCTTCTAAAATAATCATTTCTCCCTGTACTGGGACAAGACTGTTATTGAAATATTTCGCAATTTTAATGAACGCTTGCTTAATTTCCTCTTTTCCTCGTGCAATCATATCTGGTTTTACTACCAGAATCGCATCATCAGTATAGTAATTCTTCAGAGTGTCAAAATCTTCCTGTTTTATTGCTTTATCACACTTCTTGATAAACTCCTTTAATTCGTGTTCCAAAATACACCACTCCTTATCTTTATAATTTTAAATTTCCCAATTAATCTCTAATATCCTGTTAGTTGAAGAAGAATAGAGCATTGTACTTGATTCGTCTCCATTAATACGAATACCTCTTTTATTCGACAATTGAAAAGCGACGGTCCATGTAGAAATACTTCTCCTTTTGAATTTTCGCATTGCAAGCAAATAAAAAAGCACCTCGTGAGAGATGCTTGAATAAAAATCAATGACAAAATGGAATATTTATTTTATCGACTTACGTGTATAGAAAATATATCTATTTCTACTAATTGGGCGTTCCGTATGTGAATTTTAAAGGAGTGAAAATGCGACAACAGCAACATTTGTTTAATTGAAGCGCCACATCATGCCGCTTAATGTGAAACGTAAGAGTTCTTATGAAATCGTGTAACTGGAGGACTATGCTGGGGGACGTTTGGGGAAACTTTAAATAACGCGGGCAGGCGTACGACTCATAACAAATAACAGCCACCTTCTCAACTGAGTTGGTGGCTGTTCCTTCTATTACAATTAACCCTTCACATTGCGCCCCGATGATATCCGACACCGGAATCCTCTCGATGTTATCAAGTATGACAACCATGGTCCGTAAATCGATTCCTTCTATAATCCTCCGTTTTGATTCCCGCCATAGCACCATGTGCGGCACAAAATCCTAAAGTGCAAGCTGTATCAATACTAACTCCTGTATAGGTATTTCACTCCAATTAACAATGTGATGTTAACGGGAACATAAAGTTACCCTTCAGCAATGACTTTTTCGTTAAGACGAATAAAGCATCATCATCATTTGGCATAATGGTTGCTGTCATGCCTTCGATTGTAAAATCAGGTGTGAAATAAAATACCACTTTTTTCGTTATTTCCTTTACAATGCTTGCTAATACAGCCTCTATATTTGGCACATTTAACGAAATGATATCGAAAATATGCAGTGTATCTTCCTCTTCCTCCATTAGCACAATCGTTTCTAAATTCTCCACATAGAAAATGGCTTCACGGAATGCTAATGTGAAATAAAACATTAATAAACTATCATTATTCTCAACATCTAAAATCGTTGAGTTTACATGGCGATTTTTCGCAAATTTTTCAAGTAATGCAAGGTCAATTTCAATAGTAAGCCGCTTTACTTTCGCATCCTTATTCATTTGAATTGAACTTTTTGCTAGGTCTAAGCTAAATTCACTTTCATTTAGACGTGTAAATCCAAACTTCGGGTAAAAATCTAATACAGTATCATTCGCAAAAAGATACATGAAATCACAAGTATTTTCGTATTCTTTCATAATATGCTGCATTAATTGCTTAGCCAAACCTTGATTGCGATAATTTTCATCTGTCATTACTGTACCAATCTGAATCCCTTCACACATTTTACCATTAATAACTATTGACATTTTATTAATTGAAGCATTTGCGATAACCTTACCTTCATCGACAAATGAATATGGTATATATTTGTCATCCCAGTACCCTTTGTTATACCAGCCTCGAAAATCTAATTCGAATGTTTTCATAGCTAAGGTATTAAATTTCTCCTTCAAGCTTTCATTATTACGATAATCACTTACTAATTCATATTTCCCCATTTAAATTCCCTCCGATTTTTGTTTCATTCACCTTGGTGCATTACATGTGTATATGGGAATTATCACCTCCTAAAAACAGAAAAAGACTTTATGAGAATAAACTCATAAAGTCTTCTTATACGCAAAAAATAAAATTAACCGGCCTAAATCAAGTGTTTGCCATTAGTCGGATTAAATATATCTGCTTATATGAATTAGACATTATATTGCTTCTCTTAGTTATCGCAAAAGGACATCACAAATAAATCTATAAATAAATTATAGAATAGCCCTCCTATTAAATTCATTGGAATTTAAATTGCGATAATAAGTTTTAGCATAAAAGTCTAATCTCCCATCTGTTTTTAAGAATGAATCTATAGTAACACATTGTTAGATTTCTGTCTTATTTTTGTTTCATGATTTTTTAGTATCAATGCTCTATAAAGAACGACTTATACTGAAGTAGTTTTATTTATATAAATTATTCGTTTCTCACCTTCTTCTCTTCGACATAAAAACACCCCTTTGGCTAAACGCTACCAAATAGGTAAAACAGTATAACTTTTTTTGGCAATTTGTATATCTTTATTTGTTGAACTCTGCAGACTTAATTAATTTATCACGCACACTCGTTCTCTCCTTTTGATTCAACATACCGAATGAACGTTCGTGTCGCAATAGAACATTCTGGATGTATTGTAATATTATTTATTCACTTTCAACTGCCAAGAACAAGTCTTTCCTACCTATCTTCTTAATTATTTATGAGAGCTACCATTCCTTCTACTGTAACGCCTTGCTTAATGCATTGTGTTTTCCGGGTATTTTGTGTAGTAATGGAATTTGCGTTAATTAAAGTAAATATATTAATTTGGAGATAATTATTTATGAAGAAGATGCAGAGGGTTCTTGCTTTATTATGTCTATTCGCTTTATTCACTACTACTATCTCAGTTCCTTTGGCCGGTGCAGAAGAAAGAGATTTACCAATTTCTAGCGATTTTAATCAACTTGAAGGGGTTTTCCCTAACAGCATTGATGAGTCTGAGCAGAAATTACTTGAAATAATTAAAGAGTTAGAACTATCCCAAGGAGAGGTTCTTGGAGAAGAACCTCTAGAAGAAGACTTAAATACACTATCTCTTCGTGGAAGCACAGTGGCAGGGGAATATCAGCTCGCAGGTATCGGAACGGTTACCGTGCTTGTATCAGGTGCTATTATTATTAATAATGTAATATGGGAAGCCGGATCAGCGATGGCGAAGAAAGTAATGGATCTAATTTTCCCCGCTAAAGCCGAACCTGTATAAAAGACAGATGCAGAGGCAAAAACAGCCGCAGACAAACTAGATTATACTAAAGTAAGTGAACGATGTAGTAAAGTTGCGATTTTCAGCAAGGATAAAAAGACCAAAAAGGGACCTGATTATATTTCTTGTGATATAGATGGTCATATTGGTGGAGCTTGGAAGGGCGGCTCTTCACCCAAAAAAATCTGTAATGAAACTACTAGGAGTGGTACATATGATAAGGACCTCAACCGTATTGGCAAATAAATCCATTAAGGCAAAGTCTGGAGTTACATTAACCGAGCCGTGGGGTTCTTCAATGTATTTTGATTCACCGATGGAAAACCGTGTTAGATTTTCAACGGATTATTTTAGAGAAATTCGAGTAAAAGGGATTCAAATGTTTATCGATTACCTTACAACGAATGAACCAACTGTCGATTTATTCATTTCTCTAGAATATAATACAAGAAATAAATATATCACTAATAACTTATCAAAGCGCTTACGGTTAACAAATTGGAAGGAATACAAATTCACTAGTGAAGAATTTGATCTTCATGAGGGGTTTGGCAAAATTGCTTTAATAAAAGATGTTTCAGTAAATGAAACGATATTATATACAACAGACGCACTTCTCTACAAAAATAATCGCGCCACCAAAGCTTTGTTTATTATTGTCACAAGTAAGTATCTGATCCATATCGGAGGGAGTGGAGACGTAATCAATATACTTTCTAAAGACCCTAAGAATATTGAAAATTTAAAAATGAAGTATAAAGGTATTTTCGATACTTTTTACGATGAACCTTTAGACTAATTTCAGAAGTTAGAGTGAAAAAACTTTATAAAACTACCACTTAGAACCGAACAAAAAAAGCGACCATCCACACAATCTGTGGATGGTCGCTTTTACTTTGTACTTATTTAACCTTTTCACAGACAACTGGGCAAATAAAAAAGACCGTCAATTGACGATCTCCTGTTGTTGAACTAAACCAGCACCCGTTAGTTTAAGTACAACCTCTCACAACCTGGAGAGAAACTGCCAAAATGGCAGCTATGCCCCGTTCTTAAACTCTTGCGTCTGAGGGTTGAATATAAGTGTGCTTATATGTAATTTTACATTCTATTTTTCATCAGCTCCGCCATTTGCTCCGAATTTGAATTCCCTTCATTTTGTAATTTACTAATGATGTTAATATAATCCGATTCATTTCGGTTCTGACTTAATTTATATGCAGCCTGAATTTCTCCCACCTTAATCTTAAATCCAACTATCCCTTTCAGTTCCTTTTCTAAAAGATGAGTAGAAAATTTATCCCATAAAACAGGGTTTTCACGATTTCCTTCATATTTTTCCAGCATTTTTGTTAAATCTTCTATTAACTCATCATTCTCTAAAATGATTGCTTTACCATATACATGGACAGCTTGATAGTTCCACGTCGGGACATTTTCCTGATTATACCAAGAGGAAGAGATATAAGCGTGTGGTCCTTGGAACATAATCAATACATCTTTACAGGTTTCGAATGTTCTCCATTGAGGGTTCCCATAAGCCATATGTCCAGTAATATAGTAATCATCCCCTTTTTTATTTAAGCCTAAAGGCAAATGAGTGGCAATTGGTTTACCTTTTCTCGTTGTGACAATCGTACCAAAAGAGTTTTTTTGAACAAAATCCAATATTCCATCAACATTTTCAACTTTAAAATATTTTGGAATATACAAAGTGATCCACCTTTCAAAATGGTTATATGAGTGTTTTGGTCATTATAAAGTCCAATTGTTCATCCTCACCCATATAAAAAGAGTGGGCTCCAGTTTGAACAAACCCCTTTTTCTTATAAAAGGCAATCGCATTTTCATTTTTTTCCCATACGCCTAGCCAAATTTTATTTTTCTTACATTCCATCGCAATTTCCATCGCTTTATTTAGGAGGCACTTACCAAGTCCCTGTTTTTGAAACTTGTTCCTAATATAAATCCTCTCAATTTCAAGTAATTCATCGCCCATTTCTTCAGACTGAGCATTATCAGTGTTAACCTTCAAATATCCAGCGACTTCATTATTAAAATAAACAAAATAGAATTGCGAAGAAGGATTGGATAATTCTTTTGTTAATTGCATTAAGTTAAATGCCCTTTCCAAATAGACATTCATATTTTCGGCTGAATTATGATGCTTAAATGTCTCATTATACGTTTCATGACTAATTTCTCGAAGTTCACGTGAATCTTCAAGGGTACACTTTTTTATATTTATAACCATTTGAATATATCACTCCTTTATATAATCAATAATTTCTCTTGTTTCCTTTTTTTACAAATACCCAGTCTTTTTCTACATTTTTTCTTATTCTTTGAAGAAGATTGAAAGTGGTTTCTGCTTCTTTCTCGGAAAATCCTTCTAATGCCATGATATTGGAATAATCATTTTCTCTTTTTATGAAAGGATAAACATTTTCCCCCTTCTCTGTTGGAATCAGTTGTTTATTTTTTTTGTTATGTGCATCTTCCCTCTTTTCAATAAAGCCATTCATTTCAAGTTTTTTTATAGCACGAGCTGCTGTAGTTCTATCTACTTTTATCATCTCAGCTAACTTTTCTTGAATGATTCCTGGATTTTCACATATTCGTACAAGGTACAAATACTGCCCTTTTGTAAGGTCATATTCTTTAAATTCTATATTACTAATAGAGTCTAATGCCCTTGCTATCATTCCAATTTCACGAAGAATTCCCTTCATAACTTTACTCCTTAGAACATATTTTTATTGCTTTTGGGATAAAAATAACATACATTAAGTTTACCTTATTATTGTTGCATTTGCAACAAAAAATAATAAAGGGGTCGAGTGAAGTGAAATATGTTTTTTATGTATTATGTATTTTAATATTAACTCTAGGTATTTCTTTCACTATACAATCAGACCTTGGAACTTCACCTTTTGATGCACTATTGGTAGGGCTGTCTGTAAATGTGGGGCTTACTGTGGGAAGTTGGGAAGTAATAACAGCTTTAATATTGATATGTTTTAATTCTTTTTTAAAAAGAAAAAGGCCAGAATTTTTGGGGTTGTTAACGGCATTTATAACGGGTATTGGTATTGATATGTGGCTTTTTTTATTACACAATTTGATAACGCCTGAACTATGGTACAGCAAAATTGTTTGCTTTGAAATAGGCTTAGTTGTGATTGGAATAGGAACTGCAACATATTTACACACAAATTTCGCACCGATTCCAGTTGATCGATTAACATTAATCATACAAGAATTAACCAGCACAACTATATTTTTTTCGAGAACATTCATTTACCTCTTATTCTTGATAATGGCACTGATTTTTAATGGACCAATTGGCGTTGGTACTTTATTAACTGTTTGTTTAGGGGGGGCAAATACTTAATTACTTTATGAGATTTACTAGAAAAGTATTAGACCACATATTAACACAATCCAATACATCACTAAATTATGATAAAGATTAAACCATTCACTATAGAATGGTTTTTATTTTTCTTGTTGAACTAAACTGCTCCGTTAATTCAATAAGAACAGAGCATTGTTTTTTATTCGTCCATATTCATATGAATACCTCTTATTCGACAAACAATAAAGGCATCCGCTTAATTAAATGAGTAGTCACCCTTTGCTCTCAATAATCAATTTTATCTTTCCACGTTTACTTTTGTAGGGATAAGTGAATTATGTATGTAAACCAAGAATAGATGACTGTGTCTTGGCAAATAAAAAAAGCGGCCTACCACAATTAAGTCTGTGGAGGTTCCGCTTTTTCTTTAGTCTTAATTAACCTTTCCTCAGATAACTGGACAATCAAAAAAGACCGCCAATAGACGATCTCCTTTGTTTCAAAAATTGTTTTCGTTTGTTCAAAAACAACAGGTTAGAGAAATAGATATAAATTGCCTCACTGGTTGGTTAACAACTTTCCACTTAATTCATAATCAAACCACATTCTAGAATAACATTTCACTCAAATTATTAGTACTACTGAACAAGAATTAATTATAGGTGATATTGTAATTTGTATTTTAAGTATATTTAGATAGTACCCATCTTCTAGTAACTTCAGAAAATTTTTTAGTTGCTGGTGAGGGCGGTTTTCTTACTGCTAATCCAATCGTTCGATAGCTATCTATTTCAAGTGGAATAGCCTTTATAGAATCGATAGATTTCGGGATAATCATTTCTGGCATAATACTAATCCCCAGATTATTCTCTACCATCGAAAATACCGAATTCTCATTCATATTTTCGAATCTAATATTAGGAGTTACTTTGTTCTCCTCAAAGATTTTTTGTATATCATGATAGCATTGATAAATTGGCATAATAAAAGGGACACTTTCGATTTGTTGAATAGATATTTTTCTTTCCTTACTTAATGGAGATTGGTCTGATACAACACATAAGAGGCGGTCTCTCTTCAATTGCGCGATTTCAAACGACTCTAAATATGTTTCATTATTAATAAACCCACAATCTAATTTCCCACTTTGTAACCATTGCTTAATCTCTGTATAGTTGCCTTCCAATAGTTCTATTTCTATATTAGGATAATAATCTTCCATTTCTTTAACAATACTTGGAATCCAATTTGTTGAGATACTAGTAAAAACTCCCACCCTTACTGTTCCTTTGTTTAGACCATTGATGGCGTCCACTTCTTGTCTCAACATGTTGTTGTAATATAGAATTTTTCGAATAACAATTAATAGACCTTCCGCATTTTTTGTCAACGTAATTGTTGAGTGATTACGAATAAATAAAGGGAGAGAAAACTCTTTTTCCAAACTGGTTATAGCATGGCTAACAGCAGATTGAGTAACTCCCAAAGCTTCTGCAGTTTTGGTAAAACTATTTAGCTCTGCTACCTTGTTAAAAATTTCATACTTAACTAAGCTCATTAACGCTACCTCCTCATGAATTTTATTCATGAGGTTCATTATAATTTTTCGCTTTATTAATTACAACCCTCTACTTATACTAAGTTCATGCTTTATTTTACAAATTGTTTTGATAGATAATTTAGTGGTGAGAGGATGAGATATGATGCAAAGAGTATTAATAACAGGTGCGGCAGGTAGGATTGGTCAAGATGTCGTAAACATTTTAGGTAGACAGAGAAACTACCAGTTAAGATTAGCAGATATTAACTTATCTGCTTTAGAGGTTTTCAAAGATGCGAGTCATGAGATAATTTATTTAAATGTATCTGATTCAGCAGCTTGTCAAGAGGCTATCAAAGGGATGGATTTAGTTATACACTTAGCTGGTGATCCTTCACCAGAAGCTGATTTTTATGGCTCATTATTAGAAAATAATATAAAGGGGACATATAATATTTTTAGGGCCTCTAAAGATAATAACGTATCCAAAGTGATAGTTGCTTCTAGCGCCCAAACAATCGAAAGCTATCCACTGGATTACCAAGTGAATACTAATTCACCTATTAGACCTAAAAATATGTACGGAGTCAGTAAGTGTTTTGTAGAGGCGGTTGCTTCATATTTTGCTTATGCAGAAGATTTGCAAAGCATTGCTATCCGCATTGGAGCGTATGATGATTATAACCCAAATGGAAAACCTCTCTCAGCCCGAGATATGAGTGCTTACCTAAGCCCTGAAGATTTTATTGACCTTCTTTTGAAGTCAATGACTGCAAAGAACTTACCACCCTTTTCGATTTTACACGGCATTTCGGACAATAGGTTTAAACGGCTTGATATTGAAGAAACGAAAAAATTAGTTGGGTACAACCCAAGTGCGGATGCATTTGAACTAAGCGGGGTTAAGTTATTTGATAAATAGAATGTCCAAATAAGGAAAAGGTTAAATTTTGATTGTCCTTCAAAAAGGTCATACCCCGCGAAAACATCTTGAAAAACCACGACATATTGTGTCAAAAATCCATTTAAACCTTTTTGGGTTTGAATCAAATTTTAGTGAATTCTTGGTATTGACTCTAGAAAAGAAAAAATATAGCGGCTCTTCCACAATCTAATCTGTAGAGGAGCCGCTTTTTACTTTGTTCTTACTTATTTACCGCAACAGTATATTTAACCGCTAACCCCAATACATCCGCGTCTGTTAGCGTGCCATTCGCTAACTTGTCAGCCCACGATGCATGAGCCCCGCCTCCACAGCTGCAGCTACGATGATTTGACGATGCGCTTTACTCGCTAGAGATGTTTCTGTTTCAAATTTTAATGCCGGGCTTGAAAATTTCAATTCCTCATCCTCCTCTTTTGGTGGTGTAGGCGTGGGTGTCGCCGTTATTTTTAGTTTCAACTTGAAGTACTGAAGTACACAGCTAGACCATCCGCGATAGCCTCACCTTGCGCTTTCAGTTTCGCATCACTTCTTAATGCGCCGATGTCTGTTGTCGAGTCCATGAAGCCACCTTCCGTTAAGATAGCGGGCATGCTTGATTCTCTCAACATGTGAAGGTTGTCGGTTTTTACTCCTCTATTACGTAGGCCCATTGCTTGTACAATGCGTGGCTGAATAATTGCCGCGATTTCTTTCGATGCTTTACTTACGGTAGTCTCTTGAACAAGTGGTTCAACACCTCCGTGACTGCCCCACTTACCATCAAAAGCATTGTGATGAATAAGATGCTCCCCAAGCATTTGCCTTATTGGTACGCGTCGCAAGGGATACATCTGTGTTTCCAGTCGGGCCATCCAGTCTGAGGATCTGAACGTCCTGGTATTTATTCAGTCAGACTGAACATGCCAATAACACTTTGTTATTAAATGACCATTCACGTTCACCATCAGGTGTTAGTTTGCCCGCAGTATTGATACCATGTCCGGAGTCTAGTGCGATTTTGACCAAGTTACCATCCTCCTTGTCGTATTTAGTTAGCTCATATCGCTCAATCAATTTATTAAGCTTTTCAGGGTAGTTAACATCTGTTGCATAACCGGCGTCTTTAACTGCAGCTGTTGCCTTCATATAATCTGTTTGATTTAAAACTGCTGCGTATCGGTTGTGAGACTCCCATCCAGTTCCGTTAACGTATTTACCGCATAAATCAATAACACATCCATCTAGGGCTGGATACTTCCTGAATTCTGCGGTTACACGATATGGCGTCTCGTCGGTTCGTTTTTCGTAAACGGGACCAGTCCAGTCACTGCCTTTTTTTATTCCAAAATGGTTGTTTGCGTTCTTGGCCAATTCAGATGTCCCGAATGCTGATTCCAAAATGCCCTAGGTGATAATTAAAGAAGGAAGGACTCCATGAGCCCTCCCGTGTTTTATTTCATATGGTGTGAGGGTGTCAATGAATGACATTAGCCCTCATCCTTTGTGTAGCCTTCATTTTTATTCCCCAACTCAAATAGTCCAGTTGCTGATAATCCCGCTAGTCCTCCTACCCACAATCGCAAGACTAAATCCAAATCCGTAAACAGAGATGCTGCAAATCCTATAAAAATGCCCACCACGAATGCGATGAGCGGAACGAAATTCTATTTTATTGGTGCAGTTATTTTAATCAGTTGGAGTGCCGCCAAAATGATTGGTGCTAGAATTGTTGCGAAAATTAATACGTCTGTAATTATTTTTCCTCCTTTTAATTAAAAAACTGTGTAGCAGCATAAATGATGACACCAATAGTTCCGGATGCTACCGATAAATTAAGTGCCATTTTTCAAAACTGTGACAACTTAATTTTATTTGTGTCGAGATGATGGTCGATTAGTCTATTGAGTAATGCTTTTTGTTCGGCTCCCTCTGTTTCCACTGCGGTTTTCACGCTATCCATTTTGTGAGATAGCCCGGAAACTGTTGTCTCAAGAATAGTTATACGTTGTTCTTGATTTTGTAAAATAGGCGTGCCTTCCGATATCCATTCAATCACTCCTTAATTTTGGATAAAGAAATAGAACGCCCGATATGGACGTTCTTGTTAATCGCTTAATGCATACAGTTACTTGTTTTTTATATGTGACCGCAAAACTAAAAAGCAACCAGTCCATACGCTCTTTCGGGTGATCGACCGGATATTTCAGAAACTTTTCGTCATAAAAACTTGTGATACTGGAGTATTTTCAAAACCACTTGCCAGTAAAGATGAAACTACACAACCATTTCCTTTTAAGAAGTTATAAGTTGTACGATTGACAGATTGGTCATATTCTAATGCGTAAGCAAGGAGTTTGTTTAGAGCATCTTCATTCCCATTTTCCTTCACCTGAAATAAAGTAATGCTTTCCGTTTTATTGCCAAAAACACGTTTTTTCCGAATAAGACAAGCTGCCTGCACCTCTCCATTCTTTGATATCATCACAGCTTCTCCACCTAGTTTTGACGTGTTACTAGCATCCGTTTGCCAAGGGACGATAGTTGAAAATAAATCTGATCCAATAGATTGGGTAGCCGGAATTCTTATTATTTCATAATCGTCTAGATCCGGTAACTTACTATCTAAAATTTCATTTGCACGTAAAAAGAGTAAATCGTCCTCTACTTTGTAACCACACTTTTCATATAAAGATATAGCAGCCTTATTTTCAGAAAGCGCCTCTAAAGTTGCTATAGAAACATTAAGTTCCTTTATGATTTTTTCCGCTTCCTCCATCAAGGAATAACCCAATTTCCTCCCCCTGTATTCTCGATTAATACCTGTTCCACCATTCCAAGAAATCTTTTGACCATTCACTTCTCTAATTCCTTGGAGCACAAAGCCGATTGGATCTGTTCCATCATATGCAACGATGGATAATGCCGCAGATAATCCATCATTACCAAAACGACTTACGAATGTATCAAAAGTTAAATTCATCGGCACTAAATAACCTTCAAATCCACGATTAAATAGGATATGCGCTTCTTTAAAACTTAATGAAGACATCAATTTATACGAAATGTTCATGGCTTACCCTCACTTTTTTAATAAAATACGAAACACCTTATGATAAATATTTTCTTAATATTCCCCTTGATAATCTGTCTAGCCTACAAATTTATTCAGATCTAAAGCCTTGTTTAGCTCCTTCAACTAACACTTTAGCTATCCCGCTGCCAAAACCTATTTAACCATAAAAAAGCTTTAACAATAAAGCTACTTCTAAAATGAAGTTAAGCAATCTTCATTGACTGGAGATATCCCTAGGAGCACTGCATTTACTTCTTCTCGTTTATTATAATAGCGCATAAGGATCTGACTATTCCCATAGCCAATCTAGCCTTCAGGCATCGGTGCGCTTCCTTCTAACAACTTTACTTCTTTCATAAATACTCTAACGTTTTCAGCAATTTCTTTGAATTTGGTATGGTGCAAATAATGTGAACCATCCATGGTTACTACTTTTCCATTTAACGAGTCTTTGATCTGCCCTTCATGCAGGGGTATCCATCCTGCTACACCTTCATTATTCGCTTGTACAAAGAGAAGAAGTGGAAGAACTTTAGGGAAGGCTAAACCTTGAGCCCCTTTAAAATTAGACGAAATATTGTCCATCTCATTCAAGGTAGTCTCATTATACATGTTTTTATTCGAAATCATTTTCATTTGCTCTACGGTTTTTTCATCAAATGCCAGTCCAGCATAGGGATCAGCGCTTATTTTCATGGCCAATCTTAAGAGACCTGATTTTTTGAGGAATGCAAACGTTTTTAATGGGAATTTAATATCCATTCCCGGTTGTGTTGCAACACTGCTATCTATTCCGACAAATGCAGTCACCTCGTTTGGATATTTGTTCACATAATCAATTCCATAGATGCCTGTAATGGAGTGGCCCATGAGTATGTATCTATTAATATTAAGCTGCTGTAGAGCTTCATGAACTTCACTTACCATATTCTCCGTGGTTCGCTCTTTTTCAGTTTCATCACTTAATCCATAACCGAAAGGCTCTACCGCAACAACTTTGTAAAATAGAGATAATTCATCGATAAGAAGCTTAAAATCAAGCCCTGGTGTAGCTGTTCCATAACCAGGCAGGAGAACAATCGTTTCTTCGCCCTCGCCTTGAATTAACACATTCATATTTTTCTCGTCTACAGATACCTGCTGACCGTAGGGCACTATTCGTTTTTTCTCCGAATGACTACTCATCCCATTAGCGATATAAACAATACCTAGAAAAAGAACAATGGCTATAACGATTGCTCCTACTATTTTAAGCAAAATGTTTCGTACTTTCTTTATTTTCGTTCCATTCCGCATTTTCTTTTCCTCTTGTTGTGTCACTGTCATTCTCTCCTGTCCTGATCTGTTTGTTTGGCTTTCTTCATGTGCTGCTAATGAAATCTTAACTAATGAATATGTACTCCCCATGACGACAATATGAACTGAATATGAACAAGCAAAAAAACTACGGCTCACATACAAGATTGCTTGCATGTGAGCCGTAGTTTAGAGAATATCGGTTTAGACAATCCGATGGATATTTGGTGTATCTAACTATCGGTTGGTGTAGTGAGTGGCAACGTGACAATGAAGGTAGTTCCTTTACCAAGTTCACTTTCCACTCGGATGTCACCTTGATGAAGAGCTACGACCTGTTTTACGATTGCAAGTCCCATACCGCTACCGTCATACTTTCGACTGTGCGAACGATCGGCCTTGAAAAACCGCTCGAATATACGCTTCTGGTCTTCGAGAGGAATACCGATGCCCGTGTCGGTTATTTGAACTGTCACGTTTTTGATGTCTTGTTTGGTACTGACGTTAATTACCCCGCCATCCTCGGAAAATTTGATGCTATTGCCAAGGATGTTCGTCCATACCTGATTCAACTGGTCATGATCACCCATTACTTTAACGGTCTGTAGATCAAGCTCAAAATGAATGATGCGAGCAGACCATTGCGGCTGGAGCGCCACGATTACCCGTCGAATTTGTTCATCGAGACTGAGCGTGACGAGCTGCAGTTGCTGCGACTGCGATTCAAGCAAACTCAGCTTGAGCAGGCTATCGCTCATCTTGGACATTCTTTTCGCTTCAGCGATGATAATATCTAGATATCGACTTCGTTCGTGATCTGAGAGGTGAACCTGTTTAAGCGCTACAGCATAACCGGATATCGAAGTGAGCGGAGACTGAACCTCGTGCGAGACGTTCGTTACGAATTCCCTTCGCATCTGCTCAAGTTGCTGCAGATCGTGCATCATTTCTTCGAAGCTGCGAGCCAAAATACCAAGCTCACCCGTTTGCTTAATATTCAGCTTGACGTTGAAATCTCCAGATGCTATACGCTTGGTCGCTTTTGTCAGCTTTTTGATCGGTCTTACCAGGAATAAAGAGGCAACTAAAATGAACACGCTTCCTGCAATCAACGAACAGGTTGCAAAAATCAATGCCCACTTTGTGACAAAAGAAGCAGAAGGCGGGGCGAGCGTTTCCAAAAACATCGCTTTCGTTCCCATTTCCGTTTTCAACGGCAACCCTAAGAGGACCGTAGCAATACCATTCGGAGTGTCCTGAACAACGCCTCCATCTAATACTTTCTTTAGTTGCTCCATCGTGACAGGCGCAGGTTTGTGTCCGTGAAGTTTTCCGTAAGATTGGAACTGACCCGTAGCTTCGTAAATTCGAATATAATAAGAATCGAGCTGCTTCATTTCACTTACGAACGAGTCCGCTTCACGTAACGGAAGAGTCTTGTAAAGCTGGACGATATCATGGCCAAAGTTACGTAAGTTAATTTGAGCGTTTTCGTTCAATTTATCTTCGAATATCCAAGTTGACACAAAAAAAGAAATAATCGTGCCTCCGATGACGGAAATTAGAAATGTCAGGACAACACGTATATATAAAGATCTGATCATTCATAAACCTCAAGCCGATACCCAAGCCCACGCACCGTTTCGATCCGAAAATTGGGTGTCGACGCGAACCGTTCACGCAGTCGTTTAATATGTACGTCTATCGTTCGATCATCTCCAGCGTAATCGATACCCCAAATCTGATCGATCAACTGCTCGCGCGTATAGACTTGTCCGGGTGTTCCAGCTAGCTTATACAGCAATTCGAATTCCTTTAGCGGCAACGTAAGCGACTCCGTCCCTCTCATCACCTTATAGGTCTGTCGATTAAGAATGACGTTCCCGAAATGGATTGTCTGAGTGGAGCCAATCTTGTATCGTTTGAGTAGTGCCCTAACACGAACCGTCAACTCTAACGGATCGAATGGTTTCGTTAAGTAATCGTCCGTCCCAAGTTCGAAACCTTTCACTTTTTCCCATGTTTCTCCTCTCGCAGTCAGAATAAGTAAAGGAAGATCAGGATTGGCTCTTCTGAGTTCCTTGCATAACGTCCAACCATCCATATTTGGCATCATAATGTCGAGCACGACAAGATCGACATGCGTTGAGGTGTAGACGGCCAGTGCTTCCTTGCCGTCTGCGGCTTCGGCTATTGCGAATCCGTCGTTGCGTAGAAATAAACAGACGAGTTCACGAATGTTCGCATCGTCGTCAGCAACCAGTATAGTAGGCATCAGTTCCCTCTTTTCCCTGTTTTCCATCGCATTATTGAAGTAATCATTATACTATAGATCAAATTGATATACTCCCATTCTTCCTATAATTAAGGACAGGAATATCATTAAACGCGCCCTCGTTTGCTTATTCGATTACCAGAATGCCAAACTTTATATGTAATTGTTTAGCTCTTCCCATCCTTCTAGAGTTCGATTGGCGACGGGATAAACGCGGACATATCTACGTTTGTGAAGTGGCCAAGAGCTTAGGAATCTACGACTTGGGCGCTTTTACTTATTTACGGCAATAGTGTATTTAACTGCTAACCCCAATACATCCGCATCTGTGAGTTTAATATTCATCTGGTAATATTTCTTTTAGTTCTTCATTATTGCCGTCGATATACAAAGCGGAAATCTCCATTTGTGAAATCTAAAATTTTTCATCTAACAGATTCCACCAATTTTTACTCATCGCTTTAGAACCTTCATTTCGATCAGCTTTTATCGAGTTTGACAATGCATCCCACTTAATATGATCAGAACCTTTTTATACGATCATGCAGTGCTTCCCCTCAAGCCGTCTTCCTGTAACGGGACCCGTAAATAACGTAAAACTCTTCGTCTATAATTTCGAATAATGGCCGCCTTTTTGATTTCAAAATAAAATAAGAATCTGAATATTATTTGCTTTGTTTTTTTCTAAACTTGTAAATAAGATAACATATTACGCCTGGAAGAAGTGCTCCGAATACGGGTGTTGATATATTTACCATTTATAACATTCATCCCCTTACAATCTCAATCAGTTTATATTAACACAGAAAAGTAAGTGTCAAATACACCTTCTAACCTCATTTCATCAGAAGTATTTGGTTAAGGTTAGACGTACAAGAAACATAACTCTGTTTGAATATAGTATCAATATACGATAGAAAGGGTGTGCCTCGTGGGGAAAGAACAGAAATATTATAAAACGATCAAGTTTAAATCAAATCCAAGTTGTCGTTGTCGTTGTTTTTGCTGTTGTTGTAGTTGTAGTAGTTGTTGTTTTTGTTTTTGTTTTTGTTTTTGTAGTTGTCGTTGTACAAAGCCACCATTTTTACCTGTACCACCAATTTGTAGCTTTCTCGTATATGTTACAGACGCTGGTCAGTTAGAAACTCCTGATAATAGAGCATCAGTGATTGATACAGCGACAAACACTATAGTCGCTACCATTCCAGTAGGAAGCGCTCCTCTAGAAGTAGCGATTACACCAAATGGAGCATTTGGTTATGTTACAGCTTTCTTCTCGAATAATGTAACGGTTTTTAGTACTGCAACAAACACTCCAATCGCTACCATTCCAGTAGGCGTTAACCCTCTTGGTGTAGCAATTTCACCTAATGGAACACTTGCTTATGTAGCAAATCACGGATCTAACACTGTATCAGTAATAAATACAGCAACAAATACCGTAACTGCTACTATTCCAGTAGGACTCGCTCCTCAAGGTATAGCTTTTACTCCGAATGGTGCGTTTGCTTACGTTGCAAATGAAAACTCAAATACAGTATCTGTCATTAATACAGTAACAAATACGGTGGTTGCTACAATCCCTGTAGGAGTTCGCCCTAGATCAATCGTTTTCACACCGAATGGACAATTTGCTTACGTTACAAATCAAGGTAGTAACACAGTATCTGTAATCAATGTAGCAACAAATACGGTGGTTGATACAATCCCTGTGGGAACAGAACCTGTGGGAACAGCAATTACACCTGATGGAACACTTGTTTACATTGTAAATAAAGGTAGTAATACTGTATCTGTCATTAATACAGCAACAAATATGGTAATTGCTACAATCCCTGTAGAAGAATCCCCTGACCAAGTAACCATATTGCCGGATGGAACACTCGCTTATGTTACAAATCAAACCGACAATACTGTGTCTGTCATAAATATAGCAACAAATATGGTGATCGCAACAATCCCAGGATTTAGCGGGCCAACTGGTATTAAAACCGGGACAATCTGCAAATAAAAGATAAACATTTTATATCAACGAGTTGATTTCATAATCTAGGGCCCTTGAGGCCCTTGAGGCTCTTTAGGAACAAGTTTCACTAATTATAAATATATAGCGTAAGTACTATTCAGAATATCGAATTAAAATCAACAAAAAAGGTGACCGCTCAAATTAAGATTAGTCGCCTTTTGCTATATTTCACTTATTTACCGCAACAGTATATTTAACAGCTAACCCCAATACATCTGCATCTGTGAGTTTAATATTTATCTGGTAATATTTCTTTTAGTTCTTCATTATTGCCGTCGTTATACAAAGCGAAAATCTCCATTTGGAAAATCTCGAATTTATAATCTAACAGATTCCACCAGTTTGTACTCATCGCTTTAGAACCTTCATTTCGATCGGCTTTTACCTAATTTTCCAATGCATCCCACTTTATATGATCATGCAGCGCTTCCCCACAAACCACCTTCCTGTAACGTGACCCGTAAATAACGTAAAACTCTTCGTCTATAATTCCGACTAAATAACACTTTCTTTTTAGCATACTGCGATAAACCAATAAATCACCAATCGTGATTTTTATGTTGCACTCCCACCTCTCTAAGCCATTATTCGAGGAGGGAGCAAGCCCTTCTACTATCCTTTAAACTCTATTTGTCACCTCAACTACATGATCATCTATTTAAAACAATAAAAGGCGACAACTCCGTAATGGAATAATGACCGCCTCAGATTTCTTAATCTCTATTATTAAAAACGTTTTCAGAGTGCCGAATGGTTAATATCATATCTTTCGCATTGATCGAAATAACACAATCCCAAGTTGGTTTAATTTGCATCTCGTTTTCCTCATCAATCCAAATCATTGCATTTAGTTCTAGGGCACCTTCCATGATAACCATTTTTTTCGTTGAAGTATCAGTGACTGTCATCAAATTATCTTGTAAACGTATTTTCCAATCAAAAAATGATAATTCCTTCATATTCTCATCCTTTCTTTTACTTATCTTTGAAACATACTTGTTTTAGCTACATATACAAACGATTATTTTTGCAATTGTCTTCCTAGCAAGCAAAAAAACCTACCTAATGTACACAAATTTTCTTGAATGGCACGGATTTTAAATTTAGCGTTATATTGAATGGCGCGATCTGATACGGATGTGACATTTGGGTTTGAATCTAGTTGTCTCATTTGATGTTCGCCGAAAAGTATTCTACTTATTTAAAATTCTCCCGTTCCAAGCCATTTTTTCTAGTATAACGGGTTTTTAAACTAAAAAACCCCGAATGGATCACTTTTTTTAAAGTGTCCACTATTCGAGGCTCAGTTGAATTCGAATTTAAAGTCACCTTTTTTAGAAAGTCATTTTTTAAAAAAGTGAGTTTTTCTGCGACCTCGAACAATACCAGAGTTATCTTATTGCAGTAAAACTATTCACTTTTTCTGGTCAATACAAATCCTCAGCCGTATTCTTCATTTGCAGATATGTCATAGGATTATGAAAATCTTCTTTGACAATGCAAAGACTTTCACAGGAAAAATAAAGATGTTCAAGCCAATCAGCGTCGTTACATTTGATGGCTTCGTCACATTCCTTTTCTATATACGGAACACTTATTGTCTTCCCTAAAATCCTAAAGAGCTCGATAGTATCTAATGCTCCTGGCCAATTTCTATCTTGTAATAGGCTTGCTAGTTTCGGCAAAGCTTTTCTATTTCTCGGATAACCCATTTCTTTCAAAATGTACACTCCGTTTTCCCAACACGACTTGCCATATTTCGGGATTATCATGTCAACTTTCTCAGGTGGAATTTTAGATAGTATCTCAATAGCCTCTTCTTGAATTTCCTTTGGAAGTTGCCAATTCAAGTTATATACATAATAATTGATTTCTTCGTCTTCTATATTAATATAGTCTCTCATAATTACCATCCCTAGTTGTTTGAAGATATTGAAATTGCTTGCAGTAGTCGAGTAAATTTATGTGGCTTCTTATCTGCATTCGCCCTAGAATCTATCCATCCCTGCATATCAGAAGCTTTTACGGGCTTGACAGAAACATGATTTCCACCATCAAGAACAGCCTTAAGTACCTTTGTACTGTCAACTGCTTCCTTTGTTGTAACTGTAAATTTACCTTTAGGCATTGTTTTGTAATAAGATAATCCATTCTTATCTGTAGTTATTAGCGTATGATTAGTTGCTGTCGAAGAACCTCCCCTATAAATTATAGTAGGATTCTTACGTTTTAATCGCTCTTCTAGCTCAGCTTTTATTTTATCTTTTGAAACAACTATAACAGTTACTAAGCTTGCCGCAAGTGCCATTGCTATTAAATGTTCTAAAACCCATCCCGAAACAGGAATTAATGGAAGAGCAAACCTCTGGGTTACAATACCACTCTCAATTCCATCCGGAGCCGGGAGTACTTTCCCTTCTCTAATTTGTGCTTCTTTTAATTCTTGAATGTCTAATTCTTCTCTAGTATTAACGTCGTACGCTTTCGCTTCATAAGTGTCATCGGTTATAAAATAGGTCAATACATATTCGATATCATCGTAGATAGTCGAAAAAATTCGTTGATTAGGAGTTTCAGCAAAATCGATTTTCTCAGTTTGTAAATAACTTTTTAATTCTGAAGTGACTTCTACACTTTCAAGATTAGTCTGTGCTGATGCCATATTGTGATTTTGAAATACACCAAAAAAGAACATACTAAAAACTAGTGCTAGAGTGATAACTTTTTTCATTAATTTCATTGTCTTTTCCTCCCCTTCGAGAGAACTGTTCATTAGTTATTACTGCCCAATACTGCCATTTCGTGGTTAATTATCAGCGGTAAGTCGAACACCATCTACCTTGAATGTTTTACAGTATACAAACACGGAGATATTGGAAACTGTAATATATGTCAAACACAATATGAGGGAATCTTGAAAATCACTATGACCCCCAGCCGCTTTCGGCATAGCTGCCTCTAATCCATACTGAGCTGTAAAGTTACCACCAACATCATTCAATCCTTCACGCATAATTTTTACGAATTAATAATCCAGTGATAATCCTTCAACAGCTGTTCAATTTGCTTTTCTGTCATATGCCCGCCCCCTATTTATCGTTTACGAATAGCCCCGTTCACCCGTTTATAGGTCTGTCGATTAGTACCCATCAATTCAGCCCATTCCCTATCAGACAGCTGTTCTGATGACCTGTCTTTAGCCTTAGTACACTTCTTATCTACTTCGCCTGTACGAGCATCAGGTAGCCTTTTTCAACCAGTTCCGTTTGCAACGATCTCATTTCCCCACTCCTTCAACGAAAAATTTTGCGGACCATGAATTTCGGTTTATTCGACAAGACTTGACTGCGTTTACGCGTATCCCAATCTAGATTCCAACCGTGCATCGCTTCGCTTTCTGTATTCCATAATGCTTTCTCATGGTTTTCTAGAATGATTTCTTTCATCGAGTTCCATAATTGAGATAGCCCCTCTACAAATGGTTTAAGCCATTCTGAAATCCCCGGAACCCCGACTATCACACCGTCAATCATTCTTGAAACTTCCTCTATTGGCATCTGGTGGCGTTCTGTAAGTTCTGCCTTTATCTTATCCAATCGCTCTTGATTGATTTCCATCGTCTTTTCCTCCTTTTTGAAATAAAAAAAGAGGACAACAAATGACACAGCGCAATGCTGTAATCAATCGGTGTTCCCGGTTGTTCCAGTAGACTTATTTAGTTATGCATACCCTTTCATAGTCCCGTTTTTACACCAACCAGATGTGATAACAGTTGATATACTGCCATTTAAAGCGTGGTAAATTACAAGCGTTACAGAAATCAATAGCCTGTAAAACTAATTCTGCTTTTTGATACTTATCAAAGCCTGATTAAACTTAACTGACTCTTCCCATTGTGGAAAATGACTTGAATTTTCGAACCAAATGAGTTTTTTTGTCGTTTTTATTGTGTGATAGTAATCCTCTACTAATGCGGAAGAAACATGCCTATCATGACGCCCCTCAAAAAATGTAATAGGGACATCGAAACTCTTGTATTTACTAAAATCAATTTCCATGAGCTCTTGCCACAAATATTGTATTGATTGTAGACTCCCTTTTTCACGATTGATTAAATCTTTAAATGTGTACTTTGATGAAAAAATGAAATCCCTTACCAGTTGGTTATAATTGCTTTTTCCATATAAAGAATGTCTGTATTGAACCACTAATTTAGTAACAAATAATAAATCGTTTAACCAATCTTTTTGAGTCAATGAAAGGTCAATATTTTCCAATCGCTGAATAATCTTTTTTTTATTTCGTTCTTGACTTTCTTTCAGAACAAAATCATATTGACACTTCAACCCTTTTTTCATGTTAACTACTTGACCGCATCCAAAATAACTGTGTACTAGCTGAGGATATTTTTTAATGAAAATTAAGCCTAGGACACTTCCCCAAGAGTGCCCTAAAATATAAACTTTTTCTTTTTTATACGTTTCTAACAAATAATGAATTAAACTGTATAGGTCTTCAATATAAGTTTCAATAGATATTTGTTCCTCTTTCGAAAAAGTATAGTAAGATTTCCCAGCCCCTCTTTGTTCCCAGACTACAATATTAAACGTTTTTCCAAGTTCTGAGTTATATTTATAAATCAGTGGTAAAGCAGCATCACCTGGACCACCATGCAAATACACTAAAAGAGGCAGATTGTTATCTTCACCAAAAATAGAAATAAATTGTTTTGAAGTGCCAATTTTTATATAGTTTGACAGTTGAGTTTTCATTTCCTTCTCCTACCTTACTATCATTTTTGAGATTCAAGATAACATCTTTATATTTGTTCCACTAATTGTAATCGCCTTGCCGCTTTACTTTCGGTACAAAAACTCGCCACCTTCCACACCAGATCCAGTCTATTGAATTGCAAATACATATTTTGGTGTTGCCCCTGAACTATATTTATTGTATCATTTCCCCATTTTCTTCTTGACGTATACTGTTTTAATAGGGAACTTGAGTATTGAACGTCTAAGCAACAATCATCCTGCCTTTGTGATGATGGGTAAGCCTGTGTAGTTGAAATATGGCTATCTCCTTTGCGACTAGGAAACAAGTAGATTGTGCTTTATGGTAGCGTTTCAATCTACGCCATTACATGGGATAAGATCACTGTACACAATTTCCGTGCTGATAAATCTTTCCGCTCAGACCCAACTCTGCCCATGCATAAATTACTTCATCTCTATTTATCTGGTCAGATATTTCATTAAGTGTCAGCATCTCGATGCCCTCATCACCTTCACGCAATTTCAATTGATTAATGTCGATAACGTGTTGATTAATGATTATCATCAAAAATCCATCACGGTAAATCATAGTGTTTCCTACATCCTCCATACAAATCCCTCCTACCTCTTCGTATAACTAACCTCATAAAATAAAGGCTTGTCATCTTGCCATGTAATAACCTGTTTCCTAAACCCAACACCCGGCTTATCCACCTTCTTGATTTCACCGTCTATCACCCTGTACACCGCGTTTTCTGATAAAATTACTTCTGCTGTTTTACTCACAGGACCCCTCCTCGTGTGCTATACTTTCCTTGTCAAGGACGGGAGGAATCCTGTCTTTTTTATTTGCTCAAATCTTATACCCAATCGTCCTCATCATCTTCTCCGCATCCGCTACATAATCCGCTTTAAACTTCGGAAAAGCATCAAACAAAAACCCTTCATAATCCAATCCAAAGTAGTTACAATACCGAATGACGTCTTGCAAATCTGCCCTTTCGACACCAATTTCTAAATTCATAATGCGTTCACGATACAGTCTCCCCCCTGCTGCCAAGTCTTTCAGATTCATTCCTTCAGACGTTCTGAGGAATTTAACCTTTTCAGCGATGTGTTGGATCTTGCGTTTTTCTTCTAAGCTCATTTCAATCCCTCCAATAACTCAGCAGCCTTTGCTCCGCCATCCATCATGACCTTAATTTCTGGTCCCCACTGATCAACAACATTAATTTCGTAGTTTTTGTTGTCTCCATAAAACTCCAACGCTTCACGCAATCGCATGTTTTCACGTCGATAATCCAAGGTCGCTTGAAAGTTCCCTCTTGATTCTTCTGAAAGGGTTTGATTTCGAGCTCCCAACTCTTGCGCCCGTTCTGCTTGTTCGATTAGCGATTGCAAATCATCAAAATGTTCGCTCGTACCTGCTAAAATTTTGATCCGCTCCAATCGTTCCTCATTCGTCCCGTTTACAACAGCACCTCCATCCCTTTACAATTCATTAGTAAGCCTCATAAACAACTCCATATCCCCATCATCAAGCGCCATATCAATCTGCAGCAACAGCATGTCCTTGTCCGTGACATCCGTTTCAATGCTCGGGTGATGTTCCAAATATTCACGGGACATCTTGGATCCTTCCGACATCTCAGTCATAAGTTTCCGAGAGTTGATTTTCCCCATTTCCCCTAAAGCATTCGTATACACAGCGAGAGAAAGCCCTCCATCAATCTTTTAAATTTTTCACGTTCATGATCATTGTTCATCCCTACTCACTCCTCTTCAATTCATCCTGCCTAACTGTCACCAACCCGTAACTGACTAACCTATATTTTTGTAGTAAACTTACAGCAAGAAAGGAGACTATCAAATGACAGCAACGACTTGGATGTGGATTTGCATTTGTATTGCTACCTTGATTTTACAGTTCATTTTTATTTTTATCGTCCTCCATCAAAGTAAGCGATTTAAACATACGATACATACGATTGATCCGATTGATGATCGTATAAAAGAAATGAATAGAGAAAAAACCGACATAGAGTAATGATTGTATACTTACGAATGGGACGATACACGACAGTGAACGTCCTTACTGTCATTTCACTCACTCCTCCTCAATTCACCATGCCGAAATATCCTAACCTGATTAGACTTCGCAAACAAAACCTCATACTGCCGTTTAGGTAAAAACCTCACAATTCTTCCCTTCTTCCCCCATACAATTTGAGAAAGGAATAATCCTCAACATCTTTCTCCTCCACATTGACGACGACTTCAACCATGTCCCCAAGCTCAAACGCTATTGTTGGCACCGCATCAAAAATAGTAAGTTGCTGCACCATGTCGTCACTCCTTCACAAATCTCTTCGCATATCGCAACTACTGATGAATATAAGGATCATCCTCATTGCCACCGCTCCACATCCAGTCACCAGTACGTCGTTCAATATCTTTCAGTACCTCGAACAGTAACTGGGGTAAAAGCTTGATTATTTCTTGATATGCGGTCACTTGGGTTCACTTCCTTTAATTCACTATTAATCAAAATACTTTCATGAGACAATGAAATATCTTAAGAAAGGATGATCCGCGTGCTAATTATTTTCGAAAACGTAGGAGTCTTTTTCTCACCAATTTTATGTTTCGTTTTCATTTCCAACTGCGTTGCAATAGCTAAAAGATTAAAAAAGGGGATGATAATACTTCAATAAACACTTTTATTACCTGTCTTTCTTTTACGCTGATTGTATATTCAATTATCTTGATAGCATATTAGAGTTAAAAAAATAATTACTGAAATGCACTATTGTTGCTTGTCATTGTCGAATTATGACTCATTTATTATTAAAATATTTGAAACTTATTGATTTTAAATGCGTATTCTGGATATGCTTAATTATTGAAAGTTGGTGTTCTACCATGTTTAAATCAGAAATAACTAACAAAGTTCTAAATATTATCTTCTTGCTTGTATTAATGGCAGTATTATTATCCAACGACTTAAATACCACATTTTCTAGAGTATTTGTAATCCTAGTATTGTCGGCAACGATTTTACATGATTTATATCAAATAATAAAAATCAAGAAACAGAAAGCTGATTAAATTTAATCGACTTTTTTATTTGCGCATTCTGTGACACGCTGTGTACTAACTTGCTATCGTATCTACCCATTTCACAAACGCACTCATTAAAGGTGGTTTGTTACCACTGTCCGCCCAACCTGCAAATCCTATAAAGCCGTCTGAATTAAAGCTGATTGCTTCTCGTTGAGTGAAGTAATGACTATTCAAGAATAAATAACATTCCTTTACATTTCCGGTTGTATTGTACTTGCTTTTTATTTTTCGACTCATTCTCATAGTGTTTGTGGACATTATGCCTGCCTTATTGGCTTCCTTAACGTGCTTGTTAAGGAAGGTGAACAAAACACCAATATCGCTTTCTGTAATATTTTCATAAGTTAGTCCTTTTTCGGAGAAAAGTTCTCTAGCTTGTTCTGAAGTCATTTTCTCAGCTCCTTTTGGTTGTATTGTGCTTTACAGTAGAATATTTCTAAATTAATTACATTTAAGATATAGTTGAAAGAAATGCTAAGGAGGTTTTTATATGTCTGTTTCTCTTCAGGAAATTTTTGAAAATGAAAAAATAATTTTACGCAACTTATATTCCTTTTATCTTCATGATCTGTCCAAGTTCACAGCTAACATTACTATTGATGAAAATGGATTTTTTAATTACGAGGATCTAAACTCATTTTGGACAAATGATGGCATTTCTCCTTACTTCATCAAATTTGATGGCAACATTATAGGATTTATTCTTCTTTTGGAAAGGCCATTTTTAAAAAAAGAAAATGATTTCGGCATTAATGACATCTTTATTCTAAATAAGTACAAAGGTAAGGGTTTTGGAATACAGGCAGTAGAAGAGTTATTTGAAAATAAAAAAGGAAAATACTTTGTTATTGAACTTGTTAATAACCTTCCCGCTGTATCCTTTTGGAGAAAAGTATATAAAGATTTTAAAATTGATTATGAAGAAAAAAATCAATTAATTGATGATGAACCTTGTATAATCCAAACATTCAAAGTCTAAGCTTTATTAAAGAACGGTAACTAATAAACCGTTCTTTTTTTATTTCTTTTGCTTCACATAGTGTGTCTACTTTCACTTACTCAACCGCCTACACCCATAACTACGAGTACAACTCCTTCCCAAAATGGAATAACTGTCATCCCCCCCATTTCACTTCCACAACTTCCAACCTTCTTGCCTCTTGTCGTACAATTCCCGCTGCAGCAGAGGCTCATATGTCCAAACCTTATAACCGTCCTCACACCGAAACAACAATCGCCAAACACCGTTCATTGCCCTCCCTCATTTCAAGTCAGTATTTGATACAAACAACAACTTTTGGTGACAAACTGTAATAATTCTGAACCGTCAGATTCACCACTTGACTGTCATCCTGCCAAATGACTTTTGTAAGGCCGTCCTTGATTGCCTTCACATAATTGTCGACATCCGGTTTCCTCGTCGGTCGCAATCACCCGACTTGATAAGAACCTGCTTCGGCTTCGTTTGAAGCGCCTTAGGCCGTGATTACCACGGAGTACGTAAAGCAAAACGAAAAATAGCAATCGAACAATTTTTGTCGACGATTCCCTTTTAAATCAATTGAAGATGTATAGAATATGGTGTAAAAAGATCATGCTCACTTATGGGAAACGATGGATGAAAACAGATTACGTACTGACATCAGAAAGATTCGGAACTCCCGTTAGTGAAAAAGCTATTTCAAATCCAATTAAACGCAACCCCAAGAATCAGGAATGAAATCTATTTCTCACACAGTTTTAGACATCCCAATGCAATAATTGGGTTGAGGAAAGGTATTCCACTACAGACTATGGCAGAACGACTAAGAAATACTTCTTTGATGATTTTAAGTATATATAACCACTCATAAATAAAACCTCGAAGTCAAATTAGCGAAATCCTACAGTAATGCATTCACTTTTTAAATTGGTGGAATATTTTGAGGTCGTTTTTATTTAACCACCTCATAAGCCTTGAGGCATAAGCATTGTTGCTACTATGAATTATTTCGTGCTAGACTAATCAGTCGTTTCGTACATACGTTCTACAAACATACAAACATGATAGTATCAGTATCCAGTTAACTAATCGGCTATATCACGCCATTAAAGGCAAGTCGTAGGAAATCTTTTGAATTCGTGTGGTTGGGGGACATTTAGGGGACACATTAAAAGCGGACAGGCACACAACTCATAACATGACAACAGCCACCTTCTCAATAGAGTTGGTGGCTGTTTTATGTTCTCTTCTATTCCTCAGTTTTAATGCAAAACGCGATTACTATTTACACCGTCATCAAAATTGAAATCCGGATTATTCATCATGAGTATTAATTCTAATGCAGACATATTCGGTAGATTCGTTAAAAATTCGTATGCGGATTCAAGGTCATTAAAAGCAAATGCCTCTAGCTCCATTTCTATATAGTATTTGAAGTTTCTTTGGTTCAATAGATATAGCCTTATTACTGATAGCCCATTCGTATATTGTTTAGGTTCCATATTTTCGCCCATAATCAAAATGCCGATATCTTCTTTCGTCGGACTCATTACGGTACTAAGGATTATCATATTCGCTTTCAGTTCTTCCGGGATTACAATTTCATTATCTTTTATCATATACACCCCTCCTATTGTCACTATTCGACAGATGGGAATTAAGTACTTTTATAATATTTAGACAATTAATAACAAGTAAAAGTCCCCATCCAAGACAGGTTAGGGATTTTATGCATTACTCTGCGCATTGGACACATATAATATCCTCCACCGGCATACGGTCCCTCCCAAAAGGACTATCAACCGTAATCCACATCGACTCGACATTTACTTCTCTAATGGTCCCCATGTAAAACACGACTTTCCCTTTATCCCACAACCTTATGTGTACTTGTCATTCCCTTTTTTGAGCAACTTCTATTTCGTACTGGATAGCTTGTAAATCATAATCATCAAGCTCAGGACGACCTTCGTAGTTATCTTCATTTTGCCATCTATGCAACTCTGCGACGTGCTCTGATAGCATCATCGCAGTCCATTTAACGTTTCCTCTATCCCGAATGTTTTCTAGCATCTCATTTCACGCTCACTATATTATTCATGTTGATTTTTATGTTTTCGTAGCCCACTTGTAGCGACAATTTGCCTTGTTGACCATCGATTTCTGTAACCATCCCTGTAACTGACTCGAACCGCTTTTGGGCATAAATTGTGATTTCAACCTCTACGTCGAATTCTTTTGATTCCCCGATTCTCTCGCCTATCTCAAGAAAATCAGTCTCTGTTAGTTTTGGACTTGCCACAACCTTTGATTTTGGTGGTTTTGGAATTGCTGTCATTTTCATCATCCTTTCAGATTTGGGCTTTCTGACTTAGCGAAGTACACATTTATCAATTCTTCCGTCCTGTTACGCAGTCGTATGTTCATGTAGCGTCTTTTGTCTTCATAGCCGTTATGGATAAATGCATACTCAGTGAACGAACCATCTTTCCCCTTTTTAATCAACTTCATATTTTTGCTTCGTGCATAATTATTTGTTTCTTTCAATTCTGCTCGTACATTCTTTAATGTATTTTCAATGATATTGATATAAGGCCCTTTCAATTTGAATGAGCTTATTTCAATCACTTCTCGGTCTCTTTCCAAGATACTTATTATCATTGGCAAATAAATCATGTTCTCGAAATACGGTAATGCTTCGGTTGGGATTAACGGCATTAGATCACCATTCTTTCTTTATGTACGACGGGAACAAGTGCTAAAACGTTATCAATTGTAAAAATACGTTTGAATTTACGCAGAAAACAGTATGCACGGAATGATACCTCACCAAACTGCAGTACGTTGATTCTTCTTTTGCTAATTGAACCGTCCGCAGCCAAGTACATCATATCTAGGTGTTCACTGTATTCCATCGACCTCACTAATTGGTTACGCACACTCGTTCCCCCTTTTCCGTTAGTATATAGAACAATAGTTCTTATTGCAACTGGATAACGGAAATTATAAATATTACCAATTAACCTTTGATACGATACATCTTAGATATTTGGGCAAATAAAAAAGACCGTCAATAGACGATCTCCGCTTGTTCAACTAAACATCTGTTAGTTGAACAAGTGAGTCTCTCAAAATTTACTTACTACGAAATAACTACTGTATTATTGTTTACCAGTTTTTCAGCAAGTTTAATATTTCCCTTTAAATAAATAGGTAAATTAGAGTTATTCAGAATTTGCTGGGTAGTCATCCAAATAACGTCGTCAACTTCATCAGGACTCTTAGCAAATGCTTCGCCTGATTCGTGGTCACAAAGAAAAACAATGTCAACCACATTTATTCCTGAATCAGTAACGAATGATGAGCTATTTACATATCGAAGATTCGAAACCTCTATACCCACTTCTTCAGCAATTTCTCTTATTAGTGTCTTTTCTAAAATGTCTGATGAGGTACCTTCTTTTTCTACCTTTCCCCCAACAAGAGACAATGAACCTCCAGCGTGTTCTTCTTTCTCGCTTCGTCTTATTAACAACCATTTTTTATTTTTGTAAATTGCACCCTCTACATTAACTATAAACACAATATCTCCCCTTTAAAATAACCCTTAAGTGTATTTCTATAATTCAAGACATTGCTTAGGTGCTTGTTCAACTAACCTGTTTCGTTAGTTGAATAAGAACAATGTTCTGTTTCTTTATTCGTCTATATTCATATGAATACCTCTTTACTTCGACAAATAAAAAAAGCGGCCCATCCACAATCTAATCTGTGGAGGACCGCTATTTTGGACTTACTTAATTATTCATCTATTCCCCAGCTTTTTTGCAACTTACGAATATAAATGATTTGACCAATATGATATGCGTTATGGGTTGTAATATTTGCGAGTATCCCCCACCACTTCACAGGTTCAGAAAAACCATTAACTTTACTTTCACCTTTATCTTCAGTTAATAATTCTTGCCAATGCAACAGTACCTCTAAAAGTTGTTTTTTCAATTCGATAAATGCGTAACCCTCAGGAATTACAAAGATTTCATTATTATTTTCTATGGCTGGAACAGCATTGACATTAGACTTTTGGTACCTCGTTTGCCATGTTTGATTCCAATATAAAAGATGCCAAACAATTTCAGCAATGCTATTACTATCTTCATTTGGCTTTCAGAATGCTTGTACCTCGGACAAGTTTTCCACAGAATCCGAAAATGGCACATACCAGCTAGGATCATTAGCATTTGCTAACAATTGGTCAAACAAAACATCTTTGGAATGAAACATATTTCCACCCTCCTGCTATAAAATGATTTATCATTAAGAACAAAATCCTGTTCCTTAATTCTTTAATTTTATTATTCTATTCTATTAATAGGAAACCCTCTTTTGGTCAAATAAAAGGCGACCCGTCCATAATGGATAGGCCGCTTTTTCTAGGCGTATTAGATGTCCTTCATACTTTAATTATATCACACTCTTACTTATTTACAGTCACAGTATATTTAACCGCTAACCCCAATACATCCGCATCTTTGAGTTTAATATTAAGCATCTGGTAAAGTTTCTTTTAGTTCTTCTCTATTGCCGTCGATATATAAAGCGGATATCTCCATTTATACTGTGATTCGGAAATTTCCTTCGTTTTTATGTTCGAGGTGAGTATCAGTAATTCTCCTTCTCTCTTTACGGTATTACTCACCTGCAAATAAATGGATAATTGATTACAATTCGGTAACAAAATGGTAACAATTCTCCGATAATGTATACTAAAATATTATTTGATGAGACAATTCTTTTAGAACAAGTCATTGTTCATGCCATAAATTGGAGGTGACTCATGTTTGTAATCATACGAAACAATGATGGTGAAACAGAGTTCTTAAAGGACTCCAGTACCCAGTCAGACAAAACCTTTGCTGATTTTTACACAGCAGATTTGTTAATGCAGCAACTGAATCAAAACGTAATTCCTTCCAAACATTGGACTGTTTCTGAAAAGTTACAATAAGTAGCTTAAAAAGTGCTTAGTTACTTAGCGTTAATCTTGGATGTTTATTGACCGGGTGATTCGCCAATACTGTCGCTATATCACAAGGTGACTGTGATAAAGACTGCTGATTATTTTTAATCAGTGGTCTTTTTGTTAGGAGTACGAATCAACTAGCTGTTGATTCTCCCCATTCCGCAAATGCATTTGTTAATGGCACCATCATCTGCCCAACCTGCAAAATCTATAAAGCCATCTGGATTCAAGCTGATCGCTTCTCATTGAGTGAAGTAATGACTATTCAAAAATAAGCAGCATTCCGTTACTGTTGTATTTACTGTTAATCTTTTGGCTCACTCTCATGGTGTTTATAGACATTGTGCCAGCTTTATTAGCTTGCTTAACGTGTTTGTTGAGTAAGGATAACCAACACACAAATATCGCCTTCTGTAATATTTTCATAAGTTAGTCCTTTTCCAGAGAAAAGTTCTCTAATTTGATCCACTTTGTAAGTCGCGAACTCATTGCGTAATTTTTTAATTTCATTCTGTAATTTAATAATTTCCTGTTTCCATTATCAGTCGTTATCCACTATGACCACTCACTTTCAAAGTTTCACTAGACTGCTAAGATGTAGTACAACGTCATTTCCCGTCGATTCTAAACGCCCTACAGTTGATTTGGTGTAAACTCCATATTCACTTTGACCTACTAAAGCTGATAAAGACCTGTTGTGCTGGATTTCAATGGAATAAAATAGATTTCGAAAAAAAGACCATCACAATCAAGCGAACCCGTACTACCATGGAGTTCATAAACCAAATAGCAAATTAACAAACTTTGTCGACGATCTTCTGCTAAATCAATTGAAGATATACAGATTTTGGCGGAATAAGACTTTGCGCATTTTTTTGGAAAGAAGTTTGGAAACTGATTATGTACTTACCTCAGAAAGACTCAAAACTCCCATCAGCGAAAGATCTGTTTCAAATCCAATTAAACTCAACCTTAAGAATCAGGAATGAAATCTATTTCTCACACAGTTTAAGACATCCCCAAGAAAAAATTATGTTGAGTAAATTCATTCCACTACAAACTATTACAGAACGACTAAGAAATACTTCTTTGATGATTTTAAGTTTATATACCCACTCATCAATAAAACCTCGAAGTCAAATTAGCGAAATCCTCCAGTGATGCATTCACTTTTTAAATTGGTGGAATATTTGGAGGTTGTTTTTATTTAAACCCCTCATAAGCCTTGAGGCATAAGCATTGTTGCTACTATGAACTATTTCGTGCTATAAAATTTTTATTACGCATTATACATCTTTATTACATCGAAAACCCCGTCAATTCAACTGTTTGACGGGGTTTGTATAAAAATCAACTATGCAAGATAAAGCATGATAAAGCATGCTGTTGGGGCTACATTGGGGCTAATAAAAAAACGCTTGGTGGCATATTTTATAAATGGCTAGTGTTGCTAACTTCCGTAAAAAAAATGAAATAATGTACCCGCCGCAGGTAATGATATGAAATACATGCACGATTGATCCAGAGATCGTATAGCCAAAGTTGATAAATGGCTTGCATCAATAAATCAATGGATAGAGGTAGAAACACTTATATTATAACCAGCCAACCTTTCAATAGAGGTGGCTGGTTTTTAATTGTTTGATTAACGAACTAACGTTCTGTATAGCAGGATTTAACAAACACTAATATTTACAGGGAAGGTGAACTTATTGAGATTTAAAGATGTAACTTTTGATTACCCGGATATAGTATCAACATGCAGTAATAACGGAAACGGTCCAGAAACAGTCATAGTATATGAACATGAGGATATTAGAATTATTTACAGTTTCAACGACCAAGGTAAACACCTCAGTCTTTCTAATCCGTATAGGGATATAACGGGTTCTGAAATCGGTTATTCAATAGAAGTAATTATGAAAGAGGATCCTGCGAACCTCACAGGCTACATTAGCAATAATGGCGTTTATCATTTTAAACACACAACACTAAACCGGCACGAACAATACCCTGTTAGTGATATTTTACAGTGATGGGACTTCTCTAATGGAAATAAACGCAAAAAGGCGGCCCGTCCAATTTGGATAGGTTGCCTTTACCGCGTTTTTATTGCACCTAATAGACCATCAATAAACGATCTCATGAGGGTTTTAGAAGTTTAATATGAAATTACCTTTTGAATCTGATCATTAATATTCACCTTACTTAATCCTCCGTGGTAACAAACCACAGATTCTAAGTCGAGGTCTAAGTATTTCTCCAAAGAAAGTCGAGCCGCCTTTATATCCAGTGTGGTTGGGGCATGAATCCCCCCAATTATTCCGTTTACACTGTACATCGAATCCCCGGCGATGAGGGTTTTACTTTGTTTCAAAAAGATACTGATATGGCCAGGAGTATGCCCTGGAGTATGGACGACACGAATCCCGCCGCAATACGGCAATTCTTGACCGTCTTTCAAGGTATCGTCCACTTTGCCTTTTGGAGGGTTATCTAGGTGTCCATCTTTCAAAAGAGGTAAATCCCCTTGAATATAAGGCTTATCCAGATCATGAGCATATACTTTAATATTATTACCACACTCCTGTAATATCTCAGGAAGACTGCCTATATGATCTATATCCTGGTGCGTCAAAATCACAACTTTTAGTTTGTCGAACGACACCCCTACTTTACTCATTTCCACACGTAAATCTTCAATTTGACCAGGGAATCCAGTGTCTATTAAAACAGCCATTTCTTGATCCCATAAAAGAATTGGATGAATAATAGTTCCATGAAAATCAAGTTGGAGCATCTCTACTCCTTTAGAAAGTTCCATAACTTTAAGCTCCTTTGTATTAAATTATATTGATGCAGAAAAATGGGTTTAGTTACATAAAAAGGCCGAAATAATAAAGCTAATTTTGTACGTAAAATACTATATTGCATAGAATCACTAATCACTCATTACCACACCTGCAAGCTAATTGAATAACATAAGCATGCTATATATATTCAACTTGCTTCACAAAAATTCCTGCTTTTGTGAAGTAATCCGGCCCGTTAGTCTGACTCCAACGACCACGGTGCATCACAGAATGTCGCGCCCAATACGGGTAGCACTTATGGGAGATTAATCCTACTCTGGTTATAAAAAAAATTGATAAAACTTTTAATTATTCTTAATCTATAATAATCTAACTTTGTTTTAAACCAACATTTCAATAAATCACTTTAGTTGTTACTTATTTTTATAATAATTATACTTAATAAGTATAGTTATTTAGAAGGGGTGATAGGATGAGTATGAACTTTATTATATTTGGAGCAAGCCATGGGCTAGGCGATGCATTTGTAAAAGGCTTACCCACTAAGGGAGATACAGTATGGGTGGTGTCACGCACACGACCAAGTAGTTTAGATATAAATGATGGCGTAAATCGTAAATGGCTTACAATTGATTTATCTAGTCAACAACAAATTCCTTCTTTAAAAGAAACATTAAACGACATTCCTATTGATGTATTAATTTATAATGTCGGAGTATGGGAAAAGCGTGGTTTTGAAGATGACTATACGTTTGATAAGGATGAAGTTGGGGAAATTTCGAACATAATTAATATTAATTTAACTTCGACTATCACTTATATTCAGGCGCTTTTACCTAATTTAAGACAAGCGAAAAACGGAAAAATTATATTAATGGGTTCAACAGCAGGTTTAGATAATACGAATAATGCACAAGTTTCATTTGTCACATCTAAATTTGGCTTACGTGGTATTACAAATGCTTTACGCGACCATGTGAGAAAAGATAGGATCTCTGTAACGTGTATTAATCCAGGAGAGCTTGCTGCTGAAATACCTTATGAAGAAGGTGTAGAAAAGGCAATTATGATGTATCAAGGTACACGTATTCCTGTACAAGACATTGTAGCTATTGTCCATTGCGTTATTAATTTATCGCCTGTTTCATGTGTAAAGGAAATAAATATTCCAGCCATAACAGACTTAAATGCATGATTGTATAGCATATGAGTAGAGTCTTTCCATATATTATTATTAATCATTCGGTACTACATACAGCTCCCATTTTGATCAATCTCTTTTCAAAATGGGAGCTATTTTATATACCTATAATCAACGTTTGCATTCACACGCTAGAAGATCTTATCACCAAAGACACGTTTGAACTGGAGGGTACGGGTCCAGTATTTAGGAAAGAGTTAGAGGAAGTAATTAACGAGATTAAGTTAGAAGTTCAATAAAACAAATAAAACGACATTTCCCTAATCGGATTGGTCGTTGTTTTTTAATCGATAGCTCACCAATTTTGAAAGATAAAGAAGGGGTGCTCTCTAAGCCAGCTTCACGGCACGGGGAGCACCTTTTCATTGCTTATACGGATTGGTGTATAAGACCGTAGTGAATGATGCTAGTTTATAAAGTAGTTCAGAATTACCTTATAAGGTGGCACTTAAATTAATACGGAAGGAGATTATAAAACAGAATAGTAGGCAGAGGAACTGGATTGATAAGGCCAGCATGATTCCAGTTAATACTCCCCAGCCAAAAGTTTCACTCATGGCGATTAGAGCACCGCCTATTCCAATGCTTAATCCAGGACCAAACGCATCAATAAATTGGATATTCGCGGAAACCGCACCTGCTTCCCCTGCTTTGGCATGCTGTAGGGCAATGGCTCCCGTTGTTGGATGTGCTAACCCTATGCCAAATCCAGTGAGTATTTGTGATAATACCGCGAATACGATTCCATTACCTGGAAGTCCTATAATTATGATGACCAGCGCAACTCCGACAATCATCAAACCAACACCGATGATTACCCGTTGTTTTCGGCCATTTCCATGGTCTCTTTCATCAAACTTGGATTGCAACCAAGCTGCTGTTGACCAACTTATTGCTCCAGCAGCAACAATTAAACCCGCCACGTCCGCCGATAAGCCTTTAACCGTTGTTAGAGCTAGAACAACGTAACTTTCAACAGCAAAGAAGCATGCAACAAACAGACCTCTTGAAACAATGGTTGCTGGCAAGCCCTTTCTAACTAGAAAAGCGCCCTCTGGTAGTAGCTTCCGTAAAGGTTGAATCATCATCATGACCCCTACAGCTGAAATCATAATTCCCTTCCAATCGGGTACAAATCCTAAGCCGATTAACAATAGACCCGTTCCGAGCGTCAATAAAACAGCGTAGATTTCTTTATAGTTTCCTTTTTCGGTAGAGAGCGCAGATGTATTTTCAGCTTGTAATTTACGAAACAATGGGAGTGTTAAGAAAACAGATAGAACAATGAAAGGCAGAACAAACCAGAACACAAACCTCCATGATAAAGATTCAGCTAAAAGTCCTGCGACGTAAGGACCAACCAATGCAGGAAGAACATAAGCACTTGAAAATGCTGCAAGAATTTTAGTTCTAAGTTCATCAGGATAACTTAATGTAATGCTGTAGTATACACAAGTTAAAAGGGCACCTGCTCCGAAACCTTGAAAAGCTCTTCCTACGATTAGCATGTGCATATTGATGGAAGTTGCTGCAATGACGATACCTGCAACAAAAATTAGAATAGACACGACATATGATTTAAACACGCCATTCTTATCAATCTGCTGACCGATAACCATTGTGCCAATAATTTGAGATAAAAGAAATGCGCTAAAAATCCAGCCATATAAATGGATGCCATTTAAACTTTGTGCTAATTTCGGCGCAATCGTCGTAATCGCTAGTCCCTCGAATCCTACAGTTGCAACAGCCAAGATAATACCGATTGTCATTGTTTTATACTGGACATCAAAAATCCCTATTTTATCAATGTTTTTTTTCATCATGGCAACCTCCATATAATTGTTAAGTTTGTCATCATGGCAATTTAACCGGTACTTCCAAGTTAACGGTCCCAACAATAGTTGTCATGACAACTATATTGCGGAATGAATTGCATACTAATAAAAACAATATCTGCTATAAATACTCTACATTACTATATATTTTAGCAAGTATCCTTCTAAATGTTTCAACTTCTTCATCAGTTATTCCATCAATGGTCTTCCTATACGCTTCAAGCGATGGAACAAGAATTTCATCTTTTATTTCTTGACCTTTAGAAGTTAGATATACGCGTAAGGATCTTCTATCCGTCTCATGGGTTACACGATAAATAAAACCTTTCTTCTCAAGCTTGAATAGCATTCGGGCAATATTCGTCTGGTCTTTAAACAGTCTTTCTGCAAGTTCTTTTTGAGTAATCCCTTCCTTCCCCCAAAGGATAACCAGTATCTCCCATTGATCCACTGTAATATCAAAGGGATTAAGCACCTTTTGATAATAATTAGTAAGTTTCAAATCTGCCCTGTGCACAATAACACCTATATATTTTTCTAATTCCAAGGTTACACCTCCATAATAATAGACATGATTATAGTTGCCATGACCATTATAATTCCAATCCCTTCTAACGTCAACCTATAAGAGCCTGTCATGTGGCGGGCTTTAATTTATTTTACAAATAATATGAAATGCAGTAAAGAACTTTTTTGTTACACAACTCCATTAACATGTTTGGTCCCATGCCAGCTGTGGAAGGGAAATTTATAGTTTCCAGTATTTCCGCTTGTATATCCTTAACAGTTTGTTCTGGATCGCCCCACAACTTTTCAGTTCCTGTTCCTGTTAGATCAATATTCATCGACTGAATACACATGTATAGCCTCTGCAGGCACATATTTGTGGAGGATGCGAGTGATGGCCATTGACACATCAAGAAAATGTGCCATTTTCGGCTCAAATAATCGAATTTCGGGATGGCTAGGAATTTCAAACAATCGATTACCCGTCTTGATTCGAAATCTCTTTTTCATGGGTGGACTGGCAGCCAAAACAACCGACCCACTTTGTTTAAAACTGCCCACAACCGCAATAGGAACTGCTTGGACATCTAAATTATGCAATGTAGCCATGCAGCTCGCGTAGAAGCTCATCATATCGATACAGGCGATTTGTCGGTTGCGGAATTTACTGTAGTCCATCATATAACTGCACGTTCTTTTGTAATTAAGGGAACAAGTGCTAAAACGTTATCAATCGTAAAAGTCCGCTTGGATTTACGTAGAAAACAGAAAGCACGAAATGATACCTCACCGACCTGTAGCACATTGATTCTTCGTTTGCTGATTGAACCGTCTGCAGCCATGTACATCATATCTAGGTGTTCGCTGTATTCCACTGACTTGACTAATTGACTACGCACACTTGCTCCCTCCTCCGCCTCCAGTATAGAGAATGAACGTTCGTATTACAACTAAAAATAAGTTGTTAATTTTGACCATAAAAAGGCCGCCAATAGACGACCTCCTGTTGTCACGTTAGTTCAAGAACACGTTATTAATTTCGAACTCCATAATGTAGTTCAACAAATTGATTGAAGTTTCTTGTACCTTTTAAAGAAAGGTCTAATTGATAATCTCCCTCTTTAAATAATGGAATTCCTTTTCCTATTATAGTTGGGGCAACTGTTAAAATAATTTCATCAACTAATTTTTTTCCCACAAAAGATTGTAACAATTCTCCTCCACCAACAAGCCAAATGTTTCTTCCTTCTTGATTTTTCAATTTATTTGTAAAACGAACTATATCATCATTAATAAATTTGACATCTTCAGTATCTTCAATTGAAGACCTTGTAAAAACATAACATTTTTTATTTTTATATGGGAATTCTCCTGTTACGTGTCTTGTCATCCAATCATAAGTTTTTTTGCCCATTAAAACTGTGTCCACTGTCTCATAAAAATCTGAATATCCATTATCACCTTCACCTTCAACATTAAATAACCACTCTAAAGACTCATCTTTCGTAGCTATGTAACCATCTAAACTCATAGCAATAAACAGTATCAAATCACGTTTTCCACTCATAAATATCCCCCTTTTACACCAGTATACAGAACACTGGTTCTCATTACAACCATAAACCAGAAATTAAAAAACATTACCAATTAACATTTGTAACGGTACAAGTTAGATACTTGGACAAATAAAAAAGACCGTCAGTAGACGATCTCCTTATTCGACTAATGCACCCGTTAGTTGATAATGCCACTTAATTTATCTTTGTCTGAGTCATCATCAAGAATTGCCATTTTATCTTCTTTAACTCCATACTTCGTTATTTTCTTCAGACGCAAAGAATTGAACGAGCAAATCTTCCTTAAGGATTGACCCCTACTGAAAATGGACGAGCTCCGACTGAAATCGTAGCAATCACTGTATTGGTTACTCCGTTAATGACGGAAACAGTATTATCATCCTGATTTGTTACATAAATAGAATTGGTTATGGGATTGACTCCTACTCCATTTGGATTAGTCCCGACTGGAATAGTAGTGATCACAGTGTTCGTTAATCCGCTAATCACTGAAACATTATTACTGTTTCGATTTGGTACGTAAATAATATTCGTAGAAGTATTAACCCCCACTTCACCTGGAGTAATCCCAACAGGAACAGTAGCAATCACCAAATTGGTTACTCCATCAATCACGGAAACTGTATTACTGGTGAAATTTGATACATAAATACGATTAGTGTCTGGATTGATCCCTAATCTGAATGGATTAACTTGAACTGGAATATTAGTAATCAATGTATTGGTTGCTCCATCTATTACAGAAACGGTATCAAAATTGAAATTAGCAACATATATACGGTTAGTTAATGGATTGGCACCTATCCCAGTTGCTAAATTGAGACCTGGGATTATAATGGTATCAATTACCGTGTTGGTCAATCCGCTAATCACGGTAACATCTTCAGTTAAGTCTAATGAATTGAAATTTGCCGTATATATGACATTGGTAGCTATATTGACCCCTACGTCCCCGGCTTCATCCCCAACAGGAACGGTAGCAATTACCGTATTTGTTAATCCATCAATTACGGAAACATTATCACTAAGTCTATTTGCTACATAAATTCGTTCGGTTAACGGATTGACATCTACCCCTGCTGGATTGATTCCAACTGGAATGGTAGCAATTACTGCATTGGTAACACCATCAATTACAGAAACAGTATTATCATTAAAATTTGCTACATAAATACTATTAACTGTTAATGGAACCGTGGGTCCGGTAGCTCTGAATGGTCCTATGTGTACTCTAGGTAGTCTGCAAACATTACTGCAATTACTGCAAGAGCAGGCATCGATATTACATTTAAGACATATACAATTAGAGCAGTAGTTACAAAAATCCATTTTCTCACCTCCATCTCTATTATTCTATTCGATTAATTGTTGGTGGGACGGGCTATCACCTATTACTATTACTACTAGTTATTAGGATACGAATACCTCTTTAATTCGACAAACGAAAAAACGGCCTTCCATAATAATCTGTGGATGGCGCTTTTACTTTGTATTGTAATTATTTTTAATGGCGATAATAATCATGAGGTGATTTAAGTGCACACTGTACGGAAAGGTGCCATATCGTTCGGTCTTGTAACAATTCCGGTTAAATTACACGCCGCCACTGAAGACAATGGAATTAAGTTGAGGCAGATTCATGATAAATGCAAGAAACCGATTAAACAGGAAAAAGTCTGTCCTATATGTAAAGAGGATGTGGATTCAAAGTCACTTGTAAAGGGCTATGAGTATGCGATTGACCGATTTGTAGTTATCACGGATGCTGAATTAGAGGGTTTGAGGAGTGATATAGAAGAAAAAGCAGTTGAGATTTTAGAGTTCGTGAAGTTGAAAGAAATTGATCTAGTTTATTTTGACAAAACATGCTATCTAGCTGCGGATAGTAATGGTTCTAAAGCATACGCACTACTCCGTGAATCTCTCGCGAAGTCAAAGAAGATTGGAATAGCTAAAATCACAATACGATCTAAAGAGCGGCTTGCAGCAGTTCGGGTCATTGATAACCATTTAGTTTTAGAGACGCTACACTTCCCTGACGAAGTTAGGTCTACAGTGGACCTTCCGCAGATTAATAACGTGAAACTAACAGCTAAAGAAAAGGAAATCGCATTGTCTTTAATCGAACAATTAACAGCAGAATTTGATCCTACTAAATACCACGACGAATATCGTGAACGCTTAGAAAAATTGATTAAGAGTAAAATACCTAAAAACGCAGAACAACCATCGAATGTTATTAATTTAATGGATGCTATGGAGAAAAGCATTGCGTCAATCAAAGAACAAAAGAAACGGGCATGAAATATATCAAGCCTATGCTTCTCGGCACTCAAGATCATGTAAACTCGGACGAAGGTTGGCTGTACGAGCCGAAATATGACGGCATCAGGTTGCTCGTCGGTAACCGACACTCGTATACACGGCACGGGACTATAACGACTTCTCGCTTCCCTGAACTTCTTTTTGGTGGCGATGAATTATTATTGGATGGAGAATTAATTGCACCTGGAACGGATGCGCCCGATAATTTTCCGGGTGCGATGTCACGATTTAGCGGTAACAATAAACAGCCTATCTCATTTATGGTCTTCGATATTATCTCTTATCTTCAAGCGTCCGTTACGTATTGGCCAATCGAAGAAAGAAAAGAATTGTTAACAGAAGTTATATCAAAAATCGATTCACCTTATATTAATTTAGTACCCTATGTAGCAACTGAAGGTGAGCAACTATTTGAAGTTATAAAAGAAAACAAAATGGAGGGTATCGTCGCCAAGCGATTAGGGAGTACTTATATTCCTGGAACACGTCCAGATGATTGGAGGAAAATTATTAATTGGAGTTATCATGATGTGGTTGTTTCGAAGGTTTCACTTGGGCCGCTTACTGTTCAGTTACATAGTGCTGAAGGAGAATATTTAGGAAGCGTTGCGATTGGTTTTACGAAGGAAATAAGAGAAAAGCTGTTACTAGGAATCCCTCCATTTTTAGTTAAAATAAGAGCTAGGGGTTGGACGAGCGGGAAGAAATTGAGGTTGCCGCAGATAATTGAAATCAAATAAAAAAGCGGCCGTCCATTTGGGTACGCCGCCTTTTTGCGTTCGCATTGAAAGCAAATAAAAAAGCACCTCGTAAGAGATGCTTAAACAACTAAATTTTTACTAGTACTTTCTTCAGTGAGTCTTTAGCCATCGAAGTACCTAACTCTTTCAAACTTGCTCTTTCTTTAACTTTCATGTCCGCATTGCCTTCCTTGTTGCTCAACTTTGACATCATTGACAACTTCTTAAGTTCATTCATTTAATTCTCCTCCTCAAAGTAGTTTGTGTAGAATTGTTGATTCCTATCCGAATCAAAGTAATGTTTTCTTTTTATCCAAACGAATCCATCGCCTTTAGTAATAACCGCAACATCAATCGGACCACCCACAGTTTCTAAGCTTCCAGATGCTTTTCTGCGAAATGAAGTTAAATTAACCAAAGCTTCTGCCATTTCTGCAAGTTCCCCCTTAGGAAGACTCCTAAGTGAGCCGTCCGGCAAACGTTTCCGTACCATTGATGTACTCATTGTAATAACGCCCCCGATATAAACGTGATTGGTTTATCGCCTGTCCACGAAAGTTTTAAAGCAATATGTTCAGCTGGTGTATCATATAAAAAGTGGTGTAAAAAAACACTATTTGCTTATGGGGAGAAAATAGTTGACGAAACCTTTGTCTTTATCACAGATCACGGAGCAGCACCCCTCTCCAGTATTGCGCGTTCTATAAATAGAATTCTGACAAGAACGTCACTGCCCAAAATAACAGTCCATGGTTTACGTCACACTCACTGCACCATATTATTAAATCGTGGACGCAATGTTAAAATAATCGCCGAACGACTTGGGAATACTCCAGCAATGGTTTATGATGTATATGGACATGTTCTAAAGGAATCTGAACAGGAGTCTGTAACCTTGTTTAGTCAGAGTCTAGAAGTAAGTGGGGCTGGTTTTGGGGCTAATCAGTAAATTGACTACTCAGAAACCGCTACCTCACAAGCTTTCTTGCATCTTGGTTTTATTACGTGCTATACTAGTTAGCCGTTTCGTACGTACGTTCTACAGACGCGAAACATGATAGTATCAACATTCATCGAACTAGCTGGCTATTTCACACCATTCAAGGCAAGCCGTAAGATATCTTTGGAATTCGTGTGGTTGGGGGACATTTTGGGGGACTCATTAAAAGCGTACAGGCGCACGACTTATAACAGTAAAACGGCCACCTTCTCAATCGAGTAGGTGGCCGTTGTTGTATTCATTTTTTATTTTTCAACTTTTCAAGCAAGTTGCTGACTTTATCACGCATGTCTTCAGTTTCTTCTATTAAGACTTCGAATTCATAACCTGAATCTACTTCGCTGATTAATACGATAGCGCCTTCTGCGATTTCAACATTAATTTCAGCTGCTGGAATGAGTAATTGATTCTCTTCGTTTTCATGCTCCAAGAACACATATTGCCCATCTGTAATCTGATCCAGAGTATATTTCATTCGATCGCCCCTTATATAAATATTTGATTAACCATTTTTTGCTATGTTGCGTCACCAATACATTGAACGTTTTTAAGTTGTGCCTTCGAAGTAAAGGTACGTGATTTGCGATAATAACATTAAAACGAAATAGTCTCTCCCGATTTAATTGATTGACTTTTCATAATTAATCTAGTAATATAATAATTGTATAAAAATTCAATTTTAAGGAGGTATTTCCCATGAAATCAAAAATCAAGAAAGTACTAATTGCTTCTGCGTTAACACTAGGATTAATCGGGGCTACGTTTACTTCAGCGCCTACTGCGCAAGCATATGGTTGTAGTAACCCCACTCCTTATACTATCCCGTGTCAATTTTAATTATTTTATTCAAAATTAGAGGTGACTTTATAGTCTCCTCTTTTTTGTTCCGAAATTTAATTACCTTCTATACTTACCAGCCGTTTCGTATGCTGCTCATTCATCTACGGGTCTCTCGATTTTCCGCATCTCCTTCAGACATAACCTCACGATTACGCCCTAGATTAGATTTCTCAAGCTAGGTCAGCCTCCTTGAGGATGGACTTTCACCATCTGGCATGAATCTTCATCTGAATAACCCAATCGTTTCACCGCAGTGACGTCGTTAGTAACAGATTGTAAGATAAAAGACACGTCCCTAAGGGAACGTGTCACCTATAACTGCCCAGCGCACAAAAAGCCCCCTTTATTAGGGGACTTTTCTGTCATTTATCAATCTCTTTTTTCTCCAATAAAGCTATTATCTTATCTAGCTTTCGTTCAACGTTCATGCTGTTTTGAGCCTTTTTCTTTTGATCCTTTGACAATTTCCTAATCGATACTATCAAAGCAACACAAATTAAAATAACAAAAAAAAACAATATTGATGTAGCTATTATATCGACTATATTAATACTTTTAGCCATTACTTCAGTAGATATTTCAGTAGGCATCATTATATCCTCCTAACACTCTCACAGGCATGAAGTCTCCCAAACTCACCTATACCTTTATAATATGGGTAGCGGTAGTACTTTGCAAACCAAAATAAAAAAGCGGCCCATCCACAATCCAATCTGTGGAGGAGCCGATTATGCTTTGGTCCTATTTAACAAAAGTCTACTTATTGATTAAGTCTGTACCATATGAGTTGTTAGTCGATGCCTCCCTCCCTAAATAAACAAACAATTCTAATTTATGCATTGACAAACTTCAATATGAGAGATGTATTATGTATGAATACATTATTCAATAAATGCCAATCCGGTATTATCCAAGATACCAGATTGAAAAGGCGACCTCTTCGTCGAGGGGTCGCCTTTACTCCGTCTACTATTCCATAACTTGCACATCGATTATATCCTCCACTGGCATGCGGTCTCTTCCGAAAGGACTATCAACCGTTATCCACATTCCCTCAACATTTATTTCACTTATGACTCCCATATACAAAACACTTTTTCCTTTATCCCATAACTTTACATGCACTTCGCATTCTCTTTTTTGTGCGACTTCGATTTCGTGCTGAATAGCTTGTAAATCGAAATCATCAAGTTCAGGGCGTTCTTCGTAATGATCTTCACTCTGCCATCTACGCAACTCTGCCACGTGCTCTGATAGCATCATGGCAGTCCATTTAATATTTCCTCTATCACGAATCATCGAGCACACTCCAAAATACGAATTGTTCGAGGCAATGAATCAACAAAATCAATTATCCCTTTATCCCTCATTCTGTCTAAATGACCATGTACTGTGGATGGCGATTTGAGCCCGACAGCCACCGCTATTTCGCGGATTGTAGGTGAATACTGATTCTCTCTAATATATTTTAAGATGAACTCATAAATTCTTTGTTGTCGTTCCCTCATGATCTCACAACTCCCTCCGTATTTTGTTTGCCTACCAAAGAGAAATACACATTTATCAATTCTTCAGTCCTGTTGCGCAGCCGTATGTTCATGTAGCGTCTTATGTCTTCATAACCATTATGGATAAATGCATATTCGGTGAATGAACCATCTTTGCCCTTTTTAATCAACTTCATGTTTTTTCTTCGTGCATAATTATTTGTTTCTTTCAATTCGGCTCGAACGGTCTTTAATGTGTTTTCAACGATATTGACATATGGACCTTTCAATTTGAGTGAGCTTGTTTCAATCACTTCTCGGTCTCTCTCTAAAATACTTATAATAATCGGCAAATAAATCATTTTCTCGAAATACGGTAATGCATCGGATGGGATTAACGGCATTAGATCACCATTCTTTCTTTCTTGTGGACAGGAACGAGTGCGAGCACGTTATCAATTGTAAAAGTTCGCTTTGACTTCCTTAGATGACAATAGGCACGGAATGAGACCTCACCGACCTGTTGTAAGCTGATTCTTCGTTTGCTGATTGAACCGCCTGCAGCCATGTACATCATATCTAGGTGTTCGCTGTGTTCCACTGAGCTAACTAATTGATTACGCACACTCGTTCCCCCTTTTTCATTAGTATATCGAACGATTGTTCTTATTGCAACTGGATAGCAGAAATTATTAAATATTTCCAATTAACCTCTGAAAAGGTATATTTTAGATATTTTTACAAACAAAAAAGACCGTCAATTGACGATCTCCTGTTGTTGAACTAAAGCATCCGTTAGTTGAACAAGGAATTTTAAAAATCTATATTTTAATCAATTTTCCATTTCAACAAACTGAGTAAAACGCACCACCCGAAGGCAGTACAAAATTTTAATGTTTTGTTGTTAGTATCGGTCTACATGAACTTGTTCTCCTAAACCACCATCATCCCGTATTTCAAACTTCCCAATTTTTCCTGGTTCTGAAAGAATTGCCGTACCTTTTACTTCGTGTTGTGAAACTTTACCTGCATTATTCGTATATTCTACCTGAGCGGTAAAGTCATAAAACTTGGGGGTGTTAATATTCTCACTTTTAGTTACTTGTATATCACTAACTTTCATTTCATAACGAACATCCTCCAGTTCCGTACTTAAGTGGAACTGAAAAGCCTGATTAGCAGGAATTAATTTCTCATACGGTATAGTCCATAAAGTAAGGTTTATATGTTTTTTCCACTAATTCTTCATATGCAAGCCATTCAGGTGAGTCCACTGGCATTCCGAATCCCGTCCCTTCGGGCAAGCTTTGCCGAATTTCATCCATTTTCTTCTCGATGTTTTTTTGGATAAGAATATATTCTTCATTAGGAACCGAAAATGCTGATTCAAGAACAACACGAACTGCTTCCTTATTTTTATCTTCTGATGAAACAACCACTTCTTCTTGGTGTTTAGGATTTTCTTCCGAACAGCCCGCAAACAAAAAACACGAGCTAATCAAGAATAAGATGCCTCCTATTTTTTTGATTTGTTTATTATACATGCTAATCCCCCCTGATAATCTGTCTAACGTTAATTGTAATACGTTATAAAAACTGAAAAGTTTCATTTTTCCATCTTTTACTCATTTACGCGAAACCTACAATTTCCCTTTTTATAAAATTTGTAATGTTATCTCAACTAAATTATCTGAAATAAAAAAAAGCACCTCTTTTTGCTACAAATCTTATGACAGATTTTCCTTTTTAGTTCTTATTAAACTAAACTGCCCCGTTAGTTGAACAAGAACATGGCATTATTCTTTATTCGTCCTTATTCATTTGAATACCTCTTTAATTCGACAAATCAAAAAGGCGACCGTTCCGTAGTGGAGTGGTCGCCTTTCTGATATCAAAATATAATAAGAATTCGATTTTTATTTTCTTTGGTTTTTAGTAAACTTGTAAATAAAGAAAAATATTGCAACTAGAAGAAGTGCTCCGACTATGGGAGTTAAAATATTTACCATTCTTAATACTCACCTCCTCACAACCTCTATTAGTTATGTCCAGTCTGATAAAGTCCTTTTCCGGCTGTTATATATATCCACATTTTCGTAGAACCGCCGAAAGCTGTACTATAGTTAATTGTATAACGAGCTTCGGCTGGTGTCGTCACAGAATTAGTACTTCTTAATATTTGTAATGAATCAGAAGTGAACGATAAAGGTGGTGAAATTAAGAACCATTCATCATAGACTCTTGTTATAGTATCAGTAATACCCGTACCCTTTTTAATATCTGCGTAGAAATGATAATTGGTCAGAACAGAATACCAGTATACTTTAATTTTATTAGTACCAGTGCTCAAAGTTCCTCTAGTTCCTATTTCCGGATGATATAAACCATCTGGAGTAAATTCGACAAATTCCATACCCATTGTTCCAACATACTCGCCATTCTCATCATAGATTTTTTCTTCTACGGTTTCCGGATTTTCTGCATCCATAGTGAGCTTAGTCGTAGCGAATGCTTTTTTCATTGCTTCAAAATCTTCTTGCTCAGAAACTTCATTTGCGCTGGTAGTTTGAGTAATACCCAAAACTAGCAACGAGAAAAGAATTGTTGTAACAAACTTCTTCAAAAAAAAACCTCCCAAAATATAATTAAATTACCTTACACCCCCATATTAACCCATATTTTCTCAATGTATATTTTTCCATCCATTGCAATTAGTCAGTTATTTCCAGTTCCTTCGAACATTTATTTATTTACTGCAATTGTATACTTAACCGCTAACCCCAGTACGTCTGCATCTGTGAGTGTGTTATTAGCCAACTTGTCAGCCCACGATGAATGAGCTCCCTCCTTCACAGCTGCAGCTACGATGATTTGACGGTGCGCTTTGCTTGCTAACGATGTTTCGGTTTCCAATTTCAATGCCGGGCTTGAAAACTTCAATTCCTCATCCTCCTTTGGTGATGCGGGTGTCCCCGCCACTTTTAATTTCAACTTGAAGTACTCAGCTAGGCCATCCGCGATAGCCTCACCTTGCACTTTCAGTTTCGCATCATTTCTTAATGCATCGATGTCTATTGTCGAGTCCATGAAGCCCCCTTCTGTTAAAATAGCAGGCATATTGGATACTCGTGTCATGTGGTTATTTTTGGATTTCACTCCTCTATCACGTAACCCCATTGCTTGTACAATGCGTGGCTGAATAATTGCCGCGTTATCTTTCGATGCTTTACTTGCAATAATCTCCTGCACAAGCGTTTCAACACCCCCGTGACTACCCCACTTACCATCAAAAGCATTGTGGTGAATAGAAACGAGCGCATCAGCTTTCCATGCGTTTGCCTTATTGGTACGCGTCGTAAGGGGTACATCTGTGTTACCGGTCGGGTCATCCAGTCTGAGGATCTGTACGTCCTGGTATTTGTTTAGTTTAGCTGCACAAGCCAATAACACTTTGTTATTAAATGACCATTCCCGTTCACCATCTGGTGTGCGTTTGCCCGCAGTGTTGATACCGTGTCCGGCGCCTAATGCGATTTTAACCATTATTTCTCCTCCCCCTTCGCAAATTCGGTACTTTTAGAACCCAACTCATACAATCCTGTTGCTGATAATCCTGCAAGTCCTCCTGCCCACAATCTCATTACAACTTCCAAATCAGTAAACGGCCATGCAATAAAGCCAATTAAAAGGCCCACCACAAAAGCGGTGAGCGGAAGAAGATTATTTTTAATCGGTGATGTCCGTTTGATTAATTCCACCATTGCCAGAATGATTGGTGCCAAGATTACCGCGAAAATCAATACGTCTGTCATCCTTTTTCCTCCTTGTAAATAATTTTCTCCATACGGTCCATACGCCCTTCGATTGTAAATAGCGTCCGTTGAACAGAATCCAACGTTCTTGTGACTCGTTTGAACGCTCCAAATGATCCATCAGCTTATCCTCGCGTTTTACCGTGGTCTTCCACAGTGCCCGGATTACTCCTGCAGCAAGAATAATACAAAGAATCGCCCAAACAGCTTGCGATTTCGTGTAATTGATCCATTTAGTACCTCCTTATTTTTGAGTAAAGAAAAAGAACGCCCATCAAGGAGCGTTCAATTTTAGATATAAAAAATAACGCCTAAGCGTTTTATGATGTAAATGTTTATAATTAAATTCGCTAAGCCAAGTAGGTATGAAACATAATCAACAGAAAAGAGATGGTAACTTTAATTTTCATATCAACACATCCTATTTATAGAGTATTGGTACAATTAAAGATTAACACGCTATTATTAAGCCACCTTTAATTGAACGTGAATTTTCTGTAAACATTCTCACTGCTGCGAATTATGTTCCTATTGCATAAATAAAAAGAACGCCCTGGTGTGGACGTTCAAGAAATCATTATTTTTCAACTAGATTATGCATCTACATATTTACTTAATAGACTTTCGCGTGTTTGGTTATCTTCCTTATAATCAGACGCGTATTTGTCTATCATTATCTTTAAATACCCAAAACCCTCCATAGCTGTTTCAAAATGACCATCTCTGACTAAGTGTTCGAAGAATGCGTTCTTTTCTTCTTTGGTTCTCATATTGATTTTCAATAACCCTTTATCGGGTCTATAAATAATCAGCTCAGATTCTTCGTCATCAAATCCTAGAATCGGCCCCCGGCTAGACCTGTAATTAATGGATGGATGCGTAAAAATTAACCGCTTCTCCTTGTACCATTCAATTATTGTTTTGGATTCCTCAAACCGTTGTAATAGTAACTGCTCCTGTTTTTCTTGAAGCTCCGTATTACGTTGTGAAAGTTCCATATAACTTTCATGTTTTAAATCTAAATCTTCAATCGACATTATGAATCCCTCCCTCTCATTCCACAATTCGACAATGGGAGGAGGGAATCCTTCATTTCACTTACGACGCATTATGGTCCGGATGCGACATTAAAAAGCCAATAAATCAATGTTGACTTTATCTCTTTTTATTAAGCTAAAGCATCTGTTAGTTGAATAAGAAAGAAGAGCTATCTTAGCAGTCCCATAATCTTTCACTAATACACCACCCATTAGCATAATAAGGATAATTCAATTAATAATAATAGTAGTCTTTTTGTTATATTCAATTTCAAATTCAATAATGCTCTCTATTATTAAGTTTAAAATATTACTTAGTATTTCATCATTTAAATTTTCTAGGTCATTAATTTCTATTTGCGTTTCTTCTCCCACAATTATGATTTCTGAATCCCAATAATCATAATTGTGTACAATATTATTTCTTATTCTTCTTAAAGTGTCTACCCTAGATATTAATTCAGTTAGATCAACTCTTAAGTAATTAGATAATCTTAATATCTTTTGTTTTAAATTTTTTAATTTTATATTTTTTCCAATAGTAATATCAATAATATTATCAAAAAACTTCTCTACCTCCGAGTAACATAATGTAATAAACGTCATTTTTTGAAACTCTAAAAAATATTTTTCAATGCCATATAATTCGTCTTTTATGGTCATAGTCATTTCCTCTTCTGTAAATGTCAACTCTCCAAGATCCTCATCCTTAAAGGTTCTATGTTTTTGGTTTTGGATCTTATTTTCAAAATCTTTAAGTTCTTTTTTTTTATCTTTAATATAATCTTCATAATTATTTTGAGAACAATTATAAAACTTAATCAAACTCTCAATTCTATCATATAAAATTAAAAATTCTATTTGTCCAGAAATTGAATCAATTGAACCATCAATTTCTGTATTACTAAGCGTAATCATATATTTCCCCCCCATTGTAAAAGCTCTTATATTTTACCTTGTATATGAACTACATACACTTTAAATTCTTATTTTATGGATATAACTCTAAACGGGAAAGGATAGTGAAAGAAGAATTTTCACAGGATTAAAGTAAAACTAATAAGAACAACATTTATTATCATAGTACCATAATCACACATTTATGAGGCATTAAAAAAACACCTCATAAAGGTGCTTGGTGCTACACATAATGGTCCATTAGTGAAGCCACAAAATGGAAATGGCGGTGTGACGTTCTTGATGTATTAATTAATCTAATACTTTTTCGACATCAAAAATACCTTTATCCAGTTCGCCTTCTTTTATTTCTGTTTTATTGTATTCCATATTACAGTACTTTGACTTCTCATTAAATTCCTTAACAACCATAGTGACTATTTGATATATAAACTCCAACTCTTTTTTTTGAAACTTCTCCAGTTGCTTTTCAGGAAAACTTTCATTTTGGTAATGCTCATGAATATATCTATATCCAACCGCCAATTTCAATAAATCTGGTGATGCAAATTCTTTTTTCTCTAAAATAAAACCTACTAAACCAATTTTATTAAACTTAGTGATCGCATTCACAACAATCTCTTCGCTCTCTTCAAGAATCTCTCTCGAAAATAGATCTTGCTTATTTTTTTTAAGAGTTCTTACTATTTCTATGAAAGGAACTTCTTTTAGAGATTTAAACTCGTCAATCTGATGAAAGTTTCTTAAAAACTCAGATTGAATAATTATTGCGTAGATTTCAAAATACAATTCCTTTAATTGATTGTAGGAATGATCCCTTCTAAATTTTTTGGTATCAACCATAAAGTCGAATTTGTTTTGTAACAATTTAAAGACCAGATTAACTAATAACGTTAAAATAATGGTGAAGAAAGCTAAGCCTAAACTATCAGATAAATTCATACTATCCCCTCTTCCTCTTGATATTACATCTACCATACTACATAAAAGAAAAGGAGTCCTTCTATTTACTCATTTCAGACATAATAAAAAACGCTAGCTTAAGCTGCGTCTTTGTCTGCATCTAATAATGTTTGTACATCCGCACCCCATAACTCCGGCACGTCATCAATTGTATATCCATCATTTCGTTGTATTTTCCGATAATAAATTTTAGCCATTATACAGCACCTCCGGCAATCATATCGGCAATTTCTATAAGAGCATCTTGTAGTTCAGCAACTTGATTCCTAAGTACATCCACTTCTGTCGGAGGCATGTCCTCTAAATCTGTGAGTGAGTTTGTTTCAAAATTCGTATAGGCGCCTGGACGCACCTTGTCTTGCTTAGTCCAATTTCCACCTGCCATTATCCCTTGACCTCCTTTTTATTCCAATCCATAACTAGCTTCGCAACTTCATCCTGCGTGTAGGTTTTATCCTCTTTCAGCAAAACTTGTAACAAGTTGCGGCTGTTATTATTTGCTTCAGCTTCTATAAAAGCCGTTTTACTGAACTTGCTTTTTTCATTTTTTGAACTCAACCGTCACACCTCCAAGTGTTTGCATCTTCGTACCATCCACGACCTCGCGTAACAACGCTTGAACAGTGAATGTGATAACTAGCACATCATCCGAAACAACACCCTCGATCTCGTGCACATGGTGCTTATCTGCGATGTAGCGGAATTCCGTTTGGAACAATTCAAAGACATCGTCACATTCACTTCTAATGTCTTTAGTAGACGGAAAATACGTTACGTTGATCGAGTACGTTCTCTTTACTGATTTAGCTAACTGTAGTTCTTGATGGTTGTTAAAAATAAGCACCAAAAAAGCAGGAGTTACAAGCCCCTGCCTTACCGGTTCGTCATATACTTTTACATTTCCAGAGACTTCTTTAATTTGCCGGATTATGAGAGACTTCAAGTTATTGACCAAAGATTCTCTTCATCTCCTTCTCGACTTCCTTTTTCCACATACGCGGTGCGATACGTTCCATTTCGTCTTTTGTGAGTTTCAACATAAATTTACCTTCAACCCATCCGAGCGTTACGCCGCCAACAACGATACGATGGCCCGACTCAACAAAACTCGCATAGTTTAACTGATTGTAAATAAGTATCGTGTAAGTATCGCCCTTTTTAACGATGTGGTATTTCCAGTTGTTACGTAAATCGCCAGTGTCAACAGGCGTCATCTCCTTAACCTTTCGGATAGCCAATTGAGCAACACGTTTAGCGACTTTTAAATGAATGACATGAGACATCTTGTTCAACTCAATTAAGTTTTGCTTCATTATTTTCATTTCGCTGAATTCGAAACCCATTACGCATACCCCTTCCGAAGAAGAAGGACTTCCTGGTGTGACACGTAAATGAATGGCTCTTTAGCAGATTCATATTTCACGCCATCTACTATAACTACATCCCCTGCCAGCACTTTGAAATCGCTCGAAAGGAATAACTTCACATCATATTGAATAACGTTCGCATCGCCCTGTACGGCATTGTTAAGCGTCGAGGATGATAAGCGACAAGACACCTCGGAATGAACTGCTTCCCACCTCATGCCATCTGCACCGTTAGGCTTTTCATACTCCACATGACGCTTAATCTCAGCAGTCTTGTCATACATGAATTCAACAGCTGCAGTCGCCTTCGCCATAATGTTACGGATGTTCATGCTACCACCTCAGCTTCCGAAACTTGTTCAGCTGTTTCGAATAATCGAAGAGTAGCTTTTCAGTAGCTCTTTCACGCGACTCCACTTTTGCCGAACCAAACGTCACTTGGACGTCCCCCTCTTTGATTGCCGAAACAGACGACTGTGCCTCTGGATCATTCTTGCGGTTTTCACCCGTAATCATATCGACTACCATGTTCGCATGAGTGAAAGCAAGTTCAGATGGGATGTCAGTTCGATTGCAATATGTTTTAATTGCTTGCGCAACTTCTTCAATAAACATATCTATTAGTGCTATTGGTGGCTCGGCAGGGAGAAGCTTAACCTTTACAATATCGATTACTTCCACCGTTACTCCTCCTTACTCTTCGCCTTCGGACGCTTCACTGCGATTTGTTCAAAATCACTATCAATCACACCTGATTCCATTAATGCATTACAAACATCTTCCGGAACTGTTGCTGATTCACCTTTACGGTATCGGTCAGTACTGAGTTTGACGTTACGGTTGAACGTCACTTTGAATTCTGACACAAATTTACCTCCTTCAATAAAAATAGAGAGGAACAAGTCCCCTCTTAGTTCACTTTTGCTATGAATATATTATCGATTGTTTCAAAGCTTGGTAGTACGATTTCAGAAACGATTGTTTCGACGTTTACCGGGTGTGGTTCTTTGATTGTTGTAATCGCCACACCGGTATTGACAATACGAACATCAGCCGACGTACTGCCAGTCATCAAATCAGATTCTTCCGGAGTTGTTCCGTAGTACGTATTTCCGAGTGATCCATCCGGGAATAGTGTGAAGTGATCATCTGGGTAGAAGTTATGAAGTGATCCATCCTCTGCCCGATACTTTTTATTGTAAACCGCAATCGATAAACCTAGCTGAGTCTGTAGATATTGTTTCAGCATCGCGTCAGTCATGATGATGTTCTGCCCGCCAAGTGGATTCATATCGAGACGAATACTCTTATGAGCTAACAAGTAACCGAACGTCTTCCGCGTCATAACGGCATTGGTAGGACGGCTCCCGGTGTTCTCTTCAACTTCATCCTGCCACCTCATAATGTCCTGAATTGGAGTTGAAGCCGGATCACTCCACTTACCGTCTGCGAGAAGCGTTTCTTTATGGTCATCTTTCATTTTGTAATCATAATCAAGAGGGACACGGTTAGCGTTAATGGATATCTTGCCTTTTGAGAGCAATTGCATAATCATTCGTTCAGGTTGAACTTCTGCACCTTTAACCAAGTTCGTTACGTCATCATAGATATTGTTAATGATTGACTTGTACGCTTCCGACAGATTAGTCGCAAGCAACCGATTCAGTTCTTGACGGTCTTTCTCACCGATGCGCATCGCTTCACGGAAGAATGGCATCTCCGTTTGAACTTTGCTGAATCCGATACGGTCACGAAGTGTGGCCTTTGTATCAAATTCAGAAGGAGTAAGCGCAACAAGCAAACCGTTCGCCCCTTTAATCCAACTCAGGTCTAAACCGAGTTGCTTTTTAGCAGGGAACAATGTAGCTCCGAAATAGGGTACTTTGTTTGATGGGTTATTCTCGAAATATGTTCCAATTTCTTTCGCGTTTACTAAATCAAAAATAGTTGGCATTAATATTCATCCTCTCTTATTTCAAAAATGTAACTTGTTTAAGTGCCGCTACTTCTTCCGCGGTTGGTGCTTCAGGAATTTTATCGAGTGCAATAAATCCGTGAATTAATAATGCGCCAGGTGCTGGACCGTATGTCACATCAGTATCGTTGAACAGCACACCCTCCGCATTAGACACATCAGCAGTAGTTGTAGCTTTAATCGCATCTTTCGTGTCATCTGCAAGTACACCACCCCCGAGGATAGTTCCTGCAGGCACAATTTTCTTACTGTCTACATTAGCAACAATACCTGCGTCACTAACTGTCACGGCGAGGTTTACATAGTGATCCGGAAACTTTAAAATACCTTTTTTATTGCCGAAAGTTGTTTCAACAAATTTACTCATGTATGATTTCCTCCTTATTCAAAGTAAGATTTACGTGCATCTTCGAGACCTTCGTTACTTTTCGCTAGACCTTCAGCCATTTGTTTACCATAATCGCCCGCTTTAGGTTCGGTATTAATTTGTTGTTTACCATCCATAGGAGTAAATCCTTTGAATACTGGCTTGCCTTCAGAATCTTGGGCAAACAAATAGCCATCCGACTCCGATAGGGTTTTCAACTGCTCATCAAGACCGAGCAGCTTTTCCCCATCAAGTTTGATGGCTTCCGTATTGAGTAGTGCTTTTACCGCTTTCGGGTTCTTTACCTTGGCATCCGTTAATGCACGTTCAAGTGCAAATTCATATGACTGTTTCTGAATCTTGCTTTCATAGTCGGCTTTCGAGGTAACATTTTCACCTTGGAGCCTAGTAATTTCAGCTTGCAGTCCTTCTGCATCCACTTTTTTTAAATCTTCTAGTTGCTTATCACGAGCTGCCAAATCAATATCGAGTTGCTTTTTAGCATCGTTGATATCATCGAAGCGAGATTTCGGAATCATTGTCCCGATGCCTGCCACGACTTTATCTGCTTGTTCCTCAGTTAAACCTAGTGCGATTAATTGTTCTTTATTCAATTCAGTCATCCTTTCAAATTACGTTTTTTTACGAGGGTATCGACCTCGGATTTGTCTTTTGATTTAACGTCTTAAATACCAAACAGACGAATGGTTGCATAACAGAACAACAAACCGAGATTTGCGAGATCACCGTGCCTTTCTCGAATTTGACTTCTTGAAACGCAAGTTCACCACCGCCTTTATTTTTTCCGCTTCCGATAAGCCTTCATCAATTGCTCATACTTTTCTTCATTGTTATACTTCAAGTTTTGGAATGCTACAAGACTCTTAGGTGCACCCTCAACTTTTGCAGATTGATATTTCTTCATCTGCTCAAAATCACCAAAACGATTTTGAATCATCTTTTCTTTATTTTCATTTGACTCACTGCCAGTTACATTCTTGCCATACCATTCCTGATATATCTGTGAATCAACCATGACATCCAATGACTGGCGTTGTTCTCCGTCCGTGTATTCTGATTCATCAAACCACGGAATCGTTGTAGAACGACATCTGACGTGGAATGGAGGGGCATTCGTTCCTGGCTTAAAGTCTTTTGTTTTGTATCGCTTGCCGTCCTGTTCCCTACAAATTTCAGACGTTCGTAAATCAAGTGTGGAAAGAATCTCATATTCATCGATATCCGCATCATCGTAGCTGTCTTTTGATGCTTGGTTGTTGAAGAAATTAGCCTCAGTTCTAACTAAAGCTTCAACACGCGAACGAGTAACGTCTGTAGCATCCATGATTGATTTCGAAGTCTGTTGAATCGAACGACCGGATACAAAGCTTCTTTCCATCTCTTTACGAATGGTTTGAAGTGCACCCGATTGATGGTCCCAAATACGGTCAGAGAACTCTTTTCCGCTCCAATTGTAGGAGAGAACTTCTTTCATTCGGTCGTCGGTCAGTCCGACAATGCTGATATCATTTCCACCCTTTGCAATGTCGTATAGCGATTTGTGATATGAGTTTTGATAAACTTCAGCAAGACCGGTGTTCGCATACTCTTGTAACCCATTCTTTCCACCATACAGCTCCATCATAGTAATCTCGATGTGCGCGTTAACAGCTTCCAGTCGGGATATTCGCGAACGATAGCTTATCGAATTCAAAAGTTTGTCGTATTCAGGATTACCATCCAATGACATTTCACGGAACCGTTTTAAATCAATGTTCTTGAAATCTTTCATTTCCTTTGCCGTCAGATACCTTTTCGCGTCTTGAATTGATACTTTGTTGTCGACAGCATAACGGCCATAAAAGGATTCGATTTCTTTTAGAATCTCACGCTGTGATTCACGTAGCTTTACATCCATTTGGGCAAGATATTTGTCAGCAATGACCTGTGATTCTATTTCACGTTGAGCAGAACGGCCTTCCCAATACTTCTTGCTTGGTTTAGCCATCTACCTTCACTTCTTTCAGTGGGAAAGCATTCGCATATTCTTTTTCAATTTCTTTCTGCAATTTCGCTTCTTGCACTTTTAAACGTTTCTCAACCTCTTCGTTATACCAAGGGTGATTTTCGCGAATTGTTTGATCATCAAGAATGCCAAATGATTTTGAAGCATTATCAATTGCCTCTGTTTCAGCAATGATGATGTCGCGATTAAAGATGACATTGATTTTTTCTTCCGTGAAATCTCCTTGACCTGTTACAAATAGATGGTGATTAATGAACCACATCATGTGCTCGAAACTTGACTGGAACTCGGCTTCTAGTATGTTGCAATCCATATCCAAATCTGAATAACGGAAACGTAACGCCACACCTGAAGCATCTCCAAGACCAACCTCTCTAGTGTCAACACCTCGACCGAACTCATAGATGGAATTCCTGTTACGATCAATTTCTTTCTCTACTGCATCGGTTTCAATATCCGCCTGCAACTTATCGACATCGCCGTTTTCATCTGTTTTAACTACCATGAACTCATGCAAGTCAGAAAGGAATTCAGCCAAATCGACCCCACCATAATTAATAAGCTTGTAGATGAATTTGGGAATATCAGCCAATAAATCCGCATTGGTTGACGCCTGTGTATTGTAGTTGTCTACGAGCGACTTAATGCTATCAATCAAAGGTTGTTCTTCTTCGTTGTACTTGAAATGGATAAGTGGAGTCTTCTCCCACACATACGGTTCGTCGTCGATTAGGAAGTGGTAGTTTTTCTCGATACCTCCCGGAACATCCGGAATAAGTTTACCGCTTTCAAAAACGAAGTACTTAACGCCTTGTGAATGGTAGTATTCCACTTTCTTTTTTGTTACCTTTTTCTTATCCTCGTAGGCTGTCACTTCATAAACGCGAGTAAATGATAGAATCTCCATATGCTCATTGTCAGCCCAATTAGGGATAATCTGCTCAGACGGAAATTTCTTGAATGAAAGATCTCCTTCTTCATTGAAAAATGGATGAAGATACGCAATCCCCTTATTGATCGCTTCTTTACCGACGTTTTTAATCTTTTTCAGCAGACCCCGGTCAAATGTTTCTGTCATCAGAACGCGATAAGGTATATTCTCTGTCCCGAATGTAGGCTCTTTCGACAACAGGTATCCGATCTTCTGGTCAACAAGCTTTTTGGCGAAGCCGTGTGCCAACTTAGTGTTCGATTTCCACGCAATCTTTTGTTTTTTCAGCTGGATATCCGTTTTGTTCAAATAGTAGAGTTCGCCTGTAACCATGTTCTTACGGCGTTCGCTTTTTTCCCATTCTTGAATCTCCTGCACCAATATCTCAAGGTCTGTAGTGACGTCTTCAATCATGTCTTTTATCACCTCATTCATTCGTTCGTGCCAAGGTGCACGGTAAAGGTCCTCAATTAGCATATAGTCACCTCATTTCAATACAGACACTGCACCACCTTTTAAGTCAGACACCTCATATCCATCCAACCCGTACCAGATGGCGCTGAACGTATGGGGATCGATCTTAAAGTCATCCGGGATGATGTTTCCGTTCTTGTCTTCCTTGTAAGTTAAATATTTCAGTTCCCTCAGGACGTCCGGGCAGTCAGATGAACAAATGATTTTCTTGAACCGCTTGACCTTCTTTGTGTTGGCCAAACGAGAGCCGCTGAATTTCTTCGCGCCCTTTATCCGGAATCCTTGCTGCTTAAAGTATTGAATTGTTTTCGGCTCAGCACTATCAGCAAGAATTAACTCTTTGGATGTCCTAAACTCATCTAATTCAACAACCGTGCGATCATCCGTCATATGGTTCTTGTAATACTGCCAATAGATATAAAGGTATTTATTTTTATGGTCCACAGCCATTCGAACAACCGCGTTATATGAATCTTCGAACCCAAAGTCCATCCCTACGCGCTCAATTGGTTTACGTATAGAGTTAACAGCACTCATTACAGCTTCGTGTGACCACTCTTCAAACTGCGGTAGAACACGTTTACCATTAATGCCAAAACGACCTTCCCGAGCAATACGGTGAAGATCTGGATCATATTCTTTCATTTCTTCCAGTTGTTCAATGTAACTGGCAGGAAGGAATAGATTATCGTCAGCAGTCGAATGATGGTAGTAAGTTCCGTTCACGATAATTGTCCGCTTTTCGTATAACTCTTGGTCATCCAATACTAATCGTTTGTTTCGGTCATCCTTGAAGAAGTGCAGGAACGTCCAGTTATCCTCACCAACAGGGTTTGTCGAAAGAATCATATAGAAGCCTTAGGGACGGGTGTCGCAACCGTCCTAGCAACTCCTTGAAACCCTCATACTTAATCTCTGAACACTCTTCCAACCAAATGAGTGACACGTTGTGAATCGACTTTAGCTTTTGTGGTTTATCCATCCCTTTGAATATGATCTTGCTGCCATTCGGGAATCGGATTTGCATTGGCGACGACATACAACGTATTTTATGGTCTAATTCCAACTCATTTATGATTTCTTCAAGTAGAGAGAACGTTGAATCTCGATGGGTGTCATAGACTTCACGAACTACTAAGGCTGTGCGCTTCTCACTTAATAGTTTAAGGATTAGCTTCAGAGCAACGTGGTAACTCTTCGATGAACCATAGCCGCCAACCAAGAACTGAAACTTCTGATTCCAGTCAAACAAAAAATCCTCGAAATGAGGATTCACTTCTTTTTGTATCGCAACCATTAACGCTCACCCTTTCGACTAATCATGATTTCGATTGGGCCATAGTCATTGTTGCCACTTAGTTTCTCGATTTCAGCTTTCGTTCTAGTGATATCGGCTTTCAACTTCTCTTCCTGCAATCGCTTCTTATCGTTGTCAGATAGTACGTCCGTGTATTTAGCAAGCATTTCTAATGCCTTCATTTTGTCTGCAAGTTTTATCTTCGGGCCATTCTCAGTATTACTAATCTCACTCACTATTGAAGTATCAACTTCACCAAATGGATTAAGCGATATTAGAAAGCCGTCATTTGAACGCACATAATCGCCTATGTCAGCAAAAGCGATATCAATATACTTCTGCAGGACGTCATCAGCGCTTATCTTCTTCTCACTTAGTGCTTCGTTGCGCATCCTGTCAATCTCTTTGGAAACCTTAGCATTTCTTAACAACCTGCTACCACTTGCCATTGCCGCCACATAGTCACACTCATAAACCTTCTGATAAGCCTTAGTCGCATTGAAATACTTAATGTAGTAAATACAAAAAAGCCTCTGCTTATCGGTTAAATCATCCGACTCTACAATGGCTTCTTTCGGTTGCATCCTTTTCGAAATGGATGCATCCTTTTTCTTTTTGGTTGCACCCTTAACAGATGGACTTCTTACCCAAGCTTCACGACTCTTTCTACTCTTCAACGTCCCGAGTTTCGCATCATGCTTTTCAGCTAATGCAGCAAGCGTTATTTTTGTTGTTTCCCATTCTTTTTGTATTAACTCCCAATTAGGCACATCACATCACCACTCATCCTCCTTACGCTAATTGCATTTCACAAAAATGAAAAAGAGCATTTTATGTGCTCTCCCCGTTTTTAATACCTTCCAAAAGTCTTTCCGCTTCACCCCCATACTCTTCTAGAATTGCATCCATTTTTCCGTTAAGCAAGGTACTTTTCTCTCTAACAATATTATTTAGTTCCTCCATTACGACTTCGTGACTTTCAATGATTTTATCATTAGATTGCCTTACGCTTTCTATTTTTTCATACATTTCAATAAGCGTACCTTCGATATCTATTTTCTCTTTTAAGATATCGAACTTTTTAAAGTGAATACTTTTAGCGACCAAAACACCTAGAAGTTTAATAATCTGAAGTCTAGTATCTGAATTTTCATCCAGTTTTTGATTGATAAAAATCGATACTTCTTCATAATTCCTTTCTAAATACTCCAATCTCTCCATGTCTTCCGATTTGCCAGACCCTCCGAGTTTTCGGAACTCCACCTTCACCCTAAATCCTTTATCATGGTACTCAGCAAATCTAATTATCAATCCAAAGTACGTTCTGAATAAGTCCTGAATTTCAATTATCACTTCTAGTGCCTCTTCATTCTTCTTCAATAGATACGTCAAACTAATTCTGTTTCTTTCTTTAATATCATTTAATTCAGCAGCGCGTTTAATGGCTACCCTTTGTTCTTCGATTTGTTCTAAGTGTTGTTTATTTTGATTTTCAATCATTTGGGTATGCTGTTTATTTTGATTACTAATTAGGAATTGAGTAGTCAAAACTACTGCTATTAAACCAACGATTCCTCCTAAATACCCTCCCCAATAACTTAGCCACCCATCCGTTCCCCCTGGAGCAAAGTTGAACATCCCGATGTTCATGATTGATGCCAGAAGTCCAGGTACTATCACAATAATTATAAAACCACTTAGGATAAACACCCAAAAAGGGATGCTAGCTTGATTCTTTATATCTTTCATCTCTCCACCCCCAACTGACAATATATCAGAAAGGTGAGCAATCTCCAAAATATCACACGTATGTATCCGGGCCGTTAATAAGGATTACGCCGCTCGCTCGTACCCCCATCATGTTAGCTGGATTTTATTACATAGAAAAAGCACCCCGAAAGATGCCGAAATGTTATCCGTGATTAATAAAAGATTGTATTACCTTTGCGACTTCAGTACTATGCGCTTCTACAACAAACCATTCCGCTTTTCTTTCTTTATTCGCTAATTCAATGGCTTCCTTTTCGCTGTTGGCAAGCACGATACATTCCTCTATTTGCTCCCGTTCAATATCACGCGTAGTGACCTCAAGAACATAAATCTTCATAGTTTTCCCTCCCTAACTTACAATGTATAAGTATACCAAAGACTAACCCTCGTATGTATCGGGGCTTACGGAGGGGTCTGATCGCTCGAACGCCCCCTTTTTCTTTATACCCTCAAAACCACACACCCCAACTCCCCGACCTGCCTTTAAGTATAACAATGTGATTGAACGCTCGTCATTTCTCCGACGTATCCGACATATGCGACATTTTCCGAATGACTGTATCTTTTATTCTTCCAATATGACGGTCCGAGAACCCCATATGCATCCCAATCCACCGCAAACTTTTCCCCTCAAGCAACCAATGCAACACCTCAATTTCCCTATCAACCGTAATCAAATGAATTTTATCCTGCACCATCTTTATTTTCTGCTCATAATCACTAATCTTCTTCCACCGCTTTTCCCTTCTTGAAAACTCTTGATAAATAGGATCGCTATGACCGCCAGCTGCTTTCGGCATAGCTGCCTCTAATCCGTATTGAGCTGTAAAGTTACCGCCAACCTCATTCAATCCCTCGCGCATGATCTTTACGCTATTAATCATCCAATGATAATCTTTCAATAATTGCTCAATCTGCTTCTCTGTCATAAGCTCCCCGCCCCCTATTTATCGTTTACGAATTGCCCCGTTCACCCGTTTGTAGGTCTGTCGATTACTCCCCATCAGTTCAGCCCAGTCCCTATCAGACAGTTGTTCCGACGACTTCCCCTTTGTCCCGGTATTCTTTTGCTCTACTTCGCCTGTACGAGCATCAGAGAGCCCTTTTCCAACCAACTCTACTTGCAACGATTTCATTTCCCTCACTCCTTTTTGAAATAAAAAAAGAGGACAACAAATGACACAGCGCAATGCTGTAATCAATCGTTGTCCTCCAGTTGGCTGGGGGGACTAAGGTATTTATTAGTCTTGTGTATCCTTATTTAGTAAATGAATATATGGTATCAACGTAGTTAAGAAAGTACCCAATATTAAACTCTTAATTTTTTCTAAGACTTCATCTCGTTCAACAATTTGCTCAATGAATACAGGCAAGAAGCCAGCAAAGACTATTATTACTGTAAAAATAGTTAACATTTTTTTATTATTCGTTTCAGACTTTAGTTTAGCCCATCTATATTTCTGCAGATATTTATAATAAATCCATAATGATTTATTATAAATATATTTGTATAAGTAATATGAAGTAATGAAAAGAATTATAACGCTAATCAATGTAGAATTTGCTAAAAATTCTATTTCGTCTTTATTAAATAAATTCACTAATTTTCCCGCATCTAGAAAAAACCTATCATCATTAAATATTAATACTAAGATATTAATTGCCGCAACCAATGATATAAGAGATATTCCAATCATGAGCGAGGTTATTATGATATGAGCTTCGTTTTTTTCTATACTTCTCAATACTTTCTTATTATAAAAAACTAACATGACTGCTAAGATTTTGAAAGTCCAATGGACAGGAAAAAGAAGTAATATAGTTAGATAAGCTAAGAATATAGAAAAAGAATATAGAAATAGATTGCCAAGTATTATTTTCACCTCAAAAACCCTTCCCCTTCTTCCCTCCGCATCCGCTTAATCTTCCGTTGATGCGTAACAATCCGATATTCCCCATGCCCCGGAAGCTCCCTCACTTTAGCAATACCCTCCGAAATAACTACGACACTGTTCATTACTAGTTCTATCATATCAATATTTGGGGCATTGCACTAATCATTTCATAGTTACTATGAAGGTTCAGATTTTGAAATAAAAAAGAGGACAACAAATGACACAGCGTAATGCTGTAATCAATCGTTGTCCTCTGGTTGGCCAGGGGGACTATTACTTTATTCTTGGTATTTTTTCTAATCCTATATCACATATATTATAGATATCATTAATTATTTCAAATAATTTTTCAAAGTGGAATAAAAGTTGATTCTTTTCCTCTTCCTTGTTTAGTGGCTTTAATTTTTTCTTAATCGTATTATCTAATATATGGTTATGAAGGGAATCAAATAAGTCATCCACCTCATCTCCATCTAAATAAGAAACATTTTTAAGACTTACTTGATGAATAATCAAGTTTCTTCTTAACAGCATCCATTTAAGCCCTTCTATATCTTCTTTTTTTGAGTATTCCCAAACACTCTTCCATGAATCGGATGTTTTGAGTTTTTCATACATTGGTATGATATTAATATGAATCTGCTGTACAGTAGAAAGAAACCCTTCCCTGTCATATTGTCTAATATTAAAAAAAATGAAACTTAATAACTGACCGATTCTATCCCAAGTAGAAGCCATTCTAATATACGCAATTTCAGTTTTTCCCCAAAATTCCTTAGCATATATATCAGTCAAGAAACCTGAAAACTCCCTGTCCTCATAGTAATTACTATAGAAGCTTAACATATGATAAGTTTCCACATTTTTTACTGAAGAAATTACTTTCCTTATAGAATAAACAATTTCGTTCAATAATGATTCAATATAAGTATCGAAAACAGGCTTATCTTCACCTTCCATCTGAATAATAAATTGCGGTGGCGCATCTAATATATCTGATAGTTTTTTAATAACACTATTTAAATTATCTACTTCTACTTTATCTACAAACTTATTATCAGAAAATAATTTAATCTTTTCAATATGATACTTATTCGAATGACTCATAAACTCAAATATCTAATCAAGCTGTTCATCAATTGACTTTTCATGATTATTCAAAACTCTTCCCACTCTTCCCTCTGCATTTTCTTATGTCTATATTCATCTTTGTACTCTAGGCTTACTTATTCAAGATTCAATTCTTCTCTCAATGCCTTTTGAAGCATAGCCGAGAAATTGACGTTGTTTTCTTTCCCTAATTGTACTAAATAATTTGGTAGTGTAACCATTTTATTGACTGATTTATTATCCTCCCTTCTCCTAGCGGAATCCGTGTCCACCTCGACGTATTGAATAAAATCTTTCCCGCTGATGGAATGGTTCAATTGTTGAAAATCAGATGCATCAGGAATCACTTCAGCATCGTCTTCAGCAACTAACAAAAAACCTTCCAAAACATCTTTAGCCATATGAATAGCATCCGCTATATCAGTTCCAAATGTTACGCATCCTAGAAGATCGGGAAAGGTAACATTATAGGCATTTGATTCATCTTCCCATTCAAATTTAGCTACGTACATATATTTAGGCATATTACACCTCCTTGTTTAGTAGCAACACTTATTCAAGAGACTGGCAGCTTATTTTAATAAGCACGCCAGTTTAAAAATATTTCTCTCTGTACCGATTGGGATATCATCTTTTGGATGCGGAACTGGAACTGTACCGGTTTTTTGAGGGTGTTTATATATATAATGACTACCGTTTGTCCTTTTCCATACCCAACCATCGGCTTCTAATATTTTAATGATTTCTCTTGATTTCATGTTGCCCTCCTTTCTGATATCCCTAACATAACATATGCCAAAACATATGCAAATAAACTTTGAAGAAAAATTAAAACTCTTCTCCTTCTCCTTTGTGCATTCTTTTAACTTTCCCTTGATGTGTAATAATTTTATATTCTCCGTGTGGAGGAAGCTCTCTTAATTTCACTCTTCCATCACAAATCACGATTACACAACTGTTTGGTATATGCATTGTGTCAACTTCTAAAACCATTGTACTCGGATCTATCTTCAATTCTTGTAAATTCACCAGGACCCCTCCTTGTGTTATAATCTGTCTGCTGGGACTGGAGGAATCCGGTCTTTTTTATTTGCTCAAATCTTGTACCCGATCGCCCTCATCATCTTTTCACTGTCCGCTACATAAGCCGCTTTAAACTCCGGAAAAGCATCAAACAAAAACCCTTCATAATCCAATCCAAAGTAGTCACAGTACCGAATGACGTCCTGTAAATCTGCCCTTTCGACGCCAATTTCCAAATTCATAATGCGTTCACGATACATTTTCAATCCCGCCGCCAAGTCTTTCAGATTCAATCCTTCATGCGTTCTGAGGAATTTAACCTTTTCAGCGATGTGTTGGATCTTGCGATTTTCTTCTGGATTCATTCCGTCCCCTCCAATGCTTGACGTGCTTTCGCAATAAAGCTATTTGCGTATTGGTCCGCATACTCATATCCTTCGCCCACTGTTTGATGATTTGCGATGTACTTCAACGCTTCACGCAACCGCTTGTTTTCTTGCAATATTTCAACGTGCTGGGCATTGGTATAATTACGTCCCTCTGGTGCATGCTTTTCTATAATCATCTCCAACTCCTGCGCCCGTTCGATTACCCAATCAAAATCATTCAGTACCTTTTCTCCATTTTGAAATTTCAGTATCCCGTCTTCTCCTATGAAATTTCTTGCATGCAGTACCGAGTTTTTCGTAGTCCCCAACCGTTCCTCATTCGCTTCAGTCATTCTCACTCACTCCTCCTCAATTCACCATGCCGAAATATCCTAATCTGATTAGACTTCGCAAACAAAACCTCATACTGCCCTAGAGGTAAAAACTTCACAATTCGCCCTTCGACCCCTCATACAATTTGAGATAGTAATAATCCTCAACTTCTTTTTCCTCCACATTGACGACAACCTCAACCGTGTCACCAAGCTCAAACGCTATTGCTGGCACATCAAATATTGTTAGTTGCTGCACCACTGGCATCACACCTTAATTTCTTTAGATCATAAACAAACGATTCAAACTTACGCTTATTGAATTTATACAGGCGAGCGATTGGGTCACCCGTTTTGTTTTGACCAGGTCCATCAACCTTAAGTCGGTTTTTACGGACACTTAAATCTCCGTTGCTATCAAAATCTCTGTCATAGTACTCCGCGTAATCAGCTCCAAAACTATCTGCCTCTTTTGGTATGAAGCTCTTCCAAGACTCTAGAGCAATCTCTTCCATGTATTCAACAAAACACTCAAACGCTTCTTGGGTGAACCTGTAGCTCCGTTCTAGCTCACTCCGCTGGATACTAGGCGTCGTATCTACCCACCAAGGGAATGAATATCCATCAATACTTAAATCTGTTTCACGCAAGAAAAATACAGCTGATTTTCGATGACGCACAATAAGTTGCTCGCCATTTTTATCTGTAAAAATACGTTCTTGCATGTTCCTCACTCCTTCACAAATCGTTTGGCATACCGCAACTGCTGATGAATATACGGATCATTCTCATTTCCACCGCTCCACATCCAGTCACCGGTGCGCCTTTCAATATCTTTCAGCACCTCGAATGGTAATTGCGGTAATAGCTTGATTATTTCTTGATATGCGGTCACTTGATCACTCCTCTAGTTGCACGTCGCTTTTTTACCAGTATCTTCACACCAAAACTTTTATTTGATAGATTGTAAATATAGAAAAGGGGGGTATTACCTATTCGACTCGCCAAGCTGAGTGATTCTAATTTTTTCACTGTATTCAGGGGATGATCTAAGTTTTGTTCCCTCTTGTGCTTCGGTCGATGGCTTTAGCCACCTGGCTCGCAGACAATTCATTTTCGTAATATAGTCGATAGATTTCTTTAAGTTCCGGCCTTTTTAAGGGCTTTTTTTATTGCGCTTTATGGTCGGACTGAGTGATATTTCCCCAAAAATCTATTAATTTCTCCTGTAATAACGGATATCTTTTGTGTATCCTTATAGAGAACGAACGTTTCGGAACTTAGGAGGTTATAAATATGGATAAGAAAGCATTGTTAATTATCGATGTACAAGTTGGAATGTTTTCCGATGAAAATCCCGTTTATCACGGGGAAAAACTACTCAAAAATTTAAAACAACTACTATTCAAAGCCCGTGCTACTAATACGCCTATCTTTTATATCCAACACAATTCCCCCGTTGGAAAACCATTAGAACACGGCACAAACGGATGGAAAATTCATCCTGACCTTTCTCCAACTGAGATCGATATTTTAATTCAAAAGACAACACCAGACTCTTTTTTCAATACCAATCTAGATAAAGAACTTAAAAAACAGGAAATTAAACATTTAATTATAACTGGTATTCAATCTGAGGTATGTGTAGATACAACTACCCGAAGAGCATTTAGCATGAAGTATGAAGTAACACTTGTAACAGATTCCCATAGTACATGGGGCTCTGAAGAATTAACTGCACAACAAATCATTAACCATCACAATCAAGTACTGAGTTGGTTTGCTAACACAAACGAAACTAGTGAAGTAGAATTTTAATTTGCAAGGCAGCTCTATTGCTGCCTTTTCATTACTATTAATCTTTATAAGTACTTTTTCTTACTCCTCTGTTTGTGACAACTGTGGTATTTGAAAAGTAGAGACATCACACCTATGTGTCTTCGTTACATTTGCAACGGTGTGGATTACCTCGCTCTTTCACTTCCACAACTTCCAACCCTCTTGCCTCTTGTCATACAGTTCCTTTTGCAACAAAGGCTCATATAACCAAACCCGCTGGTCCTTTTCCCACCGATACAACAAACGCCACACGCCGTTCACAAGACGTCAACGTTTTCTATGGCCGGCATTTCTCCTAAGCGCAAAATTGAAATCTCTTTCTTTTTTTCAAGTTGCTCATCAAAATTAATTGTTCGCTCGATTATCTTTTTAATCCGATTGCCGACATGTCCAAAAAACTCCAACGAACCTTCTTTAGTGGCTGTTACCACCATGGTCCCGAGGTCCAGCGGGATATCAAATATCTTCATGCCGGATGTTACTTCTGAAATGTTGATATTTTTACTGAGCGGAATGGCACAGAATCGGTATTTCCCCACTTTAATTTCATGACCAACTGCTGATTCCCATTTTTCAAACGCTAGATAAAAGCGTTGCGCTTGCTCGTTTACTGTGACCTTCATACCCTCATCTCCCTTAAAGTGATTTAAGATAATGCAGCACGTACCCTTTTTCACTTTTCACTAAATCACAACGCAAAATCATCTCCGTGTATGGAATGGACTTCCTGCCACCATTTCTAGCATCCTCCCAGTAGAGCTCCAACAGTTCGAAAGGTAACAGGTATACTTCATCCACCTTGGTAAAAGAAACGAGCAAGAATGACTGCGCGCCTTTCTGATGCCAAGATTTCAACAACTCATACTGATGTCCCGAAATGTTTTCTAGCGGAAAACTCGTCTTGCTAGATGTTTCCTTTGCATCGAATACGATTGCCCTACCATCATGAACACCCGAGTAGTCCACCCATTCCGGTTTCATTGTGTACCCCGTGACTTTTCCGGCTCTGTTGCTTTGAATTTGCACGGGCGTCGGGATCTTTCGAATATCCGCAACACCCTTATTGCGATACTGTTGATTCGTCATGTCTATCAATCTTTCAAGCCCTGCACCACGGTTTGCATGGGATGGACTGTATGTTTTTCTCAAACTGCCACCCCCGACTGAACAACCTCATCAAGCGTGATTTGGATTTTCTCAAACTCCGCATCTTCAGCAGCCTGTTTTTTCTTGCGGACTGGACCATAACCATCATCAATCGATTTCTGCGTTTTCAGCTTTCTACCGCATCGATTACATGCACTCATCCTTTTTCCTCCGTTCGTGATAAGCCCTAGTACCTTCCCCAATGCGTTCCGCTTGTTCTTCCAACGACATCTTAGGAGTGTTCAACGCTTCTTCTCTTGTCCACCCTTTGCCAATGCGAGCGCTAACGAGATTCATATGATTTGCAGACAACCCATTTTCCTTTGCAATTTCACGTTCTTTGTCAGTCCACCGATTCTTTTTAGCGATAACTGGCGCATGTTCCGTGATCAATCGATTACCAGAAAAAAGTTCGAGTTTTTTTCCTTAGCTCGTGATTTTCTATTCGTAACTCCGCGTTTTCCTGCTGCCATTGCCATTCAATATTCACAGTACTCACCCTTTCAAAGTTTCACTAGACTACTAACAGAGCGTACAATGTTGTTTTCCATCGATTCTGAGCGCCCTATAGTTGATTTGGTGTATTCATTCACTACAACCAATTAGGGACGTATATGGAACTGGTGTGCTAAATTCAGTTGTAAAGATTACACTGTATCCAATTCTAATGACCGCTGTTGAAATCCGAACTCCGCAGCTATTGGGTTAATCCAAAGCACTTCCTGCCTTTTAGCCCCGGCTTCTGCCGTCACATCCCGCGTTATGCGTTTCCAACTTATTAATCGATCGTCATAAATCGGATGCGCATATCCGGATAAAAGAACGGGTCCTGGATGTGCATCTAAGACTTCAAGTAATTCAACGTGGTCTTCAATCGTCATTTCGTGTTTGTAATGCCGTTTCGTTCGGGTTTCAATGATGTACGGTGGATCCGCATAAATCAAAACCTCTTCACGTTTGTATCGCTCGATTAATTTAATAGCCGGCTGACTTTCGATTTGCGCCTCTTTCAGTCGAACAGCAACTTTCAATATCTTTTCAGGGAGCCTGTCCCATTCTTTGGCTGTATCTGGACCATTTGAGACTATCAAGCTGCGCCAACCTGTCCGATCGCTCGTTTTAGCACCAATGGCTTGCCAGCATCGGACTAGAAATCGTCTGGCTAATTCGATTTCACTTGTGCAGGGATCCGGATCCAGATAAGACTTGTAATATTCTTCTCGAGAAAGTGGCGTGAATCTTATTTGCTGAGCCAATTCCGAAGGATTATCACGAACCACCTTGAAGAGATTCACGACGCTACTATCAAGGTCATTTATCGTTTCGATGCCCGAACGTTCTTTGTTGAAAAATACCGCTCCGGATCCGAAGAATGGTTCCAAATACGTTTTGTGTTCTGGCATGTGACTGATGATCCATTCGGCCATAGACCATTTGGAGCCAGGGTAATGCAGAATTCTTGTCATTCCGTCACCTTCTTCAGCTGCTCATTCGCCATCTGGATACCGAGGTGATAAGCGATAAACTCATTCGGCAACTGCCTACCGAAATCTGAAATCATTTCAAATTCTTCGGCATCAGTGTCTTCATATTCGTGATAACACCTCCACGCCTCATGCTTAAATACCGCTTCGTTGCCATATTCGAAAACCGCACTTCGTAAGTCACGGTGGATATCCTTCGCTGTTTGGACTCCATCTTCGTTATCTTCAAGATCGTGGATACTTTCAGCGAGCCATTCGTCAAGTTGTCTATAAGCTTCTTCGTCGTTGAAATTCCAACGATCACGAGAGCTGCACGATAATTTCTTCATGAGATAACTAAGATTCACTTTCTCAAAACTTTCGATTGTCGCACGCCAAGTAAGGGAAAATACCGCATCTCCTATATCGCCCGTGATGAACAACGATGATCCCGAGAAAATATATCTAACTGAGTAGAACGACGTTCCCGGCTTACTCCAATCAAGAAATGTCACGCCTCCATGTTCAGTTACTGTCGCGACATGATCCTTGAACCATTCGTTCCGGATGTATTCCCGTTCTTTTTTAATACGCTCCATTACGAGTTCACCGCTTCTCGTACCGCTAGTAAACTAACAAGAGAGCGATAGTCCATACTGGACAAAAATTCGTCGTTCGGACCTCTTGTAACACCATGCCCAAAAATCAATTCTTCGCAGATGTAATCTCTTTCAAGTTTCCTCACGCCGTCATCGCCTCCACTTCGCCAAGTTCAGCCATGAGCATCTTCACAGCGCCCTCCGGTGTAGTTCCTGCTGCTATGCGCAATTCGTTGAGCAATGAGTTGAATTGTCGTTCCAGATGCTTGTCCTTGCATCCTGTGTTGTTCCACGCGCCCGCTGTTAGGATTAGTTTGTTGATGATGTGCTTAGGCATTCTGATTCCCCCTAAATTTCATATTTTTTAATCCGCTTATCTGTCGTATCATCAAATTTAATTACGAATATATCTTTCATAATCCGAGAAACGAGCCTGGCATCATACATGCTTACCAGTTCTTCTCTCGTTAAGTTTGTAGTTACGATTGTTGATTTGTCTTGTCGTGCATTTGTTACAGCTTTCAGGATTCGCAATACAAAATCCGTAGCAACCTTTTTCGTTCCAGATCCACCCACTTCTGCTCCAAGGTCATCAAGCACCAAGTAATCAACACCGGATAGCAGCTCTATGAAATACCGTTCGGAATAACGACTCTCTTTGTTGTCGTAACTGTCACGAATTAACGAAAGCATTTCTTCGATTTCAACGTACAAACAACTTTTATTTTTACTGCCCGACTCATTTAAGTTTCGTAGAATCGACATGGACAGGTGACTCTTCCCAACTCCCGGATCACCCGAGATCCACGTGGTGAAAGTTTCACCCTCTTTATATTCCGTAAATGCCTTAGTTGCTTTTTCTTTGTTATCAATCTCTTCTTTTTTTACAGCTTGGTAGTTTGTGAAAGACGCATTAAGAAGTTCTGAGTCAGTCACAATGCTTTGATTGTGGAATACGTTGTACTTGCGTCGACCCATTGCACGCTCAATTTTCAAGTCTTCTTCGTCGCTCAATTCCTGTGTGGTGCGATCCCTCTCACAAATCGGACAGAAAATTTCGCCATCGAACGTTATTTTCCTGATTTCTTTCGTGTATTCTTTTCCGTTCGCCTGTACTTTGTGTTCGTAACAGATTTCAGAAGTTGATCCCATCCGCGTATTGTTTAACCGGTTCATTACGTCTGCTATTGCCTCCACTCGATGCACCTCCTACTTCGTATTCATCGTTGAAGTTTTCACCGTTTAAGAATGTGTAAGGATACTTGGGATTAGGAGCGAACTCACCACTAGCTCTCAACGCTTCCAAGTGATTCTTGTATCTTATAGAGCCGCTTATGATTTCTTCATGCTTATTCTTTTTCAGCAAACTCTTATATTTCGTTCGGCATTTCTTTTTGTCTCCGACTTTGTGAGCGTAAAGATTCCACCACTCTTCGAAAAGATCATCAGAAACAACAGGAGCGTTAGCGACATCGCCCTTATTACTTTCTTTCTCTCTTTCTAGTTCTATATCTAGTTCTAGTTCTGTTGCATTACTTTGCGTTACAGGTAACGTTACATTCGCGTTACCTACTCCGAGCCGCTTGTTTTCACGATGTTTCGCTACTCTTTTTCTACTTTGTTCACGGATTTTATCCAACCCCGCAACGTTCTGATGCTTCTCCCAATTTTCTATATTAATAAAATGATTGTCATCAATATCGATCATTCCGAACTGCTTGAAAATACCTAAAGCCATCCGGACTGTGTTAAGCGGTCTGCCAAAAATCGTTGCTAACATTTCATCCGTATAAGGGATGTTTTCGCTCAAATAAATGTAGCCGTTCGCATTCGCTTTTCCTGCTTGCGAGAGCAACTTAACCCAGATAATGAGGATGGTATCGGCGTCCGGCATATGTTCTATCAGTTTTATTTTTTCATCCTCAAACATCTGCGTACTTAGCTTTATCCATTTAACATTACTCATGGTTAATCACCCTTCTTTACGTTCTTTAAGGAACGAATACTAGTTTTCCAGTCAGTTCTTGCACTTCTTTTTTGAATAACGCTTCATCCGAATTACTATGCGACAAATGTAATAAATGAATCTCTTGAACTTTTGACAGATCGTTAACCTTCAAAAAATCAAGCACGTTTTCAAGTGAAAAGTGACTGCTCATAATCCGCTTTTTTAGAAATTCGTGCACACGTCCACATGTAACATTCGCGTCTAAAATCGCTTTTGAGTAGTTACATTCCAACATTAGGTGTGTAATCCCACTAAATTTGTACCTGCAATAGTACGAATCTGTGAGAAAAAGTAGTTTTCCGCCGTTTTCACTCGCTAAAAGGAAGCCAAATGGTTCAGAAACATCATGTTCCGTGTCAAAAGGAAGGATAATCCACGTGCCTATTCGAAATTGTTTCTTGTTTTCCACTACTTTCACACGATGATGATCAATTCCTAGTGCGTTTTTCGTGCCTAATGACATGTAGATATTCAAACCACGGTCTGCAACCTCATTGACGGCTTTACAATGGTCTTTATGCTCGTGTGTAACCAATACGCCCGCTATGTCCGAAGTCTTGAAGTTGAGTGCTTTCTGTATGCTTTTGAACGATATCCCGCACTCCAAGAGGAGGGGGGTTATGCCATCTGTGATCCAGTAGCAATTCCCCGTACTTCCTGTTGCAAGTGTATTGATCTCAATCAATTAAAATCCCGGACCGCTAGTAGTGATTGGCTCTGGTGCAGGTTGCACTAGTGGTTCCGAAATGATTTCTCCTGTGCTTACGTCAATATCTTCCCTAGGTGTTTCAAAGGCTTCCGGTTGAATATCTAACGATTCCGTATTTGCATTTTCTTTAATTTCGAATTCTGGATTGATCTCTTTTCTTTCATTCTTTTATTCGTTTTCAGTTGTATTGTTGATTGATTCAACCAAGAGGTCACTGTCGTCGCTAGTGTTAATAAACCCTTTTGCTGCACGGTTGATTACGGTACGTTTTGCCATCTCCTGCGGGAATTTCTTGTGTACTGCTTGTTGGGTTTTTGATTGACTCCAAGAAGCATCGATTTCCTTTTTGGTCATGACTGTCAGTACTTCTTCATCACCAGTTTGTACAATGGCATACGCGCCGATGATTTCCTTGTCTCGATTTTCAAATGCCGTTTTATGACTCAACAGTTTTTCTCGGCCGCGATCATTTTCGTATTCGAAAACATCATCTTGGTATATTACGTTTGCCCAAATGTCTTTGACGTTGTTTAAACGTTTCAACACGGCTTGTGTGCCGAAGTACGAACGATTCAGTTTGCATGTATCACCATATTTGATGAAGTAGCATTGTGTTTTTGCGGGACTTAGACCTTGTGTCACCATATCCAGTAGTGCGTTTGCTACGGACGCCTTGGAACAAATCTCGAGTAGATTTCCGCCGGCATTATTAGATAGTGCGAAGAATGCACTCTTTAGGGCATTGCTGTGGTTGTAGTTCGTCGGTAAAACTAAACCCTCTTCCTGCAAACTTATTAGGGCATTGTTGACGTCGTTTGTAATGTCTTTTTGGATTAGTGCTACTGATTGAGTTGGCTCTTTTGTCATTTATTTTTCCCCCTATTAGATATTGAATTTCTTGATTGCTCTCGAAAACGTATACTCTTCCCCTGTAAGCTTTTTGTACCAGTGTTTGTTCGAAAGATAGACTTCAGGCCACAGCCCTTGTGTCTTGTCTTTCGATGTATCCCACGCCGTTAGGTTTCTTGCTATTACTTCTGCTAGTTGATTTAATTGTTTTTGCATATCGGGCGCTGATGCTATAAGACATCTGTCTGCGCCACTAAAAATACTTTCTGCGACTAATTTGCCGCCATAATAATGAATATCTGTAATTCCTGTATTTTGATCAGGATCTGTTACGACGGTGTCTCGATTGTTTCCTAATCTCCATTTGCCGGGCGTGTGAGTCATGCCGCACCATCCTCTTCAATGGCTTTTTCAATCCGCAACTGCTTGTCCTGTTCAGAAACAACCAAGCTGATTAACTGTGAATCCGTATCAATCAATTGGGTAACTGCCTCTGCATTGTCGACGAAGATAGGAGCTCTAATTCCGAAATGCTCCGTCAGTGTGTTGATGATGTCGATACCAACGTTGATACGTGCAGCATTGTTCAGGCCACTTGAATATGGAACTCCGTCAAACGTCGTCTCGCAGATCTCTTCAATACCGCCATTGATGTTCGTTTTGAAGAGATTGAACCGCGCATACTTGAATTTCGAGTTAATCTTTTCAGTAAGCAATTCAACTTTTGAACGGATAAATTCTTCTGTAAGGAACAATTCTCCTTCCAACTTTTCAAATTCTGTTGCCAGCTCTTTTTGCTGTTCTTCGAGTTCTGCAATCCGCTTTTCAGATGCCACTACTTGGGCTTGCTGTGCGATTTGGGTATTGAGTTCAGTACGTTTAGCACGAAGACTCGCCACTTCTTTTTCGACGCTTACAATGGACTCCTCAGCGTTTTCATTGAGTGACTTAATTTCATCATTCAGCTTCACTTGTTCTTGCAACTTAGATTGATATTTAGGATCTTGACGGGCATCTTTAACAGCTGCTCTAAGCGTGTCTAGTACAGCTTCTAACTTCGATACAAGCTTCGCCTTATCGTCAATTTGAGACTGGGCATTCTCCATCGACGCCATTAGTTTTTCCATCTGTTCGAGAAGTTCTGTTTTCTTTTCAGTTTTCGATTTCCCAAGGGCATTAATTTCTTCAAGTTTGTTTGATTTATTTAGATTGAATTTAGATAACGCCTTTTCTTTAGCTGCGGTAACTTCTTCTTTTGGTAACGATTGACCACACGTTGGACATTCGCATTCAGATTCATGTTTAAATTCAAGTGCATTTTCAATGGCCCACTTTCCGCGCAGGTCAATGAGTTGGTTATCGATTTCCGTAGCATCTCTATGGTTACTTTGGATTTGGTGCTTTGCGTCTTCCTTTTTACGTTCCAAAATCGCAATGTTCGATTGCTCTTCTTGAATCTTCGCTTGCACCTGGTATCCTTTTTCAACCGACTCGGATTCAAGGTCACGCTTTATGGCTTCAAGATCCATTTCAACTTGTCTTAATTCATTTTGTTTACCAGTGATGGCTGAACCGTTTTTAATGTTGTTAATCTGTGTTGCATGTTCGTCCAGTATTATTTCAATCGCCGCAACTTCTTTCTCTATAGAAGGAACGTCAATATTTACTTCCGGTAATGAGTTGTTGATTTCATCAATTCGTACAGGAATACGGTCAAGTTCTTTATTGATTTCAGCTCGACGTGATGCAATGACCTTCCGATGGTCCTCAATCGTGCGACCTTTTAGGATGGTAGGAAGGTTTTTCAATGCGCTGTTGAATGCAAGGACATCTTCCTCTTCAACATCGCCGCATACTTCTAGCAACGTCGCTCTACGCTCTTGCCACTTCATCTGTTCATTAAAGAATGTTGGTGATGTGAGGAGCTTGAATACTTTTTCTTTTACGATTGAATCAATCTTTTCCGCATACTCTTTCTTTTTAGAAGGTACGCCGTTAATGAAATAATCCGTATCATGGCCAGTGAATTCCGCAACAGGAGCGCCGCGTTTCTTGGTCCATTTTTCATGAAAGACTCTTCGTAGGGAAAGGGGTTGTCCATCGACGTGAAATACTGCTTCGGCTTCATGGTCCAGGTTGTTGATTTCCTTGCCCTCTTTCAGTGTTTTGATACCAAAGTCAGCACGGTTGTTACTGTCTTTTCCGAATAGCAGGAAGACAAATCCGTCAAAGATAGTTGTTTTGCCAGTTGCATTATTTCCGAAGACTTTGAGGTCCAGTCCGTCTGCGCCAAGTTCGAATTTCTTGATACCTTTGAAGTTTTTAAGCGTTAAATTCATCAGTTTTAATTCTTTCAATATGTTCTCCTCCTTTGATTATCTGTAAATAATTGTTTTCTTGCGTCCGAACTTACCCAAATCACTGAGTTTAACCGCGTAAGATTCGCTTCTGTCTAATTCATGTAACTTCCAGTGGCTTTCCCAGAACCTTTTATTACTTTTAATAAGTTCTGCTTCTGTGTATTTTTCGCACGCGTTAATGTCCATTTCATAACCGCTATAGGATCGTTCTACACGGTCCTCCGTTTGACGCCCCCAGAATAAAAAGTAATCCTTCTCATGCGACCATTTCCACGAAAGTAGAACGTATTCTCTTTCTGTGCTAATACCCAATGCGTTCCCTCCTTGTCATTTGGGGGGATCTGCGCTAAAATAGCGGTAATAGAATTTCTCAGAACCCCGAACTCGCTGTTACTGCAGCGGGTTTTATTTTTGTCCAATTTCCTTTTCAAGTTCATCTATCGCTATCTGCTCTTCACATTCAACACAGCGTTGTGGTATCCGCATGCATCACCCAAGTACACTCCGCACCCTTCACAAAACTCACCTTCAAGCATCATTTCAGCGTATTCACCCATCAGATTGCCTCCTCATAGTGAGTTACTTCCGCGGATTTCCGAATCGAGTAGATACTCATTTGACCCCACAACTCTACAAAGCTTTGAACCGCCAGTAACGCATCATCTTTTTCCGTGTGAATAATGTACGGGGCTTCTTCTTTCATCGAACGGATTTCCCATTGCCATGATCGCTTCATTCTTCTTCATCCCCTTTCAATGGAATTTGTCTCGGCTCCCAATCCCTGATTTTGAGTTTCAGCTTTAAGCGACACTCCACACAAAACGAACGATTCTCAATCTGTGCAAAGAACACAACTTCAGCTAGCTCGAAATCTTTAAGGCATTCACCGCAATACTTGCTGAGTGATCTTTTCATTCCTTATCACCCTGTTCTAATTGCCATGTTGCATACTGCCACATAGTCCCAAGTACGAATGCAAGAACTGGTGCAAAGTAGAGTACGATTTGACCTTTTTCTGCTAATGTCAGCATTCTGATTCTCCTTTCTGTAATAGATGGTTGAATCCCATCAAAAAGCGCCGGAAGCTAAGAGGAGGAATTATTTGCCGTACCCCCGACGCTTTTTGATAGGAGCCAAGGCTCCGTATCTGTGCTATAATGTTGTTACGAGATAGTTTCAAAGTTGCCGATTGACATTCCAGTGTCTGTCGGTTTTTTTGTGTCTAAAATCGTTAATCAGATGTACTGTAATACCTTTTGCTATCAGCTTTTCGTGAAGTTTTTGCATTTTGCTTTTCATGTAGAACCTCCTAGAATAAGAAACTTATGATTCCGCCGACCAGTGTGGTTAACATCTGAGTTAGTGCCACTAAATCCACGCCACACACAATAGCGGCAGTCGCTGCAGTTACTTCGTGAAGTTGCGTGACTTGTAACCAGCGAATAAAATCAGCTACTTTCAATTCCACTTTGTCGTTCTCAAGTTTTGATATTTTGCTTCTAGGCATAAACATCAAATCCGCTATTTCTTCTTGGCTGAATCCCGCATTTAATCGAGCTTGTCTAATTACCTTGCCGAATTTCATATCGCTCTATCCTCCCGTGAATGTTCTGATTTGGAACATGTTCGTATATGGAACAGATTTTTTATTTGAATCTAGTAATATAATTAATGAAGGAACGAGTTACACAGCAAGAAAACCCCTCCTTGCAACCTCGATTTACAACCTTCGGAACTAAGGGGCTTGCCCGCCCCTCTTCGTTTTATTCAGCCAACCTCAAGTGTTGCTGGCCATTTAGCTTTTTAATCTCTAACCTCAAAGCTGTGTCCGGCGACCATTCTTGGATAAATTGTAACGACTCTTCAAAACGAACTTTTGGTAACTCTCCGTATCTAGGAATCTCAAAGTATTTTTTGAAGTCTCTCCAAAATTGCTGAAATGCCTTTCTACCAATCTCCTTATATGCTGCCGATTCGATGCCACCCAGACATTGCATTACCTTGCCGCGAGCATTTGCGCCGATACGCTGCTCTTGTGGTCCATTAATCCGCATGTGATCCTTCAAATACTTCACGTCCGTTTCGACTACTTCTAAGCGTTCTTCTTGTTCAAGCGCTGATTGTAATAGAAGCTTTGTATTGCTTGGTTGTGATAATTGCCTTTCCATCTTGTTAAATCGCTCGATATACTCAACAGCGAATTTCGTTCCTTTTTCACCAGTCATGCGTGTTCCGAAAAGTTCGCAACCTTTTTTTGTTAAGTTGAAGCTTGGTAACTCTTTGTTTTGGCTGTTTGTGTATGTTGATTCGATGAAGTAGGACTCACCAGTTTTGGCGTCACCTATTTGAGTAATGATATTGCGAATATCACGAATCACTTTGTCGTGTGCCCGTCCCACCATTTCCGAAACTTCTAAACTTGTTAATGTGTGTGATAACAGATTCATCCAACATTCCTCCTTTTAGTAGGATTAAGGAACTTCATTGATTTCAACTTCGCAATCCGTACAACATTCCAGAATTTCATAACCGCCAACGACTTTTGTATCTTGGTCATCTTCACGACCACAGAAAGTACATTTGTTCATCTAGTTCCCTCCTATATAGAAGATTTATGAATCCCTATACCGTGCGCCTGTCAACGCGTTTTTTTTTATTCCCATTCATCCATGATTTGTTTGATTACTTCCAGTGACTCTTTATAGAACCAAAATCGCTTGCTGTTCGGCTTCTGCCTTTGAAGAACCCTCATTCGTGAATCACGCAAAATTTCTGCTTCCAGAAACGTTTTACCCATACACAAGCGTTTTGACATTTCGTTGATGTCCCAAACGAACATGATTTCACGAAATGACTTTTCTAGGTTTTCTTGAATTTCCTTTTTGATAAATTCTTGGTCAATCACAGTATTGATTTGGACGACTGACACGTCGCTCCCTCCCTTCTCTTATTCACACCCAAAGGTCAGCATTCGAAGTCAATGACAATTTAACTCTGTTTGTCGCTCGCTCCGCGGAGGTCAATGTCGCAGGTGGCTCGTTCGAATGCTCACGATTGGGTGTGAGGTAATGAAATCTCTGTTAAATTACCGATTCGGTAATTACATTTTCAAAAAAAAGCTTCCCAATAGGTACGTTTAAAATTGCCGCAATACGAGCAATGTCTTCTGCACTCATCTTACGAATACCTCGCTCTTTATAGTAATAAGCTTGATAACCTTCATAACCAAGTTGAATCGACATTTCTGCTGTAGAGATATCTTTCTCGATTCTCATTCCTCTAATGAACGGTAGGTTTACTACACCGCGATTCGACAAGTTGATCGCCTCCTTTCAATTACCTTATCGGTAACTCTAGATTCAATATTCATTACCACTTTGGCAATGTCAATCATTTTATTACCTTTTAGGTAATTTTATTATTTACCAATGCGGTAAGTGTTAGTATAAACAGATAACTATAAATTGAAGGTGGAATATGATGTCTATATTAGGTAACAGAATTAGAAACCTTCGGGATTCGGAAGATATCCAACAGGTGGATTTCGCAAAGAAGATAGGTGTTTCAAACGTGGTTTTATCTCGTTATGAATCAGGTGAACGAAAACCTGACTATGAAACACTCATAAAAATTGCGGACTATTTCGATGTCACCACTGACTACTTATTAGGTAAAACCGAAACCCCCGGAGCGCAAAATACTGTTACAGTTTCCGGCCAAGAAATCAAACTCTCTATTGAAGAGTTAAAAGTATTTGAAGAACTAAAAAAACACCCTATCATGTTCCACGACCTTGCCACGGACCCGGAAACGAAAGTAAAAGAGTTAATTAAGCTCTATAAAATGAAGAAAATGTTCTTGGAAGATGATAAAGAAGAATATGGCGATGGATTTGGGGAGTTAGAGGATTAGATGTTAAATAAAGATACACTATATTTCGAAGTAAATAACCATTTTCACGCCGCACTTGCCATGATTAGGTTAAGTAATCAATAATTATCCAATCTCCTCCTAGGGTTTGAATATCGACTTGCGGCTATAAAGTCAGGTTTATAAATGCTTAATTAGGTAGAGTTATGAGGAATCCAGCGCCGGATTTTGAGGTTAAGTGATTATATAGAGGAAACCCAAAGGCTGTGAAGACGTGCAACTAAGAGAAATAAATACCAGAACTGACGATTGGGAACTTCGGGCAGAGAAAGTCCTCTCCCACTTCCAGTATGAGTTTCCGGATGAAATTGATATGCATAGTATCTGTTGGCGCTATGGCATCAAAGTAATGCCCCTAGATGTTCCTTTCACAGAACAATATGTAGACTATGAAGTAATCAGTCACCTAGAATCCTTTTCTATACCTAGTTCAAAAGCTAGGCGTGGAACAATCTATTTAAAAGAAAATCTTGGCCACATCGAAAGGAAATTACTTTTAGCAGAAGAGTTCTGTCACCTATACGCACACAATGCATCACAACTGCCGATCGATACATACAGTTTGGCCAAGCTTGAAAATCAAGCGAAAAGGATGTCTGCCTACCTTTTGATGCCAGCCCGATTTATCAGTACAGTTTATGATGCAGCACTAGATGAAGCTGTTTTAATATCTGATATTGCGGATCATTTCGTTGTAACAGAGGAATTCGCGCATTACCGAATGGAACTGATATTTAATCGCAGGGTGGATGCCCTGATGACGCATAGAGGCGCATTAGGAACGATTGAGTGGCTGAATAAGGATTATTAGTACCCGCCCTAACTTGGGCTTTTCTTTTAATTTGATACAGAAATATTTACCTTTTTAGCGATACATATGTACCACTCGTATAGTTATTTCGATATAGAATTGATGATATTAAATTAGGTAGTAAAATTAGGTGGATTTTATTTACAACTAACATTCAAGTTGTTTAAGCACCTACATCGGGAGTCAGGAAACGAAATTTCTTACATTTTGATGATTTACGGCTGGAAAATCAATCACACGGTTATTGAAGGAAGGAGTATGCAATTTAACGGATCCACTAAACCACTTACCTTTTCGTTCTTTATTTCAATTTGAATAGGATAAAATAGTTATTCCTTTAGGTCTACCTCAATCAAATACTCAATAAGATGAGTAATAGAAAGGGTTTTGCAGATGGAATTCAAATCTTTAACTTTACCTCAATATTGTCCGCCAAGTCATGCTATTTCACAAGACTTGGATTTAGTCTACAGATTCACCGATTATAGCGAAGTTTCCGATGCTGATTTTTTAACTCATATTGAAACCGGACAGTATAATCCTAAAAAACATAACGAATGCGAAGCTAATGCTGTTTCATTCTTTGATTCCATGACAACCATGACTAATTTGCAAGATAAACATCCTTATTTTAGAAGGAAGAATATAGCAAGTGGTAAGATAACACAAGAATGTGGTATACATATAACAAAAGGAACCCATATTAATTTATGGCTGTTTAAGAATGTAGATATGAAAAAAAAATTTTTAGGAGAGGAAGATGAGTCATGAAAATCAAAACATATAGCAATTTTGATGAGTTGCAAATTGTTCATATTTTTGATATTTACGATTTCCCCCTTTTCTACATTTCAAGATCACCTAAAAAGGAATATTATATGAATTTCTTCGTAGATGAAGATGAAGAAACACAAAGCACAACTTGGTTCTTCTCACGAATAACTACAACTGAATTAGACAATATAATATATCAGCGCATTTCTAGTCTGAGCCTTCTAGATAATTTACTAAACCAAGATCGCCTTAATAAAATATGGTTGCAAAATAACCCTGTAAATTTAAAGTCACAAATTAAATTCGAAGAAGTAACGAAAGAAAATAAGGTTAATATGGAATTCCCTCAAAAGCATTTTGTTGCTGAATATGATTATGCGAATGATACAAAACTATATAAAGTTGAAAAAACAACAATAGACAGCGGCAAATTTAAAATCACTCTAAAAGATAAAACGAACAGTCATGACCTTCCCATAGATACATTTATTGATTTATGTACATTTATGAAGAAATCTGTAAATAAAGCTGCTAATCATATTGTGGAAAGTTTAGATAATATGCGACGCCATTCCGAAGAATTAGTGAGTCTAAAAGTGTCAGCTATCCAACAATCTTCATTTGCTGTTTGGTTTACAACTGATGACCATGACTTGTTTGAAATTCCGGATAAGTCACTAAACATATTCGTGGAATTTCTAGACGACATAACCAAAAGAGATTCTGCTATAATTGAGGAGAAAATTGATATTGATAAGATTTATTCTTTAGAAATGGTCAAAGAAACAAATAAGTTCCTTAAAGAATTAGTTAAAGATGAATACTCTTTTTCCATCGATGCCAAAGAAAAACCCTTATTAGGTGAAGATTTTAATGAAAACAAAAAAATCACTTTTGATAAAAATTCATATCATAAACTGGCTGAAATCGACAAAATATTAAGAAAAAAGAACGAGTTGAAGCAAGAAGTAATTAAGATTGAAGGTATTTTAACTTCAGTCAATATTAAAAGCAATAATTTTAGAATCGAGAGAAAAAACGCTCTTGATATATACGGAAAGTTCGAAAAAACTCTTTACAAAGAACTAAAAAAATATAGTGACAAACAATTTATTATACCAAGCACTATCGTTGCCGAAGTTTTAAAAATATCTAAGGTCGATCATATTGAAGAAATTAATGACGAGAAATATCAGTTAATTTCATTCACACAAGAAAAGAAGTCCATTCATTAATCCTATCCCGCTTTTATAAAAGCGGGATTTCCTTTACACAAAGATTAGAACGTACGTTCAAAAAAAGTAGGTGATGCCAATATCTATCCCCCACCGTGCGCCTGTCAACGCAAAAGGGAGATAAATATATATGACAAAAAGTAAGACGAAGAAACCAAAGAAATACCCCTCAAAGAAAGAACCTGAGGTATTTCATTATTTCAATTCCGATGGTGAAAAATTATGGGGGTTTCGCCACCGTTACTATGATGCACTAAAAAACCGCCGTGAAAAACCAAAACAAGGATTTTCCTCGGAAACCATTGCGATTAGAGAGTTGTTAAAAATCAAAACTGATTTAATTAACGGCAATGTAAAACGAGTAGATCATTCGAATATTACCATTTCAGAATGGGTGGACATTTGGTTTGAAGCCAATAAGAATGACTGGGAAATCAGTACACTCGTACAGCGCGAACAAGCGATCAGACTCAATATCAAGCCGTTACTTGGAAAGGAAAAGTTAATAACACTAGAACGTACCACGTACAAGCAAAAGTACATTAATGCGCTGTCAAAGAAGTATGATCCAGGAAGTGTCCAACTCTATCACAACCTCTTCAAAATCATTGTTAATGCAGCTGTCGAGGATGAAATCCTTCCACGGAACCGATTCAATAAAATAACAATCTTAAATGATAAGAAGAACGAAAACTTTTTTAGTCCCGAAGAACTAAAGGCATTTCTTACTTTCGCTAAAAACCATGAGAGTATCACGAATTACACTCTTTTATTAATTCTGGCCTACACTGGAATGAGAAGAGGAGAAATGTTGGGACTTCAATGGAATAATATAGATTTCGAAAATAAGACAATCACAATCGAGCGAACTCGTGATTACCATGGAGTTCGTAAACCAAAGACGAAAAATAGCAATCGGACAATCTTTGTCGACGACTCCCTATTAAACCAATTGAAGATGTATAGAATATGGTGTAAAAAGATCATGCTCACTTATGGGAAACGATGGACGGAAACAGATTACGTACTGACATCAGAAAGATTCGGAACTCCCGTTAGTGAAAAAGCTGTTTCAAATCCAATTAAACGCATCGTTAAGGAAACAGGAATGAAGTCTATCACCCCGCACGGTTTAAGACATACTCATGCAACAATTATGTTGAGTAAAGGTATTCCTCTACAAACTATCGCAGATCGTTTAGGGAATACTCCTATGATGATTTTAAGAGTGTATGGGCACTCATTAAAAGAGCTAGAAATAGAATCGGTAAAAACCTTTAATGACGCAATAAATTATTAATTCTGGGAGACATACTGGGGGGACATTAAATTTAACACCCTCCGAAGCCCTAGAGTATAAGCCTTCTTGCTAATAGGTTTTATTACGTGCTATAATGGGAGCATTGTGAATTTAGGAGGATTTTGAATGATAGCAGTCAGTAATGTAAGTCTTCAATTCGGCGACCGCAAGCTATTTGAAGATGTGAATATACAGTTTAATCCGGGCCATTGTTATGGTCTAATTGGTGCAAACGGTGCGGGGAAATCGACATTCCTTAAAATTTTGTCAGGTGAACTTGAACCACAATCTGGAAATGTGATTATGAACAAAGACGAACGTCTTGCTATTTTGAAACAGAACCATTTTGAATACGAGGAAAGCGTCGTACTTGATACAGTCATTATGGGTCACAAACGTTTGTATGACATTATGATGGAGAAAAACGCAATCTATGCAAAAGAGGAATTCTCAGATGAGGACGGCATGCGCGCAGCTGAACTTGAAGGTGAATTTGGCGACTTGAACGGTTGGGAAGCTGAATCTGAAGCAGCAATCCTTTTACAAGGACTTGGTCTCGCAGATGAATATCACCAATTGAAGATGTCTGAACTAAACGGTTCTGATAAAGTGAAAGTGCTTCTTGCACAAGCTTTGTTTGGTAAGCCTGACGTTCTTCTTCTGGATGAGCCTACAAACTCACTTGATCTGAAAGCAATCCAATGGCTCGAAGAATTCCTTATGAACTTCGAAAACACGCTTATTGTTGTTTCCCATGACCGTCACTTCTTAAACAAAGTTTGTACGCAAATTGCGGATGTCGACTTTTCTAAAATCCAGATTTATCCGGGTAACTATGATTTCTGGTACGAGTCAAGCCAACTTGCACTAAGAATGTCACAAGACCAAAACAAGAAAAAAGAAGAAAAAATTAAAGAACTTCAAGCATTCGTTGCCCGCTTTAGTGCCAATGCTTCGAAATCTAAACAAGCTACTTCACGTAAGAAAACGTTGGAAAAAATCGAATTGGATGATATTAAACCATCTTCAAGACGTTATCCTTTCGTCAACTTCCAAATGGGCCGTGAAATTGGAAATGATGTTCTAAGTATCCAAGAAGTTAACAAAACACAGGATGGCAGAGTAATGCTTAAAGATGCTTCATTTACAATTGACAAAGAAGACAAAGTCATTCTTCTTGGAGATCCTCTTGCAAAAACAGCGCTCCTTCAACTGCTTGCCGGAGAGTCTGAGCCTGATTCTGGAGCTATCAAATGGGGAGTTACGACAACACATGCATACCTTCCTATCGATAACAGTAAATACTTCCAAGGTTCGGAAAGTTCACTTGTTGAATGGTTACGTCAATATTCACCTGACGACCAAACCGAGACATTCCTACGCGGATTCCTTGGCCGTATGCTGTTTTCAGGTGATGAAGTGAACAAGAAACCATCCGTTTTATCCGGTGGGGAAAAAGTTCGCTGTATGCTTTCAAAAATGATGCTGACAAGTTCGAACGTTCTTCTTCTGGATGAACCGATGAACCACTTGGATCTTGAATCAATTCAAGCGCTTAACAACGGACTGATTGCATTCAAAGGTGCAATGATCTTCACATCACATGACCAACAATTCATCCAGACGGTTGCGAACAGAATCATTGAAATCCATGATGATGGTACAATCTTCGATAAATTGATGAACTATGATGAGTACCTAGAGTGGAAAGAACAACAAGAAAAACAAAATAAAAAGAAATAATTTTAAGCCGTTTCCCTTGATTGGGAAACGGCTCTTTTTATCGCTAAATGATGTTGGATTTCCGATTGCAATTCCTACACTTGCGTATGATATCCGTCGAAATGGGTATAACCAATAGAAAGGAGTGTTTTCATGAGGAAAATAAATCTTTTCATTTTTCTGTTAGTAGCGGTCCTTGTCTTTTCAGGGTGTTCAAAAAAACAACCGACTGCCCTTGATAATTCGGGGTCAACCAATGGCACAATTGGTGAAGGTATCGTCAAAGAAAGCGAAAGTGAGAGCGATGGTGAAATTTCTTTAACTGATCTTTTTCTACCGGATGGTTCAAAGGCGCATTATCTAGGTGAAGGAAATGAATTTGCAGAACTTGATGTTGAAGTCGCACGACCATTTGAAAATTATGTTGTCGTCCATGAGAATAATGGCGGCTCCCTGGTTCGCCATATTTATAAAATCGAACCTGACAAAATAAGCATCTTAGACGAACAGACTGTCGAATTAGTCAAAGACTTCCCCACCCTGGCAGAACTGGATGCAATGGATCCAACTGGTGTTTATCTTAAAAAACCCATAAAAAAAGGAACAACATTTGATACGTGGACAATTGTTGAAATAGATACAACTGTCGATACACCGTATAAGAAGTTTGATCATGCTTTCGTCATCGAAATGAAGACGGATGACTTCGTCAACCGTAAGTATTTCGTTGAAGGGTTTGGTGAAGTCAAACGGGAATCTATCATGCAGACGGATGACGGTGAATTCGTTGTTACCTCCACGTTGAAGACAGTCGACAAATAGCGATGTAAAGAAGCGTCCCTCGTTAGGACGCTTCTTTACATCGCAGAATAAATTCACATCTTCCAAAAGGTACCGAAACTAACGATTACCTTTTGGAAGATGCGAATCCGTATTTATTTCCAATGTTTTTTTAGCAGAAAGCATTGGGCATCCCGTCCTTCATTAAGATAACACCATGATACAGTTGGAGATCTTCATCACAGCCTTCACAGAAATTTATTTCGTCTTCAGACCAAAAGGCAAAAAAACAGTCTTTTTTCATAGCCTCACGTTTATGCTTTTCTCGTAATTCACTAGTCAATTTTTTAAAGTGTACCTCAGCAAGTACTCTATCATCAAATGAATGGCGTGAACGGATTGTTTCTTCCCACTCCTCAAACATCCACCATGGCTCATAATCTGCTTTCATATAAATCACTTCATACATTTCCTAAACCTCCTATGTAACTCTTAGTTGAATGTCCTTCATTTTAACAAACTCCCTCCTGATGTCCAATTAATTGCTTCCCTTTTGAATTCAAATGGTAGGTGTAGATTGCATTTATCGGGTATAATTGAACTACTGACATGAAACTTTATTCGTTTTGAAACGTATACAGTATAGGGTCAAAGGAGGTATGAATATATCATGAAAGAAGTTAAACAATTTTTTATAAGACATTTTATAACAGCACCAATCAGTTTTGGATCCTGGCTCTTCTTTGTTATGGGTGCAGGTATGAATATTTTTGCGGCTACTGGCCTTTTGGTAGCGATCTACTTTGGCGGAACGTTTACCCTGAAGCAGATTCAACTTTCATCCAACTTAAAAAATCTCGGGATGTCCCGTTCTGAATACAGTCATATAAAAGGTCAGATTACTGGTGCGAAAATGAAAATCAAACGACTGAATGGTCTTTATGGACAAGTTAGATCAATCCAGGCATTTAGGCAACTTCATGAAATGAATAGCCTATCTAGAAGGATTCTTGGCCTCGTCCGATCAAACCCTAAAAAGTTTTACGACGTAGAGAAATTTTTCTATGCCCATCTTGATTCCGCAGTCGAATTGACTTCGAAATATGCGTTGCTTGTCAACCAACCATTGAAAGATAAAGAACTTCGCATCGCATTACAAAATACGCGTGAAACGCTTGGGGATGTTAACAAGCAATTGGAGCAAGACCTACGAAGCGTTTTAGCGTCTGATATCGACCAGCTCCAAATGGAAATTGACTTTGTTGATGTATCCATGAATAATAAAAAGCCGCTTCTTGAAATGAAAGGAGATCCACATAATGACCGAAAATAATCCTATAAAAACAATTGATGATTTACTTGATAGTCCTTTTGATTTTCAAGAACCCCTTCTTCCTAAGGAAATGCAAACAGAAAAGAAAGAGGCTGAAACAAGCGTTAAACTGATTGACCGTCTATCTCCTGAAGAGAGGGAGAAGGCAAAAGTCCTTGCACAACAAATTCCTGTCGGTAACTATGAAGCAATTATTACGTACGGCGCAAATGCTCAAAGCGAGCTTTCAAGGTTCTCCACTCAAATGCTCGATCATGTTCAAGGCAAAGATATTGGACCTGTTGGAGATGTATTGAAAGATTTGATGGGTAAACTTTCTGAAATAGACCCTGACGATTTATCAGACAAGAAGAAGTCAGGTCTAAGCAGATTGTTTAATAAAGCAACGCGATCTGTTCAAGAAATGATGACGAAATATCAGAAACTTAGTACTCAAATCGACAGGATTGGTGTTCAACTTGAGCATTCGAAACGTGGCCTTTTAGAGGATGTTAGAATGCTTGATAATTTGTATGATCAAAATAAAACCTATTTCCAAGCGTTAAATATCTACATAGCCGCGGCTGAATTAAAACAGGATGAACTCGCCAATGAAATCATCCCTGAAATGCGCAAAAAAGCTGAGCTATCGAATGATCAAATGGCATTCCAGGAAGTGAATGACATGGCACAATTCCTTGACAGGTTGGAAAAACGCCTTTACGATTTGCAGTTATCACGACAAATCACCATTCAGAGTGCACCTCAAATCAGGATGATTCAACAGACAAACCAAACACTTGCAGAAAAAATCCAGTCATCCATTATGACATCCATTCCCCTATGGAAAAATCAGATAGCAATTGCCTTAACGTTAAACCGACAAATGAAAGCTGTAGAGTCTCAAAAACTTGTTACGAAAACGACAAATGACTTGCTGTTGAAAAACTCGGAAATGCTGAAAATCAATTCAATTGAAACAGCTAAAGAGAATGAACGCGGCATCATCGAAATTGATACGCTGAAAAAGACGCAAGAAAACTTGATTCAAACTATTGAAGAGACACTTATTATCCAAGCAGATGGTCGTGCAAAACGTAAAGCTGCTGAAATAGAAATCGGACGAATGGAAGATGAGCTGAAACAGCGCCTTCTTGCTGTTCATGAAAAAACACAAAACCGTCCTCTCTAAGGGCGGTTTTGTGTTTTCACCTTGTATATTATCTAGGAGTTTACTCGCGGTTCACGTATTTCTTATTACAATCGCGAGTAATTTTCTAAGTATCCGCAATGTCTGATCTGTGAAACTATCGACCGAGTTGGATGATGCGGTTTTATTGCCAAACATCATTGAAAAAAGTGCTTTTTGGTCAACAGTCGGTTCTTCAGTTGAAAGGAATAGATGAATGATGGAAATACCTTTTTTTTCAGTTTCCATTACCGCTTCTGCTGTATCTAGGATACCGTTCCGATCATAACCAAATGCCGATGGCTCCCCGTCTGAGAAGACTAACAAAAACTTGTGCTTCTCCTGCCTCATCGCAAGCTGATCGGCCATCCATCTAATCGCGAATCCGTCACGGTTGTCTTCATTAGCATCAAACGACAATATCGATAAACCGTTATCCTTATTGCGATCTGTAAACGTATGCATAAGCTCAAATACATTCGGTTGCACTTCTTTTGTAGCGTTATTTGCATCCTCATAATAGGACGAAATTTCATGAAATACACCAAGTTGACGGAGTACATCATGAAACAATAGTACAGCCTGTTTTGTTTCGTCTAATTTGTCGAGCATCGAAGCTGAACCATCAACTAGTAGACCGAATACCGCATCTAGATTAACAGATGGTGCACTCTTCCTATAAAATGGTTTCGGTCGTTCATCCACAACCATCGTCGTTAATTTCGTAGACAGTCGTCCCTTCATAAGGCGCTCACGTTTTGAATCCTGTTTCAAATCGATTCGTTTCTTCATCTCCTCGACGAAGGAACGAACATACGGCTTTTGCTCTTCTCGCCAAACGGTCAATAGTTGACGATTTTCAACCTCGTCTATGACTTCTATCCGTTGTTCCTCATACACGACGTTCACATGCTCTTTTCCAAACATCTTACCCGCTTTCATCTTTCGATCGCGTTTGTCTGTCTTATCACTGGTGTCATCCGTCCAACGATCGCTGTCATTCCCCTCTGAATCACCTGAGCCCGTCTCTTCGACCTCAGCATCTTCATGGCCTGGCGTTGCATCGTTGGCATCACTCTTCCCAGAGCGTCCGTGTTCAAGTTCAAATTCAAGGTGGACGCCTGATTCACTCTCGCTTTCACGATGCCAGGATCTAAAAACTTCTTCGATTGTCTCTTTTGGACCTTCCTCGCCTTCTTCGGCGTCAGACATCCCTTTATGATAATGAAATACAGTATTTTCTTCTGTAATGGAATCCCCCGCTGAATAATACTGTTTGACAAGATCCTTGTCAATTGACCTTTCTACAATCCCTGTAATTCTATCCGCAATAAATGTATTGTCCTCTGTACTTTTTGAATCGTATGCGTGTTGCAGAACGGATTGAATGAGATCATAGTCGATGGAATGAGCATCCCAGTCGATGGACGTTTCTGCAAATAAGCCTTCATGGAGAGATATGAATAACTGATTCATCATCGCATCCGCAAGTTGATTTTTCTGCATATTCGAAGACTGTGCATTGCGGTGGAGGTAAACGTAGGCTTCCCTTCTAACTTCGAATGCACTTGCGGTTCCAGGTCTTTCCTTCGTAATTACATCAATTAAACGAAACTCTTCCAGCATCAATAATAATTCAGATGTGAATTTCTGGAGTGGATATAAGCTAATTGACCGGCTAAATTTAATCCATGACTTAACACTAAAATGCTTCCAATAACCTGATGTTAACAAATAGATATCAGACAGACGGCCAGCGTGGATCACTTCGTCTGTTCGGTGACGCCAAAAAACACTCATCGAGATAATACCTTCTTGAGGTCGGAATTCAAGAAGCTTTCGTTCCGTTAATTCAATGAATGGTGCATCTGCTAATGCGCGCCCTAATCGTTCATACAATAAAAGCGTCTTGGCATCGACCGTTTCATCATTAAATTGAATGAATCGATTCATCTTCACCATAGCAATCGCCTCATTTCACCCAAGTATCGACTAATTCCATGACAAGTCTACGTTCAATTGTATCATCTAGCTTTTCAGCGATGGCATACTGGACTGCACGTTTCACAGGGATATGTTCTGCAAGTGCCATAGCGTCTAGCAGACTTCTCACGGATGCTGCCTCATCGGATAATAATCCGTTCATTACCTGTTTCTTCAAATCGATACTGATATGAAGGAATGTCTCAACAAGCTGTTTTGAGGCAAATGGATACGTATCCTTCATAACTAATTCTAATTGTTCTCCAGTCAGGTACGGGACTGTGAACGATACAAAACGGTTTTTCAATGCTTCATTCATTGGAGATGTTCCAACGTATCCTTCGTTTATGGCTGAAATGACCGTAAAGTCTTCATGCGCATAAATGACTTCACCTGTAAACGGATTTGTCAGCATACGACGATGGTCCAAAACACTATGAAGGATGGGTAACGTTTCAGGTCTGGCCATGTTGATTTCATCAATATATAAAATATGTCCTTTTTTCATAGCTTGTACTACGGGACCTTCTACAAATTCAATAATAGTCTCTCCGTCTTTGCTAATTATCGTTTTGAAACCAAGCAATGCTTCAGCATCCAAATCAACCGAACAGTTTATGCTTTGCATTGGCTGATTGAAATAATGTGAAATTGTTTGGGCTAACTTCGTTTTTCCAGAACCAGAAGGCCCTTTCAATAACACTGGTTTTTTCAATACAATACTGATAAGGACGTCATCCAATAAATAGGGACTTGGGGAAACGTAACCACCTTCTTGTATTAATCGTACTGCTGCGGTGTCATGCGTTTTCGTTGAACGAAGCTGCTGTTCTTTTTCTACTAGCGAGTTCATAACCTTACCTCCTTATAAAAAAGCCCGCACACCAACAAGTGGGTAGCGGGCTTTAAGTTCACGTCTAGAAAACAGTAAAATCTTGTATTGTGAATAAATTCTAACATGGAGATTTCACGTCTAGACTCCGGGCGCAAAATGCCGGATCATAATTCAGCCCAGCTGGGAAGGATTGAACTGCATCCTTCCCGGGCAAAAAACGCCGCGTCGCCGGTCCCCGTCATGTCTGTCGCGGGCCCAACTACAGGATGTAAGGTCACGCAGCCTATTGCCACAGGACGTGGCAATGGCTGCGTACCTTTATAACGGCGCCCTGTGCCTTTGTTTATTCAAAATACGTTTTATAATAGCCTCCGACTTTACCGGAATTATCGAGAATGAAAATGAATTCATCTGTTTCGTTTTTCACTTCATACTCTTTACCTGGTGTCAGAACATTGTTCACTACATACTTTTCAGCGTCTGCATGCTTACAGACGACAGTACGGATTGCAGGTGCAGTCATCCAATCTTTGAATGTCATTGTTAATCACGCCTTTTCTATGGAGTGTATAAGGAAAAATCGACCCGCTAACAATAACGGGCCGATTACCTAACTATTTTTCGTCTAGATTTCGAGCGCTTTTCTTATTAAGAACCTAGAAGTAGATCTTCCGGATTTTCAATCAATTCTTTTACCATTTTCAAGAAGCCAACTGAATCTTTACCATCGATAACACGGTGGTCATAAGAAAGAGCAACATACATCATTGGACGGATTTCAACATTGTCACCAATAGCTACTGGACGCTTTTGGATTGTATGCATGCCAAGGATTCCTACTTGAGCACCATTCATAATTGGTGTTGACATAAGTGATCCGAAAACACCACCGTTTGTAATTGTGAAAGAACCGCCTGTCATATCTGCGATTGTCAATTTGTTGTCGCGTGCTTTTTTCGCAAGTTCGACGATAGTTCCTTCGATTTCTGCGAAGTTTTTACGATCAGCGTCAACCACGTTTGGTACAACTAGTCCGCCATCTGTTGATATAGCGACCCCAATATCGTAGAAGTTTTTAAGAATGATTTCATCGCCATCGATTTCTGCATTAACATAAGGATATTTCTTAAGTGCAGCAACAACTGCTTTCGTGAAGAATGACATAAATCCTAGACGAACATCGTTTTGCTCGAAGAATTGGTCTTTCTTACGTGAACGAAGTGCCATAACGTTTGTCATGTCGATTTCGTTGAATGTTGTAAGCATTGCTGTTGATTGTTTAACTTCAAGAAGTCGTTTTGCAATTGTTTGGCGACGACGTGTCATTTTCTCGCGAGTTACACGTCCGTCCTCTACTACTGCTGCTGCTTTTGGTGCGGCAGCTGCTGGTTGTGCTTTTGGTGCAGTACCGTGCGCTTCAACATCTTGAACACGAACGCGTCCCATTGGGTCAACTGGTGATACCGCTGCAAGGTCGATGCCTTTTTCGCGAGCTAGTTTACGTGCTGCTGGGCTTGCGATTGTACGGTCTGATCCGCTTGCATCTTCAGTAGCTGCTGGAGCAACTGGTGCTGCTTCCACTTTTTGAACTGCTTCCGCTGCTGGTGCAGATGGAGCTGCAGCCGGTGCGCCTGAACCAGAACCAACAATTGCGATAACTTGGCCGACTTGGACTGTATCGCCTTCTGCTGCTAGATGTTCTTGGACAATTCCTGCTTCTTCTGAAATGATTTCAACGTTTACTTTGTCTGTTTCAAGTTCAACGATGAATTCACCTTTCTCAACGCTTTCACCTGGTTGTTTCAACCACTGTGCAACCGTTCCTTCTGTAATCGATTCTGCAAGTTCTGGTACTATGATCTCTGCCACAATAAATTCCTCCTCGAGTCTACCGTTAGTACGGTGTTAACAATCAATATTTCATATGTTGATTAAATTAAACTAAATAAGGCTTACTTCTTCAATGCCTCATCTAGTATGCGGTTTTGTTCGATCTTGTGAGATTCGCCGTCACCTTCTGATGGGCTTGAACGATGAATTCGTCCAACATAGGATACTTTCTTACCATCCGCAACTTCGCGGATATAAGAATTTGCAAAATGCCATGACCCCATATTTTTCGGTTCTTCTTGTACCCAAACAAGTTCTTTGGCGTTTGGATAACGAGAAATGATATCACTAATTTTATCAGCTGGGAACGGGTAGAGCTGTTCCACACGGACGATATGCAGATGATCGAAGCCTTTGCCATCTTTCACACGTTCAGCAAGATCAATCGCCACTTTACCGCTTGCAAATAGGATTTTCTCAACTTTATCAGTATTCTTGCCTGTTCCAGGTTGTTCAAGCACCGTTTGGAAGTGGCCTTCTGTCAAATCGTTGACATCAGCACCGACAAGCGGGTGACGAAGAAGCGATTTGGGTGACACAATAACAAGTGGACGCATCGATTTATCACCAAGCATTTTTGCTTGTCTGCGAAGTATATGGAAATAGTTCGCCGCGCTAGAAAGGTTAGCGACCGTCCAGTTATTTTCCGCACAAAGTTGCAGATAACGTTCAAGTCTTGCGCTTGAGTGTTCAGGTCCTTGCCCTTCATACGCATGCGGTAATAGCAAGACGAGTCCGGATTGCTGACCCCATTTAGAATAACTTGAAGAGACGAACTGATCGAACATTACTTGTGCCATATTCGAAAAGTCTCCATATTGCGCTTCCCAAATTGATAATACTTTTTGGTCTTCTAAGTTATAGCCAAATTCATAACCGACAATTGCAGCTTCTGTCAATGGGCTGTTATATGCGACGAATGATGCTTTTGAACCGCTAATATGGTGAAGTGGTACAAGTTCGTCACCTGTTTTTTCATCGTGAAGGACTACGTGGCGGTGCGCAAATGTACCACGTTGGACGTCCTGACCTGTCATACGGATTGGATTACCGTCTTGAAGGATTGCACCGAATGCTAGTGTTTCGGCATGTGCCCAATCGATTTTCCCTTTTCCGTTGAACGGATCTTCACGACGTTTCAGGATTTTTCCAAGCTTCCCAAATACATTGAAGTTTTCAGGATATATGAGTAACTCTTCATTGATGCGGCGAAGATTAGCTTCGTCCGTGCCAGTTTCAAGGTCTCTTGGATACCCTGCAAGTACTTCTTCAGGCGTAGCGTTTGAAATCAATGTTTTTTCTGAAGTATGTTCTTTTACTTTGTCGTATGCTGCTTGCATCGTTGCAAAAACTGAAGCGTCCAGTTTCGTTACATCAACTTCTGTCAAGATGTTCTCAGATGCAAGTTCAGATCCGTACAGTGCACGAACTGTTGGATGTTCATGGATTGAATGGTACATAACCGGATTCGTCACAAGAGGTTCATCCATTTCATTGTGTCCATAACGACGATAGCCAAGAAGATCAATCAGAATATCCTTGCTGAACTTTTGACGGTATTCGAATGCGAATGATGCAGCTGCGATAACTGATTCAGGGCTATCCGCATTGACGTGTAATACTGGAACTTCATAGCCTTTTGCAGGGTCTGAAGAATAATGTGTTGATCTAGAATCGTAATATTCAGTTGTGAATCCAATCATGTTATTCGCGATGACATGAATAGAACCGCCTGTTTTGAATCCACGAACACGGCTATAGTTGAATGATTCTGGCACAATTCCTTGTCCTGGGAATGCTGCATCCCCGTGGATAAGTACTGCGTAAGCAGCATCTGTTTCTAGTACAGGAATACCCGGGTTATCCGTATTTTCCTGTGCAGCCCTTGTTTGTCCTGTAACAACAGGATTGACGACTTCCAAATGGGATGGGTTATACGCAAGGAAACGCTGCATGCCCGATTGCCCCTTGTATAAGGCACCCATATGGTATTTCACATCGCCGAACCAACCGCGTGTAGTTTCAAGTGAACCATCTGTTGGAAGGAATGGTTCTTCAGGAACACCCGCAAATTGTGCAAACATTGTTTCGTAAGGTTTATTTAAAATATGTGTAAGTACGTTTAGGCGACCACGGTGGGCCATCCCAATCAATACTTTTTTCATTTTTTGTTCTTCAGAAAGACGAACAAGTTCGTCAAGGAAGACAACTAATGTATCAAGACCTTCAATAGAGAACCGTTTCGCTCCGACGAAAGTCCGGTGGATGAATTTTTCAAACCCTTCAATTTTCGTCAATCGTTCGAGAAGTGCTTTTTTCTCATCTACAGATAGTGTAGCGGAAACATTCCCGTTTTCGATTTTAGATTGAATCCAGTTTCTTTCTTCTTCGTCAATAACATGATCGAACTCATAGGCGATTTTACCTGTATATAATGACTTCAAATAATTCACTGCTTCAAGCCCATCTTCTACACTTGCAGGAACATTTTTAAAGAAAAGAGATGCTGGCATTGCTTGTAAATCACTTTCTGTAAGTCCATAAGTGGAAAGTTCAAGACGTGTTGAATCTTTTGGACGATCGCTAAGCGGATAGATATCTGCTGCAAGATGTCCGTATGTACGGATGGCTGTTTGCAACTGATAGGCGGAGAATACTTTACCGAAATCGCCAGGAGCTACTGCCCCGACCGCTTTGTCTTGCTCTGTGTTGCTCATTGTAGGCGCACCAAAACGGCTGAACATCTCGGCAAGTTCAGCATCTATAGATTCAGGTGACGTTTTGAACAGTTCGTACATTTCCATTATATACCCAAGGTTCGGACCCGAAAAAGCAGCATAGGGGGAACGATGAGCGTCAGCATTGTTCGACATGTAAAATGACCTCCACATTTGCCAAAAGGCATATTGTGTTTATATTTTTTTATCCTCGTTAATTTTAACACGCAAACACTTTAACTTAAAGGGTTTAGCGTTAACTCTTTAACTTTATTACCGTCAACAAGAATACACTGGATTCTCATTACTTGCAACCATTCATTAACCCACCGAAAAACTGAGAATAGTCTCTTCCAGCTATTTTCGGTGTGACAGGATCATTTCAACCATTTCTTCCGGTATTTTGGGTGTTGCTACTTTCTTCATATTCCCGATCAAACTGTCTTTCTCATCTACAAAAGATGCGAATTCTTCGGATAGTGGGCGTAGCTCCACATCTTCCTCTTTCAATACATTTGCGAGTCCGAGCGATTTAAAATGATTGGCATTCAAAATCTGATCCCCTCTGCTTTTTGCAGCAGAAAGTGGAATAAGCAGCATCGGTTTACGTAATGCCAGTAATTCAAAGATTGCATTTGACCCTGCTCTAGAAACCGCAAAATCAGACGCCGCTAGTAAATGTGGTAACCCCTCTGTTACGTATTCAAATTGTGTATAGCCGGGTGTACCTTCAAGCGTTTCATCTAGATTTCCTTTCCCGCAAAGATGAATAATATCGAAATCATGCAAAATGGCAGGTAAATCTTTTCGAACAGCATCGTTGAGTATTGAAGAACCCTGACTTCCGCCCATTATAATTTGGACTGGTTTCTCACCTGACAGGCCGGCAATGCGCAAGCCTTCTTCCCGGGTGCCATTGAACAACTCGGGTCTGATGATTGCACCGGAGCAAGTCGCTTTGCCAGCGGGTACATAATTTAGTGTTTGTTCGAACACTGTAAAAATATGATTTGAAAAAGGTAAAGCCATTTTGTTCGCAAGTCCTGGCGTTACGTCAGATTCGTGAATGACAACAGGTACTTTCGCCATTTTCGCCGCCAAGACGACAGGCACTGATACAAAACCGCCTTTGGAGAAAATTATTTCTGGTTTGACTTTCCTAATAACCGCTAACGCTTGTAGAACCCCCGCACCAACACGGAACGGATCTGTAAAGTTTTTCATAGAGAAATAGCGCCGCAGTTTACCACTTTGAATGGGATGATAGACAACTTCAGGATAACCATCGCCAATCAGTTCTTTTTCAATCCCTCGATGCGACCCAATGTAATGAATTTCATACCCTTTTTCGCTAAACACAGGGATAAGCGCTTCATTCACGGACACGTGTCCCGCCGTGCCGCCCCCTGTCAATAATATAACCGGCCGTTTCATGGGCCATTCACCTCTTCTATATTAAGAAATATATTGTAACTTAACTTTACCTCATTGCCATTATAGCAAAGGAGTCATGATATAATGATGTTTAATTGAAGAATAAAGGGTGATTTATTTGGAAACTGCAGTTCCACTGAAGAAAAAGCCGTTCAGATTGGCAACAATCGTCTTGCCAATCCTCGTTACACAAGTCGCTCTGTATATGATGACGTTCTTCGATATTCTTATGACAGGGCGATATGATACATACCATCTTGCCGGAGTTACTATTGGATCTTCTTTCTGGGTACCAGTTTATACTGGGCTTGCTGGAATTTTAATGGGGCTTACACCGATCATCGCTCAATACATCGGAGCACGCCTCCACGCGGAAGTCCGGCCTTCCGTTCAACAAGGCCTTTACGTATCGGTCGCACTGGCTGCAATCGTCTTTGCCTTTATTCTATTCGCAGTTGCACCTATACTAGAAGCAATGCCGCTCGAGGCTGAAGTACGCATTGTAGCAGCGGACTATTTGACAGGAATGAGTTTCGGCCTATTTCCCCTCTTTGCCTACACAGTGCTACGCTCATTTTTTGATGCGCTTGGAGCGACACGCGTTTCGATGTTCATCATTTTATTATCTGCCCCTATTAACATCTTCATAAACTATTTGCTTATTTACGGGAATTGGGGCTTTCCTGAACTTGGCGGAGCTGGGGCCGGATATGCATCCGGTATAACGTATTGGCTCGTATTCTTCATTGCTTGTTCTGTCGCGTGGAAGCATAAGCCCTTTAAGGAATACGCACTTTTCAAAGGATGGGAAAAGATTTCATTTAAAAAATGGAAAGTGATTTTATTCATTGGTGTGCCAATCGGGATTTCAATTTTTGTAGAGACAAGTATCTTTTCCGCCGTCACACTGATGATGAGTAACTATTCAACGGCTGTAATTTCCGCACACCAGATTGCGCTTAACTTCACTTCGTTGTTGTATATGTTGCCGCTAAGCATTTCGATGGGGGCGACAATACTTGTCGGTCAGGCCGTCGGTGCAGGACAGATGCGCGATGCTAAACAGTACAGTTATCTTGGTGTCGGGCTTGCCGTTGCGTTTAGCTTTGTGTCAATTGCTATTCTTCTCGTTTTCAGGGCGCCAATTGCTTCGCTTTATACAACAGACGGACAGATTATCGGATTGGCAACTCAGTTCTTCATCTACGCTGCACTGTTCCAATTATCTGATGCAATTCAGGCTCCGGTCCAAGGCGCCTTACGAGGCTATAAGGACGTCAATATGACATTCGTCATGGCGATTGTCTCCTATTGGGTCCTTGGTTTACCCATTGGTTATATGATGGCAACGTTTACTGAACTCGGACCATATGGCTACTGGGTTGGCCTTATTGCCGGATTGACAGTTGGCGCGATTACACTGACTGTACGGTTAATCTATATTCAGAAAAAGAAATTTATATAAACACTAAAACCCGTAATGCAGTATGCATTGCGGGTTTTCACTAATTTAATATACCGGTTCTTAAAATCTCAGTTTTCACCTTGACACTAATGGGCAGTTCGGAAAATGTGTCATTCCAATCCCCCTTTTCCCAAAGCGCGGGATGGAATGCACGGACTGGTCGGCCGAACCCTATAGCATCACTTTTAGCTGCTTGTAGTTTTTTAATCACTTTAGTAAAATCCTTTGTTAATTCCTTTGATAAGAAATCCTCAACTTCCTTTATTGTTTTCTTTTCATCTAGACTGTCATGCGGAAATTCCTCAACGGAAATTTTTAATTCATAGGTCGCATCGATCTTGTTATCTGAAATTTCCCAGTCCTTATTAATTCTTATCACCTCAACTGTAAGTGGACTCTCTGCCTTACCACTTTTCCACATATAAGAAAGCCGTGTATATTTGCCCTGTTTATTTCTTAACAAATTGAAAAGGACCGATTCCTCTTTATCTAAATTTTCTCCAGTATATTCCCTTTTATTAAACAACGCAGTACCGGCAATTTCGGGTATACCGCTTTCTTTCCCAATTTTAATATAGGGAAGTGCCAGAGATATATCTTTTTCAAAAAGTAGTCTACATACTTGTTGAATATCCACTTTAGGGACCAATGTATATCGGACCGCAGTATCAATCAGCTCTGAGTAATACATTGAAATATCATTCCCTAGATTCTCGTGCTGTTCAAAATAGGGAGCCAGTTCCCCTTCGACAATTGCCAAATGAGCGCTAAGTCGATTGCGTGGAGCTCTGTATAACGCATCGATATACTTATATAAGTCAGATTTGGCTGATTCCTCCGTTATAAGCAACACTTGAAGTTCAGCTATATCGAGCCCTTCCGTCGTATTCGTGTCGTTTTTCGCGTCAAGAACAGTGGCACCACTTCCTGTGATTGTTGTATAACTTATAGACCCATCTTCAAATATCGGAAACGCAAATTGCGCCTTGATCTTCCCCGGCTGACCTTCAACCCCAAAAAGAGATACATTGGTTACATCCTTATAATGTTTTTCATCCCAGCAGCCGCTTAATAACAATGAACAGACCAATAGGATTAGTAATCTCTTCATTTCCTTTTCCTCCTGTTCACGAGTATGACTATAGTTGGAACAACAATTATGAAAAACAAATGGAAATAGACGAGTGAATTTTGAATCATATCAACACGTTCTTTCGAATTTAAGAACAGCGGTAATATGACGAGCAGGATATGAAAAATAATCGTATTTCTTTTCCGGTGACCTTTCGCATGCAGCTGATGCACGTACATTGTAGTAAAGGCAAAAAGGGATATCGTGATGATACTCCACATCATCCACATATAAATGAAAAATAAATCAAGCCGTTCTACAAACGAGAAAGTTTGCGATTTCAAAATATACATGATTGGCTCAGGAATCCTTTCTATTTCCTTTAGTGGGAAATAGAGAAGGGTTATCAAGACCGTACTGAAAAAAAAGAACATCCATAGCATTTGATATATGAACAGTGGTAAGCCTTTAATTTTTTGTGTGCTATCTACATGCTTCCTAAAAAATAAAAACAGTTCAATACCAATGAATGTAAACTGCGAAGCGAGAATCCCTTTTAACAAATCTGAACCGTCTATTTTAGCTACAGGGAATAAATTCGTCCATACGAATTCTGGCCATGCGAGTAACAAGACAAAGTAAAAGATCGGTATCAGTGGGACGAGGATGACTGTTAGATTAATGACGGTTTCGGAACGACTTAAGTTTGCATACAACGATACGCCTACCATGATTGAAATGACGACAATCTGGGGTGTTTCAGGGAATGCCCATACCGCAAGCGTATAATCAATATAAGCAATGAAGGAGACGATAATAAGGAGCCAATAGCCTTTATATAGCCAAGATACAATCGGACCTGGCGTGAAGAATATATAATTCCTTTCATATAACAACAACAAAACATAATGAAAAATGCCTACTCCGATGAAAATAATCCATGCATCACGCCCTGTTACATTGATGAATGGCGTTTGAAAGGATAGAAAAACAGTGCCTGTTTGTATAACAAACAGAAATAAAAAAAACTGGGTTCTTGACAATTTAAACGTCAACGTCCACCACCTTCTTTATTTGCACCATGCGTAAACGTTTTCTGTTGTTTTTTAAGACGAACATATGGTGACCTGAAGAAAGCATCTTTAAATTTCGACGGATCAAAAGGAACGATAGGCGTAAAATAGGGCTGTTTCAATGATGATACATTCATCAGATGGATGAAAAGCACAAGTGTACCAATTGCTATGCCGAAGAAGCCAAACAGCGAAGCGGCAAGCATAAATGGAAAACGAATAATTCGGATTGTCATATTCATTTCCCAAGAGGGAATGACAAAACTCGAAATGGCTGTCATCGCCACGACGATTACCATGAAATTCGATACGAGACCAGCATCAACAATTGCATTACCAATAACCAGACCACCGACAATCCCTATCGTTTGCCCAATTGGGGTGGGGAGACGGATAGCTGACTCCCGAATGAGCTCGATAAACAATTCTAAAATGAGCGCTTCATAAATAGGTCGATACGGAATTGCATTCACCGCTAGCTTCACTTGTTTACCTAATTCCAGTGGAATGATTTCAGAATGAAAACCGATGACAGCTATATAAAATGCAGGTAAAAAAATGGCCGTCACAAAACTTAATATGCGAAGAATCCGATAAAATGAACCCACTAGAACACGTGCATTATAATCATCTGGAGACTCATAAAAGGAAAAAAAATTGACCGGTGCTATCAGTGCGGTTGGAGAATTGTTCGAAAAAATCGCTATTTTCCCTTCCAGCAAATTTGCAACAACACGATCAGGTCGTTCCGTATTGAGAAATTGTGGAAACGGCGACCAAACGGAATCTTCTAAGTAATCCTCTATTTGACCTGTACTAATAACTTTATCCGACTTAATGTTCTCCAATCGTCTTTTCACATCGGCAACGACATTTTCATCCGCTATTGAGTCAATATATATATAATTAACAAGGGTTTGAGTATCATTCCCGATCCTCAGTGAATGGACGACGAGATCTGGAATCGCAAGCCGTTTGCGAATCAAGGACATATTTGCATCAAATCCCTCGACGAACCCTTCGTGCGGACCGCGGATAACATGTTCATTTTCCGGTTCGTTAGGGCTGCGAACAGTAAACTTCGGCATCATGATTTGCAATAACAAATTTGTTTCAGGAAAAATAACGGCTACGAAACCTGAACTAATACTATGGGTAAGCATAGAAACGGAAAAAGCATGAACAGACGAGATTGCAGTTTTTCCCCAATCGGCAAGTCCGTCCGCTGCCCTTTTCCTGATTAGTTCAAGCTGTCGGTTCACTTCTGCCCCTTCAGTCATTGTAGTGAAATAACAAATGACAGCTGGACCATTCTGCCACTCCATTTCTTCAACATATAAATCGGAAGAATTATGAAATACCTTTTTTATGTATAAAATCAAACTGTCAGTCGATACAATGTCCCCCATCATGCTCACCTCCTAAGAAGAGTTTGAGCATGCCAGAAAACTTTTAAACATTTACTTGGAGAAATCCGTTTATAAGTACGACGGTTTAAGACAGTATGTACACGAAAAAATAGCAGAAAAAAAGCTATCTTCCAAACCGAATGAGTATCAGTCTGGAGGATAGCTTTTAACTTCTCTTATTTTTGAATGAACTGTTGTGTCCAGTAGTTGCCGTTTTTGTCATAGCCGATGCCGATGTGTGTGAATCCAGGCGTTAAGATATTTTGTCTATGTCCTGGCGATTCCATCCATCCTTTTACAACTTCCTCAGCCGTACGTTGCCCCATAGCAATATTTTCCGCTGCCGATTTATACGTTATACCATTAGACTTCATTTGATCAAACGGTGAGCCGTATGTCGGGCTTGTATGTGAAAAGTATCCTTTTGAAGCCATATCTGTTGATTTTTGTCGTGCAGAGTTCATCAACTTCGCATCTGTTTGTAACGGTTGAAGACCTGCTTTTTGTCTTTCAACATTTGTAAGGTCAAGTACTGCTTTTTCAATCGCAGTAACAGATGCATCTGATGTTGTTTCAGCAGGTTTAACTGGTGCTACTTCCGCAGGTTTTTCCGGTGCTGGCTTAACCGGTGGAGTTGCTTCCGGTTTTGGTGTCGGTACTGGCTTAGTCGTAGCTGGTTTTTCTACCGGCTTGACTGTAACTGGCTTATTCACCGGTTTCTTGATTGGGTTGACTGTAACTGGCTTATTTACCTGTTTGTCAACAACCACTATATTTTTTGTATAAGACTTCGCTAAACTGTAAAGTTGCTCAAAATTTATATTTTTTTCAAGCAATACTTTATACATATCGGGTTGTTTGTCCCCCCCTATGTAACTTTGAATGTACTGTTGTGCTTTTTGCACCTGTACATTGTTGTCCAATTGTGAAGCTTCTACATTATTGTTGTTCGGCAGTAAGAGCGCCGAACCGAGCATGAGTACTGCAATCGATTTTTTCATCTCATTACTCCTCCCTTCGCAATCTATCATAACGCGTGGGAGATTTAGAATATCGGGTTTCTTTTCCAGTTCATCCAGTTCTTAAATAAATACACTAGCAAAGGACCTCATATTCTATGGAAATGGATAAGTCTGGTCAACTATCTTTAATTTTCATCTAAAAAGGGGTTGACGGCCTTATAATTCAACGTTTCGATCCCTTCCCCGATGATTACAATACGGGCTTCCATCTTGACATATTCGGGGAGCCAGTTGACCATCCCATACGCATATTGAAATAAAAACGGATTTTTATAACCGCTAATAGGTACATAACCTTTCATCCGATAAACTGTATCAGGAAGGGATTTCACCCAATTCTCGAAATCTTCTTTCGTAACACTCTCAGTGAATGTAAGGAGTTTTGAAGAAAGCGGTAAGCCTTTTCCTGATATGATTTGCTTATCAGTCCCTTTTTTCGATGAACTTAAGGTTTTCTCAATGAAGGAGAATGCAACTTTTGCGCCCACCGTTTGTATAATTGGAGCAGATTCATTGAAACTCGATAGTTCAAATGTTACTTTCGCTACTTCCTCTTCAGTTAGAAGATCGACTTTATTCGCCAGTAGTAAATGAGCATGCCGAATTTGCTCCATGAATAAAGCGCGTACTTGCGGAGATAGCTTATCGCGTTCCAGCCAACGCTTCGAATCGGCAACCGTTACAATTCCTTTTATGTTAAGCCGGTCTGCGAATAAAGGTGAGTAAATAGCGTCTAGTGCTTCCACTGGGTGTGCAGCACCCGTTGTTTCTATTAAGATGACATCGATATCATCGTTTTCTTCAAGCAGTCCCTGAAGCTGTGCCTCTGTTTTCTCTGAACCTGTACAACAGATACATCCATCTAGCAGTTCTTTAAGCGGAACTTCAGCTCCCCCTTCTACAGTATTTGAATCGAAAGGCAATGCTCCAAATTCATTCATTAATACAGCCGGTTTTTTTCCTTGTTCTTTCAATTGTGCAATTGTATGAAGTAACAGTGACGTTTTACCGCTTCCTAGAAAACCACTAAATAAGTAAACATCAATCATATGGACGCCTCTTTTCATTTTATTAGAAAAAGTCATAGCATCCTATCGGATTAGAACACGATGGACTAGATGGGTTGAAATAAAGAATTCCCTTGAATCCGCTTCAGCGCGAGGGGGTGTCTCTCGCCCTAAAACTAGCTAGATTAGCACTATCTTAGGGCTGGGCTCCCCATGAAAAACCCTTCGTTCAGCTTATATAGACATTTAAAAAAGCGTCCGGCCGGATTAGGTCTGGACGCTTTTTAGTTATTTCCCTACTTTTTCAAGCAGAACTTCTTTTGCTTTCATAAGCTGTGGATCGTCTTCTTGAATTTTCGTCCGAAGTTTTTCCATCAGACCGTAAGTTGTTTCTCCTAAGAGAATACCGCTCGTGTCCAGCGCTAAATCTTTTTGCAACTTTTTGACAGCCTGAGTTGTTTGTTCATCAAACATGCCATCAATTTCACCTGGTTCATACCCAACGGCTTTAAGCATTTCTTCCGCTGATTTAATGGAAGGTGAAAGCATGCCCACTTTCATTTCTATTGTTGGATCAAGAAACGGAAGCATTGCATAAGATGGATACGGCACTTCAATATCGGGCTTAATTCCTTCTTTATGAACCCAATTGCCATCAGGCGTCAGCCATTTTGCTGTAGTTAATTTTAAATTCGAGCCGTCAGGAAGATTTTTAGGTGATTGAACTGTTCCTTTACCGAATGTTTTCACACCAATAAGTGGCACATTGGCAGATTCTTTTAACGCACCTGCCAGTATTTCTGATGCCGAGGCACTACCGTCATCGATGACGAGCGTAACCGGAACTCCTATTTTTCTTTTTCCAGAGGCTGTAAAAATTTCTGGTTGTATACCTTTTTCTTTATACTGGAAAATGTTCTTTCCATTTTCCAAAAACAGATCGGATATTTTGATGGCTATGTCGAGTCTACCGCCTGGATTTTGGCGTACATCGACAACTAACCCTTTCATTCCTTTAGCTTCCATCTCATCAAGGGCAACAAGCAACTCATCGTATGTTCCTTCCGAGAAGCTTGTGAGGTGAATATGTGCAATTCCATCGTCAAGCATTTCAGCATAGACTGTTTCAATCGGTATAACGTCACGTTTGATTTTTACGTCTACTGGCTCAACTGCTTCTCCACGTTTAATGCTTAAAGTGACAGTTGTCCCTTTTTCTCCTCTAATTAGAAGAACCGCTTCTGATGATGACATTCCCTGTATACTTTCACCATCGACCGCAATGATGGTATCGTTCGGTAATATCCCTGCGCGTTCTGCGGGTGAATTTTTGATTGGAGAAACAACGTTGATGTATCCGTTTTTCTCTTGAATTTCAGCACCAATTCCTTCGAAACTTGACGAAATACTCTCGTTTAATTGTCGAGCTTCCTTCTGATTTAAATAATCGGAATACGGATCTCCTAGTGCATCAATCATCCCATTGATGGCACCATCGATGACAGCTGTTTCATCGATATCTTCGAAGTAATTCCCTTTCATTTCATCATAGGCATTATATAACTTTTCAAATTCTTTTCGGTCCTTTAGCGATTGCTTTTGTGGACTCACAACTTCGACAACTTTATCATCACCTGTTGTTAACACGAAAAACGTTATAGCGGCAGTGGCCAGTACAAGTCCGAATACAAGCATGACAAAAGAGAACGGTTTTAATTTTATATATCGGTTTGCCGGCGGTTGACTATTTGGTTCAATTTCTTGTCCGTGGCCATTATTCTCTTCCATCCCATTCCCCACTCTCTACTATTAATACAAAATTCAATTCAATCTTATCCAGCAGTAATGGCTTAGTGGCCCAACATCCTATGGACCTCCGAGCGGCTAGCGCCTGGAGCTAGATACTATTCTAAGTCAAAAAAACGTATACTTTCTTACCTGCTAAAAAAGGACCGCTGTATAGTGGGCGGTCCTACTTCACGCTTATTCCTGAATTGCTGCTTCGAGCGCCACTTCAATCATGTCGTTGAATGTTGTTTGGCGCTCTTCTGATGATGTCGCCTCACCTGTTAAGAGGTGATCGCTCACAGTAAGAATTGCCAGTGCTTGGCGGCCAAATTTCGCAGCAAGTGTATACAAAGCTGCAGCTTCCATTTCAACAGCTAGGACGCCATACTGAGCCCATTTTTCATGTTGTGCATATTCATTATAGAAAACGTCTTCTGTAAATACATTTCCGACCTTCAAATCAAGCCCCTTTTTAAGCCCAGCATTATACGATTTCAAAAGAAGATCGAAGTTTGCAGTCGGTGCATAGCTGATACCATTGAATATGATTTCGTTCATTTTAGAATCGGTCGAAGCACTTTGTGCGAGAATAACGTCACGTACATGAACGTCTTTCTGAATCGCACCACAAGTTCCGACACGGATTAGTTTTTGCACGTCGTATTCTTGCATCAATTCCGTTACATAAATAGAAATGGATGGAACACCCATACCTGTCCCTTGAACAGAAATTCGTTTTCCTTTGTATGTTCCCGTATAGCCGAACATATTCCGGACTTCGTTATATAGTGTTACATCTTCCAGAAATGTTTCGGCAATGTATTTTGCACGAAGCGGGTCGCCTGGAAGTAAAATCGTATCCGCGATGTCACCTTTTTTTGCATTGATATGTATACTCATACTAAATAGCCTCGCTTTCAAATTTTCTTTTTTAATCATACATTCAACTAATCCATTATGCAAAGAAGATGCAGGTGCAACTTATAAAAATCTCTCTTCATATAATAGAAACAATTCATCGAAAACGACGGATGGCATTTTAGCATCCGCCTTTTCTTCGATATATCGCGATAATGGGTCAAAAGATTTTTCTTCTTTTGGAAAACTCGAATCCTTAAACATATATTCCGCAAACGTTGATTTTAAATCATCCATCGCCCCACCACGGAAGGATAGGGCGAATCGATAAAAGGACCGATCCATCCGTTCATCTCCCTTCTCAGCTTCAATCAATTAAAATAGTTTCGAGTACTCTCCGAAGCCTTCTTTTTCAAGGTTGTCAATGGATACAAAGCGGAGTGCAGCTGAATTGATGCAATAACGCAATCCGTCTTCACCCGGTCCATCCGGAAATACATGACCGAGATGTGAATCCGCGGTTTTACTGCGCACTTCTACTCGTTTCATGCCGTGGGTTATGTCTGTTTTTTCTATTACTTCCATTGATTCAATCGGTTTCGTAAAGCTTGGCCATCCACAACCAGCATCATATTTATCTTTTGAACTAAAAAGTGGTTTTCCTGAAACGATATCGACATAAATCCCATCTTCATAATGGCTGTCGAATTCATTTCGAAACGGTGGTTCAGTCCCATTTTCCTGTGTGACGTGGTACTGTATTTCGGTTAATTTCTTCTTCAATTCTTCTGTCATGATTCTTCACCCCAGTTGTCAGATTTGAATCGTTCACGGCCAGAGCCAGTTGCATATCTATTATAATGTGTCGGGTTTTTCATGTAATAATCTTGATGTCCTTCTTCAGCCACGTAAAATGGCTTCGCAGGTATAATATCCGTTGCGATGGGTTTGTCAAACTTTCCAGAAGCATCTAGTTCAGCCTTTGTTTGCTCAGCGAGTTGTAGTTGTTCGGGTGTATGATAAAAAATGGCTGTCTGATAGGATTCACCCCGGTCAAAAAACTGGCCACCCGAATCAGTTGGGTCAATCTGTCTCCAAAAGATGTCAATCAGTTCGCGATAGGAAATAACTTCATCATCAAAAGTAATTTGAATTGCTTCACGATGACCGGTCACATTCGTACAAACCAATTCATAAGACGGATTTTCGACATCGCCGCCCGTATAGCCAGAAATGACTGATTGGACACCTTCATATCGGTCAAACGGTTTCACCATACACCAAAAACAACCTCCTGCAAATGTGGCCAATGCTTTCGCCATTGTAAAACCTCCCTATTCTTTTGGAATTATAATTTCCAAGATAATCTCATCATCCGCCAAGTTAAATGTTTTTGCTTTTACTTGTAAATCACCTGATAACGGGATTGCTGAGAGATCGATGAACAGTTCTTCCTCCTTAGGACGAACAATCATCCAAGGGGGAAGCTTCACAGAATCCCTTAGTACTTTTAAAACAGTCGCAGGCGGGATGTTCAATTGTCCGATTTCCATCGACGATTGTTTTAATATTAGATTACCGTCTTCTCTAACAATTGGGTCAAAATGCATAATAACTGGCAATGTATAGGAAAACACCGTCATTTCTGAAAACAAGACCACATCATCTTCAACTTTCATCGTTACCGGAAGCGGCTCACCTTTTACTGCTTTTCGTATAAATGTGTTTGCAATACCTTCAAAATCTTCTTTCGTCGCCCTCACTGTTAAAACATGGTCCGCTTGATTCGAAACTTTCATTTCAGGAAGCGGAACCGACTCGGCGGAAGATCCAATAAGTATTATAACAGCTGCAAATGCTGCCGCAATAAGTCCTGCAAGTACAAAAAAACTAATTTTCCATCGATTCATGCGATCAGCTCCTACATTTCCAATTCCCCGTCCGATAATTTTTGCAAGTCACATTCTTTCAGCTTTTCAAGGTAACGTTCCGCCATTGAGTCATAGCCCTTTGCATTCGGATGAAAGAAATCGGTGTGGTACACCATGTCCGTATTTGAATCGAACAAGTCTACAACTGGGACAAAGCACGACCTTCCGTCCATCATGGCACGAACTTCAATCGCTTCATTCCAGTCAGTAATAATATCTTCAAATTCATTTGTTTCATCCGTCACAATTGAAAACGGATTATAAAGACCTGCTACAATAATGATCGCATCGCCGTTCAAGTCTCGGATAATACTAAATAATTCATCGAGCCTGTTTTCAAACTTACCGAGTTCAACGTAAAATGGTTCCGTCTGCAAATTGAATAGATTGGACTTAACGACTTTCATAATATCATTTCCGCCAATTGTCAAAAAGATTAAATCTGCCGTTTTCACAGAAGATTGAACTTCAGGGTCTACCAGTTTGTCGATGAGCTGGTCACTTCTTCGACCCCGCTTTGCCAAATTGGCCGCATCGACATCCTTAACCCCTTTCCATTCATCCATCTTGTTAGTTACTCGGCCAAAATAACCTTCTTTTTTCAGCTCATCCCCGACACCCTGGGTCAGTGAATCACCTAAACCAATCACATGGATATTTTTTGGAATGAAGTACCCTGGGATTGCCCACTCAGTAAATGCAATCTCTTGTCGATCAGAAAATGCACCTGTTTTTTCGATTAGCGTTTGTTGACAGCCGGACAAAAATAATGAGAAGGCGACCACAATCAGAAATACTCTTCTCATACGTAGAGTTCCCCTTTTCTTCAATAAAGAATCATTTATTAATCTGCGTAATACATAAAACCTATCGCTCCCTCACCAGTATGCGTACTGATGATTGGAGCAGTAAATGTAAGTTTCACATCTTTTATGCCCGAGTCTTGTATCATTTTCTTCAATGGTTCACCCATTTTTAAACCATTGGCGTGTGAAATGCCGACTCCTCGAATAATCTTGCCAGCAGTCTCTTCTTTGAAAACTTTGAATAGATGGGCTACAACTTGTTTGTGACTGCGTGCTTTTGCGACGGGTGTATAGACGCCATCCTGCAAAGTCGCAATCGGTTTTATATTCAACAAGGAACCAATCATTGCTTTCCCTTTTCCGATACGGCCGCCTTTCACCAGATTATCAAGTGAATCGACAACAACGAAAAGCGTTGTATTATTACGGATTGAGTTCAACCGTTCAACGATCTCAGTAACTGACTTTCCTTGCTCGGCCAATTTCGCCGCTTCCATTACCTGAAACATCAACGCATGTGAGATGAACATCGAATCAATGACAGTAACTTTGGAATCCGTCATTTCAGCGGCTGCCTGGGCAGATTTCACAGTACCACTCATGCCACCAGTCATATGTATGGAGATGATTTCACTGCCATCCTCACCCAGCTTGTCATATAACTCCTTGAAAACACCTGCTGCCGGTTGGGAGCTTTTAGGCAATTCCTCAGAACTTCTCATCATAGTTAGAAATTCTTCGGGTTGTATATCTACACCATCGATATACGTTTTGCCATCAATTTGGATGGTTAGTGGAACAACATGTAGGGCATATTTTAGAATGTCCTCTTCTTTTAAATCGGCAGTTGAATCCGTGACGATATGGACTTTTTTCATAATGCGCACTCCCCTCGATTAGTAGCAGTTCTCAATAAATTTTAGTATAGTAAAAGGTAAGGAGGTTAAAATCATGACTGTTGCATTTGATTTTAAAAATGGACGAGAAGAGTTGTGGAATGCGATCACACACGGTATCGCACTACTTCTCAGTATACCCGCCCTTGTGTTTTTAGTACTTGACGCTGTTCGGCATGGCACAGCGATGCATGTGGTCAGCTACACCATTTTCGGTTTTTCTATGCTTCTCTTATTCCTTATGAGCACACTGTTGCATAGCATGCCAATAAAATTCAAACACTTGTTTTCCATACTGGATCACTCAGCCATCTATATTCTGATTGCAGGAACCTATACGCCGTTTCTCCTTGTCACTGTAAAAGGAGTACTAGGCTGGACACTGCTCAGTATCGTCTGGGGTCTGGCCATTGCAGGTATTCTATTCAAAGTTTTTTTCATTCATCGTTTTGAATTTGTTTCGCTTATCTTTTACATTGTTATGGGCTGGCTTATACTAATAGCCATCAAACCATTATACACCCATTTAACACTCGCTGGATTCGCGCTACTCGTTATAGGCGGTCTATTGTATACGTTTGGTTCGATTTTCTATGCGTGGAGAAAGATCCCGTACAACCATGCAATTTGGCATGTGTTTGTTATTGCGGGCAGTGCCTCAATGTATTTCTGCGTCCTCTTATATACATGAGGACGTTTTTTATTTGTCTTGACTCCAGTGCAAAACCTCTAGTCGCATCCGCTTTAGTTATTCCTTTTCGTACATGAGAAATGAATACGGAATTTCATCTTCTGTACTGTGTTCTTGCGTAGACGATATGAGCTTCCATTCAGGGCCATATGAAGGAAAAAAAGTATCCCCTTCGTATTGTTTTTGAATATACGTAATGTAGAGGCGATCCGCTATTACTAGTGCCGCATGGAATATTTCCGCACCACCGATAATCATCACTTCATCTGCATACTCTTCTGCTCTTGCAATCGCATCATTTAGATTGTGTACGACAACAGCACCCTCAGCTGTATATGCTTCATTTCGTGTAACGATAATGCTAAGCCGCCCAGGTAAAGGTCTACCGATTGACTCAAACGTTTTACGTCCCATTACCATCGCTTTTCCCATAGACACCTTTTTAAAGTAAGCAAGGTCCTCTGGAATATGCCAAGGCAAATCGTTGTTCATACCAATGACCCGGTTCGGATCATGGGCTACAAGTAGTGAAATCATGGAAATCCACCTTTCTTTAGACAGCAATTGGTGCTTTGATTTTTGGATGTGGTTCATAATTTTCAAGTTCGATGTCTTGCGTTTCTAATTCAAAAATCGATTTGCCTTCAATATTCAATTTTAATGTCGGAAGAGTTCGCGGTTCCCGAGTCAATTGCTCATTCACTTGATTGACATGATTCGCGTAAATATGAGCATCCCCCAATGTATGGACGAATTCGCCAACACCAAGTTCGCATTCATGTGCAATCAAATGAACCAGAAGTGCATAGGATGCAATATTAAATGGTACGCCAAGGAAGATGTCCGCACTTCGCTGGTAAAGCTGGCATGATAGCTTTCCATCTGCTACATAAAATTGGAACAACGCATGACACGGTGGCAAAGCCATATCTTCGACTTCAGAAGGGTTCCATGCAGTAACAATATGCCTGCGGGAATCGGGATTGTTTTTGATGCCTTCAATTAAATTGGCAATTTGATCAATCGATTGTTCTCCATTTGACCATGATCGCCACTGTTTACCATATACCGGTCCAAGATCTGCGTATGTCGCAGCAAATTCTTCATCTTCCACTACGCGTTTTTTGAATGCATCCATTTCAACTTTATAGACAGCCGCAAATTCTGGTTCTTTTGCAGCGCGACGTCCGAAGTCTCTCATATCTGGACCACTATATTCGGAACTTGTCACCCATTGTTCAAAAGCCCATTCATCCCAGATAGGATTTCGATCTTCAATAAGCGTTTTGACATTCGTATCGCCTTTTAAGAACCATAACAATTCAGATGAAATAAGACGGAAAGCCGTTTTTTTCGTTGTCATAAGGGGAAATCCTTCATTTAAATCGAAGCGCATCTGATAACCAAAGACACTGATTGTCCCTGTCCCTGTGCGATCTTCTTTTTTTTCACCTGTTTCAAGAACGTGTTTACATAATTCTAAATACTGTTTCATTAAAAAGCCTCCTTGCGCTAGTGTTCAGTATATCAAATATGATCTAGCTATCATAATAAAAAACACAGCGCTGGCGTGGTTATTCTAAATAACCATGTCAGAACTGTGTTTTTCGTCCTTGATAACGAGAAGACTCTTGGATTACCCCATTGTTCATTACACTTATATGAATATTTACTCAAGTAAACTTCTAGCACAAACTAAACCCCTTTACCATTTGAGAACTCCAATGGTAAAGGGGTTATAAAAAATCACATTGCGAGGCCTAGATGGCTATATTTTAATAACCCAAGCCTCTGCCTTTTTCAGTCATTTTGTGAGCAAGACGAATAATTGAAACTGCCAATTCTGCGTATGTCGCTTCTCTATCAGGATTAAATTGATTTTGTTCTGTCTTTAACAACCCTAATGAGTTCGCCAAGGCAACATGACCAATGTATTCTGTTTGGACTTTATTTGCATCAGCAAAACTAAGTTTATAAATACTATTATCTTTAGCTGCTTGTTCAAGTCCTAGAACGCGTATATACCAAGCTGCTAATTCATCCCTTTTGATTGGAGAATCAAGTGAAAAACTTTGACTATCCGGCTTAATAATGCCCATTTCAACTGCTCGTTCAATCGATTGATATAACGGATGTTTCGGGTCTATATTCTCAAAAGTTTGGTTTTTGTTTTCTTTTTCAGAATAATAACCACCGTAATAAATATAAGTGAGTGAATTCATGATGACTTTTAGTGCTTCTCCTTTTGATACTGAGGCATCCCCATTAAAATCTTTACTATCTTTTATCTCTAAGACTTTAGCATTGATAAGATAATTAAGTTCCTCTTCTGCCCAAGGATGTGAAATAACAGATGAATTTTTCTCACCAAACAGACTATTCCATTCTCCCGTGTTGGCATTTAAATAACTAAACGGATTTTCGTTAAATACAGGTAAATATACTAAATCATAATGATTTTCGTCTTCACTTTTCTCTTGTTTCATATAGGTAAGTTTTAGACTAAGTGCCTTTTTCAATAGAACTATTGCTTCTTCCTCAGAAATCACTTTATTAATCGTTGGCCATTGTTCAACTTCTTGATAATTGACATTAATGCTATTTAAGGAGCCATCAGCTGCTATGCCAACATTAATTTGATCACCTATCACAACAATGCCATTCTTAATTCTAGGGAAATTGAATTGATAGGCACCTAGTCTCTCTTCAAAATAGGGTTCTTCTACAGGCATAGCATAGTTGTGCAGAGAGGAAGGAGCCCATTCTTTCACATATTTTACTGCTTGCGCAAGGGCTTCCTTACTAGAAAGTGAGTCCTTTTTAGGTTTCTCTCCAATTTGCTCTAAAATCTGGCTTGTTATATCATTATATTGAATAATTTCTCCGGTATTTTTACTTATTTCCATACTTGTTCCGTGTCCGCCATTCTCATAATTATACATGTACTGAATACTAATTACTGCCTGTCCATTATAGTTTTCTATCTCATCGATAGATTGAATACTTAATTTAACCTTTTCAGAATTAATTTTAAGGAATTGCTCTGCAATTTTCTTTGCACCCTCTAAAGTCATTCCATCTTGTTTTGGCGGTAGTGGGTTAGCTATAACCTTTACAATCTTTGTCTCCTCAGGTAAATCTGCTGAGTACCCGTTTGCAGTTAACCACTTACCTGAAGAAGCATGAACTCCACGCAACTTTGTTGTTGGTTGGTAAACAAGTTGAACACTGCGATCACCCGTTTGATAATCATGATTAATTTGATATTGCAAATCGACTGAAAGATTTCCTTTTACTTTCTCTAAAGTTTCATTTTTATCTTTTATTTGTTTTATATCATCATAAGTTGATGAGTCCAACTTCTTAGAATCTCTGTAAAAATTAACGACTTCACCATTTCCAAGAACAGATACTTCTATTCTTTGATCAGAAATGGATATTTGATTTTTAGTACGAGAAAATGAGAATGAGTACCGAATTGGTTCTGTTAATATTTGTTGTGGAAAGTAGTTGAAGGGATCTGTTTCTAATTGATAATTCTCTCCATCAATAAATTCCCCAACAAAATCAACTGCTATTTTTCTAGCCTCTTCCTTTGAGGTCTTTGCGGGAAATAACGCTTCTGCTTCATTAGACGGTTGATAGTAAAATTGCTCAATTTCTAATTCCTCTCCAACAAATACAACACTACCATATAACTGCTTACCATTAATTGTCTTAGTGAACACTAAATCATAACGTAACTTATCGTCATTAGGATAAAAGTGACTGCCACCCATTTGAAAATCACTTTTCGTTAAGAAGTCAAACCGATTAGGAAAAAACTCATTAAACCTCTTTATTAAATCGTCTTTTGTGAAAACTGTTTCTGTTGAAGCAACCTGAATTTGTACTTTTCCAGGCTGCCCACCCACTGTGGTTGAAGCACCGGCAACAGACGCAAACATTCCAAAAGATAAAGCAGAAGAGCTTAATACAATACCAATTTTCTTTAAATTAACCAATATAACCCTCCTAATATCAGTAGTCCCTAAATCGTACATCTAACTCCATTAATTGTTAATTAATTCCGCATTTCATTTACTCTTTATTAAAATATCCCTACACTTCTTTAAACAGTACCGAAGTTTCAGGAGTAATTAACCATTATTAAAATAATATCTGAACAATTCCCCCCTTTGCGCACAGCTTGTATTAAAATTATTCAATCCTCCATTTCTATTGTTGATTTTAAACAATTAAATTTATTTTATGATTGCTACTAATATAATATACCTATTTTTCCCACCTATTTGACAATTAGAATGACCCAGGTATGCAATAATGTTCTTCTTATTCTTATTTGCGGGATATGATTGGTCCTGGATGTTATATGATCTGTTGGCTACGGGGTATGATTGGTCCCAGTGATATATGATCGGTTAGCTGTGGGGCATGATTGGTCCCAATGTTATATGATCGGTTTGCTGCGGGATGTGATCGACCCCAGTGTTATATGATCTGTTGGCTACGGGGTATGATTGGTCCCAGTGTTATATGATCGGTTGGCTACGAGGTATGATCGGTCCCGGCGTTATATGATCGGTTGGCTGCGGGACGAGATTGTTCATATACTATTCTCGTCAAAAATCAAAAAAACATCGAAGATTTACCAATAAATCTAAAGGCGATAAGAGACTATTTATTAGAAGGTATTGTAATTAATTTTCTACAAGTACTACTCTTATGTAACAGTTCAAGATCATTATTGAACTGTTAGTGGAACTGGTTTTGAGTGCTTAAAGGGGATTGACATCAGAATGTTGAATCATTCTTGTAATGATTTTTCGAGGTTGTGCTAGAAGGCCAGACTATGAAACAGTAGATTAGGTAATAAATATTAAGTATGTTTGCAAAAATTGAAAAAGATGCTTGAGTACAAGATAACCAAATCAGAAAGATCGACTTCCCTGATAAGCAATCGACCTTTTAAGCTTAAATGCTACATGCGTGTAATAGTAGACATCACATCCGTTATGGGAGCTACTGAAGTATTTTTTATTAAGAATTATATCCAAAAGAAATTATAAAAATCAATGAAAATAACGAAAAGATTATTAATAATCCGAAAATTATTATTGTTAGTGCAGCTAACGATTTAGGGATGTTGACACGTTTTTTCCAAATGGAACCTATTATTAATAAGCTTAGAAGCATTATGATTATAAAAATAGAGATAAATACATAACTTTGTTTAATTATAATCCATAGGTCCATTTTACATCTCCTTTGTCTCAAAATTCTTGAATGTCTTTGATCAGGATTAAAAGCCATGATTTCACATCTTGAATAGTCCTACTTCTGTGTCAATAATATTTATGAAATAAGATCTGCTCATCAATAGAAGGAATTTTAGGTGGCTATCTATAATCCCGCGACTAATACTATTTGTTTAACAAAAATATACTCCTCGTCCACCAAATATCCATCACTTTAGATGGAACATACAAATCATTAGATATTGTTTCTACTAATTAAGTTTTCGTAGAATAGCTACAAAGTTCAATTAAAGTTCCATCAGTTGAGGCGGGATTAATATAAATGAGCCTTCTTCCACGTGCGTTAGTACGTAATGTGTCCTCTAGAAAACGAACTCCATTTTCTCTGGACTCGAGTATTGCTTTGTCCAAATCGTCAACTCGATATGCAATATGATGCACTCCTTTTCCCCGTTGCTTTATAAACCTAGCCATTGGAGAGTTCTTGTTGGTTGGTGCGAGTAATTCAATTACTTTATCATTAGTTCTGACAACAGCAACGTGCACTTCAACGCCAGGTGTATCACTTGTATAACGGTCCTCTACTAATCCATTTAACACATTAAGATAAAAGGGAAGAGCATCATCAATACTTCTAACAGCTATTCCAACATGATCTAAAACATATTCCAATTTACTTCCTCCGTTCAATATTATTATCCTTAATAAAGACTTATTCTATTTAAGTTGAATTTATTATCATCCAAGTTTAATATATTTCTATTATAATTATTTGGGCACTAGTTTTAATATAAAATGAAATCCCCTTCTAATCCCACATTTAATTATACTGTATCTTTACTGGAAGAAGTAAAGATACAGTATAATTGTCCGAGTAATGCACTCATTAGTTTAAGTGCACCAATTCACATACTTAGTTGAATTCACTTAGAAGTTACAATTTGTTTCAAACTCATTTTCATTAAAATATCCCGATTCCTTAGTTACTATGCCAAGGAATCGGGATATTAATCTCAATATTTTCAATTACCGGCAAACATTTCCGTATTGCACTCTTAAATTATCTATATGAATCATGACTTGGATGAAACAAGTCTTCCTTTGCATTTCTCACAATTGAAAAGTGTTCAACATTGTAATGACCATGAAGTGTTTCATTATGGTGCTTTATTATTTGTTCTGCACTTAAAAAACCACTGTCTGTTGTTGAATGGGCATCACCAACTAATGTAACATCAAAACCATTAATAGTTGCTGTTCTGACTGCACTATCTATACAGTGTTGTGTTTTACAACCCATAATAACAATATGTTCAACCTCTTGCAATCTTAAATGATTGAGAAGTCCTGTCCCATAGAAGGAGTTAGTTGCAGTCTTATCGAAAAACTTTGTATCAGTAGGCACATTAATTTCATCGTGAACTTGAAACCCTTTACCTTTACCTTCAGCAACATCTAAATCCCTAACAAAGACAACTGGAACATCAGATTCCCATGCTTTTTCGATCAGAAAATTTATATTCCTAATAAGTTGCTCTTTATTAAAAACTGCACTTTCTACTTGATTCCCATCAATTAATTCTTGTTGAGCATCAATAATTAACACTGCTTGATTCAAATGTTTTTCCCCTTTCAAGTGTCAGGTAACGCAATAAAATAAATTTATTTAGACGTATACCTCTTAGTATTTTTTTGTTATTAGTCATAATATCTACTCTTGAATTAGCTTTCAAAATCCTTAGATGATTTAATTTTAGCACAATTTCTTTTAATGATAAATGGATGATTTTCACACACTTATGAGCTTATACGGACAGATTGAAACGGAAGTGATTAACATCACACGCAGCTACCAATCCACAAAACAAATTATCGAATTTACACGCAGACTAGTACCTAACGGCTAACGGATTATCCCTTTCGAACGCGACGGCGAGCTACCCGCGCTGACACAATTGCTCGATCACACAGAACTCCACCGCAACATCGCATCAAAAGTCGTGGATTTACGAGATCTTGGCTATAATAGTATTGCCATAATATGCAAATCAGCTAAGGATAGTTAAAGTGCATATGAAGCCCTGTCTAACATTAATGAAATTATGCTCTTGAAGAACGGTTCCATTGAATATGAAAAAGGAGTTATTGTCATACCGTCGTATTTATCCAAAGGTATCGAATTCGACGCTGTCATCATTTATGACGCATCTGAGCTAGTATATGGTGATGAGACCCTGCGTAGAGTTTTTTACACAGCCTGCACCAGGGCTATGCATTTTTTACAGCTATACAGTGTAGGTAAACCGAGCCCATTCTTGCGAAACGTTTTGCAAGAAAATTTTATCCAAGCTTGAATTAGTCGTAATTTTAACGATAAACACTTTGGGCAATTAACAGCCCCACAACTTAATTGCCGAATTTAAAAATGTACATTTTCTCGTCTTCAAGGGTAACCTGTACATCTTCAAGATGTTCGTTCAAAAAAGCTAATCACTCATTTACATTTTCTGTTTTATCTTGTTTCACTCGATATCGCGTGTACTCAATATTCACTGTGAATCTTTCCTTCCTATTAGTGGGTCCATATTAGGTTTACTATATTTTAATGGAACTAACCTTATCTCCTTCTACAACTATAAAAGTACGCCTCTACTAATTGTAGAAACGCATTAGTTAGTTTAAGTATTATCCTGCACAATGGTATTGAGCCCATGGACTAAATTGGATCTTTAAATTTTCTGGTTTTAAAATCCATATAAAAAATGATCGGGGTTACTTTATATAATCAATAAAGTACGTATCATATGACTCTTTAAAAATGTATCCAAGTTTTTCAGCTAATTTAACAGATTCATTATTGGCTCCATCCCAACTTGGATATATTCCTCTCTCTAGACAGTCTAATATCAACGCAGAGGCTGTTATTATTGCCAAGCCTTTTCTCCTATGTTGTGGATGTGTAGCAATTTCAATCTCAATTCCATCATCATAAATGCTAAATGATGTTGCTCCACATACCACTTGTCCCTCCTTCAAAATAGCAAAACCTACACCTCGGTCTATAAAATCATCTATCGAATTAAACTGAGCTATAAAGTCTTCTGATAGCTCATGCAAAGATGGTTCTTTTGCTATCGTCGCATCTATTTTTTTCAGTTCATATCCCTCTGGTAATGGAGTTAATAATTTCTGTATGTGGGTTTTATCAAGGTGTTCTGGGTTTTTGTTAAATTTATACCGTTGAAACTTCTCTATTGAACCTTTATGTATTGTTTCGATACGATTTTTCCATTCTTCAGTATTAACAATAGCAAGACTATACTCCGACAGATTATATAGAAGTTCTTCCGCTATCTTTGTATAAGGATTTCCAGCAAAAAAAACAAAAATCCCCACTGTTACTTGAGCAACTGTAGGATTTTCAAGATCGTCAACCCACGCGGTTCCCATATGCCCTTGAAGACATGAAAGAATAATAGTGCTATCCATACCATCGAACATTGGGATTAACTTTTTTCTCAAATCATTACTTAATTCATAAATCATTCAATTCCTTCTCTCTATATATAAAATATTCAATCTTTTCGACAATGATATCATTAATTATTTATTTAATGTGAATCCTCTCTAACATTCATCACATTTTTCAGATAAAGATTAAGATTAATATGAAAAAGTAATAACTTATTAAAATAAACTCGACCTTTAGTTGAACAAGAAAAAAGAGTAGCATTGCAACTCAACGATCTTCCAATAAAGCACCAATTAATGAATAGTACTTAATTTGATATACATTGAAATTAAATACAGTAATATGGTTCTAGAATCAAAGCTTTTAGTTTAATTACCTTTTAAATCCACCTTCCGAGTGTATAATCTGACCTGTAATCCAATCTGCTTCGTCGCTCACTAGAAATTTAATCATTTTTGCTACATCTTTCGGTTCACCAATTCTACCAAAAGGGAACATCGGTGTTAATTCACTTTTTATCTCCTCTGTCATCCACCCTGTATCAGTTGGACCTGGATTTATTGCATTGACCGTTATTCCCAAAGGGGCTAGTTCGGCCGACAATGTGATAGTTAAAGCATCGACGGCTCCCTTTGTTGTTGCATATGCTAATTCACCAGGCATCGGTCCTTGAAATTGACCTGAAGTAATATTGACTATCCTTCCACCAGATTTCTTATCAAATTTTTGGGCAAATTTACTACTTAATAGTGTCGTCGCACGAACATTTACCATATAATGTTTATCTAATTCTTCGCCAGTTATATTAGAAAAATCGTTATTAGTTGAATATGCTGCGTTATTTATCAAGATATCGGGATAACCAAGTTGTTCAGAAACTCTACTTAAAAGTTGTTCAGGTGCATCATATTGAGTTAAATCCAACTCCATACTTGATACCTTAACACCTTTTTTTATTAATTCTTCTTTTAATATCATTGGCTCATTTAAATCAATACTCCAAGGCATTTTTTTGTCATAGTCTGTCCAATAGGTAAAAAATATATGATAGCCCGCTTCAGCTAGCTCTTTACAAATAGCCGCTCCAATCCCTTTTAGGCGGCTTACACCCGTAACAATAGCAATTCCCCCTATTATTTGGTTCATTAAAACATTCCTCCATTACAATATTAAATTTAAATACTTCTCTACCATGCCCCGTTAGCCATACATGTAGTGCAAAATCAGCGGTACACCTGAGAGGATGAATATGTGGGTAGAACAGGTATTGGATACTACGTCTGACGAATAAGGCCGATTTACTATCGTACCATTGAGCCCATCCGTTAATCTGACCCCAACAACCATGGTGCATTACATAATGTCGCATTCACACCGAGTAACCCTTATGGGAGATTAACCCCACTCTGGTTATTACACCAGCCATGCCTTTATCCCAGGAAGAATGGGGTTGAATCCTGATTTCCTACCATCTCAATATAATCATTCTGAAGGCTCAGCCATTTTTAATAAAAGCTTTTTCAGAGTTTCTTTTGTTATACAATTTCATAGTTTTTGAGCGTTTTATAATTCTTATGGGAGTTGAACAAGAAAAAAAAGAGACGCATGTTAAACAATCGCACCCGATTGTTTAACAAAGACAAAGTGATCATCTGGGTCCCATACGTGCTGCTCATCAGCAATGTATCCACGCAACCATAGGTCTCCTTTAATGCGTCTGAGATAGAACCCTTTAGGGAAATTTTCTTCATTGTTAAGTGTCTCCGAGGATACTGTGATGGATCCGTTAGGGGCTTGGTGTTGCTGAGAAGATTTGCCTTCAGGTTGATCCAGATATCCGAGTCTCAGATAAGGTCCAAGCTCTAACGGACACAATTCTAAACCAAGGTGATTTGCTCTTTCGTAGATTTTGGTTAAAGTGTCTCCCTTCGGTAAACCAAGGTCACGTATAGTGAGCTCAACTGTCTCTAAAGAGAACGTTTTAGCAGAAGTGGTAAAATAATCATCTGTGAATAGCTTTTCTCCTAATTCATTCATCAAAATAGAATGTTGTTGCATTTTCTGCATTAGTTGCGATTTAGTAAGACCACCCACTTCTACCGTTCTTGTGATGGACAGACAATCAGGATATATTTCCTTATTTTTGATGTTCATTTATTGTCCCCCTTCTGAGTCTTCCATTACACATAAATATATTCCTTTAAATGGACCGATTGTTGAACACAAGTTAAACACCTAACTGTCTACGCTTAAGGGCTACTGTAACCAGAAGCCCTCCAAGACTCGCTACGAGTGAATGGCTAGTTCTTTCTCGATGGGAATCCCACCCGCTATATGATACGACCTAGGCCTGGCCGCACAAGGGAGAGCATTATAATAGTTTTGCCATATAGAATTCATCAACAAATTCATCTTCAATAAATAAAGAATGTTTTTTTGTTCCCTCTATTTCAAATCCTATTTTTTTATATAATGCTAAACCTGCTTCATTCCTAGCCACTACTGTCAGTTCTAAACGATGTATATTATGGTTAGATGCCCATTGTTCCAACTCTTTAAATAACTTTCTTCCCACTCCTTGTCCTCTATAATTCTCAACTATTCCAATAACAATATAGGCAGAGTGTTTTCTTCTTCTTGCATTACTGCCAATAGCCATCAAGTACCCCACTAACACATTGTCAGTTTCAGCAACAAATATAGTAGAAGTCTCGTTTTCCTCGATACTCTCAATGATTTTTTCTTGTTGTTCGGGTTGAATATTTCTTTCTCCTGCTTCCCAGAGCATATATTCAGAACTTCCCTCGACTTGCTGAGTAAGATAGACAAACTTTTCTGCATCTGAAGTTTTTATTTCTCTAATTATCATTACTTTTCTCCCCCTCAACAAACCATAGGTTATATAAATTCTTGCATAGGTTGCACTCCCAAGCTAATCATACCTAAACTTCAACAAAAAACAGTATTCCCCTCTATTAATTGCATTTACTTTGAAGAGATTAACTCGAAAGAATTAACATCTGGATCATCAAAATAGATTGCAGCATGTGCATAAGGATACTAGTGGTTGACGTTGTTCATTAAATCCAAATGCATTACGAATAGCTATTCCTTTTTCATTCAACCAGTTCTTGTATAGTATCCTCTTTGTCTACGCGAAATGCGATATGTCGTATAGAACGGTGATAAGATACCTCAACTTTGTCACTTTCCCATTAACCAAGCCAGCTTTCTCCAGTGTCAATCCAGAAATGCGCTAATTCCCCTTGTTTATATGCTATCTCTAACCCTAATTTCCGATAAAATAAAATTGGATTTTTCAGGTCACTTACTGGTTAATGTAATTCATATAATCCTGTTATTAACGATGACTCCTCTTTTTCAAATATTATATTCTCGCAACAGCTTGGCGCGTTATTAAATTAATCACTACAACACAATACTTTTTCACCCATTATCTCATATTAAGTGGCTTTAGTGACTTTAGTGACTTCCGTTTTTCACCTAATTATGATTAAATGAAAGTATAACTATTATTTTCAGCTGCTCCTAGAAATAGGGGTATATTTGGGAAGTTCTAGGATTGTTATTTAACGTTCCCTTGAAAATCAGATTTTTACATCTAACTAGTTAACACTGTAGGTACCTTGAGTTTCAGTTATTGAGCCTGCGTTCAAAGTTATAATGACAAGTCAACAAAAAGCGTAAACATGCTAATTAATCTACTAACACTGCCATAGGTTGAAGGGGGATAATCTCAATGAGTAATGAAGCTAAATTACAAAAAGAAGCTATGCATGTACTAAAGCTAACAAGTAGAACCTTTTATATTCCAATTAAGCTGCTCAATCCGACATTAAGAAAGACGGTCGGCTCTGCCTATTTATGTATGCGTGCGATTGATGAAATTGAAGATCACGAGGACTTAGAAGCTGAAACTAAGCAGCACTTGTTGCGTTCTACTAGTAAACTTTTACAGACAGATTTTGATGACGTAGCCTATCAACAACTTTTAAAGCCCTATGAGAGTCTTTTACCAGAGGTTACGTTAAGACTGGGTGATTGGCTTTCCGTATGCCCGGAAAGTATTATTGACAAGGTTAAAGAGTCGACAAGTATTATGGCCGATGGTATGGCCCGTTGGGTAGAAAAAGACTGGGTTGTAAAAACGAAAGAAGATTTAGATGAGTATACATATTATGTAGCTGGCTTAGTTGGCATTATGTTATCTGATATATGGGAGTTGTATGACGGCACGAAAACGGATCGAGACTTAGCGATTGGCTATGGCCGAGGCTTGCAAGCTGTCAATATGCTACGCAATCAAGATGAAGATGCTGATCGCGGCGTCCGTTTTATACCCGATGGTTGGGATAGAAACGATATGTTTGCCTATGCAACAGCGAATTTGAATAAAGCAGATGAATATATAGAATCGATTGACACAAAAAATATTTTGTTGTTCTGTAAAATTCCGCTTGCCTTAGCAAAAAGCACTTTAAAAACATTAAAAAATGGTAAAGAAAAAATGTCACGTACAGAAGTAGAATCCACTGTGGACGAGATTATTAATGATCAAAAACACGGTTAGATTGTTGCAGTGTTTTTAATGACTTTCGAAAAAAGACGACTGTACATTCGAATTTTGAATGCGCAGTCGTCTTTTTGATTAGCTATTAGGCCGAAGCCAATGAAAAAGTTCTTTTTTTATAGTAGGAACTAGTTGATTGTAGTGAAGAGCGGCGACTCCAGCGGGAACAGCGCGAGCTGAAGACCCCGCTAGGAACGTAGTGACGAGGAGGCTGAAGCCGAGCCCGCGGAAAGCGTCCGCTCGGAACGGAAATCAACGGGATTGAAGGATATCGTACTTTTTCAATGCCTTCATTAGGACACTTATGCTTTTTGAGTAAGCATTAATCTAAATACTAAATCCCCTCTTTTAAAAGCAAAGAGCATAATATACAAAAAAAAGAAATCAACCATATTATACAGCTGAGTTCTTCCTTCCATTCTTCTATCTATTTGGAAATGACAATAGGTCACGGATTTTAAAACCATAGGGAGCCATCATTGTAAACGCATTCCCTTTTATACACTCACATAACAATACCAATGATAGTAGCCGAAATTACGGAGGCTAGTGTTGCACCTAATAACAGTTTTAAAGCAAATTTCGAAACATAATGACCTTGTTTTTCACTAATTGATTTGATTGAGCCAGCAACAATACCAACAGTTCCAAAGTTTGCAAAACTAACCAAATAAACCGATACAATTGCCACTGTTTTATCAGAAAGATTTGAAGAAATTTCACCAAAACTCAACATTGCAACAAATTCATTAGTAACAAGTTTTGTAGCCATAATTCCACCCGCTTGTACAGCTTCTACCCATGGCACACCCATCAAGAAAGCGATTGGTGCAAAGATATAACCAATAACTGTTTGGAATGAGACTTGAAATACGCCGAGAAAAATCACATTAATTAATTCCATCAAAGCAATAAACCCTAATAGCATAGCAGCAACGGTAACTACGAGTTTAAAACCATCCATTACGCTATCTCCAACCATTTGGAAGAAAGGAACTCTCTCATCTTCATCCACTTGAATTAATTCATCATCACTTTCTAAATCATAGGGATTAATAATATTTGCAATTATGAGTGCACTAAAAATATTTAAAACAACAGCAGTTACAACATATTTCGGCTCTAACATCGTCATATAAGCTCCAACCATTGCCATACTTACTGCACTCATAGCGGATGTACAAATTGTATAAAGTCTTTTTGAAGATAAATGAGGTATTTGTCTAATAATTGTCAAAAATACTTCTGGTTGTCCAAGTATTGCAGTAGATACTGCAAAATAGCTTTCAAGTTTACCCATTCCAGTTATTTTACTTAAAAATAAACCTAGATATTTGATAATGTAAGGTAATAATTTGATATAGTTTAGTATACCTATTAGGACCGATAAGAATACTAGAGGTAATAACGCTACAAATATAAAAGATATTTCACCTTCATTCACGATACCACCAAATACAAATTGAATTCCTGTATCAGCAATAGCTAACAGTTTCTCAAAAAACTTACCAACACTGGTAATAGCAATAAGACCAATACTAGTATTCATCATGAAATAAACTACAACGATTTGTACAGCTAACATAATCAGAATACGTTTATATTTTATCTTTTTTCTATCATTACTAAATATAAACGCAATAAAAAAAACAAGTAATATCCCTGTTATTAAGAATAGAAATTTCATGTAAATCATCCCCTTTTATGTTAGCGCTTTCAATTAATTGATAATACTAGTTCCTTTTCATATTTTTGTAAAAATACGAAAAGGAACTAGATGAGTGAATTTATAGTAGTAAAGATCAGCTTATCTTAAGTAATAGTTTTATTGTTCGTTTGTTTTGCTGTTTAAATTAACTGCAATTTGAGCTCCTACTTTAGCATTGTGTTTTACTAATTCAATATTTACATCAAGGCTTTTACCATCTGTTAATTCTTTAATTTTACCAAGTAAGAACGGTGTAGTATCTTTACCAATAATATTATTTTCTTCTGCTTCTTTGATTGCTTGGTCAATAATTCCATTGATATAGTCTTCATCCATAGCAAATTCTTCAGGGATTGGGTTAGCAATTACTACCCCACCTTTAAGATTTAATTCCCATTTAGTTTTCAATACATCAGCAATTACATCAATTGAATCCGTAGAGAAGTTTAATTTAAATTCACTATTTCTTGTATAGAATGCTGGTAGACACTCCGTTTCATAGCCAAGCACAGGAACCCCTTTTGTTTCAAGGTATTCCATTGTAAGCGCTAGATCTAGGATTGATTTAGCTCCTGCACAAATTACCGCTACGTCCGTCTGAGCTAATTCTTCAAGGTCAGCTGAAACATCCATTGTAGTTTCTGCACCTTTATGAACGCCACCAATACCGCCTGTTACAAAGATTTTGATGTCCACTAATTCAGCACAAATCATTGTAGTTGCCACAGTTGTTGCACCTAGTTTTTTTGTAGCAATAATTTGTGGTAAGTCGCGTCTTGACACTTTAGCAACATCTGAACTTTTACCGAATAACTCCAACTCTTCATCTGTTAAACCGATTTTGATTTTCCCATTAATAATAGCAATTGTTGCTGGAACAGCCCCGTTATCGCGAACAATTTGTTCAACCTCTCGAGCCATTTTTACGTTTTGGGGATAAGGCATCCCGTGAGAAATAATTGTAGACTCTAATGCCACAATTGCTTTCCCATCCTCTTTTGCCTGTTGTACCTCTTTTGATAATTCAATATACTTTTTCATTTTAAATTTCCTCCATATCTAGTTTAAATTGTTTTTGGGATAATTCTTGTCTAACTGTATGCTTTGACAAAATTGTTTTTTGGGCATTGACCAAACCGGACTTAATAATGTAATCAAAGTCTTTCTTTTGTAACCAGGAATAAATAACTCCCGAACAAAATGAATCCCCCGCACCTGTAACATCCACAACCACTGGTTCTTCGATAGCTGGGAAATAACGAATCTCGCCATTTTCACTACCTGTAAGCACACCTTTTGATCCGTTAGTTACAATAACATTTTTAACTCCTAATTCTAACCATCTTTCAACTGATTTTTCCCAATCTTTATCATCATTAATTTTTATATTCATAAAAGTTTCTGTTTCATCTTTATTTACGATGAGCCAACTAACCGCATCCAGTGTTTTGGGAAGTCGATTCATTTTTGGAGACGAAACAGGAATGATAATTAGTGGAATAGTATGCTCAGTCGCGAAAGAACAAAGAAATTCAACCGTTTCAACCGGACAATTCAAATCAACTACAATACATTTAGCGCATTTAAGAATATTGCTGTCTTTTTCCAATAATTCAGGAGTAATTTCTTCGAAAATATCCATATCTGCTAATGCAATTGATAAATCACCGTTCTTATCCAATACCGCGGTATAGGAACCTGTTGATGCATTTTCAAATTGAGTAACATGCTCTAAATTCATAAATGGAGAAGACATATCATAAATCTCTTTCCATTCTAAATCGTTACCACTTGCTGAGATTAATACAACTTGCTCACCCAGTCTACCTAGATTTTCAGCAATATTCCTTGCTACTCCTCCAATCGTTCGAGAAGATTTTACTGGATTAGACGTTCCATTAGATATCTCAAACTTTGCATAGAGTTTTCTATCTACATTAGCTCCACCTATACAAATAATAGGTGAGTTCTCATTTAAAACATAAGCATTCCCGGAAATATGCTCATTCTTGATTAGCCCGGAAATAATTTCAGCAATTGAAGAATTTGGTAAACCTGTTAGTTCCGACAATTCGTGTTGAGAAATAAGTGGTCTTTCTTTAATCATACCTAAAATTAAATCCTCATTTTCATTAGCGATTTTTTCACACCCCCTCATCCTTGAAACAAAAGTTTATATTGTAAACATATGTTTAGTATACGACTTTTTTATAAATTGTCAATAATAAATTGCTTAATTTCCACTATTGTCTCAACAAGATGAGAAAAGAGTAATGCTCCCGCTAGACGTTACAGACAGAAGCCGATCCAGCAACATAACTCTCTTTGCCACATAACTATCACCTATCCAATTAGAAAAACTTATACTTATCTTTTAAAATAAAAAGGACTCATTTCAATACATCATCTCTTTTAAACGATTATACCAACAATAGAACTTGTAATTATTCCTGATTCAGAACCAGTAATCGAATATATATAACTAAAATAACCCATCTGAAAATCTACTCTAAAAAAAAATACCCCACCCTTTTTATCAAATTGGATGAGGACTTGTCTATTTACGATTATGTTTAAAATGCTTTAAATTTTTTTCAATCTACAATTTATCCTTTTTTAAGACTGTTGGTAAAATGATACCCATAATAATGATTACTATACCTACTATTTGTAGTGGAGTAACGATTTCACTTAATAATATAACTGAAACCAACACCGCAATCGGCAATTCAAAAGCACTCAATATTGACGACATACCCAATCCTACTTTAGGAACTGCGATGGTAAATAAATAAACCGGTATGATCATACCGAACAATCCTAATGCCAAACCATATACCCAGAGTCCCTCACCAAACAGTGTTCCATTCCAAATGATTTCTGGAGACTGAAAAGTAGCTGTTGTCATAAAAGCAAAAAAGGAAACCAATAGTAATCGGTTAGATGTATTCATACTCTTAATTGGCTTGCTATTAACAAATAAAAATAAAGAAAAACAAAGAGCTGCAGTTAAACCCCATAACCAACCTTGAATAGGTATTTGAGATAAATCTACATCAATCAAACCTGCAGCTGGTATAGTTCCTGCAAACAAAACGATTAACGAAATAAACTCGATTCGACTTGGGAGTTGCCGTTTTGCTATACAAGAAATCAACATACCTATCCACGTAAATTGAAACAGAAGTACCACCGCTAAAGAAGCAGGTAAATAGATTAAAGAGCGACCATAAAAAATATTCGTCAATCCTGTTAATACTCCTGCTAAAATAAGAATTTTAATCCCTTTAAAGCTTATTTTTTCTCTATTTGTTAGAAGAAAAATACATACCGCTATACAAAACCCTATAAAAAATTGGCTTGTAATTGCTTCTGAGACCGAAAAACCACCTTGTATTGCAAGTTTAATGATAGTTGACACTAAACCATAACTACTAGCTGCTAAAACTACTAACAAAGGGTATAACCACATTTTCATTGTATTATTTCCTCCAATTGTTTTGTATATATATGGATGTAGTGCATTTACCAAACGATAAGATTGATGTATGATTGTCGTATCAGGTTTCCTTTATAATGGATTTGGACAAGCGTACCAATTCCTAAATAAAGGATCTTTTTATACTTAATGCGTAATTTTCAGGTTATGAACGAGATTCTCAACACCCATGAATTACTTTCCCTTATTTCAAATCAGCATTACAGACAATAGTTTACATTGTAAACTATTGTCTAACTAAAAGCGAGGTTATTTTAATGTCTAAAGAACATCAAATATTACATCATATTAGAATAAACCCTTTTATTTCACAGCAAGAACTATCAAATAAAGTCGGTTTATCACGTTCAGCGGTTGCTAACTATATTGCTACACTGACAAAACGCGGTGAAATCAAAGGGCGTGCTTATATTCTCCAAGAGGAATCTTCCATCGTGTGTATCGGTGGAGCAAACACAGACCGGAAAGCGCGATCGAATCAAAAAGTGCATTTGTATTCATCCAATCCTGTTGAAACAACTGAAGTTTGTGGTGGTGTGGCACGAAACTTTGCCGAAAATTTAAGTCGGCTTGGGTATAACACTTCTCTTATGACTTCTGTGGGAGACGACAAGGAAGGTAACTGGATACTGAGGGAAACGAAAAGCCAAGGAGTAGATGTCAGTCAAGTATGGGTATTGCAGACAGAACGAACAGGTACTTATACCACTTTATTGGATGTTAATGGTGAAATGATTGTCTCTATGGCCGATATGAACATCTACGAAAAAATAACGATTTCTATGATCGAAGAGAAATGGTCCTATATAGTGGCCTCACAAGCCGTTTTTTTGGATACTAATATTTCTAAGGATTGCATAAGTTATTTAATTAAACGTTGCAGGGATGAAAATATTCCCTTGTACATTGATCCTATATCTTCAGCCAAGGCGCAAAAACTTCCTTTTCAACTTGAAGGAGTAGAACTATTGCTCCTCAATCAGGAAGAAGCAGAAATACTTGCTGAGTTGAAAATCACTTCGTTTGAGGATTGCCAAACTGTCTGTGAAAAGATTAGACTACGCGGCGTACAAAAAGTTATTATCACGCTTAATGATCATGGAGTTTATTATTCTTCACCACAAGAATCTGGGCATTTATCCCCTTTCAAAACTGAAGTTGTAGATGTCACAGGGGCTAGTGATGCATTTTCTTCATGCGCAATATATGGGCTTATGAACGAAGAATCACTATTGCGGGCTTGTCAATTGGGGCTTGCAGGTTCTGCACTTACCCAGCAAACTGAGGAATCTGTCTCTACACTTTTAAAACCCGAAAAAATTCATGAAATAGTTGAGGGATTTATGTGATAATACATTGTTCTACTTTCACCGTGAAGCGAAACTTTAGTATGAAGTGCAAGAATAAACGCAAACCATTCATTTATATACAAAAAAGATCAGACATTTGTGTAAATGTCTGATCTTTATTTTATTATTATACAATTGTAGTTTATTTATAGGATAGTATCGTGTTCGTTTATTCGTTTTATTTGGCATCCACTTGAACAGCGAAAATATCTCATGCCATTAAACGGCCTTCTTATATCTTGTAGCTTTATCCAAACAAACGATCGACTGCGCCCGTCACAGTAAGATTTCCCTCAAGTAGCCCCTTCTCGAGTTTTACGACTTCCTCTTTCTTACCAGGTTGTGCAAAAAAACTATCGATAAGTCGATCATTAATCATGGAACGGAACCAATCTTTCGTCTGTGATTGCCTGCGCCCTTCCCAGAATCCGCTATCATCCATTGTCTCTTTAAATGATACTATCATTTCCCAAACCTCTTCAAGACCTGTATTTTTAATTGATGAAACAGGAAGTGCAGTCGAAGTCCAACCGGGTGATGCAGGTTGGAGGAAGTGAAGAAGCTGACGGTATTCCCGTACTGTCTTCTTCGCCAACCTTAAATTATCACCGTCAGCTTTGTGAACAACAACCCCGTCTGCCAGTTCCATAATCCCTTTTTTCATCCCTTGCAGTTCATCTCCGGCACCAGTTAGTACCAGCAGCATGAAATAATCGACCATTCCACGGACAACCGTTTCACTTTGCCCGACTCCGACCGTTTCAATTAAAATAACGTCATAACCAGCCGCTTCACAAAGTAACATTGTCTCGCGCGATTTTTTGTGAACACCACCAAGTGTACCTGCCGACGGGGAGGGGCGAATGAACGCGTTCGGATGCCTTGCAAGTTCTTCCATCCGCGTTTTATCACCAAGGATACTACCGCCTGTTACAGTTGAGCTTGGATCTATAGCGAGCACGGCAACTTTGTGGCCTGCATTAGCTAGCATTAAGCCGAATGCTTCAATAAACGTGCTTTTCCCTGCACCTGGAACTCCGGTGATGCCAATCCGGATGCTATTGCCCGTTTTAGGAAGCAAATTGAGCAACAGCTGCTGCCCGGCAACTTTATCATCTAGAATAATACTTTCGAGAAGCGTAATCCCTTTTGCAAGATGAAGCCGGGAGCCATTTGATATCTTTTCCGACAACTCTTCAACCGGGATTTCGCGGCCCTTTTTCACAAAACGTTTCCGCGCCGTTGCTGCCATACCATCATGTGAGGAAGTAATCCCACCCATCACATTCAACGCACTGTCATCAGTTAAACGGTTGTTGTCTTTCAATCCGCCACTTCCTCATAGCCAAGCCTACGATAGATTTCTTCAATGACCTTTTGCGCAGCAACCGGAATGACGGTTCCTGGACCGAAAATTGCCGCAGCACCATTTTCACGTAGGAATGCATAATCTTGCGCAGGTATAACCCCACCGACGACAATAAGAATATCTTCTCGACCAATTTTGGCAAGCTCTTCACGTAGTGTCGGAACAAGCGTTTTATGACCCGCAGCAAGTGAACTTACACCGATGACGTGGACATCATTTTCAGCGGCTTGTAGTGCCGTTTCTTCGGGCGTTTGGAATAATGGCCCGATGTCTACATCAAAACCAAGATCTGCAAATGAGGAAGCGATTACTTTTGCACCGCGGTCATGACCGTCTTGTCCCATTTTTGCGATAAGGATACGTGGACGACGCCCTTCATTTCCAAGGAAATCTTTTGCCATCATTTTTACTTCGTCAATTTCTTCTGTGTTCGAGAAATTCGAACTGTAAACGCCACTCACCGAACGAATCACCGCCTTATGTCTACCTGATACACTTTCAATCGCATCTGATATTTCACCGATGGTTGCGCGTGCACGTGCTGCATTAACGGCACACGCTAAAAGATTACCGTCGCCACTACGTGCAATTTCAGTCAACTCGGCTAGGATAGTCGTTACTTTCGCTTCGTCTCTGTCTGCTTTCATCTGATTGATACGATCGATTTGTTTCTGGCGTACTAGCGTATTGTCAATGTCCAAAATATCGATTGGATCTTCAGTATCTAAACGGTATTTATTTACACCGATAATTGATTCTGCACGGGAGTCGATTTGAGCCTGACGTTTTGCGGCCGCTTCTTCGATTTTCATTTTGGGAAGGCCGGTTTCAATCGCTTTCGCCATTCCGCCGAGTTCCTCGATTTCTGTGATTAATTCCCAAGCTTTATCCATCAACTCATCTGTCAATTTTTCAACATAGTATGAGCCGCCCCATGGATCAATCACTTTGGTCATCATCGTCTCTTCTTGCAGGAACAATTGCGTATTCCGAGCAATCCGTGCTGAGAAATCTGTCGGCAATGCAATTGCTTCGTCAAGCGCATTGGTATGGAGTGACTGTGTATGCCCCATCGCTGCAGCATTTGCTTCTATTAATGTTCGCGTTATATTGTTGAACGGATCTTGTTCCGTCAAACTCCAGCCTGACGTTTGTGAATGTGTACGTAGCGCAAGTGACTTTGGATTTTTCGGTTCAAACGTCTGCATCATTTGCGCCCACATTTTCCGTGCTGCGCGCATTTTGGCAACTTCCATGAAGTAATTCATGCCTACCGCCCAGAAAAACGATAGTCTAGGTGCGAATGAATCGATATCAATGCCTGCTTTCAAACCTGTCCTGACATATTCAAGACCATCCGCAAGTGTATAGGCAAGCTCGATATCCGCCGTTGCGCCCGCTTCTTGCATATGATAGCCAGAAATTGAAATCGAGTTAAATTTCGGCATTTTAGTGGATGTGTAATCAAAAATATCCGCAATGATTTTCATCGACATTTCTGGCGGGAAAATATACGTATTTCTCACCATATACTCCTTCAATATATCATTTTGGATGGTACCAGCAAGTTTTTCAGGTGACACTCCCTGTTCTTCAGCCGCAACGATATAAAACGCCATAATTGGCAATACCGCGCCGTTCATTGTCATAGATACTGACATCTGATCGAGCGGAATACCATCAAATAGGATTTTCATATCCTCTACCGAATCAATAGCAACACCTGCTTTTCCGACATCCCCAGTCACACGTGGATGATCAGAGTCATAGCCGCGGTGAGTCGCAAGGTCGAATGCGACAGATAATCCTTTTTGCCCCATTGCCAAATTTCGGCGGTAAAAGGCATTGCTTTCCTCAGCAGTTGAGAATCCGGCGTATTGACGGACTGTCCACGGTCTAGAAACGAACATTGTCGGATAGGGACCCCTAGTATTTGGTGCGATGCCAGGTAAATCAGTCAAATGGGATAGGTTCTCCGTGTCTTTACCGGTATAGAGCGTTTTAACATCGATACCTTCATTTGTTCTAAAAAGTTGCCCTGACTGGGTTACTGTTTTTGCCGAACTGCTAGCAATCTGCCGCAAGTCTACTTTGTTGAAATCAGGCTTGTTCATCAGACGCAGCCCCTTCCAATTTGTCGTTGATAGCTATTAGTTTTCCTACTTTATCTTGACCCGCATAGATGAAGCCATTTAGACCGGCATTAAGCCATGTTTCTGACAGTGCAGAATCGTACTTTCCTGCCACATCCAAGACAAGTCCTTCTGGGCGTCCTGCCAGCAATTGTTCCATTATCGTTTCAGTTAGGCTAGATGTTGCACAAACAATTGCATAATCCGGCTTGTCATCCGCAAGCCATGTAACAGCTTGTTGTGCATTATCGAATGTTGGACCCCATTCAGCGCGCATACCACCTGTCGCTAAAAAGCCGCCGACAAAATCTGCACGTGGTTTGAAATCTTTTAACTCGCCGAACGTCAGCAATGCAATTCGCGTCGCACTATCTTTTTGCAGTGCAGCTAGTTTTTCGAAAGGTTCTGCAAGACGTCCTTCAAATTGAATGCCATCCCAATCAGTAAAGTTCGTATCCGTCAATTCAGCGTAAACATTTGTACCAATCAACGACTGTTTCCCTTTCGAAACATCGCCCCTACGTTGCTCAAGTAATTTCCCGAACTTGTCACTGGCAATGAATGCATCATAGCCGCCTGTAGACTGTATTTCCAAAAAGAGTGTCCATGATTTATCAACAAGTTCAGACGTCAAGGTTTCCATGAAATAAGAACCGCCTGCAGGATCAATTACTTTATCGGAATGAGTTTCTTCTTTAATAACAAGTTGGATATTTCGTGCCATACGTACAGAACTGCTTGTCGGTCCAGTAATAATATTGTGTGGGTGAACTGTAATAACGTCAGCGCCGCCAAGAACTGCGGCGAATGTTTCATTGCCTGCACGCAAGACGTTGACATACGGATCTAGTTTTGAGTAAGAACGCAACGATGTTATTGCAATGATTGGTACATATGGAGCTTCAGCTACCCCATACGCAGAACTGAATGCTTGCCAAAGAACACGAAACGCACGGAACTTTGAAATTTCCATAAAGAAATGCGTATCAACTGCAAATCGAACAAAAAAGTCATCGGCAAAATCACTAAAATTGTCCACTTTTGAAGCTTGATCCGCTGCATATGCGAGGACTAATGCAAGTTCATTCACTGCATCCGCGCCTTTGTGATGTGCAACCCACATATCCGCGCTAGCTGTCCGGACGTTTGTGTATCCTGCTGGAAGAGTCCAACCAGAGACCGAAATTGCCCCGTTAACGGAGGAACGATCCATTTCTGGGACAAGGGAAAACGCTTTCAGAAATGAGTTATCATGCTTCATATTTGTAATGAAAATCGGATATTGCTTCATAAGTTGGGCGATTTCAGCGAGAGAAGACTCTTCCCAGTGAAGTGTTTTTGCCCCATCGTAAACAATCGCTTCATTGCCACGTTCAATCGAACTTTTCAGGTCAGCGACGAACTTTTGTCCATCCGTAGCATATGGTTGCTGTGCAACAATCCAGCCTGTCTCTTTTTTTGCCGCACGAATTAGCTGTGCACGTTTCGCAAGACTTTCCTGCGTATATAATGGCTGAAGGTCAATCCCTTCAATCGTTTTCGTGATAAGCGAATCGAAAGGCTTTCCTTTCAATGACTGGACAGCGACTTCTTTCCATTGTTCAAATCCCGCTTTATCGAATGTTGTTGTTTGCATGTTATGTATGGTCATATTTTGCGCTTCCCTCCTCAAAATAATCAATCTATTACTAGTTTACCCGAGTAACGCTTTTGTTGAAAGATAAAATAAACCCCAGCGCTATATTTTACGGCACTGGGGTTTACAATTTTGATCAGTAAATGGATGTATTTTCTGCAGTTACGTTTTCGAGTATCGCTTTCACTCGTGCGAGGAATTGTCCGCAAACAAGACCGTCAAGAACGCGGTGATCGAGTGATAGACATAAGTTCACCATATCACGCACACCGATCATGCCGCCGTCCATCACAACAGGACGTTTAACGATTGATTCGACTTGTAGTATTGCTGCTTGCGGGTGGTTGATGATACCCATTGACTGAACAGAACCGAATGAGCCGGTATTATTCACTGTGAATGTACCACCTTGCATTTCGGATGATTTCAGTTTACCTGAACGCACTTTACCTGCAAGCTCCTGAATATCACGTCCAATGCCTTTGATTGTTTTTTCATCAGCATTATTGATGACTGGAACGTAAAGGGAATCTTCCGTCGCCACTGCGATGGAAATATTGATATCTTTTTTCTGAATGATTTTGTCGCCGGCCCACATTGAGTTCATCATAGGGAATTCTTTCAATGCTTGAGATACTGCTTTCACGAAGAATGCGAAGTATGTCAGGTTGAAGCCTTCCTTCTTTTTGAAATCATTTTTCAAGGAATCGCGGTATTGAACAAGACTCGTAACATCGACTTCAATCATCATCCATGCGTGTGGAGCTTCGTGTTTTGAGCGCAGCATATTGCTAGCAATGGCACGACGCACGCCTGTAACAGGGATTTCGATATCGCCTACTGCAACAGGTACATTGGCTGGCTCCGCTGCTTTCGGTGCAGGTGCCGCCTGTGTAACCGACGTTGGAGCTGCCGTTTCTACAACAGGCGCTTCAGTAGTTACTGCTGCTGTAGGAATGTTGCCACTCTCGATTATAGCAAGCAAATCTTTACGCGTGATGCGTCCTTCTTTCCCTGAACCTTCCACAAGTGACAAATCAATGCCGTTATCCTGTGATAGACGAAGTACTGCAGGAGAATAGCGTCCTGCTGCCGTTCCTTTTTCACGATTCAAAGATGAAGCCGGTTTTTGAGAACCTGCAGCAGGCATTTCGTTTGCAGGTTCTGCCTTAGCTGGTACCGCTTCTACTGCGACTTCCGCAGCTCCTCCACCTTCAGTTTCAATCGTACAAACAAGCGCTCCAACTGCAAGCGTCTCTCCCTCCTGTGCGATCAATTCCTTGATGACACCTGTAAATGAAGAAGGTACTTCTGCTGTTACTTTGTCTGTATTAACTTCTGCAAGTGAATCATATTTGTTAACTGTATCCCCCGGTTTGACAAGCCATTTCTCGATTGTGCCTTCTGTCACACTTTCACCGAGTTGGGGCATTAAAATATTTTCAATAGCCAATTGATTGACCTCCTTCCCGATTAAAATTCTGCGAGTTCACGCGCTGCCTTCTCTACTTTGTCTGGATTGACCATGAAGAATTTCTCCATTGTCGGTGCATATGGCATCGCTGGAATATCTGGTCCAGCAAGACGTTTAATTGGCGCATCAAGTTCAAACAGGCAGTTTTCAGCAATTATTGCTGCAACTTCTCCCATAATGCTTCCTTCTTTATTATCTTCAGTAACTAAGAGGACTTTCCCTGTTTTCGAAGCTGCTTCAATGATTGCTTCTTGGTCAAGTGGATAGACAGTCCGAAGGTCAAGGATATGAGTAGAAATTCCATCTTCTGCAAGACGTTCAGCGGCTTGCAATGCAAAATGGACACATAGTCCGTAAGTGATGATTGTAATATCATCGCCCTCACGTTTAACATCTGCTTTGCCAATTGGCAATACGTAGTCATCTAAAGGCACTTCGCCTTTAATTAAACGATAAGCGCGTTTATGTTCAAAGAATAATACTGGATCTTCATCGCGGATTGCCGCTTTAAGAAGCCCTTTTGCATCATATGGCGTTGACGGTATAACGATTTTTAATCCCGGTGTGCTTGCGAACATCGATTCGACAGACTGCGAGTGATACAGCGCCCCGTGGATACCGCCTCCGAATGGTGCACGAATAACAATTGGACAAGACCAGTCGTTATTCGAACGGTAACGTATTTTTGCTGCTTCCGAAACAATTTGGTTCACAGCCGGCATGATGAAATCAGCAAACTGCATTTCAGCAATTGGACGTAACCCGTACATTGCTGCACCAATTCCGACACCTGCAATTGCAGATTCCGCAAGCGGTGTATCAAGTGCGCGGTATTCTCCGAATTGATCGTAAAGACCTGCCGTAGCCTTAAAGACTCCACCTTTACGTCCAACGTCTTCTCCGAGAACGAAAACGCGGTCGTCTCGTTCCATTTCTTCTTTCATTGCAAGTGTGATTGCATCGATATAAGACATAACAGCCATTATTCGTTCCCCCCATCTTCAGCATACACATGGAGCATCGCAGATTCAGGTTCAGCGTACGCAGCGCTTTCCGCATAATCGGTCGCTTCGTTCACTTCTTTCATGATGCGTTCTTCCATTTCTTTTTCAAGTTCATCAGTTAGTGCGCCTACTTCTTTCAAATAAGCTGCGAACATTGGAATCGGGTCAAGTTTCTTTTCATTTTCAAGCTCTTCTGCATCACGGTATTGACGTTGATCATCGTCTGATGAGTGAGCCGTCAATCGGTAACAGATTGTCTCTACAAGACTTGGACCTTCTCCACGTCGTGCACGATCTGCTGCTTCTTTGACCACTTTGTATACTTCAAGTGGGTCTGTTCCATCAACTGTAACACCCGGCATTCCGTAACCGATTGCACGGTCGGAAACATTAACACAGCCAAGTTGTTTTTCAACAGGAACTGAAATTGCATATTTATTATTTTCAACCATGATAACAGTCGGTAATTTATGGACACCTGCAAAGTTCATGCCTTCGTGGAAATCTCCTTGGTTAGATGAACCTTCCCCAAGTGTAACGAAAGTAATGAAATCTTCCTTCTTCATCTTCGCCGCAAGAGCTACCCCAACTGCGTGCGGTAGTTGCGTCGTAACAGGAGATGATCCTGTCAAAATACGATTTTTGCGCTGACCGAAGTGACCAGGCATTTGACGACCACCTGAGTTCGGATCTTCTGCTTTTGCGAATGCGGACAGCATCAAATCTTGCGGAGTCATTCCAAAATGTAGAACAACGCCCATATCCCGATAGTATGGTGCAATCCAGTCTTTATCTTTATCAAGAGCGAAAGCTGCTCCAACTTGTGCTGCTTCCTGCCCCTGACATGAAATAACGAATGGAATCTTTCCTGCACGGTTAAGGAGCCACATACGTTCATCAATACGACGAGCCATTAACATCGTTTCAAAAATTTGCAGTGCATCTTCATTTGTTAAACCTAGTTCTTCATGACGCGTTTTTGCCATTTCTAAAATCCCCCTTCTATGGTTCGCAGTCTTGTGTCTTAGACTAATTGAGACTCTTTTTTACATATGAATTGCTTTGCCATCTACGGCTAAAGCGGCTTCGCCCATTACTTCAGAAAGCGATGGATGTGGATGAATCGTGCTTGCCACTTCCCACGGCGTCGCATCGAGCACCATCGCGAGTCCTGCTTCGGATATCAAATCAGTCACGTGTGCACCTATCATATGAACACCTAGAATATCGTCTGTCTTTTTATCGGCAATGATTTTTACAAAACCATCCGAATTTCCATTGACAAGTGCTTTTCCGATGGCCATAAACGGGAATTTCCCGACTTTGACATCAAAGCCCTGTTCTTTCGCTTGCTTCTCTGTTATGCCGACGCTTGACGCTTCGGGACTAGAATAAATGCAACGCGATATTTTTGTATAATCAATCGCTTCATTTTTTAGACCTGCAATATGTTCAACAGCCGCAATTCCTTCGTGAGAAGCAACATGCGCTAGTTGCAGCCCGCCAATAACATCACCAATTGCATAAATATGATGTTCTTTTGTTTGAAATGTTGGTCTTGTTTTAATATAACCATTGATGATTTCAATTTCCGTATTGTCCAGACCAATTCCTTCGACATTTGCTTGACGACCGACAGAAACAAGCATTTTTTCAGCTGTGAACGCCGTCGTTTCGCCATTCATTTCCGCAGAAATTGTGACAGTTCCTTCTTTTTTAACGAGGGTTTCTGGGAGAACTTTCGCACTTGTCACAAAAGTGATTCCTTTTTTCGTCAATAGCTTTTTCATTTCTTTCGAGATGTCATCGTCTTCAGTCGGAATAATTCGATCTGCATATTCGAGAACAGTGACTTCGACACCGAAATCATTGAGCATAGAAGCCCATTCTATACCGATGACTCCACCACCAACGATGATAATCGACTTAGGAAGTGCTTCCATAGAAAGCGCCCCATCAGAAGACATGACTTGATTTTCATCAATTTCCAAACCGGGTAATGTACGTGGTCTAGATCCTGTTGCGATAATCAGGTTTTTCAAGATGAGCATTTCGTTTTCGTCACCATTGTTCATTTCAACCGAAATAGTACCCGGCATTGGCGAAAAGATTGATGGTCCAAGCATTCTGCCAAGTCCATCAAATACGTCGATTTTCCCTTTTTTCATTAGGGCAGTCACGCCAGCATGTAGCTGTTTAACGATACCGTCTTTTCGTGCTTGTACACGACTGAAATCCAGTGATACGTCTTTTGTATTTACCCCAAACTCTGCAGCCTGATTTTTTGCCGTATCGAATACTTCAGCACTTTTTAACAATGCTTTACTCGGGATACACCCTTTGTGCAAGCATGTGCCGCCTAGTTTCCCTTTTTCAACAAGTGCTGTTTTCAGTCCCAATTGAGCGGCGCGAATCGCAGCGACATAGCCACCCGTTCCGCCTCCTAAAATAACTACATCATATTCCCTCGCCATTATAGATGGCCTCCCTCACAACGACCCGTCAAGACGGGTAGATTTTAGCTATTTCTTCACCAGTTAGAACGCGGAGTGCGCCTTCTGCAAGTGCTTGTAGTTCATCTTCTCCAGCATACACAACTATATCCGCTATCCAGTCGATTCTGGATGTAATATCCTTCACAAATCCTTTGCCGTAAGCAAGGCCACCCGTAAGGATAATCGCATCCACTTGGCCGTGAAGGACAGCAGCCGCACTACCAATTTCCTTAGCAACTTGGTAGGCCATTGCCTCGTAAACTAGTTTTGCTTTTTCATCACCATCTTCAATTCGTTGTTCAACGCGAACAGCATCGTTCGTTCCGAGATAGCCAACGAGACCACCTTGACCAACAAGTTTTTTCATTACTTCGTGACGGAAGTACTCTCCAGAAAAACATAGTTCGATGAGATCCCCCGCAGGTACGGTTCCCGCACGTTCAGGGCTGAATGGTCCATCTCCGTGAAGTCCATTGTTTACATCAATTACTTTGCCGAATTCATGTACACCGACAGTTATACCCCCGCCCATATGGGTGATAATCAACCGGAGTGTGTCGTATTTTTTACCGACTTGTTTTGCGTAGCGTCTTGCAACCGCTTTTTGGTTCAGCGCATGGAATATGGATTTTCGATTAATGGCCGAAAATCCAGAAATTCGCGCGATTGGTGCAAGTTCATCGACGACGACGGGGTCGACGATGAAAGCGGGAAGGTTTAGGCTGGTTGCGATTTCATGCGCAATTATGCCCCCGAGGTTCGATGCATGTTGACCTGAATAACCTGTTTTCAAGTCTTGTATCATCGCTTCGTTAACAGGGTAAGTACCACCTTCGATCGGACGGAGAAGCCCGCCCCGACCGCAAATGGCAGCTAGTGTAGTGATGTTAATGCCTTCTTTTTCAAGTGACTCAAGGATTGCCTCTTTACGAAAACTGTATTGATCGATGATGGAAGGGTACTGTGCAATTTCTTCTGAACTATGCCTCAACGTACTTTCCATCAGTTGACTTTCGCCTTCAAAGACACCTATTTTTGTTGATGTAGATCCTGGGTTAATAACTAGGATCCTATGGTGATTCTCATGCACAATAGGTCCTCCTTCCATATCAATGCAGCCTTTTCTTTTCTTTATGTCTAGCTACTGCGACCAGACGCTCGGGTCATAAGCTATCTGGGAGGGATTGAATTGCATCCCTCCTGTGCACGACAAAGAACGTCGTTTCGCCGGTCTATCTTATGCCTGTCGCGTCTAAACAGGTCGCTTTCACTTTTCTTTATTAGCGTCTTGAAAGTACGCTTTTTTCGTTTTGTAGGAAAGTGCTTCTTGTATTAGCAACACGCGCAATACGCTCTTCCGCCATGCGGTCAGCTGCAACATACGTTGGGATATTATCACGTTTTGAGATTGCGAAAATTTTCCCGATTACGTCATAGATTCCTTCTACGCGTTTAAGTGCACGTTCACGGTTATAACCATCAAGCTCATCTGCAACGTTGATAACGCCGCCCGAGTTGATAACGTAGTCAGGTGCGTAAACAATACCCATTTCATGGATTAAATCGCCGTGACGCGTTTCTTTCAATTGATTGTTAGCAGATCCTGCAATAACTTTTGCTTTCAATTGTGGAATCGTCTCATCGTTTATGATTGCACCTAGTGCACATGGTGCGAAGATATCTGCTTCTTGAGAGTAAATTTCATTGATGCCGACTGCTGTTGCACCGAATGCATCAACTGCACGCTGAACTGCTTCTTCGTTGATATCCGTGATGATTAGTTTTGCACCTTCTTCGTGCAAATACTCACAAAGTGCATAAGCAACGTTTCCGACACCTTGTACCGCTACTGTTTTGCCCGCTAGCGAGTCGTCTCCAAATGCTTCTTTTGCTGCTGCCTTCATACCGTAATAAATACCATAAGCAGTAACAGGCGAAGGATTACCAGATGAACCCGCTCCAGCAGAAGTACCTGTAACATAATCTGTTTCAAGATTAATTAAGTCCATATCCGCTTCAGTTGTTCCTACATCTTCTGCAGTGATATAACGACCGTTCAATCCTTCAATATAACGACCGAAAGCACGGAACATTTCATCGTTTTTGTCTGTTTTTGGATTCCCTATAATAACTGTTTTTCCGCCACCAAGATTCAATCCAGCAGCCGCGTTTTTGTAAGTCATACCGCGCGCAAGGCGAAGTGCGTCTTCAATTGCTTCTTCTTCACTTGCATACGTCCACATACGTGTTCCACCAAGCGCCGGGCCGAGTGTCGTATCATGAATAGCGATGATCGCTTTTAGTCCTGAAGCTTTATCCTGACAAATAACAAGTTGTTCATAATCCTGATGTTCCATATATTTGAAAATTTCCATTGTAAATTCCTCCTAAGGGTATCGTTCATTTTTATTTTTAAGAAACTAAAAATCTCGTACTGTGGATAATTTATTCAATAGAGTGTTCACGTCTAGACTCCAGCGCCTAGAGACTCGGGTCATAAGTTGGTCAAGCTGTGCGGCAAAGAACGCCGCTTCGCCAGCCCGTCTTATGCCTGTCGCCTCTGAACAGGCGCTTACGCTTTTGTTTTTTACTTTATCGAAAGAATTGCTAGTGCTAGTGAGTAAAGTTTACTTTCGGCACTGTCCGCCCTTGATGTAAGGACGATTGGTGCTTTGGCGCCTTGGATAATCGCACCGACTTTCGCGTTGGCGAAGTACATAAGTGATTTGTAGAGAATATTGCCTGCTTCGATATTCGGAACGACAAGAATATCGGCTTTACCAGCTGTTTCCCCTGTAATTCCTTTTTGCGCAGCAGCCTTCTCTGATACTGCATTATCAAGGGCAAGTGGACCGTCAACAATGCAACCAGTGATTTGACCACGTCGATTCATTACTACTAGCGACGCGGCATCTGTCGTTGGTGTCATTGCCGGATTCACCGTTTCGACAGCAGCCAAGGGAGCGACGATTGGTTCAAGCACACCACACGCATGCGCAGTAGCAACTGCATTACGAATGATTTGTGCTTTTGCTTCTAGGTCAGGTGCGATGTTCATTGCCGCGTCCGTCACGAAAAGTAAACGGTCATAACCGGCAACTTCGAACGCTGCGACATGCGACAGTATTTTCCCTGTTCGTAAACCATAGTCGCCATTCAACACCGCCTTAAGGATGGTAGATGTTGCTAAGTTCCCTTTCATCAGGACATGTGCTTGTCCACTTGAAACCGCTTTCACTGAGAGTGCAGCTGCGTAGCTATCGTCTTCAGCATGATGGATACTAATTTTTTCATTATCTAGTAACCAAGGGAAATTTGTTTGAATCATCTCGCTGATACGACTTTCATCAGCGAAAAGCATGAATGAAGCAATGCCTTTTTCACTAGCAATACTAACCGCTTCAAGCACTTCTCGATCTGCTGCAGATGCGACAGCAACAACCGGACCGTTCTTCGATGCGGCCAGACTGATGAGTGAGTCAAGTGTAACCATTGTCTCTCCTCCTTTGACTACATGACGATTAAATGAGGCTGAATTTCTCAAGTTTATAATAAAGTGAGCGCAGTGAAATACCAAGCCTATTGGCAGTTAATGATTTGTTACCAGTATTTTCACGGAGAGCCGTTTCAAGTATGGTTTTTTCGTATTCATCCATAATCGAAGTAAGTGTGCTTTTTTCAGGAAGAATCTGTTCCTCTTCCTTGTTTTCCCTAGATGATAGGGATTTAACCACATCTATCAATTCGATAACGGCATCTCCCGACTCCATGTAAATCATGGCGCGGCTAAGTACATTTTCAAGTTCACGTACATTTCCTGGCCAGTCATATTGCTTAAGACGCTCTTGCGCTTCATCGGTAATTTTCTCAATATTCATCCCGAATTCCTGATTTAACCTTACTAGTAGGTGCCCAATAATGGATGGAATATCTTTTTTCCGAGATCGTAGCGGCGCAATTTGGATTGAGAGTCGGTTTAACACATAATAAAGTTCTTCAATAAACGCTCCTTCGTGCATTGCCTTTTCTAAGTTTTTCGTAGACGCTGCAATGACACGAACGGACAAATGAACGGGATAGGTCCCCCCATTTTTGAAGATTGTTCCGCTTTTTAAATAGTTAAGCAGCCTCGCCTGAACCACAAGCGGCAAGTCAGCCACTTCGTCAAGGAATAACGTTCCCTGTGCAGACTCTTGAAAAAGGCCTTGAGTGCTACCATTCCCACTTTGAGAAACCTCAGATTCTTGTCCAAATAGCTCCGCTTCCAATTTAGATGAATGCATTGCCGAACAATTCACACGGATAAACTTATTAAACCGTCGTTCGGAGCCACTGTGAATGGCATGCGCAAACAATTCTTTCCCAGTTCCCGCTTCTCCTCGAAGAAGGACTGGAATCTCAGATTTGGCAGCTAACTTGGCCTGCTCGATTGAAATTTCAATATCAGACGAACCGCCGAAGATATCATCGAATGTATAGGTTGATTCAAGTTTCCTAATAATTGTCCGTGCCTGGTCAAGTTCTTTCATCAAGTTGCGCATTTCAGTGATGTCATGAATGACACCAACACTACCCTTCACTTGGTGATCGACAATGATTGGTGCAACATTGACAATTACTTCCCTGTTATTTTCACCTATACGCATATTGACGCCACGAACCGGCTTTCTCGACTTAAGTACTCTCATATGAATACTTTCACCTTCGTTGATGTCCGCATTCGCGGGCTTACCTATTATTTCATCTTCAGTAAGGCCCGTAATCCGTGTATAGGCTGGATTGACAAGGATACCATTCCCCTTATCATCAACGACTGAGATGGCATCGTCACTCGAATGTATGATTGCTTCCAGCATTGTCTTCACTTTTTTCAAATCTGTGATTTCCTCCGCTAGCGCAACTACTTCCGTAATATCTTTAAACACCGCGAATGCACCGACTTTTTTCCCGGCAGAATCAAAGAGTGGATAACGAGAAGTAACTATTTTCAAGCCATTTCCAAGAATCTGTTCCTCATTCAATTCCGCCACGCCTGAATCGAATACCCTTGGAAGCTCTGTCGTCGGAATTACATCCGTAATCATCCGACCAAAAGCCTCTTCAATTGGGAAACCAATCATCTTAGAGGCACTTTTATTGAAGAAATCAACAGTTCCTTCTTCGTCGATTCCAACCATGCCCTCTTCAATTGAATCAAAGATCATTCGCTGCTTATGCATTTCTATATGAATGCGCTTAATGTATGTATCGTTCTCCTCAAGCAGCCTTACAAGGAGATTTGCGACGGAACCAGGTATAAGTACGGTATGGGCAGGCCTCGCTTTTAATAGCTCAGCGAATACAGACTTGTCACCGGTCACATCGAAAATAATATGCAAATCGTCGGTCAGGTAACTTGTCCAATCCATCCCATATGCGATGCCCTGTTTTTTTGCACGTATTATTCCCGGTGCATGTTCATCAGTATCAATGATTGCGTTTACATTCATGAATTCTAAATTTTGGAGAAGGTCCAGTATTATCGATCCGCCTGTCCCCGCCCCGACAATGAGAACGTTTTGCAAGGATGTTCATTCTCCTTTTTTGAACCATGCAATCTTTTGCAATTACAATTTCATCATACATGAAAGCGCTGTTCTTGACAATCAAATTAGAGTAGGTAAAATTAGATTCGGTAAGGAGTTGTCGTATATGGCACGTCTAGCAGCATTTATGGTCTTGCTAATCCCCGGACTTTTTGCGGCCGGCGGTATAAAATTAATGCGAGATTCGATATTTGGCGTATTATTTAACCCATTTCCGTTCATTTGGCTTCAATTCGTTGTAGGCTTATTATTGTTCGCGGGAGGTCTATGGTTTTTTGCGGGCTTTTTATTACGTCGCGATCGACGAAAAGGACGCGTGCAAGAACGGTTTAAACAAAAGTAACAGTGTATATCGTAACTGAGAGCAATCGTCTACAATCTATTTGAGCGAATTGCAAAAGGACCAAGACTGAACAGTCTTGGTCCTTTTGCTTATTTATTGAATCGATTTGGATAATCCGTTATCCAGCCATCTATATAAGGAGGCGGATTAAGAGTGATTGGTTCTGTTCCAGTCATTCCATAAACCCGAATCTTTTTCCCGGTTTGAAGGAGATTGGTCAAAAAGGGCTCTTTCAACAACCGTTTGTGAAAATGGAATCCATCTGCACATGAATACTGTTTAAGATTAGTCCAATCTACGCTTTTCTTTCCAATAAGAAAGGCTGTTTCCATTCGTTCGCTTTCCTCTTTGACCACTTCAAGTAAGCGATAATCAAATGAGGAAATATGAACATTGCCCATAACAGAAACAATATCAACAATCATTTTGATCAATTCAGGGCGATCCGAAACCGTTTCTTTCAATTCAACATTAAGTGCTAAATCATGCATTTCGCAAAATGACACCGCTTCTATCAATGTCGGAATGCTATGACCACAGAATAAACGTCTATATCTTCTTCCCACTCGAATTCTCATGAGCTCTGTACTTGTCATGGATGAAATCATTTTCCGAATGCCAGCAAGCCTAGATAATCCTGGATCGTGGATGACAAACGGCACTCCATCTTCTGTCAATTGGACATCTAGCTCGATGCCGCCAGCACCTTGATCGACAGCCTTCTCAAATGCTTTCATTGTATTTTCAAAGCAGATGCCAGAAGCGCCTCGATGTGCAAAAACTGTAGGATTAGACATTTAGGACGCCATCTACGATTTCAAAAATGCCTTTTGCACCTACATGAAGCGTAGACGATTTCAATCCAATTTGAATGATTGTACCTGGATAAGCTTCTCTTGTCACTTCAATTTGAGCGGGAACTGCTTGCTTAATTTTACGCAACCCAAGTTGAATTTCTTTATCTAGTTCAACTATGGCATCTCTATTCGATTCAATCGTTTCCAACATTTTTTCAAAGGCTTCTGCCTGTGGCCCCTTCAGAAGACTTCCACTATTCCTAAATGGGAGAGCGTGTTGCTCAAGCTTTTCGATGATTCCTTGGCGTTCTTTCAAACTTTTAGCCATTTCTTGAATTTCCATATACATTACTTCCTTGTCAATCCCTTTTGCACTAAGGATTGTCTTCCGTTCATGACTGTTACCCGCAAATGCACATTCAATTTTATAAAGTGCCTCAATTTTCCCACCAATAATTTTACCTTTGTTTTTATCAATAAATACAGATTCTGCGATAACTTCTGCGCCGAGTAAATATAAACCGACATGTACTTCTTTTCCATACAGTTTACAATTGTTCGCGTGTTTAACAAAAATATTACCTCGCGCTTCGACAATCGTCAATCCACCGCCGAAAATCCCACCTTTTATGTAGATGTCTCCCTCAGATGACTGTATCTCCTTCGCATTTATGATACCTTCATTACCTTCTACAGAAATATCTCCAGTCGCATTTACTGAAAATCCTGCAATGACTGTTCCTAATACAACAACTGATCCGTCAAATTTAATCGAGCCAGTTTCAGGTCCTACATCACCGCTGACAATTAACTGCTTCCCTACACTAATGATACCGTCAATGCTTTCCAAAGCCCCACCGTGTGACGCCCTCAGAACTACTTTGTCCGCTTCTTGTTCATCAGTCACTGATTTCCTGTCAAAGTAAAGTTTCACATCATCCCCTCGCCGTGCAGGAAGATCGTTACCTAAAACATCCTTACCATCAATGCCCTCTTGTGCCGATGTTTTCTCGCCAAGCCAATCACCTTGCTTGATAGGCGTAACGAAATTCATTTCAAAATAATCAGCAGAACCGTCTTCACGGATCATCGGCCTTCTTTCAGGTATTTCTATATATGATACGACTGCATCTTTACCTTTTTGTGGCTTTCTCCCTACAGCTGCGATAATCGATTCACCCGGTTTAAACGGCTCATCTTGCAAAGTTGTTCTGCCGTAAATCACTCCGGCATCATCAAGCACTTTATCAGCCTGATTTAGGATTGATTGTCTATTTTCTTCAAATTCCTTGGTTGACACGTTTATGTAAAGTTGAGCAATCATTTTATCAGCAGCAATAGCTATTTCTATAGTTGGAATCCAATTGCCTATTATATGTTCTGCCTCTAGTTCAGTAAGCGCTTTCCTTAATATCGGGAATGAACTGATTTTTAATCGTGGATGTTCACGCGTAATTGAATCGAATGATTTAAGTGGAAAACCATTCTTCTTAGTGCGCAAGATCACTTTTTCCTCTTGTACTAAAAGATCGAAAAACTCATTTTGAACTAACACTGCCGCTTCATCCTTTCCCTCTTATCGATTATATAACATCCTCAACCTATTTGTCAGATTAATTAATCTCTAGTTTAAAAAAGCCTACCACACGAAAATAGATTCGGAGAGTAGGCGTAGCTATTACCATAACTAGGTGTTTTTCAATCAGCTAGCCATATGCTCAAGTTGGAATTGATAGGCTTTTCATGCTCTCACTGACAACGATATATTAATTTATGAATGCAGGTGCATCGTCATTTTCAACCTTAGTTTATCACTCGATTAAGCAAATAGGAACCTACCTATGGGATAATTTCTCATGAGTTGTTGTATCTTCTCTTATGGCTCTTCTCTGTTTATAATTTAGTACCAAAGTAAATAGGTTGTTTTTTCACTATTTTTTCAGTCCATATAAAAACAGTGATTCAATTCTTATTTTTAAACATTTAGTTAGCCCAAATGTACTTATATTATGAGTTTCATTTTTTCTATCACTTTCGTTAAAGTAGAAATTGAGGTCAATGTGTCAATTTCTACTTTTTCTAAGGAATGGTTTGCCCCTAGAATTAGCTCAATGTAAAAAGTAGTTTTCTTTTTTTATTTGTTCAACTTGCTCTAAGTTATTTTTATTTATTCAACTTGCTCTAAGTTATAATGAGGGTCTTTGTCACAAATAACTAGCAAGCCTTGGTGATTACTTCTTAATATATCTTTATATAACATTTTTGTAATCTACGACATCACTATATCCGATTATTCTATTAAGCTGCCTTATAATTGAACTGTTATATCCTCAATATTTATATGTCCCTATACAAAGGACCTGTTACTTTGTCCAAGTTCCAGTACGTCAGAATACGTTGTTTTTTGCCAATCTCTTACACTTGGAACACAAACCTCTTTGCGACTGCTTCCACTAATTCGCGAAATATCATCTCGGTTACGAAGTTTTCGCCTTTTACTGGATCGTTTACCTTTTCCTCCTTTTAAGAATCCTGGAGCCAGGTGACTCGATGTCATGGCAGTTCAGGATACCTATCAACCACAAGTATCTAAAATCGATTAGAGTCGTCAGAACAGCGTCGTAATGCCTGTAAACATAAAAATCGACCTGTCCGCATTTACGCCGATAGGTCAATTTTCGATTCCGCAGAAATATGTGCTACACTACGGGCACGTACGGTTCGGTAATTTGTTGCAAAGATTACGTAAATTTCATAGGAATGATGACCGGTTTAATAATAATAAAAGTGCCAATTCACTGTTTCAAATAACATAAAACGCTTTCATAGCAACGATTAGCTCGCCATATGCTCAAGACGAATTTTATCTGCGATCATCGCGATGAATTCAGAATTCGTGGGCTTGCTTTTCAAATGGTGCACAGTGTAGCCAAACATTTTGGAAATGACATCGTAATTTCCACGGTTCCATGCGACTTCGATTGCGTGGCGAATTGCACGCTCTACACGGGATGCTGTCGTATTGTATTTTTTTGCGATCTCCGGATAAAGTACTTTCGTCACTGAACCAAGCAAATCGACGTCCGTATAAACCATTTGAATCGCTTCACGAATGAACGCATAGCCTTTAATATGAGCGGGTACACCAATCTCTTTAATAATTGCTGTAATTGTAGTATCTAGCACTTTTTGGCTTACTGTTCCTGGCGCATACTCTCCGCTAGCTTGAGCTATGGGAACTATCGGTTTTCTTGTTCCTGCTACTTGGAATATCTGGTTTGCAAGTCGGTCGAATTCAAACGGTTTAAGCATGAAATAGGAAGCCCCTAGACTCGCCGCTTGTGTCATTACATCTTCCTGCCCAAATGCCGTCAACATAATTATATGCACATCGGCAGTTTGTGCATTTCCACTCAACGTTTCCAAAACCGCAATTCCATCAAGATGTGGCATGATGATATCAAGTAATAAGACATCTGGCTTTTTTTCTTCCAACATCGACAGACATACTTTTCCGTTATGCGCCGTCCAAATGACTTCGATTTCAGGATGTCTTTCAAAATATGTCATCATAGTCCTCACTAATTCCTTGTTATCGTCAGCAATCGCGACTTTCAGTTTATCCATTCCCATTTCCCCCTTGTACGTTTATGACGACTTCTTTCCCTAAACATTAGCAACATTCTCTTAACTACACAAGGGAAATTTCGACGAATAGTGGAGTAACCCTCTTTTATTTAGCAAAAATGAAACTTCTGACATATGGTTTCCCTAAACTTCGACTAATTCTATTCTTTTCTCAACATTTGTCGAATCGTTCTCGCTAAGCTTAACACGACAGGACAAAAGGGCCAACTCATTATACGAGTTGGCCCTTTTATTAATTTTCCCCACTACGCATTTTCTCCAAAAATAGGGCTGCACCTTTTTTAGGATCATCGACAAACATATGCGTTACCGCGCCTGCAAATTGCCCGTTTTGGATAACGGGACTTCCACTCATCCCTTGTAAAATTCCTCCGGTTGCTTTGAGCAATTCGGGATCTGTTAAAACGAAATGGAACTGGTCTTGTTCTACTTCTATAATTCGAATTGAAAAGGATTCAACTTTTGTCCCTTTAATCGTTGTGTAAATTTCAGCAGCGCCTTCTTTTACTTCTGCTGGCTGCATAATCGTTAAAGGTTCGGTTAACACTTCCTTATAGTCGCTGTTCCACGACCCGAAGATGCCATAAAGACCGTTTATTCGAATCGTCCCTAAAAAATCATCATCATCGACAATCGTTGAAATTTTATAACCTGGAATTCCGGGCACGCTTTTTTTAATTTGATCGATTTCTGAAAGATAAATCGCTCCTGTTTTAAACGAAGGTGGTGATTTCAGTGCACTGTCGATGATCTGATGACCGAGCGCTCCGTATGTCCCTTTGTCCGGATCGACATACGTCAAGGTACCTGTCCCTTCTGTTCGATCTTTCAGGAATGGAAGGAGACGTTTCATCGCTTCGCCATCTGCTAGGATTTGACTGCTTTCCTCGTTTCTGATGACGTGCAATACGATTTCTTTTTTGTCTCGCATTGAGGATGATACTTTTTCGTACTCATGAAGGGTACTGACTGCTACATCGTCTAATTGTCCGATTAGATCACCTGCCTTCAACCAGTTATCTTTACTGATCATGACATCATTTGTGATGTAGACTCCCGACAAATCCATTTTAATACCAATCGATTGTCCCATCGGTATCAGCGTTCCATCTTTAGCAAATGCTGCATTTGTAGTGAATGGCATGACAAGTAAAAGCACAGAAAACGAAACGGCCAACTTAAACTGTCTACTCCATCCCATATTTCACCTCCCTTAATAAGATACTGTTGGTATGTCCGTTCAGGGGAATGTTATGAAAGGGTAAATAAAGCAAAAGTGGAACGTACATTAATTTCATTGCATTTTGTAACCGATGAGTAAAAAAATAAAAAAACGTGCATAATGTAGTATGCACGTTAAGTGATTATCTAAACGATTTCTTACGTTCCGTGGCCAATTTCAACAACTCTTCCGCATGCTTTAATGTTAATGGCGTAGTTTCAGCTCCAGACAACATCCTGGACAATTCTTCTGTCCTGTCTGATTCGATGACATCATGAATTTCCGTCATCGTCCTATCACTTATTACATTTTTTTTAATGAGGTAATGGTGATCCGCCATTGCGGCGACTTGCGGTAAATGAGAAATACAAAGCACCTGAGAATCTGTTGCAATTATTGCTATTTTTTCCGCAATTGCTTGTGCAACTCTTCCGCTTACACCCGTATCCACTTCGTCAAAAATAAGTGAAGTAACTCCTTGATGTTTAGAGAATATTGTCTTTATCGCTAACATTATACGGGAAATTTCACCGCCCGACGCTACTTTTACAAGTGGTTTCAACGGTTCCCCAACGTTTGTCGAGATCAAGAAGTTCACATCGTCATATCCATTTGAATCGAAAGTACCTGCTGCTTTTCGAGTAATTTCCACTTTAAAAGAAGCTTTTCCCATATGAAGTTGCTCCAGTTGTTCCATAATTGCATTTTCTAATTGGATAGACGAATTTTGGCGGATAATTGATAACTCTTCTGCTTCGATTTCAAGATCTTGGAGAAGTTGCGCAAGTTTTTCCTGCTCGGCAAAAAGACGTTCATCCCTACTTACTAAGTTTTCAAGTTCCTCTGTGATTTTATCACGATACAAAAGAATGTCTTCAATCGTTTTGCCATACTTCCTTTTCAAGGAGATGTGGAGTGCTAGGCGCTCTTCAACTACTTCGAGTCTTGCAGGATCAAATTCCATATCATCAAGTATACTTTTGAGCTCGTGTGCAGTATCTTGTAAGGCATAGAAACTTGTTGCAATCGTTTCAGCATGCAGTTTCAAGCTTTTATCGACCGACGCTGCATCCTCCATATCACTCATCGCAGAACCGACCCAGTCAAGCGCATGTGTATCTCCACTGATTGACACATATGCGGTATTCAATCGCTCAAATAAGCGATTGAAGTTTTGAAGCTTTTGTTTTTCTGCTTCGAGTTGGTCCTCTTCACCAATAACGAGTCCAGCTGCATTAATCTCTTTTAGCTGGAATGAATACAAATCGATACGTTGTGCAACTTGTTGCTCATTATCGTCTGCCTTCTCAAGCTTCCGTTTCAGTTTTCGATAGCTTTCATACAGCTCGAAATAGTTTTCATAGGCATGCTCTAGTTTTTCACCCGCAAAATGATCGAGTAAATGAATATGACTTCTTTCATGCATTAATTCCTGATTTTCGTGTTGACCATGTATGTCAATCAACTGTGAACCAATTTCTCTCAAAATTGCGATCGTCACAAGCTTTCCATTGACACGGCAAACCGTTTTCCCATTTGAATTCAAATCGCGCCGCAATATAACGACGCCATCCTGTGCATCAATACCAAATTCAGCTAATTGTGCAATAATAGGATGCGATTCTTCTTCAATAGTGAAAAGCCCTTCCAGTTCGGCTTTTGTTGCTCCATGACGGATAAATTCCTGTGATCCTCTTCCACCCGCAAGTAGTTGGACAGCATCGATAATAATAGATTTTCCCGCGCCTGTTTCTCCAGTTAATACGGTTAGGCCTTCATCAAATGTTATTTCAAGGTTTTCAATGATTGCAAAGTTTTTTATGGAGATTTCACGTAACAATTGCTTTCACCTCTTTCAGAGCATCGCCAACAGTTTTTCTTTCACTACTCCTGTCAGTGATTCATCACGACAAATAATCAAACTCGTATCATCGCCACAAATCGTTCCAAGAATTTCATCCCATCCGAGATGATCCATTAAAGAACCGACAGCTTGTGCATTGCCAGGAAGCGTTTTCAAAACAATAAAATGACCTGCTGCATCAATACTGACAAATGCATCAGTTAGCATTCGGTGAAGTTTTTGTTCTGTATTGTACTTATGTACGGGTGGCAAACTGTATTTATAGCTACCATCAGACAAAGGGACCTTAATAAGATGCATTTCTTTTATATCACGTGAAACGGTCGCTTGTGTCACGTCCACTCCCGCTGCTTTTAGGCTATCTACGAGCTGATCTTGTGTTTCTATTTCAAAATTCGAGATAATATCACGAATACGAATTTGCCTATGCCCTTTATTCATACTAATCACTCCCATACCTTAATAATATCTTACTTCATACTGTACCACCCATTATTTCATCCAACAAGAATAGCACGCAAATTAATGCGTGCTATTGCAGTTCCTTGTACGCTTCTTCGACAAGATTGTCGAATGAAACATCGTCAAATGATGTCAAAGCATGATCTTCCGAAGTCAGGTGGAATAGAAACTCAATATTCCCTTCCCCGCCAGTGACAGGAGAATATGAAATTCCGCGAAGACTGAAACCTTCTTGTATAGATGCATCAGCGATTTTTCTTAAAACTTCAAGATGAATGGATTTTTCCCGGACAACACCTTTTTTCCCTACTTTTCCTTTTCCAGCCTCAAATTGAGGCTTTACAAGGACCATGACGTCGCCACCGTCTGCAAGAATGCGTTTTAAAGCAGGTAGGATAAGCGTCAATGAGATGAAGGATACGTCTATTGTTGCAAATTGAGGTATGCCCTCGGTGAAAAGTTCTGGTGTAGCGTGTCTAAAGTTTGTTCTTTCCATTACAGTTACGCGCGGATCCTGACGTATTTTCCATGCCAGCTGATTGTACCCAACATCAAGCGCGTAGCAATGTGACGCGCCATTTTGAAGGGCACAATCTGTGAAACCGCCCGTTGACGACCCGATATCCAACACAATTTTGCCGTTAACGTCAGCATCAAACTGCTCAAGCGCTTTTTCGAGCTTCAGGCCACCCCGACTGACATACTTCAGTTTCGAACCTTTGACTACAAGAGGTGCATCCGCAAAAATTTTTTCGCCTGGTTTATCGAGCCTTGTTTCAGCGGTAAAGATGATGCCCGCCATAATGGAGCGCTTTGCTTGTTCCCTTGTTTCAAAGAGACCACGCGCGACCAGAAGGACATCTACCCGCTCTTTCGGTATACGATTTGTCATACTTGTTCCCTTTCCACTGCTTGCATTTTAATAAATGATTCCATATTCTCAACTAGATGACCTGCAGTCATACCGATTTCTGCAAGTAGTTCGTCAACATTCCCATGTTCAATGAACTGATCTGGAATGCCCATCCGTCTAATTGGGGCAACGTTCTGAAGTGTGTCATGTGCATATTCAAGTACAGCACTGCCGAAACCGCCAGCGAGAACCGCCTCTTCAACTGTTATAATCGGCATTCCTGTTGCAAAAATTGTATCTAACATTGCCGTATCAAGTGGCTTGATGAATCTTGCATTTATGACTTTTACATGAATCCCTTTAGCAAATAATATGTTGGCGGCTTCCAATGCCATCGGAATTGTTGTTCCAAATGTCAAGATGACGCCATCATGGCCTTCACGTAGTACTTCCCATGAGCCAATCGGGATTGGACGTAATGTTTCATCCATAGTTACACCGAGTCCATTTCCTCTTGGATAACGCATTACTATAGGTCCTTCATCATAATCTATAGCCGTTTTCACCATATGCTGACCTTCGTTTTCATCTTTCGGCATCATAATAACCAGATTCGGCATATGCCTTAAGAATGCAATATCGAAGACGCCCTGATGCGTTTCACCGTCTGCGCCAACCAGCCCAGCACGGTCAATACCGATAAAGACGTTTAGGTTTTGTCTAGAGATATCATGAAGCATCTGATCGTAAGCTCGTTGCATAAATGTCGAATAAATTGCTAAGAACGGTTTCATCCCTTGCGTCGCAAGACCTGCTGCCATCGTCGTTGCATGCTGTTCAGCAATACCGACATCAAAGAATCGATCCGGGAATTCCGCTGCAAATGATTCTAATTTCGAACCGACAGGCATTGCCGGCGTTATTGCGACGATACGTCTATCAACTCGAGCAAGTTTTTGAACCGTACCTGCAACAAGTCCACTCCATGAAGGTGCCACTGAAGAAGATTTGACGAAATCACCTGTCTCGATTTTATAAGGTCCTGTGCCATGCCATGTACCGATTTTATCGTCTTCGGCCGGGCTATATCCCTTGCCTTTTTTCGTAATAACATGAAGCAAAACAGGTCCATCCATTTTCTTGGCGTATTGAATATTGCGTTCAAGATCATTGAAATCATGCCCGTCGATTGGTCCAAGATATGTGAAGCCAAGTTCTTCGAAAAAGACACCCGAAACGAGAAGATATTTCAAACTATCTTTCACACGCTCCGCAGCAGCAGCAAGTTTACCGCCAACCGCCGGAATTTTTTTCAATATATATTCAAGTTCATCTTTTGCACTATTATATTTACCGGCAGTTCTTAACTTTCCAAGGACTGCATGAAGCGCACCGACATTTGGAGCAATTGACATCTCATTGTCATTCAAAATGACAATCATGTTGGTTTTTGCATGACCGATATGATTAAGTGCTTCAAGTGCCATACCACCTGTTAGCGCACCGTCTCCGATGACCGGTATTACATAGTTCGAATCTCCCTTGACATCTCGTGCAGCCGCCATTCCCATAGCCGCCGAAAGAGAGGTAGAACTGTGACCTGTTTCCCAGACGTCATGATCGCTTTCAATCATTTTGGGGAATCCGCATAAGCCTTTGAATTGCCTAAGCGTATCGAAATCACCAGCACGACCTGTTAAAATTTTATGGACATATGCCTGGTGGCCGACATCCCAAATGATTTTATCATCAGGACTATCAAAATGACGATGCAAAGCAATTGTCAATTCAACTACTCCAAGATTAGGCCCTATATGACCACCAGTAACTGATAACTTTCCAATAAGAAATTTCCGAATTTCTTCTGCTAATTCCACCATCTGATCCCTATTGAGTTTTTTAATAAAAGATGGATTAGTAATTTCTGTGAGTTCCATCATTATCACACACCTTCACATATTAATTGCCACGGATAATTCTGAACTGCATACATTATATCAATAAGGACGATCAGCACAACAATTTAGTTCGCTTTACGACTCTCGTTCGACGATATAATCCGCGAATAACCCTAGAAGCGGATGCTCCGCTTCCAAAAAAGCAAGAGATTCTCTTGCGGATTGGTGATGTTCTGCCAGACGTGCCATTGCACCCTCTAGACCAAGCAGTGATGGGTACGTGGACTTCTCACTTAACGCATCGCTTCCTGCAGTCTTTCCAAGTTCTTCAGTCGTAGACGTGATATCTAAAATATCGTCCTGTATTTGAAATGCGAGTCCAATATGGTAAGCAAAGTCTTTCAACTTTGCAGACTTTTCTTCATCTAAACCGGCTAATATGGCACCAGCACCAATACAAAATGACAATAAAGCCCCTGTTTTATTTACATGTATTGTTTCAAGCTCCGATAAAGACACGCTTTTTGTCTCGCCTTCAATATCAAGCATTTGTCCGCCGACCATTCCTGTCGCTCCAGAAGCGTCCGATAGTAAACGGATGATTCGAATAGTGTCTTGTGCGGATGTATCTGATAAGTGAGTTAAACTTCCAAATGCCAGCGTCTGTAGAGCATCTCCTGCAAGTACAGCAACCCCTTCCCCATACACGATATGGTTCGTCGGTTTACCGCGCCTAAAATTATCATCATCCATACATGGCAAATCGTCGTGAATGAGGGAATACGTGTGCAGTAATTCAGCAGCACAAGCTACCGTCAATGCATCTTCAGATTCCACGCCAAGATCTTCGAGCGTGGCTAGAACGAGGAGAGGTCGGATCCTTTTTCCACCGGCATTGATTGAATAGGCCATCGAGGATTTCAATGTTTCAGATACATTCGTAGCCGCAAGCAAGCTATTCAATTTGGCATTGATAATAGGTAATTTTTTTGTTATAAATTGTTGTAATTCATTATGCATTCGACTCAGAACCTTTCGCAGGATCGAATTCTGCCTTATTGCCATCTTTGTCGATAATGGAAATGAGTTGTTTTTCAGCATCCTGTAATTTCCCGTGGCAATAAGCGGATAGTTCCATCCCTTTTTTGTAAAGTGTAATTGCATCCTCAAGTGGTACGTCCCCTGTTTCAAGCTTTTGGACAACTTCCTCTAAGTTAAGCATCGCTTCTTCAAAGCGGATTGGCTCTTTTCCCAATTAAATTTCCTCCCCTTCATGCAATGTAATCTTTTGGACCATCGCTTCTACGGTTCCATCTTGCAAGCGTATTTGAATGTTTCCACCAACCTCAAGCGATTTGGTAGAATTAGCAACTTCGTTGTTCTGATAAACAATCGAATAGCCGCGCTCCATAATAGTAAGTGGGTTAAGTGCCTTTAGCATACGAACAGATGCATGGAAACGATCACTTTGTATGCGAACGTCTTGATGAACTCCCCTAGTCAAACGTTCCGTGAGTGCCACTATATTCCTGTGACCTTCTTTGATTCGCTGTTCAGGTGAGAAAGTGGACAGCATACTATTTAACCTTTGGTATTGGGATAGCCGGTGGCCTGTAATATCTTGTCCGCTTCGTAAGAGTCTGCCCTCAAGTCCAATCAATCTATCAGTGAACGGACGATAAAGACGCTCTGGAAATTGAAGTGGATAGGATGTTTGTAAGCTTATAAGATGTTTGCGTTCATTTTTTATCTGATTGGAAAGTGAATTATAAATAGCACGTTTCCGGTCCAATAGCCTTTCAAACAACTCGTCACGTGCAGGAACGGCCATTTCAGCTGCTGCTGTCGGAGTAGGTGCCCTTCTGTCCGAGACAAAATCGGCAATTGTCGTGTCGGTTTCATGCCCGACAGCGCTGATAACCGGAAGTCGGCAAGAAAAGATTGCTCGTGCTACCGACTCTTCATTGAACGCCCATAGGTCTTCTATAGAACCCCCGCCGCGTCCAACGATGAGAACATCGATGGAACCATATGTATCTGCCTGTTCGATTGATTTGACAATGGAAGGTGCGGCTTGCGGTCCCTGAACAATCGCAGGAAACAAAATGATTTCTGCAAGTGGATAACGTCTTTCAATTGTTGAACAGATATCTTGAATTGCGGCACCAGATTGCGCCGTAACTACACCGATTTTAGTTGGAAACAAAGGTAGCGGTTTTTTCCAACGCGCATCGAACAATCCTTCTTTCCCCAGACTCTCTTTCAATTGTTCAAACGCGAGATAAAGCGCACCGATACCATCAGGTTGCATTGATTGGACATATAATTGATAGTTTCCGCTCGTTTCAAAAACTGTTACATCGCCTGTAATCAGTACGTTCATGCCATTTTCAGGCTTGAATTTAAGACTTGATGCGCTAGAACGGAACATCGCTGACTGTATCCTACTTTTTTCATCTTTCAAGGTGAAGTATATATGTCCGCTCGGATGACTTTTAACGTTCGACAGTTCCCCTTTAACAAATACATTACGTAAATGGGGATCTGCATCGAACTTCCGTTTAATGTATTTCGTTAATGCTTGTACAGACAAGTGTGGGTGTCCGGCCAACAGTCCCGCCTCCCGTTTCTTGACGTATAGAAACGCTGTCTTTTCAATGAAAAACAGCGTCCGTCCGGTTTTTTATAGTTGTTGTGAACATCTTCCCTCTGCAGAAGCCTGTTCTGCACTATGAAGTGTGTTTTTCAGTAACATCGTAATTGTCATCGGACCTACCCCACCTGGAACCGGTGTAATAGCTGAAGCTTTCGTTTTTGCCGATTCGAAATCGACGTCTCCGCATAATTTACCATTTTCATCGCGGTTCATACCAACATCTATAACGACAGCGCCTTCTTTAATGTGCTCATCTGTGATGAACTTTGTCTTGCCTATTGCGACAATGAGAATATCAGCCTGTTTCGTAAATGAAGCTAAATCCTTGGTTTTAGAATGACAGTATGTGACTGTCGCATCGCGCTGTAAAAGCAATTGACCCATCGGTTTTCCGACAATGTTACTGCGTCCAACGATAACAGCATGCTTACCGCTGATTTCAGTATCTGTTCGTTCGAGGAGTTTGATGATACCGTATGGCGTGCATGATAGAAATGCTTTTTGACCAATAATCATTTTCCCAACATTTTCAGGATGGAATCCATCTACATCTTTTGTCGGGTCAATTGCACTGATGACTAGGTTTTCGTCAATATGGTCGGGTAATGGAAGCTGAACCAGAATACCATGAATTGAATCATCATTATTCAGCCGTGTGACATGATTGAGTAACTCCTTTTCGGATACTGTGACTGGAAGTTCAATCAGTTCCGATTTCATGCCCACTTCCGAACTTGATTTCTGCTTGTTCCTAACATATGTACGGGAAGCCTGATTCTCACCAACCAGAACGACCGCAAGCCCCGGCTGACAACCGTGCTCTTTCAAAGCAGTTACTCTTTCCTTGATTTCGTCTCTGATCTCTTGCCCGATTACTTTTCCATCAATCAGTTTTCCAGTCATCATGATTCCTCCAAATGGTTTCAATTATTTTTCTTCAAACTTGGATAGTACACCGTTCACAAAACGGCCTGATTTTTCATCGCCGAATATTTTACATAGCTCGATTGCCTCATTCAAGACCACTCTATGTGGTACTTCCTCATTGAACAGCAATTCATAAACTGCGATTCTCAAAACAGTCCGCTCAATTTTCGGAAGTCGGTCCAATGACCAGTGTTCCAGTTTTCCTGTGAGGACCTCATCTATTGCTTCTTTATTTTGCACAGTTCCCCGTACAAGCTGTTCATAAAAACGATTTGCTGGTTCTTCAACAATGTAGTTAATTGCTTCATCTACACTCAATTCTGTATTATCAAGTTGAAAAAGGGTTTGTACTGCTTTTTCACGTGCTTCTCTTCGTTTCATCTTCTTATTCTCCTCCACTACCATATCTCTAGGGCATTATCATAGCATAAACAGGTTGCCGGATACAGTAAGACAAGTTGAAAAGCATCATCCGGCTGGACGATGCTTTTCAGATCATTCCGTTTCCGCTCCAGCCTCAAACTGGATCCCTGTAATATGGACATTGACTTCTTTCGTTTCAAGGGAAGTCATGTGGAAAATTGCATGACGAATTTGCTTTTGGATATCCACGGCAATGGCAGGTACAGAATAGCCGTATTCGACAACGCAATATACGTCAATCGTCAGACCCTCTTCAGACCATTCCGTTTTGACCCCTTTCCCATGGTTCACTTTACCGAACTTTTCCGCAACTCCAGTGGCAAAGTTTCCTCTTGTATTCGCGACGCCTTTTACTTCCGTCGTCGCAATTCCGATAATCACTTCAAGAACTTCGGGAGCAAGCTGGACACGTCCGAGCTCACCATCCCCCGCCGGAGCCATCCCGACGAATGTTGGAATTGTTTTATCAGTCATTCCAAGTCCCCTCCCTTTCAGTTCATAATCGTGTATCTTTCAAGAAATTTCGTATCGAAATCTCCTGATTTGAAGACTTCATTATCCATAAGCTTCAAGTGGAACGGGATAGTTGTTTCGACACCCTCAATGATAAATTCATCAAGTGCACGTTTCATCCTAGCTACCGCTTCTTCCCTTGTATCTGCATGAACAATTAGTTTCGCAACCATCGAATCGTAAAACGGCGGGATTGAATAGCCCGTATACATGGCAGAATCTACCCGAACACCAAAGCCGCCTGGAGGCATGTACATAGTTACTTTCCCCGGTGAAGGCATAAAGTTTTTCGACGGATTTTCTGCGTTGATGCGGCATTCGATTGACCAACCATTGATTTTAATATCTTCTTGGCGATAGGCAAGTTTTTCACCTGACGCAATTTTCAGTTGCTGTTGAACCAAATCAATTCCTGTAATCATCTCTGTAATCGTGTGTTCTACTTGGATTCGCGTATTCATTTCCATGAAGTAGAATTTTTGATTGATATGATCGAAAATGAATTCAACTGTTCCAGCACCCTCGTAATTGACAGCTTCTGCCGCTTTGACCGCCGCGTCGCCTACTGCTAATCTCAGTTCAGGTGTCAGAGCTGGTGATGGCCCTTCTTCAACAAGCTTTTGCATTCTGCGCTGAATCGAACAATCACGTTCTCCTAAATGAATTGTATTACCATATTTATCAGCAAGTATTTGAACTTCGATATGGCGGAACACTTCAATAAACTTCTCAATGTAGACGCCAGGATTGCCGAATGCAGCAGCAGCCTCTTTTTGAGTGATTTTGATTCCATTGATTAACTCTTCAGCATCCCTTGCAACACGAATACCTTTACCACCGCCGCCTGCTGTAGCTTTGATGATAACTGGAAAACCGATTTCTTCAGCGATTCGGAGACCATCTTGTTCATCAGCAACGATTCCAGTAGAACCTGGAACAATTGGCACACCTGCTTCTCGCATTGTTTCACGTGCTACGTCTTTCGTACCCATCCGTGAAATATTGTCCGCAGTAGGTCCAATAAATTCAATGTTAACCTCTTCACATAGTTCGGCGAAACTCGCATTTTCCGCTAGGAAACCATATCCCGGATGAATTCCATCGCAACCAGTTAGTTTTGCAACACTGATGATATTTGAAAAATTTAGGTAGCTGTCTTTAGATAATTTTGGACCGACGCAATAAGCTTCATCTGCTAATTCGACATGAAGAGCTTCCTGATCAGCTTCTGAATAAACCGCGACTGTTTTCATACCAAGTTCTTTACAAGCCCTGATAATACGTACGGCAATTTCACCGCGATTAGCTATTAAAACCTTCTTCATTTTTCATTCCTCCTTAATTAGCTCTTACAAGGAAGAGAGGTTGTCCGTATTCAACGAGCTGACCGTCTTTTACGAGAATCTCAACGATTTCCCCTGAAACTTCCGCTTCAATTTCATTGAATAGCTTCATTGCTTCTACGATGCACACGATAGCTTCCGATTTCACGCTATCACCTTTTTGTACATAAGCTGGTACATCAGGGGACGATGCTGAATAGAATGTTCCAACCATCGGTGATGTAATTTTGTGCAGCGATGGATCTTCCACTTGTACTTCAACAACGGGTACAACTGGTGTTACCTGTTGAGGAGCAATTACTTCTTCTGTTCTCTGAACTTGCTCAGCAGACACTCCCTGTTGAACAGATTGTTCTTGTTCGACAACTGTTGTAGCTACTGCAGCTTGTGCCGCACTACCTTTTTTTAATACGAGTTTTGCACCATCTGATTCATAAGTGAATTTTTCAATTGAAGATTGATCAATTAGTTTAATAATTTCACGGATTTCTTGAATTTTTAGCATGATCGATTCTCCTGACTCCATTATAATTATGTTCTTTAACTATTTTAGCTGTTTTCGTCCCATATTGAAATAGATAATGGTTATTTACATTAAAGTTTGCTGTTAAAGAACAAAAGCATAGGCGTATGTTTAGCTCCGATATGTAGGAGGGATGAAGTTCAGTCTCAGCCGGAAGGTCTGTAGGCAAAGGCCTAAAGTGACAGAGGAAGGCAGTTTAATTCCGCGACATCCTGTTGCAATAGCTGCATGACCCACGTCGTGTGGCCCAAGGGATAGGCGCTGGAGTCTAGACGTAAAATCTCTACGTTACAACTTCTCCACAGTACGAGATTTTATTATCTCCTATATAATAAAAAAAAGACCCTATTTAGGGCCTTCATTTTCCATATTCATTCCATGTCACCAGTAAAAGTAATATTCACTGCTTTTGCGTCTTTCCAGCTCGTCATGACGTAATGAGTAATCTCTTCCGCCATTTTAGATGAATGGCCTTCGTTGGAAAGGACAGTAATTTTCACTGCACCGTCTTCATTGTAGACAAATGCTTCAGGATATCCCATTGCTTTAATTTGTAATTCCATTAGCGCCTCAGCCGATTCGCGTTTAGTCAGCTGACCCATCTCTTCGTACACCTTGTTTTTTTCTTCGGCTGTATCAGACGTTAATATTTTAGACAACAATTGCTCCCCAATTTTGCTTCGTTCATCACGGATCTGCATTCGCATTTCTTCGAACACAACTGCTTCTGCGAAGACTGGTTGTGTTTTTTCTGCATCATTCGAGTTTTCGACCAGTTGTACAGCGCTTTCTGAGTCTTTAAAAATGTTGATCCCATCGAACGGCATTGGTGATTTTTCCTTGATGTAATAGATGGAAATGACTGCAACTAGACTGAGCAATGTTAAAAACCATACTGTTCTTTTATTCGTTCTCATTAGTGTTCCCCCTATTATTCATTTTAGCGATGACAATTCGATGTTCGGGCAGCTGGAGGACGGTTGACAGGATCTTCGATAGTTCGTTTTGAATTTTGAAGTCTTCCGCACCTTCCGCAACGACAAGAACGCCTTGTAGCTCACTTCCCTTTTTAGCCGATGCAGTGGACGTTGAAAAGTAATCGGTTAGCTGATTAGTAGACTCCCTATTTTCATAATGGAAATATAACGAAATTTCCCCGATCCCTTCAATTTTCATCAGCGCCTCTTGTAGTGCTGCAAATTCCCCGCTCTCCTCCCTCTTTCCCTTCTCCCCCCCGATGACCCCAAGACTAGAATTGATGAAAATGATGACCAGGAGAACAATCGTCCCGAGGAGGATCGTATGGGTTTTCCTTGTTGGTTTGTGCATATTATCACCATTTCCACTCATTGTGCCGCTTGTACGACCTGTCATCAATGAATCATTTTATGCAGTTTCATAGAAGGCTATGACCAAAAATCTTGAAGAATGATTGAATCATCCAAATGCCCATAGCGAGTTTAACAATTGGCAGGAAATTTTCTTCTGTTTCATTTGGAAATAACAACAGAATTGTTGAAGCCAAAAGGGTGATAAGAAGAACACCTATTAAAAAAGACTCCATTCCACGCCTCATTTCATCGTAGTAATCAACTTCACAAGGATTATTGAAAAAAGTGCAGTATAGATAAACGCAAAAGCTATTAAAAAAGAAACAGCACATAACACAAATAACGTTCTACCAATATCGTCCAAAATTCCAGTGATATCTTCATTCGCAAATGGTTCAATGAGTGCTGCGGTCCATCTGTAGAAAAACGCGGTAAGGAGTGTTTTAAACGATGGAATGAGTGCAACAGTCCAAATTGCCGATATAAGCCAACCTCCAGCGAAAACACTCGCCCCCGACGAATAGCGACCCATCGTTCCCATGCTTTCGGTCATAAATGAACCAATAAGGGGGACGTTTTGACGTATCAGCTCTTTAATAGGTTCGCTCGCTAGCCCAGTGAGCGCCCAAGTCATCGTGCCTCCCACGGTTATAAAAATGGAGTAAGCTGCAACGACGGCCGAAACCGTTCCCAGAAGGGTCGTCCGAATTAAATCTGCCATTTTAGTAAACGGAACGGCCGGTAGTATCCTAGATACAAGATCTAAGATAAGTGCAGCTGTTAAAAGTGGTATCAGTACTTTCTCCGTGAGGACAATTGCACCATTTGCAAATAACAGCATTGCAGGCTGAAAGTTCAGCATACTGAATGCTCCACCCGCAGCAACCATGCTGGCAGTCAATATCGGATAAATAGAAATGAACATCATCGATATCGAGTTTGCAATATCACGAATGAGAGTTAGATGTTCAAATGCGGGTTGCAATACAACCGTTACAACAATAAATATCAAAATCATCCTCGTCCATTTTGCAAACGATGGGAACAAAAAATCTACCAACAATGCCATAAAAGTTGCAATGATGATAATGACAAAGCTTGACAATACGGTTCCGAGTATCGATTCTAAAAAAGAAATCATGGATGCCCCGCCTGTTCATTTTGTAATGAGTTTTGAAAGGATTTCGATTAATGCGGACGTCTGCTGCATCCACAAAGTCAGTATGACAATTTTTACAGCGAAATGAGCTACTGCGGCAAGTGAGCCGTATCCTGCCTCTTCGATATGTTTTGCGATGAGCTCAGAGACATAAAACAGAATGGCACTGCCGATTAATAATTTTGCAAATGGATCTGGTAATGGTTCAAACAAAGCGACAAAATATTTCCCGAACGGAAAGACGATTGTATTAAGCAGGTGGAAGAGAAAATAGAAAAAAATAGATGCATACAAAATTGGCTGCAGTTTAGGTACAGTAAATGAAATGAGGAGGAGAATAAGGAAGACAACAATTAACTGAATTAAGGTTAACATCAGACTGACATCGACAACCACTGGAAAAACTCCGTGATTTCAGTGAAGAAAATCTTCAGGAAGCGGAGCATTTCAGCAGTGATATAGATATAAGCGATGAAAAAAAGAAAAAAGGAAAACTCTTTCCTGCCAGTTTGTTCGAAAAAGATATGCAGAAAACCGATGACTAATCCGATACCGGCAACGCGTAGCAAATCATTTAGTTCCATCCGGTATTCCCCCCATTACACTATCCTATGTGCAGTGGACCTGTCATATGCAAAAAACACCTTGCATCCCAATTAGGAACGCAAGGTGTTTTTTTAGTTTTAACAAAGTAAGTTGGCAAAAAGAACGATTCTTCCTTATGCGCGAGAAACGTATTCAGATTCCACTGTATTGATGATAAGTTTATCTCCGATGTTAACGAAGAATGGCACTTGTACAACAACGCCAGTTTCCATTTTAGCTGGTTTAGAACCACCGCTTGCTGTATCGCCTTTAATACCCGGCTCAGTTTCTGCAACTTCAAGAACAACTGTTACAGGTAGTTCAACACCAAGTACTTCATCTTTAAACAAGATAACATGAACTTCCATATTTTCTTTTAGGAACTTCAATTCGTCTTCAATCTGCTTCTCTGGAAGTTCAATCTGTTCGTACGATTCGTTATCCATAAAGACATGCTCGTCTCCATTTGCATACAAATATTGCATGCGGCGGTTATCAATTTGTGCTTTCGCAACTTTTTCTCCAGCACGGAACGTTTTTTCATTGACGTTGCCTGAACGTAAGTTGCGCAGTTTCGAACGAACGAACGCCGCGCCTTTACCTGGTTTAACGTGTTGGAAATCCATTACGCGCCAAATATCCCCGTCAAATTCGATTGTTAATCCTGTTTTAAAGTCGTTTACTGAAATCAAGATGATTCCTCCAATTGATAATAGATTATAAGATAAGTAGTTCTTTTGTTGAATGTGTTAAACGTTCGTTACCATTTTGCGTCATAATGATATCGTCCTCGATACGGACACCGCCGATTCCAGGCAGATAGATACCTGGCTCAACTGTGACAACCATATTTGGCTCAAGTACCGTTCCAGAACGGAAAGATAATGCCGGTCCTTCGTGTACTTCAAGACCGATACCATGTCCCGTTGAATGACCAAATGCTTCACCGTAGCCTTTAGATTTGATGTAATCGCGTGCAATTGCATCCGCTTCTATTCCGGTCATACCCGGTTTAATCTCTTTTAAAGCAAGTTCTTGTGCTGCAAGAGTCACTGCGTAAATCTCTTTCAGTTTATCAGAAGGTTCACCGACAGCGACAGTACGCGTAATGTCAGAAATATACCCTTCATACAATGCGCCGAAATCGAGCGTAACAAGATCTCCTGATTCGATTACTTTGTCCGTTGCAACTCCGTGTGGAAGTGCTCCGCGTAAACCAGATGCCACGATAATTGAGAAGGAAGATGAAGTTGCCCCTTGTTTACGCATCGCAAACTCAAGTTCATTTGAGACTTCTAATTCCGTCACGCCCGGCTTGATAAATTTACAAATATGCGTGAATGCATCATCTGCAATTTTAGCTGCTTTTTTCAAAATAGCTAGCTCATCTTCTGTTTTCACCATACGCAGTTTTTCGACGAGTCCCGAAACAGGTTTTAGCTCCGCTTCGACTTTTCCATTATATAATTCGTAAAGACCAAATGACATATCATCTTTTTCGAAACCGATTGTCCGAAGCTTCATGTTTTTCGCTTGCTCGGCCACTTCTTCAATGATGGTAGTCGTATGCTGAACGATACGGAAGCCATTGATTTCTCGTTCCGCCTGTTCAGTATAACGGAAATCTGTAATGAACACTGCATCGTCAGACGAGATAAGAGCAAGTCCTGCTGTCCCCGTGAAGCCAGTCATATAACGACGGTTGTACGAGTTCGTAACGAGTAGTGCATCAATGCCATTTTCTGTTAACAGTTCACGTAGTTTTGTCAATTTCACAGTTTCATACCCCTTTTCCCCGGAGAAGGAAAGCGTGGAAGGCGAGTTCATATCCGTCCGTGCCGAATCCGGCTAACTGGCCGATACAGACTGGCGCAATAACGGATGTCTCTCTGAACGGTTCACGGCTATGTATGTTCGAAATATGGATTTCGATGACAGGTACATCAACAGACGCGACAGCATCACGCAGAGCGATACTATAATGCGTAAACGCACCTGGATTGAAGACAATACCATCCAAGCCAGCGTCTTCTGCTTCATGGATTCGGTCGATTAAAGCACCCTCCCAGTTAGATTGGAAGAATGATAGTTCAACACCATGTAACAAAGCCACTTTGTCTAATTTACGTTCAACGTCTTCCAATGTTTCTGCGCCATAAATACCCGGCTCTCTCTTTCCGAGCCTGTTAAGATTGGGTCCGTTCAGAATTAGTAACTTCATCGCCACACCATTCCCCTCACCGTTGTCTATCCCATTTTATCATATCGTTCTTTTGTAGCAACTCATTTTACACTTTCATCCGAAAGTTTCTTCATAAAAACGGCCGTACCAGTAATAAACCTGAAAACTATAGCCATAACGGCAAAATATGGGAGTGATATGGATTTTATAGCTTCTAAAGGCGTTTTCGGTGAGCCAATCGTCCATTCGACTGCAAAAACAACGATAATTCCGATGATTAAGGCAGTAATAGATGGAGGAATTGACGTTGTGAATGAAACCGCAAAATAAACAATAATATATAACAATACTAGCGCTACAAAAAGCAAAGCCCATTTAATTGTGAAATGTGCCGAAGCGAACAACTGCCACTTTTTTGCCCAGCCAACAGGCGACCAGCTTATAAAATTAAATGACTGCAAAAATTTAAGTGCTATTGTGGTGAAAAAGGCGCCAATTAGCGCGGTCCATATTAATGTTTTATTAATCATGAAAATCCCTCCTATACAAAGTGTCGGGAGGTTCAGAACATTTTAAACATCATTGTGGAGTGTATGGCTGTTTTTTAGTATAATGAATTATAGGATTTAGTTGATATAAAAGAAAGCGTGGGTAAATGTATGGGAAAAGAACAACAACCTCCCGCTTACGGGGGACAAGCACTTGTCGAAGGGGTAATGTTCGGCGGTAAAAATCATACTGTGGCGGCAATTAGACGGAAGGACGATACAATCGATTACTTCCATCTGCCTAAAGAAAAGAATAGTGTCCGGATGAAACTGAAAAAAATCCCATTTGTTCGGGGGATAGTTGCATTAATCGAATCCGCTGGCGTCGGATCGCGGCATTTAACATTTTCAAGCGAACGGTACGATGTAATGCCGGGAGAAGAAATAGAAAAGGAAGAAGAGACTTCAAAATTAGCGATGGTTCTTGGTGTCGCTGCGGTCGGAGTATTATCTCTGCTTTTCGGGAAATTTGTTTTCACACTTATCCCAGTTTTTCTTGCACAAGCATTGCAGTTTGTTGCTCCCGGGAAAACTGCCCAAATTTTACTTGAAAGTTTGTTCAAACTTATTTTGTTACTGACGTATGTTTCCCTCATCTCGATGACTCCCCTTATTAAACGGGTATTCCAATATCACGGGGCTGAGCATAAAGTAATCAACGCTTATGAAAACAAATTGCCCATGACAGTCGAAAATGTTCAGGCACAGTCAAGACTTCATTTCCGTTGCGGCAGTAGTTTCATGCTATTCACTGTAATTGTTGGGATGTTTGTCTACTTCCTCGTGCCGACCGACCCATTTTGGTTACGCATTGTGAACCGGATTCTTCTTATTCCGGTTGTGCTTGGTATTTCTTTCGAGGTTTTACAATTAACAAACTCACTTCGTAACGTTCCAGTACTGAAATATTTAGGTTATCCTGGATTGTGGCTTCAGTTATTGACGACAAAAGATCCGGATGACAAGCAAGTAGAAGTTGCAATTGCTTCATTCGAAAGATTGTTAGAGATTGAAGAGCATGGCGCTGTGGCTATGGAAGTTGTAACGAAGAGCGATTCTGAAACAGAAACAGAAACTGTTCCTGTAACTTAAGAAAAGCGGAAGCTGCCAATTATGGCTACTTCCGCTTTTTCATTTAATTAGGTATTATTTCTTAAATGTCCAGTCGTCATTTGCATATTTAGTACGTTCAATTTCGAAGACATATTGGAGCTGTTGCTCTGTTAATTCCATAGGTTCCAGTTCCATATCGAGCGCTAATTCAAATCCTTTTGAAAACGCGTCCGCACATTCGCTAACCGTCACTGGACGGTCAACCAATCTATCGATCGCTACCGCTTTCTCAGGCAAGCTTGTACGCATTTGTTCACGCTGCACTTCTGACTTGAATGTAAAAAGGGAAACGAGCTTATCAACATCCAGACTTAGAAGTATCGCACCGTGCTGCAAAATGACACCTTTCTGTCTCGTCTGCGCACTGCCAGCCACTTTCTTTCCTTCAACAACAAGTTCATACCAACTAGGCGCATCAAAACACACGGCGCTTTTTGGTTTTTTTAAATCATCGCTCTGTTGCGCCGTTTGGGGCACTGAAAATGTTGCATCCAGCCCAAGATTACGGAACCCTTCAAGCACACCACCCGAAATAACGCGGTATGCTTCCGTAACCGTTTCAGGCATATTCGGATAACTTTCACTGACAATTACGCTGTATGTAAGTTCATGTTCATGGAGAACGCCTCTTCCTCCAGTAGGTCGCCTGACGAAACCAAGCCCATGTTTTTTCACTTCATCCAAATTTATTTCTTTTTCAACACTTTGAAAATAACCAATCGACAGTGTCGCCGGCTCCCATTCATAAAATCGAAGCACTGGACCAATTTCCCCTTTACTATGCCATTCCAGCAATGCTTCGTCGAGCGCCATGTTGAACGAAGCGCGGCATTTCCCTGAATTAATGAAGTGCCAAACCTTTTTCCCCATCCGAATTCCCCCCTTCACAACGACTATCATTTTAACATTCCCATCAACACTTAGGCTATCTATTTTCATCATCTAAGATCAAAACACCATCCGTCATGTTATATACCTTGTCACAATAGCCAACTAAACGTGTATCATGCGTGACCACAATAGTCGTAGTGTTCTTATTCTTAGTTTCATTTTTCAACAGTTCCATCACTTCATAGGCACGATCTGAGTCTAGGGAAGCCGTTGGTTCATCAGCTAAAATAATAGATGGATTACTATAAAGTGCTTTGGCAATTGCCACTCGCTGACGTTCACCACCGGACAAATCAGCTGGATATTTAGAACGCAAGTCGCCAATTCCCAAGTCTTCATAGAGTTCTTCGAGTTGTTTTTTTGTCATATTGTCTTTTTTCACTTGATCCAACAGTTTTAATTGATTTGCGACAGTTAGGAATGGGACAAGATTAGACGCCTGTAAAATGAATCCAATTTCCTTCAGCCGAATTTTTGACCGTTCCTTTTCATTTAAATCCGCAAGATTCTTATCGTTAATTATTACATCTCCTGAAGTAGGCGTAAGAAGCCCGCCCACAATCGTAAGGAATGTGCTTTTGCCCGAACCTGAAGGACCGATAATTGCGATAAGTTCTCCTCTTTCTGCAATGAAGTCAGTTGCCTTCATTGCTTCAACTTGTTTATGACCGCTGCCAAATGTTTTTTTCACTTGAATTAATTCTAAAACTGCCATCATTTATCCTCCTATCGCTTTCAATGGATCGATTCGCACAATTGTAAGGACCGAGAACAATGCGCCCAATATCGCAACGGCAATCAGAATCAGTCCATAGATGAGCATACTTACAAGGTCAAATGCAACAGGCACCGCACTTGGTAAAAATGCTCCCGTAATTAACGCGAATCCAAAACCTATGGCTACACCAATTGCCGACAATAGGAATGTCTGTGCAACGACTGAGCGAGACAGATACCTATTCGAGATGCCTTGTGCTTTCATAACACCAAACATACTTATCTTCTGGACTGTCAATACGTACAAGAAAATTGCTACGATGACCGCCGAAATAACAAACAAGAAATAGATCATGAAATTCAACGTCAAATTCTGTTCTGTATAACCAGGTAAACTCCGTATGAAAGTTTCAATCTCAATAGCTTCGAGTGAATCATCCCGAATGAGACCTGAAGTATCCCCAGTTCGGACAACAATTCCATTTATGCTTTCCTTATTCGCCTCAGCCGCTTCTCCAAACTTGACCCGTTGGAAAGTGGTAAGGTCACTATAAAGTACTGGAGCTGCATTAAATCGCGCTTTGTCTGTGAATCCGACAATTGTTAAAACTTCATCGGAGGAAGATAGTTGCAATTCATCGCCTACTTTAAATCCGTCTTCCTTTAATGCATCACTCGCGACCACTTCGTTACTGCCTGCAAATACTTCTCCTTCCGTAACCTTTGGCATTATGAATTCATCTTTATTTATCCCGAAAATAGAGACGTTGCTCTTCTGATCTCCATTTCCTGCGATAGCATTTATTTGACCAATTACAGCAATTTCCTTTGTATCGATATTATCCACATCAGCCAGTTTAAGAGATGATTGATTCATACTTTTGTCTGATTCCTCAGTCAAAATGATTGATGTCGCTTCCCATTTGTCGACGGATTCTCGATTCATATTTTCCAAGCCATTTGCGAGACCTGATAGAAAGAATACTAAATATGAAACGAGCATTAATATTCCTATGATTAATGTAAATCGCAATTTATTCTTTTTAATTTCATTCCAAGCTAAAAACATTGTCTCACATCCATTCTTTTTATATAGTAATATACCATAAATCGGCTTACACTTCGTTTCATACAATTTTACAAGTTCTATATCCTATGAGGAAGACTAATCTAGTCTAACTTGTTTCTCTATTTAGGATATGTATACGGATTAACCGACAGTATCGATAGTCGTAATTTAGCTTGTTCGGACAGTAACACTTCTTCCATAATACTGTTTCTATATGCATATTGCAGATTTAAACCCTATCCCGTAACCTTTTCCCCTTTGAATAGTCAGAGCGTAAACAACTATTTCCTTTAAAAAGGATTCCAGCTTATTATAAATAAACGAAAAATTAGCCCTAAAAAATGAGCACACCGATATTCACCTTAGGGGCACGAGTGCAATCGACTATGCAACTAAGAATTTTTTTGGGGGCAATCCTAGTGATCAAAAATAGGGCACCGGCTTGTTTAGCCGGCACCCGCTATTCATAATTCAATCATTTGCGGTTCTTCACCATTGTTATTCATTAAGCGTATTGAATCGGGTAAAACTTTCAAAATGATGAGATTCGGATCTTCTGGACCACTAAACCATGATGCCATATGCTTATTCCAAACCTTCTCTTTAAAGCTTTCATCGTCTGAAATAGTGACAGTCCCTTCAATTTCTAGATAGTCATCTCCAATACCTTTTCCATCGTAACCGATTAATATGTGCGTATATGGATTTTTTTCAAGTTCATCCACTTTCTGCGTTTTTTTCGATGTTGCGGTGTAGAGTATAAATTCATCACTGAAAAACGTCATGTATCTTGTATGGGGCTTATTCTGTTGAATAGTCGCCATCGTACCCACGAAGCTTTCTTTTAGGATTTTCAGTGCTGTTTTTTTTGCATTCATAATGATCTACTCCCTTTTTTCAACATTATTGTAGTTTGCCTCACTAATTAAGAAGCTAAACACGGTTTGCGTACATGGAAAAATTTAAAAGGAGTGATGGCATGATTTTAACAAAGACAGGATTGAAAAATGCTATTTTATACGGATTACTCTCCGGTTTAGTTTTAGCAACATTTTTGAAAGGCGTTGAACTAATTACTCACTTAACAGTTTACACACTGTTATTAAACGTCGATTATATTCCTTATATCAACACGTTCGCTTTTCCAGAACTAATTGAAGTAGGTTTTCACCTACTCGTCTCAATCGCTTTAGCAATTTGTTTGTATCTGTTGTTTGTTCACCTAAAAATATCTTCCCGAAAGCAAATCATAGTTACGGCTACTACTGTCTGCCTCATTATCGGTATCGCCCTTTTTCCTACAACAACCTTTTCAGACAAAACACCAGACTTCAGGAGTTTTCCTTCTTTTTCATACTGGATGGCTGGGCATATTATTTATGGTTATATATTAGGTTATTTACTAGCTAAGTCGAAGGACAACTAAGTACCTTACTCACTCCGCTCTCTTCTAGTGAAAAAGTATCTTGCCACTTTTACTTCCTGCGATAACACCACATGACCGAAATCCGAATTATAAAAGGAGGGATTAACCAGTAAAAGTTCAAACTTTTGATCATAATGGCTTTTTAACCGACATCAAAAAAGAGCTTGCCCATTGAACAAGTGCTGTTCAATCTTTATAATGAAAAGGTAGAGAGAAAGGGGAAAGTTGTTTTGAATTATATATTTTTAGGAGCCGTCGCTCTCATCGTAATCATTTATTTCGTTGTGACGATGCTACGTCTGCGTAAAGCCGTTACAAACTTGACGCAGGAGCAATTTATCGAAGGGTATCGGAAAGCACAACTGATTGATGTACGTGAGGCAAAAGATTATGATGCCGGTCATATTTTAGGTGCGCGCAATATCCCTTATTCTCAGTTCCGTCAACGGTTTAAAGAGATCCGTTCAGACAAGCCCGTTTATTTGTACGATCAAAATGGCGGAAAAAGTGCACGTGGAGCATTATTCTTAAAGAAAAAAGACTATCAACAACTGTTTCACCTGCAAGGCGGTTTCCGTCAATGGACAGGTAAAGTGAAAAGTAAATAAAACAGAAACTTCTTCCTTCATTGGAAAACGTTCGTAAGTGTGTAAGTTTATTGGAATTTAAAAAGATGATATTCCGTTCGTATTCGAACGAAATATCATCTTTTTGTTTAGAGTTTCTTGCTCTGATTTCGAAGAAAGCTATAATTGTGAACAAGATTCCCAAAGTTAAAAAGAGATCACATTAACGTTCAAATAAATTCTTACTTCCTGCATTTCTACCTTGAGTAAAATGTAAAACAACTACTAATATTAATGCTAACGCGGGATAAATCATCAATAATCTGACTGCAATCGCCTGTGATTGTTCAGTCATAGAAAACACAAGCATAAAGTTAGAGTAAACAAAAAAAATCAAAAAGAAGAGCCCGCTTATCAAAATTACTTCCGTAACTTTTTCACAATAATTCTTGCTGATCAATAAATATAATAGAAATGGTACCACACATAAAAGAGTAAGTAATAAGTAATTCAGATTGGTTAGTCCACCATCTAATAAAAAATTCCCTAATAGAAGTCGTAAGACGATGGCTGATCCGTAAACTACTAGAAAAACGCCTACAATACACAGTACAAATAAAGTCCTTTTTGACTGTTTTATCTTCCCCACTCCTTTTCTTTAATTATATGTAGTAAAGAAAAGTAAAATCACTTCCATAATGCGAATTGAATATGATCGGACAAAAAGAGAAACCAATGGATTTATAATTGTTTTCTCTTTTTCCTAACGAACCAAGCTACGTTTCCTAACCTCCACTAATTATTACAGTACCAATTCAGCATTACCCTCGGGATATAAAGAGAATTCAAACAAAAATTGTTCCAATGTGATCATATCCTTCTCCATTCAAAGTTACTCCTAAAAATGACAAAAAAGCATGCAGAGAAATAAATTACTTTCTCTGCATGCTTTGCTTTTTCACTAGCGACTAATTACAAACTTATGCTTTTGTATAACGAAGTACAGGGAAACGTGCCGCTTTCGTTTCATCAAGACGATTGATAACAGTTGTATGCGGTGCGTTTTGTACGATTTCCGGGTTTTCTTCCACTTCTTTCGCAATTTGAATAAGTGCATCACAGAATGCATCGAGTGTTTCTTTCGATTCTGTTTCTGTAGGCTCAATCATCATGCCTTCCTCAACGTTAAGTGGGAAGTAAATTGTAGGCGGGTGATAGCCAAAGTCAAGCAGTCGCTTCGCCATATCCAGCGTACGCACGCCAAGTTTCTTCTGACGGCGACCCGACAGAACAAATTCATGTTTACAATGACGGTTATATGGCAAATCGAAATGTGGCTCCAATCTGCGCATCATGTAGTTCGCATTCAATACGGCATATTCCGTAACAGCTTTCAGGCCATCTGGCCCCATTGAACGAATATACGTGTATGCACGCAGATAGATACCGAAGTTACCGTAGAACGGTTTAACACGACCAATCGATTGTGGTAAATTGTATTCAAATGTGTAAACTTCATCTTTTTTCACAAGGACTGGTTTCGGCAGGAATGGAATAAGATCCTTCTTCACGCCAACCGGACCTGAACCTGGTCCACCGCCACCATGTGGTCCTGTGAATGTTTTGTGCAAGTTTAAGTGAACAGCATCGAAGCCCATATCGCCAGGGCGTGCTTTAGACATAACCGCATTCAAGTTTGCGCCGTCATAATAAAGTTTTCCGCCAGCAGCATGAACGATCTCAGCCATTTCAAGAATTTCTTCTTCAAAAAGACCAAGTGTATTCGGATTCGTCAGCATAAGCGCCGCCGTGTCATCCCCTACATGTCGTTTCAGGTCCTCAAGATCTACAAGTCCGTCTTCACCTGACTTGACTGTAATCGTGTCGAAACCAGCAACTGTAGCTGATGCCGGGTTTGTACCGTGTGCAGAATCGGGAACAAGTACTTTTGTACGTTTGAAGTCGCCGTTAGCTTCATGGAAAGCCCGAATCATCATCAATGCTGTCCACTCGCCGTGCGCTCCTGCCGCCGGCTGAAGTGTCACTTCATCCATTCCTGTAATTTCTACAAGATGCTCTTGCAGGTCATATAAAACCTCTAGTGCACCTTGAACAGTCGACTCTTCTTGCAATGGATGAATATTCGCGAATCCAGGATAACGTGCAACGGATTCGTTGATTTTCGGATTATATTTCATCGTACATGATCCAAGTGGATAAAATCCTGAATCGATACCATGGTTACGATTGGAAAGTGCAGTGTAATGACGCATAATGTCAAGTTCAGAAACTTCCGGAAGTTCAGCAGCTTCCTCGCGTACAAATCCCTTTGGTAATAGATTGGAAAGGTCAAGTTCAGGGACATCAAGTTCAGGAAGACTATAACCTATCCGTCCTTCTCTAGTAAGTTCGAAAATTAACGCCTGGTTATCTTTATGCATGAAGGGCCTCCATTTCCTGCACAAGTGCATCGATTTCTTCTTTCGTACGCTGTTCTGTAACGGCGATTAGTGCATGGTTAGCAAATTCAGGATACGTCAGGCCTAAGTCATAACCACCGATAATCCCTTTTGTAAATAGGTTTGCATTTACTTCTTTTACAGACCGTTTGCAATCAACGACGATTTCGTTGAAATGTGATCCACTAAATTTAACGTCGAAGCCAGCTTTTTCAAAGGTTTCTTTCGCATAGCGTGTTTTAACAATGTTCTGGTAGGCGATTTCTTGTGCGCCTATTTTACCGAGCGCAGTCATCGCTACAGAAGCAGCAAGTGCGTTCAACGCTTGGTTTGAACAGATATTAGACGTCGCTTTATCACGGCGGATATGTTGTTCACGCGCTTGAAGTGTCAACACGTAGCCACGACGGCCTTCATCATCAGTTGTTTCTCCAACAAGACGACCTGGAACTTTACGCATCAACTTTTTCGTCACCGCAAAATAACCACAATGTGGTCCGCCAAATGATTCAGGAATACCGAATGGTTGTGCATCACCAACTGTAATGTCGGCACCAAGCTTACCTGGTGGTGTTAGTATGCCAAGTGCAAGCGGATTTGATGAAACAACGAACAGTCCGCCTTTAGCATGTGCAATTTCACCAATTTTTTGAATGTCTTCGATTTGACCAAAGAAATTTGGGTATTGTACAAGGACAGCAGCTGTATCCTCATCCATCATTTCTTCTAGCTTAGCCATATCAGTTACGCCATCTTTTTGTGGAATTGTGACCACTTCGATATACTGCCCAGACGCATAAGAAAGTACAACATCACGCGATTCAGGGTTAACTGTTTCAGAAATAAGAAGTTTTTTACGGCGTGTATGACCTGATGCAAGCGTACCCGCTTCTGCAAGAGCCGTTCCGCCGTCATACATAGATGAGTTTGCAAGATCCATACCTGTCAGTTCACAGATCATTGTCTGGAATTCAAAGATAGCCTGCAATTCACCTTGCGAGATTTCCGGTTGGTAAGGTGTATAAGCCGTATAGAACTCGGATCGTGAAATGACATGGTCGACAATGATCGGCTTGTAATGATCATAGACACCTGCGCCAAGGAATGATGCATATGTACGCGCATCCGCATTTTTCGCTGCAAGTTTTGAAAGTTCTTTTGTCAAAGAAGACTCGGATTTCGCTTTTTTAATATTGTACTCGCCTTTAAATCTAACCTTTTCAGGAATATCTTCAAAAAGTTCATCTACGGAAGTAATTCCGATTGTTTTCATCATTTCATCGCGATCGGTTTCAGTCATTGGAATATAACGATGCTGCATGTCCTCTTAACCCCTTTTCATAGATGGTATATGATTAGCGTTTATAAAATGGTGTAGCGATAATTACTGCTTTCAAACGCTTAGCACGAATTTCGACTTCAATTTCAGTTCCTTCAGCAGTGTGTTCACTGTTTAGAAGTGCAAAACCAATGTTCTTTTTAAGTGTCGGTGATTGTGTACCCGTTGTTACTTCACCAATTTGTTCTTCGCCAAGGAATACTTTATAACCTGTACGCGGAATTCCTTTGTCGATCATTTCCACGCCGACAAGTTTACGCGGCACACCATTTTCTTTTTGGGAAGCTAGAACTTCTTTACCAAAGAAATCCTCTTCTTTATTCAACTTCACAACGAAGCCAAGGCCCGTTTCAAGTGGTGAAATATCTTTTGATAGTTCTTGTCCATATAGTGGTAAACCAGCCTCAAAACGTAGTGTATCACGTGCACCAAGACCTGCTGGTACAACACCTTCACTTGCGCCCGCTTTCAGAATAACACTCCATAATGCGACAATTGCTTCAGGAGAGCCGTAAATTTCGAATCCATCTTCTCCCGTGTATCCAGTACGCGAAACAAGAACTTGGTGTCCGGAAATGTCAACATTTTCTTTGAAACGGAAAAACTTAATGTCTGCTAAAGGCTCATCCGTCAATGTTTGAAGTACTTCTTGCGCAATAGGTCCTTGCAATGCAAGCAGTGCGTAAGAAGATGATGCGTCCTCAATTTTGACATCGTCCGTAGTATGGCTATTCATCCACTCAAGATCTTTGTCGATATTTGAAGCATTGACTACCAAAAGGTAATTATTATCCCCACGTTTGTAGATTAAAAGATCATCCACAGTCCCGCCACTTTCATAACACATAGCCGTGTATTGAGCTTGTCCGTCTTTAAGTTTCGATACATCGTTCGTAACCATCTTTTGCAAATATGATAATGCGCCTTCTCCTGTGACAAGCACTTCGCCCATGTGCGAAACATCAAAAAGACCTGCTTTTGTCCGTACAGCTTCGTGTTCAGCTTTAATGCTTGAAAACTGAACAGGTAATTCCCAACCACCAAAATCAATCGTTTTACCGCCGTATTCAGCGTAACTGTCAAAAAGAACCGTGCGTTTCAATGACTCTGACAAGTTCTATTCCCCCTTAAAAATTTGATAAAAAAAGACAGAGGTCCCCTAATTAGGAAACCTCTGTCCTTGTACCTGAAAGTTTGACCTTGCGGCTTTCCTCGTTGGTGACCAGCTTAACCGGCGCTCTCCAGAGATGCGTCATGTATGAGTCTTGTTACCTGAGAGATTCATAACAATAAGTTACTTGCTCCTTCGGCGACGCCATTGCGTGCTCTCCCCATACAATCATTCGCGTTATTCAATTGAAATAAAGATAACTAAGATTCGGACAACTAATGCCCTTTCGCCTTATATCTTAACATTTCATTTTTAAAAGCGCAATACTTTTTAATTGACAGTCGTTTTAACGAACTAAAATAGATATTAACTATAAATCGTTCGTCTTTTTGGTCATTAATTAAATTTTCGTCCAATTAAAGGAATAAGAAAACGATAATCGGTGGTTTATTTTCGTCTTCATTTATATTTCCCCTTTAAGTCTTCCTATTTGGAATGCGATATAATCCACAATGTCACGCAAAGATCGATTTTCCGTTTCGACTTTAAAATGTGCACCATGTAGATATTGAGGTTTTCGATTATTAAACAACTGTTCAAGGTCGGAGCGTGTCGATCTTTGTACAATCGGTCGGTTTCGGTCCGTGGAAATCCGTCGCCATATGTCACGAAACGGAGCATTCAGAAAAAAGACAAGACCTGTTTCCCGCATAATCTCCCTATTTTCTTTACGCATCGCCACACCACCACCTGTCGCAATGATACAAAATTCATCACGGAACGTGCGAAGGAACTCCGTTTCCATTTCACGAAAACGTTCTTCACCATACATTTCAAATATTTGGGGGATCGTCAAACCAGTCATCCTCACGATTTCAGTATCCATATCATAATATGGCATTTTCGTCGCAAAGCTGAGTCGTTTACCGATCGCACTCTTCCCACATCCCATATAGCCAATCAAATACACTTTTTTCATGTCATCACCCACTTGGCAGAACGAATAGTTTTATCCGTTCCGTTTCATTGTTCTCACCGTTTCGTTTTCATAATACGTTTCAAGCGAATCATAACTTCTTTGAATACTATCATGCCATGAAACGAGGGAGAAAAGAAAGAGACTAACGAAAAATAATAAAATAATTGCGGCCGCAAGCATGGCCCCATGTTCATTTCGGATAAAATCCAACCGCAAAACCCCTTACTTTAATGGAATCATTCAACATTGTCACATTAGCAGTTATAGTTATTCCATCAAATGTAAACGTGACTGCCTTTACTCCTGTAACTAAAGGAATATGCCCAGTTGTGTCTACTCGCTTCCGGATAACTGTTCCGCTTTGTTCAATATCAATCAGCCCCCGATTGTTCTTAAGCCGGATTGCACTTCCACCGTTAACCAATCGGATTTCGTTGACGTCAGATAGAAGGTATTGTAAATCGGCCGAGAATAATTCCCATTCAGTTGATGAGTAATCTGTATAGTGTTGTTCTATCGAGCCTTTCCAGAAGAAAAATAATAGGAATAGATGAATGAAAATGGTCATGATGATTAGTTGAAAGATACTTTCTAAAAATGTATAGCCCTGTTCATTTGGTTTCTTCACGAATGAACGCATTTATTGAACACCTTCTCGACTATCTCATAAGACACACAAACGGATTGTCCGTCAATAGTCCAATTATAATCCACTCCATCAACTCGACGGACACCCTCCATCAAACCATACGCTCTAAAATAAATAGCCCCTTGATGAGTAGTTTCCGCCGCATACATATGCGCCTTCTTTATTTGTAACTTTGAGTTCACTATTGAAGCAAATGGAAGTAGTGTCCCAAATATTACAATCACAATCGTCAATGTAAGTACCGCTTCCGGCCATGAGTATCCCCCTTCATTCATAGATAATCATCCTTCCACGCTGAAACTGAAATCGTATTTCGATAATTCCGGAACTCGTTAAGAATGCCATTGTACCAGACTTCAGGATATCTCCATTTCCACGAAATTCAATCGCCTTCAATTGGCTCGTGCCTGCCAAACGCATCCCATTAGGAAAAACGTTTCGTGCAACTTCAACTTTCACTTCCCCGTCCACCAAATAAGATGTGATATATTCAGTTCCCGAATCCTTGAATTGCAATCCTGTTGCTACATAGTTTGCCATCGAATAAGCTTGTAAATTATAGACAGTAGCTATAAATGCTTGAAGCGCGTCATCCTCAGATTCAGCTTGTATCCATTTGTCACCTATAGGCAAAATGATTGCTGTTATAATTGACAAAACAGCTAATACTAGAACCATTTCAAGGAACGTGAATCCACTTTCCTTAGTCTGCTCCAAAACTGGCGGTTCCCCCCACCTTATCCACTTTCCCATCACCATCAATTGACAATTGCGTTCCATCAGGGCACTGGGCATTTTCGGGCAGATATTCCTTTTCAGTCATTTCTGCAAGGGAGGTCGGCAGATGTTTTTCATCCATTTTAAACGCTTCAATTTGTCCTTGAACCATTTGCATATAAGCATCACACCCCTTTTCATCAATTGACTTAGAATGCTTTGTGACATTCGGGATTGCAATGAGAATGAGAACCGAAATAATCAAGAGAACAATCATCATTTAAAACAACTTTCCCTGTCATATTCACATCATGAATTCGGTTATCGAAATCCGGTGTAGAGCGTTTTTGCATCGCTTTTCTATTCTGTGCTCTTCCTTGCCATTCTATTTTTGTGATTTAATTGTGAGCGGACCACAAAATAGACCACATTAGCGTGGTCGGAAATGTGGTTTCACGAAAAAAGACCACATTTATTGAAAACCTTCTATGTATAAGCACAGGAAAAGGATAATAAAAATAACAACAGCCATCTTCTCAACCGAGTAGGTGGCTGTTGTTTTCAGGTGAGATTAACCCTCTCTTTTTTTCAAATTAAGTCATACGTAAATATATGTTCATTTTATCTTCCTTTTTACAGTCGTCACAACAAACAACGGCTGCAATTGGATTCCCAAATTTAATACTATGTAATTCTACTAGACCGCGATCGCAATACGAACATCTTCTTTTTTTATGAACCTTTATTTTCAAATGATCAAGCAAATCTTCCTTTCCGTCATATTCAACGAGAATGTAGTGTTCTTTCCATTCACATTTTTCACAAATCGGCAACTCGTCATCCTCCATTACAAGTATGTCCGATGGACTAAACGACGTTTCACATACCATGCATTTCATATTTACATTCCTCCTATCTATCACTATTCGACAGGTGGGAAGTAAGTCCTTTTATAATATTTCGACAATTAACGACAAACAAAAAACCCAATCCAAGACAGGAAAGGGCTTCTAGGCGTTATTCTGCGCATTGGACACTTATTATATCCTTCACCGGCATACGGTCCCTCCCAAACGGGCTATCAACCGTAATCCACATCGACTCGACATTTACTTCTCGAATGACACCCATGTAAAACACGGAATTCCCTTTATCCCAAAACTTTACGTGTACTGTGCATTCCCTTTTTTGTGCAACTTCTATTTCATACTGGATAGCTTGTAAATCAAAATCATCAAGCTGCGGACGTTCTTCGTAATTATCTTCATTTTGCCATCTATGCAACTCTGCGACGTGCTCTGATAGCATCATCGCAGTCCATTTAATATTGCCACGATCTCTTATCATGATAATCCTCCCATTACTTGTGACCGCCGACTAACTTCGAACGACCGATTGCGGTACCATCTTCCGTGAGCGACACGGCTCTTAGCATTGCTGTGGATCCATACCTATCACGAATATTATCCATAACCATTCCTAATTTGCGATTCCGGACCTTATGTTCATCAAAAAAGCTTAGCTGCATGGACGTTTCATCTTCAAGATTGGTGATTGAAATCGTGATTTTACGTACAGGACGGCCATCATGAAATTTATCGAATAAAGCCATGCAAGTTCGGTAAATCTTCATTGTGTCATTTGTAGCTTCTTCTATTGATAGTGACCGACTAAATCCGCCACCGAACGAATGCTTACTGTAACCAATCCCAAGGTGAACAGTCCTGCCCTCTCTTCTTGCCTCTCTTGCCCGACGAGAAACATCCTCACACATCTCCAATATGACAACGAGAACGGATTCACGGGTCACGTAATCCCTATATAGCGTCTGTCCTTTGCCGTAACTCTTCGCTTGACCTTCCAAGAGTGGAGCACCCAGCTCTGATAAATCGATTCCCCATGCATGATGATAATATTGATTGCCCATAACACCAAACTTCTTTTCGAGCCTTTTCAAATCTGCTTTCGCTAGATCTCCAACCGAAAATATACTGATGTCGTTTAATGACTTTTCCGTCCGGCTGCCAATACCCCACATTTCACTTAATGGTGATATAGGCCATAGTTTCGTCGGCACATCTTCATAGGTCCATTTTGCAAAGCCTGTTTTCTTTGCTTCGAGATCCAGAGCCAACTTTGCCATTAACATGTTTGGTCCCATGCCAGCTGTGGAAGGTAAATTTAAAGTTTCCAGTATTTCCGCTTGTATATCCTTAACAGTTTGTTCTGGATCGCCCCATAGCTTCTCGGTTCCTGTTAGGTCAATAAACGATTCATCGACCGAGTAGACATGTATAGCCTCTGCAGGTACGTATTTATGGAGGATTCGTGTGATGGACATTGACATTTCAAGAAAATGTGCCATTTGCGGCTCGAATAATCGAATTTCGGGATGACTTGGTATTTCAAATAATCGATGCCCCGTCTTGATTCGAAATCTCTTTTTCATGGGTGGACTGGCAGCTAATACAACCGACCCACTTTGTTTAAAACTGCCTACAACAGCAATAGGAACTGCTTGGACATCTATATTATGCAATGTAGCCATGCAGCTCGCGTAGAAGCTCATCATATCGATACAGGCGATTTGTCGGTCGGGAAACTTACTGTAGTCCATCATATTAATGCACGTTCTTTCGTAATTACGGGAACAAGCGCGAGCACGTTATCAATTGTAAAAGTACGCTTGGATTTACGTAAGAAACAGAATGCGCGAAATGATGCCTCACCGACCTGTAGTACGCTGATTCTTCGCTTGCTGATTGAACCGTCTGCAGCCATGTACATCATATCCAAGGGCTCGTTATACACTGTAGACTTAATTAATTGATTACGCACACTTGTTCCCTCCCTTTTTCATTAGTATATAGAACGACCGTTCGCGTTGCAAGCTCGAAATGGAAATTATAAAATATTACCAATTAACCTTTAAAACGATACATCTTAGATATTTTGGGCATATAAAAAAGACCGTCAATAAACGATCTCCTGTTGTTGAACTAAACCGCCCGTTAGTTTAAGTTGCACTATTAATTAGATAGACTTTTATTTTCTAGCGCAACTTCCTGATTGCAATACTCATCATAAAGTAATTTCATTGCATCAATAATAATTTCATCTGCTAATTTCTCTTTATATCGATTTGGTAACTCCTTTGCACCCAAAACAAATAATAACGGGTTTTTGGAAAACTCTCCCATTATACCGATGTCAACTATTACATTATCTAATCCGCCAGTCATATGATTTAAGAAATGGCTTGGTATACCTTCTATATTGCCTCGTTGCCTAACTAAACCATTAATAACTGGAATCCATAAATCAGGATTAGTTTTGTACCCTTGATATATTAATCGTAAAAGTTCTAGCATCTCACTCATTTCTCCGTTGTTATCCAAGTCTCTTGGATTTTGAGTGATATTTATGTTTTTAAAATATGATTTTATTTTATTGTTAATCATTTCCCATCCACCACAAAATTGAACAATTCTATCTGCAACAAAGCTATCATGACAGGCTATCATCACTTCAACCGCATCTTGGAGTGCCAAATTTTCTCTACTTTGAAAGTGAGGATACACTTCGTTACTATCCTCTTCTGGATTTAAAATTACATCTTCAATAATGTCAGTCCATTTATAGTGTCTTTCTTCAACTAATTTTGCTATACAAAAGGCAATTGCAACTTTTGCCGCAGAAGCAAGAGGTATTATTAAACCTTTATTTAATGATAAAAGTATATTCTGTTTTACTTGAGAATATATAATAATTCCCACTTCACCTGACTCTAATTCTTTTAGTTTTTCAAGAACTTTCTCCATTTTCGAACCCCGCTTTTCACTATTTTCTATTAACTTATATTCTCTGTAAACTTTTCCTTGTTCAACTCTACTGCTCCGTTAGTTTAATAAGAAATATTTATTCTTTTTAATCTGAAGCCCTGTGCGTCCTGTTTCCTACATTACCTATGTAAAGCGTCAAATCAGGTGAAAAGTGTAGTAGGAGTATGTAAATTGTGCTTGCTGAACAAATTCACGAGTAATTATTGATTTCCCATTTACTTTGAACTCCAGTAAAGCATTAACGGCCTTATTCACAGTAGTTGTAGACATGCCTGTGACTTCGGCAATATGTACTTGTGTCGGGCAACAGTTTCCCTTGTCGTCTATGAATGACGCTATCGCAAGCAGTGTCGTGCAATTTACAGGTCTCAAATCTTTGGCCATCCCTGACCCAAACAATAAAGAATATAGCTTTAAAAAAATCTCACTCTTTTCCTTCATAATTGTCCGTCCTTCCAAGATTCCTGCATCTTCTTTATTTGTAGTTACAGGATTATTTAAGATACCTATAAAGACGCCCCCCTATTAATCTATTATTCAATTCTTTAGCCTTTATTCTATGGGTAAAGTTGGAACCTTGCAAACTCGCTTAAACAAAAAAGCGGCCCATCCACAAGCTGATCTGTGGAGGAGCCGATTTTGCTTTGGTCCTATATAATAAAAGTCTACTTATTGATTAAGTCTGTACCATATGAGTTATCGATTGCACAAAGCCATTCGCCATGCGAATTTTTCTTAAATACATATGTCGCCCTTCTATCCATAGAATATTCCGTTTCATTTTTATCGGCATCAAGTAGTGTTTGAGAAATAACTAATGCAGTATCTCCGGCTTCTAGAATAATCATTTCTCCCTGTGCTGGGACAAGACTATTATTAAAATATTTCGCAATTTTAATAAATGCTTGTTTGATTTCCTCTTTTCCTCGGGCAATCATTTCTGGTTTTACTACCAGAATCGCATCATCAGTATAGTAGTTCTTCAGAGTATCAAAATCTTCCTGTTTTATTGCTTTATCACACTTCTCGATAAACTCCTTTAATTCGTGTTCCAAAATACTACACTCCTTATCTTGTTAATTTTAAATTCTCTAATTAAGCTCTAATATACTACCTGTTAGTTGAATAAGAACAGAGCTTTATTCTTTATTCGTCCTTATTCATACGGATACCTCTTTAATTCGACAAACAAAAAAAGGCGACCGCTCAATTAAGAGTAGTCGCTTTTTGATTATTTTTAAATTACCTACAAATTAAGAGTAGCCGAAGCCACCCTTTTCTAAAAAATATTTATCCAACAATCGCGCCCGATTGCGGAAGTAAATTCTATCTGAAAAATATCCCAATCAGTAAGCTGATTGCAAAGAGAATATATGCAAGCTGTATGACAATGTACATTGTCGATTCAAAAGATGTAAGTTTTCTTTGTGTTTTAGTTTTTTGTAAATGCCGTAAATAAAAAGCAGCACTTAAAATGAGTAATCCACTTGCTATTGCGCTTAAAACGGTCGATAGCAACAACATGTATAAATCCCCCTTACTGTTCAATTAAATGGCCCGTTTGTTGAACAACCATTTTTCAATGAATTATATGTATCCGACCATCTTCAAATATCCACGGTCAGTAACCTTCATCATATGGGTATATTTAGAAGTTTACAAGTGCAAATAAACAATCGACCTACCCACAATATAATCTGTGGACGGGTCGCTTTTGCTTTGTACTTATTTAACCTTTCCACAGACAACTGGACAAATAAAAAGACCGTCAATTGACGATCTCCTGTTGTTGAACTAAAGCACCACGTTAGTTGAACAAGGATTATTGATTTTTATTTGCACGTCTTTTTGCATATGTAGAAGGTGAAAACGAAACTTTATATTTACCATCGAGTTCTTTTTGTACTTTTTCTGTTAATTTCAGTCCTTGTTTATTATGTTTTTCTTCAAGTTCAATCCCACTAGGAACTATTTCATCATTATCCCAATCAATCCATTCACCATATTTCGATATCCATTCCATTAATTCCGACTTCAGCTCGATTGAAATTGGGACATATTCTATGTCAAAGTTATAATAACATTTATTACACCATATAGCGTCGGCACCTATATCTGCTTCAACTTTTAAATCATATGTTTCATTACATTTACATGAATCTATCATATTGTTTTTCGTCTCCCTTTATTAAAGTAAACTGCCCCTTTAGTTGAATAAGGACAGGGTATTATTCTCTATTCGTCCTTATTCATTTGAATACCTCTTTAATTCGACAAACAAAAAAAGGCGACCGCTCAATTAAGAGTAGTCGCCTTTTACTTTCAATAATCAATTTTATCTTTCCACGTTTACTTTGGTAGGGATAAGTGAATTATGTATGTAAACCAAGAATAGATGACTGTGTCTTGGCAAATAAAAAAAGCGGCCTACCACAATTAATTCTGTGGAGGTTCCGCTTTTTACTTTGGTCTTACTTATTTCTCACGCTGATCAACAATAACTTTAAGAGCAAGCGCATCATCAAGTGACAACTTATTCGCCTTAAAATCTGTGAGCCACTTAGCGGCAATCGTACCATCTTTAATTGCGCCTGTTAGAAACTGCTCGTAAGCCGCTTTAAGCGTTGCAGAACTTGGTTTGAACATTCGTATTTCCTCCTTTGGTGGTGTTGGGTTATTCAACTCTTTTAATTTAGACGCTATCCGGTCCTTAACTGACTTGGTACGTCCTTCATCGATGATTCTATGAGGACAATTCTTCCCACTCCAATCACGATGCCATTTCACGCGATCGATTCCCCAGCCGTATTGCTTTAGTAAATGAGCTACATATTCAACAGTATTTTCTTCTGCAGCTACATATTTAGGTCCACCAGATTTCGAATAACAAATTTCAATTCCGATGGATGCTCGATTACCTTTGCCCAGACCATCCCCCGCGTGAAAGGCGTTACGTGTAAAAGGGATGGCTTGTAATGCTTGCTTGTCGTCGATGGCTACGTGGTAACTTACTGGATTTGTATTACGGGTCATATAAGCAATCTCATTGGCTGCTGTAGCATCGTTGTAAGTATTGTGGATGGTGATATATTCTGGCATCATTGCGTATGGCGCTTTGAGTGGATAGAGGGTTGCCGGAATAAAGATGTTAATTATTGTGTACGACATGGTCACTCACCTTCCTTCAATTGATCCTTTTGAATATCAACCAACTCATCCACTTTCGCACTAATTCGATTGTCGATTTTAGCGACAATTAATTGATGGTCCACTTTCGAGCCAATCAGCTCTTCACGTATCTCCTCTGAAAATGATTGATTGCTTGATTCAATAACCTTCAATTTCGACGCTAATCCTGCTGGTACTAATACACCGAGCTCAGCCATGTTTTCCATTATGGACAATGCTTCATTTACGATATAAAAAAGAACGGTCGCATATGTTACTGCGCCGCTCATACCTAGTATTTGGTCAATAATGTTAGCCGTGATTATCATGACGAGAACCAATAGTTTCCTCGCATATCCAAATAGACTCTTCCGACTCCATAAATTCTCATTCTTATAAGCCTTAAAGATTCCAGTGATAATATCTAATGCCATTAAGATTAATAAAAAATGTAGAAACTTAACTCCCCCGAATAAATACATGTGTACGATATCTAAATGTTCCAGATTAATTCCTCCCATATAGTTCACTCCTTATTTTTAGTAAATTAAAAGAACGCCCCCAATTGGACGTTCTTGATTTGCTTAATGTCGCTGAAAAATTAGTCCTATCTTGCAGGTACTAATTTCATCGGATTACCCACATGCAATTAACTAGTTCATCCTCACGAACTGTTATTCCCCGATATCCCTCGACACCAATAATAGATTTCTCTTCCTTATTGTTAATACCTTTGATACCGTAAAATTTCTCCGAATATTGATCATACACCATATCAAAATTGTTCATCTCGTGCGGATATAACCTAGCTAAATTATGCCGTTTACCAATATCAATAATCACCTTTTCCCCGCAATAATCACAACACCAAGTATCCTTATTCACCTTACTTTTCGGGATATCTACTCGACAATCCCGACAGGAATAGATTTCTTGTTCGAATGTTTCAAGTGAATCTGAACTTATCCTCATCAGTAACTCCACCTCCCCCAATTATACCCGCTATCCACTTCTCCAAATCTCATCAATTCTTATTTCCAGGTAAAGATTAAGCACTCTCGATTGAAAGTACCTAGCTACAAAATATTTTTAATAATCTTTAATGTTTTTTATTACAAGATTCAATTAAGCTACATTTTTTGTTAATCAAGGATATCCACTTGAAAGTTTGTACTAAAATTCTTCTGAAAAGTACGATTAATTATCGTTTGCTTGGAAATTTTCTACATCTGTCGCAAAATCAAAAACTGACTCCATAAATCTCATGTCTTCTTTAATAGTCTCATACTGTTCTTCAAGCAAATCTTCATCAAGATCTTCATCGAGATTTACTTTTTCTTCCTCTAATCGCTCTAGAATACCTTCCATTTCATTATTCCATTCAACAAAAAATTCTTTTAAAACTGTTTGTAATTCTATTGGCTCATAGGGAAAGTAAGAATTCTCTTTCAAAATGGTTTCAAGACTTTTTCTTGTTTCAAGGACGAGTATTTTTATTAATTCTTCTGTTCCCTTATGATAATAATGTGAACGGTCTTCAAGTTCTCTTTTCAATAATTTAAACAATTCTTCATTCATTTTTATACCACCCATTCCAATAATATCCTACATGATAAAAATACCATATCATAGTAAAATAGATAGAACAAAATTGAAATGTCATAAAAAATAACGCTAGCCTAAGCCGCATTTACCTCACCATCTCATTCCGCATCCCACTCAACTCCTGCTTAATCTTGCTAATCAACGTTGGACGATTTCTACAAGCAACTATAATTGACGCGTTATGATTCAGATTGGTAGATTCATTGATTCTCCTCATTTCCTCACAAATCTCCTAATAGTTTGATATAATTGCGTCTAGGCATTATTTACTTAGGAGGAATCAAACATGAAAATCCTTTATACCATAATAGCTATTATGGCATTTTCCGGTGGATGCGCATCAATTTACAGACTAACTATGATCCCTCCCGAAGATTCAAATTTTTTAACTGTTCTCGGATTGCTAATAGCTTGTTTATCTTTACTTTTAGCTGTTTCAGCCTTATATAATGTCATCGTCGAGAAGGAAAGAGACAATGTTGAATTAGGTAGACTTACAAACGCAATAAGTACCTTGGAAACGTCTATTAAAGAAACTAACAAAGAAATTGAAAAAATCGATAATAAAATCAACAACTATAATAGTGAATATCATTCAACTAATCAAAACAATATTTACTCTCTTCTAACCATTGATTTGAATTCAAAGAAAGACCTCAAACGCAAATGAGGTCTTTTACTTTTCATATATTTAATAGGTAATTAGATTTCAGACATAAAAAAATACACCTCACCGAGTGTTATTGTTCAATCCTCAATTAGCATTTCAAGTGGTGTATCCATATAAGCAATCGTTTCATCATACTCTGCTACTGTGATATAACCGTTCGCCAATGCGATATCAAGTTGCTTTGTCCGATTATTCTCGGGCGCATAATGCTCAATTGTATATTTCTTCGCCGCATACTGCTTCACCGGTTCGTGGTATTCACTTGCGATGTTCGCAATCCTTTGTGTCCCGTGAACATAAATACATACCGCATAGTTAGTCGTTCTGAATCCTAATACCGCCATTTTACATTCCTCCATTTTCAAAGTAGTAATCCATAAATTCCATTAAGGCCGTATCTGTGTTGAATGATTGGGCTTGAGTGTTTCCTAGGTTTACCGACAGTTCGTTTAGTTTTTCCTCGATAGTTTTTTCATGAACAGGCTCAACATATGGATAAACACTAACATCAATGCTAGCAGTGACGCCATCAGCGGATACTGTAACCGTCAAACCTTCGTCAATCGGTGTAACAGTCAACACACCGTCAACTGCGCCCGTCCATTCCCAATCACGCTCAATCGGGTCGCCATATTGATCCGTAGCTTCAATAGTAAAAGCTAGCGTTCGTTCCGTTTCATCTTCCTCAAATTGAACGTAAGTATCACCGATTAATTTCAACGCTTTCACTTTCGGTAATTCAGGAATGAACGTTTCAATTGCTCCCATCTCACTACCGTCAATTGAAGGAGAATCCCGCGTCCGTTCATATTCTAATGCCGATTTAACTTGCTCATAGCCATATTGTTTAGCGTCCACATCGGATAATTCATGCGGAACACTCGCGTAGACGACTGCGTTATTTTGTTTGTATCCGATCAATGGACGGTCAAATATTACGATGTCAATCATCGTTTTCCTCCTTTACGACTTTCGCCATATGCCGTTTATATTCGTGTGGATGGAATCGATTTTACGATATGTTCCGTTAATATTTACCCACCCGTCGGAGTATTTGTGGTAGACTCCGTTGATATTTGGCGATAGGTTGGGCTTTTTTATAGCAACGGACTCCAAGACAGGTCGCCATACCGTTTCTTTATCCTTATATGAGTGTGGATTTGCGGCGAAATAATTAGCCGTCGCCCACCCCCTCGACCATTCATCAGTCCAAGTCCACACTCTAAACCAATTCCAAAAACGGTTGTGAACGCCGAACTCGTTTGCTACTACGTTCGTTAAATCGGTCGGTGTAGGTGTCGGTAAATTTGCATAACCACTCTCGTTGCCGACTATCCTATCCCATTCGTTGCCTATCGGAAAAGCTCCGTTATTAGAACCTCTTCCAGAAGTACCGCCGGAAAGGACTCGCAACAGGTAAGCTTTACCATCGATAGTGACGTTTTTCCCCGCTATAAGCCCTTGGGCGTTCAATTCATTCCAAGAAACGTTTGACGCGACAGCTCTGTCGCTAATGTGCAGCAACTTGTCATTGTCGACAACCTCAATCCATCGTATTAAATAAGCGTCATCCGCATCAGAATTGACGATGTTTAGTGTGGCTAATGAACCGGAAGGAATGTTGCCAGAACCTTTAGGATTAGTTGGATTAAGTTGCTTGGTTCCACTAAACGTAGCGGTCCCGAACTTTTTTAAGTCACCTGTAGCCATAAATTATCACCTCACACATACTTAATCCAAATATCTCCGTTATTGCCGCCTGTTGGGTCGCCTGTTGATAAAATGACGTTGTGCAATTGAGCGACTGTGTACGATGTGTTTGGATGTGCTTTCGCAATACCTGTATATGTCCCGCCCGCGATAGACATCTGCTTGACGTTATCGACGTTGCTTAAACCTACGTCTTCGGGAGTTGATGGTATTGTGATTGCTACGTCACCATTTACATCAGGTAATTTACTGTTGACACTTTTCACACCGCCAGTTTCAATATCCGGCAATTGGTCTAGTGGAACTTGGCCATCAACTAGCGTTGCAACTGTTGCGCCTAATTCGGAAGTGTTTAACTTGTCTCTTTCGAGCTTTACAATTCTAGGCGTTAAATAAGCGGGGTCGTTACCCAAAGATGGGTCATTTATGTTCCATCCCATTTGTCATCACTCCTTTATAACGCAATCAAATTTCGATGTAGTGTTAATGGTTATTTCAGTAAAACCTTCAAATAAAGAACCGAACGCAGTGCCGGGGTAAACAGGTATCGTAATATCATTAACTGTAAAAGTTAAATCAGACGTACCTAAATTAATAACGGCAACCCCGAACTTTTTAGTCCCGTATGTTTTTGTTACATCCGCGGAACCACCAAAGGAATCTACCGTCACTTGTCCTTTTTCAATAAATGCGTTTGCTCCATCGCGCCCTGTGATAACTTCAAATTTCCCAGTTCCTTCATTATAATATTGAGGTGCAGGAATACCCTTCGCCCTCAATAATTCTTTATCCGTTACGTTCATAAACCTCACCTCACTTTGTTATTTCTGTTCTCATACCGGATAATTCCTGCTTAATTTTGCTAATCAATGTGGGACGACTGTTTCCAAATGTCACATAGAGTTGGAATCCGTCCGGCTCATAGATTTCCTTAGCCTCGGTAATCCGAGCATTTTTCGTAACACCCCAATCCGTATTTTGAATTGTCGCGATATCACCTAAATCATAATCTCGCTCATAGACAAAAGATGACGCGAATCCCTCAGTTATTTTAACCGACTCCACAATCTGGAATTGTGTTGCAAAGTGCGTTTGTTTTTCAATGTCCACAGTTTTTACAGGCGTCATAATTTGTGCTTCTAAGAATATTTCCTGTATCATTTCAGCAAGCTTTTGTTCACCTCGATTAATAAGGTCTGTGATTATCTCCTGTGGAGGGCGAAGTACGGGATCTTCACCTTCGATATCCGTTTCCTCTGATACGTCCCTAGCATCCACAAATAGCTCCTTGCGCGCTAACCCAGACGCTTGCCCAAGTTCGACCACGCGCCGTTCAACACCTTCACCTTGACCTGCGATATATGCCATGTTTTTAAAATTTAAATCTGACTCGACATATTGCATGTTTTTGATATTGTCAAACTGTGGACTGAAAATAACAGGTGAATGGACCTCTTGATTGACGGTTAAATCTCGTCCTTCTGAAACGTCGAATATCCATTTCCGCAAATCATAATCCACGCGTGCGCCCCAACCGATGCCAGATACTAAAGATATTTCCGCTTGCTCTTCAGCAAGATTTTTAAATCGGGACTGCCAGTTGATGTGTGGACCACGGTTTAAGTCAGGTGCAAGCAACATCTGCGGAATCTTCCGTTTGCTGTCTACAGGATTTATGACATTCCCATTAACGTAATGTTTCATGACCGTCTCAGCAGGTGCAGATTTGTTATCCTGAGCCGTATGGGAAGGTGGCAATGTTATACGGTCGCCCGTTACTGCTTTTAATTCAAGCGCTTTGATGAGCCAGTTTTCTGTTACCTTGCCCGCCTCATCTAGCTCTATTTCTCTGTGGAGGATAATGTACGCTTTATGCTTGTCATTGCCGACAACGATGATGTTTCCTTTTTGCAGGGTGTCGGTGTAATTTTTGTGTCGGTTGATACGTAATTCCAAATCGCCAATTCCGTGAAAAGAACGCACAAAAAAAAGAGATTCATAATTGCTAATCTCTCCTAGTAAATCTATGTCAGGTGTGAATATTCGTATAGGTTTCAATTTGCGTCATCCTCCTTTCCTGTCGTGACATCTACTGCGACGGAATCGTGACATTGAATCCGTAGTTAATTCCGGCAGATATTACCGACCCTCCCGCAAACCGCACTTCGCCATTGGATTGTATAAAAATTTGAGCACCGACCATACTTCCATTCCCTGCATGAATAACAGGAAAGACGGTCGTTCTGCGTGGTCTATAATCCGCTGGCAGAGTGGCTATCAATGTTGTGGGATGTGTGTTTGTCGCGTTCGCTATAAAAGATAACTCCAAGATACCGACCGCATTTTTTCGATATTCAAAAGTACCTGCCCATCCATTAAGCAGCGTTGTCGTTTTCCAAGATGTATTCGCTGTAAGGTTTTCAACTTTTGCAACCAATTCAGCCAAAGCCGCATCATTAAAGTTAGGCAAAATCTTACTACCCGCCCACGGACAAATATCAACTTTCCCTCGTTCATCCACAACATCGGCAACATTGATATATGTCTGCCCACCAATCACTTTGACCTGAGCTAGTGATATTTCATATATGTCACCAGTACGTTCCAAAGGTGGCGCAATCGGAGAAACACCCGCCACACCCTTCTTAACGAACGCTTTAATATATCGCGCATCCACACTCAATACTAATCGAACTACCACGCGGTCAATGCGTGATTTCCCCAACGCTTCAACCTCGTGTGTTAATGATAATTTGGCGTCGTTTTCATAGAGCCTACCATTCAGATAAGCGGCGCCTGTATCAACCGTGGTATTCATGTTCGACCCGCTTGTTTCGACTTTTAACATGTTCGCTTCACTCTTCATAATTCCGGTCGTAATGAGTTTTTCAAAGTAATCTATAAACTCATCAGCGGTATAAACTTTATCGGGATCGAGCGGATTTAAACTATCAAAGAATTTACTGTGTTCAGCCATTCAATCACACCCCTAAATACAAATTTCGATACTCTATAAACACTTCGGGATTACCACCACTTGTAATGAATTTCAGGTTGTTCTCGCCCACATCGAGAGAGAAAAACGTGCCGTCCAAGTCGATATAACCCATTGCGTTTTTTTCATTTCCGTATGGGTCTAGGATACGGACCGTCCTGTAATCGAAGTCCGTCGTAATTACCAAACTATGTTCAGCGGGAATTGTCCGGTTAATTCGGATGAATTCGCCTGTGGAGACCTTCGTAATCATCGGATTGACTGCTTCACCTCTAAATGTGACTTTAATCGGCGTGGGTGCGTGTCCTTCGTTTAACAATTTCTTCTCGTCACCACGAATTGAAAAACTCGCAGGGAATGATATAGGGAAGAAGAAGTTGCCCACGAAGTCTTGTAGTTTTGTCACAATCGGATTGATATCCTGCCAGTAGGGATTAGGACATACTAAAAACAAAAGCGCTTTTTGAAACGTTCTTCCCCTATTAGTTGAACCGTCCGGATAAGTAGGCACACCTTCTGCAACTGCGTAAATTTGTTTCGAGCCACTTTCATCCGTGTATTGCAATATACCTGGACCTAACTTCGGACTAAATATCCCCGACAACAACCGTCTGTTATTGGCTAGATCAACCTCGTCTTTTCCTTCAATCTTTAATTCTAGCTTTATATAACGCTCCAACAATAACGCATCGGTGTACGTGCTACCGTCTTGAAATGGGGACTTCTGCGTTTGGATGTCAGCTTCAACGTCACCCAACCCCTCGAAATTGGAAAGCCGGAAGGGTGAACCGTATAACTCTATTGATTGACCTCTTGTATTCGTAAAATTTAATTTAATCATGGCTACCCTCCTCGGTATTCCAATGCCAGGCGTTGAAGTTCTTGTTTCTGTTTACGTGCTGATTGAGACGGTGTTGATTCGGCTGGTGTGAAGTGATTAGTGATTTGTGGTGCGAACGTTTTTCTGTTGTCGGTAGATGTCGAACCGCCACCAGACCCACCACCGAACGTAGGGTTGAATGGTCTAATGTTGACGTTCGGGATCATGATGTCACTTGTTTTAGGTTTCATCAGTTCTCCGAAGTGGCTTGCCGCGTTCAATATTTTCGATTCGTTTTTATCAACGCCAGCAATGAATCCTAACGCCATGTTGCCAGCAATAAAATCCCTCATCCATCTGGAAGGGGAGTTGATGTCTAACGCCTTTGCCATTGCCTTTTTGACGTTCTCAGCTATTGATGTAGCCTTGTTAACTAGTGACGACTCCATAGATGACAAGCCGTTCAACAACCCTTGTCCTGCGCTTACGCCTATTGATTTAAGAGTCTTCAATTCTTCATCACTGCTTCTAGTGATAGCTTTCATTTTGGAGAGCCATTCAACCTCTAGCAAAGTAAGTTCTTTGTTAGCGGCTTTGCGTAGTTCAATGATTTGTTTCTCGGTGTTAGCTTTCATTGGAGCCATTTCTTTTTCGGCTTGTTCGCGTGCTGATTTAGATCGTTGCTTGTACAGATTCGAATACTCCGTGAGTTCTCTGTCTGTCATCGTGTTTAATGCCACCATTTGAGGTAAAGCCTTAACTCCCATTATCCGCAATTCTTCAAGCAATCCTTTGTCAATCGCTTTTCCGGATAACATTTCGAACATACGGGACCACTCTTCAAGCGCCGAAACTTGCGACCTTAGATTGCTAGTTAAATCTTGACCGGATTGTTCAAACTTGTATTCGTAAGCGTCAAAGATACCGACAAAATTAGTTAACGCCTTTGTACGATCATCAACCGACTTTGTATAATCATCGGTCAATTTTTGTTCATTTGCGGCCAACTTGTCGTTAATCGTTGTTACTTTACCGATGAACGTTTCGTTTTCTTTCAGTATCTTGTCGTTCAATGTATTAAGCGCCGCCTGGTGCTGCTTCTGAACCTCTATGCGTTCCTTAGATCCGTCGGAGAATAACACTAACGACTTTCTCCATATCTCTGATTCGGCAGCTAATGAAAGTTCTTCGGTTGTTTTCTTGTCAGCTACGAAGCTCTTAAGAGCTTCGAGTCTTACTTTAGAAAGTTCACTTTCTTTCTTTTGCATTTCCGCATAAGCCTTCGTGTTGACGGTTGCTAGTTTCTTCTGCTCGTCTTCATTTAGTTTCGTCAATTTAGCAGATGAATCTTGACGGATCTTATAAACTTTCGCTTCACCAGTTGTAACGATTACACCTTTTTTGTCCTTGTGCGTTTTCAATGCCGCTTGTGAAGAGGATGCGGTTTTCTTGGAAAGTTCAGCACGTTTCTTAGCGTAATCGCTTTGAATTTCTGTTCGTTTTTTCTCGGCTTCGGCAGCGATCTTCGTGACTTCTGAAGCGTTCTTTTTGGTAGCTTCTTTGATTACACTACCGACAGTGTTTACCGCTTTCTTGTTCAACTCTTTGGTGGACTCCATACCAATTGCAAGACCTTGGCCAGTGAATTCACCGATTTCTATTGTTTCGCCAGCCGGGGAGTTAATGTCCAACGCCCTTCTCATTTCAGAAGCAACGCTATTAGCAAGCCCTCTAGCTGTAGCCATAACTTTAGACGATCCGTTGTTCAATCCGACGTTTAGACCGTCTGCTGCAAAGCCTCCGACCTTTTGGAACTCGGTTTTGATGTTAGCGAACGGAACTAGCATTGCTTTGACTAGTTTGTTCATAGCTTCAATAACTTTCGGTGTACCTTTCCCGACGCCGACAACCATACCTTCCGGAACACCTTCACCGATATCGGCGAATACTTTGGACGGACTGTTAACTTTCAATTCTTTCTTAGCTGCTTCGGCAGTACCTTTCGCCATATCCGTTACTGATTTTTCGACATCCTTTTTACCACCATCTACGCCTTTTGCCAAGCCCTCTGGGATGGCAGCGCCGACAGTTTCAAAGCCCGCGCCTTTAATTTGGTCTGCCAAGGCCCTTTCGGTGTTGACAACTAAATGGCCGACCTCCGCCATAATGCCGGTATTTTCGATACCGAGCGATTTGCTCAACGCTTTAGTAGCGACATCTCCACCTTTAGAAAACGCGTCGCTTAGTTTGGCCAACTCGGTATCAGACGCCTTAACTAAGGCGTTAACATGTCCTGCTGATTCTGGACCCGCTTCTCGCAAGGTGTTGAGTAACCCCTCATCTATGCCGCGTTTCGCGAGTGTAGCAATGTTTTCTGACCATTTAGTAATTACCCGTTGATTCTCTTCAAGGTTCTTTGTCATTTTCCCAACAGATACCGTCGATTTTGTGCTGATAGTATCAAACATATCAGTCGCAGCGCTTGCGTAGTCATCCCATGATGATTTCATAGACTTCACTGTTTCTTGTAATTCTTTAGGCAACGCATCAAACAACAGTAGTTGTTTCCCCATATCTTCTTCTGCCGCCGCAGCTACCTTGCCGCTCGACTCAATGATTTGTCCCTCGACACTTACACGTTCTGCTCCAGCCTTTGTATGGGCTTCCGATAATGCGTTTTCTTGTTCTTCTAAGCCTTTAACTGCTTCTTTATGTTCTTTTTTTGTTATCTCGCCGTCTTTGTATAACTGATTACTTTCTTCCCTTAGCCCATTAACTTCTTTGAGTTGGAGTCCAATGTCGATTTCTTCTTTTATTAATTCGGTGAGCCTCTCCTGTGATGCAAGCATTCCTTCCTCTTCTTTCATGAGGTTAATGCGATTTGTCATCTCTTCGGAGGTCATGTTCAGTGCTTCAGATTGCTTTCCGTATACAAGGTTTAAGCCATCAACACTCCTGTTTAGTTCATCGACATAGGATTTTAACTGCTTCTTTTCTTCCGCAGACTTATTTTCTTTCGCTGCTAATTCTTCTACTTTGACGGCGAGTTCTGCGTAGGCTTGTGCGCTCGTTTCGATATTCTGTTGGCTTTTTTCAAACGCTTTTGAAGAATCCTCGACAGCAGTGGATAATGTTTCTGTGGAACTTGCCAAGCTATCAGTTTGAGCAGTTAATTTTTCGCCTTCTTCGGTTGTTCTGTTGAACCATTTGACTAAAGCGACAATGCCGGTAACCAAGATTGCTATGCCGGATATCACTAATCCAACTGGGCCCAACAGGAACTTGATTGCCGCACCCCATGCCACAGTAGCTGCCGTCCCTGCTATTTTTGCAACAGTTAACAGATTTTCTTTCCCTGTCAGCACCCCAATGGCTAGTGTGCTAAGAGTGACTGCGCCAGTTTGCGCTACCGTAGCCGCCGCGTTTGCACCTGTAGCTGTCGCTGATGCTACTGCCGCCGCCATTTGCGCTCTTGTCGCTACTGTCAATGCGGTTTGGGATGCTTGCGCAATAACCAATACCGCGTTCGATGCCTTGATTGCCGCCGTAACATTCGTGATGACCATGTATGACGCGTAAGCTGCTACTAATCCTATAATTGCAGGAGACAACGCCTCAACGACTGGTATCGTCGCTTGCACAACGGTCGCAAATCCTTTCACAATCGGTACAGTTGCTTCAATAACCGAACCAATCGCCTTAAAGGATGCACTTACGACCACTTTCAAACCATCTAAATTTTGAGCAATAGTCTTACCAGTCGTATCTTGGGCGAGTTTATCAAATGATATGATAATGTTCGCTACTCCAACGGTTACAGCATTCTTTAGATTGCCGAAAGATGTGGCAATACCCGCACTACCAGTCGCGGCCATATCAGCAAACCCGCCAACACCTTCATTCAGTTCGATTAATTTCGCATTAAAGTCCTTGAAAACAATGTCGCCGTCTTTCAACGCTGAATACAAATCATTCTGCGCCGACTCTCCTGTAAACCCGAACTCTTTTGCGGTTTCTTTAAGCGCGTACCCCATCGTTTCTTGGAGCGTCCGCCATGACATGATATCCACTGAACCTTTTGAGAGCATTTGAACATATTGAGTAAGTCCGCGTTCGGCATCTCCGGCACTTGCGCCAGATGCTAGGAATGCATTATTCAGTGATAATGCGGTATCTGTAGCCGTGTCTAAGTCGCCCGTCAATATCGCGATTCTTTGTGTACTAGCAACAATCCCATCTAGTGTCGTTGGTAGCCCTTGGATACCGTTGGATAGTTTTTCAATAGAGTCTTTAGCTTGTTCACTGCTAAAGCCCATGCGCTCCATTACGACAGGAAATCCTGCCAAAGTATCAAACCGACTAATAGCGCTATCCAATGCACCTTTCAGTACGCTGAATGCCGCCGAAGCTATCTCAACTAAACCGAGAGCTACAGCTATATCCTTGATCCCCATCGAAGCTCTACTAGATTGATCGCCAACATTTGCAGTTTCCTGCGCTGCTCGTCTGGTAGCATCTGCCGCATTATCTGCACTGCCGCCCATATTATTTAAGCTATCTGCTGCGCCAGCAATGCTTCCTGATGCAGCAGAACTGCCACCAGCTATGTCACCGATTACTAAATTGGTATTTTGCAAATTACTGCCCGCTGTTGAACTGATGCTGCTTAAATCGGCTAAAGTGCCCGCAGTGTTTTTGATGCTTCCTGACGCAGCAGTACTACCGCCAGCAATATCCCCAATCACTAAGTTCGTGTCTTGCAGATTCTTACTCGCGCTTGAGCTGATACTTCCTAAGTCACCCAGGTTACTTGCCGCACCTGCCACAGTTTTGGATGCGCTTGTACTGGCATCCGCTAACCCGCTGACAGCTCCACTTGTGCTCGTTAAGTCTTTGCCGGCTCTTGAGCTACTACTGCCTAGATCGCTCATGCCATCCGCCGCTGTTTTAGTTCCTCGTCCAGACCGTAAAGCCGCCGCTTCGAGACCGTCCAATGCACTTGACGCAACCGTGATTTGCTTGCCGTCAACCTCTATGTCGATTCTGATTAAACCGTCTGATGCCATTTTATTCCTCCTTTCCAAAAGACATAAAAAATAAGCCGCCCGAATGGACGACTCACAATTACTCTTCTTCTATTTCTTCTAACGCATATATTTTCTGTAAATCGCGCATTGCTTGTTTGTATTCGCTTGATTCACCTTTCGACGGTTCGTACAGTCGTATCTGAATGATTCTTTGCATAATCGTATCTGACGGTAATCCACTTAACAGTGATTTGAATTCGTGCCAGTGGAGCTTACCTCGTTCATGATAAAGGTTGATTTTGTATGCTTGCATGAAGCTGGCATATATATACTCAGCGTCTTTATTAAAATCGATCGACTGCTTGGACTCCTTTTGAAACGGCAATGGATTACCTTTCCTGTCATATTCAATCGAACGTTTACTTTCAACATTGATATAAGTTGCATAGATATAATTCCATAAATCATTAGTGTTGGACTTGTACTCCACACCTACCAGTAGAGCTAGGGCTATATCAGCCTGTTCATATTCTCGTAGATCCGCGTCATCAAAGACATCAAAAACATTCAGTACGTTGTCGAACGACAAATCAAGAGAATACCGCGCACCTTCATATTCACAAGTGTTAACCAATGGATCGTTTAATCGCATAGCTAGTCACCTACTTCTTTTGTGCTTTTTTATTCAGATATTCAGCTTTTTTGGATTCCGTTTCTTTCGCTCGTACTGATTCCTGTTCTTCAATTCGTTTAGAAATAGCTACGCCTACGATTTCAAGCGTTTGCTCCAATGCCAAAATATCGGGGTGCTTTTTGTAAATCTTTTTAAACGTTCCGTCGCCAAACAATACATCATACTGCGCTGCTAAAAACTCACCTTTCACATCAAATGCTGCGTCCACCATTTCATCATCCAAGTTTTCGATGGTGATCTCGGCAGGAAAATGAATGTGACTGGCCTTTTCTTGCGCCTCTTTCAGCTTCTCTTGTGCCACTTCTTCGATATTGAAAAACGAACGAAGATTTTCCAATGAGCTATCAAACCATAATTCCACCGTTCCGATTTTTACAGGAAAGCCTGTACGCTGTATATCGATAGTCAATTCATTCGTCATTGTTATTCCTCCTTTAAAAAATAAAAGAGACGCCCGAAGACATCCCTTTATTCAAGCTTTAAAATAGCCCCATCAGTTATTGGTTCCGCTCCTATCATGGGCGCGCTCATTACTGACAGGGCTATTACGGGACCGGCACACCCTCCGTAGGGATAGAGTCAAACCGAATATTACAACTAAACTCTTCATAAGCCGAAGCGTCACCAGAGCCGGCTACAATACCCGTTACAGTTGCGCGTCCTACCCACTCTTTTGTACCGCTAGATGCGACAACTCGGTGCCAAACTTTACGGCCCTCACCAGTTTTGTATTTCATTTCCGCGATTAGTTCTTGCGCCTCGTCAGATGGGTCGTATTGACCTTCGACAGAATAAGCTCCCGCAACCGAGGTGACGCTTGTTTCCGGCGTTCCGTCACCGTCATACCACGCTGTATCTTCTGTTTCTTCTTGCGTGTCATCATTGATTGCAGAAATGAGTTTCGCCAACTCCAACCAATCATCCTCAACTGGTGTATTTACCCCTGGTACGTATGCTTGCACGAAATGCCCTCGTAATGCGTTCTTTTTTCTACCCATTCATTTTTCCTCCTTTAAAATACTGTGATATTTGCTTGTACATCCAATAAAAAAACAAACCAACCTTGTTCATCAATCTGATTGATGAAAGGCTTGTTCGTTATGATTAATTCATCGAATTTGAAACTGTCGTCTTGACTTTCTAGCGCTTTGAGCTTTTCCAACTCGTTCTGAATCATCCACAACACATCATTAATCTTGCTTTGTGACTTTGATTTCATAGCAATCTCATAATTGAGTTGCTGGTCACTAGTGCCGTCCATGAATTCTTGTACCACTTTTGAGCCGGGCAACGGATAAATCACAAGCGATTCAGCCACGCCGAGATAGCCTAGCTTGCACGCGACAGGAAGCTGTGGCATGTCGTTTATTTTGTCGCACAATCGCTCCATAAAGTCCATTACCAATCAGCCCCCTTCGTAAATGCATTGATCCAATCGGACATAAATACACTTTTCGCTTTTAGGTCCCACCGTGGACCAGTGCCAGGCGTGGTGTAGTTATTGAAAGTTATCGTTTTACCGCCTTTAGTTGTCCTGGAACCATAAAAGTGAGCCTTTGCATATGGCGTGTTGTAGGTGATACCTTTACCATCTCCGTCAATGCTCGCTGTTCCTCTCAGTGCTGTACTAAGCATCGGCACGAATTGATTCATATCCGCCATCGCTTGGTTGGCAAGTGCATACCTGCCACGGTCCAAACTTTGCGAGCTCAGCTTTCTCCTGGCTACGTCGAGGTTAATCTTTACATTCACCATCAGACCACCTCTAATTCGTACGAATAAATGGTGGTGCTGTAGGCTTCATGAATCGGAATGACTTTCGTCACCACATGTTCGTTACCGTCATATACAAGTACAGATTGCGCCTTAAATATAGGCAACGGTGTCGTCATGCCTTCGTAACAAAAAACAACCGCATTATACAGCAGTTGTTTACCGGACGTCGTGGACGTATATGCCGCCCCTCTATCAATACGACAACGTTCAATCAAGACAGGACCTGCGTAGATGGGTTCGGACCAGTTATTTTCGCCCGCATACTCTTTGTAAATGAAAGAATCAATACAAAATTTCTTAGGTGGTTTTGGCATCACCATACACTCACCCCCCGAAACAAAAGCCCGGTTCTTTCAAGGTGAATAAACACCTCTTCGGCTATTAATGGCTTACTTTCATTTGCTCCGCCGGGATTGTATCGACTTGCATTAGATACACTAGTACGACCTGCTGAAAACGATTGTGGAGAGTTGTTGATACCCTCGAATGTGGTGGCGCCCAACTCGTTAAAGTATTCAACCTGACAGGCAACCGCTTTTTTGAATTTATTCCGTCTAAACGGAATATCCGTTTCCAATACGTTTAATTGATAAAAATCACTAGTGACGTTATCCAACACATCACTTGCTCTGATTAGCAATCTATTAAATTCGATTTCATCCACTTCAGCAAGGAGAAAACTCATGTATTCGCTATACGTTAAATATGGCACACAATCACCGCCTTACTTTTTAGGTGTTTCTGCTTTTTTTGATGCAGCTTCAAGTTCTTTCACTTTCGCTTTAAGCGCTTCATTTTCATCAATGACTTTGTTGTATTCAGGAAGCGATACGGTACGACCGCCAGTAGCTCGTTTAACTACATTTCCATCTTCATCGATTTGATCGTAGCCTTGGTTTAGAAAGCCTACCAAACGATCTGTTTCCACATGTAAAACACGGTTTTTCTTTCGGATTTTCACTGCGTTACTCATTCGATTACCTCCAAGTTAATAATTTAAAAAAGAGAAGGCGCTATGCCCTCTCTCGATCTCCTGCTCATTCACCTTCAACGTTGAACATAATACCCGGAACCTTCTTTTCGATTGCGAAAAGATCCCAGTAAGCACGTTCGTAATAAAGGAATTTCCCACCAGAACCTGCGGATGGTTGATCAAGACTAACAAAGTCATACTTGTGCGGTGAAATAACAGACAATGGATGAACGAGAATCATATTGATTTGCTTCGCCGCTACATCTGCAATCGCGCCATCTGTGAAGTTATAAGCCGTTTTCATGCGACTAGACGGAACCATTTCAATCGTTACATCATCAAGTGAGTAAATGCTACGCTTTATGTTTTGGCTATTTCCGGCAACGTCGATTGAGCGCTGAATCCCTTCCGCTTCTTTAAGTAGTTTGTTGACTGTTGGAGTTACGTATAAGATTCGTCCGCTTTGTGGTACTTCGGCATCGTCCATGTCCGCCATGAAGTCATCAAATTTACTTAAGATATTCGCCACAGTAAGCGCCGTTTCGTCTGTAGTACCGCCGAATGTCGTGAATTCATCAAACAACTTGGATGCTGCGTACTTGTCCATTTCCGGCAACTTCTGTTCATCATTGAAAACGCGCGTAATGTTCGCAATAGACAACGCAAGATTCGTTTCGTCAATATCCATCGGATCTACAAGCGTACGGAATTCACGATCGTGTTCGATTGTCTTCGTTTCCCAATCGTTGTCCGCCCGTCGAGTAAACGATCCGACTACATCACGGTCAACATCTACATAACCACCTACTGTAATGCGCGGAATTTGTACCGTCTTTGCATTGATCCACTTGATATTGGCGTTGTTCGCCGTGTTGAAAAGAGCGTTAAATCGTAGTCCTTCTGTAAATTTTTGTTGCAATGCTTGCATGTACATTTCTGCGTAGTTAACCGGCATTAATAATCACTCCTATTTCCTATTTTTTATTGTTTGAATGCTGCTAACCACTTATCTGCATCAGATGATGGTTGCGTTTGATGTTGGCCATTCGAAAATTTCGGTTTAGAATCTCCCGTTTCTTCTTGTGCCGCCTGTGCAAAATGAGGGTATTTCTCAACAACAGCTGTAATAGCCGCATCCATATCCACTTCATCACTGAGCATAGTTTTGGCTAAAGTCACCACGTCTGGCACACTATCGGCTAATACTCCTGCTTTAACGGCTGATAATTGCGCTTTAAGCGTCTGATTTTCAGTGAGCATGGATTCCTTTTCAGTTTCCAATGCTTTCAATGAATCAGCTTGCCTTTCAGCTTCTGTCTTTTGCTCATCCTGCCAAGTGCGAAACTTTTCGAGACCATCTTTTGCGCTGTCAAAGTCCTCAATTCCGAGTTTCTTCAACAGTTTTTCTTGCGCCGTTTTACTTTCGCGTGCAACCAGATTGTTGACATCGTCTTGCGTGAACGTCTTGCTGTCCCCTGGTGGTGTTTGGTCGCCTGTACCCGTTTGTTGTTGCTGTTGATTGTCAGTTTGTTGCTCTCCCCCAGTTTGTTCTGGTGGTGTCTGGTCACCACTTCCGCCGCCTGTATCAGCTGAAAAGAATTGAATTGGTAATCGTAATAATTTAAACATATATAGTTCCCTCCAATTATGGATAGTGTTTTCCTTCCGTTCTTTATAGCGTCTACGGATAAAGACAAAATAAATAAGCCTATTTAATGACTGAGCTCAAGTCATGTTTTAATTTCGTGCAATCGAAGCGTTCGCCCACATGACAGCTGTTTCTAAATTGGTCATAGCGACCGACTTTTCACGGCTATTTGGACATTCCTTGTCGATCAAATATGCAAGTTCCTTTGCCTTTTCACGAATAGCAGTGTACTTTTCGGGCTGTCCTTCTTTTGGCGAGTGATATTTAAAATTGTTTTCAATTTGTGGATTTGACATTATTCAACTACCTCCCAATTCTCAGCAAACAACTCAATCATTGTTTCTTTCCACGGCACTCGACCAAAACGACTTTCAACGTACAGATAAGGCGCTGTCATCTTGCTATGTTCATCAGGATATTGCGCACGAATGACAACGTCCGGCGCCCATTGCGGCAACCTCATGCCTCCACCTTGTGCAACAGCTTCAAATGCTTGACCGAAATTTAATTCCTCTTTATATTTAATCGTTTCTTTAAAAACTAGACCAAAAACGCCAGCATCAGTCATAGTTTTTTCACACGTTTCGCATAACTGAAGACCTGCAAAATTCCCCATCGTTTACACCATTCCTTTTCGCTTTATATTGTAGCTACATAACGGAGTAGCCAACCGAGATACTGGACCACCTTACCTTTCTGCTATATCAGCAACTAAAGATAACAATCGTGTAATATCCTCCGGTTTGTGACCATCCCATTCTGGCGCTCTCGCAATCTGCTTAACCTTGAAGTAGTCCCAATTGTCAATGTGGTAGTGATAGGTGTAACTGCCTTCTGGTGTTTCAATTCCTACGATGAAATAATCATCATACATTGTTCCGTCGTCGTGTTTCTTACTCTTCCAAGCACGCCGTTTGTTCTGATTGCAAATAACCGAGAACAGAATCATGCGATGGTGGTAAAGTTCGTTGAATGTGTGGTATCCATCTGAGGTATTGCCGTCAATCTTCATTCAAACACCCCTTTCATTGCATAGAAAAAAGCCAGCCTATTTGGATGACTCCTAAACCCATTCAACATCTTTGAGTTTGTGGTATATTTCTGTTTCTTCTAGCCAAATAAAGTAATTTGTCCTTTTCATATTTACATCTAACTTTTCTGCATATACCTCACTTGCGAATCTTTCAATCTTAACGATTACATAAGGCTTTGAATCACGTTGGTGTAGGATCACATCATCTATTTCAAATGTTGGTTCCATTCCCTCTTGGTCTACGCCGATAAATGAATATGTCATTTGTCGAGTATCGAGTGTATAACCGTCGTTTAAATAATATTTTTCGACGGATACTGGTTTTTTCATTGGCCACTCATGATAAAAATCTTTGAAATTGATTTTCTTCACTGGTTACACCTCGTCTCTCTAAAACACCTTTTCCTTATCATAACGCCTTGGCAAGTTGTGTTCACCAATAAACTCACGAATGTCAGCCTGTTTCGACCTCACAAGGTTTTTATAATTCTGAATTGTATCTACATCTCCAACTTCATCGGCAAGTGTTAATGAGCGCTTTGCTTTTCTAACTTGAACTTCTAACTGCCGTTGCTTCTGCGTCAATTTGTATTGTTCATCCACTTTATCGACATCGAACTGCTGTTGATTGTTGGTGTTCACGCCTTCAATAAAAGGTATAAACAAATGCTTGCAGTGGATTCCTCGAATGCCTCCGGGAGTCCCGTAGCCAAAGTCTTTTATGTCGGGGTAATCTGGATGTTTACCGCTCATCGACGCCACTCGCCCTTGAATCCTCGCACATATCGGACGTGCTGCCGCGTGGCTACTCACAAGCACCAAGTCCACGCCGTACTCATCCATACGGGACATGCGCAGATTATTGTAAGTATTATTGGTTGTCGAGCGAATTACTGCATCTACATAACGTTCCATCGACCATACGTTGCCACCCTTGTCGACGAATGACGTTGCAACGCCTTTATTGCCCCACTTAACAACTGTTTCAGCAACCGCTTGGTTAATCGTCTTCGTACCGGCCAACACTTTACCAGTCGTTTCTTCAATGATTTTCCGATACATCCGAGTAACTGAACCCTCGCCGTAATTAGTAGATATGAGCGTCTGATTCACAAAGTTATCAATCTGCAAAAACGTCTGTTTTACAAAACTCTCAAGCACCTTATCAATTTGAGTAGGTAAAGGCAGCTTCTTTTTAACGCTTTTCAACTCTTCATCAATGCCCTCAATTGTCTTAAATCCAACGTTGCCAACTGCTTGTCGAATGGCATCAGCAGATAACCCTGTAGCCTTTGATAGTTCGGCAATCGTATCAGCATTAAGCATTCGTAACTGCTGCATCTTCTCAACTTGCCACTGCAATACGTAGTCTTTTCCGAGTTCTGGTGGCGTTTTTAATCGCTTGGCAATCATCTGAAAGATTTCATCTTCAAGTGCGACATAGATATCAGTTACCTGGGATGTGTACAGATTTAGTTGGTGAGGAGTAATTTTTGGTTTGTCCATTTAATCACTCCTTAAACTGGTCAAACGCCTTTTTCACCCGTTCACGTTGTTCAGGCTCCACTTCCGCTTCTAACCCCACTATGAAACCTTCCATAGCCCACCGACCAATGGCTAAAACACATTTTGAATATGAATGCGTACCCATCATGTGCGCCATCTTGTGATTATGACCGTACATTTTGACGCACTCTAAATCATCTAACGCTTTCCATTTCTTCAGCATTTGATCACTCCTTTTAATCAAGTGAATCTAAATATTCCTCAAGTGCGCCGTCCGCTTTATCCTGAAGGATTCTATCTTCTTCTGATTCAGCTAGTTCTTTCAATGCGATAAATGCGGTGTTGTTTTCCAAAGGGCCAGCCTCACATTTAAACCTACACTTTTCTAGTTGTTCAACGATTTCGTCTAAGTCCATCTTTTCTCACTCCCTTTCACCAAACAAGCTGATTTCACTCTTAATATCTTTCATCTCCGGAGACTGACGCCTTTCTTCATTGAAAATCTCCTGCAAAAGTGTCTCAGCCTCTTCATCGGTCAATCCGTGCAACTTCATGATTGCTTTCTTCTTCGACGTAAGACCACCAGCCACCAGTTGCATCTGTTCAATAATATCTGCAGCATTGTCTTGTGCAATCGAATCATCGAAAGTAACAGTAACCTCATAGCCGTCTTCGGGGCGACTAAACACGTCGTATAGTTCCGCCAGTTGAACAATGACTTCGATAAGCTCCGTTAATCCGGCTTCAATCACGTTTTCATGAGACTGCTTGGTACGGAATGTTTTGGAGTTCTCACTGACAACTTCGGTTGCTGTTTTCATACTCTTCCCGTCGAATGCAAATGAACCACTGCTGAATCCCGTCTGCATGGATAACAAATTGAGAAGCGAATTGATAGCCGCGATATGTTCTTCGACGCGTAATTCAACGGTATTGTCATGGATTTTATTGTTATCCATATCTCCGCTGCCCATAGCTTGGTAAACTTCATCATCAGCGTCAAAATACCGTTGCAATTGTCCATGTTCATCCACCACTGATTTGACAGCAGATGCAGGTACGATGATTCTACGTTTACCTAATCTGAATTCTCTTTGAAACGAATCATAAGCGATATCCAGTGTTTGTAATGTATCTAGCGCATTAGCGAAAATAGGTATACCTAAGGGACTTGTCATGTCGATGTTATTAGCTATGTTTGGATGGAAATAAACGAATAAGCTGCGCTTTAGATTTTCGATAGGGACTTCATCTTCCAAGTCTGGATAAAGTGTCGAAAGAGGCACTTTCTTTCCAAGGTCCGACGTGTTTTCACTTTCGTACAATTCGTTCTTGATGACATACGTTGTACCTTCCCACAGATGCCATTCAAGGTGCGTGTATGTCTTCTTGCCTTTTCTTGTTTGATTAGTGAACACCGCTTCGAGTATTCCCTCGTTGTTCCACGAGACGGGTATGAAGCAATCTGCTGTGACATATGAAAGCTTGATTTGGTTGTCTTCGAAATACGGCTTAACAACCATGCCGCCAAGTGCGAATTGGTATTCCAGGTAACTCTGAAATTTCTTGGTGAATTTATTCTTTTTCAGTAACTCACCAATATTTTCACTTAGTCCGTTATCAGAAATGTTGATTTCACACCGTTCATTGAAAATCAATGTTGCCATTTCTTCTGACAACACCTTAGGCATGTTCAGCGTAGCCATACGCCGCTTCTTCCTCCCATTGATAGTTTGGTAATGAACGTCATGCCAATCGCTGAAATAACCTTGGTACAACGCTTTCCACGTATCAATTTGCTGATAAAACTCATCGTCGATTGGAATTGCTTTTATATCCGATACACTTTTGATGTTTTTAACAAGCCCCATTTTCTGCATCACCGCCTTTAACTTCGAAATGATTCCTTTAAACATTCACTCACCACCTCAGAATTTCAATCCAAGCTTCTGCCTGTTGTCCATAACGTAATACTGGAACATGTCGCAAGTATGATCATCAATCTCAACAACCTTTGGATTAGCCGTTCTCAGTGAATCAGCATCCATCTGATATTTTCGATGCTCTTCAATAAAAACTTGATTGTTTGCTGTCTCTAAATAATAAAAACGACCTTGAGCTAACAGGTCGTAAACGTAATCAATCATATCTAGTTTTTTGCCCTTGGCAATCGGATGCAGCCTAATTCCGTGGTCTTTAAATAACTGATTACGCAAGGCACCCTCAGCTGAGTCAATAGATGTCATATCTACTGGTTTTTTATATGCCTTTCTAACTTCATCTAGCCATTCTTTATACTCATCCGACAGTTCGCTAGGCGCTTTCTTAACAACCTTGCCCGCCGGTGAATAATAGTACGTATCCAGTAGGATTACTTTTTTCTTAGCCGTCAGTGCAAACGCCCCGTGAGTAGTTGCCGACTGCTGATGCCCGGAATCTGTTGCGGTATCAATTAATATGACTGGATCATTATTTGGTAGTTCCTGCAACGGTTGGAAGTGGTTCATATTGTAGATGTTGTCGCCCATTCCTATGACCAGACCGCCATACATCCAATTCCAATAGTCTTCGTCATTTTCTTTGTAGTTATCAATCTTCTCTATCATTTGCTTGGATAAGAAGCCTTTTTCATCATCTAAATAAGTACTGTGATGCAGGAAGTAATTGTCGCTGGCAACCTTACTATCTTTCCACTCATTTACCCACGAATAAGGGTTTCTAGGTGGGTTGTAAGAGTAATAGACATTAACGTTCTTATCGCCTAAATCCTGACGAATGAACGTATCCTCGACAACGTCAATATCTTCCACGCCTGCGAACTCAGCTAATTCCTCGAACCACAGTGCCATGTAATACCCTTGTGCGATGTTCATAGACTTTAGCTTCAATGGATCGTCAACGCCGTGGAAATAGAAGCCTGTACCTGTTCGTTTGTGTTTGATGATTAACGGTGACTTTCCAAAAATGAATTCATCCTGGACACCCAGCATATAAATGGCCCACTTGATTTGCTCATATACTGAACCCGCTAGGTACTTTCCTACTTTACGTAAGCAAACGACATTGCCCTGATCATCATTAAGGAAGTCGATAACCAGTTTCAAGCTGATAACAGATGACTTCATGGAAGAACGTCCACCACTCAATATGCTGTGTGGTATGTTGTTCAACCAAAAGGAATAGAAATTCGTGTTAATCAAATCAAGAATGTTAACGACGTTAGTCTGAGGATTTGCCATCAAGGACCCTCCTCATTTCGTCTTCGCCGGTTACGATAATTGTTTTGCTTTCACCAGGTTCATCGGTGTTTGTTTCAGCCTTAACCTTTATGATTTCAGCTTTTAACTTCTCTTCCTGCAATCGTTTCTTATCGTTGTCGGATAGGACATCGAAGTATCTGGATAGCATGTCCAAGGCTTTCATCTTATCGAGCAGTTTGACAGACACGCCGTCTTTACCCTGTTTGACTTCTGAAATAAGAGAACCATCTACTATGTCGTCATTCTTAAAATCAACTTGACTCATCTTGTAAGTGATCGGCTTGAAATTAGCATCCAACATTACCTTGCCCGTTTCTGGGTGCCGTTGTTCCATCTCAACACTTCCGAATTCAACGAAGTCCGTAATATCCGCAAATGCTATTTGAATGTACTTATTCAGCACATCCATCGCGTCAATGAAGATACCTTGTTGCATTTCACCCTTTAGCCTTCTGATTTCCTCGGCAACCTTAGGAATTCTTATCAGCCTGCTACCTTCTACATGGGCGCTGTTCCTGCTGTACCCTGCCTTGATTGCGGCCATCGTCTGATTGAAGCTCTTAATGTAGTAAATACAAAAAAGCCTCTGCTTATCGGTTAAATCATCCGACTCCACAATAGGCTCAATTCGCTCTTTTTTCGGTTGCATCTTTTTCGAAATGGTTGCATCCTTTTTCTTTTTAGTTGCATCTTTATTTCTCGACCAACCTTCACGACTTCTTCGACTCTTCAAAGTACCGAGTTTCACATCGTGCTTGTCTGCCAAGGCAGCGAACGTTATTTTCGTTGTTTCCCAATCTCTTCTTATTTCCTCCCAATTAGGCATCTACATCAACCATCCACTCCTAGTAATAATTTTCACGAATCACTTACCCACTATTAGACAAATCCTTTGTACGGAATACCATAATGCCCTTTAATAAATAAGAGTCTAAAATTTTATCCAAGTAATTATTAAATTGCCCATTGGATGCACTCTTTTATTTTTAGGTATATACCCCGTCGTTTTTTGCGGTCTAATTATAAATTTAGTCCAACATCAATTAGGTGATAGTTGTACTTCTTTAATATATTTTCAATTGATTCCAGTTTTATTAAAGAATCCCTATTGAATGATAACTTTAAGACATTCCCTTTAACCTCATGACCCAAAGTAGATAAATTATATAATTCCATAAAATCAACCAGAAATTCTTTTACATCTTGGGTATTAGACGTGATATCAAAAAGCGCTTTATAGTTATGTTGATTGTTATAATGTCTGTTTAATTGGTTATTAATATTTTCGAACTTACTATTTATGGTTTTTGTTATTTCCTCAAGCTTTTGAGCATCTTCTTCTTTGCTTTCAAATATACTTTTGACTTCTTTAATCAATTGATTTTCAGCAGGTTTTGTTACTGAATTAGGATCTAATCGATCAATTTTATTATCCACAGTTTCAATTTTCCCTCTAATCTTCATCAACGCATTCGAAGTTTCCCTAGTTACAACCTGGTTATCGCTATCCTGCTTTATGGAAATAGATATGGCTACCAATGCCAAAGCTATCGAAACCGCACTAGAAATTATCGAAAAATTTAATTCAACTCTATTACTATTATAAAAACCTGCTATCATTAAAATTATTATACCTATAAGAAAACTAAGTAACCAAAACCAATCACGATTCGTCCAGTTTTTAAACATCTCTTTCCCCTCCTTCTAACAAGGATATCAGGAGGAAAGAACTAAAACAATCACTCGTATGTATCGGGGCTGGTAAGAGGGGTCATGTCGCTCGCACGCACCCCCTCTTTTATTCTCCCCCTCATATACATAGACTTCGTATATCAAGCGTATATCATAGATTTTTTATCCATTCTTTCTTCAACCTTGTTTTTGGCTCTGCGTATGGATTGTTGGACCATGCTTTTACTGACTCCTAACTCGTATGCAATTTCTGACATACTCTTCTTTTGTCCAACGTGAAGGATGTAACACTGTCGTTCTCTCAATGAAAAAGAAGAAAGAATATCCGCTAGAATAACCTTCTCTTCCCGAGACATAAACAAGTGCTTTTTATTGATATCGTTTTCTTCCAATTGTTCCGCTATATCTGGAATCAAATCAATATTCTCGTATGAACGTTTTTGGTATACCGACTTCTCATCCATTCCTCGATAAGTATTCGGCTGCCGTCCAGTAGTCATCCATTCAAGCGAATAGGTCATACTATCAATCATGCTGTTGAACTGCTTCAAATCATTCATTTCAATCGGGTTGCTTCTGTCCACTTGATCCGCCCGCTTCTTCATATCCTGCCTGCCCTCGATATACTCCGGTACCAATTTATCCACCCAACTCAACATGAAATCCCCTCCTGATTGTAAAAATCTCGATATTTAGGTACAAAAGTTGTAATCATTAAAAGGCGACAAAAAAGAGGACAACAAATGACACAGCGCAATGCTGTAATCAATCGTTGTCCTCTGGTTGGCCAGGGGGACTATTTAAAAAAATATTCAATTTTTTCTTCGGCCATTACGAAACTAATTTTCCTTATTTTTTTCTAATTCCATTATACAACTATCCACAACGATAGAAATCAACCTTAATCTATTTTTTGTTTTAGTAATCACTTGTCCGAGAACCAGAAAAGTCATAAATGTTAATAATCCAAAAGTGAAATACTTAATATACGTAATCACGGATGAATTATTTAATACACCCGTAGAATCATTTATAAAATTGTGTAAGAAAGATAAGGTCGAGATATCTAAAGCTCCCTTAGTAATAAACGTTGTGATAACTCCAATAATAGCAACTAATATTGCAGACCAAAACTTATTCCTTTTGCTATTCTTTAATTCTAATTCGATATAACTTTTAAACAAATACAGATTAATATCATCACCTGAGCAAGCTATCTTAACTTTATTTTTTAATGTAATTAGGTTTGCCATTGATTTTTCCGGTTCAGTTTTTGAAAATAAATCATAAATAAATTTCCCTGTTACTCCAGATTTACCAGACCAAAAGTATAGAATCTCATCAATATCTTCGCTATTTTTAGCTACTTCTTTACGTTCTAAGTTTTTTTCATAAAACAAGAATAAAATAAATAGATCAAATGCAATAACTAAAATTATTAAACTAGATGTAGTAGCGATGATGACATCTGATATTTCTTTAAAAAAAGCACCTAACATCATAAGTCCGAAGCAAACAAATAACACAAGCGCATATTTTCCGACATATTTCCATAAATTTTTATTCTTCAAAAAGTTCAAAATTCCTCCCCCATTTCTCACACCGCATCCGAATAACCTTGCTTTGATGCGTCACAATCTTATACTACCGATGTTCCTGAGAACAACAAATGACACAGCGCAATGCTGTAATCAATCATTGTCCTCTGGTTGGCCAGGGGGACTATTTATTAATGTAATAGTTCATTTGTTTACTTATCTCTGCATAATACCTTTCTTTATTATAAAATATTAAAAAAGGTTTTATAGCATATGATAAAAAACTCGTGGCATTCGCAAGTGCCAACTCGCTTCCCTTTTCATCCCTTAAATCTGATAATACTAGCCCATCTTCATCGACATTAATCTGATTTGTCGCATTTGAAACATGAACCTCTTGAGACAAAGATGAATATGGTCTATATTCTTGCTCGAAATTCAAATTAACAGAAAGTTCTCTGATGCTTAACAGACCAGTTCTCAGTGTATACCATACAACATTTGAACTCGCGTATTTTATTCTTGCCGCCTTTATTTCATCACGAACATCTTTAAACCGAGGATCTTGATTAAGACGTTTAATAACTTCTTGATACTCAGTTTTTTTATTATATGCTTCTTTAATATTTTTTCTTAAATTTAAAACCATAGCTTTTCGTTTCTCTATCTCCACTTCAGTCCCACGAATTCTTTCTTCATAATCCTCAATGAGTTTATCGTAAGGAGTTACCATCTTTTTCTGCATTTGCTCAAGTATTTTTATCGCTACAACTTTACGGGAAATATTTTTGTTTTGTTGATGTATGAAAAAATCTATCTGATTTTGATAATCATTTATTTCTGCTTTTCTAAGTTTCTTGTATTTTAGAGATTCTCCAATCTGATAATCTAATTCTTTTAAACTTTTTGTTGCAGCATCTCTTTTATCGTGGTAGTAGTATGAGAGAGCTCTAAAATCCGAATCCTCTTCGACCATAAACATAAAGTACCAATAGTTTTCTATAACTCCTCTGGCAAGTGATAACGCCGGTGAACCAGATTTGTTTTTGTATAAAATATTTATCGCATCAATTTTTTCTATAAGTTTCCGAAAAAGTAATAACGGCATTACCTTGTTAATAGGTATTCCTTCATCTGATTCTCTTATTTCAGAATAAATTTCTTGAATTATTTCCTCCATTTTATTTATCAAAAATAATTCTTTACTCAAAACTCTTCGCCCTCTTCCCTCCGCATCCGCTTGATCTTTCCCTGATGCGTAACAATCCTATATTCACCATGCTCCGGAAGCTCCCTCACTTTCGCAATCCCCTCCGAAATAACCACCACACAGTTCATTGGTAGTTCCATTATACCAATTCCTAACAATAATGCATCTGTATTAAAAGTAATATCTTTATTCACCAGGACCCCTCCTTGTGTTATAATCAGTCTGCCTAGACGGGAGGAATCCTGTCTTTTTTATTTGCTCAAATCTTATACCCAATAGCCCTCATCATCTTCTCCGCATCCGCTACATAAGCCGCTTTAAACTCCGGAAAAGCATCAAACAAAAACCCTTCATAATCCAATCCAAAGTAATCGCAATACCGAATGACGTCTTGTAAATCTGCCCTTTCGACGCCAATTTCTAAATTCATAATGCGTTCACGATACATTTTCAATCCTGCTGCCAAGTCTTTCAGATTCATTCCTTCATGCGTTCTGAGGAATTTCACCTTTTCGGCGATATGTTGGATCTTGCGATTATCCTCAGCAGTTTCATTCACCCTTACACATCCAACGTCGGCTCTATCAAATCCGCCCATTCTTTCAACTCCCCTTCTAGTTGCTCTATTTCTTCACGTAACCGCTTGTTTTCGTCCTTAATCTGATCCGTGTAGACTGTGACGGATTCCCCCCCTAGCGCATGCCCGTCGATATAAGCCGCTTGCACTGTCGCCAACTCAGCCCTAGCAATCAACCAATTCAAGTCATCGCCATAAAGCGGTGGATTAGGAACCGTACACATTGCCACATAGTCAGTAATTCGCTTTAACCGTTCTTCGACTGTTTCATTCATGCGATTCATCCCCTCCTCAATTCACCATGCCGAAATATCCTAATCTGATTAGACTTCGCAAACAAAACCTCATACTGCCGTTTAGGTAAAAACTTCACAATCCGCCCCTTCGACCCCTCATACAATTTGAGATAGTAATAATCTTCAACTTCTTTTTCCTCCACGTTTACAACGACTTCAACCAAGTCGCCAATGGCAAACGCTTCTTTTACTGGCACTGCATCAAAAATTGTGAGTTGCTGTACCATGTCGTCACTCCTTCATTTTCTGAACTACAACTTTCCTGCTGCCCTTTTGGATAACTCGAACCACCTACCCTTTGGAACGAAGTTAAAGCGGTATATTCTATGGAAAGCGTCGTTGCTCATGGAAAAGAATTCTCTACCTAGCTCTATCGTCGAATAAATATTAGTCAGTTTATCGTTACCGTTATACACATAAACTTTGTCTTCCTTCTGCACAGGTCTTTTAATTCCGTTTTTAATGAAATCGTCTATATTCATTAGCATTTTCACTCCTTCACAAATCTCTTGGCATACCTCAACTGCTGCCAAATATACGAATCATCCTCATTGCCACCGCTCCACATCCAGTCCCCGGTACGCCTTTCAATGTCTTTCAGCACTTCAAACGGTAATTGAGGTAAAAGCTTGATTATTTCTTGATATGCGGTCATTTGATCACTCCTCTAGTTGCACGTCACTTTTTTACCAGAATCTTCACACCAAAACTTTTATTTGATAGATTGTAAATATAGAAAAGGGGGGTATTACATGCCGGAACTTAAAGAAATCTATCGACTATATTACGAAAACGGATTGTCTGCGAGCCAGGTGGCCAAATCTATCGACCGAAGTAAAACCTTTGTTATAGAGCGCCTACACGAAATGGACGGACCTCGCACCATCCAAGAGGGAACAATACTTAGATCTTCTCCTGAATACAGTGATTCCATTAGAAAAACGAAACTTGGTGAAAAGAATGCTCAAGCGAAACTCTCGGAATCCGATGTACTCGCTATTCGCGAACAATATCTAATACTTCAAGGCACTTTTACAAAAACACAGGCGCAATATTTGTTAGCGGATGATTATGGCGTTAAGCGCCCAACGATTTCAGACATCGTGTTGAACAAAACTTGGAAGCATATTTGAGCCGGCGTTTCTCGACTGTTAATCAAAACACTTTCATGAGATAATAAGTCACCAGAAAGGATGTTTCCTGTGAAAAAAGAGTTTATTGTTTACCCAAAAACTAAAATCGATATATCAAACCCGAATGTCCAAATCATCGATGCGCCTTTGAAAGTAAAACTAAAAGCTTTCGTGACTGGATATCGAGAAGATCATGGTGAATTACCATCAATCGAACGGATCCAATCGATATTCCAAATCAGCAAGCAAGATGCCGAAATCGCCTTGACACTGTTCGGAAACCAGTAATTACAGTCCTTATTAAGGACTTTTTTTATTGCGTTTTATGTTCGGTATGCGAACTAATCTTCATCATCCTCAACAAGAATTTTGGCTGCCTCCCATTCAGCGCCACAAAAAGCACAAACTATATCTCCTTCAGAAATTGCCGGAAATCCTAAATCGCAATATCTGCATTCCCAATGCATATTCCCACCTCTTTCTTCGCATAATTCATCCGAAAATCTCACCAACTTCCTAAAATTACATTTGCAAAAATCAATTGTATTTTGTATGCTAGTTTTACCGCACCTGATCTTAGAAGATCGGGGGTGAAGGATATGAAGAATGTTATTTCAAAAATTCTAATTCCTTTACTAATAGGCATTATTGCTGGTGTCCTAGCAATTTATTTGTACGATTTCATTCAAGCGTTTTTTTAGTTTTAACAGGTTGCGGTGTTTGGGAGTTAAAGAGAAATTCTCTTTGCTTCCTTACACCTAAAAAGTAATAATATAGAATGTAGAAAAGTTAATTCTTTGACCGCTTCTCTCCAATCGGAGAGAAATAGCGGTCTTTTTTACTGCGCAATATGTGTCAACTGCATATCGATGCATAGTTCTGAAAATCTTGACTCACACTAGAAACATGCCTATGTTTGGAGGGTGGTGATTTGAATGCAAGAAAAATTAATTATTTTTTTAATTAAGATCTTCTTGTTATTCAGAGAGACGTTTCTTTAGATTGCAGATACCACCAAGGAAGAAGTTTTTCGATAAGGAGGTAAAACGGTAAAGAACCAACCAATGTGTACGTGTGAACGTGCATTGGTCTACCAATTAAATAAAGATATGCAAAGTACACATACATAGCGCGTCAACCATTTCACTTCCACAACTTCCATCCCTCTTGCCTCTTGTCATACAATTCCTTTTGCAACAGAGGTTCGTACAACCAAACCCGCTGATCTTTCTCCCACCGATACAACAATCGCCACACGCCGTTCATAACGGGAAGCTTTTCACGAATACGTCATCACGAGTAGGAGCACCGGTAAACGGAATTGCCACACTTTCATCACCATTCACATGAACATAAGTGCCAAATCCATCTATACTCATAACTTTAGTAATTTCAAACTCTTTCTCCCCTTGCACAAGTACCATCCCTCGTTGGACATAACCGACATCTTTGAGCTTTTTCATAATCTCACTCCCTCACCCATTCCTTATTTTTCAACCGTATAACAATTAATTCCATACCAGTTTTCAGCTCAAACAATTTCTGTCGCAAAGGAAAATCCCGACCAACAGGTCCACCCTTAATATCAATCACCTCAACAAACCCATCGAAGTAAGTAACCCTAAAGTCCGCAGTATACTTAGCGCCAGACTTCACACGCTTGCATTTCCCGTTGCATAAATCACAATTGATAGGATTACCCGTTTTAGGACTCGGACGCCTGCCAGTCCCTGTACAACGTTTACATGCAACCTTGTACGGTTTGATAATCTGAAATTCCGGTTGAACCTCAATCAGTTTGATAGACTGATCTTTTTTCAAGTGAACGTAATAAGCTCCCTCGGTCAATGAATCGAACGTAATGCCGTCGATTACAGTAGTCTTTGAATTGTATTGACGCGGTTGTTTCGGCGCCCTTGGTCTACTAGGTGCCCTCTGAACATTCCTCAAACCGCCACCTCCGATTCCACAACCTCTTCAAGCGTGATTTGAATTTTCTCAAACTCCGCATCTTCAGCAGCTTGTTTTTTCTTGCAGACAGGACCATAACCATCATCAATCGATTTCTGCGTTTTAAGCTTTCTTCCGCAACGATTACATGCACTCATTCTTTTTCCTCCGTTCGTGATAAGCCCTAGTACCTTCCCCAATGCGTTCCGCTTGTTCTTCCAACGACATCTTAGGAGTGTTCAACGCTTCTTCTCTTGTCCACCCTTTGCCAATGCGAGCGCTAACGAGATTCATATGATTTGCAGACAACCCATTTTTCTTTGCAATTTCACGTTCTTCGTCAGTCCACCGATTCTTTTTAGCGATAACTGGCGCCTGTTCCGTGATCAATCGATTACCAGAAAAAAGTTCGAGTTTTTTCCTTAGCTCGTGATTTTCTATTCGTAACTTTGCGTTTTCCTGCTGCCAATGCCATTCAATGTTCACAGTACTCACCCTTTCATAGTTTCATAGATTTACTACACGCTTTTGTCATGCCGTTAATTAGCTAGATATCGCATCTACCCATTCCACAAACGCACCCATTAAAGGTGATTTGTTACCAGCGTCCGCGCAACCGGCAAATCCTATAAAGCCGTCTGAATTAAAGCTGATCGCTTCTCGTTGAGTAAAGTAATGACTATTCAAGAAGAAGTAACATTCCTTCACAATTCCATTTGTGTTGTACTTGCTTTTTATTTTTTGACTCATTCTCATAGTGTTTGTGGACATTCCGCCTGCCTTATTGGCTCGTTTAACGTGCTTGTTAAGCAAGATGAACAAAACGCCAATATCGCCCTCAGAAACGTCCTTATAAGTCAAACCTTTTTCAGCAAAATAATTTCTAGCGTCATCAGAATTTTTACAGGTAATCACTTTTTAACCTCCTTTCAAAATGGCAAATCATCATCCGATACCTCTACAGGTCCGCCATCCGTCGAAAATGGATCTTCTGATGTCGTTTCCGCTCGATTCTGAGCGTCTTGCGTGTAACTTGGAGTATTCGTATCTCTCGCTGCTTGTCCACTCTCTGACGAACTGCTACGGGGTTCTAAGAATTGAGTGGAATCCGCTACGACTTCCGTTGTGTAGACGCGCTTTCCATCCGAACCTTCGAAGCTGCCTGTCTGGATACGACCATCAACTCCGACCAGACTGCCTTTCTTCAAGAAGTTCGCAACGTTCTCAGCCTGTTTTCTCCAAGCGACGCAACTGATGAAATCGGCTTCTTGTTCGCCAGCTGCATTTTTAAATGCTCTGTTGACCGCGAGTATGAATCGTGTAACAGCCACGCCAGTTTGCGTGTACTTCAACTCAGGGCTTTTTGTGAGCCTGCCGACCAAAACGACTCGGTTAATCATGGTTTCGTCTCCCATCGTTCTATAACTTCACACAAGCCTTTATATGCACTTTCATAAGGGCCTCTTAGGTCATTAACATGACATCTCATTGTTCGAGCGATATTCTCAAATGCTTCTTTCGCTTGTTTCAATATTTGCAACTCTTCCCACGTCATTCCGCCACCCCCAGCAACTCTGGATTCTCATAATTGTTGCCGATGATTTCAACCGGATCTATTTCACAAAAAAGATTTGTGGCGTCCACATCGAAATCAATCCAATAAGAATCATCAAGGTACTTAACTACTCCTGTTATCACTTGTCCAAAATGTTTTATCTCCCATGGACGGCTCAGTTCTCTTCGGACAATATCCCCCTCATAAATCTCCTGACCATTCTCGTCTTTCAAGCCGGTGTATTGCATTGGCTTTCCGGCGAATTTTTCATTTTTAAAAGCTCTTCCGTCAACAATTACTACGTTTTCATGGATTTCTTTACCGTCCCAAGCCCGAAACTTAATTTCCCTCATTCCGCCACCTCCACTTCGTTATGCCAATCAGTCCAGAACAGATCATCGAGCGTCATCTCTTCTTGTTGAGCAAGCGAGATATCGTTATCCAAGCAAGCAACCGAACAATATGTGCTACCACTTGGTTCGTGGAGAAACCCCTCGTCCATTCCCCATCCGCACTTAATGCAAGTTCTTGCGGATTCGTTTGGAATCGTTTGAGTTTCATAAACGTAGAAGCTCACGAGTTCACCGCTTCTCGCACCGCTAGTAAACTAACAAGAGACCGATAGTCCATACTGGACAACAGTTCACCGCTCCGTCCTCTGTGAACGAAGTGGACGACTTCCAATTGCATGATGATGTAGTTCTTCTCCGCTTCAGTCATGCCGTCATCGCCTTTCTTTCGGCCCAATAGCGTTCAGCCGTTTGGATTCCCGCTTCGAGCTCATCCATTTCACGTTTGAGCTTGTCCGCGTCATAGGGTTCAGTCGCTTGCACTAAGTAGAATCCACCGCCGTTGATCCAGTTAGTCATTCTGATTCCTCTCCTTCAACAACCAATTTCGGCGCTTTATTTAACACGTTGTGAGAAAACATGACCTCGGTGCTTAACCGGTAAACCCAAACACAATCCCTATCCACCCCGTAACGTAATGCAATGTGTGTTTCACCGTCGTTCATGTATGTTTCCCATCTTGAATTCCCGTTCAGAGCAACCTTTGCTTCTTCAAGAAAATCTAAATCTTCTTGGTGAATGTGAGCCGTCATTCCGATTCCTCCTAAATTTCATATTTTTTAATCCGTTTATCTGTCGTATCCTCGAAATTGATTACGTATATATTTTTCATGAGCCGAGAAACCAATTTGCGGTCATACATTTTCTCTAATTCTTGTCTCGTCAAATTCGTTGTCACGATTGTCGATTTGTTTTGACGCCCGTTTGTAATCGCATAGAGAACGCGCATTACAAAGTCGGATGCTGTCTTCTTTGTGCCTGAACCGCCTGTTTCGGTTCCGAGGTCATCAAGCACCAGATAGTCAACATCAGTTAACAGATTCGCGAAATAGAGTTCTGTGTAGCGGCTATCTTTGTTGTCGAAGCTGTCACGTATCCTCAAAAACATTTCATCGACGCTGATAAACAAGCAACTCTTGTTCTTTTTTCCTGATTCATTTAAGTTTCGGAGAATCGACATACCCAAATGGCTTTTCCCGACTCCTGGTTCGCCTGCAAACCACGTTGTGAAAGTTCCGCCGTCTCTGTAACTAGTGAACGCCTTGGATGCTAGTTCCTTGTTGTGAATCTCTTCTTTTTTAGTAGCTGCATATGTCTTGAAAGATGCATCAAACAAGTCTTCGTCTGTCAGTACGCTTTGGTTGTGGAATACGTTGTACTTGCGTCGACCCATTGCAAGCTCAATTTTCAAGTCTTCTTCGTCGCTCAATTCCTGTGTGGTGCGATCCCTCTCACAAATCGGGCAGAAGATTTCGCCATCGAACGTTATTTTCTTAATTTCTTTCGTGTATTCTTTTCCGTTCGCTTGTACCGTGTGCTCGTAGCAGATTTCAGAAGTTGATCCCATCCGCGTATTGTTTAGTCGGCTGATTACTTCCCCTATCGCTTGCATGGCTTGTCCCTCCTTTTTCATTCAAGTAAGATTCAAACTTTGTTCCGAACAATGTTTCTGGTCTAAGAAATTTATTCATCTTTTCGTCTGTAAGCCATTCTGCTGATTTGTTGTCAATGACTTTCATGAAATCATCAAGAGTGAATTTTTCTTTGAATCTCGCTTTAATTAACGTTCTGGTTTTATCAGTCGTTTCTCGGAATCTCTTAATGCATTTTGTGTTCAAGTAAGAAATGATTTCAGAATACGGAAGAGGGGCATCGTCCTGATTCGGAGAATCGGACACTATCTCTTTCTCTTTCTTCTTCTCTTTATCTTTATCTTTCTCTTTATTAGTTCTCTTTGTATCCATAGGGTATTGATACTGTATGGATACGTCATCAGACTTGATAGATTCAGCGATTGTGAGGTATATGGTTACGAATGGTAAATGTTTGACATTCCGTAATTCTTTCTCAATCCGTGTTACAATTTTTGGGCTATTGTTCCAGTTGTGCTTCGGCCAATTGAGTAAAATAATCTCCCTTGTCGATTCGTTGTAGTCGATTTTTTTGTAATCCTTAAATCTTTGAAGGAGTTTTTCGACCGTTTCTCGGTTGTAACCTGTCTCCATTTCAATCACTCTTTTAGGTAATTCGTAGATGCCGATTTGCGAAGTTTTACTATTAGTCATTAGGTAGACATAAAAGTATTTTTCTTCTGGTGTTAAATCCAAAACAAATGCGTCCTGCCAAAAACTTACGTGTACCTGTCTATATACGCTCACAATCGTTGTCTCCTTTCGTTAATTTCCTGATGAATTAGCCCTTTATCTCATCCAAAAACCTGCTTTTCTCTACCTCTACCATCGAACCATTCCACTCTTGCTTCATTAAAGAGTGAGATAGGAACAACTGCTTTTTCGCTCTCGTAACCCCGACATAGGCTAGACGCCTTTCCTCTTCAATGTCACCGCGTTTTGAAGGGAATGTGCCCTCTACTAACCCAACTAGGAAAACGACGTCGAATTCAAGCCCCTTACTCCCGTGCATCGTCATCAATTTAACTGCATCTTTTTCATCGATTAATTTTTCTTGAATATCACGGTATTTAAGCCATCTCAAGAATGCGGAAAGGCTGTTATCTTCACCTAATGTTTCCTTTGTTTTTTGCCACGCTTCAATGTACTTTGTGCCGTTTTCTAGGGCTTCAATTCTGTTTTCAAGACCTTTTTCTTTGTAGTCTTGAATAACTCCAAGCACTTCTGCCGTGTAGAGAATTAGATCCGCTACGCTGGCACCTTCTGAATATTGTGCAGAAATCTTCGAACCTAACTCAAAGAATCGTTTCGACTGTCTGAAATCCATCTGTTGGAACATGGCCAACTCCGATTTGTCTTGCTTTAAAGCTTCCAGACGCAAAACCTGTTGTTCCCTTTCGCTTAAGAAAGGTTCTGGATAACTCAATGCGCGATTGAACGCTCTGCCATCCTTGTTATTTACAATGACTTGCAACCAAGAAACGATAAACAGCATATCCCTATTTCTCATGATGTCATTGCGCCCGAGAGCGATATTCGGGATGCCGTTTTGTTCTAATTGCTCCTGCATCCTCTTAAGTTGCATGTTCGTTCTAGAAAGCACTGCAATGCCCTTGTATGGTGTACCTGACTCGTATAAATTCCTGATTTTGTCTAGCACTTGTTCGTATTCCGTCCTCTCGTCACCAGTTGTTGAAACGGTGACTCGTGGACCTTCTTTATGAGCAATCAACGTCTTCTCAGATTGATTCATATTGTGCGAGATTAGATTATTTGCCGCTGCTACGATTTCTTTTGTTGAACGATAATTGTCTTCAAGTTTCACGACTTCGCAATTTGGATATTCGTTCGGGAAATCGAGAATGTATTCCACCTTCGCGCCGCGCCATCCGTAGATCGCTTGGAAGTCGTCTCCTACAACGAATAGGTTTTTAGGTGCTAGCAGTCGGAACATGTCCATTTGGTCATCACTGCTGTCCTGGAACTCATCTACAAACACATGAGAGTACATTTGCTTGTAGAAATTAAGTGCTTCTGGATGTTTGCTCCAAAGTTCATTGACAACCGAAATTAATTTATCCAGATCAAGCGCATTGTTTTGGCGCAACCGGTATTTATATTCTTTAAGAATTCTCGTGATCTCGTAATCGCTTCCGTCGTTATCTTCGTACGCTTTAGTTATTTTAGTAATTGTCGCTTTGCTACCTAACTCTTTGATAACCGCTTCTAAGACGGATTTACGGTCTTCTTGATCGTAAATCGTGAAATTCTTATCGATACCGATTAAATGGCCCCAATCTTTCAGGACGTGGACTGCGAATGCATGGAAGGTATTGCAAAACAATTTCTTTCCTTCGCGTTCTCCGATAAGCCGTATGACGCGTTCTTTCATTTCCTTGCCCGCTAGCCGAGTAAATGTGAGGGCTAGCATATCGCTAGTCCCTACACGATTGTCAAAGAGGTGAGCAATTCTTGTAGTTAGTACAGTAGTTTTACCGCTACCGGCTCCTGCAAGACATAGGATTGTTTCGCTTGTAGAAATAACAGCTTGGTGTTGCTTGGCGTTCAATCCTTCAAGCAATTTTGCTTGCATCTTGACCGACCCCCATTGCTGATAAGTCATCCACTTGCCAACCGTCAGTAGTAAAGGTGTACTCTAATGCTCCCGCCAAAATGATGTTGTCTACTTTGTCGGATAGTTTGTCCAAACCGTTTATGAGTAGCTGAAAGTTTTGCTTGTCCAAGTGATTTAAGTTGTCCATGACGAGGATCCGTAATTTTGGTTGTGCTCTATCGATAATTGTCATCATCATAGCTGCCAAGAATACTGTCTGTTGTCCGGTAGATAGGGCGTCAAAATTCACTTCGTGACCATGCTCGTTCACCCAGCCGAATTCAAACAATTCTTTTCCTGTATCACTTTCAGTTTGGAAGTAAGGCACTTGTTCAAATTCCATTAATTTTAAATTCTCTTCAATCTGTGAACGAATGGGCTCTAATATTTCTTTTACCAATTCACCCTGTACGCCCTTAGCGCCAAGTGATTCATTAAGTACTTTCAACGCGTTTGATTTATACTCTGCTTCATGGTTTTGTAATACGTTTTCATTCATTAGAACGAGTGTCTGTTTTGATTTATCCTTTTCATCAACCTGCACTTTTAATTCTTCAATTCTTGCTCTTGTGCCGATTGCTTGTTTTTCCATGATGCTAATATCGCCAATTGGTTCAGTTTTTTCGTGTACCAATTTCTGTAACTCCGTTTCCAGTAATGATAACTTTCCTTCTTTACGTTCTTTTAGGGATTCCTTTTTTTGTAATTCCGATTCTTTCACTTTCATCTGTTGAGATAACGCTTCACGTTTAGCTTGGATTTCTTGCGCTGCCGAGAATACTTCTTTTTTACCATCTTCTTGTAAGGTTATGAGGACCCCTAATGCCCCTGCACGCTTTTTTAATTCATCATGTTGAACTGTCAATTCCATTAACGCCTGTTCAGATTGTGCTTTCTTTTCGGCAACGTAATCATCGAATCCAGTGAAATCTTTATTACAAGAAATCATTTGACTAATGACACAAACTCCTGCTAATTCTCCGACTTTTTTGAAAGTACCATCAAGCGTTTGAACATTTGCCCGAACATTCATCATTTCTTCTTGTACTTTGTGTAAGGCTTCTCGTTGCTCATTCGCTAGTTCAGTTAGTTTAAAAATCTCTTTATCGAACGGTAACAATTTGCTTTCCAAGTCAAACGGCAAAGGCATTGAAGCAATTAATCCTGCAAGGTCCTTATCCAGTACTGTGGTATCTATGTCGATTTCCGTTTCGTTTACAAGTTTTATTTCCGCTTTCAATTCATCGATGCGATTTAACCGGTTGTCGATTGTTCGTTTCTTTTCAGTGTCAGCAGCAACTTTTTTCTCGATTTCAATCAGTTTATGTTGAAGTTCTTCTAATTCTTTTTTCGTTTCAGCGATATTACGATCTGTTTCAGCTAACTCATTTTTCATGTCAGCCATTTGTCGCACCGTGCCCTGTGAGTCTGCCTGTTTACGTTTCCAGAATGTTGATTCTTTCGCCACCCAATCAATCATCGAAATCAATCCATCATGTATATCTTGCTTGTCACGGTACTCAGCAAGCGCATCTCCAATGAGTTGTTTCGTAATTTCGTATTGCTCTTTGTTGTTTTTTTCTAATTCAGTTGTAAGCATTCTTCCTTGTAGATAGTGAGACAATTTCTCTTTACCCCAAGAGTCGCTATCTATTGGAGACAAGGAGTAAATGAAATCCCTACGCTTTGCATCAGATAAAGAAAGAAATTCGTTGAAATCAAGCGCTACAGGGAAATTCCCTATTTCATCTTGTATTCGTGCTTTCTTTTCCGTTGCCGTACGTTCTCCTTTACCAGGAGAGACATTCAGAGTCTCTTTAATGCTGATCTTTGTTTCACCGGTTTTCCCGTTCGTTTTTTCGTCTCTTGTAAAATTACGGGTAAATTCAAAGTCAGTTGTTTTAAGTCCAACCGTCATACTTTCATCTGTGGCGAATTTGATTGTTTCAGCCGTTGTTTTCCCTCGACCTGGTATGGACCCTTGCATCGCAAGTCCTAGCGCTTGAATCCGAGTTGTTTTACCGGATCCATTACGACCAATGAAGATGTTTTTACCAGTAAGAGACTGTGTCGTGCTTTGCCCCTTGATATTTTCCATCTGAATTTCTGTAATCATTAGAATCGACCTCCTTCTTGGTTGAATAGGTTAGCCGACGGTTCTGTTCGTTCTACAAATTCTGAAACTAAGGGATTTTCGGGTCCATAAGTTTGAGCGACTTCCTCGTCATCTGTATCGGTGGCGATATCTTCTGCTGTCGCTTCAACAACCGCCTCGATAATCTCTACTTTCTGATTGCCGACCTCAATCTCTTCACCGCGTTCAGCCTTATCAGCAATATCTAGTAGTTCTTCACGGTTAAAGTCGTGAACATAGCCGACAACTGGAACTCTTGCAATCTCGCCTTGCTTCGTAACATACGCCGCACTAGCAAGAGCTGGGTGCTTACTCATTACCAATCTCTCACAGATGGATTGTGCATTACGTTCAGCAAACTGTTTTTTATTAATGAAGGTATCAATCGCTTTTAATACATCTTTGTGTTGGATGTTTGCAGCTATTCCAAGGAAACCGTCAATTTTCAAGAAGATGCTATTTGTTTTTTCGTCTTCCGTTAGCATTTGTTCCATGCACACTCTGCCGGCTTCTCTGCTGTATCCAACCTTTTTGGATAAGTCTTGAATGAAATACATCTTGATGTCGTAAAGGAGTGTGGCGCTTGTTATAACAAGGTTTCCAATCGGGCTGTAACCAATCGCTATTTTTTTGACCCAAACCTTCGCAATTGTTCCCGATTCCGGATCAATCATCGGATATGGATTAACAACGATTTGACCATCCGGCAAAGTTAACTTATCTGGAGTGATAATCGACAATCCGGCAATCTGATTCAACGTGTTAAACCCTTTGGCTGTTGTCATTGTCTTACCTTGGATTGTTGCAATTTCACCGTTCTTTTCATTCAGGGTAATCGTCCCTTTTACACTTTGAATTTGACCACCGTTTACTTTTTTTACGAATACTTTGCCATCACCTAAGTCCACTGCTTGTTGTTTTCTTAAGTTAGCGATCGTTTGTAATGCTTGTTCGTATGCTTGCTGGTTTACCTGTAATTCGTTCGACATGATTGTTGCCTCCCTTGTGTTTTTTGCGGTCCCTATGTACAATGTGAGTAATAGAATTTCACAGGGACCACATTTGACTCGCTGCCCTACAGCGGGTCTTTTTACTTTGCTTCGTAGAATACAACTCCGACCACTTCTGTTAGATAGTCCCGAATGTTTTCGACGTGGACCGCTTGTCCTTTTTCATCCATGAAGTAAGATGAAGTGTTCTTGATCTCAGAACCGAATATATCTTCATTGGGATGACCGTCAATTACTGGATGATTGACGCTGTTGTAATCACGTTCGTGTTCCAAGTAATCGTTTGTTGGATAACCGAATTGCATTGCGCTTAAGATGTCTGGATGATCCATTACTCCTCACCTCGCTTCGGTATCTGCCTTGTTTCCCAATCATTGATTAGAACCAATTTCCGTTTGCAATTGCCGCAGAATGAATGATTCTCTAACCAAGTGAAGTAAACAATTTCACCTGGCACGAAATCTTTCTTACATTCACCGCAGTACTTGCTGAGTGATTTCTTCATTCCTTATCACCCTGCTCCAATTGCCATGTCGCATATTGCCACATAGCCCCAAGTACAAACGCAAGAACTGGTGCAAAGTAGAGTACGATCTGACCTTTTTCCGCTAATGTCAGCATTCTGATTCTCCTTTCTGTTAATAGATGGGTGAATCCCATCAAAAAGCGCCGGAAGCTAAGAGGAGGAATTATTTGCCGTACCCCCGACGCTTTTTGATAGGAGCCAAGGCTCCGTATCTGTGCTATAATGTTGTTAAGAGATAGTTTCAAATTCCGCCGATTGACATTCCAGTGTCTGTCGGTTTTTTTGTGTCTTGTAATTCTTCCAATAGTTTCAATGCAGCTTGTAATCGGTTTGCAGCTAGCTCTACATCGTTGTTATTCAGATGCTTTTCGACTAGTAGTAAATTTAGACGGATGAAATTTAATTCGATTTTGATATTGTCCACTATGAACCTCCTAGATTAAGAAATTTATAAATCCGCCAACCAACGTCGTTAGCATTTGAGTCAGTGCCACTAAATCCACTCCTGAAATTACAGCAACAGCCGCAACAGACACGTCATGTATTTGTGTAGCTTGCAACCACCTAATTAAATCGGCTGCCTTCAACTCCATTTTGTTGTTCTCTAAACGCGATATGGTGCTGCGAGACAGATGCGTTCTTTCTGACATATCTTCTTGGCTTAATCCCGCAACCAGTCTCGTTGTTTTTAAAATTGGACCGAACATCATATTTTCTCTCTCCCCTTGTGCTGAATCTGCACATCCTTTAATGAATCCGCACATTCGTTGCAGAATTACGACAGTATTTACAACGTGAATCTAGTAATATAGTTAATGAAGGAACTCACCAACATTGCAGGATACCCCTCCTTGCAACCTCGATTTACACCCTTCAGAACTAAGGGGCTTTCCCGCCCCTCTTCGTTTTATTCAGCCAACCTCAAATGTTGCTGGCCATTTAGCTTTTTAATCTCTAACCTCAAAGCTGCGTCCGGCGACCATTCTTGAATAAATTGCAATGATTCTTCAAATCTCACTTTCGGTAACTCTCCGTATCTGGGAATCTCAAAGTACTTTTTGAAGTCTCTCCAAAATTGCTGAAATGCCTTTCTGCCAATCTCCTTGTATGCTGCCGATTCGATGCCACCCAGACATTGCATTACCTTGCCGCGAGCATTTGCGCCGATACGCTGCTCTTGTGGTCCATTAATCCGCATGTGATCTTTCAAGTACTTCACGTCCGTTTCGAATACTTCTAAGCGTTCTTCTTGCTCGAGCGCTGATTGTAGTAGAAGTTTTGTATTACTCGGTTGGGTTAGTTGTCTTTCCATATCTTCAAATCTAGTGACATATGCTGCTGTAAATAGAACACCTTTTTCACCAGTCATTTTATTGGCAACCATATCGCAACCTTTTTTAGTGATTAGGAAGCTAGGTCTTTTCTTCATTTGCATATCTTCGTATTCGGATTCAACAAAGAACTCGGTGTGGGCGAAACCGCCCTGACCTAAATATTCAACATAACTCCTAATACTCTTCATTAATGCGTTATGCTCGCGGTCTACCATCCTCGCGACTTCCCGACTATCTGTAACTAGTTGACCGTTAATAGATACTACTTTTAAATCATTCATTTACACTTCCTCCTTTTAGTAGGTATTCCGTCCCCACCTGTCGAATAGAGTCAGATGAAGGGAGGTTGAAATTTTATGGAGCTAATGAATATTGTTGAAGTTCAGGAATGTCGAAGACAGATAGATGCAAATAAATTGTTAGAGTCAGGTTGGGTACTTCTTTCAGTTGGATTTTGTGAAGGAGAAGTTCCGGGTTATGATTACCATTCCTATTCTTTAGGTTTACCAAAAGATGTTGCTGCATCTTTGAAACCGAAAGTGTATTCAGACGGTATAAACTTCTAACACCCAAGGACATAAACAAATCCATAACCGGTTGGAGTTGAGCTTCTAACACCTTTCAGTTTCCAACCGGTATTCAATAGTGAATTGACCTGTTTGAAATCCGTGCAATGTATTAATAAGTCCTTCATTCGTTTCCCTCCTATATAGTCGATTCGTGAATCTAGCTAACTACCAAAGTTGTAAACCAAATCATAATTGCTCCGACTCTTAATCCATTGAAGCAACTGATCCGTCACAATCTTTGCATGTCCAAAATCATGAGTGACTGGGAAACCTTGAATCTTCGTCGCTCGATACACTGTCGTATGACTAACACCCAACAAGTCCGCCGCATCTTGCAATGATAGTAAGATTGGTAGTTGACGTTCTCGTAATGCTTCACCGACCGCTTTTCTTACTTCGTCGCCAATGATTTCTTTTAAGTCTTTCGCGTTTACTAGAGTCACTTCTGACATCCTTATCCCTCCAATCATTTCCGCCACACCCACCAATCAAAGTTCGAAGTCTTGGCGTAACCAATTGGCGTGGCTCCCTTCTATAGAAGAAGATCTTGGCCGACTCCGCTCGTTCGAACTTTCATTGCTGGGTGTGAGGTTTTGATGTTAAATAACTTTTCTTTCTTCATTACGCACTTTGCGTACTTTATCTTCAAAAAAAAGAGTCCAATTAAATTTCAATACGTCCGCGATATTCACGGCGACCCCAACACTCGGGTCTCTCTCTCCTTGTTCATACATAGCATATGTTGTTCTAGCAATACCGGACTTCTCCGCCACTTGTTCCTGAGTTAACCTGGCTTTGAGACGTCTCTGTTTCAACCATTCCCTCATTTCCTCACCCCCATTACACAGTTCGTGTAGTTCTTGAATTAAATATACTACACGTTATGAGTATAGTCAACTATTATTTACGCATTTCGTGTAACCCTATTGAATACACTAATTGTGTAGTTATAATTAAATTAGAAGGGGGTTGAATTTCATTCTTTCCGATAAACTTAGAAAGTTACGCGCAACAACGAATTACACGCAATCCGAGTTCGCCAAAAAGATAGAAGTAGCCAGAACAACTTACGCGATGTACGAACAAGGTCACAGAGAACCTGATTATGAGATACTTCAAAAAATAGCTACTTTCTACAATGTCTCTACTGACTATTTGTTAGGTATGACTGATAATCCGAATCATTCGAAAAGTGAAAACAAAGACGAGAAAGACATTGCGAAGCGTTTAGAGGAATTTAAAAAAGACCTCACGAGTTCTGATGGTCTTAACTTCTCTGGTGAACCTATGAGTGAAGATGCGAAAGAGTCCTTAATAGAAGCAATGGATCACATTTTCCGTCAAACGCAACGCATTAATAAGAAATTCATTCCCAAGAAGCATAGACAAGACGAAGACTAATATAACCTTGGGGTGATTTCGTTGACGTGGATAAAAGACATAGTGGGAGATTTAATAAATCGCAATAACACTGCTGACCCCTATGAGTTGGCAGCTTTAAAAAAGATACATGTAATCTATCACGATTTGCATCATGAGATACAAGGCTTTTATAAATATGATAAAAGAAATAAATACATTGTTATCAACGGTAATTTGCATGAAGCAAACCAAAAGTTCGTTTGCGCTCACGAATTGGGCCACGCTGAACTGCATCCGAGAGTTAATACTCCCTTTTTAAGAGAGAAGACCTTACTTTCTATTGATAGGATTGAAGTAGAGGCGAATACTTTTGCGGTTGAATTACTACTACCTGATAAAGCGATTTACGAACATAGAGATGTAGGTATGACACTGAATGAGATTGCTAGCTTGTATTGCGTACCAGAAGAGGTTACGTACCTTAAGAATTTACGGAATGTTCGATGATATTTAATTTAAGAAGAGTTGAAAAAAATCAAGGAGTGAGAGTTGATGTCTAATTTATGTGCAATTTGCAACAATGGAACCACATTTCTTTTAAGAAGAAAAATAGCTAATGGAGAAGTTGTGTGTGAGGATTGCTTTAAAAAGGCGAAAAATCTTACAATTAAACAAATTATAAAATTGAAAACCGTTAGCGCTGACGAAATTAGGCAATCTATAACGGTTTCCGTTGGCGAAGCAGTGATGAACTTCATACCAACTAAGGTAATAGGTACGGCCATTCAGTTCGATGACGAAAACAAGAAGATGCTCATTCCGGGTCAATTCGGTAGGGATAATATCTTTAGTTACAACGACATTGTTTCCTACGAACTTTTAGAGGATGATGAAGTGGTAACTAGCGGAGGGTTAAGACGTGCCGCGGTCGGTGGTGTACTGTTTGGTGGCGCGGGAGCCGTTGTAGGCGCTGTGACCGGCAGGAAGAACAAAGGCGTGTGCAATAACATGGGAATAAAACTGACGGTCAATAATATGAGTCAACCAATTGTTTACATCTCATTTATACAAACAAAAACTAAAACGGACAGTAATGCTTACAAAGTGGCTAATCATGAAGCGCAGGAATGCATGTCTACATTACAATTAATTTGTGACAATCAAAAAGGTGAAGAAAAAGAAACTACTACTTACTCCTTCTCTACCGCTGACGAAATTAAGAAATTCAAGGAACTATTAGATGACGGGATTCTTACGCAAGAAGAATTCGACGCTAAGAAAAAAGAGTTGTTGGGACTTTGACTCCCCCTTCCCTATAAATACGAAGTAAACACAAAGCAAAGTTGGTGATAACGTTGGGTGATAATAACTTACCTGAGAAGTTAGGGTACGAGATATTCCCGTGGAAAGTAATGCTAGGGATATTCGGGGTTGTTAGTGGAGCAATCACAATTTATCTAGTATTACGATCATATAACGGTCTTAAATTAACGATATTAATATTGGGACTCGTAATTATTACCTTGATTGTTTATTTAACAATAATTTTTTCGCGTCTAAGAAAAGCGATAAACTTATATAATATACAATCCAAAAAATTGCACGAGGCAAACGACAATAGAAATACCTTAAAAAAAATGGTGGAAGAAAAAAATAATGAGATTGATGCTCACAGAAATGATTTAGCAACATTGAAAGCGCAGGGAGTACTGATGTTTAGCCTATTATATGCAAGTGAAAAACCGGAACAGAGTATTGTGAAGCAAGCACTAAGAATTGAATCCGATGGAGTGATTAAGAGTGAAAAATAATTATAAAATAATAAAAATAATTGATGAATACACCGTGATAATAAACGCAGGATTTAACCAAGGTATTGAAGTTGGCGACAAATTTCAAATACTTGATAAAAAAGGGAGCGAAGTTAAAGACCCCGACACAGATGAGGTTTTAGGCTACCTCGATTTAATTAAAGACACTGTAAACGCATCTGAAGTTCATGAGAAAATGTCTTTTTGCACTACTCCCTTTCAAGCTTCGATATACGCGTCTCTAACTGCTTCAATTAATGAAGCTTCTTTCGCTCCTAGACAAGCAAAGTTAAACATTGATTTGGAACAAGTTACAGGAGGTCTTAGAGAGTCTGACGAACCGATTCGAATAGGTGATTCTGTACGGTTAATTAAATCCTCCACAAAACAGACCAAAGAGTAAGTTTTTCGTTCTGCTGCTTCAGAATTTCATTTTTAATATTAGATAACTCGACAGTTTTAGTAGTTTCGAAAGCCTTCGCGTAGACAATTTCTTTGTCAGTCAACCCTAGTATTTCAATAGTTCTTTTTTCAGCTAATTCATTGTATACTTTTTCGTTGGTTTCGAAAAATTTAAGTGTTTTCTTATTCAATGAATTCACCCCTTTTACTTATAATATCAAATTACAAGAACGTATGCCCTACCTAGGGCTTTTCTTTTAATCAACAAAAGAACATACATTCGAGGAGGTAATAACCATGTATTGCAGAACATTAAAAAACGGTAAGTGGTCATGTACTACAGATGCTACGCCGGATCCGCTAACTGGACTACGCCGGCAAATAACACGTCGTGGAGATACAAAAAAGGAAGCCGTGCGCAGGGCGCAACTTGCGGCTGATGAATTATCAAAAGAGCGCCAAACGACGAAAAGAGTCGTGCAGGAAGTCTATGACGAGTGGCTGAATGTCTATAAAGAAACTGTTAAAGCATCGTCGGTGAAAACTAGAGTGGTAGCGATGAAACCATTTATCGACAAGCACGGGAAGCACCTCATCGGAAAACTGCAAATCAATGATATTCAAGCTTTTTTGATAGAAAGACGTGATACAGGCATATCAAAACATCACATTGCAGGAACTCGTACCGCTTTAAATTTGATGTTTGATTTTGCAAAAAGAAACGACTACATTGAGAAAAATATCGTCAAGGATACCGTAACGCCAAAAGCCACTAAAGAGTCGCAAAGCTTTTCGAAATCTAAAAAGAAGTATTTGGAAAAAGAAGAAATTCAAGAATTTCTTAAAGGTGTGAAATCATCCGGACGAAGAAACGCCTATTCAATCGCCCTCACAATGCTTTCTACGGGTTTGCGCATCGGCGAGGTGTTAGCACTCACTTGGGGAGACATCGACCTAAAAAAGCAGGTGCTGAAGGTCGACAAGACGTTGTTTGAGAAAGATGCTGATGAAGGTGGATTTGAATTTACTCCGCCGAAAACAGAGGACTCGGATAGACTTGTTTCTTTTAACGATGATCTGGCCGTTACGCTTAAGAAAATGAAGGCACAATACAATAAAGAGAAATTAATCGGGATAAGAGACGATAAATCACAATGGTGTGACTTAGTCTTTACAGGAATACGTACTCAACCCGTTCGTGCTTCCACAATTGGAGCTGTGTTTAATAAGAATTACAAAGCCTATGACGTTAAAGATGCACGTGGCACTCATATTTTGAGACACACTCACATCACGATGTTAGTCGAGGCTGAAGTTGATTTACCTGTTATTATGGAGAGAGTTGGTCACTCCGATATAAACATCACGTTAGAAATTTACGCGCACGTGACTAAAAAGATGCTGAAAAAAAGTGATGATAAAATTAATGAGTATTTCCGCCAATTTATCTAAAATGAAAATAAATGTGGTTTTAATGTGATTTTCCGTTTATCGCAACCGCCTTTGAACGCTTGAAAACACTGCGGTTGTACCCTTTCAGCTTTAATATGTTTGGAATGATCATCATTTCAATTAGCGTGAACGCTTTTTCATTATGAATAAATTTCATCAAATTCTCCCCCTCATAATTTATCCATCATTCCGTAAACCGGTAAAAGCAAAGCGAGATATGCTGCCAAAATACAGATTGCAATGATACTAAATAAAACTGGCTGAAGTAGCGCCAATGCCTTCGCTAGCTTCTCATCAATCGCTTCACTTAGATGTTCGCTGTAAATCTGAAGTTCTTTCGGTAGATAACCGCTGTCTTCACCATGCTTGGCGAATGCAGCCAGTTGGTCCATCAATCCTTCTGTCCTACTTATCGCGGTGTGGAGTGAATCTCCAAAAACTACCTGCTCTTTGACATTTTTCGTAATTTCACTTAACACTAGATCCAAATTTTGATCAATTAATACATCCAAAGCATTTTGCAAGGATAGGCCCGACTGAAGCAATCCCCCAATTTCACTAGAAAAGTCGCGAGTCTTTACTATCGAAAAGAATGTACTAGCGACAGGGATGGACATTAATACGCGAATTTTTGTTGCAGGCGCAAACTTTTTGTAGATAATGGTGCATAATACCGTTAGTAATGCAGAGACTAACACCATACTTATGATGAAATCGGGGATTCTCGTCACAAGCGAGGGTAATGACGAAACAAATCCATCCCCTTGACCTTTTCTAGATATCGCTAACGCTTCCATGTTAGGTAAAAAGTACCTTCGGAAGGCCATAAGCAATGCGGCAATCAGAATAAAAAGAACCACAGGATAAATAAGTAGATTTTTTAACTTCTTCCTTTTTTCTTCTGCTTTTCTCATACGAACAGCCATGCCCCTCAAAGCCTGCGCGACTCGCCCGTCCACTTCAGCAATCGCGATAGGAAGAAGCGTTCCGGATGAGAACCCAAAACTAGCAAGGATATGAGTGACACCGAACCCTTCCTTAAAATCTTTATTCATTGCTTCCAGCATAGGATTATAATCTTTCAAATGATGTGGTACTAACAAAGTAACTGCATCATGAAATGTGTATCCCTCAGTTAATAACACAGAAAGTCTTTCTAGAAATACCGGTCGATTTTGGAATTTTTCTTTTTTGTGAAATAACAATCGTTTTTTTGATTTATCCATCTTGCACCACACTTGGCCTGTTATATTTCTGAAAAAGCGACTCCACTTTATGTTCCTCAGGAACAATTACTCTTTCACCTTTCATGATGGTGTCCGTCATTCGATTAAGCGTGTCTCCTTGAATAATTTCAAATACCGCTCCCCTTTTTCCGGAAGCACTGCGAATGAGACGCTGCGCTGAAATACAGACAATGGTTTGTCTTAATTCTTCGGCAGAAATACCAAAATCTATCATCCTATAAAAACAGCCTGCTGGATCTTTAGAGTGCACGGATGTCAGTACTAAATGTCCAGTCAAGGCGGCTTGAATTGCAATTTTTGCCGTTTCACTATCACGTATTTCTCCAATCATGATGACATCCGGTGAATGACGTAATATCGCCTTTAGACCTGCCGAGTACGTCATACCGGACCGTTCGTTTACTTGAATTTGAAGCAGATGTGAATGATTATTTTCAACAGGATCTTCCAATGTGATTACATGCCGTTCTAGATGATTGACGCAATGAGCTGTTAAAGAGTATATAGTGGTCGTTTTTCCACATCCGGTCGGACCGGTCAGTATAATTAACCCTTGCGGCTCTGATACAGCCTGGCGTAATTTATCGGCCCACTCTTTTTCAATGCATAATTCATCGATTGAAACGATTTGGTCATGCCTTTGCAATCTTATAACAACACTTTCTTTCATTTGAATCGAAGGGATTGTTGAAACTCGGAAAGAATAATTCTCACCTCGTATCTGTTTATGAAAAGAACCACTTTGGGGTTTACGCTTATCGCTAATGTCGAGTGAGGATAGGAATTTGTAAAATGAAATCATGCGGCCCGCCAACTGTGGGGGAAGAATACCGGACCGGTTCAGCCTTGAATCTTTTTTGAATGACACATCATATCCTTCTTTCATAGGAACAAGGTGAATGTCAGTCGCTTCGTACTTAATCGCTTTCTCTAATAGTCGAAAACTTTTCTGTTCTACGACGTTATCATTCTTAATCATTGAACACCCCTCTTTCTTTTGGGTTGAGTGAAGTTCAATCCAACCCAGTCGGATAAATCGCAATTCATCCTTGGGCACAGTATACGACTTACAAATACGTATTGGAATACTTTCCCTCAAAGTCGAATTGTGTATCCCCAGAAAGAGGGCGATACTTGAAATTCGCGCCACTTTTCGACAGCAAATATCATTTTTCGTGACAATCACCCTTATACACGTGTTTGTCACAATGAAAGAACGATTGGAGTTTACATCTGCTGTCGTTATCCCTTATAATGAATGGGAGCTTATTGTAATGTTTTATTAAGGAGGGACGCACACATGGATAACATGTTCAAGTTGATGGGCTTCTGGACAGGCATATTCGCAGTTATGTTTTATATGGGAGACATGCTGCCAGCCGCACTTCTTTTTGTTGCGAACACTGGGTTCTTCCTGCTACTTGGATATTTGAACCTAACAGAGCGGATGTACATGTACTTATTTGGAGCATATCTGATGATATTTATGGTCGGATTCAGCTACTACACAACGTTTATACACGTACCAGGCGCTGGCCACTAAAAGAAAAGTACATACAAAAAAACAGCCTTTTTTTATTGGCTGTTTTTTTGTTTTTCTATACTTATATTGGTCAAAATCCATTCAAAAATGGATTCGAATCTTTTTCCTCTTCTGGAGTTGTAGACGGTCCATGACCTGGATAGATGATAAAATCATCATCTAGGGAAAGCAACTTATCATGGATAGATGTCAGCAAAACCCCTGTATTCCCCCCCGGTAGATCTGTCCTTCCGACTCCCTGCTGGAAAAGTGTATCGCCAACAACGGCAAAACGAGATGGTCCGAAGATATACGAAACACTCCCCGGAGAATGACCGGGCGTATGCCTCACTTCAAACTCGAACGGGCCCACAGTCATCATTCCCTCATCGCTGATAAGCTTATCGGCTTTTCTAATGCGGACGTCAGGTAATCCTTGATACTTGGCAGAACCGTTTAATCTCGGATCAGACAGCCAGTCTTGCTCCTCTTCATGGATATAGACCGGAATAGTATAACGGTCCCTTATGCTGTCAACCGCCCCAATATGATCAAAATGCGCATGTGTCAATAAAATCGCGACAGGAGTCAACTCTTTACTTTTCACTTTATTAATAATACGTCCACTTTCTTCACCTGGATCCATGATTAGACAATTCCCTGATTCGTCACTGATGATGTAACAGTTTGTCTGGATTGGTCCGAGCGGATATGTATTAACTTTCAACATGGTCGGCACCTCCTACAACTTATATTACGCAATGTGAAATACGATTTCAAACAATCGTCACTAATATCCCTCGACAAATTTGATTGCAAACAGTACAATAGAAGAGGAATAGCGCTAAATCGGACTTGCACAGTATGTGCTGACTTCTGTATTGCTCACAACAGATCGTGAGCGGTTTTAGCAGAAGTTCCTATTGAAAGGAGTGTCTTCCCTATGAACTTATTGATGATTATTTTTGGACTCATTGCAATTTTAGCGGTGGTCGGTACGGTCCAAGCATTCAAAGAACGCAACGTTTTAAGTATTCTGTTCAATCTTGGAGCTGCAGTCGTTTTTGGAGGCTTCACAATTGCTACACTTGTTTTCCAAGGATTCCCACCAACTCTATAATCGAGAAAGTGTAAGTCTAAATTTGGACAACCAAAAACACCCTTTGTGTATTTATACACAAAGGGTGTTTTTTTGTTTCCTTAAAGTTGATAAAGTCTTGAGCTGTGAGTAACAATTAGCAGATGATTTCACAGCTAGATCCAGCAGCTTGCTCCTTGCCTCATCTAAGCTTGTTTTATTTTTACTCAGGAAACGTTAACCACGTCGTCTGCGTTTTCTTTTTTATATCAATCAATTTTTCCGCGGAGTAACCAGTTAAACACTTTTGCCCCGACGGTGAACATCGAAGAACACCCGCCGTGATATCATCTGCTACAACGTCTTGACGTCCTTCTATAACGCGAATAAGTCGATATGGTGATAGGAGTTCATCGAGTTGCCCCCCCTCGTCAGGAGCGGGTATGAACACGGTTTCACTTGAACCCCATTCAACATCAGGTATTACCCACTCTGAATAATTACTAATGACGGGCATTGTCCATTCCGAGCTAATCATCCCATCCTGTCCCATGATGGTGTAGTGCGCATCCTTGTCTCCATTTATTCGCACAACGAGTAGCGTATCTTCATATGTATCAAAGTAAACAACACCGCTAATATCTAGCTGCCCCCACTTTTTAGTAAGTGGTTCATATGTATGTATCTCTCCACCATCAAGTACGTGGCCTTCGACATATCCTACAGCAATTTTATCCTCACCTAGCCATTTCGGGAATGGATCTTCAATCGCAAGCAGGTCCAAACTCTCTACTTTTCCGTTATAAATAAATAAATCAAAAGTCCAATCTTGATGAAAAGCCGTGAGAAGAATAAGTGAGGGGTCAGTATCGTTCCATTCAATCGCCAACTCTGTTGAAGCAACTATAACTTCATCTTGTACCGCACCATCCATAGTCACGATTTTAATTGTTGCAGATGCAGCATTATCACTAGTATGTAATAATAGATATTTTTTTGAAGGATGAATGAGGAGGTCGATGATTATAGATTCATCCTCATATAACGTGTCTGTCTGACCTGATTCAAAATCAAAACTATTCACTTGATAATGCCCATTTACCTTTTCGACGTAGATAACTTTTGACTCGGTTAACCAGTCTGCAACGAAATGGAACTTCGAAGGATCAGCAACTAACGTTTTAGTTACTTCCTCTTTAATCAGTTCGTTATTCCCTGGTTGTTCAACGGCAGTTGGTCCATCGATAATTTCATTCGTCTTCTTTGAACAGCCCATTAGTAACATGACTGTTACACAAAAGATGAATATTCTTTTTCTCACCGCGCCTCCCCCTTTCTGTATTTAAACTGAGTAAAGCGCAAGGTCCCGTTCCAGATACGACAGGCATAAGACAGACCGGCGATCTTTTGCCCGGGAAGGATGCACAGTTCAATCCTTCTTCCTAGCTGGCTTGACTTATAGCCAGAGCGTCTGGAGCTTGACATTGTCCCTGTTAAAAAACTTATACTTTATCTTAAAAAAAAAGGCTGCACGGAAAGTTCCGTGCAGAACCTTATCATTCTTTACTTTTACTGTTTAATTTCGGTGATTGTTCCTGTTCTGCCTTGAATCTAAGTAAATCTCCATTAATGATCATATCGGAATAATTTAGCTCAGTGGCAGCCCGTTCGATAAACGGCTCACATTCAGCCATATCAGTTTCTTCACCAGTTTTACTATCATAACAGACCTCTTGCGCGTAAACATTTTTATCAGTTACAAAACGGCCATCACGGAAAATAGAAAACGGTTCATGATCAGGCGAGAATATGTCTGAACCAAGGTACATATCGTCTTTTGTTTCAAGCCCCATTAAATGTAGGAGAGTAGGCTTCAAGTCGATTTGTCCCGATACTTCATCCATTGTCTTCCCTTTACCATAGCCAGGAATGTGAATGTACAATGGAACCCTCTGTAATTTCGCATTATCATAAGGGGTAATTTCCTTGTCTAAATACATGCCCATTGCCTTGTTATGATTCTCGGATATACCATAATGGTCTCCGTACATAACAATAATCGAGTTGTCATACAAACCGCTTGCTTTCAAGTCTTCGAAAAGAACTTTTATTGCCTCATCCATATAGCGTACCGTTTGGAAATATTTATTCAACGTATTTGAATTTGATGTATATTCAGGAATAAGCTTATCTTCTTCATCCAAGTCAAATGGATGATGGTTTGTCAATGTAATCAACCTTGAATAAAAAGGCTGCGGCATTTCTTTCATCAACTCTACCGATTGGTCAATGAACGGGATATCTTTCATGCCCCAGTTGACCGCTTCTCCTTCTCCGACTGTATAACTTTCAAGATCATAAAACTTATCGATACCGAGTGCACCGTACATGATATCGCGGTTCCAGAAACTTCGGTTATTTGCGTGCATTACATTCGTGAAGTAGCCATTTTCACCTAGCTGAGCCGCCATCGATTGGTAAGTGTTTCCACTATGCGTGAAAAATACAGCACTACCATTTCTCGGGTACAGTGAGTTTTCAATGATAAACTCTGAATCCGATGTCTTTCCTAGACCAGTATTGTGATAAAAATCAGAGAAATAGAATGTATCCGGGTCCTTCGTTAATTCATTCAAAAATGGCGTAATGACATGTCCATCCATTTCCTCATTAATGACAAACGACTGCAAGGATTCAAGCGAGATTGCAATAATATTACGACCTTTTGCAACTCCGTACATCTCAGGATCTGGAGCAGCGTAATTCGCATTAATATAGTTACCTACTTCTACTAGTTCACTGCCATCCGCAAGCGCACGTTGAGCATGAGATTTGGATTGAATGAACAAATCGTAAATATGGTAATTATATGTTCCGATATTTTTCACAAGAAGTTCTCTATCAAAACTGCGTGTTAATAGTTGTGGTCTTTCCATTTCGGCTAGACCAAGGTTTACCATAATAACTGCAGCAGTCATAACGAAGTAAAGTTTACGTCCAATTTTATTTGATTGTTCCACCCGATCAGTCTTAGGTATAAATTTGATTGCCAAAAAGATTATGAACACATCTGTGAAAAAGAATATGTCCGTGACCATTAGATTAGCAGTAACTGAAGATGAAAGATCTCCGAAGTTACTCGTTTGGAACAAGACTGGCAAGGTAATAAAATCATTGAAAAATCTATAGAAAACTGCATTACTAAACATAACAATTGAAGTCATCACACTTATTGTCAGTATATAAATGTTGCGTCTTTTCGTACTCTTGATGAATAGTGCAATACCATAAACAAATAAAAGGAAACTAAGAGGATTCAGAAAAAGAATGAATTCCTGCATTATATTATCGATTTTCATATTGAAGCTTGTAAGATAACCGAAATATGTTGTCAACCAAGTCGCCACTATTGCTACTACGAGTACGGAATGTTTTGACCATACTATTTTGTTCACTCCATCTCTTCCTTTCGAAAATAGATTCACATAAAAAACGTTCGAACTAAATCTTACTACATAATAGACGGGGTAGCTGAAGAAAAGTTTCACTAATTACCAAAACAAGTCCAAATGAACGATGATACTGGGTCTATCCTCATAGTTTTGCTATTTCACTACGCAAGATTAGCACCGCTTTCAAATAGTCTTCTTTCATTAGCAGTCCATTGTCATAAAGATCCTTCACTTCTGATTGCACCATATCGATGTCATCTTTTCGATTCCCCGTATAGACATAAATCCCGAAACGCTTCAGCAATTGGAGGACACCCAGATAGTCTTTCATATACAGACAATCTCTTTTTCATCTGTAACTATTTTGCTAACAGGAATATCGTGACTTTCAACAGGTATCCTATGACTCGTTTGAGCTACAAATGCTAACGACAATGTAGCACCATTGTAATCCGACATGTAGCGGTCATAATATCCTCCACCAAAACCAATCCTATATCCTTCGTCAGAAAAGACTAGCCCAGGTACAATTTGCAAATCAATCTCGTTTTTCTCAACCGACAGTGTTTCATCAGTTATCGGCTCAAAAAGGCCCATATAGACCGTTTCCAAACTTTCATATGATGTAATAAGACGAAAATCCATCTTCCGGGTTGCATGGATGCATTTAGGTACAGCAATTCGTTTACCAGCTGCCCAAGCCGCTTCGATAAGCGGGCGTGTGTCCACTTCGGGGTAACGAGAAATCGTTACCCCGATTGTATCCGCACTTCGAAATTCATCTGATGCAATTACCCTGTCTGTAATCTTCAAAGATTTTTTTAGATGTTCAGTTCGATTTATATTATTCAATGTAACTAACACTTGATTCCTAAAAATCTCTTTACTCATTTAGTATCCCCCCGTTCTGAAATGAAAAAACCAAAACCGGTGAAGGTTTTGGCCTGAGCGATTATTTCGTTTCACGGTGCAAAGTTTGTTTCTTTTCACGTGAGCAATATTTTTTCATTTCAATCCGTTCTGGATTGTTACGTTTGTTTTTCTTAGAAATATAGTTGCGTTCACCGCATTCTGTGCAAGCAAGTGTAACATTTACGCGCATTGTTGGTCCCTCCCACTCATCAAGAATGTAAAGTTTTATATGAGCATAACTTATACGACCTATCAAGTATACCACATCAACAGCAAATGTCCACTAAAAAAACCATAATTTCCACAACAGCTTTCTTATGATAAAATAGTAGCAAAATGATTCACCAGAGGAGTGGTAAAATGGACATCACGATAATACTGATTATTATTGGACTTATATGTATAATAACTTCATTTTTCCTCGGCAATTCTTCATCCAGCTACGCCGATGAATTGGAACAGGTTTCAATTAGTATTCATCAGGAAACGAATGGCTTAAAGAAAAGATTGAAGGCTGTTGAAGAAGAGTTAATGATTGGTGTTGGTCCGCTAACTACAGTCGGCAAAACGCAAACAACTGCAAAACCTGTTCACGTAATCATTGTCAATCAAATTCTATCATTGCATTCCCAAGGTTATTCTATCAGTGATATCGCTGTACGTTCCTCCTTATCAAACGACGATGTAATCGCAGTGTTACAATCGAAAGGCGTGATTACATGATCCGTGAAATTTTACGGGCAGTCGGGATTGGTTGTATTCTTGCCGCGGGAATCCTTTATTTCACCATTGATAGTATGGTTCCTTTAGACAATGACACGCAACAATTGCAGGCAAATGTTGAGAAACTCCAAAGTGAACTTGCTAAAACGAAAGAGCTATTAGCTACTGCACAGACTACATCTTCAGTTAAAGAAAATGTTCCAAAAACAGATGCAGAGAAAGCCGTTAGCAAGGAAGATGACGCAGCCAAAAGTAACCCCTCCTCCGATGCGATTGTTAAAACCATTTTAACAATTGAAAATGGTTCGAATTCGACAGTTGTCTCAGCAACCCTAGAGGAATTGGGTATTATCGAGAATGCAGCCATCTTCGAGTCATATCTTGAAGAATATAACTTAACAGGCAAAATACAGATTGGTGAACACCAAGTCGATTCTTCAATGAATTTCAAAACAATCGCCAAAGAAATTACGACAGTAAAAAAGTAGGAAAACCAAATGGTTTTCCTACTTTTTAATTGGACTCTACTTTAGGTGCTTGTATGATAGGTTGTTTAGCCGCTGTGGACGTTTCTTCTTTAGCTCTTTTTGCTTTCAATTTAAAATATTCATCCACAGCTTGTTCTGCAATTTGATTGTTTGCATATGTGTAGCCACGCGGAACTGTAGAGATATTAGGAATGACGACTGCATAAGCTATTTCTGGGTTTTCATAAGGCGCAAAACCGACATGTGATAGGTTGATTGTCGGTTTTCCAGAGCTAAATGCCTGCGCCGTCCCCGTTTTCCCGGCTCCATCATATTCTTTTCCAGCAAAGAAATTCGGGGCCGTCCCTTTAGCCCCGTAATACACGTAGTGCATTCCACGCTTCACTTGAGCAATTTCCGCATCAGTATTCTGGATCCTATTTAAGATATTGACCTCTGTTTCTTGAATAAGGGGACCAAGAATTTTACCGTCTTCAGATGGTTCGCGAATTTCTTTTAATACTTTCGGAGCCACCCGATAACCACCATTTGCAATTGTTGAGACGTATTGAGCAAGTTGTAGTGTTGTATAAGTATCGTACTGTCCAATGGACAAATCCAATAAAATACCGATTGAATTACTATCCCCAATCAGCCCGCCTGACTCGCCCGGTAAATCAATGCCGGTTTTTGTTCCAAGTCCGAAAGAAGCGAAAGATTGCCGGAACGTATCGAATGCATTTTTTCTAATAAGTGCCGAGTCTTCAGAGCTATTGTTAGAATTCGCCAAGGCCAATGCAATACGGAACATGTATACGTTCGAAGACCTACCGATTGCTTCAATATCAGTTACAGCAACCCTAGAGTTTTGATTAAACAGCGATCTTTTTGTAATACCACCGATTCTAATTGGTTCATCTATCTTCGTTTCGCCGATACGTACCACATTTTCCTGATACCCTGTAAGAAGAGTCGCCATCTTCACTGTTGATCCAGCCTCGTGAAGTGCAGTGAACGTACCAAATGCATAGTCCCATATTTCGAGCTTGCCTGTTTCTGGATTCGTAACAACCTGCTTACCTACAAGTGATAGAACTTCACCGTTATTCGGATTCATCATGACTAAGAAAGCCCTGTCCAATTCTCCGGTATTTGGTTTTCTTTTTAATTCCAACAGTTTATCCGAAACTATATTTTCAAGTGTCTCTTGCAGTTCGCTATCAATCGTCAGAATAAGATCCTTGCCAGGTTCGCCTTGTCGGATTGTTTTCGTTTCGACGACACGCCCGCTACGATCCTTAATATTTTTCACAATTGTTTTTTGCCCTTTTAACAAATCCTCATAATATTGCTCAATATAACTTTTTCCAACACGGTCATTTCTTGAATAATCCCGTGCCAGGAAATACTTCTCACGAGATTTAGGAATACCTTCAATGGGACTCGTGGTGGTCCCTAGAATCGTATTGTCTGATTTCCTCACACGCTCCCAATCTGTCGTTGTATCCACGCCCGGTAACTCTCCTAGACGTTCAGATACAGTTGCGAATTCTTCGTCCGTCACATTCCCACTTTTAACGATTTGTGGGGAGTACGCATAGCCCGACATCATTTCTCTGTAAATCGCAAGTACTTCTAGCTCCTCTTCCGTAAAAGAATCAATTTCTTCGTCCGTAATTCGTTCTCGTGTAAGCCTATTAATCTCCTTCTGCAATTCCGTCCGTGAAAGTGTACTATCCTTTTCCAGCGCCTCTTGTTCCTTTATAGAAACCTTTTTCAACGCAGCCTCAGAATTCTTTAAAATCCAAAAATCTCTCTTATCCCCAATGGTAATCCTTTTCGTATCTTGTTCAATCAAGATCGCAAGTTGCTCAGCGACTTTTAGCATATCTGCTGAAGTCGTCGACGTCATTTTCGTATATGTAATGGCGTTTTTCGGATCATTATCAACAAGAACGCGTCCCATGCGGTCAAATATTTTCCCCCTTGGCACGCTTGTATTGATAGGGATTTCTTCCTTTTTTTCCAACTCGCGGGAATATTCTTCCCCTTTAACGATTTGTAAATAACCAAGGCGAAAAATGAGCAATGAAAATAGGACAAAGATTGAAAAGAATAGGAAGTTCATTCGGAATGCGATATGTTTTCGTTGGCGTATTTTAGCCTGATCCGCCTTACGCACCTGTTTTTTCATAATGTCCCCCCTCGTTAATCATTTTGAATTATAACACTCAAAACAACAAAAGCACACATCTTGACGAACAAGATGTGTGCTTGGTTCCTTCTAGATAAAGTTATAAATTTATTTACCGAAACGTTTTGCAACTTCGTCCCAATTAACAACATTCCAAAATGCTGAAATATAGTCAGGGCGACGGTTTTGATAGTTTAGATAGTAAGCATGCTCCCAAACGTCTAGTCCTAGTAGAGGCGTTTTGCCTTCCATGATTGGTGAATCTTGGTTTGGAGTTGACATAATTTCAAGTTCTCCGCCATTCAGTACTAGCCAAGCCCATCCTGATCCAAAACGAGTTGCACCCGCTTTTGCGAATTCTTCTTTAAATACATCAAAGCTACCAAACTTGTTGTCGATTGCTTCAGCAAGTGCGCCTGATGGATTGCCGCCACCTTCTGCTGATAGAAGTTCCCAGAAAAGTGAATGGTTTGCGTGACCGCCACCGTTGTTACGGACAGCCGTACGTTTGCTTTCAGGTACTGCATCAAGGTTCGCAATAAGTTCTTCGATAGATTTGTTTAGAAGTTCTTCATTTCCTTCAAGAGCGTTATTCAAGTTCGTTACATATGCATTATGGTGTTTAGTGTGATGAATGTTCATCGTTTCTTTGTCGAAGTGTGGTTCAAGTGCATCATAAGCGTAAGGTAGTTCTGGTAATTTGTAAGTCATTTGTCCATTCCTCCTCAAGAGATTCATAAATATGCTACCTTTCAACATTATCAAAATTATGAATAACGTTCAAATAAAATGGACTATTTAGGAACGTTTCATTTGATAAAGAAAATAAAGACTGCAATCATCACAACCATGACAAGTCCTTTTGTCACAACCGAAGTGAGAAATCCAACGAGCGAACCAATGCCTGTCTTTACAGACTGCTTCACTCCGGACCGAGATACGACAAGTTCCGCAATGACCGCACCTAAAAATGGCCCAACTAAAATACCAGCAACCGGAATGACGAAAGGACCGATAAGAAGTCCAATTGTACTTCCCCACATCCCCGCCTTAGAGCCACCGAACTTTTTCACACCGACGAGATTCGATAGTGTGTCTGCACCGAACAGCAAGATAACGAATAATACCTGAATGATCCAAAACCAAATAGTCATCCCTTCAAATGTATCGATGAGTCCATATAGAAGGAAACCTCCTACAATGAAAAGAGCCGTTGGAATGATCGGATATACGAGTCCGGCAAAAGCAATAATAAACATGGCAATCGCAATAATCCAACCTATAACTTCCATAAAATCATCCCCTTATTCGAACGATTATGCTCTGTTTCCAAGAATTGCTTCGGCTATATTTACGGCATGGTCACCGACCCGCTCTAAGTTAGAAACAATATCGACAAATACCATTCCAGATTGTGCTGTACAACGACCTTCATTAAGCCTCAAAATATGATTTTTTCTAAATTTCCGTTCCATCTTGTCAATGAGAACTTCTTTTTCAGCAACCGTTCTTGCCATTTCCATATCATTTTGATTGAGTGCGTCAACAGCTTTCTGAACGGTTTCAATCGTTAGCGTGAACATTTCCGTCAAATCATTCATCGCATCTTCCGTCAATTTTACGCGGTTAACATCACGATAGTCAATGAGTTCAATGATATTTTCGAAATGATCACCAATGCGTTCAATATCACGAACCGTATCCATAAGCATAAAGTGACGTGCAGATTCAACTGGCGAAATACTAACTGAAGTAATTTCAACAAGATAGTCCGTAATCTTGCGGTCCAAGTTATTGATGGCATCTTCAATTTGATAAGCAGTCTCTGCGTGTTTTTTATTACCCGTTTTCAAGTATTCGAAAGACTCCTGTAAACCACGGACACCGAATTCACCCATACGAATAATTTCTTCTTTCGCTTGTCCGATTGCAACTGCAGGTGATTGTTCTATAAAGTGCCTGTCCAAATGCTTCGGCTTGTATTCTATTAATACATCTTCACCTGGGATCATTTTTGTAACCAACCAAGCCCATGCTCCAATTAGAGGGAATTGGATGATTGTATTGGCAATATTGAACGAACCGTGTGCAAATGCAATTTGCATTTTATTTTCAAGGGCCAATACCCCTGATATCCACTCGACATACGCAGTAAAGGGTATAAGAAGTAGCATGAATATGACCGTTCCGACAACATTAAATAATACGTGTGCTGCGGCAGCACGCTTTGCCGCTACCGATGCTCCGATTGAAGCAAGCACAGCTGTAATCGTTGTTCCAATATTATCTCCGAATAAAATTGGTAATGCTCCATTGATATCGACGAGATTTTCTGCATAAAGCCCTTGCAAAATACCAACTGTCGCACTGGAGCTTTGAACAATCAAAGTAAATACCGTTCCAACCACGACGCCGAGCATAGGCTGGTCACTCATCGATATCATTAGATCTGTAAACGTTTCTAGTTCCCTAAGCGGCTTCATCCCACCACTCATTAATTCAAGTCCTAGAAACAGGCCACCAAATCCAAAAATAACTTCACCTATATTTCTAATTGAACTCTTTTTAATGAAAAAGATTAGGAACGCCCCAAACGCCATAATCGGAAGTGCATAGGCTCCTACATCTAATCCGATGATAAAAGCAGTAACAGTCGTTCCGATATTCGCTCCCATTATGACGCCAATCGCTTGACGAAGCGTCATGAAACCTGCGCTCACAAGTCCTACGGTAATAACAGTCGTCCCAGAACTCGATTGAATCAAGACTGTGACGATAATTCCGACAAGTACACCCATGAACGGATTCGTCGTGAATCGGTCAAGGATTGCGCGGAGCCTATCACCCGCCGCTTTTTGAAGGCCATCTCCCATATACTTTATAGCGAACAAGAAAATTCCGAGTCCACCAAGAAACTGAAACAGCATTTCCTGCCAGTTTACCTCCATTACGCAGTCAACCCCTCATTATGCTTTATGTATTGCATCTCATTATGAGGATAGTCACCCCAAATTGTAAATAGTAGTAGTCGAATCTTTACATTCCCTTTACAATTGATTTACGAAACGTCATCATTCTGTCGAAAATAGTAGCGCGCACAATTGCGTCGTAAAATGATAGACTGTTATTGATGGAGGGGGTTTTATAGTGAAGTTCCACCAACTAGTCAAAGCAGCAATCCATGAACCTAAAAAATTAGCAGCCTTTCGCCTATTACCTATCGGCAAAGTGTTTCGCTATGTTTTCATTTTCGTTGCGTTGTTCACATTGCTATCATTCACCCGTTATATAGCAGGAGATGCAGTCTTATTCGAATCATCGCCAGAACTGCTCGAACACGGAGAAACAATCGGTGGACTCATTTATCCAATTGCATTTCTTCTGCAGCTCGTTATCAGTACGACTTATATCTTCATCCGAATCAGTATTTTTGGTTACGTGGGAATCCTGTTGTTAAAACTGATGAAAAGACGAGGAGAATACCGTCATATGTGGAGAACTTCCGCTATCGCGATTACCATCCCTATTCTTCTGACCATCGGACTTGATTTCTTTCCGGCAATGAAAAACGTTAGTACAGGTATTACATCCCTTGTCCACTTCGCTTATATTGCGGTGGCTGCTAAGTACTATCCCAAAATACCTCGATGAATACTTCCTCTTTTCGTGCATATAGTGGCGAAAGGGGGAATTTCCATGAGAATACTACTACTCGCAGCCTTATTATTCGTAACCGTTCATTTCATCCGACTCGATTTAATGGAAGGCACAATCCCGCTTGCTTCTTTTGTTCAAGAACAGCCTGCATGTGAAGAAGAACAAGTCAAGACGATACCTGTCACAACAGTTGATGGAGATACGATTGAAACACTATTCTCATTGTATCCCGATCCCGAATCTGGCTTCATTGATAGATTGGCTTCCTTCTATTCATTGAACCCACATCTTCAAAATCAACAGATTATTGGAGGCGAGAAAATCGTACTCCCACTTACCGTTATGCAAACGGAAAAATGCATAGAGTCTAATCGATAAGGGTTGTCCCTTGTCTTTTTGCTATGAAGATTGCTAAAATAGTTATAGTTATGAGGCTAATGCCGACTAAGGAGCGAAATAAATGAATGCTATGATAAACAGAAAAAACACACGTCCTGTACGAGTTGGTAACCTGACAATCGGCGGAAGTGATGAGCTTTTCATCCAAAGTATGACAACGACCAAGACACATGACGTCGAAGCAACAGTCGCAGAAATCATGCGTTTAGAAGATGCCGGATGCCAAATTGTCCGTGTTGCGTGTCCAGATGAGCGCGCGGCATATGCTATCGGTGAAATCAAAAAACGTATCAACATTCCTCTTGTCGTCGATATCCATTTCGACTATAAATTAGCGTTGATCGCTATTGAACAAGGGGCAGACAAAATTCGGATTAACCCTGGTAATATCGGAAGACAGGCAAAAGTCGAAGCTGTCGTCAATGCAGCTAAAGCAAAAGGTATTCCGATTCGAATTGGTGTCAACGCCGGTTCACTTGAGAAAAAAATTCTTGAAAAATATGGCTATCCAACTGCCGACGGAATGGTAGAGAGTGCTCTGCATCATATTAAAATATTGGAAGACCTTGATTTCCACGATATCATCGTGTCGTTAAAAGCTTCCGATGTAAATTTAGCGGTCGAAGCGTATCAAAAAGCTGCGGCAGCATTCGATTATCCCTTACACCTCGGCATTACAGAGTCTGGGACGTTGTTTTCGGGGTCTATTAAGAGCTCTGCGGGTCTCGGCACCCTTCTATCAGCAGGCATCGGCAACACGATGCGTGTATCACTGAGTGCCGATCCTGTCCAAGAGGTTAAAGTGGCAAGGGAGTTGCTAAAAATATTCGGTCTTTCCTCAAACGCCGCGACACTTATTTCATGCCCTACATGCGGACGAATTGAAATTGACCTTATTACGATCGCAAATGAAATTGAAGAATATATTTCGCATATTAAAGCTCCACTTAAAGTGGCAGTGCTTGGCTGTGCAGTCAACGGTCCCGGCGAAGCGCGTGAAGCGGATATTGGAATCGCGGGTGCACGTGGCGAAGGCCTTCTCTTCATGAAAGGAAAAACAGTCCGCAAAGTACCGGAAGCAACGATGGTTGAAGAGTTAAAAATCGAAATCGACAAGCTTGCGGAAGAGTATTTCGAAAAGAAAAGACAGGAAGAACTCCTCCTGCAAGGTGAGACAGCGGAATGAGAAACCTCCGCTTCGGCATCGACATTGATGGTACAGTGACATGCCCCACTTCTCTCTTGCCGCATATCAATGAACAGTTCGGATGTAATCTTGTCCTTGATGATATTAAAGAATATGACTTAACAAAAGCATTTACAGTAGATGAAAAAGCATTCTACGAGTGGTATAAAGGTGCGGAGGCACATATTTACAAAACGTCTCCCGCACAACAATATGCCAAAGACATTTTAACTAGCTTTCAAGCGCAGTTTGAACTGTATTACATTTCTGCCCGTGGCCATCATGTCTATGACTCCACGCTGGACTGGTTCAAACAACAGGAAATCCCGTACGATCATATCGAACTTGTCGGAAGTCATTATAAAATTGAGACCGCGAAAAAGTTCGGTGTTCATGCATTTTTTGAAGACAAGCATGACAACGCGGTTGAAATCCATGAAGAACTCGACATTCCTGTCATACTATTTGACACACCGTATAACAGGATGCCGATTCCTGAAGGCGTCATCCGAGTCTACGATTGGCAAGAAGCGAATAGTTGGATCAAGAAGTTATTTCCTATAGAAGAACCTTCATTTAATTAAAAAAACGGTGTGAAACTCTCATGATAGAGTTTCACACCGTTTTTTCGACTTAGAATTATGTTTAGCTTCAGCGCCCTAGACCCTCGAGTCGCTTCAAGCCTTGTAGAGACGCCACTACGTACCTGCAAGGCTGCTGGGTACGTAGTGGGGAGGGATTGAACTTCATCCCTCCTTGTCGCGACAGGACGTCACGGTTTTAAGACCGCTTCCTCTTAAGTGGCGCACTTATGCTGCGTTCCTTTTAGGCGCCAGCCGCTCTGGTCATAAGCAATCCAGCTATGTGGCAAAGATCGCCACGTCGCTGGATCGACTTATGCCTGTCGCATCTGGAAGGCGCCTTCCGCTTTTCATTGTTCCACACATAGCGGACATTTTCCGTAGATTTCGAATTTATGTCCTTCCACTTCATAGTCGGGTAAATTAACAGTAATCATTTCCATAGGGCAATGCGGGATGCTGCGCGTCTTACCACATGCAGTACAGATGAAATGGTGATGGTGGATGCCTGGATCACATTGCATACGGAAATTTCGTTCCCCATTCAAATCGGTTTCTTCCAGAATACCGAGTTCAGAAAACGTCGTCAAGTTTCGATAAATTGTATCGAAACTTATTCCAGGGTTATCCTTCGCCATGAAATTCTTCACTTCAAGAGCCGTTAAATAGCGGTCTTTATGCGAAAAGAACTGTAAAATTGTATCTCTATTTTTCGTCCGTTTAAATTGATTTTCCTGAAGAATCCGCCATGCCTCATCGAGTGTCATACCAACTCCCCCTTCACTGTACGGGCATTACGTCCGCCTTGTATTTTCTTCCAAGCGAGTACCACTAACAAAATAACTATCGATGTGACGACAATCGTTCCCCCCGGAGCAATATCAAGATAATAGGCAGAAACAAGTCCAATGATAACCGCTAACTCACCGAAAATAATGGAGTAAATCATCGCGCTCTTAAAACTTTTCGCAAGTTGGATAGCTGCCGCTACCGGAATCGTCATAAGTGATGATACAAGTAAAATACCGACAATCCGCATAGAAGCCCCAATAACAAGCGCTACAATGATCATGAACACCATCTGGATATAGCGTGAATTAATACCAGAAACCTTGGCATACTCCCCATCGAATGATAAGGCAAATAGTTCTTTATAAAGAAATCGGATATAAGTGATGACAATGATTGCAATGATGATAACAACGAAAAGATCCTGCCTGCTAACCGCTGACACTGAACCGAATAAATAGCCAATCAAATCAGAGCCATAGCCTTTCGATAATGAGATGAAAATAGCGCCAAGGCCAATACCTGCCGACAAAATAACCGGAATTGCAAGTTCTTCATAATGACGGTATGCCCCCCGCAACTTCTCAATCAGTAGTGACCCACCTACTGCAGATGCGATCCCAAGGTAAACTGGGTTCAGCGCAGCAAAGAAGAGCACTTGCTGGCTTAAATAAAGGCTTCCAGCGATTCCCGCAAGTGCAACATGACTGAGCGCATCCGCAATCAGGGAAAGACGTCTGACGACGATAAACAAGCCAAGTAAAGGAGCGATGACACCGATGATTAAGCCGGAAAGAAATGCATTTTGCAAAAACTCATACGATAAAATATCATTAATCATCGTTCCACCTCATCCGTGTGCTGATGGACGCGGCGAACTGGGTGTCCATACCATCTAGAAACGTCATCATCTTCCATCTTTTTATAATCGGATTGTTTACCGTGAAAATGAATTGTTCGGTTCAAACAAGCCACATGGGTTGCGAGATCAGTAACAAGGTCAATTTCATGTGTCACAAGTAAAATCGCAATTCCGTGCTCACGATTTAATGTATTGAGCATAGAATAAAACGACGCGACATTTTGCTGATCAATACCAACTGTCGGTTCATCCATAATAAGAAGATCTGGTTTTCCTGCAAGCGCTCTTGCAATGAACACACGCTGCTGCTGGCCACCGGAGAGCTCGCCCATATTCCGTTGTGCGAAAGTGTCCATACCGACTATGCTAAGCGCTTCTAATGTTCGCTGCTCATCTTTTTTTGAAAAGCTTTTGAACATTCCTACTTTCCGAGTTAATCCGCTCCGCACAACTTCAAGAACGGTTGCTGGGAAACCAGAGTTAAAAGAATTGGATTTCTGTGAAACATAGCCAATCCGTTCCCGGTGCTTAAATGATTCTATTTCCGAACCGAAAAGCTTTACTGTTCCACTCGTTGGTTGTAAGAGACCGAGAATAATATTGATGAGTGTTGATTTACCAGAACCATTTGGCCCTATCAACGCCCAAAATTCACCCTCTCCTACCTCAAGAGAAATATGATCAAGGGCGATTGACTGTTCATAATTGAAACTGACATCGTCCAATTGAATAAGATTATTTGTCATTTTACTATCCTTTCTTTGAAACAGGAATCATTCCGATTCCCTCGTCAAATTATAAACCATGACACGACCGGATACAACCATTTAAGAAAGAAGGGATTATTAGTGGATTATGCTCAACTACTGAATGAAGTCAAAATGAGAAGTGATGATGAAGTGAAAATCATTGCAAAGCAATATGGAATTGACTTTTCTAAGACAGAAATAAGGGCACTTCGACCATTGCTTGATGAAATTTCTTTCCATTGGCTTTTCACCGGTGTTCCTGAAACGTTTATCAATAAAATCCGTGGAGCTATTGGTGATAGAAAGACTGAAATCCTATTCAAGAAGTATTTAGACTCCACCAAGTGATAAATTTATTTAAAAGAAGAAAACCCGCCTGCGTATATATACTTTGCAGGCGGGTTTTCTATTTAAATTCTTAGCAGATCAATCTTATCTGGTTGAAACGATTTCGCCTTAAACATTTCTATCTCAAATTTATAAGGTGCCGATTTTTTCTTTGGATCCAGACCCACAAATGGTGTTTCAAGAATTTTAGGAATCGATTGGAATCCTTCATGATGGACAATATAAGAAAGTGGTTCAAAGCCGATATGGCCGAAACCTATATTTTCATGTCGGTCCTTCATTGCACCGCGCTCGTTCTTACTATCATTAACATGAATAACAGATATTCTGTCCATGCCCACAATTTTATCGAACTCGTTTAGCACTCCTTCAAAATCACCAACGATATCATAGCCCGCATCATGAACGTGACAAGTATCAAAACAAACCGATAAACGCTCGTTATGTGTGACTCCATCGATAATCGCGGCAATTTCATCAAAGTTACGACCGCATTCAGTCCCTTTCCCCGCCATCGTTTCGAGAGCTATGCGGACGGGATAGTCCTGGGAAAGCACTTCATTTAGTCCTTCGATAATTTTCGCGATCCCTAGGTCAACACCAGCACCAACATGCGCGCCTGGATGAAGAACAATCTGGTCAACGCCAAGTGCAGCTGTGCGCTCGATTTCACTTTGAAGGAAGTCGACACCAAGTCTGAATGTCTCGGGCTTTAACGTATTAGCAATATTGATAATATACGGAGCATGGACGACGATATTTGACTGACCATTTTCCTCCATACTAAGATGGCCCGCTGCAATATTCAGTTCCTCAATCGGCTTCCTCCGTGTGTTCTGGGGTGCACCGGTATAAATCATGAATGTAGTTGCTCCGTAACTTGCAGCTTCCACGCTTGAGCCTAACAACATTTTGCTTCCGCTCATCGAAACATGGGAGCCAAGCAATAGTGGCTTATCATTTGTCATTTTTTACGTTTCAGTCTCCTTTCTCTCTTTTTGAAGCTCTCTACTTGCTGAGCCATTTTCTTTTTATAGCCTGGTTTCACTTTCGACGGCTTTGGTACGAATGAGATTGCTTTACGGTCAATATCATCTACTTCTTTTACTCGATTTCGTCTTGAATGACGCTCTTTTACTTCAACCCACTCACCATTTTTTACTTCTTCATGAACAAATGGAATACCCATCTTTTCAATTCTGACTACTTTATCGTCTTCAGAAGGTTCATACAGTGTAATTGCCGTTCCCTTAAGCCCAGCACGTGCAGTACGTCCCACGCGGTGAATGAAAAATTCAAGGTCATCAGGAAGTTCGAAGTTAATAACGTGACTGACACCAGGAATATCAATTCCGCGTGCCGCAAGGTCTGTCGCTACTATATATTGGAATTCTAGATCCCGGATTTGCTTCATCATTCGTGTCCGTTCACGCGGTGTTAAATCGCCGTGAATTCTTCCGACTTTAATGCCGCTTTCTGCAAGGTAAGTTGCGAGTCCTTCAGCGTTTTGTCTTGTATTCATAAAGATGATTGCCAAATAAGGATTGATCCCTTCCATTACTTGCAGTAACTTTTTCTTTTTACTCATACTGCGAACAGGTACTAGGGAGTAGTGCATCCCTTCCGTCAATGGTTTGCGTTCACCAATTTTTACATGAACAGGTGATTCCATGTATTTAGTTAGGAACGGTTTTAGCTTTTCCGGAATCGTTGCAGAAAATACGTACATTTCAAGTTTAGCAGGCATTTTTGCTGCGAACTTATCGATATCTTCAATAAAGCCCATGTCGAATGCAAGGTCCGCTTCATCTATAACCAAGATTTTTGCTGTATGAATTACAAGTGCCCCATTTTCGGACATATCGTTAATTCGTCCTGGCGTTCCAACGATAATATGCGGATTCGATTTTAATTTCCCGATAGACCGCTGCTTGTCCGTACCACCTATGAGCAGCGAACTGCGCACCTCCGTGCCTTCTGTCATCTTCGCAAGTTCATTGTACAGTTGCGTCGCCAACTCTCTTGTCGGGGCCGTGATAACTGCTTGCAGTTCATCGACAGTTGCATCTGTCCGTTGTAATATCGGTATAAGGAAACTGTGGGATTTCCCCGTTCCTGTATGTGCTTGTCCGATTGCATTTGTACCCTTCAGAATAAGCGGTATGATTTCCTTTTGGATCGGTGTCGGATTTTCAAAGCCGAGCCTCCCGATTGCTTCCCGTAAAAACGGTTTAAATTGATAGTCTGTAAATTTAGACATTCGTAACCCTCCTAATGTACACCTATTATAACACGATTTCGTTCCGCCGTATGCGATTTTCGCATAGTATACTATGTGAAAGTCCATTCTGATTTATTGAAAGGAGATAATTATGAGATATGAATCCTTTTATCCATTCGCGCGACAACAACCGCCACCGGCTCCTATGGGACAAATGAACTTCGGACCACCTCCTCAAATGGGGCAATTGCAGGCACCTATACAACCATTCATGAATGGTCCACAGAACGATCCATTTGGTGGCCCTATGGGGGGTCCACAGAACAATCCATTAGGTGCTCAAATGAATGGCCCGCAGAACAATCCATTAGGTGGTGGCCCTATGGGTGGTCCAGGAGAGCAACCAATTCCATCAAAAATGGAATCGTATATGCAAACGGCAAACCAATTCTTAAACACAGCCCAGCAATTCGCTCCTGTGGTCCAACAATTCGCGCCAATGGTTCAAAACTTGCCCGCAATGTGGAGATTGTACAAAGGCTTTCAATCACTTCCGGTAGCTGGTGCCGCTAGTTTACCTACAAGTGGAGCAGCTGCCGCACGGTCAGTTGCTAATGTCACTTCCGGACTGTCAGCCCCCCGTATTTTTCAGCCGCCCATCCGATAATTTTGAATCCGCCGTCCAACTCCGTTATAATGGATGGTAGATCCTATTAGAGGAGTGAAACGACATGAAAGTATTAAAGATTACCCCTAGAGGTTATTGCTATGGGGTTGTCGATGCAATGATCATCGCAAGAAATGCGGCACTCGACAAAACATTGCCGAGACCCATTTATATATTGGGAATGATTGTCCATAACAAACATGTTACCGATGCGTTTGAAGAAGATGGCATCATCACGATTGATGGTGAAAATCGTCTAGAAATTCTTGAAAAAGTTGAGACGGGTACAGTGATTTTCACAGCACATGGTGTTTCTCCTGAAGTGCGGGAGCTTGCGAAAAGAAAAGGCCTTGTATCGATTGATGCAACTTGTCCTGATGTAACTGTCACCCATGACTTGATTGGGGAAAAAACTGCAGAAGGCTACGACATCATTTACATCGGAAAAAAATATCATCCAGAACCAGAAGGTGCAATCGGTGTGGCACCTCACGCGGTCCATTTGATAGAAACGATTAAGGATGTCGAAAATCTTACTGTACAGAACCCTAAATTGCTTGTCACAAACCAAACAACAATGAGCCAATGGGATGTTGTTCACATTATGGACGCACTTAAACTGAAATATCCACATATCGAAGTTCATAAGGAAATTTGTCTTGCTACTCAAGTAAGGCAGGAGGCCGTCGCACAGCATGCCGGGGAATCAGACCTTCTTATCGTCGTAGGAGATCCGAAGAGCAACAACTCGAATCGCCTGACACAAGTCTCTGTCGAAATTGCCAACACCCCATCATACCGAATCTCGGATCTTTCGGAACTCGATGTGAAGTGGTTGGAAGGTGTTGAAACTGTCTCTGTCACTGCGGGTGCTTCGACACCAACTTTGATTGTTCGTGAAGTAATTGCTTTCCTTGAGAAGTTCGATCCTGAAGATACTTCTACACATCTTCCAGAACGGAAATTCCTAGTAGAAAAAATTCTACCTAAAATTAAAAACCCTACACCTGTGATACGAATTGAACCGTACACAACAACTTAAGATAAGCTTCTGGCGCTTAGAGCTAGACACTATTCCGTGTTGAAAAACATATTTTCATCTTTAAAATGAACCAGCCTCTTTTACAGAGGCTGGTTTTTTTCGTCAAACATTATCAAATGAAAGTAAACGGTTCTGTGACAATTTCCGATTCGATAAACGAGACATTATAGCTAGCCTGCGCGCAAGCTGCCTGCATATAGTCTGCAACACCTTCAATCATCACTTTCTCAATATTGTGCCCCGGGTCAATGACAGCAATACCCATCGCTTCTGCGTCATGTGCAACATGGTAATACAAATCCCCGGTTACCAGAACATCCGCTCCGCTTCGTTTAGCAGCTCCTATATATTTATTCCCATCTCCGCCCAAGACAGCAACTTTTCGAATCTGCTTGTTTGGATCACCCACAAATCGAAGTGCCGGGACATCAAAAGCTTTTTTTACAAGTTCCGCAAATTGTCCAAGCGTTGTCTTTTCTAAAAGTTTCCCAACACGACCAAGACCATAGTCAGTTGACTGTTGATCAAGAACGACTAAATCATACGCAGGTTCTTCGTATGGATGGACTTCTAACATCGCTTTTAGTACCTTACTGCGAATAGGTCCAGGGACAACCACTTCGATTCTTTCCTCTTCAACCGCCTCACTTTTACCCATTTCACCAATAAACGGCTCAGCCCCCTCGACAGGTGTGAAACGCCCAATACCTGATGCGCTAAAACTGCATCCGACATAATCGCCAATTGCACCAGCACCCGCTTTTTCCAGCGTTTGTCTAATGTCATCCGCATGTGTTGCGGGGCTGAAGACAACCAGTTTATAAAGTGACTCAGAATGCGTCGACTCAACTATTTTAGTGTCAACCAAACCAAGTTTTTCAGCGAGCATATCATTCACTCCGCCCGGTGCAACGTCAAGATTTGTATGTGCCGCATAGACAGCTATATCATTTTTAATGCACTTTTCGATCATGCTACCTTGCGGCGTGTCTGTTAATAGGCTTTTCAACGGCCTGAAGATTGGTGGATGGTGCGCGATAATAAGGTTGGCACCTTTTCGAATCGCCTCATCAATCACTTCTTCATTGACATCCAATGTAACAAGCACATTTTCTACAGTTCGATTCAATTGCCCGATATGAAGACCGACTGGATCTCCATCCATTGCAAATCGTTTTGGGGACCACTTTTCAAAAAGCGCAATAATTTCATGACCATTCACTTTTTTCACGTTGTCAACACCTTCCTAACTAACGCAATATGACGTGCCAACTGTACTTTTTTCGTTTTTATTGCCTCTGTTTCAATTGTTTTTTCGAGGGAATCAAGTACGCGATTCCATTCCGACAATTCACTTTCCCACTTTTCAATGAATACGTCGGTTTTTGAAGTCAATAACAAAGGTCCTGCCATTAATTCTAGTTCCTCATAGACCGCTTGCCCTTTTTCCATCACGATAATTTCATATATTTTGCCGTCTTCTTTCAAAATGTGTTCTTTTATTATTTTCCAACCGTTAGAAACGGCCCATTCTCGGATTGCTCTAGAATATATATTCGGTTGTGCGATGATTCGCTTCACTTGAGAAAGACGGTCTTTTCCGCTCTCCAAAATTGTAGCGATGAGCGGTCCACCCATCCCCGCGATTGTCACCGTATCGACAGCATCATTTTCTTCGATAGCGAATAAACCATCTGCCAATCGCACGGTAATCGCATCGGAAAAACCTTCACGTCTCACATTTTTAACCGCAGACTCAAATGGCCCTTTGGCTACTTCTCCTGCGACTGCCCTCTTCACTTTCTTTGTATGAATGAGGAAACATGGCAAATAAGCATGGTCGCTGCCGATATCTGCAACGACTGCACCCTCGTCAACGAAAGAAGCAACCGCCTTCAATCTGTTAGATAATCGTTCGGAATTCAATTGATCGCCGCCTTTCAATACTTTTATTGTATTGGATTTTGTCGTATTTTGCACTTTATCCTATTTGTTGAAATTAAGAATCCTATTGAATTCGCAGCGGGGCTAAGAGTAACCTTCGCTTTGTTTATATAAGTATTCAATTGTTCAACATAAAAAACAGAAAAAGCCATCAGTTTACAGAAATGCTCTGCTAACTGACAGCTCTTCCTAATTAAGGATTATTTAAGTGATAAAATATAATCTGCCATAGCGTCAAGCTCGGCATCATCCGAAACGAGTCCTGCTGGCATTCCGCCATCAGTACCGTCTTTTATGATGTTTTTAATTTCATCCTTAGACAGTTTAGTTCCAACCAGTCCTGGTCCCATTCCGCCTGTAAGGTCTCCACCGTGACAGCCGATACATTTCCCTTGAGCAACTGCTTCAGCATCAAATTCCGCAGAACTTGGAGCTTCTTCAGTTACCCCCTCTTCGCCTTGTTCAGCGATTTCACTTTTCTGTTCAAGTCCATAAAGGGACATGAAGAAAATAAGACCGATTCCAAGCGCAAAAATAAGAATATAAGGAATTATTGGATTTTTTCCCATTGAATTACCCTCCTTTATCAGGATCTATTCTGTAATGAATACAGTACACAACTATTATTGTACTGTATTCAATAGAAAACTGAAAGGGTTAACGATGATCTTTTCGGTGTTTGTGACAATTTCGACAAATATTTTATTATTATCTAGCTACAGGCACCAAATGCTCGGGTCTAAGCGGGTGCAAGACGCTTTTATTGTTAACAGCCAATTAGTCTGGCAATGACCATTCTTTGGACTTCCGAAGTTCCTTCTCCAATTTCAAGAAGCTTGGCATCCCTCATATAGCGTTCGACTTCATATTCTTTCATATAGCCATAACCGCCATGAATCTGGATTGCTTCACTCGCTACTTCCATAGCAATTTCCGATGCATATAGTTTACACATGGAAGCTTCTTTCGAGAATGGACGTCCTTGATCTTTCAGCCATGCTGCTTTATGGACCATATTGCGTGCAAGCTCAATTTTCATCGCCATATCTGCCAGCTTAAATTGTGTTATTTGGAATTCAGAAAGAGTTTTGCCGAATTGCTTACGTTCTTTAGAGTAGCGGAGTGCCCGGTCAAATGCCGCCTGAGCGATTCCTACTGCCATAGCACCGATCCCAATACGTCCACCGTCTAACGTTACGAGGAATTGTCGGAAACCGTTACCTTGAGTCCCTAACAGGTTCTCTTTTGGTACTCGGACGTTGTCAAGCACAAGTTCTGTCGTATTAGAAGCATTTAGCCCCATTTTTTCATAGTTATCAATAACCGTGAAGCCTTCTGCATCAGTCGGAACGATTATTGCACTAATTTCTTTCTTTCCGTCTTCATTCCCAGTGATAGCAGTAATTGCAAGGTGCTTGGCATAGCTCGCATTCGTGATAAACACTTTAGAACCGGTGATGACATAATCGTCCCCGTCTTCTTTTGCTGTCGTTTGCGTCCCCCCCGCATCCGAGCCCGCATTCGATTCTGTCAATCCAAATGCGCCTAATGATTCCCCTGTACAAATTGGCGTCAAATACCTCTGTTTCTGTTCTTCAGTGCCAAATAGGTTGAGCGGTGCCCCTCCCAAAGAAATATGCGCCGAATATGTAATTCCTGTTGATGCACATGCCCGGCTCAGTTCTTCCGTAACAATTGCGAAACTTACTGTGTCGGCTCCTCCGCCCCCATATTCCTCAGAAAACGGTAAACCCATCATTCCCATTTCGGAGAGCTGTTTAAACACCTGTACTGGAAATTCTTTTGTCCGGTCGCGGTCGATTGCACCTGGTGCAACAACTTCATCTGCGAATTCCCGAATCATTTTTTTAATCATCTGTTGTTCTTCTGTCAAATCGAAATTCAACATCTTCATCCCCTTTGTTGTGAACGCTTACAATTTCAATTATAACGAATTGTCTACCGTTTTCACAACTATTACTGAAAGAATAGGAGAATTCAGAACGAAACAAGTAAAAATACGATGATTAATAGTAGCCCAGCTGCACCAGAGATTGTGAAATACTGTAATTTTAGCATACGTCCTGCAAATAGCCAGAGCGCACAGTTCAACATAAGTAATCCGATTAGTAACATCGTATGCCCATCGAAAAAGACAACCCATAGCTTCAGTGACATTAATAACAACATTAAGGATGCCAGTATGTATAAAATAGGTGCTATTCCCATTTGAATCATTGATTTACGCATCGTCAACAGGAGAAACGAGAACAAAACAACAGCCGTCAAGGTAAGTGTCCACCCTGGGTATTGGGTAAATACGAACATGCCTCCACTAACGATTATCGCTAGTATGGTCATCAAAACAATTTTCCGTTCCAATTTCTTTTTTTCCTTGACAAGAATGGCTTCGGTGGCTTTCACTTCCTTCTCATCCTGCCCTTGAGCATAGAGAGTAATTAGAAAATCACAGTAATGTTCCGGCAACAACTTATTCTGCTTCCAATATTTTATTTCCGAAATAATCATTCGTTTTCGCTGTGGATTCATAGTATAAATCGCTCCTTGAAAAGTGTAGGTAAATCGGAGAGCGCCAATCAGCTGCCCTGTTGCTTAACAGTGAAAAAAGCATCGGCACAAATTATGCCGATGCCCTTTTTTATTCAAGAAAGTCTTTTAGTCGTTTACTTCTAGATGGGTGACGCAGTTTGCGTAATGCTTTTGCCTCGATTTGACGAATTCGTTCACGGGTTACGCCAAACACTTTACCGACTTCTTCAAGTGTTCTTGTACGACCATCATCAAGACCAAAACGCAGACGAAGCACGTTTTCTTCCCTGTCTGTCAACGTATCGAGTACGTCTTCCAGTTGTTCTTTCAATAACTCATATGCTGCATGATCAGACGGTGACTGAGCCTCTGAGTCTTCTATGAAGTCACCGAGGTGAGAATCATCTTCTTCCCCAATTGGCGTTTCAAGTGATACAGGTTCTTGTGCAATTTTTAGGATTTCACGTACTTTTTCAGCAGTTAAATCCATTTCTTCTCCAATTTCCTCTGGAGATGGTTCACGACCAAGATCCTGTAGTAATTGACGCTGAACACGAATCAACTTATTGATGGTTTCAACCATATGAACTGGAATCCGGATTGTACGGGCTTGGTCCGCGATTGCACGGGTGATTGCCTGACGTATCCACCACGTTGCGTACGTACTGAACTTGAAGCCTTTCGTATGGTCGAATTTCTCGACTGCTTTAATGAGCCCCATGTTTCCTTCTTGAATTAAATCAAGGAACAGCATGCCACGTCCGACATACCGCTTTGCAATACTTACGACTAGACGCAAGTTGGCTTCTGCAAGCCTCTTTTTCGCCTCTTCATCGCCATCCAGGATGCGAATTGCAAGTTCAACTTCCTCCGCACCTGTCAGTAAATCAACACGCCCAATTTCTTTCAAGTACATTCTTACAGGATCGTTGATTTTAACACCTGGTGGGACACTGAGGTCATTCAAATCGAACTTTTCTTCTGCCACTACTTTCCCCTCATCGCCGGCTTCTTCATCGGCTTTGCGGTCCATTTCAATTCCTTGTACTTCAATCAAATCAAGGAATTCTTCGAACTGTTCAGGTTCCATTTCAAACACAGATAACTTCTCAGTTACCTCATCGAGCGTAAGTTCACCTGTTTTCTTTCCGGCCTCCAACAGGTTTGCCTTCACTTCTTCAACAGTCATTTCAATTTCCATATCTTCTGTTTGTTCTTTTTTGCTCATCTTACCCGTTCCTCCTAAGTACACCGGAAAACGACTACAATGTCGTCAATGATTTCCGGAGCTGTATAATTTCCCTGGCCAGCTCCAGCGCCCGGGTATGATCATTTATTTTTTCTGCTTCTTTCGATTCATGGATCTTTGCATGGATTGTCAAACTAATTTTATATTTTTCAAGGTGACTGATACAATCAGCTATTTCTTCCGCAGCGTGTTCAGGATCTCTTTCCACCATTGCAGATTCTAATACAATTTTTCTAAGTTCTCGGTCTTCCAACGATTCCGCAAACCTGTGGAAATCAGGTATTCCGTGTTGTTCATAAAACCCAGCGAGCCGAATGAAGATGGCAACATAATCTTCTCGAACGAACAGGTTTTGCTTGTCCAATCGTATTCGATCAAACAATTCCCCATCACTTAACAGGTGAAAGAGCAACAATCGCTCTGCACGCTCAGTACCGGTCTTCTTTCTGATTGGAACAGTAGGTTGAGGACGCATAGTTTCCCCATGCTTTGGTTCTGTTTTTGCTTTCTTCGCTTGATGTCCCGCCATTTTTATAAACTGCTGATTAATGGCTTCGATTGATACACCAGTCACGGTTGAAAGCTGCCGGAAATAAAGATCCCGCTCTACTGGCGATGAACGCTTCGCTAATTCTTCCAATACTTCATGGATATATTGCAACACATCGTTTTCATAAGATAGGTTCTTTGATCGCTTTGCATATGCCATTATGAATGACATGAATGAATGGGGATTACCGATGACCTTTTCGCGAAATGCATCACCGCCATGCTCTGTGATGTAGTCATCGGGGTCCATCTTTCCAGGCAACAACGCGATTTTAACATCCAACCCTTTTTGGGTGGCCATGTCTGCGAATCGTTTTGCCGCTTCCCATCCAGCATCATCTCCGTCACAGCAAATGATAAGATCTTTAGCAATTCTTTTTAATTTCAGCAGATGTGTATCTGATAAAGATGTGCCCATTACGGCAACACTATTCGTCACACCAGCACGATCAGCCGATATCGTGTCCATAAATCCTTCAAACAGTATTACTTTACCCGTTTTCCGGACGTTAAGACGTGCATTGTGAAAATTGTACAGAATATGACTCTTTTCGAATATTGGGGTTTCGGGACTATTTAGGTATTTGGCTTCCTGTTTTGAACCGGTAAGTATACGTCCAGAAAATGCTACAACGTTACCATTGTCGTCATGAAGCGGGAACATGATACGTGCTCGAAATCTGTCAAAATAGCCAGTCCCATCGTCTTTCATGATGCAAAGCCCAGCACGTTCCATATCCCTCATATCGAAACTCTTACGCTTTAGTAGACCCGACAGCGCTTCATTATCATTTAGCGACCACCCGATTCCATATTTTTCGATACTCTCTCTCGTAAACCCTCTTTTTTCAAGATATTCTAGTGCTTCTTCACCTTCTACAGTGTTTAGGAGTAGATGACTATAAAAGTTTGCAGCAAGAGCATGCGCTTCAATCATAGATTTAAATTCATTATGCTGCTTTGCTCCGGATCCTTCACCCACTGTAGCATCGATTTCAATACCAGTTCGTTCAGCGAGCTTTACAACGGCTTCGGTGAAAGGGCTATTTTCAATATCCATAATGAAGGTAATCGCATTTCCACTAGCGCCACATCCGAAACAATGGAAGAGTTGTTTATCTTCTGTAACTGAGAAAGAAGGTGAACTTTCATCGTGAAACGGGCAAAGCCCGAACCAGTTCTTTCCTCTTTTTGTAAGTTGCACATATTCTCCAATTAAATCTACAATATCAGTCTTTGATCGGACGGCTTCTATAGTCTCTTCTGGTATTCTCGTCATCCTATCACCAACCACTCTATCAAGATTAAATTCGAGATAGTATTCAAAAACCCTTCATTTTCGACAAAATATTTTCGATTATGCTCGGAATCTTTCATACTACACTAATAGTAAAGCTTTATCTCTATATGAACCTCATATTTCAAAAAAAAATTCTTCATCCGCAAAAGAAGAACCAACCCGTATTAGCGGTCGGTCCTTCTACATCACTGTGTCCTGATTATGAATACCCTTCCACCTCAGGATTAACAGTAACTCCCACTTCTTGCTTACGAATGACGATTCGTAAGCTCACTTAGTATAACATTTGCAGTTTCCTCTACAGCCCGGTTTGTTACATCGATAACATTGCAACCGATTTTCGAGACGACATTATTAAAATGCGTAATTTCAGCTTCAATCCGCTCAACTCGCGCATAATTCGCATCATCTTTTAAACCAAGTGCGATGAGACGTTCTCTGCGGATGAAGTTTAGTTTTTCCGCAGAGATAACAAGTCCGTAACATTTAGCTGGGTCAATCATAAATAGTTCTTCCGGCGGCTCGACTTCAGGTACTAGTGGAACATTCGCCACTTTAAAACGTTTATGTGCAAGGTACTGCGATAAGGGTGTTTTCGACGTTCTTGAAACACCTACTAGAACAATATCTGCTCTCAAAATACCTCGCGGATCCCTACCATCGTCATATTTAACGGCGAATTCAATTGCTTCAATTTTTTTGAAATAATCTTCATCAAGTTGCCGCACAAGTCCAGGTTCTTCTAATGGCTTTTCACCAAGTTCCATACCTATCCGTTCGATAATTGGCCCAAGGAGATCGATGCACTGAATTTCTTTAATTCGACATTCTTGCTTTAGTTTTTGACACATTGCACTTTTCACAAGCGTATAGATAATGATTGCATTTTGCTGTTTCGCTAAATAGACGATTTCATCAAGTTGCGATTCATCCTCTACATGTGAAAACCTTTTAATTAATACGGTTTCTAGCCCTTGTCTGAATTGACTTGCCGCTGCTTTTGCAACAAGGTCGGCCGTTTCACCGACTGAGTCAGAAACGATGAACAAAATTAGCTTCTTCATAGTATCCCCCTCATAATTCGTGATCATCCGCAAGTGATAGGAAGGCTGCAGTAATATTGGTTTTGGTTACCCTACCAACAACTTCAAGCCCTTCCCCATTGTCAACGACAACAGGTAGCGAATCAATTTGCTGGTCTATCATTTTCTTCGCCGCATGAAGGAGCGTATCCTGCTTATCACAATACGTAATATTTGGCATTCTCGTCATAATGACATGGACCGGAATTTTCTCCAATTCATTGTTCCCAAGACTCGTTCTTAGTAAGTCTTTCCTCGAAAGAACTCCGGTAAGAAATGAAGATTGATCGACGACGAATAATGTCCCAACATCTTCTAGGAACATTTGACAAATTGCATCATAAACCGAAATATTTTCTTCCACAACGACCGGAATTGACTGAAAATCACGCACCCTCATGCCGGTCATACTGTCAGCAACTGATTGGGCAGGTCTTTTTCCCGAATAAAAATAGCCTACTCGAGGTCTTGCATCCAAAAAGCCAGCCATTGTTAAAATAGCTAAGTCAGGACGGATTGTAGCCCTCGCTAGCTTAAGCCGCTCCGCGATCTGTTCGCCAGTAATTGGGCCATCTGCTTTAACGATTTCAAAGATTTCCGTCTGACGCTTATTCAGTTCCATATATGTCACCGCCCTAAGCGTTCAATTGTTTATCCTTGATTATTATATACGAAGACGCGAGCTATTGCGAAGAAATCGGAACCATGCTAAACTAAGTTAGAATTGAATAGGCGAAGATAGGTCTATGAGTAATGTCAAATTGAAGCGAGCGGGGATAGTGAAAGCCCGTACCGACATGAAACGGCAACCTGGAGCTAATGCACTATTAAAGAGGGCTGTTCGTCAGCCAATTAGGGTGGAACCGCGGGTAATCATGCACTCGTCCCTGGACATATGTCCAGGGATGGGTGCTTTTTAATTTGTTTCAGCATAAGCCCCCGCTGAACAAAATTAAAGCCTCCGGCGGATGTCACAGATTTTGAGGGGAATTATTTGAGCAAGCTCAATTCAAAATCTGGACGCAAATCCGCCAAGGCGTATTTGATTAATAATTGGAGGGATTTATTATGTCAATGGAACAAGTCGTTAACTTAGCAAAGCAAAGAGGTTTTGTTTTCCCAGGCTCTGATATTTACGGAGGTCTTGCAAATACGTGGGATTATGGCCCACTTGGGATTGAATTAAAAAATAATATCAAAAAAGCTTGGTGGCAGAAATTCATTCAAGAATCGCCGTATAACGTCGGTCTTGACGCGGCTATCCTCATGAACCCGAAAGTATGGGAAGCTTCAGGTCATATCGGAAACTTCAACGATCCGATGATTGACTGTAAAAAATGTAACACACGTCATCGTGCTGACAAACTAATTGAAGATGCACTTGATGCAAAAGGTATCGAAATGGTTGTCGATGGTCTATCTTTCGATAAAATGGCAGAACTTATCAACGAACATAACGTTGTCTGCCCTACTTGTAGCGCTATGGACTATACAGATATTCGTCAGTTCAACTTAATGTTTAAAACATCACAAGGTGTTACAGATTCATCAGCGAATGAAATTTTCCTTCGCCCTGAAACTGCACAAGGTATCTTCGTAAACTTCAAAAACGTACAGCGTTCGATGAGAAAGAAAATGCCATTTGGTATTGGACAAATCGGAAAAAGCTTCCGGAATGAAATTACACCTGGAAACTTCACATTCCGTACGCGTGAGTTCGAACAGATGGAACTTGAATTCTTCTGTAAGCCTGGCGAAGATATGGAATGGTATGCTTTCTGGCGTGAATTCTCAAAACAATGGTTATTGAACCTTGGTTTGACAGAAGGCAATATGCGCTTACGTGAACACGATGAAGACGAACTTTCGCATTACTCAAAAGGAACTGTTGACATCGAGTACAAATTCCCGTTTGGTTGGGGTGAACTATGGGGCATTGCGAACCGTACTGATTTCGATTTGAAACGTCATATGGAACATTCCGGTGAGGATTTCAACTACCTAGACCCTATCACAAACGAGAAATTTGTACCTTATTGTATCGAACCTTCACTTGGTGCGGACCGTGTGACACTTGCGTTCCTATGCGATGCATTTGATGAAGAAGAGCTAGAAGGCGACGACAAACGTACTGTTCTTCGTTTCCACCCAGCGCTTGCACCGGTAAAAGCTGCGATTCTGCCATTATCGAAAAAACTCGCGGAAGGCGCAGATGAAGTCTATGCGGAACTGCGTAAACATTTCAACGTTCAATACGATGATGCACAATCAATCGGTAGACGCTACCGTCGTCAAGATGAAATTGGAACACCATTTTGTATTACGTATGATTTTGATTCCGAAGAAGATCGTCAAGTGACAGTTCGTCACCGCGATTCAATGGAACAAACACGTATGCCTATTTCAGAAGTGAAAGATTATATTGCAAAACAGCTTGAATTTTAATCTATCCTAACGTGAAAAAATTCAGATGAAAGACTAAACCACCTGCCACCAATGAATTTGGTGTCAAGTGGTTTTATTTTATTCAAATTCGTATTTCTAAGGGAATAATTATATATATTTTACCACTTTGATACTATAAAAAATAACAGGTACAAATGTCAATTTGACCAATAAGGGGGACGTTGAAATGAAAAAAAATTTGATCACTCTCCAATTTTCCATCCATCCGATGACTAACAACTTTATCGAAATCATAAAAGGTGCACTCCAAGGAGTCAACACTTCAAATGTGACAATGTCTACAGACGACGTAGCTTCAACTATGATTGGCGAGCAGGAAGCTGTCTTTGACGCTGTGAAAGCGATGATAATTCACGCCTCAAAAAGTGGAACTCATATAGCATTCAATGGTACGTTTTCCTCGGGATGTCCTTCGGTAGTTCATGAATTCCATGAACCTTCCGAACAAAAATTCCGTATTAATCAAGAATCATACGCTCCATTTCAACAATATGTTTCCGCTAAGTTCAATTTATATCCTTTGGGTCAACCTGATTATATGGATAGTATAGGCTCCGAAATTAGCCGGTTGAAAAACAGTGATTTGTACAATGCGACTTCAAAAAATGGTAGTGGTTTACACGGCGATGTTCACCCAGTATTTTTATTCTTAGAGGATAGTTTTTCAAGTGTTCAGTCACATGTAATCATGACCGTGAATATGAGTGTGAATAGTCCCTCGCATAAGAACGTTTAATTTTAGGTGACAATCGGCCATACATCGAATTTCGATTGACTGATGCACAATGATGAGGACCGTATTTTGGGTTAAAAGCAAAGCGTTCTCTAGCGGTGCAATCGGCACTGATCAACTCCAGGCAATCATTGAGAAAGAATTACTAAAACATGCCAACTGAAATCATTCAAAAACCCCTTGTCTCTTATTGAACAAGGGGTTACATTTTCATTATCATTAAGAACCGATTTCACGATCTAATTGTTTCAAAAAACCTTCCATATAGTCATGTCGTTGCTCCGCGAGCCGCTTCCCTTCTTCTGTCACCATCAACTCTTTTAACAGCAACAACTTTTCATAGAAATGTGTAACTGATGCCGTTTCCTTGCTACGGTATTCTGTTTCAGACATATTAACACGAACCATCTCGTCTGTATCGTATAGCTTCCTTCCCCTTGCACCGCCGAACGCAAATGTGCGTGCAATCCCAATAGCACCGATTGCATCAAGCCGGTCTGCATCGCGCACAATGGCTCCATCGATGGACGTGATGTCCTTCGCATTACCACCACTGAATGACACGCTTTCAATACACGCTACTACTTTCTTAGTTAATTCATCTTCGAGACCAATTTCCTGTAAAATGTCTAGGATGGATGGGTTGTCATCTGATTTATATTTAGCATCTTCGATATCATGCAACAAAACAGCAAGACGGACAACTTCCTCATTCGCTGAAGGCTCCCGAACCAAGATTTCTTCCGCATTTTTCATTACGCGTTGGATATGAGCGAAATCATGACTTGCATCGAACTTATTGTAAATTCCAATGACTATCTGCATGCATTTTTCAATCGTTTTTATCATATAATCACTCCTATAAAAAGATTTTTTATGTGAAAATGCGTCTGAATATTTAGGCATATCGTTGACGCACAATGTCGATTCATGTATAGTTGATGCATCCATGTATCTAATGGATGGGACATCGAATCGCCGAGGAGGAATATACATGTACCAGGGAAAAGTCAAATGGTTCAGTAATGATAAAGGCTATGGTTTCATCGAAGCGGATGACGGGGAAGATGTGTTTGTCCACTTTACCGGTATTCTATCTGAAGGCTTTAAAACGCTTGATGAAGGACAATCCGTATCCTTCGAAATCATCGAAGGGAATCGCGGTCCTCAGGCAGCGAATGTCTTAAAACTTGGAGATGAATGATCGAACACAAAATCCCGCTGATGCAATTTCCAGCGGGATATTATTTTGTGTTTTTATTCATTTCCTGGCCTAGAAACCGAAGCTGCTCTCCGATCGTACACACGGTAATACAAAACTTATGTGATCCCGACTTCCCTTTGTCTTTTGACAGCTGTGTTTTCAGGAAGCAGCCATCGCAATAGGCATCTAGAATTCCATCTATTTCATTCATAATGATTGTTTTATTCATAATGACTACCCCCAAAAGACACGATTCATATATTCTAATACTATTTGAACACTGGTGCAACAATCCAATTAAATCGAGGTGCTAAATCAAATGATTGAGTTGTACGTAGACGGCGCAAGTGCAGGAAATCCCGGGAAAAGTGGTATTGGAATTTTCATAAAAGGTGAGGGACATGCAATAAAGTTATCCGAAAAAATCGAACCTACGGATAATCATTCTGCCGAATTCCAAGCACTGTTACGCGGCTTGGAAGAAACATCCAAACTGACGACTGGCATGGTATCAGCTCGTTCTGATTCCCAAATCGTTGTCATGGCCGTGGAAAAGAAATTCGTGAAAAATGAAGCATATAAAGAATACTTGAAAAAAATACTTGAGTTTGCAGACACGTTTGACTTTTTTTTCATCAAATGGATTCCCGATGTAGATAACCGCGCTGCAGACGCACTTGCACGAGAAGCAATTCACAAAAAAGACTGAACAGTTATCTGTTCAGTCTTTTTTGTTAGGCTTTCATAAAAGTAACCGTATTCTCCGATACATTATACAGCGCCCATTCTCGATCAATGACGACTGCCCCTACATTCACGAGGACCTTGTCACCACTTACATCATATGGAATTCCAAATTCAATTGCTTCATTCACACCATTTCGGGATAATTTGGACGTATGACTATGCCCATAAAACACGGGAGATTCATCCACGTCCGCTTGAATAAGCGCCCACGGTTCACCGCCCCATTTCCACTGATGACCATGGATTATTTTAGCCGTCGCAATGTCCAGCATTTCCGGCATAGTGCCCAGTTTTTCTCGAAGCGGATCGTCTGTTTCTGTAATCATCATTATTCGGTCTTCCTGATTGCCGCTAACCGTCAAGAATGTTAATAGCTCGGTAAACCCTTCTGGAATGATCATAACGTCTTTAAGTTTCGTAAACTTCTGATCAGTAATATTCTTTTTACTAATTATGCATTCAAACAGATCGCCCGTCCCGACACGGACTGCTTCCGGATACTTCTCCGAAATATCCATGAGTACTTTTTCTAAATCCTCTTTAGAGGAATGTATGTCACCAAGAAGTGCATAATGCATTTATAAGCCTCCTGAAAGTCAATCTTTTTCGACTTTGACCCCTTGTTGTGATATCCAGTCGCTATAGCTTCCGACATACAGACGGGCCTTCTCATAGCCATTGTGTTTGAGTAAAGCATATAATGGGGCTGCTGTTACACCGCTACCACAATAAACCGTTACTTCTTCTGCCGGTTCCACCACAGTATGCAATTGCTCTCTTACAGCACCATCCAAATTGAAGGTGCCTCCTTTTTTTAATTGCTCCCAGTCAAAGTTTAGCGCTCCTGGAATCCGTCCAGCGATCGGGTCGATTGGTTCCTTCTCCCCCCGGTATCTCTCTGCTGAGCGGGCATCTAGCAGGACACTCGCTGTTTTACCGGCCACTATTTCTTCAACGTGCTCTCTAGGGGCATAGATTGTTTCATCCCACTGAGGAGTAACTGAAGTCCTCAGTGGCTCCGGTGGACGATTATCTAAAGGTAAACCCACTTCTTTCATTGTCTGGAATCCTTCAAGTGCGATATATGAATTGTTAAACCCAGCATATTGCAATAGCCACCAAGCACGAGTTGCAAAAGGGCTTCCACCGTCATCATAAACGATGATTTGGTCGTCAATTGAAAGTCCACTCGTTCTGAAGAGCTCGGTCAAAGTCGCCTTCTCTGGCATCGGATGTCTTCCTTCTGATTTCGTCATGTCGGACAAATCATGTTCGAGATCCCAGTACACTGCCCCTGTTACATGGCTTTTTGTGTATTTCTGCTTGCCTTCATCCGCATCTTGCAATGAAAAACGTGTATCTACCCATTTGAATTTAGCATGATCAATATCTTTTATCGAAACAAAAACGGTAGCCAATCAAACCCACTCCTCAGTTTGTAGTTTCTCATATACTGTACGCCATTCGCTTAGTTGTTCCGTTCCTTGAAGAAGTGTTCGCTCAGAGGCAATCTGATTCAAACTCTCTTTCAACAAGTGCTGTCTAAGCCCTTCCGCTTCACTGTCAATCCAACGGTCTGCCCACTTTTCAAGCAGTTCTTTTTCAAGCCCAAGATAGATTGATGCATCTGTCTTCAATAATTCTTCCAGTCGTGCTTTCAAGATATCGCGCTCTCCCTTTTCGAAGAATGCTTTCTGATTTTTGAACAATCGGTTGACACTTCTATATTTATTAGAATCAGTGTATGGAGCTCCGAAAGACAACATATCAGCATCTTGTGGTTCATACGGTGAAGGTGCTATGGAGTTATCTTTTTCATATAACCCCGAAATTTCTAAACGCTGCCGATTTGTCAACTGCTTTTTCATGAAGTTTAGCATCCGTAAATTTGTCACCTTAAGCTCTTGTGTCAAATCAAATCCAATCATCTGCACGGTTTCAGCGAGTGCACCATTCAATGCCCGGTCTGCTGAATTGTTAACGAAAACAGATGGACTGTATGCCTCTTTGAAGAAATCACCAAAACGTAAAAATACACGTTGTAAAATGTAATAGACAAGTTCGCTTAGTTCATCATGAGTCGCTTTTGTTAGCACTTGTGTAAACTTATGTGCGAAATGTTGACGCACTTCTCCTTCAAGTTTGTTCAATTCGTCCAATCTTTCTGCCTTACGAGTTCGATTCGTTTCTGTCCGGCTAATAAGTGACGAGAGTCGTTCAATCGTTTTTAACGCCTCTTCTTCGAGTGCCTGAACAGCAAGTCCTTTTAGATCGTGTTCAAGGAAATGATGGAATTCTTCTTCAAAAGGCGCCATAAATGGATCCATCCGATTATCCACTTTCGCCTCGAGTGCCTGCAAACTTGAAATGCCATGAACTCTAGGATTACGGATACCAAACTTCCGTAGTTCATCCCCTACGAACGTTTTAACTGCTTCCGCCTCTTCCGCGTCAGATGCAAGGTCAATTGCATTGACAACAAAAAACATCTTATCAAGCTCGAAAGCATCCTTCACTCGACCAAGCTGGACTAGGAACTCCCTGTCTGCCCTCGCAAATGCATGATTATAATACGTGATGAAAAGAATCGCATCCGCATTTCGGATATATTCAAATGCAACATCGGTATGACGCGCATTAATGGAGTCGGCCCCTGGTGTGTCAACGAGGGTGATTCCTTTCCTAGTCAATTCACAATCATAGTAGAAGTCGATTGATTCGACGAAACAGCTTCGGTCTTCTTCAGCAACAAATTTAACGAATTCTTCCTGCCCGACCTTAATAATTGTGCCAAGTGCTTCATGATAAAGAGGATACCCTCTCTTGAATGCGGCAATAAATGCTTTATGGATATGGAGACTCTCATCCGTCAATTCTGTATTTAGTGCATCATCTGCTTTTTGAAAAGCATCAGTCAACGATGTTGCGCCAACACCAAGTGCTTCAAAAGAGCGGAAAACATCTTCTGTCATCCGGTCTGTTGTTTTCAATAAAATATCGGCCGTTTTATCTTCTTTTCCCACTGAAATCGGACGTATTCGATTGATGGCTGCAGTAGTTGGATTTGGAGAAACCGGTAAGACATTTTCACCAATTAATGCATTGGAAAAAGATGATTTCCCTGCACTAAACGCACCGAATAGTGCAACAGTGAATTCTTGCCCATCTAGTCGGTCAGCTTTTTTTCGAAGGTAGTCTGCTGTTTCCATAAAACCTGGAATCGCTTCAACCGAATTCGCGATACGAATAGCGTGCTTAACCACTGAATCTGAATCCAAAGTAGCTACTTCTCGCTGAACTTGCTCGACTTCTGCCGTGTGGTCAGAGGTATTCTCTAGGATAAGTACTTCTTCCGCTTCGTTGTATTCGACTAATTGTAGCGTTTTCTGTACTTTCCACTGTTGAAGAAGTGCATTGACTTCCGCAGTCGAGCCTATAATTTCATGTTCGAGATTTGCCAATTGAACTTCCACTTCACTGACCTGTTGGATTGCATGTAACTTCTCATCCAATCGGTACACTTTTTGTTCAAGAATACCAGCGTTGTCATTCCCCGCTACTAATGCAATTTCGGACATTGCGTGTTTCCAATCCTCGGTCATTCGCCTAAACGTGGCTTGAATCGTTGTTCTCATGCGTTCAGAATAGTTGAGGACGGTGTCGCCAGTTATGGTATCAGATACATTAAACTCTTTTTCTATATCAGAAAATGGGATCGTTAAGTTGATTTCGTCAATCACTAGTGATTGCTCATCCGTTAAAATCCCCGCTTCTTTCAACGATTTTTTCATAAGCGTCTTTAGATGGACTTCAATTTGGGCATGAACAAGTTTGCCCATATTGTCAGCAAGTGCATCTTTCCTTCGTGCCTTTTCTTCTGCCGTCTTTTTCGCACCGAACAAAATACCAACTTTAAATCTAGACGACAGCGATTCCAAATAGTTTTTCAGCAGTTCACGTGTTTCATATGGTGTAATTGCCGCCCCTTGCAATAGGTCATTTCGTTCTTTTTCAAATGTTAAAGAAAATGCATCCCCCGAGAGAAGCTTCAGCATTTTTTTAGATTCTAAAGCCTCTTCTTGAAGCTCAACTTGCTTTGTCCATTCATCTTCTGAAACAATTTCGGAGAATGTGTTTTTTCGTTCCACGATTTCATCAGACAAGAATTGGCTATGCTCATCCTTCAGTTTTACTAACGTCATCTCAGCATTGTCGACGAATCGTTCTTGCCAGTTTTCCATCGACCCATCAACAATCGCTTTCACGGCACTAAAATCATTATGCGGGTGCGTTAAATCTTTCAATGAGGTATAAAAAATCCCTTTCGGTACGACACCCCACATTTTAAATGAATCCTCAACCGATTTTTTGAACTCCACAAATGGTAACTCACTGTCACGGTGTTTATCAATTTGGTTGACAATCAAATAAACGTTATCGTTGTAACGCATCAATTCTTTCGTGAAACGGAAATTCAATTCCGATTGCACATGATTGTAATCCATCGTGTAGAAGACGAGATCCGCGAGATGCAGTGCGGATTCTGTCGAAAGACGATGTGCATCATCCGTTGAGTCCACACCGGGTGTATCCATAACGGTAATTCCTTCTGGTAAATTCGATTCCGTATGACCAATTTCAACGAGTGAAACGGCCGCACCATCCTTACTAAACGACTTAACGGCAGCCGGAAATCCGTGCCCGCCGTATTTCACTGCGGTACCGTCCGTATGATGGATAATAGCAAAATCCGTTTCAGTTTTCCGCACTTTCACAATGTTAGCACTTGTCGGAATCGGGCTTGACGGCAGTAAGTCTTGGCCTGTTAGCGCATTGATCATCGACGATTTACCTGCGGAAAAATGACCGGAAAATCCAATCGTATATTCTTTATCTATGAGTTTTTTGGCGAATAACGCCGTTTTCTTAAAGCGGTCTTCATCATCATTTTTTTGGAAAAGTAGGCCGTATGTCGCGGCTTGTTGTAATAAGTTATCTAATTCTGGCATTTATCTTTCGATCCCTTCGTCAATTGCTCTTTTTATCATACCATTTATCGGCGTTCGAATTATCAACAAATTTTTCTGTGCATATTTTGTCGTTTTTTGTTTATTCTACCTTTCGTCATGATATAATCGACCTATCGTTATATTTTTGAAAGGCGGAAGCTAAAATGAGCACTTCGAAGAATGTACAAATGATTTTAAATGGGACAATCTCTTCACTATCAACTGTTATTCCGGTCAAATTGGATGTCCTTGCTCCGTCGATTACAGTTCAACCGTATGAACAAAAAGAGATAAGCGTCTTAATTGGACTTGTCGGAGGCATAAAAGGAAGGCTTATCATTGATGCATCTTTAGACGCCATTAATACGATTGGACAAGCAATGTTTGGCATGTCAATCGAAGGTGAAATGATTGAATCATTCACAGGCGAGCTTGGCAATATGGTTGCTGGAAACTTATGTACAATACTCGAAAAAGACGGCCTCATCCTTGATATTTCCCCCCCTACCGTGATGACGGGAACAACGAAATTTTATGGTTTCAAACAGGCATTTAAATTGCCAGTCAAGATCGACGGCGGCGGAATGTTGACTGTCCTGTTAACAATTGATGAAAATTAAAGTTCACTAAAAACAGTCCCTTCCCTGGATTATTTCGGGTTCACGGGACTGTTTTTTACTTTTTTATAAGTTATATAACTTCGTGTATTTTTCAGATAAGTAATCTGCTAAATATTTGGCGTTCAATCCTTCACCTGTCGTATCTTTAATAATTTCAAGTGGCTGTTTCATCTTGCCGTATTTGTGAACATGTTCAGTTAACCAGTCAAGAATCGGGCCAAAATCACCATTTCCACAAAGTTCATCAAAATTAGGTAGGTCTTTTAACATTGCCACTTTCAATTGAGCTGCGTACATATAGCCAAGTGCATATGACGGGAAATAACCGAAGGATCCGCCAGCCCAGTGAACGTCTTGTAAAATACCTTCACCGTTATTTTTTGGACGGATACCCAGGTATTCCTCATATTTATCATTCCAAATTTCAGGAAGGTCTACCACTTCATAATCGCCGTTAAAAATCCCTTTTTCAATTTCATAACGAATCATAATGTGAAGTGGGTACGTCAGTTCATCTGCTTCAATCCGTATAAGCGATGGTTTTGACACATTGATTGCACGAAGGAAATCTTCGAGCGCTACGCCTTCAAACTGTTCAGGTGATTGGCTCTTTAATAAATCAAAATTATACGTCCAAAAGTTTTCATTATGTCCGACAAACTGTTCATAGAATAATGACTGCGATTCATGAATCCCCATCGAAGTACCATCTGCTACTGGTAATCCTTCAAGTTCTAAATCAATATTTTGTTCGTAAAGTGCATGTCCGCATTCATGAATTGTTCCAAAAACGGCAGAACGGAAATCATTTTCATCGTATTTCGTCGTAATTCGGACATCCCCTATATTGATGCCAGTGGCAAATGGATGAACGGTTTCATCCAATCGACCTGCATCGAAGTCATAACCAAGTTGCTTCAATATCTCATGACTGAATGCTTTCTGATTTTCTTTCGGAAATTTTTTGAATAAAAATGACGTATCGGGTTGGTTACCTGATTCTGAAATTTTCTTCACAAGTGGCACGATTGTCTCTTTCAATTGGCCGAAAACTTCATCGATGATGTCTGTTGTCATCCCCGGTTCATATTGATCGAGCAATGTATTGTACGGATTGCCATCTTTTTCTCCCCAATAGCCAATGAACTTTTTAGTCGTTGCCACGATTTTCTCAAGATATGGAAGGAACATGTCAAAATCAGCTTTCTCTTTCGCTTCTTCCCATGCTGATTCCGATTGAGAAGTCAGAACGACAAATTCACGGTACTCCTCCGCCGGAATTTTTTTGCTTAAGTCATATTCTTTTTTTACTTCTTCAACTGTTTTCAACAAAATTGGGTTAAGTGTGTCCTTCCTATTGCCTAGTTCCTCGAGATAGCCACCCATTTCCTCTGAGACACTCATTTTAAATAGTTCAGTCGACAATGTACCGACCGCTTCCGATCTTGCCGGAATGCCTTTTTTCGGTGCGCCCGTACGCATATCCCAATACATGATTGAAACGGCTTCTGAGTATGCACTCATTTTCTTTAGCAAAGCTACGAAATTCTCTTCTGTAGACATATCCATTCCCCCTTACTTACTATACTGGTCTTTATTTTAACATAATTCGGGCAACTCATATAGTCTCCTAGTAGGAGATCAGTTTTATTTCAGTAATTAAACTATGCTGAAATAAAACAATTAGCTAATGTCACGTCTGCTGATTAACCATTTTCTTGCATAAAAAGCAGGTAAGAAAGGCTTGAAAAACGCCATTTTAACTTGATCATTTCCGGTCCGCTTTCAGCGAAATAGTCATGACAACTTTACCGAGGGGCGAGTGCGGCTACAACGTTTAAGTGAAAAATACAGCTACTTTTGAAAAAAAGAGTAGATGACTCTTTATAAAGGTTGTAAGTGCCCGAAGATACAATTTCGGGCACTCTAGTACTTTGTACAAGGTGTTCCTTGCTTACTTTTAGTAAAGATTACGCGTATTATCATGCGATGTACTATAAGAAAGTGACTCTTCCTTAACTAAAAAAGACAAGACTATGGAGAAGACTTCAGCCGCCAAAATTGTATCTTTGGCGGCTATTATCCAAATAAAAAGTTCCGCTATTCTTTCGTTCCGAAAAGTTTAAGCACTTTGCGTACGTATACATTTGGAGAGCGACGGATGAATAAGCACCATACGATTATCGAAAAAGATGTTTAGGGATGCGATGAAGTCACATTTCTAAACATCAAGAAATCTCGATAATCGTAGAGAGGCCGTTCAATCCAAAGCGATCCAAATATAATGTACATGAAGCGTCTGCTGTTTGATTAAGTTATTTACGGGTTGTTTTTGGTTAATCAACACATGTGAGTTAATGTAGAACCCCAAATTAGATGTGCATGACTGAATCTTTTTTATAGGACCTATTCAGACCCTTAATAAGTGTTTTTTATTTATTGTCCTTCACAACATTTATACATTTCTTGTATAAACAGCACGAGCTGGACAGTCCTAAATAATAGCGTTTCCCTCAGAAATACAAAAAGGCCTCCCAATATTACTAGGAGAGCCTTACAAATTATAATTAAACTGTCATTTTCATTTTAACAGGGAAAATACTTTCAATTTCAGCTTTCATTTCCTGTTCTTTACCTTCTAGTAAAAGATGTACTGTTCCAGAATCGGCTGACGTCCGTATGAGTCGTCCTGCACCTTGGCGTAGCCTTAGTAGCATGAATGGTAAGTCTACTTCACGGAAAGGATCCTTAGCGTGCTGACGTCTCGCGTCGAACAACGGGTCCGATGGTGGTAATGGCAAATCGTAAATAATGACGCGTGTCAATGCATCTTGGGGAATGTCGAGCCCTTCCCATAAGTGATAAGAGCATAAAACTGGTACTTTCTTCTGTTGGAAGTCACGCACGATAGAAGACAATTCTCGTTCACCTTCGAAAGCGATACGGTCTTGCCACTCGCTAGGAACGCGCTCTTTGAAATGGTTCATCGCTCGTTCTGACTTGAAGAGAATCAGTGTTTGCTCTCCATCTTCTAAAAGTTCAAGCGCTCGCTTCGCTTTGCCACCGGCTTCTATATCCGTCGCAAATACTTCCATCACTTCATCATAATCAAACGGAGATTCCACTGAGAATGACAAGTAATCTTGGATACCAAGACCATCTGCCAAATAAGTAAACGTTTCACCGACTGATAATGTAGCGGATGAAAAGACGATTGGCGTGTTGGATGAAAACAGTTTCTCTCTTAAAATGTCCGTCACTAGACGTGGCATGATAACCAGTGTGGATTCGCCTTCGCGACCTTCAAGCCAGTCGACTGCATCATTTTGAGAGGTGAAGAGGTCCATTGAGTAAATGTATTGATCCAGATATTCCTCGACCATTCTCAAATCATATGCCGGAATGATATAGAGTTCACCTTCAAAAACAAATTCTTCAAGAAGCGCATTCGAGATTTTCACAACCTCTTTTCCAATTGCCAGAAGTTCAGGTGTTTTCTCAATCGCTTTCCGTTCATTCTCCGTTGTATCCGCAAGCGCATCGAGTAATTTAAAAAATGCTTCATGCGAATCAATTAGGCGCTCCATCAGTTGAAGTGTCGACTCTCTTATTCCATCGACCATAATTCGTTCAAGCAGATTTAGCAATGTACTATTTTGTACCTCATACGTCAAAGCACGCTGAGCCGAATACTCAAGAAGATGGCCTTCGTCGAAGACAATCATTGACGGTTCTGGTAATAATGGTAATTGTCCCTGTCTTTTACGGGATTCTTTTGTCCAAATATGCTCCATATAAAAATCGTGAGAACAAATAACGAGTTCGACCGATTCGCGATAATGATTTCGGTGAATTGTCTGACCACATCGATTACGAACATCACACGCAGCACATTGCTGGATGGGATGGAAGTTCACTGTTTTCCACTCTTCATCACTTAAATTTGGATAATCCGAACGTTCTCCGTAAGGAAAAATCGATTGCAATGAACCGGAACCGTAAACGAATTCAGGTAGTTCATCTGCCACAACATCAACATAGTCTTCGTCAATCGTATTACCCGCCTCTTCCAATCGTTTCAAGCATAAATATTGGTCACGTGATTTAGCAAGTCGAACATCGATATCAAGACCGAGCGCTTCACTAATTTTCCGGATATCACCGTCTTCTTTTACAAGCTGGTCAATCAGTGTCTCATCCGCACATGAAATGAGAGCCGGTTTGCCAGTATAGCGAGCATAAGCGATTGCAGGAAGTAGATAAGCAATTGTTTTACCTGTCCCTACACCCGCTTCCGCAAAAAGAACTTTCTTTTCTTTCAGTGCTTGTTCAATTTGGAACGCCATATAGATTTGTTCATCACGGCATTCAAATCCTTTTTCAGTCAGTTCATCGTATAACGTATCCCCTATCCAGTCGTTCAGTGACTCATAGAACGATTTATCTTTTGATAACGGGAATGGCATCTTGCTCTTCATCGTTTACCCCTTCCTTATTACATGCAAAAGGAAGAGGAGTTTCCCTCTTCCGCATTCTATCAATTATTGACGTTGGCCCCAGAACTGATACAAATCAGTACGAATAAAACCATTGAATAATTTCCTTTTCTTCGTTGCTCTATGTCCGTACATTTTTTCATAATTTTCCAATGAAGACAACATATAAACAGACCATGATGGATAGTTTTTCATTATACGGCCAAGTTCCTGCGTAATTTCTTCAGCCTCTTCTACCTCACCAAGACGTTCACCGTATGGCGGATTCCCCACCATAACTCCGTTCAAGCCCTCTAACGTCAAGTCCCGCACGTCACATGTTTGGAACTTGATCAAATCCATGAATCCAGCTCCTGCCGCATTCTCTTGTGCCACTTTAATCATTCGGGGATCATAATCAAATCCTGAAATATCAAGTGGTTGGTCGTATTTTGCGAGGTCTTCCGCTTCTTCACGAACTTGATCCCAAATATTTTTATTGATCCATGGCCACTCTTCACTTAAAAATTCACGATTGTATCCAGGTGCAATGTTTTGCCCGATCATCGCAGCTTCAATTGCGATTGTACCTGAACCACAAAACGGGTCAACGAAAGGACGATTTGGATTCCAACGTGACACTTTCACAAGCGCTGCTGCAAGTGTCTCTTTCAACGGTGCATCCCCTTGTGCAAGTCGATATCCGCGTTTATGTAGTCCCGTTCCACTTGAATCGATCGTTAATGTTACTTTATCTTTTAAAATCGATACTTCCAATTTGAATAAAGGACCTGATTCATCAAAGAAACCAATTCGTTTATAAGCAATCTTCAAGCGTTCAACAATCGCTTTTTTTACAATGGCCTGGCAATCAGGCACGCTGTACAAAGTAGATTTCACTGATTTACCCGCAACTGGAAACTCTGCGTCAACTGGCAAAAAACGTTCCCATGGAATCGCTTTTGTCTGTTCAAATAAATCATCGAACGTCGTAGCTTCGAATTCACCTGCAACAATACGAACACGGTCCGCTACTCGGAGCCATAGATTCGTTTTTGCAATCGCCAATTCATCGCCCTGGAAATAAATCTTCCCATTTTCCGAAGTCGTTTTATAACCAAGAGCTTTTACTTCATCTGCCACAAGTGATTCAAGCCCCATTGCAGATGTTGCCACTAGTTTAAATTCAGTCATGCATTTCCAACTCCAATTCTATACCATCAATCATTTCCATGAATTCATCAAGGGTTAACTTTTTATAGTATTGCCAATATAACCATATTTTTTTCACACTTTAATTCTCCAAAAGAAAAGCTCCCCATCTTATTGGAGAGCAATCAATTTAAAAATAATACCATAGGAAATTCGATAAGCCATGTTTTGTTCCCGTGTACTCAAACGGCTCACGCCTCGTACTTAGGGTGGTAATCATCTATCTACAGGTATACACCTGTCTCTTCCTACAGTTCATTTCCCTCGGAAGAGTGCCCCTACCATAGTTTGGGTTTCTCACTCGTGGGGTTTACCGCGTTCCATCTGCCCCGTTTCCGAGACAGCTACGTCACTGTGGCACTGTTCAGGGAACCTCATCCATATCCGAAGACTTAGGATTTATTCCCGCCGTCAACGCGTTATACGCGAAGCCACGGCTTATTCTTTCGCCGAGCACGAACACTACGGTCATCTCAGATCCGTGTGAGCATGGACTTTCCTCTACAACATAGGATGTTGCAGCGATTACCTAAATTCCACTATGATATTTTTAGTATACCGTACTTATGTTTCATTTACAATATATTATTCTTGGTCGAAGAGTTTACTTCCGAAAACATGCTTTTCCAGATTTGAAATTCGCTTCAATATATCAAAGTTCGTTGTTCCAGCACTTCCAGCCGCAGGGCGTTTTTGTGCAGATTCAAGTTCTCTTTGCATGCGTTCATTTTCGGTACGCAATTCTGTAATCGTCTTTTTAAAAGCTTCATAGTCATGAATAATATCATCAAGGAAGAGATCTACTTCTTCCTGATTATAGCCGCGAAGGCCCGTTTTGAATTCCTTCTCAAGAATCGTTTTTGTATCCAATTTAGTGTCCATGAAAAATCGCCCTTCCGTCTCTGTTTACATACCGTTGATTATAACATATATTGTCCGACTTTGTCTTACTAAAGCCGACTTTCAACCGTTTTTTGTCGCTTCGTGCGCTTGCCTGGGAAATAATTTTCTAGTTATCCTTATTTCCCTTTTCAAGAAATCATTTCTCGAACGTGCCCGAAATCTTTCCGCCAAGTAGGAATCCGCCTTCAGGAGCTTAATCGCCTCTTTCGTGGAGTCTAATGCCTTGTTTAACTCTTTCAGCTTATGCTCGTAAAGCTTCGCTAATTCCTCTAATGCGATAATTCGTTCACGTCCGGTAAGACCTGTTGCCGCTATCTTGAATGAAGAGACTGCGTCCTCGTAAGCCTGTTCCTTTTTCAAGATGAACCCGAAGTGAAAATGTGTCGCAGGATGATTGATCCCATACTCGGCAATGACACTTTCAAAGATTTGTTTACTACGGTCATGCGACTTTAAATCACCAAACCATTTCCCAATATTCGTATGGGTCACGGCCGATTCTCGGACATCGCTTTTCAATAGCAAATCGGTTGACCGTATATAAAGCGCAACTAGTGAAAGGATATCCCATTCATTATGGACGAGAACTTTCATTAATAGTTCCGCGCGACCATTCTTAACAGCATCTTGGTAGATGATTGGCGCCATATGCCCTGGGATATCTCCTTGTCGGAAGAAACCAAGTTGTTCCTCCTCAATTGCAGGTAGTCGAAACGTTGCCATCTCACCTTTCCAAATACGTCTGGAACCATGCAACAAATCGATTTGGGTATGCTTGAGAAGTGGCGGTAATTCTTTACGGTTCATCGTCCATCGTGTTTCCACCATTGGGATATCAAAACTTTTGCCATTATACGTAACGATTGTCGACGGCTTTTCCCATAATCCAGTTGCATAAAGGAATGCCGCTTCGTGATCAGGACCCGGAAGGACATACTGCGTCATTTTAAAAGATGATGCCGTCTGTTCAATGAACCCCATGAGGAATATCAGTGTACCTGCTCCTTTTAAACCTGTCGTTTCTGTATCAAAGAAAACAAGCGGTTTTGAAAAATCCGGAGACAGTGGATGCACTTCACCGGACTTCTTCCATTTATCGATCGTTGACTTCAAACCCGAAAGAATAATGTTTCCGTGCTGATGGTCAGTGTCGTATTCAACAATACGTTTATAGACGATGCCATGTTTATTTACGGCTTTTGTCAAACCCGCGTCCAGCCACTGCTGTTCATAGACAGGTACTTTTGCAACGGGTTTTACAACTTCTGGCACATCTTCAGCTACCACTTTAGAAGTTGTTTTTTTCAACAACTTCTTCATTTGCATCAGTTTCTGTTCATATGACATTTCTTTCCCCTCCCGCTAGCGTCTTAAGAAGGGATCCGACATCCCGTTTCATGCCCATACCAGCTTCTTGCGCACCGATACAAACCGGACAACCCGACTCGCAGCGACAGGTGGACACATGATCGGCTGCTTTTTGCAACAGCTCATCCCACCGTTCAAAAATCTTTTCACTCAGACCTATTCCGCCTGGATAACTGTCGTAAATGAAAATAGTTGGCTTTCCGGTATGAACAGCTTTCACTTGCGGCACAACATGGATATCCGTTTTATCGCAGCGGACGAATAACGGGATAAATGACTGGATCGCATAGGCTGCACCCGTCATCGCATCCGTCAGTCCAGCGCCCGTCCATCCTTCAGGTATGTCGAATGTGTACCACGTGGAAGACGTATGTAATTCTTCTGCGGGTAATGAAATCGGACCAGAACCGATATTATCATGTGTATCGAATCTGATTTTCTTGAAAATCGTCGGGATTGCAAGTACAGCGATATCACCATAAGCGGCCTTGTTATCTCCGAACTGTTCGGCGATATCTTCATTCATCACTTTCAGTTCCACTGCAAGATTGGCATCCGTGAAGTAATCGACATCGACTTCTGTGACATAGGCTTTCTTTTCATCCCAATCCAATTGCTCAACTTGGAACTGGGTTCCTTGATGGATATAAATTGCTTCTTCATGGAGGAGCGTCATCGCACTAAAACGATCCATCTCCCCTATGACCTTCGTTTCTTTTGGATACGTTTTATCAATAATGATGACGTTTTCCTGTGTTGCAGAGCGAAGACTCACTTCACTTGCTGGAAAACTGTCTGTCATCCAATGCCATTTGTCTGTAGTCTTTATCAAAACTCCTTCGCTTTCAAGGAACGCGAGTAATTCTTGTACGTCAAATTCACCATATGTTTCTGTCGAAGAAAATGGCAGCTCAAATGAAGCACATTTAAGATGATCCATTAAGATAAACATATTATCCGGATGAATCCGTGCTTCTTCCGGTGATTGGCCAAGAAGATAATCAGGGTGTTCAATAATATATTGATCGAGAGCCAGGGATTGGGCGACGTAAATAATGAGCGCCTCATCTCGCCGTCTTCCCGCACGCCCTGCCTGTTGAAATGCACTCGCAATATTTCCCGGGTAACCCGTCATAATACACGCTTGTAGTTGCCCGATATCAATGCCAAGTTCAAGTGCATTCGTACTAACAACCGTACGGATAGCTCCATCCCGAAGCCCTTTTTCAATTTTCCGGCGTTCTGAAGGTAGGTAACCTCCCCTATAGCCCATTACTGTTTCATCGAACAGTTTCTTTTTCGTCAATGCTTTCATATACGTGACAAGCATTTCAACTCGTACTCGGCTTTTTGCAAAGATAATCGTTTGGATGCCTTCCCGGTATAAAAGCGCGGCGATATCTCGCACTTCAAGTACAGCACTTCTTCGAATACCAAACGTTGGATGAACGACCGGTGGATTATAGAAGACAAAATGTTTCTTTCCGGCGGGTGCTCCATTTTTGATGATTACTTGAACGTCCTCATTTATCAACGACTCCGCTAGTTCTTGCGGATTTGCAATTGTCGCAGATGTGCAGATGAACACTGGATCACTGCCATAATAGTTGCAGATTCGTTTCAACCTTCGCAGCACATGTGCGACATGACTGCCGAAAACACCTTTGTACGTATGCAATTCATCGATGATGATGTATTTTAAGTTCTCGAATAACGACACCCATTTTGTATGATGTGGCAAGATACCTGAATGCAGCATATCGGGATTTGTCAGCACGATATGACCCGACTTTCTAACCTTAGAACGCAAGCCAGGTGCAGTATCCCCGTCGTATGTATAACTGAGGATGGTTTCCCCACTCGCTTCAATCAGCTCATGGAGGTCCGCCAGCTGATCTTGGGCCAGTGCTTTTGTTGGAAACAAATAAATGGCTCTCGATGTATCATCTTCGAGGATACTTTGCATAACAGGTAAATGATAGCAAAGGGATTTTCCGGAAGCTGTCGGTGTAACGGCGGTAATAGAATTTCCGGATGATGCCAGGTCGAAGGCTTCTCTTTGATGGCTATATAATTTATCAATTCCTTTGGATGCAAGTGCTTTAATAATCGATGGATGGAGTTTTCCCGGAAATTCGGCGTAGATTGCTTCTTTCTCAGCAATCGTTTTAGTATGGATGACGTTAGCGGAAAAAGAGGCGTCAGTGCGCAGTTTTTCTAACACTTCGTGAACCGCTTTCTTCTTTATCATCGTACATCGCCTTCTTGTTCAAGACGTAGTGCGTCCAAAATTGTTTTTAACGTATATTCAGCTGAATTAATCGATAAGATAAAACGTTTTTTACCTGTCTTTTGATAAAATGACTGGACGATGAATTGCTTCATAGAGTCAGTCAGTGTTTCAATTTGAATTGGATGAACATATTTCGGCTTGGCTGTCTTGATGAATTCAGATACTTCCTCGGTCCATTCATCAAGCAACGTATGATATTGATCTGCATATGGTTTTACTTCTATGAAAAAGTCGGGTTCCCGATCGAGTTCTCTCATCTGCGCATGGCGCTCGAAGCATTCCTTACAAACAGCAAGTAGCGCTTCAGTTTTTTGTTGTAGATTCATAATGATACACCCTTTCCGGACGTTTCTTTTATTTTAACAGATATGACCGAGATGCACCAAATTCATAGGAACGTATATTCCTTGGTATTACTAATCCTTCATTACTAGATAAAGTGCTATTTAGGTTGAAGTATTGAATACGTCATATGAACTGAGCGCAGGCGCCTTACAAGGGGGCAGCTGGAACCATAAGACTGGCAGCGAAGCTTGTCAGGCTTATGGGAGGGCACTGAAAAAGTTCTTTTTTATAGTAAGAACTAGTTGATTGTAGTGAAGAGCGGCGACTCCAGCGGGAACAGCGCGAGCTGAAGACCCCGCAGGAAGAGCCGTTACGAAGAACGGCTCTTGCGAGCAAAAGCGCTAGCGTTGGGAGCACGGGGCAAGAGCCGTTACGAAGAACGGCTCTTGCGAGCAAAAGCGCTAGCGTTGGGAGCACGGGGCAAGAATGCCTTAATTTCTGCAAAGAACGCAGAAATACGGCAAATCGAACCCTCTGCTGTTCGATTGGCTGAAGCCGTGCCCGCGGAAAGCGTCCGCTCGGAACGGAAATCAACGGGATTGAAGGAAATCGTACTTTTTCAGTGCCTTAGTTTATCGCGGAAGGCATCCCTGAAGCGCCGAAGCGTTATTGAATGGAATCATTTAGCTCAATCTATATAGTTAATTTTCAACAGGACTAAATGTAATCTCCACTTTTCCCTAGCAGAATAACGTCTTTGATACAAGTGTACATCATAATTATGTTCAAATTATGTCACAGAAATTAAAACTTCTTCTCTATATGACAACTAATACTAGTGCTCCTTTAACGTGTAAGGTACATTAACGATAATAGATAGCTTGTTTCAACGTTAAAATATGCATCATTAAGGGAGAACTTTGTTAATGGCTACGAAAATCGCTTGGATTACTGATACAGCTGCACAACTAGACGAATCTTTTATACGAAAACATAACGTACATATATTACCATTGAGTATCGTATTTGCTGATGTTGTTTTTAAAGAAACAGTCGATATGACACAGGAAGAGTTTTACGACAAATTACGTGTTGCCAAAAATCCCCCCAAAACATCCCAACCCGCTATTGGTGAAATGGTTGCCCTTTATGAAAAACTACAGGAGCAAGGCTATGATTGCGCAATTGCCTTGCATGTGTCTAGCGGCCTATCCGGCACATTTGATAGCTCGCAAACAGCTGCACAAATGGTAGACTTCAAGGTCTATCCAATTGACTCGAAAATCGGCTCCTATCCGATGATCAAAATGATTGAAATTGGCAATGAACTACTAGAACAGGGACATGACATTAAAGAAGTCGTTGCAGCCATCAAAAAAATGACGGAAAATTCCAAATTATCCTTCATACCTGCTAATCTAAATCAGCTCCATAAAAGCGGTCGTGTCTCTGGAACACAAGCATTTCTAAGTAATTTGCTAAATATTAAAGTGGTCATCTCGTTTGAAGATGGAAAACCAGTGATGAAAGAAAAAGTTCGTGCCAATAAACGAGCTAAAATAAATGTGACAGATTTACTGCGCAGCGACATGGAAAATAGCAGCATCCCAGAAATCGCAGTGATCCACTGTAACAATGTAATGAATGCTGAAAGTTGGAAAGAAGAGCTATTGCAGGAATTCCCAAACTTGAAAGTACAAGTTCTCCCCCTCAGCGTCTGTGTGGGCGTACATGCAGGTGAAGGTACTACTGGGCTAAGTTGGGTGAGGTATTAAAATGTAGGAACTAGATTATGTTTACGAAAATAATAAGCTGACTGCCTTGTACTAGTCGGCAATCGGCTTATTTTGGATTGTAATTGGATGTCCATTCTTCTATGATATAACAGCTTTATCGTTACATTTTATTCACATACCTTGTTCCCTTTCTTGTATCCACTCCCCTTTCTACTCTTATCGGCTGTCCTAATTAGTAGCCTTCATTATCTATATCGCCACATTTTTTACGCCCTATATGATAAATAATTATTTCCGATTTATTGAATAGGTTTAAGCTTGTTCAATATCTGGACATTAGATTGCAACTTTCCGAGCACTAATCCGTCCAATTGATATGGTATGATAGTGAGATGCGAGGTGATACCTATGACAATACGCTATCCGAACGGCAAGAAATATATACCCATTCAGAAGATAGGCCATCAAAAAAAAGTCGATCTTTCATTCAGTAACCGAGGGAAGTCATTGGAAGATGAATTGAATGAAACGAATGAGTTCTATTTAAGTCGCGGCATTGCTGTCATCCATAAGAAACCCGTTCCAATCCAAGTCGTAAACGTGAATTATCCGGAGCGAAGTGCCGCTGTCATAACCGAAGCCTATTTTAGGACACCGTCTACAACTGACTTTAACGGAGTATGGCAAGGGAACTATATTGATTTCGAAGCAAAAGAAACCAAGAGTGCGACATCTTTTCCATTGCAAAATATTCATGACCATCAAGTGGAACATATGCAATCTGTGTCAAAGCAAGGTGGAGTTGTTTTTTTCATTGTCAAATTCACTTCGCTTGACCGCTATTTTATCGTCCCTTATGATAATTTTGAGAAATATTGGGAAAGAATGAAAAAAGGTGGAAGAAAATCGATCACACTTATAGAGTTTGAGACCATGTCCTTGGAGATTCTACCACGTTTCAATCCAAGGCTCGATTATTTAAAAGCGGTGTCTATTATGACAACGACATCAAACAATGCAACTGAAAGGCAGGAAGATGTATGAGCGATAATATAAATTCAAGAGCTGGACGCCGGAAAAACATTGAGGCAGAACGCGCAAAGAAAAAAAGTAAAAAGACGAATAAGGGAAAAGGCATCATTAAGAAGATAGTTCTGGCAATCGTCGCCATCGGAGTTGCCATACTAGTTGGCGGCGCGGGCTTATTCGCTTTTTATGCAAGTTCTGCACCTGATCTCGACGAAAACCTTTTAAAAGACCCCTTATCATCTGATTTACTTGATATCCACGGTGATGTCTTCATGAAATCGGGCGCTGAAAAAAGGGAGTTCGTTCCCTACGCTGAAATCCCGGACCCGATGCAAGATGCAATACTTGCAACGGAAGACGTCCGTTTCTATTCCCACCACGGGATGGATTTTTGGAGGCTTGGTGGTGCAGTCATCGCGAACTTTAGAAGTGGTTTCGGTTCTCAAGGAGCGAGCACACTTACCCAACAGGTCATTAAGAACTCATTCCTGTCAGAAGAGAAAACGTTAAAAAGGAAGGCACAAGAAGCATGGCTCGCTTTCCAGCTTGAACGTAAGTATGAAAAAGAAGAAATCTTTGAAATGTACTTTAATAAGATTCTGATGTCCGGAAATAACTACGGATTTGGAACAGCTTCAAAATACTTTTATGGTAAAAATCTGAATGAACTTGAACTACACGAAGTCGCTATGTTAGCAGGACTTCCACAAAGTCCAAACGGATACAATCCTTATAAAAACCCGGCTCGTGCTAAAAAACGACGCAATATCGTACTTGGGCTAATGTACCAGCATAAAAAAATTACTAAAGTCGAAATGGAAGCAGCACAGGCGATGCCAGTCACAGGAACATTACTGGCTGACGACAAAAGACAGGTTAGCAACACAAAATACCCAGCTTATGTCGATCTTGTGCTCTCTGAATTGGAAGAAGCGGGTATGTCACACTTGCTTGCTGAAGGCGTAAAAATTCAAACGAATTTGGATCCTGCAGCTCAGCAATCTGTGGAGAATGCATTAAATACGAACGATTTATATGAATCCGAAAAAATGCAAGCCGGAATGACCGTTCTTGATACCAAAACGGGTGCAATCGTTGCAGTCGGTGGAGGGCGTAATTATTCTGGAACGGACTGGAACTTTGCTACAGACCAAAAACGTCAACCCGGATCGGTGATTAAACCGATTCTCTCTTACGGCCCAGCCATCGAAAACCTTAGCTGGTCAACAGGAAATACGGTCGTAGATGAACCTTACAACTATAAAGGGACAGATAAAGCCATTCGGAACGTCGACGGTAAATATCAAGGGACCATGACAATTCGAGAAGCATTATACAAATCCCGCAACATTCCTGCAGTAAAAGTGTTTGAAGAGGTCGGAACTGCAAAGGCAGGCGCTTTTGCGAAAGGGCTCGGACTTCCGTTTGATAAATTGAATTCTTCCAATGCACTTGGCGGCGGAGAATATGATTTTTCTACACTTCAAATGGCAGGAGCCTATTCAGCCTTTGGTAACGGTGGGAATTACACAAAACCGTATGCCATCAAGGAAATTATTTTTAGAGATGGAAAAAAAGCACCTAACATGACACCAAAATCAGAAACAGTCATGAAAGATTCGACTGCATATATGGTAACGGACATTTTACGTGAAGTATTAACAGCCGGAACAGGAACCAAAGCAGCTATTTCAGGTCTGGATATTGCCGGTAAAACCGGGACAACAAACTATCCATCTGAAATCATAACAAAGAACGGCTTGAAAAATTCAGACGTTCCCGATTCATGGTTTGCTGGCTATACGACAGATTACACAATTGCCGTATGGGGTGGTTACGAGAAATATGCAACACCTATCACTACATTCGATAAAGGCAGGTATGTCCCTCAAAATCTGTTTCGCATGGTCATGAGTGACATTTCTGCTGGGAAAAATACATCACGGTTCCAAAAACCTGACTCTGTGGAGGAAGCGACGATTGAATACGGTTCAAATCCACTTGTTTTAGCAAGTCGGACGACACCTAGCAATAGGAAGCGTACAGAACTATTCGTCAGAGGAACTGCGCCCGTAGAAGTTGCTGAAGAAGAAATTATCGAACTTGAAGCACCAAATAGTTTGGCTGCTCAATATAATGAAGAAACGAGTTCTATTGATTTAAACTGGTCCCATAATGCTCCAGTTTCGGAAGCTATCATAGGCAATGTAGAGTTCACCGTATTAGTGGGTGTGGATGGTAGCGATATGCAAGAAATGACAACGACAACAGACACGTCAGTTACATTCTCAGGAGCCGAAGCTGGTCGGAAATATACGTTCTCCGTCGTTGCTAAACTCGACGACTTAGTTAGTAGTCCAGCTACTACGACCGTTCAGATTGAAGAGGTTACCGAAGAAGTCCCAGTACCTGATGAAGAAATTGATACTGAAAACCCAGATGGTGAAGACTGGAACAATGGCAATAACGGTAACGACTGGAACAATGGCAATAACGGTAACAATGACAACAACGGTAATAACGGTAATAACGGCAACAATGGTAATGGCGGTAACGAGGGTACGCCCCCCGATGATGGGACCGGCACCCCGGTTCCACCAGAACCAGGAACCGGGACTGATGGAACCACTACTGATGACGGTACTGGTTCCCCGTAACTAAACTAAAAAGCAGAAAGCGAAATGCCTAATCAGCATTTCGCTTTCTGCTTTTTTATTTCTTTTGTATCGCCAATCTGGCAACTTTCTTTTTGGTTTCTGTAAATAGAGCATCCAGTTGAACATGAGCGTAATGGCTCGTTATTTTATCTTTCACAAAATCGAAACGTTCTATGCCATTCAGTGGAAGTAACGTATAAACAACCTTTCCTATACGGTCATCTAACACTTTCCCACCTTGTTCAAGTAATTCACTATAATTGTCAATCGCCACATTCATCAACTCAACTGCTTGATGATCTTTTTGGTCATAAAAAGCTTCAATTTGATCCCGTACTGTTTCCCATTGATCAAAATAAGGTGCCAGTAGCTCCTTACTTATACGATTTACTTCATTTGGCATTTGCTTTCATCCTCTTCTTCCCTTCCCTGCATAACGGCAGGAGGGGACAAACATTACATCCGGGATTTTGCGCTTTACAATGATACCTTCCGAAAAAAATGATTTGATGATGCGTATCTGTCCATTTTTCCATTGGTGTCCAGCGCATGATTTTTTCTTCAACAGCTAGCACTGAATCTTTCCACCTGTTCATACCAAGTCGCTTCGCTACACGCTCTAGATGTGTATCGATAGCAATAGCAGGTATGCCAAATGCATTCGATACGACAACATTCGCCGTTTTACGGCCAACGCCTGGTAACGTCATCATAACGTCACGATTAGCCGGTACTTCCCCATCAAAATTATCAATAAGCATTTGACTTAGGGCTTGAATATTTTTCGCCTTATTGCGGAATAATCCAATCGACCTGATATCCGTTTGTAGTTCCTCGACATCAACCGCTAGATAATCTTCAGGTGTTTTATATTTTTTAAACAGCTCCGCCGTCACCCGATTCACGAGAACATCCGTACATTGGGCAGATAGCAGCGTTGCTATTGTCAATTCAAAAGGATTGTCATGCACCAGTTCACAATGTGCATCTGGGAACATTTCGCCAAATTGTTCAAGGCAAAATTCCCATTGTTTTTTTGTCAGCATGTACTCCCACCTAATCCCGTTCTTCCAGCCAGTTATAGAAAGGAACACGTTTTACCGAAACAGTTTTTTCTGGTTGCTGTGACGGACGTGTCCCTACGGTCCGGAATGACTTTGTTTGACGTTCAACATCAGACAATGTCTTAACATTTTTCTTTTTCCACTCAAAAAGAATCCGATCGATATACCGGAGACTTAATTTTTGCGCTATGACAGCTTCTTTTAATGCTGCACGGATAATTTCGACTGTATGTCCATCGTCATCCAGCCACATCGTGATTGATTCGCACTCCATTGGTGACAGAAAGCGTCCAAACTCTTGTTCAAACAGCGAAAAAATTTCTCCTTCCGCGTTCTTATGGGTCTCTTCCTCAGCCTCATTCGTTGCGAATGCAATCTGATCGACTAATCGATCCCACAATGGCTGCAAAGAAAAAGTTTCATGTAAAACCCCTTTTTGATCTTCACTTTGACCAATTCGGAGTAAACCGTGTTGCATTAAACGTTGTAAAACCATGGATACTTCATTTTCCGTTAAATCCATACGACTTGCAAACTCGTTAGGAGTTGGGAAATGATTGCCCTCGGATTTATATGCTGTCATATGCATGATTAGCATTGCGTCCAAATCTTTGATCCCGAGACTTTTATAATTGTGAAAAAAGAGCTGGGAAATGTTTACATTCCCCTGCTCAATCCAAATTCGGAGCCGTTCTTCGTGTTGCATGTCCGAACTCCTCTCTTCTATTTAGGTATTAAGGATACAATCTGTTCAATAGACGTGGGAACGGAATCGTTTCACGTACGTGTTCTACACCGGAAATCCAAGCGACAGTACGTTCAAGTCCGAGCCCAAATCCTGAATGCGGTACTGCCCCATATTTACTAAGGTCCAAGTACCATTCATAAGCAGACTCATCTAGGTTATGCTCTTTAATTCGTTGTTTCATCAGCTCATAGTCATGAACTCGTTCAGAACCACCGATGATTTCTCCGTAACCTTCAGGAGCTATCAAATCCGCACACAAGACAACGTCGTCTCGGTCAGGATGTGGTTGCATGTAGAACGGCTTGATGCCGATTGGGTAATGTGTGATGAATACTGGCATATCATAACTTTCAGCAATCGCTGTTTCGTGCGGCGCTCCAAAATCTTCTCCCCATTTAATGTCATCAAAGCCGTTATCATTCAGGAATTTGATGGCATCATCGTATGAAATACGTGGGAATGGCGCTTGAATTTTTTCAAGCTTAGACAAATCACGATCAAGTCTTTCTAGTTCAATTGGACAGTTTTGTAGCACTGATTGAATAACATGCGTCACATACTGCTCCTGTACAACCAAGCTTTCTTCAAACTCAACGAAAGCCATTTCAGGTTCAATCATCCAAAACTCAATCAAATGACGGCGTGTTTTTGATTTTTCTGCACGGAATGTCGGCCCAAATGAGAACACTTTTCCAAGTGCCATAGCCGCAGCTTCCATGTAGAGCTGACCTGATTGTGAAAGAAATGCGTCCTCATCAAAATATTTTGTTTTGAACAGTTCAGATGTCCCTTCTGGTGAAGAACCTGTCAAAATGGGAGGATCTACTTTAACAAATCCGTTCATATGGAAAAACTCATACGTTGCACGAATTACTTCGTCGCGGATTTTCATAACAGCATGCTGTTTACGAGACCGGAGCCATAGATGACGGTGGTCCATCAAAAACTCTGTTCCATGTTCTTTCGGTGTGATTGGATAATCGACTGCTTCATGAATAACTTCAATTTCTTTCACTTGTAGTTCATAACCAAATGTAGAACGCTCATCTACAGTTACTTCTGCTGTAATATAAAGAGAGCTTTCTTGTGTCATTGATTTTGCTTTTGCAAAAATATCTTCGCCAACAACTTCTTTAACTACGACTCCTTGGACGAATCCCGAACCGTCACGTAGCTGTAGGAAAGCAATTTTTCCGCTAGAGCGTTTATTGGCAAGCCATCCACCGATACGAACTGTTTCACCAGCGTGGTTTGGCATTTCATGTATCATGATTGTTTTCATAATAACCTCCGAAAGTTAAACTTCTCTATTTTTTAAAAGACATGAAAGTATAAGTTTTTCAACTGGAGTAGTGTCCAGACTCCAGCGTCCAGCCCCTTGGCCCACAGGACGTGGGTTATGTAGCTGTTGCGACAGGATGTCGCGATCCTAAGATGCCTACTACTGTCGCTTCAGGCCTTAAGTTTTAAGGCCCTCCAGCGCTTGTCGGATCTACCAAGGCATTTGTGCTTTTCTTATTCTTTCCAATTTGCTTCTACAAATGCATGAATACGTCGAATTGCTTCTTCAAGTAATTCGATTGATGTTGCATAAGACAACCTAATAGTATCCGGAGAACCAAAACCAGATCCAGGGATTACAGCGACATTTGCTGTCGTCAATAATGCTGCTGCGAAATCATCCACATTCGCAAACCCTGTGTTCTTAACTGCTTCTGATACATCCGGAAGAAGATAGAAAGCGCCTTGCGGCTTAATAACGTTAAACCCAGGAATAGCCGATAGTTGCGGATAGACCTGTTCCAAACGAGACTCAAAAGCTTTACGCATCGTTTCAACTGCATCTTGCGGCCCGTTATAGGCTTCGATTGTCGCATACTGGGAAGTTGTCGTCGGATTTGACGTCGAGTGACTTGCAAGATCTGTCATCGCATTAACAACTTCTGCATCACCCGCTATATAACCAATCCGCCAGCCAGTCATTGAATGTGATTTGGATACGCCATTAATAAGCAGTGTCCTTTTTTTCGCGTCATCGGAGAGCTGGGCAATGGAAACATGTTTTGCCCCATCATATACAAGTTTTTCATAAATTTCATCCGAAATGATCCAGATGTCTTTGTCTTGACAAACATCGGCAATTTGCTGTAATTCTTCTTTTGAGTAAATCATGCCTGTCGGATTTCCCGGCGAGTTGATGATGACTGCTTTTGTTTTAGATGTAACCGCGTCACGGATTTGCTGGGCCGTCACTTTAAATTGTGCTGCCGCAGTCCCTTCGATATGTACAGGAACTCCTCCTGCTAACTTCACTTGTTCTGGATAACTGACCCAATAAGGCGATGGAATGATTACTTCATCGTCCGGATTGAGAATAACTTGGAACAAAGTATATAGTACATGCTTTGCACCAATCCCAATCATGATTTCTTTTCTAGAATAGTCTAATCCCTGGTCTTTTTGTAGCTTTTGAATGATGGCATCTTTTAGAGCAGGCAGACCACCGGCAGGCGTATATTTCGTCTTGCCTTCTTTCATCGATGTATACGCCGCTTCAATAATGTTAGCAGGTGTATTATAATCAGGCTCTCCCGCTCCAAGACCAATTACATCTATACCTGATTCCTTCATTTCTTTCGCTTTTGCCGTTATGGCAAGCGTCGTTGATGGCGAAAGAGTATTCACCCTGGATGCTAATGATTTCGTCAATTGTATCGCTCCCTTAGAGATTCAATATTCGTTTCCACCATTGACCGTTCTCGAAAAACACATAAACGTAATTAAGTTTTCCGTTATCACTTTTAAATGCGACTTCCCAAACTGGGCCCTCTTCCTCTAGGCCAAGCTTTACATGAAGAACTTTTTTTACATCCAGTTCCTTTTTGACGTTTGCAACAGCCTTTTCTGCCGAAATCCCATCCGTCAACTTCACTTCTTTAAAACCATCTTTTGAGTTTTCATCAACGAAGACCGCTTTTTCTTTGCCATCCGCGTCCACACCGAATACCGTTACAGTCGGAATTGTACCATTGAAAACATCAGCAGAACTTACTGATGCGAGTTGTCCCGATTGAACCGCGGATTCGATTGCTGCCTTTTTAGCCGCCGAAAAAGGTTTTTCGGCATTAACTAAAACCATGACGGTGATGACCGAAGTTAACATTATAAGGAAGACGACGATGAATTTAATCCAATTCAGCATAAATCTTCACGTCCTGTACGTCGTAAAAATGTTTTTTTCGAATCATTATGACTCGCTTCCTTTAAGATACCTATTCATTATAGCAATTTTCGAGTTCATTAACCATATGTTCGAGTGACACTTTTTTCACAGGTACATTTGGAAATGCCTCCAAGAAACGCGGGCCATACGACTTTGTTTCAATCCGCCTATCCAAAATAATGAAAAAGCCCTTATCTGAAGATGAACGAATGAGTCTGCCGAAACCTTGCCGTAATCGCATAACCGCTTCTGGTAATGCATGCTCAGTGAATGGATTCAGCCCAGAAGCCGTCAGCTTAGCCGCCTTCGCCTTGTAAACTGGCTCTTCTGGGGATGAAAACGGTAGCCTGACGACGATAACGGCAGCCAACGCATCCCCAGGTACGTCAACACCTTCCCAAAAGCTGTTCGTTCCAAATAGAACGGAATTAGTAAACTGCCTGAAAGACTTCAATAATCGGATCCGACTACCTGAACTAATTCCTTGTGCAAACAACGTATAATCCTCTAACTGCTGACTTTCCGATATTAGATCATAGGTTTTTCTGAGCATATCTTGTGAAGTGAACAAGACAAAGAGCCTTCCGCCCGTGGCCAAGACAGTCTGAACGACCGCATCTGTAACGGCTTCGATATAATCTGATTGACTGACTTGCTGAATATCAGGCATATCATTAACAATGAATACTTCCGCACCTTCATAGAAATGGGCAGGCGCATCAAATGTTAAGAGTGGTATAGAATCAGTGATACCCAGCTGTCTTGCAATGAAACGCTCATTTTCCGGAATCGCAAGTGTTCCAGATGTCCACACAATGCCGGTTTGTTCATCCTTCAGCCTGTCAATGAGCGCACGAATCAGCCCAGATCCATCTAGTGAACGTTTGATAACAGTTAGACTCCCCGGAATACTGCGCATATCTTTTTCCATCCAAACTGTAAAATCATCTAAATTTTCATCTACAAAGACTTCAACCCATTCTCCCGCTTTGATGGTCATTTCACGGACCCAAAAATCCCATTCCGAAAGTAGTGCCTGTTCATTCTTGGTCATATTGTCAAGATGAATTGCTAAGCCACTTGTGAACAATTCAGCTTGATGAATGTAGTCTGACATCGCTTCAGCAACTTTTGAAAAATCGTTTCTACCATAGTTCAGTTCAGCTAACGAATAAATGATTCTGTTGCCCTGTTGCTTCTTGCGCTTTGCAGGGTTAAATGTAGTCAAGATGCCTACCGCATAATCGAACAATGTCAAAAACTTCATGAATGCAGAATCCAACTGAGCTCTACTGCGAGATTGATTTGTTCCGAATTGAGTATTAAGCCTATCAACCTGATGCAACAGTTGTCCCGTCGCATCAGACGTTATTTGTCCCATTACATACTTCCAATTCGTGTAGGAAAATACGGTTTCATTCATAAATGTTGCCGCTTGAACAAATTGATGGGCCTCATCGACAATGAGTCCAGCGAGTGAGCTGAAAATCTTTTGCTCTCTATTCATATCAGAAAGGAGCATGGAATGGTTTGTAATGATTAAATTTGAATGTCCGCATCTTTCCAGCAACCTGTAATGATAATCAGCAACTTGTTCATCTTTTGCAAGCACATTGGACCGCTTTCGAATTCGGTCTACAAACAGCTGGCCTCCACCCGATACATTCAGTTCTTCCAAATCACCGGACACAGTTTCCGTAAGCCAGACAAGCGTTTGCATGATGGCAAACGTTTCATCGTACGACTCATCAGCAATTCGTAGCAGTTCCTCGAATTTACCAAGTGAAATGTATTGTTCTCTACCTTTCAATACGGTCGCAGTCACATCAAATCCAAGTATTAGTCTGGCTTTACCTAGTTCTTCGTCCAATATTTTATCAGCAAGATGATTGGTGTATGTACTGATAACCACTGGTTTCCCAATCGCTATTGAATGAATTGCTGCTGGTAAGAGATAAGCCATGGTTTTTCCGATTCCAGTCGGCACTTCTGCAATAATTTCTGATTGTCCAGACAATGCAAGCCACACTGTATCCATAAACCCAAATTGCGATTCCCTTCGCTCAAAATCAGGATAAGCTTTTTTCAATTGAGCCGTTTTCTCCTGATTGTCAATTGGGTACACAGGATGATCAAAGTGATTATCCCTTGCAATGGACATATTCCGATAAGGGATTCCCCGGAAAAATGAATAATCCGGGCTTATTTTTTTCATCCGCGCCATTTTTAGCGCTTCGTAGAAAAGAGTCGAAAGATCGGATTTCAATCGAAACGATCTACGGTGCAGAAGATTCAGCGTATCCTCTGGTAATGTATGCAATTTAGTCATGCAAATAAGAAACAGCTTTGCAGTTGCTTCTGCATCATCATCAGCGCGATGGGCCGACCCTAGCGGTATCCCAAGCTCTTCAGTAATATCTTGTAACCTGTAACTTGGAGCGGATGGGATTAAGATTTTAGAAAGTTCAACCGTGTCGATTTTCTTCCCTGCCCACTTACCAACACCGCATCTCGCAAACTCACTTTGGAGGAAAGACAAGTCGAAGTCAGTATTATGTGCTATAAATACCGTCCCTTCCAAAAGGGTGGCAACTTCTGCCGCAATTTCATCAAAAAACGGTGCGTCTTTCACGTCTTCATCGGAAATAGCCGTCAATTGACGGATGAAAGCTGGGATTTTTTGTCCTGGATTTACAAAACGGACATACTTCTCCCCAATTATTCCATCTTTTATAAACACAATCGCGATTTGAATCATCCGGTCCCCTTTAGCCGGTGAATGGCCGGTTGTTTCAAGATCGACGACTGCATACGTTTTGTTGTGCATTCAATCATCAACTTCCTGTTTAACATACTACTGCAGATTGTATCACATTCTGGCTTTCGAGTCGGTACTAAGCCCATATATATGTTGAACAAATGAATACTTCTATCAACTGAACCAAGACACCTTATAAGGGTCAGCCGAGAGCGGCGGCAAATTCAATGAAGTACTTTATTTCAATATATACAAATTGACAAGATATATAAAAGGCTCATTCGGAATCATGCGTACCGATTCAAAATGAGCCCTTTTTAATTAGATAGTCATACCTTGTTTTTCGCGAATAATTTCTTTCACTCGGTTTTTTTCATCCATGATAAGAACGGTCGGTTCATGCGTACGCGCTTCTTCATCCGTCACATAGACGTAAGATAGGATGATAACGATATCGCCACGCTGCACTAGTCGTGCAGCCGCGCCGTTGACGCAAATAACACCGCTCCCGCGTTCCCCTGCAATGATATACGTTTCAAAGCGTGAACCATTATTGTTGTTAACTACATGTACTTTCTCATTTGGCAACATACCTGCTGCGTCGAGGAGATCAGCGTCAATCGTAATGCTCCCGACATAGTTTAAATCAGCCTCTGTTACAGTTGCTCGGTGTAATTTACTGTTCATCATCATTCTGAACATGATAACCATCCTTTGTTGACATAATTGTATTATCTATTAACCTTGTTCTTCCGAATTTCACAGCGCATGCAAGAATCGCCTCGTCTGACGAATCATCGTATTCTGTAAGTTCCGGGTAAGACAGCAGCGAAACATAATCCATTATGCCCGAACTATTTTCCGTAATATAAGCTGTGATTTCCCGTTCAATTTCATTGATCGAAACACCTTCATTAAACAACAATACACCCTTTTTAAGTGCTTGCTGGATAATTGGTGCCTCTGCACGTTCCATCTGAGTAAGATTGACATTCCTAGAACTTTTCGCAAGGCCATCTTTCTCGCGTACAATAGGAACCCGTTCAATTGACGTTCTCAAGTTATAATCACGAACAAACGTCTCAATAATCGCCAGTTGCTGCGCGTCTTTCATACCAAAATATGAACGGTCCGGGTCAACAATATTAAAAAGTTTCAAGACAACTTTCAGAACGCCGTCGAAATGACCGGGACGGGATGCTCCGCATAGAACTTTTGACTGAGGTCCCGGCAAGATGCGAACACCGCCGTCTTGCGGGTACATTTCTTCTGAAGTCGGCATGAACAAAATGTCGACCCCTCCCTCTTTAGCCAGACTTTCATCACGTTCTACATCACGAGGATAGGCTTCAAAATCTTCTCCAGGGCCAAACTGTGCTGGATTGACAAAAATACTCATGACAACGATATCATTGTGCTCTCTTGCATGCTTCACAAGCGTCAAGTGACCTTCGTGTAAAAACCCCATCGTTGGCACGAATCCTACTGTACGACCCTCGCGTTTATTACGATCAATCATACCTTGCAGGGTCTCAATCGAGTGAACGACCGCCATTTCAATTGCCATCCGTATTGCCTCCGTATAACGCCGTTAATTCTTCCTCTTTCATCGTAAAACGATGGCGTTCTGCCGGGAATGACCCATCTTTCACTGACGACACATACTTTTTCAAACCTTCATGGATAACTGTTCCAACATCCGCAAACGCCTCAACAAATTTCGGGACGTGATGACTGCCATACTTCACAGTGTCATGGTATACAAGCACTTGGCCATCCGTTCCCGCTCCTGCACCAATGCCGATTATTGGTATCGAAACTGCTGCAGCAACTTGTTCTCCGAGCTGATAAGGAATACATTCTAAGACGATCATAAATGCCCCTGCTGCTTCACATGCACGTGCATCATCTATAAGTTGCTGAGCCGCTTCCGCCGTCTTCCCTTGTACTTTATAACCGCCGACAACGGATGCCGACTGAGGCAATAGACCAAGATGTGCCACAATCGGAATTCCTGTTCCAGTTAGGAGGCGAATCGTATCGACCACGTTCCCTGCACCCTCAAGTTTTAATGCATTAGCACCTGTTTGTTGAAAAATGCGAACCGCATCTGTTAATGTTCTGTCTGCGCTGCCGTGATAAGAACCGAATGGCATGTCAACAACAAGAAACGTCTCCTTCGCCCCTCTTCTAGTCGCGCTGCCATGATGGATCATGTCTTCCGTGGTAACCGCAATTGTCGAATCATAGCCGAGAACGACCATGCCAAGTGAGTCACCCACGAGAATAATATCGACTCCCGCCTCCTCCGCAAGTTTTGCAGATGGATAATCATAAGCCGTCAGCATAACAATCTTTTCGTTAGCCTTTTTCATTTTGATAAAATCAACTGTGCTTTTCATAGTATTATTCCCCTCTCTTTGAGAAGAAACCGGATATAAAAACCCTTCTGCGCCAAAAATGGACAGAAGGGTTGTATCATCTTGTGATGGTTTCCTCCGTCCCTGTCTTTTAGTAAAGATCAAGGCAGATCATATTGAATTTAAGTTTACCGAAATTTCTAACAGGTGCAGTTCACACTAGATACCGCCCTTCGAAACTACTATAACAAATTGGAAGTTACATGTATAGCGATCAATTTGAAAGTTCGATATCTGCCGAATAGATACCTCGGATGGTACCATCATCAAGTTTAAGTTCGAGTACACCTTCTTCAGAGATACCGAGAGCTGTCCCGACAATCGTTTCATTGAGCATAACCGCTCGAATTCGTTTCCCAGTCGTATTAGAGTAGCCTTCCCATAACATCTTGATCGGCCCAAATCCGTGTTTAACATAGAGATCAGTATATATTTCAAGAAATCCAAGCGTTTTTGCAATCAATTGCGAACGATCAATGGGCTTCCCGGTTAGCATTTTTAGTGATGTAGCTATGCCTTGGAGTTCCTCCGGAAAATCCGATTCGTTCTGGTTAACGTTCATGCCAATCCCTAGAATGACTGCCTTTACTTGATCTGGATCTGCTTGAAGCTCCGTTAAAATACCCGTCACTTTTTTTCCCTTAATCAGGATATCATTCGGCCATTTAATATCTGGATCAATTCCTGTCATTTCCTGAATGGCACGTGTTACAGCGACCGCTGCAACTAACGTCATCTGTGGGGCTTGTTGTGGTGTTAGTGATGGCCGTGTAATTACACTCATCCAAATCCCTTTACCCGCTGTGGAGCTCCATGGACGCGCCATACGGCCTCTACCAGCAGTTTGTTCTTCCGCTATAACAACAGTTCCATCTGCCGCACCGTTCTGTTCTTCATCATGCGCGATTAACTGCGTCGACTTACACGTTTCGTAATAATGGATGTGCTGACCATACTTTTTTGTTGTTAAATATTTTTGTACATTCGCTTCGTTCACCCGATCTGGTGATTCAATAAGATAATACCCTTTTTTTCGAATCGTCCCAATCACGTAGCCATCCTTTTCGAGCTCTTTTACGTATTTCCAAATGGCAGTCCTTGATAACCCGAATTGATCAGCAATTTCTTGTCCGGAGACAGGTTCGCCTTCTGCTTCGAACAGTCTTTTCAACAATTCATTTTTCACGATTGAATTCATATAGAAACCATTCCTTTATGTCGTTTGGATCATTTTTACATGTCCCGTGCAAGACGGCTTGTTCGATTTTCCCTATCCATTCACCGATCCATCTGCCGCCCTTTTGGCTTGTCCACTCCATCAGTTTTTTACCGTCTACAGAAAGATCTGCTATGGATTGAATCGGTAGTGACTGTTTCATCTTTTTAATTTCCGTAAATGAAATTGCTTCGACATTAGCGTGAATTGATCGAATCAATTTTTCAGTTGTAATCAAAGTAGCTAAATCATAATTGTAATAATCATCAAGCGTAAATTGACAATCCATTCGATTCGCATAAGCATCTTTTACGGTTGATAGAAATGTTCTTTCAACGTTTGATAATTTATACGCTCTTGCAACATCCGACGGTGAAAAGTTACCTACAATCATAAAACAAGCCCAACCTTCAACTGCCGATTCGAATGGCACAGTACGGTTGAGTTTTTCGGTGTCTGTTGGAAATAGAGGCAAATGTAAATTTAATCCTGTATTTTGTATGTTGTGAAAAGCTTTAACTACATAATCACCTGCAAATAATTTATCCATTTCAGCTTTTAGTCTTTCTACGGATATGTAACGAATTTGCGTAGCATTATCACGAATCGCTTTAAGTGTCTGTTCTTCTATATCAAAACCAAGGACAGCCGTAAAACGGATAGCCCTGAACATTCTGAGTGCGTCTTCGTTAAACCGATCTGCTGCGTTTCCTACAGCTCTAATGATTCGTTCAGCCATATCTGCCTTACCACCGAACAAATCGATTAGCTCACCATCTTTTGTCATCGCCAGCGCATTTATCGTAAAATCACGTCTCCGTAAATCTTCCTGTAAAGATTTGACGAAATGAACTTCATCCGGTCGACGATGATCTGTATACGTGCCTTCTGTCCGGTAAGTAGTCACTTCAATCGGTTCACCATTCATCAACACAAGGATCGTACCATGTGCTGTACCAATATCTACAGTTGTCGGAAATACTGCTTTTACTTCTTTAGGTTCCGCAGAAGTTGCAATGTCGATATCCGTCGCCGTTTTCCCTAAAAGGTGATCCCGTACCGCACCTCCGACAAAAACAGCTTCATATCCTGCATTTTCAAGGATATGGATAACTTCGCGGCTCGGCACGGTTCCGAATGATGTCGTCATTTATTACCCGCCACCTCATAATAAAGTTTTTCATACTGATTAACGATTGTAGATGAATGGAACTTGTCTGCCGCTGTTATCAGTCCGTTTTCCCTGAATGTAGCACGTAAGCCATCGTCTTTCAGTAGTAGCAACGCTTTTTGCGTTGCCGCATTTGTATCACCTACTTGGACAAGAAAACCGTTGACACCATCTTCAATCACTTCCGGAATTCCACCGACATCTGTCGCAACTGAAGGTAATCCGCAAGCGAGCGCTTCCAGCAGAACAAGGCCGAACGCCTCTTTTTCCGACAAATGAAACATGACATCGCTGATAGCTAGAAGTTCAGGTAAGTCATCCCGTTTTCCCGTGAAAATAACTTGAGCCTGCAAACCTAATTCCATAACGAGCGCTTCCATCTCCACTTTTTCAGGTCCGTCCCCGACAAGAAGCAGTTTTGCATCGATTTCTTTCAATACGCCCCTGAAACTTTCAATAATATCGGGAATTCGTTTCACTTTCCTGAAATTCGAAATATGGACAATCACTTTTTCATCCGACTTAATCCCAAAATCGCTTTTTAGTGTACCAGGATTGACCGGATGGTATTTGTTTTCATCGATGAAATTATAAATAGTTACCAGATCTTTTTTCGGTTGAATCAATTCCAATGTCTCTAATCGAAGCGATTCGGACACAGCTGTTGTAATCGTAGATTTATCGATTCCATAACGCACTGTGTTTCGCAGTCCCGGATCATGTCCAAGAATAGTTACATCTGTTCCATGTAGCGTCGTGATGACGCCAATCGTGGAATTCGCCATATCTTTACCAAGTGCAGCCGATACCGCGTGAGGTACAGCATAATGGACATGAAGAAGGTCAAGTTTTTCTGTCTCGATTACTTCCGCAATACGGTTGGCGAGCGCAATATCATAAGGTGGATATTTAAACACCGAGTAACCATCGATTTTCACTTCATGGAATTGTATATTTTGGTGTGCATCCAGAAATCTGAACGGTTTACTCGATGTGATGTAATGCATTTCATGGCCCTTATCTGCCATCATTTTTCCAAGCTCGGTTGCTACAACCCCGGACCCCCCTAGAGAGGGATAGCAGATTACACCGACTTTCAACTTTTCCAATAACAGTGCCCCTTTCGACTTACAGTACTATTTCCTCACTATTAGTCGATAATATTTTCAAGTCCATAAACCAAATCTAGACGTTCCATAACATTGTGTATCGCCATAAGAATCCCCGGCGCAAATGATTTTCGATCGAAAGAATCGTGGCGAATACTTAGCAATTCACCTTCGCCTCCAAGCAGCACTTGCTGATGCGCAAGTAGCCCCGGCAATCGGATGCTATGTATTTTCATACCTTCGAAATCCGCTCCACGTGCTCCGGCTTGATGTTCTTTTTCGTCTGGATGTCCTTGTCTATGTGAGTCCCTAACCTCGCTAATCATTTCAGCTGTTTTTACTGCCGTTCCTGATGGAGCATCGACTTTATTGTCATGATGCATTTCAAGTATTTCTATATCACCTAAGTAACGCGCTGCAATGGCCGAAAACTTCATCATCAATACCGCTCCGATTGAGAAGTTTGGCGCAATGATCCCACCAATCAGATTCTTAGCTGCTAAATCTGTCAAAAGGGCAATATTATCCTTAGAAAGCCCGGATGTCCCTACGACAGGTCGGATTCCAAGTGTGATGGCATCATGTACATTTTTGAAAACAGCATCTGGATCTGTAACGTCAAGAAGTACATCTGGCTTGTTGGCAGTTGCCAACTTTTCTAATGATGTATATATCGGGATCCCGCTCGCATCATCATTCACTTCAGTTCCATGTAAATACTGACCTTCATACTTATAATCGAGAACAGCAACCAGATCCATATTTGGAGCCTTCATAATCGCAGTTAACGCCGCGCTCCCCAATCTGCCTCGTGCTCCGGCAATTGCAACTTTTATTGTCATATCGTTTCCTCCTTTTTTGTCCAGCGGTCGGCATCCCGATCCTTGAATTTATCAAGAACTGTTGAAAGTGCCTTTTCCAAACTAATTCCCTGTGAATTGGCGAAACAAATAAGAACAAACAACAAATCTCCTGTTTCTTCTTCCAGTGATTTTATCGCCTCACTCGATTTTTTCTTTTTCATGCCATATACATGTTGTACTTCTCTCGACAATTCCCCAAGTTCTTCAGTCAACCTGGCAACCAGTTCCATCGGGGGGAAGTAACCTTCTTTAAAGCCGTTTATGTACAAATCTACTTCTTGTTGTAGTTTTTCCATCGTCTGCGATTGCTCCATTTGCGTCAACTCCCTCTACCATCGTATAAATTAATAACACTATTGTCAAAATAAAAATTATAGCTGATAATAGTTATATTGCTTGAAAAAGAAAGGTGTGCGCTACATGCTCGACGGGATCAAATTCAAAAATATTTTTTTCATCATTCTTGGCGCTGCAATTTTCAGTTTCGGTCTCGTCCATTTTAATATTCAAAACGAACTTGCCGAAGGTGGTTTTACAGGAATTACACTGATTCTCCTGTTCGCTTTCAAATGGGATCCAGCGATTATGAACCTCATTTTGAACATTCCAATGTTTATTATCGGTTGGAAACTATTGGGGAAAAAAGTATTTGTCTATACAGTCATTGGAACAATTGCTGTGTCTGTTTTCCTTAAAGTATTCATGATTTATCAAATTGATATCCATCTAAAAGACGATATGTTTCTTGTTGCCCTGTTCGCGGGTGTGTTTATCGGCATCGGGCTCGGTATCATTTTTAGATATGGCGGAACAACTGGTGGTGTAGATATTATCGCACGTCTTGCTCATAAATACATCGGTTGGAGTATGGGAAAGACAATGTTTCTATTCGACGCGCTTGTCATTCTCGTTTCATGGGCTGTCTATCTAGACCACCGCTCGATGATGTATACGCTTGTTGCGCTGTTTGTTGGCGCCCGCGTCATCGACTTCGTTCAAGAAGGCGCATACGCAGCTAGAGGTGCTTTCATCATCTCTGATAGCCAAGATGATATCGCAACGAAAATCACTGAAGAAATGGATCGTGGTGTAACCGTCTTCAGAGGATACGGTCATTTCACTAAATCTGATCGAGAAATTCTCTATTGTGTCGTCGGAAGAAATGAAATTGTTCGTTTGAAAAACATCATAACGTCAGTCGATCCGCATGCCTTCGTTTCACTCACCGATGTTCACGACGTAATGGGTGAAGGCTTTACGCTGGATGAACAAAAACAGCCGCTTGAGCGATAAGTAAAGCGGAAAGCGCAAAAGTCTTCATTTGGACTAGTATGTTTCCAGCTCGCTTTCGGCTAAACTAATCACGACAGTGTTACCGAGGCACAAGGGTGGCTAGCAGTGACTTCGTCACTACTAGCCACCCTCTTTTCTATAATCCTGTTCCGATTAGTTGCCTGTCGCGTACCTACAACGTTCGAGTGAATATTGAAGTTGCTTGCAAAATAAGAATAGATGACTTTCCACAGAAGTTACAGGTGCCCGAAGATACAATTTCGGGCACCTTTGCATTTTCTACAATGCGTGCCTTTCTTATTTTCAGTAAAATCACGCTTGTCCTCATGTGATTTCCTGTAGAGGTTAACGCTTCCTTAAAATAAAAAAAGAAAAACCATAGAGAAGGAGTGAGCAGCCCAAATTGTATCTTTTGCTGCTTTTATCCAGATAAGAAGCCGACTATTCTTTCATCCAAAAAAGCTTTAGCACTTCGTGTACCTTTTCAAAGCGACGGATGAACGACCACCATACGATTACCGAGATATCTTAATCTATAGGAATCGTTCAATCCAAAGCTATCTAAATCAACTGTACTCGGAGCGCCTAGTGTTTGATTCAGTTGTTTTCTGGTTGCTTTTGGTTAATCAACACGTGTGACTTTCTTTTCTACTAAATGTAACCGAAAAAAATCCGTTCCTCAAAATATGAGGACGGATTTTTTATATTCTACTTAGTCTCTGCCCCTAAAAATCAGGATAAGACGAACCAGTTCAAGTACTGCAACAGCAGTTGCTGCGACATAAGTCATCGCCGCTGCGCTCAATACTTTTTTTGCACTTTTCTCTTCTTCATTGCGAATAATACCAAGTGTAACAATCTGATTCATCGCACGTGTAGATGCGTTAAACTCAACTGGTAATGTAACAACTTGAAACAGAACCCCGACTGCTAGTAGCGCGATACCGATTCCAAGCAAGGAATTCATGCTTGAGAAAATCACACCAATCATAATGAAAACCCACGATGCATTGGAAGTGATGCTCGCAACTGGCGCTAAACGGTGACGGAAACGTAAAAATGAATAGGCTTCCTTGTCCTGTATTGCATGACCAACTTCGTGTGCGGCAATTGCTGTACCTGCGACAGATGCCTCCCGGAAATTATGTGTGGATAACGCAATAACTTTCGTAACCGGATTATAATGATCAGTCAGAAATCCTTGGCTTTCAATCACTTGCACATTTTGTAACCCATTTTGGTCAAGGATAAGACGCGCGACCTCCGCACCTGTCATTCCAGATGTAGAACGCACTTTAGAGTACTTTTTGTATGTGCTTTTCACTTTGAATTGGGCATAAAGCGGCAATAGTATAATTGCACCCAAGTAAATCCAGAACATAGTCAACTTCCTCCCTTTTCTCTATATGACCTATTCTATAGCGGTCACACTTCATCCGCAACTATTTACTATTACCATATAACAGTGTCCGACCTCTTCTTCAATACCCAATAAGCCAGTGCGATGCAGGCAATCGATAACCAGAATGTAAAGTAACCAATATGATCCATATGCTTCATCAAATCATAATAGATTGGCATTTGCCCGTAAACGTAATCGATGACATCGTTATGAAGTGTCCAAACCGCCGCAATTGCAATATGGACAAATGAAAACCTATACAACGGACTGTATAATACTGCCTGAAGCGCCATCGCGAAATGCGAACCGATAAGCATCCAGCCTATCCAGCCGATTGAACCTGTCTCGACAAGCGTCAATAGATTCATGACGACCGCCCAAAGTCCGTATTTTACAAGCGTTATAAGTGCAAGCGCTTCGATTAACTTAAAGTTCCTACCGATTAGCCAACCGATGATGGCAAGCGTGAAAAACAGACTGGCCGTAGGACTGTCTGGCACAAAAACCCAAAATTTTGGCTCCGTGATTTTAAGTTGCCACATATACCAATCATAGCCGAACACCGTTCCACTCAAGTTAATAAATAACAGAATCCAAAGAAATGATTTATGAGAAAGCACGAGCCAAATTTTCTGTATAAATAAACCCATGGGCACCTCTCCAAAATAACTTAATATGTATCAACAAAAGCGTAAGCGCATGTTACTAATAAACGCAACCTAAGTGCGCCATTTCCTGTGACAACAGCTGCATGATCTACATCCTGTGGACTATCCGAGTCTATAGGTGCTGAAGTCTGGACGTGGACTATCATCTCTCCTAGATTACCCACTATCCTCGAACTTTATTGTTTCCTAAGTAATAAAAAAAGAGTCAGTTTCCTGACTCTTTTTTGTTACTAGTTTTTCAAGCCTTCAATAAATTCGGCAAGTATTTGTAAATCTTCATCTGAGCCTTCCCATGTTCCAGGAGGCATGTCGCCTTGTCCATCATGAGCAATTTTCACGATTTCATCGGCAGCCAGACCAGTATTTACTAAGGGCTTACCTAGTCCACCCTGGAATGCATCACCGTGACAACCAATACAGCTCGCTCCAGCGTAGATTTGATAACCTTCAGATTCAGTGTCGAATTCAACTTCTTCGACAATCGCACCTTGTATTTTCTGTTTATCCCAGTCATGGTTCACGTATGATTCCCATGTCAAGTAGAACAAAGCTGCGAATGAAAGAAGCATGAATGCAGTAGGTAGCGGACGTTTAAACGGACGGCGCTCCTTTGTAGTATCCATAAATGGAACAAGCATCAGGGCACCCATTGCAAGACCTGGCATGATAATAGCACCAATAATATTAAACGGTCCTGAAGCAAATTGATACTTTAACAATTGATACATAGATAGGAAATACCAGTCTGGAACCGGCATATACATCGTATCCGTCGGGTCCGCTTGACGTTCAAGCGGGGACGGATGAGCAACTGTCAATATTAAATATCCAATAAGGAAAACTGCACCAATCAGCCATTCCTTCAAGAGGAAGTTTGGCCAGAATGCTTCCGTTTTACCCGGATATTCTGAGTAATCTTTCGGGACGTTCGGCATCTTGTTATTAGCCTTAATGCGCGAATCTCCGACAAATTTCATCCCTTTTCCGCGGTGCATAATGTCCCCTCCTTATTAATTTCATTGGACGCCAGTCAATCTTATAGCGGTCCTGAAATACCTTGTCTTCTGATCATGATAAAGTGTGCTGCAAGCAACCCAAGCAAAGCAGCCGGTAAGAAGAATACATGAATCGCGAAGAAACGTGTTAGTGTTTGTGCACCAAGAATCGTTGAGTCTCCTGCAAGGAGAACTTTAATTGATTCACCGATGAACGGGACGGAAGCCGCAATTTCGATTCCTACTTTCGTAGCAAACAATGCTTTCATATCCCATGGCAGTAGATAACCAGTGAAACCAAGGCCAAGCATGACCATGAAGATCAATACTCCGACAACCCAGTTAAGTTCACGTGGTTTCTTATAAGAGCCCGTAAAGAATACACGCAGCGTATGTAGGAACATCATTACGATAACCAGTGACGCTCCCCAGTGATGCATCCCACGCACAATTTCACCGAATGCTACTTCATTTTGAAGGTAATAAACGGATTTCCATGCATTTTCAATGTCCGGTGTGTAATACATTGTAAGGAACATACCAGAAAGAATCTGGATGACAGTGATAAAGAATGTCAGTCCTCCGAAACAATAGATGAATGCAGAAAAGTGATGTGCAGGGTTTACGTGCTCAGGTACTTCGTGGTCAGCGATATCGCGCCAAATCGGGGTGATATCCAACCGTTCGTCAACCCAATCATAAATTTTATTTAGCACTTCGGTCGTACCCCCTTACATTTTTAAACTAATGTGTTCGGTTTTGTTTTTCCAAGATACACGAATCCGCCTTCGACTTTAACATCAAATTCGTCAAGTGGTCCAAGCGGTGGCGTTCCTTTTACGTTGTCGCCATTTTTCATATAACGTCCTGCGTGACATGGACAGAAAAATTGGTCTGGATGCTTTTCATCGCCGCCCCAGTTCACTGTACAACCAAGGTGTTTGCAGACAGGGGAAAGCGCGATAACCGTATCGCCTTCTTTATAAACCCACGCAGTGTTTGACACGTCAGATTTATACCAGGCATCCTTACGATCTTTGATAGTGAAATCGACACGAACTGGTATTTCCGTTAACTCGTCCACTTTTTGCGGAGTCGGAATGAAGTCTCCTTCATCTTTCTTCTGCAAGACAGGGTCGATTGCAAAACGGACCATAGGCATCAACATACCTGACGCCATGAATCCACCAACACCCATAAGTGTATAACTCATGAATTGGCGTCTTGACACTTTCTTGCTCATTAATTTCCCTCCTCTTACTTAAAGGTCAGTCCAACGGACATTCTTTTGCTAATTGTAATACTAGGACATATCTATGATATATCAATACTAAAGGAAATTCAATCCTGCTTTCCGAACAGATGGAAGTTTGTGAACAAATATCGAATTTTACTGCTCCGACCATTTTTCCGTGAAGCGTGGTAAAACCTGTCGAAGCTGATCTTCAATGATTGTTTTTCTTAATTGTGGATCCATGCTTTCCAGCGGAATTGACGGTAACCAGATCACTTCACCATCTAATTTAAGGCTTGTCCACGTAACATCAGTCGTCAAGAAAAATACGTGTTTAAATGGTGCCGCCGCAAAGTCCCGAGACAGTGTTGCAGCCAGCTCCGTCAGATCCATTGACTGCGTATAAGCAAATGGTGGCATTAGCATCATACGCCCTTTGAATTGCGTTTCGATGAAAGTCGTAAGGTGCATCAGAAACTCTGAAGATGACGCGCTGGTTTTCATATTCCCCGGCACAGTCTCTACTTTAAGTAAGGGTACAATAAGTGTATCGATATATTCTTTCTGTTGCAAATATGTATCCATATCTTGTGCAGTCCAGTTCATTGCAAAATTACCTCCTTGAAAAATCAATAAAGAACTCCACCAAATTGGGCGGAGTCGTTAGTTCTTCGATACCTTCATGTCATTCAACAGCGCAGATAATGCGATAAACCGTTCCTTATCGTTTGTATCGAGGGCCTCATCAACCCTTTTCATAAGCATATCAACGGTCATTAAAGCAGCACTTTCCTCCAGTAATTGTTCTGCAATTTCCCGATCGCCTTCACTTACCTGTAAATAATCCGGAAGAAAAGGATTTTCCTCACGAACACTCGCATATTCTGGGCAAGAGTGGCTGTTCGAAAAATTTAATTGTATATACATCTTATCATCTGGATGAAGTCTTAAGTCATGAAATGACTTCTCGGCATCAGCAGTCATTAAGTTCCCTTTATAAAAACGAAACGGAATGCTCTCCGAACCCGTTGTTGACATCACCATCGCCCTTGGACAGTAATGTGCTTCATCCGTAAAGTGGACGTTTTGCAGAAGCTGTTCGTGGCTTAGAAGGTAATTCAAAATCCACACACATTCACGGCGCTTCAATTTGTAGCGCTTTAAGAACCATCGCACAAAGTCCTTTTTAGCAGCGACAGGAACCATGGCCGTCATGTCACACCTCCTCGTCATTTTGTGCTTCCAGATAAGCTCTCCAATTCTCATCGTCAGGGTCAAGTTCAACCAATTCCTTGACTATTTTGAGGGCTTCATCACGTTTTCCTTCTTCAATCAGGAATTTCGCGAAGTTTCCAAGAAAACTGTGGTCATCCTTCATCCCAATATATGCCTTACCATAGGATGTGTATGCATCTTCATATTGTTCTTCACGTTCATATGCATAGGCCATAAACGCATCCAATAAAGGTATGTCAACTTGATTATCTTGTGAGTACGTAAGTAGATCGAGCAACTCAGGGCTCTGTTCTCTCTCATTGTACAGCGAGGCAAGCGTAATAAGTGCTTCAATGTATTCTGGATCGAGTGCCAATGCTTCTTTCAAATGTTCTTCTGCTTTTTCTGGAATACCTAATTTCAATGCTGATTTCCCAGCGGTCAATTGCAGTTCCTTATCAAATTCGTCCCTGCGGATTCCATCTTTGAACATATCGTATGCTCTTTGATCATCACCTAAAACTGACAAAGACTGTCCTGCCAGCATATAAGCAGAAAAGTAATCTGGATCCATTTCAATTAAATCGTCTAGCAATGTGACTGCTTTTTCTGCATTGCCACTTTGGAAGTAAGCAAATGCCGCCCCGAAAAGTGTATCTGGCAAGGCGTTATCCTGTAGCATTTCTTCGTAGTAAGGTATTGCTTCTTCATAAGCAGCACCAGCGCTATATGTTTCCGCAAGTCTTGAAACAATACGAATGCCGCCAATTTCTTCCGTTTCATCATTCAAATCAAGATACATCCGTGTAGCCTCTCCGTACTTCCCAGAATCAAGGAGCAATTCCGCATACGCAAACCGAATGACGGGCTCATCAGGTACAAGTTCATGAGCTTCCTTAATCTTCGCAAGAGCTGCTTCCGCCATTCCGGACATCTGATAATAATCCGCTAACGCTAAAAGGGCTTGGACATATTCTTCGTCGTCCGGCCCCACATCCGTGAGAAGAAGAAGCGCTTCGTCCTCTTCCCCGAGCTCCAGTAATGTACCGGCGCGATCAATTTTCAACTGGGCTTCATCCGGTAAATGAAGGCGCAACGTTTCAAAAAGGCGATCAGCCTCCCCCATAAATCCATAACTAGCAAATAAATCTGCCGCTTCATAGAGCAAATCGAAATCGGTCGACCCCGTTAACTGATCAATAACACCGGTGAGTACTTCTACATCACCTTCTAAAATAGTTCGTTCAATTTCTTCTAACTGTCCCATATTTTCACCTGAACTTTCAAAATGTATACATCAAGCTGTTATCCTTTTGTATTTATAGAAACAGCGAGCTTTTCCAAGTCTGTGAAAAATCCTGGATATGAAATAGCTATGCATGACGGATCTTCGATTTGGATTGGAGCTGAGGCGACAAGTGCTGCAATTGCAGCCATCATACCCAATCTATGATCGCCGTACGAAACAAGTGTGCCACCCGAGAGTTCCGTAGGTCCATGAATGATCATCCCATCGTCCGTCGCTTCGATATTTGCACCCAATTTTTTCAACTCTGTTGTTACCGCAGCAATTCTATCTGTCTCTTTGACCCGTAGTTCCCCGGCGTCTTTGATAACTGTTGTTCCTTCGGCCTGCGTTGCGAGCAATGCGATAACAGGCAGCTCATCGATAAGCCTTGGTATTAAGTCCCCACTGATTTCAGTACCATGCAAACCTTCGTAGGATACTTTTACAGTACCATACGGTTCGCCAGCCCCGTTAACTTCTTCAAGGATTTCAACACAAGCACCCATATTCGTAAGCACGTCCAATATCCCCGTCCTTGTCGGATTAAGCCCGACATTCGTAAACGTAACGGAACTTCCCTTAATCATTGCAGCTGCAACCATGAAAAATGCCGCTGATGAAATATCACCTGGAACTAACACATCTTTGCCCCGGAGCACATTCCCGCCCTTGACACTAACTTTAGTTCCGTCCACCTGAACCTCTGCTCCAAATTGCTGCAGCATACGTTCAGTATGGTCGCGCGAAACTGTCTCCTCACTAATAACAGTTGTCCCTTCCGCATTCAAACCAGCAAACAGAATAGCCGATTTAACTTGGGCACTGGCAACAGGCATGTCGTATTCAATTGCAGAGAGCGGTCCACCCGTAATTGTGAGTGGCAGGAGATTGCCATCTGGTTCTCCTACTACAGAAGCTCCCATGGACGACAAGGGTAGTGTAACTCTATTCATTGGACGCTTTGATAGTGATTCATCGCCTGTCAGAACAGACTTGATAGTTGAGCCCGCAAGTATTCCAAGAATTAGACGTGCTGTTGTCCCAGAATTACCTGCATAAAGTTCCTCAGACGGCGTTTGCCACCCTTGCATTCCAGGGCTATCTACCGTGACGTTAGTACCATCCCTTTCAATTGATACGCCGAGTTGTCGAAAAATATCAATTGTTCGTAGGCAATCTTCTCCGTCCAGGAATCCGGTAATTTTTGTTTTACCTTCGGCGATGGAACCGAGCATCACGGCCCGGTGCGATATCGATTTATCACCTGGAACTACCACATTACCCTTCAATTCTGGTTTATTGAACGCCACTAGTTTCGTCTCCACCAAGAAAAGCCCCCCATTCAAACTATGTACATGCTAAAATTCATTGTTTTGGAAAGAGCGGATTTTGCTCGTTCCCGGTCATCAGTAGTTTGGAAGCTGATAACAAGTATTCCAAAGACATCCGTCCGCGTCTCAACGATTCGGATATTTGTTAAACTGATCCGTTCATCCGCAAGTTTTTTTGTGATTTCCGAAATGATACCAGGGTGATCAGGAATATCAATATGCAAATCGAATGTCATATAGAATGCACCCTGAGACGTAATCGGTAAGTCGTCTCGGAACTGTTTCGCCCCTGCAAAATAATTATATATTTCGTCGGGGTCATTCGATTTTAGCATATTTCGAACATTTTCCATCTCTTCAAGCCATCCGTCCAGTTGCTTTAACAACTCTTCCCTGTTCTGCGTCGTAATATCACGCCACATGATGGGATCTGCAGATGCAATTCGAGTCAAGTCACGAAACCCGCCCGCCGCAAGTTTTTTAACAAACGGTTGCTCTTCTTGTTGTGCTGATAGCCTTCCAACGAGCGAAGAAGCGACGAGATGTGGAAAATGGCTAACGATTGCCGTCATCCGATCATGTTCTTCAGAATCGAGCACGACAATTTTCCCTTTCGTTGGACCAAGTAGAACGCGGAGCTGTTCGACCTTTGCACTGTCTGTTTGTGAATCTGGTGTCAATATGTAATACGCATTTTCAAATAGATGCTCTTTAGCCGCAGTTACTCCACTTTTATGAGAACCCGCCATTGGATGGCCACCGATAAATGTAATTCCACGTTCAAGCAAATGTTTTGCAGCATCCATTATTGGACCTTTTGTACTGCCCGTATCCGTCATAATAACGTCAGTTCTCAATTTCCAGTTGACCGCTTGATGCATCATTGCAACCGTCGTATTGACCGGCGTTGCAAAGATGATGACATCCGCATGTTCACATGCATTCTCAATAGATGTGGCAATTGTATCAATGATCCCCCTACGGAAGGCTTGTTCCAACGTACTGAAGGATCGGTCGTACCCCGTTACTTGCAGACCGGGGTTACGTTTCAAAGCAAGCCCGAGCGAACCACCAATCAGGCCAAGTCCAATTATCGCGATATTCGGTTTCATACGGCTGAACCCTCGGATTGCAACAACGTATCAAATGCTTTGAAGAAGTTACTAGTCTGTTCTTCTGACCCAATTGTCACCCTTATATAACCGGGGGTTCCAAGTGCATTTCCGCTTCTAATGATGAATCCCTGCTGCAACAGCTTTTCTGAAGCATCATCTGCATCACCTGGCACTGCAATTAAAACGAAATTTGTTTCGGAATCGAATAAATGCAGTTTATTGTCCGAAGCATACTGTGTAAACCGTAGCCTTTGTTCATGATTCAGGTTACGACAATGTTCGATGAATGCTTCATCTTCGAGCGCTTTTTCCGCAACTGCTAGACCAAGCGAGTTATTGTTGAACGGGCTCCGCACTTTATTGAGATTAGAAATGACCTCCGGGTGACCAATTGCATAGCCAACTCTGAATGCAGCCAATCCGTACGCTTTGGAAAACGTCCGTAAAATAATGACATTCGGGAATTTTTCCAGCCATGAAATCGAGTCGATATGCTCAGAGCCAGTAATGTATTCGAAATACGCTTCGTCAAGAACGACTAGGATATTTTCTGAAACTTGTTCAAGGAATCCTTTTAACGTGTCGCTAGGAATCAAGTTACCAGTCGGATTGTTCGGATTGCATAGCCAAGCAACCGCAGTCTCACCATCGATAGCTCCCAAGAACCCATCCAAATCATGATGACCATCCTTCAGCGGTACTTCCCGGATTTCGGCACCTTCTATTCTTGCATTATGAGCATATTGAGGGAATGTCGGTGTCGCCATAACAGTATTTACTCCTTTGCCAAGGAGCGCTCTTGAAATGATCATAATGATTTCATCTGAGCCATTTCCGAATAACAAAGAGGTTTCGTCAACTCCGTGTTTCTCCGCAAGTTTCTTCCGTAGTCCCCCCGCATAGCCGTCTGGATACAATTCATGTTGGATTGCGGCTGATGTCAAATAGTCTCTGACGGATGGTGCACAGCCATACGGGTTTTCATTTGAAGCAAGTTTTACAACATCATCCAGACCGTATATTCGTTTTGCTTCGTCAATCGATCTACCTGGTTTATAAGGTTGCATACTATCAAGCGCTTTTTTCCAGTTCATAAAATTCCCTCCGGTCAATAGATATGGGTTATTTTTGTAAATCCGGTCGTAACTTAACTGCATTTTTTTGATAAATATGTTTTACATAACGTTGCGGAATATCAGTATTCACATGCATAAGCGCTCTGATGCATAATGGCATTGCTCCCGGGACGTCCATCTCATGCGTACACATAACCGGTACGTATATCCATCCATCAATCGACCGAACTGCTTTTGCAGGAAAGGTCGATTTGATGTCCGTCGTAGTAGAGATAAGTACCGAAATGATATCCCCAGGTAAAACACTGTTCTCTTTCGCCATTTCTTCGACCAACGCTTGCGTCGCTTCAAGAACAGCTTGTTCTTCGTCGTTCTCGACTGTCGTTGCTCCCCTTAATCCTCTTACCATCATTTCTTCACATCCCCTTTCGTTCTTTGTCTCAATTGATCGAATGCTTGTTCGCATTGTGCTTTTGACAGTTCTTTTACATAGGGTCTTCCTATCCCATCAAGCAAAACAAAATTAAGCTTTCCGAAAGAGACTTTTTTATCTTTTTCCATATAATTCATAAATACATCGATTCCATGTTCATGAACCGGTTGGAATGTATAGCCATGCGTATTTGCAAATTGGATGAATCGAATTGTCAACGCTTCATCAACCGCGCCAGTGTCTTCACTTAAAATAAGACTATATACCATGCCAATCATAACCGACTCTCCATGGCTTAAACCACCGAAACCACATACACCTTCTACAGCATGGCCGAATGTATGACCGAAGTTTAGATACTTTCGAGTCGAATGCTCAAATTCGTCTTCTGAGACAATTTTCGCTTTAACTTCGATTCCCCGTAACAATTCGCGTGATAACCATTCAATGCTTGGTTGAGAAAAGGAAGGTGTAGACAATAGCTCAAGCGTCCATTCCTCATTTGAAATAAGCGCGTGTTTCAACAATTCTGCCATACCCGATCTGATTTCTCGAGGCGGAAGCGATTCGAAGAGCCTTGTGTTGAATAGAACTCCGACTGGCTGATGAAAAGAGCCTACCATATTTTTCCCTTCCGGCATATTGATTGCCGTTTTGCCCCCCACTGCACTGTCATGAGCCAAGATTGTTGTAGGACATTGCAAGTACCTAATCCCCCTCATGAATGTCGCAGCGACGAACCCAGTGAGATCACCGCATGCGCCTCCACCAAATGCGATAAGGAGAGAATCCCTGGTGAATTTTTCATTTAACAAAAAAGATAGGCAATCGACATACACAGCGGATGTTTTACAGCTTTCTCCAGCTGGGACTGTTTTTACACTAATTTCACAGTTTACAGACTGCAACGACTTTTGTAGCAGCGGCAAGTAGATAGCTGCTACCCGCTCATCCGCAATGATAGCAATTCGGTCGACTGTACCTAGAAGTTCAGCATATTCTGTGGTGAATAGCTCGTACGTATCTTGACCTATATGGACGTTATATTGATGATCCCGGACAGCAACTGTAAGTTTCCCCATATTAAAACTCCTTTACATACCGTCTATATTCTTCAATATCCTTTTTTAGACCGTCCATCGTGTCCGAACGGAATTCTTCCATAATGGCTTTCGCCATTTCAGTTGCAATGACATGTTCTGCAACAACAGAAGCTGCAGGTACCGCACAAGGGTCTGAACGTTCGATTGTAGCAACAAACGGTTCTTTCGTATCAATATCGACACTTTCAAGCGGCTTGTACAAGGTAGGGATAGGTTTCATGACGCCCCTGACTACAATTGGCATACCTGTCGTCATTCCACCTTCAAGGCCACCCAATCGATTTGATTTACGGAAATAGCCTTGTTCTTCACTCCAAACAATTTCATCATGCACTTTACTGCCTGGCATTTTTGCCATTTCAAACCCGAGTCCAATCTCAACGCCTTTAAACGCATTGATGCTCATCATCGCTCCCGCAAGCTTACCGTCCATCTTCCGATCGAATTGAACATAGCTCCCGATTCCAGGTGGACATCCTTCAATAACCACTTCTACGACGCCTCCAACCGTATCTCCACGGCCTTTCGCATCATCAATTGCTTGGACCATCAGTTTCGAAGCCTCAGGGTCTGCACAGTAGACAGGGTCATTCTCGATGATATTGCGGAGCTCTTCCGTCCCTTTTCCTGCATATGTATCTGGATTTGTTGTGAATCCCCCAATTTCTGTTACATGTGCGACAGTCTCGATACCTAGTTCGCGAAGGAACTGTTTTGCGACCGCACCGATTGCCACACGCATCGTCGTCTCACGCGCGGACGATCGTTCTAGAACGTTGCGCAAATCTCGATGACCGTATTTCATGCCACCCACAAGATCTGCATGACCTGGTCTTGGACGCGTTATTTGTCGTTTCACATCTTCTGGCTTAACATCATCAGCGAGTGGTTCTACCCCCATAATCGATGTCCAATGCTTCCAATCATCATTAACAACCGTCAACGTCACCGGTGACCCAAGTGTTTTACCATGGCGGACACCTGATGAAATGACAACCTGATCTTTTTCTATTTGCATACGTCTTCCGCGACCATGTCCACCTTGACGCCTTGAAAGTTCCCCATTAATCATTTCAGCAGTCAATTCCATTTGAGCAGGTAGCCCTTCAATGATTGCTGTTAGTTGCGGACCGTGTGATTCACCGGCAGTGAAATATCTCATTCCATTTCCTCCTCCGACGAATGGATTAACATTCGTTTTATAGCACTCTACCAAAGTAAGATGCTTTTGACTATATGTTTATATTAAAAATATCCGGAAAGTTATCCGGATATTTTAAATTTTCCTATAAAAAAATGTGTCTTCTGATTCTAATCCGTATTTTGAAGGATTGAAAATCTGTTCTGTACTTCCCACAAAAAGAATCCCACCCTGTTTAAGCGATTTGGAGAAGTTCGTGTAAATCTGATCTTTCGCTTCTTCTGTGAAGTAAATCATTACATTGCGGCAGACAATTAAATCGAACCCTGTATCGTATCGGTCTTCTAACAAATTTTGTTGCTTAAATGTCACAGTCCGTTTGATGTCATCCTTCACCTGATAAAAATGACCTTCATTGACAAAATGCTGTTTCACGATTGAGGCAGGCACTTCCTTCAAAGCTCTTTCAGGGTATAAACCGACTTTCGCCCGTTCAATTACACCTAAATCCAGATCAGTCGCCAAGATTGATATATCACGCAGTGGCACATGTGATAATAAAACGAGTGCTATCGAATATGGTTCTTCACCCGTGGAACAGGCAGCACTCCAAATCTTCAGTTTTTTACTTTGAGCAAGGAGCTTGGGGAATATCTTCTTTTCCAGCACGTCCCAGCGCTGGGCATTGCGGTAGAATTCAGAAACGTTGATGGTCATCCGATCAAGGAATTCCTCAAGTAGCTCTTTATCATTATGTATAGCTTCATAATACTCTATAAAATTTCGGTACCCTCTTTTCTCATATAGAGAAGTGAGTCTTCTTTTCATCTGTGCTTCTTTATAAAGTGACAGTTCGATACCCGTCTTTTTCTTGACGTTTCCAATAAATACAGCATAATCCGGCAACCTGCGTCCCCCCGTTCATATATTCTTACTATTATAACGGATTGGAACCCATTTCGAAAGAACAAAAACAGCCTAGCGAAATTCGCAGGGCTGTTTAAGGTAATTAATTGATCCAGTTGTTCATTGATTTGTCATAAGTAACAAGTTCTTCTTCCTTGAAGAAAAGACCGATTTCACGAACAGCTGATTCTGGAGCATCTGAACCGTGAATGATGTTTTTGCCAACAGTAACAGCGAAGTCACCGCGGATTGTTCCAGGTGCAGATTCTTTCGGGTTCGTTGCGCCTGTCATTAGACGGCCAACTGAGATAACGTTTTCGCCTTCCCAAACCATTGCGAATACAGGACCTGATGTGATGAAATCAACAAGCTCGCCGAAAAAAGGACGCTCTTTATGTTCGCCGTAGTGTTGCTCAGCAAGTTCTTGTGAAATTGTCATAAGCTTAGCGCCTACAAGTTGGAAACCTTTACTTTCGAAACGACCCACGATTTCACCGATTAGATTACGTTGTACGCCGTCTGGTTTAACCATTAAAAATGTTCTTTCCATATTTAACACTCCTTCTTATATATGTATCAGGATTTCTCCTTTTCGATCGTACCACCCGATGCCTGATTTTTCAACTGTTAATGCACTAATACTTACGTCTGCCAATGAAAGCAGATATTTGCATGAATGCCTTTTTAGCATTTGCATCACCATCAGGCAACTCATTTATTTCATCCATTGCTTTTTGCAAATACAAATCGCTCACAGCTTGCGCCATCTGAATGGCCTCTGTACCGCGAATATAAGTCAACATTTCTTCACGATCAGATTCCGTTAAAGTCCCGTCAAACGACCGCTTCATATAAGGTTGGAAATTCACATCGTCTTTTATGTATAGGATGGGCAAAGTCAGATGACCATTCAACAGATCACTGCCTGCCGGTTTTCCAAGCTCTTCATCCGTTGATGTAATGTCAAGAATATCATCGACAATTTGAAAAGCCATGCCTGCAAAATAACCGAAGCGACGCAATTTCCTTACATTCGCAGGGTCCGCTCCTGAAACAAGCGCACCAAGTTCACAACTGGATGACAGGAGAAGTGCCGTCTTTCGTTTAATGCGGCGCAAATAATCCCGAATCGTCTGATTGGTTTTTCGCTGATGATCAATCTGGATGACTTCACCTTTACAAATTTCAAGCATAGTCTCTGCAAGTAGCTGATGAATAGCAGGAATTTCAATCTCACCTATCGATGTAAGTGCACGTGAAAAGATGAAGTCCCCCGTATACATCGCAATTCTGTTATCCCAACGCGCCCTTACTGTTTCGAGGCCACGACGCATATCTGAATCATCGATAACATCATCATGGACAAGAGACGCCATATGGACAAGCTCAAGTGAGACAGCTACCTTTGCCACATCCTCCAACGAATAGTTGCCAAACTTGGATGACAGGATAACAAAAATAGGTCGAATCCTTTTTCCACCCGCACGAAGCAGGTGAAGTGATGCTTGCCGAATGATAGGGGAAGATGAATTGAGGGATCGTTCAAGTTCCTTTTCTATATAAGCGAGATCCTTTCGAAAATCACCATAAAGTGACAATAACTTCAATTTCTCCAAAACGATTACCTTCCCCTGCTGTCTTTATTGTTTATATCCAACGTGACCAGCCGCGGCGCCGCCACTGTATGACTTAAAGGACACTTCAGTGAAGCCCGCTTCCGAAAATAGCTGGGCAAGTTGTTTCATCCCTGGAAAATCATTTGCCGATTCTTGAAGCCATGAATATTCTTTGTAACTTTTCGCAAAAATTTTCCCGAGAACGGGCATGATGAAATTGAAATAAAATCGGAATAATTGCCTGTAGCCTGGAAGTTCAGATTGAGAAGTTTCTAGACATGCAATCATTCCACCAGGCTTTAAGACACGATTCATTTCTTTTAATACTGTTAAATAATCCGGTACGTTACGCAATCCGAAACCAATTGTAACAAAATCGAACGAGTCGTCAGGGAACGGCAATTCCATCGCATTCCCTTGTACAAGCGTAATAGTTGGATATGCTGCAACTTTCGGCCGGCCGGCTTCTAACATGCCTTCACTGAAATCGAGTCCTGTAACATGCCCAGAGGCACCTGTCGCCTCTGCAATAGCGATCGTCCAATCAGCAGTTCCACAACACACGTCCAATGCACGAGCACCTTCGTGGACGTTCATGCGTGACATGATGTCATCGCGCCATTTCTTATGTTGGTTGAAACTGATCACGGAATTCATCTTATCGTAATCGACGGATATTTTTTCAAAAACGGTGTGGACTTTCTGTTCTTTTGATATCGACAAGAGTTATACCTCTTTTCTTCAATTCAGTTTACCAATTAGCGGTGTCACTAGGTTACGGATTTTTCGCTGTAAAAAAGGCTGAAGATAATCTGCTGCATCAAGTGCTTTTTGCATTTCAGCATGAAGCTGAAAAACCGCATGATCCGCATCAGCAGCATTCATTGTGCGGCGTGAACGCTTATCCGAAATAGAATTGCATTCAGCATTCCCTTCTTCAAACCATAAAAGCGACAATGCTGCACTGGCTAGCGGGACATATTGTGCAAATCCGAATGTATATAAAAAATCAGTTATACACCCTGCTTCGATGATTCTAACTGTTTCAATCAACTTTTCAGGTCCATCTGGTAATTGGTCGTGAAAAATCGTCTTTGTCTCGTTAATTTGTCCGATTGTTTCAGACAAGGAACGGATGAAACCAAATTCAGGCAGAGAGGCGAGTAGCCGATAATGGATTCCGCTGAAATAATCCCCCGACAAAACAGTAAGTTGCTGTTGCTTTGATGTAGCGTCAGATACATTAATCGAATCATGCGCATCAAAAGCAGCGTGAACAGCACCAACTGCGATTGACGCTGTATGTAAACGATTGTTCCACCTTTCCCCGTTCAACATTGGCAACAGGAGAATAAAGGCTTTTACAGCATCGATTGTTATTTGACCAACATCTCTATCCACAATCGGCTCGCGAATTGCATTCTCTACTTCACCTATATAATTTTCGATATGCAGTTTAATTTTTTGGGTTTCCATCGTCGAATCTCCATTCAAAGACGTCTACGGAAAAGTGTGTCAAATACGAATTAGTCTTTCCCTTCGCTTGACAAGACACCGTATGCGGTATGAACGTCAGCTTTGCCACGTATTTTCATTGCTGACGTATGATCAGTAAATTGTGCGATCATCACTTCACCACGGTCTAATTTTTCCGTATGATGAAACTTCGTATCGTTTCCTCGTGTCAGACCGATTACGTTCACGCCGTCTTCTTTCGCTTTTATAACGATATAGTCGGTTTGTGTCATTTTCACCTCTCCTGTCTATTCTTTTATGGTCTTATCATATCATAGAAAAGGCGTTACTCGCAAAGGCTTCAAGACATCTTAATAAGTGATAGGATCTCAGCCCGTTTCACATCGTCCTGTTCGTATATACCACGCGCAACTGTAGTCACTGTCTTCGCGCCTGGTTTCTTGATGCCTCGCATCGTCATACACAGATGCTCCGCCTCAATTACTACGTAGACACCGATTGGATTTAGCATTTCCATCATCGCTTCCGCAATTGTGGATGTGATACGTTCTTGAAGTTGTGGCCTTTTGGCAGTCGTTTCGACGGCTCTCGCTAATTTACTCAGGCCAGCAACAACTCCATCACGCGGTATGTATGCAATATGCGCATTCCCAAAAAACGGCACAAGGTGATGTTCACACATCGAGTAGAACGGTATATCTTTTACAAGAACTACTTCATCGTGATTTTCATGGAACACTGTTTTGAAATAATCCTTTGGGTCTTTATTCAAACCTTCAAATACCTCAGCGTACATCTTTGCGACACGCTTTGGAGTATCTATCAGCCCTTCACGCTCGGGATCTTCACCGACTGCTTCCAAGATCATTGAAACTGCCTTCTCTATTTTCTCGTAATCGACAACATTCATCATTCGAAACCTCCCAATCGGAAATAAAGCTATTCCAACAAAAATAGTAGCATACTCGCCCATTTCCGTACAGTTCGTTCACTCTACATTGGACAATAAGATAAAAATGGAAAGAAGTCCGCCCCAAGTATCTAATGAATTAGATACGACGGACGGACTTCTATGTAAACTTGAGAATTATTTCACTGCGTCTTTAAGCGCTTTACCTGCTTTGAAAGCTGGTACCTTGCTTGCAGCGATATCGATCTCTTCCCCAGATTGCGGGTTACGTCCTTTACGAGCTGCACGCTCACGTACTTCGAAGTTACCGAAACCGATCAATTGTACTTTCTCACCACTTGCAAGAGTAGATTGGATCGTATCGAATACAGCTTCGACAGCTTTTGTAGCATCTTTCTTAGTTAGTTCTGCTGCTTCAGCTACAGAGGTAATCAATTCTGTTTTATTCACACCATTCACCTCCTCTCAAAGGGCATTAGCTAGCTTCTAATACTGTAAAAAGAGTATCACAAGAAAATCCCTGACGCAACAATATTATCGCGTAATCGCTAATATCATGCACTTTTAGCTAAAAAAACGGAAAAAGATCCGCTTTTGACGGATCTTTTTCCTTTAGACGATAAATGTAATCATGCCTTTATTTCCATCATTCACCATCTGTTCAATCGTCTCCCGCAGACGTTTTCTTGCTTTCATCGGAACAGAAGCTGTTTTGAAACGAATGCTTTCCTTCATGACTTCATGGAGCGGTGTTCCGAATAGCTGTGTTTCCCATAATGCCTCTCTATCATGCAAATAAGCATTCTTTAATTCTTTTAATAAATGATGGCTATGAAATTCGGAACCGATTAATGGAGAAAATTCGGCTTCCATATCAACCCGAATAATGTGAAGCGACGGTGCCGTTGCTTTCATGCGAACGCCGAAAAAGTTGTTCTGTTTGATAAGTTCCGGTGCAGAAGGATTGAAATCCTCAATTGTCGGAAGAGCAACACCGTAGCCTTGCTTTCTAGCTGTATCGATTGCTTCCGAGTACATGTCATACGACTTTTTCGCTTTGGCCGCTTCCTGAACAAACAACAACCAGTCTTTTTTCGAGCCGATTTCCTGTCCCATAATTCCTTCACAAATTTCACGGAAAGCCTGTTCATCCATAGTAATTTTCACGATTGCTTTCCCTTTACCAGCATCTACTTCAATGACTTCTGCATGCCTAACATATTTTTCATCTTTTAAACTTTCTGCCAACTCCTGTATTTTACGGATTTTTGATACACCCAAAAATCCCTCATTAATCACTCTGTCGATGTTGGCATTCAGTTCATGTTCACTTCCGAGCACTTCCATCCAATCTGGTTTTTGGACTTCAATATCAGAAATCGGAAATTCGTACAATGCTTCTTTTAAAATAAGTTGAATTTCCTGTGCGTTTAACTGATCAGCACTTATCGCAATGACAGGAACCCCATATTTTTCATGTAGTTCCTGTTTTAATGCGATCGTTCTGTCATTGGCCGGCATTTTAGAATTCAGAACAATAACAAAAGGCTTACCAATATCTTTCAACTTATTAACGATTTCCTCTTCAGCAACTTGTGCTGCTGCCCGTGGAATATTGTTTACTGTTCCATCCGTTGTAACAAGAATACCAATCGTAGAATGATCACGAATCACTTTATCCGTACCAATACGCGCCGCTTCTTCAAATGGTATTGGTTCGTTGTGCCATGGCGTGTGAACCAATTTCGGGCCATTCTCATCTTCATAGCCTTTTACGCCGTCTATCACATAGCCAACGCAATCTGCAAGCCTGATTTGAAACTTCAGCTCACCATCCCCTACAGATACCGAAGTCCCTTGGGCGGGCACAAATTTCGGTTCTGATGTCATAATAACTGAGCCTGGTGAACTCTGAGGAAGCTCATCCTGCGCACGAATTCGATCCGATGCTTCCGTCATATTTGGAATAACGACTTCTTCCATAACTCTTTTCACGAACGTAGATTTCCCTACACGAACAGGTCCGACGACACCGATATAAATATCACCGTCTGTGCGTCTAGCCAGATTTTCATATAATTCCTCTTTCATTCTATCGTCCTCCTTTAGATGCGCATATTAGTTTATGTAAAAAAAAAACGTTTCATGCACGTGGCATGAAACGTTTTTCATTTTGATTTATTCATGAATATTGGTTCGTTGTCTGCATTCACTGTATAAGGTAATGAATAAGCCGGTAAAACAGGATAGTTATCCGTTAAAAGGTGACGAATATCCTCCCCTGGTTTAACAGTCTGGGTCTTTTCTTGCAACATTCGGTTTAAATCAATCGAATAATCGATGTAAAAAACACCATCCCCACCGATAACAATCGGTAAGATTGCATCTGAATAGGGGCTAGGAACCGTCAGCGGCTCTTTAAAGCCCATTGCTTCGAAATCGACTGTATAGACATGGTCACCCACGGACTCCTTGAATGGAGCTCGACCATTGACGTTTTTCCTTAGGTTTAAATCGCGAATATGTTCCGCTGAGCGCAAATCAACAAGCTTTACCGTTGGAGTCGTTTCAACGTCTATCAACACATATTGATAGATCCCACCAGTTTCATACGCATTTGAAGGCATTTTTTCCGTGTAAGCTGGTACAACTTTGGAGAACTCAATGGGATATTTGATGTAAATATCTGTTTCAAGGTCACGTGTTTTGATTGGCAATAATCCTCCCGAATTTTTCTGATAAGCATCAACCGCTTTTTGCATTGATTCCAGCTGATCAGCATACGGGATTTCCTGTCCAGTTGTTTTTTCGGACGGGTACATACATCCAGATAGAACAAAAACCAAGGAAGATATGAAGAGTAGCCCGATTTTTTTTACTGACATAGTCATCATGCCCCTCCTGTCGGCCCATTAAATACGAGATAAATCATCGCAAAAAATGAGAAGATTAATAAAGAATAGGCTATTATAGCAAATAGTAATTTCAAAACTTTATTTTGAAGCTTATGCCGACTCACATAAATAAGACCCATGGAAATAACCATGAATCCCATCGCATAGAACGACAGCCACATTTTATCCATCGAGGACAAAGGAAGTCCTCCTTTCGTATAATCAGTATTTAAAAAGGCAGAAGAAAAGGACCAGTGAGCATAGCCCCAAGTCCCTCGCTTGCACGTAATGTGCTGGCTTTTATACGTGTGGAGCGGAGGGGGAGGCTAGCAACGTAATCTGACGTTTTTCACAAGTCTTTTTGAATTACAGAGTCAACGGTTGCCGAAGAGATCTTCAACTTCCTGCTTCTTCATACGGTTCATAAGTTGGTCCACAGCTTGTTTCGGCGGTATTCCTTCAAATAGTATGGAGTACAGTGCCTCTGTGAGCGGCATAGAGACTCCGTGCTGGGCTGCAAGCTGATGTGCCGCTTTAGCCGTCCGTACACCTTCGATGACCATACCCATGCCTGATACGACCTCGTCTAGACTATTCCCTTTTCCGAGCATATTGCCCGCTTTCCAATTGCGTGAATGAACACTCGTACATGTAACAATCAAATCGCCTAGACCTGTCAGACCTGAAAATGTAAGTGGATTCGCACCCATTTTCACGCCAAGTCTTGAAATCTCCGCTAATCCGCGCGTAATAAGCGCAGCTTTGGCATTATCACCATAACCTAGTCCATCAGAAATACCGGCTGCCAATGCAATTACATTTTTAAGCGCAGCTCCGATTTCCACACCAACTATATCCGGATTTGTATAGACACGGAAATAATGGTTCATAAATAGGTCCTGAATCTTTTCTGCCGCTTCCAAATCGAATGATGCAGCCGTTACTGTCGTCGGATGACGCAGAACAACTTCTTCAGCATGACTTGGACCCGAGAGAACAACAATAGCCTTTGTTTTCGAGGAATCTAGCTCTTCCGAAATCATTTCTGAGATTCGTTTTAACGAATCTGGTTCAATACCTTTTGAAACATGGACAATTAATTTAGGGCTAATCGCCATTGCATTCAGTTCAGAACAGACATCACGAATCGCCTTGGTCGGAACAGCGATGATGACAGTATCACTATGCATCGCCGCCGCTTCCAAATCTGATGTTGCTTTCAAATTAGTAGGTAAAGAAATACTTGGTAAATATGACTTATTTGTATGATTTTCGTTAATTTCAGCGGACTGGTCAGAACGCCTCGCCCAAAGTAAGCAATCATGACCATTTTCAGCAAGAACAAAAGCAATCGCAGTTCCCCAGCTTCCGGCTCCGATAACAGTTACTTTTTCCATTTCATACAGACATCCTTTCTCCCGTAACGTCGATCAGCTTCTTGCTCGAGTAATAATCCTGATCGGAGTTCCTTCGAAGCCAAATGACTCCCGAAGACGGTTTTGTAAAAAGCGTTCATAAGAGAAGTGCATGATTTCTACATCGTTCACAAAGACGACGAAAGTTGGCGGTTTAACAGCTACTTGCGTAGCATAATAAATACGCAATCTGCGTCCTTTATTATTAGGTGCAGGGTTTCTTGCAACAGCGTCTTCAATCACTTCGTTCAAGACACTTGACTGAATACGTAGTGCATGGTTCTCATTAATTAATTTAACTTTTTCAAACAACGTATTAACACGCTGTTTTGTTTTTGCTGAAACAAAAGCAATCGGTGCATAATCGAGGAATAGGAAATTATCACGGATATCCGCAATAAACTTGTTCATCGTCTTATCATCTTTTTCGACAGCATCCCACTTATTAACAACAAACATGACGCCTTTTCCAGCATCTTCTGCGTAGCCGGCGATGCGCTTGTCCATCTCACGTATGCCTTCTTCACCATTGATAACGATAAGAACGACATCAGAGCGATCAATCGCTTTTAGTGCACGAAGAACAGCATATTTCTCTACATTTTCATACACTTTCCCTTTTTTACGCATACCAGCAGTATCAATAATTTTATACTTCTGTCCATCATATTCATAAGCCGTATCGATAGCATCTATTGTTGTTCCAGGTATGTCACTAACTATGACCCGTTCCTCACCTAAAAATGCATTGACAAGTGATGATTTACCAACGTTAGGTCTCCCAATTAACGAAAACCGGATGACATCATCTTCAATTTCTTCAGCACCTGGTTCTGGGAAATCATTCGCTACTGCATCAAGCAAATCCCCTAAACCTAGTCCATGCGCACCAGAAATCGGATACGGTTCTCCGAATCCAAGGGAATAGAAATCATAAATCATGTCCCGCATGTCTGGATTATCAACTTTGTTTACAGCAAGTACAATAGGTTTTTTCGTTTTGTACAAGATCTTGGCAACTTGCTCATCAGCATCTGTTACCCCTTCACGACCATTCACAAGGAAAATGATAACGTCCGCTTCGTCTATTGCAATTTCCGCTTGTAATCGGATTTGCTCAAGAAAAGGCTCATCTCCAATATCGATTCCTCCTGTGTCAATAAGGTTGAACTCATGTGCGAGCCAATCTGCGGAGCTGTAAATACGGTCACGTGTAACACCCGCAACGTCTTCTACGATTGAAATTCGTTCACCAACGATTCGGTTAAATATTGTCGATTTCCCGACGTTCGGCCTACCGACGATCGCTACTGTTGGTTTATTCATAATCTAACATCCTTCCAGCTTATCTTCTGCATATTATACACAATAATCATTAACACGTCTAAACAGGCACATTTATAACTGTAAACACTGTCTTTGTCACACTACGACAGTATATCATTTTTACGTGAATTTAACTTACGCAAGACTAAACTATTTGTATGTGGGGCTTTTTGAGAACTTTGAAAATGAAGTAAGTCCTACAATTCATATTAATAATCGAAAGAGCGACTATCCCATTTCTGAGAAGTCGCTCTTTCTTATTATTACCAATTAATTTTCCGCATATCCACTATCACTGCTACTGATTTTCGCGAAGCATAAATGAAACCTGCAGCGCTATACTTTGCGAATTTTAAATTTATTTCTTCTATTAATAACGCAACACTTCATACTACAATCTGTAAACGTCTAACTGTTAGATCACGGATCTTTCTTTTATAATGATGGGAACAAGCGCCAACACGTTGTCGTTTGTAAACGTACGATTCGACTTACGCAGAAAACAGTATGCTCTGAACGATACCTCACCGACATCCAGCACCCTTATTCGCCTCTTACTAATTTGACCGTCATTCGCCTGGTACATCATATCTAATGACTCATTATACTTCATCGACTTGACCAATTGATTACGCACACTCATTCCCTCCCCCCCTCCCTTTCCACCAACATATGGAGCGAACGTTCTTATTATGACAAATAAGAAAAGCACAAGCGCTTGGTAGACCGGAAAAGCACTAGAGAGCCTTAAGATAAAGGAAGGCTAGGTGCTGGAATCTAGACACCGCTCCGCTGAAATCTTATACGTTCTTTTCTTTTGAAAATGACGACTGTCCTTGATGGATTTACCGCCTTTTGATCTTCCCTACCTTAATTACCTCATCTGCGCTGGTCAATAAAGACTTTTAGTGCGAGTGCATCATCTAGTGACAACTTACCTGCCCTAAAGTCCGTTAACCATTTGTCGGAAATTAAACCTTCTTTTACGGCATCCGACAAGTATTGTTCATAAGCAACTTTTAACGTTGCTGAGCTTGGATTAAACATGCGTGCATCCTCCTTTGGTAGCGTTGGGATATTCAATTCTGCCAGACGTTTAACTATGGCATTGCGAACGGTCGTCATACGCCCCTCACCTATGATACGGTGCGGACATTCTTTACCACTCCAATCCCGATGCCATTTAACACGATCTATACCCCAGCTGTATTGCTTAAGTATGCGTGCTATATAGTCGACGGCATTCGCTTCCGCATTAACATACTTCGGACCGCCTGATTGTGAGTAACAGATTTCAATCCCTATGGATTTCCGATTACCTGCCCCTTGACCATCCCCAGCGTGCCAACCGTTGCGTGTAAACGGGATAGCTTGCACTGCATGTTTATCATCGATTGCCACATGATACGACGTCGCAGTCGTGTTCCGCGTCATGAAAGCAATCTCGTTGATTGCCGTCGCATCATTGGCTGTATTGTGGATGGTGATGTATTCCGGCTTCATCGGATACGTCGCTTTCAGAGGATAAAGAGACGTCGGAATGTAGTTGTTGATTATTGTATATGGCATATTATTCACCTTCTTTTTTTACTAAAGCCCTGTCGGCGGAATAAAGGCCTCTTACTAATCCCCCACTTATCACGCCGATAAGAAAATACCTTGCTTACTATTATATGTAACTATTTAGACAACCCCTATGACAATTCCTACGTTATTAATTATCCACGGATCGGGAATAGTATCATTTCCTATGCAACAAAAAAGATGATGATGCCCATAAGGGGCATCATCATCTTTTCAAATTCTCGTTCATTATATTCACAAATTAGTCACATCGAGTAAATTAAACAACATTTCTTAGTCAGTCTTTAGTTGAAAAGTTCTTCAGCTGATCTCCGATGACATCGCTCAGTGAAAAACCTGATGCTTCTTCTGGCATTTCATAATTTCCATAAGAGTTATTGTCTTCTTTTTCAATAAGATCCTTAATGCTTAAAGATAGACGTTTATCATCCGTATTGACTTCTAGTACTTTGACATCGATTTTTTGACCTTCTTTCAACACTTCATGCGGAGTACCGATGTGTTGGTGGGATATACGCGAAATATGGACAAGCCCCTCGACGCCAGGGAACACTTCTACAAATGCACCATATGAGACGAGACGTTTCACAGTCCCCTCAAACTTAGATCCTTTAGGAGCCTTCTCTTCAATTCCTTCCCACGGACCAGCCAATGTATCCTTGATGGATAGTGAAATTCGTTCTGAATCACGGTCGATTGATAGGATCTTCACATTCACTTTGTCGCCCTCTTTTAGAACGTCTGAAACTTTCTCGATATGATCATGAGAAAGTTGAGATATATGAACAAGTCCATCAATGCCACCGATATCAATAAAAGCACCGAATGTTGCAAGACGTTGAACAGTCCCCTCCAGTACTTCACCTTCTTTGAGATTATCCAAAACTTCACCTTTTTGTGATGCTTTTTCTTCTTGGATAACTGCACGATGAGAAAGAATTAAACGATTTTTTTCCTTATCCATTTCAACAATTTTAAATGTCATCATACGACCTTTATACTCTTCAAAAGTCTCGACGAAATAATCTTCGACAAGTGATGCCGGAATGAAACCACGTACACCAAGGTCAACAACTAGTCCGCCTTTAACAACGTCTTTTACTTCCGTTTCGATTGTTTCTTTATTATTGAATTTCTCTTCAAGAGAACCCCATGCACCTTCTGCATCGACTTTACGTTTTGAAAGGACATAATTATCTTCTTCCACTTTAGTGATAATCAGTTTAATTTCATCGCCTTCTGCAACTGCATCCTCAGCTTTTTCAATGTGAAGGCTCGATAGTTCGCTGATTGGAATAACACCATCAAAAGGTGCTCCCGCAATTTCAACTGTCACAGACTTTTCTTCGATTTTAGTCACTTTCCCAGTAACACGGTCACCTTCATTGTAGATGTTCGCTGCTTCTAAGTTCATGTCTTCAGTCATTATGTAGTCCTCCTTCATAAAGAATCCTACTTCTATATTATTCGAATCTATTCAAAATAACAAAAAATTACCCTTATCTTATTTATTTTGTTCGATAAGTTTTTGAATTTCACTCATGATGATCTCTGTCATGTCTTCAGCTGAAGTCCGACTTTCACGATAAGTTGTCAGATCTAACGGTTTACCATAGACAACTTTCAATCTTCTAAACACTTTGTAAGGCCCTATAATTGCACAAGGCATAACGACCGCATCGCCACCCTTCAGCGCGAAGAATCCTGCGCCTGCAAGCCCTTTACCAAGTTCCCCCGTCTTACTTCTCGTTCCTTCTGGAAACATCCCGACAACTTTTCCCGATTTAAGGATTTTCAATGTATTCCGGAATGCTTCCCTGTCACTCATACCCCGTTTCACAGGATATGCATTCACTTGCGGAAGAATACTTTTTAGCAATGGCATTTTGAATAACTCTTCTTTTGCCATGAAGTGAACAGGCCTAGGACAAGTACTACCGACAACCGGAGGATCGACATTATCGATGTGATTCGTGCAAAGCAGAACACCCCCTTCTTTCGGGAAGTTCTCCGCACCAATTACTTTAATGCGATATAACGGATAAAATATTGCACTGCAGAGCATTTTACCAAGTGGATATAAGTTCATAAGTTCATCCTCTTTTCTGCAAGTTCACTGATTTTTTCCGCCACATCTGTAATTGACATCGAAGTCGTATCGATAAGAACAGCATCTTCCGCTTGTCTGAGTGGAGACACTTCTCTTTCACTATCCGCGCGATCACGTTCAGCAATTTCAGCTTTCAATTGTTCAAGAGACGTTGTGAAGCCACGTTTTTCGTTTTCAATATGACGTCTCATCGCTCTCTCCTCAACAGAGGCTGTCATGAAAATCTTTAGTTCTGCATCCGGCAGGACAGCCGTCCCGATATCGCGCCCGTCCATTACAACACCTGCACCTATAGCTAGAATCCGCTGTTTATCAACCATCAGCTGACGGACACCCATATGAGTAGCGACAGAGGATACAGAAGCCGTCACTAATTGTGAACGGATGTCTTCTGTTACGTCTTTACCATCTACAATGACCGCTTGGCCGTTAATTGATGGCCTAAGAACTATCTCCGTCTCTTCCAATAACTTTTCAAGTTCTTGTCCATCCCTAGTATTTATGTTGTGAACTAACGCTTTATGCGTTAGTGCGCGGTACATAGCACCTGTGTCGATATACGTATAGCCCAATTTTTCAGCTGTGATTTTAGCAATTGTACTTTTTCCAGCCGCAGCCGGACCATCAATCGCGATTTTTATCTCTAATGCCATTTCATCTACCCCCGTAGTCAATTAGACAATATTGTATCATAAGAAGAGCGTAAGCGCCTGGGTAGACCCGAAAAGCGCTGGAGGGCCTTAAGATAAAGGCGCTTTTTGCCTTTAACTTAAGGACTGAAGCGACTCGAGGGTCTAGGCGCCTGGAGTCTAGACACCAAGAAGAGCGTAAGCGCCTTGGTTAACTGGCTGGAGTTTGGACAATTAAAAAGGGAAAAGTCTCATTCACACAGACTCCCCCCAACTAAATTCTATTTTTCATTTCTCATTTGCAACTGCCGTTCAAAACAGAATCGGATAACGTATTGACGCTCAACTTGATTGATTGTCTCAAATTGTAATGAGGCAATTAGTCTGCCATCTTTCTCAAAAACCCTTATAACCCGTGCATCAGCTTTGACATATTTAATTTCACGGTTCATGAAAGGGAGCACGATGGTCAGCGATAACAGCTCGTCTTCTTTGAAAGTGTCGGGGTTAAGGAGAGTTAGCGCGACTCCGCCTGCGCTAAGGTCTGCCGCCACAAACTGGCTGAAGCGTCCATCTTTCTCAACAGCAATATCAATTGCTGATTCTACCCGTACAAATTCACGTCGTTGAATCTTGATAAGCTGTTCATCACCAGGATAGGATAATTTAATCATTGGAATTCCCTTATTAAGGCGGCCGCTCACTTCAGTCCGGAAAGCATAAGACATTTTCATACTATCTATGAATGTAACGTGCAACTGCGTGCCATCCATAAAAAATGCTGTCCGTCCCGTCTCAATATGGCTTGGGTAGTCAATCATTACGAAACCGTCTCCTATATCAACCACTTTACTTTTGAACTTTTCGCTATCTTTTGTAAAGTCTTTATCGATAACAATAATCGTCCCAATCGAAAGTAGCATATTAAAGCACCCGCCATCCCTATGTCATATGGTCTAGCTTCAGGCGCTATCGGCGCGTGTCGCTATTCATAGATACTATTATGTCATGACGGGATGGAAATTCCAATGACTATTTACACTTCATTTTTACTGTAATTTCTCGGTTTTGATCACTTCAGAGGTCTCCGTATCGACGATTACTGCATATGTGCCTATTTGCCCATTCTCATTTATCGTAACTGTCAAATAGTGCGTTAGCCTTTGTTCTAACCGATCATTTTCAACATATGCATATTCTTCTTTGACAATTTCGACGCCCGAATGGAAAAATGTCTTCCAATTCTTCTTCGTGATCGGCTGTCGTTCAGTCTTCTCTTTCCGAATATACTCGGAAGCATCCAGACCAACGATGCCCGCATTATCTTTTGCAATCTTTAAATGGATTACATCTGAAAATACTTTCGCTCCATATTCCGGTTCTACTCTGACAAATACCATATGCCAAGCCGTATTATTTTCCCTTGCTTCCTCGTAAACAAGGTCCTTATAACCTGCATCTTTTAAAAACGTCTCTGCTTTCTTTTTAAGTTCGTCAAACGGCTGAATCTCCTTGCCAAATGGCCTTTCTGTAAGGAATGAAAGGACATGCCCCCCTTTTTCCGTGATATCAATATAACCGACTGACTCAGCTTCGGCAAAACGAATGTGATAAAACGGATAAGGTGAGCCTGGTTGACTCATTTCTACACCGATAGTCTCATTAGATAGGTGTGGAAAAAGTTTTTTGAACTCAGCTATGGCCTCTTCACGAGTCACTTCAGGATCCGCAATATTTTTCAAATCTTTTTTCTTCATAGAATCCGACTCACTTGCTGTCAGTGGGAAATCACTCTCCGTATACTGTTTAACACTAGTACCCATAGCGGTCCAATCATGGCCTGAATCAGCAACATCCAATCTCTGTTTCCAACCGTCTATCGATAAATTCCCACTTACCATGCCCGCAGTTGCCACTTGCCACTCATCCGCCATTGAGCGAAGGTTCTTAGAAGCCAGCTCCATAACCCGGTGATATTCGACGTTATCGGCTACACGAGTTGCTTCCTTGGCATAATTACCAAGACGTCCAAGATAATTCAACCACGATGTTGAAAAGCTTGGATCCATCGGTAATGAAGAAACAGAGTTTTTAATATCCGATGACAGACGCCAAATGTCATCTCGCGCTTTTGAGGATCCATCCGCCTCATTAAATAATAAAGTCTTTTTCACCGCATTATCCAATTCTTCCAGTTTCTCCGATGCATCTGTCATTTTACTGGCGTATTGTCCACTTAGTGCGATAGATAATTGTTCATTTTCAGCTGCTTTACCGTAAGAAAAGATTGAAAGTGCTGCTATTGAGTACACTAATACAAAAATCATTTTTTTCATATTTCGGCAAAATATCGCCGGAAACTTTCGTTGTTTCCGGAAAATTCCGCCTCCCCTCCTTTATCACTAGTTTTCAATACTTTTCCGTATTGATTAATTGGCAAATATATGCAAACCAATTTTTTTAATTTGAGGTCGTGACCAAATCCACTTGCTCGTCGCTGTAATTGGATTGAAGTAGTAAATTGCATTTTCGGAAGGATCCCATCCATTAATAGCATCGAGAACGGCTTCTTTTGCCCGTTCGTTCGGTGTTAGCCAAATTTGCCCGTCAGCGACCGCTGTGAAAGCAAGCGGTTGAAAGATGACACCGCCAACTGTATCTGGAAAATCTGGATGTTCAACCCGGTTCAATATGACTGCAGCTACTGCAACTTGCCCTTCGTACGGTTCTCCTCTTGCCTCACCATAGACAGCATTCGCCATCAGCTTAAGATCCTGATCCGAATATTTTGCTGGCAATTGGATATTTTCCGTTTTACCCGCTCCTTGACCTACCTGAGATGCAAGCGGTTTACTTCCGTAATACGTGAACTTATTCCCTTTATTCAAATTATCTTTTACGAACTTCTCATCATACTGTGATGCATCCACCAATTTTTTCCGAGTCTTCAATCCTGCAATTCCGTCTACCGGAAGTCCATACTTCTCTTGGAAATTGCGCAATGCCCAATAGGTTCCATAGCCAAATGTTCCATCAATCGTCCCAGTGTAATAACCAATATACTGAAGTCTCGACTGCAGCTCGATTACATCATCTCCAAATGCGCCGCGTGCGACATTTTGGGAACTGAATGCTTTTATTTGGACAGGTGAGGTTGCATAAGCACATCCAAGGAGCAAGATGATTGTTATCATACGGATGACCAGTTTTTTCACTTTCATTCCTCCTTTTTCTATAGTTTGTCCAAAATCAGCAATATTATTAACAAATAAAAAATGATCCAGCTAAAGCTGAATCATTTTGTGTTTGTTCGTGCTTTGCGTCTGAATTGCTGCATTGCGAACGTATGTGCATATTTAACTCTAGTTAAGCCAAACCACCAAAGAAACAGCATGAAAGGAATAATCAGATAGAGCCAGAGATTATCTACAGCGAGGATGCCATTATAGATGAAGTGAAGACTATATGGGGCAAGGAATGCTAGAAACAAATACATATTGATGTTTGATTCTACGGCAAATTTTGCTCGGCCAAAATAATAGCCCATTACTACACCGAATAGTGCATGACTGGAAACCGGCAATAAAGCCCGAAGAAATGCGGTGTCCGCTCCAAATGTAAGTAGATAAATAATATTTTCAACCGTCGCAAAACCTAATGACACGCTGGCACCATATAAGATCCCATCGTATGCATCTTCAAATTCAACATGCCTATAAATGGCAAGCAACAGGATGAGCCATTTAAAGAACTCCTCAAGTCCACTTGTAAAAATAACATTCCGAATGAAAAAGTGGGAGAAGATGTTTTCCTCTTCAAATACGTGTTGGATAAACATTATCGGAAAAGTCATGATAGCGCCGTATATGAATGTATGAAATAATGTAAGTGATGGTTCTTTCGCAATCTGTTTTCTCAAATAAAAATAGCTAAAGAGCGCCAATCCCGGCGCAATCGCTACAGTGAACAATATGAACATCGGCCGGCCCCCATTTTGCTTTATTATACCATGATTTCCCTTAAACAGGAGGAACTACTATGAAGAAAAACATTCTGCTTGTTCATACAGGCGGTACGATCTCAATGGAACTGGATACCAAAACCGGCGGAGTAATGTTAAGTGCTGCAAATCCTCTCGCATTAGAAATAGACAACATCCAGCAATTCGCCAACATAACAGAAGTGGAAGCTTTTAATTTACCTTCTCCACATATTACACCTGCACGAATGCTTGAACTCGAAGAGCTGATCTCCCGTCTGATGGAGAATAATTCCTTTGATGGTATTGTCATTACACATGGCACAGACACGCTTGAAGAGACAGCGTATTTCCTTGAACTCTCAACAAATTTCAATATCCCAATTGTATTGACGGGTGCAATGCGTTCTTCCAATGAAATTGGATCGGACGGCGTCTATAACCTGATGTCAGCTGTCAGAGTTGCCGCAGCAGACGACGCAAACGATAAAGGGGTACTCGTCGTACTTAATGATGAAATCCACACAGCGACGAATGTGACGAAAACACATAGCAGTAGTGTCTCTACTTTTCAAAGTCCGCAATATGGACCCATCGGCATTGTAACGAAGTCAGCCATTCATTTCCACCATGCACCATTATCAAGAACCTATCTCCCTGTCGTGTCCATCAACAAAAAAGTAGCCATGTTTAAAATCTATGCCGGAATGGAATCCGACTTGCTTGTTTCGATATCTTCTCTTGGCTATGACGGTGTCGTACTTGAAGGACTAGGACAAGGGAACGTCCCACCTGATGTGGTCGGCGGAATCAGACGTCTACTTTCTGAAGGTCTTCCAGTCATCCTAGTTTCCCGATGCTTCAATGGGATTGCACAGGATATTTATGCGTATGAAGGCGGAGGTAAGATGCTGAAAGATATGGGTGTACGCTTCGAACACGGGCTAAGTGGCCAAAAAGCACGCTTAAAACTATTACTCGAACTTTGTACGAAGTAAAATTGTTGTAGATGTAAATGTCAAAAAGCTGCCCTTCAACCTGTTTTCCTAGATTGAAGGGTAGCTTTTATTTTACACTATTTTGTTTTGCATCAATCGTACGCGCAATTATTTCACCATGAAACTTACCATTTTCGATGAAAATCTCATTGGCATTGTTCCCCGCAGCAATAACACCTGCAATAAAGAGCCCTTCGACATTCGTTTCCATTGTTTCTTCGTCAAAAGAAGGGCGACCGCTTTCTTCTTCAATCGAAATACCAACCTTTTTTAGGAAAGTGTGATCGGGATGATAGCCAATCATTGCGAAGACATAATCATTTTCAATGTCAAACAATTCCCCTTCGATATCAATCGTGACGGAAGCATCCGTGATTTTGACAACATCCGCATTAAAATGCATGGCAATTTCACCACTACGAACAAGGCTATCGAAACCAGGTAAAATCCAGGGCTTAACACTTGGTGAATAATCGGAACCGCGGTAAACAACTGAAACCAGTGCCCCAGCACGTTCCAATTCGAGAGCAGCATCGATGGAAGAGTTCTTTCCTCCAATTACAACCACTTTTTTTCTGAAGTAAGGATGTGCCTCTTCAAAATAGTGGAAGACATTCGGGAGGTCCTCCCCTTCAATACCGAGTTGATTTGGATTGTCGTAGTAGCCAGTCGCGATTACCACATTAGTTGCTAAATACTCGTCTTTATCCGTCAAAATATGGAATCCCGTACTTATTTTCGCAACATCCTCTACCTTTTCAAAACTATTGATAGGAATTTCTTTCAGTTCCGCAACTTTCCTGTAATAAACAAGTGCGTCATTCCGCTTCGGTCTATCTATAGCCGTGATAAATGGAATATCCCCTATAGACAACTTCATACTTGAACTGAAAAACGTCTGATGCGTCGGATAATGATAAATCGAATTGACTATATTGCCCTTTTCGATAACAAGAACATCCAGTCCCTGTTTTTGCAGTTCTATTGCTGCTGACAGGCCACATGGACCTCCCCCTACCACTATTACATCTTTTTGTATCATTTTATTTAATACACTCCTTTAGTACACTTCTCCATAATTTATGACGATGACGTGACATTCAGGCGCCGCACCAAGCCTCAGTGGCAACGTAGACGTGCCGTATCCATTACTGATTAGCTTCGCTCTACCCTTCTTCAATCGGAACGATCCTTTTTCCTGTAGACCGTATTTCCCGATTCGAATTTGTCCGCCATGTGTGTGCCCCGCAAGCATCAATCGAGGCTCATATAACTGCTCCACTTTCCTAAAAAGCGAAGGCGTATGCGTGACCAAAATAACATTGTCATACTGACTGACAACACGGAGGGTCGAGTCAATATCGACATTTCGACTTGACGGATCGTCCGTTCCAGCTATACCCCAACGCGGATGTCCAGGAATAACACTACTTTCGTTGTCAAGGATTTTCCCGCCATAACGAGTAATAATCTCTCGCATTTCTTCTTCTCCAACTTCACGGTCATTATTACCCCAAACATAAAATAACGGTCCCAATTGCGCTAACTTACGGATATTTTCAGCTATCCGTACTAGTGGTACTCCTCTTTCAGCTAGATCACCGCCAATGATAACAATATCGATATCATGGGCAGATTGAACTTTCGCTAGCAATTTATCATCGATTTTACGCCGATGGATATCTGAAATGAAAAATACCGACATTTTTTTGTCAGCCTGACTATCAGACGCAACATTCATATTATGGTAAATAACATTCCTTCTTCTAGCACTCATAAACATATATATTAAAAATCCAATCATCAGCGAAACAGATGACCATATCATTTTATTAACCGTAATCATGCCCACCCTTCATAAGATAAGCGCAAAGTGCCATGTAGATGCGACAGGCTTAGGGCGGACCGGCGAAGCGGCATTCTTTTGCCGATTAGCCGGGCTCACTTATGACCCGAACGTCTGGCGCTTGGAGCTTGACACAGTTCCGTGTCAAAAAACCCAGATTTCCCTATTATCATAAGAAAAAGGCAAAGAATCTATACTTCGCCTTTTTCATACTGCTATTCCTCAAGGAATGACAAGTCTCTGTCCAACCCCAATTTCATTCGATGTTAAGCCGTTTGCGCTTTTGATTTTTTCGACGCCTCCACCGTTACCATAATATTTCAAAGAAATACGATAAAGGTTTTCATTACTACCAACCGTATGCGTTTTTGCTACTGGTTTAGACTCCGGTTTTACTTCCGGTTTCTTCTCCGGCTTCGTTTCTACTTTTACTTCTGGTTTCTTTTCTGGTGTTGGATTGACATTCACTACTGGTTTAGATACTGGCTTCTCCTCAACTTTTGCTTCAGCTTCAGTTTTCACAGCACTCTTTTCGTCCTCATTACTAGTTGCTTTTTTTTCATCGTCTTTATCAGCATCAGCAGTTTTTTCAACTGGCTTTTCACTGTTCATTTCAAAGAGCGTGCCGGTTTCCCCACCTTTTGCTGACGTACGATCACCCGGAGTATAAAAATCGGAAATAATATACACTAAAATGAGTACCGGAATAAGTGTGAATAACCCAAGAATAACATTAATCATCGTATGGCTGGATTTCTTTTTAGGTTTACGACCTTTCCTATGCAATTCGCTACGCGATGGAAGCTTGCTAACCTCATGACCATCGTCTAGACCGATTTCCTTCCTGTGCTCTTCAAAGTCAGTCTTATAATCATCATTTTTCATCGCTACATTCTCCTATCACATCGTGCTATTCTTTCATTATGACGAATTTTGTCGTAAAAATCAAATACACCTTGCTGTATTTGCACCAACAGGATATTGGTTACTCAGAGGGGCGATTGAACTGCAACTTTCCTTGTTCCACGAGTCATCAGGCATAGTTCTTCAGAATGAAGTTAAATGGACAACAGGTTTCTTATCCAAGAAGCCCCGTCAACCTTTCCTCCCAATCCACCATTCGTTTATCCAACACGATTGTTTTTTGTACATCAAGCTTTAGACCATCCGCTGTTCCACAAACCGAACAGCAAAACTTCGGTTTCATTCCACATGCCTCGCCGAAAAAACCTAAAATCTCTTCCCGAATACATCTTTCAGAATGAACTAATCGAAGCATCGTCTGTAGTTGCGCTTCTTTTTCACGTATCAATTCAGACATACGAATAATGACATCTTCAATCGGCATCCGTTCGATGTAGTAGTCTATGACACGTTTTCCTGTTTCGCTAATCCGTGCCAGTTCAGCTGCTTCAGCAGGCGGATAGTTCTCTACGAGAAGACTTTTATAGTGCTTGATTTCCCATTCTTGAGGGAGATCGTCTTGGATAATGAAACGCGTTCTTCCTTCGTCATCGGACGAAAAAAGTAACGTCGCTGCCGCTAAATCACCATCACGTCCCGCACGCCCCACTTCCTGAATGTAACTTGCGATAGCTTGAGGTACATGTTCATGGATCACTTGACGGATATCGTCTTTATGTATACCCATTCCAAACGCATTTGTAGCACATATCCAGCTAATTTCACCAGTGATAAATTGTTCCTGAATGAACGCTCGATCTTCTTGCTCTTTGCCGGCGTGATAAGATGCCACAGAAACACCCTCCAGCTGAAGAAGCTGAGATAGTTCATCAGCCCGCTTTCGCGATGCCACATAAATGATTCCAGGACCCGCCGTCGTTACTATACGATTCTTAATCCACTCCGTTTTCATCATCCCATTATCAACTTTGACAATTGAATAAGAAATATTAGGGCGGTCCAACGAATGTTGATGAATTGCAGGCATTTGAAGTTGCAGATACCTGCAAATATCAGCCTTTACTTTATCATCGGCCGTTGCGGTAAGAGCCAAAATACCTGGTCGGTTTAATCCTTCAAAAAATTCTCCTAGCCGCAAATATTCTGGTCTAAAATCAAATCCCCATTGAGAAATACAATGAGCCTCATCAACAACAATTAACGACAAATGAATGTTACGAAAATGAGCAGTCACATTTTTTTGCAACAACATTTCAGGTGATATGAAAATGAACTTATAGCGGCCTAATTCCCCCATTATCCTGGTTTTCTCCGAATAAGAAAGAAATGAGTTTAACGCAACAACCCTTTTTTCACCGTTCCTTTTCATGATTGCCACCTGGTCTTCCATCAACGCAACGAGTGGTGAAACGATTAAGACAGTACCTTCAAGTACATAGGCAGGTAATTGGTAGCAAAGTGACTTCCCTATACCTGTAGGTAAAATTGCAATCGTGTCCTTGCCCGCAATCACATCTCGAATGACATCTTCTTGTCCTGCCCTGAATTGATCAAAACCGAATCTCTCTTTTAATAATTTGTGAATAGCCATTAGTTGCCCCCTCCCGTCCGCGCACCTAAGATGAGACGAAGTTGAAAATAGGAAAGCGTTTCGAATTCAGATTTCAGCAAGCGAAGTCTACGGGTTCCAATTTCCTTCACTTTTCCAGCTACTGCTTCTGCATCTTCCTCAGAAACAAACTGTGTTAGCGGAAATTCTGTATCATTAATAGACATTTCTACAAAATGATCTTCAATTGTACTCTGTTTCAAGTTGCGCGCCATCGCAATTTCTTCAAGAGAAAAGCCACAATCAAAAAGTTGCTTCGTTTTTACAGAGGAATCCGTCAAATATGTCGAAACCTTGACGCTTTCAGCTATTTTTCGCAAAAAAGGCAAATCAGGAGACAGAATAATGACAGCAAGCATCATATGTAGACCTTCTATAAATAGTAGACGGATATCGAATGGATTTAGTTTCAAATTATCTGCTAACTGATCCCATGTCCAGCCTGTCAGTCCGAAACCACTTAAGCGATGAGTGATAATTGTTTTTTGTCTTTCATCCATTTCACTTCGAGTAATACATAGCCGAATTTCTTCGCTGACGCCTTTAGCAAATACTGGATCACTGATTCGCTGATTATGTAGTAGCATTTTAACAAAAGTTTGAATATCACGGTCTTTTTGAGCGGGCATAAACGATTTTTCCTTTGCTTTGAAATTCGAAACCGTCTGCACAACAAGCGATAACCTTCCGAAAAAAATCATTTCCCTTCCTCTATAATCCCAGCCGTTAAATCGGTAGGACGGTAATTTGCCAACTTCCACGCGACCTTGCTCCGTCAGTTTGACGAAAGAATCATCCATTGTTGAGATGAAACCCCTATCACTTAACTGTTTAGCCGCCTCATCGAATCGTTCAGCTGTCAGTTTTGGTACAATACCAAAGAATTCCTTCAAACCATAATATTCAACATCTTGCAGTGTTTGTCCCGATCTTTTGCCGCGTAATAGGTGAAGTCCCGCATAGATTGTTCGTTCACCGTCTATTCTGCCTATGATGGTTAATAGTATTGAAGATAGTTTCATTTTGAATTCCTCCGATTAACAAATGTTTTTTGTTGAAAACTCTTGTCAACATCATTAGAATGAAAGGTGAAGTAAATTGTTTGTACGGAGAAAAGAGGAGAGAAAGACTATGCCTAAATATACAATCGTTGATCAGGATACATGTATAGCGTGTGGTGCGTGTGGAGCTGCTGCCCCGGATATATACGATTATGATGATGAAGGAATTGCTTATGTTATCCTCGATGATAACATGGGAACAGCTGAAGTTCCAGAAGAACTGATGGAAGACCTAGAAGACGCTTTCGATGGCTGCCCAACCGATTCTATCAAAACCGCCGACGCACCATTTGATGGCGATGCACTTAAATACGAAGATTAACTAGGCAAGCGCTGTCGATAACAGAAGTCGCTTTAAAACTACGACAACTTGTCGTGCTGGCTTCCAGACAGACGTTACTCTACAATAGTGTTAAAGACTCGTGAGTGGCTCTACCAATTGGCTGAGAGACCACTGTCACGAAGCTAGATAAATCGAACGTGGAAAGGTCGTCCTGGAAAATCCCGGGACGACCTTTTTTTATATTATGAAGTTAATTGGGTACGCTGTTGTGCAATCCATTTTTTCATACTCTTGAAAAGCAGCATGGAAATAATCATTAGCATAATTCCCTTGATCAAGTTAAATGGTAGAACTCCTAAAACAATAAAAGTAGCTAACTCATTCCCTGCCATGGCTGGGAAATTCATGAAATACGTATACATTGGTAAAAACAGTAGGTAATTCAAGACACTCATGCCAATAGCCATCGAGACAGTTCCAGCAATGAGGCCTCCAGCTAGACCAATAGATGTTTTAAATTTATTAAAGATAAAATAAATCGGCATTATGAAAAGCACGCCTGTTGCAAAGTTTGCAATTTCACCAACAGGAACACCTGTCGGGCTACCTGACATGAACCAGTGCATTATATTTTTAAGCAGTTCGACCGCAATACCTGCTACAGGTCCCATCGTCATTATTGCCAAAACCGCTGGAATCTCACTGAAATCAATTTTCAGGAATCCAGGTAGTGCAGGTAATGGGAAGTTAAACTGCATCAAAACAGTTGCAATACTCCCTAACATCGCGATGAGAATCATCTTTCGCAACTTTTTGTTATTCATTTGTTCCTCTCTCCTTTTGCGATTCACTTCAAAAGAGGAAAGGCCGTTCCACCTTGTTTATGTCGACAAAAAATCCCAAAAGCAAATAAGCTCGAGGGATTTGAAAGGTATACTCAAATAGAGAGTAGAAAAGAGACTATTTCTTTCTCTTTTAACCCACATTTAAATAAGCACCTCTTTTTGTAGACAACACAAAAAGATGGCCGCACCTTCACCTTCTCCCATCCAGACTATACTGTCGGCTCCGGAATTACACCGGTATCAGCTGTTAAGCTCGCGGGCTTGGAAAGTGACTTTCCTTTACCGCCGGTCGGGAATTACACCCTGCCCCGAAGATGAATCAATATTTTGTTACAACCTTATTGTATACAAAAAAAAGACCTTTGTAAACAAGGCTGTTTACAAAGGTCTTTCTATTTACTTCAATATAAGTGGAAGTGGATTAGATCCAACCGGTACCGGTAAAGGCTGGCTGAAGTTAAAACCGTTCCATTCTTCTTGAACGACATTTTCGAATTGAAGCTGTTCACCAAAATCAGCTGCTGTCAGGAGCATGCCCTCAACCATTTGCATCGCTTTTTCCGGCTCCATCGCGTCCAAATCCAGTGGTTGTGTGAATTTGATGGTCGTCAATTTGTCATCTGCCTTTACTTCAAAATTTAAAGTACTTGGAATGACTGGCTTGAAAACATCATTCGGCTTCACTTTCATTTGCTGTAATGCCTCGTTCAACGATGGCTGCGGTTGGGAAAAGTTCGATGTAAGAAACTGCTGTCCATCTTGTTGTTCAAACATATAGTAATTCAAATGATTACGACCACTTTTCAAAATCAACGGTGTGCTCGGTTGACCTACTTCAGAGAACATGGTCGCAGTTCCATCCTCGTTCTCAAATCGGACCTCCTGATAACCGTAAAACGTATCTTGTAAAGAGTCGAGATAGACTTCCATCGATCCCGAACCTATGTCATAACCATGACCTTGCGGTAGCTGGTGGATAATTACATGATCCTCTGCGGCTATATTGCCTTTATAAGGATGGTACTCTTGAAAACCTAGTGCACTTTCATCGAGACGACTCGCATACTTTTTGTACAAATCATAACTCGTTGGCTCCAAGAAACCAATATCCTTCTTGATTTGACTGTTCGGAATGATAAATGTAATGGGAATGCTTAAAGCTTGATCACCTGCAAGACCTAAATGGAATAGTGTACTATCGATAACGTCTTCGGAGTAGACAGCAAAATGGTGTGTCTTCCCTGTTTCAGATGCCATCTTAGTAGAAAATCCATCCATTGTGCCCATTTCCGCTTCTTCATCCGTACTCGATTCATTTTCCAAACTCGCACCTCTTGCAGAAGGCTCGGCGTCCTCACTTTGCATCATTTTATTGTCGGTACTTTGATCCTTCATTGACAATTCATTTTCACCAAACATAGAAGGAACCAACAGGCCGATAACAAGCAAAGCAGCAACAGCGACAAGTGCTGGCATCCATTTCTTTGATTTTTTACGGTGAGGCGTATTCAGCCGTTCATCTTGCTTCAGCCGTGCCAGTATTTCCGACATTGGACGATTATCTGATATGTCAGGCACATCACCGAGGAGTTTTTCAATCTTGTTGTCGTTCCAATCTTTGTGGGTCATCTAGTTTCCCCCCTTCTGTCGGAAGAGCATTCAATTTCTTTTGTAATGCTTTGATCGCCCTATGTTGTGTTGTCTTCACTTTGCCTTCTGTCCAGCTAAGAATTTCGGCTGTTTCAGCTATGGAAAGATCTTGGAAATAGCGCATGATGATAACCATTTTCTGATCACCAGTACATGTATTAAGTGCTTGCAGCAGCTCTTGCATCTCTTCACTGAGTGTTACGATTTCTTCCGGCAGGATACCTGTCGATACGAGTTCGCTCTTTTCCCAGTCGAATTTATCGAACAGATGCTTTTTACGAACTGTATTTTTCCTGAAATGGTCGATTGCTACATTTTTAGCAATTGAAAAGAGCCATGTCTTCTCGGAACTTTTCCCCTCAAAACCGGCGTAGGCACGCAGTACCCTCACATAGACTTCATGCATGAGGTCCTCAGCATGGTCACGGTCTCTCGTCAAATAGATAAGAAACTTGAACACATCCTGATGGTACTGTTCGTAAAGCCGATGGAAAACGGAGTCGTCCATGAAATACCCCCGTTCTATCAATTAGTCGTATTTCAAGCTATTAAGTTACATCTTTTTTAAGGGCAATATGCAACTGAAAATCGTTCCTTCAGTGTCGCCTTTTGTTGCAGCGATCTTGCCACCATGTGAGTCGATAATGCTTTTCGCGATGGCGAGTCCAAGACCTGTTCCACCTTTTCCTCTAGTTCTCGCTTTATCTGCTTTGTAAAAACGTTCGAAGATATACGGTAAGTCCTCTTGCGGAATTCCAACACCTGTATCTGTCACTGTTATTTCAATCATATCAACTTGTTTTTGTATTCCAAGTCTAACACTTCCCCCATCAGGTGTATGGCGGATTGCATTGTCTATTAAATTCGTCAATACTTGCTCCATACGGTCTTCATCTACATTTGAAATGAGTACTGTATCTTCCAAGAATTCGAAAGTCAAATCGACATTTGCTTCACGCGCAACTTGCATGAATTTATTGACTATCCGGTCGAGAAAAGGAATCATCGATAGATCGTCTTTGTAAAGTCGCATATGTCCTGATTCCATCCTTGCGAGATCGAGAAGATCCGTCACAAGTCGGCCCATCCTTTTCGATTCATCGTGTATGATCTGTACCATTTCGTCGCGCTCTTCATCACTTGTTATAACTCCATCAATAATGGCTTCACTATACCCCTGCAACATAGATATCGGTGTCCGAAGTTCATGAGATACGTTTGCTATGAAGTCGGATCTAAGTTTCTCAAGCTTATGCTGATCTGTCATATCACGTAAGACAGCAACTGCCCCACGAATACTATTTCCGCTATATAACGGGCTAATAGAGATTCCATAAAACTGTCCACCTAATTCTAATTCATCTTCAACTTCCTCAGCGAACGTAATAACATGTTCAAGCATATGAAAAATCGCCGGTGGGATATGATGGTTACCCTCTTGTGCGCCATTTTTAAAATACCAATTCTGCAATAACTGTTCAGCTTGTGGATTACTTAGCAGGATTGTATAATCTCGATTAAATGTAATGACAGCATCAGTCATCGATGTAAGGATGCTTGAAAGCTGCTCTTTATCCTGATTAATAAGTTCAACGTGGTATTTAAGCTGTCTACCCATCTGATTGAATGCAGTTGCAAGCTGGCCAATTTCATCATTTTGCATTACAGGCAATCTTGTATCGAAATTCCCTTTCGATAATTCAAATGCCGCCTGCCTCAATCCACGTAAAGGGGAAGTAATTCTTGTTGACAGGAAAAAGGCGAAAAATGTTGTTAAAATAAAGGCAATAAATGCTGATAAGAATACGATACGTGTAGTACTTTCTGTTGTCCTATGGACGGCTTCAAGGCTTTGATAAATGATAACTGAGCTACCGAGTTGCTCTCCTTTTTCAAGTGGATAGGATAGAACAAGGTATTGTTCCATGACATTCTCTTCATTAATCGAAGGTAAGATCATCTCTTTTACAACTTGTTTATTATTCTTTTCAGCTGCATAAAACATGGATTCATAGAGCACTTTATTTTCTATTCTATCCTTGTTCAATCCTTTATGGAATGAATGCGTAACTTCCCCATTGGTATCGACAATCATCGCATTCGTTTCGTCGTCAAGAATGTCATCAATAATCAAGTTCATCGAAGTTTGACTTTCGTGATCATTAACAATTTTCCCGATCGTTGTTGCTTCCCTTCGCAATGATTCCTCAGCCTGTTGTGTATGGAAGTCATCTAGGAATTCAAGGAGCAAGGCCGTAACAATAAATAATACAAAAGAAACGAGAAGCAATATGGTTGCCCATAGCTTCCCGACAATTGAATTCCATATTCTATTCATTAGGAATCTCGAACTTGTAACCGACTCCCCAAACAGTAACAATCATTTTTGCTGCTTGTTCAGAAACGCGGCTCAGCTTTTCACGTAGCCGTTTGACATGCGTATCTACTGTACGGAGATCTCCGAAAAATTCATAATGCCACACTTCTTTTAACAGCTGCTCTCTGTCGAATACTTTGTCAGGCGACTTCGCAAGAAAATAGAGCAATTCGTACTCTTTCGGCGTCAGCCCAACTTCTTCTCCTTCAGCTGTAACCCGGTGTGCATCGTGATCTATCGTTAATTGAGGGAAGACGACCAAGTCCTTCGATGTAGATGATGAAGCGGCACCTGGAAACGTAACAGACCTTCTAAGAATTGCTTTAACCCGCAGAACAACTTCACGCGGACTAAAAGGCTTCACTATGTAATCATCAGCACCCGACTCAAAACCAGTTACTCTGTCTGACTCTTCGCCTTTTGCCGTCAGCATCATGACAGGCGTCATAATTTTCTTTTCTCTTAGTTCTTCTAGCACTTCTAATCCATCTTTTTCAGGCATCATCAAATCGAGTAAAATACAATCATAGTTATTCACAAGCGCTTTTTCGAGTGCATCCGCGCCATCGACAGCCTCTTCGACTTCATACCCTTCACGAGTAAGATACATATTTAACAGACGACGGATTCTTTCCTCGTCGTCTACTACTAACAACGTCACTTTTTCTTCCATAAATGATTACCCCTTTCAACTAGCTACTATCCTCATTGTACAAGTCGTTGTGCAAAAAAGAAACAGAAAAGCCGTAGCGACGTTCTTAAGCGCAACTTCAAAATGGCGAACCGGTGTCTAGTAAGATCAAAAGTGAACACACAACCAAGCATATACTTTCGCCAACCGATCATAATCGACGCATGACCAAGCATATACTCTTGACTACCGATCATAAACCCCACATGAACGAGCATATAACCTTGCAACCAATCATAAACGACACACAAACGAGCATAACCTTGCAACCGATCATAATCGGCGTACGAACGAGCATATAACCTTGCCAACCGATCATAATCGACACACACCCACCATATACCCTTACCAACCGATCATAAACGGCCCCAAGCACTTGACTTGAAACCTCGAAGTTACAACACATTGACATTACCGAATCTTATAATCCCCCTTTATATATGTTGAGCCAATGTATAGCATAAACTAAGCACCGAAGTAGATTTGAAGGGGATTTTTATTTTCACTTATAAAACAAAAAACTGCCTAGTAGTTAGATAACTACTAGGCAGTTCTCGCTTAAGCGTATGAATGCAACCCTGCGATGATCAAATTCACGGCAATCAGGTTAAACATAATGATGACGAAACCGATAACCGCAAGCCATGCCGATTTTTCGCCATCCCAACCGCGTGATAAACGCACGTGAAGGAATGCAGCATAGAATAACCATGTGATAAGGGCCCATACTTCTTTTGGATCCCATCCCCAGAACCTTGACCACGCTTCGTGAGCCCAGATCATTGCGAAAATGAGAGCACCTAGTGTAAAGATAGGGAAACCAATCATAACCGCACGGTATCCAATTTCATCCATTAGTTGCGAATTCGCTTTTTTAGCGAATGGCTGCAACAATGCCGCAATTGGACGACGGAAAATGAGTCTAAGAATCAAGTAGAGAATGATTCCGCTTGCGATTGACCAGACGAACGTCGTCAGCGTCTTCGCATTGACGATTGGTGGCATTTCAGCCCAAGGCGTCATCGCGTCCGGTGTTAGCGACTCATAGCCAGACATACCGAAAAGTGGTGGATAATTGTACTCAATTTTAGCAGCTTGTTCATTTTTATCAATATAAGTGAAATGTGCTTCATAGCCAGTCAATTTAAACGTTGACGAAGATAACACGAAACCGACTACTAAGATAAGCGTGAAAATAACCGCCTCTAGCCAGAACCGCTGTTTCGACTTTTTCGTCAAATCGATATTCTTCAATAAATAGATTAACCCGGCTACGGCACTAATCGCGAGGATCGATTCACCAAGTGCAGCTGTAATTACATGAACTGTCAACCAGTAACTTTTCAGTGCTGGAATAAGTGGTGTAATTTCCTTCGGGAACATACTTGCATAGCCGATAATAATAATCGCAATCGGCAAAGCAAACAAGCCGAGTGATGGTGTTCTATATAAGTAATACAGAAGAATGAATGCCCCAACGAGCATCATCCCAAAGGCAGTCGTAAATTCGAACATATTACTTACTGGTGCGTGACCTGATGCAATCCAGCGTGTGATGAAGTAACCTACATGGGTAATGAATCCGATGACCGTGATGGTAATCGCAATTTTTCCCCAACGGTTATTTTTATAAGATGCTTCAGATTTAGCGCCTTTCACCGCGCCGCCAAAAAATAGCGTCGCGACGAGGTAAGCGATAAATGAAACTAACAGCAAGTTAGCGCTTAACGATGCAAGTCCCATTATACTTTGTCCACTTCCTTATCTCGCAAGATAGATTCCTTGTCCTGTCTGTCTTCATAGGACGGTAAATTAGCAACGTCTTTCACTTGATCTAACTCTTTTTTCAAGGAGAACCAGTTTTTATTCGTATGTCCTGCAACTAGTAGCTCTCCATTAGGTCCTTTTTGAATCCAGATTCGTCGATGATTCCAATAAGATCCTTGCGAAACACCAATCATAAAGATAATTCCTCCTAGTAAAAGGAGATATAATGTTTTATCTTTGCGTACTGTCAGCCCAGATATATCACGGGTTTCTGCACTAACGAATTTCACCTTATAATCGTTGACTTCCGTTTCAAGCGTTTGTTTGATGGCGACGAAACTCATCTCGCCGTCCGGCTTGGCTGGGGTCACCATTTTAAAGATGAATGCTGGATTATTCGGTACTGGAGATTTCGATTTCGGTTCTCCGTCTTCAATCCCGTCATAATCCGGATAATAATCGCTCAAAATAACGCGCGCGCCATTATCAAGTTCATATTCACGTTCCGGATTAGTAAGATCGACTGTAAACTCCCCAAGTGAAGATTCCGTAGCTTTTTCAGTTAATTGGAATGTCATCGATTTTAATTCATCTAAACGAAAATCCATTTGGAAAACGTTGAATCCATCAAATTTCAATGGCTTATTAACAATGATAGAGTATTCTTTAACGAAGTCCATTTCATCAGATCCTGGAAGACCGCCTTCAGGTGTCTGATATAGAGCGACATCCGTCTGATAGTTTTTCGCAATCATGCCGACACGTTCAAGCGCATCGCCGAATACCTCATCAGCTTCCTCTTTCGTGTAGTTTTCCATAATGAAATTTTTGCTTTCCAAATAATAACCTTCTGCACCTGGAATAGAGCGTGTTTCCCCTTCGCGAATCCACATTGTTTCATCAACATAAAACCCAGGGATACCGCGCAGTAGAATACCAAACAGAAAAATGATAAGTCCTAAATGATTGACGTACGGACCCCATCTTGAAAAACGGTTTTTCTCTGCAAGCAAAGCTCCGTCTTCGATTTTCACATTGTAACGAAGTTCCTTCAGTTTCCCCTCAGCTTTTATAAGTGCAGCTTCTGGGTCTTCCGACGGTCCTTCACCATAGACTCGTTGTTTTTTCATGAATGAAGGATGGCGTTTTGTACGTTGCCTTTTCAATGATTTATAAAGCGGTATAACTCGGTCGACACTGGCAATAATGATGGAAGTTCCAAGCATCCCGACCAACGTGATGAACCACCAGCTATTATACATGTCATGAAAACCAAGTTTGTAATAAATCGTGCCTGCCAATCCATAAAGCCGTTCGTAGTAAGCTGCATACTCCGCCTCAGTTGACGCGGCTACATACAGTTTCTGTGGAAAAATAGTACCTATCGCAGCAGTTGCGAGAACGGCAACGATAATACTAATTCCAATTTTTACACTCGAAAAGAAATTCCATATTTTATCGATGATCGACCGTTTATATGTCTGCGATCTTCTTGCCGCACCTTCGTAACGCATGTCGACAAGTTTGCTTTCTTTCGCTTCTTCAGTCTGCGGTCTACCACATCGCTCACAAAGCACTGTGCCAAATGGATTATCATGACCGCACTGGCATTTGATTTTGCTCATTTTGGATTTACTCCTTATTAGGGTTGAATGCTTTCCATGAGTGAAATTATCTCATTTTCAGACATTTCCCTTGTTATAATTTGTTCGATTTTGCCGTCTTTATTGATAAGGAAGGTCGTAGGAAGTGGCACTATATTATAGACTTCCTTAACGCTCTTATCTTTATCAATAGCGATTGGGAAAGACAGGCCATACTGGTCTCTGAACGTTTCAACCTTCAAATTAGACTCTGCGATATTGATGGCAAGAATATTGACACCTTTTTCTTCGAATGCTTTATGTTGATTTTCCATGTATGGCATTTCTTTTTTACATGGTCCGCACCAAGTTCCCCAAAAATTCAAGAAAACTCCCTCACCTTTATAATCAGAAAGTCGTTGTTTGTTACCTTCCAAATCGACAAGCTCAAAATCGGGTGCTTTATCTCCAACTGCTAATACCTTCACTTTATCTTTTGAAGCGATTGTATAGACAACTGCCGAGACGAGAAGTAACAGGACGATTGTCCTTATAATAAGACGTGTTTTCTTTTGATCCGCCTTAGCCATACGTAATGCCTCCTTACAATAAATAAGTTCTGCCTTTAATTATAACAAATAGACCTTTGTATAAACGCATCATAATTGAAGGGATTGTGAACAATTGCCGTAATCAGTAGAAGTCTCCTACTAGTTACGGCAAGCCCCAGGCGGATGTCACAAATTTTGACAGGAGTTTGGGAAGGCAACCTGAGTTCGCCGCGTCCTGCGGCTACAAGCGCAATTCAAAATTTAGGCGCAATTAAATCGAGGTGCAATTGACTCACAATCAGCCTATTTTACCTGTTTCCGCGAGTACACGTAGCTGTTTCACTTCATGTTTTGTTAATTCCCGAGCTTCTCCAGCATTCATTCCGTGAGTTGTTACGTTACCAAATGATTCCCTGCGAAGTTTTTGGACCGGACATCCAATTGCATCGAACATACGGCGTACTTGACGATTTCTTCCTTCATGTATTGTAATCTCAATAAGCGCAGTTTCAGTTTTTTTATCTACTGACTGCATTTTTATATGTGCAGGGGCAGTTTTACCGTCTTCTAGGTCAATTCCAGTCTCAAGTTTGCGCAACGCTTCACGACTAGGGATTCCTTTTACTTTTGCAATATACTTTTTCTTAATACCGAATTTCGGATGCGTCATTAAGTAAGAGAAATCGCCATCATTCGTCATGATAATAACACCGGATGTATCATAGTCTAGACGTCCAACCGGAAAAATCCGTTGTTCGATTTGCGGGAATAGGTCTAACACCGTCTTCCTGCCTTTCTCGTCATCCACTGTCGAAATGATTCCTCTTGGTTTATATAATAAGAAATAGACGTAAGTCTCTTTAACAAGCTGAACTCCTTCAACTTCTACACGATCCGAACTAGATACCTTTGTTCCAAGCTCTGTTACGACGACACCGTTCACTTTCACTCTTCCTGCAACAATTAGTGTTTCTGATTTTCTACGTGATGCCACGCCTGCTTGTGCCAACACTTTCTGTAATCTTTCCATTAAGTCACCCCATCTTCATTCTGTAAGAAAAGCGGAAGGCGCCCGCTAGACGCGATGGTCATAAGTCAATCCAGCGACGTGGCGCTCTTTGCCACATAGCTGGATTGCTTATGAGCCAAGCGGCTGGCGCCTGAAGTCTAGACACTGTTCCATGTCAAGAAACTTATACTTTCTTACCTTTGAAAAAATTATGTCACACTTTGTAGCAAATGAAAAGAAGACTGACCTATATGGCGTCAGTCTTCCCCAAACCGTCACAATTGCATATTTTCGATTAATATTCGCTTGAAGTTTGCTGTGTTTTTTGCCATTGGTAACAAGTTCATTGTTTTATAAGTACTTCCGTCGTAATAAGTGGCTCATTACTGAGTGACACGGTCCAATGCCCTGTACTTTTTTCATTTTTTCCACGGGGGATAATAATAACATTTGATAGTTTCGATTTCTCCCCTTTTTTCAATAACAAACGGATTGGCTTGGACAGTTCTGCTTCTACACCGGGTAGAATATCATATACCCCTTTTTTAGCGACAGTCACCAACTTGAATGAGGAAAACACGTTATTGGCCAAACTTTTATGTGTATTCCAGTCGTCACCATCGTTCAGAGTGACAACGATGATGTTTTTGCCATCTTTCTCGAAATAAGTTGCAAGCGTTCTGCCCGCGGCTTTTGTAAAACCAGTCTTTCCTGCAATCGCAGTCGATTCGGAATGTAGGAGGCGGTGTTTGTTACGCCAGCTATAAGCTTGATCCTTCCCCTGATAACTAAAATTCTTTGTGGTAGCAATAGTACGAAACTGGTCATTTTCCATAGCATAATGTAGCATGAGCGCTGTTTCGTATGCAGTAGACAAGTGACGTTCATCATGCAGACCTGACGGATTCGAAAAGACAGTATCATTCAATCCATACAACAGTGCCTTGTCGTTCATCAGGTCCACGAAGCCGTCCATTGAACCGCCCGCGTGTTCTGCTAACGCACGCGCTGCATCGTTGCCTGACCGTAGCATTAGACCAGTTAGCAGGGCATCTGCTTCAATCTTCATCCCTTGCGGTAAATAAAGGGACGAACCTTCGGCCGAAGCAGCTTGTGGCGAAATTATGACGTCTCCGGGCTCTGTAACACTTTCAAGGAACGTAAAAGCCGTCCAGATTTTTGTTAGACTGGCTATCGGCAGTCTAACGTTTTCATTATGACCTTCCAACAATCTGCCTGTATCAGCGTCAATAACGGCCCATGCTTGGCCGGACGCAGCGACTTCTTTCAAACCTCCGCCAACTAGTAACGTGAAAAATAGGACAACGATTATCGCCCGTTTCAAGAAATGCTTCCTCCTCCATCATTTTCCATCGCAAACGCTTCTTGGAACTTTGTCATGAACAAGTCTGTTTCAACTGTCTCGCCTTCTTCTTCCTGCGAAAGGGGTGGCAATCCATTTAGTGATGCCAAACCGAAACGGTCCAGGAACAAGTCTGTTGTGCCAAAGAGAATCGCTCGTCCACTTCCTTCCGATCGACCTTTTTCCATTATGAGTCCCTTGGCAATTAGCGTATTGATAGGTCCCTCGGATTTAACACCCCGAAGATCGTCAATTTCAACACGTGTCACAGGTTGCCTATATGCGATAATTGCCAATACTTCAAGTGATGCCTGGGTCATGGATTTCGGAGATGGATTTTCCAACAACCGTTTTATATCTTCCGCGAAGTCAGCTTTCGTCACAAGACGATATGCCCCTCCAAACTGCTTCAGCATAATGCCGCTCTCTTTGCGCTCTTCATAACTCATACGTAGCCAGTCAATTGCCTCAGTAACCTCTGATTCTTTACGCTCAGCTAGAGATGTTAACTGTTTAATCGTTAACCCTTCATCCCCTACTATGAATAAAAAACTTTCGATCATCCCAGGCAAACGGTCTTTAAATTCCATTTCACTCATCCTCCCGTCGGTACGATACTGTCAAATCGTCAAAATTACCTTCCTGATTGACAATGATGTCCCGCCGTTTCATCAATTCAAGCAACGATAAAAAAGTTACGACAAGATCTGTTGTTTCGCCTTTGTCGAATAAGGAGTAGAAATCACATTTCCCGCCGCCCTTTTCTAGTATTGCCATAATTTCATCCATCTTTTCACTGATAGAAACTTCCGTCTTAGATATACTTGCTATCATAGGTGCCTTCAAACGTTTTCTGTTAAGCATCTTTTGAAACGCGCCAATTAAATCGAAAACGTTCAAACTTTCATCTGATTCACTCGCCACAATTTCACCAAACTCCGTAAGATCTTCGGGTGGTTTGGTAAAATGACCGGATCGCTCATCTGCAGACTCTTTCAGACTAATTGCTGCATCTTTATATTTTTTGTATTCAATCAGGCGCGCAACTAACTCGTCACGTGGATCGTCTTCCATGTCAAAATCAAAGTCGTCATCAAACTCATCTCCTTCGTGGACTGGTAGAAGCATTTTGCTCTTAATTTCAATCAGCGTCGCAGCGAGGACGAGGTATTCACTTAACTCATCTAATTGCAGTACTCGCATCGCTTGGAGGTGTTCTATGTACTGCGCTGTCAGTTCCGCCATCGGGATATCATATATATCAATTTCAAGTCGGTTGATTAAATGCAATAATAGATCTAGTGGCCCTTCGAAAGCCTCTAATTTTACTTGATATGTCATTCGTGACACCTACCTATCTTTCAGACTATGGAAAGGGCTGATTACATGCATCCGTATCATCATCCGCTATTCGTAAATTTTATTGTTTATTTCAATGGCAATCAAGACTATTTTGAATGCCACGAAGTACTGGAGGAGTATTGGAAGTCTATTCCTGACAGCGATAAAGATCACCCGTTGACAGCCTATATCCTCCTTGCGACAGGAATGTATCATTGGCGTAGAGGCAATAAACCAGGAGCATCCCGTACACTTAACAAAGCAATGACAAAGTTTCCGACTTTCCTTGCTAACTACCCTAAATACACGGAAGAAATTGATTTTGACCAATTAGTTTACGATGTTACAAAAGCAGTCAACCGTTTGGAGCAAGATCTGCCATTCGAATCGTTCCCCATCACTATCCTATCAGCTAACGTTACTGACCTGGCTAGTAAGTTGGAACAATCTATGACACTTCTACCATTCGGCAGTGATGCTGTCATTCATAAACATATGCTCAGAGACCGTAGTGATATTCTTCGGGAACGCGAAGAAAAGAAGAAGGGCAGACGTTAATTAGTCTGAACCTTCTTCTTTAGGCTTACATTTCTGTATGAATAAATCAGTTTCTTCAGTTCCAATACATGTTTTATCAGGGAAGAGCGCTTGCAGCTTCATGACCATTTCTTGACCAATTCCTTCACCACGGAAAGATGGATTGACAGAGAGATGCTGTAAAGTGTAGTCTTCTTCCCCTAATTCGATGCCTATCAAACCGATGAAGTCCTCATCTTTTTTCAAAAGATATAGTTGCCAACTATCATCTGTTTCATATCGTTGAATCCATTCCTGCAATTTCTTGACGGTTTTATCGCCGGGCATATAAGAAAGCAGCCCCATCGCAATTTTTTCGTACGTTTTCTTATAACGCAAAAGTATCAATTGAATCCCTTCTTTTCTGAAAACACTTTGGTCATTGGATAGAACTAACTACGTTTTCCAATGATAAGCAGTTTCCTTTATCGCGCAGTAATGAGCAGTAAGAGCCCATTTAAGGCCTATATATATTGACATACAGAAATCCCATCGAATTCGCTGCGGCGCTAGGGGATTCCTTCCGCAATCAGTCAGGCAGCTGCGCAGCCATTCTTTTGGCTTCTGCTACCCCTTGAAAGGCCGCCTTCGCTCAGTTTATATAGGTATTCATTTGTTCAATATATATAGTGATTTAACACATTAAGTGGAGGACCCACTTCCGGAAAAGCCAGATCAATCGGAACATAATCCCTGTGGCCGCAACTAACAATCAGTGGAAGAAAAGCCCCCTACTGATTGAAGTTTCACTTTATCGCGGATCAATAATTGGCATGACGAACTTCCAGTATACCGCTCCCCACATAATAGCTGCAACTACAATGAAGATGAAAAGGAGGATGTTGCGTTTTCTCAAATCCTCTCCTCCCGTCTTACTAGTTGCAACGGAATGTCTAATCTGACAATGTCTTCATAAGTTTCCCTGCGGACGACAAGCTGATGTTGTCCATTTTCACTGAATACAACTGCCGGTTTTGGAAGACGGTTGTAATTACTAGCCATCGAATAGCCATAAGCACCTGTGCAGAAAACAGCGATGATGTCTCCTTCAGTTGGATCAGCGAGTTGAGCCTCTTCAATAAGCTTATCACCGGATTCACAACATTTCCCCGCTATCGTCACTTTATCGACGTGAGGTTCGTTCATACGATTTGCCGAAACGGCAGTATATTTTGCACCGTACAACGCCGGTCGAATATTATCCGACATTCCACCGTCAACTGCGACATATTTCCGAATACCAGGCACTTCTTTTGAGCTACCAGCAGTATACAAAGTTGTACCTGCATCTCCGACTAGCGATCTGCCGGGTTCAATCCAAATTTCTGGCAATGGGTAGTTATGGCTCCGCGTCATTGAAAGAACAACCGTCGCCATTTCTTCGACATATACTGACGGTTCAAGCGGTTTGTCTTCTTCAGTATAACGAATACCAAATCCGCCACCTAAGTTCAGAACTGTGCAGATGAATTCATAATTATCGCGCCAGGCAACCATCTTATTCATAAGCGCCTCTGCCGCTAAACGAAACGCATCTGTTTCGAATATTTGAGAACCAATATGGCAATGCATACCTAACAAATTGATGTAAGGATGATTGTACAACTGAAGGAAAGCCTCATCTGTCTGGCCATTTTTCAAATCAAAACCAAACTTCGAATCTTCCTGGCCAGTCGTAATATAATCATGTGTAGAAGCTTCCACTCCCGGTGTTACACGGATAAGTACGTTCATAGACTCTTTACGAGATTCCGCGATTTCCTTAACCAGTTCGATTTCAGAAAAATTGTCAATAACGATACATCCTATTTTTTCATCAAAAGCATATTGTAATTCGGTAAAGCTTTTATTGTTACCGTGGAAATGAATTCGATTACGCGGGAAGTTTGCAGACACCGCTGTAAACAATTCCCCTCCAGAAACAACATCTAGAGAAAGTCCTTGCTGTTCGGCGATTTCGTAGATAGCAATAGACGAAAATGCCTTACTCGCATAAGCGACTTGCGCACGGATGCCCATCGATTCAAATGTTTTCTTAAAGGCGCTTGCCCGTTCACGGAACAAGGCAATATCATAGACGTTAAGTGGTGTTCCATAAGTATGTGCGAGATCAACCGTATCTGTGCCACCAATTGTCAGATGGCCACGTTCGTTGACTGATTGTGTTCCATATAAATGCATGTTGCCTGCCCCTCTCGAATTAGATAACTAAAATTTTATCATATAAAGAAGGGTTGAGGCAATGATCTAAGAGACACGGTCTCGATCAGGAGAATCCGTTATAAACGGTCTAGGTGCATCGGCAGTCATTGGAAACCTAATAAGAACACGTAACATTGCCTTTGGAAAAAATGGTACAGCGGGCCACAAATACGGTACCCCCATTGGCTTCAATGCACATAAGTAATAGAAAAGTACGGTTATGGACAAGAAAAATCCGGGTGCTCCTAATAATGCAGTCGACAACAGAATACAAATCCTGAAGATTTTTGTCGTAAGACTTAATTCGTAAGAAGGTATTGAGAATGTGAAAATTGCACTTACCGCCACATATAAAACAACTTCTGGGGTGAAAAGACCAACGTCTATCGCTACTTGTCCAATGACAATCGCTGCAACAAGCCCCATCGCGGTCGACATCGGTGTCGGTGTATGAATAGCCGCCATTCGAAGTATTTCGATTCCGCCATCTGCGATAAGAAGCTGAACAAGTAATGGGATTTCCCCGATATCTTTCGGTCCTATATAACTGAGGAAATCGGGTAAGTAGTGTTGGTTCGTTGCGAGCAAGTACCAAAATGGTAAAAGAACAAGACTCATGGTAGCTGCAAACAAACGCATAATCCTGACAAATGTTCCAATAAGCGGGGCTTGACGGTATTCTTCAGCATGTTGTAAATGATGAAATAGTGGAGCCGGAACAAGTATAACAGAAGGTGATGTATCCACGATGATAGCGACATGCCCTTCCAATAAATGCGCCGCGCATATATCAGGACGCTCTGTAAAACGAACGAAAGGCATTGGATGAAACCGCTGTTTGAACAAAAATTCTTCAAGCGACTTATCCGTCATTGTCAGCCCATCATGGTGAATAGCATCCAGCCTTTCACGAATATAATCAAGATGTTCTTTACTTGCTGCCCCTTGCATGTAGGTGATTGTAACATCTGTTTTCCCATTCATCGTCACTTTATGCATTTCAAATCGTAAATCCTCAGTACGAAGCCGCCTTCTAATTAGCGCGGTATTTTGAATAAGATTCTCCGTAAATCCGTCTCTCGATCCTCTGACGACTTTTTCATTGTCAGGCTCTTCAGGTTGCCTGCCTGGATAAGACCGAATATCAATGGTAAACACATAGCCATCAGGCGTGATGAAGGCTGCCTGTCCACTTAATATTGAAGTAAGTAATTCGTCCCTATCTTTCACATTGGAAACGGCGTGATACGGGAAAAAGGAGAGGAATCGTTCCCCTCCATCCTCCTGGTTTTCGTCCTCTTTTCCTCTAGCCCCTTGCATTTCAGTCAATAAAGTCGTGATTGTTTCACTGTCTATGAGTCCATTAATATAAAGCAACAGAGCAGGCATATCCCAAAGATGCAATGATCTGGCAGTAGCATCGAACGTCTTGTCTTTACCGAAACAGGTATAGAACCACTCTTCCCCTTCATTCACCGATTGGAATAGCTTTTCCATTAGTTCAATCCGTCCTCACATTTAGTATAATTTCTTCCGAATCAACGCCCATCCATAATTTCAATTGGGCTAAAATTTTCTTTTCAAGCCGTGACACCTGGACTTGTGATATGCCAATTCTTTCTGCAATATCACTTTGCGTGCAATCCAAATAGTAACGCATATAAATGATCGTTTGATCTCGTTTATTTAATTTAGAAATGACATCCCGAAGTGGGATATGGTCGAACACTCTTTCAGACCGATCATCTCGCAACTGATCCATCAGCGTTAAGCTATCCCCTTCGCTTTCATATAGCTGTTCATGAAGTGATGCAGGATCACGTAAAGCATCAGATGCGAGAACAATATCGTCGACGGATACCTCCAAGACTGCTGCAACCTCTGAAATCGATGGCGATTTTCCATGCAATTTAATATAATCATCAGTTGCATGCCGGATTTTGAAACTAAGTTCACGGATGGATCGACTCACTTTTACCATTCCATCATCCCTTAGAAAACGCTGAATTTCTCCGACAATCATAGGAACCGCATAAGTAGAAAATTTCACTTCATACGACAAATCGAATTTATCAATTGATTTCATAAGCCCAATACAACCAATTTGGAACAAATCCTCGGGATCTGCGCCACGGGAAGCAAACCGCTGGACAATAGACCAGACCAGCCGCGTATTTCCCTCCACCATCATTCTTCTCGCTTCTTTATCACCTTCTTGAGAAACTTTAATGAGTTCTCTCATCTTTTCTTGGGTCAACAATGCAGGTTTCACTTCAACGGATGCGTCCATGGGTCACCTCATTCTGCTTGCTTCCGGGACCGGAGAAAACGTTTTCTCGAACTTGACGATTGTTCCATTTCCCAATACTGATTCGACGGACAAACTGTCGGCAAAGCTTTCCATTATCGTAAATCCCATTCCTGAACGCTCCATGAAGGGGCGTGTCGTAAACATCGGTTCCATCGCCTGTTCTACGTCAAAAATACCCATTCCTTCATCGCGGACCGTCATTGTAACTTTGTTTTCTTCAATCACAGCGCGGACTGTGACAAGACTCTTCCCATCACATTCGTAGCCATGAATAATTGCATTCGTCACGGCTTCCGACACAATGGTCTTAAATTCTGAAATTTCTTCAATAGTCGGGTCCAACGGCGTTATAAAACAAGTCATTGCCATCCTTGCCAGTGCTTCGTTTTCCTCAATTGCGACGAATGATAACGTCATTTCATTGTTCATGTAATACCCCTCCGATTTCACCGATCGCTAAATCGACCGTACTATGTCTTATATTTGGTCCAAGACCGGAAAATGTGAATATCTTCTCCATTGTCGTGGACGGATTCAAAATGAGCGTTTCCCCTTCCACAGGTGCTAAATCGCGCATCCTTCCAAGAATGAGCCCGATTCCTGCGCTATCCATGAAACCAAGCCTCGACAAATCCCAAATAATCGCTCGGACTTGTCCGCTATAAATAGATGAAGAAATGTGGGACCGGATTCGATTTGCCTCATGATTGTCCAATTCCCCTTGCAGTGTTGCAATTAAAATCCCATTGTCAATAATTTCGATGTCAGCCATGCTGAACCCCCTCCTTCCTGCGAAATATTCCACATTTGGAGGCCGAAACCCTTTCGCCTGACAGAACTAGTCACAGTCAGCGTAAAGTTCTTATGTTTCGACATTGCCCACTACTGATGAAAGTATGTACGTCTTCCATACGATTTACACATCCGATAAAAAAAGAAATGTTTGGGGGCAGATATGCTCGGTTTGGCTGTGTGTATGATTGGGTGGGCTCGGATATGCTCGGTTGGTTGCGGGTATGATCGGGTGGGGACGGATATGCTCGGTTGGCTGCAGGTATGATTGGTTTGGATCGGATATGCTCGGTTGGGCTGCAGGTATGATCGGTTTGGCTCGGATATGCTCGGTCGGGCTGCGGGTATGATCGGTTTGGGACGGATATGCACGGTTGGCTGCAGGTATGATTGGTTTGGACCGGATATGCTCGGTTGGCTGCAGGTATGATTTGGTTTTGGCCGGATATGCTCGGTTGGGCTGCAGGTATGATTGATTTGGCTCGGATATGCTCGGCCAGACTGCAGGTTTGATTGGGCGGGCTCCGATATGCTCGGTTGGCTGCGGGTTTGATTGGTTTGGGCCGAATATGCTCGGCCAGACTGCAGGTTTGATTGGGTGGGCTCCGATATGCTCGGTTGGCTGCGGGTTTGATTGGGTGGGCCAGATATGCTCGGTTGGCTGGGGGTATGATTGGGTGGGCCGGATATGATCGGTTGGCTCCGGGTATGATTAATTTCAAAAAGCTACCCTATCAACCAAACTCGGTTGATAGGGTAGCTTTTATTTTCAACTACTATTTAGCCTGTAATCATGTCGCCTATAAGGCGCGGGCTTTCCACAGCTTCTTTTCCAATCGTAATATGTTTCTGGATCAGTGTCATGGATTGTTCTACAGCTTCAGTATTCGAATGGATAATGGCAAGTGGTTCTCCCTCTTGCACAGCATCTCCGATTTTTTTAGTAAGCACAATACCTACCGCAAGATCGATTTCATCATCTTTTGTTGCTCTACCCGCGCCAAGAAGCATTGCGGCAACACCGATGTCATCCGCTTCCATCTTCGTTACATAACCCGATGAAAGTGCAGGTACTTCAATCTGATATTTCGCTGTCGGTAATAGAGATGTATCATGAATGATTGCCCCATTTCCGCCTTGCGCTTCAATCAGTTTACCAAACAGTTCAAGTGCTGAACCGTCAGTAATGACCGCTTTTAACATTTCCCTAGCTTCCTCAACTGAAGTAGCTTTTTCGCCTGCAACAATCATCTTGCTACCAAGAACTAGACATAGTTCCGTCAAGTCTTCAGGACCATTCCCTTTTAGCGTTTCAACCGCTTCAATCACTTCAAGCGAGTTCCCAATTGCAAACCCAAGCGGCTGGCTCATATCCGAAATAACCGCCATCGTATTTCTACCGACTTGTTTACCAATCGCCACCATCGAATGAGCCAGAGCTCTTGCGTCTGCCTCAGTCTTCATGAATGCACCGTCACCCGTTTTAACATCGAGGACAATCGCATCTGCACCTGCAGCAATTTTCTTACTCATAATTGAGCTGGCAATTAGCGGGATACTGTCAACAGTTGCTGTCACATCGCGCAATGAATAGAGTTTTTTATCAGCAGGTGTCAAGTTGCCACTTTGGCCGATGACCGCTAATTTTAAATCATTCACTTGCTTGACGAACTGCTCTTCTGTCAATTCGATATGGAACCCTTCTATGGCCTCTAGCTTGTCGAGTGTCCCGCCTGTATGACCAAGACCCCTACCACTCATTTTCGCGACAGGAACGCCACACGCCGCGACAAGAGGGACAAGGATTAACGTAGTCGTATCGCCAACTCCGCCCGTAGAATGCTTATCGACTTTAATCCCTTCGATTGCGGATAAGTCAATCTGATCTCCAGATTCGACCATCGCCATCGTCAAATATCCCTGTTCCTCTGCAGTCATCCCTTTAAAGTAAATTGCCATAAGGAATGCACTCGCTTGATAGTCCGGAATCGAACCAACTGTATAGCCGTTCACAAAAAAGGTGATTTCTTCTTTTGTAAGGACTTCACCGTTTCGTTTTTTCTCAATTACATCTACCATTCTGAACAATTTCATCACACCTTTTCTTTTAATAAACGCAAGAAACTCTTACCAAACTCAGGCATCTTTACCTCAAAGTTTTCCGCAATCGTAGCACCAATATCTGAGAAAGTCTCGTTCAGTGGCATTTCCTCACCAGTTTTTAATGAAGGCGAGTAGACCACGAGTGGGACATATTCACGGGTATGATCCGTTCCGGGATAAGTTGGATCATTACCGTGATCCGCTGTAATAATAAGTAGATCGTCATCACGCAGTGATTCTAAAATTTCTGGCAACCTGACATCAAATTCTTGTAGTGCATTGCCGTAACCAAGCGGATCTCTCCGATGTCCAAATAACGCATCAAAATCAACGAGATTCGTGAAACTGAGGCCCTTGAAATCTTTTTTCATAACATCAAGTAATTTGTCGACGCCGTCCATATTACTCACAGTGCGAACGGATTCGGTAATGCCTTCACCGTTAAAGATATCAGCAATTTTGCCAATCGCCATAACATCATAATCCGCAGACACCAATTCATTCATCACTGTACGATTAAATGGTTTAAGTGCATAATCATGTCGATTTGTTGTTCGTGTAAAGTTGCCCGGTTCTCCAATAAATGGACGTGCAATGACGCGACCAACTAAATATTCTGGTTCCAATGTCAACTCACGTGCGATTTCACAAATCCGGTATTGTTCTTCAATTGGAATAATCCCCTCGTGCGCCGCAATTTGTAGCACAGGATCTGCAGACGTATAGACAATAATTGCGCCCGTCTCCATATGTTCCTGGCCAAATTCATCAATGACTGCGGTGCCACTAGCCGGTTTATTGCCGATTACTTTACGTCCTATTCTTTGTTCAAGTTCCGCGATCAATTCCTGCGGAAAGCCGTTTGGATATACTTTAAATGGCGTGTCAATGTTAAGACCCATGATCTCCCAATGCCCCGTCATCGTATCTTTCCCTACAGATGCTTCCTGCATTTTACCGTAAAAAGCAAGTGGTTCTTCCGCAACGGAAATACCTTGAATTTCCCTAATATTAGAAAGACCTAGTTTGCCCATGTTCGGCATATGCAGGCCTCCCATTGCTTCCCCGATGTGTCCCAGCGTATCAGCACCTTCATCGCCGAATGCAGAAGCATCCGGTGATTCTCCGATGCCCACAGAGTCGAGCACGATTAGATGGATACGTTTGAATTGTTGTTTCCCCATAAGTTAGTCCTCCTTAAAAATAATCTTTCCTGTAGAATTCTATGCTCTTGGATGGAATTTCACATAGACCTCTTTCAACCTCGAACGGCTGACATGTGTATAAATTTGCGTAGTGGAAATATCGGCGTGTCCGAGCATTTCTTGTACTGCCCGCAGATCCGCCCCGTTTTCGATGAGGTGAGTAGCAAAAGTATGACGCAATATATGTGGCGTCAACTCTTTCTGTATACCCGCTTTTAGGGCATGTCCATTCAACAGTTTCCAACAACCCTGTCTAGTAAGTCTTGTTCCCCTCATGTTGACAAATAATGCATCGGCACCTTTTTGTTTTTCTATAAAAATTGGACGTGCTTCTTCGATATAACGCTTACACGCCGTAATTGATTTCCCCCCGAGAGGGATAATTCTTTCTTTCCCACCTTTACCGAATACACGGACAAACCCCATCGTGAGATGAATATCATCCATATTAAGTCCAATCAGTTCACTTACACGCATACCTGTCCCATACAAAATTTCGAGCAACGCAGTATCTCTGACACCCTGTGGCTTTGAACGATCTGGCGCCTTGATTAGTCTGTCTACTTCGTCCATTGACAAAACACGTGGTAATTTCTGCTCAAGTTTCGGCAGTTCCAAATGGACTGTTGGATCCTGGGTCGTGACCTTTTCCCGAAGAAGGAATTGATGAAATGAACGGATTGATGAAATATGTCTAGATATGGTCCTAGCCGATTTCCCGCCTTCTTTCAATCGATGTAAATGCCCCACTATAACAGGACGATCTACGTCATCCAATGATTCGTAACCTGCCTGTTCCATATAGTCTAGATATTCGGCAAGGTCACGCTTATATGAAATAATTGTATTTCCTGACAACTGCCGCTCCACTTGTAAAAAGTGCATGTAATCTTCAAGCGCAAAACGGATGTCTTTCATAACAAGCGGGAAACAGAAAAACCGTTTCCATTTGCCTTTAATTTGAACAAATCCCTTCCCCCCTTCGATTGTTACAGGTTTGAGTCCAAGACAAAAGTGCTGGAATCTGAACGTGGAATAGCTTTTCCTCAAGTTTTCTACAGACCTAAATTTTATAATTTCCTACCCAACGACAAAAGGGACAGCATTATGCCATCCCTCTTCTTACTTCTCACCTTCATCTACATCCGATTTACATCTTTTGCAAATACCGTGAAACGTTAACCAATGGTCCTTAATAGCGAATTCAAAGCGACTTTCAACAATCTTTTCGACATCTCCGAGAAGATCTTCTTGAATTTCATCCACTGTTCCACATTCGATACAAATAAGATGATGATGGAAATGGGCAGCACCTTCCTGCCGCAGATCATACCTCGATACACCGTCACCAAAATTGATTTTATCGACTACCTTAAGATCTGTCAGCAATTCCAACGTACGATACACGGTAGCAAGCCCGATTTCCGGTGCTTTCTCTTTGACTAGCAAAAATACATCTTCAGCACTCAGATGATCTTCCTCATGCTCAAGGAGGACCAAAACCGTCGCTTCGCGCTGAGGTGTCAGCTTGTAGCTGGCCCCATGCAATTGTTTTTTTATCCGATCGATTCGGCTCTCCATACGACGCCCCCCTCAAACTGTATCCATTATAACAAATGGGCTTTCCTTATGACAACAGAAAGGGAGCAGACAGATAATTAAAGACGAAAATATTCTACTTTAAAATGAATTGAAAGACGATAATTTCGATAGCAAGTATGGCAATCGACATGCCGACAATCATCGGTAATGCGCGTGTATTAGGGCCTTTCCCCATCGTTGAACGCATAAAGTAAGGTGGACTTAGGATTGCGCAATACACTAAAAACAGAAAACAAATAAGAAACTGAAACGGAAACCACCAAATTGAATAAGCCATTATTTTCGTGCCTGAAGCTAGTAAATAGGATGAAGACAATCCGAAAAGAACACATTTCACTGCTCCGAAAAGTAATACGGTGAATCTTGTTTTCCTAAACATCGCCAGTATAAACGCAATGATAAAAAATAGTGCTGCCATACCCACGGGTTTTATATAACCTGCATCATGCCCTAGAACGACCCGAGCATCATAAAATGTAACTACCCTCTCTACCGCAGTTGTAGGCATCTCGCGAAATAAGAGCGCTCCACCAATAAAGCCAATTGCAAGAATGACAAATAAGTGGATGAACGATAAAGAACGGACCAAAGCTTCACCTCCGCATAGTTTATCCTGCATTAACGGTGACGGACAAGCCGACTAGAAACACCACTTCCTGTGGCATCATCGGCATTAGTACGTCAAAAGAACCCCATTTAAGTTTTGGCGTAAGAATAAACGTAAATGGGGGTCAACTGTCCGTAAAGCCCGATTGGTTCGGGCCAACGAGGAGGAATTGCAGTTCATTCCTCCCTGTCGGTCACTCAGAAGGGAGGGATTGAAATTCATCCCTCCTTTTTGCCATAGAACACGGCGTAATAAGTCTGAGTCCTGCCTCAATCCGCGGGGGGATAAGACTTCCCCCATCGATTGAAGTGTCACCTTATACAACATATGCTTGTCCGTTCAAAATTAGGTCACTTTGTTAAAAGGTTTTTGGCATAAAGAACAGCGAACGCAGTTTTTGCATCGAAAATTTCTCCTGACACAACCATTTCTTGCGCTTCTACGAGTGTCACTTCTAGTAGTCCAATGAATTCATCTTCATCTCCCGCTGCCGGGTTTTCGATTTTATATAGATCTTGTGCTAAATACATATGAATTACTTCATCTGCAAAACCAGGGGACGTTGCAAAGGACTGGATATAAGTAAATTCTTTCGCGCCGTATCCCGTTTCTTCTTCCAGTTCGCGGACCGCCGTCACTGCCGGTTCCTCTCCCGGATCAATTTTCCCCGCTGGAATTTCAATCAGCGTACGTTCCAGCGCTTTTCTATATTGTTCAACGAGTACAATTTTTCCATCAGCAGTAATCGGAATGATGGAAACTGCCCCCGGATGTTTGATCAATTCACGTTTCGCTTTCTTACCATCCGGAAGTTCCACTTCCTCAACACGCAGTGTGATAATTTTACCTTCATAAAGTGTTTCACCTGAAATTGTTTTTTCTTCATATTTACTCATCATTTCCGACTCCTTTTTATGGATAATAGTGTGACGTCATTGTACCATGAACAAAACAGGGGGTGCTTTCATGAAGAAAAGAGAATTGGGTAAAAGCGGTCTATACATTTCCGAAATCGGACTCGGATGTATGTCACTGCCAGATGATTTAACCGAATCGAAAAACATCGTCGACGCTGCGATTCACTCAGGCATCAATTACTTTGATACAGCCGATTTGTATAATAGCGGTAAAAATGAAGAACTCCTGGGGTCTTCGATAAAAGGAAGACGGAATGATATTATCCTTGCGACGAAAGCCGGCAATAAGATGAATCCGAGTGGTGAAGGATGGACATGGGATTCTTCAAAAGAGCATATTATGGAGGCAGTCAAACAGAGTCTATTGCGCCTCGACACAGATTATATCGATGTCTACCAGCTTCATGGCGGGACAATGGAAGACAATGTGGGGGAGACAATTGATGCATTTGAAAGTTTAAAAAAAGATGGTCTTATTCGTCAATACGGCATTTCTTCGATTCGTCCGAATGTTATTAAGCGATTCTTGGATACTAGTTCAGCAGTCTCTGTCATGATGCAATATAACTTGCTTGACCGCAGACCAGAAGAATGGTTTCCAACGATCCACGAGGCCGGTGCCTCTGTTATTACGCGTGGGACCATTGCCAAAGGTTTTTTAACATCGGAAGGTTTATCAAGAGCTGCAAAAGCGAATGGATTTGTCGAATATAATGCGAGTGAATTAACACATACAGTCCAAGCGCTGAGTGAACAATCAGAAGACCTGCACGCGGCGGCAATTGCTTTCGCCCTTCATGATAAAACAGTAGCCTCAGCCCTCGTTGGTGCGCGCACAACTGAGCAATTGCTCGATTCAATCATCGCTTACGAGAAAAAAACGACTGACGAAGAAATCACTCAGTTAGGGCATATTGCAAAAATACACAATTACAAAGAGCATCGCGTTTGATTCTCTTCTGAAGGAACAAACAAACAATTAACTAAATACATTACTGCACCTCAGATTCAAGGCATTTCTTGCTGGAAAAGCGACCGTCCATCTGATTATGACCGGCATAGAACTCGTTATGCTCGCCATAGACACACTTATGACCGGCATGAGACCTGTTATGCTCGCCATGGCTCCGATTATGACTGGCATCTGCCGTATTATCACCGCCACGGGTTACCTACACAAAAAGGAGCTATAAACCGCTATGGTTTTAGCTCCTTTTTACTGTTCAATTAACATCACTCATTTAATAGCATCAACAAACCTTTTTGTAATATCCATAGGTCTTGTTATTGCTGTTCCAACAACAGCAGAGTAAGCCCCTAGTTCGAACACGCGCTTAAGTTGATCTGGTGTCCAAATACCGCCTTCTGCGATAATCGGGATAGGAAAATCCTTCACTAGCCTCTCAATTAACTTTAAATCCGGCAAACTTGTCCCTCGCGTATAGTCGGTATAGCCACTAAGTGTTGTTCCTAGGCAATCAAATCCTAATGCATAAGCTTCTTTCGCTTCTTCATACGTTGAGCAATCAGCCATGAATAGTTGATCACTATATTTTTCGCGAATAGTAGGGAAAACCTCGCTTATGAGTTTACCGTCCGGCCTGATTCTATTAGTTGCATCTAACGCAATAATGTTCACACCTTCTCGATAAAGTAAATCTATTTCTTTTAGAGTTGGTGTGATGAAAACATCAGATCCCTTGTAAACACTTTTAATGATGCCAATGATCGGCAATTCCACATTTTTTTTAATCTCTTTAATATCTTCAACGCTATTCGCTCTAATTCCTTTAGCCCCGCCCTTCATTGCGGAATATGCCATTTTCCCCATTATAAACGAACTGTGCATTGGTTCTTCTGGAAGTGCCTGACAAGAAACAATAAGTTCATGTTCTATAGCAGCAAAAATTTCCGCTTTAGTTTTCAGTTAAATACACCTCCATGTAGCCCTGCTTTCATTTAAAATATTCCTTAAATTCATTTGCAAAATTATGCCCCATCAGCTTATAGCCTTCTGCATTCGGATGAAGTTCGTCCGGTAGTAAGCCGGCGTAGTCTTCCCCCAGGATATCCAACCCGTTCACATAAAAAAGATGATCATCACCATTTCTTCTAAATATCTCTACAATTTCTTGTATTTGTTGTCTCATCTTAATAAGCGTAAAGCCGACTAGATTAGGGGTCCCCTCTCTAAATGCTCCATAAATAGGAGAACTTAAAACTATTGGAACTTTCGACTGTTTTTCACGAATAATTTTAATAAATCCAATGATAATCGCTTGAAATGTTCGTTCATTGTAACTGTTTGCACCGTATATATTTATGCCCGCACAAAGGGAAATGAAGTCAACGGGCGTATCCCTAATCGTCCTAGCAATCATTGGTTCATACTGGCATTGCCCACTGAATCCCAGGCAAGTTAAATCCAAATCTAATTCGGCCGCGGTAATAACCGGCCATGTCTGTGAAGGGCTTTCTGCCGCCTGGCATTGAGTAATGGAACTCCCATAGGCCAGCCATTTCCTCCTTAAAGAAGGGTAAGCGTTCCAATTCGCTTCTTCAGCAATATAAACATTCCTTACGGCCATTTTTTGTCGTTGCGATAAATAAATTTCAACAACTTTATTACTTGCTAAAAGACCATCCACTGTAAAAGACGTATCCTTAGATCTAACTATTATCGTTTTCACTAATTCCCTATCAATCACGACATCGAATTCTACTTCAACTTCAGATGCTGCAAATTCCACTTTAATCGTTGGGGAGTTTGTTTCAAACGTTATTCGAACGCCGGCAGGTATCTCTGCTGTTCGGTTAAGTTGATTTGGCGTATAAAAATCTTTATCTTCATGAAAAATTCTCCAAGGACTAATAAGCCCTCCACTTTTTTCAAGTGATATAGCGCCCAAAATCGTTTCTGAATTCAATACAATTGGTTTCATTTATCCACCGCCAACATTTTAATTTTGAGTCTGATAGTTCATTATTACTTCGTCAATCCTAGTCTTAATACCTTCAACTTTCTCAATATCGTCTCCAGATACCGGCTCTAATGGGCCTCTAACGCTACCAATATTTACGCCCTTTAGTTTATAGATTTCTTTAATAACGGAATACATTGAACCATTCAATGAACATAATGCCATAATGATATCATTAATGTCATGTTGAATTTTCCGCGCTTCTGAGAAATCCCCGGCTGATACAAACTCTTCCGCTTTTAGGAACAACTCTGGCATCACACCATAAGTTCCGCCAATCCCGCTATCCGCACCAATTAACCTTCCGGATACATATTGCTCATCTGGGCCATTAAAAACAATAAAGTCGTCATGTGCTGCCGCTTTAAATCTTTCAATATCCATGACTGGCATCGAAGAGTTTTTCACACCAATTAGCTTGTCGTTCTGTAATAACTTCTTGAGTAAGTTAATTGAAAGATTGTATCCGGTCGTTTGAGGGATGTTATAAATAATAAACGGCAGGTCCGTTGAATCCATAATTTCCGTCCAGTACTTTTCAATTGCACTTTCAGGCAGTTGAAAATAAATTGGCGGTATAGCAGACAACGCATCATACCCTAATTCTTCCGCGTACTTCGCTAATTCAACGCTTTCTTTTGTTGATGGTGCTCCAACATGGGCGATCAACGTAAGTTGCCCTTTCAGGCTTTCGGCAACATATTTCAATGTCGCCTTTCTCTCCTCAAGATTTTGATAAATACACTCCCCCGAACTGCCACCAACGTAGAGACCTTGTACTCCTTTTTCATAAAGATGAATCGCTAACGCTTTAATTCTCTCTGGTGATATTTCTCCTGCTTCATCATAACAAGCATAGAATGCTGGAATAATTCCTTTATACTTATCAAGTAACATATTCTTTTCTCCCCTCTTGACTATCTATGTAAACTGAGCGAAGGCGCTCTACAAGAGGCAGCCTTTCGCCGAGCGACGAAGCGGGTGTTTATTTGACTGAGCCCATCGTAATTCCTTGTGTAAAGGACTTTTGGAACAATGTGAATATGACGATCATCGGTACAGATGCAAGTGCTGCTCCAGCCATCATGACCCCATAATCAGTCTTATGCTCACCCTGCATCGTAGCAATACCTAGTGGTAGGGTCATCATTTCCGTCGAACGAGTGATAACAAGTTGGCTGAAATAATCGTTCCAACTTAACATGAATGTAAAGATTGCCAAAGCACCTAGAGCTGGTTTTAGCATCGGAATAACAATATGCCAAAACGTACGAATTTCACCACAGCCATCTATTTTAGCAGCTTCCAAAAGTTCATTGGATATCGTTTGAGAAAACTGTTTCATAAGGAATACACCGAATGGCCAGCCGATTGCCGGAATGATTAACCCTTTATATGTATCTACCCAACCGAAATCCGCTAGCATTGTGAACAATGGAACAAGAATAACTTGTTTAGGGAGTGCCATTGCAGCAATTAGTACAATAAAGATCAGCTTGCGCCCAGGAAATACTTTTTTGGCTAGAACAAAGCCCGCTGTAGCGCTTACAAAACAGACAGCAATCATTTCACTGCTTGCAATAAAAAAACTATTAAATGTCCAGCGCCAAACCGGATTACTAAATAGTGTTACCCAGTTATCCAATATTGGTTTTAGTGGAAACCATTCTGGTGGTATCGTTATCGCAACAACTTGAGCTTTGAATGCCCCCGTGATAATCCAATAAAACGGAAAAACAAAGAATAGTGCAGAGAGAATCAGTAATAGAGTAGCTATTATTTTGAATGCGCTTAATTCATGAAACCATTTTTTATTACTAGATCGATTAAACTTTTTCTTCATGTTTAACTGGGATTGTGCTTTCATGACGTTTCCCTCCCCCTAATACTCAACATCATTGCCTAAGTATTTAAATTGAATGATAGAAATCACTCCAATGACTAAAGCTAAAATGACCCCCATTGCAGAAGCTAAGCCAAAATTACCAAGTAGGAATGCTTGTTGATATACGCCATACATCACGGTCGATGTACTGTATATTGGACCTCCAGAGGTTAGCAATTGGATGAGAGCGAAACACTGAAACGAATTAATTGTCGTAATGACAATCACATATAAACTTGTCGGCATCAGTAATGGCCATATAATTTTCCGGAAAATTTGCCACGGTGTAGCTCGATCAATCTGGGCTGCTTCAATATACGTAGTCGGAATGTTACCGAGTGAAGCAACGTACAGAATAATTGGCTGTCCAACGGAAGTCGTGATTAATATAACTGTAATCGCCATCAAAGCTGTTTTAGGATCTCCCAGCCAGGAGACCGGCTCTATTCCAAAAAAACTAGTAATATAATTAAGAATTCCAAAGTTAGGATGATAGATCCAACCCCATACGACAGTAACACTCACCACTGAGGTTACAGCAGGTAGATAGAATATCCCCCTACAAAATGATCTTATAAATTCACTTTTCTTATAGATGGACATCGCTACAAAAATAGAAAAACCAATAACGATAGGAACAGCAACTGCAACAAGTACAATTGTATTAATCATAGATTTATGGAACGTTTTATCATGATAAAGAGTTACATAATTATCCCATCCAATAAATTCAAAACTCGTAATGTTGTAATCGAAAAAACTCATGTATATTCCTCGCAGCATGGGATACACAACGAAAATGAGGAAAAATGTTAACGCAGGTAATAAAAACAAATAACTCATCATCCAATCACGTAATTTGTTTTTGTTTGGTTTACGAATGGTAGCTAACAATTGTTTCACCCCAATCTAATTCTTTATGGAAAGGAGCAGCGAATAAATAATGCTGCTCCTCTTCACTTTATTTATTCGCTGCTTTCGCTTTCTCAATCGCGGCATTGGACTTCTCCGCAAATTCATCTAACGCTTCTTTAGCTGATTTCGTTTCAAGGATTGCTTCTTGCAGTGCTGGGAACCAGAAAGTACGCACTTCTGCATAGCCGTCTGCAATCGTTGGTGGATCTGTTATGAATTTACGTGCCAGCTCTGAATACTCATACTCAGACCCTTCATATAGGCCTGTAACTGAGTTCCGCGCTGACAAACCTCCTGTTTGAATCAAGTTTTTCTCGCCCCATTCAGGATCGTTCACGATGAAGTCAACTAATTTTTTTGCTGCTTCAGCTTTTTTATCGTCATCATTATTAAAGACTGCTAGACCACCAAGAAATGGTTCAAGCTTCGGATCGGATCCATCCGGTGTTGGATAAGGAAGTAAAACATCCTCAAAGTCCTCTGTTTTATTTGGAGCAAAAAGTGATTTAAGTACAGCAGAATAGTTAATAGCAAATGCCATTTTACCTTGCAAGAATAAATCATTATGATCCCCAGCATCTAATGAAGCAGCGCCCGGTGCCACAAGTCCATCTCTTGAAGCTTGAACAACCCATTCAAGCCCTTTAATCCCGCTTTCTGAGTTAATCGCAACAGCGCTATAATCTTCATTCAAAAACCGACTAGTTCCTAGATTAGTAATATATCCTCGTGTCCCTTGGTCTCCCGCAACGCTTTTTGCATAGAAACCAGATGGAATGATACCCGGAGCCTTTTCTTTAACTGCATGTAACGCTTTCTCATACTCCGCTACAGTCCATGTCCGATCTGGTCGATCTAATGGTAGCAAATCAAGTTCGCCAATGTCCTCAAATAAAGTCTTGTTGACAGCCATCATGAATGGCCCTGTATTGAATGGATACATATAAACCTGATCTCCAACCATCGATTGTTTCATTAACGCTGGAGATATATCATTTTTCACATCATCTGGCATCATGTCATTTAGTGGTGCAAGTAACCCTTTCTTACCCCAATCAATGATCCGCCCTGGAGCGTCGTAGATCATATCTGGTGCTGTGTTCGTAGCGATTGCTACATTCAGCTTTTCAGGTCCACCTTCAAAAGTAAGCATCTCTAACTTCACTTTAATGTCTGGATTTTTTTCATTGAAAGCGGCAATAATTTCTTTCTCATACTTACCTACTTCTCCATCTAAAGCTTGGAAGTTCGGGAAATTCCACCACGTTATTTCCACTTGTTTTTCGTTACTTGGATTTTTGTCTGTGTCTTTACCACCTTCGCTTTCCTCGGCTGTATCTTGACTACAAGCGGTCAAAAATAGTGATAATACAAGAGCCATTACAACTAACAAGACAGAAACCTTTTTCGAACCTCGCATAATATCTCCCCCTCCTTGTATTTCCGGAAATAGTGGTGAAGCGCTTTCATTTCCTGTTTTAAGCATAAAGTCAATAACCAGACATGACAATCCCATGAACTTTACATTCATAGCCCTATTCTGACATAAATGCTCCACACCCCTTAAAATTATTTAATAATTCCAACTCCAATACACTGCCATTAAAGATTAATCTCCACAACATGTTTGAATCTTCTCCCAATTTCTTGTTGGGGAAACTTTTTTTATCGTGTACACTTAAAATAGATTCACAAAATGGCTGTTTAAGTAATAGAAATTTAGAGGTCATTAAACACATTCCTAAAAACAACAACTACTATCAAATTATTTTTGGGGGAATACGATGTATAAATTGATGATTGTTGAGGATGAACCTCTCATACGTTCTGGATTAAAACAGTACTTCGATTGGAAAGAGTTAGGGGTCCATACAATTATTGAGGCGGAAAACGGGAAAGACGGAGTGGATAGAGCTTTAATCGAGCTCCCCCACTTGGTGATTACAGACATTCGTATGCCTGTAATGGATGGACTTGAAATGATTGGACAGCTCCGATCAAAACTGCCCGATACCCTTTTTATTATTTTGACTGGCCACAATGAATTCGAGTACGCGCAAAAAGCCATTCATTATGGCGGTGTATATGATTATTTACTAAAACCATTGCAATACGAAAAAAGTTTTTCAGTTATTGTAAATTGCTTAGAAAAAATACGCCTAAAGCAACTTATGCCACAATCTTTCGAACGGCTGACAGATCCAGGTACAATTCAAGGGGTTGGAATTGCGCCTGAAGAAGGCCTTCAACTTTTCGAAAAAATAGAGTCCTATATCAAACTGCATTTGGATCAAGAATTAACACTCAATATGGTTGCCGAACATTTCTTTTATCATCCTTCTTATTTAAGTCGGCTATTCAAAACAAAATTAAATAAAAACTACATGACTTTTGTAAGCGAAATAAGAATTAATTATGCGCTACAATGCCTGAAGGTGTCGCAACATTCCATCGCCGACGTGGCAAGTTTATGTGGGTATAAAAGTTATAAACATTTCGTAAAAGTATTTAAAAGTGTTACCCAAATGACACCAACAGAATATAGAAAACAGTTAAGGCTATGATATTATGAACCAATTGAAGCGCTTCTTACCATTTTTCCAATTTAAACATGTGAATCATCAAATTTTTGTCCTTATGATTTTGACGATTACCATCCCGCTGCTGATTTTATCCGTAATGATTTACATGTTTTCAATTCAATCAGCTAAAAAAGAGTATCAAAATAGTTCGAATCTCATTCTTAATAATCTATCTTTTAATTTCGATCAATATTTGCAGAGCATCGAGATGGGGGCGCTTACTGCACAGATGGACAGTAAACTACAAAATGCGCTTGAAAATTGGCAAGGAGATGACTCAGAACGAGACTATGTTCAAATTTTAGAATACGAAAATGCGATTGAACATTTTATCAGTACAATTGAAATAACTATCGAGAATGTCGATAGCGTCCAAATTTATATAGGTGACCATGTCTTTTATTCGACACTTAAAAAATCTGTTTACGATGTGAGTAACTTAACAAACGAAGAATGGTATAAACAAACCATTGAGCAAAAAGGTAGAATCGTCTTATTTGGTACTCACCAACCATTTAATAGGGTAAATTCCAATGAATCAGTGATATCAATCGCAAGGGTAATTAATAAAAATGGAAGCAGACAACCGTTAGGTGTTTTGCTTATTGATATCCGTTTAGATTCATTACGTAACATTCTAAATTTATCAGAAAATCATAATCGGAATTTCGTTATTTTGGATCCTCTTGGCAGTGTTATTTACGCTTCTGACCTAGATCAAATCGACTCCAATATGACATTTAAACCCGCTATCCAGCCTTTCCTTTCCGATTCAAATAAGGAATCCGGGAATTTTTACGCACCGGTAGGCGGGGTTAATTCATTTTTCAATTTTGTCACTTCTCCCTACTCAGACTGGACAGTTATTCAATATATAGAAGAACAGGAAATGACTAAGCATGCGGAAATGCTTCGCAAAGTTATTTTAGGGTTAGCTTTCTTTTCGATTGGTATGGCTATGTTATTTATGGTGATCTTATACATACGTGTAACTGAACCAATTATCTTTTTAAGTAGGCAAGTGAAAATAATCGGTCGCGGAAAATTCGATGTTAACTTGACTAGCAAACGTCAGGATGAATTTGGCGGACTTTATCAGGGAATTAGCAAAATGGTCACGGACATACAAGATTACATTGAACGGTCCTCTGTGTTAAAAGCTCAACAAAAGCTAGCACATTACCGCGCGCTAAAAAGTCAAATCAATCCGCACTTTTTAGCTAACGCACTTGAATCGATTCAAATGAAAGCGGTGTTAAACAAACAACGGGATATTGCTGAAATGATTGGGGTACTTGGACAGTTATTTCGAATTAATATCCAAAGTGGGAAAGAAACAATCACATTGGAAGAAGAATTGACCCACATTCGCCTGTATATCCAAGTACAACAAATGCGATTCGGAGATAAAATTCAGTACGTCGAAAACTTAGCTCCAACTAGTGAATCTATACGACTTTTGCATTTCTCCCTTCAGCCCCTTGTAGAAAATGGTATTGTCCATGGGTTAGAGCGTAAATATGGAGCTGGAATACTTGAAGTTTCATCTATTTTTTCCGGCCAGGATATGCTAATAACGGTGAGTGACAATGGAGTCGGTATTGATGAAGAACAACTACAATACTTGAAAAATCGCCTTGCACAATCCTCCAGTACATTAACCGAAGAACATATCGGGCTTAAAAATGTCCATGATCAAATTCGGTACTATTTTGGTGATCAATATGGCATTGAGATTGATAGCTCGCTCGGAGTAGGCACGACGGTAACCATACGAATTCCAGCAAGAACATGAAGTTACTAGTTAGGAAACAGGACTCTAATTACTATGCTTCTTTCACCTATCTGAAAAATCTAAATGATTCACACGATAAAATGTGGGTATTACAAGAACATGCACCATTCATCTTAGACATACTCTTGGAGGAGATTTAAATGGATTTAAAACTTAAAGGCGAAAAGAAATGGTTAAAGCTAGGAGCGGCAACATTGCTCTCAGTCGGGATGCTTGCTGCATGTGGCGATGGGGATGACGACGATGTTGACGTGGATGTTAACGAACCTGTAGAAGATGTCAATCCTGAGGATGGAACAAATACGGATGTAGATTTAGATACTGATGATGAAACAGATAAAGATGTTGAGGTTGATGACGATGGCGTCGTTGATGATAAGAAAGATGACGACCATATCGAAGATGGCAGCGACGGTTAATTAGATAATCTGCTGTAGCACTTAAACCAAAAAGGACTGGATGGCATCGTAGCCGTCCAGTCCTTTTTGGAATTCAAATTTTCATTTTCAAATGAACATCCCTGCAATAGCGGCACTCAATAACGAGGCTAACATCCCAGCTGCCACCGCACGAACACCCAGTCTTGCAATGTCAGGACGTCGACTTGGTGCAAGAGAACCTAATCCGCCAAGAAGAATTGCCAGTGAACTTAAGTTCGCAAAGCCACAAAGTGCAAAGCTCACGACGATGACTGTTTTAGGGCTGAGTGATGCAATTTCAGGTGCGAATGATGCATACGCGACAAACTCATTCAACACAAGTTTTTGACCAATGAATCCACCTGCTGTTACTGCCTCTGACCAAGGAACACCGATGGCGAATGCCAGCGGTGCAAATAGAATGCCGAGAATCCCCTCAACGGTCAACGATTCAAAGCCAAACACCCATTTACCGATTCCGCCTAACATGCCATTCATCATAGCGATAAGCGCAATGAACGCCAATAGCATGGCACCGACATTCAAGGCAAGTTTTAATCCATCTCCTGCCCCACGTGCTGCTGCATCAATAACGTTCACAGATTCCTGATCCTTACCCATCTCAAAATCTTCAACTTCTGACTTCTCCGTTTCCGGTATAAATATTTTCGCCATAATCAATCCTGCAGGTGCAGCCATGAAGCTTGCTGCAATTAAATACTCAAGTGGAACACCCAGGAGTGCATAACCCGCGAGAACAGAACCAGCAATAGATGCAAGTCCTCCTGTCATGACTGCAAAAAGCTCTGACTTCGTCATGTTTGCCAAAAAAGGTCGGATGACAAGTGGAGCTTCCGTCTGTCCGACGAATATATTCGCGGCCGCAGAAACCGATTCTGCTTTACTCGTGCCAAGCAGTTTCGATAATGCGCCTCCGATCAGTTTGATAACCACCTGCATAATTCCAAGATAATATAGCACGGAAATCAAGGAAGAAAAGAAAATGATGATCGTCAACACTTGGAATGCAAAGACGAAACCGAATCCTTCAACGTCCGCTACCGGACCGAAAAGAAATGCAACCCCTTCGCCAGCGTAGTCAATGACATTTTGCACGAGTCCAGAAAACCATATTAATCCAGCTCTCCCCGCCTCCCATTTCAAGACGACGAATGCAAATGTCACTTGGATGATTAAACCAACAACGATAGTCCGGTAATTAATCGATTTCTTTCCATTAGATAAAAGAAATGCAATTCCTAATACCACAACTATCCCTAAAAGCCCCCACAATAAATTCAACTAGTACACCTCTTCATATGGAAGTTTTCCATTTATAATTTTGTTACTAATACGCCAATTCGCACTATGGAAAGCTCATTTTCGTTGTCTGACGTCATACAACTAAATGAGTTTAGCAAACGAAATGACATAAGTAAATAAATTGTGCGGAAAATAGGAAAAACTATGTTTTCCAAATGATTCAGCAGTTAGTATTCCACATTTATCCGAAATTACTCGTCGTTTTTTGAATACGCTCACATTTTAAGACAACAAAAAAAGACTACCCTTTAAGTCAATACAGCTGACCTGTAAGAAAGTCTTAGTATAATCATCTTCTATATCCTGTTACCAATGTCTATTTTTACGAAGAAAAGAAATAACTGTAATCAAAAAAATGGATTAAACGATGGTAAGCAGTTGGTCTTAGAATGACTTTCAAAAAATTACCCATCCTATAAAAAAGGAGATGTCATCAATTATGAGAAAAACATTTATTGCACTTGGAATTATTATTGCAGTTAATTCAGCACCAACATATATCCCAACCATTGCTCATACACCACCAGAAATTCCAGCTTACGCTAAGTGGGGTAAACTCGCTATAAAAGAAACACAATCAAAATATCCCAATGCAACTATTATTGACTACCTTCATGAAGGAAGCGAATCTAGAAAGGATTCAACAATTGAAAAGTTTAAGCTATGGTTAAAAGATGGTGACCACGAATTCGGCGTTTTTGTAAGAATTGAATATACTACCGAAACTGAAAAAGTAGTTACTATTGAATTTGAAGAAACTTCTAGGTAAAACTTCACAGTCGTGGCCATTTTTTTCGGAATTTGATAATCCCCATTTTTCAAGGGATATTATTTTTAAATCCAAATAATCAAGAGGCTTAATTAAATGGATAAACTATGCCCTTACCTAAATTACTGAGACAATATAAAACACCTACGTAATTGACACACTTATTAAAAGTGCATCTATCGTAGGCGTTTTTTCATTAAGTAGCCCTATTCAACTATTTTCAACACCAAAGGAAGTTACCTCACCATCATTCTATCATTGCTCCCAAAGGCTCTAAAACAAATTTTCCGATTGCATGGAGCACTCCTTCTTCATTGTTCGTCAGTGAGATATAATCCGCAAGGTCTTTCAATTCCTGGACCCCGTTACCCATCGCGATACCTAAACCAGCCGTCTTAATCAGTTCAATATCATTGTGATTGTCGCCTATAGCGATAATTTCTGTACGATCGATACCAAGATTACTCGCTAGGTGCAATAAAGCACTTCCTTTGTTAGCTTCCGGATGCGTCACTTCAAGATAGTTTACTAAAGACTTGGCGATATGTGCACTCCCTCCAAACAATGCCCGCAATTCATCCTGTAAGGTTGCAAGGTAGGCAGGCTCTTCGATAAAGAGTGCTTTCGTAAATCCTAGTTTCGCAAGTTTGCCAAGATCCGGTTCTATTTTATACGGGACCTTCGATTTTTTGGAGTACTCAATAATCTTGTCATTTTCTGATGCAGCATAAAGAATATCATCTTGATAAACTTGCAAATGTATTTTTTTATCACGAGCAATCTCAACTAGTTTTTGTGCCATGTTAGGAGGAATAAGTCTTTCATACATCACTTCATCGTCATCAATGCTTTTAATGATTGCACCCTGATACGTAATAACTGGTACATTGATGCCGAGTTGCTGTGCAAATAATTTCGCAGATGGAAACATACGCCCTGTCGCAATCGTGACAACTGTTCCTAATTCCACCGCTTTTTGAATAGCCTCGATTGTTCTTGGCGTAATCAGTAATTCATCCGTAAGTAATGTCCCATCAAGGTCAATCGCAATTAGTTTATACATGGAATTCCCCCTTTACTTAATGCTATCTAATTATCGTCGCATGTTGTGACTTACACTGTCTAGTGAAGATACTTTTCATCTCGCAATAATTGCATGTTAAAATCGAGAGGTGGAAAATAAAATAGTTATGTCACTAACTTACAGGCGTTTTTTTGTGGCTACCTCGAGTCACGATACGTCAACATTATTTCATTGAAATTCTCTAATTGATGTTCGTTGATATTTTACTATACCCACTCCATTCACCAACAGTTCCTGTTGCGTGATTGTATTCTCCCCTATAATTCTAGTATTCTTAATAGATGTAATTTATCAGCTTAGCATCCCCTTGGCTTTCACTTGAAGTAACCAGTCTGGAAACTCTGTAAGCAACTTATCATACAGCTCTTCATCGGAAACCTTTGCAACATTACTGATTTTAAAGAAATCTGCATTGTCTACATACCTGTCTTTAAGGTCGTCTAACTTTTGCAAGAAAGCAAATTTTTCTTTACCAATCCCAACAAACTGCCAGAAAATAGGTTGATTTGCGCTTTCACGCACAATCCGTGTTGCCTCACTTTTATCAGAGTTATTCCCATCCGTTATAAAGAGTACAAAAGTAGGATGTTCAGGCTTAATAGGAATTTCTTTTGCTTTCTTACTGAATAAACCACCAAACAAACTTTTCTTAGCAGGTTCTTGATTCCCACTCAGTGCAATTCCATATTTACTCACTATCAATTCCATAACTGGAGCATATTTCGTTCCACCACTTACAGTCATTTTAGTGTCCTTTACAAATGTTGCATGGTTCACTTCTGTTGCTGTACCAACAAAATTTGCACCGTTATTGAACTGAAATACATCAATTTCTTTATTAGCGTCCATGTTCATACCAATGGCTAGTAAACGCTCTACAATCTGCTGTACAGTCCCATTCTTATATAGTGAACTCATTGAGCCTGATTGATCGATTGCTAATATGATTTCTGCTTTAACACCAGTTAGTTTCTTCTTCTCTAATACAATACCTACTTTTTTAGTTAAATCTATTAAGTTTGTCATTTAATCATGCTCCTTATCTTTTTTAATATTTAATTTATGCCACACAAAATTATTATTTTCTCATTAAAAAATCTGAAGTCGTAAAAAGTACCAACATCTAAATATTCTCATTAATCCATCAACAATTACAACTGATTGTACCATAAGTTTATGGATAGCAAGATGGTGTCCCTGATTAACTTCCGCTTTTCAAGAAATAAATGTAGTTGTTTGTTTTTCTTATTAACTTCTCTCAGATGCATTATTTTTCACACAAAAAATGTCGCTCCTTAATCTAAATGATTAAGGAGCGACATACATCATAGTCCATATCAAAACATGTGGACTATTTTATTCAGTTTTAAATTTCTTCTTACGTGAAGGCAACATATTAAAGAGTATATTCAACACAATCGCAGTGACACTTCCCGCGACAATACCGTTACTCGTTAATATTTTAAGATCTGAAGGGAATTGTGCAAAGAGTTCAGGTACGACTGTCACACCAAGTCCTATCCCGATTGCGCAAGCAATGATCATAGAATTCTCTTGAGAATCAGTAATAATTTTGCTTAACATTTTAATTCCTTGGGAAACGACCATTCCGAACATTGCGATCATCGCGCCACCTAAAACAGCATTTGGAATAATTGTTGTGAAAGCTGCGATTTTTGGAACAAAACCGAGCGTAACCAACATAATACCCGCGATTAAAATAATTTTTCGTGATCTGACACCTGACATTTGAATTAAACCGACATTTTGTGAAAACGTTTGAGTTACTACTTCTATTGAAACCGTTGAAACAACAACGATTACACCACTTCAATAAACCCACATTTTTGATAGTCGCCTACATTTCACTATCATATTACTTCCATTATAATCTAGTTACTTTTATTAAGCAATAATTTATTAAGCACACAAAGCAAACCCTAATCGTCCGTTATTGGCCTTATCATGCGAGACCACTTTAATCTTCTTATTATCCTTAAAGCCGAAATGCTCATTGACTGCAAATTTTATCTTTTTAGCGTTCGTTTCCTGCATATCAATATAAATTAAAGTATTATTAGTAACAGCTTCACTCGTATCCACTCTTATTTTATATGTATAATACCTTCTGCCTCCATACGCTCGACTAACTTCATAACGGAATGCGTGATACAGCGTGGTCTTACATCCTACTGTTATTGCGTTGCCCGATAATCGGATATTACGCCTCCTCCAATATGTTAACACGCTATAAAGCCCTGTTTATTTGGGTTTGTTGGGTGTCGTGAAATGCTATTATCTCGTTAAAATCAGAATTTTACTTACCCACTAATTCTTCAATTCGCTTCTTACTGAATTTCCAATGTTTCGGGATTTCATCAGTATGCCCCTTGCCGATTCCATTTTTAAAAAGATGGCTTTCTTTTAAAACAGTGTTTCCATGTCCGCTTCTGCTTGTCTTCATATGCTCCCCTATTTCCTCGGGAGTAGCTAAATAAACTCTAGGTATATCACCATTTTCAAAGTCAACATCTTGAAACTGTACTAAACTTACAATAGTATTTCCTTTATGCCTATTAATCCAATGGTCGATTGCCTCACTATATGATCTATCTTTTTTAAAGTTTTGAGTAAGTCCCCATCCACCATCTTGACTACCTTTGACAGATATTTTTATCATCTTCTCTTCGTAGACAGCAACTAAATCATACTCTGGCTGATTAGCTCCGTATTGAACAGATATATCATATCCTGCCCATGCAAACAGGGTTGCAGTAAACGACTCAGCCGATACAGACACTTGATGAGATGTCATTGACTTAACCATAAAACCACCCCTTATTAAATGTATTATTAATCCAAATAAGTTATAAGCTTATCCTTAGTGCAATTCATACACGGTCGAATTTCTCTTTTGTAAACGTTCGTGACCACAAGTTTATTGCATATTTGATTCACTTGCTGCCTTGGTTTAATATCAAGAGCTTCAGATAAACAGTCATCACAATAGCTATTGCCTTTAGAAATAAAGTCGGCTACTACTTCAGTGTTTGACATATGACTCATTCTCCTTTTGTAGAAATTACTCTTCTTACAAACTGTCCTATTTCAGTACTATAAGTATTCAAAAGAATAGTTGTTAATACAGTACCTATCAACCACCAGATAAGAACTACAATCTTACTGCCTAATCTACTCTCCTCAACTCCAAGATAGCTCATGATGTGTTTTGGTAGGAAGACAATTAGCTCTATCCAATTGAGAGGATTGAATAAGTATGTCGATTTTCTTCTAAATTTCCCTCCTGAAGCGACAAGATTATTTTTTATTACTGTATAAACATCTATTCTGCTGTTAGGGAATTGACTAAATGGATTTATGCTCAATGACCTTACTTGTCCATATCCAGCGGAATCTAATGTATGAATCTTAATACCCCAATAGCCAGATAACTTCATAAGTTCCTCGAGTTCACTTTTGTATATCGTAATATCTTCGTCTTCTTCGTCTGCAATCCAAGCGTTATATTTATTGAGGATAAACTGACATCTGTTTGCTTTGCTTTGAAAATAGAAATAATTTAAGATAGGTACTAATAATATTGCAATAAGTACTAACAAGCTGTAACCTCCAATACACTAGATCTGCTTTTCTAATAAACTTTATCATCTAATCAAAACCTTTTTTATAAAGCGGTCTTGTATAGATTCCATTTGGATATCAAGGGATTAGGCTAGTTCTTCACTATCTGTGGATACTCGACATACTACAAAATAGAATATGTGTAAGACCGTGGTCTAACCTCCTACTATTTATTGATCTGCTCTTCATTTGATAATATCCCCGCCACATGTTGGAGTTGATAATAAAACTACTTTTATAGTTAAAGACTTGAATTACGATTATTTTAAAGAGGAATAGAGCTTAATTCTCTTTTAAATAACTTTTATCATCAATATTTCCTAGTTGTTTATCGCTTTAGGTGTAAATCCTGTTTTACCACCTCTGTTTTTTCCTGCTTTTTATAATTATGATTTTATGCATTCTTCTTCTACAATTTTTAATAGTAAATCCTTAACCATTAGTCCCAGTTCATTACCTATTCTTTCATACTCATATTTCCAATCTCCATTATGTACCAACTTACTTCGTATTTTGTAACAATCAGTAAAAAATTTAGCTGGTTGAACTCCACAATATGTATTTCCATCAAGAAACTTGCTAACTAAATTTCTACCTGATAATGAAATTGATTCATTTTTAAGGTAATTCAAACTAGAATTAAGAGATTGTTTTTCATTGCGTTCCAAACAATTACTCTCATTTGTAAGACTTATAAGGGAATTAATGTGATTTACTACATCAGACCTTCTCACTTTTACCTCTATTAAGGATTCAATTATTATGATATAAAGTAAAAATTTAATTCTTATCTGCATGTTAAACTGTGTAAGATTAAAAAGTTCAAAACCATCTACTAGTTTTTCAGGAAGAGAAATAGTAAAATCATGTAATTTTTGAAATTCCCTTTTGAAACGATTTATGTCTGCGATAGCTACTCCCGTAACTGAAGAATCCACAAATATTGTATCCCCTTTTTCTTCTATTACCATTAAACCATATATATCATTTAATGTTTGATATCCAAATTTATCGTAGAGTAATTCTAATGCATATGTAGTTAGCCCCCCATTATCCTCATCATTTCCAATATTTATTCCAAGTCCCATACGTAATGAGCTTATTTTAAGAATATCTATTAAATGCTTGCCACTATCATAGGCTTCTTTTTTCGTTCCAAATCCTTTACCAACTAATACGAGGATTGATGATTCACTAATGTTCTTATCAATATTAGCAGCACTAAGATAATAACTTCGAGATCCTGAATTAATTAATATGCTATTTTTATCTACATTAAAGTAAGCTGATTCACTTAGAATAAATTTAATTCGAAATTTATACATATAGGAGGATATCACCTTTCCACTTCATGTTTTTTTAGTTCTACATAAAAAGATGCTTTAGGTATTCCATTTAACTAAAGTATATCCGATACGCTCATTTTGTTCTCTGCTCTATTATTTCTGTACAAATACAAATTTCCCCTTCTTAAACTAAACTGACCCGTTAGTTGAATAAGGATATCCTTCCATCTTACTCGTGCAATCACCTTATTTTCCTTTTGTAATTACATTCACAAGAACCACATTCACATTTATACCATCCACAAACTTCACATTTGGAATGAGTCTGGGAGCTTACCTCTTTTCTACAAGAATGACAATGATTAATATAAAGCTCATATAATTTATTACCCTGGATATTCTTAAAATCAGTTCTAAGATTGTTTATTCTATTTAAATCCCAAGTGTAAACATTAATAAAACTTGTTTTTTCAAGTCTACAGTTATCTTCGTAATGATAATCTTCATCAATGATATCTCGAATAAATACTTCATGTTCCTCTTCAAAAGCAACTAACATTCTGGATTTATCTTGTAAATCAAAATTTACTATTTCTCCCCTACCATATGTTTGATGTATTACCGTATCGCCTAACTTAAACATATTTATTCCTCCTTTTAAGTTTAAAAACACTCCTTATGTCTCCACACATTGAAGAATTGTTGAGGAGTATTAGATTGCTTAGTCCTTCTAAGCTTTCTTGTATTGCTTCCTGCCCATTACAACATAGTGGTCTTTTGATGTTTAAAATGAATCACACAACGAACAAGCCTTATCTAGAAGAAACCTGCGGTCAACCTTGTAATTACTACAATAATAATACAGAGAAATATTTTAATTGGCATAAAGACTTTCATTTATTGAATGTGCCAACTAAGTAACAAAAACATTTTCGATTTCGGTTTTTTCTAAATAAAAGACATGCAGCTATGCAACAACAAATTAGGGAATATAATTTAATGATGTTCAATTGTTATCGCCCTATACCAATACTCTACTCATTTATCTTTCTTAATTGTAACAATATACTTAATTAATAGTTCCAATTTTCGAGTATCATAATTCCTATAGCAGAAATACTATTTATCATTGAATTTCTCCCCAATCTTCATAACTAACATTTTTAGTAATGAATATTGTTGCGATTTTGTTACTATAAAAAACTGAGAAATCCCTTTTTGTAACGGCAATACAATTTCATGATAAACTTCATAACATTTACTCTCAAATTCAGAATCATTACTCATTACATCAATAAAATTAGAGTTATTTTTTTGATTTAAAGTATCATAATGAATCATGTTTCTATATTTTGAAGCCCAGTCTATCATTTTTTTATTGGAAGCTAGTACATTTATTGTACTTCTCAATTTCTCATCAAGAGGATCTAACCACTGCATAAATTCTGCATTACTGTATTCCCAAAGATTATTTATATTTTTTAAAATTGAATCTAAACCTCTTGTTAAAATCCTCATAAAAGTATAATTATCAATAAATTGTTTTTCATTATTCTCAATAAATGTCTCGAAAATGTAAATTATATAATTTAATTCTTGTAAACAGATCAATAATCGAAATTGAAGCGTCTGAAAAGGTAAGTTTTTTTGATCGTCAAAAAATTTCTCTGACCTAACATCAAAGCATTTAATTGAATCTGAATTTCCAACCTCCTTGACGGGTATATCTTTATAAAAATCAATATTATTATTATCTATTATTAAAGGTTCGAGGTTCATTCTAGTTCGAGGAATTGTATCCAAAAGGAAACTCTCTAACTTTTTTTTGAACTCTGTATCATGCATTGTTAAATAAGGATTTTCAAAGTCTGAGTCTAAAAAAATGAAAGTATTATATATTGTACTTCCTAATATCCTATTATCTTCCATAAATAACCCGATATTATTTTCATAGCTAGCAAAGCTACTCGTGTGAATTTCTCTAATTTTCAAATAAATATCGCCGTTTTTTAAACTACCTCTCTGTCCGAAGAGTTTTATATTTTGTCGAATCTTAGTGATGTTATTATCTACCTTAATAGGAGGTTTAAATGCTCTTAGAATTTCATCAAATACTAAACAATAATCTCTTAATAATATGAAATTAAAAGCAGTAACAAATTTCTTATTCTTTCCACAAGACAATGAAATCCTATTTAACATATATAAGTCCATCATTGCTGTATTTTTTGCAGATTCCATTTTACCCCTCCTATTATTATGCGAATAATAACGCAAAAAAAAGTTTTCAACTTTCTACGTATTTTGTGCATTCAGCAGCAATCCTACTAGCACCCGTCCCTAAAGGCGGGGGACTATACCAGTATTTAAATTTGCACAATATGCCCAGTGATAACTTGAATAAAAAGTTCTGGATTAGGTAAGCGACTGATAGTAAATAGAGGCGTCATATAGCGGTAATGGTGAGCGGCGGCATTCGTGTTGAAGTGAAAATGTGGTATTTAACTTTTGTCTCGGTTTATTTTGATACTGGATGCGTGACTAGGAGTGGTCTGTGACTGTAAGATATAGCAAGTACCCAATTAACGGAATATACCCCCGACCTCTCGTATATCGAATAGCGTTAAACCCCACGTTTATAAGGGATTGCGGTGTATCGTTATTACAATGAAATTAAATTTTTATATCTTCTTCAACTGTTTTGTTTTGGTATAAGCTTTTTATTTCTATCACTGATTTATTAATGTCTTCAACTAAATCATTTGTCCAACATATTACTATATCGTATTTATCTTTATTAGAGTCTCGATAATAATTAGAAGCTTTATAGAATCCAGTCATCCATTTACCTTTTCTCTTCTCTTTTTTCATTAGTCTATTTAAATCTTTCATTATTCCATATTCTGATTTACTTCCAATTTCTAATACTAGTTTAATCCATAAATTCACCATATTATGAAGAACCGCTGTCGTTAATTCTGTCATAGGCAGGCTTAGCTGTTCAAAAATCTGCTTTTCTTGTTTTATATGTGGGGTTCTAACTATTAGCTCTCTCCATAAGTAATATTCTTTTTTTAATTGCTTGAGTTGCACATAAATATTCATCGTCTCTAATCTTTTATCTTTTTCCAAGCTAGAGATAAAATCATATTCGACATATCTTTCTATCACTTCTGTTCGTGGAGCTTTTGTTGGGATATATAAATTGTCGTCATCTAACAGCAAGTTCTTATTAAAAGAAACATCTATTTGAGAAATGTAATCCAGATTGAAGAATATCTCATTCAATAATAGAAATTCTAACTCTCTTTTAAACTCTTTTCTTTTTCTCTTTTCGACTGTCTTTATAGTCTTCATACCTAAGTAATAAGCGATTACTGGACTTGCCGTTGCAATAACTCCGGCATTATTATTTAGTAAGGTAACAATACGATCAATATATACCTGATACACATAAATCACTCTCTTTCATACGCTGAGTCCCAATAATACTAAAATTTTATCTTATCTTGATGTATGGTACATCATCAATGCTAGTTTCACTTCTTTATTTTTCGTTTTATTTATCTCTTCTTTTTGTTGTTAGCCTTATTTCAAAGTTAGTTTACTCCACAACCGAAAATCTTTCTTCGCCTAAAAGCTCACTGTCTGAATTAAATACTTTAATTGTATAGTCTCCTGCTTCTATATCACTGAACGAGTAGTAGAACCATGACCACGCTGGATCAATACTTTCCTCTCGCTCACCTAAGATGCTTTCAATTCCCCATCACGCTTCATAATCATTATCTTTACGAATGGCGTTTCAAAAGAATATTCTCCTTCTTTCTATTTCAAATGCAATCTCTTGACCAAGCGTAAACTCATCTGTCACCTCTGTAATTCCTTTTTCTCCTGTCGTGCCTGTTATCAATTCATAACCGTTTGATGCTAGATTGGAATCACTGCAACCATATAGAACACTCATTAGTGCGATAAGCAAAAAAATCCAACTGAATTCTTAATCTTCATAATATCGTCCTCCTCTTATGTTTGATCGCTCTAGCAACTACACATTATTTTCTCAATTACTATTGGACTACCTCAATACCATTTTCCATCCACTGTATAATGCCACCAATCGCCTGTATCGTAATCTAAGACCCGGTACATAGTATCGGGCAAATGTATAGCTACCGGAATCTTTTCCATTTTGCCAGTTTCGATAAAGTATTGATCCATCTGATCACCATTTATGAATTATTAGTTTTAATCGATTGGTTTTATCGTTATGCGTTGATTAAGCTGTGATTGTATCTGCCTATATATTAAACTGTCACAGAATAGTATGCATACTTGAAGTTTATTTCAATCAATATTCATCAGGGATTTTTTATGTAAACGATGTTTAGCTTCAGCAGCTGCAAATCCTCCAACTGTGCTTCCAAGTATAAATAAAACTATAGCCGTTATCCATCCCAATAAAATGAATGAAGCAATATAGATTCCTGTATTTAAAATGGTTAATCCAACGATTAATAGATCACTTCCAGTGTGACTTTCCCTATGGTAAATCGAAAAGAAGCCTTTTACACATGAAGAGATTGTAACGCCTCCTACGAATGTCCAGAACAGTCCACTACTTAAAAAGTCCAGCATTTCTTACCTCCTATTGAACTACTTATTTCCAATTAAATTGTAACATATTGGCTGAATTATGTATTTTATTCCACAAAGATTATTAGCTTTTAAAATTAATTCATTATATTCCAAGCATGTATCCATTAATAATTGTAGACATTTGTTAATCCATTGGCTCTGTATACTGTCAAAATAAAGTTTTGTGGATATTCTCTTTCTAGTTGCTTAAAAATTGCGATAGAAGATTCATCTGCTTTAATATGGAATGCTATCCAGTCATATCTACTGAACATTTCAGTGTAATTTATCTTGAAATAATTAATTACTTGTTTATAAGTGTAATTCGTATTCACTGTTATGTGATCAAACTGATCATGTGCTGAAAAGTAGTTGTCACCTATGCCATCAAGGACTAAAATATTATAATTCATAAATTGTGTATACATTAAATGTTCTAGTTTTTTCGACTTATTCCTTGATCCTAAAATAACTATCAATGTAATTCCTCCTTATAAAACAGCTTTTCAATATACACCCTTTTCAGAATCTTTATACTCAGTAATAAGAAATCCAACTTTAGATGTTTGATGGTTTCGACCTTTAAAGTCTCTTCCATCAATACCATAGGCTGACCATCCTTCTTTCCCAATGTAAAAAGTCAGTATGTTCTTGTATGCGAACTTTTTAGCTACTTGATCTTCACTGATGAATTTTAACTTGTTTTGAGTTAGAAACTTACAGATTCTCTCTTGTGAATTATCCACTTTTACTCATCCTCTCATTTTCAAATGAAATGTTTCTTTTATTGATTGGTGGGAAAAGAGTAGCAACTAGACTACCCTCTCAATCTTTCACGCTCTAGCAAGCGGTATATCGTTCCAGTTTTTCTTTGGCAATGGCAATTCCTTCTACTTGTCTAATCCTAATCATTGTCAGTAAAGTATTTGTATTCCTCACTTGTGTCGTTCATTGATTTTGAAAGTCGAGTAATGGAATTAAATATGATAATGTCCCCAGCCACTACTTTTTTCTTTAATTCTTGGTATTATGGCGGTATAGTTCATTGCTTAAACAATTTCAACATTCATTAATTATTAATAAGTTAAGCGAATCTATTTAAGACAAGATAGCATTTTATCTATAAGTCTATCTCTTACTTCACCTATTTCTTCAAAATTTATTTCAATGCTAGTAGCATGATAATTTTCTTCACCCTTTTCCAAACATATATAATTCCAATTTTTATCTAATTCATCAAATAAAACTAGACCAATTACACGTTTATCTAAAGAAATATACCATTCATATTCCTCTGTATGTGGTGGTGTTGGTAAATTATATAATAACTCATCAAGTTCTGATTTGAATAACGTTCTGATTTCTTTTGGTAGTGGTTCACACTCATAATCTCTACCAACTGTATGAGTAGTAGAATTATATGGATGAAAGCCAAATATATCAGAAACTATGTTTCCATCAAACATATAGCATTGAGCAGCATCAGGAAAGATATCATGCGGTAACGGGTATTTAGCATAAGGATTTAAACAAATCACTAATCCTTCCCCCCACGTCTCATCATCACGCTCATCTAAATCATAAGTGAATGATTTTGGTGAAGTTGCTCCAGGTTTATAGTCATACTCAAACCCATTTCGGATAATCTTTATGAATTTAGAATACAAACCATTTTGGTACCCCATTCTTTTAAATTTAGCTGTAGTACCACTATTACTGAATAATATTGCACTAATATTTTCGGCATTTGGCTGTTGGAAAAATCCAGAAGGAATTTTTTTATCACCAACAAAATGTTTATCGATTTTTTTCTTTTGAATTACTTCATTACCATTTTCATCAACAACTAATCTTTCCTCTTCGCCATACAAATATTGAATTAAAGAACTACTTGAATATGACAAGGATTCACTATCGTGAAATGCCTCAATCGCTACAACTAATGGCATTTCTTTACAATGTTCAAGTTCCCAGTAATTCTTTTTTAGTTTCGAAAATAGAGAACTTCCAAACTTAATTGGCAACTCATGATTTATTACCTGCTTCAACTCTTCATCTGTTAACAAATCTTTATCAGGATTTCTGGTTACACCTGCTGTCGGATTGGTAGTTGTTGCTTCAATCGCAATTCTAACTCCATTTTTTTTCACAATATAGTCTGGTCTATCAAAACTTTCTTCAAATTCGAATCCCGATTCTAAAAAATAGGCAAACAAGTAGAGTTCGAACGTTCTGGCATCAAATCCAGTAGATTGAAATTGTTCAACAAAATTTCCGTCATTATCTATGAAACTGGAGTAAATTTCATTCATCATATTTCTTGTAGGTTCATCAGTATTAGTAGCACTTAATAGCTTTTTAAAACTACTACCCCATTTTTTTTCTGGAATAATAGGATTGAATAAATTTTGTCCCAATTTTAATACACCCACCTCTAATTTAATTTTCAATTCCAAATTTAATATTGTAGGCACTATCTATTAAGATAGTAAAACCCCATAATCATTAAAAATATATCAAACCTTTGTTTTTAGAAAATATATAATCTCATAGTATTCCCAACGTTTTACGTTTCCGTTTTTCCCTTGTTAGAGTGCTTCTACTGATGCCCGTTAGTGTTTCAACCTCTGTGTAAGAGTTATTTTCTAGTAACGTCATGGCGTGATCTAATTGCTTTCTGCTGTATGTTTTCGGCCTACCTTCTTTGAAATCTGGGTTCAACTTCGCAATTGCTTTACCTTCTTGCAATCGTTCAACAATCATGTCACGTTCAAACTCTGCAAAGCCTGATAATATTGTAAGCATTAATCTACCCATTGCCGTATCTTCTGCAATGCCCATGTTAAGAATATTTACCCTAACACCTTTTCGCATTAATTCTTTAATAAGGGAAATACCATCTTCTGCTGTTCTTGCAAAACGGTCTAGTTTTGTTACTGTCAAAGTGTCGCCTGCTTCTAGTTTTCCAATTAACTTTTGAAATTCTTTTCTGTCTTTTGATGTTCCAGTAAACTTTTCAGAATAGATAGTAGTACAATGTCCCTTTTCTTCTAATTCTGCAATCTGTCCTTCTAATTCTTGTGATGTACCCGATACCCTTGCATATCCGTAAATTGTCATGTTTTTCGCCCTCACTTATGGTCATTAGTTACGACTACGCTACAACCCTATTGTAGTACGCTTTACACACCATAGTCAATACTGTTAAGTTGTGACTATGAACAAATTAGAAAAATGACTCGCTAACCCCCTTGGATGATTGCGAGGGGGTTCTATCTATCCACGACTAAATTTACAGATATTATGAAAGAGTTATCACTAAGCTATATTCATGACTTTGTAAATTCTTACACAATCGGGGTGTACTATATATATAGAACCAATCTCATGAGGAATTGTGTTACGATATAGTAAATTTGTATTATAACAATAATTAGAAAGAGGCGTATACATTGACAATTGAGGCTTTGACTACACCAAAAGTATTTATTTCGTATAGTTGGTCAAATGATGACTACCAGCAATGGGTAATAGATTTAGCAAAGAGGCTTGTTCACGATGGTGTAGAAGTCAAAATAGATAAATGGGATTTGATTGAAGGTCATGATAAATATGTTTTTATGGAGCAAATGGTTAGAGCAGATGAAATTGATAAAGTCTTAATGCTTTGCGATGAAAAATATCAAAGCAGAGCTAATGCTAGAGAAGGCGGAGTAGGCGATGAAACTCAAATCATCAGCTCAAATATCTATGGAAGTACCCAGCAAGAAAAATTTATTCCTATTGTTACAGAAAGAGACCAAGGCGGACAATCCTTCTTACCAAGTTATTTGGCATCAAGAATTTATATTGATTTATCCAATGATGAAATTTTTGAGGATGGATACGAACAATTACTTAGAAGCATTTACAAAGTACCACTACATCAGAAACCTCAGTTGGGGAAAATGCCATCGTTTCTAAGCGAAAGGCAGGTCGATCATTTAAAAACATCTGCCATTATTAGAAGAATGGAGTCCTTAATAGATAAGCATCCCAATAGACTAAAATCATTATCCTATGACTTCACAGAAAAATTTGTGGAAGCACTAAGTGAATTATCAATACAAATGAAAGAAGGTTCCATTTTAGATGAACTCGTGTATGAGAAAATAGAGGCATCTATCCCTTTAAGAGATGATTTCACTTCAATGTTAAGGCTACTCTGTGACGCTGAAGTCCTCGAATCTGATTTTATTGTAGATTTTTTCGAAAAAATATTTGTTTTTACTGAGTTCAGGGAGGTTGGAAGATTTTACGAATCGCAATTTGACCACTATAAGTTTCTTGTTAACGAATTATATCTACACACTTCAATGATTTTGTTGGAAAAGAAGCAATATCAAGTATTTGCAGAGATTGTTAATGCTGAATATTATTTTGATACCACCACTTATTCTGGAAGAGGCGCACAAAGTATCGGTAGTTTTAGATTCTATCTTTACTCTTTAGAAGAAAGGAACAAAAGACTTGGTCTTAGCAAAATTAGTTTGCAAGCAGAGACCATTTTTACGAGAGCAGGGAAATATGGAAAAGCGATTACAGAAACTGATCTAATCCTTTATTACATCAGTAAAACTCAAAACTTAGATAGAGGAACTTGGTATCCAAATTCATATATTTACTTCAAACATAGTACTCCAATCAAGTTTTTAAGTCGTCTGAAGTCTAATAGGCACTTTGATGCAATTAAAGATATATTTTCAGTTAGCAGTGCAGGGGAAATCAAGGAAAAATTCAATGGCATTCAATATGACAGAGGATACGGCAGTAGCTTTGAAAGCATTCCTACAATCCAAGAATTCATTAATCCAGAAGTGATAGCAACTACTTTGTAGAAGCCTGCTCCAAAGACATCTATAAAGTTGTCTTTGAAGCTAGCTCTGACAATTCGTCATAAAATGATAGCTATAGAGCCTTGTTTTTAAGGATTTAAAGACTATTGTTTATACTTTAATACTATTGTTTGATTAGTGATTGATTTTTTGAAATGGAAGGAAAAAGAGTAGATATATTGACTCTTCTCTTAAACCTTCACTTCCTAACAACCTATACATTCGTTAGTATCCCTACTTTAAATGTTCCCCAATTATTGATTTCTGATTAAAGTTACTAATAGGATGTACTCTACCGGTAATTATATGAACTATCGTTATTGGACTGCGACAAGCAAGTTTTCAGTAACTTTACTGGTGTAAACTATAGTTCTATCTATTACGTGAAAAATAGCGCATACAGTTGTTAGTTGTATACGCTGATAGTAATTGTCATACACTTAAATCATTAGATAAATATTCAAGTCCATTGAGCAATCACTATTTCATTAACGATATAGTAGCTGTTGTATATAAATTTCTATCGCCTACTAAAAGATGAATCGAATAAGGATCTTTGTCCCAAACCGTACCAAATGGACGCTTACTATTAGCGTAAGTGTAATCTGTACCTAGTTCTTTGACTGCGGCTACATGAAGGTTGTTGTAAATAATTCCCATTTCATATTCTGAATCGAAAGAGTTTTTGTCGGGGAAGAATTCGTAATATATTTGGATTAGCTTCCCATTCTCAAAGTTGTATACCAATTGGTTAGGGTAACCAAATCGATTTGTTTCATAAATAAGGTAATCATTTTTTCCATCACCGAGTTTACGAAGTAATTTCGCAGATTCAACCTTTTGAACTTGACTAACATTCATGTTTAAATTAACGCCATGCATAAAACTTGGTACTGGCTTGGATACTGACTTTGGCTTTGGTCTAAATGCCGGATTCATTGCTCTAGCGATGAATGCAGATATATGAGCTCTAGTTAATCCTTCATTTGGTTTAAATGTACTGTCTGGATAACCTGATGTTATATTTGCATAAACTAACTTCCTAACCGCTATATATGAAGTTGATTCTTTAGAAACATCTTTAAATTTAATATCGGCTTGGTTCGTCAACTTAAATGCATTAGCAATGAATGCAGCCATGTGACCACGAGTAACTAAGCTCTTCGGTTTAAAAGTACCATCCGGATAACCATTTATTATTCCTGCATTCACCGCTGAGTTGATGTAGCCCGATGAATATCTACTTTCTGGAACATCTTTAAACTTCGTTTTTGTTTTCTGTCCATCTAATCCGATTGCCTTAGCAACCATTATTGCAACTTCTTCTCGTGTTACTTTATCATTTACACCAAACTTTTCTGTCTGCTCGATAACGCCCATTTCCAATAGATACATAATCTCTGTATAGTTAGTATGGCTTTTAGGTACATCTTTGAAATCAACATTAGCAGCCTGAGTCTGTTGTGGAACTAATGAAGCCATTAATACTAAAGTAAAAAGTATAGATAGAACTTTTCTCATATTATTCCTCCTAGGTTATAATTCCTATTAACTGTAACATTATTCCTTTTAAAAAGACAGATAATTATATCACTCGTATATGGTCTCGGGTCGTGTCGAGCGACACCCGTATTTACCTGCTATTCCGTCCATTATTGATTATTGTCCTAATTCGACTATAATTAAATATATAGGCGGTATTGATAGTAAATTACCGTCTTAACGGATGGTTGATCCTGCTTATCCGCCTCCAACACTAGTTCCTTTCGTTAGATAACAGGAACTAGTGTTCCAGTGTGCTATACCCTGTTTATTACATAGAAAAAAGAACGTATACAGTTAGTGGCTGCATACGTTCAATATTGTTAGATAGGTGTCGACACGCATCTAATTTAATTGCATAGGTCTAAATCTGTATGCTTTCTTATCGTTCTCACACGATTGGAAAGTTTTTTAATTGGTCTTGATAATAGTCGATTAAGCCGATATAGTCGCCTAACTTCTTTTGCTTATGCCTTACAAACTGCCTATCTTCTTCGATACTCTGCATGATATGAGCCATTTCTTCATTGTCAGGGTTACGGTGGCAATGCTCTATTTGTGCAGTTAGTAGGATTAACTGTGCATCTATAACCGCCTGTGTTGCCTGTGCTACTGCAACTATTGACTTGATTTCGTTTATTATTCCTATTTTCGTTGTGTTCGTCATTATTATTCCGCCCCATTCTGTTTTTTATCTGGTTGCAACTTTTCGATGTCTTGTACTTGTCTCTTCCTTCTATAAGTATTGCCTAAGTGCAAGTGTCAAACAAACAAAGTACAAGAGCGTTTGTTCAACCCTTCGCCACCCCGAGAAGTACGCTCGGACTGTCTGTGATTGGATATTTAATTTCTTCTTGGGACAATTTCTACGTCAAGCTATTATAAGCTTCACGTCAATTTTGTCCCAATTTATATTTCCATCTTCTCAACTAACCAATATCTCATACTTCCACTTTTCTTAGGAATTATTATGAATGGTAGTTTAATCATCTCTAAGCCTTCATTTAATTTCGTATAGCTTTTCTGTTGTTTCCCATCCACTCTTAGATCAATACGCTCAATCAGTTCCTTCTGATTCTCTTTAAATAATCGCTTACCTACAACACTATCAATATAGTCCATTAAACTATCCTTTTTTTCCTCTTCTTCGTAAATGCTGTACGGTAATTTAAACAGCTTTGACAAATACAAGCAATAACCATACTTTCCCAAGCTCTTTATCCTATCAATTTCAGTCACATCTGCCACAACCTTAAAAAACATTAGCTCATTGAGTTTCTTTTCAATATTCCCATCTTCATTTAAAATGTCATATATCATTTCACTATTTTCATTTGTTCTGAAATATTCACCAACCATTGATTTATCGCCATTTTTGAAAAGGTGTAAAGGCATTTTGATTTTTGATAAAAGACGAGTCTCTATACCTCCGAGCTGTCGCCCTCCAATTGCTTTCACATGTAAAACGATATAGTCATTCTTATTTTTTAAGCGTTTTCTACCAATGCATTGGATAAGTGATCCTGTGTCATTCACATCTATTACGATATGATTCAATTCGTCATCTACAATATTTACACCAGCATCCATAACCGTTGTTGTGAATAATATAAGCTCATTAAACTTTTCCTCGAGTAACATTTTATTTATTTTTTCCTTATCAACGAACTGATGAAAATTACTACCTTTTCCACAATTGAAAAGTGAATGTTCCTTATATTTCTCATGGAGTGCATAAGCTTTTGCAGCGGACTGTACAAAGAAGATAGCTTTCCTTTTATGTTTTATAGCTTGCTCAATGTAAGTTTCAAAAGTTTCATCTTTGTAAAAAAACTCCAGATGCTTTATAAAATTAAAATCAATAGGAAGCTCATAGTCAACAGTGGAAAGTCCTAGATGCTTTTTGTCAGTAAGATAATATTTCATTGTATCTCCGGTTGCGCTCATGAAGATCCTTATTGCTTTAGTTTGGTTAAGAATGGCGTTAAGAGATAAATCACTTTGACGGTTGAAATTTGCATCACCCATCCAATAATGCCACTCGTCACAAATTATAAAATCATAGAGATCAAGGTTATAAATGACCCTGTTTCTTTTAGCCGCTTCAATAGACTGATAAGTTCTAATATCAATTACATCTGTCTTATTTGCTGCCTCAATTTCCATTAAAAACTGTTTCGTACAATTCGTTCTGTGGATCAGCATTAAAATCCTTTTGCCATCTCTTTCAGCAATTGCGTGGAGATTGTTCTTAATGAAATATGATTTGCCGGCACCAGTCCCTGCTTTAATCGTGATAATGTCACCTTGTTCCCACTTGTTAATTTCATCAATCGTAACTAATTCTGATACTCTCATGGTGATACCTCTTCCTTCGTCCTAGTATTTTATTGTCAATGATTCCCGTTCCGATTCGTCTTTTCTGTCATTTCCCATGACCACTTTTCTGATTTTAGTGTCCGTGACTAAGAAACTTTTCAACTTTTCTATTCTTAAAACTGCATACCCATCAACTTCCTTTCATTCAATCGTATGATAACAAAAATATCTATTGACTCAATCACTACTCGAATGGTACAATTAAGGGTAGAGTATCATTATTGTAGGATTGCTCAATTAATTGTATAGAAGTTAGACTTTTATTGCAATGAAGATAAGAAATTCTTTTAGTTTATGGATTACCACTTTAATTTGACTGAATAATCAAATATAGACCATGCTCCCGATAATTGGGTTCATGGTCTTTTTATTATGGTGTCTCTAATGTATACCAGTGAACTCCTATGAGCGTTTCAAGATTTCCGGGCTGTCTTTGTCTAGTCCCATCTTTAAGACGCTCATATGAATTGAATTTCAATGCTGTGAACTCCTATAAATTGATGTCGCCTGTTCGAGAGTTTTTAGTATCAATTACCCGTTGTACATAACGCACTAGCTGTTGAACATCCTCTTAATATTTGAATAACTTATTGATACGGGAACCTCGTTAAGTTTGAACCTCTCGACTAATGCTGATACTAATATTTTCTACTGATTGCACGTGGCGATGTCGATTCTTTCACTCTCTTTTCGGTTGTATTCTACTAGCTCGGTTAACTCTTCATGGAGTTCTATTGTACGTCCCCTCATTTCCTGTAGCAAAGGTAGTTTGACTGCCCTCTCGGCATCCTTTCGTTGCTCCATGCGTGCATACATCTCTTCATAGCGCTGTTCGTCTGTTAGTTCATTTATTTTCATCATTCTCCTCTAGATTCAATTTTCCAACTCTTCCTACTAATCATTATACCGACGAAAGTCTAATCGGAAACTATTGTTTTAAATTAAATATTGACAACTGGATACAGGTCATTTTCTTCCAACAAAAAAGGAACCGCTAATACGCGACTCCTTTTGTTAGTTGATTTTTATAATCCATCACTGTTCGATTTATTCTTTTTCATTTTGTGTTCCAATGATTTATAATTTGCTGAATAGCCAATTGTAACTTTGCCTTCCTCAATGTTCTCTGAGTAATAAAGTTCAATAGTATCTAAAACCCTGAAAAAGTAATCATCATCTTCTTCCCCGCTACTTGGTTTTCCGTATTTTGCAATCAATGAATTCCTAATTTCTTTTATATCTTCTTCATCTAAGTCCTCAAATGAATAACTACTCTCTATCAAAATATAATCAGAAAATTTCACTATTTCATTTTGATCCAAGAGTTCAATATACTCCTCAATATCTTTTTTATACTTTTCATCTATTTTTTTTACCTCTATTTCGATTTCTTCCTCACTAAAATCAGAACTGTTCAAGTCCTCATACTCATCATACATTTTTGGAGGTAGATAATTCTGCTCTCGAATTAGTTCAAATCCATCCGCCTCATTAGCAAAACTATATTCTAGGGAAGCTTTATGACCATTTACGATTACATTTTCATATTCAATTAAATCCATCCCTAGGAAATCTTCACGTAATTCAAAATCACTGTTCCCCTCATTCTCCTCAATGGCAATGACTTCTTCCATTGTCATCCCCCATTTAATATTGCGAAAACCTTCATCTGCATTACCACCGCATGCTCCAAGAACTAGAGTTGTCGATAGTATCACAGCAACCAAGAATTTCTTACTTTTCTTCATCCTCATTCCCCCTATTGAACTAATAACTAAGATAATAGTACCACACCGTTAACATGAAATAAGGAAATATATGAATAGTCGGGTAATATATGCATATTGTTCAGCTGCTGTTGTTCCAAGTTTTCCCGATGAGACATACTGTTGGATTTCTGGGATAAGGTCGTTGAGTTTTAGGAGTCGTCTGACGTTCTTGCTTGTTTCTCTAATCTCCGCAATATCTGCGGTGGTTTTCAAGTTCCCATTATGTCCACTTGATCGGTCACCTCCGTGTTTCACTCCCCAATACTCTTTCAGAAAGTTTGCGATTCTACTTTTTCTAATAGGATCACTTTCAGCTTGACCTCTGCGCTCATTGGCGTATATTAGTTTTCCTATTGACTTGAGCGTACTGATAGATTGGCTAACATTTATACCACAGAGATATCTAAACGGTTAGAATGTAGCTGTGAACAGTCTGTGAGAGTATTAGGTGTGAGGATTGATAAGGGCTGACGTTAATTATCAGCCGTTTTTATTTCCCCTGTCTTATATGTGACCACTCGAGACTGTTCCCCATCCGACCCCCTCCACCCTTGAGACTCTATCGTTATAAGACTTGTCTCGTTCCTGCTGCCACTTGTTATTGCTGGCTGATGTTCCCAACTGGGGATGCTACTGCTCAGGCTTACGTTTGCACATCTCTTCACCTCCATTTGATGAACATTAAAAATGTACAAAGCGTACTTGTTACTTGACTTTGAACTGCCCTTCCACGACAGAGTAGAAGCTTTATCTAGGAAATTGATTGTGAAAGTTTTTGCCTACTTTTCAAACAAAATGAATTAGAAAAAAGAATCATAGTGTTTGAAAAGTAGACGCAAACTACATACAGATACAGCGTCAAGAGACGACTGAGGTTTCTTGTCCGTCCTCTTTTAGTTCCGATATTCCTATCGTTGTATTCTCATGCTTTCATCGCCCCACATGTGCCTGTACACCTTTAATAGCCTGTACATGCCTAAATACAATCGCACTTGCATTAACTAGTCAACGCTTCCAACCTAAGCCTTCATGGTAGCTCTCACCATTCGTCACTAGGTAAAAGGAGATACCTATTAGTGTGATATACCTGAGCTTAGGTGCTAGAACACCTGGCTCTTTTTGTGTTCATTTTTAAAACTTCAATCTGTTAATTGGACTGTATAAATCATGTTGATCCCTAATTGTTTCTTCATCGAATTGGACATATCGTCTTGTAGTAGTTATCTGGGAATGTCCCGCGATTCGTTGCACTGCAAATACAGATGCCCCATTCTTCAACATTTCGGTCACAGATTGTCTTCTGAAATCATGACAAGAAAACTTCTTTTCGATTCCTGCTTTAGTGACATAACGACTTAAATTCCTTCGAAAAGTGTCAGATGCCATCCTCTCACCAAACCAGTTCAAGAACACCGCTTCAGCATCAGGAAAGTTTTTGTTATTTTCGTCTATAAGTTTTATAAGCAGTTTGATAGTGTGATTAGATATCGGTACAACTCTAATTCTTCTGTCCTTTGCCTTGCTTGAAGGTAAAATAACCTGCCTTCTTACAAAATCTATATCCTTTACATCCAGACTAATTAGTTCTTTAATCCTCAAAGCAGAATCATATGCTAAAAACATAATGCAGTAATCCCTCCATTGAGGCATATAACGTTTGTCTGGTGTGCTTAGTAACGCTTGCATCTCTTTTTCAGTTAACAGGTTCAACCTTTTTTCATCGACCTTGAGAAGATTTATTGAAAGTAAAACATTATCGCTGATTAGTTTTTCCTTTAGTAAAAAGGCATACCAAGTTTTCAAGAATCGGATTCTTGCATTGGTAGTTTCTGTGGCTAGACCATTTTCTTTACTTTTAAAGTTGTAATGGTCTTCCCTCATATAATTGATGTACTCACGCACAATTACGACAGATAGCTCGCTTACTAACGAGATATCATGATTAGTAGTTTTCAGCCACTTCGTGAAGAATTTGTAGTGCTCGTTGTAAGTGCCCAATGTAGTTTTACGTTTTTCCTCCGAACGTTTTGCAGAATAAAAATATTCAAACGCTTGTTGGAATGTAAATGAAACCACTACTTCATCATCTATTTCTCTAATATGGATTCTTTTTTTCTGCATAAAAAAATGCCGCCTCCTCTCCATATGAACAGGAAAAGTAGGCGACATTACATCATATTTCACCTTGTAGAATGTGGGGTACTTCAAGGGAAAATTTTATTCAGTTTTAAATTTCTTCTTACGTGAAGGCAACATATTAAAGAGTATATTCAACACAATCGCAGTGACACTTCCCGCGACAATACCGTTACTCGTTAATATTTTAAGATCTGAAGGGAATTGTGCAAAGAGTTCAGGTACGACTGTCACACCAAGTCCTATCCCGATTGCGCAAGCAATGATCATAGAATTCTCTTGAGAATCAGTAATAATTTTGCTTAACATTTTAATTCCTTGGGAAACGACCATTCCGAACATTGCGATCATCGCGCCACCTAAAACAGCATTTGGAATAATTGTTGTGAAAGCTGCGATTTTTGGAACAAAACCGAGCGTAACCAACATAATACCCGCGATTAAAATAATTTTTCGTGATCTGACACCTGACATTTGAATTAAACCGACATTTTGTGAAAACGTCGTATACGGAAATGCATTGAAAATACCGCCTAGTAAGACGGCGATCCCTTCCGCACGATACCCTTTTTCAAGATCTTTTCTCTTTATATCGCGCTCACAAATATCACCTAGCGCAAAGTAAACGCCTGTTGATTCAACAAGGGATACCATTGCCACTAAGATCATTATAAAGATAGCCGACCATTCGAAAGTCGGCATACCGAAGTAGAAAGGCTCAACCATATGGAAATAGGCTGCATCCCGAACGGCCGAGAAGTCAACTTTCCCCATAAACGTAGCAACAACAGTCCCGACAACCAAGCCGAGTAAGATGGAAATAGCCCGCATAAAACCAGTGGAAAACTTGAAGACTAGGAGGATAAAAAGCAACGTTCCGAAAGACAATGCTATATTCGACAATGAACCGAAATCACTTGCACCTTGTCCCCCACCCATATTGTTAATAGCCACGGGAATTAACGTAATACCGATAATCGTAACTACAGAACCTGTTACAACTGGAGGGAAAAATCGTACAAGCATACCGAAGAAACGGCTAATAACAATGACGAAAAGTCCCGATACGATAATTGCCCCATAAATAGCGGAAATTCCAGACTCGGTGCCAATCGCAATCATCGGTCCTACCGCTGTAAACGAACAGCCTAATACAACGGGCAATCCGATTCCGAAGAAACGGTTATTCATAATTTGTAAAATCGTTGCAATCCCACACATTAAAATGTCGATGGAAACAAGATAAGTCAGTTGTGTAGAAGTTAGGCCCAGTGCATTACCGACGATTAATGGTACGAGGACCGCCCCCGCATACATCGCCAAAACATGTTGGAGCCCTAAAGCAGTTGACTTAAGTGGATTGCTCACTTGGAAGTTTCCTCCTCAATAAATGTCACTTGCCCATTTTCGAGTGAAGCAATATTCGCAAGTGACTCTACACGGATGCCGCGTTCACGGATGAGCGCCCCGCCAGGTTGGAAACCTTTTTCGATAACAATACCAACGCCTGCCAACTTCGCTCCAGCTTGCTCAATGATATCTAGCAACCCAAGTACAGCTTGTCCGTTTGCAAGGAAGTCATCGATGAGTAAGACTGTATCTTGTGCTGTAATGAAATCTTTTGAAACGGAAATATCATTTGTTTCGTTTTTTGTGAATGAATGGACACTCGCCGTATACAAATGGTCCACTAACGTTAGTGATTTCCTTTTACGTGCAAAAATTACCGGTACCCCTAGTATCAAGCCCGCCATCATTGATGGAGCAATACCCGACGATTCAATCGTTAGAATTTTTGTTATTCCCGCATCTTTAAATCGTGTTGCAAATTCTTCCCCAACCGCCTGCATAAGAGGTGGATCGATTTGATGATTCAAAAATGAATCTACTTTTAGCACCTGATTCGATAATACTTTACCGTCTTTTACAATTTTATCTTTTAACAATTTCATTTTATTTTTCCTCCTTCTTGTTTTCACAATCAAGAGCCACAAAAATAAGCCCTATGACCATGCATCCAATCAAACCATGAGAGGAGCAATGTCATTCAGGCTTATTTGCTGAATGGAAAAGAAAGAGACATACCCAATTAAATGAGTACGACTTTTTCAATTCGTTGCTTCTCATAGTCGATTTATTTACGGTAAATCGGTAGATACTTGCGGGCCATATTCCCGCTATTATATGAGCGAATGCTATTAGAATGTTATTAGTATAGCACGGGAATTTCAGATTTCAACATCCTCAAAAGTTAAATAATGATTCATTCAATTCAATGAACGTACTATGTGCGGTGAATGTGTTATTGTAGATGAAATAAGTAGACTTTGGGGGCATTATCTTGACCAATCCACATTCCATGAATACAAATAAAAAATTAAAATTCACACGAAATACATGGTTTCTTCTTATCGGAATCATTTTCATCGCGTCCACACTTCGGTCGCCTTTAACATCTGTCGGACCATTAATCTCTTCCATTAGAGACAGTTTGGCCATTTCAAATGTATTAGCGGGATTCCTAACGACCATTCCTCTGCTCGCTTTTGCACTTATTTCACCGTTCGCTCCGAAAATTGCACGTCGCTTCGGAATGGAACTGACATTATTTGTATCACTCATTTTATTGACAGCAGGTATTATTACTCGTTCTCTAGGCACAACACCTAATTTGCTCATTGGCACTTTCCTAATAGGACTTGCCATTGCATTTGGAAATGTCTTATTACCAGGTCTAATAAAACTCAACTTTCCACTGCATATGGGTCTCATTACCGGTATTTATTCGGTCTCTATGAATTTATCCGCAGCCATCGCGGTTGGCGTCAGTGCACCACTTTCTCATAATACACAGTTTGGATGGAGAGGCGCATTAGGAGTTTGGGCGTTGCTAGCATTTATCGCTCTACTCGTCTGGCTCCCGCAACTTAAAAACAAGAAATCACCAAATTCATTGGATGTTCATTTGGAAAAGGCCAAATCACCCTCTTTATGGCGTTCTCAATTGGCTTGGAGTGTTACCTTCTTTATGGGGTTCCAATCTTTGATATTTTATACAACTTCCGCATGGATGCCTGAGGTGTTAAAAACGCAAGGAATAAGTCCAGATAGTGCTGGATGGATGGTTTCCCTCTTGCAATTTGCGCAATTACCAATGACATTCATCGTTCCGATTCTAGCAGGAAAAGTAAAAGATCAGCGCTGGATTGTAGCGGGTGTCGCACTATTATACCTCTTGGGCTATGGCGGTATCATGGCAGGCACAACTGCACTTGTTCCACTCTTTATGATTTTGATTGGAATTGCAGGTGGCGCAGCATTTGGACTTTCAATGATGTTCTTCTCATTACGCACACGGACACCACATGAAGCTGCAGATCTATCAGGTATGGCACAGTCCTTCGGCTATTTACTTGCGGCGGTTGGACCAGTACTCTTCGGATTATTACACGATTTCACATCAGGTTGGACAGTGCCGATGCTGATTATTATCATTGCATCTTTAATTGTCCTCCTATCAGGCTTGAAAGCAGGGAAAAACACCTTCGTTACTCCAGAGTAGGTGCTTAGAAATCTTCTACTACCAAAAAAGTGCTGTAAACCAATATTGGTTTACAGCCTTTTTCAAGTTATCATTTTTTTACTCGGCTACAACATCCGTTTTGACCTTCTCCTCTTTATTCTACTGGGCTATCAAAAGAACCTCTCTATCAAAATAGCAGTTAATACTAACCCAACTATAAATCAAATACAGACAACTCCCCTAGAGTTCTTGCCGTTTTTACGAGGCAAATTGATAAAGTTCTCTTTCATTCTTTTCATTTTTGCATCAGTTGCTACTAATCAAATGGGTTCAACAGGTAATCGTTAACGTGAATTCAATATGCTTCAGCAGCAAATTGCGGATAGGTTTTATTATTTGAAAGCTGGGTATTTTAAAGACTAGCACTAACACTATAAAAATCTTAGGAGGCAATTTGAAATGGCTGACAAAAAGTTTGTAGGTACATTCCATAATGAAACCCAAGTCTTGAATAAGATTGATGAGTTAAAAGCGCAAGGTTATACTAAAAACGATATTTATATTGTGACGAATGATGCAGATACATTATCGATTATCCGAGGAGAAACTGATGTGGATCTCCGATCGCCTGAAGGTAACTGGATGGACAAGTTCATCGCTTTCCTGAGCGGAGATGAACCCGTCAAAGGTGCATTCACTAACATGGGCTTCACCGACGAAGAATCCAACCGTTATTTCAATGAAGTCAAAGCTGGCGGAATTCTTCTATACGTGGACCAGGAATACGGTAATCTCTATGGAAATCAAGGAACGGAATATCAAGCAGGTTATACAGATCCTAATATCGGCTCAAATCTTGTTGTTGATGATTATGATAATCCCAATCTAGCAATGAACAGCCAAGGGTTAGGGTTAGGAACAGATGCAGAACAGGAAGAACATCTAAGATTGCACGAAGAGAAGCTCAATGTCGACAAAGAACGCTATCAGGCGGGTGAAGTGAACGTCAGTAAGCACATTGTCGAAGAGACACAAACGGTAGAAGTGCCCGTCACACGTGAAGAAGTGTACATTGAACGACGCGCAGTAACTGAAGAGACTGCTGCCGGAGAAGTGTTTGATGATGGTGAAAATATTCATATACCTGTTATGGAAGAGCGGGTTGAAGTGACAAAACGTCCTGTCGTTAGTGAAGAAATCGTGGTTGGCAAACGTGAAGTTCATGATACAGAAACGGTTAACGAAACCGTGCGCCGTGAAGAAGCGGATATCGACCGGACCGATGCAGTACTAGATGAACGTGATGGGACGGCCATACATTCATTGGATACAAATCCATTTGAGCGGAATGAATTAAATAATGATTCTTTAATCGACCGGAAACGATTTTAATAATTAAGAAAACCGTAAGGCACCTGGAGTCTAGACACTGCTCAAGATTGAAAAACAGATATTTTCTTATTCCTTTAAAAAGGAGCTTGCTTAAGTAGATGATCTACTTAAGCAAGCTCCTTTTCGTTTTCCGGATTGACTTCCATCACTTTTTTGGTTAGTTCAATTGACAGGTGACGCCGAATTTATCCCCTACCCAACCAAACTTGTCACTGACCGGCGTTTCAGAAAGCAGCATCAGGACTCGTCCATCCTGTGATAGCTGTTCAAAAAGCCGACCAATTTCCGCTGCCGTGTCACATGCCACAAACAATGAAGTGGAAGGAGTGAATGTGAATTCTTGGTTGATAGAACTGTCGATGCACATGAACGCCTGTCCTTTTATTGTGAATGTGGCGTGCATGATCATGTCGTTTTCTTGATGGACTACATTTAGAATTTCCGATTCATCAAAATAGCTGTGTAAAAATTCATGGCATTTTGTGCATTTGCTTCAATCATAAGCAAAGATAAGCAACGTCGTTATTTTTGGTCGGTAGTCCCTATAAGTTATTTCCCCTAACATCTTTATTTATAAATCAATTTCTAAAACAATCGGACAATGGTCGCTGCCGAGTATATGTGGATGTATGGTAGCATCTTTCAATAGAGATTCCAATTGTTTGGAGGCTATGAAATAATCAATCCGCCATCCAATATTCCGTTCCCTAACCTTACTCATGTACGACCACCAAGTATATGCTCCTTCTAGATTTGGATTGAAATACCGATACGTATCGATGAATCCTTCCCCTAATAGCTCCGTCATCTTTCCGCGTTCCTCACTGGTGAAGCCCGAATTACCGATGTTCGATTTCACATTTCGTACATCTATTTCCTGATGCGCGACATTCAAATCACCACATAGAATGACTGGTTTCATATCATTCAGTTTCTTTAAGTAGTCACGCATGTCGTTTTCCCATTCCAAGCGAAATGGCAATCGTGCCAAATCCCGCTGCGAGTTTGGCGTATAGACGTTTACTAAATAAAACTGCGCGAACTCAAGCGTAAGAATCCGTCCCTCTTCTTGAGCATCTAAATCGCCTACACCGTATTTCACAGTCAATGGTTTTTCTTTCGTGAATACAGCCGTACCTGAATAGCCCTTTTTTAGTGCGTAATTCCAATATTGATGATAACCATCCAACTGTAAATCAATTTGACCTTCTTGCAGTTTTATCTCCTGTACACAAAAGATGTCTGCATCCACCGTTTCAAAGTATTCTAAGAAACCTTTACTAACACATGCCCTTAATCCATTGACGTTCCATGATACTAATTTCATATAGATTGACTCCTTTGATTAACCTCTGCGAATTCTCTTTCCATTCTTACTATAGCACAAAAGAACATACGTTCAATTTTTCACCTATTAAAAACGAAAATTCTGCTACAGCTAGCCTAGTTGGTTCATTCATCGCCAAAAAATTCCGATTAGAACGATTGCTCCTAATAGAAATTTGCCAATCTGCCCGATTTGTTCCGAGGTGATAAATGGTTTTGGCACAAGAAATTCCATTTCCTTGATTTCATTCTCCAAATGATCTATTTTGGCTTTCAGCGCTATCATTTCTTTGTCCAGATTGGTTTCCCATTCATCTTGTCCATTCATATGTATTCCTCCCATTTTTTGATTTAACTTACTATACGTTACTTACTCAAATTGGTTTCATTTTTTCATTAATAAACAAATCTCAACGGCTTTGTTCGGGATCTATAAACCTCGTTTATTGAACTCCCCTATGTTCTCTAGTATCTCGCTATGGACACTAATATTCCATGTTATAAAGAAGATAAGACATACTACATATCACGTCTGTTGATTAACCAAAGTAACCAGTGAATAACATGATTAACTACTAGGCGCTACGTGTAAAGTTGACTTTGGATTGCTTTGGATATAAAGACTTCTATACGATTATCGAGATGTCTAGAAATGTAGTGATGCGATTTTGTCGCATCACTACATTTCTTTCCCGATAATCGTATGGTGGTCCTTCATCCATCGCGCTCCAAATGCATAAGTATACGAAGTGCTAAAACTTTTTGAGACGAAAGAATAGAGGGGCATCTACCTGGATAAAAGCCGCCAAAGATGCAATTTTGGCGGCTGATGCATTCTATATGGTTTTTTCTTTTTTAAGTAAAGAAGTGTCACTTTCTATAAGGTATCACATGATTAGGAGCATACTCTTTGCTAAAAGTAAGCAAGGAACGCATTTTACAACGTACTAGAGTGCCCGAAATTGCATCTTCGGGCACCTACACCACCTATAGAAAGTCATCTATTCTTTTCTTTCCAGGCAACTGCATTATTCACTTAAATATTGTAGGAACGCGACAGGCAACTATTCGCAACAGGATTAACGAAAATAGTGTGGCTAGAAGTGACGGAGTCACTTCTAGCCACACATGCCTCTCGATAAATGTGTCGTGAATATTTCGCCGAAAGCGGACCGGAAATGATCCCGTGAAAATGGATTTCCCCAACCCCTACTCACCATTATATTTTGTAAATAAATGGATAACAAAAAGACATGCCTACATATAATTGTACGAACCAGTTAAAGGTTTTTCTTTGTCTTGCAGCTGATTGAAATATGTATGCAAATAATCCGATAAATAACGAGATTATAATCAAATCGGATTGCCATATACGCTCTGCTGAATTAACAGGAATCATTACCTTTTGTAAGATTTGTAGAGTGTTATCATCATTAATTTGTATATTATATTTTTCTTTGTTGAAAAAACCTTCTTCAATCGTTATGAAAGATGCACTTTCATCTAAATTATAATGATAGCCAATCAAATTAAAATTAGTGAGTATTGTGAACGATAACAATAGCATCATCACAGGTATAAAAATGAACCCAAGCGGCAACTTTTCAACAGGCTTTAACATAATTATTCCTCCCGTAATTATCGTTTGTTATTCTATTTTATTCACAATAGTTGTGGGAATACCTCTTTAATTTGGAAAATAATTCGCAATACGAAAAATGCCTGTACTGAACACAACTTCAAATTGTGTTTAGCACAGGCAAGGAAGCATTAATTTAAAGAGAAGAATGTTTACATTTTTCTCTTGGAGCGGTGTCTTGACTTCAGCACTATTCTTACTTCATCTGGTCTGTTACAGTATCAACAAGTAACAAAGGATCTACCGTATATACCTCGTAAACGACTTCCTCTTCCTGCCACATAAAGCTATTCGCAGCTGCACCCTCACTATTCATATCAAACATCCCAGCCCCGATCTTTTGCGGAGCTGGTAATAATTGGTTTTCTAACTTTGCGACAATCTCTTTTGCCAAATCGATCATTTTCGCACTTCCTACTTCGCTATTCCGATTACGCATCGAAAATGACCAGCGCCCCTCATGCCATGTAAGGAAAATACTCCCTGCACCGGCATCTTGGTATCCCGTAATGCCATTTCCCAAATCAACTTTTTGAGCGCCATCATTGATGGGTTGGTAATTGATTTTCGCTTTAGCACTAGCCGCTGAATCATACCATGTCCCATTCACAATCATATAAGGGTGTGCATCGTGCAAGGTAGAATCATTTACAGGAATCGGTACATTTGTGACATAAAAATTTACTTCGTAATTATTTTTGCTCGATGCAGTAGTCGCCGTCAGATAACCTTCCCCTACAAAAATATCCTCTGGCAACATCAATTTCACATCAGTTTCTATAGCAGATGTTACCTGCGCTAAGATTTCTTCATGTGTTTGCTCAGGATTAGTTTCGGGGCTTTCTATTTGTTTTTCGGGTGTATCCGTTTCGGTAATATCTGGTGTCTCTACAACTTGATCCGCGCTTGATGAACATCCACCCAGTATGAATAAAGCGCTAATGACAATTACGCTGACTCTTTTTGATTTCATATAGTTCTCTCCTTATATAAACCACAAAAAATACTCGATTTTATTCGTATTCCCCTTTTTCTTGCTTGTTAATCCTTTTTATAAGTACGATGCGAGAAATAAACAGGTTTAACTGTCCATTAGCGAGAACCTGAAGTGTAATTCCGAAAATAGTTTATTCATCAAAAAAAACTCATCATTCATTGGAAGAATGATGAGCCTTTTATTGAATAGACAGTTGAAACGGATAGCTTAATGCGCATCAGGAAATACTCGCTTCATCGCATCTGAAAACTCTTCAAAGAATCCTTCCACTGGTTTGTCTTCTCTAATCTTAGTTCCATATTCGTCCATTTGTTTTACAAAATCGGGATTCATCGATACATAAACATTTTTAAAGTTAGCATCAGTCGACCTGACCTCATCCGCAATCTTATTCTCAGTCACTTCTGAACCATCTGCTCCTTCTTTTAGCACGACTGCCACATAAGCATTTGTGTCAGTTACGATGACATTGGCGCTTTCCACTTCTTCCATTTCCACTATTTTATCAGCAACATCATCAGCGACCGTCAGCTCTTGATTACCTTCGCTATTTGGATTGGTATCCGTTGCCGAGTTGTTTGTAGTACCGTTTGTTGAATCATTGGTGGTAGTATCGTTTACATCCGTTTCTGTTTCTGTCCCCACTGCATTGTCCTTCACTTCTTCATTTTTCTTCGTTCCACAACCCATCAAAGAAAAAATGACGAGCAAAGTGGCCAAAACACGCAACATCTTAGTCATTGATAATCCTCCTTCAAATTTGTCAGTAACGATAGCATGGTCTGTTTGTCTTTTTTTATGTAGTCGTTTTAAAATTTTATGCCAAAAAAATTCTCAAGCTGAAAAACGGCTTGAGAATGAAGTAAATTATGGTAATACATTCAGGCGACTGTTACTCAGCTTTGATTGCACTTACAACTTTATACAACTCAAGGTCTATTTCAACCGGTTCATTCATTGCTAATTTTGCTAGTTGTTTTCCTAAGAAAGGTCCGACAGTTAGTCCTGAAGCACCCAATCCATTCGCTAGTAAAATCCCTTTTGCTCCTGGAACTTCTCCAATAATCGGGAGGAAACCTGGGGTAAACGGACGGTAACCTACACGTACCTCGGTAAAAGCGCTGTCTGCTAATCCTGGCGCGACTGTTAGAGCTTTACCTAATACCTCATGCAAGCCTCCAGCAGTAACGCGCATATCAAACTGTTTATCATCTTCATGCGTTGCTCCAATGACTACTTTTCCATGATCAAATGCAAGAATGTATTGGTCAGTTGGTGGTATGACGACTGGCCATTCGGTGGTTTGTGTTTTTTCAAGTTGTAGATGGACGATTTGTGCTTTTTGAGCACTCACTTGTAGATGAATGCCTAGCGGCTCAACTAATTCTGCCGCCCATGCACCGGCAGTGACTATGACTTTATCCGCTAAAAACTGTTGATCTTCTACTTGAACTCCCGTGACAACTTTGTCTGTAGCAATAAGTGCTGCAGACCCATTTACGAACACTGCACCATGTTTTTTTGCGGCACTGACCAACGCATTTCGTAAAGCTCGCCCGTTTACACGAGCCGCTCCACTAATTTGAATAGATTCATATTCCCCAGAAAGCGGCGGAAATAAAGCCGATGTTTCACTTGCATTCAATTGACGGATATCGCCAATTTCAGGTGCATCTTCTCGTCTTTTTACCGCACGTTCTTTCATTTTCTCGAGTTTGACAGCATCCGTGTGCAAGCTAACCGCACCAACGCGTCGGTACCCCGTTTCCGTTTCCCCGTCTTCTTCAAGCTGTTGGATGAGTGACGTATAATATGCCGCCCCGCCTTTCGCAAGGGCGTACCAAGCTTTATTTCTCCGTTGGGATAGCCATGGACAGATAATGCCCGCTGCCGCATCCGTCGCCTGCCCCGCGTCCTGACGATCTATAACTGTCACTTTAACTCCAGATTTGGCTAAATGATACGCTGTCGACGCTCCTAAAATTCCTGAGCCTATGATGATAAATTTCTTCATTATAAAACACCTTTTCCACTTTGAGTTTATTCTAATCATACCAGTTCTTATACTGAATTTTGACCGATTAACATGGTTTTGTCGAATTTACCCGCGACTCCCAAAAAAACACCACAACCATGGCAGGTTGTGGTGTTTTATCCTAATTCACTTCACACAGATAACAACGCGGCATCACTGTTTAACTTTTCACCGCGAATGCGTTGGAATTCGGCCATTAACTTTTCGATCGTCAACTGCTTCTTCTCTTCAGCCTCAACTTCCAAGATGATTTGCCCTTTATCCATCATAATGAGCCTATTGCCTAAATCCATTGCTTGCTGCATATTATGTGTGACCATCAGCGTTGTCAACTGATCCTTTTCTACAAGTTGTTTCGTTAGATTCGTGATCAATTCCGCCCTTGATGGGTCAAGGGCCGCTGTATGTTCATCAAGAAGCAAAATGGACGGTTGTGTAAAAGTAGCCATTAACAAAGAGAGTGCTTGACGCTCCCCACCTGATAGCATACCTACCTTGGCATTCAATCGATCCTCTAGGTTCAAATGAAGTGTTTCTAGTGATTCCCGGAATAGTTCACGACGTTTCTTGTGAACACCTTTACGTAATCCGCGTGTTTTATTGCGCGAGTACGCCATTGCTAGGTTTTCTTCAATTGTCATAGAAGGAGCGGTTCCTGCCATTGGATCTTGGAATACTCTGCCGATCATTACCGAACGTTTATATTCAGGCAGTTTCACAACATTTTTACCCGCGATTTCAATAACACCGAAATCAGGCGTAAGTGCTCCTGAAATCATATTCATCATTGTTGATTTCCCCGCACCATTACTGCCGATGACAGTTACAAAATCTCCTTTTTTCAAATGCAAGTTGATTTGATCAAGTGCGATTTTTTCATCGGGAGTCGCTTCGTTAAATACTTTATTTATCTGTTGGAGTTTCAGCAATTGCGTTCCCTCCCTTGTTTAATACATGATCATAAGTTGTTAATCGTTCGGCATGACGTTTCGCTTTCCTCTTATTTTCCCGTCTTTTATCAATGTATTGCGGTAAAATAAGTGCAGCTATAACAATAACGGCGGTGATTAACTTCATGTCTCCTGTATCGAGAAATTCTACTCGAAGTGCAAGACCCAATACGATTCTATAAATAATAGCACCTGCAATCACTGCAAGTGTTGTTCGCATAATTGTTTTCGTACCAAAGATTGCTTCACCAATAATAACAGAAGCTAGTCCGATAATAATCATACCGATTCCCATACCGATATCGGAAAACTTCGAGTACTGAGCAATCAATGCACCAGAAAAAGCGACAAGCCCATTAGATAGGCCTAACCCTAGGATTACAAGAGTATCTGTATTCGCTGAAAAGCTGCGAATCATTTTCTTATTATCACCAGTTGCCCGTATTGCAAGCCCGATTTCTGTTTGTAAAAACCAATCTACAACGACTTTAATAAGCAATGTAGCTATAATCATTAAAAATAACGTTCCCCATGTAGAAGGTAAGTATGTAACGCCTAGCATGCTGAAGAATTGATTGATTGACTCATCAATGCCAAGCGTACTCCAAAATACATAGAATTTACTAAACAACGTCTCTGCATTTAACAAAGGAATATTGGGACGTCCAACAGAACTATCCGACGTCATCCCCATAATCCTTAAATTGATAGAGTACAGAGCAATCATCATCAAGATACCCGCAAGTAATGGATTAATCTTTCCTTTCGTATGTAAAAGACCCGTAATACAACCGGCAATAAATCCAATAACAATGGCGACTCCAGTTGCGAATAACGGATGATACCCAAAGACAATCATCGTGGCTGCAACCGCTGCCCCTGTTACAAAACTTCCGTCAACCGTTAGATCGGGAAAATCTAGCACCCGGAATGTGATGTACACACCGAGTGCCATGATTGCATAGATGATTCCTTGCTCCACAGAGCCGAATATAGCACTAAACATACAGAATCATCTCCTAATTCATTCGCTTAATTCAGCTTTCCATTCGTCCTTGATATCAAGACCAAGTGTATCAGCTGTAGCTTTATTTATAACAAATTTTAAGTTCTGAGGAATTTGAACGGGCAAGTCAGCTGGTTTACTTTCGCCTTTTAAGATTTTAACAGCCATTTGACCTGCTTCAAAACCTATATCGTAAAATTCAAATCCATATGCGCCTAAACCACCGCGTTTTACGGAGTCGAATTCACCGACTAACAGCGGAATCTTATTGGCATTCGCAACATCTATCACCGATTCAAGTGCTGACACAACCGTATTATCTGTAATAATGTAGAAAGCATCTACTTTACCAATCAATGATTCAGTAGCTTGCTTCACATCCGCGGATGTTGCAACCGGCGCTTCTTTTACAGTCATATCCATATCTTTCAATATTTCCTTAACCGCATCAACTTGTGAACGTGAGTTTTGCTCTCCAGCGTTAAAGACCATTCCAACATTTTTAACGCCTAATTCTTCTTTCATGAACTTCATCGTTGATGGAATTGCTTCAGGATGATTATCAATTGTCCCAGTCACATTGCCGCCTGGACTTTCCATTGAAGCAACTAGTTCAGCACTTACAGCATCAGTTACCGATGTAAATACAATTGGAATTTCTTGTGTCGCTACTGCGACTGCTTGTGCACTAGGCGTCGAGTTCGCAAAAATTAAATCAACGCCTGAACTGACTAAGTTATTAGCTATCGTTGTATTAGAGCTATTATCATTCTGAGCATTTTGCTCAACGTATTCCACGTCAAGACCTGCATCAGCCAATGCTTTTTTAAATCCATCTGCCGCAGCATTCAAAGATGGATGCTCGACAATTTGAGTCATACCAATTTTATATTTCTTCGTTTCTTCATTAGTTCCTTGCTCTTTTTCATCATTTGATGGCTTGGATGCATTCTCTGCTTTGTTTTCTCCACATGCCGCAAGGATGAAAATAACGCTAAATAATGCCACTGCATACTTTAACCAATTTGTTTTCATTTTTGTTCCCCCTTTTTCATTATCGCCTTCTTTAATAGACTTGTCTTTACGACGATAATTATTCGTAACAATACACTGTTTGCAAATGTTAGTCAATGGAATTTTAAGTATTCTAAACATTGAAGCGCTTACATTTTCTAAATAGTGTTTTTTGTTTTTTAATTATTAACGATTCATTTTAATGTATAAAAACTCAACGAATTACTTGGTTCATTTTTACGTACAAAAAAACGACCAATACCCGCCGAAGGAGTTTTGACCGTTTTTCTACACAATTAGGGATAATCCGCATTTGAGCTGAGTAATTACTTCATTTATTACGATACTTTTTCTTGATATCTATTAATCAACTCATCCAATTCTTGACTACACGCGACAACAAGGGGATGCGTATATCCGAAAGTTTTTGCTTTTCTATACATGACTTTTCTCTTAATCCCAATTTGAAACAACAACGCCTTTTCATTCAGTAGCCTTTTCACAAATCTTCCTCCATATAATATATTCGGCTTCAAATTATGCGCTCTTTATCTAGTAGGTTCGGAAGCAACTAGTTCATCGTACAACATCATGTTTAAAAAAAATGTCGTATTAAGTCAAGATTACATTAATTCATAAATTTGTCACAAGTCATAGGAATATAAGTCGTATTAGTTGATTCTTAACGCTTTAAACATGTTTTCATTCGTGGATTGATTGTATTTTTAACTATTTCACTTAAAATGGTTTATATCATATTCAGCTGGGTATAGATAGATTACAAGGTGAAACAACCTGAAGAAGCTATTCGTAGACGAGTAACCTACAAGTAACTTCTAATGGATGAAATGCACAGCCTTGGCGGAAAATTTGCTTTACTGGCGACTAGTTACATTCGATGAGAACCACCTGATTTAGAGTTAAGTTGTGTATCACTTAGCTATTCATCCGGCATTAGGGATGAATAATTAAGGCTTTAACTAAGTAATACAGGTTAATCACGAAGTTTTAGACCAAGCAGTAAGCGTTACGTTTTTTGTTTAAGTGCAATTTGAATACTGACAGCTTTGCCAAAAGTGGCGGCGCACGTCAGGCTTATCAAGCTGAAAGACGAGTATTAAATAATCGTCAGTAAAAACAGTTTGTATCATTGAGAAAACAAATTTTCCGAGTGCACCCCTTTCATAGGGGAATGAAAAAGCATGGTCCTTCATGGATCATGCTTTTTTCGTCTCAATAAATTTCTTCACAGCTAATACGAATTGAAATCGGTTTTGAAGCCATATTAACGTAGAATACACTTATTGAAATGGAGGGTTTATTATGACAAAAGATAATCCAAAAGGAACTACCAACAAATCAACCCCATCGAAACATCAAAAATTAAAATCGAATACAATGAAAGAAGAAATTTCGCTTGAGTTAGCCGAACTCGGAAACATAAATCCGAAGCATGAACCGATGACACAAAACGACAGACAAAAGAGTGAATCGGAAAAGACTTATAAATAATAGAAAATATTTACTGAAAACCACTAGGAGTAACCAACCCTAGTGGTTATTTTTTCGAAGTACCCTACGGCAAAAACAAAACAGTTGAGGAAATTCCATCAATATGTTCCTTATCCGCCCATAATATAAAGTAATTATAAGATATTCCATCAATCATTATCGGACTCGGATAATTTGCGATAAAGGCTGCCTGCCCCTTCATTTCAGCTGGTTGATCGGCAGAAGGTAAAATAGTGCATGACTGTTCATATGGGTTTTGTGATTTTATTATTCGAGGCGCCGAGCCATAGGGCATTAGTTTTTGAAAAGCTTCGTCATGGCATACCTTGTCGATCGAATCGGATCCCAAAAGAGCTGAAATCTGAAAAAAGCCATCATCGCCTTCATATCTTTCATTGTTTACCCTATGCCAACTTGCGGGATATTGAAAGTTAACGTCAAAAGTCTCGTTCGTAAATTCCGCTTTTGACAAATCCATAATCGGTGTTGGCGACCATTGCACTGACGTGATAGTCACGTCTTCAATGAGCCTAATTGGGACAGGATGGGTTAGATCAAGCACCCACAGCTCATTGGCAAATTCCTGCTCTTTACACCCAGAAAGGTATGCAATTTTTCTTCCATCAGGCGACCAAGTAACTGGTGTCGAAAAGCAATTCGAAATCGCCCATATCCGATCATCATTCCCAAGTCGCTCCACAGTTCTTATTTGCGTAAAATAGCCTCTATCATCAGATGCGGTCGCACTATACGCGATTCGTAAAGAATCAGGTGACCATTCCGGGAAATAGTTTTTCCCATCTGGTCCCCCTTTCACTTCATGCACAACACCTGTAGCAAGCTCCACAGTGTAAATAATTGAAACACTTGCACCTGGTGTTGTATAGAGAGCAAAGCTACCATCGGGTGATAGACGCGCATCATGAAGAGGACCGTTCGTATTTCTAGTAATTTGCTTTTTAGCCATTCCATTTGTATCACTGCTGAATAGCTGACTTATACCTGATGCATCCAGAGCTTGAAACATTAATTCCGTGCCACTCGGAAACCAGCTCACTTCTGATGCACCAGGTTGCCTGATCGTCTTCGCTGCATGCAACGTGGCGTTATACAGTATAATCATTCCTCGGGTCGCATAAGCTAAACTTGAACTGTCTGGAGACCAACCCAGACTGAAATCTCCCCCTTCTTCCAACTGATCAATACCAGCGATTAAACCCGTTGCTGTATAAATAACATAGATAATCCTATCCTTCCCAACAAATGCGATTCGGCCGCTATCCGGCGACCAAATTGGTTGCGAGCGTGCATCGCCTAAACCACTTGTAAGTTGTCTATTTTTCCCGGTCCGCGGATTATACACCCATATATCATACTGCCCTCCGCGATCAGATGTATAAGCAAGAAATCCTCGATCAGCGGTAGGCGCGAAAGGAATACTTAATTTCATTCCAGGAGTTAGAGCTGTGGATGGCAGTTCGTTGGTCGTCTGTAAATACTTAGGATTGCTTTGACCACCTGTCGTCACGTTGAAACGCTTGGCAATCTGAACCAATGTGTCCCGAGGTTGAACGACGTAATAAGCTACACCAGGTGGGATTTCAAGTAACTGACCTACCTGTAAGGCATATGGTGGCCTTAGCCTATTTGTTTCGACAATCAAAGAAACAGGAACACCATACATTTGAGAAATCCGGTACACGGAATCTCCCGACTTAACGCGGTATTTATTGACGCCAGGTGGAATTGACAACTGTTGCCCGATAGTGATTCTATATGGTTGCGTTAAATTATTTGCGGCAATAAGGGATTTCACTGGAAGTTCCCACCGCTTAGCTATGTTATTTAATGTGTCGCCAGTCCTAACTACATAAAAAAGTTGCATCGCTAACACATCCTTCCATTTTGACAACCTCGTAATTTCCCAAGTTAAATGTGAACAGAATTCAATTGCTCTACCCACACCTAGGTTATTCGTCTAGCGGGCGGTATGTTCTAACTATGACATTCATTCAAAGTAGAAAGCACAAAAAAACGAACGGCTCTTTTTATAAAAGAGCCATTCGTTTTTCCAATTTCGCATATTTACTTTTCAAAGACTTGGTGAAGCACATCAGCCGGTTTGCTATTATTCAAGTTTTTATAGATGCAGCTTGCTGGTTTTTCTCGCAACGTTTCGGCGAAAGCGTTTGCTAAATCAGCTTCACCCGACACATGTATTTCTTGCCAGCCGCGTTCCTTTTTCAATTTCCCAACAATTTCACCCATTCCTTTATAGAACCGCTGAAGGTTTTCTCTCAAACGTGGTTCTAAGGCGTCGTCACGAGTAGCCCCGGTTAGTGTTTCGTTAGGATCTTTTTTCTGACTTTTTCCCCATCCTTCCAAATTCGCGTCGAATACATAGGTGGCTTCATCAATAACGGCCCCCATTGCTGTATCTAAAATGCGTACTTCCCCAAAGCTCGGCAAGATAATCCCCGCTTCCGGATATGCTTTGTACATATATTCCATCTCTTCAGTGACTGGGTGGTTTTCCCAGTGGAAGCTTGTTTTCACTGGGACTTGAACATAGTGAACTGCCCATAGTTCCGGCTCTAATGATGCAAAAATCACAACACCTTTGCTTAGATCATTCTTATTATCCTCGACTTCTGTTTGAACTTTCTTTCTAAGTTCAGTAAAATTTTTCAATTCCTTTTCATCTTTGGAAGCTTTAATATACTCGTCAATCCGCTTCAATCCACTCTTCAAATGAATTCTCCATGCCCCGTTTAGTTGATCAGGATCACCGGGATTAGTGTTTAAATAGACACTCAATACACAACGGTCATCACAGTGAAAGTCTTTTAAGGTTTTAAGTTCTTTGCTTAATGACATAATTACATTAACCTCCTTAATTTTCGATTCACTATTAGCATACCCTCACGTGCTTAGTCTAAAACGAATTGTGAGTACACTTACATTTACAAGTTAATAAAGGATTAGAAAAAGCTGTTTTCAAAATCCTCTTCACATGGACTTTGAAGACAGCTTTTCACTTCATTAAATAAATAAGCTAAGTAGTAATACAACACCAAGACCAACAATCGAGTTCGTGAATAAAAGAAGGCCCCATGTTTTGAATGTGTCTTTAATGGATAAGTTAAAATACTCTTTAAACAACCAAAACGATGCGTCATTTACATGAGTAATCGTGTTACTTCCTGCGGCTGTTGCTAAAACCATTAATACAGGATTCACATCAAACGTATGAATAAGCGGACCTACGATTCCAGCAGCGGTTATCGCAGAAACAACGCCTGTCCCTGTTGCAATACGAAGCATTGCCGTGATGACCCATGCCATAATTAACGGAGATACACTTGTATTTTCCATCATTCCAGCGATAAAGTCACCAATTCCTGTATCTAAAATGATTTGTTTGAATGCACCACCGGCACCAACAATGAATACAATCATCGCAATACCCTCGATTGCCCCGGAAAAAGAAGTCATGATTTCCGGCATTGTTCGACCTCTTCGTGTACCGAATACGTAAATGGCAACTAATACCGCAAGTAACATACTAATTTCGGCACTGCCAAGGAAATTAATAATTTGGTAGAACATCGTTCCTTTTTCAATAAATAGATCCATCACAGTAGCTGTTGTTATAATGATTGCTGGCAACAATGGAACAATTATACTGATTGCAAAACCAGGCATTTCATCTTCTGTGAATTCTTTCGACTTTTTCAACAATGGTGGCACAGGACGATCTAAATTACGTAGCATTCTAGGTAAAATAATACCCGCGGCAATAACAGATGGGATGACAACAACCAATCCCAATATATATACCATACCCATGTCCGCACCGTATGCCTGAACAAGTGCAGTTGGACCCGGTTGTGGAGGGAATATACTATGCGCCATTGTCGCGGAGGCAACCATAGTAATCCCTAAACGTAAATAAGGAATTTTTGCTTCTACAGCAATACTAATTACTAGTGGAGCCAAAATGATGAAAGCAACTTCGTAAAAAACTGAAATACCGAAAATTGCTCCAACAATTAATATTGCCCACTCAACATTTTTCACTCCAAATTTGTTTAATAAGGTAGAAGCTACGCGTTGAGCAGCCCCGGAGTCAACCATCAATTTACCAAGTACAGCACCCATTCCGATAATGATTGCCAAACTTCCAAGCGTGCCGCCAAAACCTGTTTTGATCGACAGGACAACTGCATCTAGTGTTAAACCATTTAAAATACCTACCAGTATCGCGACGATCAAAAGAGCAAGTACACTGTTTAGTTTTACAACAATGTTCAAATAAAGTAGTAAAGCCACTCCAAGAGCTACCCAAATAATAGGCAAATAATTTATAATCCATTCCATATTCATTTCCCCCAAGCCTATTTTCTTCCCCAATATGTATATTTTTTAATTATTCGTATTCTATTTACGCAATGATTGTATATCTGGAGCTGTATAGGTTAGCTTAAAAGCCGCCTTCAATAGCAGTTTTTGTCGATTGGATAATTTCTTCTGCATCATTTTCCCGGATAACGGCAACTTCTTTAGTTTCTGTGAGTTGAGTAAGAAGCGAGTATTTCGATATCTTCATTTGTCCTCTTTAGTTATGATTTGGGATAGTTTACTGCTTAATTTCAAATTCCCCACTCAATGTATACGCTTTCAATAACATTTTCATTTAACCAAAATATTGTTACGAAAATCCATATGCCAATGAACAACATTATTTTCTTCAAACATTCCTACTTTACTATCCTCTGGTTCCAAAATAAGATTTGAGATTTTGTAATGATAGTGAAAATATCTTGCCGGGACCCTCTTCACGAATTTCTTTATCAGCGAAAGTTCTCGGGTAACCTTCTACCAAACGCACATCGCCCATGTCGATACTTTTGCTACGAGAAAAATTTAAAATAACACATTCGAATTCGTGATAAATTTGACATAAAAAGCGTAAGGCTCCCACCCTAGAAGGATTAAACGTATTTAGTGCTTCGCCTATCGTAAAAACACCAAATAAATATATGGCAACATAATCTCCCCTTTCCGATAGTAAATGTCCTATTTTTAAATATTTTTTCAATAAATCGGTTTAGTAAACCGATTTAGTATTTTCATTATATAGTGAAAGCGCATTCAAAATCAATCATTAATTCTGAATAGCAGATTTCCTCTTCGTGATTCCCCTCTTTTTTCCTTCCATCATCTAGCTTTGAGACGCTTTTTACTTAATAGGAATTTCCCTAGAACTGGATCAATACTGCCTAGTATTATTTTAGAATGGCCTTTCAATTTAAGAAATCACTATATTTTAAAGGTAAGAGAATTATAGTGAGACTTCTTAAAGCACCCTGCTGTTATTAAATTATCCGCCGTTTTTTTTCTATAAAATAAAACCGATTGCACTATATGCAATCGGCCTCATTTTATATCGCTAATAAGCAAATTTGAACATGGAACTAAAAAACAACTAAAAATATGAAAAATAATCAACTATCTATTCACTAAGTTCAGCTTTCCACTCTTCTTTAATCTCAAGACCGATTTTAGATGCAGTATCTTCATTAACAACAAATTTTAATTTTTTCGGAACTTGAACGGGTAATTCAGACGGCTTGCTTTCTCCTTTTAATATCTTCACAGCCATTTGGCCTGTTTCATAACCGAGATCATGATAACTAAAGCCGTATGCTGCTAAACCGCCTCGTTTTACGGAGTCTAGTTCACCGACCATCATGGGTAGTTTATTGTCGAACGCAACTGAAGTGACAGTTTCAAGCGCCGAAACAACCGTGTTATCTTTAATGATATACAAAGAATCGACTTTACCAATCAATGAGTCAACCGCTTGTTTTACATCCGCTGATGTGGCAACAGGAGCTTCAACAATAGTCAAATCCATATCTTTTACTACTTCATGAATCTTATCCACTTGAACGCGTGCATTTTGCTCCCCCGCGTTATAAATAATGCCTACATTTTTCGCACCTAATTGTTCTTGTAGGAACTTCAATGTTTGTGGAATTACATCAGGATGCAAATCAATAGTACCTGTTACATTACCTCCCGGACTTTCCAATGACTCTACTAATTCAGCACCAACAGCATCTGTAACTGATGTGAAAACGATTGGAATTTCTTGAGTCGCACTTGCTACAGCTTGTGCACTGGGTGTCGAATTTGCAAAGATCAAGTCTACACCCGAGTTAACAAGATTTGTAGCAATCGTTGTGTTAGCACTATTGTCATTTTGTGCATTCTGAACTACATATTCCACGTCAAGCCCTGCATCTTCCAATGCCTTTTTAAAGCCATCATAAGCGGCATTCAATGAGGGATGTTCTACAATTTGCGTGACACCTATTTTATATTTCTTTGTGTCTCCATTAGCACTCGACTCTTTTTTCTCTCCTTCTCCACATGCCCCAAGTAGTAATGCAGCACCGAAAATGACAACCGCCATTTTCTTCAAATAAATCTTCATTCTTTTTCCCCCTTTAATTAAACCTGCATATTTTGTGAAAATTTGATTCTAAAAGTTAATTTTTCATAATGCTACACTGCCTGTGATTGATAGTCAATAAGGTTCCAAACATTATGAATATTTAAGCGCTTACATTAGTGTTATTTGTGTTGGCCAGTTCCCAGCATGTTCAAATCGAATCCAGTTGAAGCTATAATTTAATTTGGAGGCCTTCTTATTGTTTCGTAATCGCTAGTTTATTCCAATACAAAAAACACCCACGAAAAAGTTAACAGGTACATTTTCGTAGGTGTTTCATATTGTTCTATAGGTTAGTTCAGTACTTAAGCCATAATTTTTGGTTGTCTTTGTGCTAATAATGGTTCTTGACACTCTATTTCTTCACCCGTTTCAATATCAATGAACGTACTTGTTTCATTAAACCAACAATCCGGTGCTTTGTGACCCCAGAATGTTTGGCGAAGTGGATCATTTAAATCCCAGCGTTTCGGCTTTAAATCTGGGTCGCTTGTTAAATAATCGCCCGTATAAAGTTCAATGCGGTGGCCATCTGGATCTCTTAAATAGAGGAAGAAGGCGTTGGATAATCCATGGCGGCCGGGTCCCCGTTCAATTGAATCTGCATAGCCCATACTCGCTAAAATATCACAACAATCGAGCACGCTAAGTCGATCTGTTAATGAGTAAGCAAAGTGATGCAATTTTGGTCCAGGACCGCTCATGAATGCTTGATCATGAACAGTAGGCTTTCGATAAAGCCATGCTGCCCACAAGTCCCCATCCTCAGTATCCGTATACTCTGAACACGAGAATCCTAAGTGATCAACATAAAAATCAAAGGCTTTTTGAACATCTGGTACTGCACAGTTTACGTGGTCAATCCTTTGAATTTTCGCTCCTCGATAAAGATCATAACGCTGCAACATCCGGTCAACGATAGTCATTTCCGCAAAAAACTCTAATGGAATTCCTGAGATATCATGCACTCGAAGGGTTCTTCCAAGTGCATGTTGTACCCCTTTCGCTACCCATTTTGTTTTCAGACCCAGTGAGATGAAAAGCTTTTCAATTTCATCGAGATCCTGTTCTTTTTCCACTTTGTAACTAAGTACCTCAACAACGGCTTTGTCTGCTTTTTTCAATAGTAAACTGTGATGCGAATGTTCTTCTAAACCTCTTAAGTAAATATGATTTTCATCACTTTCTGTTTCAATCATGCCTAATCCCTCAACATAGAACTTACGAGACGCCTGCAAATCTACTACATGAAGAACCGTTCTCGCGATCCGTATGATTGAAAAATCCATCGTGTTCACCATACCTTCCACTATTTTTTCCCGAACTGCTGAATACGATGATCAGCAATTGAAACATGAATAATTTTCTGTTCAGTATAAAAATTGAAGCCGTAATGGCCACCTTCACGACCGATACCAGAAGATTTCGAACCTCCAAAAGGTGTTCTTAAGTCACGAACGTTCTGAGCATTCACCCAAAGCATTCCTGCTTCAACTTTTTGCGCAACACGGTGACCTCGTTTAATATCGTTCGTCCAAACATAACCCGCAAGTCCGTAATCAATACTGTTTGCCAATCTAATGACTTCTTCTTCATCTTTAAATGTCATCACGGTTAGTACTGGACCAAAAATTTCTTCTTGTGCAACGCGCATATGATTTTCAGCATTTAGTATAAGTGTCGGTGCCACAAAGTTTCCTTTAGCTAATTCAATTGGGATATCTCCATTAATTACTTCGGTACCTTCTTCTTTTGCAATTTCCAAATAGCTTTTGACCTTAATATAATGCCCTTTATCGATTAGTGGTCCCACCTCCGTATATGCGTCGAGGGGGTCACCAACTTTAATATTCGCAACACGTATCTTTAAAGCTTTGATAAATTTATCTTTAATCTCTTCTTGCACAAACAATCGTGAGTTCGCCGTACATCGTTCACCGTTAAAAGAGTATATTCCCCAGACACAAGCATCTAAAGCACGATCGAAATCAGCATCCTCAAAGACGATAATTGGTGATTTCCCACCAAGTTCCATCGAGCAACTTTTCAGTGTATCGGCACTATTTTTTATGATCGTTGTACCCGTCGTTGTTTCGCCAGTAAATGAAATAAGCTGGACATCAGGATGCTTGACTAGCGCATCCCCCGCTGTCTCGCCGTAGCCATGAACAACGTTGAAAACACCTTTTGGAAGATCCGCTTTATGAATCACTTCAGCCAATAGATTTGCCGAAAGCGGAGAAAGTTCTGCTGGTTTTAAAACAACTGTATTACCTGTCGCAAGTGCTGGTGCAACTTTCCATGTCTCCAACATAAAGGGGGCATTCCATGGCGTGATTAATCCTGCAACTCCTACAGGCGCATGAATCGTGTAGTTGATAAATTCATCATCTACTTGATAGGCATCTCCAACAAGACGGCTTTCTACCATACGTGCATAAAACCGAAAGTTTTCTGAAGCACGGCTTACCATATTTCGAGTTTGACTAATTGGAAGTCCCGTATCAAGTGATTCCAAATAAGCGATTTTCTCTATATCTTCGTCAATCAAATCTGCAATTCGATAAATATAGGCCATTCTTTTTTTTAGCTTCATCGTTTTCCATGGACCATGATCAAAGGCTTCCCGCGCAGCTGCCACTGCTTTATTAATATCATCAGATTGCCCTTCAGCAACTTCATTGATTTGTTCATTAGTAAACGGATTCATATTTTTGATCGTCGTCCCACTTAAAGCGGGAGTGAACTCTCCATTTATATAGAGTGAAATATTCTGTTGTGTTTCATGTTTATAAGAAACTACCCCATGGGTTGACACCATACTTATCACCTATTTCCTTCTTATATATGTTGAAATAAGGAATCCCATCTAATTCGCTTTGGCCTGCAGGATGCAGGTCATGCAGTCGTTGCGACATGACGTTGCGAACTTAGACTGCCTTCCTTAGCCCCCCTGTAATGCGCCTTCACTCAGTTTATATAGGCATTCATTTGTTCAACATATATATTATTTTTTTAGTCAGTTTGCAGTAACTTCCTTAGGTAAAATTGCAAGCTCAATAAGTGATTCACGAACTTCTTGTTGGATTACAGCTGTTGGTAATCCTAGAGGTAAGCGAAGCTTCGGCGTAATTTTCCCCATCATACCAAGTGCTACTTTAACGGGGGCTGGATTGGTATCTTTGAAGAGTGCATCATTTAATGGCATTAATTCGAAGTGAAGATCTTGTGCTCTCGCAACGTCTCCAGCAACCCAAGCATTGTAAAGTTCGGCTACTTTAGTTGGCTCAACATTTGCTGTGGCACTAATAAATCCAGCCCCGCCAATTGCCAGCATTGGATAGCAAAGCAGTTCGATTCCTGAGAATAATAGGAAGTCTCTTCCACAATTTAGAAGTACACGATTTACATGTTCAAAGTCTTTGTTTGCTTCTTTTACACCAATAATGTTGGGACAGTCCTCAACTAAGCGTTTCATCGTGCTAACTTCCATATTGACGGCGGATCGACCTGGGATATTGTAAATAATGATTGGCGTTGTAACTGAATCAGCAACCGTTTTAAAGTGCTGATAAAGTGCTTCCTGGTTCGGTCTATTGTAGTAAGGCACAATAACCATTGCAGCATCTGCACCTAGTTCTTCTGCATATTTCGTTAACTCCATTGTTTCATCATGATTGGTAGACCCTGTACCAGGTGCAAAAAATACACGTCCAGCAATTGTTTCTTTTGCTAATTCCATAACTCGTTTTCTTTCAGCAATTGTTAAAGAACTTGGTTCACCACTCGTTCCTGTAACAGAAATCCCATGACTTCCGCTGTCAATTTGCCAATTAATCAGCTTAATGAATGCATCTTCATCAATCGCACCACTTTCAGTAAATGGTGTAACGACAGGACAAATTGAACCTCTTAACTTCTTTTTGGCTTCATCGTATAACAAAAGAATTCACTCCTTCAAAATTATTAAATATCTGTTTCAAGAAAAGTATTCCAGCTGTATAGCTCGCCTACTCGACTCTCTGTCACACCACGAATAAGGTAAACTAGCACACTCATTATTCTTCGAGTTCTTTTAGTTCACGGTACTTTCCTTGACTAAATAGTAATGGATCTTTTTGTTCAAGTTTAACGCCAGTAACATGACCAATAAAAACCGTATGATCTCCTACTACGTATTCGCTATACAGTTTGCATGTAACAACGGCTAACGCATCTTCTAGAATTGGCAATCCTTTATAGGTGGCAAATGTAATTTCAGATTCTCCATTAAGCTGACCCGAAAATTGCTTTGACACATTTTGTTGGTCAGATGATAATATGTTAATCGCGAATTGATTAGCATCTTTGATATGCTGATGCATTCTTGCATTTTCTCCAATACTAATTGCCACCAGCTTCGGGTTGAGAGATATGGACATAAAAGCATTCGCCGTCATGCCATGTACCTCTTCAGCAACTTCCGTTGTAATAACCGTCACACCCGTTGCAAAACTGCCCATAGCATTTCTGAATAAACGATCATCAATCTCGTGATCTACTTGTTGCATAATATATTCTCCTTTCCACTTTCAATTCACCTGTTTAATTATTTCGAGATAAGAAAGTATAAGTTATTCGACACGGTACAGTGTCTAGGCTTCAGGCGCCATACGCTTTTCTAGTCAAAATACTATTCCAGCTTCTTTTTTAGTTTTATTTAAAAAGTTTGTAACCATGTCTTTATAAGGTTGCTTATCAAATCCATCATAATAGGCATTCGACATTCTCACTGGATCTCCAAAGAAATAATATTCATAGAGAGCTTGTCGGTTACCGAACGCACTAATAGAAATATCCCATGCTAAACGGAATAGCTGTACTTTTTCTTCGCCGTTAATATTCGCACCTTGTGTGTAACGATGAACTAACGCTCCAACATCCGTATTGCTAAAGTCTGCTTCAGTTGGAAGCGCCATTAATCCCGAAGCGCCTAGAATTTTAATAATTTCATTCATACGCTGATACATTTTCGGGAACCAATTACGTGCTGCATTTAGTGGTTCAAAGTCCGGCGTCATATTACCATATTGATCGATTTTTGCATTGTGCTCCGATTTGAATAAGTGGGAACGCATCACTTCTAAAATAACCATGATTTCACTCGCTTTTTCTTTAACATGCATGAATTTATCAATACCGATTGCTTCCATCATACTGATGACAACACCAAGGATGAACTCTGTTTTGACAACGTTTTTTGCAATCACTTGATGCGTCATATGTATAACCGCATTTGTCTCGGTATACGTACGATTACATATATCTGTACTTTCACTTACAAAAACTCTTTCCCATGGAACAAATACATCTTCAAATGAAATGATTGCATCACTCTCATCAAACCTAGCACCTAATGGATGATCCCATTTGCTTTTACCATAGTCGAATGATTCACGGGATAGGAATTTTAAACCTTTTGTATTATTTGGGATCGCAAATGCAAATGCGAAGGGGTCATCTGTAGTACCTGGCGTTCTGTTTATAGTGGAAGGAAATACGACGAGCTCATCAGTGATACCGCCTAATGTTGCCAAGAGACGACAACCGTTCACAATAATTCCGTCTGAAGTCTTTTTCGTAATACGTGCGGAGAGAAATGGATCTTTTTGCTCTGCTTGCGTTAGCATCGACCTGTTTACCTGTGGATGAATTAATGTGTGTGTTAAACTAATGTCATTTTCACGTGCATATTCATAGTAATCTGCTGCATTTTTGGCGAATTGATCACTACCACCACCTTCCTGCGCAAAGAATTGACTGGCTGTACCGAATGCCATAATGCTAGTGTTCAGATAGTCTGGGGAACGTCCCATCATGCCGCCGGAAAAAGTTGCCCACTCCGTATGCATTTCACGTCTTTTGAACAAATCTTCTTTCGTTTTAGGAGCGATAAAAGAAAGTCCAACTTTTTTCCCAGATGTTGGTGATGTATAAAGCATTTTTTCAGGCTTCTCATGTTGTAAATCATAAAGACCTGCAACGCTCTCCACCACATTTTTAAATGCTGGATGTATGGTAACGTCGTTTACTTTCTCACCATGTATCCATACTTCCGTGTTCCGTTCTTTAATACCTTCAATATATTCTTTCCCCGTTCGTGCGCCCATTCTATTTCCTCCTTGTTTTTGGATAAAGTGAAATTTCAATATGACAAGCGACATTTAACAGTTCATACTATTTAGATTTAAATATAGAATTCCGTTGAATCCGCTGCGGCGCTTGGGGATGCCTCTCGCCCTAAGCCAAGCAGCTTCGCCGCCAGTCTTAGGGCTTCGGCTACCCCTTTAAGGCGCCTACGCTAAATTTACATAGGTAAGGAAATTACTAGTACAATGAAGAAAAATGTATTGTTCCAGTTACTGACACTGCACACTGAGTAGAAATGGCCACACCAAACAATCTCCAAGAGCGTAAGGACATAAAAAATTCAGATGTGCAGTCCATATATATATTCGGCACTACTTATTTAGAATTAACTAGGTGGTATACCTCACCCGTATAACGAACAATTCTAGCGAAGGAGCGACAAGTGTGAGCCGGAGCAATAAGACCGACAGTAATCTTCTGGCGGGCTTATTGCGTGAGGCCATCACCGAGCGACAAAGCGTTGTTGGAAGAACAGTCTATTTGTTAAGTGCCGACTATATAGTCATCTCTCACTTCTTTTTAAATCTAGCATGAATATTATTTAGTTTATAAGTACCCGCTTCACTAAATTCGATTACTTCCATTGACAATGCTAAATAGCGCTTGGACATTACTTGCGAGAAATGTTCTTTCATGACTTCAAATAGCGCATCACAAACTTCTTTCATTATTTCTTCTGAGCGTCCAGCCCCTATTTTCAACTTGGCATGGACAAAAGCGTCATCCTCAGCACCATCTGCCACCCGATACTCCTTTAATTCAATCGCTCTTGAGCGGATTCCCCCTATCGGAAAAATCGTATCTCGTGCAATCAAGACTTTATGAATCTCTTCAAATAGCTTTGCAATATTCGCTTCATCTTTAATATTATCCGTGTACTCTACAATAAAATGTGGCAAGCAAATTCTTCTCCTCTTTACACTATCGATAGATGAAAGATTCATCTCCGATAATGGTATTTACTAACCGTCCGATTCCCTCAACTTCCGTGACGACAACATCTCCGACGGCAGTATTGACAGAACCTTTAGGAGTTCCTGTAAGAATGACGTCATTTTCACTCAATGTCATGAAACTACTTAAGTACTCAATAAGCGTGGGAATATCGAAGATCATATCCGCTGTAGTTCCTTCTTGTACGAGTTTGTTATTGACATGCGTCGTCAATTTTAAATTCATTGGGTCCGCAACATCTGCCGCCTCAACAATCCACGGACCGAATGGTGTCCCAGTATCACGATTCTTCACGCGCAAGTTGGGGCGGTAATAATTTTCCAAATAATCTCTAATCGCATAATCATTAGCGACACTATAGCCTTTAACATAGTTATAGGCGTCTTCTTTTTTGACGTTTCGAGCAGTATCACCGATGATCACGGCCAATTCACACTCATAGTGCATATAAGTAACATCTGAGGGACGACGAGTATATGCTTGGTGCCCGATAAATGTATTCGGTCCTTTTAAAAAGACAAGTGGTTCAGATGGAGCGGCAAATGCAAGTTCTGCTGCATGATCCGCATAGTTAAGCCCTAACGCAAATACCGTACGTGGCTCTATCGGCGTAAGCCAAGTTACTTTGCTCTCCTCTACTAGTCGACCATCATTTAATTTGAGTTGCCCTTCCCATTCAATTGCTTCATGGATGGCACCCCCATATGCTATTCGTGCTTTTTTCATATCGTCCCCCTCCATTTGGATTCTTTTTCGTCAACTATGAAATTTTCTAAACTGCCAATACCCGCTATTTCGATTCGAACTTTATCGCCTATCTTGGCTTGCGGTGCTTCTTCGGGGACCCCTACGAGTAGCACATCTCCTCGATTCAACGTCATGAACTCGGTTACATCGGCGAGTAACCGAGAGACCGAACGAATCAAATTTGATGTTGAATTTTCCTGTTGAAGTTCATCATTGATGAATACACGGATAGTTAAATCATCTGGGTTATCCACTTCTTGACGGTCGATAATCCATGGCCCGATAGGACAAAATCCATCACGTGCTTTGTACCGGACAGCTGGACGGTATACGCTATCATGTGGCACGCTGACATCATTGATAATCGTATAGCCCGCCACATAAGCCAGCGCATTTTCTTCATCCACAGCAACGGCTTGCTTTCCTATGACCAATCCGAGGGCCGCACCCATTTCCAGCCTTGAAAGCCCAGCCGGCATAGGGATTTCTGCACCGTAACGGTTGAAAGTATTTGCCGGTTTAATATAAAGAACTGGGGCAATTGGTGGTGCACTATATGGTTTGTCATTTACAGCATCAGCAAGTCTTTCAAGTGCCCCTTTATAGTTCAGCAGTGTACCAAAAACCGTTCCTGTTATCGGGATGTCGAGTTGTATTTCATTAGCATTTACCGCGCAGTCCTCTATCGTGATTGTACTCGTAACTATATTCACATCGACTGAAACTAATTCATTTGCCCCAAACACTTTAATCCTTGCTCTACTCATCCATTCCACTCCTTTGCAACAAACAAAGAAAACAAATTACTATACTGATAACAATGCTTTATCGCTCGTTAACTTTTCACCGCGAATGCGTTGGAATTCATCCATCAGTTTAGGAATGGTTAATTTCCTCTTCTCATCGGCCTCTATTTCCAAAATGATTTGCCCTTTATCCATCATAATAAGCCTGTTCCCTAGGTCGAGTGCTTGCTGCATATTATGAGTGATCATCAGCGTTGTGAGCTGATCTTTTTCAACAAGTTGCTTTGTTAATTTTGTAATTAATTCGGCTCGTGCTGGATCTAGTGCAGCAGTGTGTTCATCAAGTAGCAAAATAGATGGTTGTGTAAAGGTAGCCATCAACAGTGAAAGTGCTTGCCTCTCCCCACCAGAAAGCATTCCTACTTTTGCATTCAATCGGTTTTCAAGGTTTAAATGAAGGGCTTCAAGAGATACGCGGAATAATTCACGCCGTTTCTTATCAACAGCCTTTTTTAATACACGTTTTTTGTTTCGTGAATAGGCCATTGCGAGGTTTTCCTCAATCGTCATTGTAGGAGCTGTCCCCGCCATTGGATCTTGAAATACCCTTCCAATCATTTGTGAGCGCTTGTATTCAGGCATTTTTGTAACATCATTAGAAGCAATTTCAATAACACCAAAATCAGGAGAAAGAGCACCTGAAATCATATTTAACATCGTCGATTTTCCGGCACCGTTGCTTCCAATCACAGTCATAAAATCTCCTGGATTTAATGTTAGATTAATTTGATCCAAAGCTACTTTTTCATCAGGTGTTGCTTCATTAAATAATTTATTAATCTGACTGAGCTTTAGCAACGGGATTTCCCTCCCTCATCAGCAACTGTTCATGCTCTATTAGCCTCTCAGCATGGCGTTTAGCTTTCCTGCTTTTTTCTCGCTTTTTTTCAAAGAACTGCGGTAATATCAACGCACCAATTACAATAACTGCTGTAATTAATTTCATATCACCCGTATCGAGAAAGTCCACTCTAAGTGCAAGTCCAAGTACAATTCTATAAATAATGGCTCCTGCAATTACAGCAAACGTCGTTCGCATAATCGTTTTCGTACCGAAAATTGCTTCACCAATAATAACGGAAGCTAGCCCGATGATAATCATTCCGATTCCCATTCCGATGTCAGCAAACTTTGAATACTGAGCAATCAATGCTCCCGAAAAGGCAACGAGTGCATTTGAAAAGCCAAGACCTACAATAACGAGTGTGTCTGTATTAGCTGATAAACTACGAATCATTTTCTTATTATCACCAGTAGCCCTTATTGCAAGCCCGACTTCGGTTTTCAAAAACCAATCGACGACAAATTTGATTAGCAAAACGATAATAATCATGATGAACAATGTACCCCACGTTGAAGGCAAGTATTGGAATCCCAGCATGCTGAAAAAATTGCTAATCGCAGTGTCGATACCTAAAGGGCTCCAAAATGTTTTGAACTGAACAAACAAAGTTTCGGCATTTAGCAATGGGATATTCGGACGACCAATCGAATTCTCAGATGTCAGTCCCATTATGCGTAAATTTATCGAATACAAGGCAATCATCATTAATATTCCAGATAGAAGTGCATTGATTTTCCCTTTTGTGTGCAGAAGGCCGGTTACACATCCAGCAAGAAAACCGATAACAATGGCTACTACTGTAGCCGCCACCGGATGATATCCGAAGATAATCATCGTGGCGGCAACTCCAGCTCCTGTAACAAAACTTCCGTCAACCGTTAAGTCTGGAAAATCCAAAACTCGGAATGAAATATACACGCCAAGTGCCATAATTGCATAGATGATTCCTTGCTCTACAGAGCCAAATACAGCTGAAAACATGTAGAATCACCCTCCTATCTATTCACTAAATTCAGCTTTCCATTCGTCTTTAATATCGAGTCTCAGAGTAGATGCGGTGTCTTTATTCATAATCAATTTCAACTTTTGTGGAATTTGAACTGGTAAGTCAGCTGGTTTACTTTCACCTTTTAAGATTTTCACAGCCATTTGTCCTGCTTCATAACCGATGTCAAAGTATTCAAACCCATATGCTGCTAAGCCGCCTCGTTTTACAGAGTCGAATTCGCCAACCATCATCGGAATTTTATTGTCATTGGCGACTGAAATTACAGATTCAAGCGCCGAAACAACCGTGTTATCTGTGATGATGTACATAGAATCTACTTTGCCAAGCAACGATTCAGTCGCTTGTTTCACATCTGCGGATGTAGCAACAGACGCTTCGACAACAGTCATATCCATATCTTTCAGCATTTCTTTAACTGCATCTACTTGAGCGCGAGAGTTTTGCTCTCCAGAGTTAAACACCATTCCTACATTTTTTGCATCCAATTCTTCTTTAAGGAACTTCATTGTATTGGTAATTGCATCAGGATGCGCATCAATTGTTCCTGTAACGTTGCCTCCAGGGCTTTCCATTGAGTCAACGAGTTCCGCCCCAACCGCATCTGTTACCGATGTGAAAATGATTGGAATTTCCGTTGTAGCACTAGCTGCTGCCTGAGCACTAGGAGTTGAGTTCGCAAATATTAGATCGACATCTGCGCTGACAAGATTTGTCGCTATCGTTGTGTTTACACTGTTATCGCCTTGAGCAATTTGAACATCATATTCCACATCAATCCCTGCATCTTCTAAAGCCTTTTTAAAGCCGTCATAAGCTGCATTGAGGGATGGATGTTCAACAATTTGACTGACACCTATTTTATATTTCTTCGAAGATGTTTTCTTATCCTTAACTTCCCCGCTATTCCCACATGCTGCAAGTAGTAAGACAGCACTAAAAATAAATACCAACATTTTTTTCGAACCGCTCTTCATTACAATTCCCCCTTTTTATGCTAGTATATTTACTATTTATTTGAATCCTAGGAATCAGTGTGTGATGCGTTTGGTTTACCTAGTTGAATAGATGAACTAAGCGCCAAAACGGGTTGAATGAGATTTTTATTTCCTTTACTCCTTTTTAGATGCGTTAGATCGTCAACATGTCTTTTCTTTTTATCGGCGCAGCATGAATCGCTTGTCCGATTAGCCCCTCTACCGCTTCAAGTAGTCCTTCATTGAACCCTGGATGTGCATAGTGTGGGAATTTAATATCTTCTTCTTTCGCAGCCATTTCAAGCAACTGCACAAACGAACCTGACATTTCAACGGCTCCTTCACCAATCATGTGAATGCCTTGAATGATTTCAGTTGTTGCATCAGAAATAACTTTAATAAACCCATCCTTTTTACCAGTGATTGTTGCATAGCCATTGCCACCAAGTGCAAATTGACTGACACGAATAGCCAATCCAAAATCGCGCGCACTTTGTTCCGTAAGCCCTACAGAGACGATTGGTGGAATTGTATGTGCCACAACCGGCATAAATGTCAGATTGACTTCAGTTTGTTCTCCTGCAATTGATGCCACAGCAGCTTTTCCTTGTTTAATTGCTTTCACTGCAGACAAGGGACCTTCTGTTACATCACCAATTGCATATATAGAAGGTATCGATGATTGCATATTTCCATCTACTTTTATGAAACCCTCGGCTGTTTGTACAATTCCGAAGCGGCTTATGCCGAGAGCCTCCAAATTGGGTCGCCTAGTTCCAGAAACGAATAGATATGATCCGCTAATTGTCTCTTCTACGTTTTTATCCGTTTGAAATGTTAGCGTAATTCCGTCTTCCGTTTCATGTGTTGATATGAGTTCAAGTTCTTTATAGACTTTCATTTTTCGCTTTTTAAATAAACGATTTAATTCCTTATTAATAGATTCGTCAAATGGAAAACCTGCTTGATCGTCAATTACAATACTTACTTGCGCTCCTAATGCTGCAAAACTTGAAGCTGCTTCGAGTGCAATGGTATCTTGACCTCTAACAATAAGATGCTTAGGTATCTCTTCCAGTTTAAATAGTTCATGAGGCAATAAAATCCTTTCCCCTTTTTCTTGAATTGTTGGTGGCATAGTTGGGGAACTTCCTGTTGCGATAATAACTTGCTCAAATTCAAAGATATCAAATTGATGGCCATTTTCTACACCGATTTTGTCTACTGCGAGGAAAGTAACTTTGCCTCGGATTATTTCAATTTTGTTTTCATTACATAGACTTTCTACGCCAGACCTGAGCTGTTTGATAACTTTGTCTTTATAGGAAACCAGCTTTTTGATATCAATTATTTTTTCCATATTCCCAATTCCAAGTTCTTGAAAATGGGCTATATCTGAGCGCATACCTGCTGCATGTGTAAATATTTTAGATGGAATGCATCCTTCATTCAGACAAACACCGCCCAATTCTGCCTGTTCAATTAACGTCACTGAGAGACCAAGCTGCGCACCACGTATAGCAGCAGAGTAGCCGCCCGGTCCCCCTCCAATGATAATGAGATTTCTTTCCTGACTGATTTCTCCAACAACCATTTTAAATCATCTCCATCATCAGCTTGTGAGGCTGTTCAATTAGGCTTGCAAAACGATTCGTGAATGCAATGGCTGTCGCACCATCAGCAACACGATGGTCAAACGCCATTGACAGTGTCATGATATGACCGATAACAATTTCATCATGCTCATTGACAATCGGTTGTTTTTTCGTTTTGTGGAAAGCAATTAGAGCTGTTTCAGGGTAGTTGATAATTGGTGTGGCACCCATACCACCCAGGGGTCCAACATTACTCACCGTAAATGTGCTGTTTTTCATTTCAAACGGTTGTAATTTACCAGCGATTGCTTTTGCTGTCAAACTTCTGACATTTGCATTAATCTCTTTGATGGATTGTTTATCAACATCATGTAAAACAGGTACAATTAGACCGCTATCGGTATTTGTTGCGATACCGATATGATAGTTTTTCTTGAGTAGTATCCGGCTATTTTCTTCATCAAGTTCAGCATTGAATATCGGGAAATCCTTCAACGAAATAACGAGTGCCTTTATAAGAAATGCTGATACACTAACTGATTCACCATCAACTTTCAATTGCTCTCTCATTTTAAATAAGTTCGTCATATTGACCTCGTCAAAATGAGTAACATGCGGAATTGTAAAGAGTGATTTCGTCATCTTTTCTGCGATTTTTCTTCGAATTCCTCTAAAAGGAATTTCATCAGGAACCTCTTGGTCGACCTCTACCTGCTTACTTTCCTTCTTTGATTCCGTGTCGGTTTGTTGTCCTTTTAAGAATCGTAAAACATCTTCTTCGCTTATTCTTCCAGAAGGATCACTAGCATGGACATCTTCAATATTTATATTGTTATCCCGTGCAATCTTGCGTGTGTATGGTGCAGCTAGTATTCGATTAAAAGGCATATGAGGGGATTTCTCTTCTAGTTTAATTGTCGGGATTGCTTGCTCCTCAGCAATTAACTTCGTTTCTACGTATGATTTTTGTACAGCTCGAACAGCTTCATCAATTTCAATATAAAGTAGACTTGTTCCGACCTGAACGATTTCCCCTGCTTCAATACGTATTTCTTTCACAATACCTGAGCAGGGTGAAGTAAGTTCAGCGACCATTTTGTCTGTTTGTACCTCAACAAGCGGTTGATCTGTCATAACCGAATCCCCAACTTTGACTAAATAATGGAGCACTTCCCCTTCGGTCATTCCTTCCCCGACATCATGTAACTTTACTTCGAGCATTCCATTTCCTCCTTAAAAATGAAGCACTTTTTCTATTCCTTCAACGACACGTGCCGTAGTTGGAAGATAATGTTCTTCTAATGTAAAGAATGGAACCGGTACGTCGAATCCCGTCACGCGTTCAATTGGAGCTCGTAGATAAAGGAAAGCGGTATCGTTTATAATCGAAACAATATCATTGCCGAGCCCTCCGGTATTATGCGCCTCATGAATGATGACCGCTCTCGTTGTCTTCTGCACAGATTGAGTAATGATGTCCCGATCGATTGGATACAATGTTCGCAGATCGATAATTTCGCAACTAATCCCCTTTTTCCCGGCCAGTTCGGCGGCTTTTTCTGCGATTGAAATCATAGCTCCCCAAGCAATAAGTGTGACATCCGAACCTTTACGCACGATCTTCCCTTTACCAATTTCCACAGTATACTTTCCAACAGGTACTTCTTCTCTCTTCGAACGGTAGTTTTTCATAGGCTCCAAAACTAGAACAGGGTCAGGATCTTCCATCGCCGCAATCAATAACCCTTTAGCATCGTATGGATTAGACGGACAGACTACCTTGATGCCAGGCATATGTGTGAATAAAATTTCTGTACTATCAGAATGTATTTCGGGCGCACGAATTCCTGCCCCGTATGGTGCTCGAATGACTATAGGCACAGTAAAACGAGACATCGACCGCATTCTAATCCTTGAAACATGTGTCATAATCTGTTCGTACGCAGGATAGATAAAACCAAGGAATTGGATTTCTGCAACCGGTCGAAAACCGTTAACTGCAAGACCTATTGATGTGCCAATAATTCCTGCCTCTGAAAGCGGAGTATCGACTACCCGGTCATCCCCAAACTGCTCCTGAAGTCCTTCTGTCGCACGGAACACTCCACCGTTTTTACCGATATCTTCACCGAGTATGATGGTTCGATCATCCTCGTCTAGCATCAAACGCATGCCATCATTAATCGCTTGGATTAGTGTCATTTGTTTTGTCGTTTCGTTTTTTGGATCCGACTCTTTCAGTTGTGTCATCAATTATTGCCTCCCTAAATGTGCAAGGTACGCTTCTTTTTGTTCAGCGAGTTGTGCTGGCATTTCAGCGTATACATGATCGAAAACGTCAGCTACATTCGGCGGCGGGAACTTTTCCATTTCTTCTACTGCTGCTTCAACTTCACTAGTCGTTTCTTCTTTAGTCGCTTGGATCCACTCATCATTCCAGTAGCCGTAATTCTTCATGAATAATTCTAATCGGATAAGAGGGTCAACAAAATTCTCTCCTTGTTTTTCAGGACGATATTTAGACGGATCATCAGCAGTCGTATGAGCTCCTTTTCGCCAAGTAACCGCTTCTATCAATGTCGGGCCATATCCACACCGGGCATAGTCAAAGGCCTTTTTCGTTTCAAAATAAACTGCAAAACAATCATTACCATCAATTCGATACCCTGGCATACTATAGGCAACTGATTTTTGAGCGATTGTTGCAGAATTCATCTGTTTTTCAATCGGAACCGAAATCGCATACCCATTATTTTGATTAAAAAAGACGACTGGTACTTTGAATACGCTTGCAAAATTCAATCCTTCATGAAAATCCCCTTCCGAGGTCGCACCGTCGCCGAAATAGGCAATTGCAACATTTTGTGTTCCCCTTCTTTTTTCAGCCCATGCAGCGCCTGCGGCATGGGGGAGTTGAGTCGCAATTGGAACAGCTGGCGGGAAAATATTTCTATCCGTTGGAGCTACACAACCTTCTACTCTCCCATTCCAGTACAAAAATGTTCTGGCCATACTTTTCCCGAACGTTATCGTCGCACCATGATCACGATACGTCGGGAACACCCAGTCGTCGGCATTTAGTGCGAGTGCGCTACCAACTTGAGCAGCTTCCTGTCCTTCAAAAGGCGCATAAGTACCTAGACGTCCCTGTCGTTGCAAATTAATTGCTTTTCTATCAAATGTACGAACTCGTAACATGTGATAGTACAAATTTTTTACCAATTGCTCATCTATCTGCTTTTCAAAGCTTGTATCAACAAGAAAGCCTTTATTATCTACTATTCTTTTTATAGGGTAGTTATGTTCCACTTAACTTGCCTCCAATCAGGAATGATTGCGAAACGACCGCTTTGGTTTAGCTGGTGCTGAGTAAAAGCTATTCCTTCTTCCTCGATCCGCTATTCTTTTCTCGCACATTGCATTAGCGGATTCCTCTGTTGTTTTTCCACCATTCGCAGCTTCCTCGTAAACTTCCAAAATTGCATCGTATATATGTTTCGTTTTCACAAGTACCCGCTCATGGTTAATGCCATACAATTCATCTGCCACTTGAATAAGCCCACCAGAATTGACGATATAATCCGGTGCATATAATATCCCTTTATCTCGTAATAATTTACCGTGTCTATCATCTAATAACTGATTATTAGCCGAACCTACAATCGCTCTTACTTTAAACTGAGGAATTGTAGCGTCGTTAATAATTCCACCAAATGCACACGGAACAAATATATCCGCTTCCTGCGAATAAATAGCTTCATTTGCAACAATTTGTACGTTACCAGTAGTTTTTGTTGCAACTTCTTCAATTGCCCGCAGACTCTCTTCATTAATATCCGTTACGAAAATGCGAGCTCCTGCTTCAAGCAATCCACTTGCAACTTTGAATCCAACTTTTCCAAGACCTTGAATCGCGTATATATGTTGGCCTAAATCGTCATTTCCATAGAGCATCTGATTGGTCGCTTTTATACCGTACAAAACACCTGCAGCTGTTGGAATTGATGAGTCTCCGCCGCCCCCATATACCTCAGGGAGACCATTGACGAAATTGGTTTCTTTCATTGCGTGAACGAAATCATCCATTGTCGTTCCCATATCCGTTCCCGTATAAAAACGGCCGCCCAGTGAATTCACAAATTGACCGAACGCACGAAATAATTCCGGTGATTTATCTGTTTTCGGATCACCGATAATAACTGCTTTCCCACCCCCGAAATCGACATCGGCTGCCGCACATTTATAGGTCATTCCTTTTGAAAGGCGAAGAACATCTTCTAACGCTTCTTCCACACTGCTATAAGGTTGCATGCGACATCCGCCGAGTGCTGGTCCAAGCGTTGTGTCATGAATTGCAATAATCGCACGCAAACCTGTTGAAGAGTCATTACAAAAAACGACTTGCTCATGCTCACTCATTCGATCGAAGAGTTCAAATTCCTTTGTCATTGACGTTCTTTCAGCTAGCATTACTCGATTCTCCCCTTTAAGATTGGTCATGAAAACCTCTTTTTTCAGGATGAAGCTTCATTCAGCTTTTCCGCAATTTTTTCCTTTAACAATATAACTTGCATCACTTCACCTTTTCCGATAAGCCCTAAATGATTTTCTGCAGTGACTTTTGTCACAACCCTATTGTCACGAAACTCAATTAAATTGGCTGTCAAGGTTACTCTAGATCCAAGTGGAGACGCAGCAAGATGCTTTAGTTGGACTGATGCACCCATTCCCTCTTCATGCTCTTCCAAAAATGGAAGAATAATTTTTCGAGAAACCCACTCCATATGATATGTCATTGCTACTGTTGAATAGACGGGATGTACAACTTTCCCCTCAAAAGAAGCAAACATATCCTCTGTCACAATTATTTCGATCGTCTCTTCTCTACCAATGTTTAACCCACACTTCATCCGCTATCCCTACTTAAGTTATAGTTTAAATTACTCATTTTTCCTTATGTCCTTAATTTCTTCTATCGATTTATTCAGCTGATTTTCTGCTTCTTCCATCATGCTATCAAGTAGAATCTTCACAGTCGGGATGTTTTCAATTAATCCTGCAATTTGGCCGCTATTGACAAAACCATTTTCCATATCGCCTTCGATTGCACCCAAGACATGTTGTTGTTCCGAAGTCATTTCACTATATTGTTCCAATGTCATTCCTGCTTTTTCTAAGTCTTTTAGTTTCATTGCGTATGGCGTTTTTAATATCCGTCTCAGCCGCCCTACACTGCGTCCAATAAGTAACGTTTCGGTATCACTTGCATTCACAAGGTTGTGCTTGTACGTGTCATGAAATGGAGCTTCCTTTGTCGCTATTAAACGGGTACCCATTTGCACACCACTCGCCCCTAACGTCAGCGCAGCTGCCAAACCTTTACCGTCACCGATTCCCCCCGCAGCAATTACCGGCACGTTAACATTCTTCACTATTTGAGGTAGTAGCGTAAATGTCGTCAGTTCCAAGTTAGAGTTGACGCCAGCTGCTTCAAACCCTTCTGCCACGAGAATATCTGCCCCCGCTTCCTCAGCTTTAAGTGCGTGTTTTACTGAGGCTACAAGCGCAATGACTGTCACGCCTTGTTCATGTAGTAGGGGAATATAAGGTACTGGATTTCCTGCTGATAGCGAAACAACTGATATATTATGTTTAATGACAAGATTAATCAGCTCTGTTACGTATGGTGAAATACTGATTGCGATGTTGATTGCGAAATTCTTGTTTGTCAGTTTTTTCGTTTCAACTATTATTTTTTCTACTTCATCTGGAGTCATTGTTCCGCATCCAATTGTGCCGAGTCCCCCTGCCTCTGAAACAGCCGCTGTCAGTTTTGCGTTACTGATATTCCCCATTCCACCTTGTATAATTGGAAGAGTGATTTGAAGCACTTTACAAACGTATATCATTTTTCTTCCACCCCTGTGCAATTATGTTATGCTAAGAAGAGTTAAAAGATAATTAAGATTAGTAAACTAATTTGAGGGGGAATAGTTTTGTTAATCACATTTAAAGGAAAAAGCCCTGTTCTTGATCCTTCGGTTTTCGTCGCTCCGGGTGCAAAAATTATTGGAGAAGTTCAAGTTGGGGCAGAATCTACTATTTGGTTTAACACGGTCTTGCGGGGAGATGAAGGGCCGATTACAATCGGTAATAAATGCAGTATCCAGGATAATTCAACAATTCACTTATATGAAGATGCTCCAGTCGTTATAGAAGATGAAGTTACCGTTGGGCATAACGTTATCCTGCATGGCTGCAAAGTCGGAAAGCGATCGATTATTGGAATGGGTTCTACAATTCTTGACCACGCAGAAATTGGTGAAGAATGTATTATTGGCGCCAACACATTAATCCCACCAGGCAAGAAAATCCCCCCTCGTTCATTGGTTGTCGGTTCTCCAGGAAAAGTAGTAAGGGAATTGAACGACAAAGACTTCGAAATCATTCAATTATCGATCGATTCATATGTTCAAAAAGGCTATGACTATCGGGAGATTTTTAAAAACGAAGGACAATAATTGAGTTTCCTATATAAGATTTTCTCTCTAGAGAAACTCTTATATTGAATATTACATGGGGCTATAAACCACAATGGTTTGTAGCTCCTTCCTTTTGTGGATAAACCAATGTTTCGATATCTAAACGGATTAGCGAGGAATACATTAACTAATTGGTTCACCTATTGACACGCTATTATCCTTCATAGTGTAAGTTGCAGTAAAATCGAAAGAAAAGTTTATTCTAGAGTGACACTTATTTGTATACGACAAAAAAACGTTGAACTATTCAGGTTCAACGTTTTGGATGCATTTCAATATCACCGGCTTAGAAACTGGTGGTTCTTAATTCGCTTGACACTTTCTCTGGCAGTCCGCACTTTTAGGCCCCTAGCCCTTTTTCATCATAGAACTCGGCTTAATCTTCAGCATTTCCACCTTGTACTCTCAGCCCAGGAACTAAAAATATGGAATGTGGTAACAATTCTCTGACCTTTTTTGCATCAGATGGATAGGTTGCTCCGACGACTGCAAATTTACAACAAATAAGCATAACAATTAGCTATGCTTTTAAAAATTATTAATGTCATCTATTACACTTTTTAAAACCTCAATTGATTCGACTGTGTTATTTTCATATTCCAAGCTATGATTGACATTAGGAATGAGTCTCGCAACTATTTTTGGGTTGTTTGCCAATTGATTAAACCTTTCCTCGGTATAACAATGATCATTATCTCCGATGAAACATAACCCACTATTAGTAATGCTAACCATTGCATCGAAAACATCATCCCTTTGAATCAACGGAGTTAACCATACTGCTTTAGCTTCTTCGAAGATATCCCTCCTTAACTCTGAGCTCATAGCAATTGTTCCAAGAGATTTGCCGATTATATAAAAGTTTTCATACGAAGTTTCCCTTAAAACAGTATCAATTACTGTTCTCACATCGTATTTAATTGCTTCGCTTAATTCTTCCATACTAAATTCTGCATAGACTCTGTCATTGTATTGATAATTAACTTGTAATACATCAAAGCCTTTATTTAAGAATATATCTGTTGAGTAATGAAAAAGAGGACTCCGAATGGTATATCCTGCACCCGGAAGAAAGATGCTCAAATTTCCCGCGTTTTCTTCAGATCTTAATAACGTATAAGAAATATTCATTCCTTTATATCCCTTAACGCTTTCTGTATTTGTTTTCAACATTGATATCTCCCCCGTTCCTTATCAATTATACATATTGTCCCAAACTAAATATATAAATATTTCAATTTATTAGTTTTTTGTGTCCGCGTTTATTTATTCAATTCAACTGCCTTTCAACAATCGAACTACCACACCTTAGAAAATGCAAAAACAAAAATGCACACCATTAAGTAACAGCCTTTGAGAAAATAGCCAAAAAGAAAAGCACCGCTAAATGCGATGCTAATTGATACTCTAAAAGGGTGCTGATGAGGATACCGTTTAATTTGTTTAATGACCTTTTATAACCCCAACAGAACCCGTTACTTTGGGCAGCCAGTTACTTTTTAGTTTGTTAAGTAGTCACTAATAAGCGGGTGGTCATCTGCGTCATACGTTTTATCTTTCCTGCGCATGTCATTGTCTTCTTGGAATACCTGTTCGAAAAAACGGCTTGCTGATTGAGCGAGCAATTTATAATATTGTTCAAATAACAGAGTAGCGTGATTACCACTCCACACTTCAGGCAGCAGCTCTTTTGGGAGACCTGGATCTGTAAAGAGAAACTTTCGGTATTCGTGCACAAGATTGGTGCGCTCCACGAAACACTCTGCATCCGTCATTTCACCTTCGTTTATTATACTTTGGTGGACAATGTATTTTTTGCTGTACGTCGCAATGAATTCTTGATATTTCCCTTCAATTTCTTGAAGTGGCCAGCTTTTTTCAACGAGCAAGTTGTCCGCTTGCGGTCCTTTGTAGTCACATACAAAGAAATCTACGTAAAACTGAATATCATATTTTTCAATAAGAAGGTTCACTTCTTTTTCGAGATCAATTGGCGAAATCCAGCATCCATTTGAAAAACTTCCGAATCCGCTCCATAATAACTCTTTTCGAAGTTCATCACGAATTTGTCTTTTTTCTTCCGGAATCGTATACATAAGCATGCGCCATTTTCCGTCCCACTCAGTTGGGTTTAATTTGAAAATACGAATTGCCGCTTCTTCAATCCGTGCTTCCCCTCGCACCGTCAAGAAATAATAACTTTTGTTGCCTTGTTTTTCGGATTGAATCCATCCTTGTTTCATCATTCTTGAGACAGCTACTCGAACCGATTGTTCATTATGACCAAATTCCTTCAATAACCGAATCAAGCTGCCAATCCATACTTTGTTGCCGTAATGACGGATATAATCACCGTAGATTGTAAAAATCATTGATTGTGTATTTGCCATGATATTCACTCTTTCTTTTTTCGTTCCTTATCGATGTATCACGATTCGACAGTTCTTTTATTATTCCGAGACATTCTCAATAATTGCCGCAATTCCTTGGCCTACCCCGATACACATTGTTGCGAGTCCATATTGAACATTCCGTCTTTTCATTTCATATAAGAGTGTCGTTAAAATTCGGGCACCGCTCGCGCCTAAAGGGTGTCCAAAAGCGATTGCTCCACCATTGACGTTTACTTTTTCAGCGTCCAACTCTAACTGTCTAATGCACTCGAGTGATTGGGAAGCGAAGGCTTCATTCACTTCGACGAGTCCTATATCATTCATCGTCAATCCCGCACGTACTAGCGCTTTTTTTGAAGCAATAATCGGACCAAGCCCCATGACAGCCGGTTCAAGTCCCGCCGTTGCCCCCGCAACATATTTTGCTAAAGGTTTAAGATTTAGTTCCTTCGCCTTTTCGGCACTCATAAGAAGCAATGCACACGCGCCATCATTAACACCTGATGCGTTGCCTGCTGTAACTGTACCGCCCTCAAATAATGGTTTTAATTGTGCCAGTTTCTCAAGCGTAATGTCCGGCCGCGGATGTTCATCTTGATCTACAGTGATTTCATTGCCTTTTCTATCCGTATAAACAACCGGAACAATTTCTTTGGAAAATCTGTTAGCTTCTATTGCTGCCTTTGCACGTTGTTGGCTTTCATATGCAAACAAATCCTGAATTTCTCGCGTTATCGTGTATCGCTGCGCGACGTTTTCAGCGGTACGCGGCATCGAATCCGTTCCGTACATTTCTTGCAGTTTTTCATTTGTAAAGCGCCAGCCAATTGTTGTATCTTGCAGTTCCATATTACCTCGTGGATTTGCCTTATCCGGCTTTGCCATAACAAGCGGGGCACGCGTCATACTTTCCGTTCCGCCTGCAATGTAAATATCACCATCCCCAACTGCAATTGCTCTTGCAGCGTAAATAACAGCGTCAAGACCTGAACCACAAAGACGGTTAATCGTCGTGCCCCCCGCCTCGACTGGAAGACCCGCCAACAAACCTGCCATACGTGCAACATTGCGGTTATCTTCTCCAGCCTGATTGGCGTTTCCGAGAACGACCTCTTCGATCTGCTCTGCGGGAAGTTCAGGATTTCGAGCAATAAGTCCCTTAATAACGACGGCTCCTAAATCATCCGGACGTACGTCTTTTAACGCGCCATCGTACCTGCCAATAGGTGTACGAACAGCGTCTACTATGACTACTTCTCTCATTTCGTAATCAACTCTTCTCCATGTGTATAATCGTAGACACCTTTTCCGCTTTTCCGTCCAAGACGCCCCGCTTTTACGTATTGTTCTAGGAGAGGCGCTGGACGGTACTTTTCTCCAAGCTTGTCATATAAATAGTTCAAGTTGTTCAAACGTGTGTCAAGACCCACTAAATCCACGAGCTCGAATGGACCCATAGGGTAATTTAAGCCAAGCTTAATTGCTTTATCAATTTCTTCTGCTGTTCCAAGTCCCTCTTGCAGCATATAAAATGCTTCATTGCCGACAAGCGCACTAATCCGGCTTGTTACAAACCCAGGAAATTCATTAATAACAACCGTTTCTTTTCCCATATTGACAGCAACTTGTTTAATCGTCTCTACCGTTTCATCACTCGTTTCCAAGCCCCGGACAATTTCAACAAGAGTCATTTTATGTACGGGATTGAAAAAGTGCATGGCGATTGTTTTTTCTGGGCGTTTACCGAAAGAAGCAATTTCTGTCGGACTCATCGTCGATGTATTCGTTGCAAAATAACAATGTGCTGGTGCATATTCTTCAATCGTTTCAAATACTTTCTTTTTAATGGCAGCCTTTTCAGGAACAGCTTCAATGATTAAATCCGCATTCTCTGCGGCTTTTGCCAAGTCACTTTCATAATTTAAATTACTATGCGCTTGTTCAGCCTGATTTGCTGATATCTTTCCGCGTGCGAGACCTTTTTCAAAGATACTATCAATTTCTTGTTTCGCATTTTCCAATGCGGATTCATTAATGTCGACAATTGTAACTGTATATCCGCCAATCGCTCCGACATAGGCTATTCCTCTGCCCATCACACCGGAACCGACAACAACTATTTGATTAATCATAAGTGATCCTCCTTTTTATGATGAAAGAATACGGACAGGAGATCATACATCCCTGTCCGTATTCTTTCATCTATATATTCGGCACTACTTATTTAGAATTAATTAGGTGATATACCTCACCCGTATAACGAACAAATCTAGCGAAGGAGCGACACTAATGAAAGGCAGCCCAATTTCGCCGCGTCCTGCGGCAAAGGCTGCACACCCGCATCCTGCAGGCGCCGGAGCAATAAGACCAAGGAGGGAAGCAGTTCAATCCCTCCCTAGTGATCTTCTGACGGGCTTATTGCGTGAGGCCATCACCAAGCGACTAAGCGGTGTTGGAAGAACATTCTATTTGTTAAGTGCCGACTATCTATTACGCTTTTCTTTGTGTCTAGCTCCAGGCGCCAGCCCCTCGGGTCATAAGCCGTTTTGCTGTGGTGGCTGAAGTACGCCTCCTCGCAAACCGTCTTATGCCTGTCGGGGCTAGACGGCGCCTTGCGCTTTTCTTTGTGTCTAGCTCCTCGCGCCAACCCCTCGGTCATAAGCAATCCAGCTATGTGGCAAAGAGCGCCACGTCGCTAGATCGACTTATGCCTGTCGGGGCTAGACGGCGCCTTGCGCTTTTCATAGTCCAAATGGATTTACTGGCCGACTGCCAAAGTACGACATAATGCTTTTTGTTTCAGTGTAAAGATCAAGCGATCCGATTGCTAGCTCACGGCCAAATCCAGATTGTTTATAGCCACCGAATGGTGTACCTGGGAATGCAGAGAATGGCGTGTTGATCATAACGATTCCCGCTTGAATTTGGTTCGCAACACGTGTTGTAGTTGCAGTATTTGTTGACCAAATAGAAGAAGCTAGCCCAAAATCTGAGTCATTTGCTAATGCAATTGCCTCTTTTTCGTTTTTAAACTTCGATACGACGACAACTGGTCCAAAGATTTCTTCACGAACAACTTTCATGTCTTGTGTTACGTTTCCGATTATTGTCGGCGCATACCAAAATCCGTTTTCAAAGCCTTCTGGTTTTAATTCTTTACCACCAGTAAGGATTTCAGCACCTTCATCAATTGCAGATTGAACATACATTTTCACTGTGTCCAACTGGCACTGATCAATAACTGCGCCCATATGTGTTCCTTTATCAAATGGATCCCCAATTACAAGTTTTTCTGTTTTAGCAATAAATTTTTCAACGAACTCATCGTACACATTTTCATGAATATAGATGCGTGTACGCGCATCACACGATTGACCTGTATTATTGAAAGCTCCGTAGAGTGAACCATCAACGGCTGCTTCAATATCTGCATCTTCAAAAACAAGGCTTGGGGATTTTCCACCAAGTTCTAGTGTTACGCGTTTTACTGTTCCTGCTGCTTTTGCCATAATGTCTTTTCCAATTGGTGTAGAACCCGTGAATGCAACTTTATTCACTAGTTCATGTTCTACCAAGTAATTACCGATTTCAGATCCAGATCCTGGCAAAATGTTAACGACGCCTGCTGGAACCCCTGCTTCGTAGCAAATTTCTCCAAGAATAATAGCTGTAAGTGGCGTGAGAGACGCTGGCTTAATAACGACGGAGCACCCTGCTGCAATAGCTGGAGCAATCTTCCAAGCAGCCATCATAAGTGGATAGTTCCACGGAATAATTTGCGCGCATACACCAAGTGGTTCTTTTTCTGTGTAATTATGGAATTGACCAGGTACATTATTCACAGAACCCCCATGTCCAACAATAGCGCCCGCATAAAATTCAAAGTCTTCAATGGCTTGTGAAATCTGCCCTTTAGCAGCTGCAAGTGATTTACCCGTATTCAAAATTTCTAGTTCTACCAGCTCATTAAAGCGGGAGCCCATAATTGCTGCAATTTTGTTTAGTACACGTGCACGCCGTCCTGCAGGAGTTTTTTTCCATTTTCCATTATCAAATGAATCCCTGGCAGCTTGAACAGCTTTTTCAGCGTCTTCTTTCGTCGCTTTCGCTACTTCAGCAAGTAGTTCACCCGTCGCCGGATTATAAATCTTTGTGCGCTCGCCACTGCTACTTTCGACTTGTTCACCGTTGATAAAAAGTTTGTAGAAATCACGCTTCATCGTTTCTTGTTCGATTTCGATTTCGATTTCATGGGTTTTTGTCATATGGTTTACTTCCCCCTATTGGCCTGTAAAAACAGGTTTTCTTTTTTTCATAAATGCATTGATGCCTTCGCGATGATCTTTTGTTAAACCAGCTATTCGCTGTCCTTGGGCTTCATGTTCAAGATATTCTTCAAAAGAAAGTTCTGATATCGTCATCAATGAGCCTTTGATTAATCCGATTGCTTTTGTTGGTAAAGCGGCAAGTCGTGTTGCAAATGCAGATACATCCTCTTCCCATGTTTCTGATGGAATCAGTCGGTTTGCAAGACCCATTGCAACCGCCTCTGTAGCTGGCACTTTTTCTCCTAAAATGGCTAATTCTGCAGCTTTAGATTGTCCGACTAATTGTGTTAAATAATAAAGATTACCTGAATCCGGAATAAGCCCCACATGGATGAATGCATTTAATAAACTGGCACGCTCAGACATTAGTCTAAAGTCACAAGCAAGCGCAAGGCTAAACCCCGCCCCTGCTGCTACACCATTTACTGCTGCAATAATCGGTTTTTCACATTTTCTGATTTGCTGGATCATCGGTCCATAATGATCTCTTAACACTTGACCATGATCCATATAATCATCAACTTCTGATAAATCTTGTCCGGAACAAAATGCCCGGCCTTCACCCGTAATGACAACACAGCGCACTTGTTCATCATATGATGCCGCTTTGATTGCATCTTTTACTTCACGATTCATCTGCGAGATAAAAGCATTCAGTTTGTCAGGTCTATTTAAAATGAGCCACGCAATTCCATCTTTGACATCGTAACGAATTGTCTCAAACATTTAGCACACTCCTTACTTTCCTTGATAATCCGGCCTTCTTTTCTCAACAAATGCGCTCATACCTTCTTTTTGATCCTGTGATGCGAAAAGAAGGTAGAAATTTTTCCGTTCATACTGCATTCCTTCATACAAGGGATAATCCACTGCTTTATTAACCGAATCTTTAATAAGGCGCAGTGAGAGCGGTGGTTGTTTGGCTAGTCGATTTGCAAACTTCAGAGTTTCTTCCATTAATAGTTCAGGAGCAACAACTTTGTTAATGACTCCATGTTTGAGTGCTGTTTCCGCGGAAATACGCTCTCCTGTCCAAAGCCATTCGAGCGCTTTCGTACGTCCGACAAGTTTCGTCAACCGCTGTGTCCCTCCTGCACCCGGCATGACGCCGAGGCCTGCTTCCGGGAATGAAAATTCTGTACCGCTTGCTGCAATTAAAATATCACAGCACAATGCAAGCTCAAATCCCCCTCCTAAAACAAAGCCTTTTACTGCACCAATGATTGGCTTTTTAATAAGTGTAAAACGGTCCCAATCAGCAAATTGGTTCAAGAGTTCAAGGCTGACTGGGTCATCTCCAGTCATTTCATCAATATCAGCCCCAGCTGAAAATGAACGGCCTTTTCCAGTAAGGACGATAATGCGAACTTCTTCTTCTCGATCAAACATTTCCATTGCAGTAACGATTTCACAAACCATTTTCCGATTCAACGAATTTAACTGGCGAGGACGATTCAGTTCAATCACCGCGATGTTTCCCTTTACTGTCATTTCAATGAATTCAAAACTATACACTAGGCATCCTTACCAATCATTAATGTGACAAGATCACCCGCAAACCCCATCAAGTCTTTGCCTGATGCCTTTCCTTCAGCTGTGCGCAAACCTGCCAGTAACGCCTCTAGATTGTCATACTTCATCTCACATGTGAGGTAATATTTCCCTTCACCTCCCATTGGAGATCCCGATATTTTTGTTATCTTCATTTCACGGAGACCTGGAATTTTTGCTGTTAGTGGTGAATGTACATTGAAATAATGATCATCAAAAGCCTCTTTGTTTTCAGGGTGTTTGTACAAAGCAATTAGTTTAGCCATTTTTTCTTCTCCTCACTTTACATTAATGTAGACACAGGTTTCATTGCCTCAAATACGTTTTTACAGCTCTTGCAATACAAAATACTTCTGCAAGCCGTCGGTCCAAAAATATTTTCCATTGATACATAGCCAGATCCGCAATAGGCACAATCCACATGCCATGATCCATCTTCCTCAAAATAGCGGGGCGGTGGAGCAATCCCAAACTTTTTCAGATTCACATGACCTTGTTCCGTTATACGGTCTGATGTCCATGGCGGATGAAAGACGAATTCTACTTCAATCGTTTCAACTTCCGGTAGTTTTTTCACAGCATTTACTGTATTCGTTTTAATAAATTCGAGTGCAGGACATCCCAAAAAAGTCGGTAGAAGTGTGATTTTCACGTTATTTCCTTCGGTTGTGACTTCGCCTACCATTCCAAGATCAATAATACTCACCGAATCAATTTCCGGATCTTTCACATTCATAAGTACTTCAAAAATACGCTCAGTTGAAACATCTACAGAAGCAGTCATATTATTCACCTCTTTCCTGGTACCGTTTACCAGACAGCTGCCGGGTCAAGCTTGTAAACTTCGGAAAGCGTGCCGAGTGCTTCATCCAAGTCTTTTGTGTGCTCACCGTTTCGTCCGTTCATCACGGGATGATTCGGGATCAACGGTACTTCCATTTGGAGGGTTTCGAACACTGGATTGATGATAGCTTGCCATTGTTTCTTCATTTTTTCCTCACTGTCTATTAAGTTACTGCTTTCAATCTTTTGTTTCTGATTTCCAAAAGAAAATACATCTCCAAAATCATTCAAAACAAGCGTAATTGCATCATTCATTTTCTTTTTTGCCACATCCGTAGAACTCATTAACTGCTTAAACCACGTTTCCCAGTGCAACTTGTGATAATAAAGTTCCATTTTCACTTTTATCGCCACTTCAGCAATAGGTTTGTATGAGCTTTCACATAACGAATCCATTTTTACCTTTTTCGCTTGTATATAAAAATAACTCCTTACGACTTGATAGGCCCAGTCATAATTGGGTGTTTCCATATAATAACCTTCGCCGTTCACCCGTTCCGTCAAAATGCTGTTCTTTCTTTCATCTGTCGGACGTAAATGGGCCAAGTCATCCGCTTTTCCAGCTCCAAGCTCTTCAAGTAATTTGTAGTACATCGCCGCATGCCCCATACTGTCTTGGCTAATGGATGAGGAAGCAACGTCTTCTTCAATGTGAGGAGCGAGTCCGAGCCATTCAGATCCGCGGAATGCGTACAGAAAATCATCATCTGCTAATTGGAACAACAAACTAGTGATTGCTTCTTTATATTCCATGCTCATGCCATTGTCTGTTATGCTCATTTCCGCTCCCCTCCCCATGACAAAATTTCTTTTTCATCAAGCACTTGCTGTTCATATTGACGCCATTTTTTCTTTAAGTAACCATAACCTTTTGTCGTCCTGTACTCTTTATTGTCTAGCCTGGTGAGCGTCATCTTCTCTTCGGCATTCATTTTCCTAACATTCTTTCGATTTATAATCCAAATGTCTGCAACTGGTTCACGGCGCATGAAATTTTCCTGTGCCAAAATAAGTGCCATATCTTCATTTGGAGCCAGTAAGCTGAATTGGTGTTGGAATGCCGAGCTCGGTGTCCGCTTACTGAACACTTCATATTCTTGATAAAATGTTTTTTCTCCAGTCATTTTACTGACTCCTTCCATTAATTAACGACTGCACTTAAAGCATCTCGCACCCATGTATTATTTTCATAAGATGTACGACGCAGGTTCAGGCGTGCCTGAGAACGAGGTCCTTCATTTCTAATAATTTTCTTGAATTCATTCCAATCCGGTTGTTTGTACGTCCATATTTTGCTTTCAGCATCGAATTTTATGGTCGGATCTGGGATTGTTAGACCAAGAGATAAAATACGCGGGATATATTTATCAAAAAAGATTTGCCTGAACTCTTCGTTTGTTTTTGTCCGGATTTTATATTTAATAGTCAAATCTTGTTTCGAAGAACCTGTTGTTTCTTTACTCGCAGGTCCGAAGAACATTAACAGAGATTCCCACCAATAATTGATTGATTCCTGAATCATCGATTTTTGATCATTTGTACCTTCCGCAAGTGCCATAATAATAGATTCACCATGCTGTGCATGAAACACTTCTTCAGCGCAAATACGCTGTAACGCTCTCCCGTAAGGCCCATAAGAAGCCCCAAGCATATTTGTTTGTGTAATAATTGCAGCCCCATCAACGAGCCAACCGATTATTCCAGCATCTGCCCATGTAGTTGTTTTCATGTGAAATACATTATGAAATTTCAAGTCTCCATTGAATAAGTCCTGCATTAAATCTCCGCGATTCTTGCCATATGGTTTAAGTAAATCTTCAGTTACCCGAAGAAGCAGTTGACCGTGGCCCATTTCGTCTTGCACCTTGGCCATAATGCCTAACTTACGAGAAAGGGATGGGGCTTTTGGTACCCATTCTTTCTCTGGGAGAGCCCCCATTATTTCGCTCATTCCATGCATGGAAATCAATTTAATCAATGTCAGCCTATATTCTTCAGGCATCCAATCATCGGCTTCAATTTTGTCACCTGCTTCAATCCTCTGCATAAAGTGAGCTAACTTTTCTACTTCCGAATTGTATAAACCCGTCATTTCACAGCCCCCTAGTTTAAGGTATGTGTTTCCGACTAAACATATAACACTTACATAACGTTAATCTAAAACTCAGTTATATTTATAGACATACCAATCCGATAATACCGTGTGCCTTTTCCATAAACAGTCGCTTTACTTAATGCTTGGTCGCCCACTTTAATAGAATCTGTCGGACATCCGACTTATGCATCTTCTAAATCTTCAAGAAGATGTTCAGGTACTTCTGCTGTTCCTTCATTTCTATACTTTGAATACCTTCTGGGACAATTCCCAAAAACAAAAAAACACCGGCAAAATTCTGCCGATGTCCATTTTTAATACGTAAATCAATTGCTCATGCTATTTTTCTCGATGCTTTCAATGTCTTGAATGACCTCACCATTTTCCACTTTTTCTCCATTCTCCATGTTTATAAACAACTTGCCTTCCGCCATTTTACGCGCTTCGTTTTTGAAGTTGTCAATAACTTTTGCTTCAATACGCGCTCCGTCAGCAGTGACACCAAACGGTACTGTCCAGTAACCTACATAGTGACCTGGTGATGTCTCACTAAATGGAAGTTCGGTGGCATTTGTCACTTCGTTGCCTACATTTGTCAGTGGCATGTGGATTACAAAACTAGCTTTTAGTCCTGGGGCACTGTCAAATTCTATTTTTACACTTTTGCCTGTTGTTAAGTAGACATCATTAGTTGGTGTTAAATTTTCGATTGATGGTGCATTATATTGAGCTGTAACTACCACCGTCTTCGAAGTTTGGTTATTCGCTTTATCACTTGCAACAACCGTTATTTCGTTTTCACCATTATCAAGCAAAATACGTTTGGAATAGTTTCCATTTACGACTTCCGCATTTTGGCCGTTTACTTTTACCCAATCAAGGTTAGCATCAGAAACCGTCCCTTCAACCATAACCGTTTCACGATTCGATTTATCACCGTTTTTCGGGTTATCGATTGTCAGTTCAGGGTTTTCAGTATCTAATGTCACTGTAACTGGAGCAGATTCGCCTGTCACTTTGCCATTAAGCGTGGAAACTGCCTTGAACTCATTTACTCCTTCTGCAAGCTCATTTTTGATTGTAAATTTGCCGTCTTCTCCAACCACTGCCGTCCCTGCATCTTCTCCGTTGTTTTTCAGCTGGATTGTTGTCGTCGGAGATGCTGTCCCTTCGATCGTAATACTTGATTCATTTGTCGTGAAGTTCTCTGCAGGTGAAGTAATAATTGGTGCATGGACTTCATAGCTGACACGTGCACGAATCATGTAATTCCCTTCCGCCGCAGGTGCTGCTGACCACGCGCCCGATACATATTGATAACTTCTTCCCGCGTTCGTTCCAGTTTCATCTGTCGCGAGACCAGGTGAATTTGGACTTGGATCTTTCTGGATGTAAACCATGTAAAAGTCACCGCTGACAACTATGTTGTGCTCAGTTAAATCTACAACTGTCCACTCTCCGTTACGCAGAGCCTGTGCATCGATTGGTCCTGCAAGTTTCTTGCCAGGAGTTCCGTCAGCACCCGTTGCATCCCATACTTCTACTGCAAAAGCCGTCCCTCCTGGAACTGGCCATTCCGTATCCCAGAAGCGGAGTACGCCGTCTGTGACAATTCCGGATTCTTTACCTTCTGGAAGAGACATTTTCACTCCCCAGCCATTACCTGCATCGTAGAATGCACGCGCATTCTCGCCTGTGCCGTCGTCATACCCAATTTCGCCGCCTGGATATGTGTAAAATGGTTCTAGTGCGAAATCTTTTTCAGTCGTGCCGTCGCCAATTGTGATAGCCGCTTCTTGACTATGGTAGCCACGTGCAATCACCTTCAACGTGTAGTCGCCTTCATAAGCGGTGATGGAATAATTCCCATTTCCATCTGTTTCGACAGGTGTAATGTTTGCATCTTCGATTAGCAGCAATGTTGCTCCACCAATTGCTTCACCTGTTGACTGATCAGTAATTGTACCGCTTACCGTGGATTGTGTAATTTCATTTAGCGTGAAATTAACTTTCGTTGAACTGTCTGCTTCGATTGTTACGGATTGCTCTTCAGATTGGAATCCGTATGCTTCTGCTTTCGCCGTAAATGTTCCTGCTCCATGCGTCAGTGAATATTTTCCATCAGCAGGGTTCGAATAGACCGAACGCCCTGTTTCAAGCACACTGACTTGTGCACTTAAAGGAAGCAGTGTAGGGTTTGCCTTTTCGTCTTGGACTGGCGGTTGTTCTTTCTTAGGAACTACCGGGTGAATTTTTGTCGGATCGATAGGTTCTTTGAATGCATCTTTTTCTTTTTCTTTAATAATACCGAGGTCTTTACCAGATTCGGTTTTAATAGCTTCAAGATTTTTACCGCTATTTTTCTCATTGCTTCCGTTACTATCTTGTGTAGTTCCTTTTTGCATTTTGCCCGTTTTTGAAGTAGTTGTCAGTGCTACATCATCAATATACCAGCCATCTTTTACAACGCTAGCGTCGGAAAATGCATTGAAACCGATGTAAACACGTTGACCGCTATATTCCGACAAGTCAACTTCACCGTCAATCCAACCGTCCGATTGACCTTGAACCATGAGTAGTTGGGTCCATTCCACCTGATCTATGGAAATGAATACATGACCGTAATCCCATGCTCTGCCGGATGTAGATTGCTCGAAGTTATGCCATTGTTTAAATTGCAAGAAGGAATCCCCTTCTGGCAAGTCAACTGGAGGCATGACAAGTGTTGCATTCATATTAGTTTCATATGTGCCTGTAAGATTTGTCGCATATACTTTTTCACCTGAAGAGGCGCTATTTGGGCCAGATGTTGGTACGCCCCACTCCCAGCTGTTCTTCTCGCCAAATGAAGTCCAACCAATCGGCGTTGTTTCAAAGTCTTCTGAGAAGCCGATTGTGATGCCCGGCTTCACTTGAATCGTGTATTCTTCACTTGTCACTTCATTATTCCCAAAATCATTGATTGTCCATTTGTAAGTGAATGTATTGCCTGCGATACTTTCGCCCGCAATCGTTGCTCCAAATTCACCTGACTGGTAATTACCCGACTTACGGCTAGCTTCCACCGCTTGCCACTTGTTAGCTGCGTCCTTATAGTTCAATGTGACAGACGCGATACTAATATTATCTGTCGCTTGAACCCTCAAATCTAAATCCATTCCCGCGTATGTTTCTGCAGGCGCATCATGCTTGTATGTTGGTGCTTCATGATCGTCACCTTGTTTTGAAACTTGACCTTCCATTTTCCCAAGGCCACTAGCGATTGATGAAACAGCTTCGTAAGCATCGACAAGTCCATATCCATAGCCGTGGTTCGGAGACTGTGGATATACTGCGTCAGTCAACGGTGTCGCTGTATCAAGTAAAATCTGTTCCATTTCATCGACTGTTAAGTTGGCGTTTACTTGGCGAAGTAGCGCTGCCACGCCCGATACAGCCGGTCCTGCCATTGATGTTCCATTCCAACCGCCTTCATAACCGCTGCCTGGAACGGATGAACGAATATTCACACCCGGTGCAGAAATGTCGGGTTTAATTTCTGCATATGGAGATGGACCACGTAGAGAAAAGCTGCCTACTTTGTTATTAATGTCCGTTGCGCCAGTTGCAAAAGATTCAGGGTAATTCGATGGAGCTGCAACTGATCCGGGTCCGCCTGGATTAGATAGCGTCGTGTTTCCTGCAGAAAACTCTGGGAAAATTTCTGCTGCTCGCCAGTTTTTGACAACATCACGATACCATTCATCAAGTCCTGGTCCACCTCCCCATGAATTATTCACGACATCTGGCGCTAGATCGACGCGTACATTACCGTTGGCGTCTGTCGGTGCCAAAATCCATTGAGCTGCAGCCAGTAAATCTCTATCTGACCCACCAGCCGTAGTGAATGCTTTAACAGCGATCCACTTAGCACCTGGAGCAACACCGATTTGGTTAGATCCATTCGGTTCGCTACCGACCATTGTGCCAGTAACATGTGTTCCATGACCGACATCATCATATGGTGTAGCTTGTCCTACAGTTGCGTCAAACCAATTGAAGTCATGGTTCACATCACCTGATGCCGCATTATACCCTCGATATTGTTCTTTCAATGCGGGATGGTTCCATTGAACACCTGTATCGATGCTCGCAACAACCGTACCGGAACCGTCAATGCCCATGTCCCAAACTTGCGGTGCATTGACACGCTCAACGTTCCATTCTACATTTGCAATTTTAGATTCAGGAGCAACTGCATTTTCAGTTTTTGTTGCAAAAAGTTCGCGCGTTTCATTGGGTAGCACTTTTTCAACCTCTGCGAATGTCGCTACCTTTTGCGCGACTTCCTTCGTGGCCGTAACAGCCATACCGTTTACGATAAAGTAAGAGGTGATGTCTTTAGCGTTTCCTGCTTTAACTTGCTGTTCAAGATACTGTTTAACATTTTGTTGTGTTTCGATAGATGTTGTTTTCAGCTCGGATACGACAGCCGATCGTTGCATAAGTTCCACTTTTTGTGCCGATAAATTTGCATTAATTGCATGTTTTTTTGCTTCACTCGCTACTTTTTCCGTATCCGTTTTTTCTTTAAATTTTATCAAAAAAGTGACGGTGTCAGCTTTTCCGAAGCTTTCCAGCAAGCGATCACTTACTTTGTCCTTTGAAATTACATTAGAGTTATTTAAAGATTCGTGGAGTTTTTGATTCGGCTCTGCGTTCGCAACTCCAGGTGTGACCAGGGAAAACACCATGAGTAACGATGCAATAATGCTGAACACTCTTATTCGACTACGCTTCTTCAAATTCATTCCTCCCTCCGATTTTTACAACGATTGAACTGCATTTTTTAAATCAATAAAAAACACCCCTTGCCCCCTTCCTAAAAGTTAGTGTAGGTACCCGACGGTGTCGCTTGTGAAAATCTAGTTGATACTACTAAACATACACGGATACTAAATCTCTTTTTGTCGAATATTGACAGAACTTTACCAATTGATAGTTTTTATCTACTCTAACCCTATTTATTCCAGTAGAAAAGTTCTATGGAAATAATTAGCACTTCAACAAATGATTGTGCTACACCCTTGGTATCATTGCGTTTTCTTGATGACTTGAATTGAAGATAGATTACCATTTTTTTGCATCATAATTAATAAATACATAGATATGACTAGGTATGATAAATTAATGCCAATTTCCAATTATACAGATAGGAATAAATAGGTATTTATAACTCGTATAAATATAAACACAGTATGCATAAAGTACTAATACGATCATATTTCATCGATTTAATTCCTATTCTCAGTAATGTAGATGCCCTGACTTGAATTTTCATTTTAGAGGGGGCTTTTACCACTGAAAGGATTTGAAGTTCTGGAGAACGATAAAAAAGTAGTAATGGAGAATTATTTATTGACTATAAAAGCACAAAAAAACCGGGTTCTAGAATGATCCCGGCATAACTTTTTACTCGGTTATAAAATAGTTTAAACCCATTTTATTACCTAGCGCACTTCATTTTTTCATCAACGAAAATCTCACTAATAACGTCGTGGCACAAAGCAACAACAATCCGAAGATCCCAACCGCAATACCCGTGTTTTGTAATGTTAGGGTCGATGCAGGCAAACCGCAAAGGGTGGGATCGAAAGAGATAGCACCTAACATCGTTCCCATGATTGCTGCTACTCCTCCATTAAAAAAACCGGCAAGAACCGATTGTTTCTTTGCCACCGAACTGAATTGAGTGCCTATTACAATACCAATCCATAGGTTAACCGTACAGATAACAGTAAAATCCATCGGAAAAACCAAATATAATGTGATTGCGATGACAAAACTGGTAATCTGCCCCGCGGCTAAGGTAACTGTAAAGCTGAGACGGTCGCTGATTCTAAAACGTAACTTATGGAATAATGCATACATATAAACGCCCAACAAACTACTTAACACGAGCAAAAATAATCCAAATAAGATCATCGCATGCCTCTCCTTATATTTTTCAAGAAGACTTTGTCGCTTTAAACAACATCATAAATGAACACAAGACGAATAATTCCATCATTATGGCAAACGGAATACTGTATGATGCGGCAGCTCCAATCATTGGTGCCATCATTCCCGTCATAAGCCCGCTAATATATCCGGTGAGCAACGTTTGATTGTCAAAAATTCCTCCGAACAAACTTCCCACCAGCATCCCTGTCAAAGCAGCTACTACGGTCACTTCCATATAATAGACCGGGAATTCATAAATCAAGAGGACGCCCGTTCCAAGAGCTAGTCCTCCGCCCGCTACCATGGCGATATTCATCCCCAGATGAAAATCAATCAACTTTCTTCGCCTGTATAAAAACTGATAAGTGACACCAGCAAGTAGAAATTGAAAAATTAACAAGCTCCAAATCCATGCCGACAAACGGATTCCCTCCTCACGACATTGTATGAAAACGGGGAGTAAAAGAATCAAAAAAATGCCAAGCACCAACACAATTTAAAATTGCGTTGGTGCTTGGCACCGATTTATTCTGAAGATGGCCTGTTAGCCATGTATCAACCAAAGGATATCACTTCATCGCATGATAGTGATATCCTAATACTATTGTAGTTAACTAATCGCAATTGAAACATACTGCGACTCTAAGAAGGCTTCAATCCCTTCACGTCCACCTTCACGTCCAACCCCACTTTCTTTCATCCCACCGAAGGGAGCTTGTACTGCAGAAGGTGTTCCATCATTCCAACCCACAATACCAAAGTTAAGTTGTTCGATTAAACGTGTCCCTATAGCAATGCTATCCGTAAATACATAAGCAGCCAAACCGTATGGTGTATCATTTGCTAATACGATTGCTTCTTCTATTGTGTCCACTTTCTGAATAGGAGCCACAGGTCCAAATGTTTCTTCTTTCATAATAACCATGGACGGATCCGCGTTACTAAGGACTGTTGGGGCATAGAAAGTCCCCCCATCTTTTGTAATTAGCTTGCCTCCTGTCATAAGGGTAGCGCCTTTAGACAGTGCATCCTCAACATGATGCGACACCTTCTCAAGACTTGCGCGATTTACTAATGGTCCAATATCTACATTTACATCTGTACCATTTCCTACTTTCAACTGGCTAACTGCTTCAGAAAACTTTTCTACAAACTCGTCATGAATACCTGACTGTACATAAATACGATTTGCGCAAACGCATGTTTGTCCAGCATTCCTGAATGCTGACGCAATCGTACCTTTCACTGCTAGATCTACATTGGCGTCATTTAATACAATCAAAGGCGCATGACCACCGAGTTCGAGTGATAATCGTTTTACCTGATGAGCACTTTGTTCGATTAAAATTTTACCGACTTCGGTAGATCCAGTAAAGGTAACTTTTCGAATTTTTTCATTTTCCATGATTGCTTTCCCTATTTTGCTTGAAGATCCAGTCACCAAGTTAATGACACCTTTAGGGAACCCAGCTTTTTCACATAACTCTATCATTTTAATGGCTGTCAGCGGACTTTCACTTGAAGGTTTAATAACAATGGTACACCCCGCTGCTAAAGCCGGCCCCATTTTCCTCGCTAACATAGCGGCTGGGAAATTCCAAGGAGTGATAGCGGCTACAACGCCAACTGGTTTTTTCCACACTTGCAAACGTTTGCTCGTCGTATGTGTAGGCAAGATTTCACCGTAAACGCGCTTGCCTTCCTCAGCAAACCATTCTAGAAAAGCAGCGGCGCTTGTCACTTCTCCTATGGATTCATTAATTGGTTTGCCCATTTCCATCGTCATCGTTTGAGCCAAATCATCACGATGTTCTATCATCAGTTCATAGAGCCTTTTCAAATAGTTCGCACGCTCATAAGCTGTCGTTTGTGACCACGTTTGAAATGCATCATAAGCAGCGTCAATCGCCACGTTTGCTTCTTCTTCCCCACCAATTGGCACACTACCTACGATTTGACCATTAGCTGGATTGATAACATCTAATTTTTCTAGATCTCCCCCAAGCCATTCACCGTTTATATACATTAAATGATGTTTCATTTCCTATTACCTCCACTCTCTATTTATTCAACAAACCTATCTATTTCTTTACTACCCTATTTATTCCCTAAGTATACGCTTTATTTCTTGCTTCATCTCTTCATGAGACTTCGCAGTTCCACATCACTACCTACTAGCCCCATACTAGTTTGATGATTCATAAAAGTCTGACTAATAGTGTTTTTTTCGAATTAAGAGCAGCCCCACAGTAAAAATGCCCCTGATGGAAATAGAATCAATCCAACTAAATAGAGCCACTTACAAAGACAAGAGATTGTAAAGCAAAATCTCGTCTTTATAAATGGCTACTAGCCCACATCTGTTGATTAACCAAAAGTAAACAGTGAATAACATAATTTCCTACTAGGCGCTACTTGTATAGTTGAATTTCCGAGTGCTCCGGATTGAATGACTTCTATACAGTTACCGGGATGTCTGGCTGTGTAGGGATACGACCTTGTCGCATCCCTACACAGTTTTTTCGGTAATCGTATGGTGGTCCTTCATCCATCGCGCTCTAAATGCATAAGTACTCGTAGTGCTGAAACTTTTTTTGACGAAAGAATAGGTGTCTTCTTAACTGGAAATAAGCCGCCAAAGATGCAATTTTGGCGGCTGATGCTTTCTATAAGACATCACATGAGTTTGATGCATAATCTTTACTAAAAGTAAGCAAGGAACACATTGTACAAAGTTCTAGAGTGCCCGAAATTGTATCTTCGGGCACTAACACTCTCTATAGAAAGTCATCTACTCATTTCTTTCAAAGCAACTGCATTTTTCACTTGAATAGTGTAGGAACGCGATAGGCAACTATTCGCAACACTCTTTCAGTAAATCTATCATGAATAGTTTGTCGAAAGCGGGCCAAAAATAGTGCAGTGAAAATGTAGGTCATCAAACCCGACTCACCAGTATTTTATGCAAAAAACTGGGTAATCAACAGAAGTGCTGCTACCTATTATATATGTTGTAATAAAGAATCCTACCAACAACGCTCTGCGCTAGGGGATACCTCCCACAATAAGCCAGACAGAAAATCACTCTCAGTCTTATTGCTTCAGCTACCCCAGTAGACGCCTTCGCTGAAAATTATATAGTTGTATTATAAGGTTAATCTATTACCTTATCAAAAGTCATCGTACTCAATTAGATTGTTATAATTTATAGTCCATTACAATCGTTTTCTTCAATTGTTTTAAGTGGCGTTTTTCATGCAATCCAACAAAAGGAAACCACTGAATCAGTGGCACTTGCCCAAAAATTGGGTGTTTGAATGATTTTTCACGAAGTACGTCCTTTGTACTTGATTCATATACATCTAATAAAAAGAGGCGCGAATCATAGAGTGCATTTTTCATCTCTATTTTTGATTTGTACTCTTTCGTTGGTGCAGTATAGCCTGGAGCTTCCACTTTTATGAAACGAATCGTAGAAAGTGCAATTGGTTTCTTCATCGATTTCGGGCTATCAGGATTTGTTAGTTCTTTGGCTATATTTGTCGCAATGACTGTCTCCATACGTACAAGGTGTTCAAATATTTGTTTCGGAGACCATCCGCCATTTGAAGGTATTTTATTGAATTGTTCATCCGTTAACCCTTCAATTGCTTTAAATAACTCTTTTCGGATGATAGTATTTTTTCCTAAAATCATTTAAATATCTCCTTTGATAACCTCAGAAATCTTTTCCGTTATTGTTGTTTGCAAGTGGTACGTTTCACATGATAGTACAGTTAATGTGTACGCCTATTTGATAGTGTAGGAACTGATTTAGTCATCTTTTTGTTTCCCTACCTACAATAGAAGCTTTTCTCTTTTTTCGCAAGTGATTTAGTGAAAAACACTTTTGCTAAAGACATTTTTATGTCGTTTAAAATGAGGCATTATTCAATTCGTTTTTTTAGTAATTATCCAGATAAAGTTAATCTACAATCAGAGGGGGGTTCTTACAGCCCGTTAATGCGGGATAAATACTAGGACATCGACTACTCGAATACACTCAATCTTTAAAAAGTATTCCTCTCGTTATCGATGAAAAGTTCCCTAATTCTTTTCAGAATTCGCGAACCAGTATGCCGCCCCAACGAACACAGCTCCACCAATTATATTGCCAATTGTTACTGGTACTAAGTTTGCCGTCATCCCGGCCAATGAAACAGTGTCCGGGTGAGGGATCATCAACGAGAGGGAAAGCAAGGTCATATTTGCGATACTATGTTCAAACCCCGAAGTGATAAAAGCAAATAAGCACCAAAAAATCATAATCAATTTTGCTGTTTCATCCTTAAGTTTAAATGCGCACCAAACAGCCAGACAAACGAGTATATTACACAGAATTCCACGCATAAGCAACTCTACAAATGGCGTATTCATCTTGGCGCTTGCCGCTGAATTGATATAGTCCGCCGTCCCACCTATGGCCAGTCCCGAATAGACAAAAAGTGCCGCAACGAGAATAGAGCCTGCAAAGTTTCCAACATAGCTGAATGTCCAAATTTGTATGGTTTCATACCAAGTCGTTTTCTTCGTCAATATACCAATCGTCATGATCATATTATTACTTGTGAAAAGGTCTGCCCCTGCCATTAACACTAAACTTAACGCAATCCCAAATGTAACGCCCATAATAATTTTCGTTCCTGCAAAATCAGTTGGTCCTAACAAACCACCAATCGTAAAAATAAGTATGATTCCAAATCCAACGAAAACCCCAGCCATCATTGTCAATGTTAGGTATCTACTTTTACTCGTATGTAATTGATTCACTTTCGAAATGGCTGTATCACCCAACACAGCGATTGTTGCTTTCATTTTTTTCCCTCCAACTACCATTAGCATGACTTTTTGGATGCCTAGTATCTTTTTTTACCCAAGTATATATTCTATCTCTAACGACTATACTACTAATCACAGATATACGGTACTTCCGACGGAAAACGGATGATAATACAACGACCAATCCGAGATATGGGGTTGGTTTTTCGTCATTCAGACAATACACCCGTTAAACTAAACCTCCTACTAAGACAACAGTCATGGCACTGGGTAACGCCAACAGACCTTTTCGTAATTCAAGTGTATGATTGTCATGTATACTAGGCATAGTCCTAAACCCATTGTCCTATCATTAAGGGGAACTTAAAATCATTTGAGGTGTCTATCTATGAAAAAAACACGCTATGAAAATACGGATAAGAATGCATCACTTGCCACGTTTAAAGATTTACTACAGTGGCGCAAAGAAAGAAAAGGCAAACTGAAAGATTTATCATTCCAAGTGCCACTAGTAGATAAAACGGAAACAGCGTTCTTGCAATCAAATCGGACGATTCCAACAATCACTTGGATTGGCCATTCCACATTTTTAATCCAACTAAATGGACTGAATATCCTAACAGATCCAGTCTGGGCAAATCGTCTTGGCACAGATAAACGGCTGACACCACCAGGACTGCCAATTAAGGAATTACCGCCAATCGATATGGTCCTAATTTCACATAGCCATTACGATCACCTGAGCTATGGTTCTATTAAAAAACTAAAAGGTGATCCAACTTTTTTTGTACCAATTGGACTTGGTAACTGGTTTAAAAGAAAAGGATTCAACAAAACTGTGGAATTTAACTGGTGGGATGAGCAACAAATAAGCGGATTAACGATTTCCTTTGTTCCAGCTCAGCACTGGTCAAAAAGAACGCCGACGGATACAAATCACTCACATTGGGGGGGATGGATTATCCAAAATCCAAATCAAACACTCTATTTCGTAGGAGACAGCGGCTATTTCGAAGGCTTTCACACTATCGGAGAAAAGTATGCCATTGATTATTGCTTGATGCCGATTGGCGCATATGAGCCGGAATGGTTCATGGCTGCTCAACACGTAAACCCTGAAGATGCTGTCAAAGCCTTCATCAATACACGGTCGAAAGTGATGATTCCGATGCATTACGGCGCTTATAGGTTAGCCGACGATACACCTAAAGAAGCACTTGATAGATTACAAGCTGAATGGGAGAAAAGAAAGTTAGATGGCAAGAAGTTAACTGTTTTGAAACTTGGGGAAACTATTCAGATGGAGACTCCAACTACTTGAGCTAAAAAGAGCGAACTCCCTATACTTTCAAGGGGTTCGCTCTTTTTAATGGGCCACAACGCCGGAGACTTGGGTCAACAGGATGTTGGTTATTCAGTAGAAGTGGTTGAATTCTGCTAAATCAAGTTAAATTTCAATAATGACTGGAAGAATCATCGGCCTTCTTTTTGTCCGCGTATATAAAAGTGTTTCAACTGATTTTTTTATGTGTTGTCTGAGATTAATTCGTTGGTTTCCACTTTCGCCTCGCGAGTTGTTAATGGTCGTAATGACTAACTGATTCACTTCATTCAATAGTGCTTGTGCATCATTCCTATAGACGAATCCGCGTGAAATTGTATCCGGATCGGAAATTAGCTGTCCATCTGTTTTACTTATCGTTATAACAATAACGAGCATGCCCTCCTCCGAAAGCAATTTCCGGTCACGTAACACGATATTTCCAACATCACCAATGCCCAATCCATCTACGAAAATGTTCCCTGATTGGACTTTTCGTGTTTGGCGGGCAACGCGGTTGTTAATATCGACAACATCACCATTGTTAATAACGAAAATATTTTCTCTTTCCACACCTACGGATTCTGCTAATAAACGATGCTGATAAAGCATTCTAAACTCACCATGAATGGGAATGAAATACTTCGGCTTCATTAAGGTTAGCATTAATTTCAATTCTTCCTGACAGGCATGTCCTGAAACATGCATACCCGTTACAGTCCCCGATCCATAGATCACCTTGGCTCCCAAAAGATATAAATTATCAATAATACGTGATACACTTTTTTCATTTCCAGGAATTGGCGATGAAGCAAAAATAACCGTATCATCAGGGTGGACTTCTACCTCACGGAAGTTTGAACTGGATAGACGTGACAGAGCCGCCATAGGTTCTCCTTGACTTCCCGTGCAAAGAATAACAACCTTCTCCGGATCCATTCCCCTAACTTCATTTTTATCAATTAACATTCCTTCAGGGATAGTCAAATACCCGAGTTCTGAAGCAACCGCTACTACATTCACCATACTTCGGCCAAGCAATGCAAGCTTGCGGTTCGTTTTTTGCGCGGCATCTACTACTTGCTGTACACGATGAACGTTAGAAGCGAAAGTAGAAATAAATACTTTCCGACGGGCTTTGCGGAATGCTTCTTCAATATGCCCTCCTACAAGTATTTCAGACGGATTAAAACCAGGACGTTCCGCATTGGTACTTTCTGATAACAATAGCAACACACCATCACTGCCGATTTTAGCCATTTTATGAATATCCGGATAGTCATTATTGACAGGCGTTAAATCGAACTTGAAATCACCAGTATGCACAACTGCCCCCTCTGGCGTATGAAATACAACGCCTAAACAATCAGGAATGCTGTGGTTTGTTTTGAAAAATGTTACTTTCACTGTTCCAAACTCCAAATCCGAATCAGAATCAATCAGAACTAACTCAGTTTGCCTAAAAAGTCCGTGTTCTTTTAACTTAAGCCCAATTAAACCCAGCGTTAATCGTGTCGCATAAATCGGCATATTTAATTGCTTTAATACGTACGGAATGCCTCCAATATGATCTTCATGTCCATGAGTGATAACTAACGCCCGAATCTTATCCTTATTTTCCTGTAAGTATGAAATATCCTGGATAATTAAATCAATTCCTAATAAACTTTCATCTGGAAACTTAGCACCACAGTCAATCACAACGATATCGTCTTCATATTGTAGGACATACATATTTTTCCCAATTTCATTAATACCACCTAGTGCAAAAACTGATAATTTATTTTCAGTTTTAATCAAATTTAATAGCCTCCTACTTTTGAAATAATACTCAAAGTATGCCCGTAAAAAGTTCTTTTATGATTTAAGCTTCTTAAGAGAACATTCGCGTAGCAGTTTGGCTGATGATAAGTTCGACTGTCATTCTTTTTAGAGCTACCTCTTCCAACTATCTGCAGACATTAAAGTAAATAAAAACCGATTGCCATAATCAGATAAGCGGAGAAGAGGATTAGACCCTCGAACCAATTTGATTCACCATCACTGCACAGAGTAATGACAAGGAATGTTGCGGATACCATCGCCACTAGCTCTGGCACAGTGAAAACAAGTGCCATTGGTTCCGACATTGTTAGTGAAATGAGTACGAGGATTGGCGCAACGAACATGGCGACCTGCAACGTGGAACCTACTGCAATTTCCACAGCTACATCCATCTTATTCTTGACCGCCATTGTGATTGCGGACACATGTTCCGCTGCATTTCCAACAATAGCAACGATAATGACACCAATGAACAATTCGGTCCAACCAAACTTTTCACCAAGCATTTCAAATGTATGAACCAACTGCTCTGATACGAAAGCAACCGTTAGCGTTGCTAAAAATAGTACAAGAATCGACTTGCGCTTTGTCCATTCTGGCGTTTCCTGCTCCTCCACTACCTTATCAGAAGAGGCGAAGACGCCACGGTGGGTGACGAGTTTGAAAAATAGACCTGCAAGATAAAGTGTAATTAGTACAACAGATATGCCGATACTCAAGTTAAATGTCGTTTGTGTATCCATTGACATGGAGAAAATCTCAGGGATGACAAATGCCACGATGACAGCAAAAATTAGCAATCCCGAATTGTATTGTGCATCATGGAGACTGAAATTTTGACGTTTGAATTTGATGCCCCCCGCGAAGAAGGAAAGCCCAAGCACAAGCAACAGATTCCCAAGTACAGAGCCTGTGAGCGAAGCCAAGACGATGCCTACCATTCCTGCCTTCAATGTAAAAATGGAAATGATGAGTTCGACTGCGTTGCCAAATGTCGCATTCAACAACCCACCAATCCTTGGTCCACTAACGATAGCAAGGCTTTCTGTAGCCCGACCTATGTATCCTGAAAGCCCAATGATGCTTATACAACAAAGGATGAACATCATGATGTCCGACCAATTTAGGAATGCACCAGCAATCACGAGTGGGACTCCGGTGATAACAAGGATGGCAAATAACCAATTCAACAGAATCACCTCTTAGGATAATTGAAATCTTCTCCCTATCTTTCCCTTATGAAGATAAAACAAACTTAAAAATGTGTTCATAACTTATTTTGATGCAGCCATATCGTAATGCAATGATAGTTAAAAAAACCAACCGGATTACTCTCGGTTGGTTCTTAGTTTTTCTTATGCATTTGTAAATTGTTTACCAACTAATTTCATGCATCCGACGTCAATCTCGGATTTTTTAATCCAATTTTTAACAACTAACTATTTTCTACTATCACTTCTGTTGACTTGGCTTATGGCGGGAGGAATCCCCAAGCGAATTCAATGGGGGGGTTTTATTTCAACCTATATATCATGACATTTCCATTAACTTGATTTTAGGTGCTCTTGAGCATGCAAACAATCTATCAGTTCTTTTACGGCAACTTCACCTGCATGAATCCACCTATTTTTATCAACGATTTTCCCATCTGGATCAATCGGTTTTTGGAATTGGCTAAAACCAGTTGCATTTAACAATGAACTTTCATCACTATCTAGACCAACATGCACGACATGCTTAATCACATAAGGTGTTTCAAATTCTATGGAAGCATTATATTCATCAAGTTCTCCGTCCGTTACGAAAAATGGAATTCGCACATAAATAGTTTCACCGCCTTCGCGGCATAAAATATGGTCAAAACATCCTTTATGATAATCCCAGTTTCCACCTAAGTGATAGCCGAGCCCTTGAATACAATCACTCACAACACCAAATGAAGCCCTTTGCCCATCAAGCTCAGTTTGTAATTTCAACATTGTTTTTCCTCCTTGTAAATTGCTCTATAAACAGCATTCACAAAAGAAGGCGGAAAAATACTACCAACATTTACAAGGACAACAAAAGAAAAAATGTAGCAAGCAGTCTCTTTATTCCCTTCCCTATCCGCATCAAATTCATAGTGTGTTAAATTATTTCCAAACCGTTCGACTATTTGATTGATTACGAGGCATTTCCTATAATGTCCCCATTTCAGAACGTTAATTCTCCATTTCTTTTGCTAACATTGAGAGCTTGTTGATTGTTTTCCAATTCCGCATCGTTGAAGGAACCTCTAGTCTTTGTAAATTATTCGCAAGCTTAGCGTTTCGAACACCACGCTGGAACAACAGATAGACTTCCCGCCCTTCGATCAAATACTCATCATTGTCACTTTTATAAGCACCCAATCGATCGATTCTGTCTTGTGAAGGCTTGTCCTGCAATAAAGAAACGTAAAGGCTTTCTCCTTCTGAAGTAAGTTTTGCTTCTGCTACAGCTTCCTCAGTAAACGGACAATTCTTAGTAATCCATTCCAACTCTGCAGCCGTTCTGATTACAACATTGATCGAAAATCCGAAGACCTTCTCAATCTCCCCTTGAATACACTTGATTAGGGATTGCTCACTTTCATCTGATTCGAACAAAACGTTACCACTTTGAATATAGGTCTGCACCCGGCTAAAGCCCAGCATTTCAAATAGCTGTCGTAGTTCTACCATTTTTATTTTATTATGCCCACCCACGTTAATGCCGCGTAGTAATGCAATATTAATTCTCATCCCAATATCCCGCCTTTCTATTAGTAACAACCATTCATTCAAACAAAAGGTGTCTATCTTCTCTACCCAATCTATTAGTAAATTCCACTCATTTAGCCTAATTCCTCTAGCGTGTCATTACAATACGGTTTCGATTAAGTCACGCTGTGCGTTTTTTCGCGTGTTGAAGGATATCATTACCACGAGATGGGTTATGACCGTCTTGAGTGGAGTTATGATCGCCATGAATGGCTTTATGACCGTCTTGAAGCACATTATGACCGCCACACACGAGTTTATGCTCGCCATGCCCTTTTTCTCCATAAAAAAATTGATTGTCTCCTAAAAAAGAGCCAATCAATTTCCATTGAATATTTATCCCAATATATCATTCACTCGCTTCACATATGGTTTCTTATCATAGGAACGATATAATTCACATGAAAGTTTAATAGGATCGCCAAAGAAAAATCGTTCATATAACGTTTCGCGAGTACCAAAAGAGCTCATCGTTAAATCCCATGCTAAACGAAATATTTTGACGCGATCCTCTGCATTTTTCGATTTAGCCTGCAAATATTGATCTAAATCTTTTCTAACACTTGATTGAAAAGCTTTTTCCGTTGGAATGGACATCAAGCCACTTGCACCTAAAAGCTGAATAATTTCAGTAAATCTCGGGTAAACCCGTGGAAATATATTAATCGCGATTTGCAGTGTTGTTCGATTGGGTCGCATAAATCCCCATTCATCGATTTCAGCTTCGATTTCCGATTTCATTACCAATGCCTTCATTGTTTCTAAAGCTACAATAATTTCAGAAGCCTTTTCTTGAACATGCTGATATTCACCGATATTAATGGTTTCGATGATTGACTGAACTATTCCCAATACAAATTCCGTTTTGATAATTTGTCTAGAAACAACTTGATGCAACGTAAATGGTAAGAACGAACTCAAAGCCACGAAACTGTTCGATACTTCTATGTTGTCGTAGTAAAACACGCGCTCCCATGGGACCAATACATTGTCGAAAACAACGATCGTATCCATTTCCTCATACCGCGAACTTAATGGATAGTTAAATGTGGAGTCGCCCCCAACAAATGATTCTCTGCAGACAAACTTTAGACCATGACTATTACTAGGGATAGAAAACGCAAATCCATACGCTTTATCATCAACCCCACCCGCTGAAATCACCATGATTTCATCCGTTATGCCGCCCTGTGTTGCCAGCAACCGCGCACCTTTTATAATGATTCCCGCTTCGTTTCTATCCATCACTTTGGCAGCAATCGGCTCATCTGAATCTTCAAAATAGAATTGCCCCCGGTTTACTTGTGGGTCAATAAATGTATGTGTCATGGACAAATCATTTTCACGTGCATATTCATAGAACGCAAGTATGTTTTCCGGGAAACAATTTTCTTTTCCTTCCAATAAACCCACAGACGATGCAAGAGCCATTAACACAGTATTCATATAATCTGGACTTCTTCCCATCATACCATTGTTCGATTTAGCCCACTGTTGAACCATTGCCCGCCTTTTAACTAAATCCTCTTTTGATTTCGGCTGTAAATAAGACAGACCTATTGAATCTCCAGTTGATGGCGATGGATAGGTCATGACGTCTTTACATGTCGCATCATATTGCAAATCATATAGCGCTGCCTGGCTTTCCATGACACCTTTGAATGCAGGATGTTTAGAAATATTGTCCGTTACAAGTTTACCATCTATCCATACATTCGTTTGTAGCCGATCAATTCGTTCAAGATAATCGTTTCCTGTAATCGCTGGCATAGACACACCCCTAACTAATAGTAGCGGATTGTTTTAGCATCCATCTATTTCTTTAGTTGTATACTATTATTATGTTCTTTCGGTTGTTACAAGGTCATATCTATGCCCATGCGTATTATCAGCAAATCTTACTTAAAAGCGATAGCGGCTTTGACTGCTTTTTGCCACCCAGCGTATAAGTCTTCGCGTTGTTGCTGCTCCATTTTCGGTTCGAAAGGTCGGTCTAGATTCCAATGAGCCGAGATTTCTGAGCGATCCGTCCAAAAACCAACGGCAAGACCTGCTAAGTAAGCGGCTCCTAGTGCAGTTGTTTCACTAATCAGTGGACGCTCGACAGGTACATTTAATAAGTCTGCCTGAAATTGCATAAGGAAATCGTTTTCAACTGCGCCGCCGTCTACACGTAACGTTTTTAAAGAGATTCCAGAATCTGCTTCCATTGCATCAAGTACATCCTTTGTTTGATATGCAAGTGATTCCAATGTTGCACGAATAAGATGTTCTTTCTCTGTACCACGTGTCAATCCGAAAATGGCACCTCTTACATCGCTATCCCAGTAAGGTGTTCCAAGGCCGACAAATGCTGGCACAACGTAAACGCCTTCTGTCGATTCAACGCGTTTAGCGTATTCTTCACTTTCAGATGAATTACGGAACATTCTAAGTCCATCACGCAACCACTGAATGGCAGATCCTGCAACGAAAATACTACCTTCAAGTGCATACTCTACTTTTCCGTCGATTCCCCACGCAAGGGTTGTTAATAGACCATGATCTGACTTGACTGCTTTATCCCCCGTATTCATTAACATGAAGCAACCAGTTCCATATGTGTTTTTTACCATCCCACTTTCAAAACAAGCTTGCCCGAACAATGCGGCTTGTTGATCACCGGCGATTCCAGCAATCGGAGCAGCATGACCAAAGAAGTGACTTTTTTCCGTATGCGCATAAATCTCAGAAGAGGGACGGACCTCTGGTAGCATTGACGCAGGGACGTCTAAGATAGAGAGCAATTCCTCATCCCATTTTAATTCGTGAATATTGTACATAAGTGTTCTCGAAGCATTGGAATAGTCGGTTACATGCCTTTTCCCGCCAGATAATTTCCATACAATCCATGTGTCAATTGTTCCAAATAGAAGATCTCCACGCTCCGCTTTTTCTCTTGCTCCTTGTACGTTGTCCAAAATCCATTTCACTTTTGTGCCTGAGAAATAAGCATCGATAAGTAAGCCAGTTTTATCTCGAAACAGATCATTGTAACCGCTCTCTTTCAGATCGTCGCATATTTCAGCAGTTTGACGTGATTGCCAAACAATGGCATTGTAAATTGGTTTTCCTGTATTTTTATCCCATATAACTGTTGTTTCGCGCTGATTTGTTATGCCAATGCCTTCGATTTGTTCAGCTGCAATATTCTTTTCTGACAATACACCTGCAATAACAGCTAAAACGGAGCTCCAGATTTCGTCTGCATTATGTTCGACCCATCCAGACTGAGGAAAGTATTGAGTGAATTCCTGTTGGACTGTATGTAAAATCTTACCGCTTTTATCGAATAGAATTGCCCGCGAACTTGTTGTGCCTTGGTCAAGAGCCATTATATATTTTTTAGTCATTATTTAGTCCCCCATATAGTGAGTTTTTATTACATAATGTATGAATCTTCTTAGCTATTCTGTAACACTTTGTTTTGCGTCTTGTGCTGACTCTTTTCTTAATGAATACTGTGCACCTAACAATACCGCTAACACAATACTACCAACAATCCAAAATGCAATGCTAGTAACACCTTCAAACACTTGTTGATAAAACAGCGCACCAAATGTTCCGCCCAATAACGGACCTACGACAGGTATCCATGCGTAACTCCAATCCGACTTCCCTTTCCCAGGAATCGGCAAAAAGAAATGGGCTATACGCGGGCCTAGATCACGGGCTGGGTTAATGGCATAGCCAGTTGTTCCACCCAATGAGACCCCAATGGCAACAATCAACGCACCTACAATTAGTGGATTCAGGCCTTCCGTAAACTCATTTGCACCGATTGCTAGTAAACCAAGCAGTAAAATGAACGTACCAATTATTTCACTCGTTAAATTGGAGAGTGGATGACGTATTGCCGGAATTGTAGCGAATACAGATAACTTCGCCGCTTCGTCTTCAGTTTCCTTCCAGTGAGGCAAGTAATGGAAATAAACAATGATTGCTCCACAAATCGCTCCAAGTATTTGAGCTAGCATATACATGGGGACATCAGCCCATGGGAATTCACCAATGGAAGCCATTCCGAGGGTCACCGCGGGATTCAAGTGTGCACCGCTGACACCACCAACTGCATATACCCCCATTGCAACGGCGAGTCCCCATCCAATTGTGATTACAATCCAACCAGAGTCTTGGGCTTTCGACTTCTTCATCAAAACACCACCGACGACTCCAGCACCGAAAATAATTAAAATCATTGTCCCAACTAGCTCTGCTATAAAGGGTGTCATTTTTAATCCACCTTCGTTTCTATTTTGTAGTGGTTGATTTTAGACATGAAAAAGCCCACGTTTAAACACCTACATTACGTAGGGTTCAAACGTGGACTCCTTAGCTCAACCACTTACTATTGACTTGCTATTAGTATATTCTTATTAAAAAAGACTGTCAATCTTTGATGAATGAATCCCACAGCTCATGGTCTGATGTTGTTACTGCGACAGCACCCGCATCCAATGCATCTTGGACATGTTTTTTTGTCCGAATCAAGCCTCCATTAATAATTGGAATTCCTGTTCTATCATACACTTCGCTAATGAGTTCTGGTATTACCCCCGGCAACATTTCAATATAGTCAGGAACTGTCTGGTCAATCAAGGAATAACTTTTTTCCAAAGCGATTGTATCTAAGAGAAACATGCGTTGAATAGCGATAATTCCTTTGGCTTTCGCTTTCATGATCATATTGGACCTCGTCGAAATAATGCCAGCTGGTCTAATGTCATTGCATAGAAAATCGGCAGCAAAATTATCCGTTTTCAATCCTTGAATCAAATCGGCATGGATGATTACTTTTTTCCCATATTTCTCTGCTTCTGTTTTGAGCGTTTTAAGATTGCCAACATGCACTTCTAAAAGAACAATGTATTCAAATGGGCTTTTTAGCAACTGTTCAAACTGCTTTAAGCTTCGCGCAGCGGGCAATATCTTTTGATCGTGAAAAGGCATCTTTTGCACTGCCTCCTTTCATGCTTCCTGTCTCCAATATAGCATGTTACAACACTGTTGTTGCAATTGTCAGCTCATCAGCCAGTTCTTTTTCGTATTGCTGACGCTCTGCATCTGTCCACTCGAAAATGAATGCCATTTCATCTAGCACATCTTTTTTCCCTGCTTTAACGTTGTCAATATTGAAGAACATATCCCCAGTTCTCCGAACAAAGAAATCAGTTGGTTTGGCAACCATTTCGGATTCAATTGCATAGCGTAATTTCACATAAAGAATACGTGGAATTGCTGTGTGTGCTTCAAAGGGTATCGCAAATACTTGGTCAACATTGGTGCCATAAAGTGTTGCCAAGTGTCGACTTTGTCGTTCTGTAAATCCAGCTAATTGACCTTTTTCAATCGCCTTGGCCATAAATCGGTTCATATTTGATGAACCACCAATATCACCACCTGAGATTGGCAAATTCTTCGTCCCACACTTATTAAAATGACGAATTTCTTCATGACTAAGCTGATCAACTATTTTATCCACCACAGTTTCCGCCATTTTACGATAGCCGGTCAATTTCCCACCTGCAATTGTAATAAGACCTTTCTCCGATTCCCAAATCTCATCTTTTCTCGATACTTCCGACGGACCTTTGCCCTCCTCATGGATGAGTGGTCTGACTCCTGCCCAACTTGACTCTACGTTTTCCGCTGTCAAGTTAAGACTAGGGAACATATATTGAATCGCATTTAAGATATACGAGCGATCCTCTTCAGTAATTTGCATCACTTTCGGATCTCCTTCATAGAATGTATCCGTTGTTCCCACATAAGCTTTTCCATCGCGAGGCACTGCAAAAATCATACGTTTATCGGGTGTGTCAAAATAAACTGCTTGGTGCAACGGAAAGTCTTTTTGATCGAATACAAGATGCACACCTTTTGATAAAATTAAGTGTTTTCCTTTTGTTGTAGCCTCGCCTTCGATCCCCTTCACATCATCTACCCAAGGTCCAGCCGCATTGACAACTTTTTTCGCCTTAATAACAACTTTTTTATTTGTTAATGTATCTAACACTTGCACACCGGCAATTTTTTCTTGTTTATAAATAAAGGTTTCTGCTTTTGCATAGTTTGCTAAGGTTGCGCCTTTTTCAGCGGCTGCTTTCATAACTTCAATTGTCAGGCGTGCATCATCAGTGCGGTATTCGACGTAAATGCCGCCGCCTAATAATCCTTCTTGTTTCACAAGCGGTGCTTTCTGAAGGGTTTCTTCTTTTGTTAACATCCTTCTTCTTTCAGCTTTCTTAACGCCTGCGAGAAAGTCATATACTTTCAAACCAAAAGAAGTCGAGTATTTGCCAAACGTTCCTCCTTTATGAAAAGGAAGGACCATCCATTCTGGAGTCGTGACATGTGGTCCATTTTCATAGACGATTGCCCGCTCTTTTCCAAGTTCCGCTACTTCTTTGATTTGAAATTGTTTTAAATAACGTAATCCGCCATGGACAAGTTTTGTCGAGCGGCTTGAAGTGCCAGAAGCAAAGTCTTGCATCTCGACAAGCGCTGTTTTCAACCCACGTGCCGTAGCATCTAAAGCGATTCCAGCTCCTGAAATTCCCCCTCCGATTATGAGTAAATCAAATTCCTCTGTTGCTAATTTGTCTAATGTCTCTTCCCGTTCTAATGATGAAAAGTTTGTCATTTATCTCGTCTCCTTCTAAATTATGGTATTTTATAAGTGAAAAAGAGACCTCAAGAAATAAGTTGCGATACGCAACCATTCCCTGAGGTCTCTCATTAGCTCAAACCCAATATATTAACTTACATCTAGTTTATCATATATCCAATGAATTACATAATAGTTTGTTTCATCGAATAACACTCTACCCGGGTTCATTTTTCTTCACTTATCTATAAAAAACAATTTAATTCCGAAACATTATTTCAAACGGAGTGAGATAAAGAATCCCATTGAATTCGCTACGGCTCCCCTTGTAAGGCACCTTCGATCGGTAAATATAGGTATTCATTTATTCAACATATTATAGAAGGATCCATCTAAGGGCTTTTCATTTTTCTCTACTAATAGAAGGAAAGCAAACATACACTTTAGTAACTACGATTAGGGGCAGGCTAATATAGCTGGATAACAAAGGGTGGAGGCGTCTTATTCATTGATGGAAAAAGCACTTATTTTCATAATTTTATTGAGAATTTTATCAGGAAGTATTGATATTACAGCGGCAATGTTTATGTTTAAATTTAATGATTTAGAAAAAGCCTTTTATATCAACACCCTACTGGCCTTAGTAGGTCCATGTATTTTAATTATTACGACAGGAATAGCATTGGTTGGACTAACTGAAAAAATTTCATTCGTAAGGATGATTTGTCTCTTTGGCGGAATTTTACTCATCCTCATCAGCTTAAAATCTAAATAAGAAAAGCATAAGGCGTCTTCGGTGAATAAACCGATAGAACTATAAGCTTGCAGCCTTGTAAAAAAAAGTTTATTTTTCTATTGCATTATAATAAATTAAATGTTATTATCCGAATAGAAGTTTAATAGCGGATCACATGTTACTGACTCGATCAGGCATGGTGGTAAACTTAGAAGGTTTTTTTAAAATCTTCTTTTTTACCCCATGCCTTTTCTTGTTTGCTCGTTGTGATTGCACAATATAAATCGAGGGATACGAGCCCTACATCACCGACAATAAAGGAGTCCACAGACATGCTATCAAAATTATTCAAGAAGAGTAAATTACAGATATTCGCACCTATTAATGGAGAAATAATCCCACTTGACCAAGTTCCGGACCCAGTCTTTAGCCAAAAAATGTTGGGCGAAGGAGTCGCTATCATGCCAAAGAAAGGTAGTATTCATGCTCCTATAGATGGAACTGTCATCTTAGTATCCGATACAAAGCACGCCATTGGCCTCCGTTCAAGTGATGGGACAGAAATTCTTATTCACATCGGATTGGAAACGGTTTCATTAAAAGGAAATGGTTTTACAGTATTAGTCAAAGCAGGTGACGCAGTTTCGGTCGGTCAATCACTTATTGAAGTAGATTGGGATTATATTAGCGAACATGCAAAAAGCATTATAACACCCATCGTGATTACAAATAGTGCGGAACGGAATGTAAAGTGCGAAGTTGCAAAAGAAGGCATCATGGGAGAAACAGTGTTAATGACAATTTCCACTAAGTAATGCATGAGTATATCCAGTGAAAAGAAGGCGGTGACTTTCGATGAAAATAACAAAGATTCTCAATAATAACGCTGTCGTCGTACTAGATGGCCAGCATGAGAAGATTGCTGTTGGCACTGGGATTGCTTTTAATAAGAAACGCAACGACATTGTGAATGTCGAAAAAATCGAAAAGTTATTTGTTATGAGGGAGAATGACAAGTTACAGCAGCTTCTAAGTCGAATTCCAGAAGAGCATTTCACCATCTCAGAAGAAATTATTACATACGCAGAGGCGTATATGGGCACGAAATTAAACGAGCATATTCACATCGTCCTTACTGATCATCTGTCATTTGCAATCGAAAGAATTAGAGATGGTATTCATCTAAATAATAAGTTATTGCATGAAATAAAAATACTTTATAGAAGAGAATTTGAAATTGGGCTTTGGGCAATCCAACATATAAAAGAAAGATGTCAAGTGGACATGCCTGAGGATGAAGCCGCTTATATTGCACTTCATATCCATACCATGAAACCGCAAGGAGGTGATTTGCATCAAACCCTAAGACAAACGGCGATTATTAGAGACATGGTCCAAACAATCAAGGAACACTTAATGATCACGATTGAAGAGGACGATATTTCTTATCATCGCCTAATTACGCATCTTCGCTCCACCCTAACAAGAATGAATCAGTATGGGCTTCACACGATGGATGAGGAAATGTTGGTCATGATTAAAAAGAAGTTTCCTCTTTCATATAATTGTGCAACCGAGGTTGCAAAGGAATTAGTTGTGTTACATGCAGTCGAGCTGCATGAACAAGAGTTGGGCTATATCGCACTTCATATTGAACGATTAAGAAAGCAATAAAGTCAACATGAGTCGTCATCATATATATTCTTCCGAACAAACTATCTAAAAACTATGAATAGGGGTGAGTTTAACATGATGAAATACCTTCAAAAGCTTGGCCGTTCTTTGATGTTACCTGTAGCTGTATTACCTGCTGCGGCAATTTTAATGGGGATCGGGTATTGGATTGACCATGATGGTTGGGGTTCAGGAAACGTATTAGCTGCCTTCTTAATCAAAGCCGGGTCTTCGATTCTCGACAGCCAAAATATGTCTATTCTTTTCGCAGTCGGGGTAGCACTGGGTATGTCCAAAGATAAGGATGGCTCTGCCGCGTTAAGTGGTTTGGTCGCTTTCCTCGTAACTACGACATTGCTATCAACAGATTCGGTAGCTATGTTACTTAGCACGGATATTGCTAATGTAAATCCTGCATTTGAAAAAATTGAAAACCAATTTATCGGGATATTGTCTGGAATTATCGCATCCATTATGTACAATCGTTTTAGTCATGTACAGTTACCGGATGCACTTGCCTTCTTTAGTGGAAAACGCTTAGTTCCCATTATGACAGCTGCCGCTATGTTAGTCGCTTCAGCAGCATTATTCTTTATCTGGCCTATTGTATACACAGCTTTAGTTAGTTTTGGTGAAGGTATTAGTGGATTAGGTGCTACTGGTGCAGGATTATACGGCTTCTTTAACCGACTATTGATCCCTACCGGATTACACCATGCATTGAACTCCGTATTTTGGTTTGATGTTGCTGGTATTAATGACATTGGTAACTTCTGGGCTGGAACAGGCACGAAGGGTGTTACCGGTATGTATCAGGCAGGTTTCTTCCCAATTATGATGTTTGGGCTACCCGCTGCAGCACTTGCAATGTATCATACAGCTAAAACAAAAAGAAAAAAACAAGCAGCATCTTTGATGTTAGCAGCAGGTTTCGCTGCATTCTTTACAGGTGTTACAGAACCACTTGAATTTGCATTTATGTTCTTGGCACCAGCTCTTTATGTTGTGCATGCTGCGTTAACAGGTTTATCGTTGTTTATTGCCGCTACTTTCCACTGGACAGCAGGATTTGGATTTAGTGCTGGTTTTGTCGATTTAGTCTTGAGTTTCAGATTACCACTTGCTAACCAACCCTATATGTTAATCGTTCAAGGTTTAGTCTTTGCAGTCATTTACTACTTCCTATTCCGTTTCTTAATCGTGAAATTCAACTTAAAAACACCAGGTAGAGAAGACGATGAGGATGTAGCAGATGAGGATGTAGACGGAGTAGCAAGTACTACAACAGGTAATAAATTCTCAGGCATGGCCGCTACGATTTTTGAGGGGTTAGGCGGAGACGCTAACGTAACTTCCGTTGACTACTGTGCAACACGCTTACGTGTAGAAGTAAAAGATATGAATGCGGTCAACCAAAAGAAAATTAAAGATACAGGCGTACCAGGGATAAACGTGGTAGGGCCACAAAGTATTCAAGTTATTGTTGGCACAAATGTACAATTCGTTGCGGATGAAATCGATAAAATCCGCAAATGATAACATGCGATTATGAATGGACCAGGTCTCTGCAGACCTGGTCTTTTTGCATTTTAAAAACAACTATATATGTCGAACAAATGAATACGGCATATGCGCTTTACAAAGGGTTTTGGGAGGCCGCTGAAAAAGCCCCACTACATAGAGCAAATTAGAATTCCTGCCAATACCGCTTCGACGCTTTGTGGATGCCTCCCGCGATAAGCCAGAAAGAAGACCACTTTCAGTCTCATCGCTCCGGCTACCACGAAGACGCACCTTCGCTGGATGGACTATGTGAGAAAGAGCATTTCGTTACCGGAATGAGACCTGCAATCTCTAGTGCGTCTTTCTTTAATTAAATCACTATCAAAAAATAATCACATTATAATCTCGGCATATACACTCCGAATCATAACTCTCTTCAATAATGAACAACGCTAGCGTAGGCGCGGCAAAGGTGTAGCCGAAGCCGTGATACTGGATGCGAAGCGCCAATCCAGGCTTAGGGCGAGAGGCATCCCCAAAGCGCCAAGCGTTCTACAATCCACTCCCCGAATTACACCTCTCTCATTATTGAGCGCCACAACAGATTCAATAGTATTTTTTAATTCAACATATATACTTATGAATACCTGTATAAATTGAGCGTATGCGCCTTACAAGAGGTAGCCGATGCGTGTTTGATGGAATATTTCACTATATACATACTCGCGATTACTACCTACTCTTTACTAGCATTCTTAGCCCAATAAATAGTGCCCATGCATCATTCTTTTCATCAATAAAGAACCGAATCGGCTTCTCGAGCGGCATAATTATTAGTGTTGTCTCGTTACTTGCGCGAAGTGTGTAGGTTTTATTATCAATTGTTGCCATGACGGTTTGATCTTCTAATGAAATATCAACTTGGGACCCTTCAGCTGATATATATGTCCCGAGTACACGCTGTTTTTGTTCTTTAGTCATTTCAAATTCAGGCTCTGTGTTTCTCTTTTGGTCGATTGGGATACCTAATGCAGTATTCACAGCCGCAAGCCAAATTGCGTCGGCACTTACACCGCTCATATTCGCTAAAACGACAGCAACAATTCCCTTTTCTGGAATGAAACCGAAATTAGAAGATACACCCGGCTGGCCTCCGCCATGTTCGACTAATGTAACCGCTGAGTAATTTGGAGTCGTTTGAAGGGCAAACCCATAAAAACTCTTGCCATTCGTTTGATGAACGGGTTGTGCCATTTGTGAAGTATACGCCCTACTGACAATATTCCTTTCAAGTACATCCACATAGATGTTTCCGTATTTCAACAAATCAACTACCGTCGACCGAATACCACCCCCAACGGCATAATTTCCTAACGTCGGCCACGGACATGCTACCGGCTTACCATCCTCCAGCACATATGGTGTTGTGACATTTTCAAAACTCTGTAATCCAAGAAGATTATATGTCGTTCTGGTCATTTGTAAGGGGTTTATAATTTGATTATTGATATATGCCTGATAATTTTCGCCAGTTATTTTTTCAATAATTGCGCCCAGTAAGAGAAACATATCATTGTTATAGCACATATATTCCCCAGGCTTCCCTACCCAGCTCCATGCTTTTTCGTTTAAATAATGAAGATGTTCATCGAATTTCGTGAGTTGTTCCTTTCGCTCCATTGTTGCAAGACCTGTTGTGTGAGAAAGGAGGTGACGTATTTTTATATCCTCCATATCGGCATAATCGACTAATTGAAATTCAGGAAGATGCTCGATCACCGTGTCTTCAACTTGTAAACGTCCTTCTTCTGCCAGTTTCATAATAGCAAGTGCGGTAAATGATTTTGTGATTGATGCGATTCCGAAAATCGTTTCTGGGGTGACCGGCTCATTCGTTTCAAAATTCCTTGTCCCAAATCCTCGCTCATAAATGGGTTGTCCGTTTTTCGAAAGTGCAACTGCAACACCCGGTATTTGTTCCTTTTCCATTACTTCCTCTATAAACTTTTCAAATTGTTCCCACTGCATCAATTGTATCAATCCCTTCGTAAGTTTATTGTTATTAAGTAGATAGGTAGTATTAGACAGGAAATGATTGTGTTAATAATAAGACTGTATAGGTTGAAATCTAGAACACCATTGAATCCGCTGCGGCGCTCGGGGATGCCTCCCGCCATAAGCCAAGCAGCTTTGCTGCCAGTCTTAGGGCTTCGGCTACCCCTTTTAAGGCGCCTTCGCTTAATTAATTATAGATATTACATTTATAGGGATTATGCTAGTAGATAACGTTATCTTAAACGATCTTTAGCAAACAAAAAAGTTGCCCCTGCTAATCAGGACAACTCTACATTAATTGGAACTGCATCTTGTCGGGACATTACTTTTTCATCGTGCAAATGACAGGCGACATAGTGGCCCTTCTCTACTTCCATAAACGCCGGTTCAAGCTCCGCACAAACTTTCATCGCTTTCGGACATCTCGTCCGGAACCTACATCCACTTGGAATGTCGATTGGACTAGGGACGTCACCTTTCAGGACAATTTGTTTTCTAGAGCGCTCCAGGTTCGGATCGGGCAATGGGATAGCTGAAAGTAGAGCCTCAGTATAAGGATGCAATGGTTTCTCATAAAGCGTTTCACTTTCCGTTAACTCCACAATTTTCCCTAAATACATAACTGCAATTCGGTCGCTTATGTATTTCACCATTGATAAATCATGCGCAATGAATAAAAAAGTAAGCTCTTTTTCTTTTTGGAGTTTCTTCAATAAGTTGACGATTTGGGCCTGTATCGATACATCCAGTGCAGCGATTGGTTCATCTGCGACAATAAATTCTGGCTCAACGGCCAATGCACGTGCAATACCGATACGCTGCCTTTGCCCTCCGCTGAATTCATGAGGATACCTTTGCGAATGTTTTTTGTTCAAGCCCACGAGCTCTAACAGCTCATTCACTTTTACTTCTCGTTCTTTCAATGATAACTCGGCTGAATGAATGACTAGCCCCTCTGAAATGATTTCCATAACAGTCATACGCGGATTCAATGAAGAATAGGGATCTTGGAAAATCATTTGCATATTGCGCTTCTTCTTTTTTTGCTCTTGTTTACCGCGTTTTGAATGGACTACTTCATTAGCAAAAAGAATTTGGCCACTCGAAGGCTCATAAATTTGAGTAATGGTTCTCCCGACTGTCGATTTCCCACATCCTGACTCACCAACAAGACCCAGCGTCTCCCCTCTTTTTATCGTAAAACTAATTCCATCAACGGCTTTTAATGTACTATTCTTATTAAGCTTGAAATGTTTTTTCAATTCTGTAACGACTAATAAATCTTCATTCATATTCATTATTTTACACTCCTAACTTTTTCCGGGACATGTTCGGCCGGCGTTCGCACATCTTGCAGCCAACATGAAACTGAGTGACTTTCACCAAGCTGCGTCGTTTCTGGATGGAAGTTATGACAGACCTTCATCGTATACGGACAACGGGCAGCAAATGGACAGCCTGTACCAAGTGTTGCTAAGTCTGGCGGTGAACCCGGAATAGGAATAAGTGGCTCGGATCGACTGGCATTCAAGTTAGGCATGGAATGAAGAAGTCCTAACGTATACGGGTGTTGTGGTTTATAAAAAATTTCATCTAGCGTCCCTTGCTCCACGATTTCACCCGCATACATGACAGCAACTCGATTAGCCATGTTTGCGACAACGCCAAGATCATGCGTAATTAAAACAATTGCCGTATCCATTTTTTCTTGCAAGTCCTTCATCAACCGCAGGATTTGCGCTTGAATTGTTACATCGAGAGCTGTTGTCGGCTCGTCAGCTATTAATACTTTGGGATTACAAGCAAGCGCCATTGCTATGACAACACGCTGCCTCATTCCACCTGAAAACTGATGCGGATATCCATCTAGGCGTTCTTCAGCATTCGGTATACCGACCATTTTAAGCATTTGAAATGCTCTTTGTTTGGCCTCTTTTTTTGTCATCTTCTGATGTTTTATGAGGCCCTCCATAATTTGTTTCCCAATTTTCATCGTCGGATTCAAGGAAGTCATTGGATCTTGGAACACCATTGATATTTCTGAGCCTCTTACCTTCTGCATATCACTTAACGATAGTTTTAAAAGATCCCGCCCCTCGTAAGTGATGTCCCCTTGTGGAATTAATGTATTATGCTTTGGTAAAAGACGCATAATTGATTTTGCGGTAACAGATTTCCCTGAACCTGATTCACCAACAATCGCCAACGTTTCACCTTTGTTTAACTTGAAATTCACACCTCTTACCGCCTTAACCGCACCTGTTTGGGTCTGGAAGGAAATGTGTAAGTTATTGACTGACAATATTTCTTCATTCATTAAAGACCCACTCCCTATTTTCTCATTTTCGGATCTAACGCATCACGTAATCCATCAGCGAGTAGATTGAAGCAAATCATAATCGTACTTATTACAAGTGCTGGGAATAGTAGCTTGTATGCGAAATACCTCATAGATTTATAGCCATCTTCAATTAACACACCAAGCGATGCTTGTGGCGCCTGCAATCCTAAGCCTATGAAACTTAAAAAGGCTTCGAAGAATATGGCTGTAGGAATTGTAAACATGATGGTAACGATAATCGGCCCCATTACGTTTGGCAATAAATGCCTCCAAATCAATCTAGAATTTGATGCACCGAGCGTTTGGGAGGCTAGGACAAATTCTTGACTTTTCAATTGCAAAATTTGTCCGCGTACAACACGTGCCATTCCTACCCACCCGGTTATCACCATCGCTAAAATAATGGACGTAATACCCGGTTCAAGAATGAGTATGAATAAGATAATGATAATCAAATTCGGTATTCCCATTAATACTTCAATTATTCGTTGCATAACATTATCTACTCTGCCTCCGTAGAAGGAGGAGATACCGCCATAAACGACACCAATAACTAAATCTAAAGCCGCAGCAACAAGCGCAATGAAGAGTGAAATTTGCGTTCCTTTCCATACCCTTGTCCATAAATCCCGGCCAAATTCATCTGTCCCGAACCAGTAATTTGCTTCTATATTTCTTTTTTCATAAACATCTACACCTTTTATATCTGTTCCATCAAAACCAAGCCACCCGAGTCCCGGGACTTTTGCAGGTAGATTAGAGTGAACCAAGTTTTGACTTCGATACGTATGCTCATTCATTAAGGGACCTATTAGAGCCAAAATGATTAGCAATACGAGTAAAACCAGTGAAATAACTGCTCCCTTGTTCTTAAATAATCGGTGGAATGCCTCCTGCCAAAATGAGACAGATGGCGAATTGATATCTTCCAGTTCCATTGGATCCAGCGGAGCGGGCACGAATAGATCAGCTGTAATTCCATCTGTATTCATTTTAAAGTTATCCGTAGATTTGCTTTGAATGGACGAATCTTTTTCGATTTTGTTCATGCCTGTCCCCCCTGTTTATAATCAATCCGAGGATCCAGAAGACCATATAAAATATCAACAATAAAGACAACGAATATGAACAACGCACTATAAAATAAGGTAATTCCCATAATTACGCTATAATCGAGGACCATAATTGACAATGTGAACTGTTCCCCGAGGCCAGGTACTGAAAATATCTTTTCAATAACTAATGTTCCTGTCATGATCGAAACTGCTAACGGACCGAGCATCGTAACAACAGGGATTAGCGCATTTCGAATGACATGTTTCGCCATAACCGTGGATTCGTGCAAGCCTTTTGCTCTTGCTGTCGTCACATAATCCTGTCCTAATACTTCGAGCATTTCACTTCGTATGAAACGTGCGACCGTTGCGATAACTGTTACTGAAAGTGCGAACGACGGTAAAATGGTACTCGCATAACTTTCCCATAAAGCAACAGGTAATAATTCATACTTCACCCCAATGAAGTATTGTAGCAATGCTGCAAAAACGAACGATGGGATAGACATCCCGAGTACTGCAAGTGTCACAGCACCATAGTCAAGAAGTGTATTATGTCGTAATGCAGAAATAATACCGAGTACTAGCCCTACAATCGTCCCAAATACAAGTGCTTGTAAACCAATGAGCGCAGAAGGGCCAATACGATTAACGATCATACTTTTTACAGTTCGACCTTCATATTGGAATGAATAGCCAAGATCGCCTTGTACTAAATTCCCTAAATAGCGAATGTATTGGATTGCTGCCGGTTGATCTAATCCATATTTGGCATTTAAAATAACGAGTTGCTTATCAGATAACTTTTCCGGGTTTGTAAACGGCGTTCCCGGAAGGAATTGCATAAGAAAGAACGTTGCTGTGATAATGATAAACAATGTAATAATCATAAACCCGAATCTTTTTACTATGTAGCGCTTCAAATCGGACACCCCAATTCCTTAAAAAGCTCTTGATTTTCCTTCTATAAATGTTGATATAAAATATCCCATTGAATTCGCTTCGGCTAACCCTTGTAAGGCGCCTTCGCTCAGATTAAATAGATATTCTTTTCTCAAGTTATTTATCAATCAGAAAACGAAGATGCTCCAGTTGGATACACCTTCGCTTATCTGTTGCTTAAATCATATGTTTATTCGATGTGAGCCCATTTGTAAGTGAATTCAGCACCCGTTGGATGTTTAGCTAAATCTTTGATTTTATCACGTACAAGAATTGCAGACCCTCGTTGATAAAGAGGCGCAACTGCTGCATCTTCTTCCAACAAAACCTTTTCAATACCAAGCAACATCTCGTAACGCTTGCTTAAATCCGTCTCACCGCGTGCATCATGAACTAATGCATCTAATTTTGGATTGCTATAATCCATACGGTTTGAAGAACTGCCTTTTACCCACATATCTAAATAGGTCATCGGGTCACTATAATCTGGTCCCCATGTAGAAAGAGAAAGTTCATAGTCGACTGCTTTTTCAATTTCAAGACGCTGAGCGAATGGTACAGCTTTAATATCAAGCTTAAATCCAGGAAGATTGTCTTCAAGCTGCGCTTGTAAGTACTCAGCTACTTTTTTCATTTCATCCGAGTCAGCAATATTGAGTGACACTGTCAATTCTGTTTGTCCAACTTCAGCTAAAGCTTTTTCCCATATTGCTTTTGCTTCTTCAGGAGTCCCTTTATTGAAGTCTCCATTTAACTCTCGGTAATCCTTATTCTCAGGCGAGAAGTAAAATCCTTCTCCAACTACTCCGTAAATTGGTGAAGAACCGTCTTTCAAAATAACATCTGTCAAACCTTGACGGTCAACTGCCATTCCAATCGCACGGCGAATTTCTGAATTCTTAAGCACTGGATGGTTGTGATTAAAGCGTAAGAAGACAATACCTGAGTCTTTTTCAACTTTAAAGTTTTTATCCTCAACATATTGGTCGATAAGTGCAGAAGTTAATTTGACGCGGTCAATTTTCTCTGTCTCATATAAATTCGCCCCGGCAGACGGGTCTTTAACGACAAATACATTTACCTCTTCAATTTTCACTGTTCCTGCATCCCAATAATCTTCATTTTTAACAAGTTTCCAGCTTTGTTCTTGTGACCAGTTATCAAGTTTGAATGGACCATTTGCTAAAATGTTGTCAGCTTCGAGTGCATACTGATCTCCAAGCTCTTCTACAAACTTTTGATTTTGCGGTAAGAATGTCGGGAATGCCAGTAATGTTTCAAATAATGGATTTGCACTTTCAAGTGTCACTTCAAGCGTTTTTTCTCCTGTTGCCTTAATACCAAGTTCTGCAGCATCCATTTCTTCGTTCATGATAGCTTCGGAATTCTTGATGCCTGCAGTAACAAGCATGTAATTATATGCACCAGCTTCTTTCATAACACGTTTCCACGCGTATTCAAAATCGGCAGCTGTTACAGGTTCGCCGTTGCTCCACTTCGCGTCTCTAATTGTAAATGTATGAACGATGCCATCTTCACTTTTCTCATGCTTCTCTGCGAGCGCGGGAACAGATTGGTTACTTTGATCCTGACGATACAGCCCCTCATTCACGTTATTCAAAACGTCAAATGCAATAGCGTCATGCGCTTTTGTTGAATCCAATGTTGGAATATCAGCCGTTGCACTCAAATTAAGTACTTGTGCAACCTTGCCGTCTGCTTCTTTTTCATCCTCTTTCTTGTCGTCTTTCTCTTCAGTTGATGAGCTGAAATTACAACCCGAAACAATCAAAGAAAAAATGGCCAAGAAAATTAAGCCTAACCATGTTTTTTTCTTCATTTCCCATTCCCCCCTTGTACTATTCTAGTAACTATATATAATTGTAAGTGCTTACAATCACAATAGCAATAATATTTTTAATTAATAGATATATCCCTATTAATCTATAAATAAGGTAGGAGTTGTTAACCTCTATGAATAAGAAAAGCTTACTTCTTTCTTTTTGCATCACATCTTTCGTTATTTTATTCTCTACTGTATTTATGGCCCCAAAGTATATCATTATTTTACTTGATTTATTTTTCTATATCGGCATCATCATGTTACTAATCGGCAGTGTATTACTCATCATCCAAGATGGTTTTTTCACTAGATTTATCAACAACTCGAGACGTTTCTATTCAACCCTTAGCAAACGCGAGCAAGTTATACAGGACGTAGAAGGTAAAAACGGAGAAAACCCGAGTTATTTAAAACAGTTTCCCTTACTAGCCTATATTTTACCCCTCGGCGCTTTCTACTTCTCACTCAGCTTGATTGGCTCTCTTATTACCGTTCAATTAGGACGATGATCCATAAAGTTTTGGTAGGCAAAACCTTTGACCGTCTCTTCACTGTATTTTTTTAGCAACTCATTTAGTAAATTCGGATGCATAGATGCATCTTCCAAATTAACAATCTTCGACGAGATACCATCGAAGTCTGAGCCTAACCCAATTTGTTTCTCTCCGCCTAAAGAACAGAAATGGTCAATATGTTCGATTAGGTCTGTTATCACAACTTCCCCTTGTTCCTTCACAAACGGCGGATTGTAGACAACATGGACGAGCCCATTTTTTTCAAACAGTGTTCTTGCCTGATCATCTGTCAGATTACGAACATGATTGCATAATGCTCTGGCATTCGAATGGCTCGCAATTGGATAGTTTGCTTCTTCCATGACATCCCAAAAAGCCTTTTCACACAAATGGGAGACATCGGTCAAAATTTTATGTTCATTATTGAAATGAACAATCTCTTTGCCAAACGACGTCAGTCCCGCTCCACGTGGTTCTCCCGCTCCGTCTGCTGCCAAGTTGGCATTATTCCAAGTAAGACCAATCGAATGGACTCCCAATTGATGAAGAATAGTTAGCTTTTGTAGATCGTTTCCGATTGCATCCACACCTTCAAGCGTCAACATCGCTCCAATTTCTCCGTCTTTTAACTGATCGAAATCGCTCCACTCCTTGATCAGTTTCATATTCGGATTGTTCCCAAGCACATCTGTATAGAAATAATGGATTTGATCTAAAGCAGCTTGAAATTTCTGATCTGACTTCATTTCCGGATACACGAATATAGCAAATGCTTGTACTTTTACTCCACCCTTTATTAGTTTTTCATAACTCGTATCGAGTTCCAAAGAATCTTGAAACTTCATTTCCCCTTTTGATTCATACAATCTAAGCAATACATCACAATGCAAGTCGATAATTTTCAATTTATTTGCCCCTTTCAGATACACAAATAGAATCAACAATTAGAACTATCTGTTAATAAAAATAGTAGCAAACAACTAGTTGGATTTCAACTTCATATTCGCAAAAATAAATCCATCACCTGTATAGTCCAAGTGATGAATTTCGAGTATCTATTCGATAAACAGTCATGAAGGTTTCACAACTCACACTAATCCCTTACAAAGGTACTGTATGTTTAGTCAATACCTAAACAATACATTTCATTTTAAAATAATCGTGTTGACGAAAGCAGTTGGGTTACTATACAATTAATGAGTCAACTATTATTATATTTCAGTTAACACAAAAGGGGATTTGCACACTATGACTGAGTCAAGTTACAAACTACGAATGATGATTATTTCAGCACTATTCGCAGCAATTATTGGTGTATTAGCGCAAGTTACAGTTCCATTACCACTTGTACCAATTACTGGACAAACGCTTGCCATCGGACTTGCTGCGACAATATTGGGCGCACGATATGGTACATTGTCAGTACTCATTTATTTATGCATGGGCGCAATAGGGATACCGGTATTCGCACAGATGTCTGGGGGTTTAGGGATTCTAGTCGGGCCAACTGGTGGGTATTTGATCGGGTTCATCCCAACTGCACTTATCATTGGCTTTTTTCTTGAAAAAACGAGTTTTACAGTTAAAAACGCAATCATCGCAAACGTAATCGGAATGTTTATTGCATTAACTTTTGGAACGGTTTGGTTAAAAGTCATTGCAAATCTTTCTTGGACCGCAGCATTTTCAGGTGGATTTGCACCGTTTCTTCTTGTTGGCTTCATTAAAGCGACACTGGCAGCATGGGCTGGCATTACTGTTAGAAATAGGTTGAAATCAACAAATCTAATATATGCATGGAACGCTGAAGTAAAATAAATCATACCGGATTCCAAAACGGCTAGTAATTGTTTTGGAATTTGGTATTTCACACTTTTCATCTGCTATCCAACCTACTTTCTACCCCAATAAAACTCTAGTAGATTAACGTCCCATTCCACTATTTCATACATATTCTAAACGCCAGATATGAGGATTCTTTGCCATAAGGAAAATATCATTGTAGTAATCGTCTTCTTCCCGAGAACTGTAATCGACAAATAATTATTGTGAATTTGGGAACGCTATCTCTTGAAGGTTTTTAAAAAAGTTGAAGGAGGAAGTATAATGACTAACATCAAACCGAATGATTCAGATGACAATGTAAATAGGCTAAAGAAAACCATCAGTAATATGGAAGCAGCCGAAGCAGCGATGGAATTCGCCGAGGGGAAAGAACTTGCTGCAATCAAGGAGAAAAACGAGCGACGTAAAGAAAGCATTGAAGGATTACAAACTGAAATAAGTGCAGAAGAAGAATCACGAATTAACGGGTATAAAAAAAGAATGTAAGTATAGATTTAGGCGATATTGTGCCTAGTTGTGCATTTCTACTACGTATGTATGCTTCGCACAATTTCTTAGCTATATGTTTAGTATCGACAATAGAACCCACCATGCCTCTTACAATGCGGACCATGGTGGGTTATTTTTATATTGAATATTTTTCCACAGATAAAGCCTAGGACTATTCCTATACTGATTAATAATAATTGCCAGACAGACAATCGAGCAATTTATGTATCTAAATATATATAAATAAGTATCCTTCAATTATTACAACGTTTCAATTAACCGTTTCTCATCAAGTTCTGTCGATTTAACAACGGATTCAGTTATATAATAGTCCGATCTTGAATGGTAGAATTTTTACCATTAGATATCGTCGTGATCGTTCTATCATAAGGTCTGGTGCCCAGATTTTTTAAAAATAGTGAAACAAAAACCAGTACAAAATCAATTTAGTATACAAATATCTAAATATCAAATAAACGTACCCGCCTAACCAGAGTTGATCATCTTACCCCCTAGTAAAATACTTACGCTACAAATTTATTCGTTACGTATCTTGTTATTTTGTAACTTCTTTCTTCAAACCCTTCCTTCGTATTCCGTAAACGATAACTAACAATAAGGGAAATATAATTCCAACTACTAATGTAAGAGAATTTCCCGTCGTATTATCCCAATTCTGTTTATAGATAATATTAGGATATATAACAAGGGAAAGAACCACGGTAATTATCCCTATTGGCATTATTAAAGGGCGATAATCTTTCAAATTTAAAATTTGTGCAATCGCTAAAACAGTAGCGTAAAAATAAAGAATCATTTTAAAATAGAGAGAAAGAATCCATAGTAAAGCCATTAATACTTCAATTCTTTCTATGAAATTTCCAACACTAATTCTTTTGGCCAATTCATAGCTTGGATAAATTTCGTTCGCCGTTTTTCCTGCTCCTAACACAGAAATACTCAAAAATGTAATGAGAATAATAATAAGTCCACCAATTAAATTTCCAAGTAGAAAGGATTTTTTTGCATGTTTAACATCATTTACAAATGCGGGGAAAATCATTAATAAAACAATTGCATTTCCAGAAGACATAAGGACATAAAAGATGGAGGATTTGATCATCGTTTTCGGTTCTGCCTCAAACACAGGCTTTAGGTGGTCAACCTGGATATCGGGTGCAATTAAAACGGTAAATATAATAAAGATGATGATGAAAAAGGCACCAAAGATTTCTGCAGAACGTGCGATGGTCTCTAACCCAAGGTAAACGCCCATTACCACAACTCCAGCCATCAGAATATTAAGCGCTGACAAGGGCGTATTCGGCATGATATGGGTATTAAAAAAATTACCTGATTGAAATAAAAGAGTTGAAGCATAAAGAAGTGACATCATTGCAAATAAAACTGAAACGGCATTACCAATCAATTTTCCAAATACTTTTTCATTCATTTGAACATAGGTGAGGTGAGGAAACCAAAGTGCTATCGCGGTGAAAAGCCATACCACCAATAACCCGATTCCCGTACCAATTATAGCTGTAATCCAGGCATCTTGGTTCGTTTTTGCTGCTAAAACTGACGGAACTTCTAAGATGCTCGTCCCAATCGTAAAAAAGATAACTAACACTAGAAATTGATTTGAATTTATTTTAATATTATGCATCATTTCAACTCTTCACCCTCCTTACCTCTCTAATTCAACTAACGGAAGAGCGTTTCATTTATTGGTCTTAGAATGAAAGTTAGTAAGTCCATTGGATTTGGAATGGGTTTTCCTAATACTTGAGCAATCCCTAAGCCTGTACCAATAGAAAGAAAGAGTAAAAAGACAACCAATTCTTTTTTATTTTTCTTTCGTAATAGGGATGGAACTTCAAACCGTACGATTGCCGCTACTATCAACAGGAGTCCAATAATTTTCAGCATGATTCTTTATTCCTCTAACTTTTGTAAGAATGAATTGCTTACTGTACCCGTATCACGTATTTTCATATCAACCTCAACGTTCACTGTTAATTCCGTAAACTCTTCATCCCACTGATTTTTAATTTTTTTCCATGTTTTCGGATTGGATCGATGAATAGCTTGTCCAAATCCAAAAATATCTGACTTATATTGTTTTTGTAGCGTTTCAATTGTTTGATGAACGATTTCCTTCAATTCTTTTTCATAACTTTTTTCTAACGCATCTATTGTTTTTGTGTCTTTCATATCGATGTGACATTCCACTTCTCCCACATTCCCCTCTACTTCGATAGTTACATTTACTTCAGGCTCCCCTTTGTTAATCTTTCCTTTCAATTCAGATTTAGAATTAATTACCTCTATCGAAACTTTCCCTTCCTCGGGACATGAAATTGATGCTACTGTCGATTTAACGGAGTCGATAATATAGTTATATCCCTTACTTTCACTTTCATTTAACCATCCCACTAGTTTATCTTGCCTAAATACCGCCAAATAATCATATTGAATTTGGGCAGCAGGCGTAATTGACTCCACATTCTGCTTGCTTGAACCTACTTCCTGATTTCCAAACACCTGAATACCCGTTAAAACTGCATCCTTTCCATCTGTTATAAAATCGCCTAACAGCTCATCTAATGTAACCCCTTTCGTCACAGCCCAGTTTTCCTCAGACGTTTTAAGCGTATTAAACATTTTATTTGCAGGTATGCTTTCAATCGGTGTTGTAACATTCAGTATTTCTGCAGCAGTCTTATCCTTTGCAACAACAACATAGAAATCTGACCTTAGTTCCCAATCTCTTGATAGTAAATCCAATGACTCACCTACACCTGCTTTAGCTAATTCCTCGCCAATCACAAGCATTCGAAGATGACCGGGATATATCTTTCTGGGTGAGTCGATTGTCATTTTTCGAAAGGCTTCAAATATTGTTTCACCGGTAGCTTGGAATAAGGTTACTGTTGAACGACCAGAACTTTGTTTCATGGATACTTCCGACGGTACAACTACTTGAGCAGTTAATTGAAATTCTTCATCCACTTTGTCAATTCCTAGCGCTAAAGTGATCCCAATCTCATTTAATTCCCTCCTGTCCCAACATCCCGTTAAAACAAGACTCAGAATTAGGAGCACAAAAGTATATTTTTTCATCGTTTAGGCTCCTTTTACTCCTCATTTTTTGGTGGCTTTGGTTTTGCAGAAGCTGAATCTTGTTGTCTAACTATATTTTGTTGATTGATAAGACGAGGTCGAGTAATCATTGCCCATCTAGGCAATCGAATAAATGTATCCTTTTGATCGGAAATATTAAATGGACCCAATGGAGACATGTAGGGAATGCCAAAAGAACGAATACTACATAAATGGAGTACGAGAGCAATTAAACCCACCATAATTCCAAATAAACCGAACGAGGCAGCTATTCCCATAAAACCAAAACGCAGTAATCTTACAGCAATCGCTATATCATAGGTTGGAGAAACAAAGCTCGCGATAGCAGTTATTGAAACAATAATTACCATCGCCGCAGAAATTACACCTGCTTCGACAGCTGCCGTCCCTATGACGAATGCACCTACAATAGACATGGCAGATCCAATCGATCGAGGCATTCTTACGCCTGCTTCACGTAATATTTCAAAGGTCAATTCCATTAGCAATGCTTCAAAGAATGCAGGAAATGGAACACCTTCTCGTTGGGCAGTCAGACTAATTAGCAGTGCTGGTGGCAGCATTGTCTGATGAAAAGTTGTGATTGCAATAAAAAACGCCGGCGCCAGCAAAGAAATACCAAAAGAGCCAAAACGAAGGAGTCGAATAAAACTCGAAATATCCGCACGTTGATAATAATCCTCAGAAGACTGGAAAAATTGAATGAACAACGCAGGAACGATAAGTACAAATGGCGTTCCATCTACCAAAATGGCTATTCTTCCTTCCAGTAGTGCTGCAGCTACTACATCTGGGCGTTCTGTATTGAAAATAGTGGGAAAAGGTGAATGAGGTGAATCCTCAATTAATTCTTCGATATATCCACTTTCTAGAATTCCATCAATTTCGATATTATCCAAACGCAAATGGACTTCTTTCACTATTTTTTCATCTGCAACACCGTTGATGTACATCAACGCAATATCCGTTTTCGTCCGTGTTCCAATTACCTTAGACTCCACCCAAAGATTAGGATCTTTAAGTTTCCGTCGAACTAATGCCGTATTTACGCGTAAGTTTTCAGAGAATCCTTCACGGGGTCCTCTCACTACCGTTTGAGCAACTGGTTCCGTTACCCCACGCTCAATCCAGTGCTTATTTGAAATGACTAATCCTTGTGAATAGCCATCGATTAGTATTATTGTATCGCCCGACAAAAGACCATTATAAAGTACTTCAAAAGTAGTGAAATCTTTTATCTCTCCTACTGTCATGGAAAAATCTTTTAAAATGCTAATAATACTTTGCCCAGTTGACAACTTTACCTGTAATTCAATATCTTTAGTATCCAACATAAGTGTTTCTAAAATGAATTCTTGTAACGAAGTTGTATTTGTTAACCCATCAGTGTATATAATGCCCGCTTTAATGCTTCCTTCTTTTCCAATTCGAATTTCTCGAAAGACAATATCCGTACTTTTCCCAAGTGTATCTTTTAAGATTTGTATATTTTCCTGAAGACTAACTTTCAGACCATCTTTTTTATTTGGATCCACCATTTGACTTTGTGAGGGAACAGCTTTATTTGATTTGTTTGTTTTTTTCTTTTTAAAAAACCGCATACTCTCTGTCCCTCACTTTCTATTATGAATACGATTATATTCTGCTAATAAAAATTACATTATTCGGCGGGTCAAGTCCCTTTTATAGTATTCAGCATGAGCTATTTCTCTTTTTTTCATACGTTTGTTATGTCGTAGTCCATAGGTATTCTTGTAAGCTTAAACTAACTCCGTTGTGATTTTAAACCCCTGCTTATCCATCAATACTTACTTTATTAGACAATAGACATTTCAGTTTAGCTGCAAAAAACACCTCGCATCTGGATGAGCGAATACCATCGCAGATACGCATACTTTGGATTCCATCAGCAATCCTTCTGTTAACTGCATGCCAATATCTTCAGGTCTTTTCAAATTAAATAACTTGGCTTGTTTCTAGTAAAATCAAGTCACTTTCGCTTGTATCTAAAAGTCATGTCTTACTTAATCAAACCTATTTTCACATGTGACAAGCAGCTTTTTCGTCGCAGGTCCAATTGCTCCAGCACAAAACTTGGCCACTGGTGTAATGATTTCTTCTGTATATTCCCCCACAAATTATACTCTCAGAAATTAATGTCATTACTTTGTCTCCAAGATGATAGTCATTCAACACAACTGGTTTTCCATCGAACGTAATCATTTAAATGAAATCGGAACCCAGTACTAAATAACCTCGATGAGTATTTTCAATAACCTCTCGATTGCTAGATTAAATTCATTGCCAAGTAAATTACACGTATATTCTACAGCATGCAAAATACGCTCCATGCTATTGCGTGAGCAATCGAAACACCTCAGTATTATTTCTGCAGATGAAATACTACATGGGATTAATTTCGCCTTCTTTGCCACTACTATATTTGCGATTAGTAGTCTATTTGCCGAGATTTTGTTGGCCATTTGAATACGAAGAAAATCAAGAAATGGTTATCGGTAAAAATCACCTTAAGAGTTTCCACGTGAGAGGAGCAAAATAAGTAATTCACATATCTCAATACACATTAAAAAAACCAGACATTGAGCTGCCTGGTTTTCTTGCTATGCTCATGCAATTGTAGTGTCCCGCTTAGGTACCTAATAAATTGGGTCGTTTCATAAATATAGCCTGAATTGGGTATACTCATATTGTATCTGCATTTTTGAGAGAGATAGAAGATGAATACATAGACTTACTGATACAGGAGGATTAGCGATGAATATACTAATCGAATGGATTTACAAATCTCCAAAAGGAGCAGAAACCGTCTTCCGCTCCGAGGAGATGCCGGCAGCACAAGCCATACTAGTTGCGGAAGACTTGGCACGGACCGGACGTACCAAAAATGTACTATTCATTGACCAGTTCGACAGCACGTGGACGGTCAAAGAGATGAAAGGTTATTTGAAAGGAATTGAAACCGAACCACATAACATCACGGTTTATTTCGACGGCGGCTTCGATCTTACAACACGTAAATCAGGATTAGGCTGCGTCATCTATTATGAACAAAGCGGGAAATCGTATAGGTTACGGCAAAATGCACCTTCTGCCGAACTCTCATCGAATAACGAGGCAGAATATGCAGCACTCTACCTTGGCCTACAGGAGCTCGAGCATTTGAATGTCCATCATCTACCTGTCCGCTTCATCGGGGATTCACAGGTGGTCATCAACCAGCTGACCGGGGAATGGCCAGCGCTCGAAAATAATTTGTCCAACTGGGCAGACCGGATAGAAGATAAGCTGAAAGACCTCGGCATCCAACCAGAATACAAACTGGTACAGCGGAAATTAAATTCAGAAGCGGATCGGCTGGCAACACAAGCGCTGAATGGAGTCTCGATTACGGCCACGAGCGAAGTTACAGTGGATTAGTAAGTGTGGAAAATTAAGGTAAAATACATCTGTGCGACAAACAGTTATGATTGTCGCACAGCGTTTCTATAAGATTTCCAATAAATATGTTACTTCACTTCTACAAAGCTCCCTGTTCGAATTGATTGATAACAGGCCTCTATTACACGCATATTATTAATAGTAGATTGCCCAGTAATTACAGGACTCGTATTATTTAAAATAGCTGCGGAAAAGTGTTCAACTTCTAGTCGATAAATATCACCATATATTTTTTCTTGCCGGATTATTCCACTTCCCTCTACAATAATAGAACCTATACCGCCACTCGTATCTGGACGAAAAGCCAATGGCACTTTAATAGTGCCTTTTGTCCCCACAATCTCATATTCATTTCTTTCAGTCATATCGAAGCTACAATCAAAAGTAGCAGTCAAGCCATTATCCAACTTTAAATATCCATAGGTGCTCATATCAACCCCTGATTTAGGATCAATTTCTGCAATAGCGTGTACTTCCACAGGTTCTGCACCTGATATATGGCGAATTACTTGGATAGAATAACAACCAACATCATATAGACTACCCCCGCCCATATCCTTTTCCATTCTAATATCATAGTCACGGTTTTTTAAATTAAAGGAGTGGCTTGATTTTATTAGTTTAAGATTACCGATTTCTCCGGAAGCTATAATTTCTTTCACCCGCTCATGTTGTGGATGCAACTGGTACATAAACCCTTCCATGAACTTCACTTTTTGCTCACGACATACTTCAACCATTTCGGCAGCCTCAATAGATGTTAGAGCTGCTGGCTTCTCGCAAAGTATGTGTTTACCTTGCCTCGCTGCCTTATACACCCACTCCTTATGTAAGTGATTCGGAAGAGGAATATAAACTGCATCTATTTCAGGATCATTCAGAAGCTCCTCATAACTTTCGTATGCTTTAGGTATATTTAGTGCAGATGCAATTGCATGTACTTTACTCCCTCGACTTGAAATTGCAACTACTTCTGCATTCCTCGCACGAAACATAGCAGGAATCACCTGTGTTTGAGCGATATTTGCCGTACTTAAAACTCCCCAACGAATTTTATCCATCGTAACATTCTCCATTACCAAATCTCAAAGTCTCTTCAATAGTCTTACCTGCCACTTTTTCCGCGGAGTTATTATGTTTATATGCAAGTGAATTAGCAGATTTTCGTCCTTCATATTTGATTTGATTGATATTTTCGAAATAAATTATAGAAAACTCCTCCAGAAAATTTATATTTTAAAAACTATATCACTATGATACTTCCTTACTTTTTACTAGCAATATCAATCCAGACAGCAACAATTAAGATTAACCCCTTAACGATGTATTGCCAGAACGTTTCAATATTCATCATACTCATCCCATTATCGATACTGGCCATAATTAATGCACCAATAAGGGCACCAACGACTTTCCCTTTACCACCCATTAAACTCGTTCCACCAATAACACATGCCGCAATTGCGTCAAGCTCATACATATTACCGGCATTTACTGTAGCCGCATTTAGTCGGCTTGTTAAAATCACACCTGCAACTCCTGCTAGCGCGCCCATTGATATAAAAACCCATAATGTATTTCGCTTAATGTTTATACCCGAAAGGGCTGCTGCTTCTGGGTTTCCACCGATTGCATAAACGTATCTACCAAACGCAGTTTTATTAGAAATAAAGATAAAGATAGCCGCTAATAAAACAACAATTAATATTGGCGTCGGAATCCCATGGTAACGATTTAACATATATGTAGCTAATAAAATGAAAAACGAATAGACTCCAATCTTGCCATAATCTATTAACTGCGTTGGAAGTAACAAGCCCATATCTTTTCTTTTAGATCGATTTCGAACCGTCCAAAAATACAACATTCCAATACTAACTAACGCTAATAAATAGCCTAGACCAAATGGGAAATAACTATTACTAATATCCTTAAAACTATTACTCATCGGGGCTATCGTTTGCCCTTTGCTTAATCCAATAAGGATACCACGGAAAATAAGCATTCCACCTAGCGTAACGATAAATGCCGGAACCGCTCTGTACGCAACCCACCATCCCTGCCATGCTCCCAAAATTGCACCAACTACAATCGCGGCAACGACAACAGCAAAAGTATTCCAGTCGTACCAAACATGTAAAATCGCCGTAACACCACCGGTTAAACCTACTAAGGAACCGACAGATAAATCAATATGCCCCGCTACGATAATCAATGTCATTCCAATTGCTAAAACAGCAACTACAGACATTTGAGAGAATAAATTGGACAAATTACGTGAAGATAAAAATTCACCGCCAGTGAAAAAACCAAATATAACGGCAATTAACACTAGCGCAATAATAAGTGTGTACGCCTGCATATCCAGCTTAAAACTTAAACCTCTTTTTTCGTCAGTATCTGTATCAGTATCAGTAGTTGGTTGAGTGTTCACGATATCTTCCCTCCCGTTGCACAGGTCATAATTTTCTCTTGGGTTGCTTCTTCTCTTAAGAATTCCCCGGTAATTTCTCCTTCTGCCATCACAATAATTCTATCTGACATACCAAGCACTTCTGGTAGCTCAGATGAAATAATCACGATTCCAACCCCTTGATTTGCCAACTCATTTATAATTTTGTAAATTTCATACTTTGCCCCAACATCAATTCCTCTTGTCGGTTCATCCAAAATTAAAACTTTGGGATTAGTTAATAACCATTTACTAAGTACAACCTTTTGCTGATTTCCACCACTTAATTGACCTACTAACGCTTCTAAATTCGGGGCTTTCAGATTCATTTTATATGTAATATCCCCGGCACTCTTCACTTCTAAAGCATTATCGATGACCTTTATTTTCATCATTTTATTCAAAGCAGCAAGCGTTGTATTTTTAGTAATATCCATTCCTAAAACTAGACCATAACGCTTTCTATCTTCAGAAACATATGCAAGCCCGTTCTTAATAGCATCTGCTGGGCTTTTTATATTCGTTTCTTGACCATCAATCAAAACTGTGCCCGTTCGATTGCCTTTTAATCCTCCAAACAAGCTGATAAATAGTTCCGTTCTACCAGCACCCATTAACCCGGAAAATCCAAGAATTTCACCTTTTTTAAGAGTAAATGAAACATTGTTGATCACTTTTTTCCCCACACTATTAGTAACAGAGTAGTCCTTTACGTCAACTATATTTTCACGGCTTATAGCACGAACTTCATATGGAAAAAGCTCAGTTAATTCGCGTCCTACCATCTTCGTAATAATTTTTTCCTCAGATAGTTCTTCAATTGAATCTGTACTAACAGATTGCCCATCTCTTATTATCGTGACAGAATCCGCTAACGCCATCACCTCACCAAGCTTATGGGAAATATAGATGCAAGTAACTCCTTTTTTACGAAGGTCATTTAAAAGATTCATTAAAATGTCGACGTCACTTTCCGTTAATGCCGCTGTTGGCTCATCTAATATAAGAATATCCGTTTTTCGAGTCAATGCCTTCGCAATTTCAATAAGCTGCTGTTTTCCAACTGTTAATTCTCTTACTTTTGTTTGAGGATCGACATCCAATCCTATATGATCTAACCACTTTTGGGCTTCTGCATAAATTTTATTCCAGTCAATAATTTTCGCTCTCATTAAGTCATGACTTAAAAATAAGTTTTCTGCGACTGTCATTTCCTCTACAAGTGCAAGCTCTTGATAAATTATTGCAACACCTGCGTTTTGAGATTCTTTAATTGACTTAAATTGCACATTTTCACCATTGATTAGGATTTCTCCGTCATATGTTCCTTGTGGATAAACTCCACTTAATATTTTCATTAAGGTCGATTTTCCAGCACCATTTTCACCACATAAAGCATGTATTTCTCCTTTACGCACAGAAAATGTAACATTATCTAGAGCACGAACACCTGGAAACTCTTTTGTAATTGCCTTCATTTGAAGCGCATAATTTCCCATTACAGATTATCACCTCTTAATATAGGTAAATTTAAAGGGGGACTCACTCCCCCACTTTCAATAAAGTTAACTTATGGTCGTGCTGGACGCTCGCTCTCTGGAACGTTTTTATAAACTTCGTCATACGTATGGAAACCATCCTTGATCACTGTATCAATGATATTTTCCTTACCCACTTTAATTGGATCAAGCTTAATAAAGGGCACATCAATTTTGCCGTTATTTACAGTCGAATCTGATGAGATTTTTTCTCCTTTTGCCAGTTGCACTGCCACTTCTGCAGATTTAATCGCAATCGCTTTAATAGGTTTATAAACTGTCATTGTTTGAATTCCTTCTGCAATACGTTGTACGCCAGCTAGATCGGCATCTTGCCCTGAGATAACTACTTTTCCAGCCAATTCTTGAGCATCCAGCGCCTGAATTGCTCCACCGGCTGTATTATCATTAGAAGCAACAATTGCATCAATATCATTTTTGTTCGCTGTTAAAGCATTTTCCATTATTTTTAGTGCCTCACTTGCATCCCAGCCCTTGGCCCATTGATCGCCGATAATTTGAATGTCACCACTATCAACAAGTGGTTGAATAATATTCATTTGTCCTTCTCTGAACATTTTGGCATTATTATCTGTTGGAGATCCGCCCATTAGGAAGTAATTCCCCTTAGAAACTTTTTCCACCAGGTATTCAGCCTGCATTTCACCTACTCGTACGTTATCAAAAGAAACATAGGCATCGACATCTGACCCATTTACTAGACGATCATAGGCTAATACAGGAATCCCTTCACTTTTGGCTTTGTCAACAACGGGTGATAAAGCATCCGAGTTAATCGCGATGATGACTAATACATCAATTTCTTGTGATAACATATTTTGAATTTGTGACAATTGTTTTTCCTCATCACCATTTGCAGATTGAACGATTACTTCTGCACCAAGTTCTTCGGCTTTCTCTACGAAGAAATCACGGTCATGTTGCCAACGTTCTAACGTCAAATCGGATACTGAAAGACCAATTTTGAGTTTTGAATCGGACTTTTCCGTTTTGCCAGGCTTACTACTACTCTCATTTCCACTACCTGCATCTTGACCACAAGCCGCCAATAAAAGCAGCACCAATAAAATAGAAAAGACATAATGTAACCCCTTACATTTACCAACCATAAACAAATCCCCTTTTTTCTAAATTGTCTAATAATAGACTGTATTGAAATACTACCACCACGAACTTAGTTTGTCTATTAGGTAAACTAAGATTATTGTATAACTCACTACAAATACCTTTTCTGCTATCCCCACTCATTGGATTGCATGAGGTTCTTCTTATTTGATGATTTGTAAGTTAAGCAAAAGGTATAATACATTTTTAATATCGTGAGAGCCATATATGTATATTCCGGATTGAATTACGAGCAAAAACAACCTCCCCATGGCCTGCTTCTATTGTTAATGAGTGCTCCAATTTTGATGAAAGTCATTATTCCCGGAAAATAAATTTCTGGAAATCGGGACAACTTGTAACACTTTCCAACAATTTTAATATATTAGTAATAGCTTATATAAAAGGAGGTGATAAAATGCGTGATTATAGAAACGAAGACAAATGTAAGTATTACCATGAATACGGATGTGAAGACAAGCGAAAAGATAAATGCAAATGTGACGACAAACGTAAAGATAAATGCAAATGTGAAGATAAACATAAAGATGATCATAGGTTAAAACCTATGGTATTATCAACAGGTGTATTGAATACGGTTGTTGGCCAAACTGCAGCTCATATTGAAGTAGCTAACCTTGATCCAACTAGAACCTTTCAAGTAAGGGTACAAGTTATCAATTGGAATAGTGGTGGTCCAGAAGTCCTGCTCAATCAATTAGTGACTCTTTTACCGAATCAACACATCAACTTAAGTCAATTCGTTGAACCATTCCACTATGAAGTTAGAATCTTTCATCCTGGAAGTCCGAATGTTATTGCGAATACTTTTGCAATAAATGCAGGGACTTTCACTCTTCCTGGTTTAACCTTCAACCAAAAAGACCTTATGAAGTTAGATGTATCTTTCATTTAATTTCAAATTCCCCCAATAAATAACCCAGAAGCACCTCATGCTTTTGGGTTATTTTTCTATTACCTGTACATCTAAACATTCACAAGTGTTTCTTACACAGCATACTTCAAACTAGTATAATGGTTTACAAGACTGTTTTCACACGGTCCTATAGCCCCCTTACTAAAATCGAAAAGAGAGTTGGGACAAACAATGATGAATATAGACATACCTTTGTTGAATAAAGCAGCGGGAGAAAAAGCAACTTCTTACATAGCAACATTAACAAAACCTTTAGGTAGTTTGGGCAGGTTGGAAGAAATCGCAATTAGTCTGGCAGAAATGACAGGTAATTTGACTCTAGAGATTACACCACCAGGCATCATCGTATTTGCTGCCGATCATGGCATTGTAAAAGAAGGTGTTTCCGCTTATCCACAGGAAGTGACGCTCCAAATGGTAGCAAATATTGTAAATGGCGGAGCCGCTATCAATGTATTTGGTAGACAAATCGGTGCAAAATTCAAAGTCGTCGACGTAGGTGTAGCGGGAGATGTAACAGAGGTGCAAGTTATTCATAAGAAAATTCGTCAGGGCACTGGAAGCTTCCTCACCGAATTAGCAATGACACGAGAAGAAGCAGAAAAAGCGGTACTCATCGGTTATGAAGAAGGGATTCAGATTATAGAAAGTGGGATCAAATGTCTGATTATCGGTGAAGTCGGTATCGGCAACACGACAGCAAGTAGCGCTGTTCTAGCATCGATTACTGGTGCAGACCCCGCTGCAATTGTCGGATTTGGGACTGGTATTTCCACTGAACAGCATAATCGGAAAGTTGCGGTTGTTCGTGATGCAATCAGCTTACATCAGCCGAAACCGACGGATGCCATTGATATCCTGTCGAAAGTGGGCGGACTTGAAATGGCGGCAATGGCTGGTGCAATGCTCGCCGCTGCAGAAAAGCGGGTACCTATTCTTGTCGATGGTTTTATCTGTACGGTTTCCGCTTGTCTAGCTAAATTGATGGCTCCTACTGTAGTAGATTATATGATTTTATCGCATCAATCAGTAGAACCTGGACATACAACGGCAGTCAAACATTTGCAAAAAGAGCCGTTACTCCAACTAAATATGCGTCTCGGCGAAGGGACCGGTGCAGCCGTCGCTTTCCCGATTCTACAATCCGCAGTCAATATGATCAATGAGATGGCTACATTCGAAAATTCCGGTGTATCGGGCAAAGACGAGACAGAAGTGATAATGAATTCATAACAACGCAATATTCATAGAACAATTTTAAAACCTGACGCATAAGTGAATGGTGGTCAAAAAAATAGCAAAAACGCCAAGTTCACTCCGAACTTGGCGTTTTCATTAAATATATCTAGACATTCCCACAGTTACTCCCAACAAGCCAAGAACTGAAGAAGACCATCTCCTGTAATTTTCGGATGCATATATATGCACTGATCAATCATGATCGTTTATACTTTCAAGTTCATTTGAAAAATATGACAGCATCCATGCAATTAACTTTCTATCCAAAAACGTCTAACCACCGTTCCATCTTCTTCAATAAAGCTCTTGTCTTCAATGCCGCCATTCTTCTCTATCGTTTTTGCTGATCCAATATTGTCTTCATTACAAGTTACCAGTACCCGATCGATTCCGAGTTCACCGCATTTCTTCAATGCCTCTGCAAGAATCCATGTCGCATAGCCTTTCCTTCTTTCCGCAGGTCTCACACCATACCCGATATGCCCGCCGACATTGTGTAAGTAATCTGTCAGATCGTGCCTGATGTCGACCATCGCTAATATCCGGTCATTATAACCCACCAAAAAATAATTCGTACTAGGCACCCATTTTCCGTCTCCGCTTTCTCGGATTTGCAGTGCTTCTAAATACGTTTCATAGTCCTCGTGACCAGCTACATTAAAACTGCTGGGCGTTATCCGGGATTCATCCCACTCTTTCATGTAATCTTCATGCTCGTTTTTCCATTCAATGGATGGTCTCACTAATCGCATAGCCATTTCCCCATTCCCTGTTTTTATAAGTTACCTGTTAAAGACTCAAAAACAAACAATTCATTCGCCGACTTAAATTTGCGGATTGCAGCTTCAAATGCTTTTAGCCTGGCTAACTTTTAATTTCTTTCCTTTGATTGTCGTTTCTTTCATTGCCTGCATAACTAATGAACCTTTGTCATTCAGAATATCAACATAAGTCAACTCATCCTGAATGGTAATAATACCGATATCATCTGCTGTTACTCCAGGAATCTTCGCAATCGTGCCAACAAAATCTACGGCTCGAAGCTTCTTCTTTTTTCCACCATTGAAATGGAGTTTCATGACATCCTTGTTTGGTTGCACATGTATAGTATTTTTGGTTTTCTGACGACCACTGACTTTTTCATCGAAAGCATTTTTTCCAACAGCTACTTTCTGCTGCGTCGGCGCTTCCAAAACAGGTATCTCAAAGCCAATGTATGCTTCAATTGCTTTAATGAGTTTGCTGTCATTTGGAGTTGCAAACGTAATTGCTTTTCCTTTATTACCAGCACGACCGGTTCTGCCAGTTCGATGAACATAGCTCTCTTTTTCCACGGGAACGTCAAAGTTGATGACAAGTGTTATTTTAGCTACATCAATTCCCCTTGCAGCTACATCGGTCGCCACAAGATAACGAAAATTCCCCATTTTGAAGCCTTCCATAACCGCAAATCGGTCCTCCTGTACAATTCCACCATGAATCTTTTCACAAGAATAGTTAGACCTTTCCAATTCCGCAAAAACTGTGTCAACTTGCCCCTTAGTTCTGCAGAAGATAATACAGCTATCTGGGTTTTCAACAACAGTAATGTTTTTCAGCAATGCCATTTTCCCTGCTTCTTTCACTTCAATTACGCTATGTTCAATTGCACTCGTCGTGACTCCCGTAGAAGCGATTTGAATAGATATAGGTTTTTTCATATAGGTATGGCAAAGATTCTCAACCTTTTTAGGCAACGTAGCGGAAAATACCATCGTTACTCTAGTAGGCGGAAGTTTTTGTATGATAGCTTCTACTTGGGCAACAAAGCCCATAGTCAACATTTCATCAGCTTCATCTATAACCAAGTATTTTATTTCATCTACACAAAACGTTCCTCTTTCAATATGGTCCATCACACGCCCAGGAGTACCGACGACGATATGTGTTTTTTGTTCCAACTCTTCCTCTTGTTTACTAAAGGATTCTTTGCCGTAAACCGCTAGGGCTTTAATTCTTTTAAAACGCCCAATAGCTGTTACATCCTCTTGAACTTGAACAGCAAGCTCTCGAGTCGGCGTAAGAATTAATGCCTGTGGATTTTCCTTCTCCCAATCAATCATTTCGCAAAGAGGGATACCAAAAGATGCCGTCTTGCCACTGCCTGTTTGAGATTTCACGATGAGATCCTGATTTTCCAGTGCTCTCGGCATGACTTCACTTTGAACCTCCGTTGGCCTTTCATATTTCAACAAGGCAAGTGCTCTTGTTATTTCATCGCTTAAATTATAATCCTCAAAACTTCTTTCACTCATATAAGTAACCTCATTTATTATTATTTGACCCCGTTTTTTTCTGATTAAGTTTAGTCATCCCTAAACTAAAATAATGCTACCCAATACATAAGGTAGCATTATTTTGTACTGCTAGCAAACCATGAAAAGCCAATTATTAAGTCCCACAAAATGTTTGGTAAGGCCTTGTTGATTGCGCGGGAAGTGTGGAATAATCATCCTTCCCAGGAGTGTACGCATACGGATTTGATAGAACTTCTAATAGCCTTTCCATCACACTGTAATCACCTTGGTTCACCGCGGCTTCTAGTGCAGCTTCTACCCGATGGTTCCGTGGGATTAGTACAGGATTACTATCCCGCATTAACTGCTGTGAGCTGATCTTTGATTCTTGCTGTCTGCCTAGTCTTGACTGCCACAGTGCATACCAGTTGGTAAATTCCGGAGTCCCAAAAAGGACATTATCTTCTAAATTATCATACGTTAACGCGCGAAAAGTATTGGTAAAGTCAGCGCGATGTTTCTGCATTAGTCGAAGAAGGTCTTCAATAAGGGATTCATCCTGTTTCTCTTCAATAAATAGTCCTAGTTTCGCTCTCATTCCCGCGAGCCAATTCGCATGATAGTGCTCAGGGAAATCGGAAATGGCATCTTGCGCCAGTTTGGCACCCTCTGCATAATCTTCATGCAGTAATGGTATTAGGGTTTCAGCAAATCGCGCAAGATTCCACCCGACGATATTCGGCTGATTGCCGTAAGAGTAGCGACCTTGAATGTCAATGGAACTGAAGACCGTTGCTGGGTCATAGGTATCCATGAAGGCACACGGACCATAATCGATGGTCTCCCCACTTATCGTCATGTTATCGGTATTCATTACTCCATGGATAAAACCAACCATTTGCCATTGTGCAACCAAGGCGGCCTGACGCTTGATCACTCCCTGAAGCAACGCAAGATAGCGCCTTTCATCAGTTTCAACTTCAGGAAAATGGCGCTGTAGTGCGTAGTCGGCCAAAACTTGTAGTTCCTCATCCGTGCCCCATTTTGCAGCGTATTGAAAGGTTCCGAAGCGTAGATGACTGACGGCCACACGAGTCATAATGGCACCTGGAAGATCGGTTTCACGGATGATAAATTCACCGGTTGTCACTACTGCTAGACTTCGAGTAGTAGGAATACCAAGCGCATGCATGGCTTCACTGATGATGTATTCGCGTAACATTGGTCCAAGTGCCGCGCGACCATCTCCCCCGCGGGAATAGGGTGTTCGGCCCGAACCCTTAAGCTGAATATCAAACCGTTCACCTAAAGGGTTTATCTGTTCGCCAATTAACATTGCCCGGCCGTCCCCTAACATCGCAAAGTGCCCAAATTGATGGCCCGCATACGCTTGAGCAAGCGGCAAAGCGCCTTCAGGAATTCGATTCCCAGCAAGCACTGCCACTCCATCTTCGCTTTGCAACTCATGGACATCCAATCCCAAGGAAATTGCCAAGGAATCATTGAAAATGATCAACTTCGGTGACTGTACAGGGTTAGGGCTGAGGTTTGTAAAAAATGATTTTGGCAGACGGGCATAACTATTATCTAAATTCCAGCCTGATTCTATTAGTTCTTTTCGGTTTGTCATCGTATCTTCTATCTTCCTTTCGTCTGTTTGCCTGATTTTTTTATATAAAACATAAATCACGGTATCCCTATCCATAAGGTAGTCCTTCGTAGTGTCTTCTTCTGTTAATTTAGTATACCCTTTCCACACGTTGGTAACTCCCTTAGTTTTTCGCTAACTATGCAGGGTGCACTAATGTGTTTCCCATAAGTGTCGTATACAGTGACCGACAGCGTACCTACTCCAACATTCTCAGTTCTTTATCATAGATTTTTGTCGTTTAGATGCGCGTGTATTTCAAGCATCACTCAAAACTTACGCCACATTTTAACACGATATTTGAACCATCAGGTCAGTGTGATATACCCGGCCATTTCACCATAATATAGTATAAATGGATTTAACTGAAATCCCGTGTGGATAAGAACTTTCCTGCGACACATACTTTGGTCATACACAAATTGAGCACAGTTTTTTCAGTTCAGTAAATAATTACACTGAAAGAGGGGTATTCTATTGGCAAAAAAAGTTCTTTTATTTGGTGATATTGGAATAGATGACACAGTGGCCCTTATCTACGCCCACTTTAATAACGAGATTGATATCGTCGGAGTGGTAGCCGATTATGGGAATGTATCAAGAGAAGATGCAATGTCAAATATTCGCTATTTGTTTAACCTATTTAATTTCCCCAATAACATTCCAGTCATAAGTGGTGCAGAAATGCCGCTGACTGCCGAACTCCCCACCTACTATCCGGAAATCCATGGCGTACATGGTCTCGGACCCATAGTACCGGATGACTATGAATTCGTGATAGAAAACTTCCTGGAGATTGTAAATATAATTAAAATGTATAAGGATGAGCTGATTATCGTAAATATTGGTCGCCTGACTTCTCTTGCTACATTGTTTATTCTTTATAAAGAATTAATGGGCAACGTGAAGGAATTTTATATTATGGGGGGAGCATTTGGGGTACCTGGAAATGTAACACCTGTCGCGGAAGCAAACTTTCATGCAGATCCTGTAGCGGTGAAAATCGTCCTTTCTTATGCCAATAATGTCACAATAATCCCTTTAAACGCAACACAAAAAGCAATTGTCACACCTGAAATGGTCGATTATATTGATCACTTTGGAAAAACCGCAATCTTTAAGTCGTTAATGGACTTTTACACCGAATTTTATCAAGAAAGGGATCCAACTCTTCAAGGAAGCCCCGTGCATGACGCGCTTACACTTATGGCGGTCATACACCCTGAAATGTTTACGTTCAATTCGCACCCTATCGAAATCGGTCAGCAATTGGAAGGAATTACAAGGGGACAAAGTATTGCTGATATACGTCCAGCTGACCAATTATATGACAATGAAAAAAATCACCGCATTGCATTTGACTTGGACTATGAGACATTTTTCCACAACTTCCTGTCTGTCATGACAGGTAAACAGTCAAAATAAGGCGAGTACTAATCATTCAAAAACTCCACTTCTAAGCAGTGTAAAGTCAACATGGACGTTAACTTTCATTTCCTTGTACAACTCATGCCATTTCTCTTCCGTCAATTCAGAATGACGTACAGAGCTTCTATAAATCTCACCATAGCCAAAAACATCCGAGCCAATGTTTTGGCAATAGGCAATTACCCTTGATATTTCACTCGACAGACTCTTACTGATCGCTTTTTCAAGTGCTTCCACCTTTTTAGAATTTCCAACATTAACGTTAGGTTTTATTTCTAATAATCTTGCTTGCACTGTAAGGTATAGGTCAAATTCAGGAGTTTTTGGATTGACTAACTTCACTTCTTTATGCGTTTTTATCGGATCGAATACCAGATTAATTTCATCAGGAGGATCCTTCAGTAAAGATGAAGGTAAATCATCCCCTTTAATTTTCAATTCAAATACTCCAGCATGATAATCATCTCGACTTAACTTCACATAAAAGCTATCATCGATAGAAAGTTTACCTATCATTTTGTCCTTTTTAAATAAAGCGATTCCAGAAATCTCTATTAGCTCCTCATCTCTTCTTATAATAGGCATCGCTATGTCCCTGCCCATGAAATAATAATCTTTGGCTACGTCATGAAGAGTGGATGAAACCACTTGCTCACTTTTAATATTTTGCTCTACCAGCTTATAAATATGTTCCCCAATATCCTCTATATCTGGGTATTGGTATTCCAGTAAGGCTTTCGTTTGACCTTCAACAACTGCCATAATAATATCCCCACTCATTGCAGGATTTTTCAACAAATTTTCAATGTAATGACCAATACCGTCTTGGGCAAACTCTTCACCGAATAAGACCCCCCTCAATTGTCCGCTCATTATTTTTTCAGCTGCTCTGCGATTGATTTTTGAACGTGTCCCTTGACTTGTTTCGTTTTCAGCAGTAATAACTGCAACTTTACTTTCTAACTCTGTGCTCACTTGGCGAACAACCGCTGTAGTCTCTACGCCTTCCTCTTTACCCAAGTCATAGCCAATTAAAGTGACTAAACCTACCCTTTCAAGGAGTTTTGTTTCTGCACATCCTACCAAACCAATGAAAAGAAATAGCAGTAGTAAAAAACAACAAAAATTTTTCATTCTATTTGCTCCTTACGTGATTTGATTTTCCTTTTCGCCACTGCTAAGACATACAAGATGATAGGATAAACAAAAACAATATAAAACGCCACCTGGCCAAAGTAATTATTAAATGTATTTATTTGAAGTCGAGTTTTAAGTGTTAAGCTTACAATTAATATGATGAGCGAGAATACCCAGACGAATTTATTCGCACTTACCTTTACTAGTCGTCTGGTTCCGCGAAAAGCAGCCCATAGAAATAGACACAGGTTCGGCAAAATAATCAACATCCAAAAACAAACCGCTATATACTCAAATCGTTCAATGAACGGAAATTTAACAATACTAAATAAAGACAAAGTCGCCCAAATGGTTTTAGTTAATTGTTCCCCGCTGAAGTAAGTTAACGAAACCAACATGATGGCAAGGTAAATCAATGTCGTCACGAACAAACCAAGATGAATATTTTTTTTTGCATTCTTTTTATCCTTTATAAAGGGATAAATCACAAATAATATTTCAAATCCAACAACCGTAAAGGTCATGGACTTTACACCTTTCAGTATTTCGCTCATATTAGCCTCTAAAATCGGAAGAAGGCTTCTCAATTCTATATATTTCATTGGATAAGCCAACATCGGGAAAAGCCATATGGAAAGTATAAAACTAAAAAAAGAAACGCCTACAATTACCCGCAGACCACCGGTAAACGTGTAAATTACAATTAATAGCAATGAAGCCGCAATAAACCAAGTATTTAAATTCGGAAAAACCCATGTTTGAACGACCTCAATATAGTTTCTCAAAACGGAGAAAAAGGCACCTAAACAATAAAAAATATAAATGATATTTAAAAAATTCCCTAGCCATTTACCAAATACATCTTGATGAATTCCGTATAAATCATTTGAACCGTATATTTCCAACGTTTTAAGCATGAAAATTGCGATAATATGCGTGGCGAGACCTGCGAGTAGTACAGAAATCCATGCATCATGTTTTGCGTCCTGGTATATAATCCGTTGAAATCCTTGAATCCCGATTCCGATTTGAGCGGTATGAATGATGAAAAAAAGTAGAAAAGCATTAATTGTATCAGTGGGACCAATTTGTATGGAATTTTTCACTTATTTCACCTTCTGTTCATTTTTCTCAGGATTTATCGGTTGCGGCTCATATTTATCTTCATCCTCCGGTCTGGTATTTGAAGGTCTCTTAAATGTAAACGGCAACGGCAACCTGACAAGACTATCCCGCCAATCAAGCAAGCGAGGAGGATAAAAAGGCGCTGTATACGGCGAACCTAGGCTTGTTTGACGCAAAAGATGGATTAGGATAAAACAAAGCCCCAGCATAATGCCGTAAAATCCCCAAAGTCCTGCTAATACTATTAACGGAAACCGAATGATTCTGATGACATTACCCATCATGTAACTTGGTGTTGTGAAGGATGCCAACGCCCCTAAGGCGACGATAATAATTAAAATATTACTCGTAATCCCTGCTTGTACGGCTGCGGTTCCAATAACAATACCGCCAACAATACCGATCGTTTGACCAACCTTCGACGGTAATCTAACTCCAGCTTCTCTAAGTAGCTCAATAATGAGTTCTAAAAGTAGGGCTTCAAATAAAGGGGGGAAAGGAACCAATGCTCTTGATTCACTTAGCGGGACTAAAAGAGATTGCGGAATTACTTCATAATGAAATGTCAATGCTGCTACATATAAAGGGGATAAAAAAACAGATAGGACGACTGCACTAAATCTTAATAACCGGGCAAATGTAGCAATTTGCCATCGAAGATTTTGATCCTCCTGACTTTGGAAGAACTCAAGAAATGAGTGTGGACATACGATTGCAAGGGAACTTCCATCCACGATGACCCCTAATTTGCCATTCAAAAGTTCAGCACAAAGCTTATCCGGTCTTTCTGTTAGTAACATTTGCGGAAAAATCGATAAAGAGTTGTCGTCTATCATTTGCTCAAGAATCGAGCTATCTAATACCGAATCCACTTTAAGGTCGGCAATCCTTTGTCTTAGCGTATTCACCATTTCATCGGAAGCAACGCCTTTAATGTATAACATCGCAATCGTTGTCTTCGATTGCTTTCCAACTTCTAATTTTTCATTGCATAGATTTGGGTTTTTTATATACCTCCGAATCAAGGAAATATTTGTCGACAGACTTTCAGTAAACCCAACTTGGGCACCGATTACCTGGGATTCGTTTTCCGGTGCTGATAAAGCCCGTGATTCATTGGTGGGGATATTAGCCAATACAACTTGCGAGTACCCTTCAACATGAATAAGTACCGTTCCATCCATCATTGCAATTACGGCTTCCCCTATTTCATCAGCCAATTTCACCTGCGCTATTGTCAGGGTGGATATTATATTTTCTGGTGATTCATTTGTATGCTTCAACAAGTCCTTAAGGATATGATTATTTAACGTCGGGACATCCACTAGGTTCTCTATATAAATGAGCGTAAGATTCGGTAATATCGATTTAGTGATTAAATCAGATGAATTGTGAGTAGCATCTTTTATCGACTGAATAAAAATATCACCAGAAGTTGATATCTGTATTTGTATTTCTTCTGTGTTTTTTTCAGCCACAACTCTTGCCTGTTTTTCCTTGGAAGATTTTTTGGACTTTTTGTAAAACAGTAGACTCACCTCATTTGTATCTTTGTCCCTAGAATAGCCTTTTGAGGGAGAATCTATACCCTTCTTTCGGCTTCAGTTAACGGGGAGAGATGGGGTTAATGGGGCGTACGCACTCTGTCTCCCCATTTTTTAAGGCGTTGTTTTTTCAAAGTATCCTGGAATTGGTCATTCCAATCAACCACAGTTATTAGCAGATTTGGAAATACTTCAGTCAAAAGAGCGTACGAATTCCCGTTCCACATCTGTATATAAAATTTTCAGTTCATTTTCTCTAGCTATATTCACCAATGAAAATGGTTTTATGTTGAACACTCACTACTAAGTGGTAGTCTAGCAAAAACTACCTAAAACCAACCTCTATACCAATCCCTTCCAGACACTTCGTATTTCAACATAAAGGGTTCAGCTCTTCCCTCTGCGGGTATCACAAGTTGTGAAGCTTGTTTTACAGAAGGGGATATATATATGTTTGGACTCAAAGATTTACTGTCATTGATTACTTCTGCATTTATCATCTTGCCTCTTGTCATTTTTTTGAGGGAGTCTGGTTACTTTATTGTCAGTGGCATTTTCGGTGTTAAGAACCCAAGGTTGACCATTGGATCAGGTCCTCGGATTTTCAAAATCGGATTCTTTGATGTGCGAAAATATTATCATGTGTATAGTTGGTTTTCCTATGACTCATTGAAAAGAAAAAATAATTTTGCATATATATGTGTTTACTTGGGACCGATTCTTTCCAATCTTGTATTTGCTGTTACTATAAATGCACTTCTAGCCAATGGGATGCTTCACGAGTATAGAACATTTTGGGAGCGATTTATTTTCTATGCGTTCTATTATGTACTTTTTGACGCCATTCCCATGATAACTGTAAACGGTAAGCCGAATAACGGAATGATCATTTATGAAATGCTACGGCATGGTAAACGAACCGACTACAATAACGAGCCTTTTATCCCAGCGACTAGTGACGTAGAAGAGCAATATCAGAAAGAAATGGAAGGTATTCAAGAACTGGAAGAGGATAAAAAAAAGGCTAAACAAAGTATTATAAAGGAAATCCAAGACTTAAAGAAGAAATGAATGAATACACTCCTATCCCATCACGTGTATGAAATGTTTAACAAAAGAGGAAGTGAACCAAAACTTATTGGTGAACTTCCTCTTTCTTGGTTGCAACGTCCTACATTTTCCACAAAGTTTATACCTTCATATTGGCCACCCTTTGCCAATGAAGATCATTGTACAACTTTAAAACTCTATTCTAGTAAGTAATAGAATAGAGTTTTAACCGCATCATATTAAATTGACATGCCTTCTTACAACTGCGTTTGTTCTTGGAGCTTTGCCGCGAGATATTTACGCGCGTCGGCGGTCAGAATCTGCAACCGAACTTCTTCCTGCCGTTCAAACTCGACAAACATCCCGCTTAAATTTTCATACACATAATGGACTTTAAAGCCCCTATCTAAATAGTCATCTACTTTTTTCATTTCATCCATGCTTAGTAAATGATCAGACATACACACACCTCGCTTTTCTTATTCTTCACCTTTTGCTTCGATTTCTTGCACGATAATATCGTCCCAATCGTGACCAACTGTAATACCTAAATACTTGGCGTCACTAGGATCGTCTAGTTCGGCTTGCGGGTACTTTTTAAACCACCAATATTTCGCCAAGACATAGTACACGAGTGCCCCCACGAAAAAGCCCACCAATGAAGAATACGTTGGGAACATATTCGCTAAGACACCACCAATCACCCAAGCGATTAGCCCCGCTAAGTTAAAGCCATTCATATACTTATATTGGCCGTCTAACTCGTACAGATCTTTTACGTTCACACGACGTTTACGGATTAAATAATAATCGGCGAATAATATCCCCACAATTGCTGTTAAAATACCACCAATGATTAATAGCGCATTTACTAAGACGCCAAATAGGCTCCATGGCTGTGCTAAAATCCCAATAATTCCCGCAATAATAACCCCAGCCCAGAACGGTACTTTGGGTCCACCAATGTTTGAGAAAATCGTGGCCGCAGGAATCACGTTTGCGGATGTATTTGTAGACCATTGCGCTAACACAATCATCAGCAATAAAATTCCTAACGCAATTCCACTTGCACTTTGCTGCAAGGCATTTATCGGATCAGCAGATGCCACGGCCATATAACATACTGCACCAATGGCTACGATAAATGTGTTGGTAATCGGCATCACGATTAAAGAACCAACTAACTGTGTTTTATTGCGTTTGAACCAATTGCGCTCATTTTTTGGCGCTTTAAAGAAACGTGATAGTGTTGGCATATCAGCTGCTAACGTTGCCCAGAATCCCATGTTCGCCATCATCACGACCATGAAAGCAGTAAAAGCTGCCATCCCTGTCGTTGGTGATTCCACCCATGCCCACACGTCTTTCCCTTGTGCCGTTGCTTTATCAGCAAGCGTATAGTACATCCAGCACGATATTAAAATAATAACCGGCGCCGCAAAATCCGCAAAGCGCTCAATGGATTTAATGCCAAGCGATGTGTTAATTAACTGCAATGCCGCAAAAATAAGGAAACATAAAAACCAATTATTAAAGTCGAATAATAAATTCAAAATCCCATTGATGGCCATTGCACCAAAATAGGTGTTAAGACCGAACCAACAAGCCGCTGTCACCCCACGAACGAGCGATGGTATATGCGTGCCAATTGTACCAAATGGGGCACGCATATAAACCGGGAAGGACAAGCCGTGCTCAATACCAATATCACCGATTAATGTCATAAATACGCCGATTAAAACAGAACCTATCATTGTCGCTAAAATCACCATCGGCAATGGCAAACTTATAATAGCAGATCCACCAATTGCAAAGGCGGCTAAAACGATGGCCATGCCTACCCAAATCACTGCAAAACCAAATGTCCCGATACTTCTTTTTTGATGTGTAACTGGAAGTAAATCTGGTGATTTTAAATAATCCCCACCATTCGCCATTCATGTCTCTCCCCTATAGTAGATTTCCAGTTAACAATGAAAAGCGGAAGGCGCCTTGATAGACCCGAAGAGCACTGGATGACCTTAAGATAAAGGCGCTCTTTGCCCCTTTAACTTAGGACTGAAGCGACTCGAGCGGCTAGGCGCTTCAGTCTAGACACTGCTCCAAGTCTAAAAACGTATACTTTCTTACCTGCAAACAAACAATTGACCTCTTTTTATGGCTCTACACCAAAATCTGTACTTGAGAGCATATTCCACTACTGGTGAACTTTACTTTTTAACGAGCAAAACTGCTGATTAGTGATTGACGGTCGTTCCAAGTCATTGGCGCAATAGAGGACATTCTTTCGACCATCGAAATCGCACCGTCTACTGGGCACACAATCGAACATAAATTACAGCCTACACAATCTTCTTCACGCACCTTTAGCATCGGACGACCACTCTCTGTGTACATGTCAATACATTGATGTGACGTATCTTCACACGCAATATGGCATTTATTGCAATTAATACAGACATCATTATTAATTTCAGCAACAACTTTGTAGTTTAAATCTAAGTCACCCCAGTTAGAATAACGTTGTACCGACTGACCGACAATATCCATCACCGAGGCAATGCCCTTCTCATCCAGATAATTATTAAGTCCGTCAATCATATCTTCGACAATACTAAACCCGTGGTGCATCGCTGCAGTACAAACTTGTACGCCTGTTGCACCCATCAGCAGAAATTCCGCAGCATCCTGCCAATTTGAAATCCCACCAATGCCTGAAATTGGTACATTGACGAAAGGATTTCGCGCACATTCTGCGACCATATTTAGTGCAATCGGTTTGACAGCAGGCCCACAATATCCGCCATGTGCCCCCTTCCCACCAACATGTGGAACCGTATTCCATGAATCTAAATCGACACCCGCTAAGCTGTTAATCGTATTAATCATACTAACGGCATCTGCCCCGCCACGCACTGCCGCTTCCGCCGTCATCGTAATATCCGTAATGTTTGGCGTTAACTTGACGATAACAGGTGTACGTGCAACTTCCTTCGCCCAGTGCGTTTGCTTTTCAACCAATTCAGGGACTTGACCAGAAGCAGCCCCCATTCCTCGTTCTGCCATCCCATGTGGACAACCAAAATTAAGCTCAAGACCATCAACCCCGACAGCTTCTACTTTTTTAACAATCTCATGCCACTTTTCCTGCTGTGGCTCTACCATTAATGAAGCGATAATGGCATGATTAGGAAACCTTTTTTTCGTTTCAAGAATTTCCTGTAAATTAACCTCTAACGGACGATCTGTAATGAGCTCAATATTATTAAAGCCCGCTACTCTCTGTCCGTTAAAGCTGACAGCCGCAAAGCGCGATGAAACATTTAAAATTGGTTCACCCAATGTTTTCCAGACTGCGCCACCCCAGCCCGCTTCAAATGCACGTTGCACTTGATAGCCCGAATTAGTCGGTGGTGCAGATGCTAACCAAAATGGATTCGGTGATTTAATCCCCGCTAAGTCAATTCGTAAGTCCGCCATGCTCCATCCCCCCTATGCGATCTCGCTCGGTTTTCTTAAACGCTCATGAATGATGTAAGCAGCATCTTTACCTTGCTGTGCAGCTGTTACCACCATTGCTTCCCCTTGGCCATTACCAAACACGACATCTCCACAGGCAAACACTTTGTCATTCGATGTTTGCATAGTCGTTTCGTCAATGTCTACTACTCCATTCGTATGTTGTAATCCAAACGCTTCAATGAGTGAGACAAAGCGCGTTTGTCCAATTGCTTTAATGACCGCGTCCACCTCTATAACAAACTCAGACCCTTTGATTACTTCAGGTCGTTGCCTGCCGTCTACACCCGCCTCTCCAAGTTTCATCTTGACGCATTCAAGTCCCACTACTTTCCCTGCCTCATCACCGATAATTTGTTTCGGCGCTGTCAGCCACTTAAATCCAACGCCATCCTGCTTGGCAAATTCATATTCAAACTGATAGGCAGTCATCTCTTTTTCTGTTCTTCTATAGAGAATGTCTACCTGCTCCGCACCTAGTCGCACAGCACAGGTTGCACCATCGATAGCTGTGTTACCAGCACCGATGACCGCAACACGTTTACCGATTAAGTCTTCTGTCAGTGCACCCATTTTCGTGTGCTTTACAAACTCAATGGCATCATGAACGCCAGCTAGTTCCTCACCTTTAATGCCAAGATTAGGCACGGCCCCCATACCAACCGCTAAAATAACACTGTCATATTGCGCTAAAATTTCTGCAGCAGAAATATCCACGCCTACTGTTGTGTTTGTTTTAATGTCAACACCAAGCTTTACAACTTGCGCCACTTCCCAATCCACTACATCATTCGGTAATCGGAATGACACGATGCCGTAGTTGCCCAAGCCACCCGCCTTTGCTTCTGCTTCAAAAATTGTGACACTATAGCCAAAGCGACTAAGCTCACGTGCTGCCGATAAACCAGCTGGACCAGCGCCAACGATCGCTACCTTTTGTCCATTTGATTGACCTTTTTTAAATAGCTCGACGTCTGATTCCATCGCCCAATCCGTTGCATAACGTTGCAAGTGCCCTATTTTAATAGGCTTTGTCGAGGAATTTAACACACATGCACCTTCACATAATTCCTCGGTCGGGCATACTCGCGCACAGCTTGCACCAATCGGGTTGGCCTCCATAATCGTCATGGCCGAACCTTTCATATTACTGGAAGCAATTTTCTTGATGAAATTCGGTATTTGAATACTTGTCGGACAAGCTGTAATGCAAGGTGCGTCATAGCAGTACAGACAACGATTAGCCTCTTCTTGTGCTTCATTTTTTGTCATCCTGCTAGTCATTTCCACAAAATTCCGTTCGAGTTGCGAAGTCATTGAAACATTCCTCCTCATGGATTGATGTTTACACGTTGATTGTTTGCGCGGTCGTCGGTTGTAGTGCACGCTTGATATATCGGCCACTGCCTAATGCTCCTACAAATTGTTTGTTTTTAATGACGTATTCTCCACGCACAAGTACACTGATTGGCTCTCCAGTCACTTCCCAGCCCTCATACGGGTTGTAGTCTACATTCATATGATGGGTATTCGCTGAAATTTCACGTTTTACCGTAGGATCAAAAATTACGATATCGGCGTCAGAACCAATAGCAATCGTTCCTTTTTGTGGATATAAGCCGAAAATTTTTGCGGCACTTGTCGAAATCATATCGACAAAGTCATAGATGGAAATTCGCCCTTTCGCCACACCTTCAGAAAATAAAATACTGAAACGATCTTCGATAAACGGTCCACCATTTGGTATTTTAGAAAAGTCATTTAACCCTAATTGCTTTTTCCCGTTAAAGCTAAATGAACATTGGTCCGAACCAATTGTTTGCAGTTGCTTGGCTTTTAAAGCATTCCACAAATGCTCTTGATGATATTTCGGGCGAAGTGGCGGTGACCAAACATATTTCGCCCCCTCGAAGCCTGGCTGTGCTAACGCTGACTGATCGAGCGTTAAATAAGGTGGACATGTTTCGCCATACACGTCATAGCCCTTTTCACGTGCTGCGATAATTTCATCCAAAGCCTCTTTACACGTCACATGTACAACATACAGCTTGGCACCTGCGATATGCGCTAGTTCAATGGCCCGTTTCGTCGCCTCACCCTCTAATTCCGCGGGACGTGTCAGTGCGTGATAAATTGGCGCCGTCTGACCAGCTTGCTTCGCCTCCTCAACTAATTCATCGATGACTGAGCCATTTTCACAGTGCACCATGACAACAGCGCCAATGTCTTTTGCAATTTTAAAGGCTTTGAACAGCGTACGGTCTGTCGCCTGGAATTCTTTCGCGTAAGCCATGAACACCTTGACAGATGTAATCCCTTCCTGCTCTAGTAACAACGGTAACTCGGCCTCTGTTTCAGGCGTTAAATCACCAATCATTAAATGGAAACCGTAGTCAATGGCTGATTTGCCCTTTGCTTTTACATGCCACTTTGCCACAGCCGTCGCAAGTTTTTCTTCACCCGCAGATAAGCAAAAATCTAAAATGGTCGTCGTCCCACCAAATGCTGCCGCAACTGTTCCCGACTTCCAATCATCGTCTGTCACCGTGTTGTTGAACGGCATATCCAAATGCGTATGCGGATCAATTCCCCCAGGCATCACGTATTTACCCGTAGCATCTACAATTTCCGCTCCATAAGCTGATAAGTTTTTGCCGATTTGCACAATTTTGCCGTTCTCTATTAAAATATCTGCCTCATACATATCTGTTGCTGTCACAATGAGTCCACCTGTAATCACTTTTTTCACACTACCCTCACCCTTCGATTAATTAATGTAAAGTTTGTCAATATCCATTAATACGCTAGCTCTCCACCGTGGAGGGGAGGTTAATTTCCGTCCAGCTGGGGTCGTCCAACCTTCACTCCAATCAACCCGCATTCTAATGATATGCAGTTTAATCCAACGTCATCTCTAACTTTTAGTGATGAACCAATGTGCTAGCGAATTATAGTATTTCAACCTGCACTCATCATGAGTTCAGTGTGTATTTTTCGCCCATGCTGAACTTCTTTTGTAGTGTCAACACGGTTTCCAGTAACACGTCTGCCCCCTTTGCACAGTCTTCAAATGTTGTTTCTTCCTCCTCGCAATGACTTTTCCCCTTGATACTTGGAACAAAAATCATTGCCGAGGGGATGAAGCTCGCGATATACTGTGCATCGTGCCCCGCCCCGCTGAACATACGTTGGAAGGAATAACCAAAGTCATGACATGATTTTTCCACTTCATTGCATATAGCTGCATCAAATAATACGGTCTCCCGCCCCCATAGCTTGACCGGGCTAATGTGGCAACCGCTTTCCTCTGAAGCTAGACCTTTCAATAGCTTTTCTACTTTGAGCATCACCGCTGGATTTTGATGACGCGAATCCATAGTAAACACTACTTCGTTCGGAATGACTGTATGAATATTAGGTGCCACGTGCATACGCCCAAATGTGAACACAAGCGCTTCGTCGATTTTACTTAGCTGCTCATGCAAAGATGAAATTATACGAGACGCCACAATCATCGGGTCTTTACGCATCGACATTGGCGTTGTGCCAGCGTGATTTGATTCACCTGTCACGGTAATTTCATAGCACACCATGCCTAAAACGCCTTCTACCACCCCAATGTCACGTTGCTTTGCTGCTAATACCGGTCCTTGTTCAATATGCAGCTCAATATATGCAAGGGCTTCTGTTAAGCGATTTCCTTGCTCCCCCGCGTAGCCACTCGCCTGTAATGCTTCTTGAAAAGTAATACCATTTTTATCGATAGATTCTAGCATTTTTTCTTTACTGAATTTTGAAGCAATGACACCGGAACTCATCATCGCCGGATCGAAGCGCGCACCTTCTTCATTCGTAAAATTCACAAGCATTAATGGGATCTCGAGCTCAATGTCGTTTTCCTTTAACGTTCGTATCGCCTCTATTGCGGTTAAAATACCTAAGACACCATCAAACCTGCCACCTTTTTCAACCGAATCTAAATGTGATCCCATTACGATGGGTGGGCACTCTTTTTTTCCTGGTAGAATCGCATAGATATTTGCCATATCGTCTACTTGAATGTCCATCCCTAACTCTATGCATATTTCACAAAAATAGTCTCTCGCTAATACATCCTCTTTTGAAAGGGACAAACGGGTTACGCCTCCATTGGCAGTTGCACCAAATTGACTAAATTGTTCAATTAACCCCTGTAATCTACTACTATTACATTTATACATATGCAAGTCCTCTCTTTCACAGTAATAAAATAGTGGTTGTTTACGAAAATTCTAAATTAATAGTTATCAATAAGTGGTTGTTTATGACAATCATAAAATAGAAACTATTTGGAAGATATGGATATAAAACTAAGAAAGTATGTGCAAGTGCACAATATTTATGGTACGTTATTTGTATAATAAGGGGGACTGTTATGGGAACGATTGGCAAAATCCTAGAGGGGGCTCTATTCCCGATGCTGACATTAGTAGCTGGAGAAAGCGGTTTGTATCGAAAAGTTTCAGGTATTAACGTAGTAGAAAGCATTGATTTAATCACGTTTTGCCGACCAAATGAATTAGTTGTAACAACAGGCATTAACTTTCCACACCAAAATACATCCTTAGAACAACTCGTTAAACTGGCGTACACTAAAAAAATAGCTGGTATTATCGTGAATACGGGACCTTATATTCCTGACATTTCCGAATCGGTCATCTCGTTTGCCAATGAGCATGAATTGCCCATTTTCCAAATGCCTTGGGACCGCCGTGTAGCCGACCTTTTAAAAACGACATTTCAATTTATCGCCACCCACGAGCAAGAACAATCCACCGAAGACCAAGTCCTTTACAACTTACTGTTTCATTACAAACAGCACGTCGATTCCACAAGGCAAAATTTAACCCAACTTGGATTTCCACAAGGCGCAGAATTGGCCATCATCACTTGTACAACAACAGATGCACGCAGTAGCATTGGCCGTTACGAGGTCCTCATTCAGTTTGCATTCCAAAATAGATATAAACGGTTTTTAAGACTCAAGCACAAAAACCACCTCATCTTTCTCATCAATCGAACACAGATCACTACATCCAATAGTCCTTTCTCAAAAACAGTTGAAGACATCTACGACAAGATCACCCAGAAAAGCGGCAGCTTAAATGTCATCATCGGCAAAGGGAATTTTTATGAAGACTACGAAAACATCCATAAAAGCTACGAGGAATCACTCACTGTCATTCAATTAGCACAGTTGCACAACAACCGCTTCTTATACAAATATAAAGAAATTGGAGCCTATAAAATTATTATGGGTGTGCAAAACCGGACATTAATTGAATCTTTTAGCCAGGATATACTTGGACAACTTTATCGATATGATGATTTACACAACACCGATTACGTGTCATTTTTACGTATTTTCCTTGAAGAAAACGGCAGTACGAGTAAAATTAGTGAACGTCTATTCATTCATCGCAACACTGTCCTATATAAAATCAAAAAAGTTGAACTGCTATTAGATATAGACGCCACCAACCCTTTTACAAAAACCAATTTGTATATGGCCTTTTTAATAGAAGATGTGTTGACGCATCAATAATTATGCGTGATAGGAGGACACTATGAATGAATTTCCACTCACTATAGCAGATGTACTGACGAAAAAGTTATTCAGTAGCGCGAAGCTTCTTGCTGGTGCAGAGGGGCAACTCAATATCATCAAATGGGTGCATATCGTCGAAACTATGGATGCTGCCAAATTATTAAAGGGCAATGAATTAATTTTGACTACGGGTATTCATTTGAAAAACAATGATGATGACTTCCATCACTTTATTCACCAATTAATAGCATCCAAATCAGCTGGGCTGTGCATTGAGCTCGGTAGCGTCATTCAAGAAATTCCTGATTGCATACAGCAACTGGCGACGGACTACCAATTCCCTCTCATCATCTTTCATCAGGAGGTAGCCTTTGTCGAAATCACACAAGAAATACACAGTATCCTCATCAATCAGCAATATGGCATGGTGAAAAACCTAGAGAACTACGCACAGCAAATTAATAAATATACACTGACCGCCAACAATTACGAGCAAATTTTAATGCACCTCTATAAACATCTTGGCTTGCAGGTCATCTTTACATTTAATGGGCAAAAGCCTGTGTTTATTCCCAATATTCAGCAGGACAAGTATGATAAGATGCAACAACAGTCAAGCCCTGATTATGTGGAAAAACATGTTATTCGCTGTGAGGTGAATATTTTCAACCAATATTATGGGGAGGTTTGTTTGTTTTCCCCACAGCGCGTCGTCAATGAATACGATGCACTGATTTTAGATCGCACGGTTATTGCACTTTCACACTATTTATTGCGGGTTTTGTATAGCGAGGAAAAAAAGGCTGTGGAGGATCGTGAAGTTCTAGAGCAATGGCTGAATGGGTTATCCAATATGGAGGAATTGACGCATTTCCTGCAAGACCATCATGCAGATATCACAACAAGTAATTGGCTGGTCATGATTCTTCAAATCCACAAAAGCAAAAGCAGTGATTTAACGTACTATAAGCTGTTTACGCGCAATGTCTTAGAGAAGTTAGAATTCTATCCGTTTATCATAGAAAAGCAACAACAGCTTATTTTTATTTTAGCGAATATACATGCGCAAGAAACATATAAGCAACGTATCGAACAAGCCATTACACAAATCCATGACAATCAGCAAAAATATAAATATGGTGACTTTAAAACTTCAGTCGCTGTAGGAAAATACGTGACTCATTTCCAAGCTCTCAATACTAGCTTTCTAACAGCCAAAGACACCTTACACATTCGATGGAAAGATCCACAGCTTTCGTATTTTTACGAGGATTTACACCTCCATCATTTAATTTTGCAATTACAAAAAAATCCATATATTATGGACATGATGACCGAATATATACAGCCCGTTATTGACTATGACCGCAAGCATAGCAGTAAATTAGTCGAAACGTTAAAAGTATATTTACACACCAATGGTCAAAAAAAAGACACTGCCGAACGCCTGTTTATCGTTAGACAAACACTGTACCATCGTTTGGAAAAAATTGAGCAGTTGCTAGGCTCAGATTTTATGCAAACAGAAAAGCGATTAGCACTAGAGTTAATACTGTTTAGCGACAACTAACCATTCTCTTCACTCACCTTATGTGAAAAGCAACAGCCTATTTATTTTACATTGTGTATAATGCTATTTTCACCGAAAAATCGGATAATAGATTTATAGCATGACACTAGCGTCGCATTAATTCTACCCACTCGCTCTAAATACTCAAAATATTCGTTATTTTTTGCAAACTAAAAGTTCTTTTATAATGGATAAAGCCAGCTGGTACCCTTCCAAATCCAAATGAAAACGAACTTGTCGCACAAGTATAATTGTAAATAAAAACCAAATGGATGGAATCACCTCTATTGAAGTGTTTCCCTTTTTGGCTCTGAACTGTGAAATTTAATAGAGTGAATTTTCTGCCTGTATTTATGCAACGCTAGTGATAGCATGATGATAAATGAAGGAGTGATGATGCTCGATGACGAATTTAACGAGTCAAAATTGGCAAGTAAAAGATGAACAATATGTATGGCATTCCATGAAGCCCTACAACCCAAACGCGACGACAATCATTCAGAAATCGAAGGGCGCTTGGATAACGGACATTGATGGGAAACGTTATTTAGATGCCATGTCTGGTTTATGGTGTGTGAACGTTGGCTACGGGCGAGAGGAACTCGCCAAAGTCGCTTACGAGCAATTACTGGAAAATGCCTATACTCCTCTATCCGTTGGGCACATCCCTGCCATTCAACTGAGCGAAAAAATCAGCGAATTATTAGGCGATGATTATGTTGTGTTTTTCTCTAATAGTGGTTCAGAGGCGAATGAAGCCGCTTTCAAAATCGCACGTCAATACCATCAGCAAAAAGGTCATACAAATCGCACCAAATTTATTTCCCGCTATCGTGCCTACCACGGCAATACGATGGGGGCATTAGCGGCAACAGGGCAAGCACAACGTAAATATAAGTACGAACCGTTAGCACCTGGTTTCCTCCATGTTGCACCACCAGATGCCTACCGTGCAAACGAAGATCATATTACAGAGCCAACTGCCCTACCGTCTGTTCAGGCAATCGATAATGTCATGACTTGGGAATCATCCGAGACGATTGCCGGCGTAATACTTGAGCCTATTATTACCGGTGGAGGCGTGATTATGCCCCATGAGGACTATTTGCGTGGGGTAAAAGCAGTTTGTGAAAAGCATGGGGCCCTGCTCATTGTCGATGAAGTAATTTGCGGCTTCGGACGTACAGGCAAAGCATTTGGCTTCCAAAACTATGGCATTCAGCCGGATATTGTCACAATGGCAAAAGGCTTAACAAGTGCTTATATGCCGTTATCTGCTACAGCTGTGCGTCGCGAAATTTATGAGGCTTTCAATGGGAGTGAGGAGTACGACTTTTTCCGCCACGTCAACACATTCGGAGGTTCTCCAGCAGCTTGTGCAGTTGCCCTCAAAAATATCGAAATCATGGAAAATGAAAATTTATTTGCTCGCTCAGAAGAAATGGGCGCAATTATCCATGCGGAACTACAAGAACGCTTAAAGAATCATCCAAATGTCGGCAACATCCGCGGTAAAGGCTTACTGATTGGCATTGAGCTTGTAAGTGACAAAAACAGCAAAGCGCCACTTGATGTAACTGCTGTCAACAAAGTCATCGCTTTATGTAAAGAACAAGGGTTAATCATTGGGAAAAATGGTGTCACGGTTGCAGGCTTTAACAATACTTTAACACTCGCTCCACCACTGATTATTTCATTAGCAGAAAAAGATTTGATTGTTGAAAAACTTACGAACGCTTTAAATGAACTACTGCCAAAAGCGTAAAACACAAGGGGGAAATGAATGTATGGTAACAAATACAGAGGTAAAAGAACTAGGGCATTTTATTAATGGTGAAATCGTTGCAGGCACAAGTGGTCACTTCTCAGATGTTTTCAATCCGAGTTTAGGGGCAGTGATTGCACGCGTCCCTATTGCAACGAAAGAGGAAGTGCAAAGCGCAATTGCAACAGCTAAAGCAGCCTTTCCGGCATGGCGCGCCCTATCGATTGGCAAACGCGTTGAAATTGTCATGAAGTTTCGTCAATTGATGACCGCACGTATCGATACGCTCATCGACATCATTTGTATCGAAAGCGGGAAAACAATCGAGGATGCCAAGGGTGAAATCACACGTGGTTTAGAATCCGTCGACTTAGCCATCAATGCGCCTCACCTATTAAAAGGTGAGTACTCCGTCAATGTTGGTGGGAATATTAATGCTTATTCCGTAAAAGCACCGCTTGGCGTTGTTGCAGCGATTTCCCCATTCAACTTTCCAGTGATGGTGCCACTTGCCATTACAACTATGGCGGTCGCAGTCGGCAATTCCGTCATTTTAAAGCCGTCCGAGCGCGTGCCCTGCTCCGCATTATTTTTATCGGAACTGTGGAAAGAAGCGGGTTTACCCGATGGTGTTTGGACAGTCATCAATGGCGACAAGGATGCGGTCAACGAGCTATTAGAAAACCCTGCTGTTGAAGCCATTTCGTTTGTCGGCTCCACAGCTGTCGCTGATTATATTTACACAACCGGTTCAAAATACGGCAAGCGCGTTACGGCATTAGGTGGCGGTAAAAACAATATGATTGTCATGCCAGATGCAGATTTAGAACAGGTCGCAAACGCATTTTTAGGCGCGGCCTATGGTGCCGCTTCCCAACGCTGTATGGCCATTTCCACAATCATTCCCGTCGGCGAAGAAACAGCGAATAAACTCGTCAAAGTATTGGCTGATAAAATCGCAAAATTAAAAGTAGGGCCATACACAGATTCAGACGTTGATTTTGGGCCTGTTATTACAAAGCAATCAAAGGACGCGATCATTGGCTTTATCGACCGTAGCCTAGAAGAAGGTGCTACACTCGTATGCGATGGTCGCAATCCAGACATCGCTAAAAATTCCAATGGCTTCTATCTAGGTCCTACCTTATTAGATAACGTCAAACCTGGCATGGAGATTTATGAGCAAGAGGTATTTGGACCTGCTCGTAATGTCGTTCGGGTAGATACATTAGAGCAAGCAATCGACTTAATCAATGCACATGAGCTCGGTAACGGTGTCACAATTTTCACAAATAACGGAGCAGCCGCTCGCAAATTTATAACGGAGATTGACGTCGGCATGGTTGGGGTAAACGTGCCAATTCCAATTCCTGTTGGTTATCATAACTTTGGCGGTTGGAAACGCTCGAGATTCGGTGAGGGGCATATGTTTGGGCCTGACCAAGCCCGCTTCTTCACCAAGACTAAAACCATTTCAGAAAAGTGGTTTGAAGAGAACAGTGAATCCGCGTCAACATTTGCTTTTCCAAGTAACAACGACTGATGGTTCACGTAAAATAAACTACTATATATGTTGAACAAATGAATACCTATATGAACTGAGTGAAGGCGCGTTACTAGGGGTAGCCAACCGAACAACGAAGAGTTCGGTTGGTATAATTTCTGCATTCTCCGCAGAAATTATACCGTTAATGCCAAGAGGCTATTCCATATAGTTTAAAGGATACCTCATCTGGCTAAGGGCTGGAGGCATCCCCGAGCGCCGTAACGGATTTGATGGGAGTCTTTATTTCAACTTATATAGTTACTCTTGGTAAATCAACAGAAGTGTTGATTTACACAAAAATAATACCGGAATCCCGCCGAGTTTTGGTCGATGGATTTCCGGTGTTTTCTATTCAATAGAATGAAGTGTAATTCTCTCATTTTTCTTTTCATATCACATGTGCTAACTGCTGCAGGATCATTATTTTCTTGCTTCTGTCATTAAGTTTTGTGATGTTCTTTTTTCTCTTTAAACCGTTTCCAAACAATAAGTGGTATCAAAAGTAACGAAAGGTACATGCCGAGAAAGCCTAAAACAGCATAGCTTGAGTAGGCAACAATGATTCCTGACAATATACTGCCTGCTGTTCCAGCTAAAGCAACCCACACATCAACAGAACCTTGTGTTTTTGCACGTGTTGTCATATCAGTTGAATCAATGATGATTGCTGTTCCGCTGATTAAGCCAAAATTCCATCCAAGGCCTAGCACTATTAGTGCAATCGTCAACCAGACGAGGGAATCACCTGGAGAAAAGGCTGCTAGTAATCCCGCAAGTGATAACGTGACACCCGAAGCAATGACCATTACTGTACGACCGAATTTATCGACTAATAGACCTGTACCAAGCGATGGCAAATACATCGCCGCAATATGTAGACTGATCACCAATCCAACGACCGTCAGTCCAGATCCATGGTTTTGCATATGGATTGGGGTCATTGTCATGATCGCAACCATGACGAGATGAGACAAGACGAGAACCATCGCACCGACAAAAATACCGATTCGGTTTACCTTACTCTGTCGTGTTTTATTTACTGTTGTAGTATTTGAATCAACTTGTTTTTCCTGCTTTACCGCAATTGCTCTTGCAACTAGAAATGGATCAGGACGCAAATAGAAGAACAACGTTAGTCCAGCTACGAGATACGCCGCCGCTGCTAATATGAATGGCCCCGCTAAAGCTGGTATACCTAGCGTCATTGCGAAGTTCCCCATCGGTGTCACTAAATTAGGTCCCGCCACCGCACCTATCGTAGTTGAAACCATTGCGATGCTAATGGCAGTCGCACGCTGCTTGTCACTAGCCAAATCTGTTCCGGCGTAACGCGCCTGTAGATTCGTCGAAGTCCCTGCACCATAAACAAATAGCGAAATAAATAATAACAACACATTGTCCATAGTCGTTGCGAAGACGACACCTATCGCACCGATTCCACCTGTGATAAACCCAAGTGACAACCCGTACCGACGACCAAAACGCTGCGAAATCCTGCCCACTAAGAACGCTGCAAGCGCAGATCCAAGTGTAAACAATGCAGCCGGCAACCCTGCAAAGCTTGCAGTTCCTAACATATCCCTAGCAATTAATGCCCCCACAGTAATCCCAGCTGCAAGTCCCGCCCCACCAAAAATCTGGGACATCACGACAACAAATAGCGACCGCTTATAAAGCTTTTGTTGTGCTTCAATTGAATCTACATAGTGTGCTAGCCCTAACGAGTCCTTTTTTCTCATATGGAAATCCCCCTTTACCAACTCAAAGAAACCAATAGCACCAAATTTAAGGGTAGTCATCTAGCATACTATCCGTGACTTTATTTTAACACCCCCGTACACTACAAGGGATTTATATAACAAATCATCTATTTATGTGATTCAATATCCCATTTGATGGTTTATTGTGCTATTAAAAAATCCCGCTTTGGTACGCATTATGAAATGGCGTAGCGGGTGAAGTTGTTATTTGTTTCTGCGCAGACACTTTATTATTGAGTACGGTACAGGAAGTTTTATTTTACCCATTAAAAAAGTATCTGTGTTACACAAATTTCAGTGTTCATTGTTGGACAGGCACTCTTTACACAATTTCTCACCAGTCACGCATCAGATAGCATTGGGTATGAAAGCTCTTTATTTAACAATTGTAATCGGACAATTTACATGCTTCATTACTTTGTGACTGACGCTGCCGATTATCATTTCTTGAAAAGTATTTAAGCCGCGACTCCCGATGACAAGTTGGTCAATTCCTTCTGAATTCACATACTTTATTATTTCTTGACTTGGATTCCCCTTCAACATGATAGTCTTCGTCTTCACTCCGACATCTTTTGCTAGTTCTAAAATAGGATGCACTTTTTGCTCTCGTTTCAATGTTAAGCTCTCTGGGCTTTGCGATAACAGCCGCTCATCTTTTGCCTTATTATAGTCCGAGACATAAATAACTTCTAACTGCGCATCAGGTAAGTAACGGACGATCGTAATAGCATGTTTTGCTGCACGTAAAGCATTTTCTGACCCATCAATTGCTACAGCAATCTTCATGTGAATTCCTCCCTTATGTTAATCGTTTGTACAATTGTTCACTTGAAGAATTTAACCCTTGAATCTGTACCTTCACACCTTTTTGCTCAAGCTTCTGTTTCACTTTATATATTGCACCGACTGCAGATTCATCCCACAGCTGACTGTTTTCAAAATTAATGACGATTTCATTTTCTGTAACATTGTCGAATGACTGAATAAATTTCGTAGTTGATGCAAAAAACAAAGGTCCTTTCACCTTATATCCATCTAAATCATGCGTTACTGTCACACGAGAAATTTTTGCAACAAAAAATAGCGCACTTAATATAACACCACTAACAACACCAATCGCTAAATTATGTGTATATAAGATAATCGCAATTGTAATGAGCATAACAAGTGATTCCGATTTAGGCGCTTGTTTCAGAAACTTAAACGAACCCCAATTAAATGTTGTAATACTAACCATAATCATCACCCCGACAAGAACAGGCATCGGAATTTTGATAACTACATCACCTAAAACGATAATTAAAAACAGTAGAAATACACCCGCGGTTAATGTTGATAAGCGTCCTCGTCCACCTGATTTAATATTGATGATTGATTGACCAATCAAAGCACAACCTGCCATCCCACCGAAAAAACCAGTGATAAAGTTGGCGATCCCTTGTCCACGTGCTTCTTTATTTTTATTACTCGACGTATCAGTCATATCATCCAATACTTGGGAAGTAAGTAATGATTCCAATAAACCAACAATCGATAAAGCCAAAGCATAAGGGAATATGATTTTTAACGTTTCAAAGTTAAGTGGAATATCTGGAAGAAAAAAAACCGGCAATGAATTTGGCATCGTCCCTAGATCACCAATCGTCTGTAACTTCACACCACTTATGAGCGCAATACAAGTCATAACGACAATCGCAACAAGAGGTGCAGGAATAGCCGTGAAAAATCGTGGAATCGCGTACACTAAAATTAATGTAACAATCGCAAATAGATAGGTCATACTGTTTGACCCAAGTAAATAAGGCATTTGTGTAATGAAAATCATAATCCCTAGTGCATTCACAAATCCAAGCATGACGGAGTTTGGGATGAAGCTCATTAAATTCGCAACACCAAGTCCCCCGAGTATTAATTGAATAATTCCTGTTAATATTGTGGCTGCAAGTACATATTGTAGACCATGATTCGCCATTAAGCTGACGAGCACTAAAGCCATCGCACCTGTCGCAGCTGAAATTAATCCAGGTCGGCCACCTACAAACGAAATAATGACCGCAATTGTAAATGAAGCATATAACGCGACACGTGGATCTACACCCACAATGAACGCAAAAGCCAATGCTTCGGGAATGAGTGCCAGTCCTACAACCATACCTGCTAAAAGATCGGCACGCACATTCCCAAACCACTGTTGTTTTAAAGTATACATACGGTTCCCCTTTCATGATGTCTAAAATTATAAAAAAGCTTATGCCAATGTTAGAATGTTAATATCATATCATTTTTAGTCCCATAAGGTAATACTTTTGGGAAGTTAGGAGCGAAAAAATGAAATACGGATATATCCGTCCGATTGTCTTGGATCAACATTGCGCCCACCAATTAAATGAACTTTTCATTGATACATTATGTAAAGAGACACATGGACTTGCCAGGAAAAGAACAGAGCTTGAACACTTATTAATGGCACTTAAAAAAGATGATGAACTATTCGTCCAAAATATTGTAGTATTAGCTGATTCCCTGCAGCAGCTTTTAGATATTTTACGACTAGCAGAACGAGATCAAATCGCCATTCACTTCCTCGATGAACAATTATCCAATCAAACAATACAAAAAGCTTCACTACTTCAAAGTGCTACTTTTTTCGCGGATTTACAATCTAAATTTCTAAGCCATTCTTCTACATTTACGCTACAAGCTGCTAAACAACAGGGTAAATCGATTGGTCGTCCACGAAAACCAGATGACAATTTACAGCTGGCTTTTTCAATGTATGACAGTAAGAATTATACGTTATATGACATAAAAGAAGCGACTGGAATTAGTAAGTCTACTTTATATCGCTATTTGGATGATCGTTCTACATCGGTATCCGATGAGACAGAATAACAGATATAAAACTAGATATGTTGCAATAAAGAATCCTACCAACAACGCTTGGCGCTAGGGGGTGCCTCCCAATTGGTCTTCTTTCTGGCTTATCGCGGGAGGCATCCACAAAGCGTCAAAGCGGTATTGGCAGGAATTCTAATTAGTTCTAAGTATTAGAACTTTTTCAACGACTTCCAAAAAGAGTGGAGCTCCTCGCCTCGCAATCTAGCCAAACCACTCAGGATGAATCCGGCCGGCATCTCCTACTTCTTTGGATCCGCTGACAAAGATGTATGTTTTTGACCGGGCGTACGTGGATTATAAGCCCTCGATCTCTTCACAGACGATGGCATCTTTTTCGTTTGTAGATTGAAGAAAAACGTCCGCTTTTAAAAACTATTTCACCATTTTATTGTTAGGTTATCACCAGCATGAAATATACTTGTGCCTTTGATATCAATAGTATTACCAGTTGTTTTTGATTTAGAAATAGCACTACTGAATTCATTTCCTTTTAATAGGAAACCTAACTCTTTTATTACTTTATGCGTCTCATTAATCTTATTCAGATCCCATACCATCACACTCTTAGATCCTGCATAGTATCGGTATATCAATTTATTTTTTGTTTCACCTCCTATTTTAATACTTACTGATTCGGTACCTACATTATACTCATATCCATTCCCAAACACAGCCTTAAACTCATCTCTCACACTATCCAGTGTCTTATTCACTATAGGAGCAGTCACAGGCGTTTTAACTACTGGAGGCGTAATAACAGGTGTAGTAACTACAAAACCCTTACCTTTTACCCTAGCATCTACCTTACTTATACCACTTTCTAATCACCTTTTCACTACGAATACAGGACGCGCTTATACCCCTTCGTATTTGTCACAATACGTGAAGAAAGAGATTACTAGCCTAGACCAATTGAACTTATCTGATCAAACGATGAAAGTCACACCTCACGTTTTTCGACATGTATTTGCGATCATATCAAAGATTAACCGAGGGGATATATACGACATTATGCGTTCTCTTGGTCACGAGAAGTTCGAAACAACAATGATCTATTTAGAGAAAATCTTCGAGAAAGAACGTCATGCGATTCATGCATGGAAGCCAGACATATTTGGGGATTATATCTAATTGACATAAAAAAACTCACGTAACAGGACTAAAACCGTAGTTTTAGAGCTGCTGCGCGAGGGTACTCCTCTTAAGTCGTCGTCACAAATCAAGACATATAAAAAGGGTTACAAGGGCTTCACATCGTGAGAAGCCCTTGTAACCCTTCAATTTCTACCACAAAGGTTCATCTTTATTACTTAACTTTAAGAATGGAAGAATACACAACACTCGGAAAAGGAAACTTTGGATAAACTCAGTTAATGCTATTTATCTGCACGTCTTCTCGCAAATGTAGATGGGGAAAATGAAACTTTATATTTGTCTTCAAGTTCTCCCCTTAATTTCTCTGTTAAATACATACCCTGTTTATTATGTTCTTCTTCTAGTTCAATCCCATTTGGAAATACTCCATCTTTATCCCAATCAATCCATTTGCCATATTTCCATACCCATTCCATTAATTCTGATTTCAACGCAAGTGAAATTGGAATATCTTCTATATCCAAGTTACATCCACATTGATTACACCATATAGGGTCGGCTCCTATATCTCCTTCGACTTTTAAGTCATGTACTTCTTTTTGTTTACATAAACATTTCATATTATTATAGACTCCTTTCTAATATATTGGCCCAGTTAGTCCCCATGCTATTTTGAGAATTGCCGATTCTCCCTTATCACGCAAATAATTGTATGTATACTTAAGTGAAGGTTATTTCGTCAATCAAAACTACGATCCTTTGTCCGATATTCTGTTTAAAGGCGCGAAAACTTAGGATACAGCTTTGCAATCACTGTACCCGAAGTCTCCTAATCCAGCAACTAATATGAACAATTAACTAGTTGCTTTACTCTTATATTAGAGCAATCGTTTTATATGTGAACTCTTCTGTTATCTGAGAGCTATTTCACATCCCCAAACCATTCCCAGTTTTTACGTACCCAACTTGCTTTTGGTGCGGGCTGTAAATAAACTGTACTAACTTCATCTGTAGTTTTCTTAAGTAAGACAGCAGTTTGATTACCTCTATACCAAGTAATACGTTCCCCACTAAATTTATCTACATATTTCAAGCCTGAACTCAGACTTTTATCCATCATTTGCGCAGAAATCTTCCTAGTTACTGCTTGTTCAGCAGCATGTGCTGATACTCTAACTACATTACCGGCTGCGGTTCTTGCAACAAATGAAACCCCAAATCTAATAGTAACACCCACTAATAATGGAACAATAGGGAATATAAACTGCGGCTGTACTTCTGATTCCAAATTAATTCTAGGACCATTAAAACTTTCTGTGGGTAATTGATTTATATCATTTAATTCAACATTCAAGATTTTTTCTTGTGTGCTTTCTAAACTTTCAGCTGCAAAACCCGTTGTACCTCCAATTGTTGTAAATAGAAGGATACATGCTGTAACAATTGGTATTATTTTATATATTAGTTTTTTCAACTTAACCACTCCAATTTATTTTTTAGTGTTCAAAAATATTGCAATACGATTTTTCCACCTCGAGGTAATGCAATACTAACATGTAATTATACAGTAATCTACTAAAATAGTATTTTTTGTAGTTTTATGGTTTTTTTTGCTAATAATACTTATTCAATGACGACAATTTTCAAAGGTGACTTCCGTCATTTTATTATACGTAACTCAGCAGGATTTCCCACTAACTATGGAGGGGCTACATTAAGCGGAAGTGGGCAACTAACGGTTAGAAATAAAGCTCAACCACAGGTACGTCTATTCACTACGAATACAGGAAGCGCTAATTCCCCATCGTATTGAATGAATCACATGACGTTCTTTCACAAAGGTTTTCTCTAAATAGATCGTGACAATACGTGAAAAAAGAGATTGCGAAGCTGGAGCAGCCGAACCTATCAGAACAAACGGCGTACACAATGGCGCAGAATACATAATAACCCGCGGTAAAAGATTCTGTTACATGTATTTGTTAAACTGTTTTACTATTGACTATTAGGAACTAATTGGATGGACATAGTAATAATAAAATCTTAAACTATTTATTCCGATTACCCAATGCCTTAGTAAAAGAGTATACGAAGGAAAGGGAATCACTAAAAATCCTTGAGATGTGCGAAACAGGATTACGCTGTATTAAAGATTCGGAATGTGTCGAAGAATATAGAACATTCTACTATCATTTCGACGTTTATAAAGCGCTGCATAGTGACAGTAATTTTATTACTTGCTAATATTGCTGGCATAGTAGACGTTGAACATCAGTATGGTTCTAACCGTGATTTTAGAAATGGGGATGGGATAAGGATGAGTATGTCCCATCCATTCAATATCGAATTGCAAATTGATGTAATTACTCCTTTAGAAATAGATATTGAAATTGATGATATTAAAGTAGATAATTCAAGCTTCTATGATGAGTGAATTTAAAGGGGCAAACTCCATTATTGGAAGTTTTTGAGTACGCTTAAAACGTATACCCAGTGCATAGCCCCACCCCTATCCTCAAGTCCATTAGGTTCCTTCATGGATGAATGCCTTCGATAATATACATATTAATCATTAGAAAATGAGAATCAATAATTAAACTAGATAACAGTAGAATTGAACGTTTAGCTGTTCAGGCGATTGTAAATGAAGCTAATAGACCTGGTAATCATTTACTCCCAAATATCCCTATTGGGGACAAAGGAATTTCATTTGACGGAGATATTCAAGTATTTGAAAACGAGAATGAAACAATACAATCGCTATTAGGAAGAGTCCCTATACAAGTAAAAGGCACCCAAGTTAATAAGTTTACAGAAGGATTAATTTCATTTACTTTTTCAATGGAACACTATTAAAATTATTACCAAAATAATGGTGTTTTACTATTTGTCGTTGAAGTCCAGCAAGATGGAAGTACAAAAACCTTTTATAAGAACTTGTTGCCTCTCGAATTAAAAAAATTAATTACCCATTTCGGAGAAAATAAAAAGCAAAAAAGTCGAGTTGTTTACCTAAGAGAATTAGAGGAAACAAACATTCAAACTATCTGTGAAAACTTCCTTTCGGAAAGTCCTAAGCAATCAATTGGTCTAGGCGACTACTGTCCTATTGAAATAAATGAATTCGATTCATTTAGCTTTAAAAGTTTAACCTTTAATCCGAATAATATTTCAGATAATATATTCGAACATGACTTTTATATATATGGTACAAAAAAGGACTTCGACTACCCTATTGGATTTGGAGTAATTGGAAAAATGACTAGGGAAGGAAAAGAAGATTTCGAGGTTGATGGGGTACCTTTCAATTTCCACTTAAAAGTTGAAGAGCGGGAAAACTTTATAAAAGTAACGTTAGAAAATTCATTGGAAGTCATTTTTGATATTAATGACTCGGAACAACAAATTAAGTTTAATCTCTTTAATTTTCACTCCATTGCATCGCAACTAAAAGTACTTCCCTTCTTAGAGCTCATATTAGCTGGGAAAACCGTCAGTTTTAGAGGTGTTTTCATCGAAATGAATGACCTTGATACAAAAGAAATGATCGAAAACTCGAAACATAACTTTAAATTATTAAATGAGGTCAAGCCTGTTTTTGAAGAATTGAGTATTCCTAACGAAACAATTATAATTGGAAATATTAAGGACATCTATTTAAAGATCCAACTGATTGCAGATATATTTGTGAATCATGATTATTCGAGAATAAATAAAGAGAGTCTTGAAAAAGGGGGTCTACTAAACCTATATGTAGGTGATTTAAGAATACTCGTCTACTATAATCCAAATGAGAAAAAACTATTAATCAATGCATTCTCTGAAACTTATAGTAAGTTTGAAACAGTTTTGCACTTTTGGGAATCAGATGAAAGATTTGCAATTAGCCCATTTATATTTTTAACTTCGAATGAGCTAGAAACATGTGCTAATATCAACTTAAGAATAATTCAGGATTCCTTCATGGACCCTGTTAGGGTATTGAACAATGTGACCTTTCTATGGATAAATAAATTTTGTTTAAGTTGCATAACTTCTTATGATAATACACAAAATACACAGTTCCTTGAATTAGCAGAATATGTTTATATGCAATTGAAGGTAACTGAATTAGATGCGGATTATGAAATGCAAATTGAGATCAATGTACTCCAGGTTTATTATCGTTTGAATGGAAGTCTGAATAAAGAACAAATTGAAGTACTCATTAAAATGAAATACAGTGCAGAATTCCGCGAAAATATTGCAGCGATGTTTAGCTGTAACGTATTGTTAAATAGTAAAACCGAAGCGGAGCACTTCTTTAACCGCTTAACTATAGAAGAAAGAACAGATTACTTGGTGCTTCCAATATATCAATTATATCTAAATATGAATTAGAGTAAGTACGGTAATATTAGTAATTGATTTATAAAATGGTATTATTTAATATATTAGTTTTTTCAATTCAACCACTCCACCTCCAGTCGATACCTTGAATATATTGTAAATACCATGAACTGTAAATCTAATAAAAGTGATTAGGGCAAGGACTTATTGTCCTTGCCCTAATCACTTTTATTCTTATTTCACCTTAATTATTTGGGGTAATCGTAGTTTACCTCAACTTGTCCACCCCCGCGATTTAACCATAACGGAAAAAGGGGGAGCCAATGATTTTAACATCTGCCTTATCTCTTTGGTGAATCCAATAACAACGCTCCCCAAATAATCTCCCTCTGAACTATGTAACTGAACAGTTAGCGGCCCAAGCGTTACCTTCGTAACAACCACATCATGATAACTCCAATTAATGATTTTTCGCCAATCATCCGAACGGGTGCCAGGAATGTAAGGTGTCCCCAATCGCTTGGCAACCATGCCTTCCATTCTGTTTTCTTTCATCACGCAAAAAGTGCTGCCCCTTCGGTGTAAACGTAGGGAATTAAATTAATGTAAGGCGAATCAATTCCAGCTATACATTCTGTTAATATTGCTTTTCTTTCTTCGAGTGGGTAACGAATGACTGATTTATTTTTATATGAAAGAACATCAAATCCCATCAATGAGATTGATTGATTTTTATTTCCACCGAAGCGAGACATAGATCCTGCGAAGTCGTCGGGGGCATTCGTGCTGGGTGCAATAAACTCACCGTCTAATAAAACCTCTTGACCAACAAATATAAGCTCAGGGAAGCGACTGGTGGTTATTGTTCCATGACGAGTATATGAATGGTCATTTCCAACTAACAGCCGGATACCATCAAACTTCGGTTCGTATAACCATCCCTCATCAGAACGTACTTCCTCTTGAGACTCCAATAGCATAGGCTTAACTAACTTCATGCCCGCTTCTTTTGTTCCTTGATTGTTGCAATGCTTTTCTCCATTGCCTCCATTAAATTAATAACATTCGATGGTTGTTCTGCATTCTTAGGTATTTTACTCTTAAGCAATTTTACTAAGCGTTCACGATATTCGTCGTGGTATTTAGTCGGATCAAATTCTGCTGTTAGTTGTTCGATTAAAGATAATGCAATTTCTTTTTCTTTTGCAGTTAATTTGACGTTAGTGATTTGTGGAAGGTCAATTGTAGACCTAACTTCATCTGGGAAATGTAACGTCTCTAGAACTAGATGGTTATCAAGTACCCGTACAGCTGCAAGACGTTCCTTAGAACGTATCGTTATCTTTGCAATGCCAATCTTTTTCGACTTGGCTAACGATTCCCTTAACAATGCGTACGCTTTTGAACCGTTGCTATCTGCAGCCAAGTAATAAGTTTATCAAAATATACCGGATCAATTTCTTTCAACTTCACGAACTCTACAATTTCAACTGATTTTTCTTCTATATCACTCTTCAAGCCCTCTAATTCAGCATCTGTAATAACTACAAATCGGTCAGTCGCATACTCGTAGCGCTTCACAAGTGACTTGGAATCCACATCCTCGTTACAAATAGGACATACCTTTTCCTGTTTAATCGGTTTCTTACATTTATCATGAATCTGCCTTAGCTTAATCCCTTTATCCTCTGTTGCCGAGTGTAACTTTACTGGAATTGTAACTAGTCCAAACGAGATAAATCCTTTCCAAACAGTGTTCACATCAATCACCTCACTCCTACGCCTGATTCATTTGTTCAACATATATAGTTTATATTTCAAAGGCAGTAAAACTGCCTGCGTCATCAAAATCATAAACTTGAACAACCCTGTCTGAAAATTGTTCTACTATATGTATGCTGCTTCCGAGCACTAGGGAAAGAACGTTGAAATCCTTTTCTTTTTTCTTTTTGTTGAATTCTAGTAGAAATGAATCGTTTAAAGTGTCCTCACCATCCGTAACGAAAACCAAATCGGCTTGTTTAAACCGACTTTCATTGATTACATTCATCGCTTCATCAAGCGGAAGTGCAAAATTCGTACCCCCACCTAGAAAGGTTCGAGCCAAACTAACCATATCAGACCCTTTAATTTTCCCTTTTTCATATTTATGAATTTCTGTCAGAGTAGAGAATAATATTAAGCAAAAATCCCTTCGCTGCCTTCTCGCAATGGACATTAGGGTTAATATAAAACCTTTGGATTGTGTATCCAGTTTGTACATACTGCCTGACTGATCTAGACAAAGTACGATTGGCCCCTTCTCCAATACCTCACGCCCTTTCTGTTCATATTGCATGGTTTGGCCTTCCACAAAGCGACGAAGAAAATCGTTCTTCGATATTGGATGCATGTATAAGCCAAATTCCATCGGGAGTAACCTCTCGATATCGTTGCCTAACGTAACTCCCCTTCTTCCCATAGACTCTTTATGTATGGATTTCTGCTTTTTACGGGCTATCTGTTTGAATCTACCCGCCCACTCCGCTATTTCTTTCATCGTTTTATCAGAAGCCATTTTTTCAGCTAATGCTAGTTGGTCGCGTAAAGGAACCTTTTTTAATTCCGCATCACCACTCCCTGCACTACAGCCGCCAAGCAAAGACTTTAGACCGTCTTTCACTTGTTTTGTTTCTTGCATGGCTTGAGCCAATGCTTGTGAAAAGCTATGACTGTTATTTTGAAGCAACTGTTGCAATTTCTCATCAAATTTAGTCATCATTTCATTAAAAATCTCTTCTAACACCCGACTTCCACTTCCTGGATCTTCTTGACAATCCTGCTCTTGAAGTCGCCTTTGCATTGCGTGAATTTCCTGGATCTGTTTTTGAAAGTCTTCATCTTCCTCTTTTTGGTCAGCCAGCCATTGATTCGTCTTTTCTCCGAATTTCACCGTGCCGATAGCTGACAATAAATCATTCAATCGGGTGAAGCTTCGGTAGTGTACAAAGGATTCATCCGCCATGATTCTGTCCATGAGTGTTTTATTCACCTTAAGTACACTGTCTACGTCCTTTGCCAAAATTTCTGGTTTCATCTTATATAAGGAAGCCCAAATATCAGCCAGCAATGGTTCGAACATTGGCAACGCACCTTCACCTCTTACCTTTTGAAGACCCAGAGACATGTCGAAAATTTCTTTGAAACGTCTTTTATCGTATGCGTCCGTATTCAAGACTGAACGATTCTTCATAAAGAATACCCCCTTTCACATATTAAAAAAGGTGCTGGTGGAGCCCCTCTTGTCATTTTGGGATTCAAAATACCACGGTTCTAAAATACTATCCAGGATTTCATGTTCCATCGAGGTCACTTTATCAAGTAATGGGCCAATATCAGCCTTCCGACTTTGATTGTTACTTTGGAGATTCTTCAAATCAGCCACTAAAGCTTTCATTTTTTGAGTTGCTTCCATTCCTGCTTCTGGCGAATGATCCTGCAGTATGGCGTAGAATACTTCATTTGCTTCATTTTGTATGGAGTAGAGGATCTGAGTAACAACATCTTGTGAATGGTTGCGAATAATGGAAGACACGGTATCTTTTTGATCCACCGTTTCCCAGAGTACATTTTCCAGGATGACAATATCATCTATCTTCACAACTTGCCTTTGGTTTATCAACGCCTTCGCTTGAAGGACTGAAAGCGACTGTTGAAACCGCCTGTCAGAAGGCCGAATTCCCTCGTCACGCAAATTAGTACGAATTTCCGAAAGAATTTCATACACTTCATCCGGTATTGTAACCCTGTCCGTCAAAAACTGGAGTTGAATCAATTCATCCATCGTCAAGGAAGGCATGGCCTGATTTTGACCGGTCCCCTTCATCATAGAAACAAAATTCGTATCATCCGCAATATAGTCTAGCTCGAACCGAAGTAAAAACCTGTCGAAAAGAGCTTCAAGCCCTTCTCCTTCTTCAGGATATTCGTTCGAAGCACCAATAACTGACATTAAAGGAACCTTTACTGGCGTTCCGTTATTATAGAAGAGTCTTTCGTTGATAAGCGTCAGTAAACTATTCAAGATTGCCGAGTTTGCTTTGAATATTTCGTCAAGGAAAACTAGATTAGCTTCTGGCATTTTAGTTGCTGTATTCCTCTTGTACACACCTTGTTCAAGGTCTTTTAACGACAACGGGCCAAAAACTTCTTCGGGTGTACTGAACCTTGTCAGCAACCATTGGAAGTATTCTGTTCCTTGTACTATTTTTGCTAATTCAAACGCCAATGCGGATTTCGCAGTTCCAGCAGGCCCAATCATGAGCATATGCTGTCTAGAGAGCAGAGCTACAAGAATCCCCTCAACTTCGTTCTCTCGTTCGAAAAACCTTGAATTGAGTGCCTGTCTGATTTCCTCTAATTTTTTAAAATTAGTAATTGTCATTTTATATAACTCCTAACTTTGGAATGTAATTAAAAATGGTATTCGGCTTCAAATGCATCTTGCTTTCCTTTACAAAGAACATGTCGAATTTGCCTCTGAAAGATTCTTGTTCTACATAACAGTTTGATGGATACTCAGTCATTTTAATCATCCAATTACTATATTTTCACCATAGATGTCTTTGCACCAACTATTCTTATAGGTAACGTCATACTACTGTTGAGTAACTCATTCAGTTGGCGCTGGAAATTCGATGAATCATCCCATTTAAATAGAAGGCATCTGTCGGGAAATAAACAGCGCCTACAGTTTACAACGAGGGGTCTTCAATATCTGACAGTGGTATAGACAATGATTATCATATGAAAGGCAGTGACTGGCGCCAGTCACTGCCTTTCATAATAGTTTGAAAAATGAAACTTTTATAACATACTTTCCGTATAAGAAATAGATAAAAAATAAAAAAAGAGGAGGTGGTTGAGACTATGTACCATAATAAATCACGTTCGAATCGTATTTCTTTCTTCATAGAGAAGGTCTTTCGAGGGAAGACTGGCGTTGTCATATCTGCAGCTCTTACATTCCTATTACTTGTAGGCTGTACTCAAGACGAACCACAAGACAAAAACATAGAACTTATTCAAGGCTATCTGGAGTATGAATTGACTACTCCAAATAAAGAAGCAATACAAGCACACAATGAACTGTGGAAGTGGGCTGAGAAACAGAACCAGGCGAGCGTACCATTCAGTAAAGAGTATAGCGCATATTTAAAGGATAGCTACGGACCTTATTTTTCCGAAACTGGTTACGATAAATTAGTGAGAACTTATGTATTAATGTTCCACTTAGCGGCGGACAAATACGATTATCAGACAACTGTTAGTAAAATCGTTATAGAGCAAAATAAAGACACCCCAACGAATTATTACTTTACTGTTTATATTGAATATGAAAAAAAAGGGGAAGATAAAGTGGATGCAGAAATAACAGGGATAGCGATTCTTCGCCCAGGTGGAATAGAGGAAATTAAGTACCTTGGTGATAAGAAAATGTTGAGAACGCTTCTATCAGACGATTAAGTAGGAAAAGTAGATAATGAAATTTCAAAAGAAATCACCCAACTAATGGATGCTTATAGTTGTAGTTGATAAGTTGTTGTAAAGTGTCTCTCATAACTCACAAAAAAATATATAAAAAGAGCGCTTATAGGGCGCCCTTTTTTAATGCTTTTATCGATGATAGTCTTCTCTTTAACGTTCTGAGTAAAGTACGATTTCCATTGTTATTTGTTTATTCCCCCAAAAGAGACCCCGTTAGTTATGTCACTGAAATTCTTCTGTTATCTCTTCACTCGTGAAATCGTCATCCCATCCCCGATTGGAATAAGAAGCGATTCCAATTGGGGATGATTTGCTACCGTTTCATTGAATGTTTTCATTAATTCTGTATAACGTTTTGGTTTCGCCTCCGGATCCACTACACTACCGCCAGCCAGTACGTTATCCGTCACGATTAACGCACCCGCCTCCGCAAGTCGAATGCAATAGTCTAAGTAATTTTCATAGTTTTCTTTATCTGCATCGATAAAGAAAAAATCAAATCGCTGCCCCTCGTCAACTAATCCTTCAAGGCTTTTCAAAGCTGGCCCCGTCCTATAAGATACTTGATCACCAAAGCCAGCCTTCGCTAAATTGCTAGCTGCTAACGTTGCATATCTCTCCTCTAATTCAAGGGAAGTTAATTTCCCTTCACTACCAAACCCTTTGGCAAGACAAATTCCACTATAGCCGCCAAGCGCCCCGATTTCCAGCACATTTTTCGCCCCTGAAATGGCTGTCAGCATCGTAAGTACCTTGCCAGAAGAAGGTGAAACCGATATGGCAGGCATACCGTTTCCTTCAATCGATGCAATCACTTCCTCCAACAGAGTATCTTGCTTCGTAAACACTGAATCGATATATCCGTTAATTTTTTTCATCCAACTCAATCCCTTCCTCATTAGCATCTACCATTGGCTTGCGATCCGACATTTCATCTACATTGATTTCAAATAGTTGAATAAACTCATTAATGATCATATCAATCGCTTTTAATTCACCGACTAAAATCGGCTGGATTGATAGAAACTCGGGTTGATCTAACTGTTGCATAATAGTTGAACGCTTCAGATGCATACGCTCTAAAAACGCAATTGCTCTTCCTCGACGAAAGGTTTTCGCACCACGCTGATGCACGCCCTCTTCCCCTCCGTGGCGTCTGCCGCGATGACGACCTTCTCCATTGATATGTTCTTCTCTCATTTGTATTCTCCTCCCTTTGTATACATTTGTATACTCAGTGTTATTATCTTAATTGTATACAAACGTATACACACTGTCAATATTAAGTTGTTTGTGTTTATTATAGAAAATAGAGGCTTAGGACTGTTCTTAATCATTTCCCTTTGTTGAATGAATCAAGGCTCGTTAACTCTTCGATTGTTATCTTCAGTAAATCTTTCCACATGTCAAATCCATCCCGTTTGGGTAAGCATGCTGTAAACTCTTTGATTTCAGAATTGCCTTGGAGCAGACGCTATATAGAAAGTGACAATGACTTAAATTCAAAACGATATGTTATAAAGATAGAGTAAGTAGTTATTCACTCGTTCCCAAAATCTTTAGCACTTCGTGTACCTGTACCTTCGGAAAGCGACGGATGAAAGACCACCATACGATTAACGAAAATAGCTGTTTAGGGGTGCGACTTTATCGCACCCCTAAACAGCTATAAATCCCGATAATGATGCAGTAGTCGTTCAATCCAAAGCGATCCGCAAGCACGTGTACATGGGGTGTCTAGTATTCACCGCAAAAGTAAGCAGTAATTTAATGGTTAAATTTAGTTGATTACCATTTGTACAATTAACTCTTTTACTTTCCCTAAATATAGACTTAATATCACATCCATACCGCGCCAATGAATAATAAAAGAGTGAATGCTACTAAGGGACTGTCCTCCTACGCTTTACGCACCGGTAGAATTTGCTCGTTCTTTCATTTTTTGATGCAGCTCATTCAGTCGCGTCATCAGCTCATCATATTCAGACAAGCTGATGTTACAGAGCTGAATTTCTTCTGCGACTTGTTTCGTGATTGGCCCCTGATCGCGGTGCGCTTTTTCTTCTAAATAAATATACACTTTTCGTTCATCTTCTTGTGAGCGTTCTTTTCGTACCCAGCCGTTTTCCTGCATACGTTTAATCATCGGCGTCAGCGTTCCGGTTCCGAGGTCGAGTCGTGTACCAAGTTCTTTCATCGATACTTCATCTTTTTCCCATAACGCTAAAAGCACCAAGTATTGCGGATACGTCAAACCAAACGGCTGCAATACACTTGTATACAGCTTATTAAACTCTCCAGCCGTTTCGTATACAGCGAAACAAAGCTGGCTGTTCAATGACAGAAAATCCTTCATGATAAAATCTTGTTCAAATCTTCTTCGATTTTTCCAGGTTCAGTTTGCGGCGAATATCGCTTTACAACCTCTCCTTGTTGATTCACTAAAAACTTCGTAAAGTTCCACTTGATTTTTTTCGAAAACAACCCTTTTTTCTCTGTCGTTAAGTGTGTGAAAAGTGGATCCGCATCGTCACCGTTCACGTCAATTTTCGCAAAAATGGGGAACGTGACACCATAATTCACTTGGCAGAATTCTGTTGTTTCATTAATATCGTCAAACTCTTGATTATTAAACTGGTCGCAAGGAAATCCCAAAACCGTCAGCCCTTCATCTTTGTACTTTTCATAAAGCGACTGCAATCCGCCATACTGAGGGGTTAATCCACATTTACTAGCTGTATTTACAATAATTAGAGGCTTGCCTTCATATTCTTTCAGTGACGTGATTTCCCCATTTGTTTTTTTTACTTCAAAATCATAAACTGATACCATTTTAAGTCTCCTTTTAGTTAATCACTATTTCAACATCAACGTTACCATTGAGTGCTTTAGAGTACGGACAGTAGTGGTGCGCTTTATTCACATATTCTTCCGCGACGGAATGGTCAACGCCCTCAATTGTTACTTCGAGCTTGACGCCAAGTTTAACACCTTTATCTTCTTTATCTGGGTAAAGAGAAACAGTCGCTATTACTTCACTGCTTAAAAAGTCAACTTTCCCCTTCTCCAACTGTAACTCAAGCGCACTGTTAAAGCATGCGCTGTAACCTGCAGCAAATAGCTGCTCCGGATTCGTTGCAGTTGTGACATCGCCCCCTAGTGCTGCTGGTTTTGCAACATCCAAATTGAAAATATTGTCCGGTGAATAGACATACCCATCACGTCCGCCTGTGTTAATGATCGTCGTTTCATAAAGTGCTTTCATGTCAAAAACTCCTTTTTCTTTTATTTAAATCGTTCACAACTAAATCGTACACGATTCATATTAAAAATGCAAATATAATCTAATTTCTCTTTTTGTTATTTCTACGTTGTGACACCCCATAGATAATCACCAAAAGAACAAAGCCTGTTTATGATGGAATTCGTCAGTGGATCGCTAATTCGGGGTTTTGAATGCTGAAGCATAAAAAAAATTAAAAATCCCTTTGGATACTAGTACCCAAAGGGATAAACCGCTGTAACTTTTAATAAACAGTACGACTTTATTTCAGATGTGTATGGTTTCTGACACTCATACAACTGGAGCCAGTTTATATGAGCATTATTTACTTCTTACGAATAACACTTTATACCACTGATTAACTAGAAACGGCATACAGGACAAGCAATAAATATAACCTAATTGTATCCCACTTAATGTTGCGACTTCAAACACACCCGTAAGCGATGGAACAAATAACACTAAATGTAAACATATAAAACCTATTAAAAATGCTAGCCAAGTATAGAGATTCGAAAACACACCTATTGTGAAGATCGATTCTTTAGATCTAGAATTGAAGCCATGTACTAATCTTGACAAACATAATGTTGCAAATGCCATTGTGCTTGCTGTTTGCGTATCCCCCGTTGACAATCCTATTCGAAAAGCAATGATCGTAGCTATAGCAATTAATAAGCCTTCAAGTATCACTTGAGTCGTAAATGTTTTATTTAATAATGGAGTGTGAATATCCCTTGGCTTGTCCTTCATTGTGTTTTTATTATGCGGCTCTAAACCTATTGCAATTGCCGGCAAACTATCGGTAAGTAAGTTAATAAATAATAGATGCACGGGTGCAAAAGGGACGGGTAAACCTAATACTGTTGCATATAAAACAACAAAAATAGCACCTGCATTCCCTGATAATAAAAATAGAATGGCGTTTTTAATATTCGTATAGAGGCTTCTTCCATTCGAAATAGCTTTGACAATCGTTGAAAAATTATCATCCGTTAAGATCATAGAGGATGCATCTTTCGCTACCTCAGTACCGGTTATCCCCATCGCCACACCGATATCGGCTTGTTTTAAGGCAGGACCATCATTGACACCATCTCCCGTCATCGCAACTACATTTCCTTTTTCCTGCCAAGCTTTAACGATGCGAATTTTATGCTCTGGTGTTACACGAGCATAGACAGAGAAATCTTGAACCTTTTCTTGTAGTTGTTGATCAGTTAATCCTTCAATTTCATGTCCTTCGATCGCTTCTGATGGATCGTTTAAAATACCAATTTGTTTGGCTATAGCAGTTGCTGTTATTTTATGGTCACCTGTAATCATAACTGGTTTAATACCTGCTTTTATACAGCTTTCAACCGCTGATTTTGACTCTTTTCTCGGAGGATCCATCATCGCTATTAATCCGACAAAAATTAAATCTTTTTCGACTTCGACATCGATTAGTTGATTTTTCGATATCTCTTTGTAAGCAATTGCAAGTACTCTTAAACCATTCATAGAAAAGTCACGATTCACTTCTTCAATTTTATTACGATGTTCATCCGTAATATAAAGTACACCTTCTGAGGTTTCAATTTTCGCAATTTTGGATAGAAGAACATCTATTGCTCCCTTTGTAATCAAAGTATAGCGCTGATTGAACTGATGTACTGTACTCATTAGCTTTCTGTCTGAATCAAAAGGTATTTCGGCCAGCCTTGGATAGTGATTTCTTACGATTAATTCGTCAAGATTGTACTGCTTCCCCAATTTCACAAGTGCAATTTCAGTTGGATCACCAATTTCTTTACCATCTCTTTCCAAGGCGTCATTACACAATAGTGCCTTTAAGATAAGATTTTTCTCAATCGCATTTTCTGTATGTAGTTCATCATGCGAAATGACTTTTTGATCAATATATACTTGTTGAACACTCATTTTGTTTTCCGTTAATGTTCCCGTTTTATCTGAACAAATAACGGAAATACTTCCCAGACTTTCAACAGCATAGAGTTTACGTATAATGGCATTTTCCTTCGCCATTTTTTGTGTCCCAAATGCCAGCACAATGGTAATAATCGAACTTAACGCTTCCGGAATTGCTGCAACCGCCAGCGAAACAGCAAACATAAACGAGTCTACTAACTCGCGTCCTCGAAAAAGATCAATAATGAAAATGGCTAAACAGATCATCGTAATTCCTAAAGCTAATTTTTCCCCAAAACGATCTAAATTTACTTGTAAAGGTGTTTTCTTCTCTTTCGCAGTATCCAGTAAATTTGCGATTTTCCCGATTTCCGTTTCCATACCAATGGATGTAACAATGACGGTACCACGTCCATTGGTGACAAAGCTTCCAGTGAACACCATATTCTTTTTATCGCCAATCGTTACACGATCTTCTTTGATGGGCGCAGTACTTTTCGCAACAGCCAATGATTCACCTGTTAGCGAACTTTCATTAATATGCAAATTATGGCTTTCTGCTAATCTGCCATCAGCACTTATATAGTCACCAGCCTCTAAATAGAGAAGATCTCCAACTACTATATCTTCTGAAGAAATCTCTACTATCTGTTTATCTCGCATCACTTTTGCAACTGGAGAGGTCAAAGCTTTCAGATTATCCAAAGACTGTTCTGCCTTCACATGCTGCACAGTGCCCAGGATTGCGTTTAATATAACGACAATCATAATCACAATCGTGCTTTCTACTTCACCTAATAGAAATGAAATGAAAGCGGCAATCAATAATATAATGACTAATAAATCTTTAAACTGTCCAAAGAAAACGGAGAATGTACTTGTCCTTTTTCCTTCCAGCAATTCATTATAACCGTATACTTCTTGCCTATTTTGGACGTCATAATCGCTCAATCCTTGATTTGTCACGTCCAACATCTTCATGACTTCAACTGATGATTGTTGATGAAATTCTGACATTCGATTCCCCTTCCAGCGTAAATTTAGTAGACAATACAATAGCACTAAAGCCTAGAAGTGAAATCTCTATGAATTATATTCAGTAGAAAAAATACTTCTATTTAATAATCTTTCTGTTAGCAAATCTCGATTCCCGACGAGCAGACCTCTTATGGATTGTCCTATCTTACGTAGGGAGTGAATCCACTTGAATATATTCCAGAAAACAGCATTCGATAATAAGCTTTTCAATTTTGTCTCCAATCTACTCCACCTCCATAATACTCTACCAATACTATTCCTAGTTCTGTTCCAGTATGCTAATAATCGATATACAAATTAAGTTATTTATTGTATCGGTGAAAACATAAAATAGATTCACTATTACTCTTTAGTTGATTTTAATTATATTAGTTTGGTCCACAAAAAAATAACACCTGAATTCCACCGACGTTTGGTCAATGGATTTCAGGTGTTTTCTATTCTAAATACGGTACTTATTCACTAAACCAATCAGGTGTGGAAAATACAGTTTTGTTTGAAATATAGAATAGACAACTTTCTAGAGGGATTGTAAATGCCCGAAGATGCAATTTCGGGCACTCTCGCACGTTATACAATGCGTTCTTTGCTTACTAGTAGCAAAGAGTATACACGTAGCGCCTAAATAGGTAATCATGTTTTTCACTAATCATCAGGTGTGGAAGTGCTACTAATTTGTGCTTGGTATAGAAACAGCCAACCGATTAGAAATTAATTGAGTGTCTTTCCATGTCAAAAGGTTTTCAACATATCCTAATGTATCTGCATTTGTTGGTCCAATAATGCGCTGTAGGGCCAATAGATCATAATTGTAACTTTCGTTAGTTGTAATGATTGGATGTAAAGCTCCTAAGGCAAGAACTTCACCTTTTAACGGATTTTTTAGTAGTCCATTATCATCGTAATACTGTGCTAAATAATCATGGCCTTTGTTGCTGATATCTATGGTGAACAATAGGTTTTGCCGAGAACTTTCAACACGCACTTTATAGAAATCCTCATAATTTACTTGGAATGTGTATTTTTCATTGTAGCTATCGACATTAAAGAGTTCATGTAAACTGTTATTTCTAAAGGAATAGATATAAAAGATGCCATATCCCCCACTCCCACCCGTATCAATGCTTACCATTATGTCAGGTACAAGATCGTTGTCAAAATCGCCAAGGAACAACCGTGCATTATATCCCGCGTTGTTTTTGAGATGTACGGTTGTACTTTTATAAGACTTGCCATCTTGAATAATAAGTGTAATATTGTCAGCGAAGATACCCGGTGGTCCAGCGACTTGACCATATAAATAAACCGTGTCTAGAATACCGTCTCCGTTTACATCTCCTGTCTTCAAGTCCAACAATGTACGATTCCCGTAAAACGCAATCCCTCCTGTTCAAATTCAATTGTTGTCCTTGCACTATATGCTGAAATTAGCTAGAGGATTTCCTTCCAGCAAAACGGAGCCCGACATTATGCTTCTATATCATTTAAGACTTCCAACGATTCCAACACATGATCTAGAAATTCTGCAATGTCACCCATATGTTCCTCGTTAATTTTAGATTTGAATTTCACTTCAATAAGGTTCTGGTAACTTGACGCTTCTTGTTCATACACGAAGCTTACTGTTTGCGTTAACTGAATGTCAGTTTCCCAAATGATATTTAATGCTTGCTCAATTCGCTTGCATTGTACGGCTACATTTTGAACAGGTTTGTTAAAACGTACTACTAATAAACAACCTAGATTTTTACTAGGCAGCTCTAAAATCTCCCCTGCCAAATCTTTTACGGATGCCCGTAATACAATCTCTGCTGTCACATGGGGGTGATCTGCTAGCGTAAATTGAATAGCAAAATCTCGAGCCATAATGGCAAAATCCATTCGGTCGACCCGGTTAGTAATCATGATTTTTCGATCTACATTATCTAAATCATACACCTGATTTTCAAATGCTACTTTTAGATTTTCAAAAATTGTGGGATCATACAAATTGCTTCCTCCAAGTAACAACCGGTTTTAGTTGTGCTTTATTTTCCGCAACATTTTTTATATTTTTTCCCACTGCCACATGGGCAAGGTTCATTCCGGCCCGTTCTCCCACCCTCAATTACGCTAAATGGGGTGCTAGGTAGCGGCATTAAATGGTGTTTCCCCATTTGTGCAAGTTCATGAGGTGTATGACCTCTATTTTCCCAAATGCGCGTGGTGTTCGCAATCATGGTGATAACTTGCATATATTCATTCATTTGCTTCATATCTTTACATTTAAAACGCCCTAAAAAATTCTGCACTATTCCTTGGAAATTAACGTGCACACCTTGTAATTGACCGACCAATTCATCAATTTCATCTTTAATCATGAGCGTACTACCACCAAAAAAGTCTTTCGCAAGCATATTTCCAAGCTTTTCTTGATGGCTTGTCTTTTCATAATATAAATCATCTGCGTAGCGCAATAGCTCTTCTTTTACAGGTACATAAAATGGCTTTCCTATGGTTCCTTCTAAAAACGCAGAATAATTCTCGACATATTCAATGGCTTCATGGATCAATGCTCTCTTATGTGTAACCACACTTTCTTTCGCTAGCTGTTTTGCGGCATGAGTATCTGCTAACAGTGCCTGTAGCTCACTACTCGATACAGCTGGCTCATTTTGAGAATTATAAATCTCCAAAAACTTTGGATACTCAATCAATCCATATAAATTAGTACATGCTATAGCATACTGGACGATAAGGTTTTTGTTAGGCAGTAAGTCAGGATCTACCGACTTTGCACCGCGATATTTATCAGATAGCACATGATAATTTTCATGATCGATATATTGCCATTCTGTCTTTTTGTATTTCACATATTTTAAACGATCATTCAGCCAAGCAATGTCCAAAGGTAAGTAGAACTGCTCCTCCGCCCATGCATATGTGGATAAATAATCTGGATGTGTCGAATCTTGATACACTTCTAGAAAAGCTTCATATCCTGGGGGACCGCCAACATCCTCCGGTGCGCCGTTCCTTCTCCATTAAGTAATGTGGGATAGCCAAAATAATAATCCTCTACTATTTCTTCAAGCTCCACAAGAATCCGCCAGTCGTCACCAAAATCATAGTTATAAATGAAATGACTGTGTTTTTCAAGATACGAATCGATTTTTATACTCGCTGGCTGCTTGACCGTTTTACCATAATAGGTCTTCCCTTTATATTCGTCTAAAATCGATTCATTATTTGTGATAAAATAATCATCTATCTCCACTCCAAAGGTATGGTACGCCTCAAGTGTGCTTTGAAAATTTGTGACGTTCTGGATTGTTTCATGTAAACGGTTAAATGTCGCACCTGCGGGTAAAATAATGCGCCTCCAGATATACGGCTTTATGTCTTCAAAGGAAAGTTTTAAAATATATGCTTTCATATGTCATCCTCGTCATTTATTTTCATCTAATGTTATGGCTACTACCTATTTTAACGTAATTAATCCACAACATCGAAGAAAAGACCTTTCGCATGTTCAGTAAACTTGCGAAAGGTCTTACCTATTTGGGATAGTTTCTCACAGAAATACTTCAAATTCATTTCAAATAAAATAATCCGCCATTGATGATGTCAATTTTAATTCTCGCTTCGTATTGTTGGTCCATCGCTTCTTTCTCAATCTCATAACAATCCGGCTTATTTTCTACCCCTTCATAGAAGTATTCTAATACCCTGCGATCCTTTCGCCATCTCAACTTCGCTTCTTCAGCCCATGTGTGATCAGCTTTCTGTATGAAGTTATCAATTATCCCATCCAATCGTTCAAGGGCACGAATGGGTTTAATAATATAAGGTAAATTAAAGGTGTTTTCCGATATAGTGGTATCTAAATCCACTGCACTTAACAATTCCTGAAACCCTTCATTCACCTGGCCCGTCATTAAGTTTATACCTAACGAATAAAGAATTTCCTTCGTTTGATCGCTGTAATATGATATTTTATAATTAACAGCTAACCAAGGTGTTAATATGGTTTGCGTTCCAAGTTTATCTGCTACCCGTTCATACATCTGTACAAAAGAACCCATCTCTTTTGTTGCTTCAAACAGTTGACTGAGCCGTGGGGAACCGAAGTGTATAACTTCCCCTTTAACGTCTTCAACAAGCCTATTTTTATCAGTGATAAAAGTTAGTTGTGCTGGACTGGGCTCACCATCTGTACTCTCTAAGTATTTCCAATAAAATGGTCTGTTCATAATTTTTTTATCCATATCAACCGTTAATTGAACGTTGATATAATGATCATTGTCATTTAATATTTGGCAATTGTTTTCATTAAAAAACTGCAGTAAATAACTGTGAATTTGTTGTGGGTACATGTAATTCCTCCTTCAATTCCCCAAGACTTTCACCTCAAATGGACTCTTTAAAAGCAGATAAAATATCATCCAACTCACCCACTACTTGTTCAAAGACCCCAATTTTAACATGAAGCAAATCCAATATTTGGTCTTCGATTGTATTCTGAATGGCTAAATTATAAATATGAACGTCATGCTCTTGCCCTAACCGATGGACACGTCCAATGCGTTGCTCTAACTTCATGGGGTTCCAAGGTAAATCATAGTTAATGACGTGATGACAAAATTGTAGATTAATCCCTTCACTGCCGGATTCCGTCGCAATTAGCACCTGCGCTTGTTCTTTAAACAGTTGCTTCATCCACTCCCGTTTATTCTTATTGAATTGTCCGTTAAAAGGGACGCTTGTGATTCCTTTTGACTGTAAATACCATTGCAAATAGGTTTGACTTGCTCGATATTCGGTAAAGAGTATAACCTTATCATTTGCCTGAGTAATAATTTCATAAGCTTTTTCTGCTTTTGAATTTATGTCTAGTCCCATCAACTTTTGAATAATTCCTTCCATATAAGAAGTGTCTTCTGGTTTAATGCATTTTTGAAGCATGTTAGTTAACGTTAAGCATGTAGCTTCCTTACTGCTGCACATTTCCCTTTGCAGCGTTATCATAGAGAAGGCATCCGAAAAAACGGGACAAACATTTTTAAGTTCTGAAATCAGATCGTATACTTCTTGTTCTTCTTTAGTAAAATCAATCGGTATTATTTGAACACGACGATTTGTCCATTCAATTCCAGTATCCTGCCTTCTATTTCTTACCATCACTTGATTAACCAATTCTTTTAAATAATCGTCGTGTTCCACATTGTGCTTACTCGCGGAAAAAGACGATTGAAAGGTCTCGTAATTTCCTAAGTGCCCTGGTTTTAGTAATGAAATGAGATAGAAGAGTTCAAATACATCATTTTGAATTGGCGTGGCAGTCAACAACAAACAAAACTTTTTCTTTAAGTTTTGTACAAACTCATAATTTTTAGTTTTGTGGTTCTTTAATTTATGAGCTTCATCAATGATGATTAAATCATACTCTTGATCATAGATGTTTTCTTTATGCGGGCTTCTTTTTGCCATATCTATACTCATAACGACAATCGTACAATGGTTTAAATCGTAATTTTTTTTATATTGCATCGCTGGAATATGAAATTTTTGGTTCAGTTCTTCAATCCATTGATTGACAAGTGATGCTGGAACCAAAATTAACGCCTTCTTCACAAGGCCTCTGATTAAATACTCTTTCAAGATCAAACCAGCTTCGATGGTTTTACCAAGTCCCACTTCATCTGCAAGAATCGCTTTTCCATTCATCCTTTCAATGACCGTTTCCGCCACTTTCAATTGATGGGCTAGGGGTGTAAGATTGGGTAAATATTTAGGTGATTGAAGGCCATTAAAATCTGTAATCAAGTTCGTTTTTACCGCCTCATAACTCATCCTATATAATGTCCAATTATCCCATGCCTCCCGATTCTCCAGTCGCTCTGTAAAGCCTTCTTTCCACTCAGACGACCTTTCAATTATCATAACCATCACCTCATTATCACTTTTTCTTTCTCATTAGGTTGTCCCAAAAAGAAGTTCCTATGTTTATTGAATTGAAGTTCGAATTTCAGACGTAATTTTTATTGAAAATTCAAAAAGACATGAAACGCTTAACCCTAAAGGTCAAACATTCCATGTCCTATTGTTTTATTCATAAAGGTTTCCGAAGTATACACCTGGTTCGTGAATCCTTTTTATCAGTACTTGTTTACACCTAAATGAGTTAAATTTTTAACTCTATTTTAGCATCTTCTTTTAGCTCTTCAACATGTTTAGCAAGTAACTTCTGTTGTTGTTCTTGATTAATCATTTCTTGGATTTGTTCACTTACTTCTTTAAGCGGTGGCATCTCTTGTCCCGCTTCTTTTGATGAAGACGCAGCTTGATCGTAGTATTCTTTAATTTCTTTATCCGATACTTTTTTCGCTGGAGCTATCTTATCTTGGTACTTTTTATAGATGATGGAATCTGCGATTTGTTCTTTCAATGTTTTTACATCCATGCTTTGAGCTTTGAGCGCTTTCTTCATTTCTTTTTCGCCGCCAAATTGCTTTTCAAATACTGAATACTCTTTATCAATTTCAGATGCAGATGCTTTTATTTCAGCTTCCTTTGCTTTTTGAAGAATCAATGCCTGATTAACAAGCATATCAAGTGCTTGCATTTTTACTTGTTCCGCTGATTCTTTGCTCGATGGGTCTTGTCCCACTTGTTGCATTTGACCTTGAATTGACGTCACCGCTGCATTATAGTTCTCACCTTTAAGTTCTTCCTTATTTACAACAGCCACAATCTTCTTGTCGTCCACTTGCTGTTCAGCTAGCTTCTCTTGCATCTCTTTTGCAGATGCTTCTTGCTCTTTTGTAGCTTCTGGTTCCTTAGTATCTTCTTGTTTAGTATCTTCTTGTTTGGTTTCTTCTTGAGGCTTTTTATCAGTTGCCGCTTTATCTTCGCCACCGCAAGCAGCTAAACTTAATGCTAGTGCACCTGCTATAAATGGAACTAGTACTTTTTTGATCTTCATATCATGTAAACCCCTCTCAAATCTGCCGCTCTTTATTTCTAAAGCTTAGTTTGTATCTTAACGAACATTCATCAAAAGATAAACCCATATCCCTCAACGACACCGAATTGTCACCTGCATGTCATTTAGCAATCACTACAAACGCCTATTAGACACAGATCTATCGAAATACTGTCATTGAATTATTACAAGGTCAAGTTACGTAAAGTTTGCACATTTTCAATCTAATTTGCTCTATTCATTGGATTTTCACTACAGAGGTATAGTACATCTACTCTAGAAATCGGGAATTTAACTATATATGTTGAATTAAAGAGTCCCATTGAATCTGCTGTGGCGCTCAATAATAAGAGAGTTGTAATTCGGGGTGTGGATTGTAGAACGCTTGGCGCTTTGGGGATGTCTTACGGCTTCGGCAACCCCTTTGCCGCGCCTGCGCTAGGGTGTTCATTATCGAGAGAAATGTGATTTTGAGATGTATATGGAGAGACTTTAATGTGATTACTATTTCATACTAATTATAGTCAAGAAATCCGCAATCTGGGTTGCAGACTTCATCACAGCTAATGAAATGCGCTTTCTCACATAAACCATCCAGCGAAGGCGCGTCTTCGTGGTAGCCGGAGCGATAAGACTGAAAGCGTTCTTCTTTCTGGCTTATCGCGGGAGGCATCCACAAAGCGTCGAAGCGGTATTAGTGGTAATCCTAATTCATTCCAAATACTAAGGCTTTTTCAGTGGCCTCCCAAAAGCCCTTATAAAGCGCATACGCCGTATTCATTTGTTCAACATATATAGCACAAAATAAAAACCATGAACATGAAGAAAAATACACACTAACAGTTACTAACACCATTCATCCTCTCCGGGTTGTGGTTGAAGCTGCCCCATACTTCATATGGTGAATATTGTGTATTACAAAGTACTCATTTATAATTAACTTATGCAAATTTTTACTTACCCATAAAAACTACAATCTGAATTTTTTCAAATTGTTAAGAGGAGGAAATATGAAACTAGGAGCATTCTCTTCAAGTCTAAGTGTAAAAGACATTCATAAATCAAAAGCATTTTACGAAAACCTGGGATTTCAAGTGTTTGGAGGGGATATAACCCACAACTGGCTTATTATGAAGAATGAAAGTTGCATAATAGGACTATTCCAAGGAATGTTTGAAAAAAACATTCTGACTTTTAATCCAGGCTGGAATGAAAATGCCGAAAATCTCGATTCGTTTACGGATATACGAGACCTTCAAAAACATCTTAAAGCAAAAGGAATTAAAATGTTGACTGAAGCAGATGAGTCAAGCGTAGGTCCTGCGAGTTTTACAATTGAAGATCCAGATGGGAATTCCATTCTTGTAGATCAACACGTTTAATGAAGAGCTAATAACGTTTCAAGGAACTTTAGACTGATTTTATGACCACCCATTTCACTTCTTATATAGACACTTAAAACGAAAAAGGATACATCGAATAATTATTTCTTAAGCTCAAAAAAACACTGGAAACCCATCTATGTTCTGCCGATGGATTTCCAGTGTTTTTTTCGGAACATCAGTAAAGTGAAATGATGATGTGTTCCTTTGTAAAGTAAATTCATTATGGGTTGAACTTTCAGGATGCTCCTCTTGCACACAACATACCCAAAATTTATTTTCCGACGGGATCTATTGGTTCTTTCCCCGTTAAAACAGCTACTAAATTCTCTGCCGCTCGCATCGCCATTGCCGCTTCCGTTCTCGCTGTAGCAGATCCGATGTGAGGGACTGTCACGACATTCGACATTTGAAGTAATGGATTAGTTGGATCCACAGGCTCTTTTTCGAATACATCCAGTCCTGCTCCATGAATTTCTCCGTTTTGCAAAGCATGAATAAGCGCTTGTTCATCGACAGTCTGACCTCGAGATATATTTATGAAAACAGCAGATTTCTTCATCAATTTGAATTCCTCTTTACCAATGATTTGGAACGTTTCAGGCGTAAGAGGCGTCATCAACACAATGTAGTCGGAACGTGTTAACAGTGACGTCAAATCGCAATACTCCGCACCATACTTCTCTTCAGCTGCCTGTTTTCTATTCCGATTAAAATAAAGAACATCCATATTAAATCCGAATTTTGCTCTTCTCGCAATCGCTTCTCCAATTCGCCCCATCCCAATGATGCCTAACGTGGTACTATGTACATCTTTCCCATAGATTTCGCGATATTTTGTCGTCGGTTTCCAGCTTCCCTCTTTGACGAATCGATCCAACTCAGTGATACGTCTAGCTGTGGATAAAATGAGGGCAAATGCTAAATCTGCAACCGTTTCATCCAATACATATGGCGTATTGGTTCCAATTACATTTCGTTTAGTCATAGCGTCTACATCAAAATTATTGTAACCAACAGATACGTTACTAATGACTTTTAGGTGAGGGGCGTGATTCAGTAACTCCTCATCAATTCTTCCAACCATACTGCTACCCCCAGTATATAACCCTTCAACATCAGCAATTTCCTCTAACAGAATATCCCTCGGAGTTCGCCCATCGCCATGCCATTCACGAATATCACAATACTGAGCCATATAGTCTTTCACTTGGTCAGGTATAGAATATGTTGAATAAATTTTTGGTTTCACTTTTCATTCCCCCTACTATTCACTAGCTTCTAACTCCATTGTGCCATAGTTTACAATCTTCGGCACGTGAAATTCCATAGTGTCAGTTGCCTTTGCAAGAAACTATCGTAACTATCTAAACTTTCATGATTTATTACTGTAGGTACCTGCAATAGTTCGAATTATGATCGCAACTTAAGTAATTCTGCATCATCTCCGGAAAGTTTTGCCATAATAACTGCATTTTTCACTTGAATAGTGTAGGCACGCGACAGGCTACTAGCCACAATAAGACTCCTTATAAATATGTCATGTATAGGTAGTCGAAAGCGGGCCGAAAATAGTGCAGTGAAAATGAAGGTCATCAAGCCCCACTCACCAGTTTTTTATGCAAATAAATGGTTAACCAACAGACGTGATGTTGTAATAAAGAATCCTCCCAACAAAGCTTGGCCCCAGTAGACGTCTTCGCTGGACATTATATAGAATTAGTAGTTCAATTTATGTAGAATAGTCGCATGAACAAATTTATACACTATAATAATATCTATTCATCGATATATTTCCCATTTCAGATAAAAAGAACTGTCTTCCTAAGTCTGTAAAAAGACCGTAAAGACAGTTCCCTTTCTTCTTTCGAATTAAAATGGCATTCAGAAGATTTTTTATATCACGTCTCGTTTAGACGTTGACCTCTCCTGCTTCTCTTTTCTCCGTTACTCAGACAAGAGTTTAATTGCTTCGTCTAATGATTTCTCGATTGCAATCGGAGCATATGTAAACCACGGATCATCACCAATATAATAGACATCATTATTTTTTACAGCGTCAATACTTTTCCACAAAGAACTTTCTTCGATTTGAGAAAGCATACTATCCTTCTGCTGTGTTTCTTCCCCATACGTTAACATGATAATTTTGTCCCCTGCATAATCCGGCAACTTCTCCATTGATATATCTTCGTAAACAAACTCTTCAAAATCAGGGTCTTTTGCCAGCTTTTCTTGAATGAACGAAGGCGGAGTTAATTGTAATGATCGATAAAGCACATGACCAATGTTTCGTGCGCCATAAAGTCTAAGTGTATCTTTCTCATATGTCATAAAAATCGATACGACTTGATCTTTACCTATTTTACCAGCAATTTTTTCTCTTCCTTCAGCAGCTTTATCATCTAATCTGGCAATCCACTCATCGGCTTCTTTCTCTTTACCCAAGACATTAGCTACCTCTTTAAATTGAGTGAAAACATCTCCATACATCCATGGAATGACAATCGTAGGCGCAATTTTACTTAGTTGCTCCACTTCTTCAGGATCTGCTGAAATAATTAAGTCCGGTGCCATTTCCAGCACTTTCTCGATGCTGAATGGACTTCCAAGGTCTTCTACCCCAGCTTGTAATTCGCCTAAATAGTTATTGTCCAATACATGTGTTGGTGCGCCAATCGGCTTCACACCAAGCGCAAGCATCGCATCTAAATATTGAGTCGTCACAACACGCTGTGGATTGACGGGGATCTCTACTTCTCTTCCGGTTACATCCTTATAGATTCTTGTAGATGTATTCATTTCTTTGCTTTCACTTGATTTTGCTTCTTTTTCAGATTGTTTTGTTTCAGAATCTGTTTTATTAGTTTCTTGTTCGCTACATCCCACCAGCGCTAAGGATAGAAGCGTTATTATAAATAATGTGTGAAATAATAGTTTTGGTTTCATCTTTTGTTACTCCTTTTTCCTCTGCAATTCAACGCTTCTCGATACTATTTTAGAAAGATACGCTGGTATGCCACTATTAAAATAAGTTAGTTTTTCACTGCATACAAATGTTTGACCAATTCACGATTTTTCTCTTTAAAGATGTCATTATGTGAAGAGACCATTCCGTGCCCATAAGCATCTGGCGCGATATATTGTTTCGCTTTATTCACAGCATTAGCCGCGTCCTGAAACGCCCCTGCTATTAAATGAAGCTTCCCTTCATGATTCAAAATATCTCCTGCTGCAAAGAGCCCTGGTACAGATGTTTCACTCATGGGACTGCCTGCAACACTGTATTCATTCGCCATTTCTATATCTAACCCACTATTCGAAGTCAATTCTTTATCACGATCATAGCCATGATTAATAATCACTTCATCAACAGACAGCTGAATCAGATCTCCATCTTCTCCGTTAACTAACTCCACCTTCTCAATCGTTTCGTGGTCACTTGCTGCAATGAGTTTTTGGATTGATGTATTCAATAAGCACTCGACAGAACTATTGAATAGCTTCGATACTTCTGCCTCATGCCCTTTCAACATATCTTTCCGGTAAGTTAAATAGACTTTTTCCGCAATCGGTTCCAACTCATTCGCCCAGTCAACAGCGGCATTACCGCCTCCGGAAATCAATACGGTTTTCCCTTTAAAACGTGCAAGAGATTTCACTGTATAATGCAAATTTGCAACTTCAAAACGTTCTGCGCCTTCAATTTCTAATTTTGTTGGTTTCAAGATTCCCCCACCAACAGCTAAAATGACTGTTTTGGACAAATGCTTTTGGTTTGTAGATGTCTGAATAACAAAATTTCCATCCTCATTTTTGTTAATCGAAGTTACTTTTTCCCCTAATACAAGCTCGGGCTCAAAAGTTAATCCTTGCTGAATTACTTGTTCAATCAGTCGTTCTCCTGTAACCGGTGTGAGTCCGCCAATATCCCAAATCATTTTCTCTGGATAGACATGCACTTTTCCGCCCAAATAAGGTTGGAACTCAATGATCTTAGTTTTCATTTCCCTTAAACCACTATAAAAAGCGGAAAAAAGTCCCGCTGGGCCACCACCAATAATTGTTACATCATATAACTGTTCTGAATTCATCATCCATGCTCCTTTTTCATTTAGTCATTATGCAGCGCGAGAAAGCCAAACTAGTACCCAAAATACAATCTGTCGCCACGATATCTATTATCAATTTTCTTTATAGGCGAAATACCTTCTCTACGCCTAGCTAAACGTAAAAATTTACCTGAAATGATCTTTCCTCATCTTTTTGAGAATGATAATCATTCTCACTATTTATAGTATAAATCATTGTGGAATCGTTTTCAATACTTAACTAACAATCACAACGATATTGTTAAAATACGCTCACGTAGCACTACCATGAAAAAATTACTTCGTTGGATTTTCAATCAGCATGTCTACAAACAAGTCTATTTGCTCATAAATCGCAATCGGATCGTATCGGTAATATGTATCAAAGTCGTTATAAAACACTCGATTATTCTTCATCGCATCCAATCCTTGCCAAACAGACGAATCCTTTAAGTTCTTTAAAGCCTCTCCTTTTTTCTCAGGATCGTAGGTTGTCAAAAACATATAGTCTGCGGCGTACTCTGGTAATACTTCCATTGACAGCTGGAGTGTTTGTTCTTCATTGTTGTTTTCATGTGGCATGTTAAGTTCCAACGCATTATACAGTGCTTGCCCCCCGCGTCCTGCATTGTCTCCAAAGATCCAAAGATCACCTTTGTCCGTTAATTCATAAATACCGAATGTTGCATCTGCATCAATAACGGCTGATAGCTTTTCCCTTCCTTCTTTTGCTTTCTGGTCAAATTTGCTTATGAATTTATCCGCTTCCTCATGATTTCCGGTAATATCTGCAAACAATTTGATCGTTTCTTGAATATTTGTTGCCGTTCCATATGGAATATGAATTGTTGGTGCAATTTTCGAAAGTTGCTCGTAATTTTCATCATACATAACAACAATTAAATCAGGTTTTAGTTCTAATACCTTTTCAATATTCACTGGCGTTCCAATCTCGACGGCATCTTTTAATAAATCCTTAATAAATGGATTGTCAAAAGCTGTTGGCTCAACACCTACGACATTTGCGTCAACAGAAAGCAACTCTCCTCCGTAATAATCTGTAACAATTCGCAATGGCTTTGTTGGGATTTCAACGGTACCTCTTTCGGTCTCGAACGACCGAGTTTCTGCGGTTTGTTGCTCTATTTCTGCTTTTTCTGTCTCATTCTCTGTTTCTGAAGGTTTTGTCGTTGATTTATTACACGCAATTAGTATTGAAGCCAGCAAGAATAGCATTGCAGTCATGATCATTAATTTGTTTTTCTTCACAATCGGTTAACCCCTTTTCTAAATAACTTTTTTACTCAAGTTAAACAACACGAGTGAGAATGAGAATCATTTTCACTAACTAAGTGTATACGACAAAATCGAAAAATACAATAACTTATTTTCACGTCTGTTGATTAACCATTTATTCGCATAAAATACTAGGGAGTAGGACTTTATGGCCTTCATTTTCACTGCACTATTTTCGGCCCGCTTTCGACTAACGATTCATGACAGATTTACTGAGGGGTCCTACTATGGCTAGAAGTCAGTCAATCCGAAGCAATCGAAAAATGCAACTATACAAGTAGCGCCTAGTAGGAGATTATGTTATTCACTGGTTACTTTTAGTTAATAAACAGATGTGACTTATTTTATTAATCCTAAATAGACATCCATCAAATTCGATGTTAAAAAATAAAGAAGCCCTTATGAAGCCAACCTACTTTGAGTAATCAAATAATATCGCAAAGAAAAGATGCTCCTTAAGCCATACAACAGGCTGTGGAGCACCTTTTTCTATTTTTCTAAACTAGTGAGCCAAGTTACAAGCTCTTCTGTCTGAGCAAGGACAGCAATCGGATCATAATACCATGAACGTTCCTCTGGCCATACATAGAGGTGACCATTCTTGACCGCTGGCAGGCTGCCCCAAACAGGATCTGCTTCAAAATCGGCAACTGTTCGACTGTTGGAAGTCATAATGATATAATCACCTGCGTAACTTTCTAACATTTCCGCCGAGAGTTCGGCCCATTGCTTCTCCATAATTTCATCGGCAATAACGCTAGGTGGTTTGCGTCCTAGTGCTTGGTAGACTGGCTGTCCGCCACGGCCGAAATTATCACCGTATACATATGTTGATTTGTCAATGTCCTCCATAATCGAGAAACTTGCATCTTTGCCGATAGCTGCATCAACCTTAGCTTTAGCGTCTGCAATTTGCTGGTCATAATTATTTAGCCAAACTTCTGCTTCCTTTTCTTTACCAAGTAGTTGACCGAAAAAGGTCAGTTCCTCGTGAGCATTTTTCAAATCACCATATGGAATAACGATTGTTGGAGCGATTTTGCTTAAAATCTCATAGCTCTCTCCATTTCCAGTAATGATAAGATCCGGGTTAAGGGCAAGAATACTTTCAGCAGACGGACTTCCGTAAACTCCAGTATCAGAAACACCCAAAAGTTCATCTTCAAAATAATAGTTATTAATTGTCAGTTCCGGTGCTCCCACTGGTATAACATCTAAGGCAATCAGACTGCCAAGGTATTCCTCTGCTACAATACGTTGCGGTTTGATAGGAATTTCAATCTCTCCATTTACTGTAGCAATAGTTTTCGTAGTGCTGTTCGTGTTAGCTCCTGAATTTTGGTCCGATTCCACTTTATCGGTCGCTCCGCTATTTGAAGCTTTCTCTGTCGCTCCGCAAGCGGAAAGGACTATCAAGATTAGAAATAATACTAACGGAACAATTAGCCTCAGCCTCTGCCCCCAATGATGGTTTTCTTGTGTATACAACTTTAAATCCCCCTTAATTAATAATGATAATCATTATCACTTATAATATTAAGGGGTCTGGACAGAATTGTCTATGCACTAAAATGATCTAATCCCCTTCATTTTTGTGATATTAGCACCCTCATAAGCTCATGCAACTGAGCTTGGGAGGACAGCGGGTCATAGCCATAAAACAAATCTGGCTGTTCAATTAAGTACATCCGATTTTGTTTGATTGCCTCCATCTTCAGCCAAGACTCTGACTGAAATAAGCGCTTCATTCGTTTCTTTGTCCCTGGATTTGAAGGTATCCCAGTAATAAAGATATGGTCAGCTGGGTGGTCTGCAATAGCTTCAATCTCTTCCTCTACAAACCCCCGTTGTTCAATACCATGCTTAAGCAAAGAGCCTGGAGGACGAAAGCCGATATCTTCATACAAGATTTGGCTTCCTCTTCCATGGCTACTATGAATGCTGTAAGCAGAACTTGTACCGATTTCCCACAATACTGCCGTTCCCCGTTTTCCAAGCTGCTGGTCCAGTTTCTGATTAAAGGCCCATATTTGTTCATCGTAATGTGCGAGCCATTCCTCTACCTGCTGTTGTCTTTCTACAACGTCAGCAATGTGGCGAAATTGCTCTCTCCAGCTCATGTCCATAAAAGGAAGGCCAAGCACGGGAGCCAGCGGTAGAAGTTCTTTGCTCCCCTTCACAGTATAATAATCAATGATTAAATCAGGCCGAGTGGAAGCAATGGTGTTATAAAAAGAGGATGTACTTATTCCAAATTCATAGAGTTTTTGCAAGGGATTCACTGGATTTACACTTTCCATCCAGGAGGAATATACGCCTAGCTCTGGCGTGATACCTAATGCCAGTAAGCATGCAGTATGGTTACTATTAAGAGCAACCACACGTTTTTTCTTTTGATGATAGGCGGTAGGTGATAAACCGACCAATTGCTTAAATTTCCGACTTAAATAAGCACCTTCTTTATAGCCCACTTCCTGTGCCAATTTCTCTAGTTTTGGCATATCGTATAGCAGCCTATTCTGAGATGTACGAATCCGTAGCAAGGCAAGGTAATCACTGAAGGTTTGAGAAGTATGTCTGCGAAATGCACGCGAGAAATGTTCAGGGCTTACTTGTGCGATTGTTGCCATTTGCTCACGCGTCACATCCTCATGAAAATGTGTGTCTACATAATGAAGAACTTGTTCCATCCACGCGTTATTTTTCTGTTGTTGTCCCTCTAGTTCATCATATAGCACTGCTAATAGCTCAACGAATAATTGTTGAAATTGAAACGGTTTACGTTCACTTAGTTGTTTCGAAGCCCTTTCTAGCTCGGCCGTCAGACTTAATATGTTCAAAGAACAGTTCCGAAGAGGTTCAGGATGCTTTAATACATTCGGTTGAATACCATCAGACGTTAAGCAACGGTAGCTAATCAATGTCCCCTTAAAACTTGTATGCAATTGTGTAGACACCTTCAATTCATGGGAATTATGCCATAGCATTACACAACCACGTGACAATTCGTATTGCTGTTCTTGAAGATCTAGTAAACCGCTTCCATTTATAATTACGAGAATACAAGGGAATCGTGTCATTTCTTCATCAATACAAGGTAAAGAACCTTCCCAGTTAGCTATGCTTACAGGGTAATAATATGTATGAGATAATGAGATATTATGCTTAGATAAATGATCAGCCATCACTACATCCCCTCTTAATCACTTAATTTCCAACTAGTAACAGTACAATTGACTATACCTAAGTATCTCAATTATATAGAAATCATTTCCTCACATAAAATCACACATGTGCTGATTAACCAACAAAAACAGTAAATAACTGAACCAACACTAGGTGCTTCGTGTACAGTATAATTGGATCGCTTTTGGATTAAACGACCTCTATACGATTACCAAGATGTCTTGATGTGTAGGAATGCGAGTTCATCACATCCCTACACATTTTTTTGATAATCGTATGGTGTTTATTCATCCTTCGCGCTCCAAATGCATACGTACACAAAGTGCTAACGTTTTTCCGGACGAGAGAATAGCTGGGCTTCTTATCTGTGTAAAAGCCGCCAAAGATACAATTTTGGCGGCTGATGTCTTCTCCAGAGTCTTGTCTTTTTTATTTAAGAAAGAGTCTCTTTCTTATAGTCCATTGCATGATAAGATGCATACTCTTTTTTTAAAGTAAGTAAGGAACACACTGTAGAAAGTACTAGAGTGCCATTTTCTTTCCATAGCTTGGGTTCTCTTTTACACACCAAATTGTGCTTCGTGTAGTCTATTATAAGCCCCTTTTAGATCGAGTAACTCTTGATGACTGCCTTGTTCTGTAATACCTTCCTCTGTCACAACAATTATCCGATCTGCATTTTTAATCGTTGCTAATCGATGTGCAATCACAAGTGTTGTACGCCCAATAGATAACTCAGTTAAGGCCTGTTGAATTGCGACCTCAGTTTCAGTATCAAGTGCTGATGTAGCTTCATCCAAAATGAGGATAGATGGATTTTTCAGGAACATTCGAGCTATAGATAGACGCTGTTTTTGTCCACCTGAAAGTTTAACACCACGCTCTCCTATCATCGTATCCATTCCTTCTGATTGAGAAAGAATAATATCTTCCAACTGGGCTCTTTTCGCCGCTTCCCATATCTCTTCTTCTGAAGCATCTAGATCACCATATGCGATATTCTCTCGTATCGATCCGTCAAATAGAAATACATCTTGTTGAACAATTCCAATCTGGGCACGGAGAGAGGCAAGGGTCATTTTTCTAGTTTCAATTCCATCTATCAGTAAAGACCCTTCCTTAATATCGTAAAAACGAGTTAATAGACTACAAATTGTAGTTTTTCCAGCACCTGATGGTCCAACAAGGGCTACTGTTTCTCCAGCACGAATCGTTAAATTTATATTCTCCAACACATTATCTTTACCCTCATAACCAAACGATACGTCCTCGAACTTTATATTTCCTTCCAAATGTCCGACATCTATTGCATCCGGAGCATCTGCTACATCTGGCTCTGTATCTAGCATTTCAGTAAATCGCTTGAATCCAGCAATTCCTTTGGGATACATTTCAATAACACCATTGATTTGCTGAATCGGTCCTAAAAACACATTCGACAGTAGGATAAAGGCAAGGAACTCTCCGTACGTCATGTTTTTATTGATAACAAACCATGTTCCGCATAGTAGAACAAACAATGTGACAATTTTCATGAGAATATAGCTAATCGATGAATTCCAAGCCATAACACGATAAGCGATTAACTTTGAATCACGAAAACGAACGTTGTTTTTATTGAATTGAGCAATTTCATGATCTTCATTGGAAAATGCTTGAACAACGCGCATTCCACTCACATTATTTTCGACACGTGCATTAAAATCTGCAATATCCGTAAAGAAGCGGCTAAATGCTACAGACATTTTCTTACTGAAGTACAAAGAAAGACTAATAATAAGTGGAACAATAATAAAAGTGAGTACAGCTAATTCTGGGTTTATCGTAAACATAATTGCAAATGCACCAGTGAGTGTCATAAGTGCTATGAAGAAATCCTCCGGTCCATGATGCGCGATTTCACCAATATCCATTAAATCGTTTGTCATTCTAGAAACTAAATGACCTGTTTTATTATTATCAAAAAATCGGAACGATAACTTCTGTACATGCGTAAAGAGATCTTTTCGCATATCCGATTCTATATTAATGCCCAGCTTATGGCCCCAGTAAGTGACAACATAATGGAGAGCTGCACTGATAATATAAATTCCAAGTAACGAGACACACCCCCATAGAATCCAGGTCCAGTTTGAGCTAGGTAACAAATCATCCACTACACGATGGACCGCTAGTGGAAAGGCTAACTCTAGTAATGCGGCAATGACTGCACAGGAAAAGTCCAAAATGAAAAGTTTTTTATATGGTTTATAATAAGAGAAAAAACGTTTTAGCAATAGGTATCACGTTCCTTACATTATTGTTTTTGTGTGGGGCCTTCATCAACTATTCACTTGGTGAAAATGTTAAGAGGCTAGGTCTGACAGCACCCCCCATTCAGAACTAGCCTCCCCTTTATGAATTATTTTTCTTTTTGTTTCTTTTCAACAAGCATATCCGCTACTTCTTCCGCTTGCGCTAACACGGCAATCGGATCATATGGCCAAAACCGTTTTCCATCAAGATAGAAAACATTATTTTTTTTGACTGCATCTACAGATTCCCAAACAGGATCCTCTTTATCTAACGTACCACCATGTGATTGATCGAAAAAGATATAATCACCAGCATAATCAGTCAGTACTTCAAAGGAAACTTGTTTGAATGTCTCCCCAGCATCTATTAACTCTGTTTTAATACGCTCCTGCGGAGTTAACTGAAGATGCTTGTAGATTGCTTGTCCGCCTCGATAAATGCCATCACCATAGATGTACGAGTCTTTACCGAATGCGCCGAAGATAGAAACTGTTTCTCCCTCTCCCATTACCGCCTTGACTTTATCTCTTTGTTGTTGAATTTTCTCATCAAAAGAAGTCAGCCATTCTTCTGCTTCTTTGCTTTTGCCTAGCATCTCCCCAATTGCTCTCACTTCCTCGTAAGCATCGCTATATGTTTCGTAGGGAATAATCACAGTAGGTGCCATTTTGGAAAACTTCTCAAATGTGCTTTTTTCAGAATCCGCACTAATAATCAAATCTGGATTTAAACCCAATATTGTTTCCACAGCACTCTCGCCGGTACTCTCAATACCAGTTATCAATTCCTGTATATGTACGTTCTCAAGATCTGTTTTTGTTGCACCAACAGGTTTTTCTCCAAGGATAAGTAGTGTAGGTAAATAGCTATCTACAACAATTCGTTTTGCGTTTGCCGGTATCTCAATATCGCCGTGAATTGTTTTAACAATTCTTGTTTCTGGTTGTTCACTTTCAGCCTTATCTTTCTTTGCTTCTTCCGTACCTTTCTTAGTATCAGATGTTTGACTGCTCGAACTTCCACAAGCAGCAATCATTATAGTAAGTATAACGAGTAATAGACTAAAGATAAGCTGAGATTTATTCTTAAACATTGATATCCTCCTTATTGATAACGATTTTCATTCTCAATGACATATAAAAAAATATATCAAACTACGTCAATTTTAACGTGTTATTGTTTAAAATTGGAGTTGATTATATTCTCTTCTATACGAGTTTTACTTGGTAAGTGATTCTACAACACCATCAATAATTTGAGTATTAGCAATCGGTCCTGAATATAACCAGCTAGTCTCAGCGGCATATTCATAAATATGTCCATTTTTCACGGCCGGTATATTTTTCCATACTGGATCCAGTAACATTTCTGCGCCATTTCCTTTATCACTATTAATCAAGAAGATATGATCTGCATCTAATTCAGCTAATCGTTCTAAGGAAATCTCCGACCAATTTCCTGTAGCGGTGCTTGAAATTTCTTTGACCACATTTGGAGTTGAAAGACCAAGATCACCGTATAAGACAGCTCCACTGGATACATTTTCGCTAACTATAAAGAATGTATTATTAACGAGCCAAACAGCTGCAGCTGATTCAGAGCCAATCGAATCCTGTATAATCTTCTTTGAGTCCGTTGCTTTTTTCTCATATTCTTCTAATACCTGTTTTGCTTCATCCGTTTTCTCGAAAATCTCACCTACTTTTAATAATTTTTCGCGCCAATCACTGTTATTCTCTACTTCAAGCACATATGTAGGCGCAATTTTTGAATACTGCTCGTATTTTCCCCCCTCCACTGCTTCCGCAGAGCTCATAACGAGTAAATCCGGAGAAAAGCTTGTCACGACTTCAAATGGAAGGTCATATGGAATTGTCGGTACGTCTTTTAAATAGTCTTGTAAATAATTTTGAATCGATGCGCCGTCATTTACTGTCCACTGTGCAAGAGGCGTAATATCGAGTGCTACTAAATTATCTTCTAAATAAGAAGCAATAATACGCTCAGGTTTTGCAGGTATTGTCACTTCATGCCCCATTGCATCTGTTAGTATTCGTTCCGTTGAAAGCTCTTCAGCTGCCTGTTCTGTTTTGGTATCTTTGGTTTTGGCACCATTTTCACTAGTGTCGCCACACCCAACTAAAGTTAGTGATAGTGCTAGAAAACTAGACATGATTACAGTTCTTTTTTTATTAGTTAACATCGATTCATTCTCCTACTATTCGTTTTTTTATCAAAGAAATAACAATTCTATAGAGTACAATAACTTCATAAGGATTTTTACACAGACGATGGCTCAGATACATCAATCTTTCAAGCGTGACAATAGGTAAAGGAAGTACGGTGCCCCAATAACAGCGACGACAATTCCTGCTGGTATCTCTGATGGCTGTAGTATCCAACGACCAAGTGTATCCGCAACAAGGACTAACAACCCCCCGGTCAAAGCTGCAGCTGGTATTAAAAATTGATGTCTAGATCCGACTAATTGACGTGCCAAATGAGGACCAATCAGCCCTACAAATCCGATACCACCACTAACTGACACGCTAGCTCCCGCTAATCCAACAGCTGCAGCAAGTAATATACGCCGCTCTTTTTCAATCGAGGCACCTAAGCCAGCTGCTGTTAAATCTCCTAAATTTAGTACGTTTAATACACGTGCTTTCGAAAATACAAATGGTATTAAAACGAGGATCCAGGGCAACAAGGACAGCACAAATTTCCAATTTGACCCCCAAATACTGCCCGCTAACCAAGTAGCAACAAATTGATAATTCTCTGGACTTAAGCGCAGTGTTAAAACAATCATGACCGAACTAATACCGGCCGCTACTGCCACACCCGTGAGCAGTAGCCGCATAGGTGAAATTCCCTCATGTCGTTTATAAGCTAACGAATAAATGATCACCGCTGTTATTCCTGCTCCTAAAAACGCTAAAACAGGAAGTAAAAAGACAGGTGTAGCTGTAGTTGATGGGAAAAATGATATAAATAGCATGACAGCTAGCCCAGCACCTGCGTTAATCCCCAATATGCCCGGATCCGCCAATGCATTACGGGATATCCCTTGTAGCACACAGCCCGAAACTGCTAGTCCCATCCCTACCAATACTGCAATAACTATACGAGGTAATCGAAATTCAAATAGAATGAGGTGTTGCTTCTCCGTTCCAAACCCAAACAACGTTCGGATCACTTCAAGCGGTGTCAATTTAATAAAACCGGTATTCATGCTAATCATGAAAGCAACGACAATGAGCAATCCAAGAACTCCGATAATCATCAGATTTTTAGTTTTTGCCCGATGTTGGTTCTTTGTCATATTAATCTTTTCTTTCATAGTTCTTTTCCTCCTTTTCGTGCAAGATACAGGAAGAACGGAACCCCAATTAAAGCAATCAATGCGCCAATTGGTGTTTCATATGGAGGATTAATCATTCGTGCTCCGAGATCCGCCAAAACTACTAAAAGACCACCCAACACAATTGAACAAGGAATAATCCAACGATAATCATGACCAACTAGAAAACGAGTAAGATGAGGAACGATTAATCCAACAAAACCAACTGCCCCTACTACAGAAACAGCAGCTCCAGCTAGGATTAGCACAATAATCATCCCAACTAGTTTAATCGTCTTTGTTCGTTGTCCTAGTCCAATTGCTACTTCTTCTCCAAGGCTTAAGAGTGTGATTGAACGTGAAAGAATCAGTGCACCGATCATTGCAACGATAATCCATGGGGTCATGATTTGGAGATGAACCCATTTCGTTCCCGATACACCGCCAGCATACCAAAAGGCTAAATCTTGCCCAATACGGAAATAAAGGGCAACACCTTCGCTAAGTGCTCCTAACAATGCGCTTACTGCAGCCCCAGCAAGGACAAGTCGCATTGGAGTCAAACCGCCTCGTGACATCGAGCCGACTCCATACACGATTCCAACACCTAGACCAGCACCTAAAAAGGAATACATGATTAAGTACATATATGGTAGGCCGGGCAAAAAAGCAAAACAGAGTGCCAGCATAAATGCAGCACCTGCATTTAAGCCCAAAAGACCGGAATCCGCTAGTGGATTCCGAGTCATCCCCTGCATAAGTGCACCAGCTACAGCAAAACATGATCCAACCATTGCAGCACCAAGAACGCGCGGCATGCGTATTTCTCGAATAATTTGATGCTGTGTTAGATCAGGATCAAAATGAAACACAGCCGTCCAAACAGTTGCTAACTTAATGTCTGCAGCTCCAAATGAAATGGATAGACCAATTGCAACAAGTAATGCAAACATGCCTCCGAATAAAACAACAACAGCCACAATTGGATGTGAGTGTTTCTTAATTTCTGTTAGCTTTTCTATCTCGGCAGAAACCTCTGCTGAAGCAGACATACATTTTCCTCCCCAAAACGAACTTACAAACGGCATACCTCGTTGAGAAAAAGGTTTACCGTTCCTTCTGACACAATTGATACGATAGACAAATTGGATTTTCACTAAATGGACAAGTTGTAATCCTGGCGTCTATGTTAAATACAAGCTGTAAATTAGCACAAGTCATCACCTCTTCTGGTGTCCCCTCTTTTACTAATGTGCCATCTTTCATGGCAATCAAATAATCAGAAAAACGGGATGCATGATTCAAATCGTGAAGAACCATGACAATTGTCCGGCCTTCCTCCTCATTAAGTCGCTGTAGGAGAAGTAAGATATCGAGTTGATGCGCTAAATCTAAATATGTAGTCGGTTCGTCGAGAATTAGAATTTCAGTGTCCTGCGCAAGCGCCATCGCAATCCACACGCGTTGCCTTTGTCCACCTGATAATGCTTCAACAGGGCGATCCTTAAACTCATTTAATCCGGTTACTTCAATTGCCCAGTAAATATACTCATAATCTTCCTTCTTTAATGAACCAAAGCCACTTTGGTGCGGGAAACGGCCATAGGAAACCAATTCAAATACAGTAAGTCCCCCTGGAGCGTTAGCTGACTGTGGCAAAATCGCCATCTTCTTGGCTACTTCTTTCGTTTCTAACTGATGGATTGCACGTCCATCAAGATAGACCGCACCGCTTTTCGTTTTCAATACGCGCGAAATCGCTTTCAATAAAGTAGATTTCCCACAGCCATTCGGACCAATGATCGTAGTTATCTTTTTTTCAGGAATAGACACACTTAATTCATCAATTATTAGTGTGCTTGAATAACCAATCGCAACTTGATCTACTGTAATAGCTGACATTTTCAGTACTTCCTTTCTATATGTAATCGTATCGATTGATTAAGGTTTCTTTCCTTCTTTTACTTTTCTAAGGATTAGTTATACGTTAAATTTAATTGATAACGATTATCACTCTCATTTATATACTAGATACTTTTTAGAAGATTGTCAACAGCTTACAGAAGTTAAAGTGAGATTAGTTTTTTTGTGCAGTATTTGATTGTAGTGGACCTTCAATAATCGCATCGTTACGGGAGGTGGAGGGCAACGTTGATTGTCTTAAATTTGGATTTTTTTTATAAATGAATACGGCGTATGCGCTTTACAAGGACTTTTGGGAGATCACTGAAAAAATCCCGATACTGAGAACTAATTAGAATTCCCGCCAATACCGCTTGGACGCTTTGTGGATGCCTCCCGCGATAAGCCAGAAAGAAGACCCCTTTCAGTCTTATCGCTCCGGCTACCACGAAGTCGCGCCTTCGCTGGATGGGTCTATGTGAGAAAGTGCATTTCATAATTTGTGATGAGCTCTGCAACCTGGAGTGCGTCTTTCTTGAATATAATTAATAACAACTAGTAATCACCTTATAATCTCAGCATGTACATCTCAAAATCACATTTCTCTCGATAATGAACACCCTAGCGAAGGCGCGGTAAAGACATCCCAAAGCGCAAAGCGTTCTACAATCCACACCCCGAATTACAACTCTCTCCTTATTGAGCGCCACAGCTTCAATGGGATTCTTTAATTCAACATATATAGTATATTTTCTTTAATATAAATAAGGATAACCTTGCCGATATAGCAAGGTTATCCTTATTTAAAATATATGCAATTACCATCAATTCGTCTATATGACGGTGACAGCGGGAGTCCTCCAGCGTCCAGAGGCTCTATCAATTAAGCATCGTGTCTTCATCACTTTTGTATTCTAAAACATCACCAGGCTGACAGTCTAAAGCTTTACAAATCGCCTCTAAAGTGGATAGTCGAACCGCCTTTGCCTTTCCATTTTTCAATATAGAGAGATTAGCCATGGTTATTCCAACCCTCTCCGAAAGTTCTGTAACGCTCATTTTCCTTTTAGCCAGCATCACATCAATATTGATTATAATTGCCATCGTTATCACCTCAGACTATTAAGTCATTTTCCGATTTTATATCAATCGCTTCTTGTAAAAGTCTTTGAAGAACAGCAGCGAATACTGCGATTACCATTGAAGCAAAGATAGGAACCATTCCTATTATTATGAGACCTGGAGCATCGTCTAGATCCGCTACAAGATAAACAAATGGGATAATTACAACATACAAACCACTGATTGACATTGCACAAAACTTGATTTTTTTCAGAGATTTGACAGACAGTTCAGAGAAAGATTGGTTCTTGTCAATATAGCTTAAAAGTTTAAATGCCTGATACAATGCAAAGAAAAACGGGATAACTGATACATACATGCCTATTAAAATGGGATATAGTATGTGGGCATAGTCTGGATCTACTGGATTATTAGTTAACCAAGGTAACCCGAATATGCACAAAGCAAGAACTGGGATTCCAATAAGAAATACAGCTATCTTTAAAAAGAGTGTTGAACCTTGTTTCATAAAAAAACACCTCACTTATTTATTATTAATTTTATTTTAGCACATATTTTATCGTTTAACAATAAACTATTATCATTTATTACCATATTTTTATCGTTGTATGAATATCCTTTTAATTTTAGACATAGATAAAAAGCATTTTTCATAACAAAGAAATGCTTTATAACTTAATGTATTCAATTTATAACTTGTTCAATCCAGTTGCCGCAAGAAACAAAAATGGATTTTACATTTTCTCTCGCTCATAAGTATCTTCCATATAGATCATTTTTAATTACTATATCTGTATATGCGCCTTTCTAATTTTCAACCATTACAAAATCGATATCCTGTAGTTTCAACTAACTTTTCTCGATACCAATCATTGGTTTGTTTAGATAACATGAAGCATGTGTAGCAATCCGCATATGTCTACTGTGTATATAACGTAAGCGTAAAATATAATCCACACCTATTTGGAAGTAGCTGATCAAAACATTAATATCTTCTGTATCTACATTGGCTAGTTGTTCAAACAGAATTGTGAGTTATGTAAAAAGGTCATGGAAAAATTGCATCTCCTCCTTGTCCTTTCAACGAGTCCTTCGACAGCGGTCTCGATTGCTTTCATTTCATTTTCCAAACGATTTAGCATGGTATTATTCCGCCGCAAGCCATCGTGGAAAGGGCCGGTTCTAATTACATTTACAATGAAATCATTTGAAGTTGGGTTTACTCGTAATCGGTGGATTACCCGTCCCCTTACAGCCAACGGTCCCCAAAGATTTTTTTTGGAGCTACTGCCTTCATGCCATGCTAACCGTTTAAAATCAACGACATTTTAGGTTATTGCGTTTATGATATCATTTTCGGTTTCAATGGCACATCCGTATTCACCAGAAACACTATAAGGATACACACAAAAAATCAGCCATTTGAACATATGGCTGATTATCGTTCTAACTGTAGGAAAGTGCAATCTATGCTTTGAATTAATCCTGGTACGACAACCCAGTTTTTAACCAATAGTTTTATCCCTGAAAAGTCACACCATTTATTACAATTTGCGAGGCACGGAATGGGATATTTATGTTCATCATTTCAATATATGGCCCTAAAATGGCGTAGAATGACTCCCATTTACTATCAACTTATTCGTATTTACCATTCTGTTCTGAATAAAGGATACCTGTGTTAAAAAAATACCTGGTATTAACGCAATTCGAAATTGTATCAGAACTAGGCGCCTTAATTTATCAAGCTTTTTTCTTAAAAGTAGTAATTCGTTTATTTTTTCATAAGTTGTTCAATAGGATTAAAAATTCACTTTTTCATTGATTCGATAATTTGTGAGGTACCACTGAATATGATATCACGCATAACCTCGCTATAATTAGAGTACTCAGTAATATTAGTCATAATTATATCTAGAGCTTGTTTGAATTTACCATCAATCATTATTGTAATACCCTCAACCTCTTGATCTGTTTCACCATTAATAAATTTCTCATTTAACAAATTTAGTTTATTGTCTTGTTCCAAAGGTATTTACCCCCTTTCCTAATTATCATTACTTTCCTCTTTCAGAAAATAGTTTTTGTTATTTATCATCCAGTACGTTTCTTCATCTGGAACCTTGTCTAAGAATTCTTTATACATTCCTGACCATCCTTCAGGAACATAGCTTTCAAAAGAAGCTGGTTCAGGAAAACAAGAGAGTAATATTTTATTATCAAAATCAACTAATAAGGCTGGCATAAACTCAAGGTAATTATTATTAACTCCTGTAATAGTCTCTTCCGAAATTAGTATTATATTTCTTAATTCACTTTTACTTACTTCAAATTCGCTTATCTCATTAAAAAAATCCTCAGCTGAGTTTTCATCTAACACAGCTATATTAAAACGATCTGAATAATCAATCTGATTGGTAGATTTATATCCTTTATTTAAAAATGCATTATCTAATTTAGTTAGGTCTAAAAACCAGTAATCTTTCTCAGTAACATATCATTTCCAACAACTTTTAAATAAGACGGCCACAATAATATTTTCACCGTACTCTATTTGTACTTTCAAAAAATCACCTTCCACAATTGAATTATCCTAATCATCAATATCTTTTATTATTCTACCATACTTTCCATATTCCTCAATCCATTCAGACCATATAGGTGGAAATTCATATGAGTCACCTGGAGTAGACGGATCAACAGTTTTAGGTGCATTACCACCTTGATTTAATGGGTTTTTCTTATAACCTCTCTGCGGAATTGCAGTTTCTTTAACAAACTCATCAAGCCAATCAGGAATATCAAAAGCAACTATTTCTCCACCAGGGCGCTTTTGATTAAGGAGATATTTAGCGTGTTCAATATCTCCAGTACTTATATTAACATTAACGTCTTTCTGAATGCTGATACTTCCATCGTCTTTTTTGCTAATTCTCTTCATACTGGCCTTAGGAGTTGTTCCTCCTTGCACACGATAATACGTAATGTCTGTTCTAGTTCCCTGCCTTTAGCTTTCCCCGACTTTCAAAATATCACGCCCAGTACCCGCCAATTTCAGAGGCTTAAAAAACGTGAATAATGCTGCTTCCATCCTCTCGTTTGCACTTGCATCGGGACTCAGCATGGTACCAATATCTCCTAAGTAAAAGTCATATGTTGCCAGGCCATAAGGAGCGAATCCATCTATAGTTCCAGTACCATTTCCGCCTAAAACCTTACGCTTCCCCTCAAATGTCATCAAATATTCACCCGTATTAGGATCGATTGCGTAGTCATTCACGGGATTACCCACATGTTGTTCTTTTTCCATTGCGGCATAGAGTGCTTTCATTCTCTCGTCTTCAGACGTATTCGTCCCTACTAGATTGCCAAGTTCATTACCGGATCCTTGCCCGGCGTTTACACCGTCCGTTGTGTTAAATCCGTTTGAGTGTATTTTCCACCTGATTATCGTCCTTTTCATAAATTCTTTATTTATTGCTTATTCTTATCACCACAACCGTAACTTACCATTATACAAAAAACCTTGAAAGGCTATTGCCAATCAAGGAATGAGTATTATTATTGCCTTTTAATTCACGACTCAACTTATTATATTTATCTTTCAGTTACTGATAAAAACTATTTTCTTGGTTGCTAAAAAATTATTGTTCCTCATATAAACTGTCAAGAAATTCATTGAAATTGTTTGATAAAAAATACATATTTTCCATTTTATCATGTTCCTCATCATGAGCCCAATGAAATATTTGTCCAAAACACTCTTTACTTATTCCAATGCATATTTGATTTCCACTTGGGTCATCTGCTATTGGAATAAATCCTATTTCTAATATTTCATCAAAAATATCAAATTTCTTCTTTAAATTATCATACATACTACCAATTCCGTAAAAAATATTTAATATACTTTCTCCCAACTCATCAGATATTTTATAAATACCAGGATTGGGATATCCACCATTATATTCTAATAAAAAATCTCTATAATCTTTTGGTAAGTTTATATTTTGATTTTTCTCAAAAAACTCTAAGTTTCCGATAGATAGATTATCATGGGTTTTTTCAATATTTACCACGCTCTCACTCCTTATTCACTATTTTTACCATTAACTTTTGATTGTCCACCTATGTGTTTAAATTCATCATGAATATCTTTTTCTACAAGAATCATTGTTTCTCCATCTTGATGATGATGCCAAGTGTATCCTAAAGGAGGTCTCCTTATGTCGGAAATTGGAGGATCAGTATCTTTACTAAGTTTAGCTGCTTTATTTGCATTTTCAAAATCTTTTGGATTATTTTTAGGTGAATGAACTTCTATTTTTATCGACTCAACATTTGGATGCTTATAAGGTATAAAATCTGGATAGCCATCTGGATACCTTATTGATATACCAGTCTTATTAGTATATTTCCAAGTTCCGTCACTATCAACAGAGATATCCCCACCCTTTTTATACCACTTTTCAGGTATTGGTGAGTTCATCGGTTTATTCTTTAAAATCTCCTTGGTAAAGTCTTCTAAATCCAACTTACCTTTCCCCATCCCCTTATCAGTAGCCTTTTCAACTTTCTTAGGTCTTATCCACTTCACAATTGAAGACTTCCTAACAAGTCTAACACCCGCGTTACCCGCTTTTATCGCTGGCCCAAAAGGGGTAATCGAGGCCATGGACAGTCCCTTGGCCACATAGGAACTATCGGGATCCGTGATTGTTTTTAAGTCATCCAGGATTAAGAAGTTTGCTACTCCCAACCCGGCTTTATCAATGAGGCTCAGTTCTTTGGGGCCGTAATCCTTTGAAACACGAACGAGTCCTTGGTTCATCATGATGTATTCGCCTGTATGGGGATCGATTGGGTAGTCATTCACAGGATTAGCCACATGTTGTTCTTTTTCCATTGCGGCATAGAGTGCCTTCAATTGCTCATCTTCAGACGTATTCGCCCCTACTAGATTGCCAGGCTCATTACCGGATCCTTGTCCCCCATTTACGCCGTCCATCCCGGCTGTCCGTTGTGCTAAATCTGTCTGAAGAGTATTTTTCGATGATAATGCTGCCCATTTATCCATCGGAAAGTCGATGGCCGTCCCACCGTCAGTGAACAATCCTTCGATATCAGAAAGCCATGTTTCCATCGTCTTCAGGTCATTCTCTATCGTCATCAAAGTCCTCGTCTGGTTCGCATCAAATTCATACAAATCGGCAATCGTATGATCCCGTTTCCTCCGCGCATCCCGAACCCCCTCCTGCACATCACTATCATTCAAATGTGGAAGGGCAACGATATCGGCGACCTGATTCATAATGTCGTTCGCTTCGTCGGTGAGACTGCTTGTCAGTTGTGAAATTTCTGTAAGTCCGGCTTCAACTTCTCCTTCAAGGAATGTTTCACGGATGAACCCGTTCGCATTCGGTTCAAGTGCATCGAGTGCGTAATCCATTTATTGCAACTTTGCTTTTCTAATTGCATTTCACAAAAAGCCGCACACGGAATCGAAATTCTGTGTGCGGCTTGATTTTATTTATCCGCTAACAAGGCACCTAGTACTAACACAATTCGAAATTGTATCAGTTCCAGCATTTAAATTGCTTTGATTAAATTGTCACTTTATACAATGACATACGTCTGCCCACCGTCATAAGCTTTTGATTCAAAAATCAATTTGTTCAATCCCGAAACTGTTATACAAACCTTAAAAGGCAAAAGCCAATCAAGGTCAACAAACTAGAAAATCACAATATTGATTCTCGTTCTAGATCAAAAATATCTATTTTTCCCTTCCCAAATAATTCTTCTAATGAATCTGTTCCTTTATCTTGAGCAAATAAATACTCATTTCCAGATATTGGAACTGCGAGCAACCATGCAACTTTTTTGTTTGGAAAATCAATCGTCTTTAAGTCTTCCCACAAGAAAGGTGAAACAAATAGCATATGTTTCATCTCACTATTGGGATAATACATCTTTATTATATCTCGAAATACTTCACCTTGGAAAACCGAAAATTTTGAATTTATAATACAAAAAGCACAAGTAGCCAATACATTAGAAAATTGTCCATACTCTGTTGCACTTGCTCCCACAATTTCTATTCGTAAAGGAGTTTCATCAACAGTAAATCCAATTGAATGGTTGGATAGTCCAATAGTCGAGTATGATGTTACACCATCAAAGGGTCTGTTTATCGTTGATAGCATATCAATGTTACTGACATTACTATCGTCCCAGAACTTCGAGACACTGGGTTTGCCACCTAAGGCATGTAAGGCTGACTTTGCAATTATTTTATTTTCATTAGAAATACTCATAGTAAACCTCCTTAAAACACTATTTAATCTTAATCTCCGAAATAATTGCCCGTCAAATCTTCACCTTTATGGCTTCTATTAGAAGAAGGTAGCTCAGGCCGATAGTGGTCTGGATTATTGTGTTCATCTAGAAACTCTTTTCTTGAAATTCCTCTTTCTTGTGCACTTTGTTGATGCTTTCTAAATTCGTATCCTGGTTTATGTCCCATTTCCCATGGTACTTCTTTATTCATTACTTTTACAGTACCTGGGTCTATTACTTTACCTTTAGCTTTGTCCCAAGCTTCATCCCTAACCCCTTTTCTATAACCAGACGGACAGCTATATGTCTTCTCAATCTTACCAGTACCCTTAGACTTATTTTCAACTGCAGAAGTCTTCTTAACGGAAAGATTCCCTTTATATTTGGATGGCTTAACTCCAGGGATGATAGCGAGCACCATTTTTCGAAACCTTTACGGAAGATTGCATTCGGCTGGATATAATCCACAAATGCTAGCTTCGTACCTTCAAAATAGTTGTCGAGCTCACGAAAACCACCGTCATCGAATTCTTCTTCCACTTCTTTAACCACTTCGTATTGAATCGGCTTTCTTGTCCCAAGTTGGTATTATTTTACAATCAAACCATTTTCATAGATGTGGAATTTTAACAGATTGTAGCTTCCATAAGCTCCACGCTCGATTGTCTCGGTTCTTTTACTTTCAAGTGTCTGGAAGGCTCCTGCTTTGATTTCCGTGCCGATCAGATTATCCTGATTACTTTTCCCTAGGCCCCCCCGCAACCGCTGTGGCCTGTTGATCGATGGCTGTTTGCAATCCGCTGTTCAGTGTAATTGCCGCCCACTGTTTAGACTCAAAATGGACGCCGGTGAGCCCTTCATTGAAGAGACTTTCGATTTCTGCAAGCCATGTCTCCATGTTGGAAAGGTCATTCTCTATCGCTATCAAAGCCCTCGTCTGGTTCGCATCAAATTCATACAAATCGGCTATCGTTTGATCCCGTTTCCTCCATGCATGTCGAACCCCTTCCTGCACATCACTTTCATTCAAATGTGGAAGGGCAACGATATCGGCGACCTGATTCATAATGTCGTTCGCTTCGTCGGCGAGACTGCTTGTCAGTCTAGAAATCACCGTAAGTCCTTCTTCAACTTCTCCTTCAAGGAACGTTTGACGGATGAATCCGTTCATATCTGGCTCCAATGCATCGAGTGCGGAATCCATTTGGGTCAGGACATTTCCGTAATGGCTTTTGAATGTCATGAAAAACTGTAAGAACGGCAGGTGGCACTCCGCATAAAATGAACGGATTGCGTCTCCTCCTTGTCCTTTCAATGAATCTTCCAGCGCAAGGAGTCTTTCGACAGCGGTCTCGATTGCTTTCATTTCATTTTCCAAACGATTCAGCATGGTATTATTCCGCCGCAAGCCATTGTGGAATGGGCTAATATTTACTACTTTCATAGCTCCATCGGTATATATGAAAATGAACCTATCAAATACATAAATCTGTATCTTCTCTTTGATAGGTTCCAAGGCATTTTATATTGTTGAATTTCTGATGAAGATCAGTAAAGTCTACACCATTTTCTATGAAAAGCTTTGTAAGTACATCCAGTTCATTTTTTTCATAATTACACTATCAGAAGTTATCTCGTTTAGAACTTGTCTACCGATTCGTTAAACAAATGATGCAGGCAGTAAATAAAGTAAATCGAATTGTTTCGGCGCTCAAGAGGGGATTCAAAAATCGACGATATTCCCGTCCGTATTAGTGCGCTTAAAAATCTGGATTCACTCATAAATACTAGCCTACAACTTCAAGCAGTCACAAAATATGAGGACAAGACAGCCTAACAGGCATGTTAAAGGCTGCTCCTCTCGCAGTTTCCATTAAATATTAAGTTTTTAAACTCCGCCTTTTTGGGATTGAATAATCTTACTCTTCCAAACTATTTCTTCATCGTCCTTAAGAACCTAGCAAAATAGTAAATGAAAAGTAATCACATTTTAATTATTTTTTAGTATATCACTTATAGAGGTTTCCCTATCTCCTTTTAAATCATAAAAGCCTAGATGAATCCCCTCTTCGTATAACCAACACAAATCAGTTCCATAATGAGCATCAAAAACCTCTAAGATTACGGGAGAGATTCTATAAATAGATTCAGCATTTAATACTATAAAATTATCTGCATTACTAATATAATTATCATCATCGATCGTAGAATATAGATTCCATCCATTTAATTGCGGGATAGGGCTTTTTTCTCGAAAAGAGTATCTAATTGGTAAACCTGAATTAATGTTTTTAGAAACTATAAATCCACCGTAATCACTATTTTTAATTTCCATTTTTAAACTCCTTTATAATTTCTACAACATCATTTAAGCGCCTAAGCATTTTCAATGGATAGTTTCAGTTACAATTTAATTAGCGGACTTTTTCAGTGTCCACGATTTCTCCAAAGGGTGTTTCTAGCGCTCTTCAATTAGATTCAACTCTTATTTTTCTATCCAACTTAGTGTACCCTATCCATACACCCTATTCTTGTTGTTTACCGTCAATCCAAGATAAAGAAGGTTTGTCAGTTATCGTTAAATTTCTGATAAAAATCAGTAAAGTCTACATTATTTTCTATGAAAAGCTTTGTAAGTACACCCAGTTCTTTATAGTGGTGCATTCGACACTAGGTATCCCCTCAACAAAAAACCTTGAAAGGGACTTGGCTATCAAGGTTTTAAAATCACATTATATATTAGGAATATCAACTAATTCACCTGGTGATTTACTAATAAGCAAATCTGGTATATTCGGGTTACTTTTTCTAATCCTATATATCTGAATTTTTGTTAATTCAGGTTCAAATGATATATTCCGTGTCTTAAAACCCATTTTTAATAGTTTATTATAAAGATTTAATAAAAAATCCTTCCACTCTTCTAATGCTGAATTTGAAACTCCCTCTGGATTTTCTAACATTTGAAATCCATCTGCGTAATGAAATATTAGTAATCCTGTTCCTAAATCACAATACTCATTTTCAATGAGTGCTTTTGGAACATCAAACCCACTATTCCAGTTATAATTTGCTGTAAAAAAATGGATCATTAGTGAATTGTCTACATTGCTTAATTGACTGATTAAATTATTTTTATCCGTATTATAAAGCAGTTCTTCCAGAAAAACTAATTTCTGTGTTGCCCATCAATTAAGTCTATTTTCCATACTTATAAGTGTTTTCTTACTCATAATTTGTAGTAGTAATAAAGTCAAAAGCATTAGTTGAAGTAATTTCATTGTTATACTCAAAGTTATATATCAGAATTACTGCATTATATGATTTTTTTAAGTCTATACTTTTCTTAAATTGTGGGATGATAATTTCTTCATACGAACACCCAGCTAATAATGTGAAAATATCATTACTACTATTCTTATAGACCGCTTTTTCTATAGTATCCTCATCTGTTTCATCCATATCAATATTAAAATCCATAAAAAATTTGGAAGGTACAGACTCGCCATCCTCATCATACGTTAAATCTACATACTCTCCTATAGAGTCCTCATCTTTAATATTACCTAACCAAAAAGAAACCCATCCTTGTTTTTCCATTATAGTATCCTCCTACTTTAATTTAAGACCTTCCGGTAAAGATGAAACCCCACCCTCTAGTCTATAATTAGCCCAATTATTAAGTCGTCTTACAAATGTATTATAGTCGCTAGAAGTATCTATTATCGCTAACAATTCATTATGTGCTTTAGTTGAGCCTAAACCTCCATGAACACCGTTTGGATTGACAAATTTAACATCAGATATAGATGTTCGTAACAATTTAATCTCTTCAGCACCAATACTCCAATGCTTAAATTGCGGAGCCCTTGAAACTAAGTGCCACTCATGTAAACCTCCAGGTTCTCTAAGCTGACGTTCAATTTTCTTTCTAAACTTTTTATCTTTCCAAAGTTCGTCTAGTTCGCTACTTGTAAGGGAATTGAAGAATTTATTAAAGTTCCCACTCTTTGCAGTTGGTATATCATCAACAGTTAATTTGGTTATATCTTTAGCATTATTTATACCCTTATCAGTAGCCTTTTCAACTTTCTTAGGTCTTATCCACTTCACAATTGAAGACTTCCTAACAAGTCTAACACCCGCGTTACCCGCTTTTATCGCTGGCCCAAAAGGGGTAATCGAGGCCATGGACAGTCCCTTGGCCACATAGGAACTATCGGGATCCGTGATTGTTTTTAAGTCATCCAGGATTAAGAAGTTTGCTACTCCCAACCCGGCTTTATCAATGAGGCTCAGTTCTTTGGGGCCGTAATCCTTTGAAACACGAACGAGTCCTTGGTTCATCATGATGTATTCGCCTGTATGGGGATCGATTGGGTAGTCATTCACAGGATTAGCCACATGTTGTTCTTTTTCCATTGCGGCATAGAGTGCCTTCAATTGCTCATCTTCAGACGTATTCGCCCCTACTAGATTGCCAGGCTCATTACCGGATCCTTGTCCCCCATTTACGCCGTCCATCCCGGCTGTCCGTTGTGCTAAATCTGTCTGAAGAGTATTTTTCGATGATAATGCTGCCCATTTATCCATCGGAAAGTCGATGGCCGTCCCACCGTCAGTGAACAATCCTTCGATATCAGAAAGCCATGTTTCCATCGTCTTCAGGTCATTCTCTATCGTCATCAAAGTCCTCGTCTGGTTCGCATCAAATTCATACAAATCGGCAATCGTATGATCCCGTTTCCTCCGCGCATCCCGAACCCCCTCCTGCACATCACTATCATTCAAATGTGGAAGGGCAACGATATCGGCGACCTGATTCATAATGTCGTTCGCTTCGTCGGTGAGACTGCTTGTCAGTTGTGAAATTTCTGTAAGTCCGGCTTCAACTTCTCCTTCAAGGAATGTTTCACGGATGAACCCGTTCATATCTGGCTCCAATGCATCGAGTGCGGAATCCATTTGGGTGAGGACATTTACGTAAATGCTTTTGAATGTCATGAAAAACTGTAAGAACGGCAGGTGGCACTCCGCATAAAATGCACGGATTGCATCTCCTCCTTGTCCTTTCAATGAGTCTTCCATCGCAACGAGTCCTTCGACTGCGGTCTCGATTGCATTCATTTCATTTTCCAAACGATTCAGCATGGTATTATTCCGCCGCAAGCCATCGTGGAAAGGACTGATATTCACTACTTTCATAGCGCCATCAGTATATATTAAAAAGGAACCTATCAAATACATAAATCTGTATCTTGTCTTTGATAGGTTCCAAGGCATTTTATATTATTGAATTTCTGATGAAGATCAGTAAAGTCTACATCATTTTCTATGAAAAGCTTTGTAAGTACTTCCAGTTCATTTTTTCATAATTACACTATCAGAAGTTATCTCGTTTAGAACCTGACTTCCGATTCGTACAGCAAATGATACAGGCAGTAAATAATTTAAATGGAATTGTTTTGGCGCTCAAGAGGGGATTCAAAATCGACGATATTCCCGTCCGTGGATTAGTGCGCTCAAACCGCATCAAATATACTAGTAATTCTCATCCTTTCCTGCTATTCATATTTATGACCCCTATTAGCTATATTTACATACACCCTATTCTTGTTGTTTGCCGACAATCCAAGATAAAGAAGGTTTGTCAGTTTAACATCATGAGCAGTTACTTCAAAATCAATATATTACAACCATAAATCGTGGGATCAAGAAAAAAGTCTTGAAAGGTAATAAGCCAATCAAGGTAAAATTATGTTTAGAATTTTAAAATGACATCTAAGGTCTTAAATGAAGATGGATCGTTTGCTTTGGAGGCATATAGGTGGGGACTCTCCAAATTTAACAACTTAAACACTTCACCATTTTCGAATTCTATATTTTTTTTCAATTCTTCAATTACCCCCTTATAATCAACTTTGTCAAATATTTCATTGGGTAACGTAATTATTATATGTGAATATTTCAACCTATTAGTCCTACATATATATACGTTATAATCAAAAGCAGCTATTTCATAATCTTCTGGAAGACTATATATAGACACAGATGAAATCTCTTCACCTTTTTCCACTGATTCACAAAATTTCCTTTCAATTCTTTTTAGTGAAGTTATCTTGCTACTTTTAATTGACACCCCAGAAACGGCCATATAATTCGGCTCGAAATTAAGTGAATTAATAAAATTTATAACATATTTATAAAAATCTAACCACTTTTCAGAATCAAAGGAATCTATCTCACCATATAATACAATTGATGTTGTTAATCTCTCTTCCATCACTAAACCTCATCTCTTTTTACTTTTTTGGCGGTAAAATGAATATGTCTCCAGCTCTATCTATCAAGAGTCTTTGATTATCTTCCATTCTCTCAATTAAGTCTTCCACATTATCTGTTTTACTTGGAACCTCATATTGATCAATTTTTCGATCTTTCCTAACAACCATTATATCAGGTCTTCGATTTGGTTTAATTCCTGGTATTTCGTTTGATAGACCTTTGTTTAAATAAATTTTACTTACATCATCCTTCTTGGCCAATTCATCAGCTTTATCTATCATTGCTTCCCAATGTCCAGGTGTTTTATTAGTATGTGGTTTGCTAGGGTAATTAATTTTATCCTGTACATTTTCACCAGTACCCTTAGACTTATTTTCAACTGCAGAAGTCTTCTTAACGGAAAGATTCCCTTTATATTTGGATGGCTTAACTCCAGGGATGATAGCCAGCGCCATTTTTTTGAAGCCTTTTTGGATGATTGCCCTCGGATGGATATAATCCACAAATGCTAGCTTCGTACCTTCAAAATAGTTGTCGAGCTCACGAACACCACCGTCATCGAATTCTTCTACTTCTTTAACCACTTCGTATTGAATCTGCTTTCTTGTCCCAAGTTGGTATTCCTTAATAATCAGGCCATTTTCATAGATGTGGAATTTTAACAGGTTGTAGCTTCCATAAGCCCCACGCTCGATTGTCTCGGTTCTTTTACTTTCAAGTGCCTGGAAGGCTCCTGCTTTGATTTCCGTGCCGATCAGATTATCCTGATCACTATTCCCTAGGCCCCCCGCAACCGCAGAGGTCTGTGGATCAATTCCTGTTTGCAATCCGCTATTCAGTGTAATTGCTGCCCACTGTTTAGACTCAAAATGGACGCCGGTGAGCCCTTCCTTGAAGAGACTTTCGATATCTGCAAGCCATGTCTCCATGATGGAAAGGTCATTCTCTATCGCTATTAAAGCCCTCGTCTGGTTCGCATCAAATTCATACAAATCGGCAATCGTAATATCCCGTTTCCTTCGTGCATCCCGAACCCCCTCCTGCACATCACTATCATTCAGATGTGGAAGGGCAACGATATCGGCGACCTGATTCATAATGTCATTCGCTTCGTCGGTGAGACTGCTTGTCAGTCTAGAAATTACCGTAAGTCCTTCTTCAACTTCTCCTTCAAGGAATGTTTCACGGATGAACCCGTTCGCATTCGGTTCCAGTGCATCGAGTGCGGAATCCATTTGGGTGAGGACATTTGCGTAATTGCTTTTGAACGTCATGAAAAACTTTAAGAACGGCAAGTGGCACTCCGCATAAAATGCGCGGATCGCATCTCCCACTTGTCCTTTCAATGAATCTTCCAGCGCAACGAGTCCTTCGACTGCGGTCTCGATTGCTTTCATTTCATTTTCCAATCGATTTAGCATGGTATTATTCCGCCGCAAGCCATCGTGGAGAGGGCTGACATTTACTACTTTCATAGCGCCATCGGTATATATGAAAAAGGAATCTATCAAATACATAAATCTGTATCTTGTCTTTGATAGGTTCAAAGGCATTATTATTGTTGAATTTCTTATGAAGTTTAGTAATTTTATATGGAAATCTTTGTAGTTATATCCAGTTCATTTTTCATATTTACACTATCCTTGTAATTACATGGACTACCATCACCGGAAAAAATATGATTGTTATATAGTTTCACAATTGAATGAGTGACAGTTACCTGATGCTACTTAACCAGATTTCAGGTTAAGTTATGTCAACAAATTTATCTTTGATAGTTTGTTTCATTCTCTCTAGTTCCTCGTTAGTCGCCAGCTTTCTAAGTGTGTCTCCATATTCCTATTCACTTTTTTGTATTCTGGACAACAATTTTTACCACAAGACTAAAACCTCCTACTAGATTATTTGCCTGGAGGATAAATATCACCTTTAGCTAAATTCATAAGTCTGCTAACCTTTATAGGATTTAGATTAAAACATATAAGTATTTTAACCATAAAAACCTATGTAAATAAAAGACCTTGAAAGGTATTTAGCCAATCAAGGTTAACATTAAAATATTCTATTTTTTCTGATACCTCCCTACTTTTTAAGCCTACTCCTCAATTAAATCTATATAATATTCATTATCGTTGGAAAATTTCTTGAAAAAATCATCTAGCGACTCGGCTATCTGAATATCAAAATAAAATACCTGATTATTTACTTTTTGCAAATCTAATGATATATATACACCTTCGTTTACTTCAAAGAAAATAAGTTTATCTTCAGCATCATAAAGTTCATCGAGATCTGGGTCAAATTCAAAAATACCTTCTCTTAGTCTAAAATCCACTGCAGTCCCTGGTCCAAGTATCCTATTTATCGCATTTGTACTTTGACCTTTAATAAAACCATAACCAACTTCTAAATATAATTGTTTTAAATCATTTGGGAAACTGATACCCATCCTATGCTCAGCTTTTAAAATATCATCTTCAGGTACCTTATAGGTTTTATTTTCTAAATCATTTATAAGTTCGAATTCCGCCATATATTTACCTCCTTGGGAATAGTTTTCCTGATGGTGCTCCTTTTTCATGTCTGGGGTCGATTTCCGTACCTTCGAGATTGGCCTGATCACTGTTCTCTACTTCCACTACAAACGTAGAGGTTTGTTGATCGACGGCTGTTTTCAATCCACTTTTCAGTGTAATTGTCGCCCACTGTTTAGACACAAAATGGACGCAGGTGAGCCCTTCCTTGAAGAGTCTTCCGATATCTTCAAGCCATGTCTCCATGATGGAAAGGTCATTCTCTATCGTTATCAAAGCCCTCGTCTGGTTCGCATCAAAGTAAGCGCCAAATACTCCCCACCTTCTAACCTCTTTAGTGTTATGTGATAATCACATTAACATCAATGGTTAGGAGGTTTTTTCATGACAAGAGACGAACGGCGAGCCATGTGGCAGGTGCGGATTGACACATTTAAAGCGAGTGGTGAGTCCAGCGTCACGGCCTGGTGTGCTACAAATGATATCAGTGTCCAAAGTATATGCATGGCTTAAAAAAGAAGGGCATAAAACAGATACAGTAAGCACAGCTCATTTGATTAGGGGTTTCCGCTTTTTGAGCGAGTGTATCAAATGAAATCCACTCACAAGGGGATGTTGGCTGTGAAGTTCAATACCTTCTTTGCCGTCCGAATAAAGAGGTAAATATACTTTTCGACACGATTAAAGAAAATACCTTTAGGGTTGGGGAAGGCTGCGAAATGTGAGTTCAATATGAAAAAATCTTGACTGAGCGGTTAATATTCGTTCAATCAAGATTTTTTAATTATTGTTCGTTATCGTTTTCATTCTCTTTTTCTTCAATTGATTGTAAATACTTCCTTAAGAATTCTTGGTCGTCTTCATCCTCAGGTATACGCCCTAGGTACTTATACTTCCAAATAATTCGCCTTTCATAATCATCTGCTTCCGATAAATCCTCGTAGTCATAGTCAATCTTTAATTTACCTTCACCGTTAAAAATAAATGTGAGATTTGTCCAAGGTTCCTGGTTATTATTTTTAAATTCATACCAAAGTTTTTCTAAACCTTCTAGTAGTTTATACCACAAATCATCATAGACCTCTTCCCCTATATCAAAAAGCTGCGAGATATTATAGCTATGAATTGGAGAATCGTCGTTTTCTGGATAATAATAGAAGTATGCTTTACGTACATCTTCGTTTATTTCACCATATACAAATACTTTTGACCACTCTTCTGGGATCGTTTCGACCACTGTTTGAGCAATATCTTGGTAAATACTACTCAACTTATTTTCATCCATCATTATTTACCTCCTGGTTTATTTTTCAAGTCTGCAAACTCCCAGTCTTTATTCCCAATCTTATACCCTATTTTAAAACTATGAAGCCAACTTTATTCCTCCTCTGATGGATACCACGGATGCACAGACTCTACTGTTTTATCATGTGCCATATTTCTACCCACTTTACCTCCCCTGTATATACGTTTTTCCCCATGCAAAAACACCATCGACAAATGTACTTTTAAAAAATGTGACATTTATCAATGGTGTTTTATGTCACCTCAGTAATTCAGCATAGTCCAAGCATTATCCTTCCAAACCAACATTTTTTCTGTTTATATCAAGCACATCTGAAATACCAAACTCATCGAATTTCCCCATTAAAAAGTCATGCCCATTGTGTAATGCGATCTCTCTTTCTTCTTCATAAATAGGGAGTAACGTATAAAAATTAATTATTCTATTTTCCGTATCTAAAATACTACCCATATCTTCAGATTCACTTACCAAAATACATGATAACGCTGTAGTGGCTGCAAATGGCATTGGCGGTTCCCCATTTGGAAGAATAACCCCTTCACCTAACCAACCATCATATTTATGCGGAATGTGCGCAACCATTCTCAGCCACTTCAAAGGCCAATAATGATCTTTGTTCTTCATTTCCTCTTTACTGATTGGCGAATTTGCAGGTAATTTCAGGACTAATTCGGCGTACTTAAATTCCTCACTGCCTTCTGAATCATCCATTGCAACATCACTCATCCCAGTTGTCACAAGAGTTATATAATCATGTTCTTTCGATGGCAGTATCACTTGAACATTAACCGCTACCTTACTGCCAGGGATGATTTCACTGATTGTGTGATCAATAGGGCCAAACTGTTCAGTTATATAATCTAAAATCTCCGTTGTTTCATATTGCCTAGTATCCTTATATTCTTCTTTTTTATCGGGATCCAATAAATCAGCAATTACCTTTTGCCCACGTTCATGCGCAAATGCTAATGCACCCATATTTTTCATAGATTCTCCTGTGTACTTCACATGAATATCAATTCCATTTTCAATCAGAAGTTTTACAATATCTATATGTCCACCCAGAATTGCAGAAAATAAAGGATTCCTTTCTGGTTCGCTCACATCCAATTCAGCCCCACAGGACAATAAATATCTCACAATTTCAATGTGTCCATCTGAAGCCGCTTCATTAATTGCTCCACCACCAAGTATAGCACCGCGCCTATTTATGTCAGCACCTAACTCTATAAGTTTCTTGACTATTTCAAGCTTTCCATGTGTGGCTGCTACATGAAGAAAAGTTCCAAATGTTGTCACCAAATTCAAGAGTTCCATATCTGAACCAATTAACTCGACTACTCGTTCGACATTATTTTGCTTGATAGCTGTACGTATTTCTTTAGCTAGTTGTATAATTTCCATATTCCCACTATCTCCTTTGAGCGGCTATACGACCTAATCGTTCAAGTATTTGAACGATATCATCCCGGTCACCGCCACTATTTTCCACTTCTTTAATCTTATCTACAACATTTCGAAGTGCCGTAATATCATGTTGACCTTTTATATTTGGTGCCCAAGTCAAATTTTCCAGGCCGTAAATTGGGTCTATATCATATTCTCTTAATATTTCTTGTCCTTCCTTAACAAGCTCTTGTTGAGCTTTTCCATTACCTCTCTTAAATAGAATGTGATGTGCGTGGTGATTCTTCATTTCTTCTGGTGGATCATCTTTGTGTTTTTTCAAGAATTTACCGAAGTCGAAGTTATCGATGTTAACATCTTTGTCAGCATCGATAGTATCAATAGTTTCTCCATTATTACTCGATGCACCTTTACCCGTACCCTTACCCTTACCAGTAACATTTTCAACTTTCTTAGGACTTATCCACTTCACAATTGAAGATTTTCTAACAAGTCTAATACCCGCTGTACCCGCTTTTATCGCTGGCCCAAAAGGGGTAATCGAGGCCATGGACAGTCCCTTGGCCATGTAGGAACTATCGGGATCCGTGATTGTTTTTAAGTCATCCAGGATTAAGAAGTTAGCTACTCCCAACCCGACTTTATCAATGAGGCTCAGTTCTTTGGGTCCGTAATCCTTTGAAACACGAACGAGTCCTTGGTTCATCATGATGTATTCGCCCGTATTCGGATCGATTGCGTAGTCATTCACAGGATTAGCCACATGTTGTTCTTTTTCCATTGCGGCATAGAGTGCCTTCAATTGCTCATCTTCAGAAGTATTCGCCCCTACTAGATTGCCAAGTTCATCACCGGATACTTGTCCCCCATTTACGCCGTCCATCCCGGCAGTTCGTTGTGCTAAATCTGTCTGAAGAGTATTTTTCGATGATAATGCTGCCCATTTATCCATCGGAAAGTCGATGGCCGTCACACCGTCAGTGAACAATCCTTCGATATCAGAAATCCATGTTTCCATCGTCTTCAGGTCATTCTCTATCGTTATTAAAGCCCTCGTCTGGTTCGCATCAAATTCATACAAATCGGCAATCGTATGATCCCGTTTCCTCCGTGCATCCCGAACCCCTTCCTGCACATCACTATCATTCAAATGTGGAAGGGCAACGATATCGGCGACCTGATTCATAATGTCGTTCGCTTCGTCGGTGAGACTGCTTGTCAGTTGTGAAATTTCTGTAAGTCCGGCTTCAACTTCTCCTTCAAGGAATGTTTCACGGAGGAACCCGTTCGCATCCGGCTCCAATGCATCAAGTGCAGAATCCATTTGGGTGAGGACATTTACGTAAATGCTTTTGAATGTCATGAAAAACTGTAAGAACGGCTGGTGGCACTCCGCATAAAATGTACGGATTGCATCACCACCTTGCCCTTTCAATGAGTCTTCCATCGCAACGAGTCCTTCGACTGCGGTCTCGATTGCATTCATTTCATTTTCCAAACCATTCAGCATGGTATTATTCCGCCGCAAGCCATCGTGGAACGGGCTGACATCTACTACTTTCATTATAACATCGCCTGCTTCGGTCCGGATAATGTACTATGCACGACAGTCGCTATTTTTTCGTCTGATTCACGCATGAATTCAACGGAGCTAGTCGTTGTTTTACTATTCTCCATTAATACAGTTTGATAGTTCATCAAAAGCTGTTCCAGTTGAATCGACAAATTCGTCTGTTTAGTCACGACATCCATCGTATTTCCCGTAATCGGTAGTTCAGCTCTTGGAATGAGTGACTCCGTTTTGCTATTCATTTCCCTTAATTGGTTTTCAACTTATCCATAGTCTATCTTCACTTCGGTCGACATGATAGTTATCTCCCCCGTTGTTAGTTGGAAGTTTTCACTTCTTCTTTTTCCCTTGCCGCTTCCTCGGCCAATAGACGCTCGATAGTCTGTTGAATGGAGGCAATTTCTGCTTGAAGTGAAGCAATTTTTGCTGCAATTGCACTATATACGTTTGCGAACTGGGCACCTGCAATCTCCAAAAAAGCTGTGTGAATTCCCCCTTCACGAATAGCTTGAAATTCAGTAGCATGTCTACCATGCCAAGTCGTGGGCGAAAGTTCTGGTTCCAAACATTTATGTTCATTCATGCCCTTCGGACAAATAAACAGCTACTAATCTCATAACACGAATGATTTAAGACAAAGGAAAAACGCCACAGCAAATTTTTTCACTGTGGCGTTTTATATATAATTAATTGTCGGCAATCTGAATATAAAAGGCATCCATACTAATACCAGAGACTCATATACATCTTTAATTCAAGTTATTCGAAGATCTAAGATTCAGTGTAGGAGAAAGACTTTTCAAACTACCAATTCCCATGTAATACTAGTTATTAACTCCAACTATTATCTTTACTTATTTCCTCGAACCATTCCATTGCAACATCATCCGCTGTCTTAACAGGGTCATCAGAATAAACTAGTTCGTATTTATATTCCGCTTTCAGGCTATTTTCTTCTATATTATATATTAATTTCATTTCTGTTGGTATTTCTCTATTATATTCCTTGCATAACTTTATTACACTTTTTATATCCATATTCAAAATTTTAACAACACCACTCTGCCTTTGAACAGATACATCATAGTTATTTTCTCCACTAGATAACATATCATTTAATTTGTGACGTTCTACTATCTTACCATTAATATTATAAAAATAATCACTTGATACAATTCCTTCTTCAAAAGAACAATAAATATATATTTTTTCAGCCCTTTCTTCTACATACTCTAAGCAAATTGATACCATATCTGTTTGTATCTCACTAAAATAGTCTTCAAATACTTTACTCATCAATAAGAATCTCCTTCCTAATTCAAAATATCACGTTCAGAATACTTTCCGTCTATTTCATATTGTATATTAAATTCAGATGGTCTCTGACTATCACCATCATATTTAACTTTAACACTAACTTTAACCTGTTTCTTATTATCAAGTGCTTTTGCCCATTGATTTTCAATTTTCTTATACTGACTTAAATTAACATTTGAGGATTGTGAAATTAAGTTATCCAATTCAGGAGAGCCTCCAAACCTATCCCCAGCCAAATGTCCTGCATGATCTCCTTTTACTTTACCTGGCGTATTTGGATCATGGGGCAATCTCGCCTCCCTCTTTGTCAATTGTAAATTGTCTGTTTCAAATTTAGATATTCTCCCTAAATTATCTGTCTCATAAATATAATCAAACTCTCCTGCTTTATAGTTAACATTCGACTTTATTTTACCCTTTTCATTAATATGACTGCCATCTTTTATTACTTGCTTCTTAGCCTCACTAACTTCCTTACCACCTTTACCCGTACCCTTACCAGTAACATTTTCAACTTTCTTAGGACTTATCCACTTCACAATTGAAGACTTCCTAACAAGTCTAATACCCGCGTTACCCGCTTTTATCGCTGGCCCAAAAGGGGTAATCGAGGCCATGGACAATCCCTTGGCCATGTAGGAACTATCGGGATCCGTGATTGTTTTTAAGTCATCCAGGATTAAGAAGTTAGCTACTCCCAACCCGGCTTTATCAATGAGGCTCAGTTCTTTGGGTCCGTAATCCTTTGAAACACGAACGAGTCCTTGGTTCATCATGATGTATTCGCCCGTATTCGGATCGATTGCGTAGTCATTCACAGGATTACCCACATGTTGTTCTTTTTCCATTGCGGCATAGAGTGCTTTCATCTGCTCATCTTCAGAAGTATTTGCCCCTACTAGATTGCCAGGTTCATCACCGGATCCTTGTCCCCCATTTACGCCGTCCATCCCGGCAGTTCGTTGTGCTAAATCTGTCTGAAGAGTATTTTTCGCCGACAATGCTGCCCATTTATCCATCGGGAAGTCGATGGCCGTCACACCGTCAGTGAACAATCCTTCAATATCAGAAAGCCATTTTTCCATTGTCTTCAGATCATTCTCTATCGCTATTAAAGCCCTCGTCTGGTTCGCATCAAATTCATACAAATCGGCAATCGTTCGATCCCGTTTCCTCCGCGCATCCCGAACCCCCTCCTGGACATCACTATCATTCAGATGTGGAAGGGCAACGATATCGGCGACCTGATTCATAATGTCGTTGGCTTCGTCGGTGAGACTGCTTGTCATTTGTGAAATTTCTGTAAGTCCGGCTTCAACTTCTCCTTCAAGGAATGTTTCACGGATGAACCCGTTCATATCTGGCTCCAATGCATCGAGTGCGGAATCCATTTGGGTGAGGACATTTACGTAATTGCTTTTGAATGTCATGAAAAACTGTAAGAACGGCAGGTGGCACTCCGCATAAAATGCACGGATTGCGTCACCACCTTGCCCTTTAAGGGAGTCTTCCAGCGCAACGAGTCCTTCGACTGCGGTCTCGATTGCATTCATTTCATTTTCCAAACGATTTAGCATGGTATTATTCCGCCGCAAGCCATCGTGGAACGGGCTGACATCTACTACTTTCATTATAACATCGCCTGCTTCGGTCCGGATAATGTACTATGCACGACAGTCGCTATTTTTTCGTCTGATTCACGCATGAATTCAACGGAGCTAGTCGTTGTTTTACTATTCTCCATTAATACAGTTTGATAGTTCATCAAAAGCTGTTCCAGTTGAATCGACAACTTCGTCTGTTTAGTCACGACATCCATCGTATTTCCCGTAATCGGTGGTTCAGCTCTTGGAATGAGTGACTCCGTTTTGCTATTCATTTCCCTTAATTGGTTTTCAACTTCTCCATAGTCTATCTTCACTTCGGTCGACATGATAGTTATCTCCCCCGTTGTTAGTTGGAAGTTTTCACTTCTTCTTTTTCCCTTGCCGCTTCCTCGGCCAATAGACGCTCGATAGTCTGTTGAATGGAGGCAATTTCTGCTTGAAGTGAAGCAATTTTTGCTGCAATTGCACTATATACGTTTGCGAACTGGGCACCTGCAATCTCCAAAAAAGCTGTGT